>NZ_CP012398.1:2130000-2590000 GCF_001271345.1 Chelatococcus sp. CO-6 | reverse complement strand
GGAGCAGGTGGCGGCCATTCTCGCCGCGCTCGGGAGCGAAGTGGTCAAGGCCCTGCGCGAAGGCCAGAACGTGCGCCTGCTCCTTGCGCCGAATGCCGACGGCAGCGGCCCGCGCCGCATCGTGCGTGTCATGGTCCTCGATTCCCAGTCGATCGCCGCGATCGCCGCCCTCGACGACAGGGGCCGCTTCGTCCCGGTGTCGCTGCCGCAGGAGGAGTTCGCCACCGCCTCGGCCGAGACGGGCGAGGAGACCGACGAGGAAGGCGAGGACGATACCGGCGGGCGCGGTGCGCGCGGCGCCCGTCTCTACGAGAGCCTCTACGAGACGGCACAGAAGAACGGCATCGCGCGCTCCGTGGTGCAGGACCTCATCCGCATCTTCGCCTATGACGTCGATTTCCAGCGCCGCGTCGGATCGAGCGACTCGATCGAGCTGTTCATGGCCGACGACGACGGCACGGCCGGCGGGGATGTCCTGTTTGCCGCACTCACGGTCGGCGGCGAGCGGCGGGCGGTCTACCGCTACCAGTCGCCGCAGGACAACGCGATCGACTATTTCGACCAGGACGGACGCTCGCTGAAGAAGTTCCTGCTGCGCAAGCCGATCACCGACGGCATCATGCGCTCGGGCTTCGGTTCCCGGCGCCATCCGATCCTCGGCTATTCCAAGATGCACACGGGCGTCGACTGGGCGAACCGCTCCGGCACGCCCATCCTCGCCGCCGGCGACGGCGTCGTGATCAAGGCCGGCTGGAGCTCCGGCTATGGCCGGCGCATCGAGATCCAGCACGCCAACGGCTACGTCACCACCTATTCGCACCAGTCGGGCTTCGCCCGCGGCATCCAGGAAGGCAGCCGGGTGCGCCAGGGCCAGGTCATCGGCTATGTCGGCAACACGGGCCTGTCGACCGGCGCGCACCTGCACTACGAGGTGCTGGTCAACGGCCACTTCGTCAATCCGATGAAGATCAAGGTGCCGCGCGGCCGCGAGCTGGAGGGCACGGCGCTCGCCGAGTTCCGCCGCCAGCGCGACCAGATCCGCGAGCTGCGCGGCCGGGCCGAGACGGGCGTGCAGATGGCCGAGGGCGGCTGAGCCGCTCCGGCGCCCGCATGGCAGCCCTGCGCCTGCGCGCCTAGCCCGTCCGGCGCCCCCGCTCCAAGGTCGCGCAGCTTCTCCGACCGGTCAGGCCATGCTCTCCGTCTTCCTGCTCGTCTTGCCGATCTTCGGGCTCATCGCCGTCGGCTTCCTCGCCCGCTTCATCGGCCTGCTCAACGACCGCACCGGCGAAGGCCTGTCGGATTTCGTCTATGCCCTCGCCATTCCCTGCCTGATCTTCCGCACCCTGGCGAAGGCCACCCTGCCGGAGGTGCAGCCCTGGGGCTACTGGCTCGCCTATTTCGGCGGCGTCGCCGTCGTGTGGGTGCTCGCCACCGTCATCGCGCGCCGCCTGTTCGGCGTCACGGAGACGGAGGGGGCCGTCGCCGGCTTCTCGGCGGCGCAGTCGAACACCGTGCTCGTCGGCATCCCGCTCATCCTCGAGGCCTATGGCGACGAGGGCGCCGTTCCGCTCTTCCTGCTGATCGCCATCCACCTGCCCATCATGATGACGATCGCCACCATCCTCGTCGAAGGGCGCGGCACCTCGCCGCTGACCATCGCGCGGCGGCTGATCACCCATCCCATCGTCATCGCGGTCATCCTCGGCTCGCTGGCGAGGCTTCTGCCGGGCGGGCTGCCCGACGTCGCCTGGGCCCTCATCAACCCCATCGCCGAGGCGGCCGTGCCCTGCGCGCTCATCGCCATGGGCGTCGCGCTGCGGCGCTACGGCTTCGGCGAAGGCATCGGCCTCGCGAGCACGATCACGGTGCTCAAGCTCCTGGTGCACCCTTTCATCGTTTATGTGCTGGCGCTGCACGTCTTCCAGATTCCGCCAACCTGGGCGGGCGTCGCCGTGCTGTTCGCCGCCTCGCCCTCCGGCATCAACGCCTATCTCCTCGCCGAGCGCTATCGCTGCGGCATTGCCATCGCCTCCGGCTCCATCGCCATGTCGACGGGCTTCGCGCTGGCGAGCACCATCCTGTGGCTCACCGTACTCGGGGCCGGCTAGAGATCGTTTTAGAACTTAGAGACGGAAGCCGAGGCGCTGCCTGATCTCGTCCGCGCCGATCCCTGCCGCCCTGAGATCGCGCAGGGCCGGCGAGCCGCGGCTCTTGGCGAGCTTGAGGCCGGCCTCGTCGGCAACGAGGTCGTGATGGTGATAGCGTGGCGCCGGCAGGCCGAGCAGCGCCTGCAGGAGGCGGTGCACATCGGTCGCCGCCTCGAGGTCGCGTCCGCGCACGACATGCGTCACGCCCTGCAGCGCGTCGTCGACGACCACCGACAGGTGATAGCTTGTCGGCACCTCCTTGCGCGCGAGCACCACGTCGCCCCAGCGCGCGGGATCGGCGGAGACGACCCGCTCGCCACCGTCGGGATCGAAGGCGACGAAGGTCAGTTCGCGACCGGATGCTGCAGGGCGGCCCAGGGCACCCGCCATGTCGAGCCGCAGGGCGTGCGGTTCGCCGGCGGCGAGACGGCGGGCGACCTCACCGGCCTGCAGCCGCCGGGCGAGGCCGGGATAGAGCGGCGCACCATCGGGGTCGCGCGGCCACGGCCGGCTCTCGGTGCGCTCTCGTTCGGCAATGGCCGTCCGGATCTCCTGGCGGCTGGCGAAACACGGATAGACGAGGCCCATCTCGCGCAGCTTCGCCAGCGCGGCCCCGTAGTCGTCCATGTGATCCGACTGGCGGCGCACCGGCTCCTCCCATGCAAGGCCGAGCCAGGCGAGGTCCTCGTAGATGGCCTGCTCGAACTCCGGGCGGCAGCGCGTCGGGTCGATGTCCTCGATGCGCAGCAGCAGGCGCCCGCCCAGCCGGCGGGCGAGCGCCGCGTTGAGCAGCGCCGAATAGGCGTGCCCGAGGTGGAGGAAGCCGTTCGGGCTCGGCGCAAAGCGCAAAACGGGTGTCGTCTTCGCCCCCACTGCCGCATGCGTCATGATGAAACGACCACGATTCGAATCATGCCGAGGTTATCCGATGCCGCGCATCATCGACGGCGAGACGGCGCTCGACCATGCCCTCACCGGCCTCATCGCCGCCGACCCGCTGATCGGCGAGTTGGTCGAGGCCGGCGCGCGGCCGCCGCTGCGCCTGCGTGATCCGGGCTTTGCCGGGCTCGCCGGCATCATCGTCGCCCAGCAGGTGTCCGTCGCCAGCGCCAATGCCATCTGGGCGCGGGTGACGGCGCACTTCGACCCGCTCGAGCCCCTCGCCTTCCTCGCTGCAAGCGATGCGGACCTGCGCGCCTGCGGGCTCTCGCTCCCAAAGATGCGCGGCCTGCGCGCCGTCGCCCTCGCCATCGCCGAAGGACATCTGCCGATCGAGGCGCTCGGCGCGATGGCGCCGGACGAGGCCATCGCCACGCTCACGGCGGTGAAGGGCATCGGCCCGTGGACCGCGGAGATCTACCTCCTCTTCTGCCTCGGTCATCCCGACATCTTCCCGGCCGGCGACCTCGCCTTGCAGGAGGCCGCGCGCCTTGCGCTCGCGCTCGACGAGCGCCCGCGCGAGAAGGCGCTGCGCGCCATCGCCGAGGAACGCTGGCAACCCTTCCGCGGTGTCGCCGCACGGGTGCTGTGGGCCTATTACCGCATCGCGCGCCAGGGCCGCGAGGGTGCGCCGGTGCTCGGCGCCGACGCTACGTGAGCCGACGCGAATCGCTCGACCGTGCCGGCACGATTCGCTAATCAGCGGGAAATGCCACCACGAGCCGCACGGGACGACGACATGGACCAGCGAACGATAGATGGGCCGCGCCTTGCCGCGCGATCGGGCACCGCGCGCCAGCTCGTCGTCTTCCTGCACGGCTACGGCGCGGACGGCAACGACCTCATCGACATCGGCCGCCAGTGGCAGCGCTGGCTGCCGGACGCGGCCTTCGTCTCCCCGCACGCGCCGGAGCCCTGCGGCATGTCGCCCATGGGGCGGCAGTGGTTTCCCCTCACCTTCCGCGACCCGGACGAGCGCTGGCGCGGCGTCAATCATGCCGGGCCCGGCCTCGACGCCTTCCTCGATGCCGAGCTGGCGCGGCACAGGCTGAGCGAGGACCAGCTCGCCCTCGTCGGCTTCAGCCAGGGCACCATGATGGCATTGCACGTGGGCCTCAGGCGGCGCAGAGCGCCGGCCGCGATCGTCGGCTATTCCGGCATGCTGGTGGGGCCGAGCGGCGCGGCACCCGAGGAAATGCGCGAGGAGATCCGCGCCCGGCCGCCGGTGCTGCTGGTGCACGGCGATGCCGACGAGGTCATCCCGGTCGAGGCGCTGTTCTTTTCGTCGCAGGCCCTGTCGAACCTCGAGGTACCGGCCGAGTGGCATCTGTCGCCCGGCATCGGCCACGGCATCGACGGCGAGGGCCTGCGCCAGGGCGGCCTGTTCCTCGCGCGCGCCTTCGGCCTGCCCTACCCGGCCTGATCAGCGCCCGACAGCCGCGAGCGCCGCCTGCGCGCCCTGGCGCAGGAAGACCGTGTCGCTGCCGATGGCGGAGACGACGATGCCCTTGCGCGCGAAGGCCGCCGCGCGCTCCGGCGAGCCCGCATAGGCCCAGACCGCCTTGCCGGCCGCCTTGGCGCGGGCAAGCACGTGGTCGATCGCCTCGTCGACGGCCGCCGATTCCGGCTCGAGCTCACGCCCGCCGCTGAGGGCAATCGACAGGTCGGACGGGCCGATGAAGACGGCATCGATGCCCTCGACCGCGAGGATGTCGTCGAGCGCGTCGAGCGCCGCCCGCGTCTCGATCATCGCCACCGCGCCGGTGAGGCCGTTGGCGCGGGCGAGATAGTCCTTCGGCGCCAGGCCCGACAGCGCGAGCGCCGCATGCGGCCCCCAGCTGCGCTCGCCGAGCGGCGGGAACTTGGCGAAGGCCGCGAAGGCCCGCGCGTCAGCAGCGGAATTGACCATCGGCGCGATGACGGCGGCGGCGCCGGCGTCGAGCATGCGCGAGGTCGCCTGGAAATCGCCGACGGGAATGCGCACGACCGCCGGCTTGCCGGCGCCGGCGACGAGCTGGATGCCGCGGATGGCGGCGTCGATGTCGACGGCGCCATGCTGCATGTCGAGCGTGACGAGGTCGAAGGCCTCACGGGCGAGCACGGCGGCGACCGCCGGTTCCCGGCTGCCGACCCAGGCGGAGAACAGCGGCTCGCCGGCAGCGAGCCGGCTGGCGAAATCCCCATGGATCGACATGGCGTCCCCCCACAAGTCGGCAGCAGCGGCGGCCTTACTGGCCTTTGACTTCCTCGATGGCCTGGGCCATCAGCTCCGTCATGGTGCGGCGGATCTGGTGGTCGGACTGGCCGACGCCGGCGGCGTCGAAATCGGCCCGCACCTTGCGGAAGACATCGTCGTCGCCCGCTTCCTCGAAATCGGCGAGAACAACGCTCTTGGCATAGGCCTCGGCGTCCGGCCCGGACTTGCCGAGCTGCTGCGCCGCCCAGAGCCCGAGCAGCTTGTTGCGCCGGGCCGTCGCCTTGAAGCGCAGCTCCTCGTCGTGCGCAAACTTCTTCTCGAAGGCCTCTTCGCGCTTGTCGAAGGTCGTCATCGGGCTCAACTCTCCCTCATGCGGTCGCTCAGGCGGCGATATAGATGGCACGACGCTGAAGCGCCAGCCCAAATCGGGCTCAAATCGCGCCTCCTCCACTTTCCTTCCATCAGACACCGGACGGTGCTCGCTTGCAACGCATGCGGCAACGCCCCACATGAACGTGAGTGATGGCCCATGGCGCGTCCGCAATGCGGGCGCAGTCGTTGTGCTTCAGTGCGCAATCGGCTAGGTTGCGCCTCGCGGGCGAGGGCTATGTCCGCAAGCACAAAGAGCCTCGAACCGGTCCCCGCCCGCTTCGAGCCGCGGACCTTTTGTATGGAGCCACGGCACCCCCGATGGACTTTCTCAAAACACGGTATACGCCGATGAACCGTCGCCGTCGTATCTACGAGGGCAAGGCAAAGGTGCTCTACGAGGGCCCCGAGCCGGGCACGCTCATTCAACACTTCAAGGATGATGCGACCGCATTCAACGCCAAGAAGCACGAGATTATCGACGGCAAGGGCGTTCTGAACAACCGCATCTCGGAATACATCTTCCAGAACCTCAACGACATCGGCGTGCCGACGCACTTCATCCGTCGGTTGAACATGCGCGAGCAGCTGATCCGCGAGGTCGAGATCATCCCGCTCGAGGTGGTGGTGCGCAACGTCGCCGCCGGCTCCCTGTCGCAGCGCCTCGGCATCGAGGAAGGCACGCAGCTGCCGCGCTCGATCATCGAGTTCTACTACAAGAACGACGCGCTCAATGACCCGATGGTCTCGGAAGAGCACATCACCGCCTTCGGCTGGGCGACGCCGCAGGAGATCGACGACATCATGGCGCTCGCCATCCGTGTCAACGACTTCCTCTCCGGCCTCTTCCTCGGCGTCGGCATCCGCCTCGTCGACTTCAAGATGGAGACGGGCCGCATGTGGGAAGGCGACATGATGCGCATCGTCGTCGCCGACGAGATCTCGCCCGACTCCTGCCGCCTGTGGGACATCAAGTCGAACGACAAGATGGACAAGGACCGCTTCCGCAAGGACATGGGCGGCCTGATCGAGGCCTATTCTGAAGTCGCCCGCCGTCTCGGCATCCTTACCGAGAACGAGCGGCCCGGCCACGGCGGCCCGCGCCTGGTGCAGTGACGCGCTAGAAGTTGCCGCAAGGCGCGATTTTGATTAAGCGGGGGCCGTTGGCCCCCGTTTCCATTTCCCCGTGCCGGAGACCTGAACCATGAAAGCCCGCGTGACCGTGACCCTCAAGCAAGGCGTGCTCGACCCGCAGGGCAAGGCCATCGAAGGCGGCCTCAAGTCCCTCGGCATCGAGGGCATCGGCACGGTGCGCCAGGGCAAGGTCTTCGACATCGAGGTGGAGAGCGCGGACAAGGCGAAGGCCGAGAGCGTACTGCGCGACGCTTGCGAGCGCCTGCTCGCCAACACCGTCATCGAGAACTACCGCATCGAGCTCGCGGAGTAAGCGGCGATGAAAGCGGCCGTCATCACCTTCCCCGGCTCCAACCGCGACGGCGACGTGGCGCGCGCCTTGAGACAGGCCGGCGCCACGGTCGTCTCCGCCTGGCACGCCGACCGCGACCTGCCGGCGGGCACCGATCTTGCCGTGCTGCCGGGCGGCTTCTCCTACGGCGACTATCTGCGCTGCGGCGCGATCGCCAGCCGGGCGCCGATCATGGACGCGGTGCGTGCGCATGCGGGGCGCGGCGGGCTCGTGCTCGGCATCTGCAACGGCTTCCAGATCCTGTGCGAATCCGGCCTCCTGCCGGGCGTGCTGATGCGCAACGCCGACCTGCACTTCATCTGCCGGCGCCAGCACCTCAAGGTGGCGCGCGCGGACACGGCCTTCACCAACCGCTACCATGTCGGCCAGGTCATCGACGTCTGCATCGCCCATGGCGAGGGCAACTACGTCTGCGACGAGGAGACGCTGCACGAGCTGGAATCGGAGGGGCGCGTCGCCTTCCGCTATTGCGACGCGGCGGGCAACGTCTCGCGCGCGGCGAACCCCAACGGCTCGCTCAACGACATCGCCGGCGTGTTCTCGGAGGATCTCAACGTCCTCGGCATGATGCCGCACCCCGAGAACCTCATCGACGACCTCGTCGGCGGTGTGGACGGGCGCGGCCTGTTCGAAAGCCTCGCCGCCGCGTGACCCGCGGCGGCCGCGGCCCGGGTTACATCGCCCAGGCTTACATCGCCCAGGACACGCGCGTCGCAGCCGTGACCGGCATGGTCTCGTAGCGGAAGAGGCCCAGCACGCCCGTCTCGACGCGGCCCGAGGCCGAGACGGTGAGGGTGCGCGTCGCCAGATCCTTCTCGACCGTGACCTGTTCCACCCAGGTCACGCCGAGGCCGTAGAAATTCGCCCTGAAGATCTGGCCGGCCCGGCGCTCCAGGGCCAGTTGGTCGAGTTCCCCCGCCTCATGGGCCAATTGCCGGGCCGTGGCGTCGAGGACGCTCTGCATGTCGAAGCGCACGTTGGCGGCGCGGGCATATTCGGCCACGAGCCCGCAGGGCGCGAGCAGGAGCACGGGCCACAGGATGCGCGCCGCTGCAAGCAGCGTGTCGGCGCGCTTGCGCAGACCATCCGAAAAGCTTCCAATCCATCCCATGGCCATTCGATCCGCTCCCCACGCACTACTGTTGGTGAACGGATCGCGAATTCCGTGCCGCTGCCGCTGTGCCAAAATGGTGCGCCGGAGGCGGCCGCAGACCTTTTCGCCGTCGCGGCGATTGCCTCGGCGGGGCTGAAAGGCTATGGCCGGGCGAGCGCTTTTCGACCGAGCCCAAGCGGAAACCGAGATGATCCCGAACGAGCCAAAGATCACGCCCGAACTCGTCGCCGAGCACGGCCTGAAGCCCGACGAATACGAGCGTTTCGTGGCCCTCATCGGCCGCGAGCCGACGATCACCGAGCTCGGCATCGTCTCGGCGATGTGGAACGAGCACTGCTCCTACAAGTCCTCGCGCCTGCACCTGAAGACGCTGCCGACCAAGGCGCCGTGGGTCATCCAGGGCCCGGGCGAGAACGCCGGCGTCATCGACATCGGCGACGGGCTCGCCTGCGTCTTCAAGATGGAGAGCCACAACCACCCGTCCTACATCGAGCCCTACCAGGGCGCGACGACAGGTGTGGGCGGCATCCTGCGCGACGTCTTCACCATGGGCGCGCGGCCTGTCGCGGCGCTCAACGCCCTGCGCTTCGGCTCTCCCGACCACCCGAAGACCCGCCATCTCGTCGCCGGCGTCGTGGCCGGCATCGGCGGCTACGGCAATTCCTTCGGCGTGCCGACCGTCGGCGGCTCGGTGGGCTTCCACTCGCGCTACGACGGCAACATCCTGGTCAATGCCATGGCGGTCGGCATCGCCAAGGCGGACGAGATCTTCTACGCCAAGGCGACCGGCGTCGGTAACCCGATCGTCTATCTCGGCTCGAAGACGGGCCGTGACGGCATCCACGGCGCCACCATGGCCTCGGCCGAGTTCGACGAGAATTCCGAGGAGAAGCGCCCGACCGTGCAGGTCGGCGATCCCTTCGCCGAAAAGCTGCTGCTCGAGGCCTGCCTCGAGCTGATGGCCTCGGGCTCCGTCATCGCCATCCAGGACATGGGCGCGGCCGGCCTCACCTGCTCGGCCGTCGAGATGGGCGCCAAGGGTGACCTCGGCATCGAGCTCGACCTCGACGCCGTGCCCTGCCGCGAGGAGGGCATGAGCGCCTACGAGATGATGCTGTCGGAGAGCCAGGAGCGCATGCTCATGGTGCTCGACCCCGACAAGCACGACATCGCCGAGGCCATCTTCCGCAAGTGGGGGCTCGATTTCGCCGTCATCGGCAAGACGACGGACACCCTGCGCTTCGTCGTCAGGCACAAGGGCGAGGTGATGGCCGACCTGCCGATCAAGGAGCTCGGCGACGAGGCGCCGCTCTATGACCGTCCGCATATCCAGAACGCCTTCGAGCCCGTGCTGCCGCCCGAGACGGTGGCGGCTCCGATGGCGAACGGCGAGGCGCTCGTCAAGCTCGTCGGCACGCCGGACCTCTCGTCCAAGCGCTGGGTGTGGGAGCAGTACGACCACCTCATCCTTGGCAACACGGTGCAGACGCCGGGCGGCGACGCCGCCATCGTGCGCGTCGGCGACGGGCCGAGGGGCCTCGCCATGACGACGGACGTGACGCCGCGCTATTGCGAGGCGGATCCTGTCGAGGGCGGCAAGCAGGCGGTGGCGGAAGCCTGGCGCAACATCACGGCGGTCGGCGGCCTGCCGCTCGCCGTCACCGACAACCTCAATTTCGGCAACCCGGAGAAGCCGGACGTGATGGGCCAGTTCGTGGGGTGCATCCGCGGCATCGGCGAGGCCTGCCGGGCGCTCGACTTCCCGGTCGTCTCCGGCAACGTCTCGCTCTACAACGAGACGCAGGGGCGCTCCATCCTGCCCACGCCGACCATCGGCGGTGTCGGCCTCCTCGACGACGTCAGGGTGCATGCCACCGTCGCCTTCAAGGGCGTGGGCGAGACCCTCATCCTCATCGGCGAGACGAAGGGCTGGCTCGGCCAGTCGCTCTACCTGCGCGACATCCGCGGGCGCGAAGCGGGCGCGCCGCCGCCGGTCGACCTCGCCGTCGAGAGGCGGAACGGCGATTTCGTGCGCCACCTCATCCGCGCCGGGCGCGTCAGGACCGTGCACGACTGCTCCGACGGCGGCCTCGCGGTGGCGCTCGCCGAGATGGCGATGGCGAGCGGCATCGGCTGCACGGTGGATACCGTGCCGGAGGGCCTCTCCGCCCACGCCTTCCTCTTCGGAGAGGACCAGGCGCGCTACGTCCTCGCCGTGCCGGCGCACGAGGCCGAGGCGGTTCTCGCCAGGGCGGCGGAGGCCGGCGTGCCGGCCCTGCCCGTCGGCCTCACCGGCGGCGAGGCGTTGACCCTGCCGGGCGAGACGCCCATATCTCTGGAACGCCTCAAAACGGCGCATGAATCATGGCTGCCGGACTACATGGCGGGTCAAATCGCCTGAACTGGCACGGCGGGACAAGGGAAGGGGCTGCGGCAATGGCAATGGACGCGCACGAGATCGAAGAGCTGATCAAGGCGCATCTTCCCGATGCGACGGTCGAGATTCGCGATCTCGCCGGCGATGGTGACCACTACGCCGCGACGGTGATCTCGCCGTCGTTCAAGGGCAAGAGCCGCGTGCAGCAGCACCAGATGGTCTATGCCGCGCTGCAAGGCCGCATGGGCGGGGCGCTCCACGCCCTTGCATTGACGACGGCCGCACCCGACAATTGATGCCGAACCGCGGGTCGACGGACGAGCCCCGCGAACAGGGAAAGATCATGAGCAACGCCCACGCTTTCATCGACAACGAGGTCAAGACCAACGACGTCGTGCTCTTCATGAAGGGCACCCCGCAGTTCCCCATGTGCGGGTTCTCCGGCCAGGTCGTGCAGATCCTCGATTACCTCGGCGTGCCCTACAAGGGCGTCAACGTGCTCGAGGACGACGGCATCCGCCAGGGCATCAAGGACTATTCCAGCTGGCCGACGATCCCGCAGCTCTACGTGAAGGGCGAGTTCGTCGGCGGCTGCGACATCGTGCGCGAGATGTTCCAGTCGGGCGAGCTGCAGGGCCACTTCAGCGACAAGGGCATCGCGGTGCGCGTGCCCGAGAAGGGCTGACGCGCGGCATAGCGAAACGCAACGGGGCACGTCGCACAGCGGCGTGCCCTTTTTCATGTGCCTTTTCCCTGGCTACGACGCGACGGAGGTGCAAATGCCGAAAAGTGCAGCGCTTCCTGCGGCCCTTCTGCTGGCCTTGGCCGCCGCGCCGGGAAGCCTCGCCCGGGACAAGGGCGAGAGCCCCTTCGCCGCGGCCGATGCGCCGCCGGCGAAACCGGCCGCTTGCCACGAGATCCGCGACCTCATCCGCGACGCGCCCGATCCGGAGGAGACGGCCCGCATCGACTTCGGAGCCGTCGGGCCGCTGTCGCTCGTCGAGCATGACGGGGCGCTGGCCTATCTCGGCATCTGCACGGAGCCGGACGTCCGGGTGCTCTGCGTCACCTATTCCACCAACGGCATGCAGCCGGGCGAGGTCGTCGCCGTGACGGGCGGCTACCAGCGGGCGGACGAGGACCTCGTCATCCTCGATCCCTGCCTCGCGGCACGCCCCGGCGAAGGCGGCTAGCGGCCGAGCGCCGCCTTGATGAAGGCCACCGCGTCGTCCGAATGCCACTCGGCCGGGCCGGCGAGCTCGGCGACGGCACAGCCCTCCGGCCCGACGACGAGCGTCGTCGGCATGCCGAAGGCCTTGCCGGCGGACTTGAGCTCCTGGAAGATCTTCGCTTCCGGGTCCCGATAATGGGCGAGGCGCGTGATGCCGGCGTCCTTCAGCCAGGCCTGCGGCTTCTCAGGGTCGCGCGTGTCGATATTGACGGCGACGACCTCGAAATCCGCGCCGCCGAGGTCCGCCTCGAGGGCGTCGAGCGCCGGCATCTCCTGGCGGCACGGCGCGCACCAGGTGGCCCAGAGATTGAGAAGGACGGTGCGGCCCTTGAAATCGGCCAGCGTCAGGCGCTTGCCGTCCGGCCCGTCGAAGGCGAGTGCCGGCAGGGCCTGCGGGGTCGACGGCACCTTCACGGCCGCCACTTCGCCCTTGGCGAGCGGGCGCAGCCGGTCGAGCGTCGCCTGCGCCATCTCGCACTGGGCGGTTGCACCGTCGTTGCCGCCGACGAGCCGGCCCGTCGTGAGGGCAAGCCCCACCCCGAGGACCGCGGCCCCGAGGACGGCTACGACGAACAGCGGCCGGCGGATGAGCGGCGTGGTCTCGGCCATGGGTCTGTCACCTCTCCTCAATCATCTCATGGGCGCATTAGTGCGCGCCGGCGGCGAAATCCAGACCGTCGCCGCTCACGAAGACGTGGCCGATGGGCGCAGGTGGCGGATCGCGCCTTCGGCCGCGCGACAGTACCATCGCCGGCGTTTGGGGCTCGCGCTTCGCGATCCTTCCGCTATAGTGCGCGCCGTTTTCCCGGAGAATGCCTTCGTGCCGTCACCGCTGCCCACCGTCCGTTCCCTTGCCGTCGTCCTCGCCGTCGCGCTTGCGCTTGCCGCCTGCGGCCGACGCGGCGCGCTCGAACTGCCGCCGGACCCGAACGCCCCGGCGCAGGAGGAGAAGACCTCGACCGGCGGTGCGAGCCTGACGCCCTCACCCGTCGGCACGCCGAGGAAACAGCCGGTCGCGCAGCCGCGTCCCAACGAGCCCTTCTTCCTCGACGCCATCCTTTGAAAGAGCGGCCGCTCCGGCGGCCCGTCCGGCCATGCACCACTTCTCCTACCGTGACGACGTTCTCCATGCCGAGGACGTCGACCTCACCCGTCTCGCCGCCGAGGTCGGGACGCCGTTCTACTGCTATTCCACCGAGACGCTGAGCCGGCACTACCGCGTCTTCGCGGAGGCTTTCGCCGGCGAGAAGGCACTCGTCTGCTACGCCGTGAAGGCCAATTCGAATCAGGCGGTGCTCAGGACGCTCGCCGATCTCGGCGCCGGCATGGACATCGTTTCGGCCGGCGAACTCGCCCGCGCGCTCGCGGCCGGCGTGCCGGCGCACAAGATCGTCTTCTCCGGCGTCGCGAAGACGAAGGAGGAGATGGCGACGGCGCTCGACGCCGGCATCCTGTGCTTCAACCTCGAATCGGAGCCGGAGCTCGAGGCCCTGTCCGAAGTGGCGCAGTCGCGCGGCCAGGTCGCGCCCGTCTCGGTGCGCGTCAATCCGGACGTCGACGCGAAGACCCACGCCAAGATCTCGACCGGCAAGTCCGAGAACAAGTTCGGCATCCCGATCTCCCGCGCACGGGAAGTCTATGCCCATGCCGCCACCCTGCCCGGCATCGCCGTGCGCGGGGTGGACATGCATATCGGCAGCCAGATCACCGATCTTGCCCCGTTCGACAACGCAGCAGCCCTGCTCGCCGAGCTGGCGCGCGACCTGATGGCGGCGGGCCACAAGCTGCACCACATCGACTTCGGCGGCGGCCTCGGCATTCCCTATCGCCACGACGATCCGCCGCCGCCGGATCCGAAGGCCTATGCCGAGGTCATCACCCGCCACACCAGGGGCCTCGGCCTCGAGCTCGTCTTCGAGATCGGCCGCATGATCGCCGGCAACGCCGGCATCCTCGTGACGCGCGTGGTCTACGTGAAGCACGGCGAGGGCAAGACCTTCGTCATCGTCGACGCCGGCATGAACGACCTCATCCGGCCGACCCTCTACGAGGCGCACCACGACATCATCCCGGTGGTGCAGGCCCCACATGCGGGACAGATCAAGGCCGACGTCGTCGGGCCGGTGTGCGAGAGCGGCGACTACCTCGCCCTCGGGCGCCGGATGCCGGAGGTGAAGGCGGGCGACCTCATCGCCGTCATGACGGCGGGGGCCTACGGGGCGGTGCAGGCCACCACCTACAATACCCGCCCGCTGGTGCCGGAGGTGCTGGTGCGGGGTGGCGATGCCGCCGTCGTGCGGCCGCGCCCGAGCGTCGCGGAGATGATCGCCCTCGACCGAATCCCCGGCTGGCTCAACCACAAATCGGCGTGAGACGGGGTTCTCGTCGCGCCCGGGCATGTTAACCTTCGTGCCGGTGGGGGCATTGTGCCGGAGACGGCGCGTGGAGAACCCGCATGAGCGAAAGCCCGGCACGAGTGCCCGCACGTGCACGGCCCATGATCGATGAACGGCTCCGCGCGCTGACGACGCGCGCCCGGCTGGTCCTGTGGTGGGAAGCGCTGTGGCCCGCCCTGTGGTGGCCGCTCGGCACCGTCATCGTCTTCCTCATCCTGTCGCTCCTCGGCCTCTGGGACATGCTGCCCACGGGCGCGCGGCCCTACGGGGTCGGCCTTGCCGCCCTGGTGCTGCTTGCCTCGCTCGTCCCGCTCTTGCGCATCTCCCCGCCGACGCGGCAGCGCGCGCTCGCCCGCATCGACCGCGATTCGCCGGCGCCGCACCGGCCCGCCGCAGCGCTCGCCGACAGCCTCGCCGGCACGCCGAGCGACCCCGGCACCCTCGCCCTGTGGGACGCGCACCGGCAGCGCGCCGCTGCGGCGATCGATTCGATGCGCGTCGCGCCGCCGCGCCCGGGCATGGCGGCGCGCGACCCCTTCGCCGTGCGCGGCAGCCTCATCGTCGTGCTCGCGGCGGCGCTCATCGCCGCAGGCTCGGACGTCGTGCCGCGCCTGACGACCGCCTTCGACTGGCAGACGCCGCAGGGTACCGGCCCGGCCTTCCGCATCGACGGCTGGATCGACCCGCCGCACTACACGCGCCTGCCGCCGCTGTTGCTCGACCTGCGCGGCGGCGACGTGCGCCAGGCCAAGGCGCCCGTCGGCAGCACGGTCGTGGTGCGGGCGGCCGGCAGTGCCGACCTTTCCGTCTCCGCCGGCCGTGGCCTGGCGAGCGTCGAGAAGCCGGCCGGGGGCGCACCCGCCGGGCTCACCGAGCATCGCTTCACGGTAAAGGCGGACGACGAACTCGTGGTCTCGTCGCAGGCGGGCACCAGCCGGGTGGTCATCGAGGCGACGCCGGACATGGTGCCGACGGTCGCCTTCTCCGGCGAGCCGCAGAACAATTCGCGCGGCAGCATCACCCTCACCTACCGCATGCGCGACGACTACGGCATCGACACCGCCGAGGCGCTCGTCGCGCCGCTCGGACGCGAGGGCGCACGTACGCTGGTGCCGCCGCCGCGCATCCCGCTCGCCCTGCCGATCGACCCGGCGGCGGACGAGGACACGCGCACCACGAACGATCTGTCCGCGAGCCCCTGGGCCGGCGCCACCGTGGCCATGACGCTGGTCGCCCGCGACCACGCGGGCCAGGAAGGACGCAGCGAGACGAAGACCGTCGTGCTACCGCAGCGGCCCTTCACCAAGCCGCTCGCCAAGGCGCTCGTCGAGCAGCGCCGCAACCTCGTGCTCGCGCCGGACGAGCGCAACCGGGTGCAGACGGCGCTCGATGCATTGCTCATCGCCCCGGAAGACTTCACGCCGGAGCTCGGGATCTATGTCGGCCTCGGCCTCGCCTCCACGCGCCTTGCTGCCGCCAAGAGCGACGAAGAGCTCCTCGACGTCGCCGAACTGCTGTGGGCAATGGCGCTGCAGATCGAGGACGGCGGCATGTCGCAGGCCGAGCGCGATCTTCGCGCCGCCCAAGAGGCGCTGCGCCAGGCGCTGGAGCGCGGGGCGGACGAGGAGGAGATCAGGCGCCTGACGGACGAACTGCGCCAGGCGATGAACAACTTCCTGCGCGAATTCGCCCAGCGCATGCAGCAGAATCCCGGACAGACCAACCAGGCGCGGCCGGACGCCAATGCGCGCACCGTGACGCCGCAGGACCTCGACAACCTCCTCAACCGGCTCGAGGAACTGGCCCGGCAGGGCGCCACGGCGGACGCGCAGCGCCTGCTCGACGAACTGCGCAATATCCTGGAGAACCTGCAGACCGCGCGGCCCAACCAGGGCGGCGACCAGTTCTCGCAGGAAATGAACCGCTCCCTCAACGAGCTCGACGAGATGATGCGCGACCAGCGCAACCTGCGCGACGACACCTATCGCCAGAGCGCGCCGTGGTCGCAGCAGAACAGAGGCGGACAGCGCCAGCGCGGCCAGCAGGGCCAGCGGGGCGAGAATCAGGGCCAGCAGGCGCAGCCGGGACAGGACGGCCAGCGGGGCGAGGACGGCCAGGGGCTCACCGACCGGCAGCAGGCGTTGCGCGAGCGGCTCGAGGAGTTGCGGCGCCGGATGCGCGACTTCGGCCTTGAGGACGAGCCCGGCTTCGGCGAGGCCGAGGAGGCGATGCGCGAGGCCGAAGGCCAGCTCGGCCAGGGGCAGAGCGGCGATGCCGTCGATGCCCAAGGACGGGCGCTCGATGCCCTGCAGCGCGGCGCGCAGGGCCTCGCCCAGCAGATGCAGGGCAACGGCCAGCCGCAGCAGGCCGACGGCTCCGACGGGCCGCCCCAGCAGGGCGCGACGGGCCCCGGCGGGCCGCGCAACGAGGATCCCCTCGGCCGGCCGACGCGCAATCGCGACTGGTCGGACGGCCGCGTGCGCATTCCGGGCGCGGACGAATCAGCGGCGGTGCGGGCACGGCGCATCCTCGACGAGCTGCGCCGGCGGCTCGGCGATCCCACGCGGCCGAGCGAGGAAATCGACTATCTGGAGCGCCTCCTGCGACGCAATTGACCGACGAAGGCCGATCCCGGACGCAGCGGCGAGACGATCGGTCGCTGCGCCTCGCCGCGCGGGCGGGGTTGGAGGCGGCGCAAGGGAGCTCTAAAGCACAGACATGACCGCCAATACACTCGTCTCCGTGGCCGTCGGCATCGTCGCCGTGGTCCTCGTCCTCGGGCTCTTCAACATGCTGCGCGGGGGCAGCCCCGAGCGCTCGCAGCGCCTGATGCGCCTGCGGGTGCTGCTGCAGTTTCTCGCCATCATCATCATCATGCTCGTCGTGTGGATGCGCGGCTTCTGACGGCGACCGCAGCAGATCTGCAACACTGGCGTAAGACTTTGCTAACCATGTCCGGTTCAGGGTTGCCCGGCGATCAGCTCCGCTTTATGCCATTTCATCACGATCAGGCATGCCTCTGAGCGGGAGGGGTGCTGGTTCGCTCCTCGCTGGCAGGCTCCGTCCCGGGTCGCCTGTCATTTCTGGCATTCGCGACGTTGGTGCCGATGATCCTGCTCCGCTCCATTCGGGCTGCTCTTCTCCTGCCGGCCGTGTTCCTCTGGGGCCTTCCGGCGCAGGCCGCCGATCTCCTCGAGCCGCCCGCCCCGGCCATCTACCAAGCTCCGGATACGTCCCACAGCCTGTCGAGCTTCGTCTCGCAGCTGCGGCTCGGCGTGCTCGCGCACGACCCGGGCGGCAAGGAGGACGGCTCGGTCGACATCATGGGCGAGATCGTCTTTGCCAAGCCCTGGTCGAATCCCGATCCGCTCATCGACATGCTGCTGCCCGCCTTCAACGCCGGCGTCAGCGTCAACACCGGCGGCAAGACGAGCTATGTCTTCGCCGGCCTCAACTGGCATGCCGACATCACGGACGCGCTGTTCATCGAACTCGATTTCGGCGGCGCCGTGCACAACGGCAAGGTGGGCGACGTGGTGCCGGACGGGCGCGACGCCCTCGGCTGCCGGTTCCTGTTCCGCGAGGCGGCGTCCATCGGCTATCGCTTCGACGCCAACTGGAGCGTGCTGGCCACCGTGGAGCATCTTTCCAACGGCGGGCTGTGCGACGACAATCGCGGCCTCACCAATGTCGGTGCGAAGCTGAGCTACCATTTCTGAGGGGCCATGGTCCGCCTCAACCGCATCTATACCCGCACCGGTGACGACGGCACCACGGGCCTCGCCACGGGCGCGCGGCGGCCGAAGTACGACCTCAGGGTCGAGGCCTACGGCACGGTGGACGAGGCGAACGCCTGCATCGGGCTCGCCCGCCTGCACACGGGCGCGGATGCCGAGCTCGATGCCATGCTCGCGCGCATCCAGAACGACCTGTTCGATCTCGGGGCCGATCTCTCGACGCCGGACGACGGCAAGCCGCTGCCCTACGAGCCGCTGCGCATCCTCGACGCGCAGGTGGCGCGGCTCGAAGGTGAGATCGACCAGCTGAACGCGCATCTGTCGCCGCTGCGCTCCTTCGTCCTGCCCGGCGGCAGCCCGGCGGCGGCGGCGCTGCACCTTGCCCGCACCGTCTGCCGGCGGGCCGAGCGCCAGGCGACCGCGCTCGCCGCGCGCGCGGACGAGCCGGTGACGCCGGCGGTCGTCAAATATCTCAACCGCCTGTCGGATTTCCTCTTCGTCGCCGCACGCTACGCCAACGACAAGGGCGCGGCGGACGTGCTATGGATACCCGGGCAGAACCGCTGAGCGTACCGGGAGCGGCGCTGCCGCCGATCGTCCCCGGGCCGGAGCGCTCCACATGTTTGTGCCGCTGCACGATGGCGTGCCGATGCGCAATCTCAGGGCGCCTTACGCCACCTATGCGCTCCTCGTCATCTGCATCCTCGGCTACCTGCTGATTCTCGCCGATCCTGACATCCTGCCGGCGGACTGGGCGATCGCCGGGCTCGGCGTCATTCCGGGCGTGCTCTTCGGCGCCCTTTCCCTGCCGGAGGGGCTGCCGCTGGTGCCGGAGCCGGCGACGCTGCTGACGAGTCTCTTCCTGCACGTCTCCTTCCTGCACCTCGCCGGCAACATGCTGTTCCTCTGGGTCTTCGGCGACAACGTCGAGGACGCGATGGGGCACGCCCGCTTCATCCTGTTCTTCCTCCTGTGCGGCACCGCGGCGGGCCTAGCGCATGCCTTCGCCGTCCCCGGCTCGGAACGGCCGCTCGTCGGCGCCTCGGGCGCGGTCTCGGGCGTCGTCGCGGCCTATCTCATCCTGCATCCGCGCGTCCGGCTGTGGGGCCTCTTCTTCGCGCGCATCCCGCTTCGGCTGCGGGCCTACTGGGCCATCGGCGTGTGGTTTGCCTTCCAGCTCTTCCAGGCCCTCACCGCGTCGGACGATTCGGTCGGCTGGTACGCGCATATCGGCGGCTTTGCGATGGGGGCCGTGCTGGTCGTCATGTTGCGCCGCCGCGACCAGCCGCTGCTCGGCATCGCCGACGGGCCGCGCGAGACCGGAGACGCCTAGCCGCTCGTCGGCGTTGACAAGCCCGAACGGCGCTCGTTACGGTCCCCCGCCACGCAAGTTGCCTGTTGATGCGGCAGGCGGTCGCGCAGCTTTGCTGCACCGCCACATGACGGCAGGGCGTCCCATGTCGGTCCTCGGTCGAAAGGACTCAAGTCGATGAAGATCCTGGTGCCCGTGAAGCGGGTCGTAGACTACAACGTCAAGATCCGCGTCAAGGCGGACGGCTCGGGTGTCGAGCTCGCCAATGTGAAGATGTCGATGAACCCCTTCGACGAGATCGCCGTCGAGGAGGCCATCCGCCTCAAGGAGGCGGGCAAGGCGAGCGAGATCGTCGTCGTGTCGATCGGCCCGCAGCAGGCGGCCGAGACCATCCGCACCGGCCTTGCCATGGGCGCCGACCGCGGCATCCTCGTCAAGACCGACGTCGCCACCGAGCCGCTCGGCGTCGCCAAGGTGCTGAAGAAGGTGATCGAGCAGGAAGCGCCCGGCCTCGTCATCATGGGCAAGCAGGCGATCGACGACGACGCCAACCAGACCGGCCAGATGCTCGCCGCCCTCCTCGGCTGGTCACAGGGCACCTTCGCCTCCAAGGTCGTGATCGGCGACGGCTCCGTGGACGTGACGCGCGAGATCGACGGCGGCCTGCAGACGCTGACGCTGAAGCTGCCGGCCATCGTGACGACGGACCTGCGCCTCAACGAGCCGCGCTACGCTTCGCTGCCGAACATCATGAAGGCGAAGAAGAAGCCGATCGACGAGACGAGCCCCGAGACGCTCGGCGTCGACGTGTCGCCGCGCCTCAAGGTGCTGAAGACGGCGGAGCCGCCCGTGCGCCAGGCCGGCGTCAAGGTGGGCTCGGTCGCCGAGCTCGTGCAGAAACTCAAGGACGAGGCGGGAGTTCTCTAAGATGACGACGCTGCTTCTCGCCAAGCACGACAACAAGACCCTCAACGACGCCACCGCCAAGGCGCTCACCGCGGCCAAGGCGCTCGGCGCGCCGGTGCACGTCCTCGTCGCCGGCGCCGGCTGCGGCGCCGTGGCCGAGGCTGCCGCCAAGCTCGAAGGCGTCGAGAAGGTGCTTCTCGCCGATGCGCCGCTCTACGAGCACCGCCTCGCCGAGCCGCTCGCCGACCTCATCGTGTCGCTCGCGGGCGGCTATGACGCCCTCGTCGCGCCCGGCACGACGACGGGCAAGAACGTCATGCCCCGCGTCGCGGCCCTCCTCGACGTCATGCAGGTGTCGGAGATCACCAAGGTCGTCTCGCCGAACACGTTCGAGCGGCCGATCTATGCCGGCAACGCCATCCAGACGGTCGAGACGAGCGAGGCCAAGAAGGTCATCACCGTGCGCACCGCCGCCTTCCAGGCCGCCGGCCAGGGCGGCTCGGCGCCGGTCGAGCAGGTCGCCGCCGGGCAGGATCCGGCCCTCTCCTCGTTCAAGGGCGAGGAACTGTCGAAGTCCGACCGCCCCGAACTCGCCTCCGCCAAGATCATCATCTCCGGCGGGCGCGCCCTCGGCTCGGCCGAGAACTTCACCAAGGTGATCGAGCCCATCGCCGACAAGCTGGGCGCCGCCATGGGCGCCTCGCGCGCGGCGGTCGACGCCGGCTACGCGCCGAACGACTGGCAGGTGGGCCAGACCGGCAAGGTGGTGGCGCCAGAGCTCTACATCGCCGTCGGCATCTCGGGGGCCATCCAGCACCTCGCCGGCATGAAGGATTCCAAGGTCATCGTCGCCATCAACAAGGACGAGGAAGCGCCCATCTTCCAGGTGGCGGACTACGGCCTCGTCGCCGACCTCTTCACCGCCCTGCCCGAACTCGGCGAGGAGCTTGCGAAGATCGGCCGCTGACGCGCGCGCCACGGCAACCGCCGCGAGCGGTTTCCGTGGCGTTCGCCCCGGAGAGTGATTAAAACAGAGCGCGGGACAGCCCCCGGCTGCCGCGCTTGACGGCTTTGGAGAGCCGCCACGCGCGCCGGCCGGCGAAAGTCGGCAGGTATCGACAGGGATGGATTGGACTTCATGTCTCAGCGGATCCGGACAGTAGGCATCATCGGCGCAGGGCAGATGGGCAACGGCATCGCCCATGTCTGCGCGCTCGCCGGTTACGACGTCGCGCTCAACGACTTGAGCGAGGAGCGCATCAACGCCGGGCTTGCGACCATCAACGGCAATCTCTCCCGCCAGGAATCGAAAGGCCAGA
Source organism: Chelatococcus sp. CO-6 (assembly GCF_001271345.1). Taxonomy (NCBI): domain Bacteria; kingdom Pseudomonadati; phylum Pseudomonadota; class Alphaproteobacteria; order Hyphomicrobiales; family Chelatococcaceae; genus Chelatococcus; species Chelatococcus sp. CO-6. The sequence goes on along the minus strand of NZ_CP012398.1, from coordinate 2,568,470 downwards.
TCACCGAGGCCGAGAAGCAGAAGGCGCTGGCGCACATCACGCCGGCCCTCACCTACGAGGCCCTCGCCCGCTGCGACATCGTCATCGAGGCGGCGACGGAGAACGAGGAGACGAAGCGCAAGATCTTCGAGGCGCTCTGTCCCGCCCTGCCGCCTGAAACCATCATCGGCACCAACACCTCGTCCATCTCCATCACCCGCCTCGCCTCCACGACCGACCGGCCGGAGCGCTTCATCGGCATTCACTTCATGAATCCCGTGCCGGTGATGCAACTCGTCGAGATCATCCGCGGCATCGCCACCGAGGACCCGACCTTCGAGGCCACGAAGGCGTTCGTCGCCAATCTCGGCAAGACGGCGACGCTGGCCGAGGATTTCCCGGCCTTCATCGTCAACAGGATCCTTTTGCCGATGATCAACGAGGCGATCTACACCCTCTACGAGGGCGTGGGCTCGGTCGAATCGATCGACACCGCCATGCGCCTCGGCGCCAATCATCCGATGGGGCCGCTGCAGCTCGCCGACTTCATCGGCCTCGACACCTGCCTGTCGATCATGCAGGTGCTCTACGACGGCCTGGCCGATTCGAAGTACCGCCCCTGCCCGCTCCTCGTGAAATATGTCGAGGCCGGCTGGCTCGGCCGCAAGACGAAGCGCGGCTTCTACGACTATCGGGGCGAACACCCGGTTCCGACCCGCTGAGGGTGGCCCGCCAAGGCGCGGCTGCGGCAATGACGCAGCCCCTCGCCTCCATCTTGGCGCTTCACAAGCCCGTCACACGGTTTATAGACTATCTCTGCTGACGGATTCGCACGTCACGTGCGAGGTCCCCAACCAGCGGAGGCCCCCGTGACGGTGCACGTGCCTCAATCGACGGTGTCGCCGGATGCCTGTCCGGCCCTGGTGCTCAACGCCGATTACAGGCCGTTGAGCTACTACCCGCTTTCGCTCTGGGGCTGGCAGGACACCATCAAGGCGGTCTTCCTCGAGCGGGTCAACATCCTCTCGCACTACGACCGAACGGTCCGAAGTCCGAGCTTCGAGATGCGCCTGCCCTCGGTCGTCTGCCTCAAGACCTACGTCAAACCGTCACGACAACCCGCCTTCACCCGGTTCAACGTTTTCCTGCGCGATCGTTTCACCTGCCAATATTGCGGCTCCCGCGAAGACCTCACATTCGACCATCTCATTCCCCGGTCGAAGGGCGGGCAGACCACCTGGGACAACGTCGTCACCGCCTGTTCCCCGTGCAACCTGCAGAAGAGCGACCGCCTGCCCGAGGATGTCGGGATGTGGCCCGGCCAGCTGCCCTACGCCCCGAGCGTGCAGGACCTGCACCACAACGGCCGCCAGTTCCCGCCCAACTACCTGCACGACAGCTGGCTAGACTATCTCTACTGGGATACCGAACTCGAGCCTTGATCAGCCGCGCGTCAGCGCCGCCTTCGCGCCGAGCGCCGCCACGGCCGCAATGGCGAGCGAGATCAGCACGTTCCAGCCCGCCAGCGACAGCCCCAGAAAGCGCCAGGCCGCCTCCGTGCAGCTGACGACGCGCACGCCCTGCAGGCTCTGCAGGAAGTCGCCGACCGCCTCGGGGCTCGCCCCGCCCGTGCCGGCGCAGTCGCTCGGCCCGAGCCACCAGCCCCATTCGACGCCCGCGTGATAAGCGCCGAGGCCCGCGCTGACGAGGAAGACGACGGCGAGCAGCAGCAGGCCGACGCCGCTCGCCCGCTCCAGTGCCGGCCGGGGCGGCAGCAGGGCGAGGCCGAGGGCGATGGGCATCGCCACATAATAGGGATTGCGCTGCATGAGGCAGAGCGGGCACGGCCACAGGCCGAAGCCGTGTTCGAAGACGAGCGCGCCGCCGATGGTCGCGGCCGCGGCGAGGAGGACGGCGAGCGCGACGCGCCGCGGGCTCGCCAGAAACTCGGCCAGTGCGTTCATCCGCCTTGTCCTCCGTCGGGCGCCGTCCCGGACGCCTTGTCCTTCCATGTGGCGCAGATGGCCACAGGTCACATCGGGTTGCATCTCACGATCGGCTGAAGCCACCGGCGTCAGAAGAGAAGGACCGCGGCGGCGAAGCCGCCGACGATGCCCACGATGACGATGGACGCCACCAGCGTCAGGTGCTCGTCGAGCAGGCGCCGGATGGGGCCGCCGAAGCGGTGCATCACCCCGGCGACGAGGTAGAAGCGGGCGCCGCGCGTCACGATGGACAGGAGCATGAACCAGAAGAGGTCGTAGCCGGCGAAACCCGAGGTGATGGTGACGAGCTTGTAGGGGATCGGTGTGAGCCCCTTCAGCAGGATGACCCAGTGCCCGTATTCCGCATAGGCGCTGCGGAAGGTCTCCACCTTGTCGCCGTAGCCGTAGAGCTGGATGAGCCACAGCCCGAGCGAATCGTACAGCAAGGCCCCGATCGCATAGCCGAGGAGGCCGCCGGCGACCGAGGTGACCGTGCAGACCATGGCGTAGAACCAGGCCCGGTCCGGCCGCGCCAGCGCCATCGGCACCAGGACGACGTCCGGCGGCACGGGAAAGAACGAGCTCTCCGAAAAGGAAACCGCGCCGAGGGCCCAGGTGGCGCGGGGCCGGCCGGCGAGTGAGAGCGTCCAGTCGTAGAGGCGTCGGAACATCGGCTTCGCTTACCGGGCGGGCGGGCGCTTGTCCATCGGCCAACGAGCCGCACCGGCACAAGCCCCTCATCGATATGTCGTGGCAATCCTTTCTAATCCATTGACCGGTGTTGCGCCGCCGCTATGATCCGCCGCGCCCCGGCTCACGCCGGCGGAAATGTGCGGGCGTGGCGGAATTGGTAGACGCAGCGGACTCAAAATCCGCCGGAGCAATCCTTGTCGGTTCGAGTCCGACCGCCCGCACCAGCTTTCCCTTTCACGCTTTCAGACGGTCGAGCCGGGCGCCGCGTCGGACGCTACTCCTTCCGGTAGAAGATCATCCCGCCGTGATGGAGGACGCCGTCGATGAACTCGCCGTCGGCGGTGAAGCCGGTATCGTCCCAATAGTCGATGTGGTTGCCGCGCACCTCGTAGCGGCCCTGATAGGCGCTCTCGCGGGTGCCGCGCGCCTCGTCATAGCGGCCGTTCGGCAGCAGGTTGTGGCGAATGTGGCCGTCGGCGGTGACCCACATGCCGACGTAAGGGTGGCTCTCGGCCGGCGGGGCCACTGGCTGCTCCGGTTGCGGGGTCATCTGGGCAAGGCCTTTCTGGGCTGGGAGGAGTGCCGCGCCTGCGAGCAGCGCGGCGGCGAAAAGCGTCAGGCGATGGTTCATGGCATCACTCCTCGGGGCTGCGGCCGGAAGCGGCGCGCTCGGCGAACAGCTCCGCCAGGGCCCGGGAGGCGGCGATCGCCCGGGGAAAGCCGGCCGGCACGGTCACCATGTAGATGATCTCCTTCAGCTCTTCCTCGGAGACGCCGATGTTGAGCGCGTAGCCGGCATGGACCTTTATGAAGCCAGGCTCACCCATGGCGGCGAAGGCTGCGACGGCGGCGAGCTGGCGCGTGCGGTTGTCGAGGCCGGGCCGGGACCAGACGTCGCCCAGCGCATAGCCCTCCGTCGCTTCGGCGAGGAACGGGAACTCCCGCCGCATGCCCTCCAGCACGGCCTGCGGGGCACCGTTGTTCAGGCCCTGACGACGGCATCGCCGCGCCGCAGGCGCTCCTGCGTCGTCTCGGCAATCGCAGCCCCCGGGGCCGCGGCGAGCAGGAACGCCGCGGCGACCGGCCCATACGTCGAACGTGCAGCAAAGGTCATTCTCGCCTCCCTCACCTGGTCGCCGTCGGGCGGACGACGATCTCGTTGACGTCGACATCGTCCGGCTGCTCGATTGCGTAGCGGACGGCCCGGCCGATGGCGTCGGGCTTGAGGGCGATGGCGCGATAGGTCCTCATCGCCTCGGCCGCCACGGGGTCGGTGATCGAATCGGCGAGTTCGCTCTCGACGACGCCCGGATGGATGCAGGTGACGCGGATGCTGTCGTGCTCCTGCCTGAGGCCGTCCGAGATGGCCCGCACGGCATATTTCGTGGCACAATAGACGGCGGCCGTGGGCGAGACGGCGAGCGCGCCGATGGAGGCGATGTTGATGATGTGGCCGGAGCCGCGGCCGGTCATCTCGGGCAGCACGGCGGCGATGCCGTAGAGCACGCCCTTGATGTTGACGTCGACCATGCGGTCCCACTCGTCGACCTTCAGCGAAGCCATCAGCGAGAGCGGCATGACGCCGGCGTTGTTGACGATGACGTCGACGCGGCCGAAGGTCTCGCGCGCGGCCTCGGCAAAGGCGGCGACATCGGCGCGGTCGGTGACGTCGAGGCGGCGCACCATCGCCGCCCCGCCCGTCGACCGGATCTCTTCGGCGAGGGCCTCCATCCGGTCGGTGCGGCGGGCGCCCAGCGCGACCTTGGCGCCGGCAGCGCCGAGCTCCCGGGCAATGGCGGCACCGATGCCGCTCGATGCGCCGGTGATGAGGACGACCTTGTCGAGGGACATGCAAATCTCCCGTTTCCGTTGGTGTTCGGCCGCCATGCGGCGGTTGCCACCAAGGTAGGACTGCCCCATTGTTGCGATAACATGCTCATTCGTTGCCATTGCGGAAAGAAATTCTAACCAATGCAGCCGGACCTCAATGCCCTCGCCGTCTTCGCGCTCGTGGCGGAGGAGCGCAGTTTTCGGGCTGCGGCGGACCGCCTGGGCGTCACCCGCTCGGCGGTCAGCCAGACCATCCGGCGGCTCGAGGAGACGCTCGGCATCGCCCTCGTGCAGCGCACGACGCGCAGCGTCAGCCTGACGGAGGCGGGCGAGCGCCTCCATGCGCAGGTGGCCCCGGCGATCGCCGACATGCGCTCGGCCGTCGAGGCGACCGGGAACCTGCGAGCGGGGCCGCGCGGCCAGTTGCGGCTCGCCGTCTCCTCGATCGCGGAGCGCTTCCTGTCCGGGCCCTTCCTGGCGCGCTTCGCCGAGGACAATCCCGAGATCCAGCTCGACATCACGGTGACGGATGAGGAGTTCGACATCGTCGCCGAGGGCTACGACGCCGGTGTCAGGCTGGGCGAGGTGATCGAGCAGGACATGATCGCCGTGTCGATCGCCGGGGACGAGCGGCAGCTAGCGGTCTGCGCGCCGGCCTATCGCGACCGCTTCGGCCTGCCGTCGCATCCGGCCGCGCTCGCCCGCCACCGCTGCATCGGCTGGCGCCCGGCCCCGCGGGTCGTGCCCTACCGGTGGGAGTTCGCGGAGGACGGCAAGGAGTTCAGCGTCGCGGTCGCGCCGGAGATCACGACGAACGACATGGCGCTGATGATCAAGCTCGCCCTCGCCGGCGCCGGGATCACCTTCGGCATGGAAGAGAGCTTCCGCCCCTTCATCGAGCGGGGCGAGCTCGTCCCGGTCCTCGAAGGCTTCTGCCCACGCTTCGCCGGCTTCTATCTGTACTACCCGAGCCGCCGCAACGTCGCCCCGAAGCTGCGCGCGCTCATCGAGCACGTGCAGCGCTTCCGGTGAGCGGCCATCAGCGCAGCGGCAGCACGTGGGTGTGCTTGACCTGCTCCAGCGCAAAGCTCGACTCGATGGAGGCAACCCCGTCGAGGCGCGTCAGCTTCTCCTTGAGGAAGCGCTCGTAGGCCGGCAGGTCGGCGCAGACCACGCGCATCAGGTAATCGCGCTGGCCGGTCATGAGGTAGCATTCCATCACCTCGGGCCAGCGGGACACGGTGGCGGCGAAGCGGTCGAGCTCCTCCTCGCGCTGGCGCTCGAGCTTGATGGAGATGAAGACGCTCACCGGCAGGTCGACGGCTGCCTGGTCGACCACCGCCACATAGCCACGGATGACGCCGGCCTCCTCGAGCAGGCGCACGCGGCGCAGGCAGGGCGAGGTGGTGAGGCCGACCCGCTCCGCCAGCGCCTGGATGGTCGTGCGCCCGTCCGCCTGCAGGGCGGCGAGAATGCGCCGGTCGATGTCATCGAGGACGACGTGGCGTTTTTTCATCGCAGAAGCCAGTTCTTCTCTCTATAATTGCCATGATTTGAACGTGCGCTGGCAAATTTGGCAAGTTATGCCACGTTGCGCGCCCTAGGCTAACCCTGTCGCGGCCGCTGCCGCCCAGAACGACAGAGGGACTGCCCATGACGGACGAGCGCCTCGCCCATCTCTCCGCGCTGGAGAAGAAGGTGCTGTGGCTGGCGACGTGGACCATTCACAACGCCAACCACCTGCGGGACAACGAGGACGGGCTCAAGATCGGCGGGCACCAGGCCTCCTCCGCCTCGCTCGCCACCATCATGACGGCGCTCTACTTCTCGGCCTTGAGGCCGCAAGACCGGGTGGCGGTGAAGCCGCACGCGAGCCCCATCTTCCACGCCATCCAGTATCTCCTCGGCCACCAGAGCAAGGAGAAGCTCGCCGATTTCCGCGCCTACAAGGGCGCGCAGTCCTACCCCTCGCGCACCAAGGACATCGACGACGTCGACTTCTCCACGGGCTCGGTCGGGCTCGGCGTGGCGCAGACGCTGTTCGCCTCGCTGGTGCAGGACTACGTCAAGGCGCACGGCTGGGCGAAGGACTGGCCGGAGGGGCGCATGGTCGCCCTCATCGGCGACGCCGAGATGGACGAGGGCAACATCTTCGAGGCCTTGCTCGAGGGCTGGAAACAGGGCCTCCGCAACTGCTGGTGGATCATCGACTACAACCGCCAGAGCCTCGATGCCGTCATCCGCGAGGGGCTGTTCTCGCGTTTCGAGGCGCTATTCTCGGCCTTCGGCTGGGAGGTGGTGACGCTGAAATACGGCTCGCTGCTGGAGGAGGCCTTTCGCGAGAAGGGCGGCGAGGCGCTGCGGCGCTGGATCGACACCTGCCCCAACCAGCTCTATTCGGCGCTGACCTTCCAGGGCGGCGCGGCCTGGCGCAAGCGCCTCCTCGACGACATCGGCGACCAGGGGCCGGTCACCGCGCTCATCGAGCGGCGCAGCGACGAGGCGCTGGCACGGCTGATGACGAACCTCGCCGGCCATGACCTGCCCTCGCTCATCGCGGCCTTCGAGGCGGCGAAGGCGCACGACAAGCCGGTCGTCTTCATCGCCTATACGATCAAGGGCTTCGGCCTGCCGCTCGCCGGGCACAAGGACAACCATTCCGGGCTGATGACGCCGGCCCAGATGGAGGGCTTCCGCAAGGCGATGAACATCCGCCCGGGGCACGAGTGGGACCACTTCGAGGGCCTCGGCGTCGATGCGCGCAAGCTGCAGGCCTTCCTCGACGCCGTGCCGTTCAACGCCCGCGGGGCGCGGCGGCTCACCGCTCCGCGCGTGCCCGTGCCGGCGGAGCTGCCAGCGCCGAAGCAGGCGGAGATATCGACCCAGCAGGGCTTCGGCCTCGTGCTCAACGAGCTCGCCCGCTCGGACACGGCGCTCGCCGAGCGCATCGTCACCACCTCCCCGGACGTGACCGTGTCGACCAATCTCGGGCCGTGGGTCAACCGGCGCGGGCTCTTCGCGCGCGAGGCGATGGCCGACACCTTCCGGCAGGAGCGCATTCCCTCGACCTTCAACTGGGACTTCTCGCCCAAGGGCCAGCACATGGAGCTCGGCATCGCCGAGATGAACCTGTTCATCATGCTCTCGGCGCTCGGCCTGTCGCACAGCCTGTTCGGCGAGCGGCTCCTGCCCGTCGGCACGCTCTACGACCCCTTCATCGCCCGCGGGCTCGATGCGCTGAACTATGCCTGCTACCAGGATGCGCGCTTCCTGCTCACGGCGACGCCCGCGGGCATCACGCTGGCGCCGGAAGGCGGGGCGCACCAGTCGATCGCGACGCCGCTCATCGGCATGGCGCAGGACGGGCTCGCGGCCTTCGAGCCCGCCTTCGTCGACGAGCTTTCCGTCATCATGCGCTTTGCCTTCGACTACATGCAGCGCAGCGGCGAAGCCGCGGACGAGGACGGCAGCGCCGCCCGCTCATGGCTGCGCGACGAGACCGGCGGCTCAGTCTACCTGCGCCTGTCAACGCGGCCTCTCGCCCAGCCGCAGCGCACGATGAGCGCGGATCTTGCCCGCGACATCATCGACGGGGCCTACTGGCTGCGCGAGCCGGGGCCGAATGCGGAGATCGTCGTCGCCTATGCCGGCGCCATCGCGCCGGAAGCCATCGCCGCGGTGGGCCTGATGGCGGAGGACCGGCGCGACGTCGGCCTGCTCGCCGTCACCTCGGCCGACCGGCTCAATGCCGGCTGGACGGCGGCCAGCCGGGCCCGGGAGCGCGGCCTCGTGCACGCGCGGAGCCATGTCGAGCGGCTGTTCGAGAAGCTGCCGCCGCATTGCGGCATCGTCAGCGTGCTCGACGGCCACCCGGCGACGCTCGCCTGGCTGGGCGCCGTCGGCGGCCATCGCACCCGCTCGCTCGGGGTGGAGCATTTCGGCCAGACAGGCAGCCTCGCCGATCTTTACCGGCACTACGGCATCGACACGCAGGCCATCGTCGCGGCCGCCGAGACGCTGGCACCCGGCCGGCCGATCCGGCACCTCAGGGCGCTCGGCTGAAACGAAAGAACCCGGAGGTCGGCGCGACCCCCGGGTTCTCGAATCTCGAATATTGCCGACGGTGGATCGGCCTTCCAGCCGCGCGCGGGATCAGTAGCCGCGGCCGTTGCCCAGCACGTCACCGCCGAAGCGATCGTCACGTGGCAGCGGCGTTTGCATCAACTGATCCTCGACATATTTCGGCGTGCCGGACGGGATGTCTCCATCCACGCCCGAGCGTGACAGATTGCAGGCGGCGAGCGTGAGGGCAAAGCCCGTAGCAGCAAGCGCCACAACGAAGCGCGGCATGGAACCTCCTTGAGTCTTAGGTGGCGCCATTCGACATGAGCGCCCTGCCGGGCGCAAGCAAGAAGAGGCAGGCCGCACAACTTCGCCACAGCCATAAGGCTTTGCTGCAACACTTCAGAAGCCGACCTGATCGCCGCCCTTGAGGTCGAGGATCTGGCGCGCCTCGTCCGGCGTCGCGATCTCGAGGCCGAGGCCCTCGACGATCTGGCGGGCAAGGCGCACCTGTTCGGCATTCGATTCAGCGAGCCTGCCGGGCCCGGCCCAGAGGGAATCCTCGAGCCCCACGCGCACGTTGCCGCCCATGGCGGCGGCCATCGCTGCGATCGGCAGCTGGTTGCGGCCGGCGCCGAGCACGGACCACTGGTACCTGTCGCCGAAGAGCCTGTCGGCCGTGCGCTTCATGTGCTGCACGTCCTCCGGATGGGCGCCGATGCCGCCGAGGAGGCCGAAGACCGTCTGGACGAAGAGCGGCGGCTTGACGAGGCCGGCGTCGAGGAAATGCGCCAGGTTGTAGAGATGGGCCGTGTCGTAGCACTCGAACTCGAAGCGTGTGCCGGCATCCGACAGCGTGCGCAGCACGTATTCGATGTCCTGGAAGGTATTGCGGAAGACGATGTCCTTGTTGCCGAGGTGCTTCTCCTCCCACTCGTGCCTGAAGTCCTTGAAGCGGTTCAGCATGCCGAAGAGGCCGAAGTTCATGGAGCCCATGTTGAGCGAGGCGACCTCGGGCTTCCACGTCGCGGCGGGCTTCACGCGCTCCTGGACGGTCATGTAGGGCGCGCCGCCGGTCGTGAGGTTCACGACGCAGTCGGAGCGCTGCTTGATGATCTTGAGGAAGGGCTCGAAGGCCTCGGCCGACTGGTCGGGCTGGCCGGTTTCAGGGTTGCGGGCGTGCAGGTGGACGATGGCCGCCCCCGCCTCGGCGGCGCCGATGGCGGCGTCCGCGATCTCCTCCGGCGTCACCGGCAAGGCGGGCGACATGGAGGGCGTGTGGATGGCGCCGGTGACGGCGCAGGTGATGATGACTTTGCGGGCCATGATGGACACTCCGACTGGTCGGGAAAAAAGGATCAGGGGTCGCCGGGCTGGCTCTTCTTGTGGGCGGCGAGCGCGGCCAGGCGCCGGTTGCGCCATTCGCTGCGCGCGGCGATGCGGGACGGATCGCCCGAGCCGTGCCAGGCGGCGAGGACCTTCTCGACGTTCTCCGGGTCGTAGACCTCCGGGCGGGCCGGGTCAGCCGCGAGGCGCTTGTAGAAGCCGGTGTAGCGTGCGCAGTAATCGGCCATGCCGCCGGGAGCATTCAATTCGATGGTCTCGAACGGGCCGATGAAGGACCAGCGCAGGCCGAGCCCATCCTTCACCGTGTGGTCGAGGTCCTGCGGCGAGACATAGCCCTCCTCGACCAGGCGGAAGGCCTCGGCCAGCAGCGCGCCCTGAAGGCGGTTGAGGATGAAGCCGTCGATCTCGTTCCTGACCGTGACCGGCACCTGGCCGACGGCCTCATAGATGGCGCGGGCACGTTCCATCGTCTCGGACGCCGTCCAGGGCGCGCCGCACAATTCCACCACCGGCACGAGATGCGGCGGATTGACGGGATGGGCGACGAGGCAGCGCGCCCGGCCGGGCAGATCCTCGGTGAAGAGCGAGGCGACGATGGCCGAGGTCGAGGAGGCGAGAATGGCATCGGGCCGCGCCAGCCGGTCGAGATCGGCATAGATGGCGCGCTTGGCTTCCACCTTCTCCGGCCCGTTCTCCTGCACGATGTCCGCCTCGCCCACCGCTTCGGCAAGGGAGGCGGCGACGTGCGCCCGGGCGGCAACCGCCGCCGCATCGTCGACGAGCCCGTGGCGGGCAAGCTCCCCGCATTCCCGGGCGATGAGCGCCGGCGCCTCGGCGAGGGTCGGCCGATGCGGATCCCACAGGCGCACGTCCCAGCCGGCACGAGCAAAGACGATGGCCCAGGCCCGGCCGATGAGGCCTGCTCCCACGATGGCGGCGGTCGGCATGTGTCAGGTTCTCCCAAACGTCTGTTCTTTCAGGCGGAACGCCGCAGCGAGGCGCCGTCTCTTCGCTCCCCCTTGCGGGGAGAGGCAGGGATGGGGGGTCGTGACGAAAGAGCTCCGTTCTGCATGCTACCCCCCTCCCTACCCTCCCCCACAAGGGGGGAGGGAATAGCGGCACGCTCCCCTCTACAGCCACAGCACCTTGCGGCGCAGGTCGAGGTCCTCGCGCAGCGCCTTCGACGGGCCGGCGTGGATGACCTCGCCGCGCTCCAGCGCCACCGTCTGGTCGGACAAGGCGAGCGCCAGATCGAGGTGATGGTCGACGATGATGATGGCCACCTCCTTGCGCAGGCGATCGAAGCTCTCGAAGAGCTGCTCGACCACCGCCGGGGCGAGGCCCTCGAAGGGTTCGTCGAGCAGGAGCACGCGCACGTCGCCCGATAGCGCCCGCGCCACCGCGACCATCTGCTGCTCGCCGCCGGAGAGGTAGTCCGCCGGCGTGTCGAGCCGCTCGCGGATGCGCGGGAAATAGTCGTAGATGCGCTCGAGATCCCAGTGGATGCCGTTGCCGGTGCGGCGCTTGAGGCGGCCGAGCTCCAGGTTCTCTGCCACCGTCATGCCGGCGAAGAGCCCCCGCCCCTGCGGCACATAGCCGATGCCGAGGCGCGCCACCTCCGCCGAGGGGCGGCCGAGGAGTTCCTCGCCCGCGAGGCTGATGGAGCCGCGCGCAGCCGGGGCGATGCCGACGAGGGACTTCAGCAGCGTCGACTTGCCGGCCCCGTTGCGGCCGAGCAGCGCCACGATCTCGTTCTCGTGCACGGTAAAGCCGACGCCGTTCAGGATATGGCTCTTGCCGTAATAGGTGTGGACGTCGTCGAGCGTCAGGATCGGCTCAGGGCGCGCCGCCGTCTCGCGGGGCCTGGCCGCGACATGGGCGGCGCCGGAGCCGATATAGACCTCCTGCACCCTCGGGCTCGAACGCGCGTCCTCCACCGTGCCGTCGAGCAGCACGCGCCCGTCGTTCATCACCGTCACATGGTCGGCGAGCTTGAAGACGCGGTCGATGTCGTGCTCGACGAGCAGCACCGGGACGTCCGCCGAGAGGCGCTTGATGATGTTGCCGATGCGCTCGCGCTCGGCCGTCGCGAGGCCGGCGAGCGGCTCGTCGAGGAGCAGCATGCGCGGGCGCGTCGCGAGCGCCAGCCCCATGTCGAGCAGGCGCTGGCCGCCGTAGGAGAGCGAGCCGGCTTCGGCGCGCTCGATGCCGGCGACGCCGAGATAGCGCACGACCTCGGTCGTCTCGCCGTTGATCTCCGCGATGGCGCGCGCCTCCCGGAAGACGTTGAAGCGCTCGTGATGGCGCGCCTGAACCGCAAGGCGGATGTTCTCCTCGACGCTGAGCGCCGGGAAGAGATTGGTGATCTGGAACGAGCGGCCGATGCCGGCCCGGCAGATGGCCTCCGGCGCCATGCCCGCAATCGAGCGGCCGGCGAGCGTGATCGTGCCTTCGTCCGGCACGTACATGCCGGACAGGAGGTTGAAGGCCGTCGTCTTGCCGGCGCCGTTGGGGCCGATGAGGGCGTGCAGCGTGCGGTCCTCGACGGCGATGTCGAAGCCCTGGACCGCCTTGATGCCGCCGAAGTGCTTGACGACGCCGCGCGCCTCAAGAAGCGCACTGTTGAAATGCTCGGCCGGCTTCAGGAACTCCGGCAGCGGCAGGTTCTCCACCTTGCGCGCCGCCATTGCCGCGGCCTCCTCCGTCTTCTTGCGGAAGGGCGCGAGAAGGCGCTCGCCGATACCGACGAGGCCGGTGGGCGAGAAGACGATGAAGGCGACGAAGATGAGGCCGAACCAGAACAGCCAGTTCTCGGTGTAGATCGACAGGAACTCGCGGAAGAGGATGAAGAACAGCGCCCCGAGCGCCGGCCCGAGGAAGCTGCGCATGCCGCCGATGACGACCATGGCGAGCAATTCGCCGGAGAAGGCCACCGAGATCGGCTCGGCCGAGGTCATCCGGTTCTTGTAGAGCAGCAGCATGCCGGCAAGACCGGTGATGACGGCCGAGGCGACGAAGGCGATGAGCTTGTAGCGGTTCGTCGCATAGCCGAGGAAGCGCGCGCGCTGCTCGTTCTCGCGGATGGCGACGAGGACGGTGCCGACGGGCGAGTTGTGGAAGCGCCACAGCAGCAAGACGACGAGGAAGCCGACGGCGGCTACGAACCAGTACCAGGCGGTCGAGCTCTCGAAATCGATGCCGAACCATTGTGGGCGCGTGATGCCGCCGAGGCCGTTCTCGCCGCCGGTCACCTCCGTCCAGCGGAAGGCAACCACGTGCAGCATGGCGGCGAGCGCCAGGGTCATCAGCGAGAAATAGACGCCGCGCCGGCGCAGGATGAGATAGCCGAATACCGTCGAGACGACGAGGACGGCGCCGAGGCCGAGGAGGACGGGCGCCACGAACGAGCCCGGAAAGAGCTCGCGCTGGGCGATGCCGGCGACATAGGCCGCCATGCCGAACCAGGCGCCGTGGCCGAAGGAGATGAGCCCCGTGTGGCCGGCGAGGATGTTGAGCGCCATGCAGGCGATGGCGAAGATGACGACCTCCGCCGCTGACGTCATGGTGAGGCCGAGCGCGAGCAGCACGGAGGGCAGGACGATGAGCCCGACGGCCGCGATGGCGAGCGAGGAATACTTCTGCATTGTGCTGCGCCTCACTCGAAGCGGGTGATGCGCTCGCCGAACAGGCCGCGCGGCCTGAACAGGAGGACGAGGAACATGAGGAGGTAGATGGCGGCCGTGGAGCCGGCGGAATAGCCGACCGCCACCATCAGCCCCTTGACGAGGCCGACGAGCACCGCCGCGACGACGACGCCCCAGAAGGAGCCGAGGCCGCCGATGACGACGACGACGAAGGCCGGCGTGATGATCTCCGCACCCATGGCGGGATGGACGGAATAGATCGGCGCGAGCAGCACGCCCGCAAGGCCCGCAAGGCCGATGCCGAGCGCGGCAACCGCCGACATGTAGGGCTGCAGCGAGATGCCGAGCGCGCCGACCATGTCCGGGTTCTGCACGCCGGCCCGCACTACGCGGCCGAAGGCGGTCTTCTGCAGGAGGAACCAGAGCCCGGCGATGCAGGCCACCGCGACGACGAGCAGCATCGAGCGGTAGTAGGAATAGATGAAGTCGCCGATGAACACCTGCCCGCGCAGGGCCGGCGGGATGGAATAGGATAAAGGCGGCGCGCCGAAGATCATGCGCAGCGCCTGCTCCGCGACCATGGCGAGTCCGAAGGTGAGCAGGAGCGAATAGATGGGATCCGTGCGGTAGAAGCGCGTGAACAGGACACGCTCGATGAGGACGCCGAGCAGCGCCACCGCAACCGGCGAGACAACGAAGGAACCGCCGAAGCCGATATAGGGCGACAGGACGATCGTGAGATAGGCGCCGATGGCATAGAAGGCGCCGTGCGCCAGGTTGACGATGCCGCCGAGCGAGAAGATCAGCGACAGGCCGAGCGCGATGAGCAGGTAGTACACACCGTCGAGCAGGCCGTTCAGCACCTGCTGCAGGAAGAGCGTGAAGGTCACGAGGTCATGCTCCGGCGGTCGTTAACGGCTGGGCGGCGGGGCGTGTCATACCCTGAACTCTCTATCGGCATTGGCGTCCCGTCGGCCCTGATCCTCCCCTCCCGGGGAGTTGGCGCTGCGAAGCAGCGACGGAGGGGCCCACCCGCGGACACCGCAAGCGGATATCCCGGCCATAACCCCTCCTGTCTCGGTCCTTCGGACCGATCCACCCGCCCCTAAAGGGGAGGGATCATCGCGCCACCACGCTTAACCAGCCCACGGCGAGGCGGTTGCACCCCTCCTCATGCCGGGAAGGTGCAGGCGTTCTCCTCGCGCGTCGCGGCGATCGCATCGAGCGGCTCGTCGGGGCCGGGGACAGGGCCGGACGAGGTGAAGATATCCCACTGGTTCTCAACCTTGTCCGCCGGCAGGGCTGTCACGGCATACATCTCATGCATGAGCTGGTGGTCGAAATCGCGGAAATAGCCCTCGCGCGTCTTCAGCACGTCGAACTTGGCACCCTTCTCCCAATGCTCGACGAGCTGCAGCGATTCCGTCGATTTCAGCTCGTTCATCGACTGGGCGATGATCTTGAGCGCGATGTAGTCGCCCCAGGCCTGGTTCTCCGGCGGCTTGCCGTATTTCTTGACGAAGGCCTCGGTGAAGGCCTTCGAGCCCGGCGTCTCGAGGAGATGGTGCCAGACCACCGGCCAGGTGCCGACGAAATTGCCCTTGCCGGCCGCCCAGGCGAGCGCCGTATCGAAGCCGAAGCCGCCGATCGGGAAGGTGAGGCCGAACTCGGCATATTGCTTAAGGAAGTTGGTGATCTGCGCGCCGGCGAGGTTGAGCACCACGAGGTCGGGGCTCGCCGAGCGGATCTTGATGAGATAGGCGGAGAAGTCGGTCGCGTCCGTCGGCACGAGGTCGTCACCCGCGAACTCGCCGCCGTTCGCCTCCATGAAGCGCTTGGCGACCGAGAGCAGGTCGTGGCCGAAGGCATAGTCGGCGGTGAGCGAATACCACTTCTTGCCCTTGACCAGCCCCTCCTGCATGAACGAGCGGCCGACCGATTTCACATACATGGAATTCTGCGATTCCACATGGAACATGAAGCGCTTGCAGTCCTTGCCGCGCAATGCGTCCGAATTGCCGCCGGTGTTGACGAAGAGCGTCTTCGTGCGCTGGGCGACCTGGGCGATGGTGAGGCAGGAGGCCGAGGAGATCTCGCCCACGATGCAGGTCACCTTGTCGCGCTCCACCATGCGCTCGGCCTTGGTGGAGGCCGTCTGGGGATTGACCGAATCCTCCTTCAGGATCTCGACCTTGCGGCCGAGGATGCCGCCCGCGGCGTTGATCTCCTCCACCGCCAGATCGGCCGCCATGACCGCATATTCACCGAGCGGCCCGAGGAAGCCCGTGCGCGGGGTGAGATGGCCGAAGCGGATGACGTCGGACTGGGCACGCACGATGGCCGGCATGCCGAGCCCGGCGACGAGCGCGGTGCCGGCCGCCCCCTTCAGCAGACCGCGACGGGACAGATGATCCTTGACTGTCATGACCTCCCCCTTGGGCTTTGGCCGCTTCCTGCGGCGTGGTTTTCCATCCCCCGATCAACCTGCCGCCCGATGCGCTCACCCGGTGGCCGATCGATCGTCTCCAATCACTTGGGCCTGAAGCCCCGCAGGCGTCGCATCTCTGAGCGGATGCGTTCGGCGCTTGCCGTGATCTGTGATCACAGTTAGATTTTCCCATGTCTCGGCTGATGTCGAGTCCTTTTTTGAGGTTACCCTTGCCGCTCGCCCCCGCCCTCAACGAGATCGCGCCGCTTGCCCGCCAAACCCTGGGTGACCGGACCTATGCGCAACTGAGCGAGCTTCTCGTCTCCGGCCGCCTCGCGCCGGGCGACAAGCTCTCGCTGCGCGGCGCGGCCGAGGCGCTCGGCGTCTCGATGATGCCGGTGCGCGAGGCGGTGAGCCGTCTCGTGGCGGACGGGGCGCTCGAAGTGGCGCCCAACCGGGCCGTGCGCGTGCCGATCATGACGACCGAGCAATTCCGCGACCTGGCGCGCGTGCGCATCGAGATCGAGGGCTATGCCACCGAACAGGCGGCGCTGCTGCGCGACGACGAGGATCTGGCCGCCATCGGCCGCTGCGAGGAGGCCTTCCGGCTGGAGAGCCATGCCGAGAAGCCCGACGCGCCACTGTCGGTCGAGCTCAACAAGAACCTGCATTTCGCGATCTACGGGGCGGCGCGCTCGCCGATCCTCGTCGAGATCATCCGCGGGCTGTGGCTCAAGGTCGGGCCGATCCTCAACCTCGACCTCAGGGCCAATCCGGACCGGCTGACGAGCGGCGGGGCCCGGGAGCGGCACGCCGCGGCGCTCGCCGCCATCATCGCGAAGGACGGCGCGGCGGCCCGCGCCGCCATCGCCGAGGACATCCGCAACGCGGCGGACTTCATCATCTCCCGCGGGCAGCTCGCGGACTGACGCACCAAAGGGACGGAACGGAGAGGGCAATGGATCTCGACATCAAGGGCCTGCGTGTACTCGTGACAGCGGGCGCGAACGGCATCGGCCTCGAAATCGCCCGCGCCTTCGTGCGCGAGGGAGCCCGCGTGCACGTGTGCGACGTCGACACGGCGGCGCTCGACGCGCTCGCCACGAGCGACCCGGCCCTGACCCGCTCCACCTGCGACGTAGCGGATCGGGCCTCGGTCGCACGGCTGTTCGATGAGGCCCTCGCCGCGCTCGGCGGGCTCGACGTGCTCGTCAACAACGCCGGCATCGCCGGGCCGACGGGCAAGGTCGACGAGATCAACCCGGAGGACTGGGACCGCTGCGTCGCCGTGTGCCTCACCGGCCAGTTCAACTGCGCGCGCCTCGCCGTGCCGCACCTGAGGAAGAGCGGCAACGCCTCCATCGTCAATCTCGCCTCGGTGGCGGGACGCCTCGGCTTTGCGCTGCGCTCGCCCTATGCCGCCGCCAAATGGGGCGTCATCGGCTTCACCAAGTCGCTTTCCATCGAACTCGGGGCGGACCGCATCCGCGTCAACGCCATCCTGCCCGGCCTCGTCGCCGGCGACCGGCAGCGGCGCGTGCTCGAGGCCAAGGCCCAGCAGCGCGGCCTGAGCTTCAAGGAGATGGAGGAGCGCGCCTTCTCCTTCACCTCGATCAAGGATTACGTCACCCCGCAGCAGATCGCCGACCAGATCGTCTTCTTGGCGAGCCCGCGCGGACGCACCATCTCCGGCCAGGCCATCTCGATCTGCGGTGACACCCAGATGCTGAGCTGATCCTGCCTCGCTCGGTGCTTTGCCTGCCGCCGCATTGTGCAGCTGCGAAATGAGCTGACGCCTTTTCGGGCGCCTACGGCATTATTCAGGTCGAGCAGGCGCACGGAAACCCGGCTCTTTCCAGCCGCGTCGCAGTTGGCACGGTTGATGCTTTTTCTTTCCGCGAAGACCCAGAGGGGGTCTGACAAGCGCCACAACGGGCGCAGCCTTCAGCCGCCGCCGGTCGGATTCGACGCATCCGGCCGGCGGTTTTTTATCGATCGTGGCGTATGATGCACTGCAGAAGCGCAAGGATGACCCGCCGCAGCGCTCCGGGTGAGAATGCCATTCCCCCGAGCGGGGCGGACGGGCGCCACAAAGCAATCCCTTTGCGCGGGCCGGCAACTAGTCTTGCCGCATGAGAATCCATCCTGCCGACGATCTCCCGTCCGCCCCCGCGGCGGGCATCTGCAGCCGCGCCTGGCTCAACGAGGCGATTGCCCGCATCGAGGCGGATTTCAACCGCTCGGCCGACACGCATCTGGTGCGGCTCGACCTGCCCAGGGCACCGGGCATCACGCTCTATCTCAAGGATGAATCGAGCCATCCCACCGGCAGCCTCAAGCACCGGCTCGCCCGCTCGCTCATCCTCTACGGCCTGTGCAACGGCCGCATCGGCCCCGCGACGACGCTGGTCGAGGCCTCGAGCGGCTCGACCGCGGTGTCGGAAGCCTATTTCGCCCGGCTGCTCGGCCTGCGCTTCATCGCCGTGATGCCGCGCTCGACCTCCCCGGAGAAGGTGGCGGCCATCGCCCTCCACGGTGGCGAAAGCCATTTCGTCGACGACCCGAAGGCCGTCTACGAGACGGCCCGCCGCCTCGCAGACGAAACCGGCGGCCACTATCTCGACCAGTTCACCTATGCGGAGCGGGCGACGGACTGGCGCGGCAACAACAACATCGCCGAATCCATCTTCACGCAGATGCGCCTCGAGCCCGCGCCCATCCCGGCCTGGCTCGTCTGCGGCGCCGGCACCGGCGGCACCTCGGCGACGCTCGGGCGCTACATCCGCTACCAGAAGCACGCGACGCGCCTGTGCGTGGCCGATCCCGAGGGCTCCATCTTCCACCGCCATTATGCCGACCGCAGCCTCAGGGAGCTCGAGCGCTGCGACTGCATCATCGAGGGCATCGGCCGGCCGCGCGCCGAGCCGTCCTTCGTGCCCGAGGTGGTGGACCGGATGATCGCCGTGCCGGATGCGGCCAGCATCGCGGCCATGCAGGTGACGAGCGAGCTCCTCGGCCGGCGCGTCGGCGGGTCCACCGGCACCAACATGTGGGCCGTCGCCACCATCGTCAGCGAAATGATGACCGCCGGCCGCAGCGGCTCCGTCGTCACGTTGCTGTGCGACGCGGGCGAGCGCTACAGCTCCACCTACTACGACCCGGCCTGGCTCGCCGAGCGCCGGATCGACACCGCCCCCTGGCGCGAGAAGATGCTGCGCTTCCTCGACGGCTGCGGCCTCGCGCTGACGCAGCCCTGCTGACGGGCTCCCCTACCCCTGTGGGGGGTGAGGGTCGTGACGCAGGCGCACTGCGGCCCGCCAAGCTGCCCCCTCCCTGCCCTCCCCCGCAAGGGGGGGAGGGAAAGGGCGGCGTACCTTCTCGGCGTCACGCCCTCCGGAAGAACGCAAGTAGCCTCAGGGCATTCAGCGTGACGAGCACGGTCGCGCCGGTATCGGCCAGGATGGCCATCCACAGCCCCGTCGCGCCGAAAACCGTGGTGACGAGGAAGAGCGCCTTGAGCCCGAGGGCGACGGCGATGTTCTGGCGCACATTGGCCATGGTGGCGCGCGCGAGGCGCAGCAGCACCGGCACGTCGCGCACCCGGTCGTGCAGCAGGGCCGCATCGGCGGCTTCGAGCGCCACATCGGTGCCGCCGCCCATGGCGATGCCGACATGGGCCCGCGCCAGGGCCGGCGCATCGTTGATGCCGTCGCCGACCATGGCGATGCGCCGCCGGGCGGCGATCTCGCCGATGGCCGCGGCCTTGTCCGCCGGCAGCATGCCGCCCCTTGCCTCGACACCCAGCGCGCCGGCGATGGCTGCCGCCGTGCGCGGATTGTCGCCGCTCAGCATCAGGCTGCCGACGCCGAGCGCGCCGAGCTCCGCGACTGCCTCGGCCGCATCGGCCCGCGGCTCGTCGCGCAGGGCGAGCAGCCCGGCCGCCTCGGCGCCGATGACGATGACGACGACCGTCTTGCCCTCGGCTTCCAGCCGCGTGATCGACGCGCGCAAGGCGTCGTCGAGCGACGCCCTTTCGGCGGCGAAGGGCGGCGCGCCGATGAAGACGCGTGTGCCGTCGACCGTTCCTTCCATGCCCTTGCCGGGCAGGGCGCGCACATCCGAGGCCGGCGGCGGCTGGACGCCGTCCTTGCCGGCGCGTGCCGCGACCGCTGCAGCGAGCGGATGGCTGGAGTGGCTCTCGACCGCCGCGGCGAGGGCGAGGAGGCCGGCGGCGTCGCGGCTGGCGAGGGGCACGATGTCGGTGACGACCGGCCGGCCGACGGTCAGCGTGCCCGTCTTGTCGAAGGCCACGGTCTCGATGCCCGCCAGCCGCTCGATGACGGCGCCGCCCTTGACGAGCAGGCCGTTGCGCGCTGCTGAAGACAAGGACGAGGCCATGGCCGCGGGCACCGAAATGACGAGCGCGCAGGGGCAGCCGATGAGCAGCAGCGTCAGGCCGCGGTAGATCCACGTCATCCAGTCCCCGCCGGCGACGAGCGGCGGCGCAACGGCCACCGCGGCAGCGAGCGCGACGATGAGCGGCATGTACCACCGCGCGAAATCGTCGATGAAGCGGGCGGTGGGCGCCTTGGCGTCCTGCGCCTCCTCGACGAGGCGCACGATGCGCGCGATGAGGTTGTCGGCGGCGCCCGCCTCCACCGTCACGCGCAGCGCCGCCTCGGCGTTGATGGCACCGGCGAAGACCTTGTCCCCCGGTCCCTTGGCGACCGGCACGGATTCGCCCGTGATCGGCGCCTCGTCGAGGCTCGAGCGCCCCTCGATGACGACGCCGTCGGCGGGCACCCTGTCGCCGGGCCGCACCACGACGACATCGCCGATGGCGAGGGCTTCGGCCGGGACGCCTTCGAGCCGGCCACCAGTCTCGCGCAGGGCCGTCTGCGGGACGAGGGCGGCAAGGGCGCGGATGCCGGAGCGGGCCTTCTCGGCCGCCACGCCCTCCAGCACCTCGCCGACGGAGAAGAGGAAGACGACGATGGCCGCCTCCTCCACCGCGCCGATGACGAGCGCGCCGATGACGGCAACCGTCATCAGCATGTCGATGGTCATCGGCGCGCCGGCCACGGCCTTGCGCAGCGCGGCCCGGGCGATGGGCGCGGCGGCGACGAGGCTCGCCACGATGAAGGCGGCATCGGCGAGGCGCGCATCGGCCAGGCTGACGCCGTAGGCGACGACGAGGAGAAGCCCGGCCGCAATGGCGATGCGACCCTTGCCGGTCGCCCACCAGGACGGTGACGCGGCCCGGCGGGGCTCGGCCGGCGTCGCTGCGCCCGGCGTCGCCGGTGACGCGAGGCGCGCGGCGCGATAGCCGAGGCGGCCAAGCAGCGCTTCGATCTCGCCGGTGCTCGTGCCGTTGCCCAGGTCCAGCGAGACGGTCTCGCGGGCGAGCGAAACGGAAACGCCCGAGACGCCCGGCAGCCGCGACAGCGCCTTGTCGATGGTCGCGACGCAGCTCGCGCAGTCCATCCCCTCGACGCGCCAGGTGAAGGCCGCCGGCGAGGCCCCGCCGAAGGGGGCCCCGTGGTCGTGCTCGCCATGAGCGTGGTGATGGCCGCAGCAGCCGCCTGCTTCTTGCGGAAGATGCGCAGTGGAATGGGTGCCGGTGTGCATGAACCTGCCCGTCCGTTTCTGGTCAGGCAGGCACCATAATTCCTGTAGCGACTACAGGGTCAAACGGCATCCGGCGCTTTTCGATCGCAGGGCGCGCATGGCCGCCCTGCGGTCCGCTCAGACCACCAGCTTGCGGTAGAGATGCCACGTGGCGTGGCCCAGCACCGGCAGGACGACGGCGAGGCCGACGAAGGCCGGCAGCGCACCGGCTACAAGGCTGAGGGCGACGACGAGACCCCAGACGAGGATGGGGATCGGGTTGACGAGCGCCGCCTTGATCGAGGTCGCCACCGCCACGGCCGCGCCCACGTCCCGGTCGACCAGCATGGGGAAGGAGACGGCGCTGAGGAGCAGCACGACGAGGGCGAAGCCGAGCCCGACGATATTGCCGATCACGATGAGGCGCAGCCCCTCGGGCGTGCCGAGGATGGTGGCGAAGAACTCGTTCATGGGCTTTGGCGCATCGATGCCGAAGATCGACTGGTAGATGGCATGGGCGGTGGCGACCCAGACGAAGAAGATCGCCATCAGCGCCACTGCCAGCGCGCCGATTGCCCAGATGGAGGGCGAGCGCAGCACGTCGAAGGCGTGCTTCCACGAGGTGTCGAGGCCCTGCTCGCGCCGCTTGCTCATCTCATAGAGGCCGATGGCGGCGAAGGGACCGATCAGCGCGAAGCCGGTGATGAGCGGATAGACCAGCGGCATCAGGTTGTTGTCGTAGGTCGCCCGCCCGAGCAGCAGCCCCATCACGGGATAGATGATGATGAGGAAAGGCAGGTGGCTCGGCATTTCCCGGAAGTCCTCGAGCCCACGTGCGAGCGCCTGCCAGAGGTCACCGACCGTGATCTTGCGAACCGCGGGAACGTGGACGTCGTCGTTGGGCCCGGAAATGACATGGAAGACCATGGCTCTGCCTCCGCAAACCGTGGCGGTCGCGAGGCCCGAGATGGCGCTGCCCCCTTCTGCGCTGGTCACGTCGAGCTGCGACCTGCTGACGCAGCATAATCCCTTGCGGGCCTCCGTGTCATCCCACGGCGGAACCGGCTGCGAAGGGATCGCGGCCGCAGGCTGCGGAGATGGCCTCGCGGACCAGCCCGCGCAGGGCCGCCGCCGTCTTTTCCGCGCGGCGTGGCAGGGGGCGCCCATCGAGTGCCGCCACCGCCATGACGAGGCGCAGGCTGTTGGTGGCGAGAACGGCATCGGCCTCGAAGAGGTCCTCCGGCGCGAGCGGGGCTTCGCGCGCTGCAAGTCCCGCCTTCGCCGCCTGCGCGAGGAGGAAGGCCCGCAGCGTGCCGGGCAGCACGCCGTCACGGACGGGCGGGGTCAGGAGCCCGCTTCCCTGGATGATGAAGAGATTGGCCATGCTCGTCGCGGCCACGCGCGCCCCCGTGTTGAGGACAAGGGCATCGTCGGCGCCCCGGGCCGCGGCCTCCTCCAGCGCCAGCACGTTGTCGAGATAGGCGAGCGTCTTCATCCGCGACAGCGGCGAGGTCTCGTTGCGGCGGATGCCGACGGTGGCGAGCGCGATCTCGGTGAAGGCCATCGACGGCTGCCACGGCGCCATGGTGACGAGGAGGTTCGGCGCCGCATCGGCGGGAATGCGCAGCCCGCGGGCACCGGGGCCGCGCGTCACGGCAAGGCGCAGCGCACAATCGCCGGCGGCGGCTTCGGCCAGCAGCATGGCAACCGCGCGGACAAACGCTTCGCGCTCCACTGGCAGGCGAAGCTCGGCCGCGGCAGAACAGAGCCGGTCGAGGTGCGCGTCGAGCATGAAGGGGCGGCCGGAGACGACGAGGATGGTCTCGAACAGGCCGTCGCCAAGCGTCAGGCCGCGGTCGCGCAGGTCGAGCGCGGCCGTGGTGCCTTCATGGATCTCGCCGTTCAGGACGAACATATGCCCTCCCCGTTGGCGGCGAACCGCTCGGCGGCGGCGAGAAAATTGGCGAGCAGCGCCTTGCCCTGCGGCGTCAGCACGGATTCGGGATGGAACTGGATGCCGTAGGTCGGATGCGCGCGGTGCGCGAGCGCCATGATCTCGCCTTCGGGCGAGCGGGCCGTCACGCACAACGGCCCGGCTTCATCGTCGAGCGTGACGATCAGGGAATGGTAGCGCCCGACGGCGAGCGGCTGCGGCAGGCCGGCGAAGAGCCCCTCCCCTTCGTGCAGCGCCGGCGCCGCACGCCCGTGCATCGGCACCCGGGCGCGCACCACCTGCCCGCCGAAGACCTCGCCGATGCACTGGTGGCCGAGGCAGATGCCGAGGAGCGGCACCCGCCCGGAAAAGGTGCGCACGACCTCGCAGGAGACGCCGGCCTCCGTGGGCGTGCACGGCCCCGGCGAGAGGACGATCGCGGCGGGACGCATGGCGGCCAGCCCTTCGACATCCACCGCATCGTTGCGCACGACCGTCACCTCGCGGCCGAGCTCGCGCAGGTAGCGCGCGATGTTGAAGACGAAGGAATCGTAATTGTCGATGACGACGATCATGGCTCACGCCGCCTCGCCTGCTGCCAAACCGGCGAAGGCCTCGAAGATACGACGGGCCTTCACCATCGTCTCTTCATATTCCGCCGGCGGGTCGGAGAGCATGGTGATGCCGCCGCCCGCCTGCACCACGGCCCTGCCGCCGGCGAGCGTCACCGTGCGGATGGCGATGTTGAGGTCCATGTCGCCGGAAAAGCCGATGAAGCCGATGGCCCCGCAGAAGACGCCGCGGGCGTGGCGCTCGAGCTCGGCGATGATCTCCATGGCGCGGATCTTCGGCGCACCGGAGATGGACCCGCCCGGAAAGGTCGCGGCGATGAGATCGACGGCATCGCGCCCGGCCTCGAGCTCACCCGTCACCGTCGAGACGAGGTGATGCACGTTGGCATAGCTCTCCAGCGCACACAGCGCCGGCTCCAGCACGCTGCCCGGCCGGCAGACGCGCGAGAGGTCGTTGCGCAGAAGATCGACGATCATCAGGTTCTCGGCCCGGTCCTTCTCGGAAGCCGCGAGCGCCGCCGCGAGGGCCGCATCCTCCTGCGGATCGGCGCTGCGCGGGGCCGTGCCCTTGATCGGTCGGGTCTCGACGTGGCTCCCGTCGAGGCGCAGGAACCGCTCGGGCGACGACGAGGCGACCTTGACGTCGCCGTAGTCGAGCCAGGCGCCGAACGGCGCCGCATTGACCGAGCGCAGGCGCCGGTAGAAGGCCCAGCCGTCGAAGCCCGGCGGCAGGGGGGCCTCGAACCGCTGGGCGAGGCAGGCCTGGAAGATGTCGCCCGCCAGGATGTAGTCGATGGTGCGACGCACGAGCGCGAGATAGTCGTCACGCGGGAAGTCCGCGACCCAGGCATCGGAGGCGATTGCCGGATTGCCGCGCACCGGGGGCGCCGGCTGCCGCAGCCGGTCGAGAAACGCCTCCGCCCGCTGCCCGGCCCGCCGCTCACGCAAGGCGGGGTCGGTCTCGGGCCAGCCGGTGGAGACGAGGAAGGCGCGGGAGGCGGCGAGGTCGAAGGCAAGGACGGCGTCGTAGAAAGGCAGCACCGCCTCGGGCACCGCGCCGGCCCCGGCCGCCGGCGGGGGCAGCCTCTCGAAGGCGCGCGCGAGATCATAGGCGAGGAAGCCGGCCGCCCCGCCCTGGAAAGGCGGCAGGTCCGCCAGCCTGTCCTGCCGGAAGGCGGCAAGGCGCGCCTTCAGCGCCGGGACGAAAGGCTCGCCGAGCGGCTCCCCATCCCAGAAGCAGCGCCCGTCGCGCACCGAGAAGATGCCGAACGGATCGGCGGCCACATAGGCGTAACGGCCGAGGCCGCCGTCGCGGGCGCTGTCGAGGAAGGTCAGGTGCCCGAGCGGCGCGAGGCGCGCCGCCGCGTCCACAGGATCAAGGCCGTCGAGAACACGTATCTGCATGGGCCCTGCCCGACGTCCCCCAGCCTGGTTCCTGAGCCGGCATTTATGATCGCGCGCCGGCGGTCCGCAAGCCCCGGCTGTCGGAGAACGGGCGTGGATGCCTGCGACGAGCGCACGGCTGCCCGGTCGAGGTTCGACCGCTTGGCTTCAACGCGTCGATCTCGCGTGTGAAACGGGTGCCGCCACCATTGGGGGCGTGGACAGGACACACGGCGCTGACATGGTCTTCCGCCCGTCTCCGCCGCCATGCCCGCGCTTGTCGCGGGCATCCATGCCACCCACGCCTGCGCGCCGCCGGAAGGCGTGGATGGCCGCGACAAGCGCGGCCATGACGGGCGGGGAGGTTGTGGCCCCTTTCCGTTTTCATCCGCGCCAGCCGGACGGCCGTGTAGGCGCGGGCATGGCGGTGGGACCTGCACTCCCCCGGCAGCATCGGTCGCCGCTCCCGCAAGAAATCGTGATCTCGCCCCGGCGGCGTGCTACCAGTCTGGAATCGCACCAGAAAAGCGATCCGGCCTGCGACCCGGACGGCGGAGAGCGACAGGGAATGAGCGACGACGAAGCGGTGATGGCGAGGCCCCGCGGCAAGGGCCGGGCAAGTGTCGGCAAGGGCCGCCCGCTCGACGAGGCCGCGCTCGGCGAGGTGCGCGCCATCATCACGGAGACGCCGCTCCAGCGCGACCGACTGATCGAATATCTGCATCTCCTGCAGGACCGTTTCGGCGCGCTGCGCCCGCGCCACCTCCATGCGCTCGCCGCGGCCATGGGCCTCGCCCAGGCCGAGGTCTTCGAGGTCGCGAGCTTCTACCACCATTTCGATGTCATCGCCGACGATGCGCCGGACCTGCCGCCGGTCACCGTCCGCGTCTGCGACAGCGTCTCCTGCATGCTGGCCGGCGCCGAGGACCTCGTCGCGGCACTCGCCGACACGGTCGATCCGCAAGAAGTGCGCGTCGTGCGCGCGCCCTGCATCGGCCGCTGCGCCACGGCGCCTGCGGCGCAGGTGGGACAGCGGGCGGTCGATCACGCCACGGTCGCGACGGTCGCCGCGCTCGCGGCCGAAGGTGCGACCGACGCGAAGGTGCCGGAGTACGAGACGCTGAGCGCCTGTCTCGAGGCTGGCGGCTACCGCGCCTTCGTCTCCTGCCAGAGCGGGGCGAAAAGCCGCGAGGAGACGATCGCCGCGCTGTCGGACGCCGGCCTGCGCGGGCTCGGTGGCGCGGGCTTCTCGGCCGGGCGCAAATGGGCGGCCGTGGCGGCGCAGCCGGCTCCACGGCTCATGACGGTGAACGCCGACGAGGGCGAGCCCGGCACCTTCAAGGACCGCTGGTGGCTGGAGCGCACGCCGCACCGCATGCTGGAGGGCATGCTGATCGCCGCCTGGGCGGTGGGCGTGGAGCGCATCTACATCTACCTGCGCGACGAATATCCGGCGGTGCGCGAGATCCTGAAGCGCGAGATCGCGGCGCTCGAAGGCGCGGGGCTCGTCGCCCCCGGCTTCATCGTGCTGAGGCGCGGCGCCGGCGCCTACATCTGCGGCGAAGAATCGGCGATGATCGAGTCGATCGAAGGCAAGCGCGGCCTGCCGCGCCACCGGCCGCCCTATATCGCCGAGGTCGGCCTCTTCGGCCGCCCGACGCTCAACCACAATGTCGAGACGCTCGCCTGGATCCCCGACATCCTGTCGCGCGGCGCCGACTGGTTCACCGCCGAGGGTCGGCGCGGGCACAAGGGCCTGCGCTCCTTCTCCGTCTCCGGCCGCGTGCGCGAGCCGGGCGTCAAGGTCGCGCCGGCGGGCATCACGGCGCGCGAATTGATCGAGGAGTTCTGCGGCGGCATGGCCGAGGGGCACGATTTCGTCGCCTATCTGCCCGGCGGCGCCTCCGGCGGCATCCTGCCCGCCGCCCTCGCCGACGTGCCGCTCGACTTCGGCTCGCTCGACCCGCACGGCGCCTTCGTCGGCAGCCATGCCGTCGTCGTGCTCTCCGACAGGGACGACCTCAGGGCCGTCGCGCTCAACCTCATGCGCTTCTTCCGTGCCGAGAGCTGCGGCCAGTGCACGCCCTGTCGCGCCGGCGCCGACAAGATGGTGCGCCTCATCGAAGCCGGCGAGTGGGATCGCGACCTGATGGAGGACCTCTCCGCCGCGATGCGTGACGCTTCCATCTGCGGCCTCGGCCAGGCGGCGCCCAATCCGGTGCGCTCGATCCTCGCCTTCTTCAACGGCACGGCGGCGGGAGCGGCACGATGAGCGAGACGAAGGCCCCCATCCGCTTCACGCTCGACGGGCGCGAGATCACGGCCCTGCCCGGCGAAACCGTGTGGCAGGCGGCAAGGCGCGCCGGCACCGACATTCCCCACCTCTGCCACCTGCCCGAGCCGGGCTACCGGCCGGACGGCAACTGCCGCGCCTGCATGGTGGAGATCGAGGGCGAGCGCGTGCTCGCCGCCTCCTGCATCCGCAAGCCGACGCCGGGCATGGTGGTGCACTCGGCCTCACACCGGGCCGAGAAGGCTCGCGCGATGGTCTTCGAGCTGCTCCTCGCCGACCTGCCGGCGCGCGAGGCGGCGCCCGATCCGGATGCCCCGTTCTGGCAATGGGCCGAGCGCATCGGCGTCACGGCGAGCCGCTTCGCGAACGGGCGCGCGGTCTCCCCCGTCCAAGTTGCCGAGATCGTAGCCCACGAGAACAGCGGCGCCGATCCCTCCCCTCCAGGGGAGGGTGGATCGGTCCGAAGGACCGAGACGGGTGGGGTCGAGGCCGGGAACGGCAGTTCCGGCGCCAACCGCATACCCCCTCCGTCGCCGCATCCGCGGCGCCACCTCCCCCATGCGGGGGAGGATCAGGCCCTTCCGCTGCGGGCGGGGGACGGCTCGGCGCTGCCCAACCACGCCCTTCTCGCCCAGCCCCTGCACGATGCGAGCCACGCGGCCATCGCCGTCAATCTGGATGCCTGCATCGCCTGCGGCCTGTGCGCGCGGGCCTGCCGCGAGGTGCAGGTCAACGACGTCATCGGCATGGCCTTCCGCGGGCTCGACACGCGCCCGGTCTTCGATATCGCCCAGCCGATGGGCGGCTCCACCTGCGTCGCCTGCGGGGAATGCGTGCAGGCTTGCCCGACGGGCGCGCTCCTCGAGAAATCGCTGATGGACGCGGCGGCACAGCAGCGCACGGTGGTGGCGGACCGGCATGTCGACAGCGTCTGCCCGTGGTGCGGCGTCGGCTGCCTGACGCGCGTCGCCGTGAAGGACGACATGATCGTGCAGGTGGACGGGCGCAACGGCCCGGCCAACGAGAACCGCCTGTGCGTCAAGGGCCGCTTCGGCCACGACTACATCCGCCATCCGCACCGGCTCACGGTGCCGCTGGTGCGGCGCGAGGATGCACCGAAGCGCGGCGACATCGTCGTCGATCCCGCCAACCCGTGGGCGGTCTTCCGCGAGGCGACGTGGGAGGAGGCGCTCGACCGCGCGGCCGGCGGGCTGAAGCGCATTCTCGATGCGCACGGGCCCAGCGCCCTCGCCGGCTTCGGCTCGGCCAAGGGCTCCAACGAGGAGGCCTATCTCTTCCAGAAGCTGGTGCGGCAGGGCTTCGGCACCAACAATGTCGACCATTGCACGCGGCTGTGCCACGCCTCCTCCGTCGCGGCGCTGATGGAGGGCGTCGGTTCCGCCGCCGTCTCGGCGCCGTTCAATGCGGCGCTGGAGGCCGACTGCATCCTCGTCATCGGCGCGCGGCCGGCGCAGAACCACCCTGTCGCCGCCACCTATTTCAAGCAGGCGGCGAAGGGCGGGGCGACGCTGATCGTCGCCGACCCGCGCGGGCAGGACCTGATGCGCCATGCGACGCACGCCCTGCGCTTCAAGCCGGGCACCGATGTCGCCCTGCTCAACGCCATGCTCAACGTCATCGTCGACGAAAGGCTCTACGACGAGCAGTACATCCAGGGTCATGTGGACGGCTTCGCGGCGCTGAGGGAGAAGGTCGCCGCCTTCACGCCCGAGGCGATGGAGCCGGTCTGCGGCATCCCGGCCGAGACCATCCGCACCGTGGCGCGCACCTATGCGCGCGCCGAGCGCTCCATCATCTTCTGGGGCATGGGCGTGTCGCAGCACGTGCACGGCACCGACAATTCACGCTGCCTCATCGCGCTCGCCCTCATCACCGGCCAGATCGGGCGACCGGGCACGGGCCTCCATCCGCTGCGCGGGCAGAACAACGTGCAGGGTGCCTCCGACGCCGGGCTCATTCCCATGGTCTT
Source organism: Chelatococcus sp. CO-6 (assembly GCF_001271345.1). Classification (NCBI taxonomy): domain Bacteria; kingdom Pseudomonadati; phylum Pseudomonadota; class Alphaproteobacteria; order Hyphomicrobiales; family Chelatococcaceae; genus Chelatococcus; species Chelatococcus sp. CO-6. The sequence continues at coordinate 2,538,724 of NZ_CP012398.1, read as the reverse complement.
GCCCGACTACCAGAGCGTGGCGGATGGCGACATCCGGGCCCGCTTCGAGGACCTGTGGAGCCGACCGCTCGATCCGGTGCGCGGGCTCACCGTCGTCGAGATCATCGACGCGATCCACGAGGGCAGCATCCGGGCCATGTACATCATGGGTGAGAACCCGGCGATGTCGGACCCGGACCAGATCCACGCGCGTGAAGCGCTGGCCAGGCTCGAGCACCTCGTGGTGCAGGACATCTTTCTCACGGAGACCGCCTGGCACGCCGACGTCGTGCTGCCGGCCTCCGCCCACGCCGAAAAGCTCGGCACCTACACCAATACCAACCGGCAGGTGCAGCTCGGCCGGCCGGCCGTGCCGCTGCCGGGCAAGGCGCGGCAGGACGTCGCGCTCATCATCGAGATCGCCAACCGCCTCGGCCTCGGCTGGACCTATGCCGATGTCGGCGAGGTCTACGAAGAGATGCGCTCGGTGATGCCGTCGCTCGCCCATATCTCGTGGGAGCGCGTCGAGCGCGAAGGCTCGGTGACCTATCCGGCGCCGGCCGACGATGCGCCGGGGACGGAGATCCTCTTCGCGCAGGGCTATCCGACGAAGGACGGGCGGGCGCGGCTGGTACCGGCGGACCTGTCCCCGCCCGACGAACTTCCGGATGCCGAGTTCCCCCTCGTACTGACGACGGGGCGGCTCCTCGAGCACTGGCACACCGGCTCCATGTCCCGCCGCTCGAGCGTGCTCGACGCCATCGAGCCGGAGGCGATGGTCGCCATGCATCCAGGCGAGATCGGCCGACGCGGCCTCGCAGCCGGCGAGATGGTGCGCGTCGAGACCCGGCGCGGCACGATCACCCTGCGCCTGATGGCCGACCGGCAGGTCGCGGAAGGCATGATCTTCATTCCCTTCTGCTACGGCGAAGCACCGGCGAACGTGCTCACCAACCCGCAGCTCGACCCCTTCGGCAAGATTCCCGAGTTCAAGTTCTGCGCCGCGCGCATCACGCCTGCAGGCTGATGACATGCGTCACCTGCGGCTGCGGCATGGCGCCGCCGGCAGGCTCGAACCTGCCGGCGACAATCTCGTTGTTATTGCAGGGACAAGGCCCCTCTATTTAATTTAGAATGATTAAAAACTTAAATGACTATGCCAAAGCGCCCGATATTCGGCGTTTGACTTGGCGAAACATGTTCTAGTATGGAGCTTCCATCGGCCGATATCGGCGAAATTGAGTGTTTCCGGAATTGCATCGGAGGTAGCGTCATGGCGGATCAGCAGCGGATGTTCGGTGATCGCGGCGCGGCCGGCGACATCAACCTGCGCGCCATGCTCGACCGCGCCCCGCGTTCGCCCATGGCGGGCTGCGCCTTCCACGACATGCGCGAGCGCCTGCGCAAGGTCGGCCTGCGGCCCACGCGCCAGCGCCTGATGCTCGGCTGGCTGCTCTTCGCCAAGGGCCACCGCCACGTCTCCGCCGAGATGCTCTACGAGGAGGCGACCCGCGCCAAGGCGGCCGTGTCGCTCGCCACGGTCTACAACACGCTGCACCAGTTCACGGAAGCGGGGCTCCTCAAGCAGCTCGCCCTGGACGGCACCAAGAGCTATTTCGACACCAACGTCACCGATCATCACCATTACTTCATCGAGGACGAGCAGGTGCTGGTCGACATCCCGCCCGGCGAGCTCGACGTGCGGGTGGTGCCGAACGTGCCCGCGCATTTCGAGCTGCGCGACGTCGAGGTGATCGTGCGCGTGCGCCGGCGCGACCGCCTGGCCCTGGCGCGCACCAGCGGCGAAGCCTGAGCGCGATTGACGCCTCCCGCGTGATGGATTGAACTGCAAGGCATCTTGCGAAGAGATGCCTTGGGTCAACCGTCATGAACAGCAGCGATCTCGCCTTCTTCCTCGCCGCGGCCCGGCATGGCGGCATCGGGCGCGCCGCGGCGGCGCTCAACACGGTCCAGTCCAACGTCACGGCCCGCATCCGCGCCCTCGAGGCGGAGATCGGCGAGGCGCTGTTTACGCGGCACAGCCGCGGCGTGCGCCTGACACCGGCCGGAGAGCGCCTCATGCCCTATGCCCTGCGCGTCGGCCAGCTGCTCGCGGAAGCGCGCGAGGCGGTGCGCGACGACGGCGCCGACCCTTCCGGCGCGCTGCGCATCGGCTCGCTGGAGACCACGGCGGCGCTGCGCCTCCCGTCCGTCCTTGCCGCCTTCGCCCGCGCCTGCCCGCGGGTCGACCTGCATGTGGAGACCGGGACCAGCGAGGCCCTGATCGGCAAGGTGCTCGACGGCGACCTCGCCGCCGCCTTCGTCGTCGGGCCGGCGGCCCATGCGGCGCTCGTGGCGGAGCCGATGGTGGAGGAGGAACTCGTCCTCGTCACCGCCCCCTGGCAGGGCCCGCCCCGCTGGCTGTCGCCCTCTCCCGACGCCACGCCAGCGGCCGAACAGGCAAAGCTCATCGTCTTTCGCACCGGCTGCAGCTATCGACGGCGCTTCGAGGCGCTCATCGCCACGGCCGGCGTCGTCGAGGTCCGCCATCTCGAGTTCGGCACGCTCGACGGCATCATCGGCTGCGTCGCGGCCGGGGTCGGCATCAGCCTGCTGCCCCGCGCCGTGGTGGAGCCGGCCCGCGCCGCGGGGCGGATTGCGACGCACGCCCTGCCCGCCGGCAGCGCCCGCGCCGTGACCGTGCTGGTGCGGCGGCGCGACGCCCATATGCCCGCCGCGCTCGTGCGCCTCGCCGACTGCGCGCGAAGCGCCATGTCCCCGGCCAGCCGCGATGCGGCGTGAGCGGGCAATGGACCACGCAGCAGTTGATGCCAATTCGGGCCGAGCTTCAGCACATCCTGCCGGAGAGGTGGCATAGCCGCGGAGGGCATGCGCCGGCCCACGCCTCTAACCTTCGTCAATCGTCAACCGGAGCTCGCACCGGCGGGCAGAAAGCGGAGTGCCCCATGAAACTGACCGACTTCAAGGTGCTGACCTTCGACTGCTACGGCACGCTGATCGACTGGGAGAGCGGCATCCACACGGCGCTGCAGCCACTCGTCGAGAAGGGCGGGCGCGCCCGCGCACGCGACGAGGTGCTGGAGACCTTCGCGCGGCACGAGAGCAGCCAGCAGGCCGAGACGCCCGACATGCTCTATTCCGACCTTCTCACCCGCGTGCATCGGCGGATCGCGGACGAATGGGGCATCGCTGCGAGCGCCGAGGATGACCGGCGGTTCGGCCTTTCCGTCGGCGACTGGCCGGCCTTCCCGGATTCGGCCTCGGCCCTCCAGTACCTGCAGAAGTTCTACAAGCTCGTCATCCTCTCCAACGTCGATCACGCCAGCTTCGCGCGCAGCAACGAGAAGCTCGGCGTCACCTTCGACGCCGTCTATACGGCTGAGGACATCGGCTCCTACAAGCCGAACCCGCGCAACTTCGCCTATATGCTGGAACAGCTCGCCGGCCTCGGCTACGGCAAGGCGGACATCCTGCACACGGCCCAGAGCCTCTTCCACGACCATGTGCCGGCCAAGACCGTCGGCCTCGCCTCGGCCTGGATCGACCGGCGGCGCAACGAGGGCGGCTGGGGCGCGACGATGCCGCCGGACGGCGACGCCCGCTACGATTTCCATTTCGCCAGCATGGCCGAGATGGCAAAGGCCCATCAGGACGCCCTGCGCGGCTGAGCCCCGCGCTTTTCCCGGAGACCACGAGCCGATGACCGGCGCCCCGAAGCTCGACCGCATCGACCTCAACATCCTCGTTGAGCTGCAGAAGAACGGACGCATGACCAATGTCGCGCTGGCCGAGGCGGTCGGGCTGTCGCCGAGCCCGTGCCTGCAGCGGGTGAAGCGGCTCGAGGCGGCACGCTACATCGCCGCCTACGGCGCCACGATCAATCTCGCCAAGCTCGGCCAGACGGTCATGGTCTTCACGGAGATGACGCTGCACGACCACCGGCGGGAGGATTTCGTGCGCTTCGAATCCTTCATCCGCACGGTCGACGAGGTGATGGAATGTCACCTCGTCAGCGGCGGCTACGACTATCTCGTCCGGTTCATCACCCGCGGCGTGCTGCACTACCAGGAGGTGATGGACCGGATCATCGAGCGCAACGTCGGCATCGCCAACTACTTCAGCTACATCGTGCTGAAGTCGCCCTTCGTGCGCACGGAATATCCCCTCACCACCCTCTTCCGCGAGGAGGACTGACGGCAGCAGGGACGGCTCCCCGCCCGTCTCATCCCGCCAGCTGGTAGACCTGCGCGGCATTGCCGCCGAAGACCCGCGACCGTCCGTACTCGCCGAGCGGCGCGAGCAGCTCCTCGGCGGTGAGCACCACGCGCGCGTAATCGGCGGCGAGCAGGCAGACCGGCCAGTCGGAGCCGAAGATGAGGCGCTCGGAGCCGAAGAGGGCGATGGCGCGCGCGACATAGGGCGCCAGGTCCTGCGGCGTCCAGCGGTCCCAATCCGCCTCCGTCACGAGGCCGGAGACCTTGCACCAGACGTTGGGGCGCGCCGCCAGTTCGGCCATCAGCGCGCTCCAGGGCTCCATCGCGCCCTCGGCGATGCGCGGCTTGGCCATGTGGTCGAGCACGAAGCGCACGTTCGGGTTGGCGTCCACGCAGCGGAGCGCGGCGGGCAGTTCGCGCTCGCGCACCAGAAGGTCATAGGCGAGACCCTCGTGGCCGACCGCGGCGATGCCCGCGATCACATCCGGCCGGGCGAGCCAGTCCGCGTCGTCCTCGTCGTGCGCCTGGTGGCGGATGCCCTTGAGAAAGGCGCCGCCCGGAGCCCGGCGCAGCTGCCCGACGGCGCCCGCGACGTCCGGCCCCGTCAGGTCGACCCAGCCGACGACGCCGGCGATGAAGGCGTTGTCCTGCGCCTGGGCGAGGAACCTGCGCGTCTCCTCCATGTCGGAGCGCGTCTGGACGAGGACCGTCCGCGTGATGCCGGCGGCGGCGATGAGCGGGGCCATGTCCTGCGGACCGAACGGCCGGCGGATGGGGGCGAGCGCGTCCGGCGCCATCCAGGGATAGTCCGCTTCCTGCGGATTCCAAAAGTGATGGTGGGCGTCGATGCGTCCGCTCATGGTCCTCTCGCTGGCTCCGGGGCTGGCGCTGCGGGGTTGTCGCACCGCGCCGGCCCGGGGGCAAGGCGGTTAGCCGGCGCCCCGCTGCTCGATCGTATGTTCGGGCGCCCCGGCGTAGAGCGCGGCCTTCTGCGACTGCACCTGGCGCTGGTAGCGCTCGAACTGGGCGAGCACGTCGATGATGACCTGCTCCCGCGTCATGCCCATGATGTCATAGCCGCGGCTGCCGTCACTGAAGAAAGTGCGGGCCTCGTGGCGCTCGTCCGCCTGCGCCGCGTCGAGGGCTGAAAAGACGGGAAGGCGCTGCGACATCCGGCTCACCCCGTAGACGAAGTCGCGCACGTCCTCGGCCGGCACGACAAGGCTCACGCAACCCTCCCCGTCGCGCTCGACCCGCGCCTCGAGGTCGCGCCCGCGCATCTCCTCGGCCACGGCCTCGAAGGCCGGCACCGCGACCGTCTCGACGAAAGTGGCGACCTCCGCGCGGCCCGGCACGTTGAGGAGAAGGCCGAGCCGCTTCTGCCACGAGAGGCCCGCCGCAGGATAGGAGGCCGCCGGACGCTGGTATGCGGCCCGCCGCGCGAGATCCGCGTTCATGCCGCGGAACAGGCCCCAGCAGAGGATGAGCATGATGACGGAGAAGGGCAGCGCGCTGGCGATGGTCGCCGTCTGCAACGCCGAAAGGCCGCCCGCCAGAAGGAGGACGATGGCGACGATGCCCTCCATGGCGCACCAGAAGACACGCTGGATGGCGGGCGTGTCGGTCGCGCCGCCGGCGGCGATCGTGTCGACGACAAGCGAGCCCGAATCCGAGGAGGTGACGAAGAAGACCGACACCAGCGCCACCGCGATGGTCGACGTCACCACGCTGAGCGGCAGATAGTCGAGGAACCGGAACAGGGCCACCGAGACGTCCGCGGCAACCGCATCGGCCAGCGCGCCGTTGGCCACCGTGGTGTCGATGATCATGGCCGAATTGCCGAAGACCGTGAGCCACAGGAAGGTGAAGCCCACCGGCACGAAGAGGACGGCGGTGACGAACTCGCGCACCGTGCGCCCGCGCGAGATGCGGGCGATGAACATGCCGACGAAGGGCGACCAGGAGATCCACCAGGCCCAGTAGAACAGCGTCCAGGCGTCGATCCACGGCCGCGGCTCATAGGCGTAGATGTTGAAGGTCTTGAGCAGGAAGCGGTCGAGATAGAGCCCGATGTTCTGCACGAAATCGCGCATCAGCTGGGCCGTGGGCCCGATGAAGAGCACGAAGAACATCAGGAGGACGGCGAGCGTGAGGTTGAGCTCGCTCAGCCGGCGCACGCCCCTGTCGAGCCCGGTGACGACCGACAGCGTGGCGACGGCGGTGATGCAGACGATGAGCACCACCTGCACCGTCTCGTTCACCGGCAGGCCGACGAGATAGCCGAGCCCGGCGTTGATCTGCAGCACGCCGAAGCCGAGCGACGTCGCGATGCCGAACACCGTGCCGGTGATGGCGAAGATGTCGACGATATGGCCGATGGGTCCCGTGATGCGCTCCTTGAGCAGGGGATAGAGGCCCGAGCGCAGGGTCAGCGGCAGGTTGTAGCGGTAGCTGAAATAGGCCAGCGACAGCCCGACGACGGCATAGATGGCCCAGGCGTGGATGCCCCAGTGGAAGAAGGTGATGAGCATCGCCTCGCGCTGGGCGGCAATGGTGCGCGGCTCGGCCTCCGGCGGCGCCGAGAAGTGCATCATCGGCTCGCCGACGGCGAAGAACATGAGGCCGATGCCCATGCCCGCCGCAAAGAGCATGGAGACCCAGGTCAGATAGGGGAAATCCGGCTCGGCCTCGTCGGGCCCCAGCTTGAGCATGCCGTACCGGCTGAAGCCCAGGATGAGGATGCAGGCGAGGAAGATGGCCACGGACAGGATGTAGAACCAGCCGAAGGTGCCGAGCACCGCGCTCTGCAGGAGCTTGAAGAAGGCTTCGGCGGCTGTCGGCGCCGCGGCACCGAGCACGACGAAGGCGAGAATGATGGCGGCGGCGCCGAAAAACACGGGTGGATTGATGTTGAATGTCGATGCGCGACCGTTTCCGGCCTGCGGCTCTTGTTCAGCCATGGCAATCCCCTCTCCTCCCGCGCGAGCAGTGCAAAGGCACTACACAACGTCAACGCGCATGCGTAGCCGCTGAACTATGCTACACGCGCACGTCATTTTTTGGGAGAAAAGCGGATACTTGTGCGTAACGGTGTAGAAACGACCCGACGCCTCGTGTCAGGCCGTCAGAACGAGGCGGCCGAGGCGTTCGATGCTCGCTTCGAGGGCGTAGGGGCGCGCGCAGTGGAGAAGGCCAACAAGGCTGCCGGTGGTGACGATCTGGCCTGCACGCAGCCCGCCCAGTGCGTCGCACTGGGCGTTCGCCCAGGCGAGCAGCGGCGCAAGGGGATCCCTCGCCGGATGACCACCGGTCGCGTCGTGGATGACGGTACCGTCGCGCGACACACGGCAGTGCAGGTCCGGTAGCCCGTCGAGCGATGCGAGCGGCACGGGCTCGCCCGCCACGAAGCCGCCGTTGCCGAGATTGTCGGCCAGGAAGGCCGGAAACGGCGCGGTCGCCCCCTCGGCGAGGCGGCTCGCAACGATCTCGATGCCGATGAGCACACCACCCACCGCCGAGATGACCTCGTCGCGCACATACCCTCCGGCCCGGGGCGGCAGGTCACGACAGAGCCGGAAGGCGATCTCGACCTCGATGGCATCGGGACCACTGCCGCCGGTCAGGCGGTGGCCCGGCGGGAGGAGCGGGCCGAGCAACGGCGCAGCCACGGGCGTGCCATCCGCGAGGGCCACCTTCCAGCCGGCAATCTCCGCACCCTGACGGTGGGCGACGAGCGCCTGCACGGCATAGCCCTCGGCCGCATCGCGCGGCAGGTCTTGTGCCACGCAGGCGGCGGGCACGGCGCGCCGGCGGGCATCGAGAAGCGCCTCGGCAAAGGTGGCGAGGCGTGGGATCTCCGGCGGCATCGGCGTCCTCAATAGGTGGCGCGGCCGCCGGAGATGTCGAAGACGCCGCCGGTGGAGAAGGAGCAATCGTCGGATGACAGCCACAGCACCAGCCGGGCGATCTCCTCGACGGCGACGAAGCGGTGCATCGGAATGCGGGCGAGGATCTCGGCCCGCCGTTCGCTCGTCAGCTCCTTCGCCATGCTGGTCTCGGCGGCGGCGGGCGTGATGCAGGTGACGCTGATCGCTTCCTCGGCCGTCTCCTTGGCGACGCTCTTCGTCAAGGCGATGAGCCCCGCCTTGGAGGCGCTGTAGGCGCCGGCGCGCGGCATGCCCTCCTTGCCCTGGATGGAGGCGACATTGACCACATGGCCGCGCATCGGCCGCGCGGCCTGGCCGCGCATCAGCGCGACCACCGCACGCATCACGAGATAGGCCCCGACGAGGTTGACCTCCAGGACGCGGCGGAAATCGTCTGGGTCCGTCTCCCACACCGGCTTCACCTCGCCGAGTATGCCGGCGTTGTTGACGAGGATGTCGATGCGGCCCCACTGCGCGTGGCACTGCCGCGCCGCCTCGTCCACCGCCCCGGCATCGGTGATGTCGACCACGCGGCGATCCGGCTTGCCGCCGAGCTCCGCCGCGGCCGCTGCGAGCGCCGCCGCGTCGCGATCCCACAGGCTGACGCGCGCGCCCGAGGCGATGAGGGCCGAGGCGACGGCCCGGCCGATGCCGCCGGCCCCGCCGGTGACGATGGCCGTGCGGCCGGCAAGGTCGTAACGGATCATGCGCCCTCTCCCGCGAGCGGACGCTGGCACACCGCCTGCAGCCGGTAGAGCCCGAGTTGCGGCGTCCCGACCACGCCAGGCGCGAGCAGCTGATTAAGAGTCAGCTGGTCCTGGCAGAAGGCGGCGAAGGGCGCCTCGTCGCCCCAGCCCTCGACCACCACGATCCAGCGCGGGATGCGGTTGGGCTCGGCGCGCGCCTTGCGCTCGGCATTCTCGACGGCGCTCGCCTCGGCATCGGCGACGAGCAGGTGCACACCGGCGATACCCGGCTGTGCGGCAAGGCCCGGCAGGAGCCGGTCGCGCATCGAGGCGAGATGGGCCTCGGCCGATGCATCCTCCACGTCATAGCGGACGGTGGCCGCGAGGCCGCCCTCGCCGCGGCCGAGGCTGACGGCAACGCGGCAGATGGAGCGGGCGACCGAGCGGAAGTGCTTCACCGCCTTCAGCGTCCACGGCGTCGGCGCGTTGAGGCGGGCCGCGTAGTCCGGGCCGGTCACGGTCGCGTGGTCGCGCGCCTCGTAGAGGTTGAAGAATTCAAGGTCGGCCGCGCTGGCGACGTAGCGGCGCCCGCGCAGGAAGCCCGGGATGGCGACGCGCTCGGGCATGTGCTCGATGCCGTGCCAGGCATAGAACTCCTCCCGCCCCTCGGGCGCGATGTCGTGCCAGATGGCGACTGCCCCCCGTCCAGCAAGGCCCATCGTCTCTTCCTCCCGTCGGCTCGCCCCCGCGCCATGGAGCGCTCGGCATGCCCGCCGCGCCGCGGATTGACTTGCCGCGCCGGCTGCCGCTATAGCTAGCAGACAACAAAACTGGAACGCAATTCCAAATTGGTTTATCGTTCCACCCAAAGGGAAACGGACCCGGGACCCGCATGACCGTCGCTGCCGTCGATCGCTGCCTCAGCCTCATCGAGGCTCTTGCCGGAGAGCCGGAGCCGATCGAGCTCGGCGTGCTCGCGGAGCGCATCGGCATGCCCAAGAGCGCGACGCACCGCATGCTGACCACCCTCGTGGAGCGGGGCTATGTCGCGCAGGATCCGGCAACGCAGGGCTACGGCCTGACGCTGCACCTCTCCATCCTCGCCTTCCGCAATCTCGATGCGCGTGGCCTGCCGGATGTCGGCCAGGTGGTGCTCGACCGGCTGGCGCGGCGCACAGGCGAATATTGCCGCCTGTCCGTCGTCGAGGGCGAGCGCCTCGTCTGGGTGGCGCGGGCGCAAGGCGCGACCGCCGGGCTGCGCTACGAGCCGGACATGGGCCAGGAGGTCGTGCTGCACACGACGGCGACCGGCAAGGCCTGGCTCGCCACCTTGCCCGAGAGCGAGGCGCTGCGCATCGTCTGCGCCCGCGGCTTCGAGACCGGAACGGCGCTCGGCCCGCGGCGCCTGAGAACCGTCGACGAATTGCGCCGCCATCTCGACGAGACACGGGGGCGCGGCTATGCGCTCGCCGTCGAGGAGGGCGAGCCCGGCACCGTGGCCCTCGCGGTCGCCTTCCGGGCGGACGAGGACCCGACGGCGCCGGCCGCCGGCACGCTTTCCGTCGCCGGCCCGCTCGTGCGCCTCGGCGCGGACCGGCACGAGGCGATCGCCGCCGCGCTCTTCGAGGCCGCGCGCGAGATGGCGCAGCTGTGGCCGCTGCGCAAGCGCCAGCCGCGCCGGCTGGCCGCCGTCGCGCCGGCCGACGAGCGCAACATCCCACCGCATCAGCTGAGGGCCGGATGATGGTCGCCGACACGCAACATGCCGCCCTGCCCGCCGCGCAAGGTCCCGGCCTTGCGGCGCGTGCCCGCGGCTGGCTCGCCGCCGCGGCCTGGCCGCTCGCGAGCTTCGCCGTCCTGCTCCTCCTCTGGGAGTGGGCAGTGCCGGTGCTGGAGATCCCGGAATACATCCTGCCGGTGCCGTCGGCCTTCCTCGCCAAGCTCGTCGAGGCGCATGCGCTCATCTTCGAGCACACGCTAGTGACGGCGAAGGAGATCCTCCTCGGCTTCCTGATGGCGACGGTGATCTCGATCCCGCTCGGCTTCCTCATCGTCTCGGTGCGGCTGCTCGAGAAGGCGGTCTATCCGATCATCGTCTTCTTCCAGCTGGTGCCGAAGATCGCCATCGCGCCGCTCTTCGTCGTCTGGTTCGGCTTCGGGTTGTTTCCGAAGGTGCTGCTCACCTTCCTGCTCTGTTTCTTCCCGACGCTGGTCGCCAGCATGAGCGGCTTCCGCGCCCTCGACGAGCGGGTGCTCTATCTCACGAAGTCCATGGGCGCGAGCGGCTGGCAGACCTTCCGCTACGTGCGCGTGCCGGCGGCGCTGAGCTACATCTTCTCCGGGCTCAAAGTGTCGATCGTCTTCGCGGCGACAGGGGCCATCGTCGGCGAATTCGTCGGCGCCAATGCCGGGCTCGGCTATCTCCTGCTGCGCGGCACGAGCTTCCTCGACATGCCGCTCATCTTTGCCTGCCTCGTCGCGCTCAGCGTCATCGGCATCCTCTTCAGCTACGCCGTCGAGATGCTGGAGGGCCTGCTGATGCCCTGGCAGCGCAAGGGCTGAGACGCGGGGCCGGGAGGCCCGCACACCAACCGCCCGCACGAGACGGGCGGGCACACAACACGATCGAACGGCAAGACCCGATCGAAGGGGAGGACAGGATGAAGAAGGCAATGCTGATCGCCGCAGCCGCCGCGCTGGCGCTGGGCATGGGGCAAACCGGGGCCGGGGCGCAGGAGAAGCTCACCCCGATGAAGCTGACGCTCAACTTCCTGGCGGCGGGGCCGAATGCCGGCTTCATGTATGCCAAGAAGCTCGGGCTCTACGAGAAGGCGGGCATCGATCTCACCATCGAGGAGGGCAAGGGCTCCGGCACCACGGCACAGCAGGTGGCGACGGGGCAGACCGACGTCGGCTTCGCCGACGCGCCGGCCGCCATGCAGCTGCGCACCAAGGGCGCGCCGGTGAAGATCGTCGCCCCCATCCTGCAGACCAACGGCTTCGCCATCATCTCGCTGAAGGAAATGGGCATCAACACGCCGCAGGACCTGATCGGCAAGACCCTCGCCGTCCAGCCCGGCACGGCGCAGACAACGCTGCTCGAGGCCATCCTCGCCGCCAACAACATCGACAAGACGAAGGTCAATATCGTCAACATCGATCCCGGCGCCTTCGTCGGCGCCGTGCTCGAGAAGAAGGTGGACGCCATCCTCGGCGGGGCCGACTACCAGTCCATCCAGATGCGCGACCGCGGCTTCGAGGTGACGGACCTCTTCTACCGCGACGTCGGCGTGCCCACCGTCGGCCTGTCGATCATCGCCCGCGACGACCGCATCGAGAAGGATGCCGACCTCTACAAGAGGTTCGTGGCCGCGAGCCTCGCCGGCTGGGCCGCGGCGCGCAAGAACCCGGACGAGGCGGCCGCGGCGGTGCTCGAGCAGTTCCCGTCGGTGACGAAGGAGCAGATCGGCAAGCAGTTCGACGTCGTCTTCAAGCTGATGTGCGCCCCCGGCGCCAAGCGCCTCGGCGAGGTGCCGGAAAAGAACTGGGAGACGACCTACACGCTGTTGACGACCTATCTCGGCCTGCCCAAGGACAAGCCGATCACCGACTACTACACCACGGCCCTCCTGCCGGCCGACGCCCCGGCCTGCGAGTGACGGTCCCGGACCCGCGGCAGGTGAAGACGATGAATGCCCCGATCGCCGACAGGACGAAAGCCGCCGACGCCGCCTCCATCGAGGGGAGGAACGTCGTCAAGACCTTCGGCGGCTTCACGGCCGTTGATGATGTCTCCTTCGCCATCGGCAAGGGGGAGTTCGTCAGCCTCATCGGCCCCTCCGGCTGCGGCAAGAGCACCCTGATGCTCATCGCAGCCGGGCTGCAGCCCCTGTCGACGGGCGCGATCGTCGTCAACGGCGTGCCCCTCGACAGGCCGCTGACGGACATCGGCATCGTCTTCCAGGACCACCTGCTGCTCGACTTCCGCACGGCGCTCGACAACGTGCTGCTGCAGGCCGAGATCCGCGGCCTGCCGATGGAGCCGGCGCGGGCGCGGGCGATGGAGCTGTTCGAGAAGCTCGGCATCGCCCATGCCGCGGACCGCTATCCCAAGCAGCTCTCCGGCGGCATGCGGCAGCGCGTGTCGATCGCCCGCGCGCTGATCCACGATCCTTCGGTGCTCATGATGGACGAGCCTTTCGGAGCGCTCGACGCCATCACCCGCACGCAGATCCGCCACGACCTCGAACTCTTGTGGATGGAGACGGGCAAGACCGTGCTCTTCATCACCCACAGCCTCGAGGAAGCCATCGGGCTGTCCGACCGGGTGCTCGTCATGTCGCCGTCGCCGGGCCGGATCGTCGACGAGATCAAGGTGGAGCTGCCACGCCCGCGCCCGGCGCATCTCGGCGACTATCCGAGCTTCAACATCTACGCCGACCGCATCCATGCCCTGTTCCGCCAGTTCGGCGTCATCAAATACTGACGGGCTCCCGCGCCGCACTGCAAGCGATGGCGCAGCGCCTGCCACCCGGTGTTTTAGCGGCCGTTAACCGTGATCCGGGTAGGAATCGACCTGACAGAGTCACCAGAAGAATCTGCAGGCGTCGATGCGTAAACGGGAACTGACTTCACGAAACAGCGAAACGGACGCCGCAGATGTCCTGCCCAACCCGCTCAGGGCCGCAGGCCGGCTGAGGCGCAACCGCCTGCCGGAGGAACCGGCGACGACGGCGCCCAAGCTGACGCCACATCCGGCGACAATTGTGCTGCCGACCCACGTGCGCTATGCGCGCACGCCGGACAAGCTGCGCCAGATGGAAGCGGCCCTCGCGGCGGAAGCGGCGATCGCCGCCGAACCGGCGCCCGGCGCGCCGAAGGCCGGCACGACGCGGGTCAAGTTCGGCCGCACGCCGGACCACCTCATCCAGCAGGTGTGGAAAGGCATTCTGCCGACCGTGCCGCCACGCGAGGACGGGCCGGCCGGTGTGCCGGTCGCCACCGAGGTACCGGCCGCGGACGGCCATGCGCCTGCGGCCGCGGCGTTGATCGGGGAGCCGCTTGCGGCCGAAACGCCTTTCGCCGAAGCCCACGAACCTGCGGAAGGCGAGGACGTCCCCTTCATCGCCATTTCCGATCACGCCTTCTTCGAGTTCGGCTGCAGCCCCGCCGTGCTTCCGGCGGCACCGGCCGACCGGGAGATCGCTGTCGAGCAGGAGGTTGTCTCACCGCCGGCGGCTTACGCGCCGCAGGCGTATGCGGCCGAAGATCATGAGCCTGAGACCCATGAGGCCGGGGCCGAGCTAGAGTCCGAGGAGCAGGCGGCCCCGACCGCCGTATCCGCTGATACGGTCGAGGCGTGGTGGAGCCACGCCTACAGCGTGAACCTGCGGCTTGTCGGCAGCACGGGGATCGAGCGGGCCTTCACGGCGGCCCCCACGCAGGCCCGCGAGCCGGCCGTCGAGGAATGCCTTCCCGAAGAGCCGGCCCTCCAGGTTGCCCCCGCCCCCGAGCCGCGCGCTCCGGAACCGCGTGCTCCGGAGGCGCCGAAGGCCAATGCCATCGCCGTCCCGCCGGGCAACGACAACCGGGTGGTGAGGCAGGAGGTGGCGCGCCCGCCCGTCGCGGCACCGAAGCCAGCGGCGGTGCCCGCGCCGGCACCCGCGCGCCAGCCCGCTCCTCCGCCTGCCGCGGAGGCCTTCGAACTCCCGCCCATGACGCTGCTTGCCGAACCTCCGGTCTCGACCGGCACGGGTGATGCGCCCGAGTTCATCGAGCAGAACGCGGCACTCCTGGAGAGCACGCTGGAAGACTTCGGCGTCAAGGGCGAGATCATCAATGCCCACCCGGGCCCCGTCGTGACGCTCTACGAGCTGGAACCGGCGCCCGGCACCAAGTCCTCGCGCGTCATCTCGCTCGCCGACGACATCGCCCGCTCGATGAGCGCCGTCTCGGCCCGCGTCGCCGTCGTGCCCGGCCGCAACGCCATCGGCATCGAGCTGCCCAACGCCAGGCGCGAGACCGTCTACCTGCGCGAGCTCCTCGCCTCCCAGGACTTCGAGCAGACGCGGCTCAAGCTCGCCCTGTGCCTCGGCAAGACCATCGGCGGCGAGCCGGTCATCGCCGAGCTCGCCCGCATGCCGCACCTGCTCGTCGCCGGCACCACCGGCTCGGGCAAGTCCGTCGCCATCAACACCATGATCCTGTCGCTCCTCTACCGCCTCCGGCCCGAGGAGTGCCGCCTCATCATGGTCGACCCGAAGATGCTGGAACTGTCCATCTACGACGGCATCCCGCACCTCCTCACCCCCGTCGTCACCGACCCCAAGAAGGCCGTCGTCGCCTTGAAGTGGGCCGTGCGCGAGATGGAGGAGCGCTACAAGAAGATGTCGAAGCTCGGCGTGCGCAACATCGACGGCTTCAACGCCCGTGTCGCCGAGGCGCGGCAGAAGGGCGAGGTCATCACGCGCACAGTGCAGACCGGCTTCGACCGCGAGACCGGCGAGGCGGTGTACGAGGACGAGGTCATGGACCTCGCGCCGCTGCCCTACATCGTCGTCATCGTCGACGAGATGGCCGACCTGATGATGGTGGCGGGCAAGGAGATCGAGGGCACCATCCAGCGCCTCGCCCAGATGGCGCGCGCCGCCGGCATCCACGTGGTGCTGGCCACCCAGCGCCCGTCGGTCGACGTCATCACCGGCACCATCAAGGCGAACTTCCCGACGCGCATCTCCTTCCAGGTGACCTCGAAGATCGACAGCCGCACGATCCTCGGCGAGCAGGGGGCGGAGCAGCTGCTCGGCCAGGGCGACATGCTGTACATGGCCGGCGGCGGGCGCATCACGCGCGTGCACGGGCCGTTCGTGTCGGACGAGGAGGTGGAGAAGGTGGTGGCGCACCTGAAGGCGCAGGGGCGGCCGCAATATCTCGACGCCGTCACGGCCGACGAGGAGGGCGCGGCACCGGAGGCCGACGGCGCCGTCTTCGACAACACGTCGTTCGGCGCGCCGGGGGGAGACCTCTACGACCAGGCGGTGGCCATCGTGCTGCGCGACAAGAAGGCCTCGACCTCCTACATCCAGCGCCGCCTGCAGATCGGCTACAACCGCGCCGCCTCGCTCATGGAGCGCATGGAGAACGAGGGCATCGTCGGACCCGCAAACCACGCCGGAAAACGCGAGATCCTGATCGACGGCGACCGCCGCGACACCTATGGCGAGGGCGACGAAGGGGAGTACTGAGCTTCCCCCTTCCTGCCGTCATGCCCGCGCTCGGCCACGGCTGTCCCGTCGCGGCGCGAAAGCGTGAGGCCATTGGAGCCCACCCGCTCCTCCTCGTCATGCCCGCACTCGTCGCGGGCATCCACGCCCTGGAAGTTGTGCAAGGTCAAAGGCCTGGGCGGCAACAGCAACGCCGCACGCGCATTGCGTCTCTTGAGAAATGCCGCAAGTCGGGCGAGCCGGACTTGCGATGACAAGCCCGGCGAGGACGAGAGGAGGCGTCGTGCCTCGCGCCTCTTCCCGCCGCCCACCGCCGACTATACGGCCGAGGGCAGACAAAAGCCGGCCGGCAGGCCATAATGCGTGGCGCCAGATCGTCACGCTCCGATGGATTGCACGCGCCCGCTGCCCGATCGCCCCCCGTCCAACGGCTTCCTCGCCGTTCTCCTGGCCGGGATCCTCGGCCTTTGCGCCTTCACAGCCGCGGCCCAGACCGTCGAAACGCCCCGGGAGGCGGCCAGATCGCGCGAGGCGATCGTGCTCGACATCGAGGGCGCCATCGGTCCGGCGACGGTTGAATACCTGCGCCGCAGCCTTGCCGAAGCGACGCGCCGCGAGGCAGGGCTCGTCATCCTGCGCATGGACACGCCGGGCGGGCTCGACAGCGCCATGCGCGAGATCATCCGCGACATCATCGCCTCGCCCATCGCCATCGCCACCTATGTGAGCCCGAGCGGCGCCCGCGCCGCCAGCGCCGGCACCTACATCCTCTACGCCAGCCACATCGCCGCGATGGCGCCCGGCACCAATCTCGGTGCGGCGACGCCGGTGCAACTCGGCGGCGGGCGCCAGCCGCTCGACCGGGACAAGGACGACGCCGGGCAGGACAAACAGCCCAGCGCGCCGGCCGACGCCATGACGGCCAAGGCCGTGAACGACGCCGTCGCCTTCATCCGCGGGCTTGCAGAGCTGCGCGGCCGCAATGCCGACTGGGCCGAGGAGGCCGTGCGCCAGGCGGCCAGCCTGCCGGCGCGACAGGCCCTCGCCCGCAGCGTCGTCGACATCGTCGCGAACGACCTCTCCGACCTCCTCGCCCAGGCGGACGGGCGCACGGTGCGCATCGGCAGCACGGAGCACCGGCTCGACACGGCGGGGCTGAGGCCGGTGGTCATCGAGCCCGACTGGCGCACGCGCCTCCTCGCCACCATCACCCATCCGAGCATCGCCTATGTCCTGCTGCTCATCGGCATCTACGGCATCGTCTTCGAGTTCCTGAGCCCGGGCGCCATCGTGCCCGGCGTCATCGGCGCCATTTGCCTCCTCATCGCGGCCTTCGCGCTCAACCTGCTGCCGGTCAACTATGCCGGCGTCGGCCTCATCCTGCTCGGGGTGGCACTGATGACGGCGGAGGCCTTCCTGCCCTCCTTCGGCATCCTCGGCATAGGGGGCATCATCGCCTTCGTCCTCGGCTCCCTCCTCGTCTTCGACAGGGACGTGCCGGGCTTCGCCCTTTCCTGGCCCATCGTCATGGCGGCCGCCACCGTCAGCGCCGGAACGCTGATCATCGCCGCGACCGCAGCCGTGCGCGCCCACCGGCGCCGGGTCGCGACGGGCGATACCGGCCTCATCGGCATGACCGGAGAGGTGCTGGCCTGGAGCGACGGCCACGGCCAGGTGCACGTCCAGGGCGAGCGCTGGGCGGCCCGGGCCGACGTCGTGCTCGCCCCGCGCCAGCGCGTGCGGGTCGTCGCCCGCGAGCGGCTCACCCTGGTCGTCGAACCGGCAGCGGAGACGGCGCCCGAGAACCGAGGAAGATGACCATGTTCGACTACGCCCCCTATCTCGTCGCCGTCCTGCTCATCGGCTTCCTGCTGTCGCTGGCGGTCCACATCATGCGCGAGTACGAGCGCGCGGTGGTCTTCACGCTCGGCCGCTTCTCCGGCGTCAGGGGGCCTGGCCTCATCCTGCTCGTGCCCTTCGTGCAGCAGCTCGTGCGCGTCGACCTGCGCACCATCGTTCATGACGTGCCGAGCCAGGACGTCATCTCGCGCGACAACGTGTCGGTGAAGGTCAACGCCGTCATCTATTTCCGCGTCGTCGATGCGGACAAGGCCGTGCTCGCCGTCGAGAATTTCCTCATGGCCACCAGCCAGCTGGCGCAGACGACCCTGCGCTCCGTCCTCGGCAAGCACGAGCTCGACGAGATGCTGGCCGAGCGCGACAAGCTCAACGAGGACATCCAGGAAATCCTCGACAGCCAGACGGACGCCTGGGGCATCAAGGTGGCCAATGTCGAGATCAAGCACGTCGACATCGACGAGAGCATGGTGCGCGCCATCGCCCGCCAGGCCGAGGCGGAACGAAACCGCCGCGCCCGCATCATCAGCGCCGAGGCGGAGCAGCAGGCGGCCGAGAAGCTCGTCGAGGCGGCGACGATGCTGGCGACCGTGCCGGAGGCCATGCAACTGCGCTATCTGACGACGCTGCACGACATCGCCGACGAGCGCAACTCCACCATCGTCTTCCCCTTCCCGCTCGACTTCCTGCGTCACTTCACGGCTCCGGCCGAGAAGCGCGGCTGATCGGGCGGACGCGAAACGCCCCGCGCCTTCTGCTGCCTGGTCGTTCCTGCTATAGTTAAGATTGTCCGGACATCTTTGCGTAACCTGCATTGCCCTGCGATCGCGACCCAATCCGAGCCGCGTGCACGGGGACGAGCCATGGGGAGGACGCCATGCCGGATACGAAGTGGACCATCAAGGGTCGCGAATTCATCCAGTGCAACTGCAACTACGGCTGTCCCTGCCAGTTCAACGCGCGGCCCACGCACGGCAATTGCCATGCGGTCGGCTTCGTCGACATCGAGGAGGGGCACCATGGCGAGACGCGGCTCGACGGCCTCAGGATCGGCATGATCGTGTCATGGCCGGGGGCGATCCACGAGGGCGGCGGCGAGGTGGTGCCGATCGTCGACGAGCGTGCGTCCCCTGAGCAGCGCGATGCGCTCCTGCGCATCATGAGCGGCCTCGACACCGAGCCGGGCGCCACCTTCTTCCAGGTCTTCTCGACCACCTTTGCCAAGGTGCACGACCCGGTCTTCACCACGATCGATTTCGAGATCGACCCGGACGCGCGCACCGCCCGCGTCAACGTCCCGGGCTGGGTCGAGTCGCGGGGCGATCCGATCCTCAACCCGGTCACCGGCGAGGAACACCGCGCCCGCATCAACCTGCCACAGGGCTTCGAATATGACGTGTGTGAGGTCGGCCGCGGCTCGTCATGGACGAAAGGGCCGGTGCCGCTTGCGATCGACGACGGGCACGCTCATTTCTCCCGGCTGCACATGACGGAGAGCGGCGTCGCCCACTGACCCGTGAGGCCCTGCCGGCGGGCCTGCCCGGGCAGGGCCGCCAGAGGGCCTGGGGCCGGCCTACTGGCGCTTGATGAAGTCGACCATCTGGTCGACCACCGTGTTCCAGCCGTCGTAGAAGCCCATTTGCTCGTGCTTCTTGCGTCCCTCGGCATCCCCATGGAGGGCGATGGCGGTGTAGCGCGTGCCCGAGCCGTTCGACGCCAGCAGCAACGCGGCCGTGAAGAACGGGTTCGGCGACGGCCGGAAGCCCGGCAGGAGCGTGTCGGTGAAGATGAGGCGCTCCTCGGGCACCACGTCGAGATAGCAGCCGAGGTTGGGAAACTCCTGCCCCTCCGGCGAGCGCATGACGGTGCTGAAGATGCCGCCGGGCCTGAGGTCCATCTCGCATGCGGTGATGGTCCACGGCTTGGGGACGAACCACTGGCGCAGGTGCGCCGGCGTGGTCCACGCCTTCCAAACGAGTGCGACCGGCACGTCGATCTCGCGCTCGATGACGAGATCCCGCTCGGGATCGGGCTTGGCCAGGTTGCTCGCCAAAGGTGATGTCATTCGGTTTCCTCCTCTTTCATCGCCATGAGATAGCTGTCGAGCCGGTCGAGCCGGCGTTCCCACATGGTGCGCTGCCGGCCGAGCCAGTCCTCGGCGAGCTTGAGACGGTCGGGAGCGAGCTGATAGGTGCGCACGCGCCCCTCCTTGCGCGAGCTGACGAGGCCGCAGCCCTCGAGCACCCGCAGATGCTCGAGAAAGGACGGCAGCGCCATCTTGTAGGGCTGCGCCAGCTCGCTGACCGAGGCCGGGCTCCTGCTCAACCGTTCGAGCACATGCCGCCGCGTGGGATCGGACAGGGCCCGGAAGATCCCGTCCACCTGGGCCGCGGGAGGCATGGGACCGGCTTCCTGTAGCGTCATGTCCCTCTCTGGAATGGTGCCGCGGCCGTCAAACGGCCGCTGCCGACGTGGCATTCATAGGACGATGAAAAACTTAGGTCAACACCTAAGTATTCGCCGGCCGGCGCATGGCGGACGGAGCCCCCCGCTCGGACCGCTGTCCCTCTTGAACCCGCAAGGGGATTGGTGTGAGGTCCCGACCGGCGCCCGCCGGAGCGGCCGAAGAGCGCGGAACAAGAAGGAATGCCATGGCGACAGGACAACCCGGGGATGAAAAGTCCCCTTCCCAGCTCATCGACGAGAGGATCAGGGAACTGGGTGACTGGCGGGGCGACACGCTCTCCCGGCTGCGCGCCCTGATCAGGCAGGCCGACCCCGACGTGACCGAGGACTGGAAGTGGCGCGGCGTCCCCGTCTGGTATCACGACGGCATGATCTGCACCGGCGAGACCTACAAGAACGTCGTCAAGATGACCTTCGCGAGGGGAGCCGCGCTCGACGACCCGGCGAGCCTCTTCAACGCCAGCCTCGACGGCAATACCCGTCGCGCCATCGATTTCCGCGAGGGTCAGGCGATCGACGAGGAGGCCCTGAAAGCCCTCGTGCGCGCGGCCGTGGCGCTGAACACGTCCCGCGCTCGGGGCTGAGCGAACGCGGGTTCTAGGCAGTTCCAGGATGGAGGAACCGGCGCACGAAAAGCGCGCCGTCCGGCGCCGCTCAGGGAAAGCGGACTGGCCGAGCCATGTACGGTTGTCTGAGCGACAACACGGCGGCTGTGGAGCCACCGACCCGGATTTCACGCCGCGCGAGCAAGCGGCGATCTGGCGGAGAGGGAGGGATTCGAACCCCCGATAGACTTGCGCCTATGCCGCATTTCGAGTGCGGTGCATTCAACCACTCTGCCACCTCTCCTTGATGGCGGGCCGTTCATATACGCGCAACCGGGCGAAGATCAAGCCGTCCCTGTGAATAAAGATCCCTGCGGCCCGTTTTAGGCCGGCGGCGCCGGAATTCGTGACAGGAGCCGGCGCCCGCGGCATGGTGACCGCCCGACCATCGAGGGTTTCTTCCCGTGCCCGATTCCATCCGCATCCGCCCCGTCACGGCGGACGATTACGACCGGTGGCGTCCCCTGTGGGACGGCTACAACGCCTTCTACGGACGTTCCGGCGAGACCGCCCTCGCGCCCGAGGTCACGCGCACCACGTGGATGCGCTTCTTCGATGCCTATGAGCCGGTGCACGCCATCGTCGCCGAAGACGGCGGGCGGCTCCTCGGGCTCGCCCATTATCTCTTCCATCGCAGCACGACGGCGATCGCGCCGAGCTGCTATCTGCAGGACCTGTTCACGGTTGCGGCGGCGCGCGGCAAGGGGGTGGGCCGCGCCCTCATCGCGAGTGTCTATGAGCGCGCCCGCCAGGCCGGCGCGCCGCGCGTCTATTGGCAGACCCACGAGACGAACACGGCCGCGATGCAGCTCTACGACAAGGTTGCGGAACGCTCGGGGTTCCTCGTCTACCGCAAGCTGTTCTGAAGCATCCGCCCCGCCCGAAAATGTGCCGCCGTGCGGCCGTTTTCGTTGACAGATGCGGCCCTGGCATGTATCGAAACGCCCTGGCGCGGCATGTCCGCGCTTTTTCGAGTCGCGCGCACTTCTTCGGTGTCGCCCTTCGCATGGCGGAGCGGCGGCGGTCGTGACGGGGCGTGCGTAACAAGCCGGAACAGGCTGACAAGAAGCCGGCCGGGCGGTTTTCCGCCGAGAGCCGGGAGACGAACACGAGGACAAAAGATGTTCGCAGTCATCAAGACCGGCGGCAAGCAGTACAAGGTTGCCGCCAACGACGTGATCAAGATCGACAGGCTCGTCGCCGAGGCGGGTGATGTCGTGACCTTCGACAGCGTGCTGATGCTCGTCGACGGTGACAAGGTGGAAGTGGGTGCGCCGTCGGTTGCCGGTGCCCTCGTCGCGGGCGAGCTCGTCGAGCAGGCGCGCGGCCCCAAGGTCATCGCCTTCAAGAAGCGTCGCCGCCAGAATTCGAAGCGCAAGCGCGGCTACCGGCACGACCTGTCGGTCGTGCGCATCACCGAGATTCTGACCGGCGGGGCCAAGCCGTCGGGCAAGAAGGCCGCCGCCAAGCCGGCGAAGGCCGCCAAGGAAACCGCTGCCCCGGCCGCCGCCGAGGCGCGCGACAGCAGCAACCTCTCGCTCATCGCGGGCGTCGGCCCGACGATCGAGAAGAAGCTGCGCGCCGCCGGCGTCACCTCTTGGGAGCAGATCGCCGCCTGGAGCGAGGCGGACGTCGCGAAGTACGACGAAGAGCTCAACCTGCGCGGCCGCATCGCGCGCGACGAGTGGATCGAGCAGGCGAAGGAGCTCCTCGCCGGCAAGCCCCCGCGCGCCAAGGTCGACCAGGCCGAGCTGAAGTCGGGTGAGGATCTCTGAGGCGCGGCGCGGTAACGCAGCCACCCTCTGACAGTATTCGGGAGTAACGAACATGGCACACAAAAAGGCAGGCGGCTCTTCGCGTAACGGCCGCGATTCCGACGGCCGCCGTCTCGGCGTGAAGAAGTTCGGCGGTCAGTCCGTCGTTGCCGGCAACATCATCGTGCGCCAACGCGGCACGCGCGTCCACCCGGGCGTGAACGTCGGCATGGGCAAGGACCATACCCTCTTTGCGCTCACGGAAGGTCGCGTGGCTTTCGGCACGAAACTCGGCCGAGCTTACGTGTCGGTTGTACCCGCCATCGAGGCGGCAGAGTAAACGGCGGCAGCTGAGACGAAGGAGCTACCGCCGGCATCCCACGAACCGGCGGATCGAAGCTCCAGATGAATGCTTCCGATCCATGCGACAGGGGAGATGGGATGCCATCTCCCCTTCGTCGTTTCTGGCACCGGCCGCGGGAGGCGGCACGGGCCACAAGGATCGGAGCGAGACTATGTTTACCCGCGAGATCATCGACGACGCCTTCGTGATCGAGACCGCCCGGCTCGAGCTGCGCTGGCCGCGTCTCGCCGACGCCCGAGTTGTCGAGCGCCTCGCGGGTGACAAAGCCGTCGCGGAGATGACGGCGCAAATCCCCCATCCCTATCCGCCCGGCACGGCCGAAGGCTTCATCTACGAGGCCCGTCGCTCCAATGCCGACGGCAAGGCGCTGACGCTCGCCCTCGCGCCGCGCGGCAGGAGATGCGAGCTGATGGGCGCCATCAGCCTGCGCCGGTCGGCTGCCGGCGAGCCGGAAATCGGCTACTGGCTGGGCACGCCCTTCTGGGGCTGCGGCTTCGCCACGGAGGCGGTCAGGGCGCTCGTCGACACGGCCTTCACGCACAGCGAGGCACGCGCCATCGTCGCGAGCGTGCGCGTCGTCAACCCGGCCTCGCGGCGGGTCCTCGAGAAGTGCGGCTTCCACGCCGACGGGGCGGGCCTGCTGCCGTTCCCCGCGCGCGGCGGCGTCTTCCCGGTCGACCACCTCAGGCTCGAGCGGCGCATCTGGGAGAGCCTCAAGGGCTGGACCAACCCGCTTTTCGTCGGCCTTGCTGTGCGCGAGCGCACAGCTGATGCAGCCTGCCTCGTGTCAGGTGCAGAACCTTCCCCCGCCCTGTCCGGAGGAGAGCCATGATGCCGGATACGCTCAGTACCGAACGCCTGTCCCTGCGGGTCCCGCGCCGCGAAGACGTGCCGGCCCTGCACCGGCAGATGACCTGGCCGGTCGTGCGCTGGCTGTCGCAGGTGCCATGGCCGGTGTCTGCGGACGACATCGCCGCCCACATCGAAAAGAGCGCCGAGGACCGGGCCGCCGGCCGCGCCGCACTCTACACGGTGACGAAGGCGGACGAGCCGATCGGGCTCGTCGGCATCGCTCCGCGCAACGGCGCCATGAATCTCGGCTACTGGCTGGGGGAGGAGCACTGGGGCCAGGGCCTGATGCCGGAGGCGGCGGGCGCCGTGGTGGACGCCTATTTCGCCGACAGCCGGGCGGTGCACATCTCCTCCGGCCTGTTCGCCGGCAACGAGGCCTCGCTCAAGGTGCAGCAGAAGCTCGGCTTCGTCGTCGTCGGCGAAGGGCTGATGCCCGCCAGGGCGCACGGCCGGATGCTGCCGCACTACGACACCATCCTCGGCCGGGCCCGCTGGACCGGTCAGCAGATGGCAGCGTGAGCGCGAAAGACGCGGCTTCACCCATCGATGCCTGCCCGCGGCGACGCGCATGCGTTGCCGCGGGCGTTCGTCTCCTGTAGGAAAACCGCTCCCCGCCATGGATGCGGGAGCCGTGTGGTGCCATGAAATTTCTCGACCAGGCCAAGATCTACGTCCGCTCGGGCGACGGGGGCGCGGGGTGCGTCTCCTTCCGCCGCGAGAAATTCATCGAGTTCGGCGGCCCGGACGGGGGTGACGGCGGGCGCGGCGGCGACGTCATCGTCGAATGCGTCGAAGGGCTCAACACGCTCATCGACTACCGCTACCAGCAGCATTTCAAGGCCCGGCCCGGCGTGCACGGCATGGGCAAGAACCGCACCGGCGCCAAGGGCACCGACGTGGTGCTGAAGGTGCCGCAGGGCACGCAGATCTTCGCTGAGGACAACGAGACGCTGATCGCGGACCTCACCGAGATCGGCCAGCGCGTCGTGCTGGCGCGCGGCGGCAACGGCGGCTTCGGAAACGCCTATTTCAAGACCTCCACCAACCAGGCGCCGCGCCGGGCCAATCCGGGCCAGGAAGGCGCCGAGATGTGGATCTGGCTGAGGCTGAAGCTCATCGCCGATGCCGGGCTCGTCGGCCTGCCGAACGCCGGCAAGTCGACCTTCCTTGCCACGGTGAGCGCGGCGAAGCCGAAGATCGCCGACTACCCCTTCACGACCCTCCACCCGGGGCTCGGCGTCGTGCGCGTCGACGCGCGCGAATTCGTGCTCGCCGACATTCCCGGCCTCATCGAGGGCGCGCACGAAGGCCACGGCCTCGGTGATCGCTTCCTCGGCCATGTCGAGCGCTGCCGCGTGCTGCTGCACCTCGTCGAGGGCACCAGCGAGCACGCCGGCAAGGCCTACAAGGTCGTGCGCCGGGAGCTCGAGGCCTATGGCCACGGCCTGGCCGAGAAGCCGGAGATCGTGGCGCTGTCGAAGGCGGACGCGCTCGATCCCGAGACGCGCAAGCAGCAGCTCGCCCGCCTCAAGCGCGCGGCGGGCCGCACGCCGCTCGTGCTCTCCGCCGCCTCGGGCGAAGGGGTGGAGACGGCGCTGCGGGCGCTGCTCGCCGAGATCGACGCCGCGCGCGACGAGGAGAAGGACGACGGCCGCGAGGCGGCGGCAAACAAGGAAGGAGCCGGCGAGGGAGAGAGCTCTTGGCATCCCTGAGCACCACCGCCGAGGCCGCCACGGCGGCCGCCGTTCCGACGATCGACCGGTTCCGCCGCGTCGTCGTCAAGGTGGGTTCGTCCCTCCTCGTCGACAGGGCGCGCGGGCGGTTGAAGCACGCCTGGCTCGCGGCGCTTGCCGAGGACATCGCCGAACTGCACGGGCGCGGCGCCGACGTGCTCGTCGTCTCCTCGGGTGCCATCGCGCTCGGGCGCACGGTGCTCGGCCTGCCGTCGGGCCCGCTGAAGCTCGAGGAAAGCCAGGCGGCGGCGGCCGTGGGCCAGATCGCCCTGTCGCGCACCTGGGCGGAGGTGCTCGCCCATCACGGCATCACCGCCGGGCAGATCCTCGTCACCCTCGCCGACACCGAGGAGCGGCGGCGCTATCTCAACGCCCGCGCCACGACGGCGCGGCTCCTCGAGATGCGGGCCGTACCCGTCATCAACGAGAACGACACCGTGGCGACGAGCGAGATCCGCTACGGCGACAACGACCGGCTGGCCGCGCGCGTCGCCACCATGGCCGGCGCCGACCTGCTCGTGCTCCTCTCGGACATCGACGGGCTCTATACCGCCCCGCCGGGGAGCGACCCCGACGCGAAGCTCATCCCGGTCGTCGCGCGCATCACGCGCGACATCGAGGCGATGGCCGGCGGCGCCGCCTCGGAACTGTCGCGCGGCGGCATGCGCACCAAGGTCGAGGCGGGCAAGATCGCCACCGCCGGCGGCACGCACATGGTGATCGCCGACGGACGGGTGAAGAACCCGCTGCGCGCCATCGCCGAGGGTGCGCGCTGCACCTGGTTCCTGACGCCGTCGAACCCGGTCACGGCGCGCAAGAAGTGGATTGCCGGCACGCTGGAGGCCAAGGGCGCGCTCGTCGTCGACGAAGGTGCGGCGCGGGCACTGCGCTCCGGCGCCAGCCTGCTGCCGGCCGGCGTCCGGCGCGTCGAGGGCCATTTCGCGCGCGGCGATGCCGTCATCATCCGCGACGAGGCCGGCGGCGAGATCGGCCGCGGGCTCGTGGCCTATGACGTGGAGGACGCCCAGCGCATCGCCGGGCGCGCCTCGCGCGACATCGAACAGATCCTCGGCCATCCGGGCCGGGCCGAGATGGTGCACCGGGACGACATGACGCTGGCGGGCGGATGAGATGGACGAAAGCTGCGCCCAGCCCTCCTCCGCAAGAGGGAGGGAATGAGGGGCGCAGGTTTCGGGTGTTTGGCCGACGGCCGGCCGCTATGATGGCCGGCGAACGGGAATGGGGACGATGAGCGAGAGCCTCAAGGTGATCAGCGGCAGCGACGATATCGCCGCACTCATGCACGACATCGGACGCCGGGCGCGCGCGGCGGCCCGTGCCCTCGCCATCGCCCCAGAGGAGACGAAGACCCGCGCCCTCAACGAGGCCGCAGCGGCCCTGCGCGCCGACAAGGCCGCGATCCTCGCCGCCAATGCCGAGGACGTGGCGGAGGCGCGCCGCAACGGCCAGGCGGCCTCCTACATCGACAGGCTCGCCCTGGACGAAGGCCGTGTCGAGGCCATCGCCGCGGCGGTGGAGGCCGTGGCCGCCCTGCCCGACCCGGTCGGGCGCACGCTCGCCACCTTCACGCGGCCGAACGGCCTCGTCATCGAGCGTGTGGCGACGCCCCTCGGCGTCGTCGGCGTCATCTTCGAGAGCCGGCCGAATGTGACCGCCGATGCCGGGGCGCTGTGCCTCAAGGCGGGCAATGCCGCGATCCTGCGCACCGGCTCCGACAGCTTCCGCTCGGCCTCGGCCATCGCCGCCGCCATGGCCCGCGGCATCGCCGCGGCCGGCCTGCCGGCGGAGGCCGTGCAGCTCGTGCCGACGCGTGAGCGCGAGGCCGTGGGCCTCATGCTCGGCGGCCTCGGCGGCAATATCGACGTCATCGTGCCGCGCGGCGGCAAGAGCCTCGTCGCGCGCGTGCAGGCCGAGGCGCGCGTGCCGGTCTTCGCCCATCTCGACGGCATCTGCCACGTCTATGTCCATGCCGCGGCCGACCTCGCCATGGCGAAGACCATCGTGCTCAATGCCAAGATGCGGCGCACCGGCATCTGCGGGGCGGCCGAGACGCTGCTCGTCGACCGCGCCTGCGCGGCGACGCATCTCGCGCCCCTCGTCACCATGCTCCTCGACGCCGGCTGCGCCGTGCGCGGCGACGCGGCGACGCAGGCGGTCGATGCGCGCGTCACGCCCGCGAGCGAGGAGGACTGGCGCACGGAATATCTCGACGCCATCATCGCCGTGCGCGTGGTGGACGGGCTCGACGACGCCATGGCCCATATCGACACCTATGGCTCGCATCACACGGAATCGATCCTCACCGAGGATGCGGCGGCTGCCGCGCGCTTCCTCGCCGAGGTCGATTCCGCCATCGTCATGCACAATGCCTCGACGCAATTCGCCGACGGCGGCGAGTTCGGCTTCGGCGCCGAGATCGGCATCGCCACCGGGCGCATGCATGCCCGCGGCCCCGTCGGCGTCGAGCAGCTGACCTCCTTCAACTATCGCGTGCACGGCAGCGGACAGACCCGGCCTTGATGCCCGACCAGCGCTTCGCCGGGCCGCCCCCGCTGCCCCGTCACGGGCCGGGCATGCGCATCGGCCTCTTCGGCGGCACGTTCAACCCGCCGCACGCAGGGCACCGGCTGGCGAGCCTGACGGCGCTCAAGCGGCTCGGCCTCGACCGGGTGTGGTGGATCGTCACGCCCGGCAATCCGCTGAAGGACAACGCCGCCCTGCCGCCGCTCGCCGAGCGCATCGCGGCGGCGCGCCGCATCGCCGACCACCCGCGCATCGATGTCACCGGCTTCGAGGCGGGCATCGGCACGCGCTACACCTACGACACCCTTGCCTATCTGGTGCGCCGCTGCCCCGGCACCCGCTTCGTCTGGCTGATGGGGGCGGACAATCTCGCAGGCTTCCATCGCTGGCAGCACTGGCGCGACATCGCGGCGCTCGTTCCCATCGCGGTAGTGGACCGGCCGGGCGCGACGCTGAAGGCCTGCCGCGCGCGCGCGGCGATGGCGCTCGCGCCCTTCCGCCTGCCCGAGCACAGGGCGGCCGCGCTCATGCAGCGCGAGCCCCCCGCCTGGGTCTTCCTGCACGGGCCGCGCTCGCCGCTGTCCTCGACCTTCTTGCGCGCGCAGACGGGTCGCACCGGGCCGGCGGCTGCGCAGCGGCGTTGAAGCGCGAGCCAATGACGATTATCTTAAGAAACGTGGCGCCCGGTTTGCGCCATTCATTGAAGAGGATCAGGCACTGAATCTCATGCCCCATGGTGAGGCGGAACATACTTCCCCTCCCCCGGCGGTCGGCTCATCGGCCCCAACTGCCGCGGAAAGGCACGACGGCGACCTCGTGGCGCTCGCCCGTCATTGTCTCGAGGAAATGAAAGCCGAGGAGACGGTCGAAATCGACCTCGCCGGCAAAACCTCGATCGCCGATACGATGATCATCACCTCCGGCCGCTCGCATCGCCATGTCGGCGCCATCGCCGACAGGCTGCAGGAGGCCCTGAAGGCGGCAGGCACCGGCCCCTTGCGGGTCGAGGGCGTGCCGGCTTGCGACTGGGTGCTGATCGACGCCGGCGATCTGATCGTTCACGTGTTCAGGCCCG
The DNA here is from genome assembly GCF_001271345.1 of Chelatococcus sp. CO-6. NCBI lineage: Bacteria > Pseudomonadati > Pseudomonadota > Alphaproteobacteria > Hyphomicrobiales > Chelatococcaceae > Chelatococcus > Chelatococcus sp. CO-6. The sequence continues at coordinate 2,509,425 of NZ_CP012398.1, read as the reverse complement.
AGGTGCGCGGCTTCTACAACCTCGAGAAGATGTGGGGCGCCGACCGGCCGCACGAGCGTATCGCCGGCTGAGCGTCCCATGCGTCTCGCGATCGCGGCCGTCGGCCGTCTGAAGGCCGGGCCGGAGCGGGCGCTGATCGAGCGCTACCAGGAGCGCATCGCAGCCGGCGCGCGTGCGCTCGGCTTTTCTGCGCTCGACGTGGCCGAAGTGCCGGAAAGCCGCGCCCGCCGCGAGGAGGACCGGCGCCGGGAGGAAGGCGTCGCGCTGCTGCAGCGCATCGGCGACAGCATGGCCGTCGCCTTCGACGAGCGCGGCAAGACCCTCGACAGCCAGGGTTTCGCGCGGACGCTCGCCGGCTGGCGCGACGAGGGCGCGGCGTCTCTCGCCTTCGTGATCGGGGGCGCCGACGGCCTCGCGCCCGAGGTGCGGGAGCGGGCGCGCCTCGTCCTTTCCTTCGGCGCCATGACCTTGCCGCACCAGTTGGTACGCGTGCTTGTTGCAGAACAGCTCTACCGCGCTATGACCATCCTTGCCGGTCATCCCTATCATCGTGAATGACCGGCTGCCGGAGGAAGGATGCCGCTGCGCCCATCGAGACGACTGAGCCGGACAGCATCAGGTGCGGCCCGAATCGCGGCTGCGCTGGCGCTGCTGCCGGGCCTCGCGGCGCCGCTCCTCGCGCAAGATGCGCCGCAGGGCGCGCAGCAAGGCACGCAGCAGCCTTCTGCACAGGCGCCGCAGATCCCGCCGGAGGCGCAGCGCGCGCTCGATCGGGCCGCGCAGACCGAAGAGCAGCGGGCGGTGCGGGAGCAGGAGCTTGAAAAGCTGCAGGAACAGCTGCGCCTGAGCGAGGAAGCACGCAACCGGATCCGCGAGGAAGTGGAGGCGCTGCGCGCCGACCGCGCCAAGCTCAACGCCGCGCTGATCGAGACGACCGAGCGCACCCAGGCGGCGGAAGCGCGCGCGAGCGCCATCGAGCAGCGGCTCGCCACGCTCAATGCCAGCGAATCGGCGATCCGCAAGTCGCTGGAGAACCGCCGCGAGGTCATCGTCGAGGTGCTGGCGGCGCTGCAGCGCATGGGGCGCCGGCCGCCGCCGGCGGTGCTGGCGAGCCCGGACGACATGCTCGAGGCGGTGCGCTCCTCCATCCTTCTCGGTGCCGTCCTGCCCGAGCTGCGCGGTGAGACGGAGGCGCTCGCCACCGATCTCGGCGAACTCGTGCGGCTGAAGGACGCGATCGCCAGCGACCGCGAGGCACTGGTGCGCGACCTCGCCACCCTCGCCGGCGAGCGCGAGCGCCTCGCCGCGCTCGTCGCCGCCCGGCAGGAGGACCTCGCGAAGGCGGAGCGAACCGAGGCCGACGAGAGTCGGAAGACCAGCGAGCTCGCCGCGCGGGCGCAATCGTTGGGCGATCTCATTCAAAAAATGGAGAGCGAGATCGCCGCCGCCCAGCGTGCAGCCGAGGAAGCAAGGCAGGCCGCGGAGGCCCAGGCGCGGGAAATGCGGGAGCGTCTCGCCGCCGCGCCCTTTGGCGATCCGGCGCGTCTTGCACCCAAAATTCCCTTCGCAGAAGCCAGAGGACTGCTGCCGATGCCGGTCAACGGCAGCACATTGCGCCGTTTCGGCGCGCCGGACGGCTTCGGCGGCACCACGAAGGGCATGTCGATCGCGACGCGCAACGGCGCCGTCGTGTCTGCCCCCTCGGACGGCTGGGTGGCATTTGCCGGCCCGTTCCGATCCTTCGGCCAACTCTTGATCATCAACGCCGGCGGCGGGTACTATATCTTGCTGGCGGGCATGGAGCGGATCACCGTGGCGCTCGGACAGTTCGTGCTCGCCGGAGAGCCGGTCGCCGCCATGGGCGAGACGGCGACTCCACTCTCGACGGCATTTGCCGGTACGAACGGTCCCGTGCTCTACGTGGAATTCCGGAAAGATGGCGGGTCGATCGACCCAGGTCCCTGGTGGGCGAAATCGCAGGGCGAAAAGGTTCGCGGATGATGCGTAAGATTTCTCTTCTGATGGTGGGCGCCCTCATGGGGGCGGGTGCGGCGGTCGTCGTCACCCAGTCGCCCCTGTTCACGACGACCCGCGCGGTGGCGGCTTCGGCCGAAACCTACCGCCAGCTCAACCTGTTCGGCGACGTGTTCGAGAAGATCCGCGGCGACTATGTCGACGTGCCGGACGAATCGAAGCTCGTCGAGTCGGCCATCAACGGCATGCTGACGTCGCTCGATCCTCACTCGAGCTACATGGACGCCAAGAGCTACCGCGACATGCAGGTGCAGACGCGCGGTGAGTTCGGCGGCCTCGGCATCGAGGTGACGATGGAGGACGGCCTCGTGAAGGTCGTCAGCCCCATCGACGAAACGCCGGCCGCGCGGGCTGGCGTCCTCGCCAACGACCTCATCACGCATATCGACGGCGAGCAGGTGCAGGGCCTCACCCTCAACCAGGCCGTCGACAAGATGCGCGGCCCGGTCAACACCAGCGTGAAGCTGACCATCCGGCGCAAGGGACAGAACGACCCGGTGGAGGTCTCGCTGACGCGCGACACCATCCGCATCCGCGCCGTCCGCTCGCGGACGGAGGACGACATCGGCTACATCCGGGTCACGCAGTTCAACGAGCAGACCTTCGACAACCTCAAGACCGCCGTCGAGAAGATCGCGACGGATCTACCGGGGGACAAGCTCAAGGGCTACGTGCTCGACCTGCGCAACAACCCGGGCGGCCTGCTCGACCAGGCCATCCTCGTCTCCGACGCCTTCCTCGACCGGGGCGAGATCGTCTCCACCCGCGGCCGCAACAGCGACGAGACGCAACGCTTCAACGCCAAGGCCGGCGACCTGACCAAGGGCAAGCCCGTGGTCGTGCTCATCAACGGCGGCTCGGCCTCGGCATCGGAGATCGTCGCGGGCGCGCTGCAGGACCACAAGCGTGCGACGGTGCTCGGCACCCGGTCCTTCGGCAAGGGCTCCGTGCAGACCATCATCCCGCTGGGCGGCAACGGCGCCCTGCGGCTGACCACGGCGCGCTACTACACGCCGTCCGGCCGCTCGATTCAGGCCAAGGGCATCGAGCCGGACCGCGAGGTGCTGCAGGACGTGCCCGATGATCTCAAGGGCAAGGACGAGACCAAGGGCGAGGCGGGCCTGCGCGGCCACCTGAAGAACGGCGAGGAGGAAGCCTCCGGCTCGTCGGCCTATGTCCCGACCGACCCGGAGAAGGACACGCAGCTCAAGGCGGCGCTCGAGCTGCTGAAGGGTGCGCGCAAGGACGCGGCGACCACCGCCGAGAAGTCCGCCGTCCCGAACTGACAGACGCGGCCCTGCCGGCCGCGCCATCTCGACGGCCCACCCGTATTCTTGAAAGAATGCGGTGTGGGCCGTCTGATTCGTAGCCCTGTCGAAGGCCCCGCGCGGGACCTCCCGGTCGGAGACGCCGATCTTGCCCCAGGCCACGCTGAAGGATCTCGACAAGCCGCTCGGATGCGACGGCGGCCGTCCACCGGCACCATCGGGCCGGGATCGCCTGCTGCGCTTCGGCCTCGTCTGGGGTGTCGCGATTGCCGCCGTCCTGCTGTTCGGCGGGCATTTCCTGACTGAGACGCTGATCTCGCGCTCTCCCTTCCGCCCCGCCGAGACGCCGGTTGCGACAGCGCCCGCCGCACCGGCCCACGTGGCGCCGCGGGAGGCAGCCGAGCCGACGCCGAGCGATCCCGGCCCGCCCGCCGGCAACCGCACCGCGGCGTCCGAGGTCGAGCAGAACGCCGGCGTCGCCGTCGTCCGGCCGGCCGGCAACGTGCCCGGCGCCATCATCATTACCGTGCCCGACGGCAGCGAGCCCGGCCTTGCGCCTGCGCCCGATCCGCGCGTCACCGTCGAGACACCGGCCGGCCCCTTGCCGCGCATCGGCGACGACGGCAGCCGGGCGGCCGAGGTCTATGCGCGGCCGGCACCCCCGCATGCCGCCATGGCGCCGGCCCGCATCGCCGTCGTGGTCGACGGGCTCGGGCTTTCCGCGGCGACGACCCAGCAGGCCATCGAGACGCTGCCCGCCGACGTGACGCTGGCACTCGTCGCCTCCGGCACCGCGCTGCCGGAGGCCGCAGCCGCCGCGCGGCAGAACGGGCACGAAGTGCTCCTGTCGCTTCCCGCGGAGATCCCGGGCGCCGAGCTGACCGCCGCTATGGCGCGCTTTGCCGGCTATGCCGGCATCCTCACCGCGGCCGGTGCGGACCGGCTCGGCCCGCTCGCGCACGAAGCCGAGCAGCGCGGCCTCCTCATGCTGGCCTCGGCAGGCGGAGCTGACGTCACGCTGACGCAGACGATGGCGGCCGAGGCGGTCGAGCAGGCCTTCGCGCGTGCCGAGCGGCTGGCGCAGCGCAACGGCCGGGCCATCATCCTCGCCGAGGGATCTCCTTCCCTCCTGCGCCAGCTGGCGCGCTGGACGGCGAGCCTCGAGCGCCGTGGCGTCCTCCTCGTGCCGGCGACCTCCCTCATCGCAAATCCCAAAGGCTGAGCATGTCGGGTTTCGAACATCTGCCCTATCGCCCCTGCGTCGGCATCACGCTGTTCAATGCGCAGGGTCTCGTCTTCATCGGCCGGCGGCCGGTCAACGGCAACACCGAGAAGGTGAGCCCCGACCATGCCTGGCAGATGCCCCAGGGCGGGATCGACGACGGTGAAGCGCCGCAGGAGGCGGCCATGCGCGAGCTCTACGAGGAGACCAACATCCGCTCGATCTCGCTTATGGCCGAGGCACCCGACTGGTTCACCTACGACCTGCCCGGCGCCTTCATGGGCAAAGCCTGGAAGGGCCGCTACCGCGGCCAGAAGCAGCGCTGGTTCGCCTTCCGCTTCGACGGGGACGAAAGCGAGATCAACGTCGCCAATCCCGGCGGCGGCCACAAGGCCGAGTTCGACAGCTGGCGCTGGGAGCGCCTGGAGCGGCTGCCCGACCTCGTCATCCCCTTCAAACGGGGCGTCTACGAGCAGGTGGTATCAGCCTTCGGCCCGGTTGCCGCCAAACTGGCGGGATAGACGGTGGCCGGCGTTCCCATGGCGTACACGCACGCATCCGGTGCTCTTCCGTGGCGGGCGGGCTGGCCCGCGATCTGCCTTGCCGCCCTGCCCTTCGTCCTGCTCGCCGTGAGCCTCGGCGCCGGGACAGTCGGGGCCTTCGACCGCAGCATCCTGCTCGCCCTGCGCGATGGCGAGGGCAATCCCGTCGGGCCGTGGTGGCTCATCGTCGCGGCGCGCGATGCGACGGCGCTCGGCAGCATCACGGTGCTGGTGCTCCTCGCCCTCACCGCCATCGCCTACTGCATCGCGGACGGGGCCCGCCGGGAGGCGGGGGTGATCGCCGTCGCCTTCGTCGGCGGCGTCATCCTCAACACCGCCCTCAAGCACGTCATCGCCCGGGCCAGGCCGGACCTCGTCAATCACGAGGTGACGGTCTACACACCGAGCTTCCCCAGCGCGCATGCCATGCTGACGGCGACGCTCTTCCTCGTCATCGGGGCGCTGGCGGCGGCCGGCCAGTCAAGCCCCGCGGCGCGCCGCTTCGTGCTTGCCGCGGCGGTCACCATGATCGTCGTGGTCGGGCTCAGCCGGGTCTTCCTCGGCGTGCACTGGCCCTCGGACGTGCTGGCGGGCTGGAGCGCCGGCATCGCCTGGGCGCTCACCTGCCTCAGGTTCCTCGGTCCCCGGCCCGCGACGGCCTGACCGGTCTGCCACCCGTTGTGCGGGGCTGCGCCCCGTGCTAGCGGCTCAGGCCATGAGCCAGCCCATGCGCAAGCGCCCACCCCTCGTGACGAGAGACACCCTGCCCACCCTCATGCGCCTGTGGCGCGAATGGGTGCGGCCGCACTGGGGAACGCTCGCGCTCGTCCTCCTCCTCATCGCTGTCGTCTCGGCGGCGACCGGGGCCTATCCGCTGCTCATCAAGGAGGCCTTCAACGCCTTCGAGCAGAAGAACGAGGAGGCGCTCCTCTTCGGGCCCATCCTCGTCATCGTGCTGACGGCGATCCGCGGCGGGGCGCTGTGGGCGCGCGCGGTGCTCACCAACAAGGTGGTGACGCGCGTCGAGGCCGACATGCAGAGCGCGCTCTATGCCCATCTCATCGATGCCGACATCGCCCAGCTCGGGCGCGAGAGCCCGGCGGCACTGACCCAGCGCTTCACCACCGACTTCGCCTTCATCAAGGAGGCGCTGACGCGCGTCTTCACCGTCTTCCTCAGCGACCTCGGCATGGTGATCGCCCTCGTCATCTCCATGCTGTGGATCGACCCGTGGCTGACGCTCGCCGCCGCCGTGGTCGCGCCCTTCGCCTCGCTGCCGATCTCGCGCATCGGCCGCAAGCTGCGCCGCGTCGCCACCTCGACGCAGGAAGAGATCGGCGCCATGGCGAGCCACGTCTCGGAGAGCCTCGCCGGTGTGCGCGTCGCCAAGGTCTTCTCGCTCGAGGGCTATCTGAAGCAGCGCGCGGCGGACGCCTTCGAAACCGTGCGCGCGCTCAAGATGAAGGCGGCCAACGCCCGCGCCAAGCTCGACCCGCTGCTCGAGATCGGCGGCGGCGTCGCCGTTGCGGGGGTGCTGGTGCTGATCGGCTGGCGCATCATGCGCGGCGAGAGCACGGTCGGCGACTTCACCGGCTTTGTCGCCGCCTTGCTGATGGCGGCGCAGCCCATCCGCGCCATCGGCAATCTCAACGCCATCGTCCAGGAGGCCATGGCGGCGCTGAAGCGCTATTTCGCGGTGATGGACGAGAAGCCGACCATCCTCGACCGGCCCGACGCCCGGCCGCTCGCCGTCTCCTCCGGCCTCGTGCGTTTCGAGAACGTGCACTTCCACTACCGCTCGGACGTGCCGGCGCTCGAGGGCGTCGACCTTGCCCTGCCGGCCGGCCGCACGACAGCCCTCGTCGGCCGCTCCGGCTCGGGCAAGTCGACCCTGATGTCGCTGGTGCCGCGCCTTTATGACGTCACGGAGGGGCGCGTCACCATCGACGGCACGGACGTGCGCGCGGCGACGCTCGCCAGCCTGCGCACCAACATCGCCGTCGTCAGCCAGGAGGTGGTGCTGTTCGACGACACGGTGCGCGCCAACATCGCCTTCGGCCGCCCCGGCGCGGACGACGCGGCCATCGAGGCGGCGGCGAAGGCGGCGGCCGCGCACGACTTCATCGCCCGGCTGCCGGAAGGCTACGAGACGCGCGTCGGCAGCGCCGGCGCGCGTTTGTCGGGCGGCGAGCGTCAGCGCATCGCCCTTGCCCGCGCCATCCTGAAGGATGCGCCGATTCTCCTCCTCGACGAAGCGACGAGCGCGCTCGACACCGAGTCGGAGAAGGCCGTGCAGGAGGCGCTCGCCCGGCTCATGCGCGGGCGCACCACCATCGTCATCGCCCACCGCCTGTCGACGGTGCGCGACGCCGATCTCATCGTGGTCATGGACGGGGGGCGCGTCGCCGAGACCGGGCGGCACGACGAGCTCGTCGCCCGCGACGGCATCTATGCCAAGCTCTACCGCCTGCAGCTCGCCGACGACGTCACGCCCGTGCAGGCGGCCAAATAGCCGAGCCTACCTCATTCGCGCCGCATGATGCGGTCGACGACGATGTCGGAGAAGAAGCCGGGCTTGAACTCGCGCTCCAGCCGCTCGGGATCGTAGCTCTCGGCAACCCAGGTCAGGAAATCCTGCCCCCTGGGCTCGCCCTCGCGCCGGTAGGTCTCGAAGAAGGCGTCGAGAATGCCGGTCTTGGCGAAGCGGAAATGGCCGAAGCGCAGCGAGAGCTGCCGCATCGCCTCCGCCACCGGCCGCTTCTCGTGGATGATGAGGTAGAGCGCCGCCATGAAGCCGGCCCGGTCGGCGCCCGACTTGCAATGCACCAGCACCGGATAGTCCAGCGTCTCGAAGAAGTCCTTGGCCGCGAGAATCGTGGCGCGGTCGGGCGCGCCGCGCGAGCGCACGACGAAATCGGTGAGCCGGATACCGAGCTGTTCGCAGGCTTCGCGCTCGAGCGGCCAGGAGCCGTATTCGCGCCCGCCGCGCAGATTGACGATGGTGCGCACGCCGGCCCGCGCTGCCGCCCGGATCTGGTGCGGCGCCGGCTGGGCGGCGCGCCAGAAGCGCTCGGTCACGCGGTGGCTGTTGAGATAGGCGAGGCGGAAGATGCCGTGGTCGACGAAGACCATGTTGACCCAGGCGCGCCAGCGGTCGAGCCCGTCGGCGACGGGCCGGTCCCAGCGGGCGATGCGCGCCATGCGGCGCCGATAGCGCTCCTCCGGCTTTCGGAAACGGTTGATCAAGCGTCCTCTCGACACATGCACGCGGCCTGCGGCCCTGCCCGCCATGGGCCTGCCTTGGGCGCGCAGGCTTTACATCCCGCGGGGGCATAGCAGCCCCGGTCGAGGCCTGCAATCTCACCGATGTAGATACACAAAGCCTGTTCAACAAGGCGTGTGGGCCTTGTAAGGGGGGCGAAGCGCGCGTATTTTGGTTGTCATGAGCGAGCTCGTCATCAGCCTGCGACCGGCACGCCCCACCGATGCGGTGGAACTGGCGGCCGTGCATGATGCGGCCTGGAAGGAAGCTTACCGGGGCGTCCTGCCCGGCGTCGTCCTCGAGCAGATGGTTGCCCGCCGCGGGCCGCGCTGGTGGCGCAATGCGGTGACGCGGCCGCGCCGCATCAGCGTCGTCGATTTCGGCGGCAAGCTGGCGGGCTATGCCATCTACGGGCCGACGCGCAGCCTCAACCTGCCGCAGGGCGGCGAGATCGACGAGCTCTATATCGACCCCGTGATGCAGGGCATCGGCCTTGGCACACGCCTGTTCGCCGCGGCCCGGCAGGAGCTGGCCGCGGAGGGCCGCCGCGGCCTCGTCGTCTGGGCGCTCAGCGACAACGAGCGTGCCTGCCGCTTCTACGAGCGCCTCGGCGGGCGCGTCGCGGCGGAGGCCAAGGCCCTCTTCGGTGGGCGGCCCTGCGCCAAGGTGGCCTACACCTTCGCCTGATCCTCGTTCCTGCTGACACGTCCTCGCACGAGCACGCCCGGCTTGCGAAGCCGGGCCCGGGCGCTTACTAGAGGGGCGGCCGCAAGGGTGCGGCGCACCATTCTGCCCTCAGGAGTGACATACCGATGCGTCTCGACGCGATTGCGATCGGCAAGAATCCGCCCCACGACGTCAATGTCGTCATCGAGGTGCCGATCGGCGGCGAGCCGATCAAGTACGAGCTCGACAAGGAGGCCGGCACGCTGGTCGTCGACCGCTTCCTCTACACCGCCATGCGCTACCCGGGGAACTACGGCTTCATTCCCCACACGCTCTCCGACGACGGCGACCCCTGCGACGTGCTCATCGCCAACACGCGCGCCATCATTCCCGGCGCCGTGATGTCGTGCCGCCCGGTCGGCGTCCTCATCATGGAGGACGAGGCGGGCCAGGACGAGAAGATCATCGCCGTGCCCTCGCACAAGCTCACCAAGCGCTACGACCGCTGCGAGAGCTACACGGACCTGCCCGAGATCACGCTCAAGCAGATCGAGCACTTCTTCGAGCACTACAAGGACCTCGAGCCCGGCAAGTGGGTGAAGGTGGTGCGCTGGGGCGACGCCGAGGAAGCCCGCCGCCTCATCCAGGAAGGCATCGACCGCGCCAAGGGCGCCAAGGGCTGAGGCCCTGGTAGATCCACGCTGTGCGGGGCACCCGGTTGCGGGACGTGGATGGCCGGGACAAGCCCGGCCATGACGGCGGGATGCGCTTCCCAGCCGTCATGCCCGCTTGTCGCCGGCATTGTGAGCAAAGGTGATCCTGGCCGCCTGCCCGATCTTGTTTACCCGCGTTCTTCTTAGCCCCTCACTCCACCCCTCTTCCCCGCAGGCAGGGAGAGGGAGGCTCCCGGCAGGCTGCCGTCCTCGGCTCAAGGTCGCCTTGAAGCGCGCGATGTTCCCTCTTCCCGCAAGCGGGGAGAGGGTCAGGGTGAGGGGCCCTGGCACACCATCTGAAACCCACAAAACCCGATTGACAGCTTCGCCCCGCCGCGGGCTTGATGACGAAAATCCTTCACGAGGACGTGCGGAATGGACATCGTCATCCCCGGCGCCGCCAATCTCGGCCTGTTCGTCAGCGCCGCCCTGCTCCTGCTGCTGATCCCCGGCCCGGCCGTGCTCTTCATCTTCGCCCGCTCGATCGAGCAGGGGCGGCTTGCCGGCTTCGTCTCCATCGCCGGCATCCATGCGGCGACGCTGGTGCATGTCTTTGCCGCGGCCGTTGGCCTGTCCGCGGTGCTCGCCTCCTCGGCGCTCGCCTTCAGCATCGTCAAATATGCGGGCGCGGCCTATCTCATCTGGCTCGGCCTCCGGAAGCTCTTCGGCCCTGCCGAAATCACCTCGGTCGATGTGGCCCTACCCCGCCACAGCCATGCGCGGCTCTTCCGCGACGGCTTCATCGTCAACCTGCTCAATCCGAAGACGGCGCTGTTCTTCCTCGCCTTCCTGCCGCAGTTCGTGGAGGTGGGCCGCGGCCACGTGGCGATGCAGATCGCCTTCCTGGGCTTCATCTTCACGGCGCTCGGCCTCGTGACCGACGGCCTCTACGCGCTCGCGGCCGGCACGGCGGGCAACTGGCTGAAGCGCAGCCGCGGCTTCCTCAGGCTTGAGCGCTATGTCAGCGGCGGCCTCTACATCGGCCTCGGCGTGACGGCGGCCTTCGCCGGCAACGGCAAGAAGTAGGCGCGGCTTCTTTAGGTCTTCCGCCGCTGCCACAGGTCCGGTCGGCGCGCACGTGTCAGCCGCTCCGCTTCCTCGCGCCGCCAGCGGGCGATGGCGGCGTGATTGCCGGACAGCAGCACGTCGGGAATGGCGCGCCCCTCCCATTCGCGCGGGCGCGTGTAATGGGGATATTCGAGCAGGCCGCCCTCGAAGCTCTCCTCCTCGCCCGAGGCCTCCTTGCCCATGACACCGGGCAGGAGGCGCACGCAGGCGTCCATCAGCACCATCGCCGCGATCTCGCCGCCGGAGAGCACGTAATCGCCGATCGAGACCTCCTCGAGCCCGCGTCCCTCGATGACGCGCTCGTCCACGCCCTCGAAGCGGCCGCAGACGACGACCGCGCCGGGGCCGGCGGCAAGCGCGCGCACGCGCGCCTGGTCGAGCGGGCGGCCGCGGGGGCTCATGAGGAGGCGCGGCCGCGGATCGTCCGCCGGCGCGGCGGCGTCGATGGCGGCAGCGAGCACGTCGGCGCGCAGCACCATGCCGGCGCCGCCGCCGGCGGGCGTGTCGTCCACCGCCCGGTGGCGGCCGAGGCCGTGGGGACGGATGTCATGGGTGTCGAGATGCCACAGGCCGCGCGCCAGCCCCTCGCCCGAAAGGCTCTCGCCGAGCGGGCCCGGGAACATCTGCGGATAGAGGGTGAGGACGGTGGCCTGCCACATGGGTCAGCCCTCGCCCTCGTCGTCCTCGTCCCCCGCAGCGAGGCTCTCCGTCGCCACGACCACGCGGCCACCGGCGATGTCCACCTCCGGCACGAACGCCTTGGTGAACGGCCACATCACGGTGGGGCCGCCCTCCGCCGGGGCGACCTCCATGACGTCGCCCGCCCCGAAATCGTGCAGGGCGACGATGCGGCCGAGCACGGTGCCGGCCGGATTGTGGACGGCAAGGCCGATGAGATCGGCTTGCAGGTATTCGTCCTCGTCGAGCGTCTCGGCATCGAGGCTCTCGCGCGGGACGTAAAGGCGCAGGCGCGTCAGCGCCTCGGCCGCCGTGCGGTCGGTGATGCCGGCGACGCGCACGACGAGCATGTCGGCCGCGCCGGCGACGGGCCGCGCCGCCTCGATGCGGAAGCGGCGGCTGCCGTCCTCGCTCTGCAGGGTCGTGAAGCGGGCGATGGCCGCCGGCTCGGCCGTGTAGGACTTGAGCCGCACCTCGCCCCTGAGCCCCTGCGCGCGGCCGAACTCGCCGACGAGCACGAGCCGCCGCGCCGCGCCCGACGAAGCGGGAGCGGCGGACGACGGCCCGGTCGCCCTTGAGGAGCGGCGGCTCACGCCTCGGCGGCTTCAGCCGGCGCGGCAGCGGCCTCGGCCGCGGCGGCACGCTCGGCGGCGCGCTCCTGCGCCTTCTTGCCCGGCTGGGCCTTCTGCGGGTTGTTGCGGGCCGGGCGCTTCAGGACGCCGGCGTTGTCGAGGAAGCGCAGCACGCGGTCGGTCGGCTGGGCGCCCTTGGCGATCCAGGCCTTGGCCTTCTCGATGTCGAGCGCGACGCGGGCCGGATCGTCCTTGGCCTTCATCGGATCGTAGGTGCCGATCTTCTCGATGAAGCGGCCGTCACGCGGGGAGCGCGAATCGGCGACGACGATGCGGTAGTAGGGGCGCTTCTTGGCGCCGCCGCGCGTCAGGCGGATCTTGAGAGACATACTTTACTCCTTGTCGTTGAACGTTACTTCTACCTTAAGACGATCCCACTCGTATTTCATAATTATACGACTCTGCTCGGTAAAATCGCCTAATTTATATTTTCCGGAACCACGAGTCAGCTCTGATATTATCTCATGCAACTTCTTTCCATTCTCTTCATTGGGATTTATAAGCAATTTAATGTAATGTCCATGATATAAAAGATTTGATACTTCTTTGTCATCTCCTCCTTCTCTTATTTTTTGCAACGCAAAGTCGAACGAAGATGTCGTCTCGTCTTTCTTATATTTCACCATGATCATCGTATAACATCTAGCAAACTCCGCTAGATGCATTCTCAACACTTCAATCCACTCTCTCCGAAATTCGGCCACCCTACGGCGCCCCTCAACATCAATCATAGCTCGCGAGTTAGCATTGCTTGATTTAATATTTTTCATGGAAACTACAAATGAAACTACTGCTATGGCAATCGTTGCCACGCCTACACTTAAATTTCCAAAGTCAACCTGATAGTTCATGGCTCACTTCTTCTTGCCGAAGGGGAAGCCGGGAAGACCGGGCGCTCCCGGCCCCTTGCCGCCGAGCCCCGGCAGGCCGGGCAGCTTCGGCGCCCCGAAACCGCCGGGCGGCAGCGGCGGCAGGCCGCCGGCGCCACCGGGCATGGTCTCGGGCAGGCCGCCGGGCAATTGCCCCTTGAGCTGCTCCAGCATCTCCGGCGTCGGCTGCGGCATGCCGCCCCCGAGGCCGAACATCTTGCCGAGCGCCCCGCCCATGCCGCCGCGCCCGCCCTTGCCCATCATCTTCATGACGTCGGCCATCTGGCGATGCATCTTCAGCAGCTTGTTGACGTCCTCGACCTTGGTGCCGGAGCCGGCGGCAATGCGCTTCTTGCGGCTGGCCTTGAGGATGTCAGGGTTGCGCCGCTCCTTCGGCGTCATGGAATCGATGATGGCGCGCTGGCGGCGGATGACCTTGTCGTCGAGATTGGCGTTCTCGAGCTGGGCCTTCATCTTGCCGATGCCCGGCAGCATGCCGAGCACGCCCTTCATGCCGCCGATCTTCTCCATCTGGCCGAGCTGCTCGCGCAGGTCGTCGAGGTCGAAGGCGCCCTTGCGCATCTTGTCGGCGATGCGCTTGGCCTTCTCGGCGTCGATGGTCTCGGCCGCCTTCTCGACGAGGGAGACGATGTCGCCCATGCCGAGGATGCGGTTGGCGACGCGCTCGGGGTGGAACTCTTCGAGCGCATCGACCTTCTCGCCCGTGCCGACGAGCTTGATGGGCTTGCCGGTGACGGCGCGCATGGAGAGCGCGGCGCCGCCGCGCCCGTCGCCGTCCATGCGGGTCAGCACGATGCCGGTGACGCCGAGGCGCCCGTCGAAGGCCTTAGCGGTATTGACCGCATCCTGGCCGGTGAGGCTGTCGGCGACGAGCAGCACCTCGTGCGGCGCAGTCGCGGCACGCACCTCGGCCGCCTCCGCCATCAGCGCCTCGTCGACCGTGACGCGGCCGGCGGTGTCGAGCATGACGACGTCGTAGCCGCCGAGGCGGGCCGCCTCCATGGCGCGACGGGCGATCTGCACCGCCGACTGGCCGGCGACGATCGGCAGCGTGTCGACGCCCACCTGCTTGCCGAGCACGGCGAGCTGCTCCATGGCCGCCGGGCGGCGCGTGTCGAGCGAGGCCATGAGGACGCGGCGCTTCATCCTGTCGGAGAGGCGCCGGGCGATCTTGGCCGTCGTCGTCGTCTTGCCCGAGCCCTGCAGGCCGACCATGAGGATGCCGACGGGCGCGGGGGCGTTGAGGTCGATCCCCTCGGCCTCCTTGCCGAGCATCTCGACGAGGGCGTCGTGGACGATCTTGACGACCATCTGGCCCGGCGAGACCGACTTGATGACCTCGGCGCCGACGGCGCGGCTGCGCACCGTATCGGTGAAGGAGCGCACCACCTCGAGGGCGACATCCGCCTCGAGCAGCGCGCGGCGCACCTCGCGCAGGGCCTCGTTGACGTCGTTCTCGGTCAGCGCGCCGCGGCGCGTCAGGGAGCCGAGAATGCCGGACAGCTTGTCGGACAGGCTTTCGAACATCGTCTAGCGGTCCTCCGATGGGGTCCTGCCGGCACGCGGGCAGGACGAGGCACTGCGCCCGACATGGGCCGCCCCGATCCGTTCCGCAATGTCCGCCTCAGCGCGTCGCATCATGTCTTCCCGTGACCCGAGGGCCCAAAGCGAAACGCACCCGAGGGCGCAACGCGCTGTCGGGTGTTGACCTCCAGCCTCACGGGCTGGGCGGCGGCTCGCGAACGGACCGTTCGAGCTTTGACCGCGTCCTTATGCTGCGGCAGGCCTTGCGAGTCAAGGAAAAGGGAATGAGCGCCGCCGTCTCGCCCGCTGCAGAGACGCTGCAGAGATAAAGATCGAGAGGCCACATACGAGCCGCGCTGTTCCCCTCCCCCCGCTTGCGGCGGGGAGGGGTTAGGGGTGGGGGGCGGCTCCGCAAGGGCAACGGGACCCCAGCCATGACTTGCAAACTACCTGCCTGCTGCACCGCCCCCCAACCCAACCCTCCCCGCCACTTCGTGGGGGAGGGAGGAGCTTCAGCGTCCGCGTGGGCCTATGATGGGGCTGGGATGAGCTGTCCGTGCCTATTCCTGCCGTCCCAGCAGAAACGCCTGCAGCAGCACCGCGCTGTTTTGTTCACGGCTGCGGGCAGCCGACAGCAGGGTGATCTTGCCCTTGGCCGCCTCGGCCCGCAGCATGGCAAGGCCCGCCTTGGCATCGCCCTGCGCCGCCTCGAGCTCCGCGCGGTAGCGGGCCTGGAATTCCTCCCACTTCGCCGGTTCGTGGCCGAACCACTTGCGCAGGTCCGGCGAGGGCGCGACCTCCTTCAGCCACAGATCCCACGGCGCCGTCTCCTTGGCGACGCCACGCGGCCATAGCCTGTCCACCAGGATGCGCTTGCCGTCCCCCTCTTCCGGCGGATCGTAGACGCGCTTGACCGCGATCTCGCTCATTGCGGGCCTCCCGCTTCAGGGGTCTTCGGAGCATCCAAGCCGGGCTCTGCCGGCGTAGCCGCCGGGGGCGCGGAAGCCGGCGGCGGCGCGCTGCCGGGAGGGGCGGCGGGCGGAGGCGCGCCCGCTTCGGCCGGCTGGACGTAGATGTAGACCTCGAGGCCGGCATCGTCGCCGCTCGTCAGGTCTGTCGCATATTCCTCGATGAACATGTCGCGGACCGTGATGGCCTTGGCGTCGAGATAGGCGGTGATGGCCTCGTAGGTGGAATCGATCTCGTCGTAAGGGCCCTTGTGCACGAAGCGCAGGGCCTTGCCCGATGGCGTCGTGCCGAAGCGGATGCCTTCCGGCGGCCGGGCTGCGCCCGCAGCCGGGGCCGTCTCGACCGGCAGCAGCGCGTCGTAGCGGAACCCGGTGTCGTCCGTTTCGAGGAAGAGCACCACGGGGCGGCCCGCGATCTTGACGCCGGCACCGTCGAGGAAGATGCGCAGCTTGCCGAACGTCTCCTTGAGGGTCTTGACGGAATCGTCCCACTGCGCCCGGCCGCCCGCGATGGCGGCCGGCTTCTCCGGCAGCGTCACCTCGTCGACATCGCCTGCATTGGCCGGCGGCGGCACGAGCGTCGGCTGCGCGGGTGTCGACAGGCCCGGCGGCGGGGGCGGAGCGTCCGCCGGCGGAGGGACTTCGGCGGGAGCGGCCGGAGCAGCGCCGATAGCCGGGGCCTCGGCGGGCGCCGGCGCAGCCGCCGCCGGTCCCGCGAACAGGAGGACGAGAGCGCAAGCGGCGGCGAAGATCCTGCCGCGAGCCGCACCGATCAAGGGCCACGAAGCCGTCGTCATCTGCCGCACCCAACCGTTTCGCGGAACCCCGCGAATCGCCCTCCCCAGTCTTCCCGACCATAGGCGGCTTTGGGCGAGGCCGCGAGACGCGCCGTTGCGGAAGGGACTCGCGCTTTTGCGCGACATGGCCCATATACCGGAGGAATTTCGCGGCCCGGCCGCCGGACGACACGATGAACGCGCTGATCGGACACCCCTTTCTCAAGATGAACGGCCTCGGCAACGAGATCGTCGTGCTCGACCTGCGCGGGGAGCGGCACGTCGTCACGCCCGCCGAGGCGCGCGCCATCGCGGCCGATCCCGCCTCGCATTTCGACCAGCTGATGGTGCTCAACGACCCGCGCACGCCCGGCACCGACGCCTTCATGCTGATCTACAACGTGGATGGCTCGCTCTCCGCCTCCTGCGGCAACGGCACGCGCTGTGTCGCCTGGGCGCTGACGCGGGACGGGGCGCGCGACGAGCTCCTGCTCGAGACCGAGGCCGGGCTGCTCGCCTGCCGGCGCGAGGGCGAGTGGCTCTTCACCATCGACATGGGCGCGCCGCGCCTGAGGTGGGACGAGATCCCGCTCGCCGAGGAGTTCCGCGACACGCGCGCCATCGAACTGCAGATCGGCCCCATCGACGCGCCGGCGCTGCACTCGCCCTCGGTGGTCAGCATGGGCAACCCGCACGCCATCTTCTGGGTGGAAGACGTCGAGGCCCACGACCTCGCCCGCCTCGGGCCGCTCCTCGAGAACCATCCGATCTTCCCCGAGAAGGCGAACATCTCGCTTGCCGCGGTGAAGAGCCCGGAGCACGTGGTCGTCAAGGTGTGGGAGCGCGGCGCCGGCCTGACGCGCGCCTGCGGCTCGGCCGCCTGCGCCGTCGCCGTCGCCGCCGCACGCAAGGGCCTCACCGGACGCAAGGTGCGTGTCACGCTGCCGGGCGGCGACCTCCTCATCGACTGGCGCGAGAGCGACGGCCACGTCATGATGACGGGGCCGGTCGAGCTGGAGCACGAAGGCCGGTTCGCCGCGGAGCTCTTTGCGGAAACGGCCTGATGGGCGTCGAGGTCGTCACCTTCGGCTGCCGGCTCAACATCGTCGAGTCGCAGGTCATCAAGCGCCATGCCGAGGCGGCGGGGCACGATGCGCTCGTCGTCGTCAACACCTGCGCCGTCACAGGCGAGGCGGTGCGCCAGGCGCGCCAGACCATCCGCCGTCTGAAGCGCGAGCGGCCGGACGTGACGGTCGTCGTCACCGGCTGCGCGGCACAGGTCGACCCGGCGAGCTTCGCGACGATGCCCGAGGTCGCGAAGGTCCTCGGCAATGCCGAGAAACTCGAAGCGCCGAGCTGGCGCGGGCTCGCCGAGGGCGAGAAGGCCGCGGTCGGCGACATCATGGCCGTGCGCGAGACGGCGACGCATCTCGTGGACGGCTTCGACGGCCATGCACGCGCCTTCCTGCAGGTACAGAACGGCTGCGATCACCGCTGCACCTTCTGCATCATCCCCTTTGGGCGCGGCAACTCCCGCTCGGTGCCGATGGGCGCGGTGGTCGAGGCCGTCAGGCGCCTCGTCGGCAACGGCTATCGCGAAGTGGTGCTGACCGGCGTCGATCTCACGGCCTATGGCCGCGACCTGCCCGGTGCGCCGCCGCTCGGCCGGCTCGTCGGCCAGATCCTCAAGCACGTGCCGGACCTGCCGCGGCTGCGCCTGTCGTCGATCGATTCCGTCGAGGCGGACGAGGAACTGCTCGCCGCCATCGCCGGCGAGCGGCGGCTGATGCCGCATCTGCACCTGTCACTGCAGGCCGGCGACGACATGATCCTGAAGCGCATGAAGCGCCGGCACCTGCGCGAGGACGCCATCCGCTTCTGCGAAAGCGTGCGGCGGGCACGGCCCGACATCGTCTTCGGCGCCGACATCATCGCCGGCTTTCCGACCGAGACCGAGGAGATGTTCGAGCGCTCGCTCGCCATCGTCGGCGAATGCGGGCTGACGCATCTCCATGTCTTCCCCTTCTCGCCGCGGCCCGGCACGCCGGCGGCGCGCATGCCGCAACTGCCGCGCGAGGTGGTGAAGGAGCGCGCCGGACGCCTGCGCGCCGTTGGCGAAGAGGCGCGCCGGCGGTTTCTCGCCACCCAGGTCGGCACCCGGCAGAGTGTCCTCGTGGAGCGGGGCGACGTCGGCCATACGGAGGGCTTCGCGCTGGTGCGCCTGCCGTCTGGCCTCACCGTCGGCGATGTCGTCGACGTCACCATCGCGCGCCACGACGGGGAAGCGCTGATCGCCGCCTGAGACCCTACGGGAGCGTCTGCCTGACGCGTTCCCAGCTGTTTCGCATGTGGTTTGCGAGGATTTTGGCGAGGCGGTCGGGGGCGCGGGCGGTGAGGGCCGTGATCATCTCCTCGTGCTCGGCGACGGCCTCGTCCCACTTGGGCGGCTCCTGGTTGCCGAGGAAGCGGATGCGCTTGAGGCGCGACTGCAGCGTCTCGTGGATGTCGGCGAGCACCGCATTGCCCGACAGGCGCACGATGGCGGTGTGGATGGCCTGGTTGAGCTTGAAGTACTCGAGCCGGTTGCGGCTTTCGTAGAAGGCCATCATGCGCGCATGGAGAGCGGCGACCGCGGCGATGTCGGCGTCGCTGGCATGGGCGCAGGCAAGGCGCCCGGCCTCCGCCTCCAGCGTCGCGAGCACCGTCAGCATGTCGTAGACGTCCTTCGGCGAGAAGCGGCGCACGATGGCGCCGCGGCTCGGCACCAGCTCGATCAGCCCCTCGCGCGCCAGGAACTTCAGCGCCTCGCGCAAGGGCGTGCGCGAGATGCCCAGCGCCGCGCCGAGCTGGCCCTCGTGCACGCGCGCGCCCGGCGCCAGCTGGCCCTCGGTGATCATGTCGCGGATGCGGGTGACGACCTCGTCGTGCAGCGTGCGCCGGGCGATGGGGCGGGCCTCCTCGGGGGCCGCCTCCGGCTTGTCCGCCGACGGGGCGATGGTCTCGTCTGTCATGCTCACCTGTGGTCTCGGCCTCGTGGTCGGCTCGGGATCGGGATCGCCGCCCTGGATTGCCTTGGGATCACCTTGGGGATCGGCTCGGGATCGTCTTGGACCGGACGGGCCAGCGGGCGAAGGCCCGGCGCCCGATCCTGGCGCGAACTCCTTTGCTATCCCTCTGCTACCCCCTGGCGAACCCGCCGGGATCTCCCGGCGGATCCCTTGGCAGTTCCTTGGCAATTCCTTGTCGAATCCCTTGGCGAATCCCTTGGCGAATCCCTTGCGCGTCAAGGCTCATGATGCCTGCGGCGGGGGCGGCGGTCAATTGAACGCCGTATGATGGCATTCTGTATACAGCATACTTGACGACAGGAGCGCGCCCCTCTAGCCTCCCCTCAACCCATCTCCAGGAGGTCCGCGTCGTGGCGCAAAGGCCGCTCAATTCCGCTCCCCAGCCGACCCTCGCCCCAACGATTGCCCCAACGGTCGCTCTCGCCATGGGCGATCCCGCCGGCATCAGCCCGGAGCTCATGGCCAGGGCCCTCCATCTCGACGACCTGCGCGCCGCCGCCCGCCTCGTCGTCTTCGGCGACCGGCGCGTCCTCGCCGCCGGCGCGGCGATCGCCGGCGTGTCCCTTAAGATCGCCGTCGTCACCGACCCGGCCGAGGCCGCGGCCGGCGAGACCCGGCCCATCTTCGTCGACCTCGGCCATCTCGACCCGGCCACCATCCGCCCGGGCGAGGTCAGCCGCGCAGGCGGCGCCTTCGCCGTCGCCAATTTCCGCGCTGCCCTCAAATACGCCATGGCCGGCCACGCCCAGGCGGTCGCCTTCACCCCCTTCAACAAGGCGGCCATGCGCCTCGCCCATCCCTCCTACGAGGACGAGATCACCTTCCTCACCGAGGAGGTCGGGGCCGAGGGTCCGGCGAGCGAGTTCAACATCCTCGAGGGCCTGTGGAACGCCCGCGTCACCTCGCACGTGCCGCTCAAGGACGTCGCCGGACTGATCACCCGCGAAGCCGTGCGCGACGGCCTCGCCCTCGCCGACGGCGCCATGCGCCAGGCGGGCTTCGCCCGCCCGCGCATCGCGGTGGCGGGGCTCAACCCGCATGCCGGCGACGGCGGCAACTTCGGCCGCGAGGAGATCGAGGTGATCGCGCCGGCCATCGCCGAGGCCAAGGCCCGCGGCATCGCCGCCGACGGGCCGTTTCCCTCCGACACCGTCTTCCTGCGCGCCAGGGCCGGCGCCTTCGACGCGGTGCTGACCATGTACCACGACCAGGGCCAGATCGCCATGAAGCTCATGGGCTTCGACCGCGGCGTCACCATGCTCGCCGGCTTCCCCGTCCCCGTCCTCACCCCCGCCCACGGCACCGCCTACGACATCGCCGCAAAGGGCATCGCCAATATCGGCGCTACACGCGCCGCATTCAGCCTCGCCGCAAATATCGCCGCAAAGCGGCTTGCGGCGCAGGAGCCGGACGTCCGCACGGCGGCCGGCTGAACAATCCGCCCGATCAGTGGCGGCCCGGAAGAAGAAACTGGAGGAAACGATGATGATGAAAAAGGCGCTGATGGCTGCGACGGCCCTCGTCGCGGCGCTGGGCATCTCGGCGGCGGAAGCGGCGTGGAAGCCCTCGAAGCCGGTCGAGTTCGTGGTCACCTCCGGCGCCGGCGGCGGCACGGACCAGTTCGCCCGCACCGTGCAGGCGATCATCACCAAGCACAACCTGCTCGACCAGCCGGTGGTCGTGGTCAACAAGGGCGGCGGCAGCGGCGCCGAGGGCTTCGTCTACGGCAAGACGGCCGCGGGCGAGCCGCACAAGGTCATCTTCGCCACCAACAACGAGTGGCTGCTGCCCCTCGTCGCCAAGCTCGCCTTCAAGCCGGAGGACCTGACCCCGGTCGCGGCCATGGCGGTCGACGAATTCCTGCTCTGGGTGCCGGGCGATTCCCCGCATCAGGACGCCAAGAGCTTCATCGAGGCGGCGAAGGCTGCGCCGGGCAAGGTGAAGATCGGCGGCAGCCAGTCGAAGGACACGGACCACATCCTCGTCAAGCAGATCGAGAAGGCCGCCGGCATCAAGGTGACCTACGTGCCCTTCAAGAGCGGCGGCGAGGCGGCGACCCAGCTCGCGGGCGGCCATGTCGAGGCCAACACCAACAACCCGGCGGAGAACCTCGGCCAGTGGAAGGCCGGCGGCGTGCGCCCGCTGTGCGTCTTCGCGCCCGACCGCATGGCCAAGGGCGAACCGGTGGTGGACGGCAAGGGCTGGGCGGACATCCCGACCTGCAAGGAGGCCGGGGTGCCGCTCGAGCACTACCAGATGCCGCGGACCGTCTTCCTGCCCGGAAGCGTGCAGCAGGACGCCGTCGACTTCTACGTCGATCTTCTGAAGCAGGTGCGCGAGAAGCCGGAATGGCAGGAGTACATCACGCGCACGTCGCAATCGAACCGCTTCTTCGCCGGCGAAGACTTCCAGACCTTCATCAAGAACAACGAGGATGAAGGCCGCGCCGTCATCGCCGCCGAAGGCTGGCTGGTGAACTGAGGCGTCGAAGTGCTCTCGTCCCTGCGCAAGTCGCTTACCGATTTGCCGGGGACTGGCGCGGGGTGGAGGCGTGACAGGGAGCGCACAGCCTCCTGCATGCTGCACCACCCCCACCCCCTGCCTCTTCCCGCAAGGGGGGAGGGGAAACGTCATCGCCGCTCGCTGAATGAACAACGACAAGAGCGGGCGGGCCAATCGAGGAGGAGACCCATGTCGACGAACGAAAGAAGCCTCGTCTCCCGCTTCGCCATGGAGGTCGCGACGGGCTGCGCCACGCTCGTCGCGGGCATCGTCGTCGTCCTCGGCGCCATCGAGTACGAGACCGGGTGGGACGAGGGCGGGCCGCAGCCCGGCTATTTCCCGTTCTATGTCGGGCTCATCATCATCGCCGCGAGCCTCGGCGTGCTGGGGCAGGCCTTCCTCAACCACAGGCGCTCGCGCGAGGCCTTCGTCACGCGCGAGGGCTTTGCGCGGGTGATGGCGTTCTTCCTGCCGCTCGCCGCCTTCACCGTCGGCTCCTACGTGCTCGGCCTCTACGTCGGCACCTTCGTCTATCTCGCCGGCGTCATGATCTTCCAGGGCGGCTATCGCTGGCCCTTCGCGCTCGCCGTCGCCGGCGGCATCACGGGCTTCTTCTTCGTGCTGTTCGAGCGCTGGTTCCAGGTGCCGCTGCTCAAGGGGCCGCTCGAAGCCCTCCTCGGCATCTACTGACGCACCACCGCACCAAGAAGCCGCGCACAGCGGCCAGCAGGGAGAAAACGGGTGGAAAACATCGCTTCCCTCATGCATGGCTTCGGCGTCGCGCTGACCATGCACCACGTGCTCCTGATGATGCTCGGCGTGCTGCTCGGCATCCTCGTCGGCGTGCTGCCGGGCCTCGGCGCACCCAACGGCGTCACGCTGCTGATGCCGCTGACCTTCTCGATGGACCCGATCTCGGCCATCATCCTGCTGACGAGCATGTACTGGGGTGCGCTGTTCGGCGGCTCCACGACGTCGATCCTGTTCAACATCCCGGGCGAGCCCTCCTCGGTCGCGACCACCTTCGACGGCCATCCCATGGCCAAGCAGGGGCGCGCGACGGAAGCGCTGACCTACGCCTTCCTCTCCGCCGGCTTCGGCGCGCTCGTCGGCGTGGTGCTCATCACCGTATTGTCGAGCTGGGTGGCGAAGTTCGCCCTGCGCTTCTCCTCGCCCGAGTTCTTCGCCGTCTATTTCCTCGCCTTCGCCTCCTTCATCGGCCTTGGCGGGTCCTCGCCCTTCAAGACCGTCATCTCGATCATGCTCGGCTTCGCCTTCACGGCGGTGGGCATGGACACGGTATCGGGCAGCCTGCGCCTCACCTACGGCATCGACGAGCTCATCCGCGGCATCAGCTTCCTCGTCGCGGTCATCGGCCTCTTCGGCATCGGCGAGCTGCTGCTGACCATGGAGGAGGGGTTGCGCTTCGACGGGGTCAAGGCGCGCGTGTCGCCGCGCAAGGTGTTCGAGACGCTGCTGACGCTGCCGCGCTACTGGGTGACGCTGCTGCGCTCGGCGGCCATCGGCTGCTGGATGGGCATCACCCCAGGCGGGCCGACGGCCGCCTCCTTCATGAGCTACGGCCTCGCCAAGCGCTTCGCCCGCCGGCGCGAGGGCTTCGGCAAGGGCCGCGAGGAAGGCGTCATTGCGCCCGAGACGGCGGACCACGCCGCGGGCTCCAGCGCCATCCTGCCCATGCTCGCCCTCGGCATCCCCGGTTCGGCCACCGCCGCCGTGATGATGGGCGGCCTGATGATCTGGGGGCTGACGCCGGGGCCCATGCTCTTCATCGAGCAGAAGGACTTCGTCTGGGGCCTGATCGCCTCGATGTATCTCGGCAATGTCGTCGCCGTCGTGCTCGTGCTCGCCACGGTGCCCTTCTTCGCCGCCATCCTGCGGGTGCCCTTCGCCATCATCGGACCGGTCATCCTCGTCATCTGCGTCAGCGGCGCCTATACGGTGGCCGGTGCTTCGTTCGACCTCTGGCTGGTGCTGATCTTCGGCGTCGTCGGCTACGTCTTCAAGAAGCTGGACTATCCGATCGCGCCCATGGTGCTCGCCATGGTGCTGGGCGACAAGGCGGAGGACGCCTTCCGCCAGTCGGCGATCATGTCGGGCGGGGATCTGTCCATCTTCTGGTCGAACGGGCTCGTCGCCACGATCATGGCCCTCGGCGTGCTGCTGCTGGTGTGGCCGCTCCTGTCGCTCGTCGTCCAGCGCCTGCGGCCGTCGCGCGATATCGGGGCGACGGCCGCCTGAGCGCGCCCCTCCCCTTTCCTCCCCTGGCGGCAGCGTTCACCCGCTGCCGCACCTTCTCCACCCCGGGGCCATCGGCCCCGGGTTTTTCTCGTCCCGCCTCAGGCCGCGGCCGAATGGCCGAAGAAGGCGGCATCCTGCGCCTGGCGCAGGGCCAGGAGAACGGAGCCCGAGGCGATCTCGATGTCGGCCATGGTGACGAGCGCCCCCTGCCGGACGTCGCGCACCAGGCGCTGGTTGGCGGCGAGATAGAACGGCGCCGGTGCCGCTGGCGACAGCGGCGCGGCGGGCTGCAGCTCGGCACCGAGACCGTCGATCGTATGATGATGGCCGCCCATGGCGAGCACCGTGCCGGCCGGCAGGTCGCGCTGCGCCCGCGCGACGAGATCGTAGCGGGGCTTCGGCGCCGCAGCCCCGGTCGAGGCGCCGTGAATGGCCGCCTCGAGCACGCTCGTCGCCGCTTCGAGGCCGAGCAGGTGGCGCGGCAGGAGGATCGTCGCATGGTTACCGGTGCGGCTGACGAGATGGCCCTTCTCGGCGAGGATGCGCCACGTCTCCTCGCTGGTGCAGCGCACGACGACGAAGACGCCGCCGGCCGCGCTGACTTCGTGCGCGCCGCGCAGGCAATGGAACACGTCGAGCCGCCCGGTGCCCGCAAGCAGCCCACCGTCCTCCGCCGGGCACAGGAGCGAGGCCACCTCGTCGATGCGGGCGATAGGTGCGTGCAGGTCCGGCCGGTCGAACGACAGCTCGGTCGCATTGGCGACGAGGAGCAGCTCGCACAGGTCCGGCACGGCGCGCTGGGAAAGTGCCGCCGCGGCGCGGGACCGGGCGGCGACCCGCTCATCTGCCGCCGCATCGCCGAGCCGGCCGAGGCCGGCGAAATCGGCTGCCGGGACCGTGCGGCCGTTGCTGGTGATGGCCCCTTCCGCCGCGTCGAGCACGAAGTCGTATTCGCTCGACTTGCCGGCGGCGACGATCTCGAAGCCGAGCACCTCGGCCCAGGAGATGAGGCCGATCAGCAGGCTCGGCTGGTCGCCGTCGACGGGCGTCACGACGACGCCCTTCTCCCGCGCGCGGCGGGCGAGCTCGGGCCCCACGACGCTGTCCACCTCCTTCGAGACGAGCACGAGATGCCGGCCGGCCGCGATCGTGAGCTCGCCGTGGCGGGCGCCGGCTTCCGGGTGGCCCGTCGCCTCGATGACGACGTCGATCGGCAGGTCGACCACCTGGGCAAGATCGCCGGCGGCGATGAAATCGCCCGCCACCCAGGCCGCGACCGCCTGCTCGGCCGTCTCGCAGCGGCGGATCCGCTCCGCCGGGATGCCCACCGCGCGCAGGGCCGCGGCGGCGGTCGCGGCATCGACATCGACCGCGATGCGCGCATTCACCGCCTTCATGTGCTGCGCCTGCAGCAGAAAGCTGCGGCCGAAGCTGCCGGTGCCGACGATGGCGGTCTCCACCGGCGGACGCGCGGTGGCGAAATAGCGATGGTAGTTCATGGGGATCCTGTGGCGTTCCTGTCGTTGCGGGTCTTCTTCTGGCGGGGCCGCAAGGCCGCACGTCATGGACATGATGGCAAATTGCATGCAATATAGCCATAAAGATTCACGTCGCTCGCCCTATTCAACCGGTAAGAGGCGTGAGTGCATTCAATTGGAGGATTGATGGAGGACGCGCAGGCAGTGTCCCGCGGCCGGCTGACGTCCGCCGTCGCCGAGAGGATCCGCGACATGATCGTCGGTGGCGACCTGCCGGCGGGCGAGCGCATCGGCGAGCGCGCCCTGATGGAGCGGCTCGGCGTCACGCGCACGCCGCTGCGCGAGGCCTTCAAGGTTCTGGCGGCGGAGGGCCTCGTCGAGATCGTGCCGAACCGCGGCGCGCTGGTGACGCAGCTGTCGCTCGCGGATGTCGATGCGGCGATGGAGGTGCTCGTCGGCCTCGAGACGACGGCGGCCCCGCTCGCCTGCGAGCGGGCGCGGGAGGACGAGATCGCGGCCATCGCCGATCTGCACCGGTGCATGGTGGAGGCGCACCGCACCGGCGACCTGATGGGTTATTTCCACCTCAACCAGGCGATCCACGAAGGCATCGTCGACGCGGCCCACAACGCCGCGCTCTCGCGCGTCTATCGCAGCGAGAGCGCCCGCATCCGCCGTTATCGCTACACGGGGAACCTAGACGAGGCGCGCTGGGCGCGGGCGCTTCACGAGCACGCCCAGATTCTCGACGCCCTCCAGCTGCGCGCCGGGGCGCTGCTGCGCGAGATCCTGCGCGTCCACCACCTCGCCGGCTGGCGCGTCACCCGGGCCATGCTCGCCGATGTGGCGCCCCACGAAGGAAAGCGGCCGCCGCGCCGGCGCTCCCAGGCAAAAGAAAACCCCGCTCGAGGCGGGGTTCCATCAGCCGTGCAAGGCCGTCAGTAATAGGGCGAGACGCACTCCTGACGCGGCCCGCTGTAGGGCTGGAAGGTGTTGTCCGACGCCCGATACGACCGGTAGCGGTCATAGCACCAGCGCACGTGCGCGTCGCTGACGCTGCCGCGCCGATAGGCGGGCGGCGGCGCTGCCTGGGCGGCCTGACCCGCGATGATGCCGCCGACGATGGCGCCCGTCGCGAAGGCCGCCGGCGGGAACCACCAGTCGTTATAGCGGCGCCAGCCCGGCCGCGCGTAGCGATAGCCGCGATGGCCGTTGTAGTAGTAATAGTCGCCGCGACGATAGAAACCGCGGTCGACATAACGGGGCGAGCGGTACCTGTACTGCACGGTCTCGATCATCTCACCGGCCGGCATGGCCCGCTCCATCCCCAGCGGTATGGCCTGGGCCGTGGCGCCGCTGCCGCCGACGGCAGCCAGGGCCAGGGCCGCCGCACCTGTCATGGAAAGCAATAGCTTCATCGTTCCCGTCCTCCATTCCTGCAATGTGGGCCCAGACTGCCGCCGGCCCGCTGAACCAATTCTGAATGTGGAATTAAATAATCGTAATGTTCCTCACCGGAAGAGGCGCAAAGCTATCCATGAACACAACGCTTTGCGAGGGGCACAAGTTCCCGCCCCCCGCTTCGATCCTTCAAGATCCGCGATTGTTCACGCGCAGGAACATAGCTGTTCGCAACAACTCTGCCGTTGACTTCCGCGACGGCCGGGACAATCTGCGGTCCCAGCAACCGGCGGGAGCCACCCATGTCCGAAGAGGTCACCTTCTATTACAACCCGCGCTCGCGGGCGGTCATCGTGCACTGGATGCTGGAGGAGGTCGGCGCGCCCTACCGCGTCGTCACGCTCGACATGGAGAAGCGTGAGCACAAGGCTCCCGATTTCCTCGCCATCAATCCGATGGGCAAGCTGCCGACCATCGTGCACCGCGGTGTCGTGGTGACGGAAACGCCGGCCATCATCGCCTATCTGGCCGATGCCTTTCCCGCCGCCGGGCTCGCTCCGGCAACGGACGATCCGGCCCGCGGCGCCTATTACCGCTGGCTCTTCTTCGGCTCCGGCTGCTACGAGCCGGCGACGCTCGACGTCATGCTGAAGCGCGCGCCCCTCGAGGGACAGCAGAAAGGCATGGCCGGCTGGGGCTGCCACGAGGACGTGCTGGCGACGCTGAAAACGGCGCTCACCCCGGGTCCCCATCTTCTCGGCGACCGTTTCACGGCGGCGGATCTCTATATCAGCTCGGAACTGGCCTGGGGCATGATGATGGGCGTCCCCGGCCTCAAGGGCGAACCGGTGTTCGACGGCTATATCGCGCGCCTGCGCGAGCGCCCGGCCTTCCAGCGCAGCATCGGCGCCAGCTGACCACCTGGGGCGGCGGCTCCAGGGCCGCCGCCGCTCCTTCACGTCGCGTCGTGGAAGATGAGGCCGAGCGTGTGCCGGCGCCCCGCGCGCACGCGGCTGACGCCATGGCGCAGGTTGACGCGATAGGCGCCCTTCGCGCCATCGACGGGGCGGTTGTGCACGGCAAAGACGACCGCATCACCCCGGCGCAGCGGCACCACCTCGGCCCGGCTCTGCATGCGCGGGCGCTGCTCCGTCAGCACGAACTCGCCGCCGGTGAAATCCTCGCCCGGCTGCGACAGCAGCACGGCCACCTGCAGCGGGAAGGCCAGCGCGCCGTAAAGGTCCTGGTGCAGGCAGTTGTAGTCGCCCGGCCCGTAGCGCAGCAGGAGCGGCGTCGGCCGCCCCTGCCCGGCGGCGTGGCATTGCGCCAAGAAATCGGCGTGCCTGCGCGGATAGACGACATCCACCCCGAGCCGCGCATTCCAGAGATTGGCGATCTCCGCCAGCGGCGGATAAAGCGCCGTGCGCAGGGCAGCCAGCAGGTCCGGCAGCGGGTAGCGGAAATATTTGTACTCGCCGCGCCCGAACCCGTGCCGCGCCATGTGGATATGGCTGCGGAACCACGCTTCGTCGTCGTAGAGCGCGGCGATGCCGGTGCATTCATCCGCGCTCAGAAGGCCGGGCAGCACGGCACAGCCGAAGCCGTCGAGCTCCTGCGCCAGCTCGGGCCAGCCGTAGCGCGCAACACGATCGGCGGCGGTGTCCGGCGTCATTTGCGCAAGGGCCGTCATGCCTTCGCCTCCCGGGCCAGAAGCGCGCGCTTGCGCTCGACGCCCCAGCGATAGCCGGAGAGATCGCCGTCGCGGCGCACCACCCGGTGGCAGGGCACGGCGATGGCGAGGCCGTTGGCGGCGCAGGCATTGGCCACGGCCCGCACCGCTTCCGGCCGGCCGATGCGCCGGGCGAGATCGGCATAGCTCACCGTGCTGCCGGGTGGGACCTCGCGCAGCGCCTGCCACACCCGCTGCTGGAAGGCCGTGCCGCGCAGGTCGAGCGGCAGGTCGAGCCCGAGCGAAGGCGTATCGACGAGCCCGACGACCCGGGCGACGAGATCGGCGAAGGCCGGGTCGTCACCGACGAGGCTGGCGCGCGGAAAACGGTCCTGCAGATCGCGGGCAAGCGCCTCCGGATCGTCGCCGAGGGCGATGGCGCACACGCCCTTGTCGCTCGTGGCGACGAGCACGGCGCCCAGCGAGGACTGGCCGATGGCGAAACGGATCTCGGCATCCTCGCCGCCGCGGCGATAGGCCGTCGGCGTCATGCCGAGCATGGCGTTCGACGCGGCATAGAAGCGGCTGTTGGAGTTGAAGCCGGCGCCGTAGATGGCCTCGGTGACGCTGACATCCGCTTGCGCCAGCTCCTCGCGCAGGCGCCGCGCGCGCCGGGCCGCGCCGTAGGCCCGCGGGGTGATGCCCGTCACGGCCTTGAAGACACGGTGGAAGTGGAAGGGGCTGAGGCCGACCGCCGCGGCGAGCGCCGCAAGGTCCGGCATCTCCTCGGCCTCGTCGATCATGCGGCAGGCGTGTGCCACGGCGGCGGCATGGCGGCTCGCCGCGGGCGCCGCCGCTTGGTTCGGCCGGCAGCGACGGCACGGACGGTAGCCGGCGGCTTCCGCTGCCGCGCAACTGTCGTAGAAGGCGACGTTCTCGCGCCGGCCGCGGCGCGACGGGCAGGTCGGCCGGCAATAGACGCCGGTCGTGCGCACCGCATAGACGAAACGCCCGTCGCTCGCCGCGTCACGGCTGAGCACGGCCTGCCAGCGGGCATCCTCCACCGGCTCTGTCCTCGTGATGACGTTCATGGTCCTTGGCCCTCCGTGGAACGTCATCCCATCTATCGCGCTTCCCGCTGCGGGGCACTCCGCTCCTTGCTGCCGAATTCGGCGCGGCAAGCCCGCCGAGGATAGTGCCCGGACGGCCGATGGTCACGCCCGCGCCGCACGTCGGCCGGCGCTGTCGCCGGCAATCTGCCGGATCCCCTACAATATTCGTGGCTATCGCCCCGGCGACGCGGTATCGGCAGTGCTCCAGCCATCAGCATGCCCGAGGCACGGCCGTGCTCGATCTCGTGACCGCCCTCGTCCTGTGGTCGTCGGCCACCGCAACGGTCGCCGTCGTGCTGTTCATCGTCTGGTGGCGGAACCGGGCGTTCATGGCGAGCCTCTGGTGGTCGGGGGCCTTTGCCCTGATGTCCGCCGGCAGGCTGCTGCTGGCTCTGCGCGGGCATGTCGCCGACACCTTGGCCATCGAGATCGCCGTCGCGCTGTCGCTCGCCGGCTTTTCCCTGTCGCTGACGGGTTTTTCCGTCCTCGACCGGCTGCGGCCGCGCCCGTGGTTCCTGCTGCCGCTCGGGCTCTGGGTCCTCGGCTGCCTCACCCCGGCCTTCGCCGCGAGCGGCAGCTTCCGCATCATGCTGGCGCACGGCACGGCCGGGCTCGCCTATCTCCTCCACGTCGCCGTGTTGCGACGGGCGGGGCGGCGCTCGCCGGCCCGGCACTGGCTCTCCCAGATCTTCTGGTTTGCCGCCGGCCTCAACCTCGTCTCGCTCGTCCTCGCCGCACTGTTTCCGCCCGCGGATTTCTTCTCCTACCGGTTCGCCGCCGTGGCACTCGTCGCCGGGCTCGCCGCGCTGGTGGCAACCGTCATCGCGGGCGCCCGCCTCCTCGTCGAGGAAACCGAGCAGGGACTGCGCCAGCTCGTCGAGACCGATCCCCTGACGGGTGCCCTGAACCGGCGCGGCCTTGCACAGCGCTTCGACGCCATGGCGGCGAACGGCCGGCGGGATCCGCCGCTGCTGGCGATGCTCGTCTTCGACCTCGACCACTTCAAGCGCGTCAACGACCGGCACGGCCACCAGGCCGGCGACCTGGCGCTCGCCCATTTCGCCCGCATCGCAGCCGCCAGCCTCAGGGACGGAGACGCCTTCGCCCGCCTCGGCGGCGAGGAGTTCGCCGCCTGCCTGCCCGTTTCGAGCCTGGCCGAGGCCAAGGCCGTGGCCGAGCGCATCCAGGGCGCTCTCGGATCCACGCCGCTGAACGTCGAGGGCCGGTTCATCACGATCACGTCGAGCGTCGGGGTGAGCACGCGGCCGCGGCCCACCGCGACGCTCGACGAGCTCATCGCTGCCGGCGACCGCGCGCTCTATGCCGCAAAGGCCCACGGCCGCAACTGCATCATGACCGACGACGACACGCCCGGCGGCAACGAAAGACGCATGCGGCAGCGGACGCACGTGGCGCCGCAGGAGTGATCACCCGTCGATCATCGGGAAAGTCTGTTCAGAAGAAGATGGTACAGCTGCCCCGGCTTGAACGGGGGACCTCCTGATCCACAATCAGGCGCTCTAACCAACTGAGCTACAGCTGCACAGCCTAGGGAGCCGCAGGCTCCGCAGTCAGGCGGAAACTAGGCGCATCGCTTTGCGATTTCAAGCCCCTTCGCCGCGTCGCGAAGGGGCTGTTGACAGCGGCCCCGCGCAGGGGCCGCAAGGCGCTCCGTCGCCCGGGATCGGGGGCTTCAGCCGCCCCGCTTCAGCCGGGTTTCCTTGCTCCAGGTATCGACGATGCGGCGCACGGGGCTGATCGAGGTCTCGGCGACGCGCCCCGTCGTCTCGGCGATGTCCTTGAGACGCGACGACGTCATCTCGTAGCCGTGCCGCCAGCCCTTGGTCTGCAACTGCACGGCCTCCGAGAACGAGCCCGCGCCGAGCAGCTGCCGCCACAGGCCGAAGGCGGCATCCGCCTGCGCGCGCATGAGGTCGAGCACCTTGCCGTTGATTTCCGCGGCACCCTTGGAGGCGATGCCGGCGCTCTCGGCGAGGCCGCCCTGCAACTGCTCGAGCGACTGCCGGACGGCGGCATAGCCGTCACGCGCCTGCGCGAGGCCGGCCTGCGTCAGCGCCTCGGCGCCCGACGCCGTCTGCCGCTCGCCGACAGCAGCCTCGACGCGCCGGGCCGCCTCGGCGCCCCGATCCAGCGCCTCGGCCACCGTATGCGCCACCGCCCGCGCTGTCCGCGCCACCGAGGACGGGGCCTCCGGCACGGCCTTGGCGACCGGCGGGGTCACGGGCGGCGCCTTGGCGACAGGCTTCATCGGCGCGGCTGCGATCTTGCCGGCACCAGCTGCCGCCTTGGCCGGCGTCGACGCTGTGGCCGCGGGCTTGGCAACGTCTACGGGCTTGCCGGGCTTCGGAGCCTTGGCGGGCTTCGCGGTCTTGGCCGGTTTGGATGCCGGCGCGGATTTCGCCGCCGGGGCAACCCCTGTCGACGCCGGCTTCGGTGCCGGCTCGGGCCTTGACACCGCGACGGGCGCCGCCTTCACGGCTACCGGCTTCGGCGCCTGCGCCACGGCGACAGGCGCCTTGGCTGTAGCCTGCCCGCCAGCGGGCTGCCCGGCCGGTTCCTTCGCCATATCCTTGGCGGGATTCCCGGCGGGTTCCGACGGCTTCGGAGCAGGCGGCGCGGACGACACGGGCCCGGCAGACGTTGCTGGCTTGGCGGGCGTGGCGGCAGGTGTCCCGGCGGCGGGCGCGGCAGGCGCCGGCTTCGCCCCGGGGCATCCTTGGCCTGCGGACCCTGACCTGGCGGCGATGCCCCGTTCGACTTCGCAGTGGCCATGGTCGATCTCCTTCACATGTTACGGAACGCTGGCCTCAGGCCTTGCGCTTGGTCGCTTCGCCGACGACCTTCTCGGCGGCGGAGCCGAATTCCTTCATCTGCGACTGCAGGGACGCGAGCTGCTTCTGCAGGTAGTCGGCCTGCAGCTGCATGGCCTCCTGCATGTCCTTGGCGCGGACCAGCTTCTGCGCCAGGTCGAAGGCGGCAGCGATGTTCTGCTCGGCGAAGGACAGGGTGCGGTGCGTCAGGTCCTGCGTGCTGGACTGGACCGTCGTGGCCG
Organism: Chelatococcus sp. CO-6; assembly: GCF_001271345.1. NCBI lineage: Bacteria > Pseudomonadati > Pseudomonadota > Alphaproteobacteria > Hyphomicrobiales > Chelatococcaceae > Chelatococcus > Chelatococcus sp. CO-6. The sequence continues at coordinate 2,476,620 of NZ_CP012398.1, read as the reverse complement.
AGCCCTCGAAGGCGGTCACCGCCTTCTGCGCGGCAGTGATGAAGCCATCAAACGCCTTGCGCGCCTGTTCGACACTGCGCTCGGCGAAATCACGCATCTCAGCGGGAATTTCGTAGTTGGGCATATCCTTGGCGTCCATGGAAACCTCCTCGGGTTATGCCGGCCTCGGGCCACGGCGAATTGTTGCGTTGCAATATACCATTGTGCGGCGCAAACTCAACCCACGGCACCGCCGCCTCCGTGCCGTTAACGCTACCGCGAGGTCGCAGGGAAAGACAGCAAGGCCTTTCGTGACCTCGGGCACCGATGCCTATATTAAGTCTTCATTAGGCATTGGCCATATCAACCTGATGACGCGAGCAGGAGCGAACCGACAGGCATGACGCGGACCGCACCGGAAGCTGGAGCGACGCTCGACACGCTGCGGCACGACGCGATCTTCGGACCGCTCGTCGCCGGCAACGGCGCGGTCGCGCTCGTCGACGGCCAGGGCGGCATTCTCGCGGCCTCTCCGGTCGGCAGGCGCCTCGTCGCAGCCTTGCTCGCCGCCGGCGGCGGGGCCCAGCTCGCGCGCCTTGCCGGCGGGCTCGCGCCACGCGAGGGCATGCGGCTCGAGCGGGTGCGGCTCTCCTTCGGCTCGCGCATCCTCGCCGTAACGATCGCCTGCCGCCGCATCGGCGACACCGGGTCGCTCGTTATCGCCGCAACCCAGCCGCTGCCGGCCACTCTCGTCGGCAGCGAAGCGGCCGCCGCGCCCGTGCAGGCAACGCCTGCGCCCAGCCCCTCCGCGGCGGACGAAGCGGATGCCGCGACGCGCCTGCGCGCCCTCGCCGGGCGCCGTGCGACCGTCCGCTTCCTCTTCGAGACCGATGCCGAGGGGCGTTTCGTCAAGCTCTCGCAGGAGCTCGCCGAGGTCGTCGGCGCCGCGAGCGCCGACATCGTCGGGCGCAGCTGGGCGGACATCGCCTCCGAGATCGTCAGCGACCGCGCCGGGCGCGTCGCCGCCGCCCTCGACCGGCGCGAGACCTGGAGCGGCGCGACCGTGCTGTGGCGCGTCGCCGGCAGCCCGCTGCGCGTCGAGGTGGAGCTCGCTGGCCTGCCGGTGCAGGGGCCGGACAAAGGCTTTGCCGGCTTCCGCGGCTTCGGCCTGTGCCGCCTCAACGAAATCCACGAGGACGTCGCCATCGCGCCGCCCATCGGCGTCGCGACGCCCGAGCCGGCGGCGCCCGCCGTCGAACCCACGGCAGCGCCCGAGGATGAAGTGCCGCCGGCCACTGTCGTCCCGTCTTCACAGCTCCCGACATCCGAAGGCGGGGCGGTCGTTCCCTTCCCCGCCGTGCGCACCAGCGTCGGCGCGACGCTCGGCACGCCGAAGGTGGTGCCGCTGAGGATCGCCGAGGCGCCCGCCGGCACGGGCACACAGGCCCGTGCCGAGCAGAGGCCGCCCGAGGCTCCGCGCCCCGGCCTGTCGCCGAGCGAGCGCAACGCGCTGCGCGAGATCGCGCGCGCCCTCGGCGCACGGTTCGAGGGCTGGAGCGACACGCCCGCCGCACCGGCGCAGAGCCCCGAAACGACCCCCCTCGCCGCGGCCGAGGCAACCTCCGCGCCCGAGACACCGGCGATCGACGCGCCTGCGTCCATCCCTGCGGAGCAGGTCCCTGCGACGCCTCCTGCCACGGAAGCGGTGGCGGAGCCGCCGCAGGGCGCGCAGGCGATCGAGGAGCCGGCACACGAGGAACCGGCCCGCGAAGAGGAAGCGGCCGCGCAACCCGTGAACGAGCCCGCTCCGGCACCCTCGCCCTTCGCCCAGCTCGTCGACAAGCTGCCGGTCGGCGTGCTGGTGAGCCGGGGCGAGGAGCCGCTCTATGCCAATCGCACGCTGCTCGATCTCCTCGACTATCCGGATGTCAATGCCCTCGCCGCGGCCGGCATGTCGAAGGTCTTCGCGCGCCAGCCGGACCGGCCGGGCGAGGAGGAGCGCATCGCCCTGCGCAGCGTCACCGGCGAGGCCATCCCGGTCGATGCGCGCCTTGCAACGATCGACTGGCAGGGCGCCGCCGCCTCGCTCATGACCTTCCGCCGCGCCATGGAGCCGGAGCTGCAGCGCCACCTCGACGGCCTCGAGGAGGACCTGCGCAACTACGAGGAGCGCACCAGCGAGCTCACCTCGATCCTCGACACGGCGACCGACGGCGTCATCGTCCTCGACGGGCACGGGCGCATCCTGTCCGTCAACCGGTCGGCCGAGGCGCTCTTCGGCTACGACCAGAACGAGATCGCGGGCGAGCCCTTCACCATCCTCCTCGCCCCCGAGAGCCATGCGGTCGCGCTCGACTATATCGAGGGCCTGAAGGCGGGCGGCGTCGCGAGCATCCTCAACGACGGGCGCGAAGTGACGGGGCGCGTGCGCCAGGGCGGCAAGTGCCCGCTGACCATGACCATCGGCCGCGTCAGCGAGCGTCCGCACCGCAAGTTCTGTGTCGTCCTGCGCGACATGACGGCCTCGAAGAAGGCCGAGGCCGAGCTGATGGCGGCCAAGCGCGCCGCCGAGGAGGCCAATGCCCAGAAGTCCGACTTCCTCGCGAAGATCAGCCACGAGATCCGCACGCCACTCAACGCCATCATCGGCTTCGCCGAGGTGATGCTGGAGGAGCGCTTCGGGCCCGTCGGCAACGAGCGTTACAAGGAATATCTCAAGGACATCCACGTTTCCGGCGGGCATGTCATCAGCCTCGTCAACGACCTGCTCGACCTCGCCAAGATCGAGGCGGGGCGGCTCGACCTCTCCTTCACCAGCGTCAAGCTGAACGATGTCGTGGCGAGCTGCGTCGCGCTGATGCAGCCGCAGGCGAACCGCGAGCGCATCGTGCTGCGCACGAGCCTCGCCCCGCACCTTCCCGCGGTCGTCGCCGACGAGCGCTCCATGCGCCAGATCATCCTCAACGTGCTGTCGAATGCCGTGAAGTTCACCGATGCGGGCGGTCAGGTCATCGTCTCGACGGCGCTGACCGATCGTGGCGAGGTCGTCGTACGCGTGCGCGACACCGGCATCGGCATGAACGACAAGGAGATCGAGGCCGCGCTCGAGCCCTTCCGCCAGCTCGCCACCGCCCGCCGCGCCGGCGGCACGGGGCTCGGCCTGCCGCTGACCAAGGCCCTCATCGAGGCCAACCGCGGCTCGCTCGCCATCAAGAGCGCCAAGAACGAGGGCACCCTCGTCGAGATCGCCCTGCCGCGCACGCGCGTGCTGGCGGAATAGAACCCGCATTCCCGCACAGCCGCCTGCCCGGCGCCGCGCGTTGCCCCTGCGGCGGGGGCGCCGTACCCTTCCGCTCAAGACGAACGGGGAGGTGCGCCATGCTTTTCGCCTTGAGCGACGAGGAGGAGATGATCCGCGAGACGGCGCGGCGCCTCGCGGCGGACCGGCTGGCCCCGCTCGCCGAAGCCCTCGACCGGGGTGAGGGCCGCGAGGGGCTTCTGGCGAACCTCGGGCTGCTCGCCGAGAACGGCTTCATGGCCCTCAACGTGAAGAGCGCCTACGGCGGCACGGAGGCGGGCTCGGTCGCCTTCGCCCTCGCCGTCGAGGAGCTGGGCTATGCCTGTGCCGCGACCGCTGTCACCGTCTCCGTCACCAACATGGTCGGCGAGGTCATCCAGGCCGTCGGGAGCGAGGAGCAGAAAAGAGCCTATCTGCCGCGCCTCGCCGACGGCACCTATCCGGCCGGGGCCTTCTGCCTCACCGAGGCGGAGGCCGGCTCCGACCCCTCCGCCATGCGCACGAGGGCGCGACGCGACGGCGACGGCTATGTCATGGACGGCGCCAAGATCTACATCACCTCGGCCGAATATGCCGGGCTCTTCGTCGTCTGGGCGGTCACGGATCCCGAGGCGCCGAAGGGTCGCGGAATCTCCCTGTTCCTCGTCGAGGCGGGCACGCCCGGCCTCGTGATCGGCAAGGCCGAGAAGAAGATGGGGCAGACAGGATCGGCGACGAACATCGTCACCTTCGACAATTGCCGCGTGCCGGCATCGGCCCTCATGGGGCGGGAGAACGACGGCTTCCGTGTCGCGGTGGGCGAGCTCGCCGGCGGGCGCATCGGCGTCGCGGCCCTGTCGCTCGGCATCGCCCGCGCGGCCATGGACGCGGCCAAGGCCTATGCGCGCGAGCGGCGCCAGTTCGGCACGCGCATCTGCGACTTCCAGGGCATCCAGTGGATGCTGGCCGACCGGGAGGTGGACCTCGAGGCGGCGCGCCTGCTCATCCTCAACGCCGCCGCGGCCAAGGACGCCGGCCGCCCCTTCGCCAAGGAAGCCTCGATGGCCAAGCTCTTCGCCTCCGAGGCGGCGCACCGCGCCACGGACACGGCCATCCAGATCCACGGCGGGGCGGGCTATGTGAAGGACTATCCCGTCGAGCGCTACGCCCGCGACGCGCGCATCACGCGCATCTACGAGGGCACCTCCGAGATCCAGCGCCTCGTCATCGCCCGGGAGATCCTGCGCCAGAACGGGTGAAGGGGCAGTCGGCAGTCGGCAGTCGGGCTGATCGCACCCCGCCGGGTCCAAGGACAACCTCGTTTCCCGGGCGCATGCAGCGAAGCGGAATGCGACCCGGGATCCAGCGCAAGGACTCGCCGAAGGCACCGCATGAAGGGCCCCGGCTCGGCACCGCATCGTTTCATGCTGTGGTGCGTCCGGGGCACGAGCGCGTGCTTGCGATTGCCGACTGCCGGCAGCCAATGGCCTGCAAGCCACGATCGCCCCTTTACCGCGCATGGCCGGGCCGTGTTTGATGGGGGTCAATGTCGGTTCACCCTCCGTCCAGCAAGGCTAGGCCTCATGTCGACCTATCGCCTCGACCGGCTGTTTTCGCCCCGCTCCATCGCTCTTATCGGCGCAAGCCCGCGTGAGGGCTCGCTCGGCCGCAAGGTGCTGGTCAATCTCAAGGCCGGGGGCTTTGCCGGCCCGCTCGCGGTGATCAATCCGAAATACCCCTCCATCGAAGGCATCGCGACGCTTCCCGCCATCGAGGCGCTGGAGGAGGCGCCGGATCTCGTCGTGCTGACGACCCCGCCGGAGACGATCCCCCACCTCGTCGAGGCCGCAGGTGCACGAGGCGTCGCCGCGGCCGTCATCGTCACCGCCGGCCTCGGCCATGGGCCCGGGTCGCTGGCGGAGAAGGCCGAGCAGACGGCGCGGCGGCACGGCATCCGCCTCGTGGGGCCGAACTGCCTCGGCGTCATGGCGCCGGCGGCGAAGCTCAATGCCAGCTTCGCGGCACGCATGCCGCTCGGGGGCGATCTCGCGCTCCTTTCCCAATCCGGCGCCATCGCCGCGGGCCTGGTCGAATGGGCGGCGGAGCGGGCCGTAGGCTTCTCGGCCGTCGTCTCGCTCGGCGACAAGGTGGATGTCGATTTCGGCGACCTGCTCGACTATTTCGCCCTCGACCGCGGCACGCGCGCCATCCTGCTCTATGTCGAATCCATCAACGACGCCCGCAAGTTCATGTCGGCGGCGCGCGCCGCTGCGCGCGCCAAGCCGGTCGTCGTCATCAAGTCGGGTCGGCACGCGCAGGCGGCGAAGGCGGCGGCCACGCACACGGGGGCGCTCGCCGGCTCCGATGCGGTCTATGACGCGGCCTTCCGCCGGGCCGGCCTGCTGCGCGTCTTCGACCTCGACGAGCTCTTCTCGGCGGCCGAGACGCTCGGGCGGCTGAAACCCTTCTCCGGCCGGCGCCTCGGCATCCTCACCAACGGCGGCGGCATCGGCGTCCTCGCCGTCGACCGGCTCGCGGACCTCGGCGGGGCGCTCGCCGAGCTCTCGCCAGACACGCTGGCGGCGCTCGATGCCGCGCTGCCGCCGACGTGGTCGCGGGCCAACCCGGTCGACATCGTCGGCGATGCCGATGCCGAGCGCTACGGCGCCGCGCTCGAGGTGATGCTGGCCGACCGCGACAGCGACGCCGTCCTCGTCATGAACGTGCCGACGGCACTTGCCTCACCGCAGGAGGCAGCGCGGCGCGTGGTCGCGACCGCCGAGCGCCATCGCCGGCAGGCGATGCGGCCGAAGCCCGTCTTCGCCGTCTGGCTCGGCTCCTCCGGCACGACGGACGATCTGTTCGAGGAAGCCGCCATCCCCCATTTCGCGACGGAAGCGGATGCGGTGCAGGGCTTCATGCATATCGTGCGCTACCGCGAGGCGCAGGCCCTGCTCATGGAGACGCCGCCGAGCCTGCCGGAGGATTTCGCGCCAGAGACGGACAAGGCGCGAGCCGTGGTCGCCGGGGCGTTCGCCGAGGGGCGCAGCTGGCTCGACCCGCTGGAGGTCACGGCCCTGTTCGAGGCCTATGGCCTGCCCATCACGCCGGCCGTCCTGGCGGTCAGCGCGGACGAGGCCGGCGAGGTGGCGCGGCCGTTCCTCGAAGCGGGCGATCCCGTCGCCGTCAAGATCCTGTCGCCGGACATCATCCACAAGTCCGACGTCGGCGGCGTCCGGCTCAACCTCACCAACGAGGCGGCGGTGCGCGAGGCGGCGCGGGACATCCTGGAGCGGGCCCGGGCGCTGAGGCCCGAGGCGCGCATCACCGGCCTCACGATCCATCCCATGATCCTGAGGCCGAAGGCGCGCGAGCTCATCGCCGGCCTGGCCGACGACGAGACCTTCGGCCCGGTGGTCGTCTTCGGCCGTGGCGGCACGGCGGTCGAGGTGATCAACGACAAGGCGCTGGCGCTGCCGCCGCTCGACCTCACGCTCGCCCACACGCTCATCGGCCGCACGCGCGTCTCGCGGCGGCTCAAGGCCTATCGCGACGTGCCGGCGGCCGACGAGGACGCGATCGCCCTCGTGCTCGTCAAGCTCGCCCAGCTGGCCGCCGACCTGCCCGAGGTGCGCGAGCTCGACATCAACCCGCTGCTCGCCGACCAGAACGGCGTCATCGCCGTCGATGCGCGGGTCGCGGTCGCGCCGAGCATCCAGCCGGTCCGCGGGCCCGCAGGCCACCCGCGCTTCGCCATCCGCCCCTATCCGAAGGAATGGGAGCGGCACGCGGCCCTGCCGGACGGCACGGGCGTCTTCATCCGGCCCGTGCGGCCGGAGGACGAGGAGCTGTTCCGCAGTTTCTTCGAGAAGGTGACGCCGGAGGACCTGCGCCTGCGCTTCTTCGCGCCCATCCGCGATTTCAGCCACACCTTCATCGCCCGGCTGACCCAGCTCGACTATGCGCGCGCCATGGCGCTCGTCGCCATCGAGGAAGAGACCGGCGCCATGCTCGGCGCCGTGCGGCTGCACGCGGACGCCAATTACGACAAGGGCGAATACGGCATCCTGGTGCGCTCGGACCTCAAGGGCCGCGGGCTCGGCTGGCTGCTGATGGAGATGATCATCTCCTATGCCCGCGCCGAGGGCCTCAACGTCATCGAAGGCCAGGTGCTGCGCGAGAACACGATGATGCTCGCCATGTGCGAGAAGCTCGGCTTCACCATCGGGCCCGACCCGCACGACCCCGACATCCGGCTCGTGCGGCTCGCGGTCTCCGGTGGGCCGGCCGCGGCGGTGCACCCTGCCCCTTGAAATGGCAAGGCCGCCGGCATGGACCGGCGGCCTCAAGGAGCCCGGGGGCCGGGAGCTCAGTCCTCGAGCTTGCCGATGTGGTGCTGGCTGTAGAGCTGCTCGCCGAGCTTGCCGATGAGGTCGAGCTGCGTCTCAAGGAAGTCGATGTGCCCCTCCTCGTCAGCCATCAGCTCCTCGAACAGGTCCTTCGAGGGATAGTCCTTGACCGAACGGCAATAGGTGGCTGCCTCCTGATAGAGGGCGCGCGCCTCGACCTCTGCGGCGAGGTCGCACTCGATCACCTCCTGCACGGACTGGCCGATGCGCAGCGGATCGAGAACCTGCAGGTTCGGATGGCCCTCGAGGAACAGGATGCGGTCGATGAACTTGTCCGCGTGGTGCATCTCCTCGATGGATTCCTCGCGCCACTTCTTGGCGAGGTCCTTCAAGCCCCAGTTGTCGAGCATGCGGTAGTGGAGCCAATATTGATTGACCGCCGTCAGCTCGCTGCGCAGACCGCGGTTGAGATATTCGATGACCTTGGCGTCACCCTTCATCGCTCCACTCCACGTCGTTGAGAAAATCGAGTTTAGAATCATTATAAACTAAAGCCCGGACGCATCAAGGGCCCGGGCTCGGTTCCAACGACATACACCATTGCGGGAGAAGCCGCTATTCGGCGGCGATGAGCGGGAGGGCGGGCGCCTCGGCGGGTTCCTCGTCGCCCGGGGCCACATGCGGACCGCTGTCGAACGGCACCACGTTGTCGGCGGCAGGCGCGTGCGCCGCGTGCTCGACGGCGCCGGGACAGCCGGGGCAACCGATGTCGCAGGCGTCCACGCGCGCGGCCTGCAGGAGGCGCCGCACGGTGACGAGGCACCGCCCGCACTCGGGACTGCAACCGAGACAGCGGTAAGCCTGCGCCGGCGAGCGCGGGGCCCCCGGGGCCTCGCTCTGCAGCGTTTCGAGGATCTGCTTGTCAGTGAGGACGTTACAGGAGCAGACGATCATCGAGCCAGTTTGGAACGATTCAAAATTACGTTGTCTTTCAATAACTTAACGACTGAATTCGCTCTTCGCAACGACCGAAATGCCGCAGCCAGCGCCCGATGCCCGCGTGGCGAACCATTGCACCGGAACCACGACGCCCCCATCTCGTTGAAACGATCAAAGCCCGCTTCTGTGCAGATGCGGCTGGTCGCGCTTTTGTTGACGAAGTGCAGGAGCAACCCTCAACCGACAGGAGGACAGCGATGCAAGCGAACATGCAGGACACGGCGCGTCTCCATTACCGCTCGAGCCCGCATCTGACGGATCCCGATCACGTCATCGACTTCCCCTCGCTGGAGGACGCGGTTGCCTTCGCCATGACGCAGAACCCGGGCAATCGCGAACTCGCCTGGGCCGACACGGCGAGCGGCCGCAAGCTGCGGCCGACCGAGATCGCGGCCCTGTGGGAACTGCGGCGCGAGTGACGCACCGGCCCTGCCCTCTCCCCGGGCTGCATGCGGCCTTGAAAAAGCCCGGCGTTCCTCGAATGCCGGGTTTCGTCCGTCTTCGCGGTCCGCACAAAAAAACAACGCCCGGCCAGGAGCCGGGCGTTGCAGGTCCGTTCGACGGTCCGTCCGGGAGAACCTCAGAACGTGTCGAACTTGTAGTTGAGACCGACGCGCACGATGCTGCCGCGGTTCTTGGCCTTGAGCACGGCAACTGTCGTAGGATCGACGACGTTCGGCGCAATCGCCGTCGTGTCGCCGAGGTCGTAGTAGAGGTACTCGGCCTTCGCCGTCAGGTTGTTGGTGAAGGCATATTCGAGGCCGCCACCGATGGTCCAGCCCGCCTGCGTGTCGGACTTGCTGCCGACGGCGAGCAGGGCACCCGTGGTGTCGAAGACGCTGTGCGTCAGCTTGGTGTCGCCGTAGATCAGACCGCCGGTGGCGAAGATGAGCAGGCGATCCATCGCGGCGAAGCCGAGCCGGGCGCGCAGCGTGCCGAACCACTCGAGCTCCTTCTTGCCCTCGGCAAAGCCCGCCGCGGCGAAGGAGGTGCCGGTGTCGCTCATGTCGGCGTACTGGATATCGGCTTCGAGACCGACCACGAACGCCCCGAACTGGTAGTTGTAGCCGACCTGGGCACCGCCGAGGAAGCCTTCGGACTTGAGAGAGAGGCTACCGGGAAGGTCACCAACACCGACTGAATCAAGATAAAGGGCGTCGCCCACATAGCGGGTATTGCCCGAGTCGGAGAAGCCGTAGCCGGCGTTCACACCGACATAGAAGCCCGTCCAGGTGAAGACCGGCGGCAGCGGCTCGGCCGGCGGCGTATAGGTACGAGACGGAAGATCGGCCGCAAAGGCCACGGCGCCGGAGAGCGCCAATGCCGCCGCCGCCGCCGATAGTCGCAGGAGATTCTTCATCTGAGGCACCTCTTTGAACGAAACCTGTTCCTGTCGCGCTGGCCCGAACGGACCATCATCTCACGCCGAAGCTAGACTCGTGAAGCCGCCGGAAAGAGTCAAGCATGACATAGATCTAGCATCACACGAGCAAAGTCATGCGACATTGATGCAACACAAAGAATAGATACCTATCATCGTCTATTGCTCATCATTAGAACAACCTATGGTCAGCTTCGCCCCGTGGTGCAACCGTGATGCGGGCGTGCGCAAGCTGCCCCGGCCTTGGGATGAAACGCGAAGAGCCGCCATCGGTTCCATGGCGCCTCGTCGTTTTTTGAAAGGGATGTTCAGGATCGCTCCGGGCGGTGCCGCTGACGTCGACACTCCCTGACGCGCTTCCTGCCGATCAGGCCTTTCTTGCCCGACGCCTGACGCGCGGCAGGTGCCGGAACGGAACCGTCCTGTCGTCGCCTGTCAGGCTGACGCGCTCGCGCAGGAGATCGAGGAAGGCGTCCCGCGCCGTGAGTCGCTGATGCGGACGCCACGCCACGCCGACGAGGGCGCCGTCGGGCGGCGGGTCGAGCAGCAGGCCCTTGAGGCGGCGGGTCGTCACGCCCGGCCAGTTCATCGCCGCCGTCCAGTCCGGCGCGAGCGCCAGGCCGATGCCGGCGGCGACCGCCGCGAACACCGCCGGCTTCTCGGTGACCTCCTGCACCACGTTGGGCACCGTGCCGACGCTGTCGAAATAGCGCATCACCAGATCGTAAGCGTAAGGACGCACCCGGCGCGACGGCACGATGAAGGGCTCGCCGACCAGGTCGTGCATCATAATGGCGTCACGGCCCGCGAGGGGGTGGGCCGCCGGCATGACGACGAGCGGCATCTCGACGCGCAGGATCTCGAAGGCGCAGTCCACCTGGCGCCGGGGTGGGCGCACGAGGCACAGGTCGAGCTTGCCGGCGTCGAGCATCTGCAGCTGGGGCGCCGTCATCGCCTCGGTGAACTGGATGTGCGCCCCAGGATGGCGCTGGCGGAACTCCGTCATGATGCGCGGCAGGAAACTCGCCGACGCGCCGTCGATGGCGCCGATGCGCAGGACCTTGCTGGTCGAGCTCGCTGCTTCGCGCACATGCCGCGCCGCATGCTCGGCCCGGGCGAGAATCGCCTTGGCCTCATCGAGCAGCAGCAGCCCGGCGCGGGTCAGGTTCACGCTCCGCGTCGTGCGCGTGAGGAGGTCGGCGCCAAGCTCCTCCTCGAGCGCCCGCACCTGGCGCGACAGGGCCGGCGGCGCTAATCCCATGCGCTCCGCCGCCTTGCCGAAATGCAGCTCCTCCGCGACGGCGACGAAGCATTTGAGCTGGCGCAGATCCATCGCTTGCTACAATCCATCCCCCGCGCGCCAACGGCCGCGCACCGACCAAAGGCGCCCCACCCGGCGCCGAATCGGCCGGCGCAGCACTGCGACCATCGGCCCCGGCCGGGTGCCGCATTATAGCGATTATGTCCCCGGATTATGAAATAAGTTGACGACGATCGCGCGGCACGCGCGCGCTAAGAGATGGCCCGACGGCGTGCCGGCGCAGTTCTGCGGCAGCTTCGGCCCGCCTCCGGAGCGCCCGGCGCTCCTTCAGACCCAAGAGCTGTTAACGTTATGGCCCTAGATGCACAGACATTGATCGCGATCGTCCAGATCATCTGGATCGACATTCTCCTGTCCGGCGACAATGCGGTGGTGATCGCGCTCGCCTGCCGGTCGCTGCCCGACAACCAGCGGCGCCTCGGCGTCGTCCTCGGCGCCGGCACGGCGATTGCGCTGCGCATTCTCTTCGCCCTCATCATTTCCCAGCTGCTCGCCCTGCCCTTCCTCAAGATAGTCGGCGGCGCGCTGCTGTTCTGGATCGCGGTCAAGCTCATTCAGGGCGACGACGACGGTCACGAGGTGAAGGAGAGCGGCAGCCTGTGGGAGGCCGTGCGCACGATCGCCATCGCCGATGCGGTGATGAGCCTCGACAACGTGCTCGCCATCTCCGCCGCCTCGCACGGCAACGTCTGGCTGTTCACCTTCGGCCTGCTGTTCTCCATCCCGCTCATCGTCATCGGCTCGACGCTGATCATGGCCCTCATCGAGCGGTTCCCGATCTTCGTGTGGGCGGGTGCGGCGCTGCTGGGCTGGATCGCGGGCGAGATGCTCGTCGCCGACCCCTGGGTGATCGAGCAGATCGGCGGCGTCACCAAGACCCTGCACTATCTGGCGGCCGTCGTCGGCGCGGCGATCGTCGTGGCCATCGGCCTCGTGGTGACGCGCTTCAACCGCAGCCCCGCGACTCGCTAACTGACGGGCAACGAGCGACATCTGCAGAGGCCGGCGGCGACGCCGGCCTTTTTGCTGGCGTCAGCGGCGGGTGAAGCGTTGCCGGATGCGCTCGACGAGGCCGTCACGAACGCCGCGATAGGCCTCGAGGCGCTGCTCGCGCGCGCCGTGGACGACCGTCGCATCGAGCGTCGGCCAGTATTCCACGTCGACCGCGAGGGTGCGCGTCAGCTCCAGCGCGCGATGGTGCGCCTCCGGCGACAAGGTGACGATGAGGTCGAAGCCGGCATCCTCGAGATCTTCCAGCGTCTGCGGCCGATGGCGCGCGACGTCGATGCCGATCTCCTCCATCACCGCCACGGCGAAGGGGTCGAGCTCGTCGGGCCGCACGCCCGCCGAGGCGACATAGATCGACGCGCCGAAATAATGCCGCGCGATGCCCTCCGCCATGGGCGAGCGCACCGCATTATGGGCGCACATGAAGAGGACGGACTGCACGCTGCGTCTGCCATCGGCCTCGGGCGCCATGGCCCTAGCCCTTCCAGTGCAGCGCGAAGATGAGGGTGAAGAGCCGGCGCGCGGTGTCGAAATCCACCTCGATCTTGCCGGCGAGGCGCTCGCGCAGCAGCTCGGCGGCCTCGTCGTGCAGGCCGCGGCGCCCCATGTCGATGGCCTCGATCTGCGTCGGCGAAGCGGTGCGGATGGCCGCGTAATAGCTCTCGCAGACGAGTTCGTAGTCCTTGATGACACGGCGGAACGGCGTCAGCGAGAGGAAGTGGGTCACGACCGGCTCGGCGCCGCTGTTGCGCACGTCGAGCGTCAGCTTCTTCTCGACCAGGGCCACATGCAGCGCATAGGGCCCGCCGTCGTGGCCCGGCACGGCGAAATGGTTGCGCTCCAGGATGTCCCAGATGGCGATGGCGCGCTCGTGCTCCTGGTCCGGATTGCCGCGGCCGAGCGAGCCCTCGTCGAGCGTGACGGCGGACAGCGTGCAGCGCTTCGTCGGCTCGGCTGGGCTCAAGGGCTCCTCCACTCTTACCGGTTGAGCCTGATGGCGACCGAGTGGGCATGCGCGTCGAGGCCCTCGGCCTCGCCGAGCGCGATCGCCGCCGGCGCGAGCGCCCTGAGGCCCTCCGGGCCGCAGCGCAGGATCGAGGTGCGCTTCATGAAGTCGAGCACGCCGAGCCCGGACGAGAAGCGGGCCGAGCGGGCCGTGGGCAGGACGTGGTTGGAGCCGCCGACATAGTCGCCGATGGCCTCCGGCGTGTGGCCGCCGAGGAAGATGGCGCCGGCATTGCGCACCCCGGCCGCCAGGCTGTCGGCATCCTCGGCCATGATCTCGAGATGCTCCGGGGCGAAGCGGTCGACGATGGGGAGCGCCTCGGCGAGGCGCCCGACGACGATCACGGCGCCGAAGTCGCGCCAGCTCGCCCCGGCGATGTCCGCGCGCGGCAGGGTCTTGAGCTGGGCCTCCACCGCTCGCTCGACCGCATCGGCGAGCGCGGCGTCGTCGGTGATCAGCACCGACTGCGCGGCGGTGTCGTGCTCCGCCTGGGCAAGAAGGTCGGCCGCGATCCAGGCCGGATTGGCGGAGCCGTCGGCAAGCACCAGCACCTCGGACGGACCCGCGATCATGTCGATGCCGACCGTGCCGAAGACGCGGCGCTTGGCGGCCGCCACATAGGCGTTGCCCGGCCCGACGATCTTGGCGACGGGCGCGATGGTCGCCGTGCCGAGGGCGAGCGCCGCCACGGCCTGCGCGCCGCCGATGCGGTAGACCTCGTCGACGCCGGCAAGATGCGCGGCCGCGAGCACGAGCGGATTGAGCTCGCCCCGCGGCGACGGCACCGCCATGACGATGCGCGGCACGCCGGCGACCTTGGCCGGCACGGCGTTCATCAATACGGAGGAGGGGTAGCTCGCCGTGCCGCCAGGCACATAGAGCCCGACCGCCTCGACGGCCGTCCAGCGCCAGCCGAGGGTGACGCCGAGATCATCCGTGAAGGCAAGGTCCTCGGGGCGCTGGCGCCGATGGAATGCCTCGATTCGGGCCTTGGCCGTCTCGAGCGCCGCGAGCGTCTTGGCATCGCACCGGGCAAGCGCCTCCTCGATCTCCGACGGCGCGATGCGCAGCGTCCCGGACGTCAGCGCGAGACCGTCGAAGCGGCGCGTATAGTCGATGACGGCGGCATCGCCCCGGGCCGCCACGTCGGCGATGATGGCGCGCACGGCCTCGTCGACGTCCTGCGACACCTCCCGCTTCATCGCGAGCAGGCGCGCGAGGGCCTCCTCGAAACCGGGGGCGCGACTGTCGATCCTCAGCGCCATCGTCAGGCCTGCCTTTCGTCGTTCTCGTCAAGGGGATGGTGCGGGCGGCTGATCGCCTCCCAGGCCGGGCCGAGGTCCATCAGCTGCGCCTCGATGCACTCGACATCGAGCGCGATGGCCCCTCCCCCGGAGAAATGCAGCGTCACGGTGCCGCCCGGCGCATCGCGTTCGTCGAAGGTGACGGCCAGGAGGCTGAGCACGGCATCCGAATCCCCCGGCGCGACGGCCCGGATGCGGGCGGCCATCACCCGCTCGAAGTGCAGGGCCGACAGGCGCCGGCGCGGCGGCTCGCCCGGCATCGCCTGCCAGTCGTAGCGCCGCAGCTCCAGGGCAAAGCGCCGCTCGCGCGGCAGGTAGACGAGATCGCGTGCGCGCACGACGGCGTCCTGCACATGGGCCGAGAGGACCGCGAGGTCCTGCCCATCGAGCGCGACGAGCTTCAACGGCTCCATCTCCAACGGCTCCACGACCGACCGGGTTGCCCCAACTGGCGTCCCGCCCCTGTTGTTATCGGCGCCGCCCGCTGCTGACAACCGATCTGCCGGAGAAACCCGGCGGGGGCAGCAGCCGAGGAAACCATTCGCCTTCATGAAGCGTTCAGCTTCCATGGTGCTATTTGATGAGGACGCGCCGAGACACAAGCGGCCGAAGGCCGCGAGCGGCGCCTGGATGAGACGATGATGACGAGGATCGTTCTGATTGCGCTCGCCGCCGTCGCGGCGCTGATGCTGATCACTCCACCGCCGGCCTCGGCCCAACCCTACGGCTGGGGCCAACGGCCTTATGAGGATGACTACGACGATTGGCGCCCGCGGCGCCCGCCGCCGCGCAACTGGCGCGACGACGGCTGGGACCGCGGTGGCTGGGAGCGCCCCCGCCCGCGCGGCGAGCGCTACGGCAGCGTGTGCGTCACCTCACGCGGGCAGTGCAATGCCGGCTTCCGCGCGCCGCGTAATACGCCCTGCCGCTGCTTCATTCCCGGCTTCGGCGAAAAGCGCGGCGCCATCGGCTACTGAGGGCGCCGCAAGGCTTATCTGAGGACCGTCGACGAGGACCCGGCCCGGTGCCGGGTCTTTGCGTTTTCAGCCCGAGATGCGCTCAATTTCGGCGCCGCAGCGGCCGAGCTTGCTCTCCAGCGCCTCGAAGCCGCGGTCGAGGTGATAGACGCGGTTGACCATCGTCTCGCCTTCCGCGGCGAGCGCGGCGATGACGAGGGAGACGGAGGCGCGCAGGTCCGTCGCCATGACGGGGGCGCCCTTGAGCCGCGCGACGCCGTCGACATAGGCGGTGTCGCCGTCGAGGCGGATACGGGCGCCGAGGCGGGCCAGTTCCTGCACGTGCATGAAGCGGTTCTCGAAGATCGTCTCGCGGATGCGGCTCGTGCCCTTGCCGCGCGTCATCAGCGCCATGAGCTGGGCCTGCAGGTCCGTCGGGAAGCCGGGGAACGGCTCCGTCGTGACGTTGACCGCCTCGATGGCGGCACCGTTGCGACGCACGCGCACGCCCTCGTTGGTCGAGGAGATGTCGACCCCGGCGCCCGACAGCACGTCGAGGGCCGCCTGCAGCAGCTCCGGCCGCGCGCCCTCGAGCAGCACGTCGCCGCCCGTCATGGCGACGGCCATGGCATAGGTGCCGGTCTCGATCCGGTCCGGCAGGACATTGTGCTCGGCGCCGCCGAGCCGCGCCACGCCCTCGACGACGACGCGCGAGGTGCCGGCGCCACTGATGCGCGCGCCCATCTTGACGAGGCAGTCGGCGAGATCGACCACCTCCGGTTCGCGCGCGGCATTGTCGATGACGCTGGTGCCGTGGGCGAGGCTGGCGGCCATGAGGGCGATATGGGTGCCGCCCACCGTCACCTTGGGAAAGGCGAACTCGGCCCCCCGGAGGCCCTTCGGCGCCCGCGTGACCGCATAGCCGCCGTCGATCTCCACCTCGGCGCCCAGCTTCTCCAGCGCCATGAGCAGCAAGTCGACGGGCCGGGTGCCGATGGCGCAGCCGCCGGGCAGCGACACCCGGGCCTCCCCCTTGCGGGCCAGAAGCGGCGCGATGACCCAGAAGCTCGCCCGCATCTTGGAGACGAGCTCGTAGGGCGCGCAGGTGTCGATGATGTCGCGGGCACGCAGGCGGATGGACTGGCCGGTCTCGCTCGTCTGGCCCGGGCGCTTGCCGGCGATGCCGTGATCGACGCCGTGGTTGGAGAGGATGCGCAGCAGAAGCGACACATCCGCGAGCCGCGGCACATTGTGCAGTTCCAGCGTCTCGTCTGTCAGGAGGCTCGCGATCATCAGCGGCAGGGCCGCATTCTTGGCGCCGGAAATGGGAATGACGCCGCCGAGCTTGTGGCCGCCCACGATGCGAATGCGATCCATGTGTCGTTCCTTGATTGACCGGGGCCCGTGGCGGAGGCGCCGGCGATCAGTCCTTCGTGTCTGGGCCAGCGCCCGGCGCCGGCTCTTTCGTGCCATGCGGCGCCTCGCCGCGCGGTTCGGCCGCGCGCTCGCGCATCTGCCGCTTGCGCCGCTTCAGGTTCTCCCGCAGCGCTGCGGCAAGGCGCTCCTTCCTGTCGGGAGGCGGTGCGTGCGACATGCTCGTCGAAGACTTGGGTTCCTCGAAGGTTGATCGATAGCGGGCATCGGCCCCGAGGACAAGCGCCGGTTTCCCCTCCTCCACGCAGGCGATGGTGCAGGGGCCGTCGCAAAGCGCGCGGTGCGCCGCCGCACTGCGGCGATGCGGCCCATTGTGCAGCCGGACGCACTATGGAACGAGAGCAATATAAACGAACACGCGACGAGAACCGCTTGCCCCGGCGCGGTTCCGGTTGTTCACTGGACCAGTTCCAAACTTGGTCTGCCCGCCACGGCGGCAGACGGATGCGATCATGGACTACGACAGCTATTTCGACGAAGCGCTCGGCCTTCTGCACAAGGAGCGTCGCTATCGCGTCTTCATCACCATCGAGCGCGACGCGGAGCGGTTTCCGCGGGCCGTCTGGCACAGCGACGAGGGGCCGCGGGACGTCGTGGTGTGGTGCACCAACGACTATCTCGGCATGGGTCGCCATCCGCAGGTGATCGACGCCATGGTCACGACGGCGCAGCGCATGGGCGCCGGCGCCGGCGGCACGCGCAACATCGCCGGCAACAGCGCCCCGATCGTCGGCCTCGAGCGCGCCCTCGCCGAGCTGCACCGCAAGGATGCCGCGCTCGTCTTCACCTCGGGCTATGTCTCCAACGAGACCGGCATCGCCACCATCGCCAAGCTGCTGCCGGACTGCCTCATCCTCTCGGATGCGCAGAACCACAATTCCATGATCGAGGGCGTGCGCCGCTCCGGCGCCGAAAAGGTCATCTTCCGCCACAACGACCTCGAGCATCTCGAGGACCTGCTGCGCCAGGCGGGCAAGACCCGGCCCAAGCTCATCGTCTTCGAGAGCGTCTATTCGATGGACGGGGACGTCTCCCCGATCCACGCCATCTGCGATCTCGCCGAGCGCTACGGCGCCATGACCTATATCGACGAGGTGCATGCGGCCGGCCTCTACGGCGCGCGCGGCGCGGGCTATGCCGAGGAGGTGGACGCCCTCCACCGCCTCGACGTGATCGAGGCGACGCTCGCCAAGGGCTTCGGCTGCGTCGGCGGCTATATCGCGGCGCGGCGCAACATCATCGACGCGGTGCGCTCGCACGCCCATGGCTTCATCTTCACGACGGCCCTGCCGCCGGCCGTGGCCGCGGCGGCAACCGCCTCGGTGCGGCACCTGATGGAGAGCGGCGAGGAGCGCCAGCACCACCGCCGGCAGGTCGCCCTGACCAAGGCCGCGCTGGCGGCCGCGGGCCTCCCGGTCAAGCCCGGCCCGACGCATATCGTGCCGGTGATGGTGGGCGATCCCGAGCGCGCCAAGCAGGCGAGCGACATGCTGCTCGCCGAGCACGGCATCTATGTGCAGCCCATCAACTATCCGACCGTGGCCCGCGGCACCGAGCGCCTGCGCGTCACGCCGACGCCCTTCCACGACGCGGCCATGATCGAGCATCTCACCGATTCGCTCGTCGCCGTGTGGAAGGTGCTGAAGCTACCCTTCGTCGACCGCGCAGCGGCCGCCTGACGGCCGGCCGCAGGCGACGATCCACAGGCTGTCGGCCCGGACGAAAATGCCGCGCCGACCCGGCTTGCGCCGACGCCCCCCTTGTGGCAGTGTCCGCGCGCTTTCGCCCCCTCAGGGGCCTCGCTGCCGTAGCTCAGTGGTAGAGCACTCCCTTGGTAAGGGAGAGGTCGAGAGTTCAATCCTCTCCGGCAGCACCAGATCCTGACGCAGCCCCTTTCGACGCTCTGCCGCCTTTCGGCGGGACGTCAGGCGTTGCCGATCAGGACGCCCGCGGCGAAGACGAGGCTGCCGCCGAGCACCACCTGGAAGGCCGCGCGCAGGAACGGGGTCTCCATGTAGCGGTTCTGGATGAAGGCGATGGCCCACAGCTCGACGAAGACCACGGCCACGGCGATCATCGTCGCCGTCCAGAACGATGGAATGAGATAGGGCAAGGCATGGCCGAGCCCGCCGATGGCGGTCATGATGCCTGACGCGAGCCCGCGCTTGACGGGTGAGCCGCGGCCCGAGAGCTTGCCGTCGTCGTGGGCTGCCTCGGTGAAGCCCATGGAGATGCCGGCGCCGACAGAGGCCGAGAGGCCGACGAGGAAGGTCTGCCAGGTGTCCTGAGTGGCGAAGGCGGCGGCGAAAATCGGCGCCAGTGTCGAGACGGAGCCGTCCATCAGCCCGGCGAGGCCCGGCTGGACGAAGGTCAGGATGAACTGGCGGCGCTCGCTCTGCCGCTCCTCCTCCTGAACGCTTTCCGGTGCGTGGGCGAGGCCGAGCCGCCTGGCGAGGCTTTCGTGAACCTGCTCGGCCGCCGCCAGATCGCCGAGCAGCTTGCGGGTCGAGGCGTCGCCGGCGCGCTTGGCTGCCTCCACGTAAAAGCGGTGCGCCTGCGCCTCCATCTCCTCCGCCTGCTGGCGCACCTTGTCGATGCCGAGGGGGCGCACCAGCCAGTCCGGCTTGCGCTCGTAATAGCCCCTCACATGCTCGCGGCGCAGCAGCGGGATGCGATCGCCGAACCGGGTCCGGTAGAGATCGATGAGCGCCTGCCGGTGCCGGTCCTCCTCCCGCGCCATCTCCTCGAAGACCTTGGCCGACTGGGGAAAGGCCTCGCGCAGCCCGTCCGCATAGGCAAGATAGATACGCCCGTCGTCCTCCTCCGAGGAGATGGCGAGCGCCAGGATTTCCTGTTCGGAAAGCGAATCGAAGGAGCGGCGCCCGAAGCCGAAAACCCTGGAAAGCATCGATGATCGCCCCTAAGATTGGAATTCTTCTAATCTATTGTGCAGCGCCGCAGAAGGCAACGGGCTCGTCTGTATCGCCAAGGGCGGCGGGACGCCGCAGAAGGATAGCTGTCATCGGCACCGGACCTCGGGGCAGGCGCAGGCGCGAAGGAAGCATGCGCCCGCGGCTGAAGGCGCAGAGGAGCAACCGGCTCGCGGCCATACGCCCGCCGACATTGCCGCAGTCGCTGCCGGCCGGCAGCGCCGGCAACGGCCCAGCGTATTCGCACCATCTGTTCTGATGATGGATCGGCCCCATAACCACGCGCGATAATGAAAATCTTAATATAATTTAAGACGTATAAGATATGGGCGCGATATGCATGCAAAACGCATGTGCAAGCGATTCCCATGTCAATCCCCGCCGCATAAATTCAGAACCAGCGATCCGGGGCCGCCGCAAAGACCGGCAGGCCCCGCAGCCATCGCAGGCCATCGGAACCAATCATCGGACAACCATTTTCGTCTGGCGGCTGACCTTATTTCTTTCATTTACCGGAGAATTGATATGGCAAATGATGGCGACGACCTCGTCGAGGTCGCGGTGAATCAGGCTGGCTACGAAGACACGCCGGGCGATGGCGACGCGCCCCCGGCATCGAGCAGCCCCGACGACGGGCATGTCCATGCCCTGAGCTCGGCCATCCCCGGCCTCGTATTCCATGGCGGTGAAGGCGACGACAGCCTGGACGGGACGGACGGCGACGATATCCTCTATGGCCACGGCGGCAACGACACGCTCAACGGCGGCGCCGGCGACGATACCCTCGACGGCGGCGCGGGGGCCAACGAGCTGACGGGCGGCGCGGGGAACGATACGTTCGTCTTCGATCCGCTGTCGGGCTCCGTCGAGATCAAGGACATTTCCTATGAGGCGGGCAATTACGACAGGGTCAACATCCAGGCGCCCGTGCTGAGCTACAATCACCTGAAGGCGCTCGCGGTCAATTATTGGGATCCCACAGGCTGGACATCAACCACGATTCACATCGGCGAAGGCCTGAGTTTCTACCATAAGTACATCGAGCACATTGCCCCGGAGGTGTTCGGCTTCTCGTCGGAAGGACGCCCCGGCTCGGTCTACCTGCGGGGCGGCACAGGGGACGAGATCCTGAGCGGCGGCGACGGCGATGACGTGCTGGTCGGCCATCATGGCACCGATACCCTCGTCGGCGGAGACGGACGCGACGTCTTCCTCAATCGCGGCGGCCACATCGTCATCGAGGATTTCACGGCCGAGGACTATCTCGACCTGCGCTACTGGGGGTACACCACCTTCGACGCGTTGATGGCGACTGCCACGGAGCAGAACGGCGACGTGCTCTTCACCATCGATGAAATGACGGTGCTGGTGAAGAACTTCACCAAAGCCCAGTTCACACCCGAGATGCTGCTGGTCAACGTCGCCGGCTCGGGCACCGGAACTGCCGGAGACGACACCATGACCGGCGGAACCGGCGACGACACGATCGACGGCGGTGACGGCAACGACAGCATCGACGGCGGGGGCGGCCACGACACGCTCTGGGGCGGGGCCGGCAACGACACGCTCAATGGCGGCGACGGCAACGATCTGCTGCTCGGCGGAGAGGGAGACGATGTCCTCAACGGCGGGAACGGCGACGACACGCTCGATGGCGGCGGAGGATACAACCAGCTGACCGGCGGCGCCGGGAACGATACGTTTGTCTTCGATCCTCGGGCCGGCGGCGCCGATATCAGGGACCTGTCCTACGAGGCAGGGAATTACGATAGATTAGATATAAAAGCAAATATAACGAGCTATAATCATCTTCTTGCCCTCTCACAGCACTGGGCAGACCATACCGGCTGGCACGCCACCAGCATTTATATTGGATCCGGCATCAGCTTGTATCGAGTCAATATCAATGATATCGCTCCCGAAGCATTCGGCTTCTCGCCGATACAAAACTCCGAAGAGGTTTTCCTCGTCGGCGGCACGGATGATGAAATATTGACCGGCGGCGCCGGCAACGATGTGCTTGCTGGCAGCGGTGGCACCGATACCCTGATCGGCGGGGCAGGCCGTGACGTGTTCCTCAATCTCGGGCAGTGGCATGGCGGATCTCCTCCCACCAATAGCGGCAGCCACGTCGTCATCGAGGATTTCACGGCCGAAGACTATCTCGACCTCCGGAACTGGGGCTACACCACCTTCGACGCGCTGATGGCGATCGCCACCGAGCAGAACGGCGACGTGCTCTTCACCATCAACGAGAACACGACGGTGCTGGTGAAGAACTTCACCAAGGCCCAGTTCACGCCCGAGATGCTGCTGGTCAACATCGCCGGCTCGGGCACCGGAACTGCCGGAGACGACACCATGACCGGCGGCACCGGTGACGACACCATCCACGGCGGTGACGGCAACGACAGCATCGACGGCGGGGGCGGCCATGACACGCTCTGGGGCGGGGCCGGCAACGACACGCTCAACGGCGGCGACTTCAACGACAGCCTTGATGGCGGCGACGGCAACGACAGCCTCTCCGGCGACCAGGGCGACGACACGCTCTCCGGAGGCCAGGGCGACGACACGCTCACCGGCGGGACGGGCAACGACCGGTTCATCTATAGCTCCGGCGCGGACACGATCACCGACTTCTCGCGCGTGGCGGGCAACCGCGACGTCATCGATCTCTCGGCAACCGGCCTCACCACCTTCGCCGACATCATGGCCACCGCCCAGCAGGTGGGCAGCGACACCGTCTTCACCTTCGGCCCCGGACGGACCCTGACCGTCAGGAACACCACCGTCGATGCCTTCGTGCCGGGCGACTTCGACCTCGCCAATGCCGTCATCGGCACGCCCGAGAACGACCTTCTCGTCGGCACGCCCTATGAGGATCATTTGAGCGGTGGGGCCGGCAACGACACCATCCTCGGCGACGACGGCAACGACACCATCTTCGGCAGCATCGGCAATGAGATCATCTACGGCGGCGGGGGCGACGACCTCATCTCGTCGGAGGAAGATGACGATCAGGTCTACGGTGAGGCCGGCAACGACACCATCCACGGCGGCAGCGGCAACGACACCCTCGACGGCGGCGACGGCGACGACTGGCTCGACGGTGGAGATGGCGACGACAGCCTCATCGGCGGGGCCGGCAGGGATACGCTCCTCGGCGGCGAAGGCAACGATCATGTAGCGGCCGGTGACGGCGACGACCTCGTCTTCGGCGAAGCGGGCAACGACACCCTGCTCGGTGAAGGTGGCAATGACACCATGGACGGCCACGACGGCGACGACTTCCTCTCCGGCGGTGACGGCAACGACGAGCTCTACGGCAGCGCCGGCAACGACACGCTCGAGGGTGGCAATGGCGACGACACGCTGATCGGTGGCGACGGCGACGACGTGCTCGCCGGCGGGGCGGGCGACGACTGGCTGTTCGGCGGAGCCGGGCACGACACCTTCGTCTTCCGGCCGGACGAGGGCCTCAGCCGGGTCATGGACTTCAACGTGGGCGGCGAGATCGACTCCGTGAGCCTGCAGGGATTCGGCTTCACGAGTGTGGCCGAAGCCGCCTCCTTCTTCGCCGACACGGACGGTGGGGTCTATTTCGACCACAACGGCACGCAGATCGCCATCTTCGGCATCGACAAGGCAACGCTCGAGAGCAGCCTGCTCGTCGCCTGACCTGCGAGGCACGACGATGAGGCCGGCGGCCGTGCCGCCGGCCTCATCGCCCTGTCTGCGGCATCGGCTCGGTGCTCCTGCCCGAGGAAGCGGGCGGCCGATGCCTTCAGGCAAGGTTCATCTGATACGCGTGAAGATCGATCGCCACTTTGATGCGGAACGCAGGGGTGGCGCGGCAACTGCGATCAGGGGGGATCGCATCATGAGGCAGGAAGCTCATACCGATCAGGCATGCTCCGCCGTCTCGCGGCGGCATGGGACGCACGCCGGTGCGCGTGGCCGAATGCGACGGCTCAAGGCCCGGGCAAGCGCCCGCCGGCCATGAACGGTGCAGAAAGGCCGGCATTGTCCGGCCGGACGATCGACCGCTGGCGCCTAGGCTTTTCCGCGGTCACACCACCTCTCGTACGGCTCGCCCCCGCGCAGCGGGAAACGGGCGCCGGGATCCTTCGCTTGCGAGGGACGACACCGGCACCGGGCGAACAGCGCCGACGTCCGACGTAGCAAGGAGTGCAGCTCTTGCGCGAACCACCCATCCCGCCAGCCGTCATGGCCGAGGGCTTCGTCACCGCAGCCCTGCTGGAGACGGTCGAGGCCCTCGCCCACGCCCTGAGAACCCAGGGCGGCGACCCTTCGCGGCTGCTCGACCTGATCGAGGCGCGCCTCGACGAGGTCCATTACCGGGCCGAGCAGCAGGCCCGCAGCTACCAGCTCGACCGGGCGGCCGAGGCCTCGACCATCACCCGGCAGCGAATCCGCGAGATCTTCAGCGATCTGCGCGAGAAGCTGGGCGCTCTCATCAACTGAGTCGCCGGGGGAACTATGGTGCCGCACAGGCGATTGGCGCAAAGTATCGCGAGCGACGACGGCCGGAGCGCCCGCGATGCCTTTCACTGACGTGATCTATCGCTTCTCCAACAGCGTTCTCGCCATCGTCTTCGTCGGGGTGGCCGTCACCGCATCGGTCCTGCTGCCCCTTATCGGCACGCGCCTCCTGAAGCAGGAGCAGGCGACGGCTCGGGCCGGCTTCGCGCTCGACGCCTTCAAGCTCATCGGCCCGGTCATCGCCATCTTCACGGCCTTCACGCTGCTGCAGGCGATCAACCGCTACCGGGAGGCCGAGACGCTCGTCCTGCGTGAAGCCACCGAGATCACGCAGCTCGACCGCGCGCTGCGGAGGCTCGGCGCGGAGGCGGCACCGATTCGCGCCGCGCTCGCCGCCTACGGCCAGTCCGTCGTCACGCAGGAGTGGCCGGCCCTGAAGAACGGACGCGAGAGCGCCGAGACGCAGGCGCTGTTTCACGACCTCATCGACCGCATCCACGCCGTGCATCAATGGACGGACGTGGAGGCCGCGACACGCGAGTCGGTCGACGACGCGGCGGACGAGCTCGTGGATATCCGGGCGTTGCGCCTCAACGCGGCGACGACGGGGCTGCCCACCATCTTCTGGCAGGTTCTCGGCAGCCTCATCGTGCTGCTTGCCGCCGAGGCGCTCCTCTTCCGCTTCGACTGGAACCTCGTGGTGCCGAAGGCCGGCTATGCCGCGGCGATCGCCCTGCTCGTCGCTCTGCTCGTCATCCTGGACTATCCCTTCCGGGGCCAGCAGAGCGTCGGGCCCGAGCCGATCACGCGGGCGCTCGCGCATATCGCGCGGTATTGAGCCTTCAGGCCGCCCGCGGCAGGCCGGCGATCCGGCTGAGCTCGGCGACGGCGCCGGGCGCGGCGGCCATCACGGGCGCGCCGCGCGTCAGGCCCTCGCCGGCCGCCGGGAACGGCAGCAGCGCCCCGCCCGCCTCGGCGACGAGGCAGTAGCCGGCGAGGCAATCCCAGGCGTGCATGTAGGGCTCGTAGTAGCCGACAAGGCGCCCCGCCGCGACATAGGCCAGCATGAGCGCGCCCGAGCCGTTGCGGATGAAGTTGCCGCCCATGCCGAGCAGGCGCTCGACAATGCCGGCGAACTCGGCCGGCGCGACGTGGTGATTGGCGCCGAGGCCGACGACGCCGTCGCGCAGGGAACGCCCGGTGGACACGTGCATGGGCGCCTCGTTGAGCGTCGCGCCCTGCCCCTTGCCTGCCGCGTAGAGCTCATCCACGCAGGGCGCGAAGATGACGCCGACCACCGGTTCGTCGCCGGCGAGCACGGCGATCGAGACGCACCAGTTGGGCATGCCGTTGACGAAGGGGCTGGTGCCGTCGATGGGGTCGAGCACCCAGGTGAAGCCGGACGTGCCCTCGGTGAGGCCGTATTCCTCGCCGAGCACGCCGTCACCGGGATGGGCCTCGGCGATGCGGGCGCGCAGCATCTCCTCGACCCGCCTGTCGGCGATGGAGACGACATCCTGCGGGTTGGCCTTGGCCTCGACGACCAGCGTCTCGCGCGCATTGAAATAGGCTAGTGCCACGGCCCCCGCATCGCGGGCGAGCGTGCGGGCGAGCGCCAGGCGCGCCTCGACGTCTGCGGCATCGACTGTCATGGATGTCCTCGTTGTCTCGTGAAGGGCGCGTAGCACCTTCACGCGGTGATGATGGCGACCCCGCGGTTGTGGAGCCCGATCGCGACCGGCGTCGTCGCGGCAAGGCTCCGCTCCACGTCCGGATCGACGACATAGAGCGTTCCGACCTCCGTCTCCACCTCATATTCGACGTGGTCGCCGAGATAGGCCGCATGGCGCACGAGGCCCTTGAGCCCGCCGTCGTCTGCCGGGGCGAGGCGGATGGCATTGGGCCGGATGGCGAGTTTGGCCGGCCCCGGCCGGGCCGCGCGGCCCGGCACGCGATGCTCGAGGGCGCCGAGCCGCACCACGGCCTCGGCTCCCTCGACGCCGACGACCTCGCAGGGCACGACATTCGCCTCGCCCATGAAGTCGGCGATGAAGGAGGAGGCGGGCGATTCGTAGAGCGCCCGCGGCGGCCCCTCCTGCGCGATGCGGCCCTCGACCATGACGACGATGCGATCGGAGACGGCGAGCGCCTCCTCCTGATCGTGCGTCACATAGACGGCCGTGAAGCCGAGGCGCTGCTGCAGCTCGCGGATCTCGGTGCGCACGCGCCGGCGCAGGCGCGCATCGAGGTTCGACAGGGGCTCGTCGAGGAGCAGCACCTGCGGCTCCAGCACGAGGGCGCGTGCCACTGCGACGCGCTGCTGCTGCCCGCCGGAGAGCTCGGCCGGCAGGCGAGCGCCGAAGCCGGCGAGGCCGACGAGGGCGAGCCCCGCCTCGGCCTTCTCGCGCGCCTCCGCCTTCCGAAGACCCGAGGATTCGAGGCCGTAGGCGACGTTCTCGATGACCGTCATGTGCGGGAAGAGCGCATAGGACTGGAAGACCATGGACACGTCGCGCTCGTTCGCCGGCAGCATGGTCACGTCCTTGCCGCCGATGAGGATGCGCCCGTCGGTCGGGTGCTCGAGCCCGGCGAGCATGCGCAGCGTGGTCGTCTTGCCACAGCCCGAGGGGCCGAGCAGCGTGACGAGCGTGCCCGGCTCGATCGTCAGCGACAGGTCGTGGATCGCCGTGAAGGTGCCGAAGGTCTTGCGAACGTGCTCGAAGACGACCGAGCCGGTCTTCAACCCGTTCATGCGATTTTCTCCTTGATTGTCTCCGCCGGCAGCGGACGGACCGCGGCCGGGGCGGCGATGCGCGTCTCGCGCCGCAGGCGCCGCTCGCCGACGGCGAGCTGGAAGCCGGCGATGACGACGAGCATGACCACGATCAGCATGGAGGAATAGGCGATGGCGACGCCGTATTCCCCGTTCTCGACAAGGCCGACGATATAGGCGGTGGCCATGTTGTACTTGGCGCTGACGAGGAACACGACGGCGCTGATGGAGGTGATCGCCCGCACGAAGGAATAGACGAGCGCCGCGACGATGGCGGGCCGCAGCAGCGGCAGCACCACGTGGCGGATGGTGCGCCAGCTCGAGGCGCGCAGCGTGAGCGAGGCCTCGTCGAGGCTCGCGTCGATCTGCGTCATGGCCGCGACGCCGCCGCGCACGCCCACCGGCATGTTGCGGAAGACGAAGCAGGCGATGAGGATGAGGGCCGTGCCCGTCATCTCCAGCGGCGGCAGGTTGAAGGCCATGATGTAGCTGATGCCGATGACCGTGCCGGGGATGGCGAAGCTCATCATCAGCGCGAATTCGAAGACGTTGCGGCCGACGAAGCGCTGGCGGACGATGAGATAGGCCGTCAAGAGGCCGACCGCAGCCGTCAGGGGCGCCGCGACGAGCGCGATCATCATCGTCGTCCAGAACGAATCCCAGGCGACGCCCGTCCAGGCGATGGAGCCGTCACGGAAGGCGAAGGAGAAGGCGCGCTCGAAATGGGCGAACGTCAGCGAATTGTCGAGGCCCCAGGTGTTCACGAAGCCGCCGACGAGAATCATGCCGTAGACGACGAGGGTGAACGCGGTCCACGGGATGACGAGCGCATTGACGCCGATGGCGAGCGGCCGCGGCAGCGCCGGATGCACGCCGCCGTCGCCCTTGCCGGTGACGGTGGCGAAGTTCCTGCCCGTGAGCCACAGCCGCTGCGCCAGGAAGGCCGACAGCGTGAAGCAGAGCAGGACGATGGCGAGCACGGCCGCCCGGGAGGGGTCGGTCTGCGCGCCGACGACGGCGAAGAAGATCTCGGTGGAGAGCACGCCGTGGCTGCCGCCGAGCACCAGCGGATTGCCGAAATCGGCCATGCTCTCGATGAAGCCGATGAGGAAGGCGTTGGCGAGGCCCGGCTTCATGAGCGGCAGCGAGACGTGCCAGAAGGTGCGCCAGCGGTCGGCGCGCAGGGTCTGCGACGCCTCCTCCATGGAGGGGCTGACGCCCTCGACGACGCCGATGAGGACGAGGAACGAGATCGGGGTGAAGGAGAGCATCTGGGCGATCCAGATGCCGGTGAGGCCGTAGAGCCAGCGCCCCGGCTCGACGCCGAAGAGGTCGGAGAGGAAGGTCGTCACGACGCCGGCGCGGCCGAAGAGCAGGATGAGCGCGAGGCCGATGACGAAGGGCGGCGTGATGATCGGCAGCACGGTCAGCAGCCGCAGGCCCTTCTTGAAGGGGAAGCGCGTGCGCGTGGCGACGAGCGCGAAGGCGAGGCCGAGGACGGTCGAGCCGGTGGCCGTCATCAGCGCCAGCCACAGCGTGCGCCAGGCGACGCCGCAACGCCCTCCCCCGATGACGCAATCGAGGCTCCAGATGGCCGGATCCCGGATGTTGCGCATGAAGCCCGAGGGCTCGAAGGAGCCGTCGAAGTCCTGCACCGAGCCGACGAACATGCTCAGCACCGGATAGAACACGAAGACGGCGACGAGGGCGACGAGAAGAGCGATGGCGGCGATGACGAAGAAATCGCCCTTCATCACGCCCTGCTCGGCGAGCCCCGCCGAGAACAGGAAGAGGAAGGTGAGCCCCACGAGGACGGCACCGGCGCCCATGGCCGGCTGGCCGGTGGCGAGCGGCCCGAAGAGCGCCTCGCCGATGTCCCAGCTCCAGCCGCCGAAGGTGATGGCGAAGCCCTGCAGGACGAGGAAGGCCATGCCGGCCGCGCCGAGAGCGACGAGCAGGCGTCCGCGCGACACGGCCGGAGCGGCGAAGCGGACAGCGGCTGCGGCAAGGAGCAGCGCGGCGACGACGGCGAGCCACCAGCGGCCCTGCGCCGCCATCTGCACCAAGGCCGGCGCCTCCTCGGCGCCGAAGGGGAACTGCGCCGGCCAGCGAAAGGCGTAGAACCCCTCGTCGATCCTGTACCAGGGCAAGAGCACGAACCCGGCGAGGCCGAGGCCGAGCGCCATGTCCACTCTGCGGTCGCGATGCTCCATGAGAGGTTCCGTACTGGAGAGGTTCCGTATGGGGCGGCCCTGCGCGGGGCGGAGCGGAAAAGAGCGGCACGTCCCCTCTCCCGGCCTGCGGGGAGAGGGGTGGGTGAGGGAGAACCGTTTCCGCAAATGCGGGGGCTCGGGCTTGCGTCAGCCCTTGCCCCTCGCCCCAACCCTCTCCCCGCGAGCGGGGAGAGGGAGTTACGGCCATGCAAGACGCCGCTCGTCTGCCAAGTCCCTGCTCAGTTCGCCAGCGTGCCGATCTCGCGGTCCCAGCGCTGCAGCAGGGCCTTGCGCTTCTCCGGATCGCCGTAAGTCTTGAAGTCGTAGTCGATGAGCCGGACGTCCTCGAACTTCGGCGCCTCGGGCGGCACCTCGGCATTCTTGTTGGACGGCAGCTGGAAGGACTTTGCCTCCTTCATCTGCGACTGCACTTCCGGCGACAGCACCCAGTCGTACCACTTCTTAGCGTTGTCGAGGTTGCGCGCACCCTTGACGATGGACATGGAGCCGATCTCGTAGCCCGTGCCCTCGCAGGGGGCGACGACCTTCACGGGGAAGCCCTCGACCGCCTGCGCCACGGCATCGTGCATGAAGACGATGCCGACCGTCGTCTCGCCGCGCGCCGCGGCCTTCACCGGCGCCGAGCCGGACTTGGTGTATTGCGAGACGTTGGCGTTGAGCTTCTTCAGATAGTCGAAGGCCTTCTCCTCGCCCATGATCTGCACGAGCGTGGCGAGCGCCGTATAGGCCGTGCCCGAGGAATTGGGATTGGCCACCTGGATCTCGCCCTTGAAGCCTGGATCGAGGAGGTCGGCCCAGCATTGGGGCTCCTTCAGGCCTTTCTTCGCCAGAATGTCGGCGTTGTAACCCCAGCCGAGCGCGCCGGCATAGACGCCGACCGTGCGGTAATCAGCGCTCTCGGCCTGCTTGACAGCCCAGGTCTGCAGCTCGGGAAGGCGCGGCGACTTGTATTCGAGCGTCAGTCCCTCGGAGGCGGCCTGCAGGTGCGGATCGCCCGTGCCGGCCCACCAGACGTCCGTCTTCGGGTTGCGTGCCTCGGCGCGGACCTTGGCATAGGCCTCGCCGGAGGACATGCGCACCATGTTGACGTCGATGCCCGTCTCCTTCTCGAAGCGGTTCTCGAGCAGTTCGCAGATGACGACGTCAGCCGAGCAGATGAGATTGAGCGAGCCCTGGGCCAGCGCAGCCGCAGGCGTGAACTGGACGGCAGCGGCAACCGCCGCAACGGCGACAAAACCGGAACGCATGTCTTCCTCCCCCTTGCGCGCCGCTGTTTCCGCGGCGTCTGTCTTTGCAACCGTGTGCAAAGGTTCCATGCAGCCATGGCCCCTGTCAAGAAACATGACGGGCAAATTTTTCTGCAACGCCGTTGCACGCTGTTGCAAGGCGGTGCATAGGGAAAGCATTCCCTGACGACGGCTGCAGGATCGCCATGCCATCGCCCCGAAAGTTCGTCAGCGCCCGTGAGGTGGCCGAACGTGCCGGCGTGTCGCGCTCGGCCGTGTCACGCGCCTTCACGCCGGGGGCGAGCGTCTCCGAGGACACGCGCCGGCGCGTCCTGGAGGCGGCGAACGCGCTCGGCTACCACGTCAACCATCTCGCCCGCGGGCTGTCGCTGAAGGAGAGCGGCATCGTCTGCCTTGTCGGCTCGGAACTCGGCACGCCCTACCGGGCGAATCTCGTGAAGGCCATGACGCAGGCGGCGCAGGACGCCGGCAAGGTGGCCATGGTCATCAACACCGACCGCTCGGATGCGAGCGTCGGCGCCGCCCTCCGGCAGGCCCTGCACTATCGCGCCGATGCCTCGATCATCCTGTCGGGCCTGCCCGACAAGTCGATCACGCGCCTGTGCCTCGAGAACGGCCAGCGCATCGTGCTGATCAACCGCGATGACGACCAGGAAGGGCCGCTGCGCATCAACCTCAAGGATGGCGAGGCGGCGCGGCACACGCTCACCGCCTTCCTGCGCGCCGGCTGCCGGCGCCTCGCCTTCGCCAATTCCGAGGCAGGCACCCCGAGCCTGATGGCGCGCGAGCGCGGCTTCCTCGCCGCAGCCGGCGCCATCGGCCTGACGGTCGCCGTCGAGCGCTTCGGCCCGAGCGTGTATGACAGCGGACGCGAGCTGGCGCGGCGCCTGCTCACCGCCCGCGAGCGGCCGGACGCCGTCTTCTGCGCGACGGACCTCATCGCCTGCGGCTTCCTCGACGCCGCACGCCACGAATTCGGCCTCGCCGTGCCGGAGGACCTGTGCGTCACCGGCTTCGACGACATCGAGCAGGCGGGCTGGTCCTCCTACGGCCTGACGACCTTCGCCCAGCCGGTGTCCGACATCGCCCGCGAAGCCTTCGCCTGGCTGATGCTGGCACCGGAGGAGGCGACACGGCGCCCTGCCGCCGTGGAGCTCGAGGCCCGCATGGTCTGGCGCCGGACAGTGCGGGGCTACGCGCAGGACCTGTCGCCGGACCTGCGCTCCGCCGCAGGAGCCTGACGCGCCCGAAGGCGTAAGCGGTAACCGCCGCGCCGCGGTGGGCGGCTTTCGCCCCAATCGGTTCCGGCATGAGCTCCTCAATCACCCTTCCGGGATGCAGCGGAAGGGAGCTTGTCCCAGCGGCCGGAAGGCTGTTGCAGTTGCCACGATGAGCCCTGCCCGAGCGATGACCGGCCGGCGCGCTCGGAGCCAGTCGTATGCAGGCGTTCCTGGCGCTCCGTCACGGGCAGCGGCGCCATGCGCTCGTCGGGCTCCAGCGGGGTTGCACGGTTATAGGCATGACCGAACAGCTGGACCGGCATCAGGTCTCCACTCTCGTCGCGCGACAAGGGCGGGTTGACGGGTCGGTCGTTCAGATAGCGTACCAGGTGCTCCGCCCGGTCCGCATAATTGGCCGCCCGCGTCACCTGGAGCTCGGCGGGCCCGCTCAGATAGGCCTTCAGGTCCTGCGAACGGTTATAGCCGAATTGCGTGAGACGCTCGAAGCCCTTGCCACCGTTGCGATAGGCGACATCCTGCGCCGACATCGGCGCAATCACGTCTCCGATGAGAGGCGGCAGGCGCTCCTTCGTTCCCTTGGCGACGGCGCGCGCCACGTCCTCCAGCTTCCAGCCCCGCTTCATGAGGGAGGCCAGCTGCCGCCCTCCGGGGGTCGCCATCATGGCGAGGTCGAGGCCCAGCTCGATGGCAAAGCCCTTGAGGTCCCCCTCCGTGAGCGCTTCCACCGCGCCGACGAAGGGGCCGAGATTGTTCACGAGGTCGCCGAGGGCACCCACGACGATCTCCGCCAGGCTTGCCTCGCGCAGTGGCTCGCGGAATGTCTCCACGTAATCGTTCAGGATATTCTTCAGCTCCGAATCGATGTCCTTCAGCTCGAAGACCTTTTCCGGGATCTTTCCAGGCTGGGCGAGATCACCGGTGATCGACAGGAATGTCAGGCTTTCCCTGGCCGGATGGCCGACCATGATGCTGTCCGTCGCGTCCGGGCCGTTCATGCCGTCCCGGCTCAACCGGCGCAGCGCGCCCGTGGAGAAGCTGAACGTATATCGCTTGTACGAGTTCTTTCTTTCCGCCTCTTCGATCGCGCCGATCTCTCCGCCGAGCTTCAGCCAGGGGGCGGGGTTGTGTCTGGGCTTTACATAGAATTCGAGCCCCGAGACCTGCCCGTCCCAGGGCCCGCCAACCACCTTCCGGTAGGTGGCCGCGAGCTGAAGACGCCTCTCCCCGACATCCGCCTTTCCGGCGAAGGCGTTCTTGACGGGATCGCCATCCGGCAGCTGCTGCAGCGAATCCCGGTACAGCGTCATCATGGCCTCGACCGTCCGAAGCTTCACATCATCGAAATCCCTGTCGAAAAGCTGGTTCACCTTCCCGATCTTGCTGCGAGGATCAAGCAGCCCCTTGCCCTCGAGAATATTCAGGAACATCATGACGGGACTGTATTTCCACACCTTGGCGAAGTAGTCCTCGATAAGCTCGCCAGCCCCCCAGGTCTTCGGATGTTCGTAGCCGTTCTCCACCGAGACCTGCGATCTCGGCTTGAGCCTTGCATCGGGACTGCCAAGGGTGCGCGCGGCATCCCGCGCGGCGGAAGCCGAAGGCGGCGCATTGCGATCGAACAGAATACTCGCCGAATTCTTCGGAAGCGGCTGAACGTATCTCTCTAGATGCCCATTCCCATAACTGACCGGGACCGACATATCCCACCTCTTACTGCAATAAATATAGAAACAATCGACTTTTTACAAGAAACCGCCATTATACATTGCCGTAAAACCAAATCCAAATATATTACAAGAATTACTACAATATACTGGCACCCGCGTGGATCGCGAGCAGGCGCCCTGTTTTCGCATCTTCAAACACAAGCGCCCGGCGTGGATGGGGAACTGATGGCGCCGTCGTTTCCTAACGCCTCTCCCGCAGCGGCATCGCGGCGACGAGCCGGCCGGCGAGCTCGCCGTCGATGATGAGACGGTTGACGACGCCCGTCTTCAGCACGGCCTGCAACGCATCGGCCTTGGAGCGTCCCGCCGCGAGCATCACGACCTCGGTACGCCGCAGATCCTCCGGCGCGATGCCGATGGTGCGGGCGTTCACGCCGCACTCCACCAGCCGGCCCTCGCGGTCGAAGAACTTGCCGGCGAGCTCGCAGACGGCCCCGGCGGCGCGCAGCTCGGCAAGGTCGGCCGGCGAGAGCAGCCCGTGGCGGAAGAGGAAGGCATCGGGCGAACAGTCGCCGAAACTCATGAGGTGGAAATCGGCCTCGCGGGCCAAAGCGAGCGACGCCTGCACCGGGCGCTGGCGCAGCACCGCTCCGAGATCGCCCGCCTCGTCGACGACAAGCGGCGCGGGCAGGAAATAGCCCTCGCCGCTGCAGGCCTCGGCGAGGCGCACGACCTCGAAATTGTTGAGCGACACGTCGCGTGTCAGCGAGCCGATGACGGAGACGAAGCGCACGTTCTGCTTGGGGAAGGCGGTGAAGGCGTCGACCACCGCCGTCACGGTGCGGCCGCAGCCGACGCCGATGGTGAGCCGCGGCGTGCCGAGGAGCCGCCGCGTCAGGTAGTTGGCGCCGGCCAGACCGACGCCGCGCCGCGCCAGCCGGTCCGCCGTCTCGTCGTCGAGGCTTCCCGTCTGCTCGTCGAACGGCGGCGTCAGGATGCATTCGGCAAGGCCGTAGCGGGCGGCGAGCCAGTCGGCCAGGGCGAGCGTCTCGCTCGTCTCGTGCTGGATCGAGATCTTGACGATGCCGGCCTCGCGCGCTTGGGCGAGCATGCGCGTGACCTTGAAGCGCGAGATCTTGAGGTCGCGCGCCACCTCCTCCTGGCCCTTGCCGTGGACGTAGTAAAGCCACGCCGCACGCACCATGAGGTCCTGATCGCCCCGCCCCGCCTCGCTCATCGTTCCTCCCTTTTCTGCACGATCGTGCACAGATCGCACGAATTGACGATAGTTAAAAAGGCTGACATCATGAACTTGTGTGCACGCAGCGCACGATTGTTCAGACGCTTCGCCGCCAGCTCATATCACCGAAAACCGACGAAGCACTGCGTGCAAGCCGGCGCCGGATGTCACGAGAGAGGCCGCCAAGGCCCGCGACCGCCGCCGGACGGGACCAGGGACGCAAGGCGCCCTCATGCGCCTCGCAGGACAACGCCATAACAACGGCGCCCGCCGCAACAGCGGAACGACGGCGCCGCCGGAGGAAAGGTCATGGATGGGCTGCTGAGCGGTCTCAAGACCGTCGTCGATTCCCTGGGAGCGACCGTTCTGCTCCCCATCGTCATCTTCATCATCGCCGTCGTGCTGGGCGCCAGGCCCGGCCGCGCCTTCCGGGCGGGCGTGACCATCGGGGTCGCCTTCATCGGCATCAACCTCGTCATCGGCCTGATGTTCACGAGCCTCAGCGACGTGGCGCAGGCGATCGTGAAGAACACCGGAATCACGCGCGACGTGGTGGACGTCGGCTGGCCGTCCGCGGCGGCGATTGCCTTCGGCTCCTCGGTCGGGCTGTGGGTGATCCCCATCGGCATCGCCGTCAACGTGCTGCTGCTGATGACGCGGATGACGCGCACGCTCAATGTCGACGTGTGGAACTTCTGGCACTTCGCCTTCATCGGCTCGCTCGTCGTCGCGGCCACCGGCAGCCTCTTCTACGGCCTCGTCGCGGCGGCGCTGATGGCGGCGCTTGCCCTCCTCTTCGCCGACTGGACGGCCAAGGCCGTGCAGCGCTTCTACGGCATCCCCGGCGTATCGGTGCCGCATCTCGCCTCGGCGCAGATCCTGCCCATCGCCATCGCCGTCAACTGGGTGATCGACCGCATCCCCGGCCTCAACGCGATCAACCTCGACACCGACGTCATCCAGAAGAAGCTCGGCGTCTTCGGCGAGCCCGTCATCCTCGGCCTCGCCATCGGCCTCGTGCTCGGCGCCATCGGCTATTACGACGCCGGCGACGCCTCGACGGTGGTCAGCAAGGTGCTCCAGACCGGCATGAACCTCGCCGCGGTCATGTTCCTGCTGCCGCGCATGGTGAAGATCCTGATGGAGGGGCTCATCCCCGTCTCCGAGGCGGCGCGGACTTTCGTCCAGAAGCGCGCCGGCGACCGGGAGATCCTCGTCGGGCTCGATTCGGCCATCCTCATCGGCCATCCGGCGGCCATCTCGAGCGCGCTGATCCTGGTGCCGATCGCCATCGTCCTGTCGATCATCCTGCCCGGCAACCGCGTCATCCTCTTCGCCGATCTCGCGGTCATCCCCTTCCTCGTCGCCATGGCCGCGCCGGTCGTCGGCGGCAACGTGCTGCGCATGGTGATCATCGGCACCATCACGCTCGCGGTCGGCTTCTACGTGGCGACGGGGCTCGCGCCGCTCTTCACCAGTGCCGCGGTCGCCGCCGGCTTCGCGCTGCCGGAGGGCACGACGCAGATCACCAGCATCGTCGACGGCTTCCTGTGGGTGTCCTATGTGGTCGTCGAGGCGGTGGCGGGGCTGGGCATCGTCGGGCTCCTCGTCCTGCTTGCGGTGATCGCGCTTTGCTTCATCGCCTTCCACCGCCGGCCGGCCGCCTGGGAGCGGCTCGCCGGCAGCGACGACCCCGCGCCGGCACCGGCGAAAGCCCCCGCCGCCACGCCCGCGGAGTGACGAGGCCCCATGCACGACAGTATTTCCCGGCATCTCGACCCCGAGGCGATCTGCCTCGGGGTCGAGGCCACATCGAACCGTGACGTCATCGACCTGCTCGCCGGGCGCCTTGCCGCCCTCGGCCGCGTGCGGCCGAGCTTCGCCGGCGCCGTCCTCGCACGCGAGGCAAGCATGCCGACCGGCCTGCCGCTCGGCGGCGCCGTCAACGTCGCCGTGCCGCATACGGACCCGGAGCACGTGGTGAAGCCGTCGCTTGCGCTTGCCACCCTCGCGCGGCCCGTCGGCTTCGGCAGCATGGACGATCCGGACGAGGAAATCCCCGTCGGCGTCGTGATGATGCTGGCGCTCGACAACAAGGACGCGCAGATCGACATGCTGCGCGAGGTCGCGGAGCTCATCCAGCGGCCAGGAGCGCTCGCGGCGCTCGCCGCCGCGACGTCGCCGGACGAAATCTATGCAGTGCTGGGAGCCTGACGCGGGGGGCGCGGAAAGGTCCGCCTTGCCTTTGCCGCCCCCGGCGACCAGCATCGTCTGACAGGAACGGGAGGAAGAAGAATGCCAAGGACCAAAGTCGTCCTCGTCGCCTGCGGCACGGCCGTCGCGACGTCGACCGTCGTTGCCAATGCCATCGAGGAGGAGATGCGCGAGCGCGGCATCGCGGTCGACATCCGCCAGTGCAAGGCGACCGAGGTGCCGGGCCTGATCGACGACGTCGATCTCGTCGTCTCGACGACACCGGTGCCGCCGGACCTCGACAAGCCGGTCATCACCACGCTCGCCTTCCTCACCGGCATCGGCAAGGCCGAGGTGCTCGACAAGATCGAGGCGGCGCTGCGGGGGTGATGTTCTCCGCTTCTCTTGCGGGAAGGGAAGACCAGATACGTAGCGGGCCCGCCACCCAACGCGACGGTGGGACTGGTGGTGCCTAGCCGGTCGCTTTGATAGCGTCTCCAGGCGAAGTGGAGACGATGATGAGCCTCGGCGGGATCGCGAACCTCGACTACATGGTCATCCTTTGCAGCAAGATGCAGGAGACCCGAACCTTCTATGGCGATGTGATGGGGTTCGAGATCGCCGAGGATCAAGAAAACTGGGTGAGCTTTCGGATCGGCTCGACCTTACTCACGCTTCGTCCTCGCGGGCCGTGGTCCCTCTGCGATGACGGCCCACGGCCGCAAGGCTCAGCGGCGGTCCAACTTGCCTTCCGCGTGCCGCTGGATGCCGTCGATCGCTGCCATGAGGAACTGGCGAGCAAAGGCGTGGCCATCCTGCGGGAACCGACCGACCTGCCCAAGTGGCGTCACCGCACGCTGTTCTTCCGTGATCCCGAGGACAACATCATCGAGATCTACGCGGAGTTTTGAATGCGGAGATCCGCTTCGCGCCCGTCTCGGGCATTCGCAACGAATCCTTGCTCCTACCGCCCCAAAAAAGAACCCGCCGGAAGCTTTCCGGCGGGCTTTCCAGTCAGGGGAAGAGCCCTTTGAGGCCGGGCGCCTCAGCGCCCGGTCCGATCACGTTTCGCTGACGATCTTCTTGGCCCGCGGGATGAGCGAGGGGCTCATGGAGAGCTCGCTCACGCCCCAGCCGAGGAGCCGCGGGATCATGCCCGGCTCGCCGGCGGCCTCGCCGCAGACGCCGACCTTGATGCCGGCCTCGCGCGCGGCCCGGCAGGTCATCTCGATCATGGCGAGCACGGCGGGATGGTCGGCCCGGTTGAGATGGGCGAGGCGGGCGTTGGTGCGGTCCGCCGCCATCGTATATTGCGTGAGGTCATTGGTGCCGATCGAGAAGAAGTCGACCTCACGGGCGAGCGTCGCGGCGCAAAGGGCGGCGGCCGGCGTCTCGACCATGATGCCGACCTCGAACGGGCCGGCCTCGCGGCCTTCGTCCATGAGCTCCTGCCGGCAGGCATCGATGAGCGCCCGCGCCGCCGTCACCTCGGTGACATCCGTCACCATCGGGAACATCACGCGCGCCGTCCCCACGGCCGCGGCGCGCAGGATGGCACGCAGCTGCGGCTTCAACAGATGCGGCCGGTCGAGGCACATGCGGATGCCGCGCCAGCCGAGGAAGGGGTTCTCCTCCCGCTCGGGCGCGATGCCGGGCAGAGCCTTGTCGCCGCCGATGTCGAGCGTGCGGAAGATGACCGCATGCGGGTGGAAGGCCTTCACGACGCGCGCATAGATGCGGAACTGCTCGTCCTCGCTCGGCAGGGTCTTGCCGTGCATGAACAGGAACTCGGTGCGGAAGAGGCCAACACCCATGGCGCCGAAGCCGAGCGCTCCGTCGATCTCCGCCTCCGAGCCGAGATTGGCCGCCACCTCGATGGCGCGGCCGTCGCGCGTCTTCGGCGCGACATGGGTGAAGGCGGCGAGCGCGCGCCGCTCGGCTTCCGCCTTTTCGAGCCGCGCAGCATAGGCGGCCGCGACGGCGGCATCGGGATTGACGACGGCAACGCCCCGGCTGCCGTCGATGGCGACCGTCTGCGCCGAGCGCAGCGCCGCCTCCTCGGCCTTGACGCCGACGACGGCGGGAAAGCCGAAGGAGCGGGCGAGGATGGCGATATGCGAGGTCGGCCCGCCCTCGGTCGTGACGAGCCCCTCGAGGAGGCGCAGCGGCAGGCGCGCGAGATCGAGCGCGCTCAGGTGCCCCGCGACGAGGATCGCCGGCTCGGCGAGCGCCGCAAGGTCGATCTCGTCGCGGCCGAGCAGCACGTTCGCGACCTGGCGGGCGACGCCGCGCACGTCCTCGGCGCGGGCGCGGAAATAGGCGTCGTCGATGTGGGTGAAGCGCTCGGCAAGGTCCGCGCCGACGGCGAGCACCGCCGCGACCGGATCCTCCTGCGCGCCGATGCGCGCCTCGACGGCCGTGAGGAACTCGGGATCCTGCGCGACGTCCTTGAGCGCCGCCATGATGTCGGCAGCGGTCGCGGCGGCAGCATCGCCGTTGTCGGCCTTGCGCTCGAGCATGGCGCAGACGGTCTCCACCGCGCGGCGGAAGCGCAGCGTCTCGGCCTCCACCTCCTGCGCCGCGATGCGGCCGCGCTCCGGCTGCGGCTCGCGCGGCAGATAGACGAAGGCCCGGCCGACGGCCACGCCCTCGCTCGCGGCGACACCGACGAGTTCTCCCGGCGCCGCAGGTTCCTGCGCCACCGTCGGGGCAGGCACATGTTCTGGCGGGACCGTCTGCGCGGCCTCCCGGGCCGGATCGTCCGCCTCGCCGGCGACGATGGCGGCGAGGCCTTCGACGGCGGCCTCGGCATCCTCGCCGCGGGCGCGAATGACGATCTCGTCGCCCTCCTTGACGGCCAGCAGCATGAGCTTGACCGTGCTCTTGGCATTGGCCGAGCGCCCACCCTTGACGATCTCGATGTCGGACGAAAAGCCCTTGGCGAACTGCACCACGCGCGCGGCGGGACGCGCGTGCAGCCCTTCCTCCAGCCGCACGACCGCCGTCCGCTCGACGTCCATCACCTGCTCCACGGTTGCCTGCCCTGCCATCGCTCAGGCCCTCGCCAGGATTTCGATGGCAGCCCCGGGGACGAGCAGCGGCAGCACGGCCGCCCCTTGCGTCTCCTCGAGGCAGATCTCGCCCGGACGGTCCGGGCTCGCGACGCCCGAGAAATTGAAGACGACATGGCCCATGTCGGCCACCTTCTTCCACGCCGTCTCGCCGATGGCGGTGATGGCGAAGTCCCGCCCGCCGATGCGCAGCACGTCGCCCGGGGCGGGGGCGGCGCCGGCCTCCCCCTCAGCCCGGTGCAGCACGGCGACTTCCGCGAGCTCCGGCGGCGCCCCCTCGGCGAAGAGGATGACGACGCCCCCTTCGGCGAGATCCGCCACATCGGGCCCGA
Organism: Chelatococcus sp. CO-6; assembly: GCF_001271345.1. Taxonomy (NCBI): domain Bacteria; kingdom Pseudomonadati; phylum Pseudomonadota; class Alphaproteobacteria; order Hyphomicrobiales; family Chelatococcaceae; genus Chelatococcus; species Chelatococcus sp. CO-6. Next base: position 2,436,172 of record NZ_CP012398.1, on the reverse strand, counting down.
TCGTCGTGATCACCGTGCGATAGAGCTGCGTCATGGCGGATCTCCTTTTTCTTCAGAGCGCGAAGCTGGCGAGCCAGGCGATGACCACGGAAACGGGTCCCATGATCTGGCGGCTCAGGAGAACCGCCGGCACGCCGATCTTGATGGTTTCGGGTTTTGCCTCGCCGAGCGCGAGGCCCACGGGCACGAAGTCGCAGCCGACCTGGGTGTTGTAGGCAAACAGCGCCGGCAGGGCCATGGCGGGCGGAATGGTGCCGTTGCCGATGGCCGGGCCGATGATGGCCGCGCCGATGACCTGGGCGATGACCGCGCCCGGCCCGAGCACCGGCGACAGGAACGGCAGACCGCAGATGGCCGAGAGCACCAGGAGGCCGAAGATGTTGCCCGCCAGCGGCTCGAGCAGGTGCGCCAGCCAGTTGCCGATGCCCGTGGCGTTGATGACGCCGATGAGCATCGTCACGAAGGCCATGAACGGCAGGACGTTGCGGATGACCTGGTCGATCGAGCGCCGGCCGCTGTTGAACAGGACGCCGACGACATGGCCCATGGAGCGGCCGATGCCGGTGATGAAGCCGACGAGGCCGCCCGATTCCGCCGCCGGCATGGCCGCCCCGGCCGGCGCGGCGAAGGGGTTGGCGCCCGCCGGCGGCGCCCCTGCGGCGGCCGGCGCGGCCGCCTCGCTGCCGTCGGCGAGGCGGATCGAATCCACCGTCACGCCGGAGACATAGATGTCCTCGGTGATGAACTGGGCGAGCGGCCCCGACTGGCCGACGGGCGTGAGGTTCACCGTCGGGATGCGCTTGCGCGGGTAGACGCCGCATCGGGCTGTGCCGCCGCAATCGACGACGACGACGGCGATCTCGCTTTCGAGCGGCGGCGCGGTGAAACCGTCGACCGCCGTCGCGCCGGTCAATTCGGCGATGCGCCGGGCGACCTCCGGGATGCCGCCGCCGGTGACGGCGACGACCTTGTCACGCTCGGTGGTGGGCTGGATGACCAGGGGCCCGCCCCAGCCGCGCGCGCCGCGCTCGATCCTGACGGCCTTGAACTGCCTGTCCGACATGTCCGTGCTCCTTCTTTCGCGTCACGAGCACGGCGGCTCAGAGCGTCACGCCTTCGCGGCGCGCGATGATCTTCGTGATCCACTCGGTGACGATGCCCTTGAGCAGGATCACCACGAGGCCGACGACGAAGTAGAAGAGCGCGAGCTTGGCGAGCGAAAACGGCGCGGTGCCATTCTCGACGAGCTTGGTGATGCCGGCCGCAACCCCGAGCCAGACGAAGAGCTCGCCCGGATTGGCATGGGGGAAGAGGCCGGTGATCGGGTGCACGAAGGACACGGCCGAATCGTAGAAGGCCGGCTTGTGCTTCTCCTCCAGGAAAACGCCGAAGGTGTAGGCCATCGGGTTGGTGAGGAAGAAGACCGCCAGCAGCGGCAGGATGGTGTAGCGCGTGAAGACATTGCCCGCCGCATAGCGCGCCACCTTGTGCACGCGCTGCTCGCCGACGAGCTCGATGATGGCGTAGACCGCCGTCAGGAGCACGATCAGCGTCGGCAGGATACCCGTGACGAAGGCGATGAAGACCTTCCCGCCCTCGTTGAACACGCCGATGAAGGCCTCGGCGCCTCCGGCCAGCCATTCCAACATGGTTCACCCTCCCCAGACATTTTGCCTTGCTTGATCGATCCCTCGCGGCGACCGCCGCCGAGGGCTTCCCGGCACCTGGCGTCAGGCGACGGCCGGGGTCGGCCGCGCCACGCGGCCGGGCCCAGGCGCCTCGGCGCGCCCGGTGCGCAGGCGATCGACCTGCTCCAGCGCCTGGCGGAAGGCGGCGGCCCGGTTGGCGGCCCCGGCAAAGGGCGTGCCCACACGCAGCTCGGCGGCCGGCATGCCGGTCAGATCCGGCAGGGGCACGAATTTGGCGAAGACGCTGCGCCCTTCCATGACGAGGGCCTCGCGCACCAGATCGTCTGCCCCGACGACCAGCATGGCGATGACGCCGCGGCCGAAGCTCGCCTTGGCGACGCCGACGCCGACATAGCCGTCGGCCCAGCGCGTGGTGATGTCGCCGAGCACGCGGCGGTAGTGGCGCATCTGCAGGTAAGTGCCGAGGCTCTGCAGCGCCCACAGGACGCCGAGAACGAGAAGCGCGCTTTGCCAGAAATTCATGCGTTCCTCCCCTATGCCGCACGTTTGTTCGTGTCTTGCACAAATGAGTGTACATTTGTTTCTACGATCGTCAATGTGTTTGATGTGGCGGTCGGCAGTCGGCAGTCGGGCGGACCTCACGCCGCCGCAACCGAAAGCAACTTCGTTCACGGGCGCATGCAGCGAAGCGGAATGCGACCCGGGAACCAGCACATGAACCTGCCGAAGGCACCGCATGAATAGGTCCCGGCTCTGCGCCGCATCATTTCATGCTGCGGCGCGTCCGGGGCACGAGGGCGCGCCAGGCGTGAAGGGCGGACTGACGTGTCGCGACTGTCCGGAATAAGGACGCCCGGAATCGATGGCGTTATCCGCCTTCAGCCCTCGAGCAGCCCCAGCGCTGCCGGCTCGTCGGTCACGAGGACGCTCGCCGAGGTCGCCTTCAGCGCCGCGCGGATGGCGCGCACCTTGCTGTAGCCGCCGGCGGCGACGACGACCTTGGGGATGCGGCGGATGTCGTCGAGGTCGATCGCCATGATGCGGCGGTTGAAGGGATGGTCGACCACATTGCCCTCGGCATCGAGGAAATGGCACAGCACGTCGCCGACGGCGCCGGCCTTGCGCAGGCTCTCGAGCTGCGAACGCGGCAGCAGGCCCTGGCGGAAGAGCGTCGCCTCCTCGCTGACGTTGCCGACGCTGACGAGCGCGATGTCGACGCGGCGCGCCCTGTCGAGCAGCTCCTTCAGGCCCGGCTCCTCCCAGAGGAGCGCCCGCACCGCCTCATTGGCGACGAAGATCGGCGCCGTCAGCTGGTAGCATTCGGCGCCGAAGGCATCGGCCACGCGCCGGGCCACCGCGGACGGGTTGATGGTGCGCGAATGGGTGAGCCCGCCCATGAGCGAGATGACGGAGAGATTGTCGTAGCGGCCGTTGCCGAGGGCCTTGAGGCTCATGTGCAGGGTGGCGCCCCAGCCGATGCCGATGGACATGCCGTCGCGCACCTGGTCGTTGAGATAGCTGCCGGCCGCGTGGCCGACGAGCGTCGCGGTGTCGGCCTCGTCGGCGGCCGCCGGCACCACGATCGCTTCCCCGAGGCCGAGCTCACGCACGAGGCGGCGCTCCAGCGCGATCTGCTCGGCGCCCTTGGCCTCGATGCGGATGCGGACCAGCCCCTCGTCGCGTGCCGCCGCCAGGAGGCGCACGACCTTGATGCGCCCGATGTTCATGGTCTGGGCGATCTGTTCCTGCGTGAGGCCCTCGACATAATAGAGCCAAGCCGCCCGCACCTTCATGTCGGACGAGGGCTGAACCTCCTGGCGGGCAAGCTTCTCGGCACGCATCGGCAACGATTTTCCCAATCATCCAATCGGCCGCGACAGTGACCGCAAGCGCCCCGGGAGGCAAGCGCGCGGCGTACATCGCATCCCGCTTGACGCGCAATCGTTCATGAATTTATGTTCGTTGCAATGTACAAATGTGCTGATCACGGCACGTCACGGAACCGCCGTGGAGAGGGGAAACAGCCCATGGACACCAGAGCGCCTGCGGGGCGTGCCAGTGACGATTCCCTCATCGACGCCCTCCAGCGCCGCGAGCGCGAGGGACGGCCGGTCCGCGTCGGCCTCATCGGCGTCGGCCAGATGGGCACCGACATCGTGGTGCAGACGACCCAGATGCCCGGCATCGAGATCGTCGCTGCGGCCGATGCCATCGCCGAGCGGGTCAGCGAGGCCTGCGCCATCGCCGGCGGCAGCGCCCGGCAGCCGAAGACCGCGACGAGCCCGGGCGAGGTCGCGGCGGCGATCGCCGAGGGCCGCCTCGCCGTCGCCCCGTCCTATGAAGCGGTCTGCGCTGCCGAGGGCGTCGACGTCGTCATCGACGCGACGGGCAATCCCAATGTCGGGGCCATGGTCGCGCTCGCCACCATCGCCGCCGGCAAGCACATCGTGATGATGAACGTCGAGGCGGACATCACCATCGGCAGCTATCTGGCGGCCAAGGCCGACGAGAAGGGCGTCGTCTACACGCTCGCCGCCGGCGACGAGCCCTGCTGTACGATGGAGCTGATCAATTTCGTGCGCAGCCTCGGCTATCCCGTCGTCGCCGCCGGCAAGGGCAAGAACAACCCGCTGAAGTTCGATGCCACGCCCGACGCCTACGAGGAGGAGGCGCACCGGCGCAACATGAACCCGCGGATGCTGGTGGAGTTCGTCGACGGCTCGAAGACCATGGTCGAGATGGTCGCCGTCGCCAATGCCGCCGGCCTGGTGCCGGACCGGCCGGGCATGCACGGGCCCGCCGCGCCGCGCGAGGAGCTTCACAAGGTGCTGTGCCCGCAGGAGGACGGGGGCCTCCTGTCGCGCCGCGGCGTCGTCGATTTCTCGGTGGCGCGCGGCGTCGCGCCGGGGGTCTTCGTCATCGCCGAGATGCGCCATCCGCGCATCCGCGAGCGGATGGAGGACCTGCACCTCGGCGAAGGGCCCTACTACACCTTCTACCGGCCCTATCACCTCACCAGCATCGAGGTGCCGCTGTCGGCGGCGAACGCGGTCATCTACGGCCGCAGCCTGATGCGGCCGCTGCCGGTGCCGAGCGCGGAAGTCGGCGCCGTCGCCAAGCGCGACCTCACCGCGGGCGAGACGCTCGATGCCATCGGCGAATATTGCTACCGCGGCATCGCCCTCTCCCGGGCGGACGCGCTCTCGCTGAAGGCGCTGCCGATCGGCCTCGCACAGGGGGCGAAGGTCACGCGGCCGGTGCGCAAGGGCGAGTATCTCACCTACGAGAACTGCGCGCCCGATGAGAGCCTGATGATCGCCAGGGTGCGCAAGGAGCAGGACGCCTTCGTCGCCGGGCTCGAGGGGCGGTGATGCGGAGACGCGGGGGGTGATCCCTCCCCTCGAGGGGAGGGTGGATCGCGCCGTAAGGCGCGAGACGGGTGGGGTCGAAACCGGGAACCATGTTCAACGTTGGCCGCATCGCCCCCTCCGTCACCGCTTCGCGGCGCCACCTCCCCCTCACGGGGGAGGATCAACGCCTCCGGCGTTTGAATGCGAAGGACAGGGTGCTGTGCCAACGTCCACCCGACCAGCCACCGAGGTCATGACGCGATGAAAGCCGACACTGACACCACCGCCAGGCGGCCCAACCAGCGGCCGGAGCTGGCGGCCATCGACGACGAGACGATGCGGAGCGTGCTGCGCAAGATGCACCTCATCCGCAAGTTCGAGGAGGCGGCCGAGGCGAGCTACATGCGCGGCCTCATCCACGGCACCATGCATCTGTCCATCGGGCAGGAGGCGAGCGCCGTCGGGGCGACGCTGGCGCTGATGGACGAGGACTACATCCTCTCCACCCACCGCGGCCACGGCCATTGCATCGCCAAGGGGGCGGAGCCGGCGCGCATGTTCGCCGAGTTCTTCGGCAAGGAGAACGGCTATTGCCGCGGGCGCGGCGGCTCCATGCACATCGCCGATGTCGACGGCGGCAATCTCGGCGCCAACGGCATCGTCGGCGGCGGCCTGCCGATCGCGGTCGGCGTCGGCATGAGCATCAAGGCGCAGAAGCTCGACCGGGTCGCCGTCGTCTTCTTCGGCGACGGGGCCTCCAACGAGGGTGCCTTCCACGAGGCGCTCAACATGGCCTCGATCTGGAAACTGCCGATCCTCTTCGTCTGCGAGAACAACAAGTACGGCATGTCGATGGACATCGGCCGCGCCATGGCGGTGCCCAACGTCGCCGACCGCGCCGTGGCCTATGCCATGCCGGGCGTCGTCGTCGACGGCAACGACCTGCCCGCCGTCGCCGCTGTGGCGCACGATGCGGCCGAGCGGGCGCGGACCGGCGGCGGTCCGACGCTCATCGAATGCAAGACCTATCGCCTGCGCGGCCATTCCAAGAGCGACCGCAATCTCTACCGCACCAAGGAAGAGATCGAGGATTGGCGCAACCGCTGCCCCATCCGCCGCCTCGAGGCGGAGCTCGTGGCGCACGAACGCTTCACGCCCGACGTGCTGATGACCATCGAAGAGGCGGCGCAGGCGGAGATCGACACCGCGCTCGACTTCGCCAAGGCGAGCCCCGACCCGGACCCGAAGGACCTGACCCGCGATGTCTACGCTGACTGAGGCCGCCGTGGAGAGCGCGGTGCGCGAACTCACCTATGCCGAAGCCATCCGCGAGGCGCTGGCCATCGCCATGGAGGCGGACGAGCGCGTCTTCCTCTTCGGCGAGGATGTCGGCGTCTACGGCGGCGCCTTCGGCGTCTCGGGCGATCTGGTGCATCGTTTCGGCACCGAGCGGGTCATCGACACGCCGATCAGCGAGCTCGGCATCGCGGGGGCGGCGGTCGGCGCGGCGATCACCGGCATGAAGCCTGTGCTGGAGATCCAGTTCTCGGATTTCGTGACGCTCGCCATGGAGCAGATCGTCAACCAGGCGGCCAAGATCCGCTTCATGTTCGGCGGCAAGGCCAAGGTGCCGATGGTGGTGCGCCTGCCCGGCGGCTCGGGCACCGGGGCGGCGGCGCAGCACAGCCAGAGCCTCGAGGCGTGGTTCGCCCACGTCCCGGGCCTCAAGGTCATCCAGCCGTCGAGCCCGCACGATGCCAAGGGCATGCTGCTGTCGGCCATCGACGATCCCAATCCCGTCCTCATCTTCGAGCACAAGCTGCTCTACAAGACGAAGGGCCATGTGCCGGAGGGCGACTATCGCGTGCCGATCGGCAAGGCGGCGGTCCGGCGCGAGGGCCGCGACCTCACCATCGTCGGCTCGTCGATCATGGTCGTGCGCGCGGCGGCGGCCGCGGAGAAGCTGGCGGAGGAAGGCATCGACGCCGAGGTCATCGACCTGCGCAGCCTGCGCCCCATCGATTTCGACACCATCGCCGCGAGCGTGCGCAAGACGCACCGGCTGATGGTGGTCTACGAGGGCGTGAAGACCATGGGCATCGGCGCCGAGATCTCGGCCATGATCGCCGAGAGCGACGTCTTCGACTTCCTCGACGCACCCATCGTCCGCCTCGGCGGGGCCGAGGTGCCCCTGCCCTACAACCCGGTGCTGGAGAAGGCCGCCGTGCCCCAGGAGGATGACATCCTCACCGCCGCGCGCCGGCTCGCCAGGGGAGACGCCTGATGCCCGTCGAGGTCATCCTCCCCAAGGTCGACATGGACATGGAGACCGGCTCCATCGAGGCCTGGAAGGTCGCCGAGGGCGATGCCGTCAAGCAGGGCGACATCCTTTTCGAGATCGGCACCAACAAGGCTGTGATGGAGGTGGAGGCCCCGGCGAGCGGCATCATCCGCAACCTCGTGCCCGCCTCTGGCGAGCCGATCGCGGTGGGCACGCCCGTGGCGTGGATCTTTCAGGAGGGTGAGGAGGCGGGAGAGGCAGCCGAACCGACGGCGGGAGCGCCGGGAACTTCTCTCGCCGTTGGCAGAGTGGCGCCACAAGAGGGGCCGCTGCCGTCTTCCGTCACGACCCCCACCCCCAGCCCCTCCCCGCAAGGGGGAGGGGAGAAAAACGCACCGATGAACGGCAGACATGCCGCCCCCACGGCGGACGGCATCCGCGCGACGCCGCTTGCCCGCCGCACGGCGCGTCTCAACGGCATCGCCATCGACGCGGTGACGGGCTCGGGCCCGCGCGGGCGCATCACGGAGAAGGACGTCCTCGCCCATCTCGCGAAGGCGGAGAGCGCCGCGCCGGTGCCCGTCGCCGCGCGGGCGCCCGCCGAAGCGCCGGCGGAAGGCGAGCTCATTCCCTTCGGCCCCGTGCGCCGCATCATCGCGAGCCGTCTTTCCGAGAGCATGCGGGTCGCGCCGCATTTCTACATGACGGCGCAGATGGACATGGGCGCCCTCCAGGCCCTCTTGAAGCGCGTCGGTCCGCGCATCGAGAAGGCGATCGGCGTCAAGCCGAGCCTCACGGTGCTTCTCGCCCGCGTCGTCGCCGGCATCCTGCCGCGCCACCCCATGCTCAACGCGAGCGTCGAGGGCGATGCGGCCCGCCTGCACGCCGCCGTCAACATCGGCATCGCCATGGAGCGCGACGGCGATCTCGTGGTGCCGGTGCTGCGCGGTGCGGAGGGCAAGACCCTCGCGGAGCTGACGCGCGACTTCGGCCGCCTGCGCGCGGCGGTGGCGAGCCGCAGCATCCAGCCGGCCGACATGCGCGGCGGCACCTTCACCCTCTCGAACCTCGGCATGTTCGGCGTCGACAGCTTCACGGCCATCATCAACCAGCCCGAGAGCGCGATCCTGGCCATTGGGCGCACGGTGGAGATGCCGGTCGGCCGCAACGGCGAGATCGTGTTGAGGCCGATGGCGACCTTCTCGCTGTCGTCGGACCATCGAATCGTCGACGGTGTGACCGCCGCACGCTTCATGGCGGACCTCAGGGAAGCCATTGAATGCCCGGAGGTGCTTATCTGAGGTAACTATCGGAAATATAAAAGAATCCATCGTCACAAAAACAATATGCCCGGACGATAGGAATGCCGGCTTCGCGCATCCTGCGCAGCCCGGCCCACAGTGGGAGGAGAATTCATGAACACGCTGACCCGCCGCACCCTCGTCGCCGCCGGTGCGCTCGCCGCCGCCCTCGCTGCGGCCCCCGCCTTTGCGCAGGCGCCGTCCGGCAAGCTGGTGCTCTACACCTCGCAGCCCGAGAAGGACGCCAGCCTGACGACGGAGGCCTTCAAGAAGGCCTATCCCGGCATCGAGGTCGAGATCTTCCGCTCCGGCACCACCGAGGTGATGGGCAAGCTCGCGGCCGAGTTCACGGCCGGCGACCCGCGCCCCGACGTCCTCCTCATCGCCGACGCGGCGAGCATGCAGGCGCTGAAGAAGGACGGGCGCCTCCTGCCTTACGCCGAGGCCAAGGTCGAGGGCTTCGACAAGGAGACCTACGACGCCGACAAGACCTATTTCGGCTCCAAGCTCATCACCACGGGCATCGCCTACAACACCGGCGCGGCCGAGAAGCCCACGTCCTGGAAGGACCTGACCAAGGCCTCCTACAAGGGCCAGATCTCCATGCCGAGCCCGCTCTATTCGGGCGCTGCCGCCATCATGCTCGGCACGATGGTGGACAACGCCGACCTCGGCTGGTCGTTCTACGAGGGGCTGAAGGCCAATGACGCGGTGGCCGTGCGCGGCAACGGCGCCGTGCTGAAGTCGGTCGCCAGCGGCGAGAAGGCCTATGGCATCCTCGTCGACTTCATGGCGCTCAACGCCAAGGCCAAGGGCTCGCCGGTCGATTTCGTCTTCCCGGCCGAGGGCGTGCCGGCGGTGACGGAGCCGGTTGCCATCCTCAAGACCACCAAGAACGAGGCTGCCGCCAAGGCCTTCGTCGACTTCATCCTCTCCGACGAGGGCCAGAAGCTCGCCGCTTCCATGGGCTACGTCCCCGCCAAGGCGGGCATCGCCAATCCCGAGTGGCTGCCGGAGGGCACGAAGATCGAGCTGATGGCGACGAACATCGCCAAGGTCGTCGAGACGACCGACGCGGACAAGAAGCGCTTCGCCGACATGTTCGGCAACTGAGCCGGACGGGTCGCGGACATCATGAGCGGCAGTGCTGCCAAGGCCATGCGCGGCGGGGACCTCACGCTCCTGTGGGGGCTCGTCGTCCTCGTCGCCATCCTCTCCATCCTGCCGCTCGCACGCCTCGTCATCGAGGGCATCGCGCCCGGCGGCGCCGTGTCCTCGGGCGTGATCGGCTCGGTCCTGTCCGATCCGACCACCTGGACGGCGGTGCGCAACAGCCTGGTGACGACGCTCGGCGGCACCGTGCTCGCCGTCGTCATCGGCAGCATCGTCGCCTGTTTCGTCGCCCTCACCGACATGCGGGCACGCAACGCCTTCGTCTTCTGCTTCGTGCTGCCGCTGATGATCGCGCCGCAGGTCACGGCGCTCGCCTGGCTGCAGGTGACGGGGCCGTCGAGCGCTCTTCTCAAGATGCTCGGGCTCGCCCCGCCGCTCGGCACGCGCAACCCGCTCTATTCGGCCGAGGGCATCATCCTGCTGCTCGGCATCCAGTACGCCCCCCTCGTCTTCCTGACGCTGCGCGCGGGCCTGCGCGCCCTGCCGAAGGAGCTGATCGAGGCGGGCCTTGCCGCCGGGGCCGGCAAGCTGACGGTGCTGCGCACCATCATCCTGCCCTTGATGACGCCGCCGCTCGTCGCCGGCATCGCGCTGTGCTTCGTCTCGAGCCTCGGCAATTTCGGCATTCCGGCCTTTCTCGGCATTCCCGCCAACTACCTCGTGCTGCCGACGCTGATCTACCAGCGCCTCGCCGGGCTCGGCCCGGGCGTCCTCTCCGAGGTGGCCGTCCTGTCGACCCTCATCGGCGTCATCGCCATGGCCGGCATCATCCTGCAGGACGTGATGCTGCGCCGGCGCGACTTTCGCATCACCACGACCTCGACGGCGGCGCGCCCCTTCGAGCTGCGCGGGTGGCGGCTGCCGAGCGAGATCCTCTTGTGGGGGCTCGTCCTCCTCATCCTCGTGGTGCCGCTCGCCGGGCTCCTCGCCACCTCGCTCGTGCCCAGCTACGGCGTGCCGCTCAATGCCGCGACGGCCACCTTCGAGAACTACGACTATGTGATGTTCGACCACGCGGGGTCGAGACGCGCCTTCGCCAACAGCTTCGGGCTGTCGGCTGCCGCTGCGCTCGTCATCGTCGTCGTCTCGGTGCCGCTCGCCTATTTCCTCGTCTGGCGGCGCTCGCGCATGCTGCGGCTGCTCAACCTCGCCGCCGAGCTGCCCTATGCCCTGCCGGGCGTGGTGCTGGCCATCGCGGCCATCCTCATCTTCCTGAAGCCGCTGCCGGTTCTCGGCATCTCGCTCTACAACACCATCTGGATCATCTTCTTCTGCTATGTGGCGCGGTTCCTCGTGCTCGGGCTGCGCCCGGTCGCCAGCGGCTATCACCAGCTCGACCGCACATTGGAAGAGGCGGCCCAGGTCGCGGGTGCCGGGCTCATCCGCCGGCTCGTCACCATCATCCTGCCGCTCGTCGCGCCGGCGGCGACGGCGGGCGCCCTCCTCGTCTTCCTCACCGCCTTCAACGAGCTCACGGTTTCGGCCCTCCTGTGGTCGTCCGGCAACGAGACGCTCGGCGTCGTCGTCTTCTCCTTCGAGCAGGGCGGGGATTCGACCTATGCGGCGGCGCTCGCGGTGCTGACGGTCATCGTCACGCTGGCGCTGATGCTCTCCACCCTTCTCTTCGCTCGCAAGCTGCCCCAGGGAGTGCTGCCGTGGCGCGACTGACCATCGACCGGGTCTCCAAGAACTTCGGCAATTACCGCGCCCTCGACACCGTCTCCATGGAGGTCCGGGACGGGGAATTCCTCGCCGTGCTCGGCCCTTCGGGCTGCGGCAAGACCACGCTGCTCAGGCAGGTCGCCGGCTTCGACCAGGTCGATGACGGCGAGATCCGCATCGGCGACACGGTCGTCTCTGACACGCGCCGGCACGTGCCACCGGAGCATCGGCGCGTCGGCATCGTCTTCCAGTCCTACGCGCTGTGGCCGCACATGAGCGTGTTCGACAATGTCGCCTACGGCCTCAAGGTGGCGGGGGTGAAAGACCCCGAGCGCACGCGCCGCGTCAAGGAGGCGCTCACGCTCGTCGGGCTGGAGACCTTCGCCGAGCGCCGCCCGGGCCTTCTCTCCGGCGGCCAGCGCCAGCGCGTCGCGCTCGCCCGCTGCCTCGTCACCGAGCCTTCGCTCGTGCTGCTCGACGAGCCGCTCGCCAACCTCGACGTGCACCTGCGCGCGGCGATGGAGGACGAGTTCGCCCGCTTCCACGAGCGCACGGCGACGACGATGATCTACATCACCCACGACCAGGCCGAGGCCATGGCACTCGCCGACCGCATCGCGGTGATGGACCGGGGCCGCCTGCTGCAGCTCGCGACCCCCTCCGACCTGTTCCGCCAGCCCGCCAACGAGACCGTCGCCCGCTTCATCGGCGAGGGCATGGTGCTGCCCGTCGAGGTCGGCGCCGCGGACAGCGAGGGCCGCTGCCAGGGCCGCATCCAAGGCCTTGAGGTCTCGTTGCGTGCTTCACCACTGCAGAAGGCCGGCCATGCGAAGGTGTGCCTCAGGGCGCGCGACCTTGCGATCGCCGGGCCTGGCGAAGCGGGGCTCGGAGCGCATATCGTGCGGACCGTCTACCAGGGTGGCTTCTTCCGGCTCGAGGCAAGCCTCGTGCGGGCGCCCGACGTTACCGTTCATCTCGAGGTGCCGGAGCCCTTCCACCACGGCCCGGGCGACATCGTGGACATCGCCGTGCACGACGGCTGGGTACTGCCGGCGACGACCGAAAGCTGAAGCAGATGCGGATCCACCTTCTCGGCGGCTTCGGTGAAAAGGGCCGCACGAGCCTCGCCATCGAGAGCAAGGGCTATCGCCTGATGCTCGACGCGGGCATCAACACGAGCGTGAGCATGGACGACGCGGATTATTACCCGCGCGTCTCCCCCGCCGCTCTCGTGGCCACCGATGCGCTCATCATCACCCATGCCCATGAAGATCATGTGACGGCGCTCGGCTGGGCCATCGCGCACGGCTTCGCCAGCCGCATCCTGATGGGCACCGAGACCGCGCGCGACGCGGACCTGGCATGGGCTGGCTATGCGGCGCCGGCGGACCGCGAGCGGGCGCGCGCGGCCGCAGTCGAGGCCCTGCCGGCGCGCGGCACCGTGACGCTCGGCCCCTTCACCGTGACCACCGGCCGCTCGGGCCACATCGTCGGCGGGTCCTGGTGCGTCATCGACGACGGCGCGCGGCGCTTCGCCTATTGCGGCGACGTGGTGCCCGAAAGCCCCGTCTTCATGATGGATCCGCTGCCGCCCTGCGACGCCATCGCCATCGATGCCTCCTATGGCGACGACGACGTGCCGGCGCGCGAGCGGGCGCGGCAGGTCGCCGCCTTCGTCGCGCGGCATCCGCAGGGCTGCGTGCTGCCGACGCCGCTGGCCGGCCGCTCGCTGGAGCTGCTCGCCATCCTGCCAGAGCCCCTGGCGCTCGCCCCAGGCATGCGCGAATCCCTTGCCGCACAGCTCGCCGCGCAGGAATGGCTGCGCCCCGGCATCCGGGACCGCCTCGCCGAACGCCTCGCGGCTGCCGCCGATTGGCGGGAAGGCGAGCCGCTGCCGAAGGCCGCCCTCCTCTGCTACGACGGCATGGGCATGTCCGGCCCCTCGGCCACGATCCTGCCCCTCGCCGAGCGGCAGGGCCACCCTGTGCTGTTCACCGGGCACCTGCCGAAGGGCAGCCCCGGCGACAGGATGGTGCGGGCCGGGCGCGCTGCCTGGAACCGCCTGCCGACCCACCCGACGCTCGGCGAGAACCGCGCCATCGTCGCCGCCAGCGGCGCGCGCATCGTCCTTGGCCATTCCTGCGACCCGGCGATGCTCCGCGCCCTGGCCGCGCACATTCCCCTCCTCCGTGCCGATCTTGCGACCGGCACGAGCCTCGACATCTGAAGGTTTCCATGCGCGTTCTCATCGCCAACGACGACGGCATCGCCTCCCCCGGCCTCGCGCTTCTCGCCGAGGCCGCACGGGCGCGCGGCGACGAGGTCTGGATCGTCGCGCCGGAGCGGAAATGGACGGCGGCGAGCCATCAGCTCTCTTTCGACAAGGACATCGTGCTGACGCGCCGGGAGGCGCGGACCTATGCCTGCTCGGGCGCGCCGGCGGACTGCGTCGTCGCCGCCCTGTCGGTGCTGATGGCGGCGACACCGCCTGATCTCGTCCTCTCCGGCATCAATGACGGGCGAAACGTAGGGGAGGACATGGCCTATTCCGGCACCATGGCCATCGCCCGCGAGGCGGCCATGTGGGGCCTGCCGGCCCTCGCCTTCTCGCGCACGAAGGGCGGCGAAATGGGCCCGCGCGAGCGGGACGCGGTGCGGGCGCTCATCGACCTCCTGTGGGCGGCGCGCGGCGACTGGCATCGCGAGGGCACCTGGCTCTCCGTCAACCTGCCGAAGGACCTGCCGGCCCCGCTCGCCGGCGCGCGCATCGGCCGCGACAAGATCGCCGCAGCCATGGACGTCACCGCGCAGGACGGCGAGCGCATCACCTGCCGCATCCGCCGCGGGCGGCCACATACGCTGTTGCCGGGCGACGAGAACACCGCGATCGACAGCGGCCACGTCACCATCGTGCGGCATTGCTGGTTCGCCCATGCGCCGCTCGAGGATGCAACCATGGCGGGCTGGAGCAGCATGGTCAAATAGCCGGCTTACAGTAAGATGCCGGCACCGGCGGGAGGATCGAACACCGGTCGAAGCAGTTGGACAGGGCCGGCTTGGCGGCAAGGGAGCGTTGAATGTCGGCGAATCTGGTGCTGATCGACCTTCTCGGTGCGGGCGCCCTGCTGCTCTGGGGCCTGCGCATGGTCAAGACCGGCGTCACCCGTGCCTTCGGCTCGAGCCTCCGGCACTGGATCGCGCTCGGCACCACCAACCGCTTCAAGGCCTTCTTCGCCGGCCTCGCCGCGACCATCGCCGTGCAGAGCAGCACGGCCACCGCCCTCATCACCGCCTCCTTCGCCAGCCGGGAGCTGATGACGACGGCGATGGCGCAGGCGATCATGATCGGCGCCAACGTGGGCACGGCGATGGTGACGCGGCTCCTGGCGCTCAACCTGCACTGGCTGTCACCGGTGCTGATCCTGTGCGGCGTCGCCACCTTCATGGCAAGCGACAGCTCGCGGCCCAAGGCCATCGGCCGCGCGATCATCGGGCTCGGGCTCATGCTCCTGTCGCTGCAGCTCATCGGCGCGGCGACGGAGCCGATGCGCGCCTCGCCCACGCTGCAGAGCCTGCTCGCCGCCCTCGGCGCCGCGCCCGTCATCGGCCTGCTCGTCGCGGCGGTGCTCGCCTTCGTCGCCTCGTCGAGCCTCGCCATCGTGCTGCTCGTCGCCTCGCTGGCCGCCTCGAGCAACATGGATGCGGGGCTCGTCGTCGCGCTCGTCCTCGGTGCCAATCTCGGCGGGGCGGTGCCGCCGGCGCTCGCCACGGCGGGCTATGGCCCGCTCGCGCGGCGCGTCACCCTCGGCAACCTCGCGGTGCGCGGCGCCGGCTGCCTGCTCGCCCTGCCGCTCATCGGCCCCATCGACGGCTATCTCGCCCGGGCCGCGGCGCTGACCGGCAATTTCGCCGTCGACGTGCATCTTGCCTTCAACATCGCGCTCGCCCTCCTCTTCCTGCCGCTCGTCGGCCTCATCGCCCGCCTCGCCGAGCGGCTGATGCCGCCGCAGCCGGAAGACCGGCTGGGCCCGCGCTATCTCGACACGTCCTCCCTCGACACGCCGGCGGTGGCGCTGAGCTGCGCGGCGCGCGAGACGCTGCGCATCGGCGACGTGGTGGAGGTCATGCTGGTCAGGAGTCTCGAGGCGCTGCGCAACAACGACGCCAAGCTCAAGAGCGAAATCGCCAAGATGGACGACGAGGTCGACGCGCTGCAGCAGGCGGTCAAGCTCTATCTCTCGCGCCTCGGCCACGAGGGCCTCGACGACGAGGACGCGCGCAAGGCGACCGAGATCATCTCCTACGCCATCAACCTCGAGCACATCGGCGACATCATCGACAAGAGCCTGCTCGACATGATCGCCAAGAAGATCAAGTACGGCCTGCGCTTCTCGCGCGAGGGCATGGCCGAGATCGAGGAACTGCACGCGCGCACGCTGGAGAACCTGCGCATCGCGCAGAGCATCTTCATCAGCCGCGACATGGACCTCGCCCGCAAGCTGGTGGAAGTGAAGGTGGATGTGCGCCACATGGAGCGCCTGTCGGCCGAGCGGCACCTGGAACGCCTGCGCGAAGGACGCATCGAGAGCATCCAGTCGAGCACCCTGCACCTCGACGTGCTGCGCGACCTCAAACAGATCAACGCCCATATCACGTCGGTCGCCTACCCCATCCTCGACGAGGCCGGCGCCCTGCGCGAAAGCCGCCTGCGCGGCGATGGCAAGGCGGCTGTCGCGTGAGCTTTTGTGAGACCGCCTCCTGGCCCGAAGAAAAGCGGCCCGATCCTGCCGGACCGGGCCGCTTCGCAGTTACCTTGTGCTCGTTGGGAAAGCCTGCGGCTTTTCCCTGGCACATCAGGGCATCAACTGGCCGCCGTTGACCTCGATGACCTGGCCGGTGAGGTAGCCGCTCATGGCTGGCGAGGCGAGGAAGACATAGGCGCCGACGCAGTCCTGCGGCTCGCCGATGCGGCCCATGACGATGGTCTTGCGCATGGCCTCCAGCATCTCGGCCGTCGAGAAGCGCTGGTGGAACGGGGTCATGATGACGCCCGGGGCGACCGCGTTCACGCGGATGTTGTCGCCGGCATATTCCTTGGCCATGTTGCGCGTCAGGTTCGACACGAAGGCCTTGGAGCTCGCGTAGAGCGCCGCGCCCGGACCACCGCCGTTGCGGGCGGCGACCGAGCTCGTGTTGATGACGGTGCCGCCGCCAGCCTTCTTGAGATGCGGCACGGCGGCCTTCGAAGCCATCACCACCGAGCGCACGTTGAGGTCGAGCACCCGGTCGTAGAAATCGTCCGTGATCTCGGTCAGCGACATGCGCTGCACGAGAGCGCCGGCATTGTTGATGAGCACGTCGAGCCCGCCAAGGACGCCGGCCGCCTCGTCGACGACGCGGATCGCCTCGGCCGAGGTGCTGACGTCGCCCTTCAGCATGTCGGCCTTGCCGCCCGCCTTGCGGATGGTCTCGACCACCGCCTTGGCATCGTCCTCGCTCGAATTGTAGTGAACGACGACATGGCTGCCGAGCCGGCCGAACTCCACGGCTGTCGCCGCGCCGATGCCGGTGCTCGCGCCGGTGATGAGGACGCGCTTGCCCTTCAGATCATTCAACATATCGGTCTCGTCTCCCTAGACTGGACCGCCGGCGCTGCGGCTCACCCGCAGATCGCCGGCGATCGTTTCCCATCGGTTCGGCGCGAGCCGCCCCGGAGGCGGCGCGCCTCCGGCCCCGCACCTCAGGCAGCCTGCGAACCGAAGCCCGCGTAGCGCCCGGGGAAATCGTGTCCCGCGTCGGCCAGCCCCGGCGCGCCGCCAAAGGCAGCAGCCGTCTGCCACGGCTGCGCGGAATCGTCTGTTAATCGATTTATATCCTTCATATAGCCGATGCCGTCCGACGCCAACTCCCGTTCCATCGCCTGAAGGTCGGGATAATGGCGAAAGGCCTGCCACCAGATGGCACGGCCGGCGAGATAGCCGTTGGCGCCGGCCCGGTAGGCATAGGTGAGAACGCGGCGAAACTCCTCCATCCCCGCACCGGCGCTCAGCATCACCCAGGGCTTATCGATGAGCCCGGCCATGCGCGCAAAGAGCCGCTCGGTCTGCGCCACAGCGGCATCGCTGCCTGCGGGATCCGGCAGGGCCCCGGCTGGCACCGGACTTTCGAGCTTGTAGATGTCGACGCCATAGGCCGGGTCGGCGAAATCCGCGAGGCTCTGGAGCACGAGATCGGGACGCTTCTCGCGATCCTCGATGTAATCCGTCGTGTGGTTGCTGGCGCCCTTGAAGGGATAGACGAGGAGCTCCAGCAGAAAGGGGATGTCATAGCGCGCGCAGGCCTCGCCCACCTGCCGCACCAGCGCCTGCTGGTGCGCGACGACCTCGCGCGCCGCATCGGGCCGATACCAGAGCAGCAGCTTGACCCCGTCCGCCCCCATGCGCTTGATCTTGCCGACGTCCCAGCCGGGATAGAGCCGGGTGCGGCGGCCACCCTCGTCCTCCTCGAAGCGGAAGTCCTCGAGCGTGATCAGCAGGCCGCGCCGGGCGGGAATGTCGTCGACGGCGCGGCTGTAGCCGTAGTCGGGATCGATCAGCACGGCCGAGCCCAGCGGCGTCAGCACGCGGGCGAGCAGCGCCTTGACGGCGCTGACCTCGTCGTAGCCGGGCTGGCGCGGCGCCAGCTTCTCGCCGAGCGCCTTCAGGATGGGCGGGCGCTGGTCGACGGCGACCATCTTGAAGCGCCCGCTGTCGTCGGCGAGCCTCTTCAGCCCGCGCAGCTTGCCTGCGGAAACAGTCATCATACCTCCTCGGACAAAGACATGAGGGCCGTGACTTCGGCCCGATCCGGAATGCCGGCGCGGCCGCCGCGCCGGGTGCATTTGAGAGCGGAGGCGGCATTGGCGAAGCGCGCCGCGGCGCGCATGTCGCGCCCCTCCGCGATGGCGAGGGCGAAGGCGCCGTGGAAGACGTCGCCCGCGCCGAGAGTATCGACCGTCTCGACGGTGAAGCCCGGCTCGCGCGTGAGGCGCTGCCCCTCCAGCCAGGCGAAGCCCTCGCCGCCGAGGGTGACGCCGACGCGGCCGGGGCAGACCTGCGCCGCCGACCGGAGCCCCTCGGCGACATCGTCCGTCCCGGCAAAGCGCGTGAGCGCCGGACGCGAGAAGACGGCATAGTCCGAGCGCGCGACGAGCCGGTGGGCGACGTCGTCGGACGCAAGATCCGCGTCGAGCACCGCCGGCACGCCGGCCGCCCGGGCCGCATCGAGCACGATCTCGCTCGCGCGCGGCCAGCGCATGTCGGCGAGGACGGCATCCGCCGCCGCGACCTCGGCAAGGGGCAGCCACGCAGGATCGGTGTCGAGCCCGGGGTCGGCGAAGGCGATGATCAGGCGCTCGCCCTCCTTGTCGACGAGCACGCCCGAGACGCCGGAGCGGGCGCCGGGGACGAGCCGGATTTCAGGCCTGACACCCCATTCGCCCAGTTCCTCGACGATGCGCCGGCCCACGGGATCATCGCCGACGCGCGCCCACAGCACGGCCTCGCCGCCGAGGCGCGCCACCGTCACCGCGCCGGTGGCGGCCGGTCCGCCGCCGATCTCGCTGTAGCCGGTGGCGAAGACCTTGATGGGCTCGTCCGGAATGGCGGGCACGGAGAAGATCTTGTCCATCACCGCGATGCCCACGGCGATCACGCGTTTCGTCATGAGTTGTTCTCCGCGGGCTTTGCGGCGCGCGTGCAGCCGCGCAGGAGGCGCAGGCCGGCGAGGCCGAGCGGCACCGCCCAGATGAGGATGGCGGCTACGCCGAGCGCGGCGGCGACCGGGCGCTCGAAGAAGCCGGTGATGTCGCCGCCCGCGATCACCATCGAGGTCAGGAAGTTCTGCTCGAGCAGCGGCCCGAGCACGATGCCGAGGATGATGGGCGCCACGGGGAAGCCGGCGAGGCTGAGCAGGAAGGCGAGGATGCCGAAGCCGAGCATCAGGCCGATGTCGAAGACGGTGTTGTTGATGGCGAAGGAGCCGACGACGCAGAAGAGCAGGATGATCGCCATCAGCTGCGGGCGCGGCACGGTCAGGATGCGGCTCGCGAGCCGGATCGCCGCCCAGCCGAAGGGCAGGAGCAGCAGGTTGGCGATGAGGAAGATGATGAAGACGGCATAGAGCATCTCCGCCTGGGCCTCGAACAGCCGCGGACCGGGGTTGAGCCCCTTCATGAAGAGGACGCCGACGGCGATCGCCGTCACCGCATCGCCCGGGATGCCGAAGACGAGCGCCGGCACCCACGCGCCGGAGAGACCGCCGTTGTTGGCCGCACCTGCCTCGATGACGCCTTCGGGATGGCCGGTGCCGAACTTCTCGGGCGTCTTCGAAAAGCGCTTGGCGGTGGCGTAGGAAATCCAGGCGGCGATGTCGCCGCCGGCGCCCGGCAGGACGCCGATCAGCGTGCCCGTGACCGAGCCGCGCGCCACGTTGCGCCAGTAGTGACGGATGAGGCCGAGGATGCCGCGGAAGACGCCGGTGACCTTCTGCGTCGCGGCGAAGCGCTCACGCGCCGTGCCGCGGACGAGGCTGTTCAGGATCTCGGAGACGGCGAACATGCCGATCATGGCGGGAATGAAGCTGATGCCGCCCAGGAGCTCCGTGACGCCCAGGGTGAAGCGGGGCGTGCCGCTGACGCCGTCCATGCCGACGCTGGCGATGAAGAGACCGATGAGCAGGGAGACGAAGCCGCGCACGGGATCGTCCGAGCTCACGAAGGCGGCGCAGGACAGGCCGATGAGCGCCAGCCAGAAATATTCGAAGCTCGAGAACTGCAGGGCGATGCGCGCCAGCGCCGGCGCCGCGAGGATGAGGACGACGGTGCCGACGATGCCGCCGATGACCGAGGAGACGAGGCTCGCCCCGAGCGCCTGCGCGCCGAGCCCGCGCTTCGTCATGGCGAAGGTCTCGTCCGTGTAGGCGGCCGAGGCCGGCGTGCCGGGAATGCGCAGGAGGCAACCCGGAATGTCGCCGGCCGTGATCGCCATCGCCGTGCAGGCCACGATCGCGGCAACGGCCGGCAAGGGATCCATGAAGAAGGTGATCGGCACGAGCAGCGCCGTCGCCATGGTCGCCGTGAGGCCGGGGACGGCACCGACGAACAGGCCGAACAGCGAGGCCAGCACCACCGTGAGAAGCACCTGCGGATCGAGCACGAGCCCGACCGCCTGGATGACCGAATGCATGAGCGCTCACCCGAAAAGGGGTTGCAGCAGCCCGGCCGGCAGCGGCACCAGCAGCAGGCGGACGAACAGGAAATAGACGCCGAGCGTCAGGAGGAACCCGAGGACGACCGCCTGCACCGGTCGCACGCCGAGCAGCAGCATGAAGCCGGCGAGATAGGTGCCGAGAAGCGGCACGAAGCCGATGGGCTCGAAAGCCCGGATGATGACGATAAGCCCCGCGACGAGCCAGGCGAGCGCGCCCCAGTAG
Source organism: Chelatococcus sp. CO-6 (assembly GCF_001271345.1). Taxonomy (NCBI): domain Bacteria; kingdom Pseudomonadati; phylum Pseudomonadota; class Alphaproteobacteria; order Hyphomicrobiales; family Chelatococcaceae; genus Chelatococcus; species Chelatococcus sp. CO-6. The sequence goes on along the minus strand of NZ_CP012398.1, from coordinate 2,415,285 downwards.
GGCCGCGTCGCGGCCGGCGCGGGCGGCCCCACCCCCTCGCCCACCGCCTCCGGCGCGGCAAAGAAGCCGCGCAGGGCGATGATGAGCCCGGCGACGACGAGCCCGCCGCCGACGAGCGAGGGGAAGAAGCCGGGCCCGTAGGCCTGGCCGATCATCGGAGGAATGGACGCCGCCTGAACGACGACGCCCGCCCCGAAGGCCGCGAAGAGCAAGCCCGCGGCGACATCCACCTTGCGCATGGAAGGAGCCTTCGCCCTATTGCTTGGCGAGGCCGGCGGCCTTCATGGCTTCGCCGAAGCGTTCATCCATCTGCTTGAGGTAACTCGCGAAATCAGGACCGCCGGCATATTCGATGCCGAACTTGCGGGCATCCATGAACTTCACGAATTCCGGATCCTTCACGACCTTGGCCATGGCCTTCGAGAGCGCCTCGACGACCTCCTCCGGCATGCCCTTGGGGCCGGCGACACCGCGCCAGGCGCCGAGGCTCCAGTCGACGCCGAGCGTCTCCTTGATGGTCGGCACGTCGGGGAAGGCGGGGTCGCGCTCGGGGCGCATCAGGGCGAGCGTCTTCACCTCCCCGGCATCGACCATGGTCTGCGCCTCGGGCATCGTCGTCGTGACGATGTCGATGGCCTTCGAGGTGAGGAGCTGCAGCGAGGGCGCCGAACCGTCCGTCGGCACCCACGGCGCGTCCTGGGCCTTGAGGCCGATGGCGTTGAGCAGGCCAACGAAGGACAGATGCGCCGCGCCGCCCTGGTTGGCGCCAGAGGCCTTGTGCTTGCCGGGGGCCGCCTTGATCGCCTCGACGAGGTCCTTGATCGTGGCCGGCCCGTCCTTGCGCACGTGCACGCCCTGCGGATCGGTGTTGTAGAGGGCGATGAGGCTGTAGCTGTCGTAGTTCAGCGCCGAGGTGCCGAGCCAGTGATACATCGACAGCTCGGTCGTGACGACGCCGATGGTGTAGCCGTCCGCCTTGGCATTGGCGATCTCGGTGTGGCCGACGATGCCGCCGCCGCCGGTGCGGTTAACGACCGACACGGGCTTGCCGAGCTCCTTCTCGAGCAGGCTCGCGACGATGCGCGCCGTCGCGTCGGTGCCGCCGCCAGCGCTCCACGGCACGATCATGGTGACCGGCCGCTCCGGCCAGGCGGCGAGCGCCGGCCCGGCAAAGGCGAGCGAGACCGCCGCGGCCATGGCGACCCGGCGCGTCAGGGATATGCGCGAGAACGATTTGCGCGAGAACATGGACGTTTCCTCCAACCCGATATGCTTTTGCTTTTTTGAACAGAAAGGCGGCCTTCAGGCCGCCTTTGCCTTGACGGCGACGCCGAGGCCCGCGAGCGCCGCGCGGATCGCCTCGCGCTGGGCGGGCGAGGCCGGCGGCATCGGCGCGCGCGGCTCCATGGCGTTCACGCCCTGCAGGCTCTGGGCGTATTTCGTGCAGGCCGGCAGGTTGTCCGAGACCATGGCGTTCCACAGCGCCAGCAGCTTGACGTGGAGATCGAGCGCGCGTGGGTGATCGCCGGCCTTCACCGCATCCCACAGGTCGACCGACGCCTTGGGCGCCGCGGCGAGGATCGCGGCGATCGAGCCATGGGCGCCGAGCGTGTAGGAGGGATACATCAGCGCATCGACGGCGCTGAAGATCAGCTTGTCGGCAAGGTTCTCGGCCATGAGGTCGGCGAAGAGCTTGAGATCGCCGGCGCTCTGCTTGACGCCGACCACCATCGGCACCTCGCGCATGATGCGGGCGAGCAGCTTCGGCGACAGATAGGTCCAGGGCACCACGTTGTAGATGATGATCGGCAGACCGGTCTCGTCGGCGAGCGCCCGGAAGTGGCGCACCATCGCCTCGTCGTCCGGCTTGAAGAGATAGTGCACCGGCGTGACCTGCAGGGCGGCGACGCCCATGTCGCGCACCAGCTTGCCGCGGCGGATCGCATCGCGCGTGCTGTCGACGATGATGCCGGCGATCACCGGCACCCGCCCGGCGGTGGCCGCGACCGTCGCGCCGATGAGATCGCGGAACTCCTCCGGATCAAGCGTATGGCCCTCGCCGGTCGAGCCACCGGCGGCGAGCCCATGCGAGCCGGCCGCGACAAGAAAGTCCACCTGCCCGGCCACGGCCTCCAGCGCCATCGCCCCATCGGTCCGGAACGGCGTCGTCATCGGCGGAATGACACCTGCGAGTTTCGTGTGCATTTCAGCTCCCTAGTCCGAATATCGGATCTTTATTCCGCATAGCAGACTTTATCGAGCCCACGAGCGAACCGTCAACACGGAATCGGATTTCGCGTCCGCCGGCACCGCGGCATGCTTCGAAAGCGCTTGACGCCCCCGACGAATTTGCCGATATGTTCCGCATCGTGGAATGAACGAGGCAAGGCGTGACGCGGACCCAGCGCAAGGATCTCGTCAACTCGCTCGGCAAGATGGCGAGCATCCTGCAGTGCTTCACCAAGCACGACCGGACGCTGACGCTCGGCATGATCCAGGCGCGGACCGGCTATCCCAAGGCCACGGCCCACCGGCTCCTCGCGACGATGAAGGAGATCGGCTTCATCGAGCAGGACCGCGACCGGGAGCGCTATCGCCTTGGCCTCAAGCTGTTCGAGCTCGGCAGCCTCTATCTCGCCAACCTCGACCTGCACCGCGAGGCGCAGCCGCATGTCGACCGGCTCGCCAAGTTGAGCGGCGAGGTGGTGCATCTCTGCATCTTCGACGGTCTGCACGCCGTCTTCGTCGACCGCAAGGAGATGGACAGCGGCCCGAGCTCGCTCGTCATGACCATCGAGGGCGCGCCGGTCTATTGCACGGGCGTCGGCAAGGCCATCCTCGCCTTCCAGGACGAGGCGACGCTGGAGCGCGTCATCGCGGCCGGGCTCAAGGCCTTCACCGAGAGCACCATCGTCGATCCCCAGCGGCTGCGCGAGGAGATGGCGGCGACGCGCAAGCGTGGCCATTCCATCGACTGGTCCGAGCACCAGCGCAACCTCAACTGCGTCGCCGCCCCGATCCGCAACGCCTCGGGCAGCGTCTTCGCCTCGATCAGCGTCTCCGGCCCGGCCGAGCGCATCTCGCCGGCGCGCATCCCCGTGCTCGGCGAACTCGTCATCGAGACGGCCGACACCATCTCGCGCGCACTCGGCTGGACAGCGCCCGCGAAGCAGGCGGAAAGCCACTCCGCCCCACGCGCCGCCGCGTCCTGAGGCCATCGCCACCTCGATCATTCCGGCCGCCCGGCAGGCGCCGTCTTGTCAGGCTACGTCGTTTGGATTATCAATATCAATATCGATAATAAGAAGGCAGGGAGGATTCGGACGTGCGTCCGCGCGAGGCAGCCTATTCGGCGGTCAAACGCCGCATCATCCTCAACGACCTGCAGCCCGGCATCGCCCTGACCGAGCTCGGCCTCGCGCGCGAGCTCGGCTGCAGCCAGGGCACGGTGCGGGAGGCGCTGCTGCGCCTGCAGGAGGACGGGCTCGTCATCCGCAGCGGCCATCGCGGCACCGCCGTCACGCCGCTCGACCCGGAAGAGGCCGACGAGATCATCGCGCTCCGGCGCCGCATCGAGATGCGCGGGGCCGTGCGCGCCGCGGCGGCGGTGACGGACGGCGCGCTGCAGGAGCTGCAGGCCCTGCAGGACGAGATGGAGCGGGTCGCGAGCGCCGGCGACCAGTACCGGCTCATCGAGCTCGACACGGATTTCCACCTCGCCATCTTCCGCCTCGCGGGCCTGCAGGCGCTGGAGCAGATCCTCGTGCGCTGCATCCTGCATTCGCACCGGCAGAAGCTGTGGGAGCCGCGCCATCGCCGGCCGCTGCTCGAAACGGCGCGCCGGCACCAGCCCATCTACGAGCGCCTCGCCGCGCGCGACGGCGCCGGCCTTGCCGAGGCGCTCGGCCACCACATCGACACCATCGTCGACGTTTCCTCGGAGCGTCAGTCAGCATGACCCTGCCTCTCGACCCGCATTTCAAGTCCATCTACGAGCGCATGCGCGCGGCGCCCGCCGTCGACTACCGCGCCATGGCGATGGGCGAGGCCCGACAGACCTTCGAAGAACTGGCGAAGCCCTGGAACATCGGCGCGCCGGAGCTTGCCGCCGTGCGCGAGCTCACCGTCCCCACGGGGGCCGGCGGCATGCGGGCACGGCTCTACGAACCGCAGGCGGGCGCGCTCGCGAACGGCCTCGTCGTCTTCGTGCACGGCGGCGGCTGGACCTTCGGCTCCGTCGACACGCACGACGGCACCATGCGCAACCTGGCCGAGGCCTCGGGCTGCGCCGTCTTCGGCATGGATTATCGCCTCGCCCCAGAGCACCCCTTCCCGGCGCCGCTCGAAGACGTCCTCGCCGCCCTCGCCTTTGCGGCCGACGGCGGGCTCGGCCGGCCCGTCGACATGGCGCGCATCGCGCTCGCCGGCGATTCGGCCGGGGCGAATCTCGCGCTCGCCGCCCTCCTCGCCCGGCGCGACAAGGGGCAGGCGCTGCCGGCAACGGCCGCCCTGTTCTACGGCTGCTATGCGCCGATCTTCGACACGGCGAGCCATGAACGCCTCGGCGACGGCAGCTTCTTCCTCGGTACCGCGATCATGCAGTGGTACTGGGGCAACTTCCTCGGCGCCCTGCCGGCGGACACGGCCGAGCTCGCCGTCCCGCTGCGCGCCGAGCTCGACGGCCTGCCGCCGCTCTATCTCAATGCGGCGGGGCTTGATCCGCTGCTCGACGACACGCTGCTGCTCGCCGAAAAGCTCGCCCACACCGGCATTCCCTTCCGCCTCGACGTGTCACCCGGCGTCGTCCACGGCTTCCTGCGCATGACGCGCGAGCTGCCGGCGGCGCGGGCGGCCATCGCGGCGGGGGCAGCGCATATCAGGGAGGTGTTCGGCCGGTAGGAGGCGGCAACTCCCCTTCCCCTTGTGGGAGGGGTTGGGGGTGAGGGTCGTGACACAAGAGCAGGGCCGCTGTCCAGGCTGCCCCCCTCCCTACCCTCCCCCACAAAGGGGGGAGGGAATCGGAGGCGATCATCCCAAGACAACGATATCCAAAAGAACCGGAGGAGAGGACATGACCAAGGACAACATGACCCGCAAAAAGGGCATCGGGAGGCGCAGGTTCCTGCAGCTCGCCGGCGCGGGCGCGCTTGCCGCGCCCTTCGCGGGCAGCTTTCCGGCCCCGGCCGTCGCGCAGGGCGTGACGGTGCGCTGGTGGTACCATTTCGACAATCCGCAGCACTCGCCGGCCGAGCTCGTCGCGAAGTTCGAGAAGGAGAACCCCGGCATCAAGGTCGTCGCCGAGAGCATTCCGTGGGGCGGCGGCAACGACTACTACACGCGCCTCTTCGCCGCGCTCGTCGCGGGCAATGCGCCCGACTGCGCCATGGTGAAGCTCAACAACCAGGCCCGCCTCGTGGAGATGGGAGCGCTCGAGCCGCTCGACGACATGCTCAAGGGCTGGAACGCGCGCACCGACATCACCGAGGACATCTGGCAGCTCAACAAGGCGAGCGACGGGAAGCAGTATTACCTGCCGCTGCAGTACGTGGTGCTCTATCTATACTACCGGCCGGATCTCTTCGAGCAGGCCGGCGTCGCAGCGCCGCGCACCTTCGACGACTTCCTCAAGGCGGCGAAGGCGCTCACCAAGGACGGCGTCTTCGGCTTCGGCATGCGCGGCGGCGCCGGCGGCCACGACCATTGGGGGCCGTTCGCCCTCGGCGGCGGCGCCAATTTCCGCAAGGGCGGCATGGTGAGCGACAAGGCGCTCGCCGCCAACCGCTGGTTCGTCGATCTCGGCACCAAGGAGAAGGTCTTCCCGCCGTCCGCGCCGACCGACGGCTTCCGCCAGATCATCGACGGCTTCAAGGCGGGCCGCACCGCCATGACCATCCACCACGTCGGCTCGTCCAACGAGATGGTGGAGGCGCTCGGCGACAAGGTCTCGGCCGTGCCGGTGCCGCGCGCGCCCGACGGCAACGGCTGGACCTCCTTCGGCGACGAATCGAACGCCGTCTTCTCGGCAAGCGCCAACAAGGAGGCCGCCTTCAAGTGGATCACCTTCCTGTCCACGGCCGAGAACAACGTCACCTTCAACGGCTTCACCGGCCAGCTCACCGTGACCACCTCGGGCATGGCGGACTGGAAGCTGCATCCCAAGCGCTTCGTCGAGGCGAGCGAACAGTCGCTCGCCATGGCCGGCGTGCTGCCGGACAGCCCCAAGACGGCGGATTTCGTGCGCACCGTCTGGCCGACCAACATGCAGCGCGCGCTGCTCGGCCAGATCAGCCCCGATGACATGATGCAGGCCATCGAGAAGCACTTCCACGGTTGATGGGTGGCGGGGGTCCCCCCTGGCCCCCGCAGACCCCGGGTGGAGCGCGGCCTAAGCCGCCTCCACCCGCCTTTTTCCGGAGTTTCGGCCCGTGACGAGCCTCGTGACGGCGGGAGCGCGCTCGCGCGCGCTCATGACGCCCTATGCCTTCCTGCTGCCCGCCCTCGTGGTCACGGCGGCGGTCATCCTCTTTCCCGTCCTGCAGACAGCGTGGATGAGCCTGCACAATTTCGTGCTCTTCCGCCCGCGGGACGTGCCCTTCATCGGCCTCGGCAATTTCGCGCGCATGTGGGACGACGAGGTCTTCTGGATCTCGCTCGGCCATTCCTTCCTGTGGATCGCGCTCGTCGTCGGCTTCCAGTTCCTGCTCGGGCTCGGTGCCGCGCTGCTCCTCAACGAGAGCTTCTGGTGGCGCGGCATCGCGCGCTCGCTGATCATCGTGCCCTGGGCCCTGCCGAGCGTCATCATCGGCCTGATGTGGACGTGGATGTACGACTTCAACGTCGGCGTCATCAACGACGGGCTCCTGCGGCTCGGCCTCATCTCCGAGCCGGTCGCCTGGCTCGCGCAGCCCGACACGGCCTTCTATGCCGTCATCCTCGCCCTCATCTGGCAGGGCTTTCCTTTCTTCGCCGTCGTCGTGCTCGCCGGCCTGCAGACGATCCCCGCCGAGCTCTACGAGGCGGCCGAGATCGACGGGGCGAACCGCTTCCAGAAGCTCGTCTACGTCACCCTGCCGTCGATCTCCGAGGTGATCGCGACCGCGCTCCTGCTGCGCACCATCTGGGTGGCGAACTCGCTCGACGTCATCCTCGTCATGACCGGCGGCGGGCCGGGCTACGCCACCCACACCTTGCCGCTCTACGCCTTCCTCAAGGCTTACAGCGGCATGGAATTCGGCTATGGCGCGGCGCTCGCGCTGGTGCTCACGGCGCTCCTCCTCGTCGTCGTCTTCATCTATGTGCGCCGCGTGGCGCGGGAGCTCAGCCGATGATCGAACGCCGCTCCCGCCTCGCCCGCATCGTCCAGGTGGAGATCCCCGTCCTCCTCATCGTGCTCTTCGCGCTCGCGCCCTACGCCTGGATGGTGATCACCTCCTTCAAGCCCAACGAGGAGATCGCGCGCTGGCCGGTCGAGTACTGGCCGAGCGCGGGCACGCTGCAGCACTACCGGGACCTCCTCGCCCGCACGACCTTCGCCGGCAACCTCGCCAACAGCTTCATCGTCGCCGTCGGCGCGGTCACCGCCGGGCTCCTCGTCAGCGTGCCGGCGGCCTATGCCTTCTCGCGCTTCCGCTTCCGCGGCCGGCGCTTCCTGATGGTGCAGTTCCTGGTCGTGAACATGTTCCCGATCGTGCTCATCATCATCCCGCTCTTCGTGCTGATGCGCATGCTCGGGCTGCTCGACACCTTCCTCGGCGTCATCGCCGGGCACTCGACCTTCGCCATCCCGTTCTCGATCTGGATGATGACGAGCTACATGAACGCGATCCCGCCCGAGCTCGACGAGGCGGCGATCATGGACGGGGCGAGCCGGCTGCAGACCATCCGCCTCGTCATCCTGCCCATCGTCATGCCCGGCATCGTGACGACGGGCATCTACATCTTCGTCACCTCGTGGAACGAATACCTCTTCGCGATGATGCTGTCGGGCCAGAACGTGCGCACCGTCACGGTGGCCCTGCAGCTCTTCATCGGCGAATTCACGGTGCAATGGGGCCTGCTCACGGCGGGCGGAACGCTCGTCGCCATCCCCGTCACCATCCTCTTCCTCCTCGTACAACGGCGGCTCGTGGGCGGTCTCACGGCCGGTGCGGTGAAGTCATGACCATGAAAACGAACCCGATCGGCATCATCTCCATGTTCTATGCCCGGCCCTTCGGCCGCGAGCATTTCGCAACCTTCGCCCGGGCGAAGAAGGCCGGCTGCGACTTCGTCGAGCTGCTGGTGCCCGAGCCCGGCGAGCTCGATCTCGCCGAGACCAAAGCGGCGCTCGCCGACAACGGCCTCGGCGTGGTGCTGGCCGCCCGCGTCAGCCTCGCCCGCGACATTTCGAGCGCCGACGAGGGCGCCCGCCAGGCGGGCATCCGCTATCTCGGCACCTGCGTCGAGACCGCGACGGCGCTTGGCGCGACCATCGTCGGCGGGCCGCTCTACGGCGCACCGATGGTCTTCGCCGGGCGCCCGCCCGCACCGGTCGCGGAGGACGAGCGCAAGCGGCGCATCGACCGCGTCGTCATCGGCCTGAAGGAGGCGAGCCTCAAAGCCGAAAATGCCGGCGTCACCTTCGGGCTCGAGCCGCTCAACCGCTTCGAGACGGACATCGCCAACACCACGCGCCACGGTCTCGCCATCGCCGAGGCTGTCTCCTCGCCGGCGCTCGGCGTGATGCTCGACACCTTCCACATGAACATGGAAGATCCCTCTATCCCCGATGCCATCCGCCGCGCCGGCAAGCGGCTCGTGCACTTCCAGGCCAACGAGAACAACCGCGGCTTCGTCGGATCCGGCCATATCGACTGGCCGGCGGTGGCGCGCGCCCTCGTCGACGTCGGCTACGCTGGGCCGATCACGCTCGAGCCGTTCCGCCGCGACGACGAGCGGCCGGGGGTGCCGCTCGCCCAATGGCGCGCGCCGCAGCGCGATGAGGACGCTGAGCTCGCCCACAGCGTCGCCTATCTCAAGGCCGCGCTCGCCTTTGCCGGGAGGGCCTGAGCCATGACCATCCGCATCGGCTGGATCGGCTGCGGCACGCATGCCAACGAGATGCTGCTGCCGCAGCTCATCCGCCACAAGGTCACCATCGCCGCCCTCTGCGACACCGACGAGGCGCGGCTCACCCACACGGCGGCGCGCTACGGCGTTTCGGCGCAGAACACGACTCGCGACTGGCAGGCGCTGCTGGCGCGCGAGGACATCGATGCCGTCGGCCTCGCTGCGGGCCCTGCCGTACACTTCGCCGTCGGCATGGCGGCGATGGCCCGCAAGCTGCCCGTGTTCATCGAGAAGCCGCCGGCGGCGAGCGCGCGCGAGGCCGAAGAGCTGGCCGAGGCCTCGAAGGCCGCGGACGTGCCCGTCGTGCTCGGCTTCATGAAACGCTATTCGACCGCGAACCGCATCGCCGCCAATGTCGTCGCCCGGCCCGAATTCGGCACGCCGGCGAGCTTCCTCGGCGAGTACATGACGGCGCCGACCTATTTCGAGAAGGACCCGGACTACACCGGCTTCTACCTGCACCATTGCGTGCATTATCTCGACCTCGTGCCGTGGCTGATGGGCGAAGTTGCCGATGTCGGCATGCGCCGGCACGAGCTCGCGCCCGGCAAGCTGCTGCTGCACGTCGACTTCCGCTTCGCGAGCGGCGGCATCGGCACGCTCGTCATGGGCACGCACCAGTCGCGCGGCACGCCGATGGAATGGTGGCAGGTGATGGCCGACCACCAGCGCGTCGAGGTGCGCAACGTGCACGAGGTGCGCTATTACCGCGCCCCGCCCTTCAAGGTGAGCCGCACGGACGCGAGCCTCGTCGACGGCGAGGACACGCTCGTCTGGGAGCCGAACCTGACGGTCGCCGCCAACGAGGACCACAAGGGCTACCACGCCCTGATCGGTGACTTCCTCGCCATGGTGCGTGGCGAGAAGCGCGACGTGCCCGACGCGGCCGCCGGAGCGCGGGCGATGCGGCTGCTGGAGGCGATCGTCAAGGGGTAAGGCGCACTACCGGGCGGCCTCCCGGCGCGACAGCGCCGCGGCCGCCCAGAAGCCGAGGGCAAGAAGGCTGCCGCCGGCGATGATGCCGACGAGCACGGCATCGTAGGATCCGGCCGCGGCCCACAAGGCTGCGGCGCCCACAGGCGCGAAGGCCTTCGCCATGGTGGTCGGCGCCGTGAGCGCGCCGTTGACGGCGCCATAGGCCTCGCGCGTCAGCATCTCCGGCACGGCGAGGCCGCGCACGATGGTCATGATGCCGTTGGCGCCGCCATAGAGCGCCGCGACCACGGCGATGAGCGCGAAGCTCGGCGGCAATGCGGCCAGCATCAGGAGCGCGAGCGGGAAGACGGCGACGACCGCCGAGCCGATCGCCCGCACGGAAGCGCGCGCGGCGAACAGCCAGACGAGGACGCGTCCCGTCACCTGCGCCGGGCCGATGATGGCCATGGCGGCCACCACCGAGGCGGGCGCAAAGCCCTTTTCCGTCAGCAGCGGATAGAGATGGAAGGTGAAGGCCGAGAACGTCGCGGCATAGGCGGTGAAGGCGAGCGCCAGGGCCCAGAAGACCGGGCGACGCACCGCGGCGGCGACGGCGGCGCGCCCGCCGAGCGGCGCGGCCGCACCGGCATGGCGCGCCGGCATGGCGTCGACCCGCCGATCGATGACCGCCGCATAGAGGCCGGCGCAGACGAGGAGATTGACGGCGCCGAGGACCATGAGCGCCCCGCGCCAGCCGAGGCCGGACAGCAGCAGCTCGACGAGCGGGATGAAGACGGTGGAGGCGAAGCCGCCCCACAGGCTGAGCGCCGTGATGCCGGACCGGGCCTCGCCCGCGCCCGTGCGCCGGGCGACGACGGCGAAGGCCGCCTCGTAGAGCGTCGCGGCTTGCAGGGCACCGATGCCGGCGACGGCGAGATAGAAGACCGGCAGGCTCTCAACCTGCGACCACAGGAGCAGCAGCAGCCCGGCGAGCGCCGAGCCACCGGCCATCACCGCGCGGCCCTGGCCGCGATCGATGGCCGAGCCGACGGGATAGGCGGCGAGGCCGCCGAGGACGAGCCCGAGCGTCGCCGCGCCGTAGAGCAGCGGCTTGTCCCAGCCGAGATCGCGGCCCATCGCCTCGGCGATCTGCGGGAAGCTGTAGTAGAGCGAGCCCCACGAACAGATCTGGCCGATGCCGAGGCCTGTGATGAAGAAGCTCCGCCCACCGGCGGGCGCGGTGGCGGGCGCAGCTGTCGTCATGGCAGGCTCAGCGCTTCAGGCCGCTCACGTCGCGCACGGCGCCGCGGGCGGCGCTGGTCGTCAGGGCCGCATAGGCCTTGAGAGCGGCCGAGACGGCGCGCTTGCGCGGGGCGGCCGGCTGCCAGGCGGCAGGGCCCTTCGCCTCCATGGCGGCGCGACGGCGGGCGATCTCCTCCTCCGCCACGGCGAGGTGGATGCGCCGGTTCGGGATGTCGATCTCGATGACGTCCCCCTCCTCGACGAGGCCGATGGTGCCGCCCTCGGCCGCTTCCGGCGAGACGTGGCCGATGGACAGGCCCGAGGATCCGCCGGAGAAGCGCCCGTCGGTGACGAGGGCGCAGAGCTTGCCGAGGCCCTTCGACTTCAGGTAGCTTGTCGGATAGAGCATCTCCTGCATGCCCGGGCCGCCGCGCGGCCCCTCGTAGCGGATGAGCACGATCTCGCCGGCCTTGACCTTGTTGCCGAGGATGCCCTCGACCGCCGCGTCCTGGCTCTCGAAGATGCGGGCGGGCCCGGAGAATTTCAGGATCGATTCATCGACGCCGGCCGTCTTCACGATGCAGCCGTCCTCGGCGAGGTTGCCGTAAAGCACGGCGAGGCCGCCGTCCTTCGAATAGGCGTGCTCGGCCGCGCGGATGACGCCCTTTTCGCGGTCGAGGTCGAGGTCGTCCCAGCGCCGGTCCTGGCTGAAGGCGACCTGCGTCGGCACGCCGCCGGGCGCGGCCTTGTAGAACGTGCGCACGCTCTCGCTGTCGGTGCGGGCGATGTCCCAGCGGTCCAGCGCCTCGGCCATCGTCGTGCTGTGCACGGTCGGCAGGCTGGTGTCGATGAGGCCGACGCGATCGAGCTGGCCGAGGATGGCCATGATGCCGCCCGCCCGGTGCACATCCTCCATGTGGATGTTGCTGACGGCCGGGGCCACCTTGCACAGGACGGGCACGCGCCGCGACAGGCGGTCGATGTCGCTCATCGTGAACGGCACCTCGCCCTCGTTCGCGGCGGCGAGAAGGTGCAGAACCGTGTTGGTCGAGCCGCCCATGGCGATATCGAGCGTCATGGCGTTCTCGAAGGCCTTGAAGCTGGCGATGGCGCGCGGCAGCACCGAGGCGTCGTCCTGCTCGTAATAGCGGCGGGCGAGGTCGACGATGAGGTGGCCGGCCTCGACGAACAGGCGCTTGCGGTCGGCGTGGGTCGCGAGCGTCGAGCCGTTGCCCGGCAAAGCGAGGCCCAGCGCCTCGGTGAGGCAGTTCATGGAATTGGCCGTGAACATGCCCGAGCACGAGCCGCAGGTCGGGCAGGCCGAACGCTCGATGACCTTCACGTCTTCGTCCGAGACGGTGTCGTCGGCGGCCGCGACCATGGCGTCGATCAGGTCGAGCGCCTTCTCCTTGCCGTTGAGGACGACCTTGCCGGCCTCCATCGGCCCGCCGGAGACGAAGACCGTCGGGATGTTGAGGCGCATGGCCGCCATCAGCATGCCGGGCGTGATCTTATCGCAGTTGGAGATGCACACCATGGCGTCGGCGCAATGCGCATTGACCATGTATTCGACGCTGTCGGCAATGATCTCGCGCGAGGGCAGGCTGTAGAGCATGCCGTCGTGGCCCATGGCGATGCCGTCGTCGACCGCGATGGTGTTGAATTCCTTGGCGACGCCGCCCGCCGCCTCGATCTCGCGCGCCACAAGCTGGCCGAGATCCTTCAGGTGCACGTGGCCGGGCACGAACTGGGTGAAGGAATTGACGACGGCGATGATCGGCTTGCCGAAATCGCCATCCTTCATGCCGGTGGCGCGCCACAGGCCGCGGGCACCGGCCATGTTGCGGCCGTGGGTCGAGGTACGCGAGCGATAGCTGGGCATCGGGTCTTCCATATCCTGGCGCCTTGCGGCGCCGTCCTTGAGCGTGAGCGGGCTTTTTCTTATGGCTGTTCCAATGAGGCAAGGGACAATGCCAGCGAACGCAAGGAAAAGCCATGCGCCCGAGCGCATGGCTGGCGACTGCTGCGCACAAAGCCGCGCGGGAGATGCCGTTGGCTGAAATCATCGACATCGACGATCCGGGCGACCCGCGCATCGCCGCCTATCGCGACGTGCGCGAGCGCGACCTCGTCGGCCGGCAGGGCCACTTCATCGCCGAGGGCGAGGTGGTGCTGCGCGTGCTCTTGACGCGCGCCGTCCACCGCACGCGCTCGTTGCTCGTGGCCGCCAACCGTTTCGACAGCCTCGGCGATCTTCTGGCACGGATGCCGGCAGACGTGCCGGCTTACCGGGCCGCGCCGGCCGTGATGGACGCCATCGTCGGCTTCCACCTCCATCGCGGCATCCTGGCGCTTGGCGAGCGGGCGCCGATGCCGGGAGCGGCCGAGCTCCTCGCCCAACTGCCTGAGGAGGCGCTCGTCGTCGTCGGCCTCGGCATCGCCAACCATGACAATGTCGGCGGCATCTTCCGCAATGCCGCCGCCTTCGGCGCCGCGGCCGTGCTGCTCGACGCGGCGAGCTGCGATCCGCTCTACCGCAAGGCAATCCGCGTCTCCGTCGGCGCGAGCCTCATCGTGCCCTCGGCCCGCATCGGCGAGGGCGAGGACGTCGTGACCCTCATGGAGCGGCACGGCTTCGTTCCCCTCGCGCTGAGCCCGTCGGGCGCAACGCCACTTGCGCAGCTCGCGCGTCCGGCCCGGGCCGCCATCCTCCTGGGCACGGAGGGGCCGGGCCTGCCGGCCGGCGTCATGGCGCGCGCTCACACCGTCACCATCCCCATGGCGCACGGCTTCGATTCCCTCAACGTCGCGACGACGAGCGGCATCGTGCTCTACCACCTGTCACAGGTGGCAAAGCGCCGTCACGACGAGGAGGGTGCACCCTCCGCTTCCTGAAAACGGCCTCCTGCCCCAGCCGGCCTGGGTCGACGCCGTCAGCTTGCCCCTTCGAGAGCGCAGATCGTCACGAAGACGATCATGGAACCGAGCACACCGAGAAGCTGGATCGTCAACTCCATGTTCTCTCTCCCTGTGACCCCTAAACGTCACGCCGCCGCCGGCGCAGAGAGCGTGCGCCGGCGGCCGACCCGAAAACGCCTGATCTTGTCGGGCGCTACAAGCGTCCCATCAGTGCGAGAATGAGAACGACGACAAGGATGAGGCCCAGGAGGCCGCTGGGGTAATAACCCCAGCCCGCGCTGTAGGGCCAGCTCGGCAGAGCGCCGATGAGCAACAATATCAGTATGACGATCAGTATCGTGGACATGGCGTTCCACCCCTTGACTTAAGCGAGTGTCATGGGAACGCACGAAGGGGCCATTCTGTTTCAAGCAGGCTATAATTTATTGTTCGTCCGGCGCCCGGCGCCCGATGTGGAGGCGAGACGATGAAAGCCCGCACCCTCACCCTTGCCCTGTTGACCGCCGCGGCCGTCGCCGGCCCGGCCGCGCAGGCCCTCGCACAGTCGCGGCCCTATGCGCCGGGGCTCACCTGCCGCGCGCTCGTCGGCATCGTCGCCTCGCGCGGAGCCGTCGTCGTCTCGACGAGCCAGACGACCTACGACCGCTATGTCGCCAATCGCAGCTTCTGCTACCCGACGCAGGTCACACGCCCCGCCTGGGTGGTCGCCGCGGACACCCCACGCTGCTTCATCGGCTATACCTGCAAGGAATTCGAGATCGACGACTGGTGGTGAGATGCCCGCCCGGGCGACGGCCGCCGCCGGCGGGCGGCCGTGCGCGTGCCGAAGCGCCGCGGCCCGGCCAGGCAGGCGAGCGCGAGGATCAGCCCTGCGACAGTCGCGATCATCCCCGCGGCACTGACGCTGTAGGCGGCGCCGAGCCACAGCGGGCCGTAGCCGGCCAGCACATAGCCGGCGATGGCCGAGACGACGGCGAAGGCGACGCTCCAGCCGAGCTGGGGCACGAGCCGGTCGGTCATCAGCCGCGCGGCGGCCGGCGGGCAGATGAACATGGCGATGACGATGATCGAGCCCACGGCATCGAAGGCCGCGACCGCCGCCACCGCCACCATGACGATGAGGGCGAAGCCCACGGGTCCGGGCCGGGCGCCGACACTCTCCGCGAATGTCGCATCGAAGGTGCCGATGACGAGCTCCTTCCAGAAAACAAGCAGGAACACGACCACGGCGAGCGTGACGAGCGCCAGGCGCGGCAGCTGCGGCGGCAGGGCCGCGAGCGCGCCCGGATCGAGCAGCGCCGGCCAGCCGGCCCCGCCCGCGAGCCAGATGAGACTTTCCAGATTGCCGTAGAGCGCATGCTCGACGTCGAGATGCACGGAGCTCGTGTCCGACTGCTCGAGCAGCAGCACGCCCGCGGCGAAGAGCGTGGTGAAGACGACGCCCATGGCCGCGCCCGGCTCGACGCGGCCGACCCGGCGCACCACCTCGATGAGCAGGACGGCGAGGACGGCGGCGATGCCGGCGCCGAGCAGCATGGCCCCGGCCGCGACGGTGCCGGTGAAGATGAAGGCGCCGACGATGCCCGGCAGCACCACATGGCTCACCGCATCGCCGATGAGGCTCTGGCGGCGCAGCACGAGGAAGTTGCCGAGCAGCGCGCAGGAGACGCAGACGAGGATGCCGATGGTAATCGGCACAAGGCTGAGGACGACGAAATCGGTGCCCATCACCGTGCTCCTGCCCCGGCCGGATCGAGACGCGCTGCAAGGTCGGCCACCACGTCCGGCGGCAGGGCTTTCGCGATGGGCGCAAGGCCCTGATGGTCGAGGGCTGCCGCCTCGTCGGGATGCAGCCGGCGGTAGAGCCCCCATAGGGCCTCCTCGCGTACGGCGGCCGCCGCGGCGGCGCGGCCTTCGAGCGTCGCGACGCCGTCGGCGCGGATATGCCCGGCCCGGCGCAGCACCTTGATGGTCAGGGGATCGTAGATGGCCTCGCCGCGGGCGAGGGCGAGCAGGCCCTGGCGCTCGTGCACGCGCCGCCGGAAACGCAGGCGCGTGGCAAGGCCGGACATCAGGCCGCGGACGGGCGACAAGACAAGCGAGAGGGCGAAGAAAGCGGCGGCGGTGAGCACGATGACCGCCCCGGTCGGCAGGCCCCGGTCCGAGGCGGAGATGGCGGCGCCGACATAGCCTGCGGCGGCGCCGAAGGCGGCGGCGATGAGCACCATGCGCTCCGGCCGGTCGGTCCAGAACCGCGCCGTCACCGGCGGGATGATGGTGAGCGCGACGATGAGCACGAGGCCGGCCACCTTGAGGCCGATGACCGTGACGGCGAGCAGCACGCCCATCATGGCAAGGTCGGTGAGGCGCACGTCGATGCCACGCGTCGCGGCATAGCCCTCGTCGAAGCACACCAGCGTAAAGGGCCGGCGCAGCACGAAGATGGCGGCTCCCGTGGCAAGCGCGGCGACGGCGATGGTCTCCGCCTCCGAGCGCAGCATGCCGGCGGTCGAGCCCAGGAGATAGCCGGCGATGCCAGCCTGCCCGCCGGTCTGCAGCGATTGGATGACGGTGAGCAGCACGATGCCGAAGCCGAAGAAGACGGACAGGACCGCACCGATGGCCGCATCCTCGGTGAGACGCGTGCGGCGGGTGATCCACTCGACGCAGAAGAGGCCGAGGGCGGCGCTGAGCGCCGCACCCGCCATGAGCGCGACGATGTTGCGCCCGTCGCCGGTCAGGAGCGCCATCAGGATGAAGGCGAGCGCGAGGCCCGGCAGCGTGCCGTGGCTGACGGCATCGCTGACGAGCGAGCGCTTGCGCAGGAGCACGAAGGTGCCGATGGCCCCGGCGCTGCCGCCGAGGATGGCCGCGCCGATGGTGACGAGGGCGGTGTTGTAGCCCGCGCCGAGGGCGAGCGCCGTGAGGAAGGCCGTCATCGCCCCTCCCCCGCCGCTTCCCGCCCCACCGCGACCTCCTCCACATGGGCCGCCGCGAGGCGCCCGCCGTAGGTCGCCTGCAGGTTGTGCGAGGTGAAGGTGGCGGCAACGGGCCCGTCGGCGATCTTGCGCACGTTCACGAGCAGGACATGGTCGAAATAGTCGGGCACCGTGGCGAGGTCATGGTGCACGCAGACGATGGTCTTGCCGGCGCCGTTGAGCTCCTTGAGCACGGCGATGATGGCGCGCTCGGTGGCCGCATCGACGCCGGCGAAGGGCTCGTCCATCACATAGAGGTCCGCCTCCTGCGCGAGCGCGCGGGCGAGAAAGACGCGCTGCTGCTGGCCGCCGGAGAGCTGTCCGATCTGCCGGTCGGCGAAGGCCGCCATGCCGACGCGTTCGAGGCAGGCGAGCGCCTTTTCGCGATGGCGGCGGCCGGCGAAGCGCAGGAAGCCGATCTCGCGGTAGAGCCCCATCAGCACGACGTCGCGCACGGTCGCGGGGAAATCCCAGTCGACGCTGGCACGCTGCGGCACATAGGCGATGCGGTGGCGCGCCTTCTCATAAGGGGCCCCGAAGACCGTGACCTCGCCGGCGACGCGCGGCACGATGCCGAGCGCCGCCTTGATGAGCGTCGACTTGCCGGCGCCGTTCGGGCCGACGATGGCAACCATCGCCCCCTTCGGCACGACGAAGTCGATCGAGAACAGCACCGGCTTCTCGCCATAGCTGACCGTCAGCCCGCTGATGGCGAGCGGACTGTCGGGATGGCTCTGGCCGAGCGTGCGGCCGTGGTCGGCAATCAGGGTCGGGGCACTCATGGCGTCATGTTCCTGACATCAGGCATCCTGGCGTCATGCCTCTTCAGTCGACCGGGTCGAGCTTGCCCTGAAAGCCGAGGGCCGGCGCGTCGCCGCCGAGGGCCCGGGCGATGGTCGTGAGGTTGCGGTCGATCATGCCGACATAGGTGCCTTCGTAGGTGCCCGGCCGACCCATGGCGTCGGAATAGAGTTCGCCGCCGATGACCACCTTGTGGCCGCGCGCCGCCGCCCCCTCGATGAGGGCCTTGACGTTGCGGTCCGGCACCGAGGTCTCGACGAAAATCGCGCCGATCCTGCGCTCGACCAAGGTGCCGACGAGATCCTCGATGTGCTTGAGCCCCGCCTCGCTCTCCGTCGAGATGCCCTGGATGCCGAGCACCTCGAAGCCATAGGCGCGGCCGAAGTAGCGGAAGGCGTCGTGCGCGGTGACGAGGACGCGCGCCTCGGCCGGCACGCTCGCCATGGCCCGCTCGCCATAGGCCGCGAGCGCGTCGATCTCGCCGAGATGGGCATCGGCATTGCGGCGGAAGGTCTCCTCGCCGGCCGGGTCGAGCGCGATCAGCGCGTCGCGCGCGGCCAAAACGACGCCCTTCCACATGCGCGGCGCCATCCAGACGTGCGGATCGTAGCGCCCCTCATAATCCTCGTGCGCCAGCAGCTCCGTCTTCGGCAGGGTGTCGGCGAGGGCAATGACCTTCTTGTGCTTCGCAAGGTCGACGAAGAAGGCCTCGAGCTGCGCCTCGAGATAGAGCCCGTGCCACATGACGGCATCGGCCTTCGTCATGGCGACGATGTCCGCACGGGTCTGGCGATAGGTGTGCGGGTCGACGCCCGGACCCATCAGGGCCTTCACCTCGGCCCGGTCGCCCGCTACCTGGCGCACGGCATCGGCGATCATGCCCGTCGTGGCGACGATGGCGAGCCTGCCTGCCGGCGGCGTCTGCGCCGCTGCCGGGCCGGCCGCGGCGGCGAAGGCGAGCAGGGCACCGGCCGCCATGGCCATGAGGCCGCGTCGCGAAGCACCGGGCATGAGGCATCTCTCCTTGTTGCGAATGAATTGCAATTGCAGATATAGGCTGCACGCTTCCGCCGCGCAAGTGCAAATGAGTTGCATTACGAAGTTGGCATCCCGCACCCGCAACGGCGTGCCCCCGGCAAGGTTCCGCGCGCGGGCACTTTGCCGCATCGGGAAAGGAGGAAAGGCGGGCGCCGAGCACAGCCGAATCCGGCGTTCTTTGATCCGCATCAAACAACTGGTCGCCGGCTCGTCCTATGGCCTTGAAGGACGGGTGGATTCTCACGCCCGTCGCAGGGGTCCAGGAGCGGAGCGGGAGCAACGCCACCATGATATCGGAACTGACGAGGGGCGAGAGGCGGCTGGCCCTTGCCGTACTGACGGCCGTGGCGACATTCGGCCTTGCCCTGGCCATCGCCGGCCGGGGAGACATTCTCGCCGTGCACGGCGGGCTCATCATGGCCTCGGCCGTCATCCTGATGTTCTTCGTCATCGCCGGCTTCTATGCGCCGGAGCCGGGCGAGGAGCGCCTCGCCCAGTATTACGACACGCCGACGAAGGCCGGCGTCGTGCTCGCCATGATCTGGGGCGTCATCGGCATGGGCGTGGGCGACTGGGTCGCCTGGCTGCTCGTCTATCCGGACATGACCTTCGACGCCGCCTGGGCGAGCTTCGGCCGCCTCAGGCCGGTGCACACCTCCGGCGTCATCTTCGGCTTCGGCGGCAACGCGCTCATCGCCACCTCCTTCCACGTCCTGCAGCGCACGTCCCGCGCCCGCCTGCCCGACCAGTTCAGCCCGTGGTTCGTGCTCGTCGGCTACAACCTCTTCTGCCTCATCGCGGCGAGCGGCTATCTCCTCGGCATCACCCAGTCGAAGGAATATGCCGAGCCCGAGTGGTACGCCGACCTGTGGCTCGTCGTCGTGTGGGTCGTCTATTTCTCGATCTACCTGCGCACGCTGATGCGCCGGCAGGAGCCGCACATCTACGTGGCCAACTGGTACTACATGGCCTTCATCCTGGTCGTGGCCATCCTGCACATCGTCAACAACCTCGCCGTGCCGATCTCCTTCGGCAGCGCCAAGAGCTACTCCGCCTTCTCGGGCGTGCAGGATGCGATGACGCAGTGGTGGTACGGCCACAACGCGGTCGCCTTCTTCCTCACCGCCGGCTTCCTCGGGATGATGTACTACTACCTGCCCAAGCGCGCGGGCCGGCCGGTGTTCTCCTACCGCATGTCGATCCTCGGCTTCTGGGGCATCACCTTCATGTACATGTGGGCGGGCTCGCACCACCTGCACTACACGGCCCTGCCGCAATGGGTGCAGACGCTCGGCATGACCTTCTCGATCATGCTGATCGTGCCCTCGTGGATGGCGGCGGCGAACGCCCTGCTCACCCTCAACGGCGCCTGGCACAAGGTGCGCGACGACGCCACGCTGCGCTTCATGATGCTGGCGGCGGTGTTCTACGGCCTCTCGACCTTCGAGGGCTCGTTCATGTCGATCCGCGCCGTCAACTCGCTCTCGCACTACACGGACTGGACCGTCGGCCACGTGCATGCCGGCGCGCTCGGCTGGGTGGCGCTCATCACCTTCGGCTCGATCTATGCCGTCGTGCCGTGGGTCTGGAAGCGGCCGGCCATGTATTCCAACAAGCTCGTCGAGGTGCACTTCTGGCTCTCGCTGGCGGGCACGCTCGTCTACGTCTTCGCGATGTGGAACTCGGGCATCATCCAGGGCCTGATGTGGCGCACCTATAACGAGGGCGGCACGCTCGCCTATTCCTTCATCGACTCGCTCGTGGCGATGCGGCCCTACTACATCGCCCGTGCCATCGGCGGCCTCCTCTTCGCCATCGGCGCGGTCGTCGGCCTCTACAACGTGTGGATGACCATCCGCGAGGCTTCGGCCGAGCGGGCCGACGAGCCCGACGCGCCCGTCGTCCCCGCCCTCGCCCGGTCGCTCCAAGCGGGAGAATGATTGAGATGTTCGGCATCCATCAAAAGCTCGAACGCAACGCCATCGGCTTCGTCGTCGCCATCATCGTGGTGTCGAGCATCGGCGGCTTCATGGAGATCGCCCCGCTCTTCACCATCGACGAGACGGTCGAGGAGGCGCCCGACATGCGCGTCTACACGCCGCTCGAACTCGCGGGGCGCAACATCTACATCCGCGAGGGCTGCTATGCCTGCCACTCGCAGATGATCCGCACCCTGCGCGACGAGGTGGAGCGCTACGGGCCCTATTCGCTGGCGGTCGAGTCGAAATACGACCACCCGATGCTCTGGGGCTCCAAGCGCACGGGGCCGGACCTCGCCCGCATCGGCGGCAAATATTCCGACGCCTGGCACGTCGCGCATCTCATCAACCCGCGCGACGTGGTGCCGGAATCGATCATGCCGGCCTACCGCTGGCTCGCCGAGACGCCGCTCAAGGTGAACGACCTCTCCGACCATCTCGCCGCCCAGCGCGTGGTCGGCGTGCCCTACACGGACGAGATGATCGCCAACGCCACCGCCGACGCCTATGGCCAGGCGATGCCGGACGGCCCCTTCGCGGCCGGCGTCACCGCCCGCTACGGCGAGGCCACCAACGTGCGCGCCTTCGACGGCAAGCCCGAGCGGGTGAGCGAGATGGATGCGCTCGTCGCCTACCTGCAGGTTCTCGGCCGCCTCACGGACGCCGCCCACCAGCAGACCGCATCGACCGAAGGGGCGAAGCCATGATCGACCACGACACGCTCGTCGCATTCTCCAAGTCCTACGGCCTCTTCTACCTCATGGCGATGGCCATCACCGTCGTCGCCTACACCTTCTGGCCCTCCAACAAGGAGCGGTTCGAGGAAGCCGCCAAGAGCATCATCGACGACGAGGACATGCCATGTCGGTAGGCGAGCACGATCCCTACACCGGCCAGCGGATGACCGGGCACGAGTGGAACGGCATCAAGGAGCTGAACACCCCCGTCCCCAGGGCGGTGTGGTTCTTCCTCTCCATCACCGCCGTCTTCGCCTTCGTCTATTGGGTGCTGATGCCGGCCTGGCCGCTCGGCGTGACCTATACGAAGGGCCTGCTCGGCATCGACCAGCGCGAGATCGTGCGCGAGAGCGTCGCCGAGGCCGCGCGCCAGCGCAGCTGGGCGCAGCGCGTCGCGCAGGACGACTACGCCACCATCCAGGCGGATGCCGGCCTGATGCAGAAGGTGCGCGAGAGCGGCCGCGCCCTCTTCGGCGACAATTGCGCGGTCTGCCACGGCACCTCCGGCAAGGGCGGACCGGGCTATCCCAACCTCGCGGCCCGCGCCTGGCTGTGGGGCGGCACGCCGGACGCCGTGGCGGAGACGATCCGCGTCGGCATCAACAGCGGCCATCCCGACGGCCGCATCGCCCAGATGCTCGCCTTCGGCCGCGACCAGATGCTCGACCGCGCGGCCGTGCTCAACGTCGTCACCTATGTGCAGTCGCTGAGCGACCCGACCCTCGTCAGCGGGCCGGAGAAGGCAGCGGTCGTCGCCGGCAAGGAGGTCTACGACGCCAACTGCGCCTCCTGCCATGGGCCGGAGGGCAAGGGCAGCACCGACGTAGGGGCGCCCGACCTGACGGACAGCTTCTGGATCTACGGCGGCGACCGCCAGTCGATCTTCAACACCGTCTACGGCGGCCGCCAGGGCCATATGCCGGCGTGGGAGACGCGGCTCTCGGAACTCGACCGCAAGATCCTCACGCTCTACGTGCTCGACCTTAGCGGAGGCAAGTGAGCCATGACGGCGAGGACGCAAGGCAGGGAGCCAACCGGACATCCGGCCCGCAGGCCCTGGTCGCGGGGGCGCCTCACCGCGCTCCTCATCGTCGCCGCGGCGGCCGCGGTGATCGTCGGGGCGAACGCGCATCTCGTCGTGGTGGCGCTGTCCTCGCAGCCGGACTGCGTCACCCATCTCAAGGCACCGGGCGGGGGCGAAGGCGCCTTCCGCGCGGCGAAGTCATCCTGCTGAGCGGACCGAGCGAGGGGAAAAGGACATGAGCACAGTTGCGCACGAAGCGCCGGTCAAGCCCGCCCGCGTCGATCTCGACCGCGGACTGCCGGCATCGGAGGCCCTCACCTGGCTCCGGAAGGGCTGGCGGGATTTCACGATGCAGCCGGGGGTGAGCCTCGTCTACGGCCTCCTCGTCTTCGCCGTGTCGCTCGCCACCATCTGGGGGCTCTTCGCCCTCGATTTCGACTACATCCTCTTCCCGGCCCTCGCCGGCTTCATGGTGGTCGGGCCCGTGCTCGCCATCGGCCTCTACGAGAAGAGCCGGCGCCTCGCCGAGGGGCGGCGGGCGAGCCTTACCGCCATGATCTTCGTCAAGGCGGCCTCGACGGGGCAGATCCTCTTCACCGGCGCGCTCCTGATGATGCTGATGCTGGTGTGGATGCGGGCGGCCGTCATCATCTACGCGCTGTTCTTCGGCTGGCAGCCCTTCGTGCCGGGCCTCGGGCCCATCGCGGCGATGCTGTTCGCCACGCCGCTCGGCCTTGCCATGCTCGTCGTCGGCAGCCTCGTCGGGGCGCTGTTCGCCGCCTTCTCCTTTGCCATCAGCGCCTTCTCCATCCCGATGCTGCTCGACCGGCGCGTCGACGCCTTCACGGCCATGGGCAAGAGCATGGCGCTCGTGTGGAACAACCTGCCTGTGATGCTCGCCTGGGGCGCCGTCGTGCTCGCGCTCTTCCTCGCGAGCCTCGCGACGGGCCTCCTCGGGCTCCTCATCACCTTCCCGGTGCTCGGCCACGGCACCTGGCACGCCTACAAGGCCATCGCGCAGGAGGAATGACCCCATGAGCTGCTGCGGGCCGGCCACGCTCGCCCTCGCCGCCGCGCCCGCGGGCGCGGAAGGAGGGCCCTCGCGGGAGGAGATCGTCCTCGCCAGCCATCGCATCGGCGAGGGCCTGTGGCAGACGGACCTGTCCGTGCCGGCCGTGCATTGCGGCGCCTGCATGCGCACGGTCGAGAACGCGCTCGGTCGCATCGACGGCGTCGAGGGCGCGCGCGTCAACCTCTCCACGCGCCGCGTCTCGGTGCGCTGGCGCGAGGTGGCGGACCCGAGCGCCTTCGTCCCGACGCTTGCGGCCATCGGCTATCCCGCCCATCTCGACGACCCGGCAGCCGACGAGCGCGACGAGACGCTCTCCAGCCTCGTGCGTGCGCTCGCGGTGGCGGGCTTCGGCGCGATGAATATCATGCTGATGTCGGTAGCGGTGTGGTCCGGCGCCGAGGCCGGCGCACGCGACCTCTTCCACCTCATTTCCGCCGCCATCGCCCTGCCGACCATCGCCTATTCCGGCCGCGTCTTCTTCAGTTCCGCCTGGAACGCGCTCAGCCACGGGCGCACCAACATGGACGTGCCGATCTCCATCGGCATCCTCATCGCCTTCGGCATGAGCCTCTACGACACGCTGAACAGCGGCGCCCATGCCTATTTCGACGCGGCCGTGTCGCTCATCTTCTTCCTGCTCATCGGCCGCACGCTCGACCATGTCATGCGCGAGCGCGCGCGCACCGCCGTCAAGGGCCTCGCACGTTTCGCCGCGCGCGGCGCCCATGTGGTCCATGGCGACGGACGGCAGGAATACCTGCCGCTCGCCGAGATCGCCCCCGGCATGACGCTGATGGTGGCCGCGGGCGAGCGCATCCCGGTCGACGGCGAGATCATCGCCGGGCAGTCGGACATCGACTGCTCGCTGGTCAACGGCGAGAGCCTGCCGCGCGAGGCCGGCCCGGGCACCGCCGTCGAGGCCGGCACGCTCAACCTCACCGGGCCCGTGACCATGCGGGCGCGAGCGGCGGCGAAGGATTCCTTCCTCGCCGAGATGGTGCGCCTCATGGAGGCGGCGGAAGGCGGACGCTCGCGCTACCGGCGCCTCGCCGACCGGGCGGCCTCGCTCTATGCGCCTTTCGTCCACGCGGCTGCGCTCGTCACCTTCATCGGCTGGATGCTCGTCGGCGGCGGCTGGCACCAGTCGCTCACCGTCGCGGTCGCCGTGCTCATCATCACCTGCCCCTGCGCGCTGGCGCTCGCCGTGCCGATGGTGCAGGTGGTCGCCGCCCGCCGTCTCTTCGAGGCGGGCATCATGGTGAAGGACGGGGGCGCGCTGGAGCGCATCACCGAGGTCGATACCGTCGTCTTCGACAAGACAGGCACGCTGACGCTCGGGGCGCTGGCGCTCACGAATACCGGCAACATCGCGCCGGCCGACCTTGCCGTCGCCGCGGCCATCGCCGCCCATTCGCGCCATCCGCACGCGCGGGCCATCGCTGCCGCCGCACAGGACCGGGTGCGGCTGGCGCCCGTCTTCGACAGCGTCGGCGAACATCCCGGCCTCGGTCTCGAGGCGACGGCCGGCGGCCATGTCTACCGTCTCGGCCGCGCGGCCTGGGCCCTCGGCGACGCCAGCGGCATCACCGGCACCGTGCTCTCGCGCAACGGCCGCCTCATCGCCGGCTTTTCCTTCGCCGACCGGCTGCGGCCGGGCGCACAGCAGGCGGTGCGGGCACTCCAGGCCGAGGGGCTCAGGATCGTCCTCCTCTCCGGCGATCGCAGCGACGAGGTCCTGCGTCTTGCCGCCGAGCTCGGCATCGACGAATGCGCGGGCGACCTCGTGCCGGGCGACAAGGTGGCGGCCCTCGCCGCGCTCGCCGCCGAGGGCCGCAAGGTGCTGATGGTCGGCGACGGCCTCAACGACGCGCCGGCGCTCGCCGCCGCGCATGCCTCGATGGCGCCGGCCACGGCCGCCGACATCGGCCGCAACGCAGCCGATTTCGTCTTCCTGCGCGACGGGCTCGAGGCCGTGCCGGCGGCGCTCGGCCTCTCCCGCGCGGCGCAGGTGCTGACCCGCCAAAACCTCGCCCTCGCGCTCATCTACAACGCCATCGCCCTGCCCTTCGCCGTGCTCGGCTTCGTGACGCCGCTCCTCGCCGCCATCGCCATGTCGTCCTCGTCGGTGATCGTGGTGGCGAATGCGCTGCGCCTCGGCCGCGCCGACGGCGGCACCCGCGAGCCGGGCCGGCGCGCCGCCCGGATGTCGGAGGCACACGCATGAGCGACTTCTTCTATCTCATCCCGCTGTCGCTGGGCCTCGGCTTCGTCGGGCTCGCCGTCTTTCTCTGGTCGCTGCGCGGCGGCCAGTACGAGGATCTCGACGGCGCCGCCGAACGCGTGCTCGACGACGAGGACGCGCCCATCCTGCCGCAGAGACGGACCGTCCCGGGCCAAGGCTGAACCCGCATCATCGCAACGGACCGGCAGCCGGTGGAGCAGGGCTTCGCCGGCTCGCTCATGCGCTGCATGCAGAGCAGCTGCGCGAACTGCAGCATAGATATAATAACTGTGCTTATTATATGTCGGCCTGACGAGAGGCGGCCCGTGCTGCCGACCCGGAGGCCGACATGGCCAGCAACGACAATTTCCTCAGCGAGATCTTCGACGTCGCCCGGCTGATCCGGGCCCACGCCGACAAGCGCGCCCGCGAGCACGGCATGAGCCGTGCCCAGTGGGTCATCCTGATGAAGCTCGACCAGCAGCCGGGCCTGTCGCAGCAGGAACTCGCCGACCTCATCGAGGTGGAGCCCATCTCCATCGGTCGCCTCATCGATCGGCTGGCCGAGCGCGGGCTGGTCGAGCGGCGCCGCGATCCGAAGGATCGCCGCGTCTGGCGGCTGCACCTCCTGTCCGCCGCCGGGCCTGTCCTGCGGGAGATCACCGCCTACAAGACGGCCCTCGTGGAAAGCGCGACCGAGGGGGTGCCCAGCGAGGCGCTCGCGGACCTCTCGCGCACGCTTCTCATGGTCAAGAACAATCTCGCGGCCGACATGCCCCGCATGCGCCGGACCACGGACGAAGGGTGATCACCATGTCGCAATCCATTTCGCTGTCCGCATCGCCATCCGTTGCCGAAGACCGCGCCGAGATCGCCGAGCCGGCCGCTCCCGCCGAGGCGCGGGGCGAGGTGCCGGCGCCCGCCCGGCCGCCCGCGCAGAGCCCGCCGAAGGCGCGCCGACGTCTCGGCCGCCCGGTCCTGATGATCGGCGGCATCGCGGTGGTCGCGATCGGCGCCGCGGTCGCCTGGCTCAACGGCGGGCGCTACGTGTCCGTGGACGATGCCTATGTCGGGGCGGCCAAGCTCATCGTCTCGACGGACGTGTCCGGCATCGTCGAGCGCATCGACGTACGCGAGGGCCAGGACGTGAAGGCGGGCGACGTGCTCTTCCGGCTCGACCCGCGCCAGTTCCGCATCGCGCTCGACAAGGCCGAGGCCGGGCTCGCGGAGACGCGGCTCACGCTCGAGGCGATGCGCCAGGACTACAAGCGCATCGAGAGCGACATCGCCGCCCAGCAGGCCGTGGTCGACCAGGCGCGGGCGCAGTTCGACCGCTATTCCGCCCTCCTGCGCAGCAACAACGTCTCGGCGGCGGCCTATGATCAGGCCAAGTTCGCGCTCGACGCGGCCGAGAGCAAGCTCGCCTCCCTGCGCCAGGAGGCCGAGGTGCAGCTCGTCAAGCTCGGCGGCCAGGCGGACACCGACATCGAGAAGCATCCGCAGTTCCTCCAGGCGCAGGCCGAAGTCGCCGAGGCGCGGCGCGAGCTCGACCACACGGTCGTGCGTGCACCCTTCGACGGTGTCGTGACGCAGGTCGACCAGCTGCAGCCCGGCCAGTTCCTCGCCGCCAATACCGCGGCCTTCGGCCTCGTCGGCGGCAGCGGCCTGTGGGTCGATGCCAACGCCAAGGAGACGGACCTCACCTACGTCAAGCCCGGCGACCCCGTCTCGATCGCCGTCGATACCTATCCGGGCCACGTCTGGACGGGCCACGTCGCGAGCATCAGCCCCGCGAGCGGCGCTTCCTTCTCGGTGCTGCCGGCGCAGAACGCCAGCGGCAACTGGGTCAAGGTCGTGCAGCGCATTCCGGTGCGCATCGCGGTCGAGCATCGGCCCAACGATCCGCCGCTGCGCGTCGGCATGAGCGTCGTCGCCGACATCGACACCGGCCACCAGCGCGGCCTCGGCGACCTCTTCTGAAGGTCACCGGCGGAGGACGAGCCATGAGCGCCACCGCATCGCCCACAAGCGCTGCCCCGGCCGAGGACGCCGGCCGGCACCGCGGCATCGTGACCCTGTGCGCGATGATCGCGACGCTGATGCAGGCGCTCGACGCGACCATCGCCAATGTCGCCCTGCCCTACATGCAGGGCTCGCTGTCGGCGACGAGCGACCAGATCACCTGGGTGCTGACCTCCTACATCGTCGCGGCCGCGATTATGACCTCGCCGGTCGGCTGGCTCGCAAGCCGTTTCGGCCGCAAGCGCTTCTTCATCGTCTGCCTCGTCGGCTTCACCGGCGCCTCGATGCTGTGCGGGCTCGCCGACTCGCTCTCTCAGATGGTC
Source organism: Chelatococcus sp. CO-6 (assembly GCF_001271345.1). Classification (NCBI taxonomy): domain Bacteria; kingdom Pseudomonadati; phylum Pseudomonadota; class Alphaproteobacteria; order Hyphomicrobiales; family Chelatococcaceae; genus Chelatococcus; species Chelatococcus sp. CO-6. The sequence continues at coordinate 2,386,906 of NZ_CP012398.1, read as the reverse complement.
GTCTTCCGCCTGCTGCAGGGGGTCTTCGGTGCGGCGCTCGTACCGCTGTCGCAGGCCACCATGCTCGACATCTACCCGGCCGAGCAGCGCGGCTCGGCCATGGCCATCTGGGGCATGGGCGTGATGGTCGGCCCCATCCTCGGGCCGACCCTCGGCGGCTATCTCACGGACGCCTACAACTGGCGCTGGGTGTTCTACGTCAACCTGCCCTTCGGCATCGCCGCCGTCGCGGGGCTCGCGCTGTTCCTGAAGGATACGGAGCGCAACGCCTCCCTGCGCTTCGACTGGCTGGGCTTTGCCGTCCTCAGCCTCGGCATCGGCGCCCTGCAGCTGATGCTCGACCGCGGCGAGCAGAAGGACTGGTTCAGCTCCACCGAGATCGTCGTCGAGACGGTGCTCGCCGGGCTCGGCATCTACCTCTTCATCGTCCATCTCTTCACGGCGAAGAAGCCCTTCATCCCGCCGCGCATCTTCAACGACCGCAACTTCCTGTCCGGCCTCATGCTGATGTTCGCCATCGGCATGATCCTGCTCGCCAGCTCCGCCCTGCTCGCCCCCTATCTGCAGACGCTCGGCGGCTATCCGGTTGCGACCGCAGGGCTCCTGATGGCGCCGCGCGGGGTCGGCACCATGATCGCCATGATGGTGGCCGGCCGGCTGTCGTCGCGGGTCGACCCGCGCCTCATCATGCTCACCGGCATCCTCATGCTGGCCTATTCGCTCTGGGACATGAGCTACTGGACGCCGGACGTCTCGGCCACGACGCTGACGGTGACGACCGTGCTGCAGGGCTTCGGCCTCGGCTTCGTCTTCATCCCGCTGCAGGTCGTCGCCTTCGCGACGCTGGCACCGGATCTGCGCACCGACGCGACCGCGCTCTTCAGCCTGGTGCGCAACATCGGCAGTGCCATCGGCATCTCGGTGATGGCCTTCATGCTGGCGCAGAATACCCAGACCGTGCACGCGACGCTCGCCGAGCACATCACGCCTTTCAACCGGTTGCTGCAGACGGGCGCCGTGCGTGAATACTGGAACATCGGCACCACCCAGGGGCTGAGCCTCATCGACCAGGTCGTCAACCGCCAAGCCGCGATCGTCGCCTATGCCGACGATTTCAAGCTGATGCTGCTCATCACCCTGCCGACGGTGCTGCTGCTCCTGATGATGCGCCGGCCGGGCGCGACGGCTGCCAAGGGCGAACCGGGCCACGCGGTGATGGACTGACGCCTGGTACCCTTGAAAAATAAGGTTTTTCCGGCTAAATGAAGAGCAAGCGGTCGCCGTGACACGGGCCGCAGCCGGACCAGGGTCCGGAGATGTCGCCCATGCACGGTCCTCCACCGGAGGATGTGGCCATGAGGACGACGCAGAACGTGTCCCTCTCCTTCACCTCGCATATTCGCTGGCCGCGCCGGCGGCGTGGCCTTGCGGCTCTGCCACGGCGAAGGCCGGCTGCCGGCGTCTCGCGCGACCGGTGCGTCAAGGAAGGAGCAGTGTCATGCCAGCGAGAATGATGAGGAAGACGGAGCACACGGCGCTCGACGTGGGCAATGCCCTCGTCGGCGTCTGCCTCGCGCTCAGCCCGTGGGTGCTGGGCTTCACCATGGCGGGGGCCGCGGCCTGGAACGCATGGCTGGTCGGGGCGGCGATCGCGCTCATCGCCATCGGCGCGCTCGTCTCCTTCGCGGAATGGGAGGAATGGGCGAACCTCGCGCTCGGCATCTGGGCGGTGATCTCGCCATGGGTGCTCGGCTTTACCGGGCTCGCCGCGGCGTTCTATCCGCACGTGATCGCGGGCGTGATCGTCGCAGCCCTTGCCGCGATCGAGCTGTGGTTCATCCACCGGCGGCCGATGCCCGCCGCCTGACGGCAAGCCCATGCGGGTGGACCCCGTCGCCCGCGGCGGGGCCCTCCTGAAGAAGACGCCAGAAGAACGCCCCGTTCCGGCCGCCGCGTCAGCCCTTGTCCGACAGGCCAACGCGCAGCTTTTCACGCACCGCCGCCAGCGACCGGCGGCTGGCCTCGACCTCACCCGGCGACATGCCGGTCGTCTCGAGGATCTTCTCCGGCAGGCAAGCCGCCTCGTCGGCCAGCTTGCGGCCCGCCGGCGTCAGGCTGACGCGCACGACCCGCTCGTCGGCCGGGTCGCGGTGGCGCGTCACGAAGCCTGCCGCCTCGAGCCGCTTGATGAGCGGCGTGAGCGTGTTCGATTCGAGGAAGAGCCCGTCGCCGATGGAGCCGACCGTCTGATCGTCCTGCTGCGTCAGCGACATGATCACCAGGAACTGCGAATAGGTCAGGCCCAGCCGGTCGAGCAGCGGCTTGTAGACACGGTTGAACGCGAGGCCCGTGGAATAGACCATGAAGCACAGAAAGCCGTCGAGGCTCCTCGCGACCGGGTCCTTGTTTGCGGCCATGCCAGACCTCCTTCATCCTCCTGCCTAATATAATCGCACGCGATTTAATCGCAACCATGGCCGCAGTTTGCCATTGCGCTGGCATACCGGCCCTGCCCCGCCATTCGGGAATTCCAGGCACAGGTCCTTGGAACCGCGCCTGTCTTCAACGGCGCAGAGGCGCACAGCATCTTAGGCCGGACCAACCCCTCCGACTTCAATGTCGCCTCCACGATCCGGCCGGGCTGCCCGGCCGGCGAAAGGATGTCCCATGCCTGCTGCGCTCTATGCGCTGACGATCGCGGCCTATGCGATCGGCACCGCCGAATTCGTCAGCGTCGGCCTGTTGCCGATCATCGCCCGCGACTTCTCCATCAGCCTGCCGCTCGCCGGGCTCGTCGTCTCGGTCTACGCCCTCGGCGTGACCTTCGGCGCGCCCATTCTCACCGCGCTCACCGGCCGCATCGCGCGCAAGCCGCTGCTGCTCGGGCTGATGGTGCTCTTCATCGCCGGCAATCTGCTGGCGGCGCTCAGCCCCTCCTACGGGCTGCTGCTCGCCGGCCGCGTGCTGTCCGCCTTCGCGCACGGCGTCTTCTTCTCCGTCGGCTCGACCATCGCGGCCGGCCTCGTGCCGGAGAACCGCCGCGCCTCGGCGATCGCGCTCATGTTCATGGGCCTGACGGTCGCCATCGTCACCGGCGTGCCGCTCGGCACCCATATCGGCCAGATCCTCGACTGGCGCGCCACCTTCTGGGCCGTTGCGCTGCTCGGGGCGGTCGCCTTCGCCGGCATCTGGGCGCTGCTGCCCCGCGATCTCGCCAAGGCGCCGCCGGCATCCCTCATGGACCAGGTCCGCGTGCTCGGCTCCGGCCGGCTGCTGCTCGTCTTCGCCATGACGGCCCTGGGCTACGGCGGCACCTTCGTCACCTTCACCTATCTGTCGCCGATCCTCGAGACGATCACCGGCTTCTCGCCCCAGGGCGTCAGCCTCGTCCTCGTGCTCTACGGCGCCGCGATCGCCGCCGGCAACCTGGCGGGCGGGCGCATCGCCGACAGAAGCCCGGCAAGGGCGCTGACCGGCCTCTTCCTCGCCCAGGCGCTCGTGCTCGTCCTCTTCACCTTCACCGCGGCGAGCGCCGTCCCGGCCCTCGTCACGCTCGCCGCCCTCGGCTTCCTGCAGTTCGCCAACGTGCCGGGCCTCCAGCTCTATGTGGTGCAGCTCGCCAGGGAGCACCGGCCCGGCGCGGTGGACACGGCCTCGGCGCTCAACATCGCCGCCTTCAACCTCGGCATCGCGATCGGCGCCTGGCTCGGCGGCGTCATCGTGGCCGCGCCCGGGCTCGGCCTGGCGGCGACGCCGTGGATCGGCGCGATCATGGTCGCGGGAGCGCTCGTCCTCACGGCGTGGAGCGCCATGCTCGACAGCCGGGCGCAGCGGCCCGCCCTCGGCTGTGCCTGAGGCGCATCCGCCCAGGATCACGGCCGCTCAATCGCCCGGGCGGCCGACATGCCTCAGCGCCACGGCGGCAAGGACGGCGAGGATCGCCACCGACGCGGCGCTGACCGCGGCGGCGGTGGTGAAGCCGGCCATGAAGGCGCCCCGCGCCGCATCGATCAGCCCGGCCGGCAGCGCACCGGCGATCGCGGAGGCCGCCCAGAGGCTGTCCGCAACCGCTTCGCGCGCATCGCCGGCGAGCGCCTCCGGCACCCGCCCGGCCATCGCGCCGCGATAGACGGCGGTGGCGAGGCTGCCGAGTGCGGCGATGCCGAGGGAGGCGCCGAGATCCTGCACCGTCTCCGACAGTGCCGAGGCGGAACCGGCCTTCTCCGGGGGAGCCGAGCCAACCACAAGATCGGTGCCGAGCGCCGCGATGGCGCCGAGCCCGAGATAGGCCAGCGAAAAGCCGATCCCGAGCAGCGCCAGCCCCGCGTCGTCGCTGCCGAGCTGCGTCAGCATGAGATAGCCGGCGACCGATAGGGCGAGCGCACCGGAGACCACATATCCCGGCCTGACATGCCGCGCGACGAGCGGCGCGCCGATGCCGGCAACGACCATGGCCACGGCCGGCGGCCCCATCCAGAGCCCGGCGACGAGCGGCGAGAAGCCGGCCACCAGCTGCAGATATTGCGTGACGAGCAGCATGGTGCCGCCGACGGCCACGAGCCCGAAGAGCAGCACGATGAGCGCGACGCTGAACGCCCTTTCGGCGAACAGGTCCATGTCGACGAGCGGGTCCGCGAGGCGCCGCTGCCGCCGCACGAAGACGAGCGCGACGATCGACCCGAGCCCGATGGCGACGGCGGCCTCGGGCGTGAGCCCGTCCTTTGCGATCCGCTTGATGCCATAGATCACCGGCAACAGGGCGGCGAGGGACAGGGCGACGCTGGGAAGATCGAGGCGGCCGGCGCGAGGGGCGCGGTATTCCGGCAGCAGGACCGGGGCGAGGACAAGCAGCAGGGCGACGACGGGGACTGCGATGAGAAACGCCGCGCCCCACCAGAAATGCGCCAGCAGGGCGCCGCCCACGATCGGCCCCAGGGCCATGCCGACCGCGAACATGGTGGCCCAGACGCCGATCGCCAGCGCCCGCTCGCGGGGGGCGGCGAACATGTTGCTGATGAGCGCCAGGGTGGACGGCATCAGCGTCGCGCCGGAGATCCCGAGCGCCGCACGCGCCGCGATCAGCATCGGTGCGGAGGGCGAGAAGGCCGCGGCGATCGAGGCGGCGGCGAAGGCGGCCGCACCGATCATCAGGAGCCGGCGCCGCCCGATGCGGTCGCCGAGCGTGCCCATGGTGACGAGAAAGCCCGCGATCAGGAAGCCGTAGGCATCCATGATCCAGAGCGCCTGCGTGCTCGTTGCCTGGAGGTCGGCCGCCAGCGCGGGCAGCGCCAGATGCAGCAGCGTCAGATCGAGCCCGAGCAGGATCGTCGGCAGGGCGAGAAGGGCAAGGCCCAGCCATTCCCGCAGGCCCGCAGCGGACGGGACCGACGCAACGTCGCTCAGAACGCCACCTGGAAGAGAAATGTCGATGTCGCAGCGCGATGTCATGTTGCCTCCTTGCGGGAGGACTGTCGGCGCGGCATCATCCTGTTACAATATAGGAAATTATCCTGTTACCTGGAGCAATCCTCTGTCGGACCGGACCCTCGCCCGCACGCGCAGCGAACTGTCGGACTTCCTGATGCGCCACCGCCGCAGGCTGACGCCCGCCGATGTCGGCCTCGCCTCCATGGGCCGGCGCCGCACGCCGGGCCTGAGGCGCGAGGAGGTTGCCGCCCTCGCCGGCGTCGGGCTCACCTGGTACACGTGGTTCGAGCAGGGGCGCGACATCCAGGTGTCCGAGGATTTCCTGCTCAAGGTGTCGAAGGCCCTCAGGCTTGACGACGCGGAATGCTGCCATCTCTTCCTGCTGGCGCACCGGCGGCCGCCGCCGCTCGAAGACTATCAGTGGCTCTCCGTCAGCCCTCTCATCCAGCAGATGCTGGACGACCTCGCCGCGCGGCCGGCCTGCGTCGTCAACCTGCGCTGGGACGTGATCGCCTGGAATGCGGCCATCGACCGGCTGCTCGACCTCGCGAGCCGCGAGCAAGCGGATCGCAACGTCATGCGCATGCTCTTCGCCGATCCCGACCTGCGCCGCCGGCTGCCGGCATGGCAGCAGGATGCGCCGAGGTTGCTCGCTCAGTTCCGCTGCGATCTCGCCGCCGCGCCGGACAGCCCGGTGCTGGCGTCGCTGATCGGCGAGCTCAAGAGCCTGTCGGCGGACTTCCGGCGCTGGTTCGAGCAGCCGACCATGGACAGCTACAGCCGCGGCATCAGCGCCATCATCGACCCGGCCGGCAGGCACCGCGCCTTTCGCCATGAGGTGCTAACGGTGGATGAGCACCGTCATCTCAGGATGGTCGTCTATTTCGAGGACCCGTCACCGGCCGGCGACGAGGCCCCGTAGAGCCCGCCTGCGCCGACAGCGCAGGTCTCCGTTGTCGCCGTGGCCCTTGTCAGCGCCACATTGCCCTTCGAGGATGTGGGGAAGCGCATTCGCCCTCGCCTCCCCTCGCCAGTGCCGTTGAGATGCGCGCGCCAGCGAGAGAGCTCAGCTGGAGAGAACGACCATGCAGACAGAGCCCCGACTGAAGCGCCCAGAGCTGCTCCGTTCCGCCAACCTCATCGGCGGCGAATGGGTCAAGGACAGCTCGGCCGGCGAGCCCATCGCCGTCTCCGATCCGGCGACCGGCCGGCTCGTCGGCACCGTGCCCAATGCGGGCAAGGCCGAAACCGCCCGGGCCATTGAGGCCGCCGATGCCGCCTTTCCGGCCTGGCGGGCAAAGACCGCGGCCGAGCGGGCCGACCACCTGCGCCGCCTCGCCCAGCTCATCACCGACAATAAGGAGGACCTTGCCCGCATCCTCACCGCCGAGCAGGGCAAGCCGCTCGCCGAGGCACGCGGCGAGGTCGGCATGTCGGCGGCCTATGTGCTGTGGTTCGCCGAGGAGGGCCGGCGCATCTATGGCGACGTCATCCCCTCGCCGTGGCAGAACCGGCGCATCCTCGTCACGAAGGACCCGGTGGGCGTCGTCGGCGCCATCACGCCGTGGAACTTCCCCTCCTCCATGATCGCGCGCAAGCTCGGCGCCGCGCTCGCCGCCGGCTGCACCATCGTGGTCAAGCCGGCCTCGCAGACGCCCTATTCGGCGCTCGCCTGGGGCGTGCTCAGCGAGGAGGCCGGCATTCCCGCCGGCGTCGTCAACATTCTCACCGGGGCGGCGCGGCAGATCGGCGGAGAGCTGACGTCGAACCCCCTCGTCAAGAAGATCACCTTCACCGGCTCGACGGAGGTCGGCAAGCAGCTCGCCGAACAGGCGGCGCGCACCATGAAGAAGGTGTCGATGGAGCTCGGCGGTAACGCGCCCTTCATCGTCTTCGACGACGCCGACCTCGACCGCGCCGTCGAGGGCGCCATGGTCGCCAAGTACCGCAATGCCGGCCAGACCTGCGTCTGCACGAACCGCTTCCTCGTCCAGGACGGCATCTACGACGCCTTCGCCGAACGCCTCGCCAAGGCCTCGGCCGCCATGAAGATTGGCAACGGCTTCGAGGACGGCGTCGTGCAGGGCCCGCTCATCGACGAGAAGGCGGTCGCCAAGGTGGAGGAGCATATCGCCGACGCCCTCGCCAAGGGCGGGCGCATGCTCACGGGCGGCCGGCGCCACCAGGGCCTCGGCGGCAATTTCTTCGAGCCGACGGTGATCGCGGACGCGACGCCGGCCATGGCCGTCGCCCGCGAGGAGACTTTCGGGCCGCTGGCGCCGCTCTTCCGCTTCAAGGACGAGGCGGAAGCCGTGCGGCTCGCCAACGACACGGAGTTCGGCCTCGCCTGCTATTTCTACACGCGCGACCTCGGCCGTGCCTTCCGCGTCTCGGAGGCGCTCGAATACGGCCTCGTCGGCATCAACGAGGGGCTGATTACCACAGAGGTCGCGCCTTTCGGCGGGGTCAAGGAATCCGGCGTCGGGCGCGAGGGCTCCAAATACGGGATCGATGACTACCTGCACATCAAGTACGTCTGCGTCGGCGGCCTGTGAGGCAGGCGGCGACGCCCGCGGCAGGGTTCAGCGCCCCGCCTCCGCAAGCGCGAGGACGTAGCGGCCATAGTCGCTCTTGCCGAGGGCTTCGCCGAGGGCGCGCAGCTGGGTGCGGTCGATGTAGCCCATGGCGAAGGCGACCTCCTCCGGGCAGGCGATGCGGAAGCCCTGGCGCTTCTCGAGCGTGCGCACGAATTCCGCCGCCTCGACGAGGCTGTCCGGCGTGCCGGTGTCGAGCCAGGCATAGCCGCGCCCCATCGGCAGGACGCTGAGCTTGCCGCGGTCGAGATAGGCGCGGTTGACGTCGGTGATCTCGAGCTCGCCCCGCGCCGAGGGCTTGAGGCCGCGCGCGATGTCGACCACGTCCGCGTCGTAGAAGTAGAGCCCCGTCACCGCCCAGTTGGAGCGCGGCCTTGCCGGCTTCTCCTCGATGGTGCGGGCCTGCCCGTCCTCGCCGAACTCGACGATGCCGTACCGCTCCGGATCCTTGACGTGATAGGCGAAGACCGTGGCGCCCCCGGCGAGCGCCTGCCGCCGCGCCTGCTGCAGGAGGTTGGTCAGGCCGTGGCCGAAATAGAGATTGTCGCCGAGGATGAGGGCCGAGGGGCCGCCCGCCACGAAATCGGCCGCGATGTGATAGGCCTGCGCCAGCCCTTCGGGACGCGGCTGCTCGGCGTAGGTCAGGGCGAGGCCCCACTGCTCGCCGGTGCCGAGCAGCTGGCGGAAGCGCGGCAGGTCGGCCGGCGTCGAGATGACCATGATCTCGCGGATGCCGGCGAGCATCAGCGTCGTCAGCGGGTAGTAAATCATCGGCTTGTCGTAGACCGGCAGCAGCTGCTTGGAGACGACATGCGTCATCGGATGCAGGCGCGTGCCGCTGCCGCCGGCGAGAATGATGCCCTTCATGCCGTTTTCCCTTCCCCTTCTTCGCCCGCAAGGCACCGTGCCACGACCTCGGCGAGCGAGACGCGCCAGTGCGGCAGCGCGACGCCGTGCACCGCCGCGATCCGGCTGCAATCGAGCCGCGTGTCCGGGGCGCGGGCCGCGGGCGTCGGATAATCGGCCGTGCCGATGCGCTCGACGCGGGCGGCGGGGCCGCCGCGCGTCGCGCTTTCGGTAAAGACGGCCTCGGCAAGATCGGCCCAGGTCGCCTCACCCGCCGCGCTCATGTGGAAGAGGCCGCGCAGGGCCACCTCGCCCGGCCGCGCCACGAGATTGCGCGCCACCGCGATGACGCCGTCGGCGATGGCGAGGGCGGAGGTCGGGGCACCGTGCTGGTCCGCGACGACGCGCAGGACCTCGCGGCTCGCCGCGAGCGCCAGCATGGTGCGGACGAAATTGCGGCCGAAGGGGCTATAGACCCAGGCGACCCGCAAGATCGCATGGTCCGGCGCAGCCGCGGCGACCGCGGCTTCGCCTGCCAGCTTCGAGCGGCCGTAGACGTTCACCGGGGAAGGCGCGTCCTCCTCCCGGTGCGGCCGGCCGATGTGCCCGTCGAAGACGTAGTCCGTCGACAGATGCACCACCGGCACGCCGAGCCGCGCCGCCGCCGCCGCGACCGCGCCGGCGCCCGCTTCGTTGACGGCATGGGCGAGCTCCGGCTCGCTCTCGGCCTTGTCGACGGCGGTGTAGGCGGCCGCATTGACGATGACCTGCGGCGCCGCCGCCGCGAGGGCCGGCAGGACCGTCTCAGCTTTCGCAAGGTCGAGCGCCGGCCGGCCGACGGGAACAACTTCGACGCCGAGGGCGCGGCCGCGCTCCACGAGCGCCCGCGCCACCTGGCCCTCGCGGCCCGTGACGGCGATGCGCAGCGGCTGCGCGCTCACGAAAAATACTCCGGCAGCTCGGCGAGGCGCGGATGGGTGCGGTCCTTGCCGGACAGGATGGCCGCCGCGCGTGCCACCGGCCAGTCGATCGCGAGATCGGGGTCGTCGAAGGCGAGGCCGTGGTCGTGCTCGGGCGCGTAATAGGCGGTGACCTTGTAGACCACCTCGGTCTCCGGCTCGAGCGTGCAGAAGCCGTGCGCGAAGCCGACCGGCACGAGGAGCTGGCGCCCGTTTTCGGCCGACAGCTCCACCGCCACGTGGCGGCCATAGGTGGGCGAAGACCGGCGGATGTCGACCGCGACGTCGAAGATGCGGCCGCGCACGACGCGCACGAGCTTGTCCTGCGCGAAGGGCGGGCTCTGGAAGTGCAGCCCGCGCACGGTCCCGGCGGGACCGGAGAGCGAGTGGTTGTCCTGCACGAAATCGAGATCGATGCCAGCCTCGGCGAAGCGGCGGCGGTTCCAGGTCTCCGTGAAGAAGCCCCGCTCGTCGCCGAAGCGCCGGGTGGTGATGATCTTCACCGCCGGGATGGCGGTGTCCTCGATGGTCAGCATGGCTCCTCGATCCGTTATTGCTCTCAGGCGCCCGTGCCCAGCCGCTCGCCGCGATAGATCCCGTCGCGCACGCGCTGCCACCAGTCGCGGTTGTCGAGATACCAGCGCACCGTCTTGGCGAGGCCGCTCTCGAAGCTCTCGGCCGGCCGCCAGCCGAGCTCGGCGGCGATCCGCCCCGCATCGATGGCATAGCGCCGGTCGTGGCCCGGCCGGTCGGCGACGAAGGTGATCAGCGTCTCGCGCGGGCCGATGGCAGCATCGGGCGCCATCTTGTCGAGCAGGGCGCAGATGGTGCGCACGACGTCGATGTTGCTGCGCTCGTTGTGACCGCCGATGCAGTAGGTGGCGCCGACGGCGCCCTCTGCCGCGGCGATGAGAAGGGCGCGCGCGTGGTCGTCGACATAGAGCCAGTCGCGCACGTTGTCGCCCGTGCCGTAGACCGGCAGCGGCCGCCCCTCGAGCCCGTTGAGGATCATCAGCGGGATGAGCTTTTCGGGGAAATGGTAGGGCCCGTAGTTGTTGGAGCAGTTCGTCACCACGACCGGCAGGCCGTAGGTGTGGTGGAAGGCGCGCACGAAATGGTCGCTCGCCGCCTTCGAGGCCGAATAGGGCGAGCGCGGATCGTAGGGGCTCGCCTCGGTGAAGAAACCCTCCGGGCCGAGCGAGCCGAAGACCTCGTCCGTCGAGATGTGGTGGAAGCGGAAATCCCGGCGGCGCCCCTCCGGCAGGGTGCGCCAGTGGGCGAGCGCCGCCTCGAGCAAGCTGGTCGTGCCGACGACATTGGTGGTCACGAAGGCGGCCGGCCCGTCGATGGAGCGGTCGACATGGCTCTCGGCGGCGAGATGCATGACGATATCGGGCGAGAAATCCGCCATCGCCGCGCCCACGGCCGTACGGTCGCAGATATCGGCCTTGAGGAAATGAAAGCGGTTGCTGCCCGCCACCGGCGCCAGCGAATCGAGATTGCCGGCATAGGTCAGCTTGTCCAGCACGAGGACCTCGTGCTCCGTTTGCGCGATGAGACGCCGCACGACCGCCGAGCCGATGAAACCGGCACCGCCGGTAACGAGAAAGCGTCGTGCCATGTGTTCTCCCGAACGGCCTTGGCGCTCGCGAGACGAGCGCGCATGGCTTACACAAGGGCTTCAGATTGCGCACAAAGTCGGGCGGAAATCTCATTCCCTACGCAACGCGGGCGGCTTTTTTGGCATCTCGCCGGCATGCGGGCAAGCCCTCGGAAGGCTGCATCCGATGCCTCGCGGGACGCGAAGCGCTCCCTTGCTCGGGAGGGACGATCGATCCACGATACGGGCGTGAACGAGACGATCCCGCCCTCCCCGGCCAGCCAGGCGGTTCCCGCTGAGTCGCCCGACGTGCTGCGGTCGCTGATGCTGCGCTCGATGTTCTGGCGCCCGGCCTATCTTGCGACGTCGGCCTGGCTGGAACATCTGCCCTTCGCCTTCTGGCTCGTGGAGGCGCACCGGCCGCGCGTCTTCGTCGAGCTCGGCGCACATTACGGCACTTCCTATTTCGCTTTCTGCCAGGCGGTGGAGCGCCTTTGCCTCGATACGCACTGCTATGCGATCGACACGTGGGTCGGCGACGAGCATGCGGGCTTCTACGGCGAGGATGTCCATGCGGCGGTGTGGGCTCATAACGAGGCACATTATTCGGGCTTCTCGCGCCTCGTCCGCTCCACCTTCGACGAGGCGCTCGGCCATTTTTCCGACAGTTCCATCGACCTCCTGCATATCGACGGGCTGCACACCTTCGAGGCCGTGAGCCATGATTTCGCAAGCTGGCGCGGCAAGCTCACCGATGAGGCCGTGGTGATCTTCCACGACACCAACGTGCGCGAGCGTGGCTTCGGCGTCTTCCGGCTGTTCGAGGAGCTCAGGGCGCATTATCCGGCCTTCGAATTCGTGCACGGCCACGGGCTCGGCGTGATCGGCTTTGGCGCGCAGCAGAAGGACCTGCTGCGCCAGCTGTTCGAGGCCGACACGCATCCCGCCGCACGCCAGGCGGTGCGGGAGGCCTTCGCCCGGCTTGGCCGCGGCTGCGCCGACGCCTTCGCCGCCCAGGGCCGGAGCGAGCGCGAAAAGGACCACGAAGCCGAGGTCGCGCGGCTGCGCGCCGAATTGGCCGCCTTCGCGCAGGACCGCTCCTGAGAGCGCGCTTCCGGCAGCGAGACCGGATCAGCCCGCCACCTGCCACTGCCGGCGGATGTCGCGCGACAGGTTGGGGTTGTAGAACGGATCGGCGTCGAGTTCCGCCGCCCAGCGGCGACGCATCTCCGCGACATCCTTGCGGAACTGCTCGGTGCGCTCGGGTGAATCGTGCGGGCCGAAGGTCAGCGACTCGTGGTGGTAGAGCTCGGCCTGCGGCGTCCACAGGATACGCTGGCCCGCCCGGCGGATGCGCAGGCACAGGTCGACGTCGTTGAAGGCGCAGGGCAGCGCCTCATCGAAGCCGCCGAGCGCCTCAAAGAGGCGCCGCGGCATCACCATCGCCGCCGCAGTGACACAGGACAGGTCCTGGTCGAGCGCCGCCCGGCCGAAATAGCCCGGGCTGCCGCGCCGCACGTGCCGGTGGGCGTGATCCGCCACGCCGCCGATGCCGAGGATGACGCCGGCGTGCTGGATGGTGTCGTCGGGGTAATAGAGCATCGCCCCCACCGCCCCTACTCCGGGCAGCCGGGCGCGCAGCACCATCTCCTCCAGCCAGCCGGGCGTGATCGGCGTCACGTCATCGTTGAGGAAGCAGAGATAGTCTCCCCGCGCCTCTCGCGCGGCGTGATTGTTGACCCAGGAATAGTTGAAGGGCGTGCGCTCGTAGGCGACGACACGCACCCGCTCGTCCCCGCCCAGGGCGGCAAGATGGGCGGCAGCCTCGGGGCGGGCGGCATCGCCCGCCCCGACGGCGAGCAGCACCTCGAAGCGGGGATAGGTGGAGCCGGCGAGCAGCGCCTCAAGCGAGCGGCGGGCGACCGCGCCGAGGCGGCTCGGCACGATGATGGAGACGAGCGGCCATTCCTCCGGCCGGGCATAACGCACCTGGTAGAAGCCGCCGACGCCGGGCTCGACCTCGGCCGTGATGCCCCGCCGAGCGAGGTGCTCGAGGATCGCCCGGCGCCCGGCCTGCCAGGCATAGGGCTTGACCTCCGGCGCCGTCGCCGTCGACTGCGGCAGGGCGCGCCAGTGGTAGAGCACGCGCGGCACGTGGCGAATGCGCGCCGGCTCGGTCAGCTCGGCACAGCGCAGGGCGAGGTCGTGGTCCTGCGCGCCCTCGAAGCCCTCGCGCAGCCCGCCCGCGGCCGCGACGAGCGCGCGACGGAAGACGCCGAGATGCGAGAAGGCGTTCTGGCCGAGCATCAGCGCCGGGCTCCAGTCGCCCTTGAAATAGGGGCCGAAGCGTCGGCCCTTGGCATCGATCTTGTCCTCGTCGGAGAAGATCATGTCGACGTCCGGATGGGCCAGGATCTCGCGCGCAATCCAGTAGAGCGCGTCCGGGGGCAGTTCGTCGTCGGCATCGACGAGCGCGATGAATTCGCCGCTCGCCAGGGCGAGTGCGGAATTGGTATTGGCGCTGATGTGGCCTCGCTCGGGGCGGACATGCACCTTGATGCGCCCGTCCGCGGCCGCGGCTTCGGCGAGCATGGCGCGCACGTCGGCGCGCGTCGAGGCATCGTCGGACAGGCACAGTTCCCAATGGGGATAGACCTGGGCCTGGATCGACCGGATGGCGGCGCCGAGCCAGCGCGGGTCCGTCTCGTAGACCGGCATCACCACCGAGATGAGCGGCGGCTCGGCCATGGCGGCGATCTCGGCCGCCATGCGCGCCCACTCCTGCGGCCCCGGGCTGTGGCGCGCTGCCCATGCGGCATAGCGGGCGTCCGCTCCCCAGCGGCGCGCGACGGCGGCGTCGAGCCGGCGCTTAGCCTTGATGGCGAAAGGGAGCGCCTTGGCCGCACGGCGCAGCCGGTCGATGATGTGCCAGCGGCCGGATGGTGGAGGAAATTGCAGCAAGCTCCGCTCCGCGATTCACATCGGATGAGCAGGCAGATTGAGGCCGCCCGGCCGAATCACCGCATCCGTACCCTCGTCACCTCCGGCCGGGGTACGCCCCGCCACTGCGGCAGGCAAGCTGCGACATCGCCCAACCCGCACCGGAACGGCGCACGTTCGCAACGCCAAGCTGCTTCCGTACCAGCTGCAACAGGCATTTGCCGGCTGCTCGCACCGATTGCAAGCGGCGCGACAGCCAGCCATCCCGCCTGGCGATGGACAGCCGGGGCGATTGGCTTATTCCTGTTCCGGATGCATCCGCGGTCGGGTCAGCTGGAACAATGCCGAGCACTGCGCATAGCCCCTCCGTGGCCGTCGTCATCCCCCTCTTCAACGGCGCGGCGCATATCGAAGAGGCCCTGGCGGGCGTCTGCGCGCAAAGCGCACCGCCGCAGGAGGTCATCGTCGTCGACGACGGTTCGACCGACGACGGCCCGGACCGGGCCCGGCGCTTTGCCGGGCGGCTGCCGCTGAAGATCCTGCAGAAGGCGAACGGCGGGCAGTCGGCGGCCCGCAATCTCGGCGTCGCCGAAGCGTGCAGCGACTGGATCGCCTTCCTCGACCAGGATGACGTGTGGCACCCGCAGCATCTCGCCAATCTCCGGGCGGCGGCGGACAACGGCCCGGCCCAGACCGGCTGGGCCTATTGCGACGTCAGCGTCGTCGATGCGGCCGGGCGCCTCCTCGCGCCGTCCCTGCTGCACCGCCGGCCGGGGCGGCATCCGAAACAAAGCGTCGATGAATGCCTGGCGCAGGACATGTTCGTGCTCCCGTCGGCGGCGCTCGTCGCCCGCCACGCCTTTCTCGCTGTCGGCGGCTTCGACGAGCGGCTCAGCGGCTATGAGGACGACGACCTGTTCCTGCGCCTCCTGTGCGCCGGCTTCCACAGCCTCCATGTCGAGGAGCCCACCGTCCTGCGCCGCAGCCATGCGGAGGCGGCCTCGCGCTCGATCCGAATGGAGCGATCGCTGATGATCTATGCGCGAAAGCTCCTTGCCGTCTTTCCCGACCGCCCGCAGGAAGGCCGCTTCCCCTCCCGGGACCTGATCGCCCCGCGCTTCTGCCGCACCCTCCTCGCCCGCTGGGCCATGGCCGAGCGGGCCGGCAACCGGGAAGCGGCCGCGCTCGCCCGGGCGGGCTTGCGGGAACTCCTGCCCCATCTCGGGCCGCACCGCCGCCGGATCGGCGCGGTCATCCTTCATATCGCCTCGATGCCCGTCGTCGGCGGGGCATGCCTGCGCGCAGCCCATGGCCTGCGCCAACATGTGCGACGCACCTCACGGCCATGAGGCAGCAGGCGGCTCGGGCAGTCCGGCGGGGTGGATCGGCTAACCCGCAGGCCTGCCACGGTGTCACGCCGCTAGACTAACCGATCACCCGTTAAGAGCTGCCGGGCTGCCGGACTTCCCCACCCCTTCAGGAAACCGTGCCGCAACGCCCGAGACGACGTCCTCGACAATCTCCTGCAACTCCGCCGGCGTCGCGCCGTCCCGCGCCTGAATCGAAATGCCCTGCAGGACGGCCGCCAGATGACGTGCCAGGCGATCCACGACGCCTGGACCGGCAAACGGCTGCAGTGCCTCAGCAATCCGCTCGCGCATGGCGTTGCGCCGGTTGGCCGCATCGCGCGCGAGTGGAGCGTGCCCCGGATGACACGCGACCATGCCGCTGGAGATCATGCATCCGCGCTCGCGGTCGGGGTGCGTCACAGCCTCCACCGCCCCTTGCATCAGCGCCCGCACCGCCTCCGCCAGCGAGGCGGCCGAACGCACCGAAGCGACATCGAACGAGCCGAAGTTCTCCTCGTAGCGGTCGAGCACCTCTCCATAGAGCCCGGCCTTGCTGCCGAAGGCCGCGTAGAGGCTTGGGGGCGCGATCCCGATCGCCTTCGTGAGGTCGCCGACCGACACCCCCTCGTAACCGTGCCGCCAGAACAGCCGCATGGCCGTCTCGACCGCCTTCTCCCGGTCGAAGCTCCAGGGCCGGCCGCCACGTGATTTCGCCTCCCGTTCCATAGCGCCCACTAAACAATCCTTGACAGGCGGAGTCAAGCAATGATGAATAGCGATCACTAAACAACAAAGAGGCAAACCATGGACCGAACAAGACGCACGTTCCTCGCCGGCGCCGTCGGCCTCGCTGCCCTGGCGGCCGAGGGCGCCTATACGGCTTCCCGAGCACAGGCGGTCTCCGCCGACAAAGCGAAATCCGCTCCGGACAGACCCCGGGCAGCGCGCGAGCCATTCGTCGTCCGCTCGGCGGACGGCACGATGCTGGCGGGCGAGGCGCAGGGAGACGTGCAGGCGCCGGAGATCCTCTTCATCCACGGCCTGCGCCAGAGCCGGCTGAGCTGGGAGAAGCAGTTCGCAGACCCGGCGCTGGCGGGCTTCCGCCTGGTCGGTTTCGATCTGCGCGGCCACGGCGATTCCGACAAGCCGAACACCCTCGACGCCTATTCCGATGCGGATCGATGGGCGGACGACATTGCCGCCGTGATTGCCGGCGCCAGGCTCCGCCGGCCGGTGCTGGTGGGCTGGTCGCTCGGCGGCTTCGTGGCCGGCGCCTATCTGCGCAAATATGGCGGCTCCGGCATTGCCGGCATCAATCTGGTCGATGCCGTCACCAGGCTGTCGCCGGATCTCCTCACCGAGGAGGCGGCGACGTTTACACGCACCACCACCTCGCACGACCTGGCCGAACGGACCGCGGCCACGGCCGACTTCCTGGCCGCCTGCTTCCACCAGCCGCCGAGCGAGGCGCAGATGCAGCGCATGCTGGTCGTCAACGGCATGACGGCCCGCGCCGTGAACGAGGGCTTCGTCAAGACGCGGACAACTGATCTCGAGCCCGTCTTCAAGGCCTATGCCGGCCCGATCCTCCTGACGCACGGCGTCCACGACCGGCTGGTGCGGGTCGCGATGTCGGAGCGAATCAAGTCTGTTCACCCGAACAGCCGGCTCTCGCTTTTCTCCGAAAGCGGCCACAGCCCGTTTTATGAGGAGCCGCTTCGGTATGGGCAGGAGCTTGCGGCATTCGCGGCGGCTGCCGGCAAAGGCTGAGGGATGGCGGTTCCCCGATTTCGGCGGTGGCGCGGGACCACCACGCGGGTGGAAAAAAGACTCGCCATTCTGTTCCTGTTATGTTCTAGTCCGCTCCTTCTCGGAGCATGACCATGAACACCAGCGAGCGCCGCGCCTTCGCGGCAATGGCCTTTATCAACGGCGCGTTTCACCATGCTCGGCGGGGCCTGCCGGCGCACCTGCGCGCCGCCCTCTCGGCGAGGATCGCAGATGCCGTGCGGGCCGGTGCGAGCAGCGAGATCGACATTGCGATGGCCGCACTGCGCGCCGAGGGCCTCCCGGCCGAGTTCAGGATCCTCGGCGGGATCGGAATGGTCGTGCTTGCCGAGCCGCCCGCCGTCGAGCGGCGGCGCAGGGCCGCCGACGAATTGCTGCGCTCGCGGGTGTGGATGGCGTGAGGCGCCGACAACTCCCGGGGTCACCGCATGGAGCAACGCGCAACACGTGACGTCCGAGCCGGTCCTGTCGACCGGCTCGGGCATCTGCGGGGCGATCCGCTCTCACCCCTTGGCTCAGGTTGGGCAGATGGCGCCCGTCCGCCGACGATGCCCCGCTTCGTGACGGACACCATCGTCCGGGAGCCAGGCCTCTACGGGCGCCTTTGCGACGACTACTTGCCCGGCAGGGCGTTTCCCGTTTTCGGATCGTAGCCTATTGCCCTTGTCAGCGGGCCGACCATGTCGTCCTTGTTCTTGTCCGTATAGTTGGTGTTCTGATGTCTGCGGACGGAGGGATACATGACACCTGCTCCATCTCCATCGTGCTCATCATCGTGCATCAGATCGAACTTATGGCCGAACTCATGCTTCAAGACACCATTATCAAGGTGCTTGAAGGAAATGATCATATAAGCCGCGCCGGGTATCGCCTGACCGATAACACCGTGATCGACATCGGAGACAAGTATATATGTCGTTGCCGAGTCGACAATCAGAGGCTTATTTTCTGAATTATTGTTATTCCCATGTATATACCAGGCTAGCTCATTCCTGAAGAGACGCATATCCTCCCGAGCAAACTCTTGCACCCCTGTCGGCGCGCGGCCATTAAAATCGAACTTGAAGTCCCAGCTCATCGGAACGTTGGGCGCAAATGTCCCGAAGTCGTTGGCGACGGGTTCGATCCCCTTCTTCTGGATAGCGTCTATGATCTTGCTCTGGATCGACGGATCGCCGATTTGCCCGCCGAGTGCCTTGGCGACATTGGGGTGCACGAGGAAAATACTGTCCTTTGGCCCGATGAACTGCCTCGGCTCCGGATGGTCCAGCTGCCGTTTGATCTCCTCGACCTGCCTCAGGTCGCGCCAACCCGCCTGGCTGATCCTGCTGTCGGCCGCTATCCGGGAGACGGGACGACCGTGCTTGCCCTGGGGCTGGACCGCGCCGGCCGAATCGTTGCGCCCGGTTCCCTTCGGCACGTCGAGCTCCGGCCCGGCCTTCGTCACCGTACCGTCAGGGGCGCGCCATCCGACCTGGCGGGGCTTGCCGTCGGCATCGATTCGAAAGATCGGATCGCCGAGCCCGGCGTCCCGTGACGGCAGGCTGCCCGGAGCATCGTGGGCCTTGCGGGAAACATGATACTTCTTGCGGTGGTGCCCCCGATGTCTCGGGGCACCCTTCGCGGTCCTCTCCCGACGCGGCGCAGCATCACCCGCAACGTCCGGGTTGGAGCGCATCTCGGGAAACATCTCGTGCATGAACTTGTTGGCCTGCCGGATCTCCTTGGCGATCTTGGCTGCCGCCTTTGGATCATGACGATAGTAGGCGGGTGAGAACAAATTCGCCCCCGGCTTCTTCAGCGGGAATGGCGACTGGTGAGCAGTAGTCGTCGAGGCGCTTACCGGAGCACCGAAAGGAGATGTTGAAAGCATTTTATGACTCACGTTCGATTATTACAGTAAAAATGATGGCACATGGCCGCTTAATTTGGGTCTTCATACGATACGTGGCACGAAGGCGGGTATTGCTGCACTCTGGAAGCGCCGCCGGGATGGACACGTGAAGACCACGAAGAGCCCCCCAGCGGGACGAGGCCTGTGGCGGCGCGGGGACGGACTGCCCCTCGCCTCATCGGGTCACGGCTGGCCCTCCTGGCTGGCCCTCATGGCGGGCCAGCAGCCGCGTACCTCTTTTCGTCAAAGCGCCGTCGTTGCGCAGGACGCTCTTCAAGCTGCTCAGAGCCACATCGTTCGCCTGCGCAAATTCGGCCAGTGTCTGCCCGGCTGCGATCGCAGCCTGAGCCTGCCGGGCGACCTCAGCGGTGGCGCCCTTGAGGTGCCCGTTCCGCACCCCGCCAGCCACAACCTGCGCCCCGAGCACCGTGAGCGTACCGTCGGCGTGAATGCAATGGCGCAGGCTGTTCAGGGAGACGCCGTTCTCCCCCGCGAATGCTTCGAGCGTCTGTCCGGCGGCGATAGCATCCTGGGCCCGCCTGATGTTCTCGGCATTGGCTCCTCTGAGCTGTCCGCCCTGCACGCCGCCTGCCAGCAGCTGCGTGCCCGCCAAGGTCAGAGCGCCGCCGCTGCGAACGAAATGCCGCAGGCTGCGCAAGGAGACATTGTTCGCCTGCGCAAACGCCTCGAGTGATTGCCCCGTCGAGACGGCCGTCTGGGCTCGCCTGACGACCTCCGCGTTCGCCGGCTGAAGCCTGAGGCCGGGTGGCTGCACGCGCC
This sequence comes from Chelatococcus sp. CO-6, assembly GCF_001271345.1. Lineage (NCBI taxonomy): Bacteria > Pseudomonadati > Pseudomonadota > Alphaproteobacteria > Hyphomicrobiales > Chelatococcaceae > Chelatococcus > Chelatococcus sp. CO-6. The sequence continues at coordinate 2,366,729 of NZ_CP012398.1, read as the reverse complement.
CCGCAACCGGCGTGCCATCGGCATGAAGGGCCGACCGCAAGCCGTTCAAGGAAACATTGTTCGCCAGCGCGAACGCACTCAGCGACTGGCCGCTCGCGACCGCGGCCTGGGCCTGCCTCACCGTGTCGGACGTGACGCCCTGGACCTGCCCACCGTGCACGCCGCCCGCCAGGAGCTGTGCGCCGAACACGGACAGACTGCCGTTCGCGTATACAAAGTTCCGCAAGCTGCTGACGGACACATCGTTCGCCTGCGCGAATTCTCCCAGTGTCCGACCGGCCGCAATGGCGGCCTGAGCCTGCCTGACGATCTCGGCCGTGACGCCGCGGAGCTGTCCGCCCTGCACGCCGCCGGCGCGCAGTTCCTCGCCCCGCAGGGTCAGGCTGCCATCGGCATGTACGTAGGTTTGCAAGGTCGTCAAGGGAACGCCGGCGCCGTCTGCAAACTGCGCCAGGGTCATTCGTCCCGGCCAGCTTCCAACCCAGTCCTGCGCGAGCCGCAGCATCTCGGCCGTGACACGCGCCGCCGCCTGACGACTGGGACCGGGCATGGCATCCTGCAGCCCGAGAGCGGCCGCGACGGGCCGTCCCCCATCAGCGATCCGCCCCACCTGCGGCTTCGATCCCTCATCCGCGAGCGCGGCAAAGAACTCGTCCACGCCCTCGATCACGGGCAGATCAGCGCTGGGCCATGCACTGCCCTCCGCCCGCTCGGCCGGTGGCTGCAGGACAGTGGACAATTCTGCGGCGCGCGCGAAAGAGCGAAATACCTGCCCGTCGGCGCCATGGCCCGGCGGCCCCGGCGGCGAGGGACTGATCGAACGACTGTCCATAAACAACTCCCGAAACACGGAGCAAACAAGGCGCGCCCGTGCGAGTTTCAAAGTTCACCGCGTAGAACCCATGTTCGAAATATATGATACTTGTGGAGCACGCTGAGAATCTGGCGCCTAAAGAACGCCGGCACCCAGCCATTCTTAAGAATACGCCGAACAACAGGCCGCCTGCAGGTGCCTGATGCACGCTCTCAGTATGTTGCTGTTTCAGACATACAGAATTCGATTACCACGCGATGGCCGCTGAAAAATTTGCCAGATAAGAACTTAACGTCTTCTCCAATACTTCGGGAGTTGTTTATGGACAGTCGATCCGTCAGCCCGGCGCCGCCCGCATCCCCGGCCCGGCACGCCGATGAGCAGGCATTTCGTTCCTTCGCGCGTGCCGGTGGGATGTCTCCGGCTTCAGCGCCGACGCAGGCTGGGCGCGCGGAGGGCAGCGCACGGCCCACAGCGGATCTGCCGGTGATTGAGGGCGTGGACGAGTTCTTTGCCGCGCTCGGTGACGAAGCACAGTCGCAAGCGGGCCCGTCGGGGTCCGCGGCTGGGGGAATGGCGGCCGTTGCCGCTCTCGGACTGCAGGATGCCATGCCCGGCACCAGCCATCAGGCCGCACCACGCGTCACGGCCGAGATGCTGCGCCTCGCGCAGGACTGGGTCGGGAGCGGGCCGGGACGAATGACCCTGGCGCAGTTCGCAGACGGCGCCGGGGTCAATCTGGCGACCTTGCAGACCTACGTTCGCGCCAACGGCAGCCTGACCCTGCGCGGCGCGCAGCTGCGGGCCGGCAGCGTGCAGGGCGGACAGCTCCGCGGCGTCACGGCCGAGATCGTGAGGCAGGCCCAGGCGGCCGTTGCCGCCGGACAGTCACTGGGCGAGTTCGCGGAAATAAACAGTGTGTCCATAAACTCGTTGCGGCATTCCATCTATGTCGACGGTAGCCTGACGGTTTATGGAACGCAGCTGCTGGCCGGCGGCGTGCAGGGCGGGCAGGTTCAGAGCGTCACGCCGGAGACGGTGCGGCAGGCCCAAGCCGCCATCGCGGCGGGGCAGTCGTTGAGCGCATTCGCGCTGGCGAACAATGTCTCTCTCAGCAGCTTGCAGCTGGTCCTGCATGCCGATGGCAGCCTCACCTCGAACTACCTCCAGCAGCGGCAGCCGAGAGTCCAGCTTCAGCCGGTCACCGCGGAGGTGGTCAGGCAGGCCCAGGCTGCGGTCGCGGCCGGGCAATCGCTGGACGCGTTTGCGCGAGCCAATAACGTATCCCTTCATAGTCTGCGGCATTCCGTGCGCACCAACGGGACACCAACTCTCTATGGCACGCAGCTGCTGGCTGGCGGCGTGCAGGGCGGACAACTCCGGGGGGTGAACGCCGAGATCCTCCGACAGGCCCAGGCCGCCATTGCGACAGGCCAGACGCTGGCGGAGTTCGCGCAAGCGAATAACATCTCGCTGAACAGCCTGCGGCATTGCATTCACTCCGACAGCACGCTGACCGTCCTTGGCGAACAGCTGGTGGCCGGCGGCGTGAAAGGCGGGCACCTCAAGGGCGCCACCCCCGAGATCCTCCGGCAGGCTCAGGCCGCCGTCGCGGCCGGACAGTCACGCGATGCATTTGCGCAGGAAAACGATGTAGCGCTAACCAGCCTGAAGACCGCAATGCGCAAGGACGGCAGCCTGACCAAGCGCGGCATGCAGATGCTGGCCCGGAAGGAAGAGTAGCCCCAGTCCCTGCTGCGGATCGCAGCACAGACCGCCGCCGATCTCCTGCTTCGACCCAGCACGGCGTCTCGCCAGCGCCTCCGGTGTTCGCCGCGGCGTTTCGCGCGCCCATGCCATTGAGGGTGCCCGGTAGCGGGCCAACGTCCGCTGCCGGAAAGCTCGTCCGATGCCGGCGGTCAGGCCGGAACATTCCAGCCGCCGATGTGACCATAGATCGCGTCGCGAAGCGCCCGGACATCCTGATTGAGCTCGCCCAGGTCTGCCGGACTTTGCCCCGAGGCCGAAAGCAGCGCATCGCCCAGGCAGCCGGCCCGGGACCGGAGCGCACGACCCTCGTCGGTCAAGGCGACCACCACCTGCCGTTCATTGTCGGGATTTCGCGTGCGGCGCACGAGGCCGGCGGCTTCCAGCCGCTTGAGCAAGGGTGTCAGAGTACTCGATTCCAGCGCCAGCTTCTCGGCGATGCCGCCCACCGTCTGCCCGTCCTCGCGCCACAGCACATTGAGCACGAGATATTGCGGGTAGGTCAGCCCCAACGCGTCGAGCAGCGGCTTGTAGACGCGCTGAATGGCGATCCCCGCCGAATAGATGGCGTAACAGAGCTGATCGTCCAGCGGCAGAGGGTCGGTTGTTTTCCGGCTCATGGCGGCCTCCTTCCGTAATCCATATAGCGGCCCGGCGCACGAAAATGAATATCGCGATAAAAATTATGCTGGACAGTCGGCACTCGCCGCGCTAATGATAATTATCGCGATAACAATTGTCGCGCACCAGATATGGAGAGACCGATGAGCACGATGACGCAAACCCTCCTGGCCGCGACGGCCCTCAGCGCTGGCATTGCCGCCGCCACTGTCGCGCATTCTTCCGAGCTTCCTGCGGACCAAGCGGTCAGAAACGTCGTCCTGGTGCATGGTGCCTTTGCCGACGGCTCCGGCTGGCGTGGGGTCTATGACGAACTGAGCAAGCGTGGATACCGCGTCACCATCGTGCAAAACCCGCTGACCTCGCTTGCCGACGATGTTGCCGCGACCAAGCGGGCTCTCGATCGCCAGGCCGGCCCCACCATCCTCGTCGGGCACTCGTGGGGCGGCACCGTCATCACCGAAGCAGGCGTCCACCCGAAGGTGGCCGGCCTCGTCTATGTCTCCGCGCTGGCGCCCGACGCCGGCGAGACGACGGCGCAGCAGTACGACGGGTTCACGACCCCGCCCGAGTTCGTCATCGACACGCAGGCGGACGGCTTCGGCTTCTTGAACCTTGAGACATTCCAGGCCGGCTTCGCTCATGACGTCAGCGATGCCGATGCCGCGTTCATGCGGGACTCGCAGGTGCCGATCAACATGTCGGCCTTCGGCACCCGCCTCGAGCATGCGGCCTGGAGGACCAAGCCGAGCTGGGCGGTCATCGCCACCGAGGACAAGGCCTTCGACCAGAAGATGCTGTTCGGGATGGCCAAGCGGATCGGCGCGACGATCACGGAAGTCGCGGCCAGCCATGCGGTCTTCATGACGCAGCCGGAGGTGGTCTCCGGCGTCATCGACCAGGCCGCGCAGAGCGCCGGACGCGCCGTGCGGTGATCGGCAGACCGGGCGGCAGCAACAGGCAGGCGGCGTCTTCGGGCCCCGCCTGCCTGTTGCCCTATAGCCGCATAGCCGGCCAGGCACCTGGTGCCTTCGCCGTGTCGTTCGATTGCATAGCTGCTTCAGCCGAGATCGGCGGTGGCGCGATCGAAGATGGCCGGATCGCCCCGTGCGCTGGCCAGCAGGATCGCGCCCGCGAGCGTCGCTAGCACCTGGATCGCACGCTTCTCGGTGAGGTCGCCGGCGACCAGTCGGACGATGCCCGCCAAGAACCACGGACTTCCCCAACGTCCGCGGGGCCCCCGCGGAGGGTGACGCCTCCGCAGGTAGGGCTCTACTCCGCAGCCATCGCCGCTTGCAGTTCCGGTTCCCCGATCGAAACCTCATGGCTCTCGTCCGCGGTCGGCTTGATGCGGAACCATGCGGCGTAGAGCGCAGGAAGGAAGAGCAGGATCAGCACCGTGCCGACCGCCGTGCCGCCGATCAGCGTGTAGGCCATGGAGCCCCAGAAGACGGAGTGCGTGAGCGGGATGAAAGCGAGCACGGCGGCAAGCGCGGTCAGGATCACGGGCCGCGTGCGCTGCACGGTGGCCTCGATGACGGCGTGATAATCGTCGAGGCCGGCCGCGCGGTTCTCCTTGATCTGCTCGGTCAGAATCAGCGTGTTGCGCATCAGGATGCCGGCGAGGCCGATCAGCCCCAGGATGGCGTTGAAGCCGAAGGGCTGGTTGAAGATGATGAGGGCCGGCACGACGCCGACAACGCCGAGCGGTGCCGTCAGCATGACCATGGTCATCGTCGAGAAGGACCGCACCTGCAGCATGATGACGATGAGCGTGGCGGCGATCATGACCGGGAAGACCTTGCCCAGCGCGGCGTTGGCCTTGCCGGCCTCCTCGATCGATCCACCAATCTCGATGCGATAGCCGGCCGGAAGGGAGGCGATCAGCGGCTGGAGGGCCGTCATGACCTCTTTGGAGACCTCCGGCGGCTGGGTCGCCTCGTTGATGTCCGAACGGATGGTGATGACGGGCGTGCGGTCGCGACGCTTCAGGATCGGCTCTTCCACACGGATTTCCGAATGGCCGATCTGGTCGAGCGGAATCGAGCGTCCGCTCCGGCTCACCAAGGAGAAATCCGCCAGGCGCGTCGGATCCAGCCGCTCGCCGCCGGCGCTGCGCGCCACGACGGGGACGTTGCGGATGTCCTCGCGAACCTGTGTGACGGCGACGCCGGTGAGGAGGAACTGCAGCTGCTGGCCCACCTCGGCCGGCGAGAGGCCGATGAGGTTCAGCCGGTCCTGATCCGGGACGAAGCGCAGCATGGGTGTGCGATTGCCCCAGTCGCGGTTGGCCTGCCGCACGTCCGAAACGCCCCGCATGATCTCGAGGGCCTTCTCGGAGATGCTGTAGAGCTGCGCCGGATCGGGGCCCATGACGCGGAACTCGACCGGGAATGGCGTATAGGGGCCGAACACGAGCTGCGTGACGCGGACATAGGCCTCGGGGGCGAGCCCCTCCGCCACCGCCGCCCGGAGCCGGTGCTTCAACGCCTCGCGCGCCTCGGCGTCCGGGGTCAGCACGACGATCTTGGCGAAGGCGGGATCGGGCAGCTCCGGCGCCATCGCGAAGAAGAAACGCGGTGCACCCTGGCCGACATAGCTCGTGACGATCCTGGCCTCGGGCTGGCTCTCCAGCCAATGTTCGAGCCTCTCGACCGTGGCGGTCGTCGTCTCGATGCTGGAACCTTCCGGCAGGCGGACCTCCACCAGCACCTCGGGCCGGTCGGACGTCGGGAAGAACTGCTGCTTGACGGCGCCCATGCCGACGCCGGACAGCGCAAAGGCGATGCCGACGATGGCGCAGGTCACGAACTTGTGGTGCACGGCGAAGGAGATGAGCCGCCGCAGGCGCCGATAGTTCGGCGTGTCGTAGATCGCGTGGTGGCCGCCCACGACCGGCTTGATCGCGGGCAGCATCTTGACGCCGAGATAGGGCGTGAAGACCACCGCGACGATCCAGGAGACGATGAGCGCGAAACCGACGACCCAGAAGATGTTGCCGGCATATTCGCCGGCCGTCGAGCGCGCGAAGCCGACCGGCAGGAAGCCGGCGATCGTCACGAGCGTTCCCGACAGCATCGGCGCCGCGGTGTGGCTCCACGCATAGGCCGCCGCCCTGATGCGGTCCATGCCCTCTTCCATCTTCACCACCATCACTTCGATGGCGATGATGGCGTCGTCCACGAGCAGGCCGAGCGCCAGGATGAGGGCGCCGAGCGTGATGCGGTCGAAGAACCGGCCGGTCTCCAGCATGATGAGGAAGACGACGGCGAGCGTCAGGGGCACGGCGGCCGCCACCACGATGCCGACGCGCCACCCCATGCTAACCAGGGCGATCAGCAGCACGACGCCGAGCGCCATCGCGAACTTCATCATGAATTCGTCGACCGCCGAGGTGATGTTGACGGCCTGGTCGGTGACCTTGTCGAGCGTCATGCCGAGCGGCAGCGTCTGCGCGATGGCCGCCGTCCTGTCCTCCAGCGCCTTGCCCAGCGCAAGGCCGTCCCAGCCCTCCTGCATCACCGCCGCGAGCATGATGGTGGGCTCGCCCTGGCGCCTGATGAGGTAGGTCGGAGGATCTTCATAGCCGCGGCGAACCTCGGCGATGTCGGAGAGCTTCAGCGTCCGCCCCGCCGCGACGATCGGCGTGTCGGCGATCGCCTGGACGCTGTCGTAGGCGCCGTCGACCCGGATGAAGACGCGCGGCCCGCGCGTGTCGATCGAGCCGGCCGGGGTGACGGTGTTCTGCCGCTGCAGGGCGGCGACGATGTCCTGCGCCGACACGCCGAGCGTGGCCAGCCTGGCATGGGAGAACTCGACGAAGATCTGTTCGGGGCGCTCGCCGAGAATGTTGATCTTCTTGACGCCGGGCACGTGCAGCAGGTCCTGGCGGATCACCTCGGCCTGCCGCACCAGTTCGCGCATCGGCATGCCCTTGGCCTTGAGCGCATAGAGGGCGAAGCTGACGTCCGAATATTCGTCGTTGACGAAGGGGCCGTAGACGCCGGACGGCAGGTTGCGGGCCTCGTCCGCGAGCTTCTTGCGGGCCTGATAGAACTCCTCCTGCACGGCCGAGGGCGGCGTGCTGTCCTTCAGCGTGACCGTCATATAGGCGTAGCCCGGCCGCGTGGTCGTCTCGACCCGGTCATACCAGGTGAGCTCCTGCAGCCGCTTCTCCAGCGGCTCGGCGACGAGGTCCTGCATCTCGCGCGCCGTCGCGCCCGGCCACGCCGTCGTGACCGTCAGGGTCTTGATGGTGAAGTTCGGGTCCTCCGCCCGGCCGAGCATGAGGAAGGCGTAGGCGCCGGCGGCCACCAGAAGGAGGATCGAGAAGAGGGTGACGGCGCGTTCGCGGACGGCGATCGCGGAAAGGTTGAGGCTCATCACTTGCCCCTGATGTCAGAAGCGGTCCGCACGCGCGCGCCCTCCTGCAGGAGGTGGGCGCCGAGCGAAACGACCGAATCCCCCGAGTCCAGTCCGGAGATCACGGCGGTCTCGCTGGTCACGCGCACCAGCCTTACGGGCCGAAAGACCACGCTCGAGGTCGCGCCGTCGAACACCCACACGCCAGTTCTCTGGCCGTTGTCCAGGACGGCCGCGACCGGCACCTCCACCTCCGGTTGGCTCGCTTCGCTCACCAGCCGGATGGTCACCGTCGCGCCGAGCGGCGCCTGCGCCGCCTCGCCGTCGAGCACATAGCGGGCCTCGTAGGTGCGGGTCTGGGCATCGGCGGAATCCGACAGCTGCCGCAGATGCGCCGCATGGCGGCGTCCATCACCCCCGTACACGCTGGCCTCGGCCGTCGAGCCGATCGCCGGCCGGATCGTCTCGGGCAGCGCAACCACCGCTTCGCGGGGCCCCGCCTGGGCAAGCCGGACCACGGCCTGGCCGGCGGAGACGACCTGTCCCGGCTCGCCGAGCGTTTCGACCACCGTACCATCCACGTCCGCCACCAGCAGGGAATAGATCGCCTCGTTCTCCGCGACCCGCGCATCGGCTTCAGCGGCGGCGAGCTGCGCCGCGGCCGTATCGGAGGCGGCCTTCGCCTGCTCGTAGCGCTGCCGGGAGGACCATCCGTCGCTCACGAGCTTGGCGTATCGGCGCTCGTCTGCTTCGGCCTGAACGACGGCTGCGCGCGCCGCAACAACGGCGTTGCGCTTCGCCGTGAGCGCCAGGCGGAGGTCGGTCTCGTCGATCCGCATCAGCGGCTGGCCGGCCTTGACCTGCTCGCCGACATTCACGAGCCGTTCAACGATCTTGCCGGGGACGCGGAAACCGAGGTTGCTCTCGACCCGCGCCCCGATGATGCCGGTGAAGCCGCGTTCGGCCCCGCTCACCCGGGCTGCCGTCGCCAGCCTGACGATCGGCGGCTCCAGCCTCGGGTCGCTCACGGCCGCAGCTTCCTGCGTGCGCAGGGAAAGCGCGGCGAAAGCGGCCGCCCCAACCCCGGCGATCAGGACACCTCCCAGCACAATGGCGGGCTTCTTTCTCATGGCCGTGGCCTCGTCAAATTAGATTGCGTTCACACTCTATATCGGATATAGATGTTAAACGCAATCTAATTACGGAGGTCGGCAATGCGGGTAAGTCGCATTCAGGCGGAGAAGAACCGGCAAACCGTGATCGATGTCGCCAGCCGGCTCTTTCGGGAACACGGCTTCGACGGCATCGGCCTCAAGGACCTGATGGAAGGCGCCGGGCTGACCCAGGGCGCGTTCTACAAGCAGTTCGCATCCAAGGACGACCTCGTGGCGCAGGCGTCCCGGCGGGCACTGGAGAGCGCCTTCAGCCGGTGGTCAGCCGCTGCCGCGGCCAATCCGCAGGACCCGCTTGGCGCGGTGATCGCGTTCTACCTCAGCATGGAGCATCGCGCGGAAAGGATGGACGGTTGCCCGATCGTCGCGCTCGGCGCGGATGCGGCCCGGCAGGGCGCCGACGTGAAGGCGTCGTTCGAAGCCGGGATCAGGGAATATCTCGCATTGCTCGGCAGCTGGATCGGCGATGCCGGCGGCGGCGAGCCCGCCGGCAAGGCGATGGCCATTCTCTCGACGATGGTCGGTGCGCTCGTCCTCTCGCGGGCGGTCAACGACGAGCAGCTGTCGAAGCAGTTCCTGCACGCGGCCGCCGAAAGCGTGCAGCCGGGGCTGTCCGCCGGAGATACCCGGGAAGGGCCGCTCCAATGACGATCGTCTCCCCGGCGCAGGTGCGCGACGCGGCCGCGCCTGCCTCCGCGATTCCCATCACGAGCGGCGCGCCTTCGGAGCGCCGGCTGACGGGAAAGATCCTCTTCCTCCTCGCCGGGCTGGCCGCGCTCGGCGCACTTGCCACCAACATCATCCTGCCCGCCTTTCCACGGATTGGCGCCAGCCTCGGCGTTTCTTCCCAGGAACTCGGCCTGACGTTGAGCAGCTTCTTCGTTGCCTTCGCGTTCGGGCAGCTTCTGGTCGGACCGCTCTCCGACCGTTTCGGCCGCAGATGGCTGGTGCTTGGCGGCCTTGCCGTCTTCACCGCGGGCAGTGTCGTTTGCGCCTTCGCCGACAGCCTGCCCTTGCTGGTCCTCGGCCGCGTCATCCAGGCGCTCGGGGCCTGCGCCGCCTCCGTCCTGTCGCGCGCCATCGCACGCGACCTCTTCGACGGCGAGGCGCTCGCGCGGGCTCTGGCGCTGACCATGATCGCGATGGCGGCTGCGCCGGGCTTCTCGCCTCTCATCGGCAGCGCGCTCGACGGCCTGCTCGGCTGGCGGTTCACCTTCCTCGTCGTTGCGGCGTTCGGCATGGTGCTCGCGCTCCACTATGCGACGAGTGCCGGCGAGACCCATCCGGCCGAAGGCAGGGCGTCTCTTTCGGCTTCGGCGGTGGCATCCGCCTATGGCCGCCTGGCCGCCGATCCGCGCTTTGTCCTTCCCGCCCTCTCGGTGAGCCTTGTCATCGGCGGGCTTTACACCTTCTTCGCAGCGGCGCCCGCCATCCTGATGAGCGAGCTCGGCCTCACGGCCTTTCAGCTCGGATTGAACTTCGCGACCACGGTGCTGATCGTCTTCGCGGCAGGCTTTCTTGCGCCACGCCTCGCCCATCGCTGGGGCCAGCGCACCATCGGCATGGTCGGCCTCTTCATCGCGCTGGCCGGCAGCCTCCTTCTGTTCACATTCGCCGCCGCGCCGGCCTTCATCCCCTTCACCGCGGCCATCGCGCTCTATCTGCTCGGCATGGGATTGATCAATCCGCTCGGCACCGCGATCGCCCTCCATCCTTTTGGAAGGCAGGCCGGGCTCGCGTCCGCGCTGCTCGGCTTCCTGCAGATGGGCTGCGCCGCCGTCGGCGCGTCGCTCGCAAGCGTTCTGCCTCTTCAGCCGACTGTGTCCCTGGCCGTCATCCTCACGACGGGTTCGGCGCTCGCCATTCTTGCCTTTCTCCCCGTCGCCATGCGTCAGCCGAAAGCGGAGGTGCAGGCATGAGACGCATCAACGTGACGCCGCCCATACACCCGGATCGATAGGACAATAGATGCGACGGATTGTTGTCACAGGCATCGGTGCGGTCACGCCGCTTGCCGCCGATGTCGAAACCTCCTGGACGCGCCTCCTGGCCGGGCGCTCCGGCATCCGCAGGCTTCCGGACGAGGTGGTGGGAGACCTGCCGGCGAAGGTCGGCGGCGGCGTGCCCACCCTGGAGGAAGACCCTGACGCCGGCTTCGATCCGGATGCCGTCATGGCGCCGAAGGACCAGCGCAAGGTCGACCGGTTCATCCTCTTCGGGCTCGCCGCTGCCCAGGAGGCACTCACCCAGGCAGGGTGGGCGCCAACCTCGGAGGCGGAGCGCCTGCGCACGGCGACGATCATCGCTTCGGGCATCGGCGGCTTTCCCGCCATCACCGAGGCGGTGCGCACGGTCGAACAGCGCGGTGTTCGCCGCCTGTCGCCCTTCACGATCCCCTCCTTCCTCGTGAATCTCGCGGCCGGTCATATCTCGATCCGCCACGGCCTCAAGGGGCCGCTCGGGGCGCCGGTGACGGCCTGCGCCGCCGGCATCCAGGCGATCGGCGACGCCGCCCGGCTCATCCGTGCCAACGAAGCCGATATCGCCGTCTGCGGTGGCACCGAAGCCTGCATGAACACCGTCAGCCTCGGCGGCTTCGCCGCCGCGCGTTCCCTGTCCACCAGCTTCAATGACGAGCCGGCAGAGGCCTCACGCCCCTTCGACATGGCGCGGGACGGCTTCGTCATGGGCGAAGGCGCCGGCATCCTCGTCATCGAGGAACTGGGCCACGCGCTGGGGCGCGGCGCGAGGCCGCTCGCCGAGCTCGTCGGCTACGGCACGACGGCGGATGCGCACCACGTCACCTCCGGCCCGGAGGACGGCGACGGTGCGCGCCGGGCCATGGAGATCGCGATTGCCCAGGCCGGGATCTCGCCGCGCGCGATACGCCACCTCAATGCGCATGCGACTTCGACGCCTGTCGGCGATCTCGGGGAAGTCGCGGCGATCAAGCGGGTTTTCGGCACGGATTCTGCCATCGCCGTCAGCGCCACCAAGTCGGCGACCGGACATCTGCTCGGCGCCGCCGGCGGGCTCGGCGCCATCTTCGCGGTCCTGGCGCTCAGGGATCAGATGACGCCGCCGACGCTCAATCTGGAGGCGCCCGATCCGGCCGGCGACGGGATCGACTTCGTCGCGAACGCGGCCCGGCCCTTGGCGATGGACTACGCGATCGCCAACGGCTTCGGCTTCGGCGGCGTCAACGCCAGCGCACTGTTCCGGCGCTGGACGGAAGGCGGCTCGAGCGCCCGAAGCGCGCAACACTGAAACCTCGTTCCGCTTTCGGACCCATCAAAAGCCGGCAACGGGCAGGCCAGGGACGAGCGGCAAGCGATCCATCACATTCGCCAACTAGGAAAGACGTGACTTCCATGGACAAGACCAATCCCGGCGTCGCCCTGGTGACGGGCGCATCCTCCGGCATCGGGCTCGCCACGGCCAAGGCCCTGCGGAATGCCGGCTACCGCGTGTTCGGAACCAGCCGTCGCGCGGCTACCGAACGCTCCGACGGCATCACCATGCTGACCTGCGACGTGACGGACGACGCGTCCGTTACGACGCTGGTCGATGAGGTGCTGGCCAGGGCCGGACGCATCGACCTCGTTGTCAACAATGCCGGCATCGGCCTCGTCGGCGGCGCGGAGGAATCCTCCATCGCCCAGGCTCAGGCACTGTTCGACGTGAACGTCTTCGGCGTCCTGCGCGTGACCCGCGCGGTGCTGCCGGCCATGCGGCGCCAGCAAAAGGGCCGGATCGTCAACGTGAGCTCGGTGCTCGGCTTCATTCCAGCGCCCTACTCCGCGCTCTATGCAGCGACCAAACATGCCGTCGAAGGCTATTCCGAGTCGCTCGACCATGAGCTGCGCCCGTTCGGCATCCGCGTCGTGCTGGTCGAGCCGGCCTATACCCGCACCTCGTTCGACGACAATCTCGTCAGGCCGGACCAGTTGCTCGATGTCTACTCTTCCGCGCGCGCCGGCATGGATGTGATCATGCGAAAGGCGATCGCAGCAGGCGATGCACCCGAGATCGTCGCCGGGACGGTCCTGGAAGCGGCGACTGCTGCCGTTCCGAGGCGGCGCTACGCGGCGGGTAAAATGGCACGCCAGGTCAGCTTGCTGCGCCGTTTCGTCCCCGAGGCCGCATTCGACAAGAGCCTGCGGAAGCAGAACGGGCTGCCGGCCTGACAACGCCCTGCTTCGCCCGGCGCGGCGAGCGTTGCGAGCCACCTCCTATGCGATGATCGGCGGTCTTTGGCGCGCGGCTGTCGACGAAGACGAGCGCGACTTTCTGGGTGAGGTCGTGCCGTAACAAGGCAGTTGCGCACCCTTCGGGATGCGCAGGGCGAAGGCCGCCCTTTGGAAAGGAGCAGCGTTCATCCAATGGCATCCCACCTGGTCGGCCGGTAGGCTCGGTCGAACTCCTCCCTTAAGCGCTCGATTTCCTCCTGATAGAGAGGGTTCGGATTCCGACGCACCCAAGCCCGCAGAAGGCGCAGGTGTTCCTTTTCCGCTTTGTCGGCGGACGCTGGGTTCGGGAACTTCCTCTCAGCCTCAATCTGGAACTCGAAGCTCGCAGCATCGCGCTTCTCGCGCCACTCATGGTAGGCCGGGTGAGTGTCGAACAAAAAACGCCTGAAGGCATTCTCCCGGGCCTCGGACTGGGCCCGGGTCGTCACAGGTTTGGGCCGGGTACGCAGGTCGTTCAGCATGGCTTTCTCCAGCTCAGCCCATGGATGAACAACTCCGAAATGGACGTCGTGGTTTCCGCTCCGCCGACGACCTCAGGCAAATTTGATGAGCAGCGCGACCATCAGGACGAAGAGGGTCATGATGGCGACGGTCATCGGAACGAGCGCGCTGCGGTCACGTTGATCGGAGCGGTTCGGGCTACCATGAGGCCCGCTCCGGCCCGAACCAGTCGACGCCGGCCTGTAGCGTCGCGGTCCCGCGTCAGTCCGAATTGAAGATCGCCCCCGGCCTGGCATCACCGGGAGGTCCGGGCGGGACGACATCGTGGCACTGAGACTTCGCCTCTCCGCCTTCGATCACGGTGCGCGCGAAGGCAAGCGCGTCCGCAAACGATCCATGCAGGACACCATCGTGCGTCAAACCTTCGTAGCGATGCCAGGCGACGATATTCCGGGACGCGCATAGGGCCGAGACCGCGGCATACTGCCGATGCGGAGGGAGCGTGGTGTCGGCCAATCCCGTCCCGATGAACAGCGGGACGCTCGACGATCCCATCGGCATATCGGTGACAGGAATACGCAGATCGTCCAATTCCTCCTGCGAGATGGAGAGGGTCTCGGCCAGGGACCGAACCTTCAGTTCGCGAGCGAGTTCCCCCATCTGCCTGCTGCAACCGCGCCGCGCCATATCGAGGAGTTGTTTTCCCGCAGGACTTACGATGTCGTCGATCCGCGGCCCGTCGTCATGAAGACCACCGGCCACGAGGCTCAGGAACATGTTGCTGGAGTTGCGGACCGGAAGCGACACAGGGCCTTCCGGAAAAGTGGTGTTGAGCGCGGTTGCGACGGCCCCCAGGATGTTGAGTTCGGGCGCATAGTCACGCCAGATCGTCGCAGCACCCAGGGCAGCACCGGATCCTTGCGAGTGCCCAGCGACCAGCACCTCATTCGCGATCAGGCCTGGCTTCGCCCCAAGCGCTGCACGGACCGCGTCCAGCAGGGAACGGGCTTCTGCCCCCCAATGCAGATAGGGATGAGGGCCGGGCCCTCCGAGACCTTGATAATCGGTCGCGACGACTGCAAAGCCCGCCTCGAGCCAGCGATTGATGTACGAAGCATCCCGCGGCTTGAAGCCCGTCCACGACGGGGCGCATATGTCGGCTATGCCCAGCGTGCCATGCCCCCAGGCGACGAGCGGCCAGCCTCCCTTCGGAGCAGCACCGTCGGGAAGATAGAGCATGCCGCTGACCGGGATGCGTCCGGAATGCCAGCGCGCATCGCTCGAAGCATAGAGGATACGGAACGCCTCCTTGGCTGAAGTCATCTCCGGCTGGCTCGCCACCGCTTCCTCACGCAGCATCGCGCCGGGCTTGGCGGGGAATGCCGCAGCCCATCGATAGAACGGCGACAGGTCCATATCGCCCGCTGTCGGGCCGGTTGGAAGCGTCCCGCCCGTTGCGAGGTTCCCGCCAACATCTTGTGCCGGCGATATCGCGGGCATGAGAAGAGCACAGACACAAACACGAACAAGTATATTGACAGCTTTTTCGCTCATCATTTCCCCGATCCGGACAGCTAACTCAGGCACGGAACGGAAAGGAATCAACGCAACTCAGGATCTTCACGTCGCGCCAAACCCGACCACCGTCATGGCGCATCGTGTCACTTTGCCGCCCTGCGAGGGCATGTCCTTTTATTACATTGTATTGCGGCTGATCCCATTCGCCAGCTGTCGCTGCCGGCTGGCAAGCCATCGGGCGCAGAACCCTCAACCGCCTCATCCTGGAGGCACGGGGCGTTCTGCAACGCTGCAACAAATCTTAATATACCGAAACACGCGCACTCTGGTCGATGCGTGCATCATATGGGACAGGGCAAGAGGCTTCATGCACCCGGCTATGGACAACGCGCAGATCCTGATCGTTGAAGATGATCCTGAAATCGCAAACCTGCTCGCCCTGACCATGCAGGACAACGGCATGATCCCGACCGTTGCCGAAGATGGCCGGGTGATGCAATCGCTCCTGCGCAACGGTTCATTTGATCTCATCATCCTTGATGTCATGCTGCCGGGAGAGGATGGGCTGAACATCTGCAGGAAAATTCGCGCCGAGAAGACCACCCCGATCATCCTGTTGACGGCGCTTGGCGAAGAGGTCGACAGGATTGTGGGACTTGAGGTCGGCGCTGACGATTACGTTACGAAGCCGTTCAGTCCCAGGGAGGTCGTCGCGCGTGTGCGCAGCCTGTTGCGGCGTGCGTCCTATGGGCTGGTCAAGAACACCAGCCAACGAAGGCTGCGGTTTGACGGCTGGCAACTCGATCCCATGCGCCGCCAGCTTCACGACCCCAGCAATGCCCGCGTCGCGTTGACGACCACGGAATTCGACCTCCTGCTGGCCTTTTGCCGGAACCCGGGCCGCGTCATCACGCGCGAGGAACTTCTCTCGCTGACGCATTCGGGCCTCGCCGGACCGATCGAACGCAGTATCGACGTCCATATCAGCCGTCTTCGACAGAAGATCGAGATCAACGCCAGAGCGCCAGCGCTGCTGCAGACGGTCAGGCTTGGTGGCTATATGTTCACGGCGGCGGTCGAGGAAGCGTGAGCGGCGACTGGCGGCTCGCGGGCCTGGTGCACGGTCCACGCCCTAACGCGTGGGCAGCATCAGTCTGACGACAAGACCGTTGGGCTGGCGGTCGCGAAGCTCCAGTTCGCCCCCATGGGCCTGCACGATCTCGGCGACGATCGAAAGCCCCAGCCCGAAGCCGCTGTTCGCATCATTGCGGGCGGCATCGCCCTTGAAGAACGGTTCCAGCACACGCCTCCGGTCCGCTTCGGGGATACCCGGGCCATCATCGACGACATCGATGATGACCTTTCCGGCATGCGTTCCCAGTTCGACCTTGACCGTATTCGCGAACTTGGTCGCATTGTCGCAGAGGTTCGTAACGGCACGCGTGATTGCGAGCGGCTTGCAGTCCACGACCAGCCTTTTCGCCCCCCGATAGGTGACATCGAAGCCGACGTCGGCAAATTCACTACAGATCGTCTGCAGGGTGCTGGCGATGTCCGTCCGCTCGACATCCTCTTTCCGATAAGTGTCGCGCAGATAATCGAGGCTTTCCCCCAGCAGCCGGTCGATATGGCTGATATCGGAGAGCATTGCGTCCCGAGCGGCGTCCGCCGGCAAGCGTTCAGCCTTGAGGCGTAATCGCGTCAGCGGCGTCCGCAAGTCGTGGCTGATGCCACGCAACATGCGGGTTCGGGATTCGACCATGATGGCGATCCGCTTGCGCATGCTGTTCAGAGCCTTGGCCAACGCGACGATCTCGATGCTGCCGCGCTCTTCGAACACCTCCCCGTCCTGCGAGATATCGGCATTCATGGCTGCCAGGGATATCCGCCGGAGCGGCAGCATGATCGCCCAGACGGCAAAGGCGGAGAAAAGGAAGATCAGGGTGACCAGCGCGACCAGGTAATATGACCCGCGTCCGATGAAGTCGCTCGTCAGAAACGGGTCGGACGAAATGGGCGCAACCAGCATCGTTGCATCGTCCACCTGCATGGCCACGACGCGATTTCCGTTCAGAAAGGTTCTCCAGCCCCCCAGCGGGGAGATCGAACTATGGGGAGGAAACAGCCATTCGATGGCCCGATCCCGGATGGCCTCCCGAGGCGACGACGTCGTGAATTCCTGGCTGAGAGACAAAGGCTGCAGCGTCGTCTCCCAACCCGCCCGCCGGGCGGCGCCAAGGATGACGTCTCTTTCGTCTGGCGCCGCGACCGCCAAAAGCCCGCTTATGGCCTGGATATGTTCAGCGACCTGTTCAATATCCAGCTCCCTGTCGTCATTCCGAACCCAGCGCTCGAGCATGGGCCCCGCCAGGGCGACGATGATCAGCAGAGCGAGTATGGCGAGAGCCGTGATCTGCCCATGGATGGTCCTCAGGCCGGGAGGCACACGCAATCTCACGACCCCTTCGTCGGCTGCCCGCTTCTTCTGAAAAGCTCCGGTTTTATAGCACGACGGGTTCGCGCCCGAGCGAGGATGGTTGTTAAGTTTTATTTCGAGGCCGGCCGCTGACCTCATGAATGCGTGGGCCCCCTGACTGAAGCACGCGGAATGGCCAGGGCACGCCTTGCGACCCGCTGGGCTCGGCCTCCGATTTCTCCTTCGCAACAAAGCGAAACATAAAGACACGCTCGGAGCGGGTGCCCCCGTGAAAAGTGATGTCGCGTGTCGCCGCCGGCGGAACCCGTGCGGCACGGCATCTCGCTTTGGAGCACCCATGTCCTTGATCGTTCGGAACAATTGGCGCCTGCCGTCTCGTGCATTCGGCCTTGCGGCAGGGGTCATGGGGATGGCGGCCGGCGCAACGGCCGCCGATCTTCCGGGACGGGCACCGGAACCGGCCTTCGACCAGGAACGGTTCAACCAACGCCCCGTCCAGAAGCAGACCAGCCGGAAATGGAGCCTGATCATCGGGGGCGGCGGCGAGTATGAACCTGAATATGAAGGCAGCGGTGATTTCGAGATCGGCCCCGTTCCTCTCGTCCTTCTGACCTATGGCGAATGGCTCCAGATCGATCCCAAGGGAGTCACCGTCACACCCGTCAGGCACAGCGGCTTCTCGCTGTCCGGAAAGGTCGGCTACGAGTCGGGCAGAGATGCCGATGATTATGCCCGGCTCCGAGGCCTGGGCGACATCGACTTTGCCGCCACGGTCGGGCTCAAGGCGGCCTACAAGTGGGGGCCGCTCGAGTTCTATGCCGCAGTCGATCAGACGATCGACGGCAGCGAAAGCCTTATCGGCACATTGGGGATCGGCTATTCGGCCCCTGTGACCGAAAAGCTTATCCTTGGCGCCAAAGCCGAGGCGATCGTGGCAAATGACAAGCACATGGAGGCCTATTTCGGCGTCAATGCCATGCAGGCTGCAGCTTCCGGCCTGCCCGAGTACAAGGCCAAGGCCGGCCTCAAGCGCATCAATGTCTCGGCATCCGCGACCTATCTCCTGGACGAACATTGGCTCGTGCGCGGCCAGACAGGGCTTGGGATTTTGGCCGGCGACGCCGCCGACAGCCCGATCGTGGAAAAGAAGCTGCAGCCTTCCGTTTCGGCCGTCATCGGCTACAGGTTCTGACGCCCCGGCAGATCAAGCCGGCGGCCGGCGCTATCGACGAGCCGCTCGCCAGGAACGATCGGCGCGCAAATGACCTGACACCCCGTGCTACGTCGCTTCTCCCACGGCGGCTTCGAGGGCGGCGATGTCGATCTTCCGCATCGTCATCATCGCCTGCATCGCGCGCTTGGCCTTGGCCCGGTCCGAGCTCGTCGTCAGCTCCATCAGCCGCTTCGGCGTGATCTGCCAGGAGAAGCCCCACCGGTCTCTGCACCAGCCGCAGGCGCTCTCGGCGCCGCCATTCCCGACGATCGTGTTCCAGTAGCGATCGGTTTCTTCCTGATCCTCGGTCAGGACCATGAAGCTGACGGCTTCGTTTGCCTTGAAATTCGGGCCGCCGTTCAGGCCCAGGAACGGCCGCCCCAGCACCGTGAACTCGACGGTCAACTCATTGCCTTCGCGGCCGCCGGGATAATCGGCCGCCGCCGCATTGACGCGACCGACGCGGCTGTCAGGAAAAGTAGCCGCGTAGAATTCCGCCGCCTTGAGTGCTTCGCCATAGTCGAACCACAGACAGGTCACGAGTTTGCTCATCTCTCATCTCCTTGCTTCGCCTCGCGGAAAGCCGGCAGCCAGACGAAGGACAGCGGGAACGGTCCATGGAAGATCTCGACCTTTCCTGACCAGTCCCTCGAAGCCGTTCGTCGCGGCGTCGCGCGGCCATCGAGGGTCGCCTCCCTCGCCCGAACCGGCCGGCGCATGGGATCGGCAGCATCGACCAGCAGCGTAATTCGTCCGAATGATCCGCGCGGGAGAGGACTGCGATCGCAATCAGGATAGTCGTAGAATCCTTCCGCCGCCTCATTTGCGCGGAACTTGGCAGAATTCTCTGTGTTTTTGTCATTATTGCCAGCCAGCTCGCTCGCTAGGGTGCTTGAAGCAGCGGCTGTCGTGCCAGCTCCGATAGCAGAATGGCTTGCGAGACTGCATGTCGAGGTCCCTGAAAAGCGGTTCTGGTGCCATGTCTGCCTTCTCCCTGCTGGCGCTTCTCCTGGTGGCGGTGACAATGGGCCTCGCCCTGGCTCATGCACTCGAATTCCCTGGAAAAACCCGCCTGGACGAGCCCACCTATCGCGCGGTCCAGGCGATCTACTATCCCGGATTTACGATCGGCGGTCTGATCGGCGAGTTCGGGGGCATGCTTGCCCTCGCCGTCCTGCTCTTCCTGACGCCGGCCGCCACCGAGCGCTTCTGGTGGACCGCTGCCGCGCTCGGTTTCCTGCTGGCAGCTCAGCCGTCTACTGGGCCGTTACCCACCCTGTGAACAATGCCTGGCTGAAGGACACGCAGCTTGTCGGCGCAGGCAAGCTGTTCTTCGGACTCTTCGCCTCGCCCGATGCAGACTGGCGGCAGATGCGCGACATCTGGGAATGGTCGCATGTCGCACGCGCCTGCCTCGCCACGCTCGCCTTTCTGTCGATGGCCCTGGCGATCATACGCTAGGCAAGCCATTCGTTCTGGCCGGGCCCCGATTACTCGCGCTCGACACAGAATGACGCCAGCACTTCGAGCACGGGCGTGTAAGCGATCGTGTCCTTCTCGGGGTCGCCTGTGACGCGATCGATATGGCGAGCGGGGCCAATGAAAGCCAGCCGGCGGGTGTCCCCGGGTCTCACTAGATAGCCGAACGTTTCCTGCTCGGGTGCCGTCGATCGGGCGCCGATGTATATCGGAGCGCCCTTTGACGCATCGGCCATCGCGGAACTGGACATGACCGTGATGCCGGCGGCTACGATGGTCGCGAATGCTTCCTTCATCATGGCCAACCTCATGCGTTGTTAGGAACGGATTCGGACGGCTGTCGTCGTCCGCCCGACCGTCGACAAAGGTCCGCCATCCGCCATGGCCCGTCCTGAAATCCCTCCGAAATGATCCCGAAGTTTTCCCGAAAGCGGTATGATGGTTTATGGCGTCTCAGCGCTTCTCGTTCGGTCCCTTTCTGCTCGATACAGGGCGCGGTGTTCTGCTGGAGCGCGGCGTTCCCGTTTCCCTGGGAAGGAAACCGCTGGCGCTGCTCCGGGCTCTCGCTGAAGCGCGTGGGCAGGTGGTGACCAAGTCCGCCTTGATGGACGCGGCATGGCCGAATAGCTGCGTGGAGGAGAGCAACCTCACGGTCCAGATCGCCGCCCTGCGGAAGCGGCTTGGTGAGGAATGGATCGCGACCTTCCCGAGGGTCGGCTATCGGTTCGCCGGTCCGCTTGCGGTTGAGGAAGGCGAGGTTGCGAGCACGCCTGCTCGGCCGGCGGATATTGAGCCGGACCTCTCCGCTTCAACGGGCGCGCAAATAGCCGCTGCGATTGCCGGGCCCGCGCCCATGGACCGTATGCCGACCGAGCCGGCTGTCGCCCGACATACGATCGCCCCGGCCAGCACCATTCCGCGGCGGTGGCAATGGCGAGCGACCGCTGCGGCAATGGCCTTGGTCATGCTTTTTATGGTGGCCGGCACGGCGGGCTGGCTTCGCCCGTGGAGCCAGGATTTCGAGCCGCGCTTGCCACTGCCCGACAAGCCCTCAATCGCCGTCCTTCCGTTCACGAACCTGACCCTGGACCGGACCGACGACTATTTCAGCGACGGAATTGTCGACGACCTGATCACGGACTTGTCCCGGGTCTCTGGTCTGTTCGTCATCGCCCGCAACTCGACCTTTACGTACAAGGACAAGCCGGTCGAAATTCGGGACGTCGCGCAGGAGCTCGGCGTGCGCTATGTGCTGCAGGGCAGCATTCAGCGCGCGGGCGATCAGGTTCGCGTCAACGTCCACCTTGTCGATGCTGCGACCGGCGGACAGCAGTGGGCCGAGCGATATAGCGCTCCCGTCGCCGATATCTTTGCCTTGCAGGACAAGGTGACCCGCGCCGTCGTCGGCGTCCTGTCGCTGCGGCTGACCGACGCCGAACGCACCACCTTGCATCGGGCGGAAACCGGCGTGCCTGAGGCATACGACGCATTCCTGCAGGGCTGGAACCACTACAGGCGGACGACCCCCGAGGGTTATGCGGCGGCAGTTCCCTACTTCGAGCGGGCGATCGAGTTGGACCCCGACTATGGGCGTGCATACGCCGCGCTCGCGCTCGTCTACGCACAGGCCGCCAATGCGCTCTGGAGCTACAGACTGGGCATTCCGGCCAGCGAATCCCTGGCTCGCGCCAGGCGGTACCTTCTGGAGGCGCAGAAGCGCCCAACCGCTCTGGCGCATCAGGTGGCGGCAACCCTGCTGCAGATGAACTGGAAGCACGCGCGGGCGCTCGAGGAAATCCAGCAAGCAATTGCACTCGACCCGGGAGAGCCTTGGAACTATGCGGTCATGTCGTTGATACTGACGTCGGCCGGTCGACCGCGCGACGCGGTTCCGCATATGCGGACAGCCATGCGGCTCGACCCTCATTCTCCGCCCTATTTCTGGTTCGTGCTTGGGCTGATGCAGTTCAGCCTAGACGATTTCGCGGGAGCCGCGACGTCTCTGGAGCGCGTCGTCGAATATAGCCCCGATGCGGAGTGCCTGCTGCTGCTGGCGGCCGCTTATGCGCATCTCGGCCGCGGACAGGACGCACGGTCCGCGCTGTCTCGTTTCAACGAGGTCAGGCTGAGACGCGGCGGCGTTCCAGTCACCATCGCCACAGCGGTCAGCTTCGACTACACCGCCTTCGGGGATCGCGAGCGCCTCAAAGAGGGCCTGGCTCTGGCCGGTGTGCCGAAGTCTCTGGACGAACTCGCCAAGAACAGGCTGCCGCCCGCTGCAGTGCGCGACCTTTTCCTCGGTCACCGATTGCACGGACGCTCGCTCGCGACCGGCGAGGAACGTGCCGCGTCGATCACGGCGGAAGGCATCGCCACATTGTCCGGCGACTGGGGCACGATCATCAACGGCAAGGTCGAGATCGACGACGATGCGGTTTGTTACGTCTGGTCAGGGGGCGTGAGGTTTTGCGGGACCGTGGTCCACAACCCGGGCGGAACGAAAGCCGCGGAAAATGAGCTGATATGGATCGACGCGCGCGGAGCATTTGCGTTCTCGCAGGCAGACTGAGGACGTGGTCCGCGGCGGATCGTCGGGGGTATGAGGGCCGCCGTCTGCCTCAAGCACCAGAAATCGCGATTGCCGGGTCCTGGTGGGGCCCGGCAATCACCTCATTTCCCCCTTGCTAGCCGGTCATCGGCCACTGCTCTCCAGGACGGCTACGCGTATCGATCGTGCCGTCGCACCCAGTCCATTCCCGCGACTTCATTGCGGCCCTTCGGAGCGAGGTCGAGCATATTATAGGTGCCCATCATCACCTCGACGCCGCGCCCATAGGTGGAGTAGGTGCGGAAGACCTCACCCGCCTCATTCTTGTAGAAGGCAGTGACGCCGGGCCATTCCTCGCCAGTTTCCCGCCATTCGCCGAAGTTGTAGTCGATATGGCCGGTGGCGACCTCCTCGGGTGTGAAACTGACGCGGAAATCGTAGTTGAAGTCGTTGCCGAAGGACGACACCCATTTGAACTGCCAGCCCATGCGCCTGCGATAGCGCTCGATGTCGGCCAGCGGCGCGCGCGAGACGGCGATCATGGTGACGTCGTGATTTGCCAGATGCACGTTCATGCCGTCAGTGTGGTCGGCCATGAAGGAGCAGCTCGGGCAGCCTTCCTTCCACCCCGGCGCGAACATGAAATGCTGCACCAGAAGCTGCGACCGGCCGTCAAAGAGATCGGCCAGCGTGCGCGGGCCATCCGGCGTGTCGAACACGTATTCCTTGTCGATGCGCATCCACGGCAGGGCGAGCCGCTGTCGGGCGACCTTGTCGCGAAGACGCGTGAGTTCCTTCTCCGCTTTCAGGAGGTCCCGGCGGGCGGTCAGCCAGTCTTCGCGTGAAACAACGGCGTGTTGCATTGTCAGTCTCCTTCGGTTTGGGTGACGGGGGTGCCGGAGCGTTGCGAACGGGCGCAAAGGAGCTTCAGCCACGGCGACAGGTGAAAGACGCTCATCAGCAGGTACATCAGCGCCATGTCGTTGATCGCCACAAAGGCCGAGGCGGCGGAGCACATCGCCATGCCCGGCGAGCCGATGGCGGACATCGAGGCCATCAGCGCGAAGGTCGGGGCAGCCGCGAGCCCGAGCCGGCCGGCGATATCGACCGCCCGCCCGGGCCGTGGAACAATCTTCCCTGTTGCTGCAAACATCATCATTTCCGGCCCTCTCGTCGAATTCGCCGTTTCCGACGGTTGCGATAGGAAGACGCTATCGCGGGCGAAGGGCCGGGTGAGAGTTACAAGTGTGACGGGATTTCGATGGACTCGCTGATCACGGCCGCGGCACGCGCCCTCTCGGCCGGCGACGCGCTCGCCGCGTTGAAGAGGGTCGCATTGCGCGATGATCCTCCGGCGCTGGCGCTACGCGGCATCGCGATGGCGCAGCTCGGCGACCTCACGCGCGCCAGGGAACTCCTGCGGCGCGCGGGCCGTACCTTCGGCCCGAAAGAGCCCGTGGCCCGCGCGCGTTGCATCGTCGCCGAAGCCGAAATCGCGCTCGTATCGCGTGATCTGGGCCGGCCCCTGCAAACGCTCGATGCAGCGCGGGCGGTGCTCGCAGCGTCGGGTGACCGAACGAACGCCGCGCACGCCGGCTATCTCGAAGCCCGGCGCCTTCTCCTGATCGGCCGCCTCGATGAGGCCGAAGATGTGCTCGGCGAGGTCGACGTCGACATTCTGCCGCGCGCGTCGCGCGTCGGGCGCGAACTGGTGATGGCGGGCATAGCCATCCGGCGCATCAGGACAGGGCCGGCAAGAGCCGCCCTGGAACGGGCCAGGCGGGCAGCGGACATCGCACGCATTCCCGCGCTCGCGGCCGAGGTCGACCAGGCGGCGCGAACCTTCGAGGCGCCGGCCGCGCGTTGCATCACGCGAGACGGAGCGCGGTTGCTCCATCTCGACGAGGTCGAAACGCTATTGGCCTCCGATGCGCTGCTTGTAGACGCCTGCCGAAACGTCGTGCGTGCAGGCACGATGATCCTTCCGCTGGCTACCCGCCCGGTGCTGCTCGCCCTCGTCCGCGCTCTTGCGGAGAGGTGGCCGGAGGTTGTACCGCGCGAAACGCTTCTCGAACGCGTGTTCCGGGCGCGGCATGCCGACGAGACGCAGCGTGCGCGGCTGCGTGTCGAAATCGCCCGGCTGCGTGAGGCGATCAAGCCTCTGGCGGCCCTGAGCGCGACCAAACAAGGGTTTGTCCTGCAGCCTCACGCGGCAGGTGACGTGGCCGTGCTGGCGCCGCCCGTCGAAGGCAACCATGCCGAAGTGCTCGCCTTGCTCGGCGACGGCGAAGCCTGGTCCAGCTCCGCTTTGGCGCTGGCGCTCGGCGTGAGCCCGCGTACGGTGCAGCGGGCGCTCGAAGAACTTGCCCAGGACAACAAGGTCGAGGTCTTCGGGCGCGGGCGGGCCTGTCGCTGGATCGCGTCGCGCGTGCCGGGATTCCCGACAAGCTTGTTGCTCCCCGTCGCGGGAATTTCCGGCTAGGATCGGTCCATGAGACATTCGGCAGCCGAAATCATCCGGGAATATGGGCCCTTTCCCGATATCGATGACGTCGCCGGCGTCAGCTTCGATGGCCATCAGGTCTGGTTCGCCACCGGCGACAGGCTGAATGCTCTTGATCCCGAAAGCGGAGAAGTCTCGCGATCACTCGACATCGCGGCCGATGCCGGGACCGCCTTCGACGGCGAGCACCTGTTCCAGATTGCCGATGCCGTGATCCGCAAGATCGATCCCAAGACCGGCGAGGTGATCGCCACGATACCGGCGCCCGGCAATGGCGGGGATTCGGGTCTTGCCTGGGCGGAGGGCTCACTCTGGGTCGGGCAGCATCGCGGTCGCAAGATCCATCAGGTGGATCCCGAGACAGGAAAAGTGCTGCGCACGATCGAGTCCGATCGATTTGTCACCGGCGTCACATGGGTCGACGGCGAGCTTTGGCACGGCACATGGGAAGACAGCCAGAGCGAGGTCCGCCGCATCGATCCCGAGACGGGTGAAGTGCTCGAGCGGCTGGACATGCCCCCGGGGACCGGCGTTTCAGGGCTGGAATCCGACGGCGGCGACCGCTTTTTCTGCGGCGGCGGAAACAGCGGGAAAGTGAGAGTCGTTCGCCGGCCCAGGCGGAGCCCAGAGGGGGCGTAAGATCGCGGCCGTCGAAGCGAGCCAGGGGCCTGGCGGAACGCACTCCAAGTCGACCATTCAAGTTATGCCGCCGGATCTCAAGGAACAAGGTCCGGGAGCGGCAAGCGGCGGTTGAGCTGCTTGGCCCGCTCATCAGCGCGCGCAGTTCCGCGGCCATATCGGCGATCAGTCGCCGCATCCGTCCAGGCGATATCGCAGCATTCGGCACTTCGTGCGCAGCCATCGGTCATCGGACACCCTCGATCGCCTGGCGCGGAACCAAACGGGATGAGGCCCGTTACAAGGACCCATGCCGCCACGTGTCCCCGGTGAAGCACATGGGAGGGAAAAGACATGCAGACGCGCTTGCTTAATGAACAGGCCGGTTTGCGCACCATCCTCGCCGTCTTGAAAACCGGCGAGGAGGTGATGCAGAGCCTGCGGGGTCTGGCAGAGGCTGAAAAACTCTCAGCGGCACAGCTGACGGCACTTGGTGCCTTCAGAAGCGCTGAACTCTCCTTCTTCGAATGGGAGACGAAGGAATACCTGCCGATCCCGGTCGAGGAGCAGAGCGAGGTGGCGGCCATGGTCGGCAACATTGCGCTCGACAGCGAGCGTTCGCCCGTCCTCCACATCCACGCGGTGCTGGGCAAGAGGGACGGTACCGCCGTCGCGGGGCATCTCGCGCGCGCCGAGGTGAGGCCCACCCTGGAAGTGGTGATCACCGAGACCCCCGTCCACCTGCATCGGGTGAAGGATGAGGAGAGCGGACTTCCGCTGATCAGAACCGCCGAAGGCAGCGCGTGACGATCGAACCGTACCGCCGGGCGGCCACCGCATCAGGCTGAGTCACGCCTCGGATCCATGACTCCCCTTTCCGTCGGCGATTACGCCCTCATGGGTGACCGCGGAATGGCCGTGCTTATCGAGGCCGAGGGCCCGGGGTCGCGGCGAGCGTTTTCCGGTATTCCGCGACGGGAAGACCACCGACTCCCCAATCTTCCAGCGCGACCTCCTCGATGACGACGAAGGTGGTGGCCGGGTCCTTGTCCAACACGTTCATCAGAAGGTCGGTCACGCCCTTGATGAGTTCGGCCTTCTGTTCCGGCGTTGCGCCTTCGCGCGTGATCTTGATGTTCACATACGGCATGTCGCTCGCTTCCTATGGCTGGCGTTCGATGATCTGAAAGACCTTGGCGATGATCCGCCATCGGCCGTCCGTGCGCACCAAGGTGAGGAAATCGACAAAATCGCGCTGGCCTATCGAGCAGCGCACACGGGCGAACGCGGTATTTTCGCCGGCCAGATCGATGACGTCGATATGATCGCCCCGCACTTCGTTGCGCGAGGCGGGCGACTGGCGCGCGGCGACGATAGGCACATAGTCTTCCATCGTGCGATAGAGCAGCGGCGTCTCGTCAGCGGTGGCGTAGATCGCCCTGGGATGAAAGGCGCTCTGAAGCTTGTCGACGTCGCAGAAATAGAGTGCGTCGAAATAGTCCTGAAGGACTGCGCAGATGTCGTTCAAGGCCTGGGTCATGCCACGACCTCGTCAGCGACAAGTCCTTCCTGACGCATGGCATCGCGGACAGAGGGCCGGGCCGCGATGCGCGCCACATAGGCCGCCGCATGTGGCCAGCGGGCGAGATCAAACCCGATGAAGCCCGACCAGTTCAGGACGACGAACAGATAGGCGTCCGCCACGGTGAAGCTGTCACCCAGGATGAACTCCCTGCCATCGGCAAGGCCGTGCTCCACATCTCCCATACGCCGGACCAAGCGTAGTCGGACCGGCTCCTTTTCCGCCTCCTCGAGCGGGTGCCCCCGGAAATAGGGGCCGAATGCCTTGTGCAGCTCGGAAGAGGTGAAGTTGAGCCATTCCTGCAGTCGGGCCCGCTCCAGGGTGCCGTAGGCGGGCGCGAGACCTGCCTGGGGATGGGTGTCGGCAAGGAACTGAAGGATCGCGGGGTTCTCGGTCAGAATGGTGCCGTCGTCCAGTTCGAGAGCCGGCACATAGCCCTTGGGATTGACGGCACGATAATCGGCACCGGTTTCCGTCAGGCCGGCTTCGGTGTCGACCCTCAAGGCATCGTAGGCCAGGCCGATCTCGGTCAGCGCGATCCGCGACGACAATGAACAGGCGCCGGGTTTGAAATAGAGCCGCATGAAAGCCTCCTTGGTTGCGGGGATCGCCGGACACTATTCAGCGTAGTTACCGTTGCCAACCAAGTTTCCGCTGGTTACTAAATAATCGAGTTTCCCTGCAGTAACCGGTCGAGAGCATGAGCCTCAAAGTCCGCAAGAACCGAAGTGCGCCGCCGCCGCAGACCTGTGCTTTGACCGAATGCATGGCGATCATCGCCGGAGCCTGGGCACCGAACGTGATCTGGCACCTGCGCGCGGGTCCGCGGCGCTTCAACGAACTGCGCCTCGACATCCCGCCGATTTCCGCCAAGGTGCTGTCGCAGCGGCTGCGTGAGCTGGAAAGCCGCCGTGTCATCACGCGCACCATCCAGCCAACGAAGCCACCTTCGGTGGAATACGCCCTTACACCGCTCGGCCAGCAACTGGTGCCAGCGCTGGACGCCATCGTCGAAGTCGGCCACAAGCTCAAAGCAGCTGCGCCGCAAGAGATGTGAGTTGCCGCGGAAACGGCTCCGTGACCACGCGCACCGGGACGGATCCAGAGCGGCCCGCCAGCCATGGCTTGGTCCCAGGATCGAGACCGGCCGCGCCGACCTCATCAAGTCACGGCCCTCCAGTCCACCGCTCAACCTTGCGCCGTTCGAAACCCGCCATCGCCCTGGGGAAGCAATTCTGCTGCTGGACGCCAAGCGTCAGGCGTCGGATACATTCATCCTGAGGCTGCAGAAACACGATTGCGCTGGGGAGCTGCAATGATCCTGTCACAGGCCGCACGAACGCGTATTCTTGCGCGTATTCCGGGAAAGCGAAGCATCGCGAAACCTTGCGGCGGTCTGATCGCCGCCGCGTTCGCCACGCTCGCTGCCGTTCATCCGTCCCGAGCCGAAGTCACCGCCGACAAGCTGCACGCGCTCGTGCCGGAGCTCGAGAAGCAGGTTGCCGCCGGGATGGAGGCGCTCTCGGTCCCCGGGCTCGCCATCGGCATCGTCTTCG
This sequence comes from Chelatococcus sp. CO-6, assembly GCF_001271345.1. Lineage (NCBI taxonomy): Bacteria > Pseudomonadati > Pseudomonadota > Alphaproteobacteria > Hyphomicrobiales > Chelatococcaceae > Chelatococcus > Chelatococcus sp. CO-6. The sequence goes on along the minus strand of NZ_CP012398.1, from coordinate 2,337,848 downwards.
ACGACAAGCTGATCTACAGCAAGGGTTTTGGCGTCAAGACGATCGGCACGAGCGATGCTGTCACGCCCGGCACCATTTTCCAGATCGGCTCGACGACCAAGGCCTTCCTCGCTACATCGCTCGCCCAGGCGGTGGATGCCGGCAAGCTGAAGTGGACCGACCCCGTCACCGATCACATGCCCGATTTCCAGCTCGCCGACCCTTGGGTCTCGCGCGACTTTCGTATTCTCGACCTGGCGGCACAGCGCTCCGGCCTCACGTCTTACGTCAACGATAGCTTGGCGCTTCTCGGCTATGACACGAAGACGTTGATCCGATCCCTGCGCGTTGCGCCGCAGACAGGCATCTTCCGCTCGGATTTTCGCTATCTGAACATCCCGCACGTGGTCGGCGGCGAAGTAGTGGCAAAGGTCGACGACGCGGCGTCATGGTTCGCGTCGGTCAAGCGGACGCTGCTCGACCCGCTCGGCATGACGTCGACGACGGCCAGCCCGGAAGCCATCATGCAGGCCGCGGACCACGCGACGGGCCATAGGCCCGACGAACGCCCGATCGCGATCCCCTTCCATGTGTCCTTCCCTTATGCGCTCGGCCCGGCCGGCGCCTTCAACTCCAACGTGCCTGACATGGCGCAGTGGCTTCGCCTGCAGCTCGGGCGCGGACATTTCGGGGACAAGGCTCTGGTCTCGCAGGCCAATCTCGACGTGATCTGGACGCCGCGCGTCGCGATGAACGACCGCACGAGCTACGCCGTGGGCTGGGCCGTGGCCGCCACGCCGCGCGGCCGCGTGATCTGGCACAACGGCGGAACCACGGGGTTTGGCGCCCATGTCGGCTTCCTGCCGGATGCGAAGACCGGCATCGTCATCCTGACCAACCTCGGCAGCCCGGCGATGGCGGATGCCGTTGCCCAGTGGTTCTACGACCGTGTTCTCGACAACCCGCAGGTCGACCACATTGCGCTCGCTGCCGCGGCGGCGCGGGAGAGCCGGGAGCGGGAGCGGCAGGACGCTGCGTCATCTGCCACGGGGCCGTTGCCCGCCAATGCGAATACCCTCGCAGGCCGCTACGTCTCGCCGGTCCTGGGTACTGCGTCGGTGGCGATCGCCGAAGGCAAGCTCCGGATGACGCTCGAAGCCACGCAGGCGATCGTCCAGCTCGACGCCAGCAAGGACGATCCGAACGTCTTTTCAGCGCGGCTGTCACCCGAGGGAGTCTATGAACTGATCATCGCCATGACCGGCGATGCGCCCTTCACCCGGATCCGCTTTGAGCGCGACGACAGAGGTGATGTCGTTGGCATGCACTGGCTCAATCCCGCACTGCCGCACGCCTTTGCCCGCGCGCCGGGTCAATAGCGGGGTGAGGCCCGGGGCGCGAGCCGCAGACGTGCTCGTGAGCCCAAGGCAACCGCGACCGCCCTCGCTATCTTTCAGCGAACGACGCCGAGGATGATCGCAAGCGCAAAGCCGAAGGCCAGTGCAAATATGCTGTAAGCGGCCACCATTCGTGCAGTCGCCAGCCAGGCCCTTCGCGCCAACCGCATGGGCCGGGGCACGCTGCTCATGAGATCAGCCATATCGTCCTCCAACCTCCATGCAGCCCGAAACCAACGGGCTGCATGGACCTTTTGTTCCCTGAAGCATCAACTGCCGGCCGTCGCAGGAACGCGGGCGATGAGGATCAACGCCTTCGGGCGTCGGCACTTCTGCGCGCGCAGACGGTCATGAACATCCGCGCCCGAAGTAGTATTGTCGCGGGACGAATCGCGGCTGGCGCCCGCTGCCGGCCCTTGCCGAAAATTCATCCAACAACGAGGTCACTGATGAGGCCGATCGCGCTTGCCATCCACGGCGGCTGTGGTGTCATGGCGAAGCTCGACCTGAGCGAGCAGGAATGGATCGCCGCCCGCGCCGATCTTGCACGGTCGTTGCAGGCGGGCTGGGCGGTCCTGGCGGGCGGCGGCAGCGCGCTCGATGCGGTCGAGGCCGCGGTGGTGGTGATGGAGGATTCACCCCACTTCAATGCCGGTCATGGCGCGGCGCTCAACGCTGCGGGCGAGCATGAGCTCGACGCCGCCGTCATGGACGGCAGCACGCTGGCCGCGGGGGCGGTGGCGGCCGCCAGGCGCATCCGCAACCCGGTGAAGGCCGCACGCGCCGTCATGGAGAGCGGCGAGGCCGTGATGCTGGCCGGCGGAGCGGCCGACGCCTTTGCGCGCGAGGTCGGCCTCGCCGTCGTCGATCCCTCGTATTTCACCACCGAGCGGCGCCTCGAGGCGCTCGCCCGTATGAAGGCCCGCGCCGCGGCCGGTACGGCGCAACTGGCGAGCGAGGCGGAGAAGCACGGCACGGTCGGCGCGGTGGCATGCGACGGCGCTGGCCGCCTCGCCGCGGCGACCTCGACCGGCGGCTATACCAACAAGCCCGTCGGGCGCGTCGGCGATTCACCCATCATCGGCGCCGGCACCTATGCGCGCGACGGCATCTGCGCCGTCTCGGGCACGGGCAAGGGGGAGTATTTCATCCGCCACGCGGTCGGCCACGAGGTGGCGAGCCGCATGGCCTATCTCGGCGAAAGCCTCACGGCTGCGGCGGCCAAGGTCATCCACGAGGACCTCGCGCCCTACGGCATCGGCGCCGGCCTCGTCGCGGTCGCGGCCGATGGCTCCGTCACGGCACCCTACAACACGGACGGCATGTTCCGCGGCTGGGTGACGGCGGAGGGACGCTTCCATGTCGCGTCCCATGCAGAGGTGTTCGAGGTGACGGAAGAATTCGCCCGGCCTTGAGGCCGGGCGAGAGCGGGGCCGGTCACCGGCCCTCGAGCGCGGCCTCGATGTAGAGCTGGCGCAGCTCGCGGGTGAGCGGCCCCGGGCTGCCGCCGCCGATCGGCCGGCCGTCGATGGACGTGACCGGCATGACGAGGCTGGAAGCGCTGGTGAAGAACGCCTCCTCAGCCGCGAGCGCCTCCTCCACGGTGAAGGGACGTTCGACGAAGGTCAGGCCCTTTTCTGCGACGAGACGCAGCACGGCACGGCGGGTCACGCCCGGCAGCACGGCGTGGGACAGGGGGCGCGAGACGATCTCACCGGCCTTGGTGACGATGAAGGCGGTGGAGGAGGCCCCTCCGTGACCGTCCCGTCCTCGACCATCCAGGCCTCGTTCACGCCTGCGGCAGCCGCCGCGCGCTTGGCGAGCACCTGGGCAAGGAGAGAGGTCGACTTGATGTCGCGCCGGGCCCAGCGCAGGTCGGGCACGGTGATGACGGCGGCGCCCTTCGCCAGCGCTGCACTGGTGCGCACGGACTTTGCCTGGGTGAACATCACCACCGTCGGCGTGAGGCCGGCGGGAGAGAGGAAGTCACGCTCGGCAACGCCGCGCGTGACCTCGAGATAGATGAGGCCCTCCGAGAGATTGTTGCGGGCGACGAGCGCCTGCTGGATCTCCGTCCACGCCTCGCGCGAATGCGGATTGGGAATGCCGATCTCGCCGAGCGAGCGCTCGAGCCGCGCCAGATGCGGCTCGTTGTCGATCAGGTGCCCATCGAGGACCGCCGTCACCTCATAGATGCCGTCGCCGAAAAGGAAGCCGCGGTCCATCACCGGGATGGAAGCGGTCTCGATGGGGAGGAAGGCCCCGTTGACGTAGACAATGCGCGGCGCGGAAGTCTCTGCCATGGCTGGAATGTCCGATCTGTTGCGGGCGTGGAGCGGAAAGGGAAGATCTGCGTCCTTGCAAGGGGAATGCGGCGCGTCAGCGCAGCATGGTCGACATCGCCGAAAGCGAATTGACGATACGCACCGCCGCCTCGACGGTCGGCGCCTCGAAGCCGATCTCGTCGCCGGAAAGGCGGCTCAGCGTCGGCCACTGACAGAAGAGATCGGCAAGCGCCGGCGTCTGCGTGCGGATGTGCGTCTTGATGGGGCTGGGCAGACGGAACGGCGGCGCTGGCGGGCGGGCGAGCGCCTCCTTCACGCCGGTGCGGATCGCCTCGCGCGCCCGCTCCGGCGAGAGGCTGATGCCGCTGTTGCAGCCGGTGGCGCGCTTGGTCTCGACGAAGACGGTGTGCGGGAACAGCTCGCGGTTCTCGCCGATGAACACGTCATCGCCGCTCGCCATGACGACCGGCGCGCCATATTCGCCGGCAAGCGCGCCGTAGATGCCGGCCTCGCCGAGTTCCAGCCCGTTGAATGCGATGCGGGCGAAGGCGAAGCTGTTGATGGTGTGGGCGAGAATGCCGCGGCCGTGGGCCCGCGAGTGATAGCCGACGAGGCAGACGGCATTCACCCCCTCCTCGACGCCCGCCACCATGCTGAGATAGCGCGGCTTGCCCTGTACGACCCGGGCGCGCGCGTCGAGCCGCTCGGCCGGCATGTTGCGGAAACCGCCGTGGGAATCGTTGACGATGACCTCGCTCGCGCCGGCCTCGAAGGCCCCGGCGACGGCCGCATTCGCCTCTTCCGCCATCAACAGGCGGGCCCGCTCGTATTCGCCGTTGCCGGCGCGCGTCTGCTCGGGGTGGTAGACGCCGGCAACGCCCTCGATGTCGACGGAGATGAGAACCTTCATGGGGTGCGCTCCGAAAGGAGGGAGGGGAGATCGGGCATCAGCTCGAGCAGCGCCTGCCGCCGGTGGCCGTCACGGCCGGTGACCGTCTCCGCCCGCCACAGCGCATGGATGATGGCCTGCTCGGCGCTGTCGGCGACAGCCTGGAACAGCGGATCGATGAGCGCATCGTGCAGCATGGCGATGGCCGGCATGGGGCGAGCCGCATCCTGCGGCAGCGTATAGGCGGTGGAGAAGGCGAGCGCGATGTCGCCGCTGCCGTGGCCGAAGACGGAGCCGGTGCGGGCGAGCCCGGCGGCGCTGCGCAACGAGAGACGGCCGAGCTGGCGCGTGTCGAGCGGCGCGTCCGTGGCGATGAGGAGGATGATCGAGCCTTTCTCCTGTGCCTCGCCCTCCCCTCCGGCGGCGTCTTCCCTCGCGGCGGCGAGCCGCTCCGCGAGCACGGGTCCGATGGCCCGGCCGGCGAGTATGAGCTGCGCCGCCCGGCCGAAATTCGCCAACACCAGCGCGCCGACGGTGAAAACGCGGCCGTTCGCCACCTCGGCGCGGCGCGAGGCCGTGCCGATGCCGCCCTTGACGCCGAAGCTCGCCATGCCGCGCCCGGCGCCGACCGCCCCTTCCGCCACATCCGGGCCGGCGGCGGCGCAGGCGTCGCCGTAATGCTGCTCACCGACCGCCATGGCCTGGATGTCGTTGAGGTAGCCGTCGTTGCACTCGAAGACGAGCGGATTGACCGTCGGCAGGCGCCGCCCGCATTGCGGATTGGCCGCGATCGTCTGGCGGATCTGTGCCTCGGCCACGGCGGCGACCGAGAAGGTGTTGGTGAGCGCGATCGGCGTCTCGACGACGCCGAGCTCCTCCACCTGGACGAGGCCGATGCTCTTGCCGAAGCCGTTGATCACGCTCGCCGCCGCCGGCACCCGGTCGCGGTAGAGGTCCCCCGCGTGCGGGCGCACCACCGTCACGCCGGTCTGCGCGGAACCGGCGGCGAGCGTCGCATGGCCGACGCTGACGCCGGCAACGTCGGTGATCGCATTGCGCGGGCCGGCATCGAGCATGCCGACATGCGGCGGAGTGATGTCACGCACGCTCATCATGCCTCACTCGCGGTCGGTTCATTTGCGGTCGATTTTGGGATCGAGCGCGTCGCGCAGCCCGTCGCCGAGCAGATTGAAGGCGAGCACCGTGAAGAAAATGGCGAGGCTTGGGAAGAGCGCCACATGCGGCGCGTTGACCATGTCGGCACGCGCGTCATTGAGCATCGCGCCCCATTCCGGCGTCGGCGGCTGAGCGCCGAGGCCGAGGAAGGAGAGGCTCGCCGCCGTGATGATCGATGTGCCGAGGCGCATCGTGAAATAGACCACGATGGACGAGACGGTGCCCGGCAGGATGTGGCGCACGAGGATGGTCCAGTCGGAGGCGCCGATGCTTTTCACCGCCTCCACATAGGTCATGCGCTTCAGGACCAGCGTATTGCCGCGCACGAGGCGGGCAAAGGCCGGCACGGAGAAGACGGAGACGGCGACGACCACGTTGAACAGGGAGCCGCCGAGAATGGCGACGATGCCGAGGGCGAGAAGAATGCCGGGGAAGGCGAAGAGCACGTCGCAGATGCGCATGACAATGCGGTCCCACCAGCCCTCGTAATAGCCGGCGAGGAGGCCGAGCGTCGTGCCGACGAGCCCGCCGAGCGCCACCGAGGCAAGGCCGGTGGCGAGCGAGATGCGCGCGCCCATCAGGATGCGGCTGAAGATGTCGCGCCCGAGCGGGTCGACGCCGAGCCAGTGCGACCACGACGGGCCGGCATTGAGCTGGTCGTAGTCGAAGTAGTTCTCCGGGTCGAACGGCACGATCCACGGCGCCAGCACGGCCAGCAGCGTAAGGAGCGCCACGAAGGTGAGCGCCGCGAGCGCCACCGGCTGGCGGCGGAAGCGGCGCCAGAACTCCCTCAGGGGCGTGCGCACGGCCTCGCCCGTTGTGGCGGAAGCGGGGGAGACGAGCTCGGTCGCGGTATCGGTCATGGCCGGCTCAACTGTAGCGGATGGTGGGGTTAATGACGCCGTAAAGCAGATCCACGACGAGATTGATGAGGATGAATTCGAGCGAGAACATCAGCACCAGCGCCTGGATCACCGGATAGTCGCGCTGCGCCACGGCATCGACGAGGAGGCGGCCGACGCCCGGCCAGTTGAACACCGCCTCGACAACGATGGAGCCGCCGAGCAGGAAGCCGAACTGCAGGCCCATCATGGTCACGACGGGGATGAGCGCGTTGCGCAGGCAATGCTTCAGGATGACGATGCGCTCGTTGAGGCCCTTGGCCCGGGCGGTGCGGACGAAATCCTCATGCAGCACGTCGACGAAGGAGGCGCGCGTGAAGCGCGCCATGACGGCCGCGACCGCCGCGCCGAGCGTCAGCGACGGCAGGATGTAGTGCTTCCAGCTGTCGGCGCCGACGGTGGGCAGCCAGCCGAGCCCCACGGAAAAGATCTGCATCAGCAGCATGCCGAGCGCGAAAGCGGGGAAGGAGATGCCGGAGACCGCCAATGTCATGCCGAGCCGGTCCGGCCAGCGGTTGCGATAGACGGCCGAGGCAATGCCGATCGTCATGCCGAAGATGACGGCCCAGACCATGCTGGTGAGCGTCAACAACAGCGTCGGCATGAAGCGCTCGGCGATTTCGGTCGAGACCGGCCGGCGCGTGCGAATGGAGCGGCCGAAGTCGCCCTCGAAGATATGGGTGAAATAGGTGACGAACTGCTGCGGCAGCGGCTTGTCGAGGCCGAGTTCGCTGCGCACGAGGGCGAGCGTCTGCTCGTCCGCATCCTGCCCGGCGACGAGCCGCGCCGGGTCGCCCGGCAGCATGTGCACGAAGAAGAACACGAGCACCGAGACGATCAGGAGTGTGGGGAGGAGCCCCAACAGCCGTTTGAGGAAATAGTGCAGCATGGTTCCGGATCGACTTGGGTGGACAAGGTACGAGAAGTGTTGCGGGCGGGCGGCGCTCCCTCTCGCCGCAACGAATCTCGGGCTTGCCCGAGATCCGAATTATTCTTGCGCAAGTCGGGTAAACCCGACTTGCGCGGGGAGGGGGTTACCCTTTACTCCGAAACGGCGATCTCGCTCGCCTCGATGTTGCCGTCGGGCATGACGTAGACGCCGGAGAGACGCTTGGAGGTGGCGTAGAGGTTCTTCTCCGTCACCAGCGGCGCCCAGGGCGCGTCCTTGAAGATCTGCTCCTGCGCCTTCTTGTAGAGCTCCGCCTTCTCCTCGTCCTTCACCGAGCGCAGGGCCTTGGCGATATAGGCGTCCACTTCCTCGTTGCTGTAGTAGGCGGTGTTGTTGAGCTTCGGCGGCCAGGCCTCGGTCGACAGCAGCGGCCTCAGCGCCCAGTCGGCCTCACCCGTCGAGGACGACCAGCCGGCGTAGTACATGCGCACCTTGGCCGTCTTCGGATCGGGCGCGGACTGCACCCATTCGGTGCGCTGGCCGGGCTCGAGCGCCTGGATCTGCACCTTGATGCCGACCTGCGCCAGCTGCTGCTGCAGGAACTGGATGGCCTTCTGCGCCGTCGTGGTGGTGTAGGCGCTCCAGAGGATCGACTCGAAACCGTTCGGATAGCCGGCTTCCTTGAGCAGCTCGCGCGCCTTGGCCGGGTCATAGGGCCAGGGCTGCATCTTGTGGGCGTAGAGCACGCCCTCCGGCACGATGCCTTCGGCCGGCGAGGCGAAGCCGTTGAAGGCGACCTTGGCGAGCGCTTCCTTGTTGATGGCGTAGTTGATCGCCTGGCGCACGCGGATGTCGTCGAAGGGCTTCTGCAGCGTGTTGAAGCTGACGTAGCGCTCGATGATCGACGCGCTGATCGTCACGTTGAGCTTGTCGCTCGCCTGCAGGGCCGCCGTCTGCTCATAGGGCAGCGGGAAGGCAAAGTCGGCCTCGCCCGTCTGCAGCATGGCGGCGCGGGTGTTGTTCTCCAGCACCGGCTTCCAGGTGATGGAATCGACCTTGGGGAAGTCCTTCTTCCAATAGCCGTCGAACTTCTTCACCTTGACGTAGTCGGTCTGCTTCCAGTCCTCGAAGACGAAGGGACCCGTGCCGACAGGGTTAAAGGCGATGTCCTTGTTGCCGTATTTGGCTAGGGCCGCCGGCGAGATGATCGCGGCCGAAGCGTGGGCCAGCGAGTTGATGAAGGGCCCGAAGGCGTCCTTCAGCGTGATCTTGACGACGTAGGGCGAGACGACCTCAACCTTGTCGATGCGGTTGAACTGGTTGTAGCGGGCGAGCTTGTTCTCGGGATTGAGCACCCGCTCGAACGACACCTTGACGGCTTCGGCGTTGAAGTCGGTGCCGTCGTGGAACTTGACGCCCTCGCGCAGCTTGAAGATGTAGACGAGACCGTCATCCGAGACGGTGTAGCTCTCGGCCAGCACCGGCCGCACCTTGAGGTCCTTATCGAACTCGAACAGGCCCTGGTAGAACGACTTGGTGACGGCGGTCGTCAGCGTCGTGTTGGTGTTGTAGGGGTCGAGCGTCTCCGGCTGGCCGCCGATGGCGAGCACGACATCCTTGGCGGCGAGCGCCGGCGCGGTGCCGAGCATGAGTGCCAGAAGGCCGGAAGCGATTGTCAAACCTCGTGGAAGTGAACTTTTCATTGGAACGGCTCCCGTTGCAGTGAAGCGATCAAGAGGGGCAGTCATCGGCCGAAGGCGCCGATCGGGTGACGGGCGACGAAATGGCCGGGGCCGACCTCGACAAGGGGCTCGACCGTCGGCTCGTCGCCCAACGCGCGCACAGGGCTCGGCAATTCGTCCGTCACCAGCTCGCGGCGCAGGTGCCGGCGCGCCGGATCGGCGACGGGGACCGCGGCCATCAGCTTGCGCGTATAGGGATGTTGCGGGTTCTCGAAGATGGCGCGGCGCGGGCCGATCTCGACGATCTGGCCGAGATACATCACCGCCACGCGGTGGCTGACGCGCTCGACGACGGCCATGTCGTGCGAGATGAACAGATAGGCCATGCCGAGCTCGCGCTGCAGTTCGAGCAGCAGATTGACGATCTGCGCCTGGATCGACACGTCGAGGGCCGAGACCGACTCGTCGGCGATGACCACCTTGGGGTTGAGCGCGAGCGCGCGGGCGATGGCGATGCGCTGGCGCTGGCCGCCGGAGAACTCGTGCGGATAGCGCTGGGCATGGGCCGGCGTGAGGCCGACCCGCTCGAGCAGCCAGTGCACGCGCTGGCGCGCCGCCTCCCCTTTCGCGACGCCGTGGACCAAGAGCGGCTCCATGATGGAATAGCCAACGGTGAGCCGCGGATCGAGCGAGGCGAAGGGATCCTGAAAGATGAACTGGATGTTGCGCCGCAAGTCCCGGAAGGCGCTCGGCGGCAGTTCGCGGATGTTGCGGCCGTCGAATTCGATGGCGCCGCTCTGGCTCTCGACCAGGCGCAGCAGCGAACGGCCGGTGGTGGATTTGCCGCAGCCCGACTCGCCGACGAGCGACAGGGTCTCGCCGGGATAGAGATCGAAGCTCGCCTTCTCTACCGCGTGCACGCGGCGCGTGACGCGGTTGAAGAGTCCGCCGCGGATGTCGAAGCGGGTGACGAGATCCTTGACACGCAGGATCGGCGCCGCATCCGGCTTCACCGTCGCCTGCGGGGCCGCCACCTTGCCCGGCGCCTCGCCATCCATGCGCAAAAGCGCGAACTCGCGCGGCAGGTCGGTGCCGGCCATGGCGCCGAGCCTCGGCACGGCGGAAAGGAGCGCGCGCGTATAGGAGTGCTGCGGTGTGGCGAACAGCCCGGCGGAGGCGCCCTCCTCCACCTTCTCGCCACGGCACATGACGAGCACGCGGTCGGCGACCTCGGCGACCACGCCCATGTCGTGGGTGATGAACACGACGCCCATGTGCATCTCGTCCTGCAGCGCGCGGATGAGCTGCAGGATCTGCGCCTGGATGGTGACGTCGAGGGCCGTCGTCGGCTCGTCGGCAATGAGGAGGGAAGGCTTGCAGGACAGCGCCATGGCGATCATGACGCGCTGTCGCATGCCGCCCGAGAGCTGGTGCGGGTAGCGGTCGAGCACGCTGCGCGCTTCCGGAATGCGCACGAGGTCGAGCATGCGCAGCGCCTCGGCGCGGGCCTCCGCCATGCCCTTGCCCTGGTGCACGCGGATCGATTCAGCGATCTGCTCCCCGGCGGTGAAGACCGGGTTGAGCGAGGTCATCGGCTCCTGGAAGATCATGGCGATGTCGGCGCCGCGGATGGCGCGCATCGTCCTCGGCCCGGCCGTCGCGAGGTCGAGCACCGCGCCGGAGCGGCGGCGGAAGAGCATGCGCCCGGCATCGATGCGCCCGCCGCCGTGCTCGACGAGGCGCATCATGGCGAGCGAGGTCACCGACTTGCCCGAGCCGGACTCGCCGACGATGGCGAGCGTCTCGCCGCGGTCGACGTGGAAGGAGACATCGCGCACGGCCGAGACCGTCCGCTCGGAGGTCGAGAAGCTCACCGACAGGCCATCGACGGCGAGGACCCGGTCTTCCGAAAGGTGAAGCGTCGGGTCCGGCGCGGGAGCGATCAGGGTCGCGGAGGACGTCATGGCAAGGTGAGCTCGCTCACGAAGTTGGGTGGCCGGCGAAGACCGGGCTGGCGAAGATGGCAAGGGGGTGGTCGCGCACGGTCAGCGGCCCTGGCGTGGCTTCTGGCCCCGCCGGGGCGTGGGAGGAGACGGCGCCTGCCTGTCCCATGCGCTCGATGGCCTCAGCGCCCCCGCATGATTGCCGTGCAGCCAGGGCAGCACGGCCTCCGCCAGTTCGGCCGCCGCCTCCACGGATCGGCCGGAGGCGTGGGCGACGGCGCTGCTCAAGGCCTCGATCAGAGCCAGTGAGCTCGCCTCGCAATTGGCGAAGAACTGGCTGTCGCCATGGGCGAAAAGCGCGACCGTGGCGAGCGAGGCGAGCGGCGAGCTGGGGCTCTCGGTGAGGGCCAGCACGTCGGCGCCCGCCTCCCGGGCGCGCCGCGTCAGCAGCAAGGTGTCCGACAGATAGCGCGGGAAGGCGATGGTGATGACGAGATCGCCGGGCTTTGCCCGGTGGAGAATGCGGGCCGCGTGCGAAGAACCCTCCATGCTGGCGAGCAGTTGCACCCGGTCGCAGAAGAGTTCGAGCTTGCGCAGGAGAAGGCCGGCGAGCCAGACGCTGCTGCCAAGGCCGAGGATGAAGACGCGCCGGGCGCCGAGAATGGCGGCGACGGCGCGCGTGCAGGCCTCCGTATCCAGGCCCTGCCGCGTCCGGTCGATGTTGTGCGCCGTCTCTGCAAGGGTCGCGGCCAGGATGTCGGCGGCGCTCGCCGGCTGCTCCGGCTTTCCGCGCAGCTTCTCCACCGGCGCCAGCGCCGTCTCGAAGCCGAGCACCAGCGCGGTGCGGAACTGCGCATAGCCGTCGAAGCCGAGAGCGCGGGCGAAGCGGTTGGCGGTGGCGACCGACACGCCGACGATCGACGCCAGTTCATCGATGGGCATGGCCGCGACGCGCAGCGGATGGTCGAGGACGTAATTGGCGATCTGGCGATGCGACGGCGACAGAACGGCGCGGGAAATGCGCTGCGCTATGGAGGGTTCGTCAAAAGCCGTGGCCATCGCAGGTCGTTTCACCTTGCCGGCGCGACCGGCGGATGATCAGAAATTTTCACGTTCGGATTCGTAGCGATATTTTTTGATCGCGCAAGAGCGTGTTGAGCGCTTTCTGTCCAGGCTTGCCGAAACCGCGCTGCATGACGTCGGCGAGGACGCACGACGAGACCATCACAAGCAGCGCAACCGCATCCGCTGCTTCAACAAGCTCAAGCACTTCCGCCCCTTCGCCATGGGTTACGACTGTCCTGCGCTGAATGTGGATTCGGCCTAGCGCCCACGTGGGGTGGCGCGTTCGTTGGCGAGACCCCTCCCCGTCACGCCGGCTTTTCCGCCACGTTTGGCCGCTTGATCAAGCGCTTCTCGACCATGTCGAGGATGCTGTCGATCAGGAGCACGAAAACGGCGAGGACGAGAATTCCGCCGAAAACCTCGACTGTGTCGAAAATTCCCCTCCGCCTGGGCCATGAGATGCCCGAGACCGGCGGAGGAGCCGAGGTATTCGCCGATGATAGCACCGACCACGGCAAATCCCGCCGACGTGCTATGAGTAAGAACATATTCGAGATCTTATTTGACTGGTCTCAGGACTTATTAATTCCGCTTGAGCTGTGATTCACAGTCACCGTAGAAGGAGATCGAATCACGATCCCACAAATAGCTGATCCAAAGCATCTGCATGATCAGCTCTTCGCAAGGTTGGGTAGACTCGATTTCTCTTCAGTGATGCTGAGAACATTCCGCGCAGCCACAGGGACGATGCTCTGGATCGAAGCGTCAAGCCCTCACAGAGGTTGCCGAGGCGATCACCCCAACGCCGCGTGCCATCCGGGTCGTTGTTCATGAAGTCGAACCGGACGCTATTCGCTACGCGTCCGAGCTCAACGCAAACGCCGACCGTTCCCGGCTTTGTCCTGGGTAATCGGCAGGCAGAATGAACGGAAATGGCCCAGGTGCCCTATCCACACTCGCTGTGTGGGTGACAACGTCACCCTGTGCGAAGTGATGCAGAAGAAATTCCGGGGCCTCCAGCACGAAACAGGACGGCCCATCCGGCCGCAGATCCAGGGCCACCTGATGCCCGACCGAAGGCGCGATCTGGCACAGCGTGCCGCCGAAGATGCGCTGGACGGAGCGATGGACGTGCCCGCACAGGATACGCCGCACCTGGCGGTTGGCGGCAACAATCCTTTCCAGCTGCTCAGACCCTTCCAGCAGCCGTGCCGCGTCCATATGCGCAATGCCGGTGTCAAAAGGCGGATGATGCAGCATGATGAGGGTGGGTGCATCGGGAGATCCAGCCAGGGTCTCTTCGAGGAACCTGATCGTTTCGGATCGAAGGGCGCCGTGGCTCGATCCGGCAACCAGACTGTCGAGGCCGATGACGTGGATCGGGCCGCACCAGACAGCAAAATTCAGGGGGCCGCTTGCGGGGAGATAGCCTCCTTGCGCGAAGGCCCGCCGGAAGGACTCGCGCCGGTCGTGATTGCCCGGCACCGCATAGACTGGGCATGGCATGCGGCCCAGGAGCTCCGCGGCGATGGCGTATTCTTCGTCCAACCCACAGTCGGTGAGGTCGCCGGTGACCAGGAGGCAATCCGGCTTTGGGTCCAGCCGAAGCAAGGCGTGGATGGCGTGCTCGGCAAAGAGGTTGGTTTCGGAAACACCATAGGCGAGCTGACCCTTGGGCCGGATGTGCAGGTCAGAGATCTGGGCGATAAGCATTCAGGCCTCGGTTTGGAATTCGATAATGGCAGCAGGGTCGATCTCGAAAGCGAGGATCTGGCCCGGTGTGACGGAAAGGTTCGACGGCAAATCGAGCTGCAGCCGGCATTCGGACGAAACCTCGGCGACCAGCCGTTGCGTCGCGCCGAAGAAGGTCGTCGCGGCAACACGGGCGCTGATGGCTCCGTTTGCGGAAGCCAGCCGCGCGGCCTCTGGCCGGAAGCAGAGCGTGGTCGCACGATCCGGGCCGCCGACATTCAGCCTCGCCATGGTTTCGCCGCCGTGGATGTTGAGCAGCCCATTTTCCACGCGCCCGGCGATCCGGTTCATCGTTCCGACGAAGTCGGCAACGAAATCATTTGCCGGCCGATGGTAGATCTCCTTCGGCACGTCGATCTGCGCGATGCGGCCTTTCTCCATGACGGCGATGCGGTCACCGATCGCCATGGCCTCTGCCTGATCGTGGGTGACATAAACGGCAGTAATCCCGAACTCGCGCAGCAGAAGACCGATCTCAACGCGCAACCGCTCGCGCAGCACCGCATCGAGCGCGGCCAGCGGCTCATCGAGGAGCAAGACACGGGGTTTGATCGCCAGGGCCCGAGCCAGCGCAGTGCGCTGGCGCTGGCCGCCGGAGACCGCCGAGATGCGGCGATCGGCGTATTCCTCCAGGCCAACCAGAGCCAAGAGGCGACGGGTCTCGGCCTCGCGCTGCGCACGCTCCACTTTGCGCACCTTCAGACCGTAGCCGACGTTCTCGGCGACGGTCATATTCGGAAACAGCGCATAAGATTGGAAGACCATGCCGACGTTGCGCTTCTCGATCGGCACGCCGCTGACATCCTCACCGTCGAAGCGGATCATGTCCGGTCCGTCGGGCTGTTCCAGTCCGGCGATCAGGCGCAGGAGCGTGGTCTTGCCGCAGCCGGACGGACCCAGCAGGACCAGGATCTGGCCGGCGGGGATTTCCAGGTCGGTAGGGTGCAGAACCGTCGTTCCGTTGAAACTCTTGCTGAGCCGACGCGTCGCAATGGACGCGCCGCTTCGAGTGGTCACCATAGGGGCGTGAGTGTTCATGATGCGGTCCGTTTTTCGGTGAAGTCGGCGACCAGCTGGACGCCGATCAGCAGCGGGATGACCATGACCAGGAAGACGATGGTGTAGGCCGAGGCTATCTCGAGCCGCATCGAGGCATAGGCATCGGCCAGGCCCACAGGCAGGGTTTTGGTCATCGGCGTGTGCATCATCCAGGTGAGATTGAATTCGCCGATGGAGAGCGTCACGACCGTCAGCGCCCCCGCGACGATGCCCGGCCGCACGTTCGGCAGGATCACGTCGATGAAGCGTCGCCAGGCCGGAGCACCGAGACTTGCCGCGCCTTCGTCGAGCGTGCGCCAGTCTATCGTCTCGAGCACGGCGATGACCGAGCGCATCATAAAAGGCAGGGTGAAGAGGACGTGGCCGACCACGACGAACAGCGTCGATTGCCGGAAGGCGCCCGCGCCGCCGTAGCTCAGGATAAGCGCCAGCGCGAGCGCAAGGCCGGGCACGGCGACCGGAAGCGTCACGATCTCTTCGACGGCACGCGCGAAACGGCCGCCCTTGCGCACCAGCGCGTAGGCGCCGGGAACGCCAATCAGCAGCGTCACCACCAGCGTCAGCAGCGCGACGACAAGGCTGCGCCAAACGGTATCGGCATAGAGCCCCCAGACCTGGCCTACCCAGTCGAGGGTAAATCCGGCGGAGGGCCCGCGGGCATAGTTGACGGCCAGGCCCGCATAGATGGAAAGCAGCACGGGAACGACGAGGAACAGGGAGAGCAAGGCCGTGATGACGATGCCGGCGGTCGAGGTCCACTGGCGGCGCATCTCAGCCCCCCTTCACGTCGCGCATGGCGCGGTTGCGGGCAATGGCCAGCGCGGCCCAGGTGATCAGGCCGAGCGCGATGGAGATCGCGGCGGCCATGCTGGCATTGGTGGCGAGCGTGAACTCGGTGTAGATCAGCAGCGGCACCACGTCGATGTTGGTGGCAAGCGTGAAAGCGGTGCCGAAGGCGCCCATTGCCGTGGCGAAGCACAGCGCCCCGCCGGTGTACATGGCCGGGAACAGCGCCGGCAGCACGACGTCGCGCTGTATGGCGAAGGGGCTGGCGCCCAGCGAGCGGGCGGCCTCGACCAGCGAGGGATCGAGCTTCTCTGCCGCCGCGAGGATGGTCAATAGAACACGCGGCACAGAGAAGTAGAGGTAGCCGAGGAACAACCCGAACAGCGAATAGGCGAAGACCACGTTCGTGCCGACCAGGCTTTTGGTGACGCTGCCTACAAGTCCGAGGCGGCCGCCAAACAGAATGATCATGAAGCCGACCACCACGCCTGGAAAGGCCAGCGGGAATGTCAGCATTGACAGGAGCAACCCACGGCCGGTGAACTGCCTGTTGGCAAGCGTCTGGGCGGCGATCGTTGCCACTGCCAGCGTCGCGACGGTTGTGACGATTGCAAGCAGAAGGGTCACGATCAGGCTGTTGCGAAAGCGGGCCTCGGTCAGGATGACCAAGAACCCGGCGAGACCTTGCGGCCCGCTGCCGGCCTCAGCGATCAGCCGAGCCACGGGCAGAATGAGAAAGGCCAGCGTGAAAATCGCGAGAGGCAGAATCAGGAAAAAATCAAAGCGCCTGCTGTTCAACGAAGCCTCCGGCGAAAATCGATGAGAAAACCCTGCCGGGAAGGGACCAGCCCTTCCCGGGAGGGGGTCGCCCGTCAGCGCACTTCCGACAGGTAACGTTCCGAGAACGCTGCCTGCGCAGCCTGGGCCTGGTCCCAGTCGATGGCTTTGGCGCGCTGATACTCGCTTGCCGGCAGGAACCGGTCCGCAATGTCCGCCGGCATTTCGACCGGGAGGACCGGACGCAGATAGGCCGTCGTCCAGAACAACTGGCCCTTGTCCGAGAGCAGGTAGTCGAGCACTTTCTTCCCGGTTTCGGCACGCGGGGCGTTTTTCACGAGCGTCATGACATAGGGAAAGGTGATGGAGCCTTCGCAGGGCAGGACGAACTCGAACTTGCCGGATTCCGTGTATTTTGCCCGATAGGCGTTGAAGTCATAGTCCATCAGGATCGGGATCTCACCGGACACGGTGCGCGCATAGGAGGTCTGCTTGGTGACGATCGCCCCGTTTCCGGCGAGTTCCTTGAGGAAGCCGATCGCGGGCGTGAAATCGTCGAACGAGCCGCCCAGCGCACTGTTGATGGCAACGGCCGACGCGTAGCCGACCGCCGCCGAGGTCGGATCGAGATAGCCGACGAGGCCGTTGTATTCCGGCTTCTTCAGGTCAGCCCAGCAGGCCGGGACAGGCGCGTTGCCGAGGGCGTCGACATTGACGAAGAGGCCGAGCGTGCCCTGATGCACCGCCCACCAGCGCCCCTCAGGATCCTTGAGCCCTTCGGGGATCTCGTCGAAGCGCTGCGGCTTCCAGGCCTCCACCAAGCCCTGCGCGGCAGCCGAAATGCCCGCATTGACGCCCAGATAGGCGATGTCGGCGACCGGGCTCGCTTTCTCGGCGATGATCTGGGCGACTGCCTGACCCGAATTCTTGTTGTCGCCCGGAATGTCGAGGTCGAGGTCGGCCTTGATGTTTTTCAGCATCTCGCCCCAGTTCGCCCATTCGGGCGGACAATTGTAACAGATGGCGTCCTGCGCCTGCGCCTGGACAGGAGCCAAGGCGAGGATGCTGGCAGCGGCCGCCAGACCGAGGCCAAGGGAAAGGATCGTCGTCTTCATTGTTGTGGCTTTCTCTTTTCGGTGAGGTTCAAGGCAGGCGGAGGTCGCCCCGCCGGGGCGGGGCGATCGTTTCCCCCGGAAGGGAAACGACGTCCGGGCACAAGCGCTGGGGGGCTTTGTGCCCCGCAGCGATGTCCAGCAGCAGCGAGGCGGCCAGCGCTCCCATCACCTGGGACGGCTGCCCGATCGTGTGGAGCCTGGGTGAGATCAGGCGTGCGAAGTCGATTCCGTCGAAACCGGTGACGGACACGTCCTCGGGAACACTCAGCCCCGCGCGGCGCAGGGACGCGATCACCGTGAACGCCAGCAGATCGTTGGAGGCCATGATTGCCGTTGGCTTGTACTCGACGAGAACCTCGGTGAGGTCGATGTCCCTCGTCGCGTCGATGAAATCGACCTCGATCGCCGGGGCCGCCGTGAGCCGGGCGGCCGTCATCGCATCCCAATAGCCTTCGTAGCGGCGGGCCGAGCGATCAGACGAGATGAACTTCCCGGCGAGGAAGAGGATGCGGCGATGGCCGAGCGCAATCAGGTCTTCGGTCGCATGACGCATCGCGCCGCGATTATCGACCATGACTGCCGCGACGCCCTCCGGTGTGTCTTCGTTGTAGACAGTCACCACGGGCAGCCCCGCCTTGCGGACGCGCTGGAGCGCCACGCTGGAGGCCGGATCGCAAACCGTCATGATCATCCCGACCGGGCGCTCGCCGATCAGCGTGGTGACGATGTCTTCTTCCTGCGCGGGGTCGTAGTTGGACTGGCCGAGTATGGTGAACATCCCGGCCGCCCTTGCGCGCCGTTCGATCCCTGCGACCGCCGCAGCGAACACCGGATTGGTCAGGCTGGGAACCAGAATGCTGATGACGGGGCGAGTCTCGGGAAAGGCGCGGGCAAGTGGAAAGCCGACCATCAATGCGGCTTCGACCACCCGCCTGCGCATTTCCTCGCTGACGGGGCCGTTGCCGGTGACGACCCGGCTCACGGTCGCGATCGAGCATCCGGCGCGCGCCGCGACATCTCGTATCGTGATCTGCGTTGACACCATCGCCCTGCCCCGTTCCGGCCGCTTCTTCTTCGGCCGGGTCGGAGGTAGCATGCGAACGTATTGGCTGGATGACGTTGTTTCAGTCGTTTTCAGCGCGTCGCACCCACGATTGGTCCCGCCGGCGAGCGCATCGCCTCGGGATCTCGTGCCAGAACTCAGATGCGGTGGAAAAAGATTGCTTTGCCGAGAATGGTCGCCGCTCTCTCCAGCTAGCTCATTCTCGAGACTTCGATGGGATTGACGTGAAGCCGAGTTTAAGCTCGAGGAAGCACGCCTCTGGTCTCACAGCAAATCCAAAGGCGACGATCGGACATGCAGTCTCATAACGGCACGGCCGATGTTTCTAGCTCTTGGGCCTCCTCCTCATTACGAGAACATCTCACGGTCCTTGATCCGCCGCATCACGCCAGATCCTCGCGGACCGTCTCCAGGAATTTGCTCACGGCGGGATGTTCGCTGTCCCGACGGAACACGACCTCGGTGCCGATCTGGATCCGGCCTTCCAGCAATTGCGCGATCTGGGTGCTTGGATGGAGTTCGTGCACGCCGAGTTCGACGTTGGGCACCTTCTGCCGGTCCGAGGCGATACTTCGCGGGGCCCGCATGCTGCGGACCGCACTCGGCCCTGCCATCGCCGGTTTCCTTGGAGACGCCAGCGTAGTCGAGGTGATGCTCAACCCCGACGGTCGTCTCTGGGTCGACCGGCTCTCGGAAGGCTTGTCCGACACGGGCGAGCGGCGGCCGATGGCGAGCGCATCGTGCGCTTGGTCGCCCACCACGTCGGCGCCTAGGTCCATGCAGGCAACCCGCGTGTCTCGGCCGAGCTGCCGGAAACGGGAGAGCGCTTCGAGGGCCTGCTGCCGCCCGTGGCGGCGGCGCCGGCCTTCGCCATCCGCAAGCCCGCCGTCGCGGTCTTCACGCTGCAGGACTATGTCGCCGCCGGCACCATGACAGTCGAGCAGGCGGAGATCCTGCGCCGAGCCGTCGCCGATCGCCGCAACATCCTCGTTGCAGGCGGCACCTCGACCGGCAAGACGACGCTGACCAACGCGCTGCTCGCTGAGGTCGCGAAGACCTCCGACCGCGTGGTGCTGATCGAGGACACCCGCGAACTGCAATGCGCCGCGCCGAACCTGATCGCCAAGCGGACCAAGCACGGCGTGGCGACGCTCTCCGATCTCGTCCGCTCTTCGCTGCGCCTTCGGCCAGACCGCATTCCGATCGGCGAAGTGTTCACGCGGGGCGGCCCAAGGCATCGGACCCCTCTTTGAGGGGCTGAGGCCGGCCGTCTTTGTTCCGCGATATGCTATTCCGCTTCGGACCAGTGAGGATACGTGACATAGGCTGTCAGCGCGCCTTCTGCGTGGGAGCGAATGATCACGGCGTTCCCCTTCGGCATATAGATAATTTCGCCGGGACCCGCAGTCAGGGTCTCACCGTCGGCTTCAACCGACACCCTTCCTTCCAGGACCACCATTACGTCATCGACGACGATTGTGGTCTCCAAGACTTGGTCGGGGCCGTACCGTCCATACCCGACCGTAACCGGGCCCCCTTGCCGTTGATCCGCCAAGTTCGAGGCAAAGATGTCGGCGTCCTGTCCGGGCGAGCGTTCGAATACGGCATCGGCTGGTTCAAATCTGACGACTTTCATCTCTTTTCCTTTCTCCGTTTCGGTGCAGTCACAGGGTTATCTCGTTCGAGGCCGGTGCCACCCGCGATGATGTCGGCAAATGTGGCAGTGGCGTCAGCGCATGTGCTCCTGCCAATGACGACATCCGCCGCCAGGCATTCTCCAGCTGCGACGAAGGCTCACGGCGCGATAAGAATAACTATAGCTTTCGCCCCGACTCCCCGTGAATGTCGCGGAAGGCTCGGAGCTGCCGTTTGCTCACCTGCTGGCAGATCTCGGTTTACTGTGCTCGGCGCTTAGCTCCGCTTGCCGCCTAAGATCCAGTCGTCACTACCATCACCTCGTGCGGCGCCCGGGAGACGTTTCACGATCGGCGGCGTCCAGGGCACGAGTTGGAAGCCGAAACCGACGTCGAACATCGCGACATGTCTGGAGGCGAGCGCCAAACGCCGGCGAAACGTGCTGGCGACCTGTTCGCCACTGTCCATGCGCTAGAAGGGCTGTCCGTCAGGCGACCTTCACCCGCATGCGTCGGGCGAACAGGATCAGAAAGCTAGTTGGAAAGCGGCAGGTCACTGCCGTTCTCTCTCCTCGAGTTTTGCGATTTCGGCATCGGCAAGGCCCGACATCTGTTCGGCCATGACCTTGAGGAAAATCAGCGCCCGCTCCCGGTAAACGACATGTTTTTCTGGCGTCCTGTCCCATGATTGCTGAATGGTGGTGCCAGGGGCGGCGATCATCATTCCATCACTGGCAAACAGAGCCAAAGCGACTTGGTCGATGATGCTTGGTGTCATTACTGAACCTGCTCGTTTGGAAAGCTGAATCAGCTAGAAGCTTCATTGTCAAATTTTGGATCCGGCCATTCGATTGAGCCTCTTCTGTCTCCAGCTTTAGGGCAATTAAGGTAGATGCCAGGGGATCACAGGTGATTGCTCTTCGCGGCGGGAAGGCACAATGGTTGGACCCTCCCGCCAATCTCGATATCAATCATCCGATAGCTCTCTCCCGGACTAGGTTTCGGTTTCGAGTTGGCGGGCGGCATAGCTGGCGCGCAGGAACTCAGCCGGCGTTGTCGGCTTGCGACCAAGGAGTTTTTCCAGATCCCCGGTCTGACCGTCCCACTCGCCAGCGTTGACGCCATGGACCCAAAGCAGCACAAAGCCGGCGGCCGGCTCGGGCAAGCCCGCTGCCATTAGGTTGGCGATGTACTCCTGATCCGAGACCGCATTGAACGGCACCGGTCTGCCGCTGATTTCGGACAGGATCTGCGCAACGTCAGGGAAAGACACAGACGGGTCGCCGTACAGCGAGTAAGTCTTGTTCTCATGACCGTCTTCGCTCAGCACGACGGCATGCGCCTCTGCCAGATCGTCACGGCAGGCATATCCTGCCCTGCCCGCACCGGCCGGCGTCCGAACACCTTTCTCCAAAGCATTCCCACCGACATAGGACGGGACATTCTCAAGGAATGGAGGATGACGGACGAGCGTATAAATGAGGCCAGAGGTCTTCAATCTTTCTTCGACGAAGAGATCTTCTTCGGTGACCTGCGGCAAGCTGAAGGCGGAGCCTGTCTTGTGGATGACCGGCATGTAGACGATGTGCCTGACGCCGGCCTGCCTTGCCGCATTGATGAC
Source organism: Chelatococcus sp. CO-6 (assembly GCF_001271345.1). Classification (NCBI taxonomy): domain Bacteria; kingdom Pseudomonadati; phylum Pseudomonadota; class Alphaproteobacteria; order Hyphomicrobiales; family Chelatococcaceae; genus Chelatococcus; species Chelatococcus sp. CO-6. The sequence goes on along the minus strand of NZ_CP012398.1, from coordinate 2,315,834 downwards.
ATTCTCGTGCTGGGTATTGCGATCGGTAAAGGCGGTGGCAGACACGAGCATGACCTTGTCGATTCCCGTAAACGCGCGGACCAACCCCTCGTAATCGAAGTAGTCGCCTTGGCGAATCTCAATTCCCTTGAAGGTAAGATCTGCCGCTTTGGCCGGATCGCGCGCGAGACCGACAATGTCATTGGCGGGCACCCGGTTCAGAAGATGGTTGAGGGTCATGCGGCCGATGTTGCCGGTAGCGCCGGTGACGAGGATTTTGGTCATGGATTTTCCGTTCGGTTCATGGGGGGTGGCGCAGCGCAGTTGCGCCAAGCTCTGAATTGATTGGGGACGAGCTGGCTCTGTCAGGCGGCGATCACGATCTTTCCGATCGTACGTCTGCTCTCGAGTTGTTCATGTGCGGTCTTCATGTTCTCGGCGGTCAGTCCGTCGAGCCGAGTCCCGACGGCGAAACCCTTTGCCTTTGAACCGACCTGGAGCACTACTCCGGCGAATTCCCAGCCCAGAATAACGCGCCCGTCTGCCCCGGCGCTGCGCACACTCCTGATCAAAGCCTCGCCGGGATTGACCCCGACCGCTCGGATGTCGACCAGCAGATCAGCATCACGCAGCTTCGGTTCGGCGACTTCCATCTCCTCGATCCCATAGGCACCGAGAGTGTGGGCCTTCTCGTAAGCAAGCGCTCTCACAGCACGAACCGATCGACCAGGGTGAGGTTGAGACCCGCCAAGGGACCACCGACCTGCTGCTGCCTGCCACCGATCGCGAGTGTCCCGAGATCGACAGCGGCGAAGCCGACCTGTTCCAGCACTTCGCTCAGCGCTTTCTTCGCACCAGCATCGTCCCCCGAGATGAAGAGGACGGTTCTGGCTTTTTCGGGCGATGTGTCATCGATCCACTGCATGGGGACTGTGTTGAACGCCTTGACCACCTTGGCGCCCACCGCCTGATCGGCAACGATCTCGCTCGACGTGCGGCCCGAGAAATCGCCAAGATCGCTCGGATTGTCGCGGTTGATCCGGTTTGTGGCGTCGATCAGGGTACGGCCGGACCAGTCCGGGACTGATGCGAGAGCGTCCGGGACATGTGCCCACTCGACGCTCAGCACGACAACGTCCTGCTCGGCGGCTTGTTGCGGGGTCCCCGCGGACGCACCCCGACCCAAATTTCGGACGACCATAGCGAGAGTGGCGGGCCCGCGGCTGTTGCTGATCAGGACTTCGTGGCCAAATGGCAGTATGTGGCGCGCAATCGTCTGCGCAACCACACCCGCCCCGATAAATCCGAACTTCATGGAGGCCTCCTGGAAACCTGCAGCCCGCTGCGTTGGCTCGGTGATCATCGAACGCCTTGCGCGTCGACATCGTCCAATCCAGTTAAGACAGGGCAGACTTTGGTTCCAGTACTGACTATTTTGTAAGTATAAGAATCAGGAGATCACAATGACCGAGACGAAATTCCGATGTGGCTTGGAAGCGGTTCTGGCCATCCTTGGCGGTAAGTGGAAGCCGCTTATCGTTTATCATCTCGCCAGCGGTTCCAAGCGCACCGGCCAACTCCGCAGGCTCGTCACCAATGTGAGCGAAAAAATGCTGATCCAGCATCTGAAGGAACTGACGGACGATGGCGTTATTCGCCGCATCGATTTCCAGAAGGTGCCGCCGCACGTAGAGTACGAATTGACCGACTTTGGGCGAAGCTTGGCCCAGGTACTTGCGCCGCTGTGCGAATGGGGAACCCATCACATCGATGAGGTCGCAATGATCGTGAAAAAGAGAGAACACGTAGCGAAGGCGGCTTAGCGGGCTTTGCCGGAAAGCTGATGATTCGACAGAGCGCTCGACGCCTCCAAAGACACCCGCTCGGACTGAACCAGCAACTTATACTAGCGCAGCGTGCAGACAGCGGCTTCACTGGCTCCAACGCTGAAGAACGCCTCTGAAGCCCAACGCAACCGGCGCGAACGCTGCCGATCCTTTATGCAACCCTGCTATCTCGCAGCGCGATTTTGAACAGGTCGAAGGCTGCTGTACCCTTCCGATCGGGGTAGTAGAGGTGGTAGCCGGGGAACGGCTCACACCACGGCTCCAGCAGGCGGACGAGACGGCCATCGGCGATCGGCGCTACCACCAGGTCCTCCAGGATGTAGAGGATGCCGAACCCTTCGAGGGCGGCAGCAACCAGCAGGTCGGCGTCATTGAACACCGGGCCGCGGCCTGGCGCGACCGTCACCGCACGGCCGTTGCGCTCGAAGGACCAGGGGGACAGGTTGCCCTGCGCGTCGCGGTAGGCGATACAGCGATGCGCCGTGAGGTCGGCGGGCTCCATCGGTGCCGGATGGCCGTTCAGATAGCCGGGAGCGGCCACCACCGCGACGCGAAGCGGAGGCCCGACCGCCAGCGCGATCATGTCCTTTTCCAATCGCTCGCCGAGCCGAATGCCCGCATCGTAGCGGTCCGCCACGACGTCACTCAGCCCGTCCTCCACGCAAACCTCCACTTCGATACCGGGGTGGCGGCGTATGAAGGATGGGAGCATCGGCCACAGCACTGTATCCGCGGCGTGTTTGCCCGTCGTGATCCGGACGGTGCCGATCGCTGCCCCGCGTGCTTGGGACAACGCCTCGATCTCATCGTCCAGTCCGGCCAGTGCCGGCGACAGGGTGGCGAGCAGTCGCTCGCCCGCAGCGGTCGGGGCGACGCTGCGCGTCGTGCGGGAGAGCAGGCGAAAACCCAGCTGGCCCTCCAGTCGCTTCATGGTCTGGCTCAATGCCGACTGCGTGACGCCCAGCCGCTTTGCGGCCAGCGTGAAGCTGCGGTCGGACGCAATCGCCGCAAAGACTGCGAGGTCGCCGAATTGATCCGGGCGCATTGATAAATCCTGCTACTGGGGCCTATTATTTATTAGCCGGTAATTCCAATCAATTAGCTTGTCTAAATAGCCTGTGACACCGGAAGAAGCAAAGGAGCAGGCTATGAGCAAGATTTGGCTGGTGACGGGCGCAAGCCGGGGGCTTGGACGTGAGATCACCCGCGCGGCGCTGGATGCTGGCGAAACGGTCATGGCAACGGCGCGGTCCATTGGTGCAGTACGCGATGCCTTCGAGGGCGAACACGATCGTCTGCACGCCCTCGCGCTTGATATCACGGACGCCGAAGCCGCGAACGCGGTCGCCGTCGAAACGATCGAGCGGTTCGGTGCGATCGACGTGCTGGTCAACAATGCCGGCTATGCCGAACTGGGCTTCTTCGAGACCTTCACCGATGCCGCGGTGCGGCGCCAGTTCGACGTTAACCTGTTCGGTACGATGAACGTCGCGCGCGCGGTTGCCCCGCACATGCGTGAGCGTCGCTCGGGCCTCATCGTCACCATCTCGTCTGTCAGCGGGCTGGTTTCCAACAGCGGGGGCGCGGTCTACTCGGCATCGAAGTTCGCGGTCGAGGGATGGATGGAGGGCTTCGCGCAGGAGTTGGCACCGTTAGGCGTCCGCTCGCTCCTTGTCGAGCCGGGGATGCTGCGCACCGATTTCATGGACCGGAAGTCGGCGAGCTTCGGCAGCATTGACATCCCGGACTATGCTGAGGCGATCGCGCAGTATCGTGCGTTCGTGGACGGGGCCAACGGAAACCAGCCGGGCGATCCGAAGCTGCTCGCCGCGCGGATCGTGGCGCTTGCTTCGCAGGGCGAGACACCCTCGCGACTCATATTCGGCGACGACGCCCGGCAGTGGGCCGGAGCGAAGGTCGACCAATTGCGGCAAGAGATCGCCCGATCTGCCGATCGCGGCTGATACAACAGACCAAAGCCGGCAAGGGAGGTGATCTCCGGCCCAGGCCGTCAGAATGACCGCTTCGGAGGAGGCGCCGGAGGCTTGGCAACGGCGTGAATGGGGTCGGACGCAGAACGGCAGCCTGCTGCTTGGCGATCCCCAGAATCGGACAGTCCCTGTCGGCCCCAAAGACCTACAACACCTACACGTGGAGAATCCCGCGCGCGACCTCCGCCGGCACCGCTGAACTAGAAGGCACATCGGTTGACGGCAGTGGAGTCCGACAATCTTTGACGGAGTCCAAGCTCATGTGCCGTCCAACAAAAGTGGCGCACCCGACACGATTCGAACGTGTGACCTCTGCCTTCGGAGCTGGTCTAGTAGCCCATCCGATTTGCGCGATAGGGTACGCCAAAGCACGATAGACCTCGGAAAACACTAGCTTTTTCGTCTCCGCTGCTCCGAAGTCCCTATCCGAGAATACGCCCGAATTTGCCTCCAAGTGCTTACGTGGTGCTTACGCGAAATCGGGCCCGGAAGGGACTGAAAAGCGTGCCGAGGATCAGCAAACGCATCGTCGATTCCGCCGAGCCGGGCGACAAGGACTACGTGATCTGGGATGACGAACTGCCCGGCTTCGGCCTGCGCGTCTTCACCTCAGGCAAGCGCAGCTACGTCATCCAATACCGCACCCGCGGACGGTCCCGCCGGTACACAATCGGCCTTCACGGCGTGTGGACTCCGGAAACGGCGCGCCGGGAAGCCAAGGTTCAACTCGGCCGCGTCGCGCAAGGCGAGAACCCAGCCGAAGAGCGTGAACTGGACCGCAAGGCGCTGACTATGAAGCAGCTCTGCGAACAGTATGTCGCGGACATGCAGGCCGGGCTCATCCTTGGCAAAGGCGGCCGGCCCAAGAAGGCGTCGACGGTCGAAGTGGATACCGGCCGCATCCGCCGGCACATCATCCCGCTCGTCGGTAATCGTCGCGTTCAAGACATCACCAAGGCCGACATGAACAATCTGATGCGAGACATCATAGCTGGGAAGACCCGCGTTTCAGTGAAGACCGAAAGGCTCCGTGGACGTGCGATTGTCCGCGGTGGGCCGGGAACGGCGACGCGGGCAATGGGCCTGCTCGGCGGCATATTCACCTACGCCGTCCAGCTCGGCATTGTTGAACACAACCCCACGCACGGGCTCAAGAAGCCGAAGTATAAGGTCCGCGACCGGCGCCTCAGCGAGGCCGAATACCGGACGCTCGGCGAAATTCTCGCGCGCGCCCGCAAGAGTGATCATTACAAAATCCACACTGAGATCCTGCAACTCATCGCCCTGACCGGATGCCGCAAGACCGAGATCGTGGAGCTCAAATGGAGTGAGGTCGATTTCGAGGGCAGTTGCCTGCGCCTCTCCGATAGCAAGGAAGGCGCGTCGGTCCGCCCGATCGGCCTGCCGGCGATCGACTTCCTGGAAAAGCGCCACGCTCACAGAACAGGCACATACGTCTTCCCCGGTCAGGGCGACGACAATGCCGTGGGCAATTTTCCGCAGAGCTGGAAGAAGCTCTTCACCGAGAGCCCCCTCTGGGATGTCACGCCGCACGTTCTGCGGCACAGCTTCGCGAGCATCGCCAACGATCTCGGGTTTACCGAGATCACCATCGCCGCCCTAATCGGTCATGCGAAAGGCTCTGTGACGAGCAAGTACGTTCACACGCTGGACACGACCCTGGTCATGGCGGCCGACACCGTCTCCGGATATGTCCAGGCGCTGCTTGAAGGGACGAAATTTCAACGCAACTCCTACACCTTCGATCGGCGATCCCGGCAGGACGCGATCGACAGGATGCTCAGCGACGCGAGGGCCGCTGGCTGAGGAGTGGGCGTGAATTGATGTTTCGGAAGAGGTAATGATTCTTGACAGGCGAGTCGTTCGCTCAGTATGCTTACACCGTGAAAACACTTGGCCAAAAAATCCGCGAACGACGCGAAGAGCTCGACCTGTCGCTCCGCGAATTCGCGAAGGGCCTTAAATGTTCGCCGCCCTTCATATCCGACGTGGAGCATGGACGGCGCTTTCCGTCTGAGCCGATGCTGGAGGAAATGGCGCGGCTGCTGAAGCTCGATCTCGCCGAACTCAAGAGGCACGATCAGCGCGCGCCGCTAGATGAGATCAAACGCATGACGGAGCGGGACCCCGGCTACGCCTTTGCATTTCGCACGCTTGTCGAAAAGAAGCTGACACCTGAACAGCTTTTGCAGCTCGTGAACAAGGGCAAGCCTCCGCCCAAAGGGGGCCAAAAGAAATGAGGACGTACCGGACGGACCGCGGGCCATTTGCGACCCGGCCTTTCTACAAGCCCACGGAAATCGACCGTATCTGTGGCGATGCCCTTCAGGTCGCGGGACTGATGCCGGATTCGCCCGAAGCCGTTCGGATCGACCGGTTCGTCGAGAAGCACTTCAAGGTCTCGCCGCGTTACGAGCCGCTCCCGGAAGGCGTGCTCGGCTATACGTCCTTCGGTCCGTCCGGCGTCACGGGGATCGTCATCACGACAACGCTCGACGAGGAAGGCGGCAGCGTTTCCGAACGCCGCATCCGCACGACGCTTGCCCACGAGGCGGGACACGGGCTGTTGCACATGCACCTCTTCGCGCTCGGCGAGAAGCCGCCCAGGCTGTTTGAGGACGGAGATGACCGACCCGAGATTCTCTGCCGGGACGTTCACGGCAGCCCGCATGAGTCGCGGTATGACGGGCGCTGGTGGGAATACCAGGCGAATCGGGCGATCGGCGGGCTGCTGATGCCGCGGGGCCTTGTCATCAAGGCCGCGGCGCCCTTCTGCGAGGAACGCGGAGGCCTCGGCCTGCCCAACCTGAAAGACGACCAGAGGGAGCGGGCCGCGCGGGAGCTTGCGGAAATCTTTGATGTAAATCCGGTGGTTGTCCGAATCCGTCTCGATGATCTGTTCGCCCGCGCAGACGACAGCCAGCTCACCCTTTGACTTTTTTTGCCGGCAGTGTTAGCTATATAAGCTAACGTGTGCATACACAGATGAAAGGAGATCGAAAAATGCGGCAGCCCGATGAAATCACGCTCCACGTTTCCACCCCGGCAGGGCCTTTCCATGGGGCTTTTCCGAAGACCACGAAGGTGTCGGCGGTTATCGCAGCCATCGTCGAGGCCAAGGGCCTCGATGCCGGCGAGGATCTCCGCCTGATGAACGGCGACGAGCAGCTCGCCCCCGAGCGCCCGCTCGTTAGCTTTCACTTCGGCAGCGAGGCGACACTCAGCCTGCTCGCCACCGGTTCGGGCGTATAGCGTTTTGGCGACGGCGTCCGAACTCGTCCTCGCGAGCCAGATCGAGGCTGTGCGGCAGAATGCAGAGCTGCATGGCTGGAAGTTCGAGCAGCTTGATCCCGCGAGCTTCATTCTCGGCATGCTGGCGAAGGACGGCTCGTGGTTCACGACCCTGGCGAAGTGCGACGGCTTCGCCGCAAGGCCGCCGGCATGGCACTGGTACAACCCCGAGACCAAAGCCATTGACGCGCCGTGTGACACGCCGCTCGGCGGCAACTTCTTCCACAGCGCCGGTGTGATCTGCGCCCCGTGGAACCGCCTCGCTTACAAGGGCGTGGACGCAAGAGGCCCGCACGACAACTGGACCATCGGCAACTGGATGACGATTTCCGAAACCGGCGGGACGCGGACGCTCGCGGCGATGGCAACGCGCATTGCGCATGAGCTTCTCACCGTATTCACGAAGCGGATGGGGTGAGGCATGCGGAACTGGCTCCAGCGTCTTTTCTCTCCGCGCCCCGCGGCGTTTCGCCCGGTCACGCCGCCGCAGCCGCGGCGCATCCTGATGACTGCCGCCTGCGTTAGCGCCCTTCGGCCTGCCCTCGAGCCCGAGACAGCGCGCGGCCACGAGGGAATTGTCTATCTGCTGGGCCAGACCGACGGCTTCACAAGCATCGCCCTGAGCGTGTTCCGCCCAGTCGCGCGGACGACGCGCGGCAGCTTCCATGTTGACACAGCCGCCATGCGGCAGGTGGTTGAAGCCGCGAACGTGCACGGGCTGCAGGTGGTCGGACAGCTCCATACGCATCCCGGCGAGGCCTTTCACAGCGACGGCGATGTCGCCGGCGCCCTGATCCGGTTCGGCGGGTTCATTTCGATCGTGCTGCCGGAATACGGAAAGGCTCTGCCCGACTTCAGGGGTGCGGCGATCTATATGTTCAGCGGAGGTGAACGCCGCTGGCTCGATCTCACGGCTGCCGACGTGGCGGTCCTGCCGGAGCGGCTGCCGTGAACGATCAGAGCTTCCTCTCGCGACGGAATTCCCGGACAAATCTCTATGGGCGCGGTGCTCGCCCGCTCGATCCGGGGCGCTGGATCAGCCTTGCGATCGATGCCGCCTATGCCGAAACCTATGCCGGGCAGGTGGCCCTGCTGACGGCGGCGAACCTGATTGGAAGAATGACGCCCTCGGTGGCGATCGCCGTTCCTGACGGCACGAAAGTTCGCGATCCGCTGCCCTGGGCGGGGCAGTCTCTTTCTGATCTGCTGTTCGAGCAGCTCTTCGCCGCGACGCCCGCCGACAAGGGCGGACGGTTCATGGCGCGCGGTCCCAACTCGGGCGATGTTGCGATTGCGTTCGGATCCTGCGCCATCCGCGGCGCCGCCCTCGTCCATGGCTGCGGCTGGGATAGCTATTTCGGGAGGGAAACATCTCCTGTTCGCGCAAGCGATATCACCAATCCGTGTGGCCCGGCCTTCGCCGCCATTCTCTGCGGCGCGAATCTGCTCGCAGAAGGGCTGCACACCTCCCCCACGAGTTATCTGTGCAACACGCTGGACTGGTCCGCGCGGGCCGCTCCGCAGGGAGCGCCGCAGCCTGATCCGGCTACCGCGCTCGGCGAGCTTTGGACCATCGGCACAGGCTCCGTCGGCACGGCGGCGCTGTATTTTCTGACGCTGTTCACCCGACGCTTCGAGGCCGGGCTGATCGACAAGGACGATGTCGAAATCGAGAACCTCGATCGCTCGCCGATTTTCACCGCGATGGACGATGAACGGCCAAAGGTCGATGCGACGGCCGATTACCTGCGCTCGGTTGGCGTTGCCACGGTCAAGCCCGAACGTGCGGCCCTGGCCGAGTCGAAGCTCTGGCGGAACAGGCAGGAAGGGACGCCCGACCTCCTAATCACCGCCGCCAACGAGGATCATGTGCGGTTTCAGATCGAGGCCGACATGCCCCCGATTCAGATTTACGGCACGACAGGGAAGAACTGGCAGGCCTCGGTCATCCGGCATGTCCCCCTGCGCGATCCGTGCTCGCTGTGTCTATTCCCGGACAGCGGTCCGATCGTGCCGACGGCCTGCGCCACGGGCAAGGTCGCAAGCCCTTTGGATGGAAAGCAAATCGACGCCACCCTTCCGTTCCTCTCCTTCGCCGCAGGGCTCATGACCGCCGCCGAGATTCTCAAGCTCGGCCTACCAAACTACCCCTTCTCCAAAACGATCACACAGTATTCGACAAAGGCGGAGGACAAGCTCGTATCCGCGCGGCTTTTGCCGCGCGCAGGCTGCCTATGTCAGTCGGGACGAGACAGTGCGCTTCACGGTCGCATGATCGCCGGGTCGCGATACGCGGCGCTGTCGGAATGAAACTAAGCTGGTCGCGCCAGCGGACAACAATAATTGCGAGGCAAAAACCGGCGCCACCGTAGCGTGCGGGCTAGAGAACATAAACTTCTTCAGTCTATACTGCTGGCGAACAAGCGCCCAGGACGGCCACACGGGATCTCATCGCCTCGGAAACGCGCCGAATCTGCCGGCGCTAAGTGCGTCTGGAACTCGAGGAGGCGCGCTCAATGGGGAGGGGATCTGCGGAATCGGACCGGACCCCGCAGGCTGTGACGGGGGACTATGGGACATAACGCATTTCCTCAAAGCCTAAGCAGCGGCCGCAGCGTCATACGCTGCCGTCCGAGCGGCCTGTCATGACTCTCAGGGCCGTGTCGCTCTTCAGCGGAGCCGGCGGATTCTGCGAGGGCGTGCGCCTCGCAGGCTGGAATGTCGTCTGCGCCGTCGAGTCGGATGCGCAAGCGTGGCTGACGCACGCCGCCAACTTTTCCGACGTCGCGCTCTACAAGGGTGATATCGTCCGCTTCCTGCAGGACGAGCAGCCTGGCGTACCGGGCCTGCGCGAGCTGACGGGCCGCAAGATCGACATGGTCTATGGCGGGCCACCCTGCCAGGGTTTCAGCCAGATCGGCCCCCGCAACCTCGCCGACCCCCGGAACCGCCTCTACGAGGAGTTTGTCCGCGTTGTCCGGCTTCTCCGGCCGCGGGCGTTCGTGATGGAGAATGTCCCGAACATGGTGGCCATGAAGAACGGCCATTTCAAAGCCAGAATCCTCGATGCGTTCCGCGAAGCGGGATACTCGCGGACGGCGATCCTGCCAGCCGTCGCCTCCGACTTCGGGGTTCCCCAGCACCGCCGCCGCGTCTTCGTCTTCGGAATCCGCGACAGGCTGCCGTTCAACGGGGACTTTGCGGAAGCCATCAAGTCGCTCCTCGAGCGGGAGAAGTCGGACGCGATCGTCACGGTCCGTGAAGCGCTGTCTGATCTCCCCGCAACCGTGTCGGACGACGACGGGCCGCTTCCCTATCCAAAGAAGCCCGGCGGGCGCTACTCGGACTTCCAGAAGCTCATGCGCCTGGACTGGGACCATGAGCTGCTGACGGCCGCGCGGAAGCGGACGAACCTCGCCGAGGACATACTCTACAACCATCACACCAAGGGCATCGAAGCCCGCCGCAAGAAGATCATCGCCGCCATTCGCCCCGGCGCCCGCGGCGATTCCCTTCCCGCCGCACTCTGGAACGGCACGCGCGGGCACAAATGGCGCCGTCTGGATCCCGAGAAACCATCCTACACGATCCTCGCGCAGATGCATCGGGACCTCTCCGAATGGATCCACCCAACTCATGACCGCTGGATCACGGTCCGAGAGGCGGCCCGGCTTCAGTCCTTTCACGATGGCTTCGTCTTCCACGGCAGCGAATGGCAGCAGCTGAAGCAGGTCGGCAACGCGGTTCCGCCGCTCATGGCGCGTGCGGTTGCGCGTGCCGTTTCAGGGCTGCTCGACCAGATGCCCCGCAAGGCAAGCGGGTAGCGTCGGCATGGGGGAGATGGCTTTTCTTGCGTCTGCCGGCCTGCTCGCCGCCCTGGCCATTGGGATCGGCCTCTGGGGCTGGCGGCGGCTGTCGCGCAAGGCAAGCGTCGAGACGGCACCACGTGCGGCCGCGGCCGCGCTCCGGGCTTCCGCACCGCACGTAGCAAGCAGCGATGCCGACATGGCCGGGGAAAGCCCGCGCACCAGCCCCACTCGAAGAACGATGGGCGGCTCCGGTGGCGCGGCGACCGCTGAACCCGTGACGTCGCCGCCAGAGCCCCTCGGGGCGGCGAACCTGGCACAGGCCGCGGATGAAGATGGGACGCCCGAACCGACTGACGTTCTCCAGGAACCGCTCCCGCCGGCCCAGTCGTGTATTCCCGTCCAGCCGTCATCACCTCCAGCAATGGAGGAGCCCATCGCTCCGGCGGTTCCGGTGTCCGGTAGCGCTGGCGCTGGCGCGGACCGCGCCGAGCCGGACCTGCTGGCGCCTAACGTCGATGAGAAAGCTCCGGAGACGGACAGCCAGAGCGCGGTCGCGGCGCCGGACAGCGCTCCCACATCTGGACCTGATGCTGCTGTGGATCAGGTTGCTGTTGCGGACCAGGACAGTCCGGCCTTGGTTCTGCCTGCGCAGCCGCCCGAACTGCTTGCTCCTGATCCGCCGCCTTTGGAGGATGCCGCAGCGCTCGCCGTTCCGGAGCCTGGCGGCGGCGAAACAGAGCCCGCCGAGCAGGTTCCGCTGCCGTCGCCTCCCGATGGGGAACCAGCTCCCGGAGCAGGCGGTCAGGTAGCGGTCGTGGCGGGCGGCGCCATAGCTCCTTGCGAGGACGCCGGCGCGGAGAAGGACGGCTCTGCCCCGGTGCTGACCCCGCGCAGCACAGTCGAAGCGCCCCATGACGCCGGTCTGGCCTCCGCGGACAGCACGGGCGATCCACCGGAAGAGGGCGTCGCCAGCCAGCCTGACACCGGCCCGGAGGAGCCGGCGCCTGAAGCGGAAGCCGAGAGCGACACCGCCCGCCTGCCAACAGCAGCAGGGGAAGAGGACCCAGCTCAAAGCGCCGCTCCTGCAGAGCCTAATTCCGGCTCAGAGCCAGCACCGCAACCTGCGCTAGAACCGCCGGCCGGCCGTGCGCCCCGGCCCAAGCAGCCCGCGGTCCATCGTGACCGAAGAGGGAAACGCCGGGCGGTTGAGGCGGCGGCACCGCCGGAATCCGTCGCCGGAGTTTCGGGCCAGTCCATCCGGCCACCGGCGGAAGCGAGACTGCGCCTGTCTCTTCACCCCATCCGCCGCACGGCGCGGCTCTCCGTTATCCTGACCCGTCCCGACGGCTTTCCCGCGCGCGTAACGGTTCAGGAAGCCGGCAGCCAAGTGATCGAGGCTTATGACGATCAGCGCTACGACGACCTCGACCTGCCGTGGACGAGCGAGCTGCTCGACGGCGAGTTCCGGCTTGCGAGCGCGGACGGATTCCAGTGGCTCCGCAGCGCCCGGCAGGTCCACCTCTTCGTGCAGGACCCCAACGAGCCCGAGCTGATTTCGGCCAGCGCCGCACGGACCGGCATCGCCCATGCGCTGATCTGCCGGTCTGGCGATGTCGAAGCCGTCCGCTTAGCCGCCGCATCAACAGGCTCTTCGGAACTGCAAACGCACGAGCATTGGCAGGGCATTCCCGGCGGCTGGATCGTTCTGTCGGGGTACACGCCAATGCATGCCGCGGCGACGCCGCTGCCGGCCGGGCTGCGGACGCTCGATCCTGGCGAGGGCCTCGAGATCGGCTTCGATGGAGGACTGGCGCTGCGGGGCCGCGTCTACGCCGCCGGCTATCCCCCGCGGATTCTCATTCTTCCGGCGCCAGGCGCCGCGTCAGTCACTATCGGGAGCCAGCCGGCCGCGCTCTCTGCCGACGGCGCCTGGACCGCGCCGGGATGGGATGCGCCCGGCCAGCATATCGTCGATGTCGTCCCCGGACCCTCGGCGTCCTACGAGATCGCTGCCGATCCCTGGCTGTCCGGCGGCTGGGATTTCTGGGACGCCCATCCCGAGCGCTTCGGCGATGGAGTGGGGGAACCCTGGTCGCGAGCAAGGATATGCGGCGCGCTCGTCAGAGGACCGGCGGACGAAATGGTGTTCGCCGCTGAGACACAGCCGACGCTGATTGCGCTGGGCGCCCGATCGGGGGCAATGCCGCTCCGCCGACGCGGCGATGCCGCTGTCTCCGTCGGTCTCATGGCCCAACCGCCCGCATTCCTGCTTGCGGCGACCGGTCTCCGCCGGTCGCAAGGCCGCGTCGTCTGGCTCGGCTTGGCGCCCGCACAGAAACTATCCAGGCAACACGACGCCGAGTGGGTGACTATTGTGCGGAGCGCAGCGGCGCGCCGCCTCCCGCTGGTGCAGGCCGATTCCCTTGGCGAGGATTCATGGCGCAAGGCGAAGGAGCGCGCCCGCCGGCTCAGGAACAGGAGGCCGCTCACATGACGGACCGCCTGCTCGAGTGGATGTCCTTCCGCCGCTCCGGCCGGATCAGCGACATCGCCTCCGACCTTGCCGACGCCGGCGCGGTCCGCCGCACTGTAGAAAATCTGGCCACGCTTGGGCATCTCGAACTGCTAGCGGGCGCGAACTGGAAGATTGCCCCGCCGGTCCTCGCGGTCCTGCCAAGAAGGCCCAACGGGGCCGCCGCCGCAGTGCTGTGCGGCGCCCGGACGCCCGGCGTCCTCGCGGCGCTGGCGAGCGCATGCGCAGGCGTCGGCGTCCAGCTCGAAACGGAGGCCGCCGCGGCGCGGCCCTCGGTGATCCGTGTCATCGCCGGCTCAAACAGTGGGCTCGCAGCGGCTGCGTCCGCCGCCAGGATTCCGCTGCAGCACGACGCGGCGCTTACACTGCTCGCATGCACACCCACCATCCGCAAATGGCCGCGCACACCTTGTCCGATGGTTGCCGGACGCGTCGAGACGGTGCGCCGCTTTTCCCGGTCTCGGATCGGCTGGATTGACTCCACGCTCCCAGAGGCAACCGCTGCCCGGTCCGGCTTCTTCCGCATCAAGCGCGACTGGGACTGGGTCAGCATCCTGAAGACGGACGTCTCCGATTGCTCCTATATCGATGACAGCGCAGGCCGGCTTGCCGCCGCGGCAAAGCTCAAGGTTGCTTCATGGACGGCCAGCTCGGGCAGGCTCGATCTGCCCGGACAGCTCTATCCGCCGGCCGCCATCGCCCGGGCCCTTACTCTCTGCACCGGCCTTCTTCCGCAGTACGACGCCGCGACGCGGCGGATCTCCTTTGCCGGCGTCCCTCCAGAAATCCTGAGGCTGACGCTGGCCATCACGGGGCTGAAACTCGCATGAGCGATCCAATCCAGACCTTTCAGAACCTGAAAGGCGCGTATCTGCGCTATTTCGACAGCCCCTTCGACCTGCGCTTCGAAGAGCTGGTCCGCGCCCGCCGGCAGCTGCTGGACCGCGACGGCGTGCTCTATCGCGAGCCACTCATAGAACCGCAGCCGCCTTATGCCGGCAGCGGCCACGACGTGCGCGCGGCCGTGACGAATGTGCTTGGCGGAGCCGCCGGCTGGTCAGCTTCAGCCGTGGGCGACCTCGCCGGCGTCGCCGAGCAGGGCCTGTTCCTCCCGCGCGGCGCTATCCCGATCGAGCTCTACGGACACCAGGTGGAGATGCTGCGCTCTAGCGTCCTACAAGGCGCGGACTCGGTCATCCTCACCGGCACGGGGTCCGGGAAGACAGAGTCCATCTATCTCCCCGTCCTCGCCGCGCTCATCAGGGAATCCGCCGCCTGGCCCGCACTTGCCCCAGCGCCGCGCAACGACTGGTGGACGATGCCGCCGCCGGCGGGCTCGGGAAACCGGCGCTACCATCCCCGCATCTCCCAGCGCGCACACGAGCAGGGAGGCCGGATGGCGGCCATGCGCGCGCTCGTCCTCTATCCGCTCAACGCGCTCGCCGAAGACCAGATGGCGAGGCTCCGCCTGGCGCTGGATGGCGATCACGTGCGCGCCTGGCTCAGCGCCAACCGTCCGGGCAACCGCTTCTGGTTCGGGCGCTATACGGGGTGGACACCGGTTTCGGGCCGTCCGGACCGCGATGGCGCCGAAGGCGAGCTGCGCACCGAGCTGCAGCGCCTCAGCAGCATGGCCGCCCGGGTCGCCGGTACCGACGCCGAGCGCTTCTTCCCCCGCTTCGATGGCGGCGAGGCCTGGAGCCGCTGGGACATGCAGGATGCGCCGCCGGACGTACTCATCACCAACTACAGCATGCTGAACATCATGCTGATGCGCGACGTCGAGATGCCCATCTTCGAGCAGACCCGCCAATGGCTGGAGGCAGACCCGGCCAACATCTTCCACCTCGTCGTCGACGAGCTGCACACCTATCGCGGCACGCCGGGGACGGAGGTCGGCTACATCCTCCGCGTCCTTTACGACCGGCTCGGTCTCCACCCGGACCATCCGCAACTGCGCATCCTCGCCTCCAGCGCATCGCTCGGCGAGGACGAGGCCCGGGCGCAAGACTATCTGCTGCAGTTCTTCGGCCGCTCGCGTCCGTTCAGCCTGATCCGGGGCGGCGCGCTTGCATTGCCTGCCGGCGCAGCGGACCGTCTGCGCCACCTCGCCGCTCCGCTTATGGACCTCGGCAATCAGGTCGCCAATGGCGGCGGGACCAGCCTGTCAGCCGCCGCCGGCGCCTTCGCGGCCGCCGCCAGCCTGCCGGCCCCCGACGCGAGCCTCCCGGAAACGCAGCAGCTGGGCGCGGTGCTGGCGGAAGCCGGCGTGCCCGACGCCGTCCGCGCTGCGTGCAACGGCGCCACTGACGAGAATCCGACGGTCGTGCCGCGCACCATTGGCGCGCTTGGCGCCACGCTGTTCCCCGGCGACACGCCGCAGGATTCAACCGCGGCCGCGACGGGCATCGTTGCGGCCATGGCGCCCGCGCAATCGCCAACCGGCGCGCCACTACTGCCGATCCGGGTCCACCTTTTCTTCCGCAACGTCCAGGGCGTCTGGGCGTGCAGCAATCCGCAGTGCAGCCAGGCATCATGGACGGATGCAGCCATTCCCGTCGGCCGGCTCTACGACCGCCCGACCACCACCTGCGCCTGCGGGTCGCGCGTCCTCGAAATGCTCTACTGCGAGCCCTGCGGCGATATCTTCCTGGGCGGCTACCGGCGCACGCTGCAGCAGAATGTCTGGTCTCTGGTACCCGACGATCCCAACATCGAAAAGGCGCCGGACCACTCGGCCAACGACCGCGACTACGACAACTACGCCATCTATTGGCCGGCGCGGATGCCTGACGGCACGCTCCGCCAGCCGCAGCGGGACAGCTGGGTGCAGGAGGGCGTCACGCGCAGATGGCGCATGGCCGTTTTCGACCACCGCACCGGCGAGATCCAGGTGGCGCGGCGGAGCACGGACGCGACCGGCTGGATCTACCACGTCGCCGATCTGCATCAGACACCGGTGCCGCCACGGGCAGCTGTCCCCAGCGCCCGCAACGAGCGGCCGTCGGTCTGCCCGCAGTGCGAAGCCAACTGGAGCGGAATGACCAGCTCCGCGCCGATCCGCACGCAGCGCACCGGCTTTCAGAAGGTTGCGCAGGTACTGTCCGACTCGCTGCTGCGCGAAATCGCGCCGCCCCAGCCTGTGGCCGGGTCTCCGCCGGAAGACGTGCGCCGCAAGCTCGTGCTCTTCTCCGACAGCCGGCAGGACGCGGCCAAGCTCGCCGTCGGCGTCGCCAAGTCCCACTGGCTTGACGGGCTGCGCCAGGCGCTGGTCGACGGCATGGCCGACAGTACCCGCGCGGTGCTCCTCTTCGAGCGGCAGGTCCAGGGCGGCGCCCTCACCCCCGAGGAGACCGCGCTCGCCGGGCTGTTCGCGGTGTCGCGGCAGAGCGAGGCTCAGGCCATCCTCTCCGCTCAGCATGCCGCCTTGCGCACCCTGCCGTCTGCCGTGGGCGGCCTAACGATGGAGCAGCTCGCGGCCCAGGTCCTCGCGCGCGCCGGTGCGGGGCTGTCACGCGTCACCGACCTCGAGGAAGAGGCCGCGCGGCGGCTGCTGACCACCGGGATGAATCCCGGAGGCGTCGACCGCAGCGTCATGTGGACCGATCTCGACGAGCATCAGGGGGAATGGCAGCGGCTGTTCGACTGGACCCGGTCTCCGCCGGCCTACAGGCCGGCGCTCTCCGGCGAA
The DNA here is from genome assembly GCF_001271345.1 of Chelatococcus sp. CO-6. Taxonomy (NCBI): domain Bacteria; kingdom Pseudomonadati; phylum Pseudomonadota; class Alphaproteobacteria; order Hyphomicrobiales; family Chelatococcaceae; genus Chelatococcus; species Chelatococcus sp. CO-6. Next base: position 2,298,672 of record NZ_CP012398.1, on the reverse strand, counting down.
GAGCAGGCGCACCGCGCGCGCATCCAGGTCGCTGCGCGCGAAGCCGTCGCCGAGACCCTGTTCTCCGGCGGCCGGCGCGATCTCGAATCGCTGAAGCTCGGCTACGTCACGTTCGACCGCATGCGGCACACCACCGCGCCCGCGGTGGTGCGCGAAGCGGCCGACAGCTGCATCCGCATGCTCGGCAAGCGGCGGCGCATCGACACCCATCGCGCGACCGTCGATGATCCGCGCCTTCCCAAATACGCCCGCGATTATCTTGAAGCGGTCGCCGTGCTGAACGGCCGCACCCCCGCTGACTTCGAGCGCGATGTCACGGACCTCCTGGCGGCAGCCGGTGTGTTCGACCAAGGGTTGCTGCTTTTCCGCGGCCTTTTCGCCGCGGACGCGGGCGACACCTATTATGAGTGCGCGCGCTGCTCGCGCATCCATCTGCACGCAAGCGGCGGAATCTGCAGCGGCTGCCAAAGCCGGCTCGACACGCCCCTGCGCATCGGCATCGACGATGCGGGCCAGGAGGGCGACTACTACCGCTGGCTGGCCGTGAGCGCCGGCCCAATCTTCCGGCTCAACTGCGCCGAGCTCACCGGCCAGACCGACAAGCTGATGGCGCGCGACCGCCAGCGCCTGTTCCAGAACATCACGGTCGGCGCCGAAGTGCCGCTCACCGACAATATCGACCTCCTGAGCGTGACCACCACCATGGAGGCCGGCGTCGACATCGGATCGCTGCTCGCCGTGATGATGGCCAACATGCCGCCGATGCGCTTCAACTACCAGCAGCGCGTCGGCCGCGCCGGACGCCGCGGCGCTCCGCTGTCCCTGGCGCTGACGCTCTGCCGTGGCCGCAGTCATGACGACTATTACTTCCAGCGCCCCGAGCGCATCACGGCGGATCCGCCGCCGCCGCCCTATGTGGATACCAACCGGCCGCAGATCCTCCTGCGGGTTCTCGCCAAGGAAGTGCTGCGCCAGATCTTCTCGGATCTCAGCCTGTTCCCCGGCACCGCAGGCGACAGCGTGCACGGCGAATTCGGCACGGCCGCCGCCTGGACGCAGCCGCCGCCCAATCCGCCCGCCGGCTATCGGGGCACGACTGTCGCCGACATCATCCAGGACTGGATCAGCCGGCATCAGGCGGCGGTCGCCGCCATCTGCGATGCGCTGCTCGTCGGTACGCGTCTCGCCGGTGACCCCGCCCAGCGAGCGGTCGCGATCGGCTGGATCACCAACAGCCTCGTGCCAGAGATCACGGCCGCGACCCAGGACCAGAGCCTCATCCAGATCGGCCTGAGCGAGCGCCTAGCCAATCGCGGCATCCTGCCGATGTTCGGCTTCCCGACCCGCGCGCGGCTGCTCTATCATAAGCAGCCCTCGAACTGGCCGCCCCGCCAGGTCGTCGACCGCGATCTCGAGCTGGCGGTCAGTATGTTCGCGCCTGGCGCCGAGACCGTCAAAGAGCGGACCATCCACACCGCCATCGGCGTCGCGCACTACCGGCCCCAGGGGCCGCGCGCCGTGGAAGAGGTCAACCCGCTCGGTCCGTCGGTGCGCATCGGACTGTGCGGAAACTGCCAGCATGTCGAGACGGTGACGCCCGACGTACCGGCCTGCCCGGTGTGCGCCTCGCCGACAGGGCCGGACGAGCGCGACTATCACCCGATGGACCTGCGCCAGCCCAAGGGCTTCGTCAGCTATTTCACCAAGGCGCGCGACTATGACGGCGTGTTCGACTTCGTTCCGCGCGCCGCGCGTCCGAAAGTGGGCCGGCCCGCCTTTCCGATCGTCCCGCATCTGAATTTCGATGTGGGCGCAGGCCAGGGACGGCTGCACGTCGTCAACGACAATGCCGGCCGGCTCTTCCATTTTTCGCAGGAGCGCTGGGCGGGAACCGAGGCGATGATCGACGTCGCCGCGGCAAATGCCGCCGAGGAGAAGCACGCCGCGTCGGTCGGACGCCGGCCAGGGCGGCCCCTCGCGCCGACGGGAGCGATCGTACCCTGCGCGCTGGCGGCGATCAGCGAGACCGACATGCTGCTGCTCGGCATCCGCGACTATGGTCCCGGGAGCGGCGCTGATCCACGGACGCCGCAAGGACGGGCCGCGCTCTACTCGCTGGCCTTCATGCTGCGCCGCGCGGCGGCCGTCCTTCTCGACATCCAGGACTATGAGCTAAAGGCCGGCATCCGCAGCCAGGAGGATCCCGCACTCGGCACCGTCACCGGCCAGGTCTTCCTTTCCGACACGCTGGAGAATGGCGCGGGCTATGCGACCCACCTTGGGAACCCGGCGGCAATGCAGGAACTGCTGGAGATGATTGCGCAGCCGACGCCGCGCGAGTTTCATGACCGGCTCGCGGCCCATTCGCACGCGGACGCCTGCGACACATCCTGCCCCGACTGCCTGCGCAGCTACAGCAATCTCGCCTACCACAATCTGCTCGACTGGCGGCTGGCGGTCGACATGGCGGAGCTCGCGCTCGATCCGTCGATTCCGCTCCTGTTGTCGTCGCCGAGATGGAGCCGTGTCGCGGATCTCGCGGCCGTCACTCTCGAAGCCGCGCGGCCCGGCTTCAGCCGCACGCTGTTCGGCGGTTTGCCGGCCCTGACCGATGGGACGGAGGCGGTCATCGTCACCCATCCGCTGTGGCTGACGGAACGGGCGACGGTGGGCCCGGAACTCGCGGCTGCCTGGGACGATGCCGAGCGCAGCCACGGCCTCAGGGTCGACCCCCAGCGCAGCTTCATCTCGGTGTTCGAGGCACTGCGGCGGCCGGTCTAGCATGCCCGGCCAGATCGCTCTCACGCCCATCGACCGCACCAGCCCGACCCTGTGGTCCCACATGCGGCTGTGCGCACTCCGCGGCGCCTTTGCCGCATCATCGGCGGCACAGGGACTTGTTCTGCATGATCCACGCACGTGGCTCGGGACCGCTTTCCACAAGGTCATGGAGGCCGCCGCCCGGCCCGGCGCAACGAAGGCCGACGCAGAACAGGCCTGGACGGCGACGGTCGCTCAGGCATCCGCAGCGGCCGCCTCGCACGCGCTGGACGCGCGCTACGCGGCGCCAGAGCGATGGCCCGGCTATTTTCTTGTCCGGCAGAGGGCGCTCGCCTCGGCGCAGCGCACCATCGCCACGAACCCCGGCGGCCAGCGCCGGCCGGCGCCTGTTGGCGGCACGCGTGGAAGCGGCGCCTCGACCGAGCGGCTACTGCTGGCGCGCGGCGGCCGCCTTGCCGGACGGCCGGACCGCTTCGACGGCCGCGTGCTGACCGAATACAAATCCTCCATTCCGGATCCAGCCTGGCGCGGAGCAGACGCGATCCTTGAAGGCTTCCGCCGACAGCTGCGCCTCTACGCTGCCATCATCGCAGAAGCCCTGGGCCGCTGGCCGTAGGAGGGGCGCATCGTCGCTGCCTCGGGTCAGACCCTGGACGTGCCGATCGATCCTCCCGCCTGCAACGCCGAAGCCAGCGACGCGCTGGCGGCGCTCGACAGCCTCAACCGGCAGCTCGCCGCGGAGGCGCCTGCCGGCGCGCTCGCGCAGCCCGAAGACCAGGCGTGCGCGGACTGTCCCTTCCAGGTCCTCTGTCCTTCCTTCTGGCCATGGCTTGCAGCAACAGGGTCAGGCGGGCTGCCCGAAACAGCGGCTGCTGGCGTGCTGGACAGGATAGAGCTGGGCCTGGATGGCGACCTTTACACCGCCTACCTCTCTGTCGATCAGCCATCCATGCCGCCGGGCATACAGCCACTTGTGCTGCGCCGGAGCATTCACGGCGACCTGACGGCTTCGCCGCCAGGCGCGCACTGGAGAATCGTCGCGGCTAAGCTGAAGCCCGACGGGCGTCTGCGCGCAGATCCGTCCACCTGCGTCTTCGCGCTGGACGACCTTCCGGGCATCGTGACGGCAGATGAATCTGCGCGTGAAAGGGCAGACTAGCTGAAATGTCCAGGTCCAAGTCATCGCCAATCGCGAAGATACCACCACGGCGGAAACGCGAGCCGCTCACGCGCTCGCAGATTATGGCGCGTATCCGATCCAAGAACACCAAGCCGGAAGTGCTGACGCGCTCAGCCGTGCAGGCGCTCGGCCTGCGTTTCCGCAATCACGTGGATGACCTTCCCGGCAAGCCCGATCTTGCCAACAAGACGCGCAAATGGGCAATCTTCGTCCATGGATGCTTCTGGCATTCGCACGCTGACTGCCGGCTCGCGTCGTCACCCAAGTCGAATACCCGATACTGGAGCGAGAAGCTCGCCCGCAACCGGTCCCGCGATGCGGAAAAGATCACGGCTCTGGAAGCTCGGGGCTTCCGTGTCCTCGTCGTCTGGGAGTGCGATGTCCGCGATGGCGCCCGGCTGCAGCGTGCGCTTGAGGCGTTCTTCGCCTCCTAAACGGCAGTTCACGCTTGCGCGCCGTTATCAGCTATGTGGTGAGCTTTGCGGCTACCGCCGCGTGAGGCAGAAGAAAAGCAGACAGGTCCTCGATCACGTCCGCAAGCGTTCCAGGATCAAGCGCGACATCCCCGATGAACGCCTTCCATTGGCGCTGCTTCTGTTCGTCAGCCGCAAAGTCGGTCGTCAGCGCATCAGGCAGGCCGGTAGGGATTTCCGTATTGCGCCGCGCAAAGGTTGCGGCGATCGCGCGTGAAAGCCTGTCATCGTCGAATGCGAACGATCGGCTGAGAATCCAGATGTCGTAGAAGTCCTTCATCCGGCTGTTCGCCCGGCCCAGCGCCACCATCGCCTGGAATTTCTCGGCGATCACTGTCTCCCGCGCGTAGGCGCGCAGCCTCGGCGCGGGGAGATCGAGCATGACCGGATAGTCGACGACTTCCGCCCCAGGCTCCAGCGCATCGCCAAAGCCGATATCGATTGTCAGATTGATCCGGGCGCCGCCGACCGAAGCGATCGCACGCAGACGGAGACCGCCATAGTCGAGTTCCTCGCGAATTCGGTCGACACGCAAGGTATCCGGATCGAACACGACGCCGTCTTCAACGTTTTGGGCGAGGATGTCCCGGAATGCCGCCACCATCGCCTCTTCGCTCGGGTCACCGAAACCCAGCAGATCGAGATCACGCGTCCCGCGGTGCGGATCGTCGAACCAGCTCATCATCAGCATGGCTCCTTTCAACACGAAGCGGTCGGCGTGGGGTGACTGGCTGAGCCGGAACAGAAGGCGCTCCAGCGCGAAGCGCGTGAGCACCAGATCGAAGCTCTGTCCCTTCGTCTTGGAGAGGTTGAGGAGCCGAGCGCGCACCGAGGCGCCGATATTCTTGATCTCCTTAGCCATTGGCGGTCAGCGCTTCCAGATAGGGGCGGATCACCGTGCCGACCCCGCCCGTATCCGCCGCCCTGGCGATCTCTGCAGGCGCGGATTTTCGTTGGCGCAGAGCCTCTTGCAGGCCTTCGAGCGCGACGGCAAGACCGATCTTGCCGCGATGGCGGAAGCAGTCCGCGACGGTCTTTGCCACACCGAACACCTTTACCGATACGCCTTCGATCACATGGGTTTCAACGCTGTCGGCAAGCAGATCGTCCGAGAAACGCAGCACACGGATCGGCATGTCGCTCGGCTTCGGCGTCCAGTCGTTCCGGCCGATCGCCATCCACACCTTCTTCGGAAGCTGATCCGTGAGGCCATGAAAGGCGAGTGCCGAGACGAGGCAGATCACGCCCTTGGGGAAACGCTTGGCCGCCTCGGCGAGGCTGTGGTTTGCGTCGAGCTCTGCGTCGGGGAGCTGGTAGAGCCCGCGCGCCAGGCGGATGACCTCGCCATCCTTTTCCATACGGCTGACGGTTGCGGCGGTTACACCGGCATCCCTGAGTTCCGAAAAGCGCAGAATCCCACGCGCCGCGAGGAGATCGCGGGCTGTCTCGCGCTGGGATCGGGCCTGAGGCATAGATACATACTCTCGCACTTCAACATCCGTAGTGCGAGGTTTTGTATCACATGGGGCAGTAAAGGAAAAGACCAAGGAGGTTGCTGAATCGGCTGATTGGAAGCCATCGCGCCGCTGATTGGAAGCGTATGGACCGCGACGTGGAAAGCCCAGGAGGGGAAGGCCTTCCCCTGCGGTTGAGCCTGTAGTCTCGCCCGACCCCTTCTGCGGGGACACCCCGCAACGCCCCGAGAGTGAGAGTGCGGACCGGTTTGCCGTGACGGGTTGGAAGCCGAGGGAGAGGCCCTTGGCGCCCGTCGCGGAGAACCGCGATGTCCAGACACAAGCAAAACGCCGGCGCAAGACGCGACCGGACCAATCTCTATTCCGAGATCACCGACAAGATCATCGCCGAGCTGGAGGCGGGCCGCGTGCCCTGGGTCCAGCCCTGGGGCACGGCTGCGGCGAAGGCGCCGCTCGCCATGCCGAAGAATGCTTCGACCTCCCGGCCTTATTCGGGGATCAATGTGCTGCTCCTGTGGGGCGCGGTGATCGAACATGGCTTTACCGGCCAGAGCTGGCTCACCTTCCGCCAGGCCCTCTCGCTTGGCGGCAATGTCATGAAGGGCGAGCGCGGCACCTCCGTCGTCTATGCCGACCGCTTCGTGCCGGAGGACGAGAAGCGGCGCGCGCGCGAGACCGGCGAGGAAGCCCAGGCGATTCCCTTCCTGAAGCGCTTCACGGTTTTCAACACCGACCAGTGCGAGAACCTGCCCGGGGATGTCGCGACGGCCGCGCTGCCGGTTCCGGAGGGGCTGATAGAACCCGCCGTGGAGGCGCTGATCGAGGGCACCGGCATCGATTTTCGCATCGGCGGCAACCGGGCCTTCTATGTGCCGGCCCACGACTATGTTCAGGTCCCGCCGCCGCAGGCCTATTTCGAGCCGATCAATTGGCACCGGACCGCGCTTCATGAAATCGGTCACGCCAGCGGCCATCACAAACGGCTCAACCGCGATCTTTCCGGCTCCTTCGGCTCCAAGAAATACGCCTTCGAGGAACTGATCGCCGAGATCAACGCTGCCTTCTGCTGTGCCTCGCTCGGCATCGTGCCGACCGTCCGGCACGCCGATTACATCGGCTCCTGGCTCGACGTCATGCGCGAGGATTCCCGCGCCATCGTCCGTGCCGCCTCGCAGGCCAGCAAGGCGGCGGACTGGATCCTGTCCTTCCTTCCGGATGCCGGCAGCTCCGCCGTCAATGCCGACCTCATCGACAGGAGGGCGGCATGATTCTCCTGACACCTGATCTGCGCGTTCGGCTGCTCGCCAACGGCCGTCAGCGTGACGTCGACCATGTGCCGGTCGTGAAATTCTTCAATCCGCTCGGCGAAGGCGTCTGGCTCGCGACCGAGCTGGATCCGGACGGCGACATCATGTTCGGCCTCGCCGATATCGGCTATCCGGAACTTGGCAGTTTCTCGCTGGAGGAAATGGAGTCCATCCGGTTGCCCTTCGGCATGGGGATCGAGCGGGACCTGCTCTTTGCCACTGATCTTCCGATCTCGGTCTGGGCTGAGGCGGCAAGAGAGGCTGGCAGCATACGTGCGGCCGAGCGCATTCTTTACGCCCGCGCCCGCGGCGATGCCGCGCTCACCCGGAAATCCGCCGACACGGAAACCCGCAAAGTCTGATTTCCGGCTCTCCGGCTTTGCGATCCTGCGCCGCTCTCTCCGAGGCAGAGGGCGGCGCCTCGCCTCGTGACGGGTTGAGAGCATTGGCATCGGGCCTGCTGCCCGTCGGGAGACCTGAACATGACCCGGCATCAGAAGACATTTGGTGTGGAGCCGCAGTCCGCACCGCTCTCGGCCCAGGAGCAAGTCGTCATCTATGAGGCGCGCCAGATCCTGCTGCGGCACCTCAACCAGAATCCGGTCCTGTCATCCTGGCAGGCGGTGCTGGACTATTGCGCTCTCACCATCCGCGGCGAAGTGGAGCGGTTTCATGTCCTCTATCTCAACCGCAAGAACCGTCTCATCTCGGATGAGTGCCTCTCCATCGGCACGGTCGATCACGTCCCGGTCTATCCCCGGGAAGTTCTGAGGCGGGCTCTGGCGCTAAACGCGACCGCGCTGATCATCGTCCACAATCATCCTGCCGGTGATCCTGAACCGTCGCCATCCGACATTGCGATGACGAAGGAAATCCAGAAAGGCTGCAAGTTTATGGGCCTGACGCTGCATGACCATATCATCGTCGGTATCGGCCGGGAGGTCAGTCTGCGCGCCCGAGGCGAAATCTGATTGTGTGTCGGACAGCCAATTGGCGCTTGGTTTATCCGCACGCGATTTCCCGAAGTGGCGGCCTGTCACAGGAAGCCGACCGCGCCACCCGGAGAGTCAGAGGAGGGAGGGGATTTCCGTGACGGGTTGGAAGTCGAGAGAGAGGCTCTCGGCGCCCGTCGCGGAGTAACCCATCATGGCAACCGCCAGTCAGAAAATCACCCTCAGCGCCTCGCGCGACATCCCCTTCAACAAGCTCGTCCTCTCGCAGTCCAATGTCCGGCGCCTGAAGGCCGGCGTCTCTATCGAGGAACTGGCCGAGGACATCGCCCGCCGCGGCCTCCTGCAGAGCCTCAATGTGCGACCGCTCCTCGACGCCGAGGGCAAGGAAACCGGCATGTTCGAGATTCCCGCCGGCGGCCGCCGCTACCGGGCGCTCGAACTCCTCGCCAAGAAGAAGCGCCTCGCCAGGACGACGCCCGTGCCCTGCATCGTGCGGGAGGCCGGCAGCGACATCTCGGCGGAGGAGGATTCCCTGGTCGAGAACGTTCAGCGCGCCCCGCTGCACCCGCTCGACCAGTTCCGCGCCTTCCAGACCTTGCGCGAACAGGGCACGACCGAGGAGGAGATCGCCGCGCGCTTCTTCGTTTCCCCCAGCATCGTCAAGCAGCGGCTCAAGCTGGTCACCGTGTCGGAGAAGCTCCTCGACCTCTATGCCGAAGACGGGATGACGCTCGAGCAGCTCATGGCCTTCACCGTCTCGGCCGACCATGCGCGACAGGAACAGATCTGGGAGTCGATCCAGCATAGCTGGTCGAAGGAACCCTACCAGATCCGCCGCATCTTGACGGAAAACACCGTGCGCGCCGCCGACCGACGCGTGCGCTTCGTGACCATCGAAGCCTATGAAGAGGCTGGCGGCACCGTCATGCGCGACCTGTTCCAGGACGATGACGGCGGCTGGGTCGAGAACGTGCCGCTGCTGGAGCGTCTCGTCGCCGACAAGCTCAAGGCCGAGGCGGAGACCATCGCCGGCGAAGGCTGGAAGTGGATCGAGGTCGCCGCCGATTTTCCCTACGGCCATACGCAAGGCCTGCGACAGCTTTCCGGCAGACCGGTCGATCTGACCGACGAGGAACGCGCGACGCGCGACGCGCTGCGTGACGAATATGACCGTCTCGAATCCGAGTATGCCGAAGCCGACGAATTGCCCGACGAGGTGGATGAACGGCTCGGTGAGATCGAGGCAGCACTCGGCGCGTTCGAGGACCGGCCGAAGCGTTACGATCCTGCCGAGATCGGCCGTGCCGGCGTGTTCGTCGGCATCGGTCATGATGGCAGGCTCAGCGTCGACCGGGGCTATGTCCGGCCTGACGACGAAGCTCCGGCGGGCGGCGACACCGGCGTTGACGGCGACGGCGGCCAAACGCCGGGCAGTGACGGTCAACGCAGGGTCATTTCGGTCGGCGGCGAGCCCGAGCCGCAGGATGACGAGGACGATGTGGTCAAGCCGCTGCCCGAGCGGCTGGTGATCGAACTGACCGCACACCGCACTCTCGCACTGCGCGACGCGCTGGCGAGCAATCCGCACATCGCCATGACCGCGCTCCTCCACAAGCTGGTGCGCGATACCTTCCAGCACGTCTCCTCGCCGGGATGCCTCGAGGCTTCGATTCGACATGTGTTCTTTCCCGTGCAGGCCGACGATCTCAAGGACAGTGCATCCGCCAAGTCCGTCGACGATCGGCAGGAAGCCTGGAAGGCCGATCTTCCCCTCGGCGACGATGACGCGCTCTGGGAGAGGCTCGACGATCTCGACGACGCAAGCCGCATGGCGCTTCTCGCTCATTGCGTCTCCTTCGGCGTCAATGCGCTCCACGAGAAGGCCAATCCCTACGGCGCCGGGCCGACCGTGCACGGCGTGCAGCAGCGCATTCGCGAGGCTGACCGGCTGGCGCGCGCCACCGGTCTCGACATGGTGGAGGTTGGCTGGCGTCCGGCGGTCGACAACTATTTCGGCCGGGTGACGAAGCCGCGCATCCTCGACGCCGTGCGCGAGGCGAAGGGCGAGGAAACCGCACAGCTCATCGATCATCTGAAGAAGCCGGACATGGCCAAGGAAGCCGAGCGACTGCTCGCAGATAGCGGCTGGTTGCCCGAACCGCTTCGCCTTCCCGCGCTGGACGACGACGTGGACTCCGAGGTGAACAGCGGCGAATCCGAAACGCTGCCGGCCTTTCTCGCCGACGAGGAGGAGGTCGACGGCGAACCCGCCGACGAGCCTCAGCCCGTGGCCGCCGAATAAGCAGACGCGGGGCGGTCCCGCGCCGCCCCGCGTCCTTCACCATCAATTCCGACAACGCCCGGTCCCCGCACCGGGCGTTTTTCGTTTCCGGAGGCCACCATGGCTGACTATTTCACACACTTCTCCTGCCTGCTCGACGTAGGCACGCCCGGCAATGCCGCCCGGGCGCTCGACATCTACAATGATCTCTGCGCGCAAGGTGCGATCGAGGATCCGCCCTCCGACGGGTTTCTCCTGTCGATCGATCCCGCCCACGGAGGCTCAAAGCTCTGGATACGGGAAGACGGCACCGGCGATCCGCAACGCGTTGTCGACTTCGCTTTGCGCTGCGCCGACACCTTCGCGCTCACCGGCCGCTGGGGCTTTCAATGGGCGAACACCTGCTCGCGTCCGCGCATCAATGCCTTCGGCTGCGGCGCCCATGTGCTCGATCTCGGTCGGCGGGACACCGTCGCCTGGATCGGCACCCATGGCTGGCTCGACGATACGATCCGAGGAGGCCGGCCATGAGCATTCCCGATCATGCCCGCGCCAATTTCGAGACGCTCCTGCGCGCGGCGGCCGACGGCAATCTCGCTCTCATGGAGTGTGTCGACGCCGCGACGGGTACACCGCGCTACGTCATCTGCGCCGTCGGTCGCGACGGCGAGGACTTCGTCTTCACGCCCTTCGGCCACCTCGCCGAGGGCAAGCCCTGCGAGGCCTATGTGCCGCCGGCGCCATGAGAGGGAGAGGATGGCCGGGACGGGTTTGAGCCGGGACGGTCAAAGAGAGAGCGCCGCCTGGTTCGACCCGTTCCCGCTCTCCCGAGGTCTCCTTCATGACGCAAATGATCCCCGCCGCGGCGCGCGCCGCCGCCACACATCTGATAGCCGATGTCGAACCGATCCCGCACGCCGCCGATGCGGCCCGGACGCTTCTCGTTCATCTCGAAAAGGGCCGCAGTATCGATGCGCCAATCCTGAGGAACGCCATGGAGACCGCCTCTGGCGGCTCCGATGCCGACGGCGCCTGGGACTGGAAGCTGGCCTATGACGCCTGCGAGGCGGCGACCATCCTGTTCCTGCGCAAATACGGCAAAGTGCTTTTGCGCAAAGCCGGCTCTCCGGCGGCGGCGCTACCGCTGCTCGAGAAGATCACCGATCTCCTCCCGACCCATACCCGCCGCTCCGAAGAAAGTCAGGCCTTCCAGCAATTCTCGACGCCGATTCCGCTCGGGTTTGTCGCCGCCACCGCGGCCGCGATCACGCCGCGCGATGCCGTGCTGGAACCCTCGGCGGGCTCCGGGCTGCTCGCTATCCTCGCCGAGATCGCCGGCGGCAGACTCATTCTCAACGAGCTTGCCGACGCGCGCGCGGATCTTCTCTCCTCCCTCTTTCCGGCCATCCCGGTCACCCGCTTCGATGCGGCGCAGATCGACGACCATCTGGACGCCAACCTTGTGCCCAGCGTCGTCGTCATGAACCCGCCCTTCTCGGCGATGGCGAGTGTCTCGGGGCGCATGGCCGACGCCGCCTATCGCCATGTCGCCTCGGCGCTGGCGCGCCTGGCGCCCGGCGGGCGTCTCGTCGCCATCACCGGCGCGGGCTTTGCGCCCGACGCCCCGAAATGGCGCGACGCCTTCGTCAGGCTGCAGGAACATGGCCGTGTCGTATTCACTGCAGCCATCGACGGCCGTGTCTATGCGCGGCACGGGACGACCATCGACACCCGGCTCACCGTCATCGACAAGCTCCCGGCTGACGATCCGACCGCCTTTCCCGCGTCACCGGGTATCGCGCCTGATCCGGCGACGCTGCTTGGCTGGATCGAGGAGAACCTTCCGCCGAGGGCGTCTCTCTCGCTGCCGACCATCGCGTCGCTTCGTCCTGCGGCCTCCGATCCGAACAATCGTTCGTCATTTCACGCGGGCGCGGTCGAGCAGGCCTCTGCCATTGCCGTCCCTGCGGGCGAAGAACTTGCCTATGAGACCATCGAATGGAGACCGCCCGAGGACGCCCGGCTCACCGATGCGCTTTATGAGGAATACGCCCTTCAGTCGATCCGTATTCCCGGCTCTCAGGCGCATCCCACCAAGCTGGTGCAGTCGGCAGCCATGGCCTCGGTGGCACCGCCGACACCGAGTTATCGCCCGCATCTGCCGGCAGGTTTCGTCGGGACCGGCATCCTGTCGGACGCCCAGCTCGAAAGCGTCATCTATGCCGGCGAAGCTCATAGCCAACATCTGCCCGGCGCGTGGACCGTTGATGAGACCTTTGATGTCGTCACCGCTGCGGCGGACGATCAGGACGGCGCGGTGCGCTTCCGGCGCGGCTGGTTCCTGGGCGACGGTACCGGCGCGGGCAAGGGACGCCAGGTCGCCGGCATCCTGCTCGACAACTGGCTCAAGGGACGCCGCCGCTCGGTCTGGGTGTCAAAATCCGACAAGTTGATCGAGGACGCGCAGCGCGACTGGTCGGCGCTCGGTCGGGAACGGCTCCTCGTCACCCCGCTCTCGCGTTTTCGCCAGGGCACGCCGATCCGTCTGGCCCAGGGCATCCTTTTTGCGACCTACGCCACGCTGCGCTCCGACGAGCGCGGATCGAAGGTTTCGCGGGTCCAGCAGATCGTCGATTGGTTGGGAACAGACTTCGATGGAGTGATCATTTTCGACGAAAGCCACGCCATGCAGAACGCCGCCGGATCGAAGGGTGAGCGCGGCGAACAGGCTGCATCACAACAGGGTCGCGCCGGGCTTCGCCTGCAGCACGCACTGCCCGATGCGCGCGTCGTCTATGTCTCGGCGACCGGCGCCACCACGGTGCACAATCTCGCCTATGCCCAACGGCTCGGCCTGTGGGGCGGCGAGGACTTCCCCTTCGCCACCCGCGCCGAGTTTGTCGAGGCGATCGAGGATGGCGGGGTCGCGGCGATGGAGGTGCTGGCGCGCGACTTGAAGGCGCTCGGCCTCTATCAGGCCCGCTCGCTCTCCTATGAAGGCGTCGAATATGAACTGGTCGAACATCAGCTCACCGACGAGCAGCGGCGTATCTATGACGCCTATGCCGGCGCCTTCGCGATCATCCACAACAATCTCGACGCCGCCATGCGGGCGACCAATGTCACAGGCAGTGAAGGCACGCTGAATCGGCAGGCCAAGTCCGCCGCGCGTTCGGCCTTCGAGAGCGCCAAGCAGCGTTTCTTCAATCATCTCATCACGGCGATGAAGACGCCGTCGCTGATCAGCGCCATCGAGTCCGATCTCGCCGCCGGGCATGCGGCGGTCATCCAGATCGTGTCGACCGGTGAAGCGCTGATGGATCGGCGCCTGGCCGAGATTCCGACAGAGGACTGGAACGACATCCAGGTCGACATCACGCCGCGCGAATATGTGCTCGACTATCTGGCGCATTCCTTCCCGGTGCAGCTCTACGAGCCCTTCACCGACAGCGAGGGCAATCTCTGCTCGCGGCCGGTGTTCCACGACGGCCAGCCCGTCGAAAGCCGTGAAGCCGTCGCCCGGCGCGACCGGCTGATCGAGAAGCTCGCCTCGCTGCCGCCGGTCCCCGGCGCGCTCGACCAGATCGTCCAGCGCTTCGGCACGGACATGGTGGCCGAGGTGACGGGCCGCTCGCGCCGCATCATCCGCAAAGGCGACCGTCTCGCCGTGGAAAGCCGCGCCGTCGCCGCCAATCTCGCCGAGACTCAGGCCTTCATGGACGACGCCAAGCGCATCCTCATCTTCTCGGATGCGGGCGGCACCGGACGTTCCTATCACGCCGACCTCGCGGTCAAGAACCGGCGGCTACGCGTCCACTATCTCTTGGAGCCGGGCTGGAAAGCCGATGCCGCGATCCAGGGCCTGGGGCGCACCAACCGCACCAACCAGGCGCAGCCGCCGCTCTTCCGGCCGGTGGCGACCGAGGTGAAGGCGGAAAAGCGCTTCCTCTCCACCATCGCGCGGCGGCTCGACACGCTCGGCGCCATCACGCGCGGTCAGCGCCAGACCGGAGGCCAGGGCCTATTCCGCGCCGAGGACAATCTCGAAAGCGCCTATGCGCGCGATGCGCTGCGCCGGCTCTATCTGCTGATCGTCGCCGGCAAGGTCGAGGGCTGCCCGCTCCAGACCTTCGAGGAATCTACCGGGCTGAAGCTCACCGACGCCAACGGCATCAAGGACGAGCTGCCGCCGATCACCACCTTCCTGAACCGGCTGTTGGCGCTCACCATCGATCTGCAGAACATCCTATTCGCGAGCTTCGAGCAAATCCTATCGGCCCGGATCGAAGGCGCGATCGCCAGCGGCACTTATGATGTCGGGCTCGAGACGCTGCGCGCCGAGCGCTTCACGGTCACGGACCGGCAGGCCATCCACACGCATCCCGCGACCGGCGCGGTGACGACGTTGCTCACCATCGCCCAGCGCGAGCGCAACCGGCCGGTGATGCTCGACGCGGCGCTCGAGCATCTCACCGATCCCCGCGCGGCTCTCCTCGTCAACGAGCGCTCCCGACGAGCCGCGGTGCGCATCCCGACCACCAGCGTGATCGACGATGACGGCGCGGTCGAACGCCGCGTGCGGCTGATCAGGCCGATGGAGGCGACCAATGTGCCTGTCGCCATGATGGGCGACACCCATTGGGTGGAAGCCGACCGCGCGACATTCACGAAGGCCTGGGAGGTGGAGGTCGCGTCCGTGCCGGAGTACACCGACAGCACCATTCACATGGTCGCCGGGCTCCTGCTGCCGATCTGGAAGCGCCTGCCCAATGAGTCGACGCGGGTCTATCGGCTCCAGACCGATACAGGCGAGCGCGTCATCGGTCGCAAGGTCTCGCCGGCCTGGGCGGCAAACGCAACGACAACCGGCACGACGGCGCTCTCGCCGGAAGAAGCGTTCGCGGCGCTGATGGACGGTCAAACGATTCTCGACCTCGCCGAAGGCCTGCAGCTTCGCCGCGCGCGCGTCATGGGCGTGAACCGGATCGAGCTGACCGGCTTCACCGACACCATGCGCGATCGTCTCAAGGCCTATGGGCTGTTCGGCGAGATCATCTCCTGGAAGTTCCGCCTGTTCGTGCCGACCGATGCGTCCGCTCCTGCGATCCTCGCCAAGCTGCTGGAGCGATTTGCGATCGAGCGCATCTCTGAGCGGGAGGTGGCATGATGGCTCGTGACGCATCCGATCTCGCACACCGTCTCGGCCGTCAGGCCGAGGCCGTCTGCCGCGAGTATCTCTCCAGCGGACGGCGCGAGGGCCGTTACTGGATGGTCGGCGACGTCCGCAATACGCCTGGCCGCTCCATGTTCGTCCGGTTGATCGGACCCGAATCCGGCAAGGGCGCGGCCGGCAAATGGACCGACGCCGCCACCGGCGAGCATGGCGACCTGCTCGACGTCATTCGCGAGAGTTGCGGGCTGATCGACTTCAGGGATGTCGCCGATGAGGCGCGGACCTTTCTGAGCCTGCCGCATCCCGAGCCCGAACCGGACCGCCAACGGCGGCCGGCGCCGGCGCCCACCGGATCGTCGGAGGCCGCGCGACGGCTTTTCGCCATGTCGCAGCCGATTACGGGCACTATCGCAGAAGCGTACTTACGCAAACGCGGCATCACGGCTTTGCACGGAGTCGGATCGCTCCGCTTCCATCCGCGCTGCTATTATCGGCCCGACGAGCATTCTCCGACCGAGACCTGGCCGGCGATGATCGCTTCCGTCACCGACCTCGACAGCCGGATCACCGGAGCGCACCGCACCTGGCTTTCCCCCGACGGCGGCGACAAGGCGCCGATCGACACGCCGAGGCGGGCAATGGGCGACCTTCTCGGCCATGCGGTCCGGTTCGGCGTGGCGCACGACGTGATAGCGGCGGGAGAAGGCATCGAGACGATCCTGTCATTGGGTTGTGTCCTGCCCCACATGCCGATGGTCGCCGCGCTTTCGGCCGCACACCTTGCCGCTATCCTGTTCCCGGCGACACTGCGCAGGCTCTACATCGTCCGTGACGACGATCCGGCCGGTGACGGGGCGCGCGACAACCTGATCGAGCGGGCGAACGCCGCCGGGATCGAGGCGATCGTGCTGTCGCCGGTACTCGGGGACTTCAACGAGGATCTCCGCACCTTCGGCATCGGCACTCTCCGGGCAGCGGTCCGCCAGCAGCTCGCCCCGGAGGACGTCGCCCGTTTTCTCGCCCTGGCGGCATAGCCGGAAGGGGCAAGCGCGGGGCAGCGGCAGCCGTCGCCGTATCGCACGAGGCTGCTCCGTTTGCATCGGAGGGGACCGCGACCCGGCCTTCGAGAGGGCGATCGGCCGTCAAGCGGCCCGGACCGGCAATGGCTGCGCCCGGCTATTTTCCGGCGCGCTCCAAGAGGAGCGCTTTCCATCGCGAAACAAAATAGCCGGCCTTCGCCATCCTCCGCTGCCGCTTCGGCCCTCTCGCTTGCGCTCCGGGTGCAGGTCCGGGCCGCCCGACGGCTTTCGTCGCCAGAAGGCCGCGAGGGTCGCGGTCAAACCGACGAAGGAGCATCCCATGGCGAGCGAACACGACGACGGCTTCGAGCCTCACCACGCCTCATCCCCCACCGACCATGTCCTCACCGAACTCCAGCTCTACGGATACCGCCCATTCCAGGACGAACCCGATCCGAGACCGCTCCCGGAGGGGAACATCGTCGCCGGGGCCATTGCAGATATATTCGATGCCCTGATCGCGACCCTCGGCGACACCCGCCTCGAGCCTGACCTCGACGACCTTCTCTGGTCGGCCGTCAACCTCTTCCATCGCGCCGCCGACCGGATCGAACGCGAGCTCGACGACAACGAGCAGGCGCAGCGCCGCAGCCAGCGCGAACAGGACGGCTCCGAAGTCCGCTCGGTCGAACTGGAGCGCCTCACCGCCGAGGGGCAGACACTGATCGAACGCCGCAACGCCTTCGAGCTGATGCGCGACCAGGCCGCCGAGCATTTCGAGCGCCACACCGGCTCATCCTGGCGGCCGCGCAGCGGATCGATGGTCAATCACCGCGCCATGACCTCAGCAATGATCGACAGCCGCGATTTCCTCGCAGCCAAGCGCCGGGCCGAGACCGAGGTGCTCCTGCCGGCGGGACCGAAGATCGCCTTTACCGGCGGGCTCGATTTCAACGACCACCACCTGATCTGGGCGAAGCTCGATCAGGTCCATGCAAAGCACCCCGACATAGTGCTGCTGCACGGCGGATCGCCCAAGGGCGCCGAGCGCATCGCCGCCCGCTGGGCCGACACCCGCAAGGTGCCGCAGGTCGCCTTCAAGCCCGACTGGACCCGCCACGCCAAGGCCGCTCCGTTCAAGCGCAATGACTCCATGCTGGCGGTATTGCCAATCGGCGTGATGGTGTTCCCCGGTACCGGAATCCAGGGCAATCTCGCCGACAAGGCCCGCAAGATGGGCATTCCCGTCTGGAAGTTCGGCAACGGCGGCGCGTGAGCGCCGCCCAATTTCCCTCGACGCCCGCGTCGCGCTCGTCGGTGATGAGGTGCAGAGGAACGTCTAGTCTTGCGGGTCCGATTTCAAATGCTTGGTCGCAAACCAGCGATTGCCGATTTCCTTGAACGCGACCTCGATGCCGGTCACTTCATACGGGGCGCAATTGATCGCATCAGCATCGTCCGGGCTGAACAGGACGACGTTGAAGCCTTTCTCGCCGAACTGGCTCTTATAGACGATGGCCTCGTACCCGCTGTCCCGAAAAAGCTCGGCCAGTATCTGCGTCGGCACGTAGTCAGCGGCGTCATCCGAGACAGTCACTGGCCGCGAAAAGGCATTATCGATGTCGATCCAAACTGCCTTTTCCTTCACCTCGGCACTGACAGGCGTCCCATCGAGGAAGTGCCTGAGACCGACTTCGCTGAACGACGATTTTCCGTGGCCTCGCGAGAGATCGATCGCCCTGAGCGCACGCAAGAGCTTGAACTGGGCGACCGAAATGGAAGCGCCCACCCAAGGCCTCACCTCCGAGATGACCGTCTGCTCGGTTGTGCCGAGATAAAGGGCGGGGATGCCTGCCGGATTGGCGCGCCCCTCGATGGCTTGATTGGGCCGGGGATTCATGCGCGCGGCGCCATAGCCGACAGGCTCCTCCCCCAATTCGTTCCCGTCGTCATCTTTCGGCGTGTGCCAGTCGATGCCCCGCTGCGCGCGGAAAAGGATCATGCCCTCGGACAACTCGACATCCCGACCGCGGTTCGTCGCGCGGACGGTCGCAAGAAATGCCTCCTCCTCCCGGGTCAAGACGTAGCGACGTTCGTGCCGCACGCGACGGGCGAATTTCGTATAACTGTCCCACGACGCAAATTCCGGCTTCTCTGGATCGTCAAGCTCCATCGAGCATCCCCCCAAAACTGGTATTTCTTAACATACACTGGCCGGTTCTTCAGCACTCGCGCCGTGTCGGGAAGCAACTCGGCCTTGGTGTTTCCTCCTCAGAGAATCGGCGTTCGGCTCAGATCGCGGGCATCCATCCCCCGCTTCCAATGCGCTGATCCTTGGTCCCTCCGAGGGCCTGACGCCATCAACCCGTGAAGGGTCCGCTACGCGAGCGTGCGGCCTTGAGGCTTCGCCTCCGCGGTGATTGCGGCCCTCGGCCGGACACATCGGGCGCCTGTCGCGCGGGGGATGGTCCCCCGCCTCCAGACAGGAGCCGGAACGATGTCCCTCAACGACGCTCACGCTTTCGCCTTCAGCCTCGCCACCACACTCATGGTCGCCATCGTCATCTTCCGGGCCGGCGACGGCAGCCTTTCGGTCGTTCCCGCCAACGAATACGACGGCGACACCGCCGCCATCATCCATGAATTCGATCCCTTCCAGCCCTGACGAAGGTAGCACCTGGTCCGACGAGCGGAACTTCCTAGCCGATTTCCGCTCCCGTGGCCGCTCATCTTCAGCTATACTTTGCACCGCGCCGTGGTGGTGGTGGAAGGCGCGACCGTCAGACCTTTTCTCACGGAGACCACCACCATGATCTTCCTTGGCATCATCTTCAGCGTCGCGGCCATCGGCGTTCTCTGCTGGCTGCTGTTCATGCTTGCTATTTACGCGCTTCCAGCCTTCGCCGGCGTCACCGCCGGTATATGGGCCTATGACAGCGGTGCCGGCTGGCCGGGCGGCATCGCGATCGGCCTGGTCGCGGCCGGGCTGATTTTCGGCGTCGGCCAACTGCTTCTCGCCGTCGCGCGGCCGCTCTGGCTGCGCATCGCCATTGCGCTTGCCTTCGTCGCCCCGGCAGCGATCGCGGGCTATCACGCGACCCATGGCATCGTGAAGCACGCCATGCCGTCGGAGACTTGGCAGATCGCCTTTTCCGTCGTCGGTGCGATCGCGGTCGGCGTCACGGCATTCCTGCGGATCTCGGCGATGGCCGCGCCCGAACCGGCCGGACAGGGCATGGCGCGGGGCTGACACAGAGACAGCCGTCGGAGCATGGCCAGCAAGTCGGCACGCCTGCCATCCTCGACGCAGGAGATGGACGAAACTGGCCCTCGAGCAGAGATCGCAATGTCAGGCCCGAAATAGCGTAAGGCACGTTGAAGCGGCGCTGGACAGGTAGCTGGTCCGCTGCACAGCCACTCGACGACGAAGGCGCGGATGGCGTTTCACGAGCCGAGGGCTGCGGGAAGCCCATCGCGGTTCTCGCCAGGACAGGTGCAACGTCGTCACCGGCAGCGACCCGTTGCCAGGATTCCTACGGCTGCACGGGACCGCCACGTTCTCCCTTGATCTTTTTGTCGGGTCGACCGCTCCAAACGGCCTCTCCAATGGCCTGATCTGGCCGAAGACCGGCTGCGCCTCGATCGCCTATGCCGCAATGGCGCCGATCAACTTTCTTCCCCTGAGCGCTGCGCGCTCATTCCTCGCGAAACAAGAAAGTGGCTCGGCTGCCATCCTCCGCTGCCGCTCCGGTCGCAAGCGATGCGTCGTCGATCGACTCCGGCCTGCCGATCGCCATCGAGGCCGCAATGGTGCGGGCTCGGAGCTTCAAATCAAGGAGAACTGACATGGCGACCATCGGCACCTTCAAGAAGACCGGCAACGAATACACCGGCGAAATCGTCACCCTCAATGTGCAGGCCAAGAACGTCCGCATCGTCCCGGAAACCAACCAGGCCAGCGAGAACGCCCCCAGCCACCGCGTTCTGGTCGGCCGCGCCGAGATCGGCGCCGCCTGGTCCAAGCAGTCCAACGAGGGCCGCGACTATCTGGGCCTCAAGCTCGACGATCCGAGCTTCACCGCTCCGATCTACGCCAACCTCTTCGACGACGAGGACGGCGGTTTCAGCCTCATCTGGTCCCGCCCCACCCGCCGCAACGGCGACTGATGCGCCGCGACGCCCCGCCCGGACGATCCGGGCGGGGCCTTTCGCCGTTCGTAGCCGACCGAATCAGTCGCAACGCCGATCGCTCCGAACGACACCAACACAGCGTTTTGTGGCTGGTCCCTTACCGATAGAACGACTATTATAGTCGTAGTTCTGGCATGTGCGTTCGTGTCGGTGGGAGGTGATCATGCATGATCACCGCCCGACAGACGCGGGCCGCACGCGCGTTGCTTGGTTGGACGCAGGAGACGCTCGCTGAAAAGGCCCTGGTATCCCTGACCGCGTTGAAGCGCCTCGAGTCCGAGAGCGGACTCAAGGTGTATGAGACGACGCGCGATCAGGTGCGCCGGGCGTTCGAGGCCAATGGCATCGTCTTCCTCAACTCCGACCAAGGAGAAGGGGTGATGTTCGTTCGTGCGAAAATCGACAGCCGAAAATAGCCCCGACATCCCATTCAGCGCCTCGGCGATGCCTGCCACGCATCACGCGATGCGCCAGCGGTCTTGCCTCTGCCCGTCGAACGCCTGGTTAACAAATGGGGCGCGGGCGGGTATGGTGTGGCTCTGGGGGCTGGGGTGACGCAAGTACAATTCCTCGATGAACCGCCGCAGAGCGCGGCGCTCACGGCCTATGACCGTGAGCACATGAAGCTCTACATGCGCCTGCTCGATGCGGCGACCGACGGCGCCGACTGGCGCGAGGCCGTCACGATCCTGTTCGGCCTCGATCCGGCTCGCGAGCCGGATCGCGCGCGCCATGTTCATGACACCCATCTCGCCCGCGCCCGCTGGATGACCGAGCATGGCTATCGCCTGCTCGTGCACGAGGGCCGTCCCCACTAGCCGGAATAGCGATGCCGGTCAGGCATCGCCCGTTGCCACCTTCGGGGCTTCCGGCGACCTCTGCAACCGGGAATGGTGCGCCTCCCGGTAGACAGCGCGCAGAGGACGCCCATGACCCCTGACATATCCCGGTGGCGGTCGACATCGACCTACGACTATCTCGACGATCTCGTATCGCCCGATCTCGGCTGGGAATGGCTGCGGCGCAATGGCGACTATCAGCGCGACTATGCCGAGACCAGGCATCCGGCGTGCGATCTCAACGAACTGACGAACCGGGTCCGCAGACGCTGGGGGCTGCAATTTCCTTGTCCGCCCTTCTTTCAACGCGACCGAAATCCCCGTCTTCTGGTGCCTCGAGGACGACACCAGCACCGTGCTGCTGACGGCCGCGCCTTCCATACTTCCCGCCGATAGCAATCTCTTCACCGTCGTTCAGGAAACCGCCGCCCGCTCCGACGAACAGGGCGTCCATTTCCTGCACGATCCCGGAGATGGGCAGGTTCTCCATCTCCTGCGGCTGGCAGGCGTTGCCGGCGGCGAACCCCTTGCCGCGCTGATCCCGCTCGATCTCGACGGCCTCGACCGGCTCGAAGCCGTTCAGCGTCTGCTCAAATCCCTGCTTGGCCGCGCCGTACCGGCCGATACCCGCCTGACCAAGCAGCAACGCCGGCGCATCCGCCACATGCTGCAAGCCGTCGACGGACGCATGAACGGCGCGACCTACCGCGAGATCGCAAACGTCATTTACGGCGTGTCCCGCGTTGCATCCGATCCCTGGAAGTCCTCGGCGCTGCGCGACGCGACCATGGACCTTGTCAGGGATGCCCTCGCCATGATCGCCGGCGGTTATCGCGCCCTTCTTCGTCATCGCCGCCGATCCTGATCCGATGTCGGCAGAGGGGGTGCGATTTTGGCATCCCCTTCTTCGCACTCCCCCCTCGCGGCTCTCCTTCGCCACCGTGGCCTGCATCCGCCGCTCACTGCCAGCGGCCTCAACCAGCCCACGGAGGCCCGATCATGTCGCCCAATCTCGCCGGCTTGCCGCCGCGCTTTCTCAGAACTCCCGAAGCCGCGCGCTTCCTCGGTCTCTCCGGCCGGACGCTGGAAAAGCACCGCACCTATGGAACCGGCCCGGCCTATCGCAAGCTCGGAGGCCGCGTCGTCTATGCGATCGAGGACCTACAGGCCTGGGCCGATCGGGGCGCCGTCACCTCGACCTCCGACCCGCGTGGGTCTGTGCTGCCCGCCAAGCGCCATGAACCCGCACCGGCGGCCCACGCCGGCCGCACCCGTCGCTGAGACGTCCGATCATGAAGCGGCGGCGCCTCATCACCTCGACCGAGCGGGCCAGGCTCGATCCCTTCATCGTTGCGACCGGCGACGCCAGTCCGCGCGATCAGCGCGACCTCATGGAGCGACCCTTCTTCTCGCTCGCCAAGGCCAAGCGCGTCGCGCCGATCCTTTATGAGGCCGGCGGCGTCCGCGTCGAGGTCTTCGCCGTGCCCGAGCACGGCATGGCGACCATCTGGGATGCCGATGTCCTCATCTGGGCCGCCTCGCAGATCGTCGAGGCCGAAAATCTTGGCTTCAAGACCTCCCGCTTCCTGCGCTTCACACCCTATCAGCTCCTGACATCGATCGGCCGCGAAACCGGCCAGCGCGACTACAAGCTGCTGAAGGGCGCGCTCACCCGCCTGCAATCGACCGTCATCCGCACCACCATCCGCCAGGGCGAACATTGGCGCCGCCACCAGTTCTCCTGGATCAACGAATGGGAGGAATGCGTCACGCGCAATGGCCGCGTCGAGGGCATGGAGTTCGTGCTGCCCGACTGGTTCTATCGCGGCGTCACCGACCGCTCGCTGGTGCTCACCATCGACCCGGCTTATTTCCGGCTGACGGGCGGCATCGAACGCTGGCTCTACCGTGTCGCGCGCAAGCATGCCGGCCGCCAGCCGCGGGGCTGGATTTTCGAGTTCGCCCATCTCCACGAAAAGTCCGGCAGCCTCATGCGCGTCTCCGACTTCGCGCTCCAGCTCCGGCGCATCGTCCCGCGCCAGCCGCTGCCCGGCTACCGCCTGCACATCGAGCGCAAAGGCCGGCGCGAGCTGCTGCGCATCCTGCCGGCGAAATCTTCGATAGGACCTGTGGACAGCGCTGTGGACGCGGTCGGGACTTCGCACGCAAGCGGTATCGGGATTTCGCACGCGGGACCATCG
This sequence comes from Chelatococcus sp. CO-6, assembly GCF_001271345.1. NCBI lineage: Bacteria > Pseudomonadati > Pseudomonadota > Alphaproteobacteria > Hyphomicrobiales > Chelatococcaceae > Chelatococcus > Chelatococcus sp. CO-6. The sequence goes on along the minus strand of NZ_CP012398.1, from coordinate 2,274,799 downwards.
AGACTTCGCACGCAGAGATCGCAGTTAAGTCTCTGGCCGGAAACGACGATTCCTAGCCTTAACTTAGAATCTAACAGAGAATCTAACTCTTATGTTGCGCGGAGCGATGTGGAAAACACCGTCGCTGCTGCCATTAACGGGCTCCTGCGAAAGACATCCGGGGCACGGCCAACCGGCAGCGACACCGCTCACCCATCGCGACTCCCCCTCGGGCGTAAACCGGGAGGGGCACGATGATTGTCGCGTTCCTCAACCAGAAGGGCGGCGTCGGCAAAACGACGTTGGCGCTCCATCTCGCGGGACAATGGGCACGGCAGGGAAGGCGCGTCACCCTGATCGACGCCGACCCGCAGGGCTCGGCGCTGGACTGGTCGCAGCAGAGGGCGCGCGAAGGCCTGCCACGCCTGTTCGGCGTCGTCGGCCTTGCGCGTGACACGCTGCATCGCGAGGCGCCGGAGCTGGCGCGGGACGCAGATCACATTGTCATCGACGGACCGCCCCGTGTCGCCTCGCTGATGCGCTCGGCGCTGCTCGCCGCCGATCTGGTGCTGATCCCGGTGCAGCCGTCGCCCTTCGATGGCTGGGCCTCTGCCGAGATGCTGTCGCTCCTGCATGAAGCGCGCATCTATCGCCCGCAGCTTGCCGCCCGCTTCGTTCTGAACCGCTGCGGCGCGCGTACCGTCATCGCCCGCGAAACGGCCGAGACGCTCGCCGATCACGATCCGCCGGTGCTGACGGCGCGGATCGGTCAGCGCGTCGCTTTCGCCGATACGGCGCAATCCGGGCGGCTCGTCTTCGAGATCGACGAGGACAGCCCGGCCGCGCGCGAGGTCGCGGCCCTTGGCGCCGAGGTGGGGAGGCTTGCGCCATGAGCGGGCGCGCTCCGAAACGCGGTTTCGCGTCGCGCCCCGCCGATCCCGAGCGCTGGATCAAAGCGTCGGATGCACCGCCGGCGCGCGACGCGGATGCCGCCGGTTTCACCGCCCGGCTGACGATCGACGTCACACCCGAACTGCGCGGCCGCATCAAGATCGCGGCGTTCCGGCGCGGACAGACCGTCGCCGACATGCTCCGCGACCTGCTCGCCCGCGAATTTCCCGCAGACGAAGGAGACCCTTCATGACCGGCACCACGGCCCCCCGCGTTGACGGCGGCCCGGTGCCGTCCGCCAACAGCTCCGATGGGCTCACTCATGTCGAGCTGACCTGGATCGAGAGCAGAATCGAATACTGGATCCGCTTCGGCCGCCAGGCCGGTGAACGGATTCTCGATCGTCGTCGGCGTGTCGTGTCCTTCCGTCCCGGTGCCGCCTTCGCCTTTGTCCGGTGGGCGGCCAACGATTTCGGCACGGTCATCTCGCGCATCGACATCGTGCGCGCCGTCGAACCCGGCGCCGCCTATCAGACGCTGCCCTTCGTGCGTCCTGGTGGCGAGATCCTGCTCAAGATCGAAGGCTGGTCGAAGGTCGAGAAAGTGCTCCTGCATATCGACGCGGTGGAAGCCGCCGGCGTCGATCCCTGCGACGTCGCCCCCGACCACTGGCGCCATGTGGCGCACAGGATGAACGCCGGTCACGAACCGCGCTCCTACACGTTTGCGCGCCATCAGGCATGGCTCAAGCGGCGGGAGATCGAACAATGACCCGCTTCGGCTATGTCATGCTCACCTACGTCGCCGCGATGGGCGTTGCCGCCGCAGCGGTCATTCCGACATCGACCAGGCTCGTCTGGAACGTGTCGGCCAGCGCGCCGATCGGGCTCTATCGGATCGATCCGGCCGAGCGTCTCGAAGTTCCCGACCTGGTCGCGGTGATGCCGCCCGAGCCGCTCGAAGATTTCATGGTCGAGCGCGGCTATATCGGCCGCGACGTGCCGCTCCTGAAGCGCGTCATGGGGCGTCCCGGGCAGCGGGTGTGTCGCACCGGCCACGCCATCACCGTCGATGACATCCCTCTCGGGGAAGCGCGCGACCGCGACAGTCACGGCCGCCCCCTGCCGGTCTGGCACGGCTGCCGCCGCGTCCAGCCGGACGAGCTGTTCCTCATGAACATCGACGTCCCCGACAGCCTCGATGGTCGCTACTTCGGCCCGCTCCCGGCCACCACCGTCATCGGCCGGGCGGTCCCCATTTACACCGACGAAGACGGAAACGGCCGCTTCGTCTGGCGAGCGCCGATGCGGTGACGACGCGCGCCTTCCTGCAATCCCACCGCAACCAAAAGGAGATTCCCGTGCCCCAGATCGGTCAATTCACACGCACGCCCGGTGGATATTCGGGCCGGCTCCGCACCCTCTGGTTCGACTGCGAACTCACCTTTGTCACCGCCGACAACGCCGACAGCGACAACGCGCCCGCCTACCGGGTTCATCTCGGTGACGAGGACGGCCCGGAGGTCGGCGCGGGCTGGAAACACTCCGGCGAACGGGCGGGCACGTTTATCTCAGTCGTCCTGGACGATCCGGCCTTTCCGTTTCCGGTCCGCGCCCGGCTATTCCAGTCGAATGAGGACGGACGCGACTGGGGCCTGCACTGGACCCGCCCGAAAAAGCGCGACGACCAGGACTGAACGATGCGCTGCGTCCGCTTGTCCCCAGCACTGCGGCGGTGCGGCCCTTGCGGCCGCATTGCCCTCCTTCTCCTTTCCGGCCTTTCCCTCAGCCTGGTCGAAAACGGCGCCGTCCTTGCTCAGCCGGCGACCGCCGGGCAGCAGCAGATCGGCCATCCATTCGCCGCTCATATTGCCGAGGCAGCGCAGCGCTTTCGCATTCCCGAACACTGGATCGTCACCGTCATGGGCGCCGAGAGCGCCGGCGCTACGCGTGCCGTCTCATCCGCGGGCGCGATGGGGCTGATGCAGGTCATGCCCGATACATGGGATCACCTGCGCGCCCGGTATCGCCTCGGCCGCGATCCGTTCGATCCGCGCGACAACATCCTCGCGGGCGCAGCCTATTTGCGCGAGATGTACGACCGCTACGGCACAATTGCCGCGATGCTGGCGGCCTACAATGCGGGGCCTGCCCGCTACGACGAGTACCTTGCTACCGGTCGGCCATTGCCTGCCGAAACGCGCGCCTATGTCGATTTGCTTGCGCCCGCGCTTGGCGCGGCTGTGCCGTCGCCGAACGCTCCGGCCGCACCGCCATCGCCACCGGACTGGCGCGAGGCACCGCTGTTCGTCCCGCGCTCAAACGACCGCCGGACTGTCGACAACCGTGCCTCCGAGGAGCCGTCGAAGACGTCCCACTCCCCCGTCCCGGAGCAGCGCGAACACCATCAACGACCACGGCCGGAATCGGTATTCGTCGCCCACGGCAGCACGAGGGACCCGTCGTGACCGACGCCATGTGCATTCGTGCCCTGTTGGGCTCTGGCGTAGCATGGCGGGCGCCGGTGGGGGCAGCAGGCCCAACAACCGCACGATGGCAGGATAAAAGGGCGCACATTGTGCGCCGGTCGGTCGGTTGTTTTGCTTGGATTTTCTGGCGCGTTCCGCACATTGCCCAGCCTTGGCGCAATGTGCGCCGACCGCTCAAATGCCCGTGTCTACGCGGGTTTTCGCACCTTGCGGAGCGATCTCATGGCCGATGATCGCGAGTTCCGCATCCGTCCCGGCCGCATCCGCTCGACGCGTGCACAGGCCGCGCGCCCCTTCATCGCCCAGGCGCTCGCCGCCGCGAAGAAAGCCGGCGGAGGCGTGTCGCGGTCTGGCCGCGTCGTTTCCGGCAACCGCTCGCGCTTCGGCCATGGCCAGCGTGCCAGCATCCAAGCCAACCGGCTCATCACCGCGCGCTCACGCGGCGCGGTGATCAAGGCACGTGTGGTCCGGCATGCCGCGCGCGCCGCGCCGCTTGGCACGCATCTCGATTATCTGCGCCGCGACGGGGTGACCCGCGACGGCGAGAAGGCGCGGCTGTTCGGGCCCGGAGAGGAGGAGACGGATGGCCGCGCCTTCGCCGAGCGCTGCGAGGACGACCGCCACCATTTCCGCTTCATCGTCTCGCCGGACGACGCGCTGGAGATGTCGGACCTCAAATCCTTCACCCGCGACCTCGTCGGACAGATGGAGAAGGATCTCGGCTCAGGTCTCGACTGGGTGGCTGTCGATCACTGGAACACGGAACACCCGCATGTCCATCTGATCGTGCGCGGTGTGCGCGACGACGGCCAGGATCTCGTCATCTCGCGCGATTACATCAAGGAGGGCATGCGCGATCGGGCGCGCGACCTCATCACCCAGGAACTCGGCCCGCGCACCGACCTCGACATCCGACGCAGCCTCGAGAACCAGATCGCCTCCGAGCGCTGGACGCAGCTCGACCGCCAGCTCGTTCGTGACAGCCGGCGCACCGGCGTCATCGACCTCGCGCCGCATCCGGGCGAGCAGCCCGACGAGTTCCACGCGCTCAAGGTCGGGCGGCTGCGCAAGCTGGAGACGCTCGGCCTGGCCGAGCTGGTCGGCCCCGGCCAATGGATAATCGACGACACGGCCGAGGCGACGCTGCGCGAACTCGGCGAACGCGGTGACATCATCAAGCGCATGCACCGGGCGCTGACCGAGCGCGGCATCGGGCGCGGATCGGCGGATTACGTGCTGGCCGCCGAAAGTCTCGACACGCCGATCGTCGGCCGCTTGGTCGAACGTGGACTCGACGACGAACTGAAGGGCACGGCCTATGCCGTGGTCGACGGCGTCGACGGACGGACCCACCACATCAAGCTCGCCGATCTCGATGCGGCCGGCGACAGCGCGCTAGGCTCGATCGTCGAGCTGCGCGCCTATGACGATGCCCGTGGACAGCGGCGGGTCGCGCTCGCGGTGCGTTCCGATCTCGACATTGAACGGCAGGTGACCGCATCGGGCGCGACCTGGCTCGATCGGCAAAATATCGCACGCGATCCCGCAGCTCTGTCGGAAGGCGGGTTCGGCGCCGAGGTCCGCGATGCCCTGGACCGGCGTGCAGATCACCTGATCGAGCAAGGTTTCGCCGAACGGCAGGGCCGGCGGATCATCTTCAGTCGCAATCTCCTCAACACGCTCCGCCGGCGCGAAGTGGACACACTCGGCGAGAAGCTCGCGGCTCAGACCGGCCAGCCCTTCCAGCGTGCGACCAACGGCGAGTACGTCGCCGGCGCCTACCGCCAGCGTTTCACGCTCGCCTCCGGCCGCTTCGCGATGATCGACGATGGTCTCGGCTTCCAGCTTGTTCCCTGGACACCCTCGCTCGAAAAGCATCTTGGCCGCCACGTCTCAGGCGTGGCACGCGGCGACGGCGGCGTCGACTGGGGTTTCGGACGCAAGCGGGGCCTGGGCCGGTGATGCCTCCGCTAGAAACTCTCCGATTTCTTACCGGCGGCCACCGTTTCTGCGATGAGCGAAGAATAAGCTTGAGAGCGGCAGGCATGGCCCGCAGCGTGCAGATATTTGCGCGGAACATAGACCATGTCGGGTACGAAAATTCTCTGGGGCCAGATCCTCATTGTCTTCACGATTGTCCTCACCACCACCTGGACGGCGACGCAGTGGACGGCCTGGCGCCTCGGTTTCCAGCCCCAGCTCGGCGCGCCCTGGTTCGAGTTCGCGGGATGGCCGATCTACTATCCCCCGGCCTTCTTCTGGTGGTGGTATTTCTACGACGCCTATGCCCCGCCGATCTTCATCGAGGGTGCCATCATCGCCGCCTCGGGCGGCTTCATGGCGATCGCGGTGGCGATCCTGATGTCCGTCTGGCGGGCGCGCGAGGCACAGAGTGTCGATACCTATGGTTCGGCGCGATGGGCGCGGCCCGATGAGGTCAAGGCGGCCGGACTGCTCGGACCCGACGGTGTCGTTCTCGGCAAGCTCAAAGACGACTATCTGCGCCATGAGGGACCGGAGCATGTCCTGTGCTTCGCGCCGACCCGCTCCGGCAAGGGCGTCGGGCTCGTCATTCCATCGTTGCTAACCTGGCCGGGCTCCGCCATCGTCCATGACATCAAGGGCGAAAACTGGCAGCTCACAGCCGGCTTTCGCGCTCGGCACGGCCGCGTCCTGCTGTTCGATCCGACCAACCCGACTTCGTCGGCCTACAACCCGCTGCTCGAGGTGCGCCGCGGCAAGTGGGAGGTCCGCGACGTCCAGAACATCGCCGACATCCTCGTCGATCCGGAAGGGTCGCTCGAGAAGCGCAATCACTGGGAAAAGACCAGCCACGCGCTACTAGTCGGTGCCATCCTCCACGTCCTCTATGCCGAGAAGGATAAGACACTCGCCGGCGTCGCCGCTTTTCTTTCCGACCCAAGGCGTCCCATCGAGTCGACGCTCGCTGCGATGATGAAGACGGCGCATCTCGGCGAATCCGGCCCACATCCGGTCATCGCCAGCGCCGCGCGCGAACTCTTGAACAAGTCGGACAACGAACGCTCCGGTGTGCTCTCCACCGCCATGTCCTTCATCGGCCTCTACCGCGACCCTGTCGTTGCAACGGTGACGCGCCGCTGCGACTGGCGCATTGCCGATCTCGTCGGCCGTAAGCATCCGACGTCGCTCTACCTTGTCGTGCCCCCCTCCGATATCAACCGCACAAAGCCGCTGATCCGCCTGATCCTCAACCAGATAGGTCGGCGCCTAACCGAGGACCTGCAGGCCAAGGCCGGACGGCATCGGTTGCTGCTGATGCTGGACGAGTTTCCAGCGCTCGGTCGCCTCGACTTCTTCGAGAGTGCGCTCGCCTTCATGGCGGGCTACGGGCTCAAGAGCTTTCTCATCGCCCAGTCGCTCAATCAGATCGAAAGGGCCTATGGGCCGAACAATTCGATCCTCGACAACTGCCATGTGCGCGTGAGCTTCGCGACCAATGACGAGCGCACGGCCAAGCGAGTTTCCGACGCGCTCGGCACTGCGACCGAGATGCGGGCGATGAAGAACTACGCCGGGCACAGACTCTCGCCCTGGCTTGGCCACCTGATGGTGTCGCGGCAGGAAACCGCGCGACCACTGCTCACGCCGGGCGAGGTCATGCAGCTTCCGCCAGCCGATGAGATCGTTATGGTCGCCGGGACATCGCCTATTCGAGCGAAGAAGGTCCGCTACTTCGAGGACGGACGTTTCCAAGAACGCATCCTGCCGCCGCCGTCGAACACCGAATCCGTGCATACGAAGGCTGATGACTGGACGAGTCTGCCATTGCCGGCGAGCCCGTTGGAAACCGCTCACATGTCTGCCAGCGCTGCATCGGAGGAGGACACGACTGATTCAGAACGGCGCCGCCAGCCCGAGTTGAGCCGTGCCAAACCCGTCGAGAAGAAGGCCCCGTTTGAAAACGAGTTCGAGATCGATCCCGCCGATGACGATCAGGAGGAGACTGCGCGCACCAGCGGGATGAACCGAATGATGCAGCGTGTGGCGCGGCAGGTCTCACTGGACCCCAACGACGGCATGGAGCTCTAGGCCATGCCCAGCCGCAAGAAGAAAGCGCAGATCTCCGTCTATATCGACCCGGACATCATGACGATGCTGGCGGACTATGCCGCCCGTCGCGAGCAATCGCAGTCGATGATTGCGGAGGCGGCGATCGCCTCCTTCCTGTCGCCGGATGACGCTGAAAGGCGCGAGGCCGCGATCGCCAAGCGCCTCGACCAGCTCGACCGCCGAATGAACCGCTTGGAGCGCGATATCGGGATTTCCGTCGAGACCCTTGCAATCTTCGTCCGGTTCTGGCTCGCGACGACACCGACTTTGCCGGAGCCGGCTGCACAGGCCGCGCGTGCCAAAGCCGGCGAGCGCTATGAGGCGTTCATTACCGCTCTCGGCCGGCGCCTCGCCAAAGGGCCGAAGCTCAGGCAGGAGATTTCCGAGGATGTCAGCGGTTCAGGCAGTCAATAACGCCGAGCGATGACGTAGTTCGTATCCCATGTGTTCCGCCATTTTCCCGTTACGAACTTCAAGCGGCGCGCCATGAGCGCCGGATTTCTTCCAAGTTTCAAAGGGGCTTGCTGAAGCCATCCGAACCTCGGAGACTGGCGTAGCGCAGACTTTCGGTCTTTGACGGGCTTTCGTCTCTAACCGAGCGAACCTCGTCTCGTTTGGTTCGGCTTCGCGAAAGGCAATGTTTTCGGCAAGTTCTGCTCGTTCCTCTGGCGCACCTTCTGCGACCCTTCTTCCGGCTGGCGTCACAATCCAGAGAACGCGAGGTAGGCGTTTCATGGCGGACGTACGGGCGGTTGTTCTGGACGCCTTCGGCTGCCAGCGCTTTCGCCAGCGTCGTCGCGGAGCCGGTGGCGACGAACCGTTCGAAGATCATCCTGACCGTCGCGGCCTCGTCTTCATTGACTACAGCTTGCGGTCGCGCACGTCGTAGCCCAGCGGTACGTAGCCGCCCATCCACATGCCGCGCTTGCGGGACGCCGCGACCCCGTGGATGCGGGCTGTCCTGCGCTTCGGCGCCATCGCACATGCTGTGTTGCTGTTCCTGCTCGCACGGCGGCGCTCCGGCGAGCGTGCGGGACGGCTGGCGGAACGCCTCGAAACTTTGGAGAAGGCCAATGACGTCCAACGCCAGATGCTCGACGCGGCGGCTCGCCGACCTCGCGATCGCAACGATCTCGCTGACCGGCTGCGCAACGGCCGCTTCTGACCCTCGCGTCGCCACCGTCTGCCCACCGGTGGTCGAGTATGGCCGCGAGTTCCAGGCGCGCTCAGCCGACGAACTCGATCTGCTGCTGGACGGGTCTCGGCCATTGCCGAGATGCTGAGCGACTACGCGGTGATCAGGGAGCAGGCGCGGGCCTGCTCGCACAGCAGCTAAATATGTTCAGTTGCCATTCCCCAAGGCGATCAGTAGCATCGCAGAGCGTTCAGCCATCCAAGCTCGACAGCGACCATCAAGACGAAAGCTCAACTTCGATGATGTCCGGACTTCTTCGCGCATACTCCAACGCATAGGCGAGTTCGCCCGCGGATTCCGCGTGGATGTCAAGCAGTGCCTCGGCCTTGTCGATCTCCTGACCGAGACTCACATTCAAGTAGACGCCCGCTGCCTTGGCTTCCGGCGCGCCAGCGAGCTTGGCGAGCCTTGCCAGCTTGCGATTGTTGATATGAACAATGCGACCTGCACGCGGTGCGATCAGTGGATGAATGTGGGACGCCCGCGGCGGCGTGCGCATGCCTCCTTGCGCCGCGCAAATGGCCTGGAACTTCCGCCAGGCTCGCCCGTCCGCAAGGGTCGCAAGCGCAGCGGCTGCTCCTTCCCCCTTGGCGGCCTTCCCACCAATCTCCAGGGCGGCGCCAGCCAGTGCCGCCGCGCGTCTGCGCAGATCATCCGGTGCATCCGGTGCACTACGGAGAACCGCGAGGACATCGAGCGCTTCCAGAGCCGGGCCTATTCCGCGACCGACCGGTTGCGATCCGTCGGTCAAGAGGCAAGTGGCCCAGAGTCCGAAACGCGCAGCGACGGCGCTGATCCGTTCCGCGAGGTGACGCGCCGACGCCTCGCCGCGGACCTTGGCGGTAGCTCCGACCGGGATATCGATCACGACGTGCGTCGAGCCGGCCGCGATCTTCTTAGACAGGACCGAAGCGATGAGCTGTCCCTCGGTATCGACATCGAGCTCGCGCTCTATGCGGACGAAAATATCGTCGGCCGGACTGAGATGCATCGCCCCGCCCCAGGCAATGCAGCCGCCCTCGGCCTCCACGACGCGTCGGAGCGTCGCGATATCAAGGTCAACCGGTGCAAGCGTCTCCATGGTATCCGCAGTTCCTGCCGGCGATGTGATTGCGCGCGACGAGGTCTTGGGAATCACGAGCCCGTTGGCGGCAACAATCGCGACAACAATCGGGGTTGTGCGGTTGCCCGGCAGTCCGCCAATGCAATGCTTGTCGAGCACGATCGGGGAATCCCAGAGCAAGCGCTCGCCGACATCGACCATGGCTCCCGTCAGATCGATGGTCTCCTGCTCGTCCAGAGGAAGGGCGGCGCTCGCCGTCAGGAAGGCCGCCAGATGCACATCTGTGTAGCGTCGTGCGGCGACGTCCCTGACGATCGACCCTACGGCGTGCGCGTCGAGGCGATTCCCATAGATCCGACGGCGGACACTGGCGAGGGATTCGAGCGTCGGTGCATGCGTGACGGTGACCGCGGCATCCTCGTCGAGGCTCAGGATCTTCCATGTGGTTTCGGTGAGCGCAATCTGATCGATGGCGAGCAGATCGTCCCCCTCGATCTGGAACAGGGTTGCCTGCACCTCCCGGCCACCGCTCGACACCAGGACCTGCGATCGGGAAGCCAGACCCTCCGAGCGGCAGACATGGCAGTCGGTCCGCATGATGACCACCGCCTGGTGCTGTGTGTGCAGGCGAAGGCGTGTTGCGCGCAGCTTCGGTGTGGCGGGGAGTTCGGCGTCACCCTGGCTCATAGGTCGAACGCCTGATCCTGGCGGGGAACGGTGGCCTTCCACTCCAGCTCCCTGCCGATGCGGACGCGCAGGGCTTCCGAAGCTTCGGGCTCCCCATGGACGATGAAGGTGCGGGCAGGCGCATGACGAAAGCCGGAGAGCCAGCGCATCAGCTCATCGGAATCTGCGTGCGCCGAAAGTGCAGGAAGGTCGGCAATCTCTGCCTGGACCGGTATCCACTGTCCGTGGATCTTGATCTCACGGGCGCCCTGCAACATGGCTCGTCCGCGGGTTCCGGCCGCCTGAAAGCCAGAGAACAGAATGGTGTTCTTCTGATCGGGTGCAAAGGCTTTGAGATGGTGGAGAACGCGGCCACCGGTCGCCATGCCACTGGCAGAGATCACCACCTTGGGATAGGTACTGGCGGTAATCGCCTTGGATGCCTCGACGTCCCTGGTGTAGGTGGCGATGGCGCAGACTGCGTCGCAAACCTCAGGCGAGAGCCGGTGATCCGCGCGATGCGTGTGAAGCAGGTCGGTCGCGCTGATCGACATCGGACTGTCGAGGAAAATCGGGATGGATGCCAGACGACCAGCCTGCTTTAATTGCCAGAGGTGATAGAGCAGCGACTGCGCCCGGCCAACGGCGAATGCCGGAATCACCACGGTCCCGCCGCGCTGAACCGTGCGGTCGATGACGGAACCCAGCATCTCGGTCGGATCGCCCTTTTGATGGGTTCGGTTGCCGTAAGTCGATTCAACGACAATATAATCTGCCTCCGGAACCAAGACCGGATCGGGCATGACCGGATCGTCATAACGCCCCAGGTCCCCGGAAAACACGATCCGCTTGCCGCCCCATTCGATATCTGCGGTGGCGGCACCCATGATGTGGCCTGCATGCCTGAACCTCAGAGTCGCACCGCCGGGCAATTGCATGGGCTCGTCGAACCGAACTGACGAGAAGCGTTCGAGGGCGCGTTCCGCGTCGCGAACCCCGTAGAGCGGCAGGGCCGGCTTATGCTTCGAGAACCCCTTGCGGTTTGCGTATTCGGCATCCTTCTCCTGGAGAAACCCGCTGTCCCTCAGGATCAGCTTCGCAACGTCGTGCGTCGCGTCGGTTGCGAAGATCTTGCCCTGGAAGCCATCCCTTACGAGCTTGGGCAAATAGCCAGAATGATCGAGATGGGCGTGGGTGAGAACCACTGCATCGATGCTCGAAGGGGCGATCGGCAGTGACTCCCAATTCAACTCACGCAGGTTCTTAAGGCCCTGGAACAATCCGCAGTCGACGAGGATCCGCTTGCCGTCATGGTCAAGAAGATGTTTCGAACCGGTGACAGTGCCCGCACCGCCGAGTGATGTGAATTTGAGCATGACTTCCTCCTGGTCGAATTCATGTGCTTAGTCGCCACCTGAAAGGGTTCGCCGCTCAGTCGACGCCACCTGTCCAAGGCGGAGCATCGCTGGCGGGAAACGAATCCAGGCCCGCCTGTTCAACTTCGTCATAAGGTTCGGGCGGACGGCGGTGCCGCTTTATGTCGACCGGAGTCTTGTTGGCGGACGCGATCATGGCTGCGATCAGCGGCGCAAGCCCGATGGCGTTGCTCTCATGTGGAATGGAGTCGCTGGAAACTATTCTGTCGGTGAGGAGCCTCAGGCGCTCATAGGATCCTTCGGCGAATACGCCATGGACAACTGCGCAGACAGGTCGCCGGAAGCCCTGGAGCGGCAGCTTCTTTGCCGCATCGATGAGCGTTTGCCCGGACGAGGCTATGTCATCGACGATGACCGGACAGTGGGCCTTCCATTCCGAAAGGTCGGGCAATTCGACATCGACGTTGCGGTCGCCGTGCCGGATCTTGCGCAGGACGGTATACGGAGCGCCGATGCGCTCGGCGATTGCCGACACCCACTGTTCGCTCTCCTCATCCGGGCCGACGATCAGCGGTTTGTCGACCTCTGCGGCGATCCAATCTGCCAGCAGAGGTGCCGCGTGCAGCGTATCGGTCGGGATCGTGTAGAGCGCGGAAAGCGCAGGATATCGGTGTAGGTGGGGGTCGACTGTCACCAGGCGGTCGAAGGTCGAAGATAGGAGCCGCGCGAATGTCTTCGAAGTTATGGCCTCGCCCGGTTGGAAGCGTCGGTCTTGTCGCATGTAGGAAAGGTAGGGCGCGATCAGCGTCACCTCGCTCGCGCCAAGCGAGCGGGCGGCGTCCGCGGCGAATGCGAGGCTGAGGAAGCCATCGGCCGGCCGTGCAAGCGTGCAGACCAAATCCACCGGCCGATCGGCGACATCCGAAAGAATGCGGACATAGCTCTCGCCATCGGGGAAACGCCGGGTTTCGATGTGCCCAAGCTCCCATCCTCCGGCTTCAGCAAGATGACGGGCGAAAGTTTCGTTGCCGGGCAAAGGCAGGATCAGCCGCATGTCAATGCACTCTTTCAGTTTCTACCGGTGGCCTCAGTGCCGCCCGTAGAAGCGCAGCTCACCCATTCCCACGCTCCACCGGCGGTCTATCTCGTCTTCGACAATCGCAATCCTCCACCGCCGTCACAGCCAACCGCCGATGAATCCCGCGCGACGGAAACCTGTAACTATGTAAGGGCTGGCTCGCATCAGCCGCCACAGTAATTCCGATCGGTAATTCTCACACATCAGCACCACAGGACCAAGGTTGATCCCGAAGTGATAGGGCGACGTCCAGCCACCGTGGACATCTTCTTCGTTCTGAAAGCTCAGGTTGAAGCTACACCGAAAGCAGTACTTTCCGGTCACCTGCGGATACACATCCTGAAAATGCGCAATCGTCGGCAACACGATCTCCGGGGCGAAGGGCAGCGACGCCACGACGGCCCATGGCGCGACCGTCCCATCGTCTGGGCCGTATGGCGCGCCGCGGGCGACATAGTCGAAGAAGGCGCGCTCAATGCCGTTGACACGGCGCGTCGCCCAGCCGGGCCCGTCGCTCGCGGTCAAGCCCCAGAAGTACTCTCCGTATCCCACAAATTCGAGTGGATTGCGGATCGCGTACTCCCGTTGAACATGGGTCGCGCGGCGGCTGTTCTCGAAATAGTCGATGCCCTTGTCCCGCGCAAATGCGTCCTGAATTCCGCGGAAGTCGATCCAGATGTGTGAGTACTGGTGGACGAAGAGCGGACCGCCATAGATGAATTCGTAGCCGTAGATCTCCTTCCATTCATAGGTCGATGCCCACGCCGCGTAACTCTCCGTTGGCAAGGAACGAGTAGGCGAGCCCAACCCGAGCACGTACAGCAGAACAGCCTCGTCATAGCCTTCCCAGCGGTAGGGCAGAAATCCGGCCTCGGGAGTCCACCCATGACTAATCGTCGCCCCGCCGTCGCACGCCCATGGCCAGTCCACGCGCCGGTAGAGCGCGTCGGCCAGCGTCCGTATCTCCCGCTCCTCTTCACTGTCCCGATCGAAATACGCCGCAGCGGCGAGCATGCCGGCCAGCAGGAAGCCGGAATCGACGGTTGACAGCTCGCAGAGGCCTGCGCGCCGTCCGGTGGTCATGTCGAGAAAGTGATAGTAGAAGCCTCTGTACCCAGTCGTGTCAGAGCCTGCCCCCTGCGCACTGGCCCAAAAGAACCGCAATACCGCCAGGGTCCGTTCGATTGCACTGTCGCGTGAGATCCATGCGCGTTCGACGCCGACTGGATAGGCAGCGAGCGCGAAACCCACGGCCGCGATGCTCGCGGGGGCGTCCGGCTGCGATTTGTCAGCCACGAGTCCATTCGCGGGATTGGTTTCGTTCAGGAAGTAATTGAAGGCATGACGCTGCAACGCATCCAGCCTCGTCTCTGGGAAGTGGGGCGATTTCTCGTTCGGTTGGCGCTGCATCACAAGGCCCGCCGTTTCACAGCGTGCGCACAACGCTTGTTCTTCGTAGAATCGCCAATGGATGTGCCAATCGATGAGTGTCCCATGCATTTGTTTCCGCAGAACGCTTCTATTTTGCTGACAAGTCGGGCCTCACTAACCGTCTTCTTTTTTGCTTTCTCTGGTCTCACGGCGCGGGCGCGCGGCCCAGCACATGTCGCAGACCGGATCCCCGGCCGAAAGTGTTCGGCGCCGGATATAGTGCCCCCGATGTCCGTCGGCGGCTATCAGATCAGCGCCTGGCCAGTCATACTTGCACCAGCTGTTTGCGAAGCCGGTTAGCACTTCAGGATCGCTCGTCTCGTCGGCAATGCGCCGGGCAAAGCTTTGCGGAGGACAATGCGTGAAATGCGTATGTATGTCCTCCCCTTCGCGAAAGACCTCGGCGGCGTAGCCAGGCGCACCGATCGGCCGGAAGGGGAATATCAGCAGCCCCCGGATGCTCCACCGCAGCCGCTTTCCGGCATCGCGCGTGACGAGCCGCGCCGGCAGGGACGAGAGTGAGAGCAGTCGGCGATAGACAGACCACCCGATGTCGGCCAAGGCGTCCCGCGCGCTCTGGTGATCGAGGTCGCTGCCACGCAGCGTCCTGTCTGCCGCCACGGTATAGATCGCAAGCTCGACCATGAGCTGACTGCCGAAATCCGGCAATGCGCCAAGTCGCGCCAGGGGGCGAAGGCGTGCCACTTCAGATGCAACTCCGCTCAGAAAGGAATTGATCTCGCTCCGCAGCCACCGGATTTCGCGGCCTGTCTTGTCCCGCAGTCTTCTGTCCATCAGAACACGCTGAGCGGCACTCTGAATGCAACGCCATAAAGCCCAGCGTGCGATGCGCCACTGAATCTGGTCTTTGCCGCTTGTCCCGCCGAACATCCTCATTGAGTGATCCTAAGTGGCACTAGTCTATATCCTAGCCCGTATCTCTCAAATTCCTTGCGTCGTTGGCGGGCCGCGCCGGTTGACGCGCTGTTCGAGCCATCCCGGGACGTGACCCGCATCTGTGCGGCTGACGAACCGGTCTGAGAGCTTCTCGGAAGTGGCGATGTCATGTGTTGTCATAACGGTGGCCATTTCCAGTTGCCGCCAACTGGACGCCGGCACGGACGCTCCGGCGCCACATCGGTTTTAGCACCTCGAGCACCAGCAGCACGGCCAGCCCTGCAAGCGGCGGGACGGCCAGGAATATCGGGTCAAGTGCCGCGAAGCCGAACAGATCGCGGGCGGGTTGCCAGAACAGGGTGACAGCCAGCAGGACGGCGACGATCGGCAGCACCACCGCCAGTGCCCGGTTGGGCCGCCGGATGGCCGTGATGAGAGACGATGACACCGAGCGGTCCACGAAGATCAGCGCCACGATGCCAAGGACCAGCGACGCAAAGGTCAGCCCGCGCACCTGATCGGCCTGAAGCCCGTAACCGGGGGCAAGCGCGAAGATCGTGGCGGTGACACCCAGCACCATCGCGCCCTGGACCACGCTCCAGAGGATGGTCGGGACGGAGAACAGGGGCTCGGCGGGCGGGCGCGGCGGGCGGTCCATCACGCCCTCTTCCTCGGTCTCGGCCTCGAAGACCAGCGAACAGACCGGGTCGATCACCATTTCCAGAAAGGCGATGTGCATGGGACCGAACAGGATCGGCATGCCGAACAGAAGCGGCATCAAGGCGAGCCCGGCGATCGGCACATGCACCGCCAGAATGAAGCTCATTGCCTTGCGCAGGTTATCATAGATCCGCCGCCCAAGTCGCACGGTGGTGACGATGGAGCCGAAATCGTCATCCAGCAGCACGATGCTGGCCGCCTCGCGCGCGACGTCCGTGCCGCGCCCGCCCATGGCCACGCCGATATCGGCCGCCTTCAGCGACGGCGCGTCGTTCACGCCGTCGCCTGTCATGGCCACGACGGCCCCGGCGGATTTCAGTGCGGTGACGATGCGCAGTTTCTGTTCCGGCATGATGCGGGCGAAGATGGTGACGTCCTGCACGGCGGTTGCCAGATCGGCGTCCGACATCGCCTGAAGTGCGGTCCCGTCGATCACCCGCCCACCCTGCAATCCGGCCTGCGCCGCAATCGCCTGCGCCGTGGCGGGATAGTCCCCGGTGATCATGATGACGCGGATGCCCGCGCTGCGGCACAGGGCCACTGCCTCCGGTACCGAGGCACGCAAGGGGTCCGCCAGGCCCACAAGGCCCAGAAAGCGAAAGGCGAAGGCGCGATGGCTGTCGGGCAGATCGGCGCCGGCAAACGTGGCCTCGGCCACCCCCAGGACCCGCAGGCCGGCTTCGGCCATCTCGTTCACCTGCGTCGTGACCCCGGCGCGGGCGGCCGCATCGAGCCCGCACAGGTCGGCCATCGCCTCGGGCGCGCCCTTGGCGGCGATCTGCCAACCCGCGCCGTCGCTTGCCCAGACCTGCGACATGGCGAGGAGGTCGGGCGCAAGCGGATAGCTGCGCACCAGGGTCCGGCCCGCACCGGGCAGGGTCTCGTCCAGGCGCAGGTCCGCGGCGGCCAGCGCATGAAACGCCTTTTCCATCGGATCGAACGGTTCGGGGGCCGAGGCCATGACCCCCGCCGCCGCCAGTTCGCGAAACGCCTCGGGCAAGGCCGTGTCGTCGATCCTCGCCGCCGTTCCGTCGGGCAGGCGGAGTTCGGCGATCGTCATGCGGTTCTCGGTCAGCGTGCCGGTCTTGTCGGTGCACAGCACCGAGGCCGCGCCCAGCGTCTCGATGGCGGACGCGCGTCGCGTCAGCACCCTGACCTTCGAGATCCGCCACGCCCCCATCGCCATGAAGACGGCGAGCACCATCGGGAACTCTTCAGGCAGCATGGACATGCCCACGGCGATACCCGCGAGCACGCCCTCCAGCCAGCCGCCGCGCAAAAGCCCATAGAGGACCACGACGGCCACGCTGACCGCGCCCCCCAGCGCCGCGAAACCGATGACCAGGCGGCGCATCTGGCGCTGCAGATGCGGTGTCTCGGTCTCCAGCGAGGCGAGCGAAGCGCCGATCTTGCCGATCTCACTGGCGGTCCCGGTCGCCGTGACCTCGGCGACGGCAGATCCGCCAACGATCAGGCTGCCCGAGAAGACCACGGGCAGGTCCTCGCCGCCCGGACGGGTGTCTGGATCGGGCGTTCCCACCCGTTTGCGGACCGGAACGGCCTCGCCGGTCAGCAGGGATTCGTCCGCGGACAGCCCCGTGGCCTCGATCAGCACCGCGTCAGCCGGCACCCTGTCGCCCTCGGCCAGCACGATCAGGTCGCCGCGCGCCACCTCGCGCCCGGCGATCCGCAGGCGCTCGCAGTCCCGGATCACGAGGGCGCGCGGACTCGTCAGATCGCGCAGCGCCTCCAGCACACGTTCGGTCCGCGCCTCCTGCACCACGGTGATGCCCACCGACAGGCAGGCGAACGCCAGCAGAACCAGCGCCTCTTCGAGGCTGCCGAGCAGCATATAGACCACACCCCCCGCGACCAGCAGCGCCAGCATC
The DNA here is from genome assembly GCF_001271345.1 of Chelatococcus sp. CO-6. Taxonomy (NCBI): domain Bacteria; kingdom Pseudomonadati; phylum Pseudomonadota; class Alphaproteobacteria; order Hyphomicrobiales; family Chelatococcaceae; genus Chelatococcus; species Chelatococcus sp. CO-6. The sequence continues at coordinate 2,257,034 of NZ_CP012398.1, read as the reverse complement.
GGTTCGCGCAAGACCTCGAACACGATCCGCAAGGGCGTGCGGCGGCGGGCCCGAGGCAGTTCGTTGTAGCCCTCGGCGGCAACCCGGGCCTCGGCCTCGGCCTGGGTGAGGCCCTGATGTGACGGTGCTGACTCCTGCGGCTTCGTAACGGACAACTTCAAATTGCAGACCTCTCGTGGCGAGAAACAGACCCGGAAACACAAGTCGACTGATCTGCCCTTACCTTACATTACCTGTTCTTGCGCTTGGGCGCTGACCTCACCGGTCGGTCCGTGCCGGAGCCTGCAGAAAATCGACTGCCAGACTTTGGCCGGACCAAATTGCACTCGCTGGTGTGCAACGGGGCTCAGGGCCGCAGACGTGCCGTGACGCGCCGTTCGATCCCGCCTGTCGGGAGGGCAATGCAATCGCCGTCCAGCGGTCGACCTTCCACCGCTAGCTCGACGCGGCCACCGCCGATCCGGTCGGGGTCTTCGATGGTAACGACCAGTGTCCCGTCGGGGCCCTTGACCCTGACCTCTGCACCGCCCCAGCTCCTGGGGAGCCGCGGGGCGATCCTGACCGCACCGCGCTGGAGGCTCAGGCCAAGAATGCCCTCGACGGCGAGTTGCCATGTCCACCCGGCGGCTCCCGTGTACCACGTCCAGCCGGCCTGACCGATGCCGGGCCCGGCGCCGCGGACGTCGGCCGGCACCACATAGGGTTCCGCGCGGTAGAGTTCCGCTTCGGAGCGGTCGCCCGCGCGGCGTATGGGGTTGATCAGATCGAAAATGCGATAGGATTCGTCTCCATCGCCCAGCCGCGCATGGGCCAGACCCAGCCAGGCCGCCGCATGCGTGTATTGACCGCCATTTTCCCGCACACCGGGCGGATAGGCGCGAATATAGCCCGGATCGCGCGGTGTCCGGTCGAACGGCGGCGTCAACAGACGCACCAGCCGCGCATCATGATCGACGAGACGCTCGGTCGCGGCGGCGACAGCCATGGCGGATCGATCAGGTGAGGGGCCGCCGGCGAGTGCTGCCCAGGACTGGGATATGCTGTCGATCTGGCACTCGTCGGACTCCTTCGAACCCCATGGCAGACCGTCATCCGCGAAGGCGCGCGCGTACCATGCGCCATCCCAGCCGGCTGCGTCGGCAGTCCGACGCAGATCATCGGCGCGTGCCTTCCAGATGTCATGGAGGTCGTTGCGTCCGGTTTCCGAGGCAAGGCCAGCGAAGGTGTCGGCGCAGACCGCTGCGAACCAGGCGAGCCACACGCTTTCGCCACGCCCTTCGCTGCCGACCCTGTCCATGCCGTCGTTCCAGTCCCCGGTGCCGATCAGTGGCAGCCCATGAGCGCCCATTGTGACGCCACGATCCATTGCCCGCCGGCAATGCTCGAATAGCGACTCGCGCTCCGCGCCCGACACGAACAGAGCGTAGCGGTCTTCCTCGTCGATCCCCAGCGGCGGGGCGGACAGAAACGGAACTTCCACGGCGAGGATGGAGGTGTCGCCGGTGGCACCCACATAGCGACCGGTTGCATAGACGAGCCACAGCAAATCGTCCGAGCAGCGCGTTCGCACACCTCGCCCCAGAGGGGGATGCCACCAATGCAGCACATCGCCCTCTTCGAACTGGCGCGACGCACAGTCCAGGATATGCGCACGCACGCGCTCAGGCTCGGAAAACAGAAGCGCCATCATGTCCTGCAACTGGTCACGGAAGCCGAAGGCGCCCCCGGCCTGCTGGAATCCGGCGCGCGCGAAGATGCGCGACGCATAGGTCTGGTTGAGGAGCCAGCGATTGACCATGAGGTCGAACGCCGGGTCCGGCGTAGTGACCCTGACGGCTCCGAGCCGCCGCTTCCATACGGCGTCGTTTTCGGCGAGCGCCTGTTTGACCCGCTCGACGTCGGCCCAATGCACCGCCAGACGCGCAGCATCGGTGGGATCGCTTCCTTCGCCAAGCACGAATACGACCTCCTCCGTTGCGCCTGCAGCCAGATCGACGTGGACCTGGAACGCCGCGCAGGGGTCGGCGATGTCGCTGGTCGCACCGTCTAGGCCCCAGGCCGTTAGGCCGGCCGGGCGGGCCGCATCGCCCTGCCTTCCAAGAAATGCCGCGCGGTCGCAGGTCAGGCTGTGCGGGGGTCGGCTTGCGGCAAGAAACGCAGTGCGGTCCCCGAATTCCGGGTTCCAGCCATTGCGAGCGATCAGAGCTCGGCTTTCGAAGTCGAAACCGGTGACCAGATGCGGCCGCGCGGTGCTGGACATCGCACCAAGCAGCCACTCGGCATAGTAAGTGACCGTGAACCGGCGGCCGCGGTTGCCAGGATTGGACAGGGTCAGCAGCGCCAGCTTCACTGGATCATCGGGCGGGACGAAGACGGTGAGACGCTGTTCGAGGCCTTCTTCGTTGCGCTGCCAGGTCGTGGCGCCTGCACGGTGATGGATCTGGCAGGACGCAGCGCCGCCGGCAGGCAGCGGGGTCGGTGTCCATATTCGGGCTGTTTCCTCGTCGCGCAGATAGAGCGCCTCGGACTGCGGATCGCCCACCGGGTCGTTCGACCAGGGCGTGAGGCGATGCTCACCGCTGTTGATGGACCAGCTAAAGCCCAGTCCCGCTTCCGAGACGATGGTGCCGAAGTTCTCATTGGCCAGCACGTTGCACCACGGCGCCGGTGTCACCTGCCCACCCTCCAGATGGATCGCATAGTCGCCATCTCCCGGGGTGAACCCACCAAGGGCATTGTCGAAGGCGAGATTTTCGGGGCGCACGAGTGGCGGTGCGGGGACAGGATCAGGCGGTGGCGGGCCGACCGCCTGGAAACTCGGCGGCGCGGTGCGTCCCGATTGCGGCGGTGTTACCGCCTCGGCCAGCGACTCGGCCGCTCCATCGAGGACCACCCGGGCCGTCGCCTCGAGGGTCCGACGCTCGGCTGCACCGAACCGGTCTGCGGCCAGAAGATGAATGCCACCCGGTCCGCCCAGACCCTCGGGCACGTTCGCGTCGCGAAGAGCGGTGAACAGCAGATCACGGATCGGCTCCTGATAACCCGATGCGCCCTCACGCAGGATCACCAGATCGGCGCGAAGCCCCCGCCTCAGCCACCACTGATGCGCCCGGATCATGATGGGCAGAAGCTGCGCATGCGCATCGTCGACGACCCGCACCAGGACGATCGGAAGATCGCCAGACAGCCCCATGCTCCAGAGCTGCGGCTGGGCGGGCAGTGCCGACTGCGACGCTGCCGCCATCGCGAGCGGCGGCCGTCGCGGGAAGACGAGGTCGCGGCAAAGGGCTTGCGCCTCGGCCAGGGTTCGGGAATCGAGCCCGAGGCGCCGCGCTTCGAGCGCGGCAGATCGCAGCGCATCTTCCATCGCCCAGTCGAGCGCCGCCGGGGATGCGTAGCGCTCGACGATCTCGAGCGCCGTCCCAAGTGACCCTGCCGCAACCGTCACGAAATCGACCTGTGCACGCGCTCCGGGCGCCAGGACAACGCGCGCGCGCAACGCCATGACCGGATCGAGTGTCCATCCGGCGGTGCCATCCAGCAGGTCGATCGCGCCCGGCGGTCGTTCGGGGTCGCCGTGCCGGCCGAGAAACCTTCTGCGGTCTGTCTCGAAACCTGCCGGCGTCACCGCGGCATCGCCCGGCAACAGGCTGTGAATGAGGACCGGCGGCCGATCGGCGGGTCGTCTCGGGCGGCGCTTGAAGACAAGCGCATTCTGGCCATCCAGCCGCTCGCTGTGGACGAAGAGCTTGTTGAAGGCGGGGTGCCGCTCATGGGCCGCCGCAGGCGCAAGGACGACCTCCGCATAGCTTGTCACATCGATCTCGCGCGTCCGGTCGCCGTCGTTGGAGAGCGTGACGCGGCGGATCTCGACGTCGTCGCCCGCCGCAATCGCGATCTCGAGGCTCGTCGACAATCCCCCCACGCGCTCGTGAAAGTCGATCTTGTGGGCATGGTACGTTGTCTCCGACGTGCCAGCCGCGTCGCGTCCGCCCAGCGAGCGGACCGTTCCGCTGTCGTGCTCGCTTAGATAGATGCGCGCGTCGCCGCTTCGGCGGATTTCATCGCCGGTCCAGCGCGTGAGCGACTGGCCGTGCCACCAGAGCGCTCCGCCTCCGGCGTCGGTCAGCCAGGATGCGAGACTTCCGTTGCCGATGACGTGGAACTGGGGGCTTTGCCGGTTTTGTGCAGTCCAGCCATGCAGCGCCGGTGTCGGCGTGCGTGCGAGATCGGGCGCGCTCGTTTCGGTCTCGGTGGCTTGCTCGGGCGGAAACTCCCACGGAACACGCTCTTGCAGCAGCAGCTCGGTTGCGCGCATGCGCGGCTCGCGGCCGAAACGCCTCACAAGGATGTTGTCGTCGAGCGCGTTTCCGATGGCGGCGGAAATCATGCCCTGGTGGTGGGCCATGTAGGCCCGGACGGGCGTGAAGCCGCCTCGTGCCGGTCGCCGGTCCGGCGTGAAATCGGCAGCCTCGAAGAATCCGTACCGGTCGCGCAGGCCGAGCTTGTCCAGGCGACGCAGGTTGGAGGTGGCAAGCCGCGGCGCAACGGCCAGCGCCAATGCGCTCGCATAGGGCGCGACCACATAATCCTCAGAGAGCCCGCGCTTCAGTCCGAGTCCGGGAACTCCGAATGCCTGGTACTGGTAGCGATGCGAGGAATCACGGACAGCATAGCCGGATTCTGAGACGCCCCAGGGCAGGCCGAGCTTGTCACCATAACGCTGTTGCACGGCGACAGCGGCGCGTTCGCTTTGACCCAGAAGCCGCCCCGCATCGCTCGGCAACAGCAGAGCCGGCATGAGATACTCGAACATTGACCCATTCCACGACAACGTCGTCAGCGCGCCGGACGTCTTCGTGATTGGGCGTCCCAGATGAAACCAGTGTTCGACGGGCACGTCGCGCTTGGCGATCGCGAAGTAGCTTGCCAATCGGGCTTCGCTTGCCAGCAGGTCGTAGTGGTGCTGGTCCAATCGGCTGGAGTCGAGATTGTAACCGATGTAGAAGGTCTTGGTTTCCGCGTCATAGAGCGGCCGGAAATCCATGCCGAAGGCGCGAGCCTCGGCGCGAGCCGCGCATTGCTCAAGGCCGTCGAAAAGGTCGCGGGACGCGGCATCCCCCCGGTCGAGTGCCGCAATCACCTCTGCAACCCAGCGTCGGCTCTCTGAATCGGCGGGTGTAAGCTCGGATAGCGCGTTGCGGGCCCGGCCGATCCTGTCGGCCATCTGGTCAATCCGAGTATCTGGTTGTGGCAGCGCCTTCAGCAGCTCCGCCAGCCCTTCAAGCCCGGCCGGCGGCGTATCGATCAGTGCTCTCCATGGTTCCAGCTGTTCGAGGTCCCGCCGCATGCTCAGCAGGTGGTGATCGGCGCGATCCAGCCAGAGATAGATCTCGTGTGAAGTGGCATTGACGTCCGCTTCCAGCGCCTTGGCGGCAAGCCCCTGAACCTGTCGCCATTCTTTCGAGCCGATTTCATCCAGTGCTGATCGCCAGTTCCCCGGCGTGCTTCGGATCGCCGGAAGCCTGCTGGCAATGACGTCGAGCAAATCGCAGATCGCCCGTCGATCGGCCTCGGGCAAAGTGGACAGAGCCTCGCGCAGCAGATGAAGCGCATCGTCAAATCCGTCCCAAAGCGTTGGCGACAGCAGCGGACCCCTCGCGGCCTCCCTGCAGCCTTCGCGCAGCGTGAGCAGGCTGACCGCAAGATTGCCACTGTCGACCGTCGAGACATAACGTGGCGCGAGCGACTTGAGGGTTTTTGTGTCGAACCAGTTGAGCGAGTGGCCGGCATAGCTTTCCAGCCGATCGAGTGAGTCCAAGGCGGCAGTTGCTCGCGCCGCCAGATCACGAAGGCCAATGTGCCCCAAATCCCACGCCGTCAGCGCCGAGAGGAACATCATTCCGACATTGGTCGGGGAGGAGCGATGTGCGATCTCTTCGTGCGGGCTTGCCTGATAGTTGTCGGGCGGTAGCCAGTTATCGTCGGGGCCGGCGAACGTCTCGAAGTAGAGCCAGGTTCGCCGCGCGATCCGGCGAAGATAGAGCCGGTCTTCGGACCGCAGGGTCTCGGGTACAGCCTGTCGCTTCCTGCTGATAAGCAGGGCGATCTCGGGCGAGGCGAACCATAGGAACAGCAGCGGCGCTGCACCAGGCAGGGCGGCGGGATCAAGCACGGCAAGCAGGAGGGCGATGGCGGTCGCGATCAGAGGGGCTGCAGCCATCTCCCACCAGATGCCGATCCGGGTTCGCGAAACCTCCGCTGCGGAATGCGCGGCCGAAGTCCACTCCAGCAGCCGGCGCCGCGAGACGTAGACGCGCCAAAGCGTGCGCCCGATCGCATCAATCGCGGTCGCAGCCTCGTAGGCAAGGAAGATGATCGCCAGCAGCCAGCGCCCGGCGTGATCGGCCAGCTGGCGCAGGCTGCTCTGCGTTGCACCCCGCCTGCGCCCGCGTGCCAGACTGGTAACGAGGTCGGTGAAGAGGTACGCACCCGGCGCGGCGACCGTCAGCATCGTCCAGATCAGGGCGTGTCCTGGTAGAGCCAGCCATCCCGCCGCCGCGAATGCGACAAGCGCCGCGGGGATGAGGCTGCGGCGCAGATTGTCGAATATTTTCCAGCGGTCGAGCGCGGAAAGCCGGTTGGGAAGGCGGGCGTCGCCACGGCCTGATACGATTCTGCCCAGCCAGGGCGTAAGCTGCCAGTCTCCCCGGATCCATCGAAAGGCGCGACGCGCATAGGCAAGATAGTTTGCGGGGAAGTCCTCGTAAAAGACGATGTCGCTGGCGAGTGCGGCACGGCCGTGAAGACCCTCGAACAGATCGTGGCTGACGATCGCATTCTCCGGTACGCAGCCATGCAGGCATCTGTGGAACGCGGCGACGTCGAAGGCGCCCTTGCCGGTGAAAATCCCCTCCCCGAACAGGTCCTGATAGACATCCGAGACAGCCCGGCTGTAGATGTCGATGGCGGTGTCGCCGGTATAGAGGCGGGTGAACAGCGAGCGGTCGCCGGCATCGGGTGAAATCTCAACTCTGGGCTGGATGAAGGTGTAGCCGCGGCGCGGTCTTCCGTTCGTCGGATCGAATTCGACGCGGTTGAGCGGGTGGGCCAGCGCACCCAGGAGTCGGTTGATGCCGTTCGGCGGCGCCTTGGTGTCGGCGTCGAGAGTAACGACGAAGCGCGCCCGGCGCAGTGCGATGACATCACCTTCACGCAAGGCGTAGGCATCAGGCAGGTGACCCAGAATAAGACCGCTGAGTTCCTCGAGCTTGCCGCGCTTGCGCTCCCAGCCCATCCAGCAGCCTTCGGCGGCATTCCATCGGCGTCGGCGGTGGAGGAGCATGAACGGTGCATGGTCGGCGTAGCGCGCGTTGAGGCGGCGCACACCAGACACCAGAGCTGCCTCGATTTCCGTGTCCTCCGGCATGCGCTCAGCATCGGCGTCCGCGAGGTCGCTCAGTAGTGCCATGCGGATGAGTGGATCGGGATTCGACAGCCAATGCGTCTCCAGGCGCTCGATGAGCGGTGCCACTTCGGCCGCCTTGCGCACGATCACCGGCATCACCAGCGCCGCGTCGCAGCCGGCGCCCAGCCCCTGTTCAACGTCGAGCTTCGGCAGCACCCGAGGTGGGACGAGTCGAGTGACGATCCAGTGCGTGAAAGTGACACTGATGATCATTGCGGGCGTGAGCGCCAGCACGAGTCCGACCACCCACGCCGCCGCGCTGGCGTCGAGCATGAAGAGCAGCAAAGCAGGTAATATCATCGCTGCAATCGCAAAGCCTGCCAGTGCCCCAGCATAGCTTCTGCCGGGACGAGCGATGACCCAACGGCGCAGGATGGCATCCCGACTGGCGTGAAATCCGACCTTCTGTTCGAGTTCCGGTCGGCCCTCCGCGATCAGCCAGGATCCGACATGTCCAAGACGCCGCGCGCCGGAGTGGGCGCGCGTCAGTTTCAGCGCGACCTCTGCGACCTCCCACTCGGATGCAGGCGCGCCGTCTGCGATTTCCTCGACGGCTTTGCGGTATCGGTCGCGCGTATCGAAATCCATGGCCGAATAGACGCCGGCGGGATCGTCCCGCAGGATCGCTTCGACACGGCTCACCCGCTCGAAGAACGCCTTCCAGGACGTGTTCGACACCGCCATAAGCGCCGAAATCGCGCGCGAGACACCTTCGGTCGGGTCGAGCGTCTCGCGTCGCGTCAATCGGGGTGTCGGCTCGAACGGCGGGGCAAGGTCGGGCAGAAGCTCGGACAACGCGTGGACGAGCGCCTCCAGGCAGGCAAGGCGCAGCATCGCCGGAAACGCCCAGAGTTCGGCAATCGTCAGCGGCCCGTCCTGCTGATAGGCTCTGACGAACTCCACCGTGCCCGCGAGGCTGACCTGCATATGCGCAACATCGAGCATGGCTTGCGCCAGCGCCATGACTCGCGGGATTCCCCGATATTCGGGCGCAGCCAGCCGGGGCAATCGGCGGTAGAAGGCGTGTGGGAGATCCTCGCGAACCTGCCGAATGGCGCGCCGCACCTGAAACTCGTTGTCGAGCACCCACTCCGCGGCCTTGGCCGCATGCGGCGGCGGATCGACGCAACCGCGGCGCGCGCGATCCAACCATGCAGGGACGGCGGAGAGTTTCCGCCACACGGGAACCGGTTCGGGAACGCCCTTGCCGATGTCATGACGCAACCGGATCGCAACAGCCGCAAGCGCGTACGCGCGCTCTGGCGCGGTGTCCTCCAGTGCTTCGGCCAGTGTCACATCAGCGTCCGGCTCGGCAGCCGCAGGGGCATGGCCTCGCTTGATTTCCTGTCACTCATCGGCGGACTGCTTTCACGTCCCCGCACGAGCAGGCCAGGGATGTCCACATGGTTGATCAGGTAGTCGGCGACGCTGCCAACCGACATGTCAGGGTGTCCGCTCTGGCCGGTGCAGGAAAGGACCAAAAGGTCGGCGTGCTCTTCCACCGCCGCGCGAGCGAGCGCATGGCGGGGATCGCCGCTTGGCAAAACCCTCACTCTCGTCCCCGCGGTGAGGGGCAACCGAGACCGGACTCGTTGCAGATAGCGCTCGCCCGCACGCTCGTTTCGGCGGCGCAGCCGGTCGCGCAGAGTGATGGTCTCCGCTCCGGGAGGGCTCGCCTCGGTGAGGTCGACATTCGGGGCCGCATGAACAAGCATGATCTCGGCGTCGTGGGCGACCGCGATTCCAAGACCAAGCGGCAAGGCGGATTCTGATCGCGACGAACCATCGAGCGGTATCAGCACGCGGCGATACCGTATCGGCGCGTCACCGACTTGCGACGACGGCACGATCAACAGCGAGCCGTTGACGGCCTCGGCGACACGACGCGCTGTGGCACCCATCCCGCCGAAGGACCCGTTGCTTTCGCCCCACCGCCCCAGCACGGTCAGATCTATCGCATTGTCGCGCGCCCAGGCACAGATACGCTCCGCAGCCGGTCCGTCGGCGACCACCGTGTCCGTCTGAAGGTCGTCAAGGTGCGCCGCCCGCTCGCGCAAGGCAGCCTCCACATCGCGGTGGCGCAGTGTCCACTCCACCGGGTCCATCGGTGAGTGTCCCGACGACGGCTCGAGAATGCGCAGGACGGTCAGTCGCGCCCCCGCCGCCATGGCCACCGCGGCGGCGTGTGCCAACACGGCACCCGCAAAGGATGATCCATCGACACAGGCCAAGACATGGCGAAGGAATTGATGCCCGACGTCCTGGAGAGGTGGCAGAGCCTCCGTCTTGTCTTGCTTCAGGAGTTCGAGTTCCGGCATGGCACACTCCCTGCTGCTATGATGCTAAGGGGCACGTTCAAGCGAATGCTTCGGCCCCTCTTCCGATAGAACGGTCAAGAGGTCGCCTACGTTCCGCCGCCCGGCGAAAATGCGGCTCTCTCCAAGTGCCGTATCTTTTTAAACCGACCAACAGGATTTGGAGTTGATCCAAATCATATGCGCCAAACTCTTATCGCTCCATTCTTTCAAAAAACTGGAGCCGCCAGCGAACTCGACGCGGTACAAAAACCGCTTCACAAACCGCATCGGGAACCTGAATGCCGGAGCGCCCGTCGCCCAAAGAACAGCAGGAAGCGTTGTGATCGCCCCTGCGCCAATTCGCCGCCGGTTGGCTCAAACAAGCTCGTTCACAGCGTCTGGGGCTTTGATGCCTGCAGCCCAGCGGCACCTTTCAGGCTCCAGTGCATTCTAACATCTCCGACGACAGAAAGCGAGGCGATGCATCGCTGGTCACATTGGGTCGGTTATGAAAGTCCTTTCAAACGATTAAGGGCTCGCAAGCGCTACATCGACGAGACTCTGTGCTTCCTGCAGGATTCGCTGGAGATGCTCTTTGCCGTTGAAACTTTCCGCGTAGATCTTGTAGATCGCCTCGGTACCAGATGGTCGCGCTGCAAACCAGCCGCTGGCGGCGATGGCCTTGATACCGCCGATAGCCGCGTTGTTGCCCGGCGCGTGATCGATAACTTGTTCGATCCTCTCGCCGGCCAACCGGTCGCTTTGCAATTGGTCGGGGGACAGCTTGGCCAGCCTGGCCTTCTGCTCAGGAGTGGCAGCCGCTTCGACGCGGTCGAAAGCCGGTTCACCAAGCTCTCGGCTCAGCTTTGTATAGAGTTCGCCTGGATCTCTACCCTGCCGCGCGGTGAACTCCGCAGATAGCAACGCCGGGACCAGGCCATCCTTGTCGGTCGTCCACACCGAGCCATCGCGGCGCAGCAGTGATGCCCCCGCGCTCTCCTCGCCACCGAAACCGAGAGAGCCGTAATAGAGGCCGGCAGAAAACCATTTGAAGCCAACGGGCACTTCGTACAACTGGCGGCCGAGCCGCTCGGCAACGCGGTCGATCATCGCTGTCGTGACTACGGTCTTGCCGATTGCAGCATGTCTGTTCCACTGCGGCCGATGCTGAAACAGATAGTCAATCAATACCGACAGGTAATGATTTGGAGGCATCAATCCACTGCTGCGGGTGACGATGCCGTGGCGGTCGTGGTCGGTATCGCAAGCGAATGCGACGTCGTAGGCGTCTTTTAACCCGATCAGCCGTTGCATTGCGTACGACGACGACGGGTCCATGCGAATCCTGCCGTCCCAATCCACCGTCATGAACGCGAATTGCGCATCGACTTTCTCGCTGACCACTGTCAGATCGAGCTTGTAGTGATCGGCGATGGGCGCCCAGTAATGAACGCCGGCGCCACCAAGCGGATCAACGCCCATGCGAATGCCGGCGCCGCGAATTGCGTCGAAGTCGATGATGCTGCCGAGGTCAACGACATAGGCGTTGAGGTAATCGTGCTCGTGTGTGGTTGCGGACTTACGCGCCTGTGCCAGCGGAATGCGCCTGACGTCTTTCAGGCCGCCTTCGATCAAGGCATTGGCACGGCCCTGCACCCAATCGGTGATGTCGGTATCGGCCGGACCCCCGTTCGGCGGGTTGTACTTTAAACCGCCTGTGTCGGGCGGATTGTGCGATGGCGTGATGACGATGCCATCAGCGAGTCCTCTTTTTCGTCCGCGATTATAGACCAGGATCGCATGCGAGACCGCGGGCGTCGGGGTGAACTCGCCACCGGCCGCGATCATTGTTTCCACGCCGTTCGCGGCCAGCACTTCCAGCGCGTTGTCGAATGCGGGCTGCGACAGCGCATGAGTGTCGATGCCCATGAACAGCGGGCCGCCGATACCGTGGCTCTTGCGGTAGTCGCAGATCGCCTGGCTGATTGCCAGGGCGTGCCACTCGTTGAAGCTGCGCTCGAACGAACTGCCGCGATGGCCGGAGGTACCGAACGCGACGCGCTGCGCCGGCACGCCGGGGTCGGGTTTCAGGTCAGCGTAGGCGACCAGCAGTTTCGGGACATCGACCAAGATCGACTTCGGTGCCGGCATGCCCGCCAGAGGACTGATTTGCTGGCTCATTGGTAGGCTTCTGGTTCTTGGCTATGACGTAGTTGACGAAAGTGACGGAGCGTTCCACAGGCGAATGACCGGTTCATCCAGGTCGTGGTGATAGCCGAGAATACTGAGTGATGCTGTCGTGAGATACAGGTATCGGGCGTCTGCCGCGGGCAGGCCGAGCCAGCGGGCAGTGAGGACGCGCAGGATGTCGCGATGCGCGAAGACGAGCACGTTGCCCCCCAGCGCCCGGATCCGATCGATGACGCGCTCCGCGCGCGCACTGATTGCTTGCAGCGTTTCTCCGTCCGGGCATCCGTCCTTGAACAGACGCCAGCCTGGTCGCTCCGCCTGGATCTCCGCCGTGCGCCTGCCCTCGTAGGCACCGTAGTCCCATTCCATCAGGTCGGGATCAAACTGCGCACAATCGTCAAAACCCGCCAATGCCGCCGTCCGTTGCGCGCGTTGCAACGGGCTGGTGAGCACTTGGACGAAGCTCAAGCCTTGCAACTGCGTGCCCAGCTCTTGCGCATCCCGCTCGCCCCGATCGGTCAGCGGGATGTCAGCGCGGCCCGTCGCCCGCCTGCTGAGGCTCCAGGCGGTCTCGCCGTGCCGGACAAGATAGATCCTTGGAAGGGTACCGCCACTCATGTGCGCTTAGCGCTCTTGGGCCCAGCTTCGTTCACGCCCCATTTCCAGTTGCGGATCTCTGGCATGTCCTCGCCGTGTTGGCGGATGTAGCGCTTGTGATCGATGAGTTTGCTTTCGATGATCTTTTCCAGAGAGGCGGCACCTGGACCCAATCCCGGCACCCGGTCAATAACGGCCTTGGCCAGATGGAACCGGTCGAGTTCGTTGAGCACGACCATGTCGAAAGGTGTTGTGGTCGTTCCCTCTTCCTTGAACCCGTGAACGTGCAGATTGTGATGGTTGGTCCGGCGATAGGTCAGCCGGTGAATCAACATCGGGTAGCCGTGGTAGGCAAAGATGATGGGTTTGTCCCTGGTGAACAGGGCATCGAATTGCTCGTCGCTGATCCCGTGCGGATGCTGGCTCTGCGATTGCAACGTCATCAGATCGACCACGTTGACGACGCGGATCTTCAGGGTCGGAAAATGCTGCCGCAGCAGCTCCACCGCGGCCAGCGTCTCCAAAGTCGGCACATCCCCGGCACAGGCCATCACCACATCAGGCTCGCCGCCGTCGTCGCTGCTGGCCCATTCCCAGATGCCCAGTCCCCGGGTGCAGTGCGCGATGGCTGCGTCCATATCGAGCCACTGCGGCGACGGCTGTTTGCCGGCAACAATGACGTTCACGTAGTTGCGGCTGCGCAGGCAGTGATCCGTCACGGAAAGCAGTGTATTGGCGTCGGGCGGCAGATAGACGCGGATGACCTCCGCCTTCTTGCTCATGACGTGGTTGATGAAGCCCGGATCCTGATGACTGAAACCGTTGTGATCCTGCCGCCAGACGTGGGAGGAAAGAAGGTAGTTCAGAGAGGCGATCGGCCGTCGCCATGGAATATGGTTCGCCACATCGAGCCATTTGGCGTGCTGGTTGAACATCGAGTCGATGATGTGGATGAAGGCTTCGTAGCATGAAAAGAACCCATGCCGGCCTGTGAGCAGATACCCCTCAAGCCATCCTTCGCACTGGTGCTCGCTCAACATTTCCATCACCCGGCCGTCCGGCGCGACGTGGTCGTCGCCCGGAACGATCTCTGCGGTCGAGCACCGGTTCGTCACCTCGAACACCGCACCCCAGCGGTTCGACGCGGTTTCGTCCGGGCTGAAGACTCGGAAAGTCTCGGGATTGAGCTTCACCACATCGCGGATCATCTCGCCCTGAACGCGCGTGGCTTCAGCGTTCACGCCGCCGGTTTGTGGTACTTCCAGCGCATAGTCGCGGAAATCGGGCAGGTGCAGGTCGCGCAACAGAAGACCGCCATTGGCGTGCGGGTTGGCGCCCATGCGGCGCGTCCCGCTTGGGGCCATGTCCGCGAGTTCGGGACGTAGCCTGCCTGCCTCGTCGAAGAGTTCGCGGGGACGATAACTCTCAAGCCACTCTTCCAGAATCCTGACATGTCCCGGATGGCTCATGTCGCCCATCGGCACCTGGTGCGAGCGATAGGTGCCCTCTGTCTGCTTGCCGTCGACCTCCTTCGGGCCCGTCCAGCCCTTCGGCGAGCGCAGGATGATCATCGGCCAGAGCGGACGCTGCCTGAACCCGCTTGAGCGGGCGTCCTGCTGGATCTGGCGGATGCTCTCGACCACGGTATCGAGCGTCGCGGCCATGAGCTGATGCATCTCCATCGGGTCGTTGCCCTCGACGAAGTGTGGCGTATAGCCGTAGCCGCGAAACAGGGAGTCGAGCTCGTCACGGGGAATGCGGGCGAGCACCGTGGGACCCGCGATCTTGTAGCCGTTCAGATGCAGGATCGGCAGGACCGCGCCGTCGCGTATCGGATTGAGGAACTTGTTCGAGTGCCAGCTGGTCGCGAGTGGAGCCGTTTCCGCTTCGCCATCGCCCACGACGCAGGTGACCAGGAGGTCGGGATTGTCGAAGGCGGCGCCGTAGGCATGCGACAGGCAATAGCCGAGTTCTCCTCCTTCATTGATGGAGCCCGGGGTTTCCGGCGCCACATGGCTCGGGATGCCGCCGGGAAAGGAAAACTGCGTGAACAGCTTTTTCAACCCCTGTTCGTCCTGCGAGATGTCCGGGTAGAGTTCGCTATAGGTTCCCTCGAGATAGGTGTTGGCAACCAGGCTCGGGCCGCCGTGCCCGGGACCGGTGACATAGATCACGTTGAGGTCATGCTTGTTGATGACGCGGTTCAAATGGACGTAGATGAAATTCAATCCCGGAGTGGTGCCCCAGTGGCCAAGCAGCCGTGGCTTCACGTGCTCAAGCCTCAACGGAATCTTGAGCAACGGGTTGTCGAACAGATAGATCTGGCCAACCGAGAGATAGTTGGCCGCTCGCCAGTAGGCGTCCATCTTCTGGATGAGGTCGGTCGAAAGCGGCTTGTTCATGGGCTTACTCCTCCGGATGGGCGTGCTGGACGGTTTCGGCGCGGGCAAGCAGTCCGAAAACCGCTTTCGCAATGATTACATCTTCGTCGGTGCGAATGACGCGCACCTGGACGCGCCCCTGATCGGCCGAGATGACTGTCTCGCCGGCAGCGTTCCGGTTCTCGTCCAGTTGGACGTCGAGAAAGCCGAGACCCTCGCAGATGCGCGCACGGATCGCGGGGGCGTTCTCGCCGATGCCACCCGAGAAGACGAGCGTGTCCAGTCCGCCAAGCGCGGCGGCAAATGCACCGATCCACTTCCTCACCTGGTAGCAAAACAACTCGACTGCTTCGGCAGCCCGAACATCGCTCGCCTCGCGACCCAACAGATCCCGCAGGTCGGAGCTCGTTTCCGAAACGCCCAGCAACCCCGAGTCCTGATTCACCATCTGGTGAAACTGCTGAGCGGTCATTTGCTCGGTTTGCGCAAGGTACCAGCCCAGCCCGGGATCCAGATCGCCGGAGCGAGTGCTCATCGGCAGGCCCGCCGCGGGCGTAAAGCCCATGCTGGTATCAACGCTCTTCCCGTCGCGGACCGCTGCGAGGCTCGACCCATTTCCGAGATGACACAGGATCACCCGCCCTTTCGCAGCCTCGGCGCCGGCCAGGCGCTCGAGCTCTTCCATGAGGAACTCGTAGGACAGGCCATGAAAGCCGTAGCGCTCGACCCCCTTGGCCGCAAAACGCCGGGGGATGGCCAGAGTCTTGGCGACCCGAGGCATGTCACGATGAAATTCCGTATCGAAACAAGCTACCTGTGGCAGACCCGGCATCCGCTGATCGACCAATTCAATCATATTGATCTCGGAAGGCAGATGCTCCGGCGCATAGGCGCTGACACGGCGCAGTTCCCGAAGAACTTCCTGCGTGATTTGATGCGGTTCACGATACCTGGCGCCACCGTTTACGACGCGGTGGCCTACTGCCGCAATCGACGAAAGACCGATCTGCTCGGCAAGCCAGTCGAGCAGGAAATCTGTCGCCGAACGATGATCGAGCTCACCGATGCCGCGATTACCCTGCTGCTTCCGGGTGGGGTCATCGAAAGTGAAATGGGTTCCCTGCAGGCCGATGCGGTCGATCTTGCCGCGCAGTCTCTTCCGGGGCTGGTCGCCGTCCATCCTGTACACCGCGAACTTGATGCTCGAGGAGCCCCCGTTGATCGTGAGGATGCACGCGCCGGGTGACATCAATCGAACCCCTCTTGCGCATGTAGCCCTGCGTAGGTCGTCCGCGCTGCTGAATGCGCCGAAGTCATGATCCACCGGCTCCATGCTCCGCGTGGCCGACGCCACGCGTTGCGGTCCATTGACCGAGGTAGATCCGCAGGAAGCCGAATACCGCGCCGATCGCGATCGCGGCGTAGAGGACGATGGCGGGATCGCTTTGCAGTTTCATCGCAGTGAAGGCCGCGAGCACCGCCGCGTCGGAGCCAATCGCCGCCAGCAGCACAGCGCCCGCGGCACCGATCTCTTGCCGTCGGTACCGGAACACGCCCCAATGGATGGTCATGTCCATGATCAGGTAGAAAAATGCGCCCAGCGACGCGATGCGGCCCAGATCAAAGAATACGGCCAGCGCCGAAGCGATGACGACAGTGTAGATCAGCGTGTGGCGCTGGATCGGACCCGACATGCCGAAATGGCTGTGCGGGATCAGCTTCATGTCGGTGAGCATTGCCAGCATCCGCGACACCGCGAAGACACTGGCCAGCAGTCCCGAAGCGGTGGCCACCGCCGCGAGAAGCACGGTCAAGAGGAACCCCGCCTGGCCCAGGGCGGGCTCGGCGGCCTCGGCCAGCGAATAGTCGCGCGCTGCGATGATCCGGTCGATGGTGAGGCTCGATCCGACGCCGAAAGCCACAAGCAGATAGACGACGACGCAGAGCGCGATGGAGATCATGATGGCCCGGCCGACGTTGCGGTTCGGTTCGGTGATCTCGGCGCCGCTGTTGGTGATCGTGGTGAAGCCCTTGAAGGCGAGTATGGCCAGCGCCACAGAAGCGACGAAGCCGGTCGCGGTGAAGTCCCGGCCGGTCTCAGAGGCGGCGGCGAAGGAAAATCCGCTCGCCCACAACGCCGCGATCCCGAAGAGCGCGATGCCGCCGATCTTGAGCGTGGCCATGACCAGCGAGAACAGCCCGACCGACCGGTTGCCGGCAATGTTGACGAGGAACGCGAACAGGATCACCGCAACTGCGAGGATCGGCACGAGCGGCCCGCCCGTTATGTCGAACGGTCGCAGCACATAGGTCGCGAAGGTGCGCGCCACCAGGCTTTCGGCGATGACCATGCTGAGCGCCATCAGCAGCGCCGCACCGGCGGTGACCGCTCCCCGCCCATAGCACTTCTGCAGGATCATCGCGATTCCGCCCGAGGAGGGCCAGGCGTTCGACATCTTGATGTAGCTGTAGGCGCTGAGCGCGGTCACGATGGCGCCGACGATGAAGGACAGCGGAAACCAGGGTCCCGCCAGTTCGGCGATCTGACCGGTCAGGGCAAAGATGCCGGCGCCGATCATCACGCCCGTGCCCATCGCGACCGCACCGTGCAAGGTGATGCTGTTTTCCTTGTACTGCCCTTGCATTCGGGGCTGGCCCGTCGACGGAGTCATAGTTTTGCGCGCTTCAACAGTTGCGCGTTGATGGCCACAACTACCGTGCTCGCGGACATCAGGACCGCGCCCACCGCGGGCGTCAGCAGTATGCCCCAAGGCGCCAGAACGCCGGCGGCAAGGGGGATCGCGAAGATGTTGTAACCCGCCGCCCACCAGAGATTCTGGATCATCTTGCGGTATGTGGCGCGGCTCAGGGTGATGATCCGCGGGATGTCGCGGGGATCGGATCGCACCAGCACGATATGCCCGGCCTCGACGGCGACATCCGCGCCCGCACCGATCGCGATCCCGATATCGGCCGTGGCCAGGGCTGGGGCGTCGTTGACGCCATCGCCGATCATTGCGACCTTCTTGCCCTGAGCCTGAAGCTCGCGGACCTTCGAGGCCTTGTCCTCGGGCAGCACTTCCGCGAACACGGTATCGATGCCCAGCTCCCTGGCGACGGCATCGGCCACGGCCTGCGCGTCGCCGGTCAGCATGGCAACCTCGATCCCCCGTTCATGCAGCGCCGTAATGGCTTCGCGGCTCTCCTCGCGGATCGCGTCCGCCACGGTGTAGACGGCCAGGGCCTTGCCTTCGCGGACGAGATAGATGGCAGCCCGTCCACTGTCGGCCGCCGCCTTGGCCGCCTCCAGCAGCGCCTGCGGTACCTGCACATTCTCGGCCTTGAGCAGAGCCGGGCCACCCATGTGGTATTCGGTGCCGGCGATCGTCGCCGCCACCCCCTTGCCGGTGATTGCGCGGAAGCCTTCGGCGACGGGCACGTCTATGCCCTTGTCCTGTGCGGTCTTCACGATGCCCCGGGCGATCGGGTGCTCGGATTCGGCTTCGATGCCGGATGCGATCCGAAGCGCCTCGTCCTCGGCCAGCCCATCCGCGACAGACATCGCCACGACCCGGAACTCGCCAAGCGTCAACGTGCCGGTCTTGTCGAAGATCACGGTGTCGAGGTTCCTCGCCTCCTCGAGTCCGCGCCGGTCGCGCACCAGAAGCCCGTTGCGGGCGCCCAGCGTCGTCGAGATGGCCACCACCAGCGGCACGGCCAACCCAAGCGCGTGCGGGCAGGCGATCACCAGCACCGTCACCATCCGCACCACGGAGAAGTCGATCGCTGCGCCGACAGACTGCCACACCACGATGGTGATGGCCGCGGCGGCGATCGCGACGAAGGTCAGAAGCCGGGCTGCGCGATCTGCAAGGTGCTGCGCTCTGGACTTGGACTTCTGGGCATCGGCCACGAGTCGCATGATGCCGGAAAGCTTGGTTTCCTCTCCGGTGCCGGTGACCTCGACGCGCAGAGACCCTTCTCCGTTGATCGTGGCGGCGATCACCTCGTCGCCTTCCCGCTTTTTCACCGGCCGGGACTCGCCGGTGATCATGGCCTCGTTGACGTCGCTCTCTCCCTTTCGCACGGTCCCGTCGGCGGGAATGCTCTCCCCCGGATGCACCAGAACGAGGTCTCCGTTCCGCAGCGCGCTGACGGCGACCTTCTCCTCGCCCCCGTCGGTGATCCGCGTCGCGGTATCCGGAAGGAGCTTCGCGAGTTCCTTCAATGCGCCTTCGGCCTGGTTGATGGACCGCATCTCGATCCAGTGGCCAAGCAGCATGATCGTGACCAGCGTCGCCAGTTCCCACCACAGGGCACTCGCCTCGATCAGCTCGAGCTGAACCACCCAGGAAAACAGGAAAGCGACGGAGATCGCGAGCGAGATGAGGGTCATCATCCCCGGCAGCCGGGACCGCAGTTCCCGCCAGGCCCCCTGCAGGAACACGAGACCGCCGTAGAGGAAGACGACCGTGGAGAGCACGGGGCCGATCCACTCCGATCCCGGAAACGCGGGGGCCCGGTAGCCGAGAAGGTCCTGGATGTGGGCCGACCAGATAACCACCGGAACCGTCAGGGCAAGCGAAAGCCAGAAGCGGTCCCGAAACATCGCGGGCGAGTGGCCCGCGTGCTTGTCATGGTCCTGGTGTCCTGAATGGCCCGATGCCGGTCCTGGACTCTCTGGTGATGCTCCGGCCGTCGCGTGGCTTTCGTGCCCCCTGCCGGTCGAAGCGGCAGGCGGCGCATCGACGCCGGGACCAGGCCGCCGAACCAGGGATTTGATGTCGGCGACCTTTATGCGGGTCTCGTCGTATTCGACCGTGGCGTTTTGCGACGCGTGATCCACGGAGACGCTTTCGACGCCCGGCACCTCGCCGATCCGCCGTCCCACTTCGTCCGGGCCCAAGGCTGTCAGCAAGTCGCCGACGTCGATTGCGATTGTTTTCATCGTGTTCTCCTTAGGCGGGCGCCAGTACCGGTGTCAGGTGTCCGCGTTATTCGGCTATCTGCCGGAACAGACCGGGATAGCGGTTGAAGGCGAGCTTCTGCACCAGCGAGCCGTCCACGGTGACGATCTCTGCAGTGATGCTCCCGTCAGGCGCAGTGCCGATCTCGCCGAGCCTCAGACGGGGATTGCCAAGATTGGTCAACTGCTGCTCGAGCAAGGCGCGGACGCGATCCTCCGTCATCTCCTCCGGTGTGCCGTTCGGCGTTCCGAGGAGGATGCCCTGACCACCCATCATGCCGGGCATGCCCATTCCTGCCTGGCCGTTCATCATCATTCGCATCATCGGGCACGCCATCATGCCTGCGATGGGCATCTGACCGGCCATGCCTGGAACCGCGCCACCCTCGGCCATGCCCTGGCCTGCCATTTCGCCCATCATCATGCCGGTCATTGCACCCTGACTCATCATGCGCTGCATCATCTGCATCATCTCCGGCGTCATCATGCCCATGCCGGGCATGCTTCCGGGTGCGGCTGCTGAGGGCGCGTCACCGGGCGCCGGGCTAACTGGCGGAGCGTCCTGGGTTTCTTCCGGGTGGTGTTCGTCCTGTGGCTGTGCGCTGGTTTGGGCTGCGACCGATGCTGCGGTCCCGATAAGTAGCAAACCCGCGAACAGGGCCGCCTGAAGGTTTCGTGTTCTCACGTTTCGTACTCCTTGGTTGATGAGATGGAAAAATCGCCACAGTCACCACCTGCTCGAACGAAGCAGATCGGAGGGGCGCGGCAGGAAAGCCGGAACCGCACTGGCATAGCGGCGGTATTGGTCACCGAAGGCCGCCTCCACTTCGCGCTCCTCGGTCCTTGCGAGCCGCCAATACATGACCAGAAGCACTGGCAGCATCAGACCCGTCACCAGCGTTGGCCACTGCAGGAAAAATCCGATCATGATCAGCGCGAAGCCGAGATACTGCGGATGCCGCAAGCGGGCGTAAGGGCCGGTCGTCGCGAGCAATCCCTTCTTCTGCGCATCGTGCAGCACCCGCCAAGCGGCGGCGATCAGTATGAAACCGCCGCCAATGAGGACGTAGCTCAGCAGATGGAACGGGCTGAAATGCGGATTCATGGACCAGCCGAACAGGGCTGGCCAAAGATGTCCTGCATCGTGCGAGAGCGGATCGAAAGCCGGCACGGTGCTGCCGAGCCAGCCTGCCAGCAGATAGAGCGTCAGCGGGAACCCGTACATCTCGGCGAACAGGGCAACGATGAAGGCCGAAAAGGCCCCGAGCGAGCGCCAGTCGCGCGTCGTTTCGGGCTTGAAGAAGCTGAAGGCGAACAGGATGAAGATGCCCGCGTTCAGGGCCGCCAGAAACCACAGGCCATAGGCGGGAACGTCACCGTTCATCGCTGCCACCACCGTGACCACCATGGCCACCGTGACCTCGATGCATGAAGAAGTGCATGCCGCCGCAGACAAGCAGGAACAGGAGCGGCCAGGCTCCCAGAAGGTGAACCCGGTGCTCGAAAACAAGAAGGACGCCGCCGACGGCGAGAAACACGCAGATCGCAAGTCCGGCCGGTGTTTTCAGAAACGGCTGGCGCCGATCTTCGTCTGCCTTTGGCTCGGCGGGTGAGTGATCGTGATGGGTCATGACCCTGCGCCCTCGTGACGGGGGCACTTTGAAAACAGCAGCGAAGAAGCCGCGCCGATCATGCCTGCGGTGTCGGTGAATGCCAGAAACTGGCGATATGATGGATGGTTCATGACGAAACTCTCTCGGGAACGTTGCAGGGCCGGACCGGCGGGACCGGTCGGATCAGCCCGACACGCCGGGAGAGGCGCGCGGGCTCAGCCGTTCGCGGAGAGACTCGGAGGTCGCAAACCGGGCGACGGCGCGCGGCCGGGATGAACTTCGTCGGGAAGGCGTGCTACAACTTCAGCGACCGTCGCCATGCTCGTGCCTCCCGCCGAGACCGGCGGGACGAAATAGGAACAGACGCTGCCGGTGCAACAGGTTGGACCGTGGGCTTCATGGGCATCGCCGCCACAATCCGGTTCCGCAGTCACGGCCTGATCAATGGACGCAACATCAAGCGAAAGCGATGTTGCCGATGCGGCATGGTCGCCCATCGAAACATGGGCAAGACCTGACGTTGAAAAGGCAAGTACAAGCAGCAGCGCCAGCCAATGCTTCAGGCCCCGTGTCAAACGATACGGATCCTTTCTGCGCTGCCAAGTAATTGCCTGCGACATGCGCTTCCTTGCCCTGTCCAACGGACTTGCTTCGATTCTCCATGTAGGGTGGGGTCGCCGCGTCCGCACTGATCTGGATCAATATGACAATGATAGGACGGATTACGCTCGAATGAAACCGTCAGTTCTCTGCATCGGGCAAAGCTTGGCACATCGGCAATGACCATTGGCGCTGCCTTCCGCCTTCTCGTGGTCATGGTGCTTTGGGCCGCCTGCTTTCCCCTCATCACCATTGGCCTGGACCTTGCGCCGCATCTTGCCTTTGCGGCCCTGCGGGCCGCGCGGGCAGGCCTTTGCCTGATTGCACTCGGAGTCCTCTGCCATCGTCCGGTGCCCGTCGGCGCGCGGCCCTGGTTTCTGATCGTCGTGGTCGGGCTGGGGGCGACAAGTATGGGTTTCCTCGGCATGTTCCATGCGGCCGAGTTCGTTTCGCCGGGACTCGCGACCGTCATCGCGAACGTGCAGCCGATCGTCGCCGCGGTTCTCGCGTATGTCTTCCTGGGGGAACGCCTCAAGGCGACTGGAAGGATCGGGCTGGCGGTCGGCCTGGCCGGCATCGCGGTGATCGCCTGGCCGGGCCTCGCCGGAGACAGCGCCCGCGGCTACTCCCAAGGCATCGCCTATGTCCTGCTCGCCGCCACCGGTGTTTCCATCGGCAATGTTGCCATCAAGCGCCTCACCGGCCAGGCCGACCCCGTCATGGCGATGGGTTTCCAGTTGCTCATCGGTGCGGCACCGCTGGCTCTGCTGTCCATGTTGACGGAAGATGTCTCGTTGCTGGCGTGGTCGAAGGAATTCGTCCTCGTCCTCGTTTCCCTTGCGGTCCTCGGATCATCGCTCGCATTCTGGCTCTGGTTCGTGGCGCTGGAGCGAGTCGAGCTCAGTCGGGCGAATGCCTTCACGTTTCTGGTGCCAATCTTCGGGCTCATTATCGGCGCGGCCTTTTTCGGTGAGCGGCTGGAGGCGGTCCAGATTATCGGTGTCGTCCTGGTGCTGAGCGGCATCTTGCTGGTGCAGCGGAGCGCCGCTTCATCCTGACGGCGCCAGCGGAAACGAGGATGGCATTGGACAGGCCATGATAAGATGGACACCGTTCAAAGAATTTCGCCAAGCCGGGTGGTTCGGGAGCAGTAACTGAGCCGCATTTGTGGAATACTTGGCAGTATTTCGACAGCAGCCAGCGGCACATCACGGACGTGCGCTACCAACGCGAGGAGAAGCCGATGACCCCAGCGAAAAAGATCCGCGTCGCCGTGAACGGCTACGGCGTGATCGGAAAGCGTGTCGCCGACGCCGTTGCGATGCAGGACGATATGGAACTGGCCGGGGTTGCGGATATCAGCGCCGACTGGCGGCCACGCATGGCGACGCAGAAGGGTTACCGCCTTTTCGCAGCCACCGGTGACCATGCAGAGGCGATGCGGAACACTGGACTCGATGTCGCCGGGAACCTCGATGATCTGCTTGAGGCGAGCGACCTGGTGGTGGACTGCACGCCGAAACGGATCGCGGCGGTGAACGTCGACATCTATCGACAAAGGGGCATCAAGTTCATCGTCCAGGGTGGCGAGAAGCACGATGTGACCGGACACTCCTTCGTTGCGGAATCTACCTATGCGAGTGCGCTGGACCGGGACAGCACGCGCGTCGTCTCCTGCAACACCACCTCGATCGTGAGAACCCTTACGGCATTGAAGCAGGGAGGCCTGCTGCGTCGCGCGCGCGGGACGCTGCTGCGCCGGGCGACGGACCCCTGGGAAAGTCACCTTGGCGGGATCATGAACACGCTCGTCCCCGAGCCCGAGATTCCCAGCCATCAGGGGCCGGATGCGCAGAGCGTCGACCCCGATCTCGATGTCGTCACGATGGCGGTCAAGGTGCCAGAGACCCTGGCGCATCTGCACTACTGGTCGGTGCAGTTGACCCGTCCGGCCTCAAGGGAAGAGGTGCTCGACGCTTTTGCAGCATCGTCCCGGATTGCCCTGATCCGCATGGATGCCGGATTGACGGCGATCAACGCGGTCAAGGAGCTCATGGCCGACCTGGGCCGGCCACATGACAACCTCTACGAGGTGGCGCTGTGGTCGGACATGCTGAAGGTCCAGGGAGACGAACTGTTCTACGCCTACATGGTGGACAACCAGGCCATCGTCATTCCAGAGACGATCGACGCGATCCGGGCACTGTGCGGAGTGATCGCGAGCGCCGAAGACTCCATCGCAAGGACGGATGCGGCACTCGGGATCGGCCTGCTGACCGAAACACTGGGGCAACGATGATGCCAAGACTTTTCGATGCCCGCATCGGGCCTGACGCGCGTCCGGCCTGGGGACAGCCAGGGCTTTGGGGGCGATGAGCGATCCAGGCCCCACGTCCACGGGTCCAGTTCAGACCCTCTCGGAGCGGCTGAACCAGAATTGCTTGTGCATCACCCTCGACCGTCGGTCGCTCTGCGAGGCGCTTGAGCGCGAGGCTGGCGACCCGGAGTTCTGCGAGACCTTCATCCTACCCAAGGCGCATTTGTTCTCGAATGTGCCAGTGTTCCTCGCGGCCAGCCAGGTGGCCGAGATGCAGGAGGTGGTCGCAGCGATCGAGGCGACCGCGCGGCTCGCCGCATACAAGGCCGCCGTCCTCTCCTGGGCGCCGGAAATCTCGCAAGAGGATCATGGCCCTGTTGGCGCGTTGATGGGCTACGATTTCCATCTAGGCGAAGACGGGCCCCGGCTCATCGAGATCAATACCAACGCCGGCGGGGCATTCCTCAACGCCCTTCTTGCAAGGGCGCAGCGCGCTTGCTGTGCCGAAATGGACATGCCCTTGAAGCCGCACGCCTTCGAGGATGTGGCATTTCGCATGTTCCAGGACGAATGGGAGCGCCAGCGGGGAAGCGGTTCCGCAGGCCGAATTGCCATCGTCGACGACAGGCCGGAAGAGCAGTATCTCTATCCCGAGTTCGTCCTTGTGCGGCAGGCGCTGGCCGCACGCGGCGTCGATGCCGTTATCGCGGACGCCAGCCATCTTCGCCATGAAGCCGGTAGGCTCAGCGTCGAGGGGAAACCGATCGACCTCGTCTACAACAGGGTCACCGACTTCACGTTCGATCAGCCGGAACACAGCGCGCTAAGAGATGCCTACCGGGAGGGCGCGGTGGTTGTGACGCCAAATCCGCACAACCACGCCCTTCTCGCCGACAAGCGCGCCCTTTCGCTGCTCTCGGATCCGGCAACGCTGCAGGCCTGGGGGTTGGCCCCAACACTTCTTGCGCGGCTCGAATCCGTCCCGCGCACCGTCCTTGTCACTCCCGAAAATGCCGATGAATTGTGGAGATCGCGCAAGAGCCTGTTCTTCAAGCCGACAGGCGGACATGGCGGCAAGGCGGTGTACCGCGGCGACAAGGTGACGAAAGGCGTCTGGTCGGACATCGCGCATGGCGGCTACGTCGCCCAGACCCTGGTCAAGCCGAGCGAGCGCATGATCCGGATCGACGACGCAATCGAGGCGCGCAAGATGGACGTGCGGCTCTATACATATGACGCGCAGGTGCTTCTGGTGGCCGTCCGCCTCTATCAGGGCCAGACCACCAATTTCAGGACGCCGGGGGGCGGCTTTGCCCCGGTCTTCGTAATCTGATTGCCAAGGCATGACCGGCGACCCCAAACAAGTGGAGGCTATCGATGACCCGGAAGATGAAGGTGACCATTTTCGTGGAGCCCGGCCGCATCGCGCTGGATGAAAAGCCGATCCCCGATGTTGGCCCGCTCGATGCGCTCGTCCGTGTCTCAACCACTACGATCTGCGGCACGGACGTGCACATCATGAAGGGCGAGTATCCGGTCGCGAGAGGGCTGACGATCGGCCATGAACCGGTCGGCGTGATCGAGAAGCTCGGCTCTGCGGTCGTCGGTTACACGGAGGGACAGCGCGTCATTGCCGGAGCGATCACTCCGAGCGGCTGGAGCAATGCCTGCCTCTGCGGCTACTGCTCGCAGGATGGTGCCGGCACGAAACACGGCTGGAAGCCGATGGGGGGTTGGAAATTCGGCAACACCATCGACGGCTGCCAGGCGGAGTACGTTCTCGTACCAGACGCGATGGCCAACCTTGCGCCCGTGCCGGACGGGCTCACCGACGAGCAGGTGCTGATGTGCCCGGACATCATGTCGACCGGCTTCAGTGGCGCGGAGCGCGGCAGGGTCCGCATCGGCGACGCGGTCGCGGTCTTCGCCCAAGGCCCGATCGGTCTTTGCGCGACAGTCGGCGCACGGTTGAGCGGCGCGACGACCATCATCGCCGTGGACCGGGTGGCCGAGCGGATGGCAATCTCGCAGAAGCTCGGCGCGAACAACGTCATCGACTTCACGAAGGTCGATCCCGTGGACGAGATCATGCGCATCACCGATGGCCGGGGCGTCGATGTCGCCATAGAGGCGTTGGGCACCCAGGCGACGTTCGAAGCTGCGCTTCGCGTCCTACGGCCAGGGGGATGGTTGTCGAGTCTTGGCGTCTATTCAAGCGACCTCAAGATACCGCTCGGTGCGTTCGCTGCCGGACTCGGTGACCACACCATCGTGACACTGCCCGGGCGGCAAGGAGCGCATGCGTCGACTGATGGAAGTCATCCGGTCCGAGCGTGTTGACCTGACACCGCTGGTGACGCACCGCTACAAGCTGGACGACATCGAGGCGGCCTACGACCTCTTTTCTCACCAGCGTGACGGCGTCCTGAAGGTCGCAATCACGCCGTAGTCGCACATAAAGCCAGACGTCGAACGCGTTCCGCGGTGACGCGAGCAACGGATCACCGGTCGGGTGACTTGGCCGCATTCCCCGAGACGGGCAGAGTCCTGCCACGCACTCAAGCATCGTGACGTACCGAACTCGTGGCTTCGACGCAGAGCATGGCGTGCGCCACCAGCATCCCGAGGACCGCAAGACCCGCGAGAAACCCTGCGCGCAAATTCATCTCAGATCGCCGCGACGGCCTTCGCCAGAAGGTCGCGAACCTCACCCGCGACCGCGGTCAGTTCAGGGTTCTCGATCGCTTGCATAGACGCCACCGGGTCGATCGCGCTGACCTCGACGCCGCCCTCGACCTCGCGCAGGATGACGTTGCAGGGCAGCATCGCACCCACCCGAGGCTCGATCCCGATGGCCCGATGCGCCATTTTCGGGTTGCAGGCGCCGAGGATGCGATAGGGCGGCATCTCGACGTCAAGCTTCGTCTTCATCGTCGCCTTGACGTCGATCTCGGTCAGCACGCCGAAGCCGCGGTCTGCAAGCGCTTTTCGGGTCCGCGCGTCGAGGTCGTCGATATTCGCGTCGGAGATCATGCGATTGATCGTGTAGCTCATGTAAGCGTTCTCCTGGTTATGTGAATGGCGACACCGGGTAGGCCGCCGCAGGGCGGGCGAGCCGGATTCGGCGTTCGTGGCGAGCATCCGGGGCGACCCGCTCCAGCCACCTTCTGCAACATAGCACCTGAAAGCAGGATCGCGGGATTGATGTAGATCAGGGCGCGGAGGTTACTCACCCTCCATATGAGTACGTAATGGCAATTATCGCCAACCAAAAGGATGAGACGGATGAAAACCAGAAGCTTTGCGGTGGCCACAAACCTCATCGCAGCAACAATCGCAACAGCGCATCCCGCGATTGCGCAGGTCGGAGACATTCCGGATCGTAGCGCCCCTTACTTCTACGGACATGACATGATGTGGGGTGGCAGCCAATGGGGAGGATTCGGCATGATACTCGGACCGATCTTCATGATCCTGATCGTGGTCGCGATCATCGCCGGGACGGTATTCCTCGTCCGGCACTTCGGCGGTCCGGCGATGACCGGCAGCGGCCATGGGGCGCATGATCGAGCCCTGGCACTGCTCAAGGAACGCTATGCCAAGGGCGAGATCGACAGCAAGGAATTCGAGGAACGCAAGAAGCTGCTTGCAGATTGACCGGCCTTCCCTTGCTTCCATGATCCAAGAGGATGATATCCCGTGTGCGCGTGCACGATGGAATGGCATCCGTCCTCGGGCACGTGATACGGGGAACTGCAAGCGATTTGCCCATGGGGTCCGGGTGGCCCAGCATCGGGCACCCGGCATGCCTATCGAAAGACCAGAATGAAAAGACGCCAGTTCCTGACTTCCTCGTCCTCCGCACTCCTGACCGCCGGTATCCTTTCGTCCGTGCCTGCCCGGCGTGCCTTTGCCCAGGACACCGCTCGCTTGACACGCCTGTCGATGCCGCCACTCCTCGATACGCGGGCGACGGGTCGGCTGTCCCTGACAGCGATGGCTGGCAGCAGGAGATTCAGTGACGGACCCGCCGTTGCAACCGCTGGCTTCAACCAGGGTTATCTGGGGCCGACGATCATCGTGCAGAACGGCGACCTTGCGACCGAGGTCACCAACAGGCTGGACGAGCCTGTCAGCGCGCATTGGCACGGTCTCCTGGTGCCGGGAGAGCATGATGGCGGTCCGCACCTCGCCATTGCGCCCGGTGCGACATGGCGGCCGGAGATGGTGATCGCTCAGGATCCGGCAACCGCCTGGTATCACACGCATATTCATGAACGCACGGCGGCACAGGTCTATTCCGGCCTGGCGGGCGTCATCCATGTCGCCGACGGCCGCGACGACCAGCGCGGTCTTCCAGCGGAGTACGGTGTCGATGATCTGACACTGGTGCTCCAGGATCGACGATTCGATGCCGCGGGACGGATGGTCTATGACCCTTCCATGATGGACATCATGCACGGGTTCGCCGGCAACCGGATGCTGGTGAACGGGCAGGCGGGCGCGACGGCGGTCGTGCCGGAAGGGATCGTCCGGCTGCGGCTTCTGAACGGCTCCAACGCGCGCATCTACACGCTGTTCTTCGACGACACGCGGCTGATGCACCTGGTGGCGACGGATGGCGGCTACCTGCCTGCGCCGCTGGCGCTGGACGTGCTGCGGCTTGCTCCGGGCGAACGCGCGGAGATCCTTGTCGATTTCGCCGCAGGCGGGGCGCCGGTGCTGCTCAGCGATCCCGGTCAGCCCTATGGTGTTCTGCAATTCGAGAAAGATCCCACGCAGACGGCCCGGATCATGCGCCTGCCGGACCAGCTTGACGGTGCACCCGAGGATCTGTCGGGCAACGAGATCAGGACCCGACAGGTTTCGCTCGACATGGGCATGGGCGGCATGATGATGGGCGGCGGCGGCTTTGCCATCAATGGCCGTCCTTTCGACATGAACAGGGTCGATTTCGAGGTGGCGCTCGGGTCGGTCGAGCGCTGGCATGTCCGCAGCACGATGGTGGCCCATCCATTCCACGTCCACGGCGTGCGCTTCCGGGTGGTGTCCGAGAATGGCGGGCCGCCACGACCCGAAGACACCGGGTGGAAGGATACCGTTCTGGTCCCCGGCGAGGCCGAGATCCTCACCCGCTTCGACCAGCCGGCGAGCCGCGAGACACCGCTCATGTTCCACTGCCACATCCTCGAGCATGAAGACGCTGGCATGATGGGGCAATTCACCGTTACCTGAGCGAAGCATCGTGCAGCGCGCTGGACGCCCGGAAGTGACCCCGGCGCCGACACATAACACCAGTCGGCAAAGGAGACCGCCGCCGCTCTCCTGTCTTTGCACGCCACACTACGACGACGCTAATTCCTTGTTGAATCGACCCTAAAGCAGGCCCTTTTAATCATCCCCGCATGGGGACCATCTGGTTTGTCCCCGTCGAAATCGGGGATCAGATGGCGACCTCGCATCACAATTCGGAAGGTATTGCGCGCGGCGCGCGGATGTTACGCACCGCGCTCGGTCCCGCCATCGGCCGCTTTCTCGAAGACGCAGGCGTCGTCGAGGTGATGCTGAATCCGGATGGGCGGCTGTGGATCGACCGCCTCTCCGAAGGCCTGTCCGATACGGGTGAACGCCTGGCGCCGGAGGATGGCGAGCGGATCATCCGTCTCGTCGCCCATCATGTCGGCGCGGAGGTCCATAGCGGGAGCCCGCGCGTTTCGGCGGAGCTGCCCGGGACGGGGGAGCGCTTCGAGGGGCTTCTGCCGCCGGTGGTCGCAGCCCCGGCCTTCGCGATCCGCAAGCCCGCCGTCGCGGTGTTCACTCTCGACGACTACGTCGCCGCCGGCATCATGACGGCCGAACAGGCCACCGCGTTACGCGGCGGCGTCGCGGCCCGCGCCAACATCCTCGTCGCCGGCGGCACCTCGACCGGCAAGACGACGCTGACCAATGCGCTTCTTGCCGAGGTCGCGAAGACCGCCGATCGCGTCGTCATCATCGAGGACACGCGCGAACTGCAATGCGCAGCCCCCAATCTCGTCGCCATGCGGACGAAGGATGGCGTGGCCTCTCTCTCCGATCTCGTCCGCTCTTCGTTGCGCCTGCGTCCCGACCGCATTCCCATCGGCGAGGTCCGTGGCAGTGAGGCGCTTGATCTTCTGAAGGCCTGGGGCACCGGCCATCCGGGCGGCGTCGGAACGATCCACGCGGGCTCGGCACTCGGTGCGCTGCGCCGTCTCGAACAGCTCATCCAGGAAGCCGTTGTCACCGTTCCGCGCGCGCTGATCGCCGAGACCATCGATCTCGTGGCGTTGCTGTCAGGCCGTGGCACGGCCCGCCGTCTTTCCGAACTCGCCCGCGTCGAAGGCCTCGGGCCGGATGGCGATTACCGCGTCGTGACAGCCGTGGTCGCGCCTGGCGCAGCTCTTCTCGCACCAGCCGCAAAGGAAAGTCCACATGCATCAGACCCTGCGTAACGCCTACCATCGCCTGGCTGCGGCGGCTTCGGTCGTGGTCATCGCCTTGATGACCACGCCTGCCGCTCATGCGTCTGGTTCCTCCATGCCATGGGAGGCACCGCTCCAGTCCATCCTCGAATCGATCGAGGGGCCAGTCGCGAAGATCCTCGCCGTCATCATTATCATCATCACCGGCCTGACACTCGCCTTCGGGGACACGTCGGGCGGCTTCCGGCGCCTCATCCAGATCGTCTTCGGTCTGTCGATCGCCTTCGCGGCAAGTTCGTTCTTCCTGTCGTTCTTCTCCTTCGGCGGCGGAGCGCTCGTCTGATGTCGAGCCTTGGCGAACAGGACGGCGAGCTGCTCGGCTTCTCGGTCCCGGTCCACCGGGCATTGACCGAGCCGATCCTGCTCGGCGGTGCGCCGCGCGCCATCGCCATCATGAACGGCACGCTCGCGGGCGCCATCGGGCTTGGCTTGCGGCTTTGGCTCGCTGGCATCGCGATCTGGGCCATCGGTCATCTGGCCGCCGTCTGGGCCGCCAAGCGCGACCCTCTCTTCGTCGAGGTCGGCCGCCGGCACCTGCGCATTCCCGCGCATCTGACGGTCTGAGCGAGAGGAACCGCCCATGATGAACCTCGCCGAATACCGCAATCGCAACGCACGCCTCGCCGATTTCCTGCCCTGGGTGGCGCTGGTCGGCCAAGGCATCGTCCTCAACAAGGACGGGAGCTTCCAGCGCACCGCGCGGTTCCGCGGCCCGGACCTCGATTCGGCTGTCCCGGCCGAGCTCGTCGCGGTCGCGGGACGCCTCAACAACGCCTTCCGCCGTCTCGGCTCGGGCTGGGCGATCTTCGTGGAGGCGCAACGCCATCCATCGAACAGCTATCCCGACAGCCGCTTTACCGACGCCGCATCCGCGCTTGTCGACGCCGAGCGCCGGGCGAGCTTCGAGGAGGCCGGCGCGCATTTCGAATCCAGCTATTTTCTCACCCTCACTTATCTGCCGCCGGCCGAGGATGCCGCCCGCGCCGAGGGCTGGCTCTATGAGGGCCGCGAGACCAAGGGCGTCGACCCGCATGAGGTGCTGGCCGGATTCGCCGACCGAACCGACCGTGTGCTGCACCTGGTCGAAGCCTTCATGCCCGAATGCCACTGGCTCGATGACGCGGAGACCCTGACCTATCTCCACGGCTGCGTCTCCACCAAGCGCCATCGCGTCCGTGTTCCCGAGACGCCGATGTATTTGGATGCGCTGCTCGCCGATCAGTCGCTCGCCGGCGGGCTCGAACCGCGTCTTGGCGACCAGCATCTGCGCGTCCTGACCGTCACCGGGTTTCCGACTGTCACGACGCCCGGCCTGCTCGACGAGCTCAACCGGCTGGCCTTTCCCTATCGCTGGTCGACCCGCGCCATCCTGATGGACAAGACCGATGCGACCAAGCTGCTGACACGCATCCGTCGCCAATGGTTCGCCAAGCGCAAGTCGATTGCCGCGATCCTGAAAGAGGTGATGACCAACGAGGCCTCGGTGCTGGTCGACACCGACGCATCGAACAAGGCGGCGGACGCCGATCTCGCGCTGCAGGAACTCGGCGCCGACTATGCCGGCGTCGCCTATGTCACCGCGACAGTGACGGTGTGGGACGCCGACCCCCGTGTGGCCGACGAGAAGCTGCGCCTCGTCGAGAAGGTTATCCAGGGCCGCGACTTCACCGCGATGCCCGAAACCATCAATGCCGTGGATGCCTGGCTCGGCTCATTGCCCGGACATGTCTACGCCAATGTCCGCCAGCCGCCGATCTCCACGCTCAATCTCGCCCACATGATCCCCCTCAGCGCCGTGTGGGCGGGGCCGGAACGGGACGAGCACTTTGCAGCGCCCCCACTGCTGTTCGGCAAGACCGAAGGCTCTACCCCGTTCCGGTTTTCCCTTCATGTCGGCGATGTCGGGCACACGCTCGTCGTCGGTCCGACCGGCGCGGGCAAGTCCGTGCTTCTGGCGCTGATGGCGCTGCAGTTCCGCCGCTATGCGAGTGCCCAGGTCTTCGCCTTCGATTTCGGCGGCTCGATCCGCGCCGCGGCGCTCGCCATGGGCGGCGACTGGCACGATCTCGGCGGCGGCCTGACCGAAGGCGACGAGCACAGCGTCTCGCTGCAACCGCTTTCCCGCCTCGAGCAAACAGCGGAGCGCGCCTGGGCCGCCGACTGGGTCGTGGCCATTCTCATGCGCGAGGGCGTCGGGATCACACCGGAGGTGAAGGAACATCTCTGGACGGCGCTGACCTCGCTCGCCTCGGCGCCTGTCGAAGAACTCACGATCACCGGCCTTGCCGTGCTGCTTCAATCCAACGACCTCAAGCAGGCGCTCAAGCCCTATTGCGTCGGCGGCGCCTATGGCCGTCTGCTCGATGCGGAGGTCGAGCATCTCGGCAAGGCGTCCGTGCAGGCTTTCGAGATCGAGGGCCTGATCGGCACCGGGGCGGCGCCTGCGGTGCTCGCCTACCTCTTCCACCGCATCGAGGACCGGCTCGACGGCTCGCCGACGCTCATCATCATCGACGAGGGATGGCTGGCGCTGGACGACGAAGGCTTCGCCGGTCAGCTCCGCGAGTGGCTGAAGACGCTCAGAAAAAAGAACGCGTCCGTCGTCTTCGCCACGCAGAGCCTCAGCGACATCGACGGCTCCCCCATTGCGCCCGCCATCATCGAGAGCTGCCAAACGCGATTGCTCCTGCCCAATGAGCGGGCGATCGAGCCGCAGATCACCGCGATCTACCGGCGCTTCGGCCTCAATGACCGGCAGATCGAGATCCTCGCGCGAGCGACGCCCAAACGCGACTATTACTGCCAGTCGCGGCGCGGCAACCGGCTGTTCGAGCTGGGGCTCAGCGAAGTGGCGCTCGCGCTCTGCGCCACCTCCGCCAAGACCGATCAGGCCGCCATCGCCCGCATCCTTGCCGAACATGGTCGCGGCGAATTCCTCGACGCCTGGCTGCGCCATCGCGGCGTCGACTGGGCCGCCGACCTCATTCCTGACCTCAGCAATCTCATCCGCCAAGCCGAAAAGGAAACCCTGCCATGAAGACCCGTAAACCCCGCACACGTGCGGCCCGCTTTGCCGCCGCTCTGATCGCCGCGCCGATCGCGGCACTGCCGATGGTGCTGGCGCCACCGGCGCAGGCACAGTGGATCGTCTATGACCCCACCAACTATGCGCAGAACGTGCTCCAGGCGGCGCGGGCGCTGGAGCAGATCAACAACCAGATCACCTCGCTCCAGAACCAAGCGCAGATGCTCATCAACCAGGCCCGCAATCTTGCGAGCCTGCCGCATTCCTCGTTGCAGCAACTTCAGCAAGCCGTGGGCCGCACCCAGGCATTGCTCAGCCAAGCCCAGAACATCGCCTTCGACGTCCAGCAGATCGATCAGGCCTTCCAGCAGAACTACAGCAACATCGACATGAGCGCCTCGGAGCAGCAGTTCGTCGCCGATGCGCGCTCGCGCTGGGAGAACACCGTCGGCGGTCTGCAGGACGCCATGCGCGTCCAGGCCGGCGTGGTGGGCAATATCGAGACCAACCGCGCCCAGATGTCTGCGCTGGTCGGTCAGAGCCAGGGCGCGACCGGCGCCTTGCAGGCGACACAAGCCGGCAACCAGCTCCTCGCACTTCAGGCGCAACAGCTCGCCGACCTTACGGCGGTCATCGCCGCCAACGGCCGGGCACAGGCCCTGACCGACGCCGAGCGCGCGGCCGCGGCCGAACAGGGTCGCGTCCAGCGCGAACGGTTTTTGACACCCGGCAGCGGCTATCAACCCGGCAATGCGCAGATGTTCAACGGCAGCAACTGACCCGCCAGACGACCGGAAAGGGGGAAGAAATGGAAGGCAAAAATCTGGCGCGGATCGGAGCGATCGTCTTCGTCGCCTTCGCCATCACGGCGACGGTGATCGAGCTGACGCGCAAGGACGAACCGGTGCGACCGGTCTCCACACCAGCGCTGGCGCCTTCCGCCGACCCGCTGCGCGCGGAACAGCGCCGCTGTCAGCAAATGGGCGAGGCCGCCGCGAACGAACCCGAATGTCTCCGCGTCTGGGCCGAGACCCGCGACCGGTTCCTCGGCCGCTCACCCTCCGATTCCGTCCAACGCGATAACGAGGATCAGTGATCCATGGGCGGGACGGGCGTCATCGACAATTTCCTCGGGGTATTCACCAGCTATATCGATAGCGGATTCGGCCTGCTCGGCGGCGAAGTGGCGTTCATCGCCACGACGCTGATCGTCATCGACGTGACGCTGGCCGCGCTCTTCTGGTCATGGGGCGCCGACGACGACATCATCGCCCGTCTGGTCAAGAAGACCCTGTTCGTCGGCGTCTTCGCCTACATCATCGGCAACTGGAACAATCTCGCCCGCATCGTCTTCGAGAGCTTCGCGGGCCTCGGCCTGATGGCGTCGGGCACCGGCTTCACCGCAGCCGATCTGATGCGGCCCGGCCGCGTCGCCCAGACCGGGCTCGATGCCGCGCGGCCGCTGCTCGAATCCATCTCAGACCTGATGGGGTGGGTCGCCTTCTTCGAGAACTTCATCCAGATCGCCTGCCTGCTGTTCGCCTGGGCGCTGGTGCTTCTCGCCTTCTTCATCCTTTCCATCCAGCTCTTCATCACCCTGATCGAGTTCAAGCTGACCACGCTTGCCGGCTTCGTCCTCATTCCCTTCGGCCTCTTCGGCAAGACCGCCTTCATGGCCGAGCGCGTGCTCGGCAATGTGATCTCGTCCGGCATCAAGGTACTGGTGCTCGCCGTCATCATCGGCATCGGCTCGACGCTGTTCTCGCAGTTCACCGCCGGCTTCGGCGGTGTCACCCCGACCATCGACGAGGCCATGGCCGTGGTGCTGGCCGCGCTGTCGCTGCTCGGGCTCGGAATCTTCGGACCAGGCATCGCGAACGGAATCGTGTCCGGCGGACCGCAACTCGGTGCCGGGGCCGCAGTCGGCACCGGCCTTGCCGTCGGCGGCGCCGCGCTCGCCGGCGTGGGTGCCGCTGGTCTGGCAGCGCGTGGTGGCGGTGTGGCGTTCTCCGGAGCGGCGGCCGCTGCTCGCGGCGGCGTCGCCGCGGCGGGAGGGGCGGCGACCGCCTACAGCCTTGGCTCGGCCGGTCAGTCGGGCGCCGCAGGCGTCGCCTCTGGGCTCGGCGCTGTAGCGAGCACAGGCGCGCGCGCTGCCGTCTCTCCACTGCGGCGCGCCAGCGCCAACGCCTCCGGCAGCCTGAGGCAGAGCTTTCAAGCCGGCGGGCGAGCCGCCTTCGAGACGACGGGCGGCACTGTAGGCAATGCGGGCGGTGCAGCAACCGCCGCGGCTGCACCATCCCCCTCATCCGCCTCCGACAGTCCTCCGGATTGGGCCAAGCGCATGAAGCGCTCTCAGCGGCTCTCCCATGGCGTCCAGGCCACTGCCCATGCCGTGCGATCCGGCGACAGCCATGGCGGCGCCAGCTCCGTCAATCTCTCCGAAGGGAACCGCTCATGAGCTTCTTCAAACGATCCTCGACCCACTACGGCAAATCTCCCGGGCCTGAAACGCCCTATCAGCGTGCAGCCCAGGTCTGGGACGAGCGCATCGGCTCGGCCCGCGTGCAGGCGCGCAACTGGAGATGCATGGCGTTCGGCTCGCTGATCCTCTCCGGCGGCCTCGCGGCGGCGCTCGTCTGGCAGTCCGCCACAGGTTCAATCGTGCCCTGGGTGGTGCAGGTCGACAATCTCGGCCAGGCGCAGGCCGTCGCGCCTGCCACTGCCGACTACCAGCCCACCGATCCGCAGATCGCGTTTCATCTGGCGCGCTTCATCGAGCAGGTGCGTTCGATCCCCGCCGACGCGATCGTGGTCCGTCAGAACTGGCTGCGCGCTTACGAGTTCACCACCGACCGCGGGGCGCTCGCGCTCAATGACTATGCGCGGGCCAACGATCCCTTCACGCGCGTGGGACAAAACCAAGTCTCCGTCGAGGTCTCCAGCGTCATCCGCGCTTCGCCGAACTCCTTCCGGGTGGCCTGGACGGAGCGGCATTTTGAGAACGGGCAGCTCTCCGTCACGGAGCGATGGACGGCGATCCTGACCATCGTCATCCAGCCGCCGCGCGACGCCGAGAAGCTGCGCGCCAACCCGCTTGGCATCTACGTCAACGCCATCAACTGGTCGCGGGAGATGAGCCAATGAGCACGATCTTCCGCAAACCCGCACTTCCGGTTTTCCGTAAATCCGTACTGATGTTTGTGCTGCTTTCCGCCTCCACGCTTGCCGGATGCGCCACCTACCGCCCACCGCAAATCAGCTACGACGACAGCGTGCCGCCGCTGCCCACGGTGCAGAGACCAAGCACGGACGAACGGCCGCGGGCGCTCCATACGCCACCGGCATGGACGGTTGCACGAGGCGGCACGGATGCGTCCACGCCGACCGGCCAGGTCGAGAGCGCCAATGCGGCCGCGCGTATCGAACCCCGCCGGGAAGGCTATTACAACGCGATCCAGATCTATCCCTGGAGCGAAGGCGCGCTCTATCAGGTCTATGCGTCGCCAGGCCAGATCACCAACATCGCGCTCGAGCCGGGCGAGGCCCTCACCGGCGCGGGACCGATCGCCGCCGGCGATACCGCGCGATGGATCATCGGCGACACGACAAGCGGTTCCGGCGCGACACGGCGCGTCCATATCCTCGTCAAGCCCACGCGTCCGGACATCACGACCAACCTCGTCGTCACCACCGATCGCCGCACGTATATGATCGAACTGCGCGCCGAAGAGGAACCTTACATGCCGGCGGTCGCCTGGGCCTATCCGCAGCCGCCGGCCACCCAGCGCGCGACGCCGGCCACCCCGACCATTCCAGCAACCTCGGCGCGACACTATCGCTACGGCCTGCAAGGCGACAGCCCGCCCTGGCGGCCGGTGTCGGTCTTCGACGACGGGCGGCGCGTCTACATCGTGTTCCCCGCCGGAATCGTGCAGGGCGAGATGCCACCGCTCTTCGTGCTCGGCTCCGATGGAGAGCCGGAGATCGTCAACAGCCGCATCTATCGCAACATCCTGATCGTGGACCGTATCTTCGCGGCCGCCGAGCTGCGTCTCGGCAGCGGCGACCGACAGCAGACAGTCAGGATCGTGCGAATCGACGGGAGGCCTGCGTCATGAGCGATATCGATGACAATAAAGACGAAAGCGCTCCGCTCACCGCATCGCCCGCCGACACGGCCGAACCGATGCGGCTGCGCGGCAATCCTCCGCGCGTCACACGTCTCTCTCGTCGGGTATTGGCCGGCATCGGCCTCGTCGCCGCGCTCGGCGTCGGTGGTGCGCTCATCTATGCGCTTCAGACCCCGAAGGACGGAGTTGGCAGCGAGGAGCTCTATTCGACCGAGAACCGCAGCACCGCGGATGGGCTCAACGAATTGCCCCGCGATTATACCGGCCCGGTGCTCGGTCCCGCCTTGCCCGGCGATCTCGGCCGGCCGATCCTCGACGCCCAGGAGCGTGGGCGGCCCGTCGTCCCACCCACGATGAACACGCCGGCAGTCGATCCAGAAGAACAACGACGCCTTGCCGAAGAAGAGGCGGCGCGCACCAGCCGGGTCTTCTTCCAGACCGCCCCGGCCGCGGCGAATGCCACGCCTGCGCCCGAAACCGTGGGTCTCAGTCTCGGCGTTCAGCCGCCCGCCGCTCAGAACAGCAATGTCGCATTCCTCAGCGGTCCCGTGGACCGGCGCACCGTTGCGCCCGATCGCGTCATGCCGCCGGTGTCGCCCTATGTGCTACAGGCCGGGTCCGTGATTCCGGCCGCGCTCATCACCGGCATTCGCTCCGATCTGCCCGGACAGATCACCGCGCAGGTCACCCAGCACATCTATGACAGTCCGACGGGCAGCATGCTCCTGATCCCCCAGGGCACCCGCATCATCGGTGAGTACAGCAATGATGTGGGCTTCGGCCAGCGTCGGGTATTGCTCGTCTGGAACCGGCTGATCTTTCCGAACGGGCGTTCCATTGTACTGGAACGTCAATCTGGAGCCGACACGCAAGGCTATGCCGGGCTTGAGGACGGCGTCGACTATCACTGGTGGGACATCGCCAAGGCGGCTGCACTCTCGACCCTGCTCGGCGTCGGGACGGAGCTGGCCGCCGACGACAACGATCGCCTGATCAGCGCCATTCGCGGCGGTGCGCAGGACACCATCAACGACGCCGGCCAGCAGATCGTCCAGCGCCAGTTGCAAGTTAGGCCGACGCTCACCATCCGGCCCGGCTTTCCCGTCCGCGTGATCGTTACGCGCGACCTTGTCCTCGAACCCTATGGCGGATGATCCATGGCAAAACTGAAACTCGGCGCCATTGCCGACGACCGGCCGGTCAAACTCACCATCGAACTTCCCGCCGCAGTGCATTGCGACCTCGTCGCCTATGCCGAAGTCCTGGGCCGGGAAACGGGACAGCCTGTCGGCGAACCGGCCAAGCTGATCGCCCCGATGGTGGAACGCTTCATGGCGACCGATCGCGCCTTCGCCAAGGCGCGGCGGAACTCTCATTCGTCGTTGGACAGCAAGGGGTAGCGCTCCTCGAGCAGCTTGAGGAAATGCGCCAGCGCCGGATTGTCGTTGTCGCCTTGCCAGTAGGCGGCATAGCTGATCCGGCTCGGGCCGTTGCCGTCGCGCGCCTCGCGATAGACGACGCCCACATAGCTGGCGCCAATGCATGCCTCGCACATCAGGCCGACGCCGAATCCCGCGCCGACCAGGCTCTTGATGTTCTCGCGGCTGATATCATGGCTGATCACCTTCGGCCGCTCGCCGGGCGCGGCAAGCTTCGCCAGAAGGATGTCCTGGATCTCCGGTCCCGGATCGCGCTGGCTAAGAAGGAAGGTTTCGTCCTTAAGGTCTGTCCAGTAGACGATATTGTTGGCCGCCAGCCGGTGGCCTTCGGGCAGCGCGACCATGACACGCTCGCTCCAAAGCGGCATGGTCTTCACGTCGCGCGTGCTCGGCTCTCCGGTGATGATGGCGACGTCGAGCCTGCCGCGCTCCAGGCCGGCGAATAGGCTCCGCCGCGATCCCTCGATCGTCTGAATGTCCACCTTCGGGAAGCGGGCCGCGTACTCGATCAGGCTGGCACGCAGATTTCCGGCCGAGAGTGACGTATAGAACCCGATGGTGAGCTGGCCGGATTCGCCCCTGCCCATGTCCCTGGCGGTCGCCGCCATATGATCGACGGTCTCAACAAGATGGCGGGAGGTGCGCAATACTTCTTCGCCTGCGATCGTCAGGCGCACACCGCCGCTGGTTCGCTCGAACACCTTCACGCCCAGTCGGTCTTCCATCTGGCGAATGCAGCGGCTCAGCGTCGACTGCTTGACACCCAGTTCCTCAGCCGCACGCCGGAAGCTCTGGAAATGAGCAGCGGCGACCGCATAGCGCAAATGCCTCAGTTCGATACCCGCTGCCAGTGATCGGAACTCCTCCTGGCGCTTCCGGCCCCACCCAGGCTGGCGTCACCGGGAGACTTTGTGTTCGGCCGATGCGCGACCTTTTCAATTGTATGCCGTTGACACGAAGGAATTGTGACCCCCCCCCGTGCAACCGACTCGGATCACCAGAGCCGCTGACGGGTGTATAATCCGATGAGCCTAGAAACACTAATGAGAAGCATTCGCACATAAGGCTAATCGGCATTCAGGGGACGGTTCCCTTGTCAGCGGACCGCCGTAAGCGCGCTACGGTATCCGGGGACTTTCGTCCGGGTGCATAGATGGTGCCTAAATGACGACGGATTGGGCGCTCTAAGCAAAAGACGGTCCCACAGGGCCGTTCTCAAACGCTTGATTTTTTTGGGAAGTTTTGACCAGGCGAACAGATTCGGCCCTCGACCCCAACCTTGGCAGGTTGGCGCACCCGACAGGATTCGAACCTGTGGCCTTCGCCTTCGGAGCCGTTGTCAAACGCTTGATTTTCTTGGGAAGTTTTGACCAGGCGAAGGTATTCGGCCCTCGACCCCAACCTTAGCAGGTTGGCGCACCCAACAGGATTCGAACCTGTGACCTCTGCTTTCGGCAGGCCTGAGATCATCTCTCTAAAAGCACAACATATTGTTTTAATTGAGAGTTTCCGGCGACTAACCTCTGCCGTCCTTGATTGCGCGGACAGTCAGTTAGAATAATGGATACCAAAATAATAGAGCGGTCCCTACTGGACCGGACCGGGAATTGAACATGACCATCTCGTTGCCAGTTCGTTGGTCGAGCGCGACGGAACGGGCACCCTCAGCTGCACATACACCCTATTCTAGCTTGGCGAAGAGGCTGAAGGATTGAGGCGCCAGACCGCGAAATTGAGCGCCGTGGCGAACGTGACCCAGGCGAGGTAGGGCACGAGCAGCAAAGCTGCCCCGACGGAAATCGAAACGAAAAGCATGATCGTCGTGACGATGGACAGCCACAGCAGAACGATGTCGACGAAGCCGAGATCGGGACGGTGCAGGCCAAAGAAGAGCGGCGTCCACGCGGCGTTGAGAAGGAGCTGAAGGGCATAGACGGCGAGCGGCAGCGCCGCGCCGGCGAACCCCGCCTCCCGCCAAACCAGCCAACCGGATACCGCGATCATCAAATAGAGAACCGTCCACACCGGTGCGAACAGTCGGTTCGGCGGACGCCACGCCGGCTTCTTCAAGCGCTCGTACCACTCGCCTGGCCGGAAGAAGGCGCCGGTCATGGCCGCGAGTAAGCAAGCGGCGACAAACCCCACGAGCGGAAGCCAGGACGACGCATCCATCACCACCTTCTCCGATCAGATCGCGACCGTAGGGGCGTCGTCGCCTGAGCGACAGTAGTCATTCGGTTGTCTTGCCGTCGAAATGCTCTTCCGAAGCCTCGGCGTCAGCCCTTGTCGCCCGCACCGTGCCGTCGCGATGCGCCGGCGGCCCATAGAGGGTATAGAGCCTCAAGGGCTTGTCGCCGGTGTTGATAACGTTGTGGCGGGCGCCGGCCGGCACAATGATCGCGTCATCGCCTTTGATCTTCGAGCGATGCCCGTCGATCACGACCTCGCCCTTGCCCTTCTCAACCCGGAAGAACTGGTCCCCACCATCGTGGACCTCTTCCCCGATCTCTCCGCCTGGCTCGATCGCCATCAGCACCAATTGAAGGTTCTTGCCGGTGTAGAGCACTCGACGGAAATCGGTGTTTTCTTCCGTCAGCTCCTCGATGTCCGCAACGAAACCCTTCATCGTTCTTACTCCTTTGTTCGGTAGTCACATGAGCGTCGTTGCCCTGGATCATCGCCGGCAGCACGAACCCTTGCGTGTCGGCTCAAACCACAGTTCCAAACAACGCGCCGATGCCCGCTGTCAGGGCCATCGCCAACGCGCCCCAGAATGTCACGCGGGCGGTGGCGCGCAGAACATTCGCTCCACCTGCTCTGGCCCCGATCGCGCCCAACAATGCAAGAAAGACGAGGGATGCGGCAGATACCAATGGCACCATCATGCTTGCCGGCGAAACAAGGACCATCAACAGAGGCATGGCGGCACCGACGGAAAATGTCGCAGCCGAAGTCAGCGCAGCCTGGACCGGACGTGCGGTGGTGATCTCCGAAATCCCCAGCTCATCGCGAGCGTGAGCCATCAAGGCGTCTTTCGCCATCAGCTGCTCGGCGACCTGCCGTGCAAGCGTCGGATCGACGCCGCGCTTCACATAGATGTCGGCCAACTCCTCGCGCTCAAACCCGATGTTCTCGCTCAACTCCTTGCGTTCGCGCGCGAGATCGGCCTGCTCGGTATCCGATTGCGAACTGACTGAAACATACTCTCCGGCCGCCATCGACATCGCACCGGCGACTAATCCCGCGATACCTGCAATCAGCACTTCGTTCTGGCTTGCCGCCGCCGCAGCAACACCGACGATCAAGCTTGCCGTCGAAACGATGCCGTCGTTGGCTCCGAGCACCGCGGCCCGAAGCCACCCGATACGCGCGACCAGATGACTCTCAGGGTGTGCGTGAAGACGGCTCATCGCGAAGTCCAAGGCGCTGAGGTCAAAGCCTACCCATGAGAACCAGAACGACGAGAATGATTAGGATGACGCCGATAACACCAACGCCGCCATGACCGAACCCGTAGCCGTAGCCACCGAAGCGGCCGCTGAAGCCACCGAGCAGGAAGATGACAAGAATGATGATGAGTATGAGTCCGATCGACATGATCTATCTCCCGTTGCCCGACTGAGCCGGACGATGCCCTTTGAACGCGAGTTTGGAAACCGGATTGGCTCTGCCCTACGGCGCGGCCGTTCTACTTGGTCTCGATAGAAACGTCACCCTCGCCCACTTCGATCTGTATGCCGGTGGTACTCTGCTGCTGTTGGTAGAATTGATATCCTAGAACCACAGCGACTACGGCAAGCACACCGATGACAGATAGAGCACATTGCGATTCATGATTGGATGACCTCGATCAAAGAATCCCCGGCCGGTGGGGTGCCGACCGGGGTCCTTAAGCCGGACGTCGAGGGGGCGGGGGATGACGCCCGGCGGGGGAAACAGTGCTTGACTCGTCGACATCGAGGTAGCTCTGCGGGATCTCGCTGGATTTGGCTCATGATTGGCAGAGAAACGCGGTCCCGCACCTATTTCCGTTTTATTGCGTCTTTCAGTCCGCCGACCGCGTTCTGCACTTTGCCTTCGATCTTGTCGGCCGTGCCTTCGGCTTCCAGCTTGGAGTCGCCAACGGCCTTGCCGACGGCTTCCTTGACCTTGCCTTTGGCTTCCTTCGCCGAACCTATGACGCGGTCCTTGTCCATGACTTCTTCTCCTCTGCTTTAGTGGGCTGGGTATTCGAAGCGACCGGTGATCGATATCGCGGTTCCAGAACCGTTCGGCCCGATTGCAGTCTCGAGGCGCCCGTTGAGTTGCTTGACAAGCGCCGCGACGATG
This sequence comes from Chelatococcus sp. CO-6, assembly GCF_001271345.1. Taxonomy (NCBI): domain Bacteria; kingdom Pseudomonadati; phylum Pseudomonadota; class Alphaproteobacteria; order Hyphomicrobiales; family Chelatococcaceae; genus Chelatococcus; species Chelatococcus sp. CO-6. The sequence continues at coordinate 2,213,179 of NZ_CP012398.1, read as the reverse complement.
CCCGTTCCAAGGCCCAATGCAGACGGGTGTTGATGGCCATTCAGCTTACCAACTCCGTTGTCGGAAACGGTAAGCCGCCAGCCGTGCCCTTCGACCCGATAGGTCACCGTGATCCTGCCGGCGGCAGCCTCGGCGATGAACGCATGCTTCAGCGCGTTAATGACCAATTCGGTGACAATGAGACCTATGTTCGTCGCGACAGCGGAAGAAACCGCACCGACATCGGCCTGGACATCGATCGCGATCCGCGCGGTGTTGCCAACAACTGATGCAGTCAGATTTTCACAAAGCTGGCGCAGGTAGGCCGCGAGTTCAAATTCGCTGCCCTCGCGTGAAATCTGGAGTTGCTGCTGCACGGTGGCCACCGCCAGGATGCGTCGATGGGCATTCTCCAGATGCAGGCGCGCCTCGTCGGAATGCACTTTGCGTGCGTCGAGCGCCAGAATGCTGGCGATGATCTGCAGGCTGTTGCCGACACGGTGATGCACTTCCTGCAGGAGGGTGTCCTTGTGCTGAAGCAGCGCCGCCATCCGCGCCGGGGTCATTTGGGGGCTTCGCGTGCGGATCTCCGGGAAGGGCCGCAGCCGTCCAGTCACAAACGGGGTCGTCCGGAGCGGCTGCCTGACCAGATTCAGTGTTGTCATGTTGGTGCTCCCACCAATTGGCGCCCAAGCTCATTCCCACCGGGCGCGGCGGGGATAAACGTCCAGGGCGGCCTCGGGCCGCTTAAGGAAATTTGGGATCAGAGGGGAATTACCCCCGCGCTATTAACCTATGCGCCTGCAGAGCTGACGACTGTGCAGAATTGATCACCCCGACCAACAATCTGTGGCTCAGCCATCGACATCTGGATCGATGTGAGGTTGATCGTGGAGTACTGCGTTCAGCAACGACCGATGAACCTCGATACCGCCATTGTATGAAATGAAGCCGAGCTTGCGGAATTTGTTCATGAAAAAGCTGACGCGGGCGCGCGTGGTGCCGACCATCTGGGCAAGAGTCTCCTGGCTGATCTTCGCGATCATCGGCTCAGGTTCGCTCTCCTTGCCAAAATTAGCGAGCAGAAGAAGAAGCCGAGCAAGTCTCTTCTCGCTCGAATTGAAGAGCTGATCGATCAGATCGGCCTCGACGCGGACGGCACGTCCCAGGAGGTGGGCAATGAACACCTCCGAAAATTCAGGCTCCTCATGAATCAGCCGGAGGATCGCTGATTTTTCGATCCGAGAAATCACCGAATCCGAAAGCGCCACGACCGTCGAAATACGCTTTGACTGACCGGCAAGGCCGCCTTCACCGAAAAACTCCTTCGGGCCGAGCAGCGCGACGACGGCTTCCTTCCCCTGTTCAGAGACGACCGAAATCTTCACCTTGCCCTGCTGGATGTAGAAGACTGCGTCTGCGGGATCGCCCTGCGAGAAGATGGTCTGCCCGACGGCATAGCTTCCGACGCTGCTGCCGTTGCCGACGCGCGCCAGAAAAGCCTTGGTATCGAACGCCAGCAGGGTTTTTCTTGCCATGGCAGTCGCTCCATCTGCTTCGCACTTCAGAACGAAAGGCTCCGATCGGAATCCGCGTGATAGAGCAATAGCATACTCTGTAGCGCTTTGACTCTGGTCCATCACGCGGCTCAGTCATCGGCTGAGTTCGCGCCAGACCACGGCAACCTCTCGCCTCACTCGCCGATGTTGAGGCAAGCCGCGCCATCAGGCAGGCTGAGCAGGAAGCTTGCCAAGCTCATCCTGATGCCGGCGCCGCAGCCGGCATCAAGCGGCGGCGTCACGTCTCACCAGCGGTCGTTCGTCACGCGCGCCGTTCTCTACGTCGACTTCTTCAACGCAATCGGCGCATTCCCGACAGTTGAGGGCAACGCTGCGACGGCGGTTGCCAGCTGTACAGCGGACCTGGTTGGCAGAGCCCCTTGGAATTGTCCCAAATTTGTCCCATGCGGCGTCGGGGGGCAGCCTGTCTCAAACACGCCATTTATAAATCATTGCTTCTTATCAGTAAATTGGCGCACCCGACAGGATTCGAACCTGTGGCCTTCGCCTTCGGAGGGCGACGCTCTATCCAGCTGAGCTACGGGTGCTTACCGTGTCGCAACTGCTTACGCAGTGCTTACGTGAACTTTTCGCGAGTTGAAAGGCAAGAACGAAGACCTCGCAAATCCTTGTTCCTACTACCTCTTTTGGTCTCCTCATATTCTACCAGCCCCTTGACATCAGCCTTCGGAGGGCAGCGCTCTATCCAGCTGAGCTACGGGTGCTGAGCCGAAGCGGGCGCAACCTAGCCCAGCTTCGGCGTTCCTGCAATCGGGGATTGGCGCTCGTCCCCGACGATATCGGACAGGGGACCAGTCGCGGCCGAAGCCCTGCCGCTCAATGCGCTTTCAAGCCGACAGGTCGCAAGGCTTTCTTCCGGCGGGAGGAGGGCCCGATCAGGTCGATGATCCAACCTGATTGGATCCGCCCCTCTAGCGCCCACTCAGGCTGCGCTCGATCCACAGCCCGGCCGCGAGGATGGCGTCGTCGTCGCCGGAGGGGCGCGAGAACAGGGCCGAAGTCGGCAGGCCCTCGGCATCCGTTCCAGAGGGCATGGCGAGGCCCGGCATGTCGAGGAAGCTGCCGGCCATGGTCAGCGTGAGCGTGGCGAGATTGATGCGGGCGAACAACTCGGGATCCGCTTCGAGCAGCGCGAGCTCCGGCGCCACGTGCTTGACCGTGGGGAGCGCGAACAGCGCGCCGTTAAGCTCATCGGCGATCGAGCGCGTGAGCGTGGCCCGGAGGCCGCGCAGGCGCTCGGCGGCCTCGGCCGTGATCGCCGCCGCGCCGTCGAGCCGCTTCACGACGCGCGCATCGATGAGGTCGCGTTTCGGGCCGCTGATGGCCTCAAGGTGCCAAGCGCGCGCCTCGACGGCGCCGAGCCAGCCGATCTCGGTGATGGCGCGCCGCGCCTCGCGCCAGGCGGCCACCGGCACGCGGCGGACGCGGGCGCCCGATGCTTCGAGACGGGCGAGCACGGCCTCGAAATTGGCGCGCACGATATCCTCGAGCCCGTCTTCCTCCAGCACGGCCGGATCGACGACGATCTCCGGTGCGGCGGAGGCGGCTTCGACGGGCCGCCCGGCGCCCCGCATGACGGCGTCGATGGTCGCGCAATCGGCGACGGTGCGGGCGATCGGACCGAGGCTGTCGAGGCTCTTCGCCAGCGGGAAGACGCCGGCCATGTCATAGCGCCCGCCCGAAGCCTTGAAGCCGACGAGGCCGTTGAGGGCCGCCGGCACGCGCACCGAGCCGGCCGTGTCCGTGCCAATGCCGAGGGGAACGATACCGCGCTGAACGGCAACCGCCGAACCGGAGGACGAGCCACCGGGCACGCGCGGGGCTACCCCGGGGAAATCCGGCGTCGGCGTACCGAAATGCGGGTTCGGGCCCAGGCCGGAGAAGGCGAACTCGCTGAGATTGGTCTTGCCGAGCGGGATGAGCCCCGCCCGCCGCGATGCCGCGACCACCGGCGCGTCCTCGCGCGCGGGCGGGGCATCGTCGCGCGTGCGCGAGCCCGCGGTCGTCCGCGTGCCGGCGATGTCGAAGAGGTCCTTCCAGGCGATCGGGATGCCGTCGAGCGGGCCGAGCGCCTGGCCGTTGCGCCGGCGCGCGGCGGCGGCGCGGGCCTCGGCCAGCGCCTCCTCGGCCATGAGGGTGATGAAAACGGCGGGGGCCGCGCGGGCCTTGTCGAGCGCCTCCTCGACGAGGCGCACGGAATCCGTCCGGCCCGACGCAAGGTCAGCCGCGATGTCGGTCAAAGTCTGATGAGCCATGCCGTTCTTCTGTCCCTGGATGGATATGGCGTGTGATGCGGTCAGCCGGTCACGATGGCGACGCTGGCGCTCGCGCCGATGCGCGAGGCGCCGGCGGCGAGCATGCGCAGAGCGTCCTCGCGCGTGCGGACGCCGCCCGAGGCCTTGACGCCGATGTCCGGCCCGACGATCCGGCGCATGAGCGCGACATCTTCCACGGTCGCGCCGGCCTTGCCGAAGCCGGTCGAGGTCTTGACGAAATCGGCGCCGGCGGCGACCGCGAGGCGGCAGGCCACCTCCTTCTCAGCGTCGGAAAGGAGGCAGGTCTCGATGATGACCTTGAGCAGCGCGGGGCCGCACGCCTCGCGGACGGCGGCGATATCGGCGCTGACGTCGCCCTCCCGCCCCTCCTTCAGGGCGCCGACGTCGATGACCATGTCGACCTCGCGCGCGCCCGCAGCGACCACCCAGCGCGCCTCGGACGCCTTGAGCAGGGACGGCGTCGCCCCGAGCGGGAAGCCGACGACGGCGCAGGTGGCGACGTCGCTGCCGGCGAGCGCCGCGGCGACATCCGGCACATGGACCGGATTGACGCAGACGGAGAAGAAGCCGTGCTCGCGCGCCTCGCGGCAGACCGCCGCCACATCGGCGCGCGTCGCATCCGCCCGCAGGATCGTATGGTCGATGGTGCGCGCAAGTTCGGCGCGCGTCAGGGTCGTCATATGTGCCGCCTCTGCCTCGCGCACACCTTATAGGGCGCGCCGCGCAGCGCCCGCAAGCTCAGAAGCCGAGGGCGCAGCCGTCCTTGCGCTGGTCGGAGCCGGCGTGCAGCACGCCGCGGGCATGGTCGATCCAGATGGCCTGCCCGCCGCCCAAGGGCGAGGTGCGCGGCTTGATCGTGTGGCCCTTGGCGGCGAGCGCGGCGATGACGCTCTCGCCGAGGGTCGGCTCCACCTCCAGCGCGCCGTTGAAGGCGAAGCTGCGCGGCGCATCGAGCGCCGCCTGCACGTCGAGGCCGCGGTCGAGCACGCCGGAGAGGAAGGCCGCGTGGCCGGCTGCCTGATAGTGCCCGCCCATCACGCCGAAGGGCGCGACGGTGCGCCCGCCGCGGCGCATGAGGCCGGGAATGATGGTGTGCATGGGCCGCTTGCGCGGGCCGATGGCATTGGGATGGCCCTCGACGAGGTTGAAGGACGCGCCGCGGCTGTGCAGCACGATACCCGTCTCCGGGTCGAGCCGCGTCGAGCCGAAGGCGTGGAAGATCGAATTGATGAAGGAGATGGCGTTGCCGTCGCGGTCCACCGCGCAAAGATAGATCGTGTCCCGGTGCTCCGGCTCGTGCCAGAGCGCCGGCGCGCCGGCCTGCCCCATGTCGATGCGACCGCGCAGCGCCTGCGCCACCTCGTCCGAGAGCAACTGCTCGACCGGATAGGGCAGATGCGCGGGATCGGCGATGAGCGCATCGCGGTGATGGTAGGCGAGCTTGGTCGCCTCGGCATGGAGGTGCACGCGCTCGGCGAGCGGCAGCTTCTCCGACAGGTCGAAGCCGGCGAGCACGTTGAGCATCATGAGCGCGGCGAGGCCCTGACCGTTGGGCGGGCATTCGTAGACGTCATAGCCGTGATAGCTGGTGACGATCGGCGTCACATAATCGGCGCCGTCGACCGCGTCGGCGAAATCCTCGAGCGTGTGCAGGCCGCCGAGGCCGTTGAGGAAGCGCACCAGGCTCTCGGCCGTGCGGCCGAGATAGAAGGCCGGCGCGCCGTCGCGGGCGATCTCGCGGAGGCGCTGGCCGAGCAGCGGCTGGGCGTGCCGCTCGCCCTCGGTCGGCGCGCGTCCGCCGGGCAGGTAGACGGCCTTGGCGCCGGCATCGCGCGCCAGAAGCGGCACCTCCTCCGCCCAGTCGAGGGCGACGCGCGCGGTGACCGGATAACCGTTATCGGCATAGGCGATGGCGCGGGCGAAGAGCCGCTCCAGCGGCAGGCGGCCGTGGTCGCGGTGCAGCTTCGTCCAGGCGGCGATGGCGCCCGGCACGGTGACGGCATGGGGGCTGGTGCGCTCGATGGTGGAGACGCCGAGGTCTTTGAGGCGTCCCACGCTCGCCGCCGCCGGGGCGCGACCGCTGCCGTTGAGGGCAAGGACCTCGCCACCGGCCGGGGCGTAGAGGACGAAGCAGTCGCCGCCGATGCCCGTCATGTGCGGCTCGACCACGCATTGCACGGCAACCGCCGCGATGGCGGCATCGACCGCATTGCCGCCGGAGGCGAGGATATCGAGCCCGGCCGCGGTCGCGAGCGGATGGGATGTGGCGATGGCGGCCTCGCCCGCGAGTGTCGGTCCACGTCCCGGCCTGAAGAAATCGCGCATGCCTGACCCCGCCGTTCTAGTCACAGCCGCCCACGCGCGGTGCAGCGCCGCGCCGGCTGTCCGTCCCATGGCGGTAACAGTGGCGGGCGCTGCGTGCAAGGGCGCTGCGTGCGAGGGCGGGGCGGTCAATGCGACATGAGCTTCTGCCCCTCGCCGGCGCCTTCCTCGTCCCGCGTCTTCCACAGCGACCAGCCGATGCCGGCACCGAGGATGGCGAAGGTCACGGCGAGCGACCATTCGGCCGGGAACTTCGTCCAGCCGAGGAGATCGGCGACGAACACCTTCGAGCCGATGAAGACGAGCAGGACCGCCAGCGCCTGCTTGAGATAGGCAAAGCGGTGCAGCACGGCGGCGAGCGCGAAATAGAGCGCGCGCAGGCCGAGGATGGCGAAGATGTTCGACGTGTAGACGATGTAGGGATCGGTCGTGATGGCGAAGATGGCCGGCACCGAGTCGACCGCGAAGATGACGTCGGCGATCTCGATGAAGACGAGCGCCAGGAACAGCGGCGTCAGGAACAGGAAGCTGCGGCCGTTGCCGCTGCTTCGGCGCACGAAGAAGCGCTCGCCGTGCAGGCGCCGCGTCACCCGGAAGCGGCGCTTGATCAGCCTGAGCAGCGGGTTCTGCGCGAGGTCCGTCTCCTTGTCGCCCCACCACAGCATCTTGAGCCCGGTGATGACGAGGAAGGCGGCGAAGAGATAGAGCACCCATTCGTATTGCGCGACGAGGGCGGCGCCGAAGCCGATCATGATGGCGCGCAGCACGATGACGCCGAGGATGCCCCAGAACAGCACGCGGTGCTGGTAGCGCCGGGGGATGGCGAAGAAGCCGAAGATCATCGCGATGACGAAGATGTTGTCCATCGCGAGGCTCTTCTCGACCACGAAGCCGGTGACATATTCGACGCCCGACTGGGCGCCGAGCTGCCACCACACGAAGCCGCCGAAGCCGAGGCCGAGCACGATGTAGAAGGCGGAGAGCGCGAGGCTCTCGCGAACGCCGATCTCGCGCGAGCCGCGATGCAGCACGCCGAGGTCGAGCGCCAGGAGCGCCATGACGAGGCCCATGAAGCCGAGCCACATCCACAGCGGATGGCCAAGAAAAAGGCTGGTGAGAACGTCCATCGGTTTCCTCTCTGTCCGGAGGGGAAACCCGGTGCAAAGCCCTGACTGGACAAAAGCAGAAATCCGGACCCTGCATCGGGTTCACCCGATACGGTCCGACATCACGATGCATCGGCATCGCCAGAGGGGCCCGGCCCGCGGCACGGCACATGGGAAGCGGCAGGGCCGATTGCAAGGCCCGGAGCGGCGACTGATCGAAATTGCCCCGCACGATCTCCCGATGCGCTAAGACGCGGGGAGGTGGAGTTCGAGGGACGGGCCGGCGATGATCGATCTCAGGAACATCGAGACCTTCTTCTGGGCGGCGGCGCTCGGCAGCCTGCGCGCGGCCTCCGAAAAGCTCGGCACGACCCAGCCGGCCGTGTCGCACCGCATCGCCTCGCTCGAAGAGGCGCTGGGGGTGCGCCTGTTCGAGCGGGACGCGCGCGGCGTGACGCTGACCGCCAAGGGGCAGGAGCTGCTCTCCCATGCCGAGCGCATGATCCAGCTCCGCGGCGACATGGTGCGCGCCGCCCAGGACCAGAACGTGATGAGCGGCACCGTGCGCATCGGCGTCGCCGAGACCATCGTGCAGACCTGGCTGTCGCGCCTCATCGAGAAGGTGCACGCCGCCTATCCGGCGCTGGCGCTCGAGATCGAGGTGGACAGCTCCATGGTGCTGCGCTCGCACCTCATGTCACGGCAGATCGACCTCGCCTTCCTTATGGGTCCGGTGCTGGAGGAGCGGGTGGAGAACATCCACCTGTGCACCAACCCGCTCGCCTGGGTGGCGAGCCCGCGGCTGAAGCTCGGCGACGGGCCGATCACGCTGAAGCGCCTGTCGGACCGGCCGATCATCACCTATCCCTCCAACAGCCGGCCCTATCTCGTGCTGCGCGACATGCTGGCCCGCGCCGGCGTGAAGGCGCGGCTCTACGGCAGCGCCTCCCTCTCCATGGTGGTGCGCATGGCGCTCGACGGCATCGGCACGGCCGTGATCGCCCCGGTGTTCCTCGGCAAGGAGCTCGCCGGCGGAGACTTGAAGATTATTGATGTCGAGGCCGATCCGCTGCCGGACCTGAGCTTCACCGCCACCTGGATCAACGGCCCGGAAAGCCACGCCGCCCGCGTGATCGCCGTGATGGCGCAGGAGGTTGCTGCCCAGGCCGACAGCGGCATGACGAGCGGTCCGGAGACGGAGGGTTGAATTGAATTTATACCCCCCATTCGAACATACGATTGGACATGAAAATCAATCCCGAGCTGCAATGCAGGCGGGGCGCCGGCTGCGGCCGGCCCGGCGGAAAAGCCGCCACAAGACCAGCAGGGGACTGACACCGTGAAACACCTTCTTCGTGCCGCCGTTGCCGTAGCCGCGCTCGCCGGATCGGCCGCGCTCGCCCAGGACCTGCCGAAGACGAACCTCAAGATCGTCGGCGGCCTCAGCAACCTCACCGCCTACAACGACTACGAGAAGCCGTTCTGGACCCAGAAGGTGCCGGAGCTGTCGAACGGCCAGATCACGGCCGAGATCAAGGGCTTCAACGAGATGGGGCTGAAGGGGCCGGAACTGCTGCGCCTCATGTCCCAGGGCGTCGTCGAGTTCGGCACCGCCACCCTCTCCTATTTCGCCAGCGACAACGCCATCAACGAGGCCATCGACCTCGCCGGCCTCGCCCCGGACGTGACGACGGCACGCGCCGTCACCGAGGCCTTTACGCCGGTCTACGCCAAGTTCTACGGCGATGGCGCCAAGGTGAAGCTGCTCGGCATCTCGACCTATCCGGCGCAGGTGCTGTTCTGCAACGCCGAGATCAACAAGCTGTCCGACCTCAACGGCAAGAAGGTGCGCACCTCGAGCCGCACCCAGGCCGAGTTCGTCGAGGCCTTCGGCGGCACGAGCGTGACGATGGCCTTCGGCGAGGTGGTGCCGGCCCTGCAGAACAAGGTGGTCGACTGCGCCATCACCGGCTCGCTCTCCGGGTATTCGGCCAAGTGGTACGAGGTGTCCACGCACCTCTATGCCCTGCCCATCAACTGGAACCAGCAGATCCACGCCGTCAACCAGGCGGCCTGGAACAAGCTCGACCCCAAGGTGCAGGCCTTCATCGAGACGAACGTCAAGACGCTCGTCGACGACATCTGGAAGGCGGCCGCCGAGCAGACGGAGCTGGGCTATGCCTGCAACACGGGCTCGGATGCCTGCACCCTGCCGGTCAAGGGCAAGATGAAGCTGGTAACGCCGAGCGACGCGGACCGCCAGCAGCTGCGCGGCGTGCTGGGTGAGATGGTGCTGCCGAAGTGGGCGGCGCGCTGCTCGGCCGATTGCGTGAAGGATTTCAACGACACCGTCGGCAAGGTGCTCAACATCTCCGTCTCGAAGTAAGGGAATGGTGCGCCGCCCCGCGCGGCGCACTCACCCGAGGCGCCGCAGCGGCGGCGCCACCGATCCCGACGAGGTGGAGCCCATGTCCCTGCATCGTCTTTCCCTCGCCGACCTGACGCGCGGCGCGGAACGCCTGTCGCTTCTCGCCGTCTGGGCGGGCGGCGCCCTCACCATCGGCAGCGTGCTGCTGATCTCCTTCGACGTCATCGCGCGCAAGTTCTTCGGCTTCAGCACGGGCGGCGCCGACGAACTGTCGAGCTATGCCTTCGCCATCAGCACGTCCTGGTCGCTCGCCTTCGCCACGCTGCAGCGGGCCAATGTCCGCGTCGACGTGATCTACCAGCACCTGCCGGTGCGCCTGTCGGCGGTGCTCGACTGGATCTCCATCGTCGCGCTCGGCGTCTTCATGGCCATGCTGACCTTCTACGCCTACGACGTCGTCGCCACCTCCTGGGCCGAGAGCTCGACCGCCAACACGCCGCTGGGCACGCCGCTCTACATCCCGCAGGGGCTGTGGCTCGCAGGGCTCGCCTGGATGTGCCTCGTCCTCGCGCTGATGCTGCTGCGCGCCTCGATTGCGCTCGTCACCGGTGACATCGACACCGTCAAGACCATCGCGGGCGTGCGCTCGGCGAAGGAAGAGGCGGCGGAAGAGGCGGCGGCCGGCGAACGCCTCGTCAAGGAGGCCGCGGCATGATCGCGACCGCGCTCGTCCTTCTCTTCGTCCTCATCGGACTCTCCATCCCCGTCGGGGCGGCGCTCGGCGTGCTCGGGCTCATCCTCGACCCGCTCTATTCCATGCTGCCGCTGACGCGCGCCATGGGCGAGCTCGCCTGGGGCACGAACAACGAATTCCTGCTCGTCGCCATCCCGCTCTTCATCCTCCTCGGCGAAGTGCTGCTCCGAGCCGGCTTCGCAGAACGCATGTATGCGGCCATGAGCCTGTGGCTGTCGTGGCTGCCCGGCGGGCTGATGCATGCCAATATCGGCGCCTCGACGCTCTTTTCCGCCACCTCCGGCTCGAGCGTCGCAACGGCCGCCACGGTCGGCACCGTCGCCATCCCGCAGATCCGCCGCTACGGCTACAACGAGCCGCTCTTTCTCGGCAGCATCGCGGCCGGCGGCACGCTCGGCATTCTCATCCCGCCGTCGATCAACCTCGTCATCTACGGCGTCCTGACCAATTCCTCGGTGCCGAAGCTCTATCTCGCCGGCATCATCCCGGGCCTGCTCATGGCCAGCCTGTTCATGGCCGTCATCGCCGGCGGCTGCCTGGCGCGGCCCGGCTGGAGCGGCCACCAGGTCCGCGCCTCGTGGGGCGAGCGCTTCCGCGGCCTCGTGCATCTTGCCCCGCCGCTCGGCATCTTCCTGCTCGTCGTCGGCTCGATCTATGCCGGGCTCGCGACGCCGACGGAAGCGGCGGCGCTCGGGGTGCTCGGCGCCCTCATCCTCGCCGCCTGCTTCGGCCGCCTGACATGGACGATGCTGCGCGGCGCCGTCGAGGGCGCCATGAAATCGACGGCCATGATCATGCTGATCGTGATCGCGGCCGGCTTCCTCAACTTCATCATGTCGGCGACCGGCCTCACCGATGCCATCACCGGCTCGATCAGCGGCCTCGGCCTGTCGCCCGGCTGGATGCTGCTGATCATCGTCGTCTTCTATCTCGTGCTCGGCTGTTTCATGGAGACGCTCTCCATGATGATCACGACGATCCCGATCATCGCGCCGATCATGATCGGCATCGGCTACGACCCGATCTGGCTCGGCGTCGTCATCATCGTGCTGGTCGAGGCGGCGCTGATCACCCCGCCCGTAGGGCTCAACCTCTTCGTCGTGCAGAGCCTGCGCAAGGCCGGATCCATGGACGCGGTCATCGTGGGCACGCTGCCCTTCGTCCTCGCCATGTTCTTCATGCTCGCGCTGCTCGCCTTCTTCCCGGCGCTCGCCCTGTGGCTGCCGGGCCTGTTCGGGTGAGCGACCAAGCTTCCTACCGCTGAAGGACCATCATGAGACTTGCCTTCGACATCGCCGGCGCCACGGGCGCCGGTGCCCTCGACATCGACATTGTGTCGCTCATCATCGCCGGCTGGGCCGGGCGCGATCGCCACGCGATCGAGCACCACATCGAGGAGCTCGCCGCCATCGGCGTGCCGCGGCCGAGCACGGTGCCGCTCTACTACCGCGTATCTGACAGCCTGCTGACCCAGGCGCCGCGCATCCAGGTGGTGGGCGGCGAGAGCTCGGGCGAGGTCGAGGTCTTCCTCTTCCAGGCCGGCGGCGAACTCTTCGTCAGCCTCTCCTCCGACCACACCGACCGCAAGCTCGAGACCGTCAGCGTCGCCCTGTCGAAGCAGGTCTGCGCCAAGCCGGTGGCGCGGCAGGCCTGGCGCTTCGCCGAGGTCGCCGGCCACTGGGACGAGCTCGTCATCCGCTCGCACATCGTCGAGAACGGCACGCGCGTCGTCTACCAGGAGGGCCGGCTCGCCGCGCTGCAGCCGCCGCTCGACCTCGTCGCGGGCTTCACCGGCGGCGCAGCCATGCTGCCGGAGGGCACGGCGATGCTTTGCGGCACCGTCGGCGCGAACGGGGGCATCCGCCCGGCTGCGTCCTTCGCCATGGAGCTCTTCGACCCGCACAGCGGCCGCTCGCTCAGCCACGGCTACGACATCGAGGTTCTGCCGGAAGTCGCGTGAGCCGCCCGGCCAGGAGCGGCCCGGCCAAGTGCAAGAGGGACATCATCCATGTCACCAGACTTCGACCGCACGGATCCCCATGCGGTGCGCCTTGCCGCCCGTGCGGGCGAGCTGACGGGGCATACGGCCAATCTCGCGCCGGGGCGCGTCCAGGCGAATCTCGCCATCCTGCCCGGGGCGCTGGCGCACGATTTCCTGCGCTTCTGCCAGCGCAATCCCAAGCCCTGCCCGCTCGTCGCCGTGTCCGAGCCCGGCGATCCGATGCTGCCGACGCTCGGGCGCGACGTCGATATCCGCACGGACGTGCCGCGCTACCGCGTCTGGCGCGACGGCGAGCTCGTCGACGAGCCGACGGACATCCGCGACCTGTGGCGCGACGACCTCGTCGCCTTCCTCATCGGCTGCTCCTTCTCCTTCGAGGATGCCATGCTCGCCGACGGCCTGCCGGTGCGCCACATCGAGCAGGGCACCAACGTGCCGATGTACCGGACCAACGTGCCGACCGTTGAGGCCGGCCCGTTCGGCGGGCCGATGGTCGTCTCCATGCGGCCCCTGACCGCCGCCCAGGCCATCCGGGCCGTGCAGGTGACGTCGCGCTTTCCGGCCGTGCACGGGGCGCCGGTGCATCTCGGCGATCCGGCCGCGATCGGCATCGCCGATATCGGCAAGCCGGACTATGGCGATCCCGTCGAGATCCGACCCGGCGAGATCCCGGTGTTCTGGGCCTGCGGCGTGACGCCCCAGTCCGTCATCGAACATGCCCGCCCGCCGTTCTCGATCTCGCACGCGCCGGGGCACATGCTCGTCACCGACCTCAGCAACAGCGCCGTCGCGGTGATGTAGAGGGCGTTCACGCCCCCGCGACAACGGCGGGCGAGAATTTACCCGGACGGCGTCGCCGGCTATGCTCGTCCGGCCCCGAACAGCAACGGGCCGGACGATGCATCACTACGCCATCTTCGAGACGGACATCGGCTTCTGCGGCATCGCGTGGAGCGAGAGCGGCATCGTGCGCTTCCAGCTGCCGACCACGGACGCCGCCGGCACCGAGCGCCTGCTGAAACGGCGCCTTCCGGACGCGATCCCAGGCACGCCGCCTCCGCCCGTCGCCGAGACGATCGCGGCGGCAAGAGCCTATTTCGCCGGCCGCGAGACGGATTTCTCGGCCTGCATGCTCGACCTTTCCGGCCGTGATGCCTTCGCCAGGGAGATCTATGCCGCGGCCCGGCGCGTCGGCTGGGGGCATACGACGACCTACGGCACGCTCGCGCGCGAGGTCGGCGCCGGTCCGGAGGCGGCGCGCGACGTCGGCCGGGCCATGGCGGAGAACCCGGTGCCGCTGATCATCCCGTGCCACCGGGTGCTGGCGGCCGGCGGCCGGCTCGGCGGCTTCTCCGCCCCCGGCGGCACTACGGCCAAGCTGCGCATGCTGGCGCTGGAAGGGATCGACCTTGCGCCGGAGCCGGCGCAGCAGTCCTTCGCCTTCTAGGATCTGCCGCGGGCAGGTCGCCTTTGAGCGACCTCAAGGCGCGGCCGCCGCTGCGGTTCCACGATGCTCCGTCGACAGGCGACAGGGAGCCTCACCATGATCCGCGACATTCTCGTGCATCTCGACGGCAGTGCTCAAGACGAGACACGCATCATCCATGCCGAAGCCATCGCCGGGCACTTCGATGCCCATGTGACCGGCCTTTTCACGAACGTCGTGCCGACGCCCGTCATTCCCGCGGCCGACGGCCTCGCCGTGGCCAGCATCCTCGAGGAAAACCGGCTGCAGGCCGAGGCGGCAGGCGACGCCCATGCCACGCGCCTGGCGCAGCGCCTCGACGCGCTCGCGGCCCCCACCGAGCTGCGCCGGTTCGATCTTTTCGCCGATGCCGTCTGGAGCGCCGTCGCGCGGCAGGCGCGCGCCTGCGATCTCTTCGTCACCCTGCGCCCCTACGGCGCCGACGAGTCATCCCGCTGGCCTGAGGTGGTGGAGGCGGCCCTGTTCGGCTCCGGCCGCGGGGTCTACCTCGTGCCGCCGAACGTCTCCGCCCGTCCACTGGGGACCGTGCTCGTCGCCTGGAACGATACGCGCGAAGTTGCCCACGCGGTGGCCGAGGCGATGCCCCTGCTCAGGCTGGCGAAGCAGGTCGTCGTCGCCACCGTCGACACCGAGGGCCCGCCCGAGGAGGACCGCGAGGAGCCCGGCGCCGACATCGCCCGCCATCTCGACCGGCACGGCGTCAGGGTCGACCTGCGGCATCTGCCGGAATGGCGCGAGGTGTCCCGCGCGCTCCTCAACGAGATCGAGAAGAGCGGCGCCGATCTCGCCGTCCTCGGCGCCTACGGGCATTCGCGCCTGCGCGAGTGGATGCTGGGCGGGGCGACGCGCGATTTCCTGACGCACTGCCCGGTGCCGATGCTGATGGCCCATTAGGCCGATGCCACGCAAGAAAAGGCCGCCCCGGCATCCGCAGGGGCGGCCTTGTTCCGTCGCTGCCCGCTCAACGATAGACGAGGACGGGGATCGTCGAGTGGGTGAGCACCTTCTGCGTGACGCTGCCCAGCACGACGGCGGCCACGCCGCCGCGCCCATGCGAGCCCATGGCGATGAGGTCGCAGCCGCGTTCCTTGGCGGTATCGATGATGGCGCGGTAGGGCTCCTCGTCTACCACCTGCACCGTCTCGTAGGGTACACCGTTCACCCGCGCGACATTGCTCGCGGAGGAAAGAAAGCCGGCGGCGCGGCGGCGTGCGTGAGCCTCGTATTCCGCCCGTGTGTCCGTGAGCTGCTCGGCATCCGTCGTCAGGAGATGGAACGGCTCGACAACAGTCAGCAACGTCACCTTGGCCCCGGCGTCGCGCGCGAAGGCCATCGCCTGCTCCACGGCCGCAGCCGACAAGAGCGAACCATCCGTCGGAATGAGAATGTTCTTGTACATGGCGCTCCCCTTCTTGGCGCTCCCTTTGTCGATGCGCAGGAAGGGTAAGGGGGTGGCGCACAGCGCCGCCTTGCGCAGGATCAAGCCGATTGTACGACCTTCGGACGAGATTGGGACCCCGGCCGCCCAGCCGCTCAGTCGAGCCGGATCTCGAAGGGGCCGACGGCTGCCGAGTGCAGGCGAAGCTCCGGGCCCCAGCGCAGGTGCGAGGCGGCGAGAGCGGCGCCATGCGCCGCAAGGGCAGGCGCCAGGACGCGCCTGGGGTTGGCGCAGGCGAGCCTGAGCGCCTCGCGCGGCGTCGCGGCGCCGAAGGCGACGATATTGCGCACGGCGGCATCGAGGCAGAGCGAGGAGCCGGCCAGGTAGCGGCTGCCCGGGTTGCGCACCGTGCCGTCTTCCGCAAGCTCGATGTCCATGCCCGCGAAACGGTGCAGGCCCGGTGCCGCGGCGGCGGCTGCGACCGCATCGGTGACGAGGATGGACCGGTCGAGCCCCTTGGCGCGGATCATCACCTTGAGCGCCTGCGGCGGCACATGGATGCCGTCGGCGATGAAGGTCGCGGTCAGCCTGTCCTCGGCGAGCTGCGCGAAGAGGGGATTGGCAAGCTTCGGCAATTGCTGAGGCAGGCCGTTGCCGAGATGGGTGGAGAGGCTGAGGCCGGCTGCAACCGCGCGGGCCAGGCTGTCCTCGTCGGCGCGGCTGTGGCCGGCCGCGACGCACTTGCCGCGCGCCACCGCAGCCGCGATGAAGGCGTCCGCGTTCTCCACCTCCGGCGCCAGCGTCACCATGAGGATCGGCCGCGCGAGATGCCGCTCGATCTCGTCGACGAGAGCCATGTCGGCTCCCCTCATCGCCGCGGGCGGATGGCAGCCCGCATAGCCGTCGGCGGGGTTCAGGAACGGCCCCTCGAGATGGTAGCCCGGCACCATCCACCGCCCGAGGCGGCTTCCGGCAACGGCTTTATCGAGCGCAACAAAGCGCGCGAGCAGCTCCTCGCGCGTCGCGGTGATGATCGTCGGCAGAAGGCTGGTGACGCCCGTCCTCAGCACGGCGAGGAGCGCATGGTCGAGCGCCTCGGCGGTCAGCCCCGCGTCGTTGAAGTCGACGCCGGCGAAGCCGTTGACCTGGAGATCGACGAGGCCCGGCGTGCCGCAGGCCGGAAAGTGCGAGCCTGTCGGCGCCGGCCGGCCTTCGCCGGCACGCCAGAGCGCATCGGCAGGGCAGTCCCGTACCTCGAGGCCGTCGTCGAGCCGCAGCGGCTCCGGTGCGCGCTCGGTGAGGTTGCTCATGTCACTTCCCCGGGCGCCCCTTCAGCCCGGCGGCCGAGGCTTCGTCCAGGAAGAGCCGGCAGGCCGGATGCTGCTGCAGGATCGAGGCCGGATGTTGCGGGCTCACCGGCCCCTCGACCGCGTGGCGCACCGCTTCGGCCTTGCGCGCGTCCGGCACCGAGACGACGAGCAGCCGCGATTTCATGATCTGCCGGATGCTCATCGAGATGGCTTGCTGCGGCACATCTTCGAAGGTCGGGAACCAGCCCTCGCCGAGCTGCTGCCGACGGCAGGCTTCGTCGAGCGTCACGACGATATAGGGCTCTTCGGTATCGAAATCCGCCGGCGGGTCGTTGAAGGCGAGATGGCAGTTCTCGCCGATGCCGGCAAAGCACACGTCGACCGTCTCACTGCGGATGAAATCGCCGAGGCGCCGCGTCTCGGCCGCGGCATCCGCCGCATCACCGTTCACCGGCACGAAGGTGACGGCCCCACCGAGCGGCTTGACGAAACGCTCCTCGAGATAGCGGCGGAAACTCGCGGGATGCGTTGTCGGCAGCCCGACATATTCGTCGAGATGGAAGGCGGTGACGCGCGACCAGTCGATGTCGCGCCGCGCCGTCAACGCCTCCAGCATCTCGAACTGGCTCGCCCCCGTGGCGACGATGATGGTCGCCCTGCCCTTCTCGGCGACGGCCGCCGCGATGGCGTCCCCGCCGATGCGCGCCGCCTCGCGGCCGAGGCTCGCCTTGTCCGGGAAGACCGAGATGTCCATGCCGCATCCTTTCGAACGATCGATGATCATAAAATTCAATGCCGTCACAAACGGTAGCCCGAATGGCGCCTGCCGAGCCAGAATAATTTTTGTCACGATCCGTTCAAAAACAGATTGACGGTGGCCGAGGGGAACCGCACGCTAGGGGATACAATCGTGGAGGAGGAACCAATGAAGCGTGCTTCGCTTGCAACCATCATCGCCGCTGCGGCGCTATTCGCTGCCGGCGCCGCCCAGGCCGAGGTCGTCCTGCGGCTCGCCGAGAACCAGCCGGACGACAACCCCGTCACCATCGCCATGCGCGAATTCGCCAAGCTCGTCGACGAGAAGACGAAGGGCGGCGTGAAGGTGGAGGTCTATGCGGGCGCGCAGCTCGGCCAGGAGCCGGAGACGATCGAGCAGACCCAGGCCGGCATCATCGACCTCGCCCGCGTCAATTCTGTCGTGCTCGCCAATGTCAGCCCCTCCATGGGCGTCTTCACGCTGCCCTATGTCTTCCGCGACGCGGAGCACAAGTACAAGGTGCTCGATGGCGAGGTGGGCAAGGAGGTCACGGCCGACCTCGAGAAGGTGGGGCTCGTCGGCTTTCCCTACATGGAGGCGGGCACGCGCAACTTCTACACGCGCGCCGGCAAGCCGGTCAAAAGCCTCGAGGACCTCAAGGGCCTGAAGATCCGCGTGCAGCCGGCCCGCATCTCGACGCGCATGGTGGAGCTCCTCGGCGCGACGCCGACGCCGATGAACTACGGCGAGGTCTTCTCCGCCCTGCAGACCGGCGTCATCGACGGCGCCGAGAACGATTATGTGAGCTACGTCACCTCCTCGCACTACGAGGCGGCGCCCAATCTCATCGAGGACGGGCATCTCAGCCCGCCGGCCATCCTCGTCATGAACAAGCAGAAGTTCGATTCCCTCTCCGAAGAGCACCGCAAGGCGATCGTCGAGGCGGCGGACGAGGCGGCGAAGTTCGAGCGCAAGGCCATGTTCGCGGCCAATGAGGAAGCCAAGAAGAAGGTCGAGGCCGCCGGCGTCACCATCGTCTCCGTCGACAACGAGCCCTTCCGCAAGGCCGTGGAGCCGATCTACGACGAGTTCCCGGCGCTCAAGCCGCTCATCGCGCGCATCCAGGCGGTCGACTGACGGTCGGCGGGAGAGCGGCGGCGGTGATGCGCAAGATCGACTGGCTTCTCGACGCGGTCGACAGGCTGATGGAGATGGTCTGCCATCTCCTTCTCGTCGGCATCATCGCCGTCACGGCGCTGCAGGTCGTGCTGCGCTTTCTCTTCAACAGCCCGACGAGCTGGTCGGAGGAAGTCGCGCTCCTGATGCTGGTGTGGTTCGGGATGATCGCGATCGCCATCGGCATCCGCCGCCACGGCCATATCGCCATCACCACATTGCGCGACCGGCTGCCGCTGCCCCTCGCCCGCAGCGTCGACTTTCTCGCCGAGGCGCTCCTCGTCGTCTTCTCGCTCGTCCTGCTGTGGCAGAGCTTCGCCCTCATCCGCCTCGCCGGCGTGCAGGTGATGCCGGCAACGGGCCTGTCGCGCGCCTGGCTCTATTACCCGGTGCTCGTCGGCGGCGCACTCATGAGCGTCAACGGGCTGTTCAACCTCGCCGCGGGGCGCGTCGCCCCGCGGCGGCCGGAGCTGGCCGAACAGGAACTGCCCGGGCATGAGTAGCAACACGATCGGCATCATCATCCTGCTCGGCGGCTTCCTCGGGCTCATGGCGCTGCGCGTGCCCATCGCCTTCGCGCTCGGCCTCTCGTCGCTGGCCACCGCCTGGTATCTCGGCGTGCCGAGCCTGCTCGTCGCGCAGCGGATGGTGAACGGGCTCTACAGCTTCACCTTCCTCGCCGTGCCATTCTTCATCCTCGCCGGGCAGATCATGTCCGAAGGGGGCATCTCGGAGCGGCTCGTGCGCTTCGCCGACATCATCGTCGGGCGCATCCGCGGCGGGCTCGCCCAGGTCAACATCTTCGCCAGCACGCTCTTCGGCGGCATCTCCGGCTCGTCGGTGGCCGATGTCGCCTCCATCGGCTCCTTCCTCATCCCGGCGATGGTCAAGCGCGGCTACAAGCCGGAATATGCCGTGGCGGTCACCGTCACCTCGTCCGTGCAGGGTGTCCTGATCCCGCCCAGCCAGAACATGATCTACTACGCGCTCGCCGCCGGCGGGCTGCCGATCGGCCAGTTGTTCCTCGCCGGCTACCTGCCGGGCGTCCTCCTCGGCCTCGCCCTCATGGTGCTCGCCTATGTGCTGGCCGTGCGCCAGAACCATCCGGCGGGCACGCGCTACGGCTGGCGCGAGGGGCTGAAGACCGCGATCGACGCCTCGATCGGCCTCTTCACCATGGTGATCATCGTCGGCGGCATCGTGGCCGGCATCTTCACCGCGACGGAATCGGCCGCCGTCGCGGTGGTCTACGCCCTCCTCGTCACCGTCTTCGTCTACAAGACCATGGACCGCGCCGCGATCCTGCGCGTCCTCAGGGAATCGCTCGGCACGCTCGCCATGGTGATCGCCATCATCATGACGTCGTCGGCCTTCGGCTTCCTGCTGTCCTACCTGAAGGTGCCGGCGCTGCTGGCCGAGGCGATCTTCATGGTCTCGCGCGAGCCGTGGGTGGTGCTTCTCGCGATCAACGCCCTCCTCATCGTGCTCGGCATGCTGATGGACATGGGCGTGCTGATCCTCATCCTCACGCCGATCCTCCTGCCGATCGTGAAGAGCATCGGCGTCGACCCCATCCACTTCGGCGTCGTCCTCCTGATCAACCTCGGCATCGGCCTGTGCACGCCACCCGTCGGCACCTCGCTGATCGTCGGCTGCTCCATCGCACCGACCAGCATCGAGCGCACGACGCGCGTCCTCGTGCCCTTCTATGTGGTGATGATTGCCGTTCTCATGTTCGTCACCTACGTTCCGGCCCTCTCCCTTGGATTGCCGAGTCTCTTCCGATGAGCGGCCCTTCTCCGCTGCTGCGCCCGCCCCTCCCGACCGCCCATGCCGCCGAGCGCTGGCGCGTGCTCGCCACGCTGATGGCCGGGCGGGCGAGCGCGCGCCGGGAGCTGTCGGACGCCCTGCACCTGCGCTCGACATCCGTGTCCGACCATGTCGGGCATCTCGTGGCGAGCGGGCTCGTGGTCGAGAGCCACCGGCCGTCCGGCGGGCGGGGGCGGCCGTCGGGCGTGCTCATCGCCAATCCGCATCGGCTGGCGGCCGTCGTCTACCAGGTCGAGAGCCAGTCGATCGCGGCGAGCTGCGTCAACCTCGCGGGGCAGGAGCTGGCGCGCGTCAGCCGCCACGTGCCTCCGCAGGCGGACAATGCGGACATGGCGGGCGTCCTCGGCGCGCTCCTCGACGAGGTCACCCTCGCCGCGCCGACGGCGACCGAGCTCGCCGGGATCAGCTTTTCCCTGTCCGGCGTCCTCGACGCCGAGGCGCGCCGCTGGCTGTTCTCTTCCCGCTGGCCGGCGCTGCGCGATTTCGACGCCGCGGCGGCGGTCGGCCCGCGCGGCCTGCCCGTCTCGGTCGCGCGCAATCTCGACGTCGAGCTCTCCGCCCGGCTGGCACATGCGCAGGACACGTCCGGCGGCACGCTGCTCGTCCACTGGGGCTGGGGCATCGGCGCGGCCTATGCCGTCGACGGCGTGCCGGTCAACGGCGCGGCTGGCCGCTTCGGCGAGATCGGCCATTGGCGGATGGGCGGCGAGGCGAGGCCCTGCCGGTGCGGCGGTATCGGCTGCCTCGAGACGGTGGCAGGGCTGTGGGCCTGCGGCGAAGGCCTGCGCGAAGCCGGGCTCGAGGTGCCCACGGACGAGCATCTGGCCGGGCTGCGCCTGCGCGATGCGCGGCTCTTCGGCGTGCCGTGCTTCGAGCGGGCCTTCGAGGCGATGGTCGTCTCGCTCGGCAATCTCTGCCGGGTTCTGTTTCCGCGGCGGGTGATCGTCTCCGGCCCCTTCGTGGCGAATGCGGCCGTGTGGAGCAGCCTGCGCGAGGCACTGGCGCGCGAGGGCACCCTGCCCGGCGCGCCGGCAGCGGACCTGCAGGCGGACCAGCGCAGCCGGGAACTCGAGCGCGAGGGCGCCGCCGCTGCGCCGCTCAATACGGCGCTCGCGCGGCTGCTGGCCTGATAGCCCCTACCGGCTGCAGCGACGCGGCGCCTTCAGAAGAATTCGTCGAGCAGGCGGTAGAAGGCGAGACGGTCGGGATCGACGGCGCCGCCGTAGCATCGCAGGAAGGGCTCGACCCAGTCGTCGCCGAGATTATGGCGGATGCTCCAGCTCGCCAACGCCAGATCCTGGTGGCGGTCCGCCACGCCGAGCCTGCCGCAGTCGACGAAGCCGGTGAAACGTCCGGCTTGCGCGAGGAGGTTGGGCAGGCAGGCATCGCCATGCGTGACGACGAGGTCTTCCCCGTCGAGGCGGCCGGCAAGCAGGTCCTCGAAGAGATCGGCCGCGCTGCGGCCGAGGCGTTCCTCGTCGAAATCCGCCTCGTCCACGAGCCCGGCCTCCATGCGCGCCCGGGCGAGCGCGATGCGGCCCTCGAGCCGGTGATCGAAGGGGCAGGCATGCGCATCGAGCGCGTGCAGGCCGCGCAGGGCCTCGGCCACGATCGCCACGATCCGCTCGGGCGCGAGATCGGGCGACGAGGCAAGGTCGCGACCGTCCACGGCGCTCATGAGAACCCAGTGGCGCTGCGCCTCCTCAGCCTCGGCGAGGACGCGCGGGCAGGCGACGTCCTGCCCCGCAAGCCAGCGCAGCCGGGCGATCTCATCCGGCAGCTCGCAAAGCGGCCCGACCGGCTCCGCCTTCACGAACAGGGTCGGGCGGCCCTTCGCCTCGAGCCGGAAGACCGCGGCCTCGGAGCAGCCGATCGTCTGCGGGCGGCACGCGTAGTCGGAAAGATCCGCCGCCCAGGCGCGCGGTAGCTCGGGCACCATCTGCAAGTTCACCGAAGTCACGCCGATCGCTCTTCACCTGCCGCGCCGCAATACTGGCCGCGCGGCAGGATTATCCGCCGGTGGCGAGGGCCGCAAGGCGTGGAAGGCGCGTGACGGGATCGGCTCCGGTCAATCGCCGACCACTTCCGGGACCAGCGCCCGGGCACCGACGAAAAACCCCCGTACCGCGTCGCGGATGACGTCGTCCAGACGGTCGGGCGTCGGCGTCTGGTACACGTAGCGCCGGATCGCGATGTAGAAGATGCGGCCGTGGAGCCCCCAGAACATCTCCGTCTCACGCTCCTCGACGGGACGCTCCACCGGGCCCGGCAGGCCGAGCTCGTGACGCAGCTCGACACAGGCCGGCTCGATGATCTCGCGACGCACGATGTCGAGATAGCGGCTGGTGATGTAGAAGGGGCGCAGTCCCGAAAAGACGAAGATCCGGACCCAGTCATAGTCGAAGACCCGGGCCGCGTATTCCTCGTAGAACTGCATGAGGCGGGCTTCCAGCGGCCGTGACCGGTCCTTGATCAGCGGCCCCCAGGATGCCTGCCAGCGGTTGAGGTAGACCTGCTCGTAGACGCGCTCGATCAGCGCCTCCTTGCTCGGAAAATGCCGATAGATCGCCGAATGCGTGATGCCCATGCGCTTGGCGAGCTCGCGGGTCTGGCCCTCGAAGCCGTGCTCGGCGAAGAAGCGGATCGCCTCGTTGAGGATCGCCTGCTCGCGCTCCGGCGCCCGCATGTTGCGCCGCCGCGGGCGCTTCTCCACCGCAACGTCCGTCGTCGTCATTCTCGTCCTCGTCATGCCCCGGCGACTATAGCGCGATGTGCTGGTGGGGCAAATTTGTGACCATTTGGTTATTTTCGCTTGACGCGCCTCGCCGCCCGTGCCCTTATTTTGAGACCAGATGGTCACAAATCTGGAACGGAAACGCACCCAGGGGAGTTCGGCGCCTTGAAAGCCCGAGCCTTCGATTACATCCGCCCGACCACGGTCGCGGAGGCGCTCGCCGCCTTTGCGGAAGCCGGAGGGGACGCGAGCTACATCGCCGGCGGGCAGAGCCTCGTGCCGGCGCTCGCCCTGCGTCTGCAGGCGCCCGAGCGGCTGATCGACATCGCCCATATCCCCGACCTGCGCGGCATCGACCTGCGCGACGGCTGGCTGCGGCTCGGCGCGCTGACGCGCCATGCCGAGGCGCACGACCACCCGCTCATCGCCGCCCACGCGCCGCTGCTCGCCCTGGCGGCTCCCCATGTCGCCCATCCCGCCATCCGCAACCGCGGCACGCTCGGCGGCAGTGTCGCCCTGGCCGATCCGGCTTCCGAATTCCCGGCGATGATGCTGGCGATGGGAGCGGAAATGGAGATTGCCGGCCTGCAGGGCACCCGGCGCGTGCCGGCCGACGAATTCTTCCAGGATCTCTACCAGACCGCGCTCGAACCCGGCGAACTCCTCGTGGCGCTGCACGTTCCCGCAGCGGGCCCGCAGCATCGCTGCGCGTTCGACGAAATCGCCCGCCGGCGCGGGGATTATGCCCTTGTCGGTTGCGGCGTCATGCTGACGGCGCCCGCGCGCGAGGTCGAAAGCGCCCGCATCGCCTTCTTCTCGGTCGGACCGACACCGATCCGCGCGCTTGCTGCGGAGGCGGCCCTCACCGGCCGGCGTCTCGACGGCGAGGCGATCCGGCTCGCCCAGGCGGCCCTGTCGCAGGATCTGGATCCGCCCGACGACGAACAGGTGCCGGCGGCCATGCGGCTGCATCTGGCGCGCGTTCTCATCGGCCGCCTGCTCGGCCGTATCGCGGAGGGTCCGTGAGCATGCCTGTTGCCATCACGCTGACGGTGAACGGCGAAACACTCACCCGCCTCGTCGAGCCGCGCGAGACCCTCGCCGATTTCCTGCGCCGCGACCTCGAGCTCACCGGCACCCATACCGGTTGCGAGATGGGCGTCTGCGGCGCCTGCCTCGTCATGCTCGACGGGCTGCCCGCCCATGCCTGCCTGATGTTTGCTGTGCAGGCGGACGGCACGCGGGTCGAGACGGTCGAAGGGCTGACCGGGAGCGCGGCACTCGCCGATCTGCAGCGCGCCTTCCATGAGCGCAACGCGCTGCAGTGCGGCTTCTGCACGCCGGGCATGCTGATCTCGGCCGAGGGTCTGCTCGCACGCAAGGCGATGCCGAGCCGCGAGGAGATCCGCGACGCGCTCTCCGGCAACTACTGCCGCTGCACCGGCTACGAGGCGATCGTCGACGCCATCGAGACGGTGGCCCGCCGTCGCGCCGCCGGCGAGGCCGCCCTCCCCTTCGCGGAGGAGCCGGCATGAACAGGCCCCTCAGCGCCCTCGACCGGCCGAACTCCTACATCGGCCGCTCGGTCTCGCGGCCGAACGCCAAGCGCCTGCTGGCGGGGCGCGGGCGCTACGTCACCGACCTCGTCCTGCCGCGCATGCTGCACGCGGCCTTCCTCCGCAGCCCCTATGCCCATGCGCGGATCGTCGCGATCGACGTTGACGCGGCGCGCGCCATGCCGGGGGTGCGGCTCGTCGCAACCGGGGCCGATCTCGCCAAGCTCTGCAAGCCGTGGACGGGCACCCTCGATCATTTCAAGGGGATGACGTCGGTGCCGCAGCTGCCCCTGCCGCTCGAGGAGGTGCTGTGGGCGGGCCAGGCCGTCGTCGCGGTGGTCGCCGACAGCCGCGCCGAGGCGGAGGATGCGGTCGAGGCCATCGTCATCGAATTCGAGGAGCTGCCGGCAGTCGTCGATATCGATCTGGCACGCGCACCCGGCGCCGACCGCGCCGCCGCCGGCCTCGAGAACAACCTGTGCTTCCACAGCCGGCTCGATACCGGCGGGATCGACACGATCTTCGCGGGCGCGGCCCATGTGGTGGAGGAGGAATTCCATTTCGGGCGGCATACCGCCGTGACGCTGGAGCCGCGTGCCATCGTCGCCGACTACGACCGCAGCGAGGGACGCCTCACGGTTCACCACGCGACGCAGACGCCCTACCAGTTCCAGGACCTCTATTCGCGCCACTACGGCATCCCGGAGGCGCGCGTGCGCGTGATCGCGCCGGATATCGGCGGCTCCTTCGGCATGAAGCTGCACGTCTACCACGAGGACATGGCGGTGGTGGGCCTCAGCATGCTGACCGGCCGCCCCGTCAAGTTCGTCGCCGACCGCATCGAATCCTTCGTGTCCGACATCCACGCCCGCGATCACAGGGTGCGCGCCCGCATGGCGCTCGACGACGCGGGCACCATCCTCGCCATGGACGTCGAGGACGTGACCGCCATCGGCCCCTTCTCGACCTATCCGCGCACCAGCGCCGTCGAGGGCAACCAGGTCATCCGGCTGATCGGCGCGCCCTATCGCCTGCGCAATTATCGCGCGGAGCTGTCCGTCGTCTTCCAGAACAAGGTGCAGACGAGCCAGTACCGCGCCGTCGGCCACCCGATCGCCTGCGCCGTGACCGAGCGGCTGGTCGACATGGCGGCGGCGAAGGTCGGCCTCGATCCGGCGGCGATCCGCGCGCGCAACCTCATTCCCGATGACGCCTATCCGTGCGAGTCGCCGACGGGCTTCAGGTTCGAGGCCCTGTCGCACCAGCAGTGCCTTGCCCGGCTGAAGACCATGATGGACTACGAGCGGCTGCGCGACGAGCAGGCGGCGCTGCGCGCGCGCGGCATCCACCGGGGCATCGGCATCGCGACCTTCGTCGAGATCTCCAATCCGAGCCCGGCCTTCTACGGCATCGGCGGCGCACGCATCTCGGCCCAGGACGGGGCGATCGTGAAGGTGACGCCCTCGGGCGAGGTGCGCTGCCTCATCTCCGTCACCGAGCAGGGACAGGGCACCGAGACGATCATCGGCCAGATCGTGGCCGACCATCTCGGCATCCCCTGCGAGCGGGTTCAGGTCGTGACCGGCGACACTGAGGTCACGCCGCACGGCGGCGCCACCTGGGCCTGCCGAGGCGCCGGCATCGGCGGCGAGACGGCGCTGCAGGCGGCCCGCCGCCTGCGGGCGAACATCCTCGCGCTGGCGGCGACGATCCTGCAGGCGAAGCCGGAGACCCTGACGCTGCAGGACGGCATCGTCGTCGATGCCGTGACCGGCGCCGAGCGCATCAGCCTCGCCGAGATCGCCCGCATCGCCTATTTCCGCTCCGATATCCTGCCGCCGGACGCGAGCGCCCAGCTCTCCGTCGCCCATCACTACGCGCCGCAGGGCTACCCCTTCGCCTTTACCAACGGCATCCAGGGCTGCCACGTCGAGCTCGACGCCGAGACGGGTTTCGTCAAGATCCTGAAGCACTGGGTGGTCGAGGACTGCGGGCGCATCATCAACCCGCTCCTCGTCGACGAGCAGATGCGTGGCGGGGTGGTCCAGGGGCTCGGCGCCGCCTTCTTCGAGGAGTGCCTCTACAACGACGGCGGCCAGCTCACCAACGGCTCGCTCGCCGATTATCTCGTGCCGATGGCCTGCGAGATGCCCGATATCGAGATCGGCCATGTCGAGACACCGACGGCCGATACCGTTCTCGGCGCCAAGGGCTGCGGCGAGGCCGGCACCGCCGCCGCCTCCGCCGCCGCCCTCAATGCCGTCAACGACGCGCTGGCGCCCTTCGGTACCTCGATCGCACAGATCCCGATGACACCCGCGCGCCTGCTCAAGGCGCTCGGCCGCATATGAACAACGACAAGAAGACAGAGGATGGAGGAGACGAGATCATGAGCAGCAAGCAGGGGAATTCAGGAACCTCCCGTCGCGACGTGCTCGCGGGCCTGTCGGCGGGCACAGCGCTCCTCGCCATGCCCTGGGTCGCCCGGGCGCAGGGGGAAACCATCCGCATCGGTTTTCCGACGCCCCTGACCGGGCCCTTTGCCGCCGAGGCCAAGGACCAGGTCAAGAGCGCGGAACTGGCGGTCAAACTCGTCAACGACAAGGGCGGCATCGCCGGCCGCAAGGTCGAGCTCCTGGTGCGCGACGACAAGCTCAACGCCGGCGAGGCGGCGACGCGGACGCTCGAGCTCATCGAGAAGGACAAGGTCCACGCGATCGTCGGCGCGCTGTCGAGCGCCGTCCAGCTCGCGGTCAACGAGGTCACACGCGCCCGCGGCGTGATCTACGTCTCCATCAGCCAGTCCGACACCATCAACGAGGTCAAGGATTTCAGCCGCTTCACCTTCCACGAGGCGCTCAACCCGCACATGACGACGGCCGCGGTCGCCAAGCATACGTTCAAGCAGGGCACGAAGGTCGCCTATCTCGTCGCCGACTATGCCTACGGCCACGAGATGCTGCGCGGCTTCAAGCGCGCGGAAGCCGCGCTCGGCGCGACCGGCGTGGGCGAGATCCTGCACCCCTTCGGCGCCGCCGACTATTCCACCTTCATGCCGCGCCTGCGCTCCATGCGGCCGGACATCCTGTGCATCTGCAACTTCGGCCGCGACCAGGCCAATGCCATCAAGCAGGCGGTCGATTTCGGCATGAAGCAGCAGATGCAGATCGTCGTGCCGGTGCTGCTGCACAACCAGCGCCTCGCCATCGGCCCCGAGGCCTTCGAGGGCGTCATCGGTGGCGCCAACTACTATTGGGGGCTGGAAGAGACCATTCCCTCGGCCAGGTCCTTCAACGACGCCTTCCGCGCCGCCAACGGCGGCGCCATCCCGACCGATTACGGCGCCTATGGCTTCACCGGCGTCTATTCGCTGCTGCTCGCCATGGAGAAGGCCGGCGGCACGGACACGGACAAGGTCATCGCCGCGCTCGAGGAGCTGCAATACGACATCGCCAAGGGGCCGCAGCGCTACCGCAAATGCGACCACCAGTCGGTGCAATCGGTCCTGGTGCTGGAATCGAAGAAGAAGGCCGACATGGGCAGCGAAGCCGATTTCTTCCGGGTCATGGCGACCGAGCCCGCCTCGGAATCGATCCTGCGGAGCTGCTCCGAACTGGGCCTGCCGGCCTGATCGCGCACCGGACCCCTCTCACGGAGGCCTTGCGATGGACGCCGAACTCGTCGCCATGCAGCTCTTCTCGGGCGTTGCGCTCGGCGCCATCCTGATCATGGTCGCGCTCGGCCTGTCGATCATCTTCGGCATGCTGGGCGTGGTGAACTTCGCCCACGGCGCATTGTTCATGGTCGGCGCCTATGCCGGCCTGTGGGTGGCCTCGCTGACCGGCAGCTTCTGGTGGGGGCTGCTGGTGGCCCCGGTCGCCATCGGGCTCTTCGGGATGGCGATCGAGCGGGTCCTGATCCGCCCGCTCTACCGCCGCTCGATCGACGATCCGCTGCTGCTGACCTTCGGGCTCGGCTATGTGCTCGTCGAGGCGGTGCGCATCGTCTTCGGCAGCGACGGCATCCCCTTCCCGACGCCGCCCGAGCTCGCTGGCGTCGCCGATCTCGGCATCGGCTTCTTCCCGATCTATCGCCTCTTCGTGGTCGGCGTCGTCGCCGCCGTGCTCATCCTCGTCTGGCTGTGCCTCGAGAAGACGCGGTTCGGCCTCATCGTGCGCGCCGGCGCGCGCGATCCGCTGATCATGCGCGTGCTCGGCGTCGACATCGCCCGGGTCTGGCTGCTCGTCTTCGGGCTCGGCGTCGGCCTGACGGCGCTCGGTGGCGTGCTCGCCGCACCGATGCGCAACGTCAATCCCGAGATGGGCTCGCTCGTGCTGGCGGAGGCCTTCGTCGTCACCGTGATCGGCGGCATGGGCTCGCTCGTCGGGGCGGTGGTCGCCGGGCTCGTCGTCGGCGTCGCCATCAGCATGACCGCGCTCTTCGCGCCGGAGATGGCGACGATCGTGATGTTCGCCCTGATGGCGCTCGTGCTGCTGGTGCGTCCGCAAGGCCTGTTCGGCAAGCCGGGCCGCGCCTGAGGAGAACCCGATGACCCTCTCCGCCCAATCCCTCGACGCCGGCCCTCGTCCCCTGAGGGCGCGCCTGGCTGCCCGGCGCGTGCCACTCTCGATCCTGGCCCTGTGCCTGCTGCCCTGGATCCTGCCGTCCGAGGCGCTCGCGGTGAACGTGCTGGTCTACGGGCTGGTGGCCGTCGGCTACAACCTGCTGTTCGGCTATACGGGGCTCCTGTCCTTCGGCCATGCTGCCTTCTTCGGCGCGGGCGCCTATGTCACCGGCATCGCCATCGGCCGGTTCGACGTTCCGTGGTTCGCGGCGCTGGCGCTCGGCGTGGCCGCCGGCGGCGCGCTCGCCTTCGTCATCGGCCTTCTGTCCATCCGCACGCGCGGCATCTATTTCTCGATGGTCACGCTCGCGCTCTCGCAGCTCGTCTACTACATCGCCCTGCAGGCCTCGTCCTGGACCGGCGGCGAGAACGGGCTGCGGGGCTTCACCGTCAGCGAGCTCAATCTCTTCGGCTGGACGGTCGACTTCCTCGACCCCGTCAAGAAGTACTACGTCATCATGGTCTTCGCCGCGGCGGCCCTGTGGTTCGTCTCGCGCATCCTCAACTCGCCCTTCGGCTCGGTGATCGAGGCGATCCGCGAGAACGAGACCCGCGCCCGCGCCTGCGGCTACGACGTCGAGCGCACGAAGCTCATCTCCTTCACGCTGTCGGGGCTGATCTGCGCGCTGGCGGGCACGCTGTTCGCGCTGCATCTCGCCATCGTGCCGCTCGACATCCTGCACTACCACACTTCGGGCATGATCGTGATGATGACGCTGCTCGGCGGCGCCGGCAGCTTCTTCGGCCCCTTCGTCGGCGCCTTCGCCTTCCTGCTCATGGAAGACGTGGTGTCATTGTGGACGCCGCACTGGCAGATCGTGGTCGGCTCGGTCTTCATCCTCTTCGTGCTGTTCCTGCCCAAGGGCATCTGGGGCACGCTCATGGCCCGGGGGGCCGGCCGATGAACGCGCCCCTGCTTGCCGTCGAGAACATCGGCCGGCGCTTCGGCGGCTTCGTCGCCCTCGAGGGCGTCACCGCCAGCTTCGCGCCCAACAAGGTCACCGCCGTCATCGGCCCGAACGGCGCCGGCAAGAGCACGTTCTTCAACGTGCTCTCCGGCGTGCTGCCGCCCTCGACCGGCACGATGCGCTTCAAGGGCCGGGATCTCGCCGGCACGCCCCAGCACCGCTTCGCGCATCTGGGCATCGCCCGGTCCTACCAGATCACCAACATCTTTCCCGAACTCTCCGTCCACGAGAACGTCCGCGTCGCCGCGCAGGCCTTCCGCTCGCGCTACGACATCTGGCGCGACCGGGCGGCGCTGACCGAGCTCGACGACAGGGCCGCGGCGGCGCTCGCCGCCGTCGGGCTCACCCACCGCGGCAGCGCCACGGCCAAGTTCCTCGCCCACGGCCAGCAGCGGGCGCTGGAGATCGCGATCGCGCTCGTCGCCGATCCGGAACTCCTTCTCCTCGACGAGCCCACCGCCGGCATGGGCCCTGAGGAAACGAAGGAGATGATCGCGCTTATCGAGAAGCTCGCGGCCGAGCGCACCATCCTGCTCGTCGAGCACAAGATGAAGATGATCCTGGGGCTGAGCGATCGCATCCTGGTGCTGCATCACGGCCGGCTCATCGCCGACGGCAGCCCGCAGCAGATCCAGTCGGACCCGGAGGTCCGCCGCGTCTATCTGGGGCAGAACGATGGCTATGCTTGAGATCGAGGGGCTGAACGCCTGGTATGGGGCGAGCCATGTACTGCACGGCATCTCGCTCAGCGTCCAGCCCGGCGAGATCGTCGCGCTCGTCGGCCGCAACGGCGCCGGCAAGACCTCGACGATCCGCGCCGTCATGGGGCTGATGCCGAAGGCGACCGGCTCCGTGCGCTTCGCGGACGCCGAGCTCCTGCCGCTGCCCGCCCATGCCCGCTTCGGCCTAGGCCTCGCCTACGTGCCGGAGGAGCGGCGCATCGTGCCGGGGCTCACGGTGCGCGAGAACCTGCAGCTCGGGCTCGTCGCGAGCGACGGCACGATCGACGAGCGGCAGGCGATCGACGAGATCGCCAGGAGCTTTCCGCGGCTGAAGGAGCGGCTCGACCAGCAGGGCGTGACCATGTCGGGCGGCGAGCAGCAGATGCTGGCCATCGCGCGTGCCATGATCGCCAGGCCCAGGATGATCCTGCTCGACGAGCCGTCGGAAGGCATCATGCCCATCCTCGTCGAGGAAATGGGGGTGCTGTTCCGCCGCCTGCGCGACGAAGGCACGACGCTG
Source organism: Chelatococcus sp. CO-6 (assembly GCF_001271345.1). Classification (NCBI taxonomy): domain Bacteria; kingdom Pseudomonadati; phylum Pseudomonadota; class Alphaproteobacteria; order Hyphomicrobiales; family Chelatococcaceae; genus Chelatococcus; species Chelatococcus sp. CO-6. The sequence goes on along the minus strand of NZ_CP012398.1, from coordinate 2,181,731 downwards.
CTGCTCGTCGAGCAGAACGTCGAATGGGCGCTCAAGCTCGCCGACCGCGCCGTCATCATCGACCAGGGCGAGGTCGTCCATCGCAGCAGTGCCGCCGCGCTGCTCGCCGACAAGGCCATCCAGGAACGCTATTGCGCCGTCTGAACGGCGGGGAGACCACCATGGACATCACCGGCGAACACCGCATCGCGGCGTCGCGCGAGGCCGTCTGGCATGCGCTCTTCGATGCCGAGACGCTGAAGGCCTGCATTCCCGGCTGCAAGGAGCTGGAGCAGACCTCGCCGACCACCTTCGCCGCCAAAGTCCAGCTCAAGATCGGCCCCGTCTCGGCGACCTTCGCCGGCACCGTCGAGCTGCACGACATCGACGCGCCGAACGGCTGCCGCATCGTCGGCCAGGGCAACGGCGGCATCGCGGGCTTCGCCAAGGGCAGCTCCGAGATGCGCCTGAGCGAGGACGGCGCCGGGACGCTCCTGACCTACGACGCCAAGGCGGAGATCGGCGGCAAGCTCGCGGCGCTCGGCAGCAGGCTCGTCCAGGCGACCTCGCGCAAGCTGGCGGAACAGTTCTTCGGCGCCTTCGCGGGCCGGCTCACCTCCTGAGGCGACCGGCTGTTCGCCGGATCAGCTGCGCAGCATGGTCGCCAGCACGGGATAGCGGCTGAGCTGGCTCGCGATGTGAGAAGCGATGGCCCTCAATTCCGGCAGCCGCTCCGCCACCAGCTGTTCGGGGGTGACGAGGCCGGTATAGCCGGACGTGTTCAGCGCGGCGATCGTATTGCCTTCGGTGTCCCGCACCGCAACGGCGAGAGCGGTGATGCCGTAGTCGAGCTGGTCCACCGTCGTGGCATAGCCGTTGGCACGCACCTGCATCAGCTCGTCACGCAGGCGCGCCTTGTCGAGGCAGGTCTTGGAGGTGAGCGGCACGGGCTCCAGCCGGTCGAGCCAGTCGGCGAGCTCGTCGTCCGGCTTGGCGGCAACCAGTACCCGGCCCATGGAGGTCGCGAAGGCCGGATAGACGGCGCCGGCGACCGCAGCGGCGCGGCGCGCCCGCTGGCGCGAGTGATGCGCGACATAGATGACGGAATGGCCGTCCAGCGTGGCGACCGACGACGCGTCGCCGAACCGCTCGACGAGCGAGCGCAGGTCCGGCAGCAGGACCTCCTCGATGCGTGCCGAGAAGTAGAAGGAGGAGCCCAGCGCCATGATCTTCGGGCGCAGGTGGAAGCGCTTGCCCTCCTGGCCGACGTAGCCGAGCGCCTTGAGCGTGAGGAGGCTGCGGCGCGCCGCGGCCGGCGACAGGCCGACCCGCTTGGCAACCTCGCTCAGCGTCATGTCCGGGTGGTTCTCGTCGAAGGTTTCGAGAATGGCCAGCCCCTTGGCGAGCGCCTCCACGAATTCGGACGGCCGGTCCTCCCTGGCGTCGGTGTCGGGCGACAATGACATCCCCATCAACCTTCCGGTGCGAGCACGAAATCGAATTCGATGATCGCATCCGGCTTTGCGTCAAGCGTGAAGCCCAGGGCCTCCACCTCCCTCGCCGGCCGGACCTTCGCCACCAGCGACCGGCGCACGCCGAAGACCGCGTCCGCATCGAGATATTCGGTATTCTCGAAGAAGACCTCGGTGGTGATGGCGCGCATGCCGGGCGCACGCACGATGTAGTGCAGATGGGCCGCGCGCCAGGCGTGACGGTTGCCGGCGCGCAGCAGCCTGCCCACCGGGCCGTCATAGGGGACGGTATAGGGCTTCGGCAACACCGTCGTGTAGTAGTAGCGGCCCTGATCGTCGGTGGTGAAGACGCCGCGCAGGTCGTACTTGTCCTGCCCGTGCTCCTGTTCCTGGATGGGATAGGTGCCGGAGGAATCGGCCTGCCACGTGTCGACGATCGCCCCCGGCAGCGGCTTGTGCAGGATGTCCGTCACCTTGCCATATACGAGCACCTTGGCGCCCTGGCGGTCCTTGCCGAGATCGGCGCCGAGCGCCATGCGCGGGGCATTGTCGAGATAGAAGGGCCCGAGGTTGGAGCCCTCGGTGGCGCCGCCGCGCGTGTTGATCATGTCCACCAGGGCGGAAAAGCCGAGCACGTCGGAGAGCAGGATGAACTCGTGCCGCTCCGGCGTCGAGATACGCCCGCAGTCGTAGAGGAAGTTGAGCACCCCGATCCATTCCTCATGGGTGAGGTTCATCTCGCGCGTATAGTCGTGGAGGTGATCGAGCAGACCGTGCAGCAAGGCCTCGAAACGGCTGCCGGGCTCGGTCCGGAAGGACTCCTTCACCGCCTGCGTGATCGTGAACTGATTGATATCGCGCACGTTTTCCTCCGCTCCAACCGACCGGCCGACGGTCCCAAGACCCTGTGCCGGTCTTTTATCTTGACGGGACGGTAATCGCTCCGCATTATTTCGACAAGCGAAAAACATTTCGTATAGCGAAAAAGAGGCGGCATGCGGATCGGCAAACAGGACAACGCCCTGACGGCGATCGCCACCTCGGATGCGGAAACGATCACCGTCCGCGGCGAGGATCTGTGCGAGGACCTGATCGGACGGATCGGTTTCACGGACTATTTCTGGCTGCTGGTGCTGGGCCGGCGTCCGACCCGCGCCCAGGCCAAAATGATGGACGCCTGCCTTGTCGCCATCGCCGAGCACGGGCTGGTGCCCTCGGTGCAGGCGGCACGGATGACGCTCGCCGCCGGGCCCGAGGCCTGGCAGGGCGCGATGGCCGCCGGGCTCCTCGGCATGGGCAGCGTCGTGGCGGGAAGCTCCGAGGCGGCCGGGCGTTTTCTTGCCGCCGTCATCGCCAGGGCGCAGGCCGACGGGACGGAGATCGAGGCTGCGGCGATCGCCAGCCTCGGAGAGTTGAAGGCCCGGCGGGAGAAGGTGCCCGGCCTCGGCCACCCCCAGCACAGCGCCGGCGACCCGCGTGCCGACCGCCTTCTCGCCATTGCCGACGAGCTCGGCGTTTCCGGGCCGTACTGCCGGGCACTCCGCCTTCTCGCCCGGCATGCGCCGGACATCTACGGGCGGCCGCTGCCCGTCAACGTCTCAGGGCCATCCCGGCGACGATCCTCGATGCCGGCTGGCCCGTCGAGGCGCTGAAAGCCGTGCCGCTCCTGGCGCGCACCGCCGGGCTCTCGGCCCATCTCTATGAGGAATCGCAGCGGCCGATCGGTTTCATCATGTCGCACAAGGCCGACCTCGCCATCGGCTACGACGGCGCCATGCCGCGCCGCGACAGCAAGAAGGGGTGACGGCAGGGATGGTCAAGATCCTCAAGGACGTGCGCGTCGTCGAGCTCGGCACCTATATCACCGGGCCGGCGGCCGGCATGCATCTCGCAGACCTCGGCGCCGATGTCATCAAGGTGGAGCGGCCGGGAACGGGCGATCCCTTCCGAGCCTTCAAGGGCGGGCTCTATTCGCCGCACTTCCAGACCTACAACCGCAACAAGCGGTCGATCGCCCTCGACACGCAGGCGCCCGGCGATCTCGAAGTGCTGCGCGAGCTCGTCGCCACGGCCGACGTCTTCATCCAGAACTTCCGCCCGGGCGTCGCCGAGAAGCTCGGCGTCGGCGAGCGGGACCTGCGCAAGATCAAGCCGTCGCTCATCTATTGCGCGATCTCCGGCTTCGGCACGTCCGGGCCGGCCCGCGACCGGCCGGTCTACGACAGCGTCGCGCAGGCCGCGAGCGGCTATCTGCGCCTGCTCACCCCGCCGGTGAAGCCGCGCGTCATCGGACCGGCGATCGCCGACGCGGTGACCGGCCAATATGCCGCCATGGCCGTCGTCGCCGCCCTGCTGGAACGCACGAAGACCGGCAAGGGCCGGCGCGTCGACATCTCCATGCTGGAGGCCATGGCGCATTTCAACCTCGACAGCTTCACGCACTATTTCTCCGTCGGCGAGGTCATGGGACCGCTGTCACGCCCCGTGGTGTCGCAGTCCTACACATTCGAATGCGCGGACGGGAAATGGATCGCCTTCCATCTCTCGTCGCCGACCAAGTTCTGGGAGGGGCTGCTCAAGGCGACGGGGCAGGAGCAGCTGCAGGAGGATCCGCGCTTCTGCGAGCGGCTCGCTCGCATCCGCCACCAGGACGAGCTGATCGAGCATTTCACCCCCGTCTTCAAGGCTAGGCCGCGCGCAGAGTGGTGCCGCCTGCTGGAGGAGGCCGAAGTGCCCTACGCGCCAGCCTATGATGCCGACGAGGCGCTCGAGGATCCGCAGGCGGTGCACCTGCACATCAAGGTCTCGGTCGAGCACCCGCAGATGGGCACCTTCACCACCGTGCGCGCCCCGTACAACTTCGACGGCACCCCGGAACTCGACGTCCTGCCGCCGCCGATGCTCGACGAGCACGGCCCGGAGATCCGCGCCGAGATCGCCCGCAGAAGGGCCGGCTGACGCAGCGCTGCAACCCGGAGGAAGAGACATGAGCGATGCAGCCGGCCCGGATTCGGTCCCTGTCGCCGACGTGATGGAGGCCAGCAGGGGGATGCTGCAAAAGCAGCTCTACGCCATCGCCACCACACCTACGAACGGCCTCGCGGCGGTCTTCGCGCATATGGAGGCCCACCTCGCCTTCCAGGTCGAGCTGGAGCGGAAGGGCATCATGTTCGCCGCCGGGCCGATCTGGACCGATGACGAGCAGAGCTGGAGGGGCGAAGGCCTCGTCATCATCCGCGCCGCCTCGCGTCAGGAGGCGGTCGCTATCGCGGCAGAAGACCCGATGCACAAGGCGGGCGCCCGCAGCTTCACGGTCAGGCCCTGGATGGTCAACGAGGGATCGCTGACCGTCCGGCTCGACTTCTCGAAGGGGAAATTCAGCATTTCCTAGTCGCTTCCAGGGGAGGAAAACATGAAAAAGCTCTTGGGCCCGATCTTGGCCGCATTCCTCGCCTTGCCCGCCGCGGCAACGGCGCAGGAGACCATATCCCTCACCATCGCCTCGAGCCATCCGACGGTCGTTCCCTGGGTGGGAATGATCAAGACGCACTTCATGGCAAGGACCGACGAGATCCTGGCCAAGGGCGGCAAGTACAAGATCCGCTGGAACGAGGCCTTCGGCGGCCAGCTCTACAAGGCCAATGCGACCCTGTCCTCGGTGGAGGAAGGGGTGACGGACATCGGCTGGGTGTTCTCCTTCCTCGAGCCGGCGCAACTGCCGCTGAGCCAGGTGTCGACGAACACGCCCTTCACCGTCACGAACGTGCCGGTCCTGCTCGAGGTGATGGAGACGCTGCTCGAAAGCAACGAGGCCTTCCGCAAGGAGTGGGAGAACCACAATCTGAAGGTGCTCGGCCTGACGGCGACCGACCTCTATGACATCTATACGAAGAAGCCCCTCACCGGCATCGGCGACATCCGTGGCATGAAGCTGTCGGCGCCGGGCGTGCTGGGCAACTGGCTGCGCGGCACGGGGGCGAATGCCGTCGACGGCGCGCTGACCACCTTCTACACGGACATCCAGACCGGCGTCTCCGACGGCGTCCTGACGCTGGCGCTCGGCGCCCTGCCGATCAAGCTCTACGAGGTCGCGCCCTATATCAGCCGCTTCGATGCGGCCGCCGCGTTCTCTGGCGCCATCGCCATCAACAAGGACAGCTGGGATCGCCTGCCCGACGAGGTCCGCAACGCCATGATCGAGGCCGGCAAGTACTACACGGTCAGCCATGGCGAGGACATGGTGCGGCTCCACGAGGACGCGTTGAACAAGATGGTGGAGCTCGGCGCCCGGCAGTCCCCTCCGGTGACGATCATTCCGATGCCGGCCGAGGAGCGCCAGAAATGGGTCGACATGCTGCCCAACCTGGCGGCCGAGTGGGCTGCCAAGCTCGAGGGTCAGGGTGTTCCCGCCAACGCCTTCGTCAAGGAATACATGGGCGCGCTGCGCGCCCGGGGCGTCGAGCCGTCCCGCAACTGGGACGAAGGCCTCTAGGCCGCGACATGAAAGCCTCGTCCTCCAGCATGAGCGCGCCGGCGTCGGCGGCCCGTCCGGATTGGCTGCGGCGCTGCTGGGCCTTCGTCGTCGATGGCCTTGCGGCGCTGGCGACCTGCCTCATCGGCATCCTGATGGTCATCATCTGCGCCGACATCGTGTTCAGGAACGTCTTCGGCGCGTCCCTGCCGCTGGTGTCGGAAATCGGCGCGCTTCTCGTCGTCCTGATCGTGGCCCTGCAGCTCGCCTCGGCCATCCGGGCCGATCGGCTGCCGCAGGTGGAGGTCGTCATGCTGGTTCTGTCGCGTCACGCACCGCGAGCGGCGGCGGCCCTGAAGGCGGCCTTCGCCCTCACGGGCGCGGCGATGATGGGCATGATCGCCTGGGCCACCGCCGGCATCCTGGCGAAGGACGTCGCATCCGGCGATTTCATCGGCACCCCAGGCCTCGGCACATTGCCGACCTGGCCCTTCCGGGCGCTCATCATGATCGGCATGGCGGTTGCCGCGCTCGCGTTCGCGTCGGCGGCGCTCAGGCATCTGCTCGATGCCGTCACGGGAAGGATCGACACCCATGAGCCCGGCTGAAATCGGCTCGCTGGCCATCGGCGCGCTCGTCGTGCTGATCGCCGTGGGCATGCCCATCGGCGTGGGCATGCTCCTCGTCTCCTTCATCGGTGTCGGCCTCATCCGCAACGACGTGGTGGCGATGCGGATGCTCGGGCAGGTGGCGAACGATTCACTCGAGGAATATCTCTTCGCCGTCGTGCCTTTGTTCGTCCTGATGGGATTGCTCGTCACCACCTCCGGCGTCGGCCGCGACACCTTCGACGTCTTCCAGCGCCTCCTGCGCCGCCTGACGGCCGGGCTCGGCGTGGCGACCGTGTTCGCCAATGCCGTCTTTGCCGCGATCACCGGCATTTCCATCGCCTCGGCAACGGTCTTCGCACGCGTGGCGGTGCCGGAGATGAGACGGCACGGCTATACGCGCGCCTTCGCCACGGGCGTGGTCGCCGGCTCGTCCGTGCTGGGCATGCTGATCCCGCCGTCGCTGCTCTTCATCGTCTATGCGGTGCTGGCGGAGGAATCCGTCGGGCGCATGTTCCTGGCAGGCGTCGGCCCCGGCATCGTCCTGGCGCTCGCTTTCACCGCAACGATCCTGCTGCTGGCCCATACCCGCAGGCCTTTCGTGTTCTCGGGCAGCGCCGACACGGCAGGCCATGACGCAATTGGTACCGGAGGCCTGGTGCGCAAGGTCATTCCGATCGCGCTGCTGATCGGCCTCGTTCTCGGCGGCCTTTACGGCGGCTTCTTCAACCCGACCGAAGCGGGCGCCGCCGGCGCCTTCGGCGCACTCGTCATCGCCGTGCTGCGCAAGTCGCTCGACCGCCGCTCCTTCTGGAACCTGCTGGTGGAGACCGGGCAGATCACCGTCTCGGTCCTCTTCCTCATCCTGGCGGCGAGCTTCTTCTCCCGCATGCTCGCGCTTTCCGGCATGCCCCAGGCGCTGGCGGCGTTCTTTCTCGAAGGCCCCGTCGGCCCCTACGGATTTCTCGTCGCCTATATCGTGCTCGTGCTGCTGCTCGGCTGCCTGATCGATTCGATATCGATCATGCTGATCCTCCTGCCGATCGCGGTCCCCGTCGCCAAGGCCATCGGGCTCGATCCCATCTGGTTCGGCGTCATCACGGTGCTCGCGGTCGAGATGGGGCTTCTGACACCACCGTTCGGGCTCTCCGTCTACACGATCAAGTCGGCGATGGGGGATGCCGACCTCAAGGTCGGCGAGATCTTCCGCGGGGCCATGCCCTTCCTCGCCGCGATGCTGTTCACGCTCGTGCTGATCATCCTGTTCCCGCCGCTCGCCACCTGGCTTGCCCGGCTCTGAGACGCACGAACTCCGGCCCGGAGACCTCCCCCCCCTCCTCGGCTGCAGCATCCCGCCCGCCAGATCAGCTAGGCGGTCCCGGTTCCAGTCGCCATTAACGCCGATGATGTCCTGCGATCGGATGACCGGGGCAAGCTCTTCCCGAGCCTGTGCACGGTGCAGGAGCGGCAGGGCGGCGGGGCCCCCGGCTATCCCGGCCCCCTTGCGACCTCCTCCATCCGTCGGACCGCGTCACGAACGACCGTGAGCTCGTGTTCATAGTCGCGGATACGCTCGGTCCAGATATTCTGCATGAGATGATGGCCGTGCTCGGCCGCCTGCTTCTGGAGCTTGCGTGCCAGGACCACCTTCTCCTCCAGCGCACGCAGCGCACTTGCGAGCGCGCGATGCAGGTTCTCGTCGACGGCGATGTCCATCAGTTCGGCGGTATAGGTATGGCCGACATGACAGCGATACCGCGTGAGCCCGCCCTCGTCGATCTCCCACATCACGCCGTGGCAGTCGGGGCAGGCCAGCAAGGATCGCCGGCCGATACGGTCCATGTTGTCCATGTTGGCGCGTCCCCCCTTTGCTATCTCAACCTCGAGCTTGATCTCTTCGGGAATCCTGACCTGACCGCCCGCCGGCTGATGGACGATGTTCTCGATGAGCGCCGCCATGTCCTTCAGCCTGGCGACGTGGTCGGGCTCGATCATGCGCAGGGCATTTTCCGGCATATCGGGAAAGGCCGCGTCGTCGGGATGCTGCACGATGCTCACGCCGCCACACCGGCTGACGGCCCAAAGACCCGATGCGCCATCGCCGAGCGTTCCGGTGAGCACGACCCCGACCGACCGCGATCCGCAGCAGACGGCGACCGAGCGCAACATGGGATCGAGAGCCGGCCGCGTGTTGTTCTCCCGCGGCCCGACGCCGAGCAGCAGCCTGTCGTTCTCGACCAGCAGATGGCGGTCGGGTGGCGCGATGAAGATATGGCCGTTACGGCCGCCACATTCGCCGAGCCGCGTAACCACCGCGCACCGATAGACCTGTTCTTCCGGTCCCTCGGCGAGCATGGCGACGGCTTTGCCGTCATTCTCTCGGGCGCGGGTTCGGACGGGGCGGTCGGCGTGCGCAAGGTCAAGGAGGCTGGCGGGATCATCCTCGTGCAGGATCCCCACGAGGCGGAATATCCGTCCATGCCGCGCAGCGCGATCGCAACCGGCATCGCCGACGTGGTGCTGCCGGTGCGCGAACTCGCCGGAAGGCTGGGCGATCTCATCCGCAACAGGAAGGCCGGTGATCTGGCCGATCGCGGCCATGTCGACGAGGATTTGCTCCGGCGGGTGCTCGCTCATCTGCGGGTCCGCACCGGGCACGATTTCTCGAAATACAAGCGCTCGACCGTGCTCCGCCGGATCGCGCGCCGCATCCAGGTCACCAGGACCGAGGATATGCGGCGATACTACGAATATCTTCGCGACAACGAGGAGGAGCCCCAGGCGCTGCTCAGCGACCTGCTGATCTCGGTCACGACCTTCTTCCGCGACCGCGAGGCCTTCGATGCGCTGAAAGACCAGGTTCTTCCGCAACTCTTCGGTGCAAAGCAGGCAAACGAGACGATCCGTATCTGGGTGCCCGGCTGTGCGACCGGCGAAGAGGCCTACTCGATTGCCATGCTTCTGTTGGAGGAGTCGGCACGCCACGAGGAGCGGCTTCCGGTTCAGGTCTTCGCTTCCGACATGGACGCACGCGCCCTGAACCTCGCCCGCGAAGGCCAGTATCCCTCCGCCATCGAGGCGGATATCAACGAGGAGCGCTTGCGGCGCTTTTTCACGCGGGAGAAAGAGGGTTACAGGGTGCGGCAGGAAGTCCGCGACATGGTGCTGTTCCCCAGTCACGACCTGCTGAAGGACCCGCCGTTCTCGCGCGTCGACCTCATATCGTGCCGCAACCTGCTCATCTATCTCGATCGCGAGCTTCAGGAGCAGGTCTGCACCACGCTCCACTACGCCCTCAATCCGGGCGGGTTCCTGCTGCTCGGCTCTTCGGAATCCGCCGACAATCCTCCGGGCCTGTTCCGCATCGTCGACCGGAATGCGCGCATCTACCAGTCTTCGTCCGTGCGGGGAGAGCGGCCACGCCTTCTCCCGCGCCTGCTCGGCAACTATGCGCTGCGCGAACACGGTCTGCCAGCGGTGCGCAGCCCGGGCCCCGGCGCGGCGCTCAGTGATGCTGTGGCCCACAGGCGCGCCATCGAGAGACTTGCCCCGCCCAGCATGCTGGTCGACGAGTACCACAAGGCGGTCCATCTGTCCGAGCATGCGGGCCGGTTCGTCCAGCCCTCGGGCGGGCCGGTGAACAGCGACGTGGTGGACCTGGTGCGGCCGGAGCTCCGCTTCGAGCTGCGTTCGGCGCTCCACCGCGCCTTCGATCAGCAGCAGTCGACCCTCAGCCTGCCGATCCCGGTCCGTTTCAATGGCGCGGTTCACCGCGTGATCCTCCACGTCCATCCGATCGCGGGCGGCAACGAGCGTGAGGTGAGGACGGCGCTGGTCATGTTCATCGAAGGAGAGTCCGCCGGCGACGGTTCCGCTGCCGGCTCCGGCGACCAGACGAACGACGATACGGTGCGCCGTCTCACCGAGGAGCTGGAACTGACGCAGGCCCGGCTCAGGACCGTGCGCGAGGAATCGGAAGCGGCCAACGAGGAGCTGCGCGCCGCCAACGAGGAACTGCAGTCGATCAACGAGGAATACCGGTCGACCTCCGAGGAGCTGGAGACCAGCAAGGAAGAGCTGCAGTCGATCAACGAAGAGCTGCAGACGGTGAACAGCGAGCTCAAGCTCAAGCTGGAGGCGATCTCCCGGGCGCACAGCGATCTGCAGAATCTGATGGCGGCCACGGACTTCGGCACGCTGTTTCTCGATTCCACGCTGCGGATCAAGCGTTTCACCGAGCAGGTGACGGAACTCTTCAGTGTCACGCCGAACGACGAGGGACGCCCTATCACCGATTTCGCGCACCAGCTCGAATACGACGATCTGGTGCGGGATGCGCGCGCTGTCCTGGCCGACCTCGCGCCGATACGCCGGGAAATCTACAGCCGGCTCGGGCGTTGGTACGATGTCCGCCTGCGGCCGTACCGGACCGTCGACGACAAGATCGACGGGGTGGTGATCACGTTCGTGGACGTGACCGACAGGCGGCATGTGGAAGAGGCGCTGCGGGCAAGCGGCCAGGAGCTGCGCCAGCAGAAAGCCCTTGTCGAGCTGTCCCGCGCGCCGATCATGGTCTGGGACTTTGACGGCGGGATCGTCGACTGGAACCGGGGCAGTGAGGAACTCTACGGCTACACACGCGACGAGGCGATTGGAAAACGCAAGGAACGGCTGCTGAAGACCGTCGTGCCGGGCTCCTCATTCGAGGCCTTGCGAAAGGAACTGGCGGAAAAAGGCTCCTGGACAGGCGAAGTAAGGCATACGAGCAAAACGGGGCGGGAGATCGTCGTCGAGAGTCATATCGAGCTGGAATCGCTGCAGGGCCGGCGGCTCGTGCTGGAAAGCACGCGCGACATCACCGAGCGCAAGGAATGGGAGCGCCGCCAGCAGCTCCTGCTCAGGGAACTCACGCATCGGGTGAAGAATGCCCTCGCCGTCGTTCAGTCGATCGCGCAACAGACACTGCGTGCCGCTCCCTCGCAGGAGGAGTTCGTGAAGCGGTTCAGCGGCCGGCTCGAGGCTCTGGCGGGCGCCCATGGCCTGCTCGTGCAGTCGGAATGGCTCGGGGCGGACTTCCGGGCGCTGGCAGAAAGCCAGCTTGCCGGTCACGTGTCGGATAATCCGGAACGGCTGACGCTCGAGGGCGAACCGGTCATGTTGGGAGCTGATCTTGCGACCCCATTCGGTCTCGTCTTGCACGAACTCGCTACCAATGCGGTGAAATATGGGGCGCTTTCCGTGCCGGAAGGCAAAGTTCACGTAAGCTGGACCGTCTTGGAGGGGAACTCCAAACGTCTTCGGGTGTTGTGGGAAGAGAGGAACGGACCTGTCGTCGCGGCTCCTGAGAGAATCGGCTTCGGGACAAGCCTTATCGAGCGCGGTATCCCGAATGCCCGAGTCAAGCGTGAGTATCGCCCGGACGGCTTCGTTTGCACGATCGAAGTTGCGCTCCACGAGGCGACCCGCGATGGAGAGACCGACAGGGCACAGCCAAAGCCGTCCGTTGGCGGGGGTGCGGGTCCTCGTGGTGGAGGATGATACCTTCATCCTCATGGACCTCGAGGCCGTGATCGTGGATGCGGGGGCGGAAGTCGTTGGCCTTTGTCGATCCGTCGGCGAGGCCCAGTCGACCCTCGACACCACGCGCGTCGACGTCGCCATCCTGGATTTCGGCGTATCCGACGGCACGGTGGCGGAACTTGCCCATCGGCTGACGGCCCATGGCACGCCCTTTTGCTTCTACACCGGTCAGGTGGCGACGGACCCTCGCCTGGCGGCCTGGCATGACCCAAAGATCATTCAAAAGCCGGCACAACCCCGCGCAATCGTGGATACTCTAGCAACGCTGGCGGGGCGGTGAACGCAGCCTTGCAATGACCGGAACGGGCGGCTCCGTCGCCGACTGCCTAAGAGAGCTGCCGCGCCCTGGCGGGGCGACACAAGCAGGCAGGCAAGCCAGATAAAGCGCAGCGGCAACAATCCATACCCGGCCATTCCACGAGTCCGCAGTCGCGGTATAAAGAACCGTAAAGCCAAGCGGAGAAAGCCATGTTCTCATGCCGTTCCCAGGTGGAACGGCTAACGGGACGACAGCTGCAGCATCCGGTGGAGGTGCTTCTTCAGCAAGGGAGCTTCAGCTGATGGTCACAGCGCCCACGGGGCGCGGTCGGAGAACGCCTTTGCCAGGTGATCGATAATCGCCCGCATCAGAAACCGAAGAGCTGCCGGGATTCCTCAGGCGTGATGCGGCGCGTGCTGTTGTGTTCGCGCACGATCTTCCACCCGTCGCCGGTGCACCGCCATACGAGCGTCGAACGCGCGCGAACCGAGATGATCGGCTGGCCCTCGGCTGGCTCGAGGCGCGCCGCGAATTCCAGCGTCGACGTCGACAGCTCATCGCCGACAATCGCCTCCGGGCCGTTCAGGACGAGGTGGTGGGCCCGGCGCAGTGCCTGGAACGACGATTCCCACAACGCGCGGTATTCCTCCGGCGAGCGAGCAATCCGGAAATCCGGAGACATGTCGTCATAGAGCACGATATCATTGGCTTCCCAGTCGTAGTACTTGCCGAGCTTCTCGCGAAAATCCCAGGATTGGCCGGCGACCGGCTTGTCCCACCCGACAAGGATCCATTCCTTGTGGAGCTCTGGGACCGAAGTTGCGCCCGAGATTGAACACCGGGCGGCCGTCCCCGATTGCGCCTGCGCCACCGTTGGCGATGCAAGCGCCATAGTTGCGGCCGCGATGATCGAGAATAGACCGATACGCATGTTGGTCCCCTTTGCGTCAATGCGGCGAGCCATGAAGCCCCGTCGAAGATGAGTTGCTCGTCGCTGACCGTTCGACGGGCCGGGACCGAGAATACGGGATCGGGATCGCCTACGCGGTTGAGCCGATCTGCTGCTCCGGCGATGCCACCACGTCCAAGGCGCAGAGATTATCTGGCCTGGACGCCCCAACGGCTCGCAATCGTCCCGGTCATTGCCTTCTCCAAATTGTCCGGCCCGAACGTAGAGGTCGCCAATGGAGCGGACAACCTGTTCAATTATGACCAGACTGGTAAGGCCAGCTAACCAATGGCCGCCGACCCGACCAGCTTCTCCATCTTTCTGGGCGTTGCAGAGGCGCGGAGCTTTCGCGCCAGGGCCCGGGCATTTGGGTGTGAGCGATCGGCGGAAGCGCGCGCTCCCTGCTCGCCGGTGCGATTGGTGGGCAAGCCCAATCGGCATCCTCGCTCACCCCGTCGGCGCTCTTGTGACTACTTGCCCGCGCGCAGCTGCGAGAGGAGCCGCTCCGCCGTGGGGGTCGACGATGCCGGATTCTGGCCGGTGATCAGCAAGCCGTCGCTCACAACGTGAGGTGCCCAGTCCGGCCCCTTGGTGTAGATGCCGCCCTTGGCCTCCAGCTCGTCCTCGACCAGGAACGGCACCACATCGGTCAATTCGACGGCTGCTTCCTCGGTGTTGCTGAAACCCGTGACCTGCTTGCCCTCGACCAGCGGGCGGCCTTGCGGTGTCTTGGCGTGACGCAGCACGCCCGGCGCATGGCAGACGAGCGCGACCGGCTTGCCAGCGGTGATAAAGGATTCGATCAGCGCGACCGAGTGCTTGTCTTCGGCCAGATCCCACAACGGGCCGTGACCACCGGGGTAGAACACGGTGTCGAAATCGGCCTGCGACACGCTGTCCAGGCGCACGGTCGCCGCCAGCTGCGCGTTCGCCTGCGGGTCCGCCGCGAAGCGGCGGGTTTCGTCGGTTTGAAACGCCGGTTCGTTGCTCTTGGGATCGAGCGGCGGCTGCCCGCCCTTGGGCGAGGCCAGCACGATCTCCGCCCCGGCGTCCTTGAGGGCGTAATAGGGAGCGGCCAGTTCTTCGAGCCAGAAGCCGGTCTTGCGACCGGTGTCGCCGAGTTGATCGTGCGAGGTCAAGACGATCAGGACTTTCATGGTGACGTTCTCCAGGTTGACGCTTTATATTAGACCGGTCGTCTATAACGTGGACGTAAAGGTCGCACTTCGCCTGGAAGTGCGAGGCCCCTTTTTTCCGGTCAGGGGGAAAGATGCAGCATCTGGCGCGTGCTCGTCATGGCGATCTCGAAAGGCTTGGTGTTGCGGGCGATCTTCACCATCACGCTGGCCCCCAGCCACAGCTGATACAGAGTTTGCGCGACAGCAGCGGGGGTACCGTCGACGGACAGCGAACCTTCCGCCACGCCGGCCTCGATGGCGCGCGCCAGGCGATCGGTAATGCCCGAGGTTCCCCTCTTGAGCGCCAAGCGCATGGCTTCGGACAGATCAGCCACTTCCGCACCCAGCTTCACCGCCAGACACTTGCCCTGGCAGTCGTCGAACGACTGGGTGTCCTGCCAAGCCTTCCAGTAGTTCATCAGGCGCTGCGCCATGGTTAGGCCCGGCGCGCTCATCGTGGCGTCGAGGTCAGCCAGATAGTCCTCGAAGTAGCGCTCGAGCAAGGCTTCACCGAAGGCATCCTTCGAGCCGAAGTAGTGATAGAATGATCCTTTCGGAACGGCCGAAGCGGTCAATATCTCGTTGATCCCGACAGCGGAAAAGCCCTTGCCGGCCATGATGCGCTGACCATGGGCAAGGATGCTCTCACGCACGTCGCGGGCTTCGATGGCAGGTGAAGTGACCATGACGCCAACGTAGCATCGATTAGACCGGTCGTCTATAATAATGCGCGGAACAACAGGTCATCGACGGGCGCCTTGCTCTGGAACGCGATGTCGACGACCTCGGCCAGCAGCGCGAAGACGACGGGGAAGTCGCCGGCCGACAAGCCAGTCGAGGCCGCTGCGCCCCACACTTCGGCCGTGCCGATTGGCGCTTCGCTGCTCTGAGGAATAGGGCTACGCCCGGGCTTCGGCCGTCGCGATCCCGTCGAGCTCGGCGATGGCATCCTCCGGCAGGACCAGCGATGCGGCCGCGATGTTCTCGCGCAGATGGGAAACCGAAGAGGTACCCGGTATCAGCAGGATGTTGGGCGAACGCTGCAGCAGCCAGGCGAGCGCCACCTGCATGGGCGTGGCCCGCAGCCGGGCCGCGACGTCCGAGAGGGTCCCCGACTGCAGGGGGCTGAAGCCGCCCAGCGGGAAGAAGGGCACATAGGCGATCCCGTCCTCCGCCAGGGCGTCGACCAGCGCGTCGTCCCCGCGATGCGCGAGGTTGTAATGGTTCTGCACGCAGACGATGTCGGCGATGCTCCGCGCCTCCTCCACCTGCGCCTTGGTGACGTTGCTGATGCCGATGTGGCGAACCAGCCCTTGGCGCTGGAGATCGGCGAGGACCTTGATCTCCGCTGCGATCGCTCCCTCCGCAGGGCCATGGGGATCGATCATCACCCGCAGATTCACCACCTCGATCACCTCGAGCCCGAGGTTGCGCAGGTTGTCCTCGACAGCCCGCGCGAGTTCGTCCGCGCGGACGGCAGGAAGCCACGAACCGTCATCGCCTCGGCGCGCGCCGATCTTGGTGACGATCGTCAGATCGACCGGATAGGGAGATAGCGCTTCACGGATCAACTGGTTGGTGACGTGCGGCCCGTAGAAGTCGCTCGTATCGATATGGTTGACGCCGAGCGACACGGCCTCGCGCAACACCGCGAGGGCTGCATCGCGGTCCCTGGGCGGCCCGAACACGCCCGGCCCGGCGAGCTGCATCGCGCCGTAGCCGAGCCGCTTCACGGTGCGGGTCCCCAGCTTGAAAGTTCCTGCCTGGTCGATGGTCTGCATGTCGGCCTCCATGTCCGGTTCCCATTTAGTCGTTGCCGACTGCACGGATAATCCAGCATGATCCGCACGAGCTGTGCGGAAGAGCGAACAATGCGAGCTGACCTGGGCGATCTGAACGCCTTCCTGGCCGTGGTGCGCGCCGGCGGCTTCCGCGGCGCGGCCCGCGCCAGCGGCATGGGCGCATCGAGCCTGAGCGAAGCGGTGCGCCGCCTCGAGACACAACTGGGCGTTCGCCTGCTCCACCGCACCACCCGCAGCGTCGCCCCGACCGAAGCAGGCGCGCGGCTGATCGAGCGCCTGGCGCCTGCACTGGGCGAGGTAAAGGCCGCGCTCGAAGTGGTGAACGGGTTTCGCGACCGGCCGGCGGGCACGCTGCGCCTCAACGTGCCGGTCGTCGCGGCCCGGCTCGTGCTGCCGGCGATCCTCCCCGGCTTCATGGCCGCCTATCCCGACATACGGCTGGAGATCATCGTCGAGGAGAGCTTCGTCGATGTGCTGGCCTCTGGCTGCGATGCGGGCATCCGTTACGAGGAGCGGCTGGAACAGGACATGATCGCGGTGCCTATCGGGCCGCGCGTCCAGCGCTACGCCACCGCCGCGGCGCCGGCCTACCTCGACCGGCACGGCCGCCCGGAACACCCGCGCGACCTGCTTGGTCACGCCTGCCTGCTCGGGCGCTTCCCCAGCGGCGCGATGATCAGCCCCTGGGAGTTCGAGCGCGCGGGCGAGGTGGTGCGCGTCGAACCGCGGGGCCCGCTGGTGGTGAGCGTCGGCGCCGGTGTCGATCTTGCCGTCGACACGGCCATCGCCGGCGTCGGGATCGTCGCGCTATTCGAGGACTGGCTGCGTCCGCACTTCGACAACGGCGCGCTCGAACCCGTGCTGCAGGACTGGTGGCAGCCCTTTTCCGGACCTTTCTTGTATTACTCCGGCCGCCGCCTCGTCCCCCCGCCGCTTCGTGCCTTTCTGGACTTCATCAAGGCGGGTGGCGCCAGCGCCTGACGGCCTCACGGATGGCCGGTGGAAACGGCAACGCCCCGCCGGGCCTCGCATTCGTCGGGCCCGGCCGTCGGCGCCCGGCAGACCTACGTCCTCTGCTGAAAGTATCGGAGTGCTGGCGAAATGAACTCCGGATTCTCCCAGGTTGCATAGCGCGCGCGAAGGAGCGACGGGAGATTGGCGGTCCGCGGACCAGCCTCGGCGAGCATTTCACGCATCGTCCGGAAATAGCCGAGCACAGCCTCCGGAAGCTCGATGCCGGCGAGATTTCCGTGCCCCGGCACAATGAGGCGCGGCGGCAGCCGCATCATGTCATTGAGGGCGGTTTCCCACCTGGCAATGTCCATGTCGCCGGCATCGATCATGGGCGGAAAGAACGGGACGATCGGAAACATCCGCTCTTCGAGGAGGTCTCCAGCGAACAGGATGCGCTCCTGAGGCAGAAAGACGATCTGATCCCCCGGAGAATGGGCGGTGCCCCAGGTCCGTAGCCGGACCTCACGGCCGCCGAGATCGATCACGGACTCGGCAGTGTCATAGGTCTCGTCCGGCGGCGTCAGCTCGATCCCGTCCAGCAGGTGCTTATGCCCTTCCGGCAGAATACGGGCTCTGAAGCCCTCCAGCAGGATCTGACCCGAGCGCTGCAGATAGTCTCGTTGCGCGCTGTTGTAGTAGATGCGTGCGTCGCGCCTGAACACCTGGGCACCGAAGGCGTGTTCCGGATGGGCATGGGTCACCGTCAGGATGATCCGGCGTCCCGGTGCGAGTTCTCGCGCCAGGCGCAGGACGTTCTCGGCGCTCTCGATACCAAGGCCGCAATCGATCACCAGCACGCTTTCCGTGCCGACGACGATCCCGATATTCGGAACGAGCGGGATGCGCTTGTCGGGCACAAGAAAGACGCCTGGCGCCATCTCGGCCGGAAAACGCGTATCCACAGTCGGCAGGGGTCGCGCGGGCGGTGGCAAGGCGGCCTGTTCTTGGGCGCTTGCGGGGACCGGCACCATTCCGGCCAGTCCAACGAGGGCGGTCAGCTTCAGCAGATCGCGCCTGTCTGCACCCGCTGCTTTTTCAGTCTCCATCACACGTCTCCCGTGTTCAGCAGTTCCCTATCGGGCCGGGCGTCAGTCCTTGGCCCGGTACTCTTCCGGCATGATGAACACCTCGTCCGCCCGTCCGTACCCGCCGTCGGGCACTTCCTCGATCAGGACCATCGTGTTCGGACGCACGACCTCTCCGAAGTAGTCGACCAGGAGTTGCGTCGTCTTGTGGATCAGGTCTTCCTTCTGCGCCGTCGAAAGCGAGGCCTCAGGCAGCTTGTAGTTGGCGAAAGGCATGGGTGGGCTCCTTGGATTTGAGGGTTGGGATCAGACCGCGCCGCCATTGGCGCGGATGGTTTGGCCGTTGATCCAGCCGCTGTCCGGCCCGGCCAGGAAAGCGACGGCGTCGGCGATGTCGCCGGGACGGCCGAGGCGGCCGAGCGGGATCATCCGCGTGATGCTGGCAACGAGCTCCTCGGATTTGCCGCGCAGGAAGAAGCCGGTCTCGACGGGACCGGGCGCGATCGCGTTCACGGTGATGCCACGCGGGCCCAGCTCCTTGGCGAGCACATGCGTCAGCGCCTCGATCCCAGCCTTCGTCGCGGCATACAATCCGTATCCGGGCTGGTAGAAGCCCACGACGCTCGAGGACAGGCTGATGATCCGCCCGCCGTCGCGCAGCCGCCTGGCGCCTTCGCGCATGCCGCGGAACGTGCCGCCGAGATTGATCGCGCAATGGTCGTCGAAATCCGCGTCCGTCGCGTCGGCGACCGCTGACAGCCGCATCATGCCCGCATTGTTGACCAGGATGTCGACCGGGCCGAACGCGGCTTCGGCCGCCTCGAACAGCGCGGGCATGCCGGCCGGATCGCCGACGTCAGCCTGCACCGCCACCGCCTTGCCGCCCGCCTGTTCGATGTCCTGCACGACCTGACGGGCAGCAGCCTCGTCGCGCGCATAGTTCACCGCGACAGCACAGCCCTCCCCGGCCAGCCGCCGCGCGATTGCAGCGCCGATGCCCTTGCCGGCGCCGGTCACGATCGCTCTCTTGTCCTTCAGTCTCATGTCTCGACCTCCGTTGCTCGGCAAGGAGGTAGGGAGACTTCACGTTGGGATAATCACTCTTTCGCGGGCAATGAAATTCGCCTATCCCGAACAATCATGGACCGTCTCGATGCAATGCGGCTTTTCGTTCGCGTCATCGACCGTCGCAGCTTCACGGCCGCGGCGGCGGATCTGGGCATTCCGCGGTCCACGGCAACCGAGGCGATCCGGCGGCTCGAGCGGAACCTCGGCAGCCGGCTGCTGGAACGCACCACCCGGCATGTGGCGCCCACGCCGGATGGCGACGCCTATTACCGGCGGTGCCTGTCGATCCTCGCCGATGTCGACGAGGCGGAGGGTGCCTTGCGCGGCGGCGAACCCTCCGGGGTGCTCCGCATCGATGCGCACGGCACGCTGACGCGGGCTTTCCTGCTGCCGCGCCTGCCTGAGTTCCTGGAGGCGTACCCACAGATCAGGCTGCAGATCGGCCAGGGCGACAGGCTGGTCGATCTGGTGCGCGAGGGGGTGGATTGCGTCATCCGGGCGGGCGAACCGGATGACAGCGGCCTCATCATGCGCAGGCTCCCCGATATTCCCGAGCAGACCTGCGCCAGTCCTCTCTATCTCGAACGTCACGGGGTGCCCGCTTCGGTCGATGATCTCGACGGACACCAGATGATCGGCTTCGTGTCGTCGCGCACCGGCCGTGTGATGCCGATGGAGTTCCAGACCACCGAAGGCGTCAGGGAGGTGACGCTCCCCTGCCGCGTCACCGCCAACGAGGCGGAGACGGCGCACCATCTCGCAAGGATGGGGTACGGGCTGATCCAGGCGCCCCGCTATCGTTTCCGGGAAGATCTGGCGCGGGGCGCCCTCGTGGAGGTCCTGCCGGATCAGCCGCCGCCGCCTCTGCCGCTCGCGGCCTATTATCCGCAGAATCGCCAGCTGTCGCCCCGTGTTCGGGTGTTCCTCGACTGGGTGGTGGCTGTCTTTGACGTGGCAGATCTCTAGTGTGATGGGCTTGCCTGCGCGAGGCTCAAGGGCGCGCCTGGTGCCGCTCATGACCATCCGCGCGGCAGGCGCGCACGGGCGCACTTCTGAAGCGTAACCGGACCGGCTCATTCCTCGGCGCTTGGGCTCCAGACCCTGCCGGTCCGCTTCCGGCCCCCGACCGGCGGCGTCTCACCGTTCGTTGACACCGCCTTCATTGTCCACATGAAGCCCGAAGCCGGTTGCGCCCGGATCGCCCAGTCCCGGGCGGAGCTGCATGCTCGGGATCAGATAGTCGCCGGCATTCTGCTGCCGGTAGGGTATGGGCCGGGTCGTAAAAAGCGTCCGCATCCTCTTGCGCAGGTGCTCAGCCACAGGCCCGAGCCTGCTCTCATCGAAACCGTCGGCCCTGTAGACGACGAACGGCGGGAGGACGTCGTAACCCGGGTAATAGAGGATGCCGTGGTTGATGGGGAACAGGAGGTCGTCGATCGGGCCGTTGACCCCGCGGGCGGCGTAGTGCTCCTCCCAGCCGCCGGCGGTCACGATCAACATCGCGCGTTTGCCTGCCAGCGTGCCCTCACCGTAGCGGTCGCCCCATCGCCTGTCGCTGTGCTCGCCGACACCATAGGCGAAGCCGTAGGCAAACACGCGATCGACCCAGCCCTTGAGGATCGCCGGCATGGTGAACCACCACAGGGGAAACTGGAGGATGAGGGCATCGGCCCAAAGAAGCTTCTCGATCTCGGCCTTGACGTCGCTGGTGAGGGTGCCGGCCTCGAAGGCCTTTTTCGACGCGGCAACCGTAATGAGGCGTTCGTCCCGCGCCAGTGATGGAAAATCGGCTCGGTCGACCTGCGACTTCCAGCCATCGGCATAGAGGTCCGAGACTTGCACCTCGTGACCCTGGGCCATCAGCTCCTTGACGGCGATCTCACGGAGCGCGCCGTTCAGCGAGCGCGGTTCAGGGTGGGCGTAGACAATCAGAACCTTCATGGGTCAGGGATCCTCGGTTGGCACTGATCCCCACGCTAGCCAAGGCCGGAATAATCCAGTAGGTGTCGGCAATGCATAAGATTATGCCGGACAATGGATAGATCCGACGTCACCCTTGAACGCATGCGCACCTTCGTCCGCGTCGCCGAGCGGGGCAGCCTGTCGGCGGTGGGACGCGAACTCGGAATGGGCCAGTCGACAGTCTCCCGGCATCTGCGGGAGCTGGAGACCTCCGTGGGAGTGCCCTTGCTCAGCAGGACCACGCGGCGCGTCGCGCTGACGGAGGAAGGCAGCCGCTACTATGCCAACTGCCTGCAGATCCTGCGCCTCGTGGAGCAGGCCGGCAATGAAGCGCGGGGTGCGCGCGGCGCGCCGTCCGGCACGATCCGGGTCTCCTGCACTGCGGCCTTCGGGGTCCTGCACGTCAGCCGGTTGATCTTCGCCTTTCAGGATCTCTATCCCGACATCGACATCGACCTCGGCCTGACCGATGAACGCATCGATCTCGTCCGGGAGGGCGTCGACATCGCACTGCGTCTCGGCCCGCTCACCGACAGTTCCATGAAGCTCAAGCCGCTCGGCCGGTCGCAGCGCCTGCTGGTGGCGGCGCCGGGCTATCTCGCGGCACGCGGCAGGCCGACGGTCCCGCAGGATCTCATCGGCCACGAGGGCATCAGGATGATGAACATCGCGGGAAGCGATACGCTCGTCCTGCAGGGGCCGGATGGAGAACGGCATGCGGTGCCCTTCGGCGGCCGTTTCCGCGTCGACCACGGGCTTGCCGCACGAAGCGCGCTTGCCGCCGGACGCGGCATTGCACCCGCGCATCGCTGGCTGGTCGAGGATCTCCTGGCCGAGGGTCAACTCGAGGCGGTCCTGCCCGGCTATTCCCTGCCGTCCGTCCCGCTGAGCATGCTGATCGTTCCCGGGCGCGCGGACGTCGCTCGCGTCAGGCTGCTCATCCGGTTCCTCACGGAGCAGATCGCCGGCATAGCAGGAATGGGGTAATCGGCCTCACCCACAATGTGATGCCTGCGGTCACGCTGCTGCTTCACCCGCAAGGCACCAGGGACACGAGCCTTACGCGGCCGATCGCCCTCGGCGCGAAGAGACCGGATCGCACGGCGCGCGATCCTCCCCCTTACGGCAGCGCATTGATTGCCAGCTGCGCAGCGAAGGCTCGCTGGTAAGCGGGCCGCGCTTCTCCGCGGGCGACATAGGCCGCAAGGCTTGGGTGCTCATCGAGAATGCCCGATGGCTTCAGCCGCTGCAGCACGTGCACCATCATCAGATCGCCCGCACTGAAGGCGCCATCGAGCCAATCGCCATCGCCAAGGTGGTTGGAGAGCTCCTGCAGTCGGGTATGGATGCGAGCTTCCACGAGCGGCATCCGTTGCGCCGTCCAGGGCTCGCGGCCCTCGATGAGCTTGGCCGTTACCAGTTCGAGGATGGGCGGCTCGATGGTGCCGACCGCGGCGAACATCCAGGTGATAGCGCGGGCACGGCCGTTTGCGTCGCGGGGCAGGAGGCCTTCATGATGCTCGGCGATGTGGAGGACGATCGCGCCGGATTCGAAGAGGACGAGGTCGCCTTCGGTATAGGCGGGAATCTGGCCGAAGGGCTGGAGGGTACGATAGGCCGGCGTCTTCATGGCGACAAAGGAGACTGGGCGAACGTCATAGGGTTGGCCGACCTCCTCGAGCGCCCAGCGTACCCTCAGGTCGCGCGCGAGCCCCTTTCCGCCATCCGGCGAGCGTTCGAAGGCCGTGATTGTTATGGTCATCATGGACCTCCCATGCCATGCGCGCCACAGGGGCGGGTCGTCTTCGCCGTCCTCGCCGGATCTCTGTGACCCTATCACACGCATCGTCTGTTTCCCGTCTGGCCGGCACGGCCGACTTCTCAGCGGGACGAGGGGGTGGCGGCAATCGCCGTGGATGCGACAGAGCGAGATCGCCGATAACGACGTCAATGTCACAGAAGCCGCCCGGGGACCCCGGTGCTCTACGGCTGAGTTCAATCCACTGCAAGCCGCCGCATCCGTGGTCGCACGAGCGGCAAGTCTTGATGGACTAGCAGCCTTTGCCGGGGACGGCGTATAATGCGCTACGGCTGTGTCGCAGGAAACAGGCCGATGTCCGAGGCATCCCGTCACGACGCATGGCAGGCCGGCGACAACTACGACCTGTATATGGGTCGCTGGAGTCGGCAGATTGCGCCGCGCTTTCTCGATTGGCTCGACGCTGCCGATCAGTTGGATTGGCTCGATGTCGGCTGCGGGACCGGAGCGCTTTCGATCGCCATTCTCGATCGCTGCGATCCCAAGAGCCTGATCTCGATCGACCCGTCCGAGGGCTTCCTCAAGAGAGCCCGTGCGAGTACCGCCGATGGGCGCGCAACGTTCGAGGTGGGCGATGCTCAGGCTCTGCCGGTGGATACCGGCAGCAAGGACATGATTGTGTCCGGGCTGGTGCTCAATTTCGTTCCCGACAAAGAAAAAGCGCTGGCCGAGATGCAGCGGGTGGCGCGCAGCCGTGGGACGGTGGCGTTTTATGTCTGGGACTATCCAGGCGGTGGCGTCGAGTTCATGCGCGCCTTCTGGACGGCCGCGACGGCACTCGACCCGCGTGCCAGGGACCTGACCGAAGACCGGCGATTTCCTTTTTGCACGGCCGATGGACTGGCGAACCTGGCCAGATCAACCGGCCTGACCTCGGTGGACTGCATCCAGATCGAGGTGCCGACGCTGTTCAAGGATTTTGAGGACTACTGGCACCCGTTTACGCTGGGGGCCGGGCCTGCACCGGGCTATTGCTCCAGTCTCGGCGCCCACGCCCGGGAGAGGTTGAGAGAAAAGCTATACGACAGTCTCCCCCGCGGAGAGGGTGGAGCAATTCCACTCAAAGCGAGAGCTTGGGCAGTGAAGGGGGTGGCCGGCTGATACCCAACGACGAGCCGAGGGATTGCTCGTGCCCCATACGTCGGCGTTCACGGCTGCCATTGTCACCGCCACTGGAAAAGACGAGCGGCCGTGCTTCCTGTCGCTCATCCAAAACCGCGAGATCGTCGTTCGCTGCCATCCTCCCCGGCCCGGGCCGCAGCCGCGATCTGCGGCAGGCCCGATACCATTGCCGGACAAGGTGACCAGGAGAGCGACGCCTGCATCGGCGACTTGCGCGCGGGCGAGAAGTGCGCTCGCGCTGCTTTCCATGCGAGACCACCACCGTGATCATTGCCATTCTCGCCAGCTTCGGCGCCACCGGCGCCATGTGCTGGCTGGTCTTTGCTCTTCCCGCCTTTGCGGGCGCCGAATTCAGTCGAATGAGACGTCGTAGGGCGGCAGCATCGTCAAGTGCCGGATATCGTAATGGCTTCCTGCAATCTCTCTTTTCAGCTTGTACAGGATTGCAGCAGAAAAGGCCCTGAAATCGTCGGCCACGACCAGGAAGGCACCGGGACCGCCGATGACATTGTCGCGGAAATACCTGTCGAGCGTCGGCTCCTCGGTCAATATCGGCAGGCCGTTGATCGTGATGCCCGCCGCGAGGGCCTCGTCGCGCGCCTCCGCGGGCGGGCGGCCGCTGTTGTTCGAACCGTCGCCCGAAATGTCGATGACCTTCCGGCTCGCGGCATGGCCACTCGACTGAAGAAATTGCACCGAAGCATCGATGGCACCGCTCAGGGAGGTGGAGCCACTGAGGGAGCGGCCGGTCTCCAGGGCCGCTGTCGCGAACCGGCTTGCCGACACCCGGTCCCGGATGACGGTCCAGCCGACGACCTGCCGATAATCGCCATAACTCGCCCATTGGACGAGGGTGACGGCAATCGCGCCGTGCGGACCCTGCTCTATCGCACCGATGACGTCGCTGTTCCGGAAGGCCTCGGCGAAGCCGCGCATCTGGAGCTGATAGCGCTCCTCGTTGACGCTCGAGGACGTATCGACGGCCAGGACGAGCGCAAGATCGACATCGGCCGAGCGTGCGGGCACGGCCGAGAGAGGCGAGCCTATCAGGAATGCGACCAGCAGCGCGGTCAACGAGAGCCTCATGACTGCAACTCCCCCGCTTTGGCGTGCTCGATGCCGCCCCCCCCTGCAGCCCAGAACCCTCAGGTTAGTGGACGGACTTTCGCCAGACCAGAGCGTATCGCTCCGCGGCGCCGTTCACGATAGCTCGCTCCCTCGCCCCCGCAGGGCGCGAGGGAGCGCCATCGCAGCCACGCCGCCGCCAAGGTGATGCGCAACCCGTTCGGCCGCCGTCGGTCTTATCCCTCGGTCAGCAGATGTCCGAGGAAGGCATAAGCCAGGCCGAAGTAGATGAAGACGCCGAGGAGATCCATGATCGAGGTGATGAGCGGCGAGGACAGCGTCGCCGGGTCGGTGCCGATGCGACGCGCGGCGAACGGCAGCAGCGCGCCGATGACACCGCCGAGCACGGTGCAGATCGCCATGGACAGGCCGACGACCATCAGAATGTCGCCGCCGACGCCCTTGCTGAAGAAGGCAAGCACCGCCTCGAGCATGGAGATGACGAGGCCCAGCATCAGCGCGACCGGAATCTCCCGCCGGATCACGAACCAGACGTCGCGCCAGCGCAGCTTCACCTCCCCGATCGCCATGGCCCGGATGACGAGGGTGGCGGACTGGCTGCCGGTGTTGCCGCCCATGTCGACGATGGGCGCGATGAAGGCCGCGAGGATGATGACCCGATCGAGGATGGCCTCCTGCGCCGCCACGAAGGTGCTGGTGACGACACCGAAGACCGTCAGCATGATCAGCCAGAAGGCCCGCACCTTGAACATCTCGAGGAAGGAAGAGGACCGCAGGTCGAGGTCGGGGCCGCCGCCCACGGCCACGTTGCCGCCGAACTGCAGCACGCGCCGGCCGCGCTCCAGCTCCGCGACATCCATGGCGTCGTCGACGGTGACGATGCCGACGAGGGCCTCGCCGCCGTTGACGATCGGCAGCGCCAGAAGGTCATAGTCGGCGATCTTGCGCGCCACGTCCTCGCGCCTGTCCTCGACGCGCGCGAAGACAGCCCCCTTGCGCATGATGTCGGCAATGCGGGCCTCGTCCTTGGCGAGCAGGAGGTCGCGCAGGGAGATGACACCGACGAGCTGACGCGCCTCGTTCACCACATAGGCTTCGTAGATCGTCTCCCGGTCCGGCGCCTCGCGGCGCAGCCGCTCGATCGCCTGCCGGGCGGAGAGGTCCGGCGCGAGCGTCGCGTAGTCCGAGGTCATGATCGAGCCGGCCGTGCCTTCCGGATAGGAGGCGAGCCGGCGGATGTCCTCGCGCTCGGCATGCGCGATGCCGGGCAGGAGCGCCTGCTGCTGCTCCGGCGTCAGCCGGTTGAACAGGTCCGCCCGCTCGTCGTGCGACATGGCGGTGACGAGCCGCGCGAGGTCGCCCCGGGAGAGCTCGCCGGCGACGGCGACCTGGGTCGCCGGATCGAAATAGCCGAAGACTTCCGCCTCGCGGCGATCCGGCAGCAGGAGCAGGATCCTGGCGATCTCGGCGGGGTCGAGATCCCCCATGTAGGCGACGATATCGGCGGCATGTTGGCCGGCGAGCGCCGCCTCGATCGAGGAAAGATCGTTCTGGGCGAGATAATCGCGGAGAGCCGCGTTGACGATGGCAACGGTCATGGTTGTCAACTCCGTCGGTCGGTCGGCGCCGACGGAGGACCGCCCATCACGAGAGATGCGGGGCCTGGCGTCGGCAGATTGTCGGGGTGAAGCGAAGCGGGGTGGCCACGAAGCGCGAACGCCGCGTGGCCCCAGGCCTAGGTCGATCGTCCATGTCTGGTCTCCTCGAGAACTTCAGGCGGCCCGAAGGCAGCCGTCGATGGGACTTGGCCTGCTGACAGGACGGGCCTGCAGCCGGGCACGCGGCGCAAGACTGCCGCCGTCGGTTTCGGCGCCGCCGTTGTCCGCGGACCAGCGGCAGCGCAGCTCAGCCGTCGTCATGTCAGTGAACCACTGGCAGGCCGGCGCGCGGCCAGTGCCCGGCGGCGCGCCGCCCTGGAGGCGCTCGGGACGCGGCTTCACGGCCGCCGAACGCGCGCGATCCGGCGGAAGCCGGTCGACATGCGGGAGGAAGATGACGTTCTTCATGGTTCACCTCCTTCGACCCCTCACGGCGGGGGAGGAGGTGAACGGGGCCGCCCTCAGGCGCGGACGCCGCCGCTCACCCGGCCCATGCCGGGAGCGATCCAATCTTTCTGCAATGGCGCCCGGTGACGGACGCCACGACTAGAATAGTCGTCCATGGTTCTCTCGATTGTCGGATGCGCCCGCCGGCCGAACCGCCACGGACGCCTGGGCACATACGCCTTCGCATGTCAGAGATCAAGCGGAAAACCGGGGCCTCCAGCACTCCCGGCGATGCAGCCCATGCAGCGGAACTTTTCTGCGATGCGGCACGTTTCACCCCGCTGTGCATGGCTGGAGAAAACAGCCGTTGGAAAGGTCAGAACCTGCCGCTGATGTCATCCCGCCGCAGGCGCAGTCGCGACTTCTTCGATTCCTTGGCCCAGGCCTGATCACGGGCGCGTCCGACGACGATCCGAGCGGGATAGCCACCTACAGCCAGGCCGGCGCGCAGTTCGGGTTGGCGCTCGGCTGGACCATGTTCCTGACATGGCCGCTCATGGTCTCCATCCAGCTGATCAGCGCCAGAATTGGCCGGACCACGGGCCACGGGATTGCGGGCAACCTGCGCAGACACTGCCCCAAATGGCTGCTGCTGTGCATCGTGTCGCTCCTGCTAGCCGCGAACACGGTCAACATCGGCGCCAACCTCGGCGCGATGGCCGATGCGACGAGGCTGGTGTTCGGCGGGCCTGCGCTCCTTTATCTGTTCGTGTTCGCCACCATATGCGCCGCGGTGCCTGTCTGGACCAGCTATCGCCACTACGTTGCGGTCCTGAGATGGATGACGCTGGCGCTGCTGGCCTACATCGTCACCCTGTTCGCCGTCGACGTTCCGTGGCGCGAGGCGGCATACCGGATCCTGGTGCCGACAGTGGCCTGGAGCCGGGATTATCTGATGATGATCGTCGCGGTCTTCGGCACGACGATAAGTCCCTATCTCTTCTTCTGGCAGGCGTCCGAGGAGGCGGAAGATGTGAGCGAGACGCCACATCGCGCGCCACTGAAGCAGAACCCGGGCCAAGGCCCGGCAGCCCTTGAACGTATTCGCTTCGATACGATGGGCGGAATGGCGGCCAGCAACATCGTCGGATTGGCGATCATCCTGACCGCGGCGTCGACGCTGCGGCCGAACGGCATCACCGACGTCGAGACTTCGGCCCAGGCGGCCGAAGCACTGCGGCCCCTCGCCGGCTCCTTTGCATCAACTCTGTTCGCCTTGGGCATCGTCGGCACGGGCCTGCTTGCAGTGCCGGTTCTGGCGGGCTCGGCAGCCTACGCCCTCGGAGAAGCGCTGCATTGGCCAACGGGGCTAACCCACAAGCCCAAGAATGCGAAGGCCTTCTACGGCGCGATAGTGATCGCCACGATCGTCGGTGCCATACTGAACGCCACCCCTGTCAACCCGATGAAGGCGCTCGTCTGGACCGCGGTGATCAATGGCATCGTGGCCGTTCCGGTCATGGGGATCATGATGTATCTGGCGTCGCGCAGGGACATACTCGGGCCATTCGCCGTCGCCGGCATCCTGAAGTGGCTTGGATGGCTCACCACGACCATGATGGCTGCAGCGGTCGTGGCGATGATGATGGCCGGCTTTGCTTGACCCACCGGCGTAAGGACACCCCGGGTTAGGCGTTTCCGAAACTGCACAGGCCGCGCCGTGACGTTGCCTGCGGATCGTCGCATTGACGCGCCGCATTGGCGATCGCTGGCCCAACGGCCGTAATGGCGGCCGGGGCTTCGCGCGCAAGAGCGGTTCGCGATGGACTCGCCCGACGAGATTCTGTTCCGGCCGACCCGCAGGAGCTGTGACGACAATGCTCGACAGCGAACCGACCAGCTTCCACAGCGACACGATGGTCGGATCGCATTGCTGCAGCGCCGGCTCGCTCGCGCTCGGCCCCCGGATCGTGGAGGCCGGGCTTCAACCCGTCGCAGCGAGCGCGCAGTTCCTTGATCGTAACCTATGCTGGCCGATCCAGAATTCGCGCTGCGCCTGGCTGCTCGACATCGCAGGCGAGGTCAGTCTGATCCTCCCACACGGAGCCACCCTCAAACAGCTCCCGCTGGCGCGCCAGCCCGTCGCCGACGACATCGAAAAAGGCCCTCACGCGCGCCGTCCCTTTGAGGTCCGCATGAGTCACGATCCAGAGCTCACCTTCGAGTTCGCGGATTGGCTCGGGCAGCGCCCTCGTCACGCCAGGTTCGCCGTCGCCAAGATAGCAGGGCAGCAGCGCTACCCCGATGCCGGCCCTCGCCGCGACGAGCTGGTTGACCAGACTGTTCGTTCGATAGACGAACGCCTCGGGTGGCCCCGCACGTAACAGCCAGTCGGCAGCCCCTATACCCGACGTCGTCTCCTCCCAACCAATCAGGGCGTGGCGATCCACACCGACGTTTGACAGCGGGCCGCCATTTGCTTCGAGATAGGCCGGAGCCGCATAGAGCGCCCAAGCGACAGCCGATAGCTTGCGCCCCCAAAGGTCTCCTTCCTTCGGGCGTATGGGACGCAGGGCAATGTCGGCTTCACGACGCGACAGGCTGAGCACGCGGTTGTCGATCGCCAGTTCCACGACAATGCCGGGGTGGACCTGCCGGAACGCAGCAAGAAGCGTTGTCAGCTGGCTATAGGCAATCGTTTCGGACGAAGTCACCCTGAGACGACCGGACAGGCGATGATCGCGGCCCGATATGTCGCGATCGAGCGCCAGCGCCTCGTCCTCCATGCGTTCCGCGCCGGCCGCCATGCGCGAGCCGGCCTCCGTCGCTCTGTAGGCGCCGCCGGGCAGCCGCTCGAATAGCCGCACCCCGAGCCGCTCCTCCAGTGCCTTCAGGCGACGGAACGCCGTGGAGTGATCAATCCCGAGCGTGACCGCCGCCGCCGTGAGGCTGCCGGCGCGCTGGACCGCAAGCACCAGCCGGAGCTCGTTCCAATCATCCATGCCGACGACGATAACACCGGCGCTGCTTGCAGTCACGCAAGCGGCGCTGGCGAAATGCCAATGAGCCTTGCGCGGGCGCTCACGCTAGCTTGGTGTCGATCACTGGCACACGAAAGCCATGGGCGAAGCCATGAATGCCGCTCGATGCGGAGGCAGCACCGTCTCCATCGGGGCGACCCGGCAAGCCCGGCCCTGGAGACAAGCGTAATGACCCCGCTCCAACTCTATACCTATCAGACGCCGAACGGTCACAAGGCCTCGATCATGCTCGAGGAGATCGGTCTCCCATACGATGTTCATATCGTAGACATCGAGAACGGGAGGCAGACAGCGCCGGAGTTCCTGGCTCTCAACCCCAACAACAAGATTCCAGTCATCGTCGACCCGGACAGGGACCGCACCGTCTTCGAGTCGGGCGCGATCCTGCACTACCTCGCCGAGCGATCCGGCGTCCTCTTGCCCGGTTCGGATGCCGAGCGCATCCAGGTATTGAGCTGGACCTTGTTCCAGGCCGCGCACGTCGGGCCGACATTGGGGCAGCTCTGGAACTACAAGATCTTCGCGCCTGAGAGGATTCCCTACGTCATTGACCGTTTCGCAGCGGAGGCAAATCGCATCTTCCGTGTGCTCAACGGGCAGCTGAAGCGCCAATCCCACATCGCGGGTGAAGCGTACGGCATCGCCGATGTGATGACCTGGCCATGGATTCACGCCGGCCTGAACAAGCTCGGCCTCGCGCTCGAACTAACGCCGAACCTCGCCCGCTGGTACAGCGCAGTCGGTGCACGCCCGGCCGTCCAGCGCGGCCTTCTCGTGCCGCGACTGCCGCGTCACGAGAGCGCTGTCGCCTGACCTCCATTCTCAACGTCATCAGGAAGGCTCTGACATGGAGGCCCTGTTCGTCCCATTGGCCATCATCTCGGGCGGTTTGCTCGCCGTTCAGGCCGGTGCCAACGCGCAACTCTCGAAAGCGGTTGGGTCGCCGTTTGCTGCGACCACACTCCAGCTCTCGGTTGGCACGGGACTTCTGGCTCTCGTCGCCCTGCTGACGGGGACGCTCGCTGCGCTCGTCGCCCTGCCGCAGGCCGCGTGGTGGCATCTCGTCGGCGGCACTGCCTCGGCCATCTACGTCGTCTCGACCATTGTTCTCTTCCCCCGTCTCGGTGCCGTCGTCTCTGTAGGGCTCTTTATCGCCGGGCAGATGCTCGTTTCGCTCGCCATCGATAGCTTCGGCCTCCTCGGCGTGACCCGGACGGGCCTTCAGGCCGGAGCAGCGATCGGCACTGCTGTCGTGCTCCTTGGCGCGGCGATGATCGTTTTCGGTCAGACGGGCGGAACGGACAACCTCAAGGCCGACAAGCTTGGCTGGATTGTCCTGGCGCTTTTCGCCGGCGCAGTGCTTCCGGCCCAAGGCGCCGTCAATGCGCTGCTGCGCCAGGACCTCGGCGGTGCATCGTTTGCTGTTGGCGCCGTGTCATTCTTCGTCGCTACGCTCGCAATGGCGGCAGTGCTGTTGGTGACGCTCGCGTGGCTGAAGGCGCCCCGCCCCAATATCGGCGGCATGCAAGCCATGCCCTGGTGGGGTTGGCTCGGCGGGTTCGCAGGAGCGACCTACGTCACCACGGTGTTCACGGCGATCCCGGTGATCGGCGCGGCGGCGGCGGTCGGGTTCACAGTAGCGGGTCAGCAGATCGCGAGTGTGTTCGTCGACCGCTACGGCTGGTTCCGCCTCCCGCAGAGACCGGTTTCAGTCTTGCGCCTGGCCGGTGTCGTGCTGCTGCTCTGCGGCGTCGCGCTCATCAAACTCATCTGACACAGGATCGAACGGAATGCGGTCGTGATCCCCTTGATCGCCGGGAGCGTTGATATGTCGTCGACATCGATTGCTTGGATATATCTGACATTATCCGGTCTGGCAGACGTCGTCTGGGCTGCCACCACAAAATTATCGAACGGGTACACCCGCACCTCTTGGACGCTCATCTCAATTGTTGCTCTGTTCGTATTTCTTGCGCTGCTCACTCAAGCTTTGAAGACGCTGCCACTCGGCACGGCCTACGCCGTTTGGACTGGCATTGGAGCCGTTGGCTCGGTCGTCTGCGGCCTGCTCCTGTTCGGTGAGACGCTCAGCGCCGCGCGCGCCGCCGCAACGCTCGTGATTGTGGGAGGGGTCGTCGCGCTCAAGGTCCTGCCGGCCTGATGGATCCGCCCAGGTCTGTATGAGGGGTCATGCGCGGGGCCCGGGGCCGATCCCCGGACAGCGGCCATCGTCATCGGGCGGTCATCGACGGCGTGTCTAGTCCGACCGTCATGACTCCCGCTTCCTCCTCCGTGAGGAGTTCGGCCCATCCGGTCCCGGGCTCCGTCGCCGCTCCGCACGAGCCGCTGCTCGCGCTCGATGCCTTTACCGTCGCCTTCGCGGCGCGGGATCGGGCGGTGCCTGTCGTCCACGGCATCGACCTCTCGCTGGCACGGGGGGAGGCTCTCGGCATCGTCGGGGAATCGGGCTGCGGCAAGAGCGTGACGTGGCTCGCGGCGCTCCGGCTCCTCGGCCACGGCGTCGTGACCTCCGGGCGCGTGCTGCTCGCCGGCCGCGACCTGACAACGATGAGCGAGCGCGAGATCGCGCGCGTGCGCGGCGGACGCATCGGGCTCATCTTCCAGGACCCGACGAGCTCGCTCAACCCGGTGCTGACCATCGGCGCGCAGATCGGCGAAGCGTTGGCGCTGCATCGCGGCCTTCGGGGGGAGGCGGCGCACGCGGAGGCGCTGCGCCTGCTCGACCGGGTCGGCATCGCCGATGGGCGCCGCCGGCTGCGGCAATATCCGCACGAATTGTCCGGCGGCATGAACCAGCGCGTCATGATCGCCATCGCGCTCGCCGGCGAGCCCGAGGTGCTGGTGGCGGACGAGCCGACGACGGCCCTCGACGCCACCATCCAGGCGCAGATCCTCGACCTCATCCGCGACATCCGCCGCGACAGCGGCATGGGCCTTATCCTCATCAGCCACGATCTCGGCGTCGTCGCCGAGCTGTGCGACCGCATCGCCGTGATGTATGCCGGCCGCATCGTCGAGACCGCCCCGGCGCGGCGGCTGCTCGCCGCGCCGCGCCACCCCTATACGCGCGGGCTCATGGCGGCGCTGCCGACGCTGGAGGGGCCGCGCGTGCGCCTCGCTCCCGTCCCGGGCACGGTGCCGGCACCGGAGGCCATGCCGCCCGGCTGCGCCTTTGCCCCGCGCTGCGTGCGCGCGACGGCGATCTGCGGCACGCGCGTGCCGGAGCTTGCGCCGATCGACGACCGGCACGAGGCGGCCTGCCTCGCGCTCGACCAACGCGGCTTCCGCACCACGCCGGCCGACGCCCCTGCCCTCGCGGGAGCCCCCGCATGAGCGCCCTCCTGACGGTCCGCGACCTCAGCCGGCATTATGCCGTACCGGGCATCGGCGGCGAGCGCCGCATCCTCCACGCCGTGGACGGGGTCAGCTTCTCGCTGGCGGCCGGTCGCACCCTCGGCATCGTCGGCGAATCCGGCTGCGGCAAGTCGACGACCGCCAAGCTCGTCCTCGGCCTGACGCCGGCCTCCGGCGGCGAGGTGCTGTTCGACGGCCTGCCGGTGACGGCGACGCGCGACGGCCGCTGGCGGGCGATGCGCCGCACCATGCAGATGGTGCATCAGGACCCGCTCGCGGCGCTCGACCGGCGTCTCACCGTCGGCGAGCAGGTGACGGAGCCGCTCCTCATCCACCGCCTCGCGCGCGGCAAGGCGGCCCGTGAGCGCGCCCTCGCCCTCTTCGAGGCGGTCGGCCTGCGCGAGGACCATTTCGCGCGTTATCCGCATGAACTGTCGGGCGGCCAGCGCCAGCGCGTCGTGCTCGCCCGCGCGCTCGTGCTAGAGCCGAAGCTCGTCGTCTGCGACGAGCCGATTTCGGCACTCGACGTCTCGGTGGCGGCGCAGGTCATCAACCTGCTGCACGACCTGCAGATCCGCTTCGGCATGGCCTATCTCTTCATCAGCCACGACCTCAAGGTGGTGCGCCAGATCGCCGACGAGGTCGCCGTGATGTATCTCGGCCGCATCGTCGAGCAGGGCCCGCCGGAGGCGCTGTTCCACACGCCGGCCCATCCCTACACGCAGGCGCTCGTCTCGGCCGTGCCGAGCCTCGGTCGGCACACGCGCGAGCGCATCGTGCTCGCGGGCGACCCGCCGAACCCGGTCGACCGGCCGGCGGGCTGCCCCTTCCATCCCCGCTGCCCGCGCGCCGTCAGCCGCTGCCGCAGCGAAGCCCCGGCCCTGCGGCCGGCGCCGGACGGGCGCCTTGCGGCGTGCCATCTGGTGCCGGCGGCCGATTCCGTTTCGGCTGCCGCCTGAGCGGCGGCCCCTTTTTCATCAGGAGCATGTGACATGGCGCAGGATCTGGCGCAGGAGACGGCGGCCGCCGACCGGGTGATCGTGGCGGTATTCGACGGGCTGCGGCCCGACCTCGTGACACCCGAGCTCACGCCCAACATCATGCGGCTCGCCGCCCGCGGCACCTGGTTCCGCGAGGCGCGCAGCATCTTCCCCTCCGTCACGCGCGTCGCCACCACCTCGATCGCGACCGGCGCACCGCCGACGGTACACGGCGTGGTCGGCAACATGTTCTACCATGCCGAGGCCATGCCGGAGCGCGTGTTCAACACGGGCGAGAGCGAGCACATCCGGCGCGTGGAGGCGCACCACGGTGGGCGCCTCGTCGGCGTCGACACGCTCGGCGACGTGCTCGCCCGTGCCGGCCGGCGCCTGGCGGTGGTGCACACAGGGTCGCCCGGCTCGACGCATTTCATCAATCCGCGCGCCCGCGCCAACGGCCACTGGACGTTCTCGATGCTCGGCCCTGCCGGCACGCAGACGCCCGAAGCCGTCGAGGAGGTCGTCGCCCACCTCGGCCTACTGCCGGAGCGCGCCCTGCCGCGGCTCGCCGAATGTCGGCACGCCGGCCGGGTCATGGCCGAACACGTGCTGCCGCAGCTGCGCCCCGACGTGGCGCTCGTCTGGTTCAACGAGCCCGACACCACCTTCCACTACAAGGGCATCGGCTCGCCGGAGGCCAAGGCCGCCGTGGCCGAGGCGGACAGGGCCTTCGGCGTCATCCTCGACTGGGTGGAGGCGCAGCCGGACGGCGAGCGCATCGCCGTGATCGCCGCCTCTGACCACGGCCAGATCTCCGCCAATGTCGCCCATCCGCTCTTCGACGAGGCCGCCGCCGCCGGCTTCGCGCTCGGCCTCAAGGACGAGCTCGACGAAGCCGCCTTCGTCGTCACCGGCGGGCGCAGCGGCGAGATCCGCCTGAAGGACGCCGATCCCGCGGCCCTCGCGCGCATCGCCGCCTGGCTGATGGAGCAGCCGGCTGTCAGCCATGTCTTCTCGAAGCCGCGCAACGAGGTGGAGGGCGAGATCCCCGGCACGCTCTCGCTCGGGCTCGTCAACAACGCCCATGCACGCAGCCCGGACCTCATGTTCGCCCTCGCCTCCGATCTCGGCACCGATGCCCATGGCCTCACCGGGCTCGGCATCATGACGCCGGGTGACGTGCCGCTCGGCGGCGGCATGCACGGCGGGCTGAACCGGCACGAGCTCAACAGCCTGCTCATCGTCGCCGCCCCCGGGCTCGGCGCGGAGGTCACGACGGGGCCGGCCGGCATCATCGACATCGCGCCGACCGTTCTCGGGCTGCTGGGCCTGCCCAAGGCTGAGACGATGCAGGGCCGCAACCTCGCCCGCCCCGCGCGGCAGGAAGCCGTAACGGCGCGCCACGCCACGGGCAGCGGCGCCTTCTCCCAGCATGTCGACGTGGTGGCGGAGGACGGCCGGCGCTTCATCCTGAGCGGCGGGCACTGATCGCGCCGGCGACGCCGCGCCGCACTGGCAAGATGGATTCAAATCGGCGCAGGCTCCAGCTTGATCCCTCCCCTTGAGGGCAGGGTGGATCGCGCCGAAGGCGCGAGACGGGCGGGGTCAAGACCGGGTACGGCGCTCCTGACGCCGACCGCGTGGCCCCCTCCGTCGCCGCTTCGCGGCGCCACTCCCCGTTACGGCGGGGAGGATCAGCACACACCTTGAAGTCACATGCTGGAAAAGCGCCCTCCCGGATCCGGGAGGGCGCTTTCATCTTGTACGCTGCCTTTTTGCGCGGCCTGCTCAGACCTTGCCGAAGGACAGGTTGTCCGGCCTCAGGTCCATGAAATAGAAGGTGGTCGGCCGCCAGGCGATGGACTTCTTGATCGCGTAGGATTCGCTCGGCTGGTAGAGGATCGTGGCCGGCGCCTCGTCCTCCCAGGTGTCGAGCATCTGCGTGAACAGCGCCTTGCGCTCGGCGGGGTCCACCTCGGCCTCGAGGGCGCGGCCCAGCCTGTTGAACGCCTCGGCCGATTGCCAGTGACCGGCCGTCTGGATCTCGCCGTCCGGCCCCCACGCCACCCAGATGGCGCCCAGCGGGTCGGGCAGGCGGGTGGAGTTGGACCAGTTGAAGATCTGTGCGCCTTCGCCGCGCATCTGGGTGGAATTCTCGACGACCTGCAGCGAGGCGTTGATGCCCACGGCCTTCCACTGCTCGATCAGGATCTGCGCCGCCTCGAGGGCATTGGTGTAGTAGTTGGCCTGCGTGCGGTAGACCACAGGCTCGCCCTTGTAGCCCGCCTCCGCGAGGAGGGCCTTCGCCTTCTCGGGATCGTAGGGCAGCGCGCGGCCCTCGACGAACATCTGCCCGTATTCGGGGAAGTTGTGGCTCGCCGGCACCTTGGCCATGCCCTGCCAGAGCGTGTCGACGAGGTGCTGCCGGTCGATGGCGCAGGCCAGCGCCTGGCGGATGCGCTTGTCGGCGAGCAGCTTGTCCTTGGCGCTGAAGGCGAGGACATGGACGTTGGCGAGCACCACGGTGCGCACGTCGATGTCGTCATAGCTGCCGACCACATCGACCTGGTCGGGCGGCACGTTGGTGATGAGGTCGTAGTCGCCGGCGACGAGGCCGGCGACGCGTGCCGCGAGCTCGGGCACGCGCTTGAAGACGACACGGCGCGCTGTCGGCCGGCCCATGAAATAATCGTCGAAGGCGTCGAGCACCGTCTCGTCCGCGGCGTTGTGCGAGACGACCCGATAGGGACCGGTGGCCACCGGCTGGCGGGAATAGCCCTGGAAGCCCAGCTCCTCATAGGCGCGCTTGTTGACGATCCACGCGCACCAGGAGGCGAGCCGCTGCTCCAGCAGCACGTCCGGCACGCGCGTGCGGAAGCGGACCGTGTAGCGGTCGACGGGCTCGACGGAGGCGAGGACGCCGAAATAGGGCCGGCCGCCGGGAATCTCCGCCTTGTCGCCCCACAGGCGCCCCTCGCGGAAGGTGTAGGCCACGTCCTCGGACGTCAGCTCGTCCCCGTTGTGGAACTTCACGCCCTGGCGCAGCGTGACGACGAGCTCGGACGGCGACACGCGCTCCCACTTCGTCGCCAGATGTGGCTTGAGTTCCGAGCCGCCGCCGTCGGGCGAGCCGAGGAAGTCGCGGCGGATGAGCGTATCGAAGATGGAATAGGTGACGCGCGTGCCGACGTTGGAGAGCTCGCGCGCCGGCTCGAGCGTGGCCGGCAGATCGGCAACGGCCACCGTGAAGGACGGGCGCTGCTCCGGGGCGGCGAGAGCGAAGGAGGCCTTGACGAGCAAGGGGGCCGCAACCGCTCCTTCGAGCAGGCGGCGACGGGTGATGGAGACCATGGGCTACTCCCTGAGGTGGCCGTGCGCGGACGCGATCGCGGACAAAACGGACGGCGGAAGGACGCGATGGGCCCTAACCCGGTGAGACGACAGGCGCGTGACGGGCTGTGGACGGCGTGCCCACTTTCAGGAGCCGCGGATCGTCGAGGAGCACGGCGTCGGGCGCGCATTGCGCGATGCGGGTGAGGCCGTCGCCATCGACGTGGCCCACGGGAAAGGGCGGATAGCCCGGCAGGGGCTCGGCGCGCGGCTGGCCCACCATCACGGCGAGCCGGAGCCCGGCGGCGCGCACGGCCGCCACGCGTTCGCCCGACAGATCGCCCTGCCAGAGCCTGAACCAGTCCGCCCCCGCGCCGCGGGCAGCGGCGGCGCCGTCCGGATCGGCGGCGAAGGCGAGGACGGGCAGGTCCGTCAGGGCGCGGGCAGCCACGATGAGAGCCGTGTCGCGCAGACCAAGCAGCACCCGCCCGCCGGCGTCCTGCGTGTCGACGGCACCGAGGATCCCCGGCAGGACGCGCGTGTCCTTCAGCTTGACGTCGAGCAGCAGCCCCAGCGGCGCCGAGGCCGCGATCGCCTCGGCCAGCGTGAGCAGGCCGGGCAGGACGGCGCGCAAGGTGGTGAGGTCGAGCGCCGCCACGGATCGCGGGTCGCCGGCGAGGCGCAGGAGATCGGCATCGTGCACGCAGACCAAGGCGCCGTCGGCCGTGACACGCACGTCCGTCTCCACCGCATCGGCACCGGCCGCCACAGCGGCTGCGAAGGCCGCCGCCGTGTTCTCGCCCGCGAGCGCCGCGCCGCCGCGATGGGCGATGACGAGCGGGCGGGAGCCGGGGGAGCGCCAGGGAAAGGTCATGCGCTATCTCCGCCTCAGGGTGGGGTCGAGCCTGTCGCGCAGCCAGTCGCCGAAGAGGCTCATGGACAGCGTCGTCAGGAAGATGGCGACGCCGGGGAAGACCGCGATCCACCAGGCGTTGAGCAGGTAGCGCCGCCCCTCGCCCAGCATGAGCCCGAGCGACGTCCCCGGCGGCTGCACCCCGAGGCCGAGGAAGGACAGGGAGGTCTCGAGCAGGATCGTGGCGGGAAAGTTCAGCGTCGCCTGCACGACGAGCGAGGCGACGATATTGGGCAGGAGATGGCGGAAGATGACGCGCGCCGAGCGCGCGCCGAGGGCCTCCACCGCATTGATGTAGTCGCTCGCCTGTTCCGAGACGACGAGCCCGCGCGCGAGGCGCGTGTACTTCTCCCATCCGTCGAGGCTGACGAGAACGATGAAGAGGACGATGTTGTTGCCGAAGAAGGCGAGCAGCGTCAGCGCGAGGATGAGCGCCGGCACGGCCGCCTGGGCATCGACCAGCATCATGATGGCCTGATCGATAAGGCCGCGGAACCGGGCGGCAAGGAAGCCGAGCAGGGTGCCGAAGACGGCGCCGATGAGCGTGCCCATCACGGCGATGAGGATGGAGCTGCGCGTGGCGTAGATGAGCCGGCTGAGGATATCCCGGCCGAGATGATCCGTGCCCAGCACGTGGAGCATGTCGCCGGCCTCGCTCATCGGCGGGCGCATGCGGGCGAGGAGGTTCTGCGTCGTGTAGTGAACCGGCGCCAGCCAGTCGGCGAAGATGGCGACGAAGACGACGAGGACGAGAAAGCCCGCCGACAGCGCGACGAGCGGCGACATGGGAAAGCTGGCGCGGCGCCGCGGGGCCGGTGCGGCGAGACGGCTGGCGGGCTCGAGCGCGCTCATCAGGCGTGCGCCCCCTGCGCGCCGCGGAAGCCGCCGAGCCGCGGGTCGATGAGGATGTGCAGCACGTCGACCAGGAGGTTGGAGACGACCATGATGAGGGTGACGGTGACGATGCAGGCCTGCACCACCGGCAGGTCGCGCGTCGCCACCGCATCGACGACGAGGCGGCCAAGGCCCGGCCAGGCGAAGATCGTCTCGGTGACGGCCGCCCCCGCGAGGATGTTGCCGATCTCGATGCCGAGGAACATCAGCAGCGGCACCGAGGCGTTGGGCAGGGCGTGGCGCAGGATCACCGCGAGCGGCAGCACGCCGCGCCCGCGCGCCGCCCGGATGAAGGGCTTGCCCAAGACCTCGAGCGTCGCCGTGCGGGCGAAACGCGCGAGCCGCCCCGCGAGCGGCAGGCCGAGCGTCACCGTCGGCAAGATGAGGTGAACGAGGCTGTCGGAGCCGGCCGAGGGCAGCACCCTGAGCTTCAGGGCGAAAAGCAGGATGAGGAGGATGCCGAGGAAGAAGACGGGAATGGCATAGCCGAAGACGGCGGAGGCCATCGCCAGGCGGTCGATGACGCTGTTGTGGCGGATGGCCGCGAGGATGCCGAGCGGCAGACCGATGACGAGGGCGAGGAACAGCGCGGAGAAGCCGAGCAGCGCGGTCTTGGGCAGCGCCTCGACCACGGCGGTGAAGGCCGGCCGCTCATCGGCGAAGGACAGGCCGAAGTCGCCGCGCACGACGCTGAAAAGATAGCGAAGATATTGCTCCCACAGCGGCTGGTTGAGGCCCCATAGCTCGCGATAGTACTCGCGCACGTCGGGCGGCGTGTCCATCGACAGCATGATGTCGGCGGGATCGCCGGCAGCGCGCAGCGCGATGAAGACGCCGGACACGCACAGGAACAGGGTGAGGAGGGCACGCCCGACCCGCAGGGCGAGGAATCGCGTCATCGGCTTCTCGGCAAGGATGGCAGGCTCGAAAACGGCTGCGCCCTTGTTGAAGCCGATCCGCAACAGATTGATGACAGCGCTTCCTTGGTCACGCCCTCCAGCCGGCTGGCCGCGCGTTGTGCACAGCCGACCGCCTTCAGCGATCAGGCGCGCGCGGCCGCGGCCTCGCTCACCTGTCGCCTGAGCGCCGCCGCCGCGCCGAGCATGAGGCCGAGGTCGACGCCGCCGGCGACGAAGCGATAGCCCCATTCGGCGTAGCGGATGGCGTCCTCGGCCCTGGTGGCGAGGATGCCGGCCGGCTTGCCGATGCGGGCGAGGCGCTCGGCCGCCGTGCGCAGCGCCTCCTGCACCTCCGGGTGGCCAGGCCGGCCGAGATGACCGAGCGAGGCGGCAAGGTCCGACGGGCCGATGAAGATGCCGTCGACGCCCGGGACGGCGGCGATCTCCTCGAGCCGGCCGAGGGCCGCGCCGGTCTCGATCTGCACGAGCACGCAGATCTCCCGGTTGGCGACCTCGAAATAATCCCCCGTGAGGCCGAAGCGGCTCGCACGGGTGGAGCCGGCGACGCCGCGAACGCCTTCGGGCGGATAGCGCGTCGCGGCGACCGCCGCCTGCGCCTCCGCGGCCGTCTCGACGAAGGGCACGAGCAGGGTCTGCGCGCCGATGTCGAGCAGGCGCTTGATCAGCACCTTGTCGTTCCAGGCCGGCCGCACGACGGGCGCGGCCGTGCCGACGGCTGCGGCCTGCAGCAGGGGCTGCACGCCGGCAATATCGACCGGCGCATGTTCGGTGTCGAACAGCAGCCAGTCGAAGCCGACGAGCGACAGGGCCTCGGCCGCGACCGGGCTCGCCAGCGACATCCACAGGCCGTGCAGCATCTCGCCGGCGAGGAGCCGGCTCTTGAAGGTGTTCTTCGGCGCCTGCATGGATGCCTCACACGAACTGGACGGCGACCGAGCCGAGCGGCCCGAAATCGGCATGCAGGGTGTCGCCCTTCTTCGCCCAGACCGGGCGGGTGAAGCTGCCCGAGAGCAGCATGTGGCCGGGCTCCAGCGTCACGTCGAAGGGCGCGAGCTTGTTGGCGAGCCAGGCGACCGCCATGGCCGGGTGGCCGAGCACGCCGGCTGCCAGCCCCGTCTCCTCGATCTCGGAATTGCGGTAGAAGATGGCGCCGACCCAGCGCAGGTCGACATCCTCCGGCCGCACGGGTCGCCCCCCCAGGATGAGCCCGGCAGCGGCGCCGTTGTCGGCGACCGTGTCGAAGATGCGCCGCGGCTCCTCGACGCGCGCGTCGATGATCTCGATCGACGGCACGACCCACTCGGTGGCGCGCATCACATCGACGAGCCCGACGTTGGGCCCCTTCAGCGGCTCCTTGAGGATGAAGGTGAGCTCGGGTTCGACGCGCGGCACGCAGAAGTCCTCGAAGCGCACCTTGGCGCCGTCGGCGAGAACGAGGTCGTCGAACATGTAGCCGTAGTCCGGCTCGTCGATCTTCGAAGAGGCCTGCATCGCCTTCGAGGTCAGGCCGATCTTGTGGCCGATGATCTTCGCGCCAGCCTTCACCCGCGCCTCCGCGACGGCCGAGGAGATCGCGTAGCTGTCGGCGATCTCGATATGCGGGAACATCTCGGAGGGACGCTTGCCCTGCTTCTTGGTGCGATGGCTTTCGAGCAGCCCCGCGACGGCCTGGGCGCGTTCTTGTTCGGTCAGCATGAGCGGTCCTTAGAGCTTGACGCAGACGTTGCGCAGTTCGGTGTAGAATTCGAGCGAGTGCAGCCCGCCCTCGCGGCCGATGCCGGAGGCCTTGGCGCCACCGAAGGGCGTGCGCAGGTCGCGCAGGAACCAGCAGTTGACCCAGACGATGCCGACCTCGATGCCGCGGGCGACGCGGTGGGCGCGGCTGAGGTTGGTAGTCCAGATCGAGGTGGCGAGGCCGTAGGGGCTGTCGTTGGCGAGCATGAGCGCCTCCTCCTCGCTGTCGAAGGGCGTGACATGCGTGCAGGGGCCGAAGATCTCCTCGCTCACCACCGGCGAGGTCTCGGGCAGGCCGGTCCACACCGTCGGCTCCACCCAGTAGCCGCCCTCGAAGCCCTGCAGCTCCGGCACGCCGCCACCGGCCAGCAACGTGGCGCCCTCGGTCCGCGCCTTGGCGTAATAGGACAGCACCTTCTCGCGATGCTCGGCGCTGATGAGCGGACCCATCGTCGTCGCCGGGTCGAAGGGATCGCCGAAGCGGTAGCTGCGCGCCTTCGCGGCGAGGCCCTCGACGAGGCGGTCGAAGATGCCGCGCTGCACGTAGAGCCGCTCCGTGCCGAGGCAGACCTGGCCGGTATTGGCAAAGCACGCTCGCCCGATGCCTTCGAGCGTCGCCTCGAGATCGGCGTCGTCGAAGACGATGCCGGCGTTCTTGCCGCCGAGCTCGAGCGAGACCGGCCGCACGCCGGCCGCCGCGGCGCGCATGATGGCCTCGCCCGTGCGCGTCTCGCCGGTGAAGGTGATGCCGTCGACGTCCGGATGGCTGGTGAGGAACTCGCCCGCCGCGCCCGGCCCCTGGCCGTGGACCACGTTGTAGACGCCGCGCGGCATGCCCACCGCGTTCATCACCTCGCCGAGCAGCGTCGCCGTCGCCGGCGTCTCCTCGGAGGGCTTCACCACGACGGTGTTGCCGCAGGCGAGCGCCGGGGCGACCTTCCAGGTCATCAGCAGCAGCGGCAGGTTCCAGGGGCAGATGACGGCGATGACGCCGCGCGGCACGCGCAGGGCGTAGTTCAGCGCGCCGGCCCCGTCCGGCGTCGCCATCTCGAAGGTCTCGGTCGAGGCGGTCAGGATCTGGTCGGCGAAGACGTTGAAGTTGGCCGCGCCGCGGGGAATGTCGATATGGCTCGCGATGGAGCGCGGCTTGCCCGTGTCGCGGATCTCGGCGGCGAGGAACTCGTCGAAACGGGCGTTGATGCCGTCGGCGAGCTTGCGCAGGAGGCCGACACGCTCGGCGACCGACATCCGCCCCCACGGGCCGGCGAGGGCGGCGCGGGCGGCGCCCACGGCAGCATCGACCTCGGCCTTGCCCGCCGCCGACACCTCGCCGATCACCTCGCCGGTGGTCGGAAAGCGGTTCTCGAACGCCTCGCCGCTGCCGGCGACGAAGGCGCCGTCGATGAAATTGAGAAACTTGGTCACGTGTCGTCCTTTCACGCCGGCGGCAACTCGGGGTCGCCCTCGGTCAGGTAGTCCCACATCCGCTCGAAGATCCGTCCCGCGCGCGTCGCGCGTTCGGCCGCCGCCTCCACCCCGATGACGGGCGCGCTCGCGGCAAGGCCGCTCGCCAGCGCCGCGAGCTCGATGCGGCACATGTCTTCCAGATACCAGGCGAGCACGACGGCCTCCGCGAGGCTCGCGCCCGCCACCACGGCGCCGTTGCCGCGCATCATGACGCCGGCGCTCTCGCCCATGGCGTCGATCACGCCGCGCGCCTTCACATCGTCGCGCACCAGCTGGATGTCGTCCCAGAAGCCGACGCGCGGCGCGAAATAGGTGCCGAAGCCGTGCCGCATCGCCGGCACGCGCCCGAGGGCGGCAAGCGCCATCATCGACGGCGACATGAAGCGCACGACCCCGCCCGCCCCGGAGCGCGTGGCATAGATGCGCTGGTGCAGCCGCACCTCGCCGAGGACTCCGTCAGGCAGCGGCCCTTCCACGGGCACGCGGGTGCAGGCCTCGCCCGGACGCACCTGGCCCATGGGCCGCGACGGGCAGACGAGGAAATGGCCGGCGTCGCTGC
The DNA here is from genome assembly GCF_001271345.1 of Chelatococcus sp. CO-6. Classification (NCBI taxonomy): domain Bacteria; kingdom Pseudomonadati; phylum Pseudomonadota; class Alphaproteobacteria; order Hyphomicrobiales; family Chelatococcaceae; genus Chelatococcus; species Chelatococcus sp. CO-6. The sequence continues at coordinate 2,137,079 of NZ_CP012398.1, read as the reverse complement.
GCGCCGAGCAATGGCCATAGGCGTGCACCAGCCCGGCGCGTGCGAGCGCGCGCGCCGCGATGCGCACGGTGCGTGAGAGATCGTCGCTCATTTGTCCTTGAAGGCCGCGATGTTGGGCTTGGCGCCCCAGTGGCAGAAGCCCTTGGGCTCGAAATGGAACTGACGGTCGCGCCAGAGTGGCTCGTCGTGGATCTCGCACACGCCCGTCGAGTATTCGAAGGTCATGCCCTCAGGACCCGTGAAGTAGAGAAACTGGGCGGAGGACGTCGGATGCCGGCCCGGTCCGAAGGTGATGTTCACCTGGTTCTCGCGCACGTGCGTGAAGGAGCGCTGGATGTCGTCGGCGCTCTCCACCTGGTGGTTGATATGCTGGATGCCGGCCCTGTGGAACGGGAAGAGCGCGATGGAATGGTGGATGGTGCCGAGCCGCATCAGGGGCGCATCGCCGATGCGGTCCGAGACGCGGGCGTTGCACACCTGCGTCCAGAAGGCCTCGTCCCGCTCGGGATCCGTGGTGCAGAGCCCGACGTGCGAGAAGCCGGTGATGCCGGCATCGCGGGTGCCGTGATAGCGCCGGCCGGAGACGGCGGGGCGCACGACGAATTCGATGCCGTTGCCGGTCGGGTCGCTGAAGCGGATGAACTCGCGCACGTGGCGTGCGTCGCACTCCGCCGGCGAGCCGTAATGCACGGCATGGCCCAGGCGCTCCAGCGTCGCGGCAGCGCGCTGCAGGTCGTCGGAGGAACCGATCTCGAAGGCGGTGACCTGGTCGGCCGGATCGCCCTCGAAGTAGCACAGGGTGTGCTCGCGCGCGTCCGACTTGAAATAGGTGGCGCCGCGGCGGCGCTCCGACACCTCGAGGCCGAGGATGTTGACGGCGAACCATTCGGCGCCGGCGAGGTCGCGCGTACCGAGGCGGCAATAGACGACGTCCTTGAGCTCGATCATTCCGCGTCTCCTCCCATGAACTCGCGGACCGCGCAGGGAGAGCCCCAGGCGCAGTGCGAGAGCGCGCCGTCGGCGAACTGGCGCGGGCCGCGGGCCGCGATCTGCGGCCCTTCCTCGGTTTCGGCGGCATAGCTGTAGAGGATGTCGCCGGGGCCCCGGGTCGTGACGAAGATGGCGCCGGAAGTCGGCTGGCGGCCGGGCCCGTGGACGATCGGCATCTGCCGGCCCTGCAGGAAGTACCAGTCCTGCATGACATTGTTGATGCCCTCGACGGCCCAGGTGGCGCCGAGCAGCCCGTCACGGCGCGAGGGATAGAGCGCGATCCTGTGATGGGCGTCGTCGATGCGCAGGAAGACCGCGTCCCCCGCCCAGTCCGACACCTCGGCGCCGACGCCGCGCGTCCAGAAGGCCTCGTTGGCGGAGATGTCGATGCAGGCGAGCTGCACGGCCTGAAAGCCCGTGATGCCGGCGTCGCGCGGGCCGTGGTAACGCCAGCCGGAGGTGAGCGGTCGCCAGACGAGCTCGACCGTCACCCCGTTGGGCGCCATGACGGCGAGCCCCGCCTTGACCTGGCGTTCGGCCGCCTCCTCGCCCGTGAGGCGGCGCGGTTCGTAGGACTTGAGCCGCTCCGCGGCAATGTCGAGGTCCTCGCTCCGCGCCACCGTCAGGGCGACGGCCCCGCCGTCCCCCGCCGTCGAATAGCACAGTGCATAATTGCGGGCGTCGGAGCGGAAGCGGGCGTGCCGATCGCTGCGGTCGGCGGGCTGCAGGCCGAAGATCTCCGCGGCAAAACCCGATGCGGCGTCGAGATCGTCGACGTCGACGCGGATGTAGCGCAAGTCACGGTAAGCGAGCGTCATCGTTTCCTCCTGCGCGCGGCGGCCATCAGCACGCCGCGCGCCTCATGCACGTCACTGGGCAGCGACGTCGGCCTCCAGCGCGCCGAGCAGCGGCGTCTGCTCGCTCCACTCGGCGTACCAGGCATCCACCGCCTTGCCGAAGAAGGCGCGATCCACCTTGATCACCGGCACCTTCGTCGTCTTGAGCTGGGCAAGATAGTCCGCATCGATCTTCGCATAGGCGGCGACGATGTTGTCGATCTCCTCGGACATGACCTTCTCGATCAGCGCCTGGTCCTCGGCGGGGACCGTCTGCCACTTGCGGCCCGAGGCGACCGCGATCATCGGGAACATCATGTGGTTGGATTCGATGATCGTGCCCGCGTGGTCGTAGTATTTCGAGTTCCAGGTGCCTTCGAAGTCGATCTGCATGCCGTCGACCTGCCGGTTGGCGAAGGCGTCATAGAGCGCCGGCAGCGGCATCGGCGTCGGGGCGGCGCCGAGCTTGGTCCAGAAGTCGAGCTCCTGCTTGAGCGGCACGGTGCGGATCTTCTTGCCGGCGATGTCGGCCGCGCTCTCGACCTTGCCGGCCATCACGATCTGCCGCATGCCGGCCATGCCCCAGCCGAGGCCCTTGAGGCCGAATTTCGTGACCTCGTCGCTGAGCTTCTGCGCCACCTTGCCCTTGAGCAGGCGGCGGGCGCCGGCGGCGTCCTTGACGAGATAGGGCGCGAGGAAGATGCCGTAGTTCGGGTCGCGGTTGGTCAATTCCCCGACCGTGAGGAAGGCGAAGTCGAGCGCCCCGGTCTGCAGCTGCTGCAGCATCTGCGCCTCGTTGCCGAGCTGGCCGGAGGGGAAAACGAGCAGCTTGATGCGCCCGTTCGAGCCCTCGTCGAGGCGCTTGGCGATGACCTCGGCCGATTTCGACCATTGGTGCGGCGGCGGCGTGATGAGGCCGATGCGATATTGCTGCGCCTGCGCCGAGCCGGCAATGAGCCCGGCAGCAAGGGTCGCGGTCGCAGCCAGAAGCTTGAAGCCCTTCATTGTTCATGTCCTCCCGATATGTCTCGTTCATGTGCCGGCGCCCCCGCTTGCGCGAGGAACGCCAGAAGTTCGGGCAGCCGCGCATCGCGCACGGCGGCGATGGCGCCGACCGGACGCGGATCGGCCTCGTTCATGCCGTCGACCAGGGCCCGGCGCATTTTTTCGTCGAGCGCGGGCGTGCCGAGGCTCGCCCACCAGCGCTCGAATTCCGGCCCCAGCGCCTCGAGGAACCGTGCCATGCCGCCCTCGGCGCCGGCGAGGTGGAAGACGGTGGACGGGCCGACGATGCACCAGCGGGGCGCGAGGCCCAGCGTCACCGCCCGCTCGATGTCGGCGAGGCTGGCGACACCCTCGCCCGCCAGATGCACGGCCTCGCGCCACAGCGCCGCCTGCAGGCGGTTGACGAGATGGCCCGGCACGGGCCGCGTCATGCGCAGCACGGTCTTACCCATCGCGGCATAGAAGGCGTCGGCACGCGCCAGCACCGCCTCGGCGGTCGCCGCGCCGCCGCACAATTCGACGACCGGCATGAGATAGGGCGGGTTGCAGGGATGGGCGATGAAGAGCCGCCCGGGATGGGCGAGGCCCGCCTGCATGGCATCCGGCGACAGGCCGGAGGAGCTCGACGCGATCAGCGTCCCGGCGTCGAGGTATGGCTCGAGGGCCGAAAGGGCGGCGCGCTTGAGGTCGAGCCGCTCCGGCAACGCCTCCTGCACGAGCTCGGGCGCCGGGCCGCAATCCTCCACCCGCCCGCACAGGCGCGGCGGCACCACGTCGTCGGCAAGCGTGCCGAGCCGCGCCATCACCGGCTTCGCCGCTTCCCAGGTGGCGTCGAGCCGGCCGCCGGCCGCCGCATCGGGATCGACCACCGTCACGATATGGCCGGCGCCGGCGAAGGCCGCCGCCCATCCGCAGCCGATGAGCCCGCCGCCGAGGATCCAGACCCGCGCCATCACAGGAGCCCCTTGAGCCCGGTCGACAGCACCGGGAAGAAGACGATGAGCAGCAGGACGGCCGCCGTCGCGAGGAAGAAGGGGATGAGCAGGAGCGACAACCGCTCCGCCCGCACATTGCCCATGAGAGCCGCCGTGAAGAGGCCGGTGCCGACCGGTGGCGTGAGCAGGCCGAGCGTCAGGTTGAGGCAGAGCACGACGCCGAAGTGGAAGGGGTCGATGCCGTAGACGCCGGTCGCCACCGGCAGCAGCACCGGCACGATGAGGATGATCGCCGGGATCGGATCCGTGATCATGCCGAGGCAGAGCAGCAGGAGATTGAGCAGCAACAGGAAGACGATGGGCGATTCCGTCATCGCCTGCATGGCCGCGGCGACGAGCGCGGGCAGGTTCTCGAAAGTGATGACCCAGCTGAAGACCTGCGCGGCCGCGATGAGGAAGAGCACTATGGCCGATCCCCGCGCCGCATTGATGAAGGCCGGCAGGATGTCCGCCAGCGTCATCTCGCGATAGACGAAGAGCCCGACGAGAATGGCGGCCAGGCTGGCGACGGCGGCCGATTCCGTCGGCGTCGCGAAGCCGCCGAGGATCGAGCCGATGATGATGAGCGGGATGAGCGCCGCCGGCAGGGCATCGGCCACCGCGCGGACGCGCTCGGTCAACGTCATCGCCTCGTTGGCGGGGAAACCGTGCCGGCGGCCGAGCCAGGCGATGACGAGGATGAAGGCGGCGAAGATGAGAAGGCCCGGCACGATGCCGGCGATGAACAGGTCGCCGATCGGGATCTGCGCCACGACGCCGAAGATGATGAAGAGCATCGACGGCGGGATGACCGGCGCCAGCAGGCCGCCGGCCGCGGTGATCGCCACCGAGACGTCGCGCGGATAGCCGGCCCGCTCCATCTCGGGCACCGCGAGGCGCGACATGATGGTGATCTGCGCCACGGTGGAGCCGAGGATGGCCGCCATCATCATGTTGGCGATGAGGTTGACATAGGCGAGCCCGCCGCGGACCGAGCCGAGGAAGGCGAGCGCCAAGGCCATCAGCCGCCGGCCGATGCCGCCGGCATTCATGAACTCGCCGAGAAGGATGAAGAGCGGCAACGCCAGCAGCCCGTAGTTCTCGAGCCCGCCGTAGAGCTGCTGGCCGTAGGACTGCAGGAGGATGCCGTTGCCCGAGGCGAAGATGTAGATGAGCGCGACGCCAGCGAGCGTGAAGGCGATCGGCACGCCAAACGCGAGGAAGCCGACGAAGGACAGGCCGACGATCACGGGTGCGCCTCCCCGCGTTCCGCGACATGCGCGGCAAGGCCCGCGACGACGTGCAGCATCGCCGTCAGGCAGAAGACGGGCAGGACCAGCCAGAACCAGAACTTGCTTACGCCGAGCGTCACCGTCGGCTCCTGATAGATGAAGTTGAACGTGTCGGCGCTGAACGCCTCCAGCGTCTCGGCCTTCAGGAGGCCGACCGGATCGAACCAGCGCCACAGCACGACGGCGAGCACGCCGAGGAAGAGGAGCAGGGAAAGATCGACGGCGATGGCCATCGCGCGCCCGACGCGTCCGGGCAGCATGTCGGGCAGGAGCATGACGGCGATGTGCTGCCGGTGCGCGAGCCCGACGGAGGCGCCGATGAAGGCCGCCCAAACCATGCAGTTCACGGCGAGCTCGTCCGTCCAGATCAGGGGTCGGCCGAAGCTGCGCGACACGACATTGGCCATCAGCAGCGAAAAGACGACGAAGACGGCAAGTCCGGCAACGGCTGCCTCGATCCGTGCCAGGGCGCGGCTCAGCCGCCCCAGCGCAGGCGCGCACGCAACGATCCTTCCGGGCGCGAGCGCCGGTGCCATGGCCCGGGCGTCGCGGGTCGATGTCTCTTGCATCGATTTTCCTCCCTGCCAGAAGAAAATATCGATATTTTTGCCATGTCAATTTGAAAATTGATATTTTTGCGAGACGCGCTTATCGTCACCCTGGCGAAGCGTCGCCAGCGACCGAGGCATGAATGAATGTCGTAGCCCCCTCCCCGGATGAACTCGTCGACAAGACGAACGCGGAAAAGGCCTACCGCCTCATCCGTGAGGACATCGTCTCGGGCGAGCTGAGACCGGGCCTGAAGCTGAAGATCGAGATGCTGCGCGACCGCTACGGCATCGGCGCCGGTCCCCTGCGCGAGGCGCTGGCGCGCCTGTCGGGCGACCATCTCGTGACGCTCTTCGGCCAGCGCGGCTTCGTCGTGGCCGAGATGTCGGTGGAGGACGCGCGCGAGATCGGCAATCTCCGCAAGATGCTGGAAGCCGAGGCGCTGTCGGAATCGATCCCCGCCGGCGACCGCGCCTGGGAGGAGCGCGTCATCACCACCTACCACCGACTTGAGCGGCTGGAATTGAGCGCCAACCAGGGCGTCGACCACCTCGCGGAATGGGAGCGGCTGAACCACGCCTTCCACGAGGCCCTCGTCTCCGCCTGCCCCTCGGCCTGGCTGCTGCGCCTGAGGGCGATGATGTTCAAGCACCACGAGCGCTATCGCCGCCTGTCGCGGGTGCGCACGGTGCTGACGCGCGACATCCACCTCGAGCATCGCGCCCTGCTCGATTCGGCACTCGAACGCGATACGGCCCGCGCGGTCGACACCATCCGCACGCACGTGCAGCGCACCACGGACGCCGTCATCGCCGCCCTCGCGGACGCCGGGCGCAGGTGATCCGGCCCCCGCCAGCTCCGGCGGCCATTCCCCGGTAACGCGCCGGGAGCATCCCCTCCGAAGCAATCCGCCGGCCCGCAGCGTCACGCTGCGGGGCATCGCGGCCGCCTGGGCGGCCAACAGCCTTCCGGCCCTCACATTGACAAGCCCGATCTGCGATGAAAAAAGAAATATATAAAATATTTCTTTTAGAGCGATGCCAATGTACGCACCAGCTTTTGCAGCAAACGGCAGATATGGGACGAAGCGGGCAAAGAAGAACGCCGCCGGGCGTATTGAATTGCCGCGATGGCCCGAAGCGGCGGGCCTCGCGCCCGTCCTGTTTCTCGTGATGGCCGGCGAGGCCTGCCTCGCCCAGTCGGCGACGCCCGGCACCGTGGTCCTCGAAACCATCGAGGTGACGGCCGAAAAGTCCTCGGCCGCCGAGCGGCTCGGGGCGCTGCCGGGCGGCGCGGCGCTGGTGACGTCGCAGGACATGCTCGCCTCCGGCAACCTCACGCTATCCAAGGCTCTGGAGAGCGTGCCCGGCGTCGTCATCCAGAACTTCTTCGGCGGCAACGACCAGCCCCGCGTCCAGGTCCGCGGCTCCGGG
>NZ_CP012398.1:0-2120000 GCF_001271345.1 Chelatococcus sp. CO-6 | reverse complement strand
TTGATGGCGGCCGCGACGGGCGTCATGCCCTCCTCGATGTGCCGGTAGATGTTCTCCAGCACGACGATGGCGTCGTCCACCACGAGGCCGATGGCGAGCACCATGGCGAGCAGGGTCAGCGTGTTCACGCTGAAGCCCATCGCATACATCAGCGTGAAGGTCGCGATGAGCGAGATCGGGATGGTGACGATCGGGATGATGGAGGCGCGCAGCGAGCGCAGGAAGAACAGGATGACCAGCACCACGAGGATGATGGCCTCGCCGATGGTGTGATAGACGGCCTTGATCGAGCGGTCGATGAAGACGGCGTTGTCGTTGGCCACCTCGGCGGTGACGCCCGGGGGCAGCGATTCGTTGACCGCCGGCAGAATGCCGCGCACCGCATTCGACACGTCGAGCGGGTTGGCCACCGCCTGCTTGACGATGCCGACCGTGATCGTCGGCTTGCCGTTGTAGCGGCCGTCGCGTCTCAGATCGGCGGCGCCGAGCTCGACGCGCGCCACCTCGCCCATCTTGACCTGATAGCCATCCGCCCGCTTGACCACGATGTTGCGGAATTGCTCCGCCGTGGTCAGCCCGGTGCGCGACAGCACCGTGAACTCGCGCATCTGGCTCTCGATGCGGCCGGACGGCAGCTCGACATTCTGGCTGCGCAGCGCGCTTTCGACATCCTGGATGGTGAGATTGTAGGCGGCGAGCCTCTCCCGGTCGATCCAGATGCGCATGGCATAGCGGCGCTCGCCGAAGATGGTGACGTCGGCGACGCCATTGAGGTTCTTGAACCGGTCGACCACGTAGCGGTTGACGTAGTCGGTCAGCTCGAGCGCATCCATCCGCTCGGCGATGAAGGAGATGTAGATGACCGGCTGGGCGTCGGCCTCGACCTTGGCGATGGTCGGCTCGTCGATCTCGTCCGGCAGGCGCCGGCGCACGCGGCTGACGCGGTCGCGCACGTCGCTGGCGGCGACGTCGACATCGACATCCGAGCGGAAGCGCACGGTGATGCGGCTCGATTCGGCCCGGCTCGTCGATTCGAGGACGTCGATGCCGGCGATGCCCGCGATCGAGCCCTCGAGCACCTGCGTCACCTGGCTCTCGATGATGGTCGCCGAGGCCCCGGGATAGCTCGTCGTCACGGAGACGACCGGCTCGTCCACGTTGGGATATTCGCGCACCGTCAGCCGGTCGTAGGAGACGATGCCGACGAGGATGAGGATGAGGCTGAGAACGGTGGCGAAGACCGGGCGGCGGATGCAGATCTCCGGCAGGCGCATCTGTGTTCCCTCAGCCCTGCGCGGCGGTCGAGGTCACGACCTCGACGTTGGCGCCGTCACGCAGCCGCTGCTGGCCGGCAGTGACGACCACCGCCCCCGGCTCGACCCCCTCGGCGATCTCGACGAGGCCGCCATAGCGGTTGCCGAGCGTCACGCGCGCCTCGACCGCCTTGCCGTCCTCGACGCGGAAGATGAAGGTATCCTGCCCGCGCGGCACGATGGCCTCCTCCGGCACGGTAACCACCTGCCGTTCCCGGCTGCCCTTGATGAGGATGCGCGCGAAGAGCCCGGGCCTCAGGGCCATGTCGCCGTTGGGCACGCGGGCCCGCACGCTGAGCGCACGGCCGTTGACGTCGACCAGCGGATCGATGGCCTCGATGATGCCCGTGAAGGTGCGGCCGGGGAAGGCGTCGACGCTCACCTCGACCGCCTGCCCCACCGCGATGTCGCCGAGGTGGATCTCCGGCACCTTGAAGTCGACGTTCAGGGCGTCGATCTTCTCGAGATTCACGAGCGGTTGGCCGGTCGTGACATAGGCGCCGACCGAGACGATGCGGATGCCGAGGATGCCCGGGAAGGGAGCGCGGATCGTGAGCTTGTCGAAACGGGCGCGGATGAGTGCCACGGCGGCCCGGGCCATGGCGAGGTTGGCCACCGCCTCGTCGTTCGCCCGCTGGGTAGTGTTGCCGGAGCGGGCCAGCGTGCTCGTGCGCTCGTAATTGGCGAGGGCAAGTTCGAGCTTGGCCTGCGCATCGTCCATCTCGGCCTGCGTCAGCGCGCCGTCGAGCTTGAAGAGGATGTCGCCCTCCTTGACGGCCTGGCCGTCGCTGAAGGCGATCGAGGAGATGCGGCCGGCGATCTCCGACGCGACCTTCACCGATTCGTCCGAGGCGAGGCTGCCGATGGAGCGGATGTCGGCGGTCGACGTGCCGGCCTTGGCCACCGCGGTCTCGACCGCGAGGGCCGGTGCACGGCGCGGGGTCGTCGCCTGGCCCTGCCCCTGCGCCGAGGCGTTCGACTGCAACGTGGTCCACAAGGCGTCGAACCGGCCCTGATTGAGCAGGTAGGCGCCGCCCCCGGCAGCCGCGAGCAATGCGATGGCGACAACGACCGATTTGCGCATACCGTCCTCTGACTTCGCCGGCCCATCGTCATGGAGCACAACGAGCTTGTCCCGGCATGTCGCGAACGCGCCCGGACGCTCCGTCCGGCGGCCCGAAAGTGGCCGAGCTCTTCCAGTTCAAAATTATACGCTAGCTATGTGGCGACTTGCAGAAAGCGGCAAATTAAATCTTCGTCATCAAAGAACCGGCAAGGCGCCGCGTGTCCGGCGGGCAAACGTTCACAGAGCGGACAGGAGATGCCCGCCGTCGACGGGAATGACCGCACCGGTCATGTAGGCCGAAGCGGACGACAGCAGCAGCAGCAGCACGGCGTCGAGGTCCTGCATGCGGCCGAAGCGCCTCTGCGGGATGCGCTTCACGAGCGTCGCCCCGGCCTCGCTCGTCAGGAAGTCGCGGTTGAGATCGGTCTCCACATAGCCCGGCGCCAGGGCATTGACGCGGATGCCGTAGCGCGCCCATTCGAGCGCCATCTGTTTGGTGAGCTGGATCAGCCCCGCCTTCGACGTCGCATAGGAGCCGACCTGCCCGCCCTGGCGCAGGCCGAGGATGGAGGCGACATTGACGATGGCTCCGTCGCCGCCGGCCGCGACCATCGCCCGCGCCACCTCGCAGGCGACGTGCCGTGCGCCGGTGAGATTGGTGTCGATGGTCGTTGCCCACGCCTCGGGCGCCTCGTCGAGCAGCGCCTGCGTGCGGGCGATGCCGGCATTGTTGACGAGCCCGTCGATGGTGCCGAAACGCGCGACCACGCGGGCGACGCCGTCGCGGACGGAGGCCACGTCCCTCACGTCCATCGCGACCGGCTCGGCCTCGCCGCCGGCCAGGCGGATCTCCTCCACCAGCGGCTCGAGCAGCTCATGCCGCCGGGCCGCGACCGCGACATGCATGCCGTGGCCAGCGAGCATGCGCGCGAAGTGGCGGCCGAGGCCGGACGAGGCGCCGGTGACGAGCACCACCTCGCCGGTAAGGTCGGCGAAGGGATTGAGAGCCCGCGGGCCGTTTTCGTCGAGCATCGCGCCATCCATCCACAACCCGGCCCGCATCGGGCGAACGACGGAACGCATGCGAGCATGCGCTCGCACCGGGCGCAAGGCCGGCGGCCAATCCGCCCCGGAACCGGTCAGCGCCGCTTGTCCGCCAGCCTCGCCGCCTCCGCCGCCGTCTCGCGCACCACGATCACCGTCGCATCGGCGTGGCGGACGACGCGGGCCGCGTTCGGCCCGAGGAAATAGTCGTCGATCTTGGGCCGCGCCGCGCTGATGACGACGAGGTCGATGTTCAGCTCGCGCGCATAGCGCAGGATGACCTCGTAGATGGTGCCGTGATCGACGATGTGGCGGTGGCGCACCTCTGCCGGGATGGTCTCCTTCGTGTAGGCGTGGAGGGCCGTGTTCGCCTCCTCCATCGCCCGGCGCACGTGGTCCTTCGGGAAGAAGCCGGAAACGATGCTCATGCCGAAGTCGGGCACCACGGTGAGTACGTGGACGGTGGCGCCGAAGGCCTTCGCCATGTCGACGGCCGTCTTTACCGCCTTGGTCTGGCTGTCGAGATGGGCGACGTCGATGGCGAGCAGGATGTTCTTGTACATGGGCTTCCTCCGGCTCAGGCGGGCGCGGTCGCGCCGACGGCCGTGCGCTGCCGGCGGCGCTGCAGGAGAACGACGAGGCCGATCAGCAGGAAGCCGGGGATCGTCATGAGCTGGCGATTCATGCGCTCGCGCTCGCGCTCCAGCTGCACGATGCGCACCGGCTGCTCGCCGTAGAAGTCGAAGTTCTTGAGGCTCTGGGCCGCCTGGCTCGTGGCGTCGAACGGCTCCTCCAGAGCGACCGCATCCCCCTCGACCTGGTAGAGGAGGCCCGTGTTCTGCTCGAGGCGTCCGCGCGGGTCGCCGGCCGTGGCGCCGAGGTCGAGCACGATGGTCTTCTGCGCGATCCGCCCGAGGCGGAAGTCGGGGCCTTCGACGGTGAGGCGCAGCGTGCCCTCCTCGGGCTCGGACGCCACCGCCTCCTCGATCCGCGCCGGCGCCAGCGTCTCATAGGGCGGCGAGATCTGGTCGAGGAAGAAGCCGGGGCGCAGCAGGAAGAAGGCGGCGATGAGCAGCACCGCCGATTCCCACACGCGCGAGCGCACGAGGAAGAAGTTCTGCGTCGCCGCGGCGAAGACGAGCATGGCGATCGTCGCCTTGAAGAATATCCAGATCGCGCCGGCCCACGACACGTCGATGAGCAGCAGGTCCGTGTTGAAGATGAAGATGAACGGCAGCAGCACCGTGCGCAGGCTGTAGAAGAAGGCCGTGACGCCGGTCCTGATGGGGTCGCCGCCCGAGACGGCGGCCGCGGCAAAGGAGGCGAGGCCGACGGGTGGCGTCACGTCCGCCATGATGCCGAAGTAGAAGACGAACAGATGCACGGCGATGAGCGGCACGAGGAAGCCGTTGGCCGCCCCGAGCTCCACGACGACCGGCGCCATCAGCGAGGAGACGACGATGTAGTTCGCCGTCGTCGGCAGGCCCATGCCGAGGATGAGGCTGATGACGGCCGTGAAGAAGAGGATGAGCAGGAGGTTGCCGCCGGAGATCAGCTCGACGAACTGCGCCATCACCTGGCCGATGCCGGTCAGCGTCACCGTGCCGACGATGATGCCGGCCGTCGCCGTGGCCGCGGCGATGCCGATCATGTTGCGGGCGCCGAGCACGAGCCCGCCGAAGAGGTCGCCCGCGCCCTCGCGCAGCGCGACGCCGACGTCGTGGCCACGCAGGCCGCGGAAGAGTGCCTTGAGCGGCTTCTGCGTGACGAGGATGAGGAGGAGCAACGCCACCGCCCAGAAGGCCGACAGGCCGGGCGACTTCTGCTCGATCATCAGGAACCAGACGAGGACGACGATCGGCAGGAGGTAGTGCAGGCCCGTCTTCAGCACCTCCTTGGCGAGCGGCAGCTCCACCACCCGGGCGTTCGGATCGTCGAGCTCGAGGTCCGGCGAGCGCGAGGCGTACCAGACGAGGCCGACATAGGCGGCGAGCAGCAGCAGGACGAGCAGCGAGGCCGACATGTCGGGCAGCAGCATCTGCACGCCGCGGATGACCCAGTAGATCACGCCGCAGAGGATGACGATCGAGCTCGCGGTGATGCCGGTGACGAGGGCCGATTGCCAGACGGTGCGCCGGATGCGCTTGGGCAGCGTCGGCATGTCGTGCTTCACCGCCTCGAGATGCACGAGGTAGAGCAGCGCGATGTAGGAGATGATGGCGGGCAGGAAGGCCGCCTTGATCACCTCGAGGTAGGAGATGCCGACGTATTCCACCATCAGGAAGGCCGCCGCGCCCATGACGGGCGGCATGATCTGGCCGTTGACCGAGCTCGCCACCTCGACCGAGCCGGCCTTCTCGGGTGTGAAGCCGACGCGCTTCATCAGCGGGATGGTGAAGGTGCCGGTCGTCACGACATTGGCGATGGAGGAACCGGAGATGAGGCCGGTCATCGCCGAGGCGAGGACGGCGGCCTTCGCCGGCCCGCCGCGCAGGTGGCCGAGCAGCGCGAAGGCGAGCTTGATGAAGTAGTTGCCGGCCCCCGCGCGGTCGAGCAGCGAGCCGAAGAGCACGAAGAGGAAGACGAAGGACGAGGACACGCCGAGCGCGATGCCGAAGACGCCCTCCGTCGACAGCCACATCTGGTCCATTGCCCTTGCGAAGGACGCGCCCTTCCAGCGGATCACGTCCGGCACGAAGACGCTCGAGCCGAAGAAGACGTAGAGCAGGAAGACGACCGCCACGACGACGAGCGGCAGGCCGAGCGCCCGGCGCGTCGCCTCAAGAAGCAGGACGAGGCCGGCGCCGGCCACGACGAGGTCCTGCGTCAGCGGGTTGCCCGGGCGGGTCGCGAGGGCCCCGTAGAACAGGAAGATGTAGGCGGCGCAGAAGGCGGCGAGGAGCGCCAGCAGCCAGTCCTGCACCGGGATGCGGTTGCGCGGGCTCGAAGGAAGCGCCGGAAAGGCGCAGAAGGCGAGGAAGAGCGCGAAGGCGAGATGGATCGAGCGCGTCTCGGTGTCGTTGAGGACGACGCGCAGGCCCGTCGCCGCCTGGGTGACGAAGGGCAGCGGCGAGGCGATCCAGATCTGGAACAGCGACCAGGCGAGCGCGACATAGAACAGCAACCGGCCGGCCATGCCGCCGGGATCGCGCGCCCCGGTGTCGGAGGACGCCACGAGATCCTGCAGCTCTTCGTCGCTCAGCGGCCGGCCCGCTTTCGGCTCTTCAGCCATGCTCATGCTCCCCCCGCAGTTGCGCTTGCCGGCTCGCCGGCGTGCCGCCCGGTATTCCCCGCGGCGGCGAAAAGCCGGGCGGCACGCGCGTGCCGCCCGGCTTCATCTTACATCAGGCCGGCTTCCTTGAAGTACTTCTCTGCACCGGGATGCAGCGGCGCCGACAGGCTCTGCTTGACCATCTCCTCCTTGGTCAGGCTGCCGAAGGCCGGATGCAGGCCCTTGAACTGGTCGAAGTTCTCGAAAACCGCCTTGGTGAACTCGTACACCACGTCCTCGGGCACCTTGGCGGAGGTCACGACCGTGGCGCCGACGCCGAAGGTCGTCGTGTCCTCGGCCGAGCCCGGATACATGCCACCCGGGATGGTCGCCATGCGATAGTAGGGGTTGTCGGCGACGAGCTTCTCGACCTCGGCGCCATCGACGTTGACGAGCACGCTCTCGCAGGACGAGGTCGCCTCCTGGATCGAGCCGTTCGGATGGCCGACGGTGTAGACGATGGCGTCCACCTTGTTGTCGCACAGCGCCTGGCTCTGCTCGGCCGGCTTCAGCTCCGAGGCCAGCGAGAAGTCGGAGGTCTTCCAGCCCTTGGCCTCGAGCAGCACCTCGGTCGTGGCGCGCTGGCCGGAACCGGGGTTGCCGATGTTGACGCGCTTGCCCTTGAGGTCGTCGAAGGACTTGGCGTTCGCGTCCTTGCGCGCCAGCACCGTGAAGGGCTCGGCGTGCAGCGAGAACACCGCGCGCAGGTCCTGGTCGGCGCCCTGGTCGGCGAAGTTGGCCTTGCCGTTGTACGCATTGAACTGCACGTCGGACTGCACGACGCCGAACTCGAGCTCGCCCGAGCGGATGGCGTTGACGTTGAACACGGAGCCGCCGGTCGATTCGACCGAGCAACGGATGCCGTGGTCCTTGCGCTTCTGGTTCATGAGCCGGCAGATGGCGCCGCCGGCCGGGTAATAGACGCCCGTGACGCCGCCCGTGCCGATGGAAATGAACTTCTGATCCTGGGCAGCGGCGCCGCCGGCGGCGGCAAGGCCGATGGCCCCCGCCGCAGCGGCCGTTGCGAAAATGGACAGGATACGCATGTCTGGACCTCCCTCTATGGTCAGATCATCCGGGGACCCTTGACGAGGCCCCGCTCATCGCCCCGGCCGGCACTGGCGGCAGGGGCGTGTGCCACAGGCGGCGCAGGTCGTCCGCGCTGGCGAGCGGACGGGCGCTGCCGGCAGCGGCCGCGACGGCCGCCGCGACGGTTTCGCCGTTATGGGGCGCGACGCGCCCGTCCGGCAATATCAGATTGTTCTCGAAGCCGATGCGCATATGCCCGCCGTGGACAACCGCGGCGGCGGCGCAGGCCGCCTCACGCCGGCCGAAGGCGCAGACCATGAACGGATGCCGCGCAAGGCCGGCGGCGAGGAAGGCGTCGAGATCGCCCGGCGCCGCCTCCCGCCCGGCATAGCTGCCGAGGACGGCGAGCACGTTCGGCCGCGGCGCATCGGGAATGATCCCCCGCGTCATGACATCGTCGAGCCGGGCGAGTTCCTCCGCGCTGTAGACGATGATCTGCGTCAGGACGGGCCGGGTGGCGAGCCGGGCGAAGAAGGCGGCAGCCGCAGCCTCGGCGGCCGCATCGGGAATGATCTCGCGCAGCGCGATCGAGACGCTCTCGGGCACGAGGTCGTCCACAAGCGCCATCTGCGCCGCCGGGGCATAGCGCCCGACGGCCTCGGTGGTGATCTGCACCGCCATGGCCTCGCCCACCTCGGCGCGCACGGCGCGCGTCGCCGCGCGGTAGAGATCCGCATCGAGGACGTGGCGCCCCTCGCCGTCGCGCACGTGGAGGTGGATCGCCGCGGCACCCGCCTCGCGGCAGCGGGCCGCCTCGCGGGCGAGTTCCGCGGCCGTCAGCGGCAGTGCCGGGTGATCGGCCTTGCCGCGCCGGGCGCCATTGGGCGCCACCATGACGGCGAAGGGAGCGGTCATGCACGCACCTCTGCGATGGCCCCGTCGACGGCAACCGCCAGCTTGTCGACGATCTCCTCGACCTGGGACGGCGTGATGATGAAGGGCGGTGCCAGCAGGATGTGGTCGCCGCTGACGCCATCGGCCGTGCCGCCGGCAGGATAGCACATCAGCCCGGCCTCCATGGCCTTGGCCTTGACCCGCGCATTGAGCCTGTGCTGCGCGGCGAAGGGCTGCTTCGTCTCACGATCGGCGACCAGCTCGACGCCGATGAAGAGCCCGCGGCCGCGGATGTCGCCGACATGGGCGTGCTGGGCGAATCGTTGTCCCAGCGCCTCGGCCAGTCGAATGCCCTGCTTGCGGCAGTTGTCCAGCAATCCCTCGGCCTCGATCGCCCGTTGCACGGCGAGCGCACCGGCACAGGCGCTCGCGTGGCCGATATAGGTGAAGCCGTGCTGGAAGCCCTCGGGCGATGCGGCAATCGTGTCGTAGATCGTGCTCGACATCAGGCAGGCGCCGATGGGCTGGTAGCCGGCGCCGAGGCCCTTGGCGCAGGTGACGATGTCGGGCGTGACGCCATCCTGCTCGCAGGCGAAGAGCGTGCTGGTGCGGCCCATGCCGCTCATCACCTCGTCGAGGATGAGCAGGATGCCGTAGCGGTCGCAGATCTCGCGGATGCGGCGGAAATAGCCGGGCGCCGGCGGCACGGCGCCCAGCGTCGCGCCCACCACCGTCTCGGCGACGAAGGCCATGACCGTCCCGGGGCCGAGGCGCAGGATCTCGGCCTCCAGCGCCGCCGCGGCGCGCTCGCCATAGGCCTCCTCGCTCTCGTCGTCGCGGCGGTGGCGATAGGCGTAGCAGGGCTCGATATGCGAAACCTCGATGAGCAGCGGCTCGTAGACGGCGCGACGGCCGGCATTGCCGCCGACGGCGAGCGCCCCGAGCGTGTTGCCGTGGTAGCTCTGCTGGCGGGCGATGATGCGCGAGCGCTCGCGCTCGCCCCTATTCCAGAAATATTGCCGCGCCAGCTTGAAGGCCGTCTCGTTGGCCTCGGAGCCGCCGGAGACGAAATAGACGTGGCTGATGCCGGCCGGCGCGCGCGACGTGAGATGCTCCGCCAGAGCCTCCGCAGGCTCGTTGGTGAAGAACGAGGTATGCGCATAGGGCAAGGCGTCGAGCTGGGCCTTGATGGCCTCGATGACCCCGCGGTGCGAATGGCCGAGGCAGGAGACGGCCGCGCCGCCGGAGGCGTCGAGATAACGGCGCCCGGCCGAATCGATGACGTAGGGCCCCTCGCCGGCGACGGCAACGGGCAGCGGATTGCGGGTCTGGCGGTGCAGGATGCGGGTCATGGTGCGTTCAACTCGTTGCGGAATGCAGGCTCATGTCGTCGGATTCGCTCCAGTAGGCTCCGGCCGACTGCAAGTGCTGTTCGCGGGCGGCGACGGCGGCAAGCGCCTCGGGCCCGAGCCGGGCCATGACGAGGGACACGAGCGCCTCGACCACGGCGACGGTGCCGACCTGCGACTGCAGCAGCGACACCCCGCCGTCCCCCACGAGGACCACATGGCCGGCGGCGCGGCCGAGCGGCGAGAGCGTGCTGTCGGTGATGGCGATGACCGTCAGCCCCTGGCGGCTCGCCTGCCGGGCGGCGAGCACGGTCTCCCGCGTCAGCGGCGCGACGCCCACGGCGACGAGCACGTCGCGCTCGTCGCAATGGTCGAGCGCATCGACGCCGAGCCCGCCGACGCCGGCGAGCGGCAGCACCCCCTCACGGAACAGCGCGAGCGAATAGGACAGGGCGAAGGCCGGCGGAAAGCTGCTGCGCAGGCCGACGACGGCGATGCGCCGGGCCGCGGCGAGGCGCTCCGCCACGGCGACGAGGGTCGCCGCCTGCGGCCCGGCGAGCGCCGCATCGACCGTCACATGCGCCGCAGCCTGCGTCGCGGCGACGAGCATCGCCGCATCGGAGCCGGCGCGCGCCACGATGGACTGCGCCCGCGCGGCGAAGGGGCCGATGGGACGCGCCTTCCACTGCGCGCGCAGGACATCGCGGAAATCCTCGTAACGCTCGTAGCCGAGCATGCGCACGAGACGCAGGAGCGAAGCGGGCGAGACACCGGCGGCCGCCGCGAGCTGGCGCATCGACATGAGGGCACCGTCGTCCGGGTGGCGCGTCAGGTGCTGGGCCGCCTTCCGCAGCTGCGGCGGCAGATCGTCGAACAGCCGTGCCAGTTGCCGGTCGATCGTGTCCACGGACGCCCCGATGCAGCC
Organism: Chelatococcus sp. CO-6; assembly: GCF_001271345.1. Classification (NCBI taxonomy): domain Bacteria; kingdom Pseudomonadati; phylum Pseudomonadota; class Alphaproteobacteria; order Hyphomicrobiales; family Chelatococcaceae; genus Chelatococcus; species Chelatococcus sp. CO-6. The sequence goes on along the minus strand of NZ_CP012398.1, from coordinate 2,109,109 downwards.
GATGAAGCAAACGTTTCATCATGCTCGCACCATAAAACATTTGCGTCAATACGCAGCACAGCCGATGCGCGGCAGTGGCCACGGAATTGTCGCGGGGCCCGGTTTGGCGCTACCGTCCGGCGCGGCCACCGGGCCGCGACGCGTCGCGGAGAGTGAGACAGCATGCGCAACCCCACCAGCCTGATCGACCGCATGCGCCTCGAACTGCCGGAGATGAACCGGGCCGACCGGGCGGTGGCGGACGTCATCCTGCACGACATCGATGCCGCGACGCGCCTCAGCACCAAGGAACTCGCCGGCAAGGCCGAGGTCAGCGAGCCGACGGTCATCCGCTTCGCGCGGCGCATGGGCTGCGAGGGCTTCACCGACTTCAAGATCCGCCTGGCGCAGGACTACGCCATCGGCCGCATGTATCTCGTCGCCGAGCGCTCGGTGCCGGCCGAGACCGGGCGCGAGGTGGCCGAGCACGTCTACGAGGCCACGGCCCAGGCGCTCGCCAGCGCCTTCGCGCAACGCGACCCGGTGGCGCTCGAGGCGGCGGTAGACGCGCTGGACAAGGCGCGCCGCGTCTTCTGCTTCGGCGTCGGCGGCAGCTCGGCCAACGTCGCCCAGGAGGCGGAGAACAGGCTGTTCCGGCTCGACCTTGCCGCCTCCGCCACGGCTGACCCCTACAAGCAGCGGATCATCGCGGCGACGGCGGGGCCGGGCGATGCCCTGCTCATCTTCTCCGTCACCGGCAAGCCGCGCTCGCTGGTCGACGCGGCGGAGATCGCCCGCGGCCTCGGCGCCGCCGTCGTCTCGGTGACGGCGCCCGGAACGCCGCTCGCCGATCATTCGACACTCGTCGTCCCCCTCATCGCCTTCGACGAGGAGAAGTTCTTCTACATGCCGAACCGCGGCCGCTACGGGCAGCTCTTCGTGCTCGACTGCCTGGCGACGCTGATCGGCGCGCGGCGCATGAAGAGCGTCGCCAAGAAGCTCTGGCGCGCCCGCATGACGCTCGTGGACCTGCACGGCTCGACCGAGAGCCAGCCGGTCGGCGACTGAGCACCGCGAGGCGCCTTCCGCCTTGACGGCCCACAAACCGCCGGCAGGTCCGCTCCCCTCGGCGCCGTCATGCCTGCGCTTGTCGCGGGCATCCACGCCTTGTAACGAGGGCAACGTCAAAGGCGTGGATGGCCCGGGACGAGCCCGGCCATGACGAGGGGATGCGCGCTCCGCAGCCCGGCCAGTCGCGGCACGGCGGCAGAGAGTTGCGATAGGTAGTGAAATTACATTCACCCTCCTCGCGCACATAAGCAGAAAATTACAGACAACTCGGCCGCGAAATCCTCAGAACGGAAAAAATTTCTTATTTTGCGGGCGATTGCACCCGATTTTCCCGCACGTCGAGATGCACCCGCCAGTCACGACACCGAGCCAGCGAGGGTCTTTCGGCCCCTCCTCCTGGTTGACACGTTCGTAATAAAACTACATCATCCGCTCATTCCAATTCCAGACTGGCGAATGCGAAGCATGCAGCGCTCCGACAAGACCATCGTTTCCTTCCGTTTCGACGAAGTCGTCGTCCCCGCCCACCCGGGCGTGATCAATTCGGAGAGCCTCGCAAAGCCGCTCCACATGCTGCCGGTCGGCGGCAAGGCGGCGTGGAGCACGCAGTTCGACGAACTGCCCAAGCTCATCGTGCGCATGACGCTCGCCGACGGCACGGTCGGGCTTGGCGAATTCTACCGCGACCATGAGTGGCCGCGCATCGAGGCGATCTGCGCCAATCTCCTCGGCACCTCGATCCTCGATCTTCCCCTGCAGGACCTGCCGCTGCCGCTCTGCCGCGAATACGACGGCTTCGAATGCGCCATCTGGGACGCTTATGCGAAATCGCTCGGCGTGCCGATGCACGCGCTCCTCGGCGGCGCTATCCGTGACCGGGTCGCCGTCAGCGCCTGGTCGAGCCACCGCACGCAGGAGGAGGTCGGCCCCTGGGTGCGCCGCTATTGGGAGCAGGGCTACAAGGTCATCAAGTTCAAGTGCGACCTGGAGGACGACGTCGCCGGCTGGTGCGCGCGCATCAAGGAGCACGCGCCGGGCATGAAGGTGCTGTTCGACCCGAACCAGCGCTGGGAAAATTCCGGCAACGCACGGCGCATCATCCGCGAGCTCGAGGCCGTCGGCAACGTGCTGCTGCTCGAGGACCCGCTGCCGCGCTGGATGCTGCTCGACTTCGCGGAGCTGCGGCGCTTCTCCTCGATCCCGATCGTGCTGCACGTCTCCCTGCCCTATGTCTATCAGGGCCAGCGGCCGCACGACGCCATCAACGCCATCGCCCACAATGCCGTCGACGGCTTCAACTTCAACGGCGGCCTCGCCAAGTTCCAGGCGCTCGACCACATCGCCGCGACGGCCGGCCTCTATTGCTGGCACGGCTCGGAGGTGGACCTCGGCATCCTGGAAGCCATGTACGTGCACCAGTCGGCGGCGGCGAAGAGCTGCGTGTGGCCGGGCGACATCTTCGGGCGCATGATCCGCACGCACGATCTGCTCGAGAAGCCGCTCGCCTTCGAGCCGCCGTTCGTGCGCATCCCGAACGATGGCCCGGGCCTCGGCGTGAAGCTGGACGAGGCGGCGCTCGCGCGCTTCCGCACCGCCGAACGCACCATCTCCTGAGGGCGGCCGATGCGCTGGGAAAAGTTCACGACGAACGAGATCGCCGGGCTCGACCGGTCGATCCCCGTCGTCCTCAACATCGCCGCCATCGAGCAGCACGGCCCGCACCTGCCGCTCGACACGGATGCCAAGATCGGCGCCCATTTCCTCGCCCGGCTCGACGAGGCGCTGGGCGAGAAGGTGCTGATCCTGCCGCAGGTCAAGGTGTGCTGCTCCGAGCACCACATGGAATTCGCCGGCACGCTCAGCATCCGCCACGAGACGTTCCTCGCCTATGTCGGCGACATCATCGAGAGCGTCGTGCGGCACGGCTTCCGCAACCTCGTGCTGTTCAACAGCCACGGCGGCAACCAGGCCATCGGCCAGGTGCTGCTGGAGAGCTTCGGCGCCCGGCACCGCGACTGCCGCATCGCCATGCTGACCTGGTGGCGGCTCGCCGCGCCCGAGCTCGAAAAGATCCGCGAGAGCGATTTCGCCGGCATCAACCATGCCTGCGAGTTCGAGACCTCGCTGATGCTCCATGCCGTGCCCGACAGCGTGCGGCGTGCGCTCGTCGGCGGCATGAGCTACGTGGCCACGCACGACTGGGCCCAGGCCGACATGATCCGCGGCAGCCGCGGGGCCATGTTCCGCTCCATGCACGAGATGTCGCATGGCACCGGCGTCGTGGGCGATCCGTCGAAGGCAACCGCAGAGAAAGGCGAGAGGATCACCGCAGCCGTGGTGAACCAACTCGTCCACGTCGTCTCGACGCTCAACGAGGCGCGCTGAACGCGCAAAGTTCAATCGGCAACCAACAGAGGGGTGTGCCACATGTTCAGAAAGCTGGTCCTGGCGGGGCTCGCGGCGACGAGCCTCTCCTTCGCCACGGTGGTCCCGGGCCTCGCCCAGGAGCGCGGCGGCGTCGTCAACGTCGCCATGATCGGGGAGCTCGCCTCGCTCGATCCGACCGTCGCGACGGGCGACCTTCTCGGCACCGTCACGCAGCACTTCTTCGAGACGCTGTTCACCTTCGACAAGGAGTGGAACATCGCGCCGCTCCTGGCGGAGAAACTGCCGGAGGTGTCGGCCGACGGGCGCGTCTACACCATCAGCCTGCGCAAGGGCGTCAAGTTCCACGACGGCAGCGAGATGACGGCCAAGGACGTCGTCGCCTCCCTGCACCGCTGGCTGGAGCTCGCCTCGCGCGGCAAGCTGGTGCAGCCGAATCTCGCCGGCCTCGAGGCGATCGACGACCGTACCGTCCGTCTCAGCCTGAAGGAGCCGTTCGCGCCGCTCGCCGCGCTGCTCGCCTTCAACAATTCCGCGGCGATCATCTTGCCGGCCGGCAAGATGGACAACCCGCTCAAGGAATACGTCGGCACCGGCCCCTACATGCTCAAGGAGCGCAAGGCCGACCAGTACATCCAGCTCGTGCGCTTCGACGGCTATACGCCGCGCGAGGGTGACCCGAACGGCTTCGGCGGCGCGCGCAAGCAGTACCTCGACGAGATCCGCTTCGTGCCGGTGCCGGATGCCAACACGCGCGTCGAGGGCGCCATCGCCGGCCAGTACGACTACGCCGACCTCCTCCCCGTCGAGGCCTACGACCGCCTCAACGGCCAGGACAAGACCGAGCCGCTCCTGCTGAAGTCCTTCGGCTGGCCCATGTTCATCATGAACAACAAGCAGGGCATGATGACGAAGCTGGAGATGCGCAAGGCCGTGCAAGCCGCGCTCAACGCTGAGGACATGCTCGCGGCCGCCTTCGGCAAGCCGGAGTTCTACACCGTCGACGGCGCGCTCTACCCGGAGGGCTATCCGTGGCGCACGGACGCCGGCACCGAGGCCTACAACCTGGGCGATCCGGAAAAGGCCAAGGAGCTCGCCAAGGCCGCCGGCTACGACGGTAAGCAGCCGATCCGCATCCTGACCAGCCGCCAATATGAGTTCCACTACAAGATGGCGCAGGTCGCGGCGGAATATCTGAAGGCGGCCGACCTCGCCGTCGAGCTGCAGGTGGTCGACTGGGCGACGCTGGTGCAGCGGCGCGCGGACCCGGCCCTGTGGGACATCTTCATCACCCACAGCCCGTTCCTGCCCGATCCGGCGCTCATCGCGCCGCTGCCGGCGACCTATCCGGGCTGGTGGGACAATCCCGAGAAGGAAAAGCTGCTCGTCGCCCTCAACGCCGAGCTCGACCAGACGAAGCGCGTCGCGCTCTTCGCCGACCTGCAGAAGCTGCTCTACGAGCAGGCTCCCCTCTACAAGGTCGGCGACTTCAGCGCCCTCTCGGCCAAGTCGCCGAAGCTGAAGGGCTACGACGCCTCGCCCTGGCCGTACTTCTGGAACGCCTACCTGGACAAGTGAGGCTGAGGCCAGAGGTTGAGCTGGCGCAGGCCGGCGGTGCGCTCCTCTTCTCCCTCCCCCCACGAAGTGGCGGGGAGGGGCGGGGTGGGGGGCGGTGCAGCAGGCAGGCGCTGTCCGACCATGTCGGTCAGTACAGTATCAACTGGCACGGTTCGCAGGCGGCACCGCCCCCACCCCTCCCCGCCGCAAGCGGGGGGAGGTGAACCGGGCGTGCTCGACTGGTTCCGCCCACTGCAGAAACGCCATAGTCTTTTGTCCCGGGATTGTGATGCCGCTCATCTCCCGGCAGCGAGTGGAGCGATGACCCGCTACATCCTGCAGCGCCTTCTCGGCATGCTCGCCGTGATGTTCACGGTGGTGACGATCGTCTTCATCATCGTGCGCATCGCCCCGGGCGATCCGGCCGCCGTCATGCTGGGGCCGGACGCGACGCCGGCCGACATCGCCGCGCTGCGCACCCGCCTCGGGCTCGATCAGCCGCTCGTGGTGCAGTATCTCTTCTTCCTCGGCCAGCTCATCAAGGGCGACCTCGGCCAGTCGATCTTCCTCGACATGCCGGTGACGCGGGCGCTCGCCGAACGGGCCGAGCCCACCTTCTTCCTGACGCTGTTCTCGATCCTCATCGCCAGCGCCATCGCGCTGCCGGTCGGCATCCTCTCCGCCTACAAGCGCGGCACCCTGTTCGACCAGACGGTGACGACCTTCGCCATGTTCGCGGCGAGCATCCCGAGCTTCTGGCTCGGCCTCGTGCTCATCCAGGTCTTCGCGGTTCGGCTCGGCTGGTTCCCGGTCGCGGGCTACGGCGGGCCCGATGCGTCCTTCCTCACGCGCCTGTCACATCTCGTGCTGCCGGCGGTGGCGCTCGGCGTCGTCTCCTCGGCGCTGATCACACGCTTCACCCGCGCCTCGATGCTCGACGTGCTCAACGACGACTACGTGCGCACCGCCCGCTCCAAGGGCATGGGCGAGTTCCGCGTCGTCATGAAGCACGCCTTCAAGAACGCGCTCATCCCCGTACTCACGGTCATCGGCCTCACCGCCGCCCTCCTCGTCTCCGGCGCCGTGGTGACGGAGACGGTGTTCAGCCTGCCGGGCGTCGGCAACCTCGTCGTCTCGGCGGTGCTCCGGCGCGACTATCCCGTCATCCAGGGCGCGCTCCTCGTCATCGCAGCGATCTACGTGCTGATCAATTTCGGCATCGACATGCTCTACATCCTCATCGATCCGCGGGTGCGCTACTGATGGCCGCCGTCAGCATCGCCCCCGCGCCGCGCATCACGACGCTCATCCTGCAGCGCAAGACGCTGGCGATCGGCCTTGCCGTCATCCTCGCCATCGCGCTCTTCGCCCTGCTCGCACCGCTGATCGCGCCCTATGCGCCGAACAAGCTGTCGATCTTCAACCGCCTCAAGCCGCCGAGCGGCACCTATTTCTTCGGCACCGACGAGTTCGGCCGCGACATCTTCAGCCGCACGATCTACGCCGGGCGCCTGTCGCTGACGGTGGGCGCGGCCGCGACGGTGTTCGCCGGGGTCATCGGCATCACGCTCGGCCTCGTCGCCGGCTTCTTCCGCCGCGCGGACACCGTGATCGCGCGCATCGTCGATGCGATGATGGCCTTCCCGGACATCCTGCTCGCCATCGCGCTCGTTGCCGCGCTCGGGCCGTCGCTCGCCACCGTCATCGTGGCGCTCGGCATCGTCTATGCGCCGCGCCTTGCCCGCATCGTTCGCGCCTCGACGCTGGTGATCCGGGAGCTTCCTTACGTGGAGGCGGCGCGGGCGCTCGGCGTGCCGACGTGGCGCATCATGACGCGCCACGTGCTGCGCAACCTCGTCTCGCCCATCCTGGTGCAGGCGACCTTCATCTTCGCCTATGCCATGCTGGCGGAGGCGAGCCTTTCCTTCCTCGGCGTCGGCGTCAGCCCCGAGATCCCGACCTGGGGCACGATGATCGCCTCCGGCCGGCAATATGTCGGACAGGCCGACTGGATGACGATCTTCCCCGGCGTCGCCATCATCCTGTCCGTCCTGTCGCTGCAGCTCGTCGGCGACGGCCTGCGCGACCTCCTCGACCCGCGCCTTCGAAAGGACCTCTGAGCGATGGCCGCCGTCCTTTCCGTCCCCTCCCCGCTCTCCGGGACCCTGCCCGAGGACGTCGTCCTCAGGGCCGAGGACCTGCACACCCACTTCATCGTCGGCGAGCGCGCGGCGAAGTCCGTCGACGGCGTAACGCTGACGGTGCGCCGGGGCGAAACGCTCGCCGTCGTCGGCGAATCGGGCTCGGGCAAGTCGGTGACGAGCCTGTCCATCATGCGCCTCCTCGCCCATCCCGGCCGCATCGTCAGAGGGAAAATCCTCTACCGGATGCGCGACGGCACGGTCGTCGATCTCGCGACCTTGCCGGAAAAGCGCATGCGCGCCATCCGCGGCAAGGAGATCGCCATGATCTTCCAGGAGCCGATGACGAGCCTCAACCCGCTCTACACCGTCGGCGACCAGATCATGGAGATGATCCGCCTTCACGAGCCGGTCTCCCGGCATGAGGCGCGTCAGCGCGCGAGGCAGATGCTCGAGCTCGTCGAGATCCCGGCGGCCGAGAAGCGGCTCGACCAATATCCCCACGAGATGTCGGGGGGCATGCGCCAGCGCGTGATGATCGCGCTCGCGCTCTCGTGCAACCCCGCCCTCCTCATCGCCGACGAGCCGACGACGGCGCTCGACGTCACCATCCAGGCCCAGATCCTCGACCTGATGCGCCGCCTGCAGCGCGACATCGGCATGAGCATCCTGTTCATCACCCACAATCTCGGCGTCGTCGCCGAGATCGCCCACGAGGTGGCGGTGATGTATGCCGGCCGCGTCGTCGAGCAGGCCCCGGTCGAGGCGCTCTTCGCGCGGCCGCGCCACCCCTATACCAAGGGCCTCCTCGCCTGCATCCCCAACCCGGAGCGCGACCGGGCGGCGGACGGGGCGCGGCTGATGTTGAACCCCATCCCCGGCAACGTCCCGAGCGTGCTCAACCTGCCGCCGGGCTGCACCTATGCGCCGCGCTGCCCGCTCGTCGAGCCGCGCTGCGAGGGCGAGGCGCCGGGCCTCGTGCCCGCCGGCCCCGGCCACCTCTCCCGCTGCTTCAGGCACGAGCTGCTGTGACCGCCATGAACCATTCCCCATCCCCTCAGGGCGGCGACGTGCTGCTGTCCGTCCGCAATCTCTCCAAGCGCTTCCACACGGCGAGCGGCCCGGTGAAGGCGGTCGAGGACGTATCCTTCGACGTGGGCCGCGGCCGCATCGTCGGCATCGTCGGCGAATCGGGCTCGGGCAAGACCACCGCCGGGCGCTGCATCCTGCGGCTCGTCGAGCCGTCGGAGGGCGAGGCCGTGTTCGACGGGGTCGACCTGTTCAAGCTGCCGGAAAAGGCGCTGCGCGCCTATCGGCGGCGCATGCAGATCATCTTCCAGGACCCCTATTCCAGCCTCAATCCCCGCATGCGCGTGGGCGACATCATCGGCGAAGCCATCGACACGCACGGCCTCGCCAAGGGGGCGGCGCGGCAGGCGCGCATCGCGGACCTCCTGGCCCGCGTCGGCCTCAGCCCGGAACATGCGCGCCGCTATCCGCACGAGTTCTCCGGCGGCCAGCGCCAGCGCATCGGCATCGCCCGGGCGCTTGCCGTCGAGCCCGAGCTCATCGTCGCCGACGAGCCCGTGTCGGCGCTCGACGTCTCGGTACAGGCGCAGGTGCTCAACCTCATCCAGGAACTGCAGAAAGAGCTGGGCCTCACCATGCTCTTCATCTCGCACGACCTCACCGTCGTCGAATATCTGTGCGACGACATCGTGGTGCTCTACCTCGGCCGCATCATGGAGCAGGGCCCGTCGCGCGAGGTCTACGCCAATCCGCGCCATCCCTATACCAAGGCGCTTCTCTCGACCGCGCCGATCCCCGATCCGACGGTCCGGCGCGAGCGCGTCATCCTGCAGGGCGACATCCCGAGCCCGCTCGACCCGCCGTCCGGCTGCGTCTTCCGCACGCGCTGCCCCTTTGCCATCGAGGCCTGCGCGAAGGCCGTGCCGCCGCGCGAGAGCGTCTCACCCAGCCATTCCGTCGCCTGCATCCGCCAGGCGGAGCTCGCCACCCTCGCCACGCAGAAGGTCACCGCATGACCCCCTACCAGCGCCTCGCCGATCTCGGGCTTACGCTTCCGCCGGCGCCCAAGCCCGTCGCGACCTACGTGCCTTTCGTGCAGGAGGGCAATCTCCTCTTCCTCTCGGGCCAGGGGCCGCGCGAGGCGGACGGCCGTCAGCGCACCGGCAAGGTCGGCGCCGAGATCGGCGTCGAGCAGGCCTATGACGATGCGCGGCTGACCGGCCTCAACCTCCTCGCCGTGATGCACGAGGCGCTCGGCGACCTTGCCCGCGTGCGGCGCGTGGTGAAGCTGCTCGGCATGGTCAATGCCGTGCCGGATTTCGGCGACCATCCGAAGGTCATCAACGGCTGCTCGGACCTCTTCGTCGCCGTCTTCGGCGAGGCCGGCCGCCACGCCCGCTCGGCCGTCGGCTTCGGCTCGCTGCCGAACAACATCACGGTCGAGATCGAGGCGATCGTGGCGGTGGATTGAGCGAAGGCCCGCCGGCTCCCGCGCAACCGTCATGCCCGCGCCCGTCGCGGGCATTCACGCCTTGGAAAGCTGTGCAACGTCAAAGACGTGGATGGCCGGGACGGGCCCGGCCATGATGGCGGGAACGGTGCGCTCCCGGTTCGGTCAGCATCAGGGGAAGAGGGCCGGCCGGCACTGTCTATGCCGTTCGGTCGTTCATGTCCCAAGGGAGAAGAAGCTGCCGCCCGCTATTCTCCCGCTGCCGCCTTCTTCGTTGGTTTGCCGGCTGCCTTTTTAGCGGGCGCCTTTTCAGCCGGCTTCTTTGCGGCAGCTTTCTTCGCAGGGGCCTTCTTGGCGGCCGGCTTTTTCGCCGCTGCCTTCTTGCCACCGCCGGAGGCGCGCTTGGCACGGATGAGGGCGATGGCCTCCTCCAGGGTCAGCGCGTCCTTGTCCATGCTCTTGGGCAGGGTGGCGTTGGTCGTGCCGTCGGTGACGTAGGGACCATAGCGACCGGCCTTGACGCTGAGCTGCTTGCCGCTCTCCGGCTCTTCGCCCAGCACCCGGCCCGGATCGGCCGCGCCGCCCCGGCGTCCGCCGCCCTGCTCCTTCGTGATGATCAGGTCGATGGCCCGGTTGGCACCGATGTCGAGCACGTCGTCGTCCTTGCCGAGATTGGCGTAGGTTCTCTCGTGCTGGACATAAGGCCCGAAGCGACCGATGCCGGCGAGGATCGGCTTGCCGCTCTCGGGATGCGTCGCGACCTCGCGCGGCAGCGACAGCAGCTTCAATGCCTTTTCGAGGTCGACGAGATCCGGCGCAAGGCCCTTGGGCAGGGTCTGGCGCTTGGGCTTGTCGCCCTCGCCGAGCTGCACATAGGGACCGAAGCGCCCGTCGCGCAGCGTGACGTCGAGCCCCGTCTCAGGGTCCTTGCCGAGGACGCGCGGGCCGCCGTCGGCGGCAGCGCTCGTCTCACCATCGCCGTTCGCCGCGAGCTGGCGCGTGTAGCGGCACTCCGGATAGTTGGAGCAGCCGATGAAGGAGCCGAACTTGCCGAGCTTCAGCGACAATTGACCGGTGCCGCAGCTCGGGCAGGCGCGCGGATCGCTGCCGTCCGCCTTCTTCGGGAAGATATGCGGCCCGAGCTCCTCGTTGAGGGCGTCGAGCACCTCGCTCATGCGCAGGCTCTTCGTCTCGTCGATGGCGGCGATGAAGTCGCGCCAGAAGTCGCGCAGCACCGCCTTCCAGTCGATCTCGTTGTTGGAGACGCGGTCGAGCTGCTCCTCGAGGTCGGCCGTGAAGTCGTATTCGACATAGCGGCGGAAGAAGCTCTCGAGGAAGGCCGTGACGATGCGGCCCTTGTCCTCGGGCACGAGGCGCTTCTTGTCGATCTCGACATAGCCGCGCTCCTTGAGCACGGCGAGCACGGCCGCATAGGTCGAGGGCCGGCCGATGCCGAGCTCTTCCATGCGCTTGACGAGGCTCGCCTCGGTGTAGCGCGGCGGCGGCTCGGTGAAGTGCTGCGTCGCGCGAATCTCGCGCTTCTCGAGGGCATCGCCGGCCTTCATGGCGGGCAGGCGGCGGCTCTCCTCGTCCTCCTCGTCGTCGCGGCCTTCCTGATAGAGCTTCAGGAAGCCGTCGAAGGTCACCACCTGGCCGGTGGCGCGCAGGTCGAGCACGCGGCCGGCGGCCTTCGCCTCGATATCGACCGTGGTGCGCTCGAAGACGGCCGATTCCATCTGGCTCGCCACGGTGCGCGTCCAGATGAGGTCGTAGAGCCGGGCCTGATCGGGATCGAGCTGGCGCGCCACCATGGCCGGCAGGCGGCCGAGATCGGTCGGGCGCACAGCCTCGTGCGCCTCCTGCGCGTTCTTGGCCTTGGTCGTGTACTTGCGCGGCACTCCGGGCACATAGGCGTCGCCGAACTCCTTGGCGATAACGCGGCGAGCGCCGGCGACCGCCTCCGGGGCCATGTCGACGCCGTCGGTACGCATATAGGTAATGAGGCCAACCGTCTCGCCGCCGATCTCGACGCCCTCGTAGAGCCGCTGGGCGAGCTGCATGGTGCGCGCCGGGGCGAAGCCCAGCTTGCGCGAGGCCTCCTGCTGCAGGGTGGAGGTGGTGAAGGGCGGCTGCGGGTGGCGCTTGGCCGGCTTGGCCTCGACCGCGGTGACGCGGAAGGCCGCCGCTTCGAGCGCCTTCCTGAAGGCCTCAGCCTCCTCGCCCTTGCCGATGTCGAGCCGGGTGATCTTCTTGCCGTCGGCGCCGACGAGGCGGGCCTCGAAGGTCGCGCCCGCCCCCGTCGCGAGGAGGGCGATGAGCGACCAGTATTCCCGCGCCACGAAGGTCTCGATCTCGCGCTCGCGGTCGCAGACGAGGCGCAGCGCCACCGACTGGACGCGCCCGGCAGAACGGGCGCCGGGCAGCTTGCGCCACAGCACCGGCGAGAGATTGAAGCCGACGAGATAGTCGAGCGCACGGCGGGCGAGATAGGCATCGACCAGGGCCTGGTCGATCTGGCGCGGCTGGCGCATCGCCTCGAGCACCGCGTCCTTGGTGATGGCGTTGAAGGTGACGCGCTCGATGGCCACGTCCTTCAGCACCTTCTTCTGCGTCAGCGCCTCGATGACGTGCCAGGAGATCGCCTCGCCCTCGCGATCCGGGTCGGTGGCGAGGATGAGCTTGTCCGCCCCCTTCACCGCCCTCGCGATGTCCGACACGCGCTTGGAGCCGCGGTCCTCCAGCTCCCAGATCATGGAGAAATCGGCCTCGGGGTCGACCGAGCCGTCCTTGGCCGGCAGATCGCGGATGTGGCCGAACGAGGCCAGGACCTCGTAGTCCTTGCCGAGGTACTTGTTGATCGTCTTCGCCTTGGCGGGAGATTCGACGACAACGACTTTCATCAAGAGTTCCTCGGCGAGCCTTCAAGAAAATGCGGGCGGCCGGCGCAAACACGGCCGGCGGGCGGACTAGTTGAGTGAAAGGGGGCGCGGAGTCAAATGGCAAGGCGATGACAGCGGCGCAAGAGGCGCCCGGCGCCGGCGGGGCCATTGCATCGGAGCCAGCGCTTTCGCGTCCTTTCTCGCGCAGCCCTTATCGACAAGGGCGAACGCCTCGTGTATAGGGCGCCACCAACTCAAAACAGCGTCGCCGAAACGCTCGTGTCCGCGGGACCTTCCCTTCGGGCATGCCGGCAGGAGTGATCGACATGAACATCATCGAACAGATCAACCAGGAACAGATCGCCAAGCTCACCGAAGCCAAGTCCATCCCGGACTTCGAGCCCGGCGACACGGTGCAGGTCAACGTCCGCGTCAAGGAAGGCGAGCGCAGCCGCGTGCAGGCCTACGAGGGCGTGTGCATCGCCCGTGACGGCGGCGGCATCAACGAGAGCTTCACCGTCCGCAAGATCTCCTACGGCGAGGGCGTCGAGCGCGTGTTCCCGCTCTATTCGCCGCTGGTCGAGTCGATCAAGGTCGTGCGCCGCGGCAAGGTGCGCCGCGCCAAGCTCTATTACCTGCGCGATCGCCGCGGCAAGTCGGCCCGTATCGCCGAGCGCGCCGAGCGCCGCACCGAGAACAACAAGGGCGAGTGATCCTTCGCTCATCTGGCGGCACCACCGCCGGCTCCCGGACGACGAAGCGCGGCCTCTCGCCGCGCTTTTTCATTTTTATCGTCCGCTTCGGCGCGGCACGCGCGGGAGCCATGCAAGGCGATGCGCGCGGGCGCGTTGTCGCTGTCGTTTTGATCTGTTAAAAACGGCGCAGAATGATGAGGCGCGGGCGCTCCATATGCCGGCCCGACGTGACGGCTTGCCGTTTGACGTCGCAGCCGCTGCCGACGACGCAGGAATTTGCGGCGCTGCACGATCACGCCCGCCTGCCGTGGCGCTTCTTCGCGCGCCTCCTGGCCTGCACCATCGCCGACCTTCGCCGCGCCTGAGCCGGTGCCCGTCAGGGCGCCCGCCAGGCACCGCGCCCCGCGAGGGGGACGGCCGCAGGAGCGGCCCGTGACGCGGGTGAACATGTCCCGACCAGCGAAACCGAGGCGGGACATCTGAGCGACAAGAGCACCGATGGCAGCCGCCATCACAGCATGAGAAGCCGAAAGCCCATGACAGCGCGCACCCTCTACGACAAGATCTGGGACGATCACGTCGTCGACACCCAGCCCGACGGCACCTGCCTCATCTACATCGACCGCCACCTCGTGCACGAGGTCACTTCCCCGCAGGCCTTCGAGGGCCTGCGCGTCGCCGGCCGCAAGGTGCGCGCGCCGCAGAAGACGCTCGCCGTCGTCGACCACAACGTGCCCACCACCGACCGCTCGCACGGCATCGAGGATCCCGAGAGCGCGCTGCAGGTGGCGACGCTCGCCGACAATGCGCGCGACTTCGGCGTCGAATATTACAACGAGCTCGACCAACGCCAGGGCATCGTCCACGTCGTCGGCCCCGAGCAGGGCTTCACCCTGCCGGGCACCACGATCGTGTGCGGCGACAGCCACACCTCGACCCACGGCGCCTTCGGCGCGCTCGCCCACGGCATCGGCACCAGCGAGGTGGAGCACGTGCTCGCCACGCAGACGCTGATCCAGAAGAAGGCGAAGAACATGCTGGTTCAGGTCGACGGCGCCCTGCCCGAGGGCGTCACGGCCAAGGACATCATCCTCGCCATCATCGGCGAGATCGGCACCGCCGGCGGCACCGGCCACGTCATCGAATATGCGGGCGAGGCCATCCGCTCGCTGTCGATGGAAGGGCGCATGACCGTCTGCAACATGTCGATCGAGGGCGGCGCCCGCGCCGGCCTCGTCGCGCCGGACGAGAAGACCTACGCCTATCTCAAGGACAAGCCGAAGGCCCCGAAGGGCGCGGCCTGGGACGAGGCCGTGCGCTTCTGGGAGACGCTGCGCACCGACGAGGGCGCCCATTTCGACAGCGTCATCCGGCTCGATGCGGCCAACCTGCCGCCCATCGTCACCTGGGGCACGAGCCCGGAGGACGTCATCTCGGTCAACGGCGCGGTGCCGAACCCGGACGAGATCCAGGAGGAGACGAAGCGTCAGTCGAAGTGGCGGGCGCTGGAATACATGGGCTTGAAGCCAGGCACGAAGATCACCGACATCGCGCTCGACCGCGTCTTCATCGGCTCCTGCACCAACGGGCGCATCGAGGACCTGCGTGAAGTCGCGCGCATCGTCGCCGGCAAGACGGTCAACCCCAACGTCAACGCCATGATCGTGCCGGGCTCCGGTCTCGTGAAGATGCAGGCGGAGGCCGAGGGCCTCGACCGGATCTTCAAGGCCGCCGGCTTCGACTGGCGCGAGCCCGGCTGCTCCATGTGCCTTGCCATGAATGCCGACAAGCTGAAGCCCGGCGAGCGCTGCGCCTCCACCTCGAACCGCAACTTCGAGGGACGCCAGGGCTTCAAGGGCCGCACCCACCTCGTCTCCCCCGCCATGGCGGCGGCGGCGGCGATCGCGGGGCACTTCGTGGACGTGCGCAGCTTCGGCTGAGCCAGACGTGCCAGGGTCAATGACACAAGGGCCGGCCCTCGCGGGCCGGCCCGGCATGGAACGGCTCCTGCCGTCAGTAGCGGCACAGCGGGCGCCAGCGGACCACCCGGCCGTGACCGGGGATGAAGCGCACCTGCTTCACCCAGCGGCAGCGGTAATAGGGCCCGTCGTAGACGGGAGAGGCGAACCAGCCGGCGCCCCACACCGGGTGCGGATAGGGCCTGTGATGCCAGCCGTGGCGGGCCTCGGCACTGCCGGAGCCGAGCGCCGCGGCGCCGAGGCCGGCGAAGAGGGCGAGGGCCAGCAAGCCGGCCTTGCCGCCGATGCGGGGGAGATGACGCTGCGTCGAGGTCTTGGTCATGGGTTCGGTCTCCTGAAGGGTTCATCGGTCGTTCCCGTTGCGCTCCCTGAGGGCAGACGCGAGATGATCATGGCCTTTGCTGCAGCCCGTCGCGGTGCTGCGCAGCACACGCAGGCGTGGCGGAACGGAGGCCTTCGAGGTGGTCGCGATGAAGGGCGATGACGAGAAGCGGCAGCGCGAGGCGCGCGAGGCGCTGGAACGGGTGGAGCGGGACAGCGAGACGCTCGCCTCCTCCTCCCTCGGCCGCGCGACACGGCGTCTCGGCGCGCATTTCTCCGGCCGCGACGCGGACCACCCGGACGACGACCGCATCGAGGTCTGGGGCAAGCGCATCGGCCGCGTCCTCGGCCTCGTGCTCCTCATCTACCTCGCCTATGCGCTGATGCAGCAGCTGGCGCACTGATCCATGGAAACGGGGCCCATGAGCACGAGCCGGGACACGGACCACCTTCGCGCCCTGACGGCGCCGGACATCGGGACCTTCGAGGATCTCGCCCAGGCGGCCTTCGACGCCCTGCCGGAGGATTTCCGCCGCCTGTGCGACGGCGTCCTCATCCGCGTGGAGGATTTCCCGGACGAGGAGACCATGGAGGAGATGGGCTGCGAGAGCCCGTTCGACCTCCTCGGCCTCTTCCGCGGCTACGGCCTCGCCCAGCAGGGCGCGGTGCCGATGTCGGGGCAGATGCCCAACATGGTTTTCCTCTACCGCCGGCCGATCCTCGACTACTGGGCCGAGCACGAGGAGACGCTCGGCTCCCTCGTCACGCATGTCCTCGTGCACGAGATCGGCCACCACTTCGGCCTCTCGGACGAGGATATGGAAGCGATCGAGGCCGCGGCGGGGTGACCGGCGCGGTCGCCGGCTGCGCTAGGCGCGCCAGGCCGGCTTTGATATGACATTCGGCAATATAGGTCGCCGCGGCGGCCGCAGACGGACGGAAGAGCGAAGATGGAGAAGTTCACCACCCTGACGGGCGTCGCCGCGCCGCTCGAGATCGTCAATGTCGACACCGACATGATCATCCCGAAGCAATATCTGAAGACCATCAAGCGCACCGGCCTCGGCAAGGGCCTGTTCGCCGAGATGCGCTACAACGAGGACGGCTCGGAGAACGCCGATTTCGTGCTCAACAAGCCGGCCTACCGCAAGGCGCAGGTCCTCGTCGCGGGCGACAATTTCGGCTGCGGCTCCTCGCGCGAGCATGCGCCGTGGGCCCTGCTCGACTTCGGCATCCGCTGCGTGATCTCCACCTCGTTCGCCGACATCTTCTACAACAACTGCTTCAAGAACGGCATCCTGCCCATCACGGTGTCGCCGGAAGACCTCGACAAGCTGATGGACGACGCCCGCCGCGGCGCCAACGCGACGCTGACCATCGACCTCGAGGCGCAGGAGATCCGCGGGCCGGACGGGGGCAAGGTCAGCTTCGAGATCGACGCCTTCCGCAAGCACTGCCTGCTCAACGGGCTCGACGACATCGGGCTCACCATGGAGAAGGCCCCGAGCATCGAGGCCTACGAGACGAAGACGGCGACCTCGCATCCCTGGCTCTGAGAGGGATGGGGCGAGCGGCAGCGAATTGAGGGGCAGCGGCAGCGGAAGCGAGGCCGCGCCGCGGCCTGAGCGGCACCCTTCCCCCCTCACCCTGCCCTCTCCCCGCAAGCGGGGAAGGGTTCGCGGTGGGCCCAGCGCGTGAACCTTCCTGCACCATCACTCGACGAACGGCGGAGATGGACGGCATGAGCCTCGACACCTACCTCGTCTTCCTGCCGGCCTGCTTCGCCATCAACATGGCCTTCGGGCCGAACAACCTCCTGTCGCTGACGAACGGGGCACGCGAGGGGGTCTGGCGCGCCACCGCCGCGGCCGGCGGGCGGCTCGTCGCCTTCGCCATCATGATCGTCATCGCCGCGCTCGGCCTCGGCGCGGTGCTGGCGACGTCGGAGATGCTGTTCAGCGTCGTCAAATGGGCGGGCGCGGCCTATCTCGTCTATCTCGGCTTCCGCCTGCTGCGCGCCGGCGCTCCCGAGCTCACGGCGCTCGAGACGAGCGCGCGCACACCCCTCGGCCGGCTGGCGCTGCAGGAATTCTGGGTGGCCGCCGGCAACCCGAAGGCGATCCTCGTCTTCACCGCCTTCTTCCCGCAGTTCCTCGACGGCGGCCATTATGCGCTGAATTTCCTCGTCATGGGCGCGACCTTCATCGCGCTCGAGGTCGTCGCCATCGCCGCCTATGCCGCCTTCGGCGGGCGCCTGCGCTCCCTGACGCGCGGGCAGCGGACGCTGAGGCTCTTCAACCGCGTCAGCGGCAGCCTGATGATCGGTTTCGGCGTCATGCTGGCGCTGACCCGGCGGCCCACCGCCTGACCCAACCCCGATACGAGAGGACCATCCGGATGACGCGGCAGCTGATCTCCACCGGCTCACCTTTCGAGAGGGCCTACGGCTATTCGCGTGCCGTGATCGACGGGCCCTTCGCCTTCGTCGCCGGCACGACCGGCTACGACTACGCGACGATGGCGATGCCGGAGGATGCGGCCGCGCAGGCGCGCAATTGCTGGACGACCATCGCGCGCACGCTGGAGGAGGCCGGCTTCTCGCTCGCCGACATCGTGCGCGCCACCTATTACGTCACCGACGTGGCCCATGCCGAGCCGCTGCTCACCGTCTGCGGCGAGGTGCTGGCCGAGGTGCGACCGGCCGCGACGCTCCTCGTCGTCGCCGGCCTCCTGAAGCCCGAGATGAAGGTCGAGATCGAGGTGACGGCGCTGAAGCGCCGCGTCTGACCGCGAAACGGAGCCCCTCGCCCGTGGCCAAAGCCATCCACACCATGATCCGCGTGCTCGACGAGGCGCGCTCGGTCGCCTTCTACGAGACGGCCTTCGGCCTCAAGATCGCCGACCGCTTCGTCTTCGACGGCTTCACGCTCGTCTACCTGCGCAACGCCGAGGCCGATTTCGAGGTCGAGCTCACCGTCAACCACGGCCGCAGCGAGCCCTATGCGCTCGGGGACGGCTACGGCCACCTCGCCGTCGCGGTCGAGGATCTCGACGCCGAGCACGCCCGCTTCACCGATGCCGGCCTCGCTCCCCAGCCGATCAAGGAGTTCTTCCGCGACGGGGCGCTGATGGCGCGCTTCTTCTTCGTCACCGATCCGGACGGCTACAAGATCGAGGTGCTCGAGCGCCACGGCCGCTATCGCTGAGCGGGCATCCGGCGCGAGCCATGCGCCGGAACGCCTTGCCAAACCCGCACCCGCGCAGCAAAAGGCTGCGCGACCATCTTATTCCGCGCAACACGAGGGCATCATGGCGTCCTACAATCTCCTTCTCCTCCCCGGCGACGGCATCGGCCCCGAGGTCATGGCCGAGGTCGAGAAACTCGTCGGCTGGTTCACGAAGACCGGCATCGCCCGTTTCGAGACGGAGAAGGACCTCGTCGGCGGCTGCGCCTACGATGCACATGGCGTCGCCATCACCGATGCGGCCATGGACCGCGCGCAGGCGGCCGACGCCGTGCTCTTCGGCGCCGTCGGCGGGCCGAACTGGGACAAGGTGGCCTACGAGCACCGCCCCGAGGCGGGCCTCCTGCGCCTGCGCAAGGAGCTCGGCCTGTTCGCCAACCTGCGCCCGGCCATCTGCTATCCGGCCCTGGCCGATGCCTCGTCGTTGAAGCGCGAGCTGGTCGAGGGGCTCGACATCGTCATCGTGCGCGAGCTCACCGGCGGCGTCTATTTCGGCGAGCCGAAGGAGATCGTGACGCTGGAGAGCGGCGAGAAGCGCGCCGTCGACACGCAGCTCTACACGACCCATGAGATCGAGCGCATCGCCCGCGTCGCCTTCGAGCTCGCCAAGGTGCGCCGCAACAAGGTCTCCTCGGCCGAGAAGCGCAACGTGATGCGCACCGGCGTGCTGTGGAACGAGGTCGTCACCCGCGTCCACAAGAACGAGTATCCGGGCGTGGAGCTGGAGCACGTGCTCGCCGACAACTGCGGCATGCAGCTGGTGCGCAACCCGAAGCAGTACGACGTCATCGTCACCGACAACCTGTTCGGCGACATCCTGTCCGATGTGGCGGCCATGCTGACCGGCTCGCTCGGCATGCTGCCGTCGGCCTCGCTCGGCGCCGAGGATCCCGCGACCGGCAAGCGCAAGGCACTCTACGAGCCCGTGCACGGCTCGGCCCCCGATATCGCCGGCAGGGGCCTTGCCAACCCGATCGCCATGATCGGCTCCTTCGCCATGGCGCTGCGCTATTCCTTCAGCCTCGTGAAGGAGGCGGACATGCTGGAGAAGGCCGTCGCCAACGTCCTCGACGGCGGCCTGCGCACGAAGGACATCGCCGGGCCGGGCGTCAATGCCGCGGGCACGGACGAGGTGGGCGACGCCATCGTCAAGGAAATGGAAAAGCTCACCGGCTGAGCCCGGACGCAGCCTGCAACGACGAAGCCCGGCCGTCCGGCCGGGCTTTTTCGTTGTCTCTATCTCAGCGGCAAGGACTTGCGTGCGTCATGGCCGGGCTTGTCCCGACCATCTATGCCGTCGATCTTGCTTGAGAATTCAAGGCGTGGATGCCCGCGACAAGCGCGGGCATGACGAAATCCACCCATCACCCTCAGCGCGGCGCCTGGAAGTCGATCGCGCCGAAGGGATTGCGACCGCCGCCGATGCGCGGGGGCAGCACGGTGGATCCGAACTTCTCCTGCACGTTGGCATAGACGGGCGGGGAATAGCTCTGACCGGAGAGCACATAGTTCGACATCGATCCGACGGGCACGACGTTGCCGGGATCGAGATAGCTGCGCGGCGTCACCGTGATGGTGCGCACGCGGCTCTGGGCGTAGGCCTCACCGGCAACGGCGAGACAGGAAGCCGCCATGGCAGCGGCCGACAGGATGATGGTGAGATGACGCATGGTGCTGACCCTCGCTTGCCATATCGGCCCGGCCACTAGCCACAGAATAGCATAACGGGCCGTGAAGGGCGCCGCCGCCGACCGGCACAGACCCTTCCCGGCGCTCAACTTGCGGTGACGGGCGGCTCACGTGCGCCCGAAGGAGGCCGGCCGGACCGGCGGCAAGGGCACGTCGGCCGAGGTCGCGAGCAGTTCCGCGATACCGTCGGCCGCCGGCGCCTCCTCCGCCACCCGCGGCGCAGCGCCGCAGGTGGCGGCCGGCCTTGCCGCATGGAACAGAGCCTTCAGGCCTCCGTCGTCGAGCGAGGCGGCCGGCTCGAGGCCGTCGATGACGCAGCGCAGGGCGGCGTCGGCGCGCGGCGTGTCATCGGCGCCGCAGACCCAGCCGCTGAGGCGCAGGGCTGGTGCATCGTGCAGCAGGCGAAAGGCGGAGCAGCTGCGCACGACGCCCTGGCCGACCAGCTGCGCTTCCGCAACCTCCATGGTGCCGAACTTCGTCGTGACGCCACGCGGCACCGACGTGCGGGAGACGGCGAGCCCCGCCTCCGAAGCGGCCCGCACCATGTCGACGAAGAAGCTGGACGGAGTGCCCGCCTCCCCGCCCGGCCGATAGACCGACAGGCGCAGATGCGGGCCCGGCGTCGCGAAACGCCCGATGCCGATAATATCCTCCTGCCCGCCGAGGCCGTGATGCTGGGCCTCGTAGCTGCGTTCCCTGTCGCCGAAGCCGGGGCCGATGCCCGAGGCCGCGAGCGAGAACACGGGCACGGGCGCGCTCGCGCGGATCCAGATGGGGCGCGCCACGGCGGCGTCGAGGCCGGGCGTCGCCGGCACCGCTGCATCCTCCGCGAGCCTGACGTCCGCCTGCGCGTCACCGGCTCCGGCGCCCTCAGGCCCCTTCGCGGCCTGAAGGACATAGGCGCCGCCGGCAAGGGCGACGACGAACAGCCCGGACAGGAGCGTGCGCTGCAGCCGCGCCGCGGCGCTACGCCGCGGCCGCCGGCGCACCGGCCGGTCCAATTCCTCGTAGAGCCTGTCGCCCGGCGACAGGTGCGGCATGGGCGGCCCCGCCGCACGGCCCTGGTGATATCGCTTCATGGACACGCTCCCTGCCCTTCTGTTGCCGAAGGTTTTCCGGTGTCGTAGCGGACAAGGCTCGCCGCATATGCCTGACCATCGGTTACCGCCGCGCGGCGATCTCCAAGGAGAGTCAACGACCCGTTGCCGGGCAGGGTCCTGCGGTAACGTTAACGGGCCACACCGGCCGCTCCGTGCATCCACGTCGCGCTTGACAGAACACGCCCGCCGTGGTGCAGAGACGGGTGCGGCTCGCTCTCGTTCGGCCGCGACTGGAACCGACGGACTTTCCATGGCTTCGCCGCTTGCGCTCAGCACGCTGACGAAAACGAAAGCCACGCTGACGGCCAAAACGGCCGGCTGACAGTCCGCTCGTCCCCCCGGTCCTCTCCCCACGGGGCGAGAGGAGGCGCCCGAGACGGCGCACGACGCCCGAGGGGGAGACGCGAGAAGTTCGAGGAGACAACGTGATGGGTTTCAAGGTCGCTGTCGTCGGCGCCACAGGCAATGTGGGCCGGGAGATGCTCGACATCCTGGCCGAGCGCGCCTTTCCGGCCGACGAGGTCGTGCCGCTCGCCTCGCGCCGCAGCATCGGGCAGGAGGTCTCCTACGGCGACAAGACGCTGAAGGTGAAGGACCTCGCGACCTACGACTTCTCCGACGTCGACATCTGCCTGATGTCGGCCGGCGGCGACGTGGCGCGCGAATGGGCGCCGAAGATCGGCGCCCAGGGCGTCGTAGTCATCGATAATTCCTCGGCCTTCCGCTACGACGCCGACGTGCCGCTGATCGTGCCCGAGGTGAATGCCGACGCCGTCGCGGGCTTCACCAAGCGCAACATCATCGCCAATCCGAACTGCTCGACGGCGCAGCTCGTGGTGGCGCTGAAGCCGCTGCACGATGCCGCCGGCATCAAGCGCGTCGTCGTGTCGACCTACCAGTCGGTCTCCGGCGCCGGCAAGGAGGGCATGGACGAGCTCTTCGACCAGACGCGCGCCATCTTCTCGGCCGGCGAGGTGAAGAACAACAAGTTCACCAAGCGCATCGCCTTCAACCTCATCCCCCATATCGACGTGTTCATGGAGGACGGGTTCACGAAGGAAGAGTGGAAGATGACGGCCGAGACGAAGAAGATCCTCGACCCGAAGATCAAGCTCACCGCCACCTGCGTGCGCGTGCCGGTCTTCATCGGCCATTCGGAGGCCGTGAACATCGAGTTCGAGAAGCCGATCACGGCGGACGAGGCGCGCGACATCCTGCGCTCGGCCCCCGGCTGCCTCGTCGTCGACAAGCGCGAGCCCGGCGGCTACATGACGCCGCACGAAGCGGCGGGCGAGGACGCCACCTACATCAGCCGCATCCGCGAGGATGGCACGGTGGAGAACGGCCTCGCCATGTGGATCGTCTCCGACAACCTGCGCAAGGGCGCGGCCCTCAACGCGGTGCAGATCGCCGAATGCCTCGCCAACCGCAAGCTGATCACGGCCAAGAAGAAGGCGGCCTGAAGAAGGCAGTCGGGAATTGGCAATCGGCAGTCGCTGTCATCCGACTGCCTACTCCCGATTGCCGACTGCCTCGCTATGTGCAGCCGATCGCCGACACCCGCCCCGGCAGGTCCGCGATCACCGGTGCGAAGGCGCCCGTCGCAGGGTCGCGCACGAGCAGATGGCCCGTGGCGACGCCGAAGAAGGCGCCATGCAGCGCCAGCCGCCCCTTCTCCACGAGAATGCGCACGCAGGGGAAGGTCATGAGGTTGGCGAGGCTGTTCTCAATGGCCGCATATTCGAGCTTGCGCAGATAGTCCGTCTCGGTGTCGCCATCGCGACGCGGGCCGAGGCGCTCCGCCGCCGGGGCGATGAGATCCATCCACTTGCCGATG
The DNA here is from genome assembly GCF_001271345.1 of Chelatococcus sp. CO-6. Classification (NCBI taxonomy): domain Bacteria; kingdom Pseudomonadati; phylum Pseudomonadota; class Alphaproteobacteria; order Hyphomicrobiales; family Chelatococcaceae; genus Chelatococcus; species Chelatococcus sp. CO-6. The sequence goes on along the minus strand of NZ_CP012398.1, from coordinate 2,085,752 downwards.
AAGTCGCCGGGCGAGAGCGGCTCGGATTCGCCGGCGAAGGCGCGAATGCCGCCACAATGGGCGTGGCCCAGGACGACGATGTGCTTCACCTTCAGCGCCTGGACGGCGAATTCCAGCGCCGCGCTGGTGCCGTGGTGGGAGACCTTGTCCGGCTCGTAGGGCGGCACGAGGTTGGCGACGTTGCGCACGACGAACATCTCGCCCGGCGCGGCGTCGAAGATGACCTCAGGCGAGACGCGCGAGTCGCAGCAGCCGATGATCATGATCTCCGGCCGCTGACCCTTCTCGGCGAGATGCTCGAAGCGATCACGCTCGCGCGGCAGGCGCTCGTTGACAAAGGACGTGTAGCCGTCGGTCAGCCGTTGCGGGAACTGGGCGCTTGCCATGTGCCGGTCCTCCTTCGATGTCACGCGGTAAGTGCCGCAAGGGTTGCGAGATCGACGTTGCTGCCGCAGGCGAGGATGCCGAGCCGCTCGCCGGGGGCCGGCACATAGGCGCCGGCGATGAGGGCGGCGAGCGCCGTCGCCCCGCCCGGCTCGGCCGCGATCCTGAGGCCGCGCCAGAGCCGGCGCTGCGCCTCGACGATCGCCTCGTCGGGCACGAGCACGACGCGCTCGACCGCGCGCTCCGAGATGCCGTGAACGAGCGGCCCGACGTTGCGGGCGCCAAGCGAATCGGCCGCCACCGATTCGACCGGCACGTCGACGGGCGCACCGGCTGCGAGCGCCGCGTGCAGCGCACATGAGCCCTCCGGCTCCACCCCGACGACCTTGACCTTGCTGCCGTGCCACCAGGAGGCGATGCCGGCGATGAGCCCACCGCCGCCGACGGCGACGAGAACCGTGTCGAGATCCGGCACATGCTCTTCCCACTCGCGGCCGACAGTGCCCTGGCCGGCGATCGTCTCGGCCGCGGAGAAGGGGTGGATGCGCAGCGCCCCGCTGTCGGCGACGTAGCTGTCGCAGGCGTCCTGGGCGTCGGCATAGCGGGCGCCGCCGATGACGATGTCGGCGCCGAAGGCGCGGATCGCCGCGATCTTCGGGGCGCTCGAGATCTCGGGCACGAAGATGCGCGCCTTCACGCCGAGCTCCATCGCGGCATAAGCCACCGCCGCGCCATGATTGCCGCCCGAGGCGGCGGCAACGCCCGCCGCCGGCACGGGCAGCGACAGGAGCGTGTTGAAGGCGCCGCGCGGCTTGAAGGAGCCGGCGTGCTGGAGGAGCTCCAGCTTGATATTGACGGGGACGTCGAGCCCGAGGTCGCCGGCGGCGAGGTCGATGACGGGCGTGCGGCGGATATGCGGGCGGATACGCTCATGGGCCGCCTCGATCGTCGCGCGCGAGAGCGGGCCATCGGCCAGGGTGCCGTGCATGGAATATCTCCTCGGTGGTCGCGCGGACCATAGCGGCAGGAAGCGGCGCCTCCAACCCTCCGCGGATTGTCTTATGTCCAGATGGCGACTGGTAAATTCGCCTCGTCACGGCCCGGCGGATCGGGGAAGCTGCGGGCTTCGCCACGGGCGATCCGCAGGGCGACGGTGAGATTGGCGAGGGCGTCGAGCACGTCGTCCGGGCCCGTACCGCGCGGGCGCAGGCCGAACGCGCCGTCGCCGAAGCCGGCGGCGCGCAGGAGGCGTTCACGAAGGGCGAGGCCCGCCGGCCAGGGGCGGCCCTTGACCTTCTTGGGCTGGGCGAGCGCCCGTTCGCCGTTGAGGCGCCAGAAGGCGACCTCGGGATGGGCCTCGAACACCCGGCCGGCGAGATCCGGCCGGCCGCGCAGCAGCGCGTCGAGCTCTCGGATCTTCGGAAAGAGATGGAAGCATTGTTTCGACACCCGCCGCGGCGGATCGGAGGTCGCGAGCGCGGCGGCGCAGGCCGCAGCGTAGTCACCGGCATGGACGGCCGCGCGGGACGGCACGGAAAAGACGCTCGACTGGCGCCCGCCGAGGAGCGGCCGCACCAGCGCCTCGGGGCCGCGTCCGCCATGGCCGACGCGCTCCGGCAGGCCGATGGGCATGTCGACGGCCACGATGGCCGGCACCTCCGCGAGGCCGAAGAGATCCTCGAGGCGCGGCACGACGAGGAGGCGGGCCGCGAAGGGTTCGACGGCCCGCGCCAGCGCCGCAACCCATCCGGCCGGACAACCGTCGACCCCCGCCAGCCACATGCCGCGTTCTCCGCACCCCCGCCTGTCCACAGGCAGCATTCACCTTTTGCATGAGTGGCGCGGCGGCGTCGAGGCGTTATGCTGCAGCGCGAAAAGGAGCATTCCCGCCCATGACCGAGATCCGCCCGCGCCGCAGCGCGCTCTACATGCCCGGCTCGAACGCCCGCGCCCTCGAGAAGGCGCGCAGCCTGCCGGCCGACGTCGTCATCCTCGACCTCGAGGATGCCGTGGCGCCGGATGCGAAGGAGACGGCGCGGGCCCAGGTGTCGGCAGCCGTCACGGCCGGCGGCTTCGGCCCGCGCGAGGTGATCGTGCGCGTCAACGGCCTCGACACGCCGTGGGGCGAGGAGGACCTGGCCGCCGCCATCGCCTGCGTGCCCGATGCCATCCTCCTGCCCAAGGTGTCGACCCCGGCGGTGCTCGCCACGGTCGGCCGCCGGCTGGCGACAGCGGGCGCCCCGCACAAGATCCGCATCTGGGCGATGGTGGAGACGCCGCTCGCCATCCTCAACATCGCGCAGATCGCCGCGGCGGCCGCCGACCAGGCGACGCGCCTCGAATGCTTCGTGATGGGCACCAACGATCTCGCCAAGGAGACGGGGGCGCGGCTGGTGCCCGGCCGGGCGCCCATGCTGCCCTGGCTCGCGACCAGCCTTGCGGCGGCGCGCGCGCACGGGCTCTCGATCCTCGACGGCGTCTACAACAATCTCTCCGATGCGGAGGGATTCGCGGCCGAATGTGCCGAAGGGCGCGACATGGGTTTCGACGGCAAGACGCTGATCCATCCGGGCCAGATCGCGGCGGCCAATGCCGCCTTCGCGCCCGACGAGGCCGAGGTGGCGCGCGCGCGCGCCATCATCGCGACCTTCGATGCACCCGAGAACGCCGGCAAGGGCGCCGTCAACCTCGACGGGCGCATGGTCGAGCGCCTGCACGCGGAGATGGCGCGGCGCACGGTGGGCCTCGCCGAAGCGATCGCAGTGCGGGGGTGACGTGAGCCGCCAGATCCTCCCCCGCACGGGGGAGGTGGCGCTGCCTAGCAGCGACGGAGGGGGCCGCGCGGCTCAGACTGTGAACGCCCTTCCCAGTCTTGACCCCACCCGTCTCGGTCCTGCGGACCGATCCACCCTCCGCGGAACTCGGGCTTGCTCGAGTTCCGCGCTCACATGCGCAAGTCGGGAACACCCGACTTGCGCATGTGAGGGATCAGAGGCGTGCCTCAGTGCATACTCACCGCCGGCGCAGCAGGAACACGCCGTTCTCGCCGAAGAGGTTCCACACCCACCAGGGCACGCTGACGCGCACCGGCTCGCCGCTGGCGTTGAGCGCCACGGCCCGCTCCATCTGCGCGCCCACCTCGTCGCACAGCGCCACGAAGTCGCGGATCGTGCAGAAGTGGATGTTGGGCGTGTCGTACCAGGAATAGGGCAGTTTCTCCGTCACCGGCATGCGGCCCTTGAGGCCGAGTTCGAGGCGGATGCGCCAGTGGCCGAAATTGGGGAAGGAGACGATGGCCCGGCGGCCGATGCGCAGCATGTGCTCCAGCACCTGCCGCGGCTGGCGCGTCGCCTGGATGGTCTGGGACAGGATGACGTAGTCGAAGGAATCGTCCGGGTAGTCGGCGAGGTCGGCGTCGGCGTCGCCCTGGATGACGGAGAGGCCGCGCGCCACGCTCTGGCTGACCCCCTCGCGCGAGATCTCGATGCCGCGCCCGTCGACGCCGCGCTCGCGCATGAGGAGCGCGAGCAGCGCCCCGTCGCCGCAGCCGACATCGAGCACCCGCGCGCCCGGCTCGACCATGTCGGCGACGAGCCGGTGGTCGGAGCGGACCGGCAGATGATCCGGGAAGGCCGTCGTCGCGTCCATGGTCACAGGCCCCGAGAGCGCGCCGCGGCGGCGAGGAAGCCGCCGGTGGTGGCGAAGAGTTCCGGCTCGTCGAGCAGGAAGGCGTCATGTCCCTTGTCGCTCTCGATCTCGACGAAGCTGACGGAGGCCCCCGCCGCATTGAGCGCATGGACCACGGCCCGCGAGCCGGAGGTGGGGAACAGCCAGTCCGAGGTGAAGGAGGCGACGCAGAAGCGCGTCTTCGTGCCGCGGAAGGCATTGGCCAACACGCCACCGTGATCGGCGGCGAGGTCGAAATAGTCCATCGCCCGCGTCACGTAGAGATAGCTGTTGGCGTCGAAGCGCTCGACGAAGGCCTCGCCCTGGTAGCGCAGATAGCTCTCCACCTGGAAATCGGCATCGAAGGAGAAGGTCGGTGCCTCCCTATCCTGCAGGCGCCGGCCGAACTTGCGATGCAGCGCCTTCTCCGAGAGATAGGTGATGTGCGCGCCCATGCGCGCCACGGCGAGGCCCTTGGCGGGCTTGACGCCCTCCTCCAGATAGCGGCCGTGGCGCCAGTCGGGATCGGCCATGACCGCCTGGCGGCCGACCTCGTGGAAGGCGATGTTCTGGGCCGAATGGATGGCGGCGGCGGCGATGGGCATGGCCGAGAAGACGCGCTCGGGATAGCTCGCCGCCCATTGCAGCACCTGCATGCCGCCCATGGAGCCGCCGGCCACGCAGAACAGGCTGTCGATGCCGAGGTGATCGACCAGCATGGCCTGGGCGCGGACCATGTCGCGGATGGTGACGACGGGAAAGTCGATGCCCCAGGGCCTGCCCGTCGCCGGGTTCAGCGAGGCCGGCCCCGTGGTGCCCATGCAGCCGCCGATGACATTGGCGCAGATGACGAAGAAGCGGTCGGTGTCGATGGGCCGGCCGGGCCCGACCATCGTTTCCCACCAGCCCGGCTTGCCCGTGACGGGGTGAAGGTTGGCGACGTGCTGGTCGCCCGTCAGGGCATGGCAGACGAGCACCGCGTTCGAGCGCGCCGCATTGAGCTCGCCGTAGGTCTGATAGGCGATCTGCCACGGCGCCAGGTCGACGCCGCAGTCCATGACGAGCGGCCTGTCCGGCCCGAAGCGGGCGACGAGACTCGCCGGCTCGTCCACCTGCGAAGCCCCCAGCTGGCGTGCGACTGCACTTTGGACCATCGCCTCACCCGACGCGTTCCGGAGCCGTCTGACCAGCGGCGCTCCGTTCGTTTTACCGAACCATTTTCCTAATGAACGAAAGGGCCGCTCGTCAACGGCAAAGGCGGATGGGGCGTTGCGTCACGGCCCCTCAGCCGGCCGCTGCGCGGACACCTTCTCCCCGCGGGCGGGGAGAGGACTATCGCATATGGGCATCGAGGTCGTGATCCTCCCCCGCAGGGGGGAGGTGGCGCTGCGATAGCAGCGACGGAGGGGGCCGCGCGGCTGAGATTGCGAACAGCGTCCCTGCCTTGACCCCACCCGTCTCGGTCCTGCGGACCGATCCACCCTCCCCTGGAGGGGAGGGATCAGTGCGCCTCCCCCAGGATATACGATTGCCCTGCCCCCTGGGAGGAGGGGGCTGGGGTGAGGGGCCGATGCGCAAGCAGGCAATCTTGCACCGATCTCTTTGCGTTCCGTCGCGCCGCGTTCTACAAGACCGGCTTTGCCGGACCGCGATGGCGTGCGGGGCGGCAGCTCATGCGGATGGGAACATGTCGGGGACCCTGCCAAACGTCGACCTCGCCGCCCTCAGGCAGGACATCGACCGCATCGACGAGGCGATGCACCGCCTGCTCATGGAGCGCGGCGAGATCATCGACCGGCTCATCGCGGTCAAGAAGACGTCGGAATCGGGCTCCGCCTTCCGCCCCGGGCGCGAGGCGGACATGATGCGCCGCCTGGCCGCGCGCCACGAAGGCATCCTGCCGCTCGACACGGCCGAGAGCATCCTGCGCGTCATCATCGCCACTTTTACCTATGTGCAGGCGCCCTACCGCGTGCATGCCGACATCTCCGGCGGCGATGCGCCGATGCGCGATTCCGCCCGCTTCCACTTCGGCTTCACGGTGCCCTACGTGCCGCATGCGAGCGCCGCGGAGGTGATCGCCGCCGTCGCCGCCTCGAAGGGCGATCTCGGCATCTTCCGCCCCGACCAGGGGACCGCCTCGGGCGCCTGGTGGGCGCGGCTCACGGGGGCCGGCGCGCCCAAGGTCATCGCGCGCCTGCCCTTCATCGAACGGCCGGACCATCCGGCGGCGACCCCGGTCTTCGTCGTGTCGAAGCCGGTGGCCGATGCCGCCGTGCGCGAGATCGTGCTCGTCTCGGCGCGGGTGGAGCGATGGCGTGACACCGTCCCTGCCGCCATTTCCGCCCTCGGTGCCGAGGTGCTCGGCTCGGCCGGCATCGCCGGCGGCCTCTCGCTTCTCCTCTCCATGCCCGGCACGGTGACGCTTGCCGCCCTCGAAGAGGCGCTGACCGGCGCCGGTGCCGGGCGCGCGCATCTTGCCGAGATCGGCAGCCATGCTGCCCGGTTCGTCGTTCCCGAGGCGCCCTCACAGGGCGGCGGCGCCTCTTCCTCCCCCGTCCGATAGCGGAGCCCATTGCAATGGCCATCGTCACGGCCCGTCCCGAGCCTCGTCCCGGCGTGCTCACCATCGACGCCTATGTTCCCGGCAAGAGCGCCGCGGCCGGTGTCGAGAAGGTCTACAAGCTCTCCTCCAACGAGACGCCGCTCGGCCCGAGCCCACATGCGATTGCCGCCGTCCATGCCGCTGCCGATCACATCGCCTATTATCCGGACGGATCGGCGACGCGCCTGCGCCATACGATCGCCGCCAAATACGGCCTCGACGCCGGCCGCATCGTCTGCGGCGCCGGCTCGGACGAGCTGCTCAGCCTCCTGACCCACGCCTATATCGGCCCGGGCGACGAGGGCCTGTTCAGCGAGCACGGCTTCCTCGTCTACCGTATCGCCATCCTGGCGGCCGGCGGCACGCCGGTGGTGGCGCCGGAGAAGAACCTGACGACCGATGTCGATGCCCTGCTCGCGCGGGTCACCGAGCGGACGAAGATCGTCTTCCTCGCCAATCCCAACAACCCGACGGGCACCTATATCCCCTTCGACGAGGTCAAGCGCCTGCACGCCGGGCTGCCGCCGCACGTGCTCCTGGTGCTCGACGCGGCTTACGCCGAATATGTGCGGCGCAACGACTATGCCTCCGGGCTCGAGCTGGTGGCGACGAGCGAGAACGTCGTCATGACGCGCACCTTCTCGAAGATCTACGGGCTTGCGGGCCTGCGCCTCGGCTGGGGCTACATGCCGGCGCATGTCGCCGATGCGCTCAACCGCATCCGCGGTCCCTTCAACATCGGCGCCCCGGCGCTGGAGGCCGGCATCGCCGCGCTTGCCGACGACGCGCATATCGCGGCCTCCGTGGCGCACAACGAGGAATGGCTGCCTTGGCTGACGCGGGAGATCGAGAAGCTCGGCCTTTCCGTCACCCCGAGCGTCGGCAACTTCCTGCTCATCCACTTCCCGGACGAGGCGAAGCGCGGCGCCAGGGCGGCCGATGCCTTCCTCTCGGCCCGCGGGCTGATCCTGCGCGGGGTCGGCGCCTATGGCCTGCCGAACGCGCTGCGCCTGACGATCGGCACGGCCGAGGCCAACCGCCTCGTCGTCGCGGCGCTCGCCGATTTCCTGCGAGGGGGCGATGCCTGACCGTCTCGGCCCGCCGCGCGACACGCCGCTCTTCGAGCGGATCACCCTCATCGGCCTCGGCCTCATCGGCTCCTCGATCGCGCGGGCGGCATGCCACCTGAAGCTCGCCGGCACGCTCGTCGCCGCCGATGCCTCGCCCGAGGTGACGGTGCGCGTGCGCGAGCTCGGCCTCGCCGATATCGCGACCACCGATGCCGCCGAAGCGGCAGCGGGGGCCGATCTCGTCGTGCTGTGCGTGCCGGTCGGCGCCTATGGCGCCGTCGCCGAGGCCATCGCGCCGCATCTCAAGCCCGGCGCCATCGTCTCCGACGTCGGCTCGGTCAAGGGCGCGGCCTTCGCCCAGCTCGCGCCGCACATGCCGGCGGGTGTGCATCTCGTCCCCGCTCATCCCGTCGCGGGCACGGAATATTCCGGCCCAGACGCGGGCTTTGCGACGCTGTTCATCGACCGCTGGTCGATCCTGACCCCGCCGGACGACGCCGATCCTGCGGCGGTCAACGCCGTGCGCGGCTTCTGGCGCGCGCTCGGCTCCAATGTCGAGGTGATGACGGCGCAGCACCACGACCTGGTGCTCGCCATCACCAGCCACGTGCCGCACCTCATCGCCTACAACATCGTCGGCACGGCGGCGGACCTCGAGGAGGTCACCCAGTCGGAGGTGATCAAGTTCTCGGCCGGCGGTTTTCGCGACTTCACGCGCATCGCCGCCTCCGACCCGACCATGTGGCGCGACGTCTTCCTCAACAACAAGGAGGCGGTGCTCGAGATGCTCGGCCGCTTCAACGAGGATCTCGCGGCGCTGCAGAGGGCCATCCGCTGGGGCGACGGCCAGGCGCTGTTCGATCTCTTCACGCGCACGCGCGCCATCCGCCGCAACATCATCGCCGTCGGCCAGGAGACGGCCGAGCCGGACTTCGGCCGCCGGCGAGGCGGAGACGGCGACGGGCAGTGACCGGCCCGCCGCTCAGCGCAGCGGCGAGACCGTGCCCACCTGGAAGGGACCGAGGAGGATCCGTCCGTCCGTGAACCGGATGGGCGGCAGCCTGGTCATGCCCGGGGCGCCCGCGCCCGGAGCCTCGGCTCCGGCCCTGCCGCCGCCGAGCACGGAGAGGCCGCCCGCGATGAGGCCGCCGAGCCCGTTGCCGCCGAGGCCGAAGCGCGAGAGCAGCCCCTCGAGGCCGGCCACCGACGCATCGACGGTGCCCTCCGGCCGATGCAGGGCATCGATCCCGAGCCTGCCGCTCGCCTCCAGCGATTGCGGCCCCTTGACGAGGGCAAGGCGCGTCAGCTCGACAGCGCCGTCGCGCTCCCGCCAAGCCTCCAGCCGCGCCGGAGTGGCACCGCGGGCCAGCATCTCGGCTTCCGTCACCGTTGCGCGCAGCGTCATGTCGGCCGCATCGGAGGTCGCGAGGAGTGCGTCGAGCTCGGGCACGCTCGCCTTGCGCAGGTCGAGCGCCAGGTCATAGGCGCCGGCGCGCTCGGGCGTACGCCGGGCATGGATCTCCACGGCCTCCGCCTTGAAGCTGCCCCCGGGCGAATCGGGCGCGCTCACCGTGAGCGTCGGCTCGGCGACGCTCACGGCGACGCGCTCCGGCAGATCGTTGGAGATGACGACGCTCGCATCGAAGCGGCGCCAGTCGAGCGTCAGGCTGGCATCGTTGGTCGCGCTGCGCGCCACGAGCGGCCCCTCGACCTCCAGGATGACGTGCTGCGGCCGATAGACCTGCGAGACCGCGAGGAAGCGCTTCAGCTCGCCCGTGGCGGGGCCGATGTCGGTGTCACCCGTGAAGGTGGCGTTCTCGCAACGCAGCTCGAAGCGGAAGGGAAAGCCGCCGACCGAGCGCTGCGGGCAGGACCAGCGGCGCCCCTCGGCCACCTCGCGCGCCAGCCACAATTCGACCGTATCGAGGGCCCGGGCGCGCGCGCTGAACCAGAAGACGGACCAGCCGGCGACGAGCAGCGCCAGCAGCACGACCGGCAGATAGAGCCCCCAGCGGCTGCGGCGCACGCCGGCCGCGCTGCTGTCGACCTGTTCGCTTTCGTTCAACGCCCTCTCCCTTGTTGCACCGCCCCTTCCTAGCTGTTACCCGGCTTGCGGCCAAGCGGCGGCGCGGGCAAGCTTTCGGCGTCGGCGGAAACGGCCTGTCATCGACGAGACGGTTCATCGACGAGACGGAAGGGCATGGGCCACGAATCAGGCGATCTGTGGGTCTTCGGCTACGGCTCGCTGATGTGGCGGCCCGGCTTTCCCTTCATCGACCGCTTTCCCGCCCGGCTCGCCGGCTACCGCCGCTCGCTGTGCGTCTATTCGCACGTCCATCGCGGCACGCCGGAGCGGCCGGGCCTCGTCCTCGGGCTCGACCGCGGCGGCGCCTGCAAGGGGGTGGCCTTCCGCGTGCCGCGGCCGGAGGTCGCGGAGACGATCGCTTATCTGAGGGCTCGGGAGCAGGCGACGGCCGTCTATCTGGAGCGCCACCTGCCCGTGCGCCTCGACGACGGCAGGCACGTGACCGCCCTCACCTATGTCGCGGACCGCCGGCATCACCAATATGCCGGGGAGCTGCCGCGCGAGGCGCTGCTCGCCATCGTCCGCCAGGGGGTGGGCCAGTCGGGCCCCAATCCCGAATATGTGCTGAACACCTACGAGCACCTCATGGCGCTCGACGTGCACGACGCGACGCTCGCCTGGCTCGCGGCGCAGCTGCGCTGACGCCAGCCCGACAAAGCCGGATCACTGGAAGGGGCGCAGGTCCCGCGCGACGGCCGCACGCTCCTCGGCGCTGATCGCGAGGAGGTGGACGTGGAGCTCCACCGCGCCGCAGGCGCGCATCTGCCCGAACCAGGCGCCGTCGAAGCCCTCGGGCGAGAGCGGGGAGGAATCGCGCACCCCGACGATGCGGCGCGCCTCACCGTCACGGGCGACGGCGATGAGCACGGCGTCGAGATGCGCCTCCTGCCACATGGCCGTCATCGGATAGACCGACACGACATAGCGGCGCCCCGAGCGCCCGCGCCAGGCACGCAGCGGCAGGAGATCGCCGCCCGAGGCGACGTGGAGGGCCTCGTCCTGCACGGCCCGGCGCCCCGCAACGAGCGGGCGGGCCAACGGGCGCGCGACGGGACGGCGCGCCATGTGCATGGGAAATTGGACGACTGCGCTCATATCCGGCTCCATGTTCCCTGTTTGTTCCGGACAAAGAGAGAACAAATTAACCATGTTGTCAAGCGCCGAGGCTTCAGCTGATCACGGGGCCTCCGCCCGCTCCGGTGCCGGCTGGATGGTCCCGCCGATCTCCGCAAGGCCATCGGCATGGAGGCGGCGGGCGACGGGCTCGATCGCCTCGACCAGCGCCGGCACCAGGCTGTCGCGCGGCAGGCCGGCCGGGATCGGCGGCAGGAACTCGACCACGATGGTGCCGGGCCGGCGGATGAAGCGCCGGCGCGGCCAGTAGAGGCCGGAGTTGAGGGCGACCGGCAGGCACGGCACGCCGAGCCGGCCGTAGAGATGGGCGATGCCATATTTGTAGGCGGGCTCGGCGCCCGGCGGCCGGCGCGTGCCCTCGGGGAAGATGATGATCTGGCGGCCGTCGCGCGCCTCCTCGGCCGCCTTCTCGGTCATGCGCACCATCGCCCGCGCGCCGCCGCGCCGGTTCACGGGCACCATGTCGGCCTTCCACAGGTACCAGCCGAAGAAGGGGATGAACATGAGCTCCCGCTTCAGGATGAAGGTGGGATCCGAGAAGAAGGGAACGAGCGCGAAGGTCTCCCACATCGACTGGTGCTTGCAGGCGACGAGGCAGCCCCCCTGCGGGATGTTGGCGAGGCCGCGCACCTCGAGACGCGTGCCGGCAATGACGCGCAGGAGCCACAGGGAGCTCCGGGCCCAGCCGCGCGCCACCGCCATCAGGGCGCGCCGCGGCAGGAGCATCGTCGGCAGGCAGATGACGAGCCACACGACGAGGTTGGCGTAGAAGGTGATGTTGAAGGCGAGGGAACGGAGAGCGAGCATGGCATCCGGCGGCATCTGCGCGCGCGGGCCGGCGCGCCGCTGACCGCCTAGCGCAGCACGGGAACGGTCGCAACCGGTTTGCGGCCGCCGACGAAGACCGCGACGCGCGAATCTTCCGGATCGCGCTCCACATAGGTGCGCGCCACCGCGACGAGATACTTCAGATATTCCATGAAGAGCAGCTTCGCGGCGACAGGGTCGCGCCACCACCGCTCGGTGTCGATGCGGTCGGCCGAGACGGCGTGCGGCACGAGCTCGGTCTCGGGCAGGACGTTGCCGAGCTCCACCAGCGAGCGCGGCATATGGTAGTTCGAAGTCACCACGATCAGCGAGCGGAAGGCGTGCTGCTGCACCCAGCGACGCGTCTCGATGGCGTTGCCGATGGTGTTGCGCGCCCGGTAGTCGAGATCGACGCAGCACTCGACCAGTTCGCCAAGCTCCGGGTTGAGCTCGGCGAGTTGGGCGGGCGTCGTGTGCTTGTTGACGCCGCTGATCAGGAGACGGCGGGCATAGCCCTGCTTCAGCAGGTCGGCCGCATCGGCGATGCGCTGGGCGCCGCCGGTCAGGGCCACCACGGCATCGGCGCTCGCGTTCACCCGCCGCTCCGCGCGCCCGACCATGTCGGTGAACACGAAGAAGCCGACGGCGAAGGCAAGGCAGGCGAGAAGGCCGGCCGCAGCCACGCCACGGCGCAGCACCAGCCATCCCCTGCCGCGCCGCGGGGGCACTGCCGTCGCCACGGCGGACGGCTCGCCTTCGGCAGGATCGACCGCGACCGGCTCGTTGCCCACGACGCTCATGCTTTCAACCTTTCGCCGCGCAGCATAACGACGAATGCGGCGGGCACTAGGCAGAAAGCGCGCACAGCCACGCGTTGTCAGCCCAGCCCACTCAGGTGACGGCGCACCGTGACGCGCGAGACGAGCGCCGTCACGGCGGCGACGATCGCCGTCACCACGACGACGGCGCCATAGCCGCGCCAGCCGATGTCGAAGGCCCCGAACAGCGCCTCGATCTGATCGCCGCCCGGGCTCGCGCGCCAGTAGCCGGCGAGGAAGCCGAGCGCCGCGATGAGCAGGATGGCCGCCAGGCAGCCGATGGCCCCGCCCTTGAGGCCGAGGCCGAGGAACCTCAGCTGGAACTCGCGGGCGATGAAGCGGTCATCCGCGCCCACGAAATGCAGCACCTCCAGGATCTCGCGGCTGCTCGCCACGGCCCCGCGCGTCGCGAAGGCGATGGCCAGCGCCGCCGCCGTGAGCACCAGGCCGACGATGGCGAGCGCGATGACGACGAGGGTGCCCGCCATGGTCGACAGGCGCGCGATCCACATGCGGTGATCGTCGAGGCTCGCGGTCGGCACCTGCTCGGCCAGTTGCTGCTTCATGCCGGCAAGGTCCGGCGTGATGCCGCCCTTGAGGCGGACGACGACGAGCCGCGGCACCGGCAGCTCGACCAGGTCGAGCCCCGTGCCGAGCCAGGGCGCCAGCAGCCGCTCCGCCTCCTCCTTCGAATAGACGGAGACGGAATCGACCTGCGGGTCGGCGCCGGCCACCGCGGTCGCGGTGGCGACATCGGCCTCGATGTCGCGCTGGGTGTTGGGCTTCACCTGGATGGTGACCTCGCGCGAGATCGAGGAGCGCCATTCGGCCGAGGCGCCGGCGACGAGCTCGGCGGCACCGGCGGCGAGCGCCGCGAGGAAGGTCAGGATGGCGATGACGGTGACGAGCGCCCGGCCGGCGACCGAATCGGCCGGGACGAGCGGCTGGTTGCGGCGCAACGTCTCGGGCAGCGGCCCGAGGTCGGGTTCTGCGGCCGGTGCGGCGTTGGTCTGTTCGGAGCGGCGCATCATGCGATCACTCGTAGATGTGCAGGCGGCCTTCGCCAAGCACCAGGCGACGGGCGTCCACCTGGTCCATGAGCGCAAGGTCGTGCGTGGCGATGATGACCGAGGTGCCGAGCCGGTTGAGCTCGATGAAGAGGCGCAGCAGGCGCTTGGCGAGGCTGGGGTCGACGTTGCCGGTCGGCTCGTCGGCCAGAAGCAGCTCCGGCCGGGCGATGAGGGCGCGGGCGATGGCGGCGCGCTGCTTCTCGCCGCCCGAGAGCACCGGCGGCAGCACGTGCATGCGCTCGCCGAGGCCGACCCAGCGCAGCAGCTCCACCACCTCGGCGCGGTAGCTCACCTCCTCCCGCCCCTGCACGCGCAGCGGCAATGCGACGTTCTCGTAGGTGGTGAGGTGGTCGAGCAGCCGGAAATCCTGGAAGACGACGCCCATGCGCCGGCGCAGGGCGGTCAGCGCGTCCCCGCCGATCTGCGAGACGTCCTCGCCGAAGAGGGTGATGAGGCCGCGCGTGGGCTTGAGCGCGAGGAGGACGAGGCGCAGCAGCGTCGTCTTGCCGGCGCCCGAGGGGCCGGTGAGGAACTGGAACGAGCGCGGCTCGATCGAGAACGTCAGGTCTCTCAGCACCTCCGGCCCCATGCCGTAGCGCAGTCCGACATTGTCGAAACGAACCACCAGTCACCTCCTCACGGCCGCGGCGCGTTCACGGTTCGTTAACCATGAGGGCCGACCAATTGGTGTTACGCGGATGCCTGTCCTAACCGGGGCGGGCCGCGCAAGCCAGCCTGATTCGCCATGTCCATTGTCTGTCCTTCCCGTGCCAACGCCTATAGGCTCATCCCAGTGCAGGCGCGGGCGCCCCGGACCCGGGCGTGCCCGTGCCTGTTCCTTCCCCGCCCGCCGCACTTGCGCCCATCGCCGGTGGCGGCTAAGCGGCAGCATGTGCTCCGCAGCGGGCAACGATAAAGGCCAGACCATGCAGACCAAGAGCATCCGGGTCCTGTTCGACGAGAGCAAGATCGCCGCCCGCAACGAGGACATCGCCCGGGCCGTGGCGGCCTCCAAGCCGCACGACCTGCTCGTCGTCGCCGTGCTGAAGGGCAGCTTCATGTTCGCGGCCGATCTCATCCGCGCGCTGCACAGGGCCGGGCTCGAGCCGCAGGTCGAGTTCGTGCACATGTCGAGCTATCGCGAGGCAACCGTCTCCTCCGGGCAGGTCGAGATCCTGAAGGATGTCGAGAGCGACGTGCGCGACCGCGACGTGCTGCTCGTCGACGACATTCTCGAATCGGGCCGTACCCTCGCCTTCGCAAAAGACCTTCTGATGGCGCGCGGCGCGCGCACCGTGAAATCCGCCGTCCTGCTCGAGAAGCCAGGCAAGCGCGCGGTGCAGATCGACGCCGACTACACCGGCTTCGAATGCCCCGACCTGTTCGTGGTCGGCTACGGCATGGACGTGGCCCACCGCTACCGGCAGTTGCCGTTCGTCGGCGTCGTGGAGACGGAAAACGAGGACCGCAAGGAACAGTGACGATGGCGCATATTCTGCTCGTCGACGACGAAGAAGGCGTCCGCGGCTTCCTGAAGCGCGGGCTGGAGATCGACGGCCATGCGGTCGTCACGGCCATCGACGGCGAGGACGGCCTTGCCCGCCTCGACCAGCACGAGGGCCGCTTCGACCTCCTGCTCACCGACATCCGCATGCCCATCATGGACGGCATCGCCCTCGCGCATGCGGCAAAGCGCACCTATCCCGAGCTCACCGTCATGCTCATGACCGGCTTCGCCGACCAGCGCGAGCGGGCGAGTTCGCTCGACGGCGTCGTCATCGACGTCCTGACGAAGCCCTTTTCGCTCGCCGACCTGCGCACGAGCGTGCGCGACGCGCTGAGCTAGGGGGCGTGCGACCTGCCGCCATGCGCCGCGCGCAGGCGGGCGCTCCGTAACTCCCCTTGCACGGCCCGCCGGCTCGCGTCATATGCACGCGTTCCCGTTTCCCGCGCCGCACGGAGCCGCCCATGACCGCGCCGAAGAAGCCCTGGTCCGCCCGCACCCTCGCCGCCCAGGCCATGGGTGTCACGGATCCGCTGACCAAGGCCGTGGTGCCGCCGATCCACGTGGCGACGACCTATATCCGGGACGAGGACAACGCCTATTCGTCCGGCTACGTCTACGGCCGGCCGGACAATGCCACGACGCGCGAGGCCGAGGACGTCCTCGCCATGCTGGAAGGGGGCAAGGCGGCGTTCCTCTTCGGCTCGGGCATGGCCGCGGCGACGGCCGTGTTCCAGGCGCTCGACCCCGGCGATCATGTCGTCGCGCCCACCGTGATGTATTGGGCGCTGCGCCACTGGCTGGCGAACGAGGCGAAGCGCTGGGGCCTCGTGGTCGACTTCGTCGACACGACCGACCTTAATGCGCTGCGCGCCGCCGTCACGCCCGGCCGCACCAGGCTCGTCTGGGTGGAGACGCCGTCGAACCCGCTGTGGACGATCACCGACATCGCCGCCGCCGCCGAGATCGCCCATGCCGCGGGCGCGCGCCTTGCGGTCGATTCCACCACCGCCTCGCCCTATCACAGCCAACCGCTGGCGCTTGGCGCCGACATCGTCATGCATGCGGCGACGAAGATCCTCAACGGCCATTCGGACGTCGTCGCCGGCGCCCTCGTCACCGGCGCAGAGGACGACTTCTGGGCGCGCATCGCGACCATCCGCAAGGGCCAGGGCGGCATTCTCGGCCCCTTCGAGGCCTATCTCCTGACGCGCGGCATGCGCACGTTCCACCTGCGCGCGGCGGCCCAGAGCGCCTCCGCGGCAAAGCTCGCCGAGCGGCTCGCGGCCCATCCCGCCGTCGCCAAGGTGCTCTATCCGGGCCTGCCGGACCATCCGGGCCATGCCATTGCGGCCCGGCAGATGGCGAACGGCTTCGGCTACATGCTGTCGATCCGGCTCGCGGCCGGCGAGCAGGCGGCCATCGCGACAGCCGCGAAGGTAGAGCTGTGGAAGCGGGCGACCTCCCTCGGCGGCGTGGAGAGCCTGATCGAGCATCGCGCCTCGATCGAGGGTGCGGGGTCGCCCTGCCCGACGGACCTCCTGCGCCTGTCGGTCGGCATCGAGGACCCGCAGGACCTCTATGACGATCTTTCGTCCGCCCTCGATCGGGCGACCGGGCGCGGCTGAGGCAGTCTCCTGAGTCAGCCGCCGACTGCAGGACGCAAAGCTTCCTCCGGGCACGCCGCGCCGCTCTCGTGCTGCGAAGCGTCCGCCCGGCCACCGAGGGCCGCGACGAGATTGCGCGCGGCGGAGCGTACCAGCCGGGCGAGGGCCGGCACGTCGCCGGCATCGACGGCCGGCACGCGGCGGGCGAGCCCTTCGGCAACCAGCGATTCGAGCCCCGCTTCCGACACCAGCATGTAGCGCGTGAAGGGCCGGAACGTGCCGGGACTCGTCTCCAGCCGGACCAGCATCTTGTCGTCCGGGCCGACGCTGGCGAGCGCCTGGGTGACGTTGATGGCGCCGGCGCGGTTCAGGGTGAAGCGCAGCGGGCGGCAGATGTCGGCCGCCACGAACCACAGCCCGCCGGCATGCTCCACGAAGCGCACCTCGTCACCGCTCTCGGGCCAGGGCAGGTGGTGAATGGCATCGGCTCCGAAACTTTCCAAGGCCCATCCCATCGCCGGCACGCTCCCCTCGCTCGTTGCGCCATCTCGATAGCTGACAACGCAACGCGCGGCGTGGCAACACCCGCCGGCGACCATGGGGCTTTTGCAAGGGCTTCCTGTGCATGACGCCGCCCATCGGGCGGCGCATGGAGTCTCAGGCCGTCAGGACCTTCTCGATATCGTAGACCGGATGGGAGGTAAGCGTCTTGTCCACCTCGGCGACGATGCGCTCGCTGACCTCCTTGTGGAAGGCCTTGCGCAGTTCCCCGAGCGTCTGCGGCGGTGCGACGACGACGAGCCGCTCGAAGCGCTTTTCATGCGCCGCCCGATAGAGTGTCTCCGCGACCTCGCTCGCGAAACGGTCCTTGGCGAGGCGGTGCCAGTCGGTCGGCTCGATGGCGCTCTTGTTGTTGCTCGGGCGCCCGCGGTTCATGCGGCCCGGCACGTCGGTGGCCTGCTCGCGATTGGGCGGATTTTCCTGCGCGAAGATATTCTCGACGACGAGGTTCGGATAGGAGGCGTCTCCCGCGTTGCGAAAGAAGAGCGCCTTCTCCCCGTCGCCAACGAGAACCCAGGTGTCGTGGGCAAGGCGTAATCCGCTCATCGTGGTCCTCCTTGGCTGCACTCACTTATGTGGGAAGCGCACACGCGCGATGCCAGACGCGCGTGCAGAAAGCCCCCTCCAGGAAGCGAACACACCAAGGGTCAGGACGGTTCCGCGATCAAGCGGCGGGCGATGACCTGGGCCTGGATCTCGGCCGCACCTTCGAAGATCGACAGGATGCGCGCATCGCACAACACGCGCGACACCGGATATTCGAGCGCGAAGCCGTTGCCGCCATGGATCTGCACCGCATTGTCCGCCGCCGCCCAGGCGACGCGGGCAGCCAGGAGCTTCGCCATGCCGGCCTCGAGATCGCAGCGCCGGCCCTCGTCCTTGGCGCGGGCGGCGAAATAGGTGAGCTGGCGGGCGAGCATGATCTCGACCGCCATCATGACGAGCTTGTCGGCGACGCGCGGGAAGTGGATGAGGCTCTTGCCGAACTGCACGCGCTCCTCTCCATAGCGCAGGCCGAGCTCGAAGGCCGATTGCGCGACGCCGATGGCACGCGCCGCCGTCTGGATGCGGGCCGCCTCGAAGGTCTGCATCAGTTGCTTGAAGCCCTGCCCCTCGCGCCCGCCGAGAAGGTTCGCCGCCGGCACCTCGAAACCGTCGAAGGCGAGCTCGTATTCCTTCATGCCGCGGTAGCCGAGCACCTCGATCTCGCCGCCCGTCAGCCCCGCCACCGGGAAAGGGTCTTCGTCCGTGCCGCGCGGCTTTTCGGCCAGCAGAATGGAGAGGCCGCGGTGGCCGGGCTCGGCCGGATCGGTTCGCACGAGCAGGGTCATGAGGTCGGCGCGTACGGGATGCGTGATCCAGGTCTTGTTGCCGTGGACCTTGTAGACATCGCCCTCGCGCTGGGCGCGGGCCTTCAGGGACGCGAGGTCCGAGCCGGTGTTCGGCTCCGTGAAGACCGCCGTCGGCAGGATCTCGCCGCTCGCGATCTTCGGCAGGAAATGCGCCTTCTGCTCCTCCGTGCCGCCGCCGAGGATCAGTTCGGCCGCGATCTCGGAACGGGTGCCGAGAGAACCGACGCCGATGTAGCCGCGCGACAGCTCCTCCGAGACGACGCACATGGAGACCTTGGAGAGGCCCATGCCGCCGTATTCTTCGGGGATGGTCAGGCCGAAGACGCCGAGCGCGGCCATGTCGGCGATGATCTCGAGCGGGATGTAGCTGTTGCTGCGATGCCAGTCCTGCGCATGCGGCACCACCTCGGCATCGGCGAAACGGCGCATCTCGGCGCGGATCGCCTCCAGCGTCTCGTCAAGGCCGGTGTCGCCGATGCTGGAGGCGCCGTCGCGCTGGCGCAGCAGCGTCGCGAGCCGGGCGCGGTTTTCGGCTGTGTTGCCCTCAGCGATGAGCGCCCGCAGCGCCGGCGTGCGCAGGGCCGCGCGCGCTGCATCGTCGAGGCCGAAGATATCCGGCCGCACGATCTCGCCCTGGCTCATGGGGATGCCGCCGAAGACCTGCGCACAATATTCGCCGGCGCCGACGGCGAGGATGAGCTCCTCCACCTCGCCGAAGCGGCCTTCCCCGGCGAGGCGGTCGGCCCAGGCGGCGAGTTCGCGCACGGCCGTGGCATAGGTCGCCACCCAGGCGAGGCCGTGCGCCATGTGCTGGGCGCGGTCGAGCCTCTCCGGCGCGATGCGCCCCCGACCATGACGGCGGCCCGTGCCGCCTCGGTCGCGGCCCCTGCCAGTGCGCCGAGCGCCTCCGCCGCCTCGCGGGCGAGGGTGCGCAGGTCGCTCGATGTCGTGCTCACGGCGGCGGCAGGGCTCATCGTTTCTCCCTCTCGTTATCGTTCTTTGGCGAAGCGCTCAGGCCTCGAGCCGGGCGCGGGCACGCTCGACGACCCGGACGATGCCGGCCATCACCTCGTCGAGCGCGTAGTCCTTCGGCGTGTAGACGGCGGAGACGCCGATGTTCTTCAGCACCAGCTCGTCCTCCGGCGGGATGATGCCGCCGACGACGACCGGGATGTGGTCGAGCCCCTCGGAGCGCAGCCGCGCCATGACGTCGCGCACCAGCGGCACGTGCGAGCCGGAGAGGATGGAGAGGCCGATGACATGGGCATCGACCGCGCGGGCGCGCGCCACGATGTCGGCCGGCGTCTGGCGGATGCCGTCGTAGGTCACGTCCATGCCGACGTCGCGGGCGCGCAGCGCCACCTGCTCGGCACCGTTGGAATGGCCGTCGAGACCCGGCTTGCCGACGACGAGGCGCGGCGGACCGCCGAGCTTCTCCGAAAGATCGGCCACCAGCAGGCGCACGTCGCGGTCGACCTCGGGCGAGCGTGTCTCGGTCGTCACGCCGGTCGGCGCACGGTATTCGCCGAAGACGCGGCGCAGGGTCTCGCCCCATTCGCCGGTGGTGACGCCGGCCCGGGCGCAGCGGATCGACGGCTCCATGACGTTGCGCGCCTCGCGCGCCGCCGCCTCGAGATCGGCAAGCGCCGCCGCGGCCTCGCTGCCGTCGCGCTTTGCCCGCCACTCCCTGAGCCGGGCCACGGCCTCCATCTCGACCGTCTCGGGCACGGTGAGGATGGCCCCTTCCCCGGCCAGAAGCGGGGAAGGCTCGCTCTCCGTCCAGCGGTTGACGCCGACGACGACCTGCTCGCCCGCCTCGATGGCGGCGAGGCGCGCCGCATTCGATTCGACGAGCGCGCGCTTGAGATAACCGGTCTCGACGGCGGCGACGGCCCCGCCGAGCGCCTCGATGCGGGCAAGCTCCGCCCGCGCCGCCTCCTTCAGCACCCCGACCCTCTCCTCGATCACGCGCGAGCCGTCGAAGATGTCGTCATATTCGAGCAGGTCCGTCTCATAGGCCATGATCTGCTGCATGCGCAGTGACCATTGCTGGTCGAAGGTGCGCGGCAGGCCGAGCGCCTCGTTCCAGGCCGGCAGCTGCACGGCCCGCGCCCGCGCCTTCTTGGAGAGCACGACGGCGAGCATCTCGATGAGGATGCGGTAGACGTTGTTCTCGGGCTGCTGCTCGGTGAGACCGAGGGAATTGACCTGCACGCCATAGCGGAAGAGGCGCTTCTTCGCGTCCGTGATGCCATAGCGATCGCGGCAGATCTCGTCCCACAGCTCGGCGAAGGCGCGCATCTTGCACAGCTCGGTGACGAAGCGCATGCCGGCGTTGACGAAGAAGGAGATGCGCCCCACCACCTCGGCGAAGGCGTCCTCGTCCACCTCGCCGCTGCCCCGCACCGTGTCGAGGATGGCGATGGCCGTGGCGAGCGCGAACGAAAGCTCCTGCACGGGCGTCGCCCCCGCCTCCTGCAGGTGGTAGGAGCAGACGTTCATCGGATTCCACTTCGGCACCTCCCGCGTCGTGAACAGCACGACGTCCTTGGTGAGGCGCATGGACGGCGCCGGCGGGAAGACATAGGTGCCGCGCGAGAGATATTCCTTGACGATGTCGTTCTGCGTCGTGCCCGTGAGGCGCCCGCGCGGAGCGCCCTGCTCGTCGGCCACGGCGATGTAGAGCGACAGCAGCCACGCCGCCGTCGCGTTGATCGTCATGGAGGTGTTCATCTCCGCGAGCGGGATGCCGTCGAAGAGCGTGCGCATGTCGCCGATGTGGGCGATGGAGACGCCGACCTTGCCCACCTCGCCGCGGGCGAGCGCGTGGTCCGGGTCGTAGCCCGTCTGCGTCGGCAGGTCGAAGGCGACCGACAGGCCCGTCTGGCCGCGCCCCAGATTGGTGCGGTAGAGCCGGTTCGATTCGGCCGCCGTCGAATGGCCCGCATAGGTGCGGAAGATCCAGGGCCTGTCCCGGTGCGGGCGCGCGCCACCGTCTCGCTCGCTCATGCCGTCTCCCCGTCATGCTGTCGCGGGTTCATTGCCCGCGCCGTCTGTTCTGCCGCCATGGTGCGGCGCAACAACCTGCGCTGCAAGCGCAAAATGCCGGATTGGCCAAAGGTCGAATGCAACCGGCGCCCGCCAACGGGCGTTTTCGCTTTCGCTGCATCGCAATATCATTCATTCTGTCCATGGCGCAGCGCAGCAGAGCCCCGTCATCAAGAGGGCGCGCCGGGGAAACACGAGCGACAGGAGGCCGCATGAACGCCGCAGCCACAGCGACCGCCGCAACCCGCACGGACGAACGCAAGGACCTTTACGCCATCGGGGAGATCCCGCCCCTCGGCCATGTGCCGGCGAAGATGCATGCCTGGGCCATCCGCAAGGAGCGGCACGGACCGCCGGAAGAGTCGATGCAGCTCGAGGTGGTGCCCACCTGGACCATCGGCGACGACGAGGTGCTGGTGCTCGTGATGGCGGCAGGCGTCAACTACAACGGCGTGTGGGCCGCGCTCGGCCAGCCGATCTCGGTGCTCGACGTCCACAAGCAGCCCTATCATGTCGCCGGCTCCGACGCGGCCGGCATCGTCTGGGCCGTCGGCTCCAAGGTGAAGCGCTGGAAGGTCGGCGACGAGGTCGTCGTGCACTGCAACCAGGACGACGGCGACGACGAGGAGTGCAACGGCGGCGATCCGATGTTCTCGCCCTCGCAGCGCATCTGGGGCTATGAGACGCCGGACGGCTCCTTCGGCCAGTTCTGCCGCGTGCAGTCGCGCCAGCTCATGGAGCGGCCGAAGCACCTGACGTGGGAGGAATGCGCCTCCTACACGCTGACCCTCGCCACCGCCTACCGCATGCTCTTCGGCCACGCGCCGCATACGCTGAAGCCCGGCGACAACGTGCTCGTCTGGGGCGCCTCGGGGGGGCTCGGCGTTTTCGGCGTGCAGCTGTGCGCCGCCGCCGGCGCCAATGCCATCGGCATCATCTCCGACGAGGACAAGCGCGACTACGTGCTAGGCCTCGGCGCCAAGGGCGTCATCAACCGCAGGGACTTCAACTGCTGGGGGCAATTGCCCAAGGTGAACTCACCCGAATATGCCGCCTGGACGCAGGAGGCGCGCAAGTTCGGCAAGGCCATCTGGGACATCACCGGCCGGCAGGACGTCGATATCGTCTTCGAGCACCCGGGCGAGCAGACCTTCCCGGTCTCGACCCTCGTCGTGAAGCGCGGCGGCATGGTGGTGTTCTGCGCCGGCACGACCGGCTTCAACCTCACCTTCGATGCCCGCTACGTCTGGATGCGGCAGAAACGCATCCAGGGCTCGCATTTCGCCCATCTCAAGCAGGCCTCCGCCGCCAACAAGTTCGTCGTCGACCGGCGCATCGACCCGTGCATGTCCGAGGTGTTCTCCTGGCAAGAGATCCCGGCTGCGCACACCAAGATGTGGAAGAACGAGCACAAGCCCGGCAACATGGCCGTGCTCGTCAACGCACCGCGCCCCGGCCTGCGCAGCTTCGACGACGTGCTGGAGGCCGCCGCGCAGGACGGGTGAGCGACGCCCGGGCGGTGCTGCGCCGATCCATCCGGAGCCCGACGGATCCCCCGTGGCGCCACTGCCGGGCCGGCCTCTCCGCCGTCATGGCCGGGCTTGTCCCGGCCATTCACGTCTCGGGCCTCGCACGCTCGTCGCGGCGTGGATGCCCGCGACGAGCGCGGGCATGACGGCGCGACGTGCTGGAGGCCGCCGCGCAGGACGGGTGAGCGACGCCCGGGCGGTGCTGCGGGCCGATCCATCCGGAGCCCGACGGATCGCCCCGTGGCGCCACTGCCGGGCTGGCCTCTCCGCCGTCATGGCCGGGCTTGTCCCGGCCATCCACGTCTCGGGCCTCGCACGATCGTCGCGGCGTGGATGCCCGTGACAAGCGCGGGCATGACGGCGGAACGCTAGCTTCTTGGTGGTTCAGGCTTCCGCAGCCCTGTGGGGCCGCTCCCGCTACAATCCGCCTGCGCCCACCTCGCGCTCGCGAATCAGCGCGGCATTGAGCTCGCCGCCGAAGATGAAGATGGCGGACAGGATGTAGAGGAAGACGAGCACGATCATGCCGGAGGCGAGGCCGGCATAGGTCGACACGTAATTGGTGGCGAAGCTGTCGAGATAGAGGCCGAAGGCGGTGCCGCCGATGAGCCAGAGCACCAGCGTCGCGCCGATGCCCGGCAGCACGGACGTCACGCTGCGCCGCCCGCCCGGCAGGAGGAGGTGGGCGATGAGCAGCGCCACGACGATGACGACCGTCGCCACGGCGAAGCGCGCCGTGACGATAAGCGGCCCGAGCGGGCGCAGCGCCGGCACCTCCGAGAGGACCGCCCGCCAGGCGAGCGGGCCGAAGACGACGAGCAGGGCGAAGACGATGAGCGCGATGGCTCCGACGAGGACGAAGGCGATCGCCTCGAGCCGCGTCAGCCACCAGGGCCGCCAGTCGTAGCAGTCATAGGCGCGGTTGAGGCCGATGCGCAGCGATTCGACGCCGTTCGACGAGAAATAGACCGCGAGCAGGGCGCCGACCGTCAGGAGGTCGCGCCGCTGCTCGGTCATGACCTTGCGCACCTCACCGGCGACCGAGCCGGCGACCTCGCTCGGCCAGGTCTCGAAGATGAGATCGGCAACCCCGCGGGCAAGGTCCGTCGAGCCGATGAAGCCGGCAAGCGCCGTGACGAGAATGAGGAAGGGAAAGAGCGACATCAGGCCGGACAGGGCGATGTGGCTCGAGATCGCCCAGCCGTCGTGGTCGTTGAACCGCTCGAAGGCCCGCCAGAGGACGCGCGCCGAAGTGCCGATCGCCTTCACGGCTGCCCCCCTTGCACGGCGGCCTTTCGCCTCGTGACCTGCATCGCTCTTCCCGTCGCTCGCCTGCCAAGGTCGGCATTCCGGCCGCCGCTGGCAAGTCGTATGGCGGCCGGGCACATGGTAGCGCGGCGGTGTGACCTTCCCGCCATTGCGGCCCGGCCGCCGCCATGGTTGGGTGCGGCCCCTTCTCGACAACGGATCGACCCGCCGTGCCGTTCCCGCCCTCCACGCTCGCCGAACGGCTGATGCCGGCACTTTTCGTCGTCATCTGGGCGACAGGCTTCGTCGTGGCGCGCCTCGTGGCGCCCCATGCCGAACCGTTCACCTTTCTCTTCATCCGCTATTGCCTCACCATAGCCGTGCTCGGCGGCCTGTGCCTCGCCATTGGCGCGCCCTGGCCGCGGACGGCGCGCGGCTGGCGCGACGGCCTCGTGGCCGGCGTGCTGCTGCACGGCATCTATCTCGGCGGCGTGTTCTGGTCGGTCAGCCACGGCCTGCCGGCCGGCATCGCCGCACTCATCGCCGGCATGCAGCCGCTGCTCACCGGGGCGCTCGCCGGGCCCCTCATCGGCGAAAGGGTGAGCCCGCGGCGCTGGCTCGGCATCGTCACCGGCTTTGCCGGCGCCCTCCTCGTGCTCGTGCCGAAGCTCGGCGGCGTCGACGGTCTCGCGCCGATGGCGGTGCTCGCCTGCACGCTCGGCATGGTGTCGATCACCATGGGCACCTTCTGGCAGAAGCGGACGGGCGCCGGCTCGGACCTGCGCACCAATGCCGTCGTGCAGTTCGTCGGGGCGGCGCTCGTGACCCTGCCGGCCATGCTGCTCGTCGGCGAGATGCGCTTCGCGCCCGTGCCGGCGGCGCTCGCCGGCCTCGCCTGGGCGGTCGTCATCCTGTCGATGGGCGGTATCCTCCTGCTGATGCACCTCATCCGCAAGGGCGCGGTGGCGGGCGTCGCCTCCCTGCTCTACCTGGTGCCGCCGGTGTCGGCCGTCATGGCCTTCCTCCTCTTCGGCGAGAGCCTCGCGCCCGTGCAGATGCTGGGCATGGCCATCGCCGCCGTCGGCGTCGCCATCGCGAGCCGCGGCGCTTAAGACGCGACCCTGCGCAGCATGTAGAGCGCGTCCCCGCCGTAGCTGGCGAGCTTGTCGGCAAGTCCCGGTGCGTCGGCCGCCACGAAGCCGTGGCGCTGCCAGAACGGAGCGGAATTGTTGACGGCGACGAGCGAGAGGTTATCGGCACCCACGATCCGCGCCTGCCGCACAAGGTGGGGCAGCGCGGCCCCGGCCGCGCCGGTGCCGCGACCGCGCGGCAACAGGGCGATGTCGTGCAGATAGAAGGTGGTCGCGGCCGGCGGCAGGCGGCCGAGCAGGCTGTCGAGCGGCGGCGGCGCGCCGGCGTGCCAGGGATGGCTGAGGAGATAGCCGGCCGCCTCGCCGTCCCGCTCCAGGATCAGGCAGCCGGCCGGGAAGAGCGCAAGGCGCTCGGTGAAGACCTCCGGCCGTTCGGGAAAGCCCGGATGCACCGCCCGCGCGATGGCATCGACATCCTGCAGGTCGGTCACCGTCATGGGCCGCCAGCCGGCGCCGGCGGCATCGCTGCCCTCGATCATCGTACCTAAGCGCCGGCCTCGCCCGGCCGGGCGGCGACCAGCATGTAGTTGACGTCGAGATCGCGCGACGGACGCCAGCTGTCGGCAAGCGGATTGTAGACCACGCCGGTGCGGTCGAGCACCGAGAGGCCGCCGTCCTCGATGGCGTCCGTGAGCTCGTCCGGCGTGACGAACTTCTCCCAGGAATGGGTGCCGCGCGGCAGCCAGCGCAGGACATATTCGGCGCCGACGATGGCGAGCGCGTAGGACTTCAGCGTGCGGTTGATGGTCGCCATGAAGAGCAGGCCGCCCGGCTTCACCACCGCGCAGCAGGCCGCGACGAAGGCGCCGACGTCCGCCACATGCTCCACCACCTCCATGGCGCAGACGACGTCGAAGCGCTCGCCGCGGGCGGCGAGGGCCTCCACCGTCTCGTCACGATAGGCGATGCCGAGGCCCGCGCGCTCCGCGTGCAGGCGCGCCACCTCCACATTGGTGGTGGCGGGGTCTAGCCCCGTGACCTCGGCCCCGAGGCGCGCGAGAGGCTCGCACAGCAGCCCGCCGCCGCAGCCGATGTCGACGACCGAGAGATCGTGCAGGCAGGTCAGGCTCGCCGGGTCGCGGCCGAAATGCCGGGACGCCTCGTCGCGGATGTAGCCGACGCGGACCGGGTTGAACTTGTGCAGCACGCGCATCGATCCGCGCGGGTCCCACCAGGTGTCGGCGAGCGCGGCGAAGCGCGCCACCTCCCGCTCATCCACCGTGCGGCGCTCACCCGTGCCGTGCCGCGGCTCGCTCCTCGTCCCAGCCATGTCCCTCACCCTTGTCCGGGGCCTTTCCCCGCCGTTGACACGGCGGGGGGCTCCCGTCATCTATACGCGCCTTTTGCGTGCTTGGCGCCAGGCTCCTGGTCGCTGTAGCACCTCCCGTCGTCCTGTAAATGGTGTCAGTCCTGCCATGGCCCGTCTGGTGATGAAGTTCGGCGGCACGTCCGTCGCCAATATCGAACGCATCCGCAACGTGGCCAGGCACGTCAAACGCGAGGTCGAGGCCGGCCACCAGGTGGCGGTCGTCGTCTCGGCCATGGCCGGCAAGACGAACGAGCTCGTCGGCTGGTGCCGCGAGGCCTCGGCCCTGCACGACGCGCGCGAATATGACGCGGTCGTCGCCTCCGGCGAGCAGGTGACGGCGGGCCTCCTCGCCATCGTGCTGCAGGACATGGGCATCTGGGCTCGCTCCTGGCAGGGCTGGCAGATCCCGATCCTGACCGACGGCGCCCACGGCGCGGCGCGAATCACGGGCGCCGACGGCTCGCGCATCATCCAGCATTTCGAGGAGCGCAACGAGGTCGCGGTCGTCACCGGCTTCCAGGGCATCCACCAGCCGACCAACCGCATCGCGACGCTCGGCCGCGGCGGCTCGGACACGAGCGCGGTGGCGCTCGCCGCCGCCATCCATGCCGACCGCTGCGACATCTACACCGACGTCGACGGGGTCTACACGACGGACCCGCGCATCGTGCCCCAGGCCCGGCGCCTCGACCGCGTCTCCTTCGAGGAGATGCTCGAGATGGCCTCGCTCGGCGCCAAGGTGCTGCAGGTGCGCTCGGTCGAGCTCGCCATGACCCACAATGTGAAGACTTTCGTGCGTTCCAGCTTCGACGATCCCGCCGATCCCAAGCCGGGCACGTTGATCTGTGACGAGGAGGATATCGTGGAACAGCAGATCGTCACCGGCATCGCCTATTCCAAGGACGAGGCCCAGATCACGCTCCGCCGCGTCGCCGACAAGCCGGGCGTCGCCGCCGCGATCTTCGTGCCGCTGGCCGATGCCAACATCAATGTCGACATGATCATCCAGGTCGTGTCCGACGACACGACGACGACCGACATCACCTTCACCGTGCCGGCCGCCGACTATGAGCGCGCCAAGACGATCCTCGAGAAAGCGCGCGGCGAGATCAACTATGCCACGCTGCAGGGCGCGACCGACGTCGTGAAGGTCTCCGCCATCGGCGTCGGCATGCGCAGCCACGCCGGCGTCGCCGCCAAGGCCTTCAAGGCGCTCGCCGACAAGGGCATCAACATCCGCGCCATCACGACGTCCGAGATCAAATTCTCGGTGCTGATCGACGCGGCCTATACCGAGCTCGCGGTGCGCACGCTGCACTCGCTCTACGGGCTCGACAAGGCCTAGAGCGCAGGTAAGACCGGCCCGTTTTCGGGTGGCCTCCTCCCCGCGCGCGGCTAACGTTCAGGCGGCTGCGACGGGCAGCGATCGAGGAGCACGATGACGGCCACCCCACGCACCCCCGCCATGGGACCAACCGAATGGGCGATGCTGATCGCCCTTTCGGTCCTGTGGGGCGGCTCGTTCCTCTTCATCGGCATCGCCGTCAAGGCCGTGCCGCCGCTCACTATCGTGCTGGCCCGCGTCGGCATCGCCGCCCTCGCCCTCAACCTCGTGCTGCGGCTCTCGGGACAGCGGCTGCCGATCGACGGCCGCTTCTGGGTCGCCTTCGCGATCATGGGCCTCCTCAACAACCTCATCCCCTTCAGCCTCATCGTCTGGGGACAGGCGCGCATCCCGAGCGGCGTCGCCTCCGTCCTCAACGCCATGACGCCCGTCTTCACCGTCATCGTCGCCCATTTCCTGACGAGCGACGAAAAACTGACCGGCAACCGGCTCGCCGGCGTCGCGCTGGGCTTTGCCGGCGTTGCGGTGATGATCGGGCCGGCGGCCGTCATGGGCCTGGGTGCCGACGTCATCGGCGCCGTCGCCGTTCTTCTCGCGGCGCTGTCCTACGCCTTCTCCGGCATCTTCGGGCGCCGCTTCCGCGGCTACGGGCTGAGCCCGCTCGTGGCCGCCACCGGCCAGCTCACGGCAACCACGGCGATGATGACGCCGCTCGCCCTTCTCGTGGAGCAGCCGTGGACATTGCCGGCGCCCGGCCTCGGCCCGGTGGCCGCGATCGTCGCGCTCGCGCTCGCCTCCACCGCGCTCGCCTATATCCTCTTCTTCCGCATCCTCACCGCGGCGGGGGCGGTCAATCTGTCGCTCGTGACGCTGCTCATCCCGGTGAGCGCCGTCTTCTTCGGCGCCATCTTCCTCAACGAGGCCATCGCGGCGAGGCATCTGGCCGGAATGGGCCTGATCGGCCTGGGTTTGCTCGCCATCGACGGGCGCCTGTTCGCCGCCCTGAGGCGCTCCCCCGCGTGAGGCGGACGGGGAGGAAATCCGCACCCTGATGCGCGCGGCGGCTTGCGGGTGCAGCAAGACCTTGGTTATACGGCTAGTTGAAGCTGTCGGCCGGAGTCGATCATCGGCGCCGGTCCGACGAAGAGGGAACGGGCTGCCAGCAGCCCGATGACGGGAACCGGCTGATGCGAGGCGCTCTCGGTGGCCCGCGCGTTCTCCTGCGCCGCCTCCGCGAGGTCATGGCGGAGCCGGTCCACGCGCAGGAGAAGCTCGACAGGATCGTCATCCAGATCGCCGCCAACATGGTGGCGGAGGTGTGCTCGGTCTATGTCATGCGCGCCGACGGCGTGCTGGAGCTCTATGCCACCGAAGGCCTGAAGCGCGAAGCCGTCCACCTGACGGCCATGCGCGCGGACGAGGGCCTCGTCGGCCTCATCGCCCGCGAGGCCGAGCCGCTCGCCCTCTCCGACGCCCAGTCGCACCCTGCCTTCAGCTACCGTCCGGAGACGGGCGAGGAGATCTACCACGCCTTCCTCGGCGTGCCGATCCTGCGCGCCGGCAACACCCTCGGCGTGCTCGTGGTGCAGAACCGGGCCCACCGCCTCTACAGCGAGGAGGAGATCGAGGCGCTGCAGACGACCGCGATGGTCCTGGCCGAGCTGATCGCCTCGGGCGAGCTGCAGGCCATCGCGACCCCCGGCGCCGACATCGCCATCCGCCGGCCGCTGCACCAGCGCGGCGTCTGCCTCGCCGACGGGGTGGGCCTCGGCCACGTGGTGCTGCACGAGCCGCGCGTCGTCGTGAAGAACCTCATCGCCGAGGACGTGCAGCGGGAGGTGCAGCGCCTCGAGGATGCGATCGCCGCCATGCGGGCCGCCATCGACAAGCTCATCGAGCGCGGCGACGTCGCCCACCACGGCGAGCACCGCGACGTGCTCGAGACCGTGCGCATGTTCGCCAACGACCAGGGCTGGCTGCGCCGCATCCGCGAGGCGGTGCTGACCGGCCTCACCGCGGAGGCGGCGGTCGAGCGCGTACAGTCCGACACCCGCGCCCGTCTCCTGCGCCAGACCGACCCCTATCTGCGCGAGCGCCTGCACGATCTCGACGACCTCGCCAACCGGCTGCTGCACACGCTGGCCGGCACGGACCTCGCTACCAGCCGGGAAGGCCTGCCGGAGAATGCCATCCTGGTGGCCCGCTCGATGGGGCCCGCGGCGCTGCTCGACTACGACCGGGCGCATCTCAGGGGCGTGATCCTCGAGGAAGGCGGCCCGACCAGCCATATCGCCATCGTCGCCAGGGCGCTCGGCATCCCCGCGGTCGGCGAGGTCGAGAACATCACGAGCCTCGTCGAGCAGGGCGACGCCATCATCGTCGACGGCGGCGCGGGCGAGGTGCAGATCCGCCCGGCGCCCGACGTCGAGGCGGCCTATGCGGAGAAGGCGCGGCTGCGCGCCCGCCGGCAGGAGCAGTACCGCAGCCTGCGCGACGTGCCCAGCCGCACGCGCGACGGCCTCGAGATCGACCTCAACATCAATGCCGGCCTCATCGTCGACATGCCGCACCTGGCGGAGACGAATGCCGCCGGGGTCGGCCTGTTCCGCACCGAAATCCAGTTCATGGTGGCGCAGCGCCTGCCGACCACCGGCGAACAGCTCGCGCTCTATGCGAGCGTGCTGGAAGCCGCGCAGGGCCTCCCCGTCACCTTCCGCACGCTCGATATCGGCGGCGACAAGGTGCTGCCCTACATGAAACAGGTGGAGGAGGAGAACCCCGCGCTCGGCTGGCGCGCCATCCGCATCGGCCTCGACAGGCCGGGGCTGCTGCGCTCGCAGGTGCGTGCCCTGCTGCGCGCCGGCGCCGGGCACCACCTCAGGATCATGTTCCCGATGGTCGCGACCGTCGAGGAATTCGAGATGGCGAAGGCCATCGTGGCGCGGGAAGAGGCGCATCTTGCCCGGCACGGCCACCCGCCACCGGCCTCGCTGTCGCTCGGCGTCATGGTCGAGGTGCCCTCGCTCCTCTTCCACATCGACGAGGTCGCGCGCCGGGTCGACTTCATGTCGGTCGGCTCCAACGACCTGATGCAGTTCCTCTTCGCCGCCGACCGGGAGAACCGCCAGGTCTCGGCGCGGTTCGACCCGCTGTGCCGGCCGGCGCTACGGGCCCTCAAGGTCGTCGCCGAGCGGGCCGACGCGCTCGGCTGCCCGGTCACCGTCTGCGGCGAGATCGGCGGCCGGCCGCTCGAGGCCATGGCGCTCATCGGCCTCGGCTACCGGCGGCTGTCGATGTCGCCGTCCGCCGTCGGGCCCGTGAAGGCCATGCTGCTCAAGCTCGATGCCGGCGCCATCACGGCCGAGATGGAGCGGCTGCTCGCAGGGGATGGTGACCTGTCCCTGCGCAAGGCGCTCCTGCGCTTCGCCGAGGCGAACGACATCCCGTTGTAGCGACGCTGCCGCGCATCCGGTTCCACGGCTGCGGGCGAGGCCCGGGCAGCCGCATCGAAGCAGCAGCATTTCGGAAAAGCCATGTCCGACCAGATCTTTACCCCACCGCGCGAGCGGCTCGACGCCATCAGGGCGCGGCGCGACATCCTGACCGCGACGCTAGCGGCCGGCGCCGGGGCGGACGATTTCGTCACCCTGTCGCGCGAACTCGCCGAGCTCGACCCCGTTGTCGTCGCCATCGACGCCTTCGAGGGCGCCCGGAAGAACCTCGAGGACATCGAGACCCTTCTCGACGATCCCGCGACCGATGCCGAGATGCGCGCCCTCGCCGAAGAGGAGCTGCCGCAGGCGCGCGAGGCGGTGGGCGAGGCGGCGCATGCCCTCAAGCTGATGCTGCTGCCGAAGGACGAGGCCGACGAGAAGAGCGCCATCCTCGAGATCCGCGCCGGCACGGGCGGGGACGAGGCGGCCCTCTTCGCCGGCGACCTCTTCCGCATGTACAGCCGCTACGCCGACCTCAAGGGCTGGAGCGTCGAGATCCTGTCGGAGAGCGAGGGCACCGTCGGCGGCTACAAGGAGATCATCGCCGAGGTGAAGGGGCGCGGCGTCTTCGCCCGCCTCAAGTTCGAATCCGGGGTCCACCGCGTGCAGCGCGTGCCGGAGACGGAGGCCTCGGGCCGCATCCACACCTCCGCCGCCACCGTCGCCGTGCTGCCGGAAGCGGCGGAGGTCGACTTCGCCATCGACGAAGGCGATCTCAGGGTCGACACCATGCGCGCCGGCGGCGCCGGCGGCCAGCACGTCAACAAGACCGAATCGGCTGTGCGCATCACGCATCTGCCGACCGGCATCGTCGTCCTGGTGCAGGACGAACGCTCGCAGCACCGCAATCGCGCCAAGGCCATGGCGCTCCTGCGCTCGCGGCTCTACGACGCCGAGCGCCAGCGCAAGGACGCGGAGCGCGCCGCCGACCGGCGGGCGCAGGTCGGCTCCGGCGACCGCTCCGAGCGCATCCGCACCTACAACTTCCCGCAGGGACGCCTCACCGATCACCGCATCGGCCTCACCCTCTACAAGCTCGAGGAGGTGATGATGGGCACGGCCCTCGACGAGGTGATCGACGCCCTGACGACCGAGCACCAGGCGGCGCAGCTCGCCGCGCAGGAGGGATAAAGGAGCGCAAGACACCGCCAAGCGCGGCCGTCCCCTCCCCCCGCCTACGGCGGGGAGGGGTTAGGGGGGCAGTGCCGCCCCACGACGCTGGTGCTTCTTGGCGGGCGACCGGTTTCGAACAGCCTGCCTGCTGACCCGCCCCCCACCCCGACCCTCCCCGCCACTTCGTGGGGGAGGGAGAAGGCACGTGTCGCCCAGCGAAGCTGCCTTCATATCTCCGCCCGGAATCCCTCCAGGAAGCCGCGCATCGCCGCCATGCGCTCCTGCGCGCGGCGGCGGCCGGCCGGGGTCTGAAAGCCGTCGCCGAGGCGCAGGAGCTTCTCCGGGAAGTGGTCGAGCGCGAAGCGCGTGCCGTCGAGCGGGCGGTGCGCCGCGTCGGGGTCGTCGAGATCGTAGAGCGCGGAGCCGAGGCGGCCGGCGATGTAGAAGCAGCGCGCGACGCCGATGAAGCCGATGGCGTCGAGCCTGTCGGCGTCCTGCACGATCTTCGCCTCCAGCGTGCGCGGCGCGATGCCGGCCGTGAAGCTGTGCGCCTCGATGGCATGGACGACGTCGGCGACCTCCTCCACCGGCCAGCCGAGCCCGGCGAGGATCGCGGCGGCGCGCTCGCCGGCGAGACGGGAGGCGCGGCTGCGCTGCGGCGCGTTCTTCTCCACATGGACGCAGTCGTGCAGCAGGACCGCCGCCGCGACGACCCTGGCCTCCCCGCCTTCCTCGGCCTGAATGGCGAAGGCGTTGTGCCACACCCGCCGCAGGTGGCCGAGGTCGTGCGAACCGTCGGACGAGACCGGCAGATGCGGCAGGAGGGCTTCGGCGAGCTGCTCGAAGGGAGAGAAGGCTTGCATGCGGAGGTTCCGAGGCGGATAAGACGGCGCCTTATGCAGGCCCAGCGGCCCGCGAACAAGCGGGCACCACATGTCCCCTCCTCCGTTTGCGATGGAGCGGGAGGAATCACCCCGACGACCATGCCCATTCCGGTTCCGCCCTTGATGCCGACCACGACGCGCCAGGAAGCCCTGCGGCATTTGCGCACGTCCTTCGCGGCAGCCGGCATCGACAGTCCGGCGCTCGACGCCCGCCTTCTCCTGCTGGCAGCACTCGACATCGCCGGCGCGGAGCTCGCCGCCACACCGGCGGAGCCACTTGGCGAGGACGGTGCAAAGCGCCTCGCCGCCTTCGCGGCGCGCCGGCTCGATCGCGAGCCGGTGGCGCGCATCCTCGGCGAGCGGGAGTTCTGGGGCCTGCCCTTCCGGCTGTCACCCGCGACTCTCGAGCCGCGGCCCGATACCGAGACGCTCGTCGAGGCGGTGTTGAAGACGCTCAGGGCGCAGGGCCGCGCCGATGCGCCGCTCGCCATCGTCGACGTCGGCACCGGCACCGGCTGCATCCTCCTCGCCCTGCTGCACGAACTGCCGCAGGCGACGGGCCTCGGCATCGACCGCGCCCTGGAGGCGGCGCAGACGGCCCGCGGCAACGCCGAGCGCCTCGGCCTTGCCGCCCGGGCGCATTTCATCGTCGGCAACTGGTCCACGGCCGCTGCAGGGCCGGTCGACGTCCTCGTCTCCAATCCGCCCTATATCGAGAGCGCCGTGATCCCCGGGCTCGCGCCGGAGGTGCGGCAGTACGACCCGCTCCTTGCCCTCGACGGCGGTCGCGATGGACTTGATGCCTATCGAGCCCTGGCGGCGGACGCGCCGCGTCTCCTCGCGCCGGGCGGTCTTGCGGCGCTCGAAGTCGGCGAGGGGCAGGACGGCGCCGTCGCAGGCCTCTTCGCCGGGCGCGGACGGATAACGGTCCATGCCGATCTCGGGGGCATCGCCCGCACGGTCCTCGTCGAGGCGGACGGCTGAGCCTGCCAGCGGAGGCCACCCGCCGGGCCGGAGCGCAAAAAAGGCTTGGCGGTCACGGTCAAAGCCGCTAGTGTCCGGTCAGGAATCGCGCTCCACGACAAATGATCTGGCTTCAGCAAGCCCGGTCGAGGTTGCGACAGCAAGCCTCCGGGTCGGCGCGAACATCAAGTCTTCGGAGTGCCGGGATGCGTCTGCGCCTGGCATGAAGCGTCGGACGACGAGGCGACGTCGGTTCGGCGCGGCCGGGGAAGTATCCGGAGAGCTCGCTCGCCCTCGGATCATTGCCGCTGTTACATGACGTTCTCGGCTGACAAGCCCCTTCGGTTCGGCATGCGATCCGAACCAACCGGCTCGCTCAATGCCTCTCGGCGGTCTTCCGCCCGGGATGGTCTGCGGCGTCGGGATGTCATGCGGTTCAGGAAGCTTCAAAGAGACAATAGATGAGACCAGGTCAGAACAGGCGTATGCGGGGGCGCAACCGCAAGGGTCCCAACCCGCTGACGAGAAGCTACGAGTCGAACGGTCCGGACGTGAAGGTGCGTGGCACCGCCCAACATATCGCCGAGAAATACAGCCAGTTGGCGCGCGACGCCCAGGCTTCCGGCGATCCGGTCGCGGCCGAGAATTATTTCCAGCACGCGGAACATTATTTCCGCATCATCGCGGCGGCGCAGTCGCAGCTGCAGCAGACCTACGGCGGCTTCCAGCGGCCGTATGACGACGAGCGCGACGATCTCGATGCCGAGGAAGGCAACGGCTTCGGCTACGGCCAGGGGCAGGGCCAGCCGGCCGTGCACGAGCTTGGCGCTCCCCAGCCGGACGTCCGCGGCGAGACTTTCGACGACGACGGCGAGGCCCGGCCCGAGCGCCCGCAGCGCTTCGAGCGTGGCCCGCGCGGCGACCGCCAGATGCGCCAGGACCGCGGCGAGCGGCAGGAGCGCGGTGATCGTCCGGAACGAGGCGACCGCCAGGACCGCAGCGACCGCCAAGAGCGCGGCGAGCGCCAAGAGCGCGGCGAGCGGCGCGAGCGCGGCCCCCGGCCGGCCTATGTGAACGGCAATGCCGCGGGCGAGGCGCGGCGCGCCGAGAGCGAGGAAAAGGCCGGCCTGCCGGCTTTCCTGACGACGCCCGTGCGCACGCCGATCGCCCCGGTCGACGAGGATGAGGCGCCCGCCTCGACGAATGAGCCGGCGGCTGCCGAAGAGGCAGCCCCCAAGCGCACGCGCCGCCGCAAGGCCGCCGCGCCGGCCGAGGAGGCTGCCGTCGAGAGCGCTCCGGCGGAGGAGAAGCCCCGCGCCACCCGCCGTCCCCGCGCCCGCAAGGCCGCCGACGACAAGGTGCCCGCCGGCGAGTGAGCCCGAGCCATCGTAACGACTTCGCAAAAGGCGGGCCACGAGCCCGCCTTTTTCGTTTTGGCGCGGCCGTGTCGGCCTTTTCGCGGATAAGCGGATTGCATCGGCGCCCGCCCTCTTGATGTGGCTACTGTGCAACACCTACATGATTGACGCGGCACAATGACCGATGCCGCAGCCGTACCGAGGATCGCCGCAACGGGGTCTTCCGGCCGGCAAATCCGTTGAATGGGGGGCGCCTTCCCGGGCATCATCTGGCGGGCGGCGTGGCCTCGAGGAGGTATTGATGAACGTCGACAAGTACACCGACCGCTCGAAGGGCTTCCTGCAGTCCGCGCAGGCGCTCGCCCTGCGCGAGGGCCATCAGCAGTTCTCGCCCGAACACCTCCTGAAGGTGCTGCTCGACGATCCCGAAGGGCTCGCGGCCGGCCTCATCGACCGCGCCGGCGGACGCTCGCGCGAGGCGCTGCAACTCGCCGAACAGGCGCTCGCCAAGCTGCCGAAGGTGGAGGGCGGCTCGGGCCAGCTCTATCTCTCGCCCGGTCTTGCCCGGGTGTTCGACACGGCCGAGAAGGCGGCTGAAAAGGCGGGTGACAGCTTCGTTACCGCCGAGCGGCTGCTCATCGCCCTCGCCATCGAGAAGGACACCGAGGCCGGCAAGGCGCTGGCGAAGGCCGGCGTCACCGCCCAGGGCCTCAATGCCGCCATCGAGGCCCTGCGCCAGGGCCGCAAGGCCGACACCGCCTCCGCCGAGGAAGGCTACGACGCCCTCAAGAAATATGCCCGCGACCTCACCCAGGCGGCGCGCGAGGGCAAGCTCGATCCCGTCATCGGCCGTGACGAGGAGATCCGCCGCACCATCCAGGTGCTGTCGCGGCGCACCAAGAACAACCCCGTGCTCATCGGCGAGCCCGGCGTCGGCAAGACGGCCATCGTCGAGGGCCTCGCCCTCAGGATCGTCGACGGCGACGTGCCCGAGAGCCTGAAGGACAAGCGCCTGCTCGCGCTCGACATGGGCTCGCTCATCGCCGGCGCGAAATATCGCGGCGAGTTCGAGGAGCGGCTGAAGGCCGTGCTGCAGGAGGTGCAGGCGGCCGAGGGCGGCATCATCCTGTTCATCGACGAGATGCACACGCTCGTCGGCGCCGGCAAGGCGGACGGGGCGATGGACGCCTCGAACCTGTTGAAGCCCGCGCTCGCCCGGGGCGAATTACACTGCGTCGGCGCCACCACCCTCGACGAATACCGCAAGCACGTGGAGAAGGACGCGGCGCTCGCCCGGCGCTTCCAGCCCGTCTTCGTCTCCGAGCCGACGGTGGAGGACACGGTTTCCATCCTGCGCGGCCTCAAGGAGAAGTACGAGCAGCACCACGGCGTGCGCATCCAGGACGCGGCGCTCGTCGCGGCCGCGACCTTGTCGAACCGCTACATCACCGACCGCTTCCTGCCCGACAAGGCCATCGACCTCGTCGACGAGGCGGCGGCGCGCCTCAGGATGCAGGTCGATTCCAAGCCGGAGGAGCTCGATTCGCTCGACCGCGAGATCGTGCGCCTCAAGATCGAAGCCGAGGCCCTGAAGAAGGAGAGCGATGCCGCCTCCAAGGACCGGCTCGTGCGCCTCGAGAAGGAGCTCGCCGAGCTCGAGGAGCAATCCTCGGTGCTGACGGCGGCCTGGCAGGCGGAGAAGGACAAGCTCGGCCGCGCCGCGGAGCTGAAGAAGAAGCTCGACGAGGCGCGCAACGACCTCGCCATCGCCCAGCGCAAGGGCGAGTACCAGCGCGCCGGTGAGCTCGCCTACGGCATCATTCCGCAACTCGAGCGCGAACTGGCCGAGACCGAGGCCAAGGCCGACGGCAAGGGGGACGGCGCCGGCGTGGTGCAGGAGGCGGTGACGCCCGACAACATCGCCCAGGTGGTGTCGCGCTGGACGGGCGTGCCCGTCGACAAGATGCTCGAGGGCGAGAAGGAGAAGCTCCTCAAGATGGAGGAGCAGCTGGCGCGCCGGGTCGTCGGCCAGAGCGAGGCGGTGGAGGCGGTGTCGACCGCCGTGCGCCGCGCGCGCGCCGGCCTGCAGGACCCGAACCGTCCGATCGGCTCTTTCATGTTCCTCGGCCCCACCGGCGTCGGCAAGACGGAGCTGACGAAGGCGCTCGCCGCCTTCCTCTTCGACGACGAGACGGCGTTGGTGCGCATCGACATGTCGGAATACATGGAGAAGCACTCGGTCGCCCGGCTCATCGGCGCCCCTCCCGGCTATGTCGGCTACGAGGAGGGCGGCGCGCTGACGGAGGCCGTGCGCCGGCGGCCCTACCAGGTCGTGCTCTTCGACGAGATCGAGAAGGCGCATCCGGACGTGTTCAACGTGCTCCTGCAGGTGCTCGACGACGGGCGGCTGACGGACGGGCAGGGCCGCACGGTCGACTTCCGCAACACGCTCATCATCATGACCTCGAACCTCGGGGCCGAATATCTCGTCGCGCAGAAGGCGGGCGAGGATTCGGAGGCCGTGCGCGAGGAGGTGATGGGGGTGGTCAAGGCCCACTTCCGGCCGGAGTTCCTCAACCGCGTGGACGAGATCATCCTCTTCCACCGCCTGAGGCCCGAGCAGATGGGCTCGATCGTCGACATCCAGCTCAAGCGCCTCGCCCGGCTGCTCGAGGACCGCAAGATCACGCTCGCGCTCGACGAGGCGGCGCGCGAATGGCTGGCGACCAAGGGCTACGACCCGGCCTACGGCGCACGCCCCCTGAAGCGCGTGATCCAGAAGAACGTGCAGGACCCGCTCGCCGAGATGATCCTCGCCGGCCGGGTGAAGGACGGCGAAACCGTTGCGGTCACGGCGGTGCCGGAGGGCCTCGTCATCGGCGACACGCCGGTGGTGCGCGAGCGCCGGCCGGCCGGCGTGCCGCTGAACTGATCGCGGGGAGAGGAGCCGCAGCTGGAGCTGCGGCTCCTTGCGTCAGGCGTGGGGCGGAGCGTCGGTCGCTGCCGCCGGCTCCGGGTCTCCCGTTCCCTCGCGCGGCACCACGACGACCGCTTCGGGCGCCTCCGCCTCGCCGGCGGGCCGGGCCGCTCCCCCGGCCCAGCCCTCCAGGGTGCGGGAAACGGTTCGCATCGCGCTTCCCGCCACGGTCCTGACCGCCTCCTTGATCGAGGCGTTGTCGTAGATGCCGGACAGCGGCACTCTCAGGGGAAAGGCTGCCAGCCTTCCGGCCGCATCGCCCCAGAGCCGGCTCGCCCCGGACCCCTCGACCGCATCCTTGACGGCCGTCCTCGTCACGGCATAGGCACTCAAGCCGCCGACGAGCCATCCACCCAGCGCGACATTCTCGACGGACACGGCATCCTTCAGGTTGTCGCCGAGGCTGCGCACGGCATCGTAGGGCAGCAATGCGACCTTGCGGCCGGCGTTGAGGGCAGGCTCGTAGGGCGGCGAGGCCTTCAGGGCGTCGTAAACTTCCTCCCAGTCGCGCCTGCCGAACAGCCACAACGGGCCATAACGGCCGGCCTGGTATTCGATGCCATAGCGGATGCCGTCCTTGATGGCGCCACCCGGCATGCGCAGCGCGTTGTTGACGATCTTGTCGACGACGCCGGCCGTCCTCGGCGAGGAGGCCGCCTCCACCGCGACGGCGATGGGGAGCAGCAGAAGGTTGCGCACCGATCCCGTCTGGTTGGTCAGGAACCGGTTGCGGAAGACCTGCCATTGCCCGAGCTCCATGGCCTTGTTGGCCTTGGCCGCCGGCTCGACCAGCTTTTCCACGTTCGGCGCCAGATAGAACCGGTCACCGACTGCGGGCACCACGCGCAACGACAGCAGATAGCAGCCAAGCACATCGGCCGCGTGCTCGAAGGCTCCCGCCTGCGCCGCCGTGGCGGCCGCCTTGCCAAGCGGATTGCCCAGTTTTTCCGCCTCGGCGAAGAAATTCGGCGTGAAATCGGCCGCCCATCCGGCCGTCATGGCGGGAACGGCATTGACCGCCCCGCACGCCGCGGCCGTCAGGACATCGCGCCGCAACGCCTTGAGCGCCAGCGCCCTGATGTCCTCGAGCCGCTCTCCTTTTTCGGTCAGGCGACGGCTCACGCCCTCGAGATGCAGGCCGAGGGCCGCGCGCACATCCTCGTCAAGCTCCTGCGGGACGGAGGACGCCAGCCAGGAACCGATGACCTGTTCCTCGGGAATGTCGATCGCGACCGACTGTGCACGGGAAGGCCCCTGCGATGCCGCCGCCCCGTTAATCGGCACCGGATCTCCGAGGTGGATGACCACCGAGCGGTCCGGCCGATAGCTGATCGTCACGCTGGGCGCACCCAAGGGGATCTCGGCCAACGCGGGCCCGCGGACCCGGCGCCCCGATCCCGCCTGCGCCGCGTCCCGGAACCGGGCAGCCGCCGCCCCCTCGCCCGCCCCAGAAGATGGAATTGTATTATTATCCACTTCCATACCCATAATGAAGTCCTCGCGAAATATCACGAACAAGCAAAACGGAACCACGCGGCATAGTACTATACATTCAATAAGTGATATTGGTATTATATATTATATAGTCGCCGACTTGGCATGATGGCATGCAGTCGCGCA
The DNA here is from genome assembly GCF_001271345.1 of Chelatococcus sp. CO-6. Lineage (NCBI taxonomy): Bacteria > Pseudomonadati > Pseudomonadota > Alphaproteobacteria > Hyphomicrobiales > Chelatococcaceae > Chelatococcus > Chelatococcus sp. CO-6. The sequence goes on along the minus strand of NZ_CP012398.1, from coordinate 2,045,049 downwards.
TCGCATTTGTCACGCGGCGAGCGTGTTCATGTGACCGCCAGCGCCTCGGCGGCCACGGAAAAGCCGTTGCGGCCGCGCTTCTTGGTGGCATAGAGCGCGGCATCGGCTTCCTCGATGATCCGCGCCGGTCCGGCCTCCATGTCAGGCCGCCATTCGGCGATGCCGACACTGATGGAGAGGAAGATCGTCTCGCCCCGCCACGGACAGGGGTTCGCCGCGACGAGACTGACGAGATCGCCGGCCACGGTCGCGGCCCTGGCGAGATCGGCGCCGGGCAGGCTGACGCAGAACTCGTCGCCGGAGAGACGGGCGAGCATGTCCCCCTTGCGCAGGCGCGAGGAGGCGAGCGCGGCAAAATGCACGAGGCAGGCATCACCGGCGGCGTGGCCGTAACGATCGTTGATCTCCTTGAAGCAATCGAGGTCGATCAGCATGAGCGAGAAGCCCTGGCCCGTGCGCCGGCCGATCGCCTCGAGGCGCTCGCTCGCCTGCATGAAGCGGCGACGGTTAGGCAGGCCGGTGAGGTCGTCCTCCTGTGCCAGGGCCGCGAGCTCTGAGCGCAGGCGGTCGACCGCCATCAGCACGAAGCCGAGATTCCAGACGCCTCCGCCGAAAATGACGGCGACGAGGAAGACGGCAGCGACCGCATAATACGCGTCAGTCGTCATCAGCCCGGCAAGGCGCAGGCCGTTCGTCGTGAATTCCGCCCCGTGGCCGAGGAGCGCGAGGCCCATGGCGGATGCGGCGACGAGCGCGCCGAGACGACGTCCGCCGTTCCTGAGAAGGGTGAACGCCGCCAGGCCGATGGCCACGATCTGCCCACCCGCTGTCGCCATGTTCAGGCCCGGCCGGCTGTCGAGGGACAGCGCCATGGCGAGGCTCGCGGCCACCGTGAGGGCGACGGCCACATCCCAGCGCGGCCTTGCCCCGTAGAACACACGCACACCGCCCCATGTAACGGCGAAGCCGAAGATGATGCAGGCGTTGCCCGCAACGATGAAGGCCTTGCCGAAGGGCAGCGCCTCGAGCGCCAGGAGGCAGCCGCCGAGCGTGGTGAGAATGCAGCTCGCCAGCCAGTAGCGCGCGGCCTCGAACGTCCGGTAGGCATGGCAGATGGCCGCCCAGACGATGGTCAGGGTCAGCGAGTTGAGGAGGATGATGACGTAGAGCGTGAAGAAATCGAGGTTCAATTCATGCCCGCCCGCTGTGGGTCGGGCGCCCCGCCCGATCAGGCACGACATCGGGGCCCTGGGCCCGCCGGTCGATCACCAGATCCTTGTACATGAGCGCTGCGGCGAGGCAAGTGCGGCTCCGGCACGGCTCACGCCGCCGGCATCTTGCCGACGGCCGCGGCGACCGCCTCGGCCATGCCGGGGTCACGGGCGTCGTGGCCGGCCCCGCCAACGAGGACGAGTTCGCTGCCGGGCCAGCGGCGCGCGAGGCGCCAGGGCGTCACAGGCGGCCCGCCGAAGTCAAGCCGGCCATGGACGAGGACGGCGGGGATCTCGCCGAAGCCCTCCGCCGCGGCGAGCAGTTCGCCCTCCCCGAGCCAGCCGGCATGGCGCCAATAGTGGGTGACAAGCCTCGCGAAGCCGAGGCGGAAGGCGGCATCGTTCCAGCGCGGATGCGGACGGTGGTCGGGATGGACGGCGAGGATCGCAGCCTCCCAGTCGCACCAGTCGCGGGCCGCCTTGCCGTGCACGGCTGGGTCGGGATCGACGAGCAGGCGGTGATAAGCCTCGACAAGGCTGCCGTCGCGCGCTTCGAGCGGCACGCCGCTGCAGAAGCGCTCCCACGCCTCGGGAAAGAACATGCCGACGCCGCGCGTGATCCAGTCGATCTCCGCGGCGCTCGTCAGGGCGATGCTGTAGAGCACCATGGCCGCGACGCGCGCGCGATGGCGCGCCGCATAGGCGAGCGCTAGCGTGGAGCCCCAGGAGCCGCCGAGGACGAGCCAGCGCGCGATGCCGAGATGGCATCTCAGCCGCTCGATATCGGCGACGAGATGGGCCGTCGTGTTCGCCGACAGGTCTGTGCCGGGGGCGCTCGCATGGGGCGTGCTGCGGCCGCAGCCGCGCTGGTCGAAGAGCACGATGCGCCAGCGCAGCGGATCGAAATAACGCAGCGCACCGACGGAGATGCCGGAGCCCGGCCCGCCGTGGAGAACGACCGCCGGCTCACCCTGCGGATTGCCGCAGGTCTCCCAATAGATGCGGTGCCCGTCGCCGACATCGAGCATGCCGGCGGCATGGGGCGTGGTTTCGGGCAGGAGGCCTGTCATCCTGCGGCCATACCGCAGGTGCCATGGCGGGCATATGACGCTCTCACCCCTCATCCGCCAGCGGATGCAGGTCGCGCACCATGGCCTTCAGCCGCTCGTCGAGCACATGGGTATAGATCTGGGTCGTGGCGATGTCGGCGTGGCCGAGCAGCTCCTGCACGATGCGCAGGTCCGCGCCGTTCTGCAGGAGATGGCTGGCGAAGGCATGCCGCAGAACGTGCGGGCTGACGCGCGCCGGGTCGAGGCCCACGGCAACGGCGAGGTCCTTCAGTTCGCGGGCGAAGGCCTGGCGGGTCAGGTGGCCGCTCTCGCTGTCGGCCGGGAAGAGCCAGGAAGACGGCCCGTCTGTGGCCTCGCCCGTGGCGGCGAGGTCGAGCCAGGTCCGCATCGCCCGGCGCGCTGCCTCGGTCAGCGGCACCAGCCGCTCCTTGCCGCCCTTGCCCTTGACGAGGAGGAAGCGCTCCTTCGTGCGCGCCGCGGCCACGGGCAGCGAGACGAGCTCCGACACGCGCAGCCCCGTGGCGTAGATGAGCTCGAGAAGGCAGGCGAGACGGGCGGCGCGGCGGCGCTCGCGCAGGGGGCGCTTCTCGTCGTCGATGCCCTCGTGCGCCGTGGCGATGAGCCGGTCGACCTCGGCGACGCTGAGAACCTTCGGCAGCGGACGGCCCTGCTTCGGCCCCTCGATGGCGCCGGTCGGGTCGTCGCCGCGGTAACCTTCCGCATAGAGGAACTTGTGCAGCTGCCTGACGGCCGACAGGCGGCGCGCCGCCGAGCTCGCCTTGAAGCCGCGGGCGTGGACGTCCTGCAGATAGGCGCGCACCGTCGCCGCATCCGCATCCGCCAGGCCCGTGCCCGCCGCGGCGAGGAAGCTGGTGTAGTCTTCGAGATCGCGCCCGTAGGCGGCGAGCGTATTGGCGGAGGCGCCGCGCTCGGCCGCGAGCATGTCGAGATAGAGGGCGATCAGCCGGTCGTCGCGCATGGTCAGCTGCCGGGGTCACTTGCCGAGGCGGGAATTGGGAATGGTCACCGTGATCTCGCGCTCCTGCGGCTCGACGAAGGTGGCGAGCGCGAACATGCCGGCATAGACGGCGCCGACGATGAACCCAACGACGAAAAGAAAGCGGAACAGGGTGGGCACGTGTCGTGAGCCTGCCGTCAAAATCCATGCCGCGGCCACCGTGGCGCGGCTTTCCCGTCCGTGATAGTGAAGCATCGAAGAGTGAATACCAAGATGACGAGCTATCAGGACATGGCGACCGTGGACGACGAGGCTCCACCGGCCGCCCTCGCGCCCGACGCGCTGCGCCGCAGCCTCGGCACGCGTTCGATCGTGCTCGTGGGCATGATGGGCGCGGGCAAGAGCACGGTCGGGCGGCGGCTCGCCGCAAGGCTCGGCCTCACTTTCGTCGATGCCGACAACGAGATCGAGGCGGCGGCCGGCATGACGATCCCCGAGATCTTCGCCGCCCACGGCGAGACCGCCTTCCGCGACGGCGAGCGGCGGGTGATCGAGCGGCTGCTCGGCGAGGGGCCGCAGGTGCTCGCCACCGGCGGCGGCGCCTACATGAACGCGGAGACGCGCGCGCGAATCGCCGAAGCCGGGATCTCGGTGTGGCTCAAGGCCGACCTCGACGTGCTGATCAGGCGCGTGCGCAAGCGCCCCAACCGGCCGCTACTGCAGACGCCCGATCCGGAAAAGACCCTGCGCGGGCTCATCGAGCTGCGCTACCCGGTCTATGCCGAGGCCGCCATCACCGTGATCTCGCGCGATGCCCCGCACGAGGCGGTGGTGGAGGACATCATCCGGCGCCTCTCCGCCTTCCTCCAATCGCCCGCCGGCCGCGCATAACGGGCCCTGCCGTGACAACATCCCCTTCCCCCGCCCGCTCCGCCACCCCTGCGCGCGTCGTCAGTGTGTCGCTCGGCGAGCGGTCCTACGACATCCGGATCGGCCGCGGCGTCCTCGCCGAGGCGGGCTCCGCCGTGGCGGCGCTCAAGCCCGCCGCCTGCGCCATCGTCAGCGACGAGACGGTCGCGCCGCTGCATGCGGCGGCGCTCGAGGCCTCCCTCGCAGCCGCCGGCCTCACGACGGCCCTCGTCACCGTGCCGGCCGGCGAGTCCTCGAAGAGCTACGCCCGGTTCGCCGAAGTGTGCGACGGCATCCTCGCGGCGCGCATCGAGCGCGGTGACCTCGTCATCGCGCTCGGCGGCGGCGTGGTCGGCGATCTTGCGGGCTTCGCCGCCGCGGTCGTGCGGCGCGGCGTGCGCTTCGTGCAGGTGCCGACGACGCTGCTCGCGCAGGTCGATTCCTCCGTCGGCGGCAAGACCGGTATCAACTCGCCCCACGGCAAGAACCTCGTCGGCGCCTTCCACCAGCCGAGCCTGGTGCTTGCCGATACGGCGCTGCTCGACACGCTGCCCGCGCGGGAGTTCCGCGCCGGCTATGCCGAGGTGGTGAAATACGGCCTCATCAACGATGCCGGCTTCTTCGACTGGTGCGAGGCGAACGGCACGCGCGTCTTCGCCCCCGGCGACGAGCGCGACCATGCGGTGGCGGTGAGCTGCGCCGCCAAGGCCGCCATCGTCTCGCGTGACGAGCGCGAGACGGGCGAGCGGGCGCTGCTCAACCTCGGCCACACCTTCGCCCATGCGCTCGAGCGCGCCTGCCGCTACGACGGCAGCCGCCTCGTGCACGGCGAGGCGGTGGCCATCGGCCTTGCCCTCGCCTTCCGCTTCTCGCAGCGGCTCGGCCTGTGCCCCGGCCAGGACGCGGTGCGCGTCGCCCGGCATCTGCAGGCCGTCGGCCTGCCGTCGCGGCTCCAGGACGTGCCCGGCGGCGTCGGTACGGCGGACAGCCTCATCGACGCCATGGGCCAGGACAAGAAGGTGGAGCGCGGGGCGCTCACCTTCATTCTGGCGCGCGGCATCGGCGAGAGCTTCGTCGCCAAGGGCATCGAGGCGGGCGCCGTGCGCGATTTTCTCACGGAGGAACTGCAGCCGTCATGACGGCCGACCTTTGGCTTGCGCTCGGGACCGTTTTCATCTGCCTCATTCTCTCGGCCTTCTTCTCCGGCTCCGAGACGGCGCTGACCGGCGCCTCGCGCGCACGCATGCATGCGCTGGAGAAGGGCGGCGATGCGAACGCCAGCATCGTCAACCGCCTGCTCGCCATGCGCGAGCGGCTGATCGGCGCCATCCTCATCGGCAACAACATCGTCAACATTCTCGCCTCGTCCCTGGCGACGAGCGTGCTGGTCGCACTCTTCGGCAGCGCCGGGGTGATCTATGCGACGGCGGCGATGACCGTGCTCGTGGTCGTCTTTTCCGAGGTGATGCCGAAGACCGTCGCCATCAACTCCCCTGACCGGGTGGCGCTCCTCGTCTCGCGGCCGGTCGCCTTCATCGTGGCCCTGTTCGGGCCGCTCGCCCTTGCCGTCGAGGCCGTCGTGCGGCTGACGCTCAGGCCCTTCGGCATCCGCATCGGCGAGAACCAGGCGATCCTCTCCGCCCACGAGGAGCTGCGCGGCACGGTCGACCTGCTGCACCGCGAGGGCGGCGTGGTGAAGGACGACCGCGACATGCTCGGCGGGCTCCTCGACCTGCAGGACCTCGAGGTCTCGGACGTGATGGTCCATCGCACCAAGATGCGCACCATCAACGCCGACCTGCCGCCACAGGAACTCGTCAGCGAGGTGCTCTCCTCGCCCTATACGCGCCTGCCCCTGTGGCGGGGCACGGGCGACAACATCATCGGCATCCTGCACGCCAAGGACCTGCTCCGGGCGCTCGCCGCCGCCGGCGGCGACGCGGAGAAGCTCGACATCGAGAAGATCGCCCTGCCGGCGTGGTTCGTGCCGGACACGACCGGCCTCGTCGACCAGCTGCGCGCCTTCCTGTCCAAGAAGACGCACTTTGCCCTCGTCGTCGACGAATACGGGGAGGTGATGGGCCTCATCACCCTCGAGGACATCATCGAGGAGATCGTCGGCGACATCAAAGACGAGCACGACATCATCGTGCAGGGCGTGCGGCCGCTGCCGGACGGCTCCATCAACGTCGACGGCTCGGTGCCGATCCGCGACCTCAACCGGGCCATGGACTGGGACCTGCCGGACGAGGAGGCGACGACCATCGCCGGCCTCGTCATCCACGAGGCGCAGACCATTCCCGAGCAGGGCCAGGCCTTCACCTTCCACAATTTCCGCTTTCAGGTGCTGCGCAAGACGCGCAACCGCATCACGCTGCTCCGCGTGACGCCGCTCATCCCACGTCGCAAGGCGGCGGGCGAGTAGGGCATCGAAGGTTCTGCCCACGGCGGTTCTGTCGACGTGAAGAGCATCGGCCCGGCAACGCGACCGGGCCGTCATGGCCGGGCTTGTCCCGGACATCCACGCCCTTTGAGGCAGCACGAGCGTCAGGGCGTGGATGCCCGCGACGAGCGCGGGCATGACGGCGGGTGGCCGTGCGGCGATTGCCTAGCCGCGGCCCCATGGCACACACCACCACGGCCCACCGAAACCTCACGTCTCGGCGATGCCGGCGCCCTCCGGCTGCGTCTCGGCCTCGGCCAGGAACTGCGCCCGGGCGAGGGCCGCGAAATGGCCGCCCTTGGCCACCAGCTCCGCGAAGCTGCCGCTCTCGATGATGCGGCCGTCGGAGAAGACGAGGATGCGGTCGGCGTTGCGGATGGTGGCGAGCCGGTGGGCGATGACGAAGGTGGTGCGCCCGGCCATGACCGCCTCGAGCGCCTTCTGCAGCTTCGCCTCCGTCGCCGCGTCGAGCGCGCTCGTCGCCTCGTCGAGGATGAGGATCGGCGGGTTCTTGAGAAGGACGCGGGCAATCGACAGGCGCTGGCGCTCGCCGCCCGAGAGCGTGCGCCCGCGCTCGCCGATGACGGTGGCGAGCCCGTCCGGCTGGCGGGCGAGAAACTCGCTCGCCTGAGCTTTCGCGAGCGCCGCCCGCATCTCGTCCTCGCTCGCGTCGGGCTTGCCGGCGGCGAGGTTCTCGGCGATCGAGCGGGCAAAGAGCATCGGCTCCTGGAAGACGACGCCGATATTGTGGCGCAGGCTCTCGAGTGTCAGCGAACGGATGTCGCGCCCGTCCACCGAGATCGTGCCCGATTGCGGATCGAAGGCCCGGTAGAGCAGGCCGAGCGTCGTCGACTTGCCCGAACCGGTGGCGCCGACGAGCGCCACCGTCTCGCCGGGGGAGACCGCGAAGGTCACATCCGCCACCGCGGACCGCTTGCCGTCGTAGGAGAAGCTCACCCCCTCGAAGGCGACGGCGCCGGAGAGCTGCCCGGCAGCGACCGCATCCGGCCGGTCGGCGACCGTGGGGGCAGTGTCCGCCACGGCGAAGAACTCGGCGATCTTCGGCGCCTGCATGAAGAGCACGTTGACGAAGCCGACCGCCTGCTCCAGCCGGCCGATGAGCAAGGTGGCGAGGCTCATGAAGGTGACGATCTCGCCGATACTGGCCTCGCCGCGCAGATGCAGCCAGGTGCCGAGGAGGAAGACGGCGAGGATGGTCAGCGTCGCCGCCGCACGCGTCGAGATGGTGGCGAGCGCCCACCAGGACAGGACGGGGGTCTGGGCCGCAAGCAGCCGATCTGTCGTCTCGCGCAGGGCGCGCGCCTCGGCCTCGATGCGCGTGAAGCTCTGGATGACGGGCACGTTGCCGAGGGCGTCCGAGGCCCGCTCGGCCAGCGCGCTGTGATAGCGCTCGACCGTGCCCTGCATGGTCTGCGTGCGCCTGAGGACGAAATTGATGAGCACCGCAAAGACGAGGACGAGGACGAGCAGCAGCGCGCCGAGGCGCAGGTTGATGACGAGCGACAGCGGCAGCAGCACGACGAGCATGACGAAGGCGGCGCAATGCTCGCGGAAGAAGGAGAGCCACAGGCTCGCCATGCCGTTCGCGCCTTCCAGCATCACCTTGAGGAGCCGGCCGGAATGGTTCTCGCCGTGGAAGGACAGGGGCAGGCCGAGGACGTGCTCGAAGAGCCGCGCCATGACCGCGAGACGCCGGCGGTGCGACAGCCGGTCGGCATGCAGCGCGACGACGACGCCCATGGCGATCGAGAACAGGCCGAAGGCGACCCACAGGCTGGCGAACAGGGTAAGACGGCGCGTGTCGAGCGGCACATCCGGCGCCTGGGCGCGGGCGAGCACGTCGATGAGCCGGCCGAAGAGCACGGGCTCGGCGAACAGCGCCGCCGCGAGCGCGACATTGGCGAGGGCGAGCGTGAGCGCCAGGCGCGCCTCGTCCCTCAGCAGGCCGAGGACACGGGCGTAGAGACGGATGATCGACATGGATGTCCGCGAGGGTGGACCGGGCCCGCAGCTTGCCCGCCAGCGCCTGCCGCCGCAACCCGCCCGCCGGGCATTAACGCTTCCTTCACCGATGGCCCGCTTGCTGCCCAAAGAGCGCAACTCCGCCGCCTTGTCTTTGCCGCAACAGCCGAAGAGGTTGCCGCGGGCGAAGCCGGGGGGCTGCGCCGAAGCAGCGGATGCCGCATGCGCATGACACGTCCTGTCCCGATCCTTCGCGTTGCGGCGGCCATCGCCCTCGCCATTGGCCTCGTCCTGCCCGCCGCCGCGCAGGACGCGCCACCACAGCAGCAGCCGGCGCCGGTGCAGGCTGCGCCGGCACCGACGGCCGAGACCGGCAACGGCCAGGATGCCGGCGTCCACCGGGCGCAGCTCGATGGCGTACGGGCCCAGCTCGACCAGATCGAGAACGCCCTGACGCGCCAGGATCTTTCGGACGACGACCTGCAGCGGCTGCGCCAGCTGCTGGAGGCGCCGGCCGCCCGCATCCAGGCGACGCTCACGGCGCTGACGCCGAAGGCCGACGCAGTGAAGGCGCGGCTGACGCAGCTCGGCGCGGCGCCGGAGGCGGGTGCCGCGCCCGAGACGGTGGAGATCAGCCGTGAGCGGGAGGAGCGCAGCCGGTCGCTGAAGGAACTCGAGGACACGATCCGCCTCGCCAGGGCGCTGCAGGTGCAGTCCGAGCAGATCCGCACCACGCTGACCGAACGGCGGCAGGCGGCCTTCACGCGCATGATCTTCCAGCGCACGCACGGCCTCCTCAGCCCCGACCTCTGGTCGCGCATGCTCTCGGCCCTGCCGGGCGAGTTCGCCGCGCTCTCCACGGTCACGCGCGACTGGCTGGCGACCTTCGAGCGGCGCGCCCGCAGCGGCGAGGTGCTGGCGCTGCTCGCCGCCCTCGGCATCGGCCTTGCCCTGCATTTCGCGCGCGTCCGGCTGCTGCCGCATGTCGCACGCCGCCCCGCGGAGGTGACGGACCCGAGCCGGCTGCGGCAGTCCGTGACAGCCCTCGGCATCGTGCTCGCCCAGACCGTGCCGGTCCTTGCCGGGGCGCTGGTGCTCTATCTTGCGCTCGAGAGCATCCAGCTGCTGCCGCCGCGGGTTGCGCCCATCGTCGGGACCTTCCTGACGAGCCTCGTCTTTCTCGCCTTCGTGCGCTCTCTCGCCCATGGCCTCATCGCGCCCGGCCTGCCGGCCTGGCGGCTGGTGCCGGTGCAGGAGGGGACGGCGCGCATCCTCGTCACGGCGGTCACGACCGGCTCGGGCCTCGTCCTCCTGTTCACGACGGTGGAGCGCATCGCCGAATCCATCGGCGCCGACTATGCCGTCCTCGTCTTCCTGCGCGGCGTCCATGCCGCGGCGATCGCGGCGCTGCTGGCGGTGACGCTGCACCGGACGCAATCGTCCGGCGCCAGCGAGGAAGCCTGCCTCGGCCCCTACGTGCCCGACAGCCGGGCTGGCGGGCCGCTCAAGGCCCTCGGCTGGCTGGTGACGGCGATCATCGTCATCGCCTGCCTCGCGGGCTACATCGCCCTCGCCACCTTCCTCGTCGAGCAGGTCGTCTGGGTGGCGACGCTCGCGGCGGTGCTCTTCCTGCTGCTCGTCCTGGTCGAGGAGACCTTCGAGCACGCGATCCGCCCCGACAGCCGCTTCGCGCTGTCGCTGCAGACGAGCCTCGGGCTGCGCCGCCGCGCGCTCGACCAGTTGTCGGTGCTCGTGGGCGGCACCATCCGGATCCTGCTCGCCATCGGCGCCGTCGTGCTGGTGCTCGCGCCCTGGGGCATCGAATCGTCCGACATCCTCGGCTCGCTGCGCAGCGGGCTCGCCGGCATCCAGCTCGGCGAGGTCAGGCTGTCGCCGACGGCGATCGCCATCTCCATCGTCACCTTCCTCATCGTGATCGTGGTGACGCGGGCCGTGCAGCGCTGGCTCGACCAGAAGTTCCTGCCAGCGACGGAGCTCGATTCCGGGCTGCGCAATTCCATCCGCACGGCGGCCGGCTACCTCGGCTTCTTCCTCGCGGTCGCGCTCGCGACCGCCCAGATGGGGCTCAGCCTCGAGAAGATCGCGATCGTCGCCGGTGCCCTCTCGGTCGGTATCGGTTTCGGCCTGCAGTCGGTCGTCAACAACTTCGTCTCGGGCCTCATCCTCCTGTGGGAGCGGCCGATCCGCGTCGGGGACTGGGTGGTCGTCGGCGACGAGCAGGGCTACGTGCGGCGCATCAACGTGCGCGCCACGGAGATCGAGACCTTCGACCGCGCCGCGGTCATCGTGCCGAATTCCAACCTCATCTCCGGCGTCGTCAAGAACTGGGTGCACAACAACCGCATCGGCCGCATCATCGTGCCCGTCGGCGTCTCCTACGAGGCGGACCCGGACGAGGTGGCGCGCATCCTCGAGGGCTGCGCCCGCGAGCATTCCGAGGTCCTCAGCGAGCCCGCCCCGTCGGTGCTGTTCATCCGCTTCGGCGAATCCTCGCTCGATTTCGAGCTGCGCTGCTTCGTCGGCAATGTCGAAGCGTCGCTCGGCGTGAAGAGCGCTCTGCTCTTCGCCATCTTCCGCAAGCTGCGCGAGGCGGGCATCGAGATCCCCTATCCGCAGCGCGACCTCCACGTGCGCGGCACCGAGCGGCTGGAACAGGCGCTCGAGCGGCTGACGGGCACCACACAGGCCACGCCGGCGCCGGCAGGCGCGGCCGAGACGTCCAAACCTTCATAGGATGACCATGGTGAACGACCTCCCCGTCCGGCGCCTGTTGCGCCGCGCGCTTGCCGCGGCCCCGCTCGCGCTCCTTGCGGCCTGCTCTTCCCCGCCGCCGGATACGCAGCAGCCGGCCTTCTACCGCTCACTCGCCTCGGCGGGGGCGAGCGTCGATGCCGCGAGCGCCGCGGGCATGATCTCGGCCTATCGCCGCAACCACGGCCTGCCGCCCGTCGCCGTCGACGCCGCCCTGCAGCGCGAGGCGCAGGCAGAGGCTGAGCGCATGGCGGCGGCCGACAGGCCGAGCTCGGCCGATGCGGTGAAGCAGCGCCTCGCCGCGGCCGGGGTCGCCTCCCCCGCCGTCAACCTCTCGGCCGGCTATCACACTGTGGCGGAGGCCTTCTCCGGCTGGCGCGAATCGCCCCAGCACGACCGCACCATGCTGGCACCCGGCGCGACGCGCCTCGGCATCGCCACGGCCTATGCGCCGGGGTCGAAATACAAGGTCTACTGGGCGCTCATCGTCGCCAGCCCCTGAGAGGGCTCAGCGCGGGGCGACGGCGTGGAAGAAGGTGCCGCTGACGCGCCCGCGCACGTGGCCCACGGGGCCGATGTCCGTTCCATGCGCATCGCGCACCTGCGCCAGGCAATCGACCTCGCCCGGGGCACCGGCCGTCACCGAGGCATAGTGGAACTCGTGGCCGACGAGCACCGCGCCGGCGGAGCCGAGGACGCTGTCGCGGGCCAGCGTCGCGATGCGATAGCCGAGGTGCAGGCGGCGCCTGGCGAAGGAGGTGACCACGGGCAGGAGGCCGGCCATGGCGTGCGTCACACCTTCGGCATCCTCCAGCGCCTCGCCCAGCACCATGTAGCCGCCGCATTCGCCGTGCACCAGCCGGCTGGCCGCGAACCCGCGGAGGCCGTCGAGGAAGCGCGCATTGCCGGCGAGCCGCCCGGCATGCAGTTCCGGATAGCCGCCCGGCAGCCAGCAGGCGTCGCAATCGTCCGCCGGCGGCTCGTCCTCCAGCGGCGAGAACGGCACGATCTCCGCCCCCGCCTGCCGCCAGCCGTCGAGCACGTGCGGATAGACGAAGGAGAAGGCGGCATCCTGCGCCAGCGCGATGCGCCGGCCGGGCGGTGGCAGGCGGAGCGATGGAAGGCCGGGCGGTCGAAGGCTGGGCGATGAAGGACTGGGCGCCGTTCCCCTCCCCCCGCCTTGCGGTGGGGAGGGGCTAGGGGTGGGGGGTGTTCCCGCTTGGATGGGCCGGCTGTCGATCGTCGCGCCGCTGCCCCCCACCCCAACCCTCCCCGCCGCAAAGCGGGGGGAGGGAGCCTGTCGCTCCCGGTCGTCGCCAGCGTTTTGCGATTGCCGCGCTGCGCGCAGCAAGGCGTCGAGATCGATCGACGCCTCCGCGAGGTCCGCCAGCGCGTCGAGGCGGGCGGCGAGGTCGGCCGTCTCGCCCGCCTGGACGAGGCCGAGGTGGCGCTCGGGCAGGATGATCTCCTTGCGGCGCATGACGACGCCGAGGACGGGCAGGTCGATGCGCGCCATGCCGTCGGCCGCGAGGCGCCGGTGGCGCTCGCTCGCGACGTTGTTGAGGATGACGCCGGCGATCGTCACGCGTGGATCGTAGCTGCGGAAGCCGAGGGCCGTCGCCGCCGCCGACTGCGCCTGGCCCGAGACGTCGAGCACCAGCACGACCGGCCAGCCGAAGCGGGCGGCGATGTCGGCGCTGGCGCCGGTCGCCCCCTCGCCGCCGGTCACGCCGTCGAAGAGCCCCATGGAGCCCTCGGCAATGACGAGGTCGGCCGCCGCATGGCCGGCGACGAGATCCTCCAGCAGGGCCGGCGGCATGGCGAAGCTGTCGAGGTTGAAGCTCGGCCGCCCGGTCGCCGCGGCATGGAAGGCGGGGTCGATATAGTCCGGCCCGCATTTGGCGCCCTGCACGGCAAAGCCGCGCCGGCTGAGCGCCCGCATCACCGCGAGCGTGATCGTCGTCTTGCCGGAGCCGGAGCGCGGGGCGGCGATGAGCAGGCCGGGGCTCACGAAGCCTCCCTCAGGCGGGCGGCGAGCGTGGCGCGGAACCGCGCGATGGCGCCCACGGCGATCACCGCCGGCGCGTTGAGGCCGCCGGCGGCGGCGAGCGCGGCAAGCTCGTCGAGCGTGCCCTCCACCAGCCGCTCGGCCGGGGTCGAGACCTGCTCCACTGCGAGCGCCGGCGTCGCGCCCGGCATGCCGCCGTCCTTGAGCCCGGCCACGATGGCCGGCAGGTTGGCGACGGCCATGTAGAGAACGATCGGTACACCGGCGCGGGCGAGCGCTGCCCAGTCGGCCCCCGCCTCGCCCGGCGCCGCATGGCCGGTGGCGAGGATGACGGCCTGGTTGGTGTCGCGCGTCGTCGCCGGCACCGCATGGGCGGCAAGAGCAGCGATGCCGCTCGACAGGCCGGGCACCACGTGGAACGGCACGCCGGCGGCGGCGAGCGCCAGCACCTCCTCGCCACCGCGGCCGAAGACGAAGGGATCGCCCCCCTTGAGGCGCAGCACGCGCAGCCCTTCGCGCGCGAGCGCGATCAATCGCTCGCAGATGTCGCGCTGGCTCGCCGAGGGCTTGCCGCCGCGCTTGCCGGCATATTCGCGCCGGGCTGAAGGCGGCGCGAGCGCGAGGATGCGCGGATCGACGAGCGCGTCGTGGACGATGACGTCCGCTTCGGCGAGCGCCTTGACGGCATGGAGCGTCAGGAGCCCGGGGTCGCCGGGCCCGGCGCCGACGAGCCACACCGAGCCGGGCGCGAAGGCGGGCGTCTCGATCTCCGGCAGCCTCATCACGTCTCGCTCTCCCCCTCCTGCGGGCGGAAGCGCCGCGCATAGGTCTTCGTATAAAGCGCGCTGTCGCGGAAATCCTCCCGGGCGAGCGCCGGCCCGACGAGGATGAGCGCGGTGCGCTCCAGCTTCTCGCGCGCCACCTCGCCGGCGATGCTGGCGAGGGTGCCCCTCAGGATACGCTCGTCCGGCCAGGACGCACGCCAGACCACGGCCGCCGGGCAATCCGACCCGTAGTGCGGCGCGAGCTCCTCCGCCACCTTGTCGACGACATGGATGGAGAGATGGATGGCGAGCGTCGCGCCCGTCGCGGCGAAGGCGGTGAGCTTCTCCCTGTCCGGCATGGGCGAGGCGCGGCCGCCGGTGCGGGTGAGCACGAGCGACTGGGCGACGCCCGGCAGGGTCAGCTCACGCCCGAGCGCGGCCGCCGCCGCCGCGAAGGCCGGCACGCCCGGCGTCAGCGTATAGGGAATGCCGAGCGCATCGAGCCGGCGCATCTGCTCGGCCACCGCGCTCCAGATGGAGAGGTCGCCGGAGTGGAGGCGCGCCACGTCCTGCCCGAGCGCATGGGCACGCTCGAACTCGGCGGCGATGGCATCGAGGTCGAGCCCGGCCGTATCGACGAGGCGCGCGCCCGGCGGGCACCAGGAGAGGATCTCCGGCGGCAGGATGGAGCCGGCATAGAGGCAGACGGGGCAGCGCTCGATGAGGCTGCGCCCCCGCAGGGTCATGAGATCGGCGGCGCCGGGACCCGCGCCGATGAAATGGACGGTCATGGCCCCTCCCCTTCAGCCACGGCGCAGGTCGCGCCCGCTTCCGCAAGGCGCGGCACGAGAAGGCGCGCGCCGCGCCCGGCGGCGACGAGCGCCGCAGCCTCGGCGACGGAGCCGACGCCGTAGCGGGCAAGGTTTTCGGGCGAGCGCGTCACCACGGCCGCCTCGACCGCCTGCATGGCCGCGCGCGATACCGGCGCGAGCGGCAGGCCCATGAGGCGCGCCGCCGCGGCCACCGCCGGCAGGTCCGCGCGCCAGTCCGGCACGGCGAGCACGGAGGCCTCCAGTCCGGCATGGGCCAATGCCCGGCGTGCGAGCGCCGCGATGGCCGCCCCGTCGGCGACGCTCGAAAGACCGATGCCGAGGGCGATCATGGCTTTGCCACCACCCATTGCGTCACGGGCATCGCCGTGCGCCAGCCATGGAAGCCGCCGACCGGCTCGGCTCGGGCCACGGAGAGGCGCCGCAGCCGCCCCCCGTGGGCGGCAAAGAGCGCGGCGAGCCGCTGTTCGCTCTCGAGTGTCACGGCATTGGCGACGAGCCGCCCGCCGGCCGGCAAGGCGGCCCAGGCCACCTCGAAGACGCCGGCATCCGTCAGCCCCCCGCCGATGAAGATGGCCTCGGGCCGCGGCAGGTCGGCGAGCCCGTCCGGCGCCTTCGCGACCGTCACGGAGACGCCCGTGGCGCCGAGCCTGTCCGCATTCGCCGCGGCGCGCGCGGCGCGGTCCGGCCGCTCCTCCACGGCGAAAGCGCGGTTGCGGGGATGGGCGAGGCACCATTCGATGGCGATGGAGCCGGCGCCGGCGCCGATGTCCCACAGCACCCCGCCCGCGCGCGGGGCGAGCGCCGCCAGCGTCACGGCGCGGATCTCGCTCTTGGTGAGCTGGCCGTCGTTGTCGAACCAGGTATCGTCGCGCCCCGGCACGAGCGTGACGACCCGGGCGTCGGGGCCAGCGACGACCTCGACGGCGAGCGTGTTGAGCGGGCCGATCCGGGCGAGATCGAAGTTTTGCGCCGTCGCCGCAAGGCGCCTCTCGCGCGGCCCGCCCATGGACTCGAGCACGGTGAGGCGTGAGGCGCCGAAGCCGCGTTCCGTCAGCAGCGCAGCCACCTTGCCGGGCGTCGTGCCGTCCCATGTCAGCACGATGAGCCGCGCGCCGGGCTGCAGGTAAGGCACGATGCCGGCGAGCGCGCGTCCGTGCAGGCTGACCGTCGCCACGTCCGGCAGCGACCAGCCAAGGCGCGCGGCGGCGAGCGAGAAGGACGAGGGCTGCGGCAGGCACAGCAGCTCGTCGGCCGGCACGAGGGTGGCGAGCTGCACGCCGATGCCGTAGTTGAAGGGGTCCCCGCTCGCGAGGATGCACACCGGCCGGCCGCGATGGGCGAGGATCTCCGGAAAAGCCTCCTTGAGCGGGCTCGGCCAGGCGAGGGCCCGACCGGAAAAGGGCACCGCGAGCGCGAGGTGCCGCTCCCCGCCGACAACAAGTTCGGCCGCCTCGAGCGCGGCGAGCGCGGCGGGGGACAGGCCGGCGCGCCCGTCCTCCCCGATGCCGACGATGGTCAGCCAGGGCGTGGGGCTCGATATTGGCACGGCGCTCGACATCGGCGCTGCCTTGGGCGAGAAGTCCGGCATGTCAGCGGCCATGCGCATTCTCCTTCTCGGCGGCACCAGCGAGGCGACGGCCCTTGCCCGGCTCGTGGCGGAGGATACGCGGTTCGAGCCCGTCCTGTCGCTCGCCGGGCGCACGAGCGCGCCTGCCGCCGCGCCTGTCGCGACACGCATCGGCGGCTTCGGCGGCGTGGACGGGCTGGCGCATTTCCTCGCCGAGGAAAAGATCGCGGCCGTCGTCGATGCGACGCATCCCTTCGCCGCGCGCATCAGCGCAAACGCAGCCGCCACCTGCAGGATGGTAGGCGTGCCGCTCCTCGCCCTCGCCCGGCCGCCGTGGCAGCGCCGGCCGGGTGATAACTGGGTCGAGGTCGCCGATATGGCGGGCGCGGCGGCGGCGCTCGGCACGAAGCCTGCCCGCGTCTTCCTCACCATCGGGCGGCAGGAACTCGCCGCCTTCGCCGCGGCGCCGCAGCACCACTACGTCGTGCGCACCATCGAGCCGGCGGAGGGGCTTCTCGCGTCCGCCACGCTCATCCGGGCGCGCGGGCCGTTCGCGGTGGAGGACGAGATGGCGCTGATGCAGCGCGAGGCGATCGATGTCGTCGTCTCCAAGAACGCCGGCGGCCACGCCACCGAGGCGAAGATCATCGCTGCCCGCAATCTCGGACTGCCCGTCGTCATGGTGCGACGGCCCGACCGGCCGGAAGCGCCGACGGTCGAGACCGCCGAGGCGGCGCTCGTGTGGCTCATTGCCAGGCACCGGAGCGCCAGCGTCCCCTCCCCCTTGCGGGGGAGGGTTAGGGAGGGGGGTAGCGCCATCCGCTGCACAAGCGACCGGCTCCCGGCCTGACGACCCCCACCCCCGACCCCTCCCCGCAAAGGGGAGGGGAGAATTGACGCCGCTCTGCTCATCGCCCGCCTCGGTAGCTGCGCGGCGTGTAGACCCAGGGTCGCTCCCCGGCCGGGCGGGGCACGCAGCGCGTCGTCGAGGCGCCGATGATGACGAGGGTCGCCATGTCGGCGAGGCCGCCGGCCGCCTCGGCAAGCGGCATCACCGTCAGCTTCTCGTCGGCCCGCCCCACGGCCCGGGCGAAGATGACGGGCGTTTGCGGCACGCGATGCGCGCGGGCGATGGCGAGGGCGCGCCCGAGCTGCCAGGGCCGCGCGCGCGAGATGGGGTTGTAGAGGCAGATGACGAAATCGGCCGACAGCGCTGCCGCGAGCCGCTTCTCCAGCACCTCCCACGGCTTCAGGTTGTCGGACAGGGAGATGGCGCAGAAATCGCCGCCGAGCGGCGCGCCGGCCCGGGCCGCGGCGGCGAGCATCGCGGTGACGCCGGGCTCCACCGCGATGTCGAGCCCGGCCCAGGCGGGATCGCCCCCTTCGAGCGCCTCGAACACGGCCGCCGCCATGGCGAAGACGCCGGGATCGCCGCCCGAGACGACGGCCACCTGCCGGCCCTCGGCGGCGAGGGTGAGGGCATGGCGCGCCCGCTCCAGCTCCACCCGGTTGTCGGAGGCGTGGCGGCGCTGGTCCGGCTGCAGGTCGCCGAGCCGGTCGAGATAGGGGCCGTAGCCGATGAGGTCGCTCGCCCCCTCGAGCGCGGCGCGCGCCGCCGGCGTCAGCCAGTGCGGCTCGCCCGGCCCGAGACCGACGATGACGAGGCGGCCCGGCGCGCTCACAGCCGACGCCCCTCGCCGGGCACCAGCACCATGGCGAAATAGGGCGCCTCGTCGTCCGCTTTTTCGGCGAGCGGGCAGACGATCTCGCCGTGCATGGTGCCGCGCTCGACGAAGACGGCGCGCTCGATGAGCCCGGCCTCGATCAGCGCCGCACGCACCTTGGGGAGGTTGCGGCCGAGCTTCATGATGACGGCGGCGTCCGTCGTGCCGAGGCGGCGCACCAGGTCCTCCTTCGCAAGCGTCGCCGGCAGCACCGTGAGCACGTCGTCACCCCAGGTGATGGGCACGCCCGCGCGCGACCAGCAGCCCGACATGCCGGTGACGCCCGGCACCACCTCCACCGAAAAGCGCCCGCGCAGGCGTCGCCACAGATGCATGAACGAGCCGTAGAAGAAGGGGTCGCCCTCGCACAGCACGGCGACATCGGTGCCGGCGGCGAGTTCCCGGGCGATCGCCTCGGCCGCCTCGTCGTAGAAGGCCGTGATGGCGGCGCCGTAGCCCGGATCGGCCACGGCGATCTCGGTCGTCACCGGATAGACGAGGGCCATCTCGCGCCCGCCGGAGCCGATGGCCGCATCCGCGATGGTGCGGGCATGACCGCGCCGGCCCTTCTTGGCGAAATGGGCGACGAGGCCCGCCCCGAGCACCACCTCGCGGGCGCGCAGCGTCACGTAGCCGGCGTCGCCCGGTCCCATGCCGACACCGAAGAGCTTGCCTGGAAGGGTCATTCGCTGTCGCTCGCAAGGGCGTTGACCGCCGCGGCCGCCATGGCGCTGCCGCCGCGCCGGCCGTGGACGACGAGATGCGGCACGCGCCCGTCGGCGGCGAGCACCGCCTTCGATTCGGCCGCGCCGACGAAGCCGACCGGGATGCCGATGACGGCGGCCGGCAGCGGCGCGCCCTCGTCCAGCATCTCCAGCAGGTGGAACAGCGCGGTGGGCGCATTGCCGACGACGACGAGGCTGCCGGCGAGGCGCGCGCGCCACAGCTCCATGGCCGCGGCGGTGCGGGTGTTGCCGATCTTCTCGGCGAGGGCCGGCACGCGCGGGTCGTCGAGCGTGCAGACGACCTCGTTGCCCGCCGGCAGGCGCGCGCGGGTGATGCCGTTCGCCACCATGCGCGCGTCACAGAGGATGGGCGCCCCCCGGCGCAGGGCCGCCGCCGCCGCTTCCGCGAAACCGGCGGACATGTCGACGTCCTGCGGCAGGTCCGTCATGCCGCAGGCGTGAATCATGCGCACGACGACGCGCTCGGCGGCGCCGGAAAAGCGCGCAAGATCGGCCTCGGCGCGGATGATGGCGAAGGAAGCGCGGTAGATCGCCGCCCCGTCGCGTTCGTAATCGTAACGGCCGCTCATCGCGGCATCTCCTTCCCCAGTTCAGGCCTCAGCGCGCGGGCGAGGGCCGCGATTGCCTCGCCCCGCGACGGGCCGGTCGCGACAACGCGCTGCAGCAGCGCCTCGATCTCCGCCACGGAGCGCACGGCGAGCGGCGCATCGCGCGCCGTGCCGTCGAGCACCACGCCATAGCCGCCCGCCTCGCCCACCAGCGTGAGCGGCGCCGGCGCCTGGCGCGCACACCCCTTGGCGCAGCCCGAGACATGCATGGCGCCGAAGAGCCCGGCCACGCCGGCGAGGCGCAGGGCATCGGCCTGCGCCGGCGCGAAGGCGCTCCGGCAGGCCGGGCGCCCCGGGCAGGCGACGAGCAAGACCCGCGGATCGTCGGCATCGACGATGAAGCCGGCCGCCCGCGCCTCGCGCATCAGCCCGTCCGCGGCGCCCCTGTCAAGATGCGGGATGAGCACGGCCCGGGACGGCGTCAGGCGCAGTTCTCCCGCGCCGTGGCGGCCGGCCCAGCCGGCGAGCCGGCGCATGTCGGCAGCGGCGAGGCGGCCGAAGGCCGGGGCGACAGCGAGGATCGGTTGTTCGCCGGCTGGCAGAAGGCCGAGGTAATTAGCCGGCACATCGTTTCTTTGCCGAGGGCTCCGCTTACCGGGGTTATTGGCGAGGAATTCCGATACCAGCGCCGCAATCCGGACCGGGAGGCCGGCCGCCTGCTCTCTCCCCGTGCAAGCCGGGAGCCCGGCCGCCTGTCCCCTCCCCCCTTGTGGGGGAGGGAGGGGGGTGGTCCAGCCAGGAAGGCGACCACCCTCTTTCGTCGCGCGCGCCACCCCCAGCCCCTCCCCGCAAGGGGGAGGGGAGTAGGGCGCGTCCGCCTCAGGCGGTTGCGCGCCGGGCAAACGGATGACAGCGTTTCCGTCGGCATCGACGGCGACCTCGAGGTCCGCCGCCACGGCGGGCGCGGTGCCTTCATGTCCGAGGGCGATGCAGAACTTGCCGGGGAGCTTAGCGCGCAGCGGCCGCAGCGCGGCCTCGATGGCGTCGGCGAGCGGGCGCAGGTCGCGCCGTCCGTCGAGACCCGCGAGCGGATCGAGGAAGACGATGCGCTGCGGTCCTGTTGCCGGCAAATCATCGATGAAGCCGAGTCCGGCGAGCGCGTCGGAGAGCGCGCCATGATCGGCCTCGGCAACACCTCGCAACTGCAGGTTGCCGCGGCTCGTAACATCGGCGAGGCCGTTGCCGTAGCGCTCAGCCAGATCGGCGAGCCCTCCGAGCTGTGCCGCCGTCAAGCAGCCGTGGCGCGGGTGGTTGCGCACCAGGAGGCCGTCGCCGGTCGCCATGGGGCGGGCGATGCCAGGACACCAGCCGCGTCGGCTGGCCGGTACGGGAGCCGCGCCGCTCATGCCGCGGCCTCCCGGACGAGGGCGTCCAGCCGGGTGGCGGTGGAATTGAGCCGCGTCCGCCACAGGCCGCGGCGGCGTGCCGCGGCGAAACGCTCGAGGATGGCGCCGGCGGCCGGGGGGTTGGCCTCCCGCACCTGGCCGAAAACCGCCTCGTCGGCGACATAGGCAGCAAAGAGCATGTCGAACTGGTGGTCCGACACCGCGCCCGTGGTGGCCGCGCAGATGAAGACGGCATCGAGCGACTGGGCGAGCTCGGCGGCGCCGCGCCAGCCATGGGCGAGCTGGCCGGCGATCCAGCGCGGGTTGGCGAGCCGGCCGCGGACGAGGCGGGCGACGTCCTCCTCCACGGTGCGCACGCGCGGCGCCTCCGGCCGGCTGGTGTCGAGGCTGAAGACGAGCGCCCCCTCGCGCCCGGCGACGGCGAAGCCGCCGATGGCCTCCATGGCGTCGTCGCCGTCGAGGATGTCGCGCTCGCGCGTGTCGGACACATGGACGAAGGCATCCGCCGCCGCGAGCCGCTCCGCGAAGGAGCCGTCCCGACGCGCCTCGCCGGCGCCATAAGCGTGGTCGGTCGCGGCCAGGTAGAGCGCGGCAAGGTCCCCGCGCGCGGCCTCGTCATCCGCCAGGACCCGGTCCGCCAGCCCCACGCCGTAGCGGCCCGGCGCGGCGCCGAAGACGCGGGACAGGAGGCCACCGGCGCGGCGCGCGGCGGCGAGCGGGTTCCAGCCGTCCTCCTCGTCGAGCGCCGCGACCGCCCGCGCCGCCTGGTCGAGCAGCGCCAGCTGGATGGGGAAGGTATCGCGAAAGGCGCCCGAGACGCGCAGGGTGACGTCGACGCGCGGCCGGTCGAGCAGCGCCAGCGGCAGAATGGTGAAGCCGCCGACGCGGCCGGAGGCATGGTCCCACTCCGGCTTCACGCCCATCAGCGCCAGCGCGTGGGCGATGTCCTCGCCGCCGGTGCGCATGGTGGGCGAGGCCCACAGGTCCATGACGATGCGGCGCGGCCAGTCCCCCGTCTCCTGCAGATGGCGGCGGATCACCTCGGCCGCGGCGCGCTCGCCGAGCCGGGTGGCGGCCGGGGTGGGGACGGCGCGCGGGTCGAGCGTCGTCATGTTGCGGCCGGTGGGCAGCACCTCCACCTGCCCGCGGGCCGGCGACCCCGATGGGCCGGGCGGCACGAAGCGCCCGTCGAGCGCGGCGACGAGAGCGTCACGCTCGGCCGCGCCGCTCGCCGCGACGGCCTCGGCCACGCGGGTTGCCTGCGCCTCGTCGAGCCCGGCGATCTCGGCGAGGAGGCGCGCCCGCTCCGCCGCCGCCGGGCTGCGGCCGAAGATGTGCAGTCCCTCGGCGAAGGAGATTTCGGCGAGGTCGCACAGATGCGCATCGAGCGCGCTCAGCGCCTCCGCCATGGCCATGCCCGGGACGATGCCGCATTCGGCGGCGAGGCCGGAGGCTTCGGCGCGCGACAGGATGTCCTCGGCAAGGAGCTTCGCGCGGCGCGGGTCGAGCGCCTGGGCGCCGGCATATTCCTCGACGAGGTCGCGCAGCGCGGCCGCCTCGCCGTGGAGCCCGCCGACGGCAAGCGGCGGCGTGAGATGGCCGAGCGTCAGGGCCGCGATGCGCCGCTTGGCGGGCGCCGCCTCGCCCGGATCGTTGACGATGAAGGGATAGATCACCGGCAGGTCGCCCGCCGCCACCTGCGGCCAGCAGGCCCCTGACAGCGCCACGGCCTTGCCCGGCAGCCATTCCACAGTGCCGTGCGTGCCGAGATGAACGAGGGCATCGATGCCGGCGCGCCGGAGCGCCAGATAGAAGGCGAGATAGCCGTGGCAGGGCGGCACGTCCGGCGCGTGATGCAGCGCCTTCCTGTCGGCGCCCGGCAGGCCGCGGCCCGGCTGCAGGGCGGCGAGCGCCTTGCCGGCGCGCAGGACCGGGAAGACGAAATGATCGTCGCGGCAGGCGGGGTCCGATTCAGGCGCGCCCCAGCGGTCCAGAACCTCCGCCTGCAGCGCGGCGGGCTGGGCGGAGAACCAGACGCGATAATCGGCAAGGGACAGGAGCGCTTCGCCATCGCCCCCCGGATCGCGGGAGAGATCAACCGCGCTGACCGGGTGCCCCCTGTCCCCCTCCCCCCGCTTGCGGCGGGGAGGGACCAGGGGTGGGGCGCCCTCGGGCGCAGCGCCGGGGCGTTCGGAATCACCTGCCGTAGCCATCGTATTCGGCGAGCACCCACCTGCGGCACCGCCCCCACCCCGGCTCTCCCCGCCGCTTCGCCGGGGGAGGGAGAAGAGCCCGTCAGCCGCGGCATCACTTCGGCCACGTCGAAGCTGCGGCGCGTGTCGAAGCCGACCGCGGCGAGATCGTCGAAGATAGCGCATAGGCTCGCCGGCGTGTCGAGCCCCACGGCATAGCCGGCGCGGCCGGCCCGGGCGGGATAGTCGGACAGGATGAAGGCGAGGCGCCGCTCGCCGCGCGGTGTCGCGGCAAGGCGCGCCCAGCGGGCGGCGAGGTTCGCGACCGCCGCCACGCCCTCCGGATCGGCGACCTTGCGCCGGCCGACGAAATCGGCCGCCGGCACGTCGAGCGCCCATTCCTTGAAGGCGACGGCGCGGCCGATGAGGCGCCCGTCCGCCTCCGGCAGCACGACCTGCATGGCAAGATCCGCGGCGGCGAGGCCGGCCGGCGCCTCCGCCCAGGCCTCGCGCGTGCTGCCCGAGACGATCGCCTGGATGACGGGCGCCCCGGCCGCATCGAGGACGAAGCCGGCATCGTCCCGCGCCGAAAAGCCCGTCAGCGCGACGATCACGGCGGGCGGGCGCAGCGTGATGAGCCGGCGCAGCGGCTCGGCGACGGCAGGATCCTTGAGGCTGGTGAGCGCCAGCGGCAGCGGCGCGAGGCCACGCACGGCCAAGGCCTCGGCGAGGGCTGCGGCCGGCGCGACATCCCCGGCCGCGAGCGCCGAGCGATAGAAGAGGAGCGGCACGACCGGCCGGTCAGCCGGCAGGCTTGCAAGCGCCGCCTCGGGCTCCACGGCCCCGCCCTCGGCCGACCAGGCGACGAGCGGCGGCAGCGGCGCCGGCGGTGCAGACGCGGTCTCGCTCGCCGCTTCATGGCCGAGGGCTGCCGCGATGCGGCCGAGCATCGCCTGCATCGCCGCCTCGCTGCCGGCCGAGAAATCGGCGTGAAGCGCGCGCAACAGGTCCGGCGGGACACTGGAGAGCACCATGAGCGCCGGGTCGGGCCGCGGCTCGCCGGGCACCGCCGCGAAGATGAGGTCCGTCTCCCGCGCGAGCTGCGACAGCCGCTCGAGCCCGTAGCGCCAATAGTCGATGCCGCCGAGGCAACGCACCAGGACGAAGCGCGCCTTCGCCGCCACCTGATCGACATAGAGGTCGACCGACAGGGGGTGGCGCAGCCGCTTGAGGTCGGCAAGGCGCAGGCTGGGGAAGCCCTTGCCGAGGCGGGCATGAGCGGCCGCGACGAGCGCGAGGTCGCTGTCGGCGAAGGAGAGCACGACAATGTCGCCCGGCGACTGGGCGACGTCCACCGCCTCGTTCGCCTCGTCGAGCGTCACGGAAGTCGTCGCGAGGAGGTGCATCGCCTCCGTCCCTCACCTTTCACGCGGGCCGGCGAGCCCGCGCGTTCCTCACCCGGCGAGCGCGCCCGCCACCGCAGCCTGGTCGAAGCCCTTGAGGCCGATGACGACGAGCCGGCCCGCGCGCTCCTCCCCCGGCTTCCACGCCCGGTCGAAGTGGTGGCCGACGCGGGATCCCACCGCCTGCACCACGAGCCGCATGGGCTTGTCCGGCAGCGCGAGGAAACCCTTGATGCGCAGGACACCATCCACCGCGCCCGCGGCGGCCACGCGCCGGGCGATCTCCTGCGGCGAATCGACATCGGCCACCGGGAAGACCGCGCTCTCGAAATCGTCGTGGTCGTGCTCGCCGACGTCGTCATGGTGCGACGGGCGGGCGGCGAGGTCGTCCTCCGCCGCCGCGCCGAGGCCGATGAGGACGCGCGCGTCGATGGCACCGTTCGCGGCCGGCACGATCTTGATCGCGCGCGGCAATTCGCCCGAGATCTGCGCGGACACCGCCTCGATCTCGGCCGGGCTCATCAGGTCCGTCTTGTTGAGCACGATGAGGTCGGCGCACAGGAGCTGGTCCTCGAACACCTCCTCGAGCGGATTGTCGTGGTCGAGCGTCTCGTCCGCCGCGCGCTGGGCGGCGAGCGCAGCGGGATCGTCGGCGAAGCGCCCCTCCGCCACGGCCGGCCCGTCGACCACGGCGACGACGCCGTCGACGGTGACGCGCGAGCGGATCTGAGGCCAGTTGAAGGCGCTGACGAGCGGCTTGGGCAGGGCGAGGCCCGAGGTCTCGATGACGATGTGGTCGGGCGCCGGCTCAATGGCGAGCAGCCGGTCGAGCGCCGGCACGAAGTCATCCGCCACCGTGCAGCACAGGCAGCCGTTGGGCAGTTCCACCACCGCCTCCTCCGGGCAGCCGGCGATGCCGCAGCCGGAGAGGAACGAGCCATCGAAGCCGACGTCGCCGAATTCGTTGACGATGACGGCGATGCGCCGGCCGTGGTCGCCCTCGAGGATGCGGCGCACGAGGGTCGTCTTGCCCGCGCCGAGGAAGCCGGTGACGATGGTGCACGGCACCTTGGCCGTCGTTGCTGGAAGGGTCGCTTGCATCTGTCGGTCCAGTCTGCCGCATCACGGCGGCACAAGAAAATCGGGGGCTGCGCCAGGGGCGGCGCGGCTAGTCCTGCGTCAGCGCATCGCTGCCGCTCAGGGCCGGCGCCGGCATCTGCGGGCGAAAGGCCAGGGGCGGCACGCGCGCGACGACGCCCTTGCGGAAGGGCAGCGGCCGTTCCTTCCAGGCGATGATGCCGTTCTCGGTGGCGCCATAAGCCCGTGCCGCAGCGGCGATGTCGTCGAGATGGGCCTCGTTGTCGAGGTCGCCGACGAGATAGGTCCACTTGCCGTCGCCGACGAGCGCCACCGTGCAGGGGCGGTTGCAGACGGCGAGGCACTCGACCGGCACCACCGCGGCGCCGGGCGCATCACCGGCCAGCCGGTCGGCGAGGCGCTCGGCGAGCACGCGGCCCGGCTCGTCGAAGCCGGCGGCATTGTCGGCGCGCCGCCGGCAGGAGACGCAGACGAAGACGGTGACGTCGGGCGCCGCCATCACGCCTCACCCGCCCGGCGGGCCAGATGCTGCCAGAGGAGACCGACGAGGAGCCCGGTCGACAGCCACAGCACCGCCTGGACGGCGAGCGAGGTGGCGGCGAACTGGGCGGCGAGCTCGGCCGGCACGCGGCTCTCGTAGGCGGCCGGATGCGGCGCGCCGACGACGTGCGGCGCCGCGATCATGGCAAGGGCGAGGGCACGGGCCCAGAACGCGCCGTGGCGCACGAACAGCCACAGGCCGCCCGCGGTCAGCGCCGCCGTCGCGATCCACCAGACCTGCCGCGCCAGCAGCGGCGCGGCGGCGCTGCCGGGCAGTTCCGGCGCGAGGCCGAGGGCCGGTGCAAGGCCGGCGGCGAGGAAGGCGGCGAAGGCGAAGCCCAGCGCCCGGCGCTCGTCGATGCGCCCGCCTGCCGCGATCATGGCGGCGAGGATGACGAGGGCGAAACCGACGGCCGTGACGATCGTGGCAAGCCCGGTCAGCAAGGTCCTGCCGGCATCGAAGCCGGCCTCACCGCCCGATGCGGCAGCACCGGCGCCGTGGCCGCCGTGAGCGAGGATGATATTGGCCGGCACCAGCAGGCCACGGGCCTGCTGCTCGGCCTCGACCTCATAGACTTCCGCCGCCAGGATCAGCGGCGTCGTGGTGAAATGCTGCAGGACCGCAACCGCAAGCCCGGCAACGAGGCCGGCCACAAGGCCGACCGCGAGCACGCGTTGGAGCATTGCCCGTCAGTGGCAGGGGAAGCTCAGGGCGTGGCGCGTGTCGTGCGCGGCGTCGTGGATGGTGTCGGGGTGGGCAAAGCCCGTCACGAAGACGAGTCCCGTGCCGAGGACGAAGGCGAGGAGCGCCACCTTGAGGGCTTCGGCGCGGCTGGCAACGCGGGCGGTTGCGACTGCGGTCATCGTGCATCTCCCTGGCTGCCACACCCGGCAGCCTCACGCGTGGATCGGCGACGGCAGGTCTCCTGGCTTGCGGCTCTCGGCCCCGGGCCGCCTTCCCGGGACCCGTGGGTCCCAGTGGCATCCGGCCCGGCGCTTGCCGCCTACAGTTGCGGGGGCAGCCGCGGCTTTCGACCGCGTTCCCTTTTCACCTCGCGGGAGCGAGGCACCGTCACCGGCACATTACCGTTTCACGAGGCGCTTGCAATCACGCTTTTTGCCGAGCGTCACCGCCGAGGCGCCCGGTGGCGCCTCAGGACCGCTCCTCGACGGCGTGGACCTTGAGCTGCCGCCGCTCGCCGCCGCGCGTCTCCCACGAGATCGACTGGCCGGCGGCGAGGCCGATGAGCGCGACGCCGATGGGAGTCAGGATGGAGATGCGGCCGGCCGCGATATCGGCCTCACCGGGGTAGACGAGCTCGACCGTCTGCACCTTGCCCGTCACCTCGTCCTCGAAGGTGACGCGCGAGCCCATGGCGACGACGGCGCTGCGCAGCTTGCCGGCTGGCAGGACCTTGGCCCGGTCGAGCTCGCCCAGGAGATTCTCGGCGACCTCCGGCTGGCGGTCGGCCGCGGCCTCGGCCAGCGCGTAGAGCCGGTCGAAATCCTCCTGCGAGACCGTGATGGGCGGGCGGCGCAAGGTGCGGCGCGAAGACACGGTGGACATGGGTAACCTCTCGATTGAGCGTTGGCGGCCCGGCACGGCCCCTTGCCGGGCAGGCCAGTTGCGGGAACGACCCCGGCGGCGCGAGGCGCCTGCGGGCCGGCCGCCGCGGCGCCTTGCCGCGTCATGGGGGTGATCGTCGTGCGATGCTGCTACAGGCCGGCATGCGCCGGCGGTCGTCGGGCCGGAGCCCGGCGGCTGCCCCGAGCCCGGGCAGCCAATGGCCACACCGCGCCCGGGGCTATGTTCCCGCGATAAGGGAACCCGCGCGAAGCAGAAAACGGCGCTGTGGCACGACCTTCAACATCATCGGTCGAATATGGGTCTGGCCCGATCGGGTGTCAAACGGGCGGACCCGGAGCGGCCTGTGGAAGGCGTTCACTTCTCGGCGGCATCGAGCCGCGCGAGCTGGGTGGCGAACCATGCGCGCACCTCGCCGCCCGCCAAGTCACCCAGCGCCAGCGCGACCTTTTCGGCCCGCGGGTCCAGCGACGCGCGCGCGAGGATGCGCTGCATGCGATGCCCCGACATCACGAGGACGGCGAAATCCGCCGCGATGCGCCCGCGCTCGTCCGGCGTGAGGACGTCGAAGGCATCGAGGGCGAAGAGCACCCGCCGCTCCGCCATCCACGCCTCGAAAGGCATGGTGCGGATCGACAGGGCGAGGGCAGCCCTGCCCTGGTCGTCGAGGCGCCCCCCGGTCACATGGGTGGCAGCCAGTGCAAGCCAGGCATCGCCAGAACGGGGCGAGGCTCGCACGAGGCGCCGGCGCAGATCGGCGCAGGCCCCGCGCTGCCGCTCCGCCTCCTCGCCGCTCCGCCGCGCCACCAGCGCCAGCCACTCGCTGTCGCAGGCCAGTGCGGCAACGGCCAGAACCTCGCCCGATTCGACGCCGCCGACCGGCCCCGGAACGGGCGAATCAGCGATCGCGACACGCGGCAGCTGGCTTGCGCCGAACTCCGGCATGAAGGTTCCCGCCGCGCGGACCGCCCAACCCTGGGACCGCAGCATGACAAGGCCGGCGGTCACCAGCGCGACGGCCAGGACGAGGGCCATGGCGCGTCTCATCGCGCCTGCCCCGCGAGGGTGGGCACAACGGCCGGCGCCGCAGCCAGGCGCGGGGCGGCCGCGAGGCCGCGCACCGCATCGCCGGCAGCCGCGAAGGTCAGCGCGAGCAGCGCCGTCGCGAAGCCGCGGCTCTCGATCAGCATGGCCTCGACCACATTCGCGCCGATCAGGAAGACGGCGACGGCGAAGGGCAGGTAGCGCAAGGCTCCGAGCCGTGCCACGTCCTCCCGCAAGACAAGGCGCAGGGACTGGCGAAGGAGGATGAACAAGACGAAGAGGGCGGCGAGGAGACCGACAACACCAAGGCCGACGAGAATATCCATGTAGCCGCTGTGCGGATTGACGAAATCGTAGCCGAACATCGCGGTGACGGCCGGCCGCAGCACCTGGTAGCCGGCGCTGAAGCCATAGCCGAGCCAGGGATTCTCACCCACGAGATCGATCAGCAGCACCCACAGCTGCCAGCGGCCCGTGAAGGTGAGGTCGCGCCCGAGCGCCGCGATACCGACCGATATGAGCGCCTCGGCCGCGATCAGCAGCGGAACGAGGAGGAAGATGCCGAGGACCAGCAGCACGCCGCGCAGGTTCCGCCCGGCCCCTTCGAGGAGGCGCAGCCCGGCCAAGGCGGCAACCCCGATGACGAGCGCCGCATAGCCGCCGGCCGATTCCGACCGTGCGAGACAGAGGACGGCCACGGCGGCGACGGCAAGCCGCAGAACGAGCGGCCCGAGGGACGGCCCGGCGCAGAAGAGCCAGATGATGCAGGTGAGCGCCGCCGCCTGGCCGAGCAGCACGCGATGGTAGAAAACGCCCCGCCAGACGCCGGCATGGATGGATTCAAAGGCATCCGTGCGCTGGTGCAGCGCGTCTTCAGGCGTCATGAAGGCAAAGAGCGCGCTGGCGAGGATACCGATGGCGAGCACGATCGCGACCAGACGCAAGGTCTCCCGGGCGCCGAAATAGGCGACATAGCCGCAGCCGAGGACGAAGGTCGCCGTGCTGGCGAAGGTCTTCTGCAGCGTCACCCCCGGAAGCGGAGACCAGAAGGCCGACAGCGCCGCAAGTAGGAGAACCAGGAAGATGGGCCAGGCGCGCAGCAGCGAGGCTGCGAAGCGGCGCGGCGCCATCAGGCCGAAACAGAGGCCAAGGGCGTAGATGCCGATGAGCAGGCCGCGCAGCAGCGGCGAATAGATCTCGATGGCCTGCTCGAAGTCGATGCCGACGATCTGCGGCCGGAAGATGTCGAACAGCACGACAAGCGCCGCCACAGCCATCAGCCGGATAACGGCGGGCCTTGCAGCGACTTCCTCCTCCGCCGGGCGACGCAGCTGCGCCCTGCCGGTTCCCGCCTCGCTCATCCGCGGCGCCCCGCTGGCTCCAGAGGCGCGAGACTATCGCCCCTCGACGCAAATTGCCACGCATCCGCCACAGGTGGCGTCGGAGGCGCTGGCCCGTGTGCCGTCGGTGGGGTAACAAGGGAAAGTGATGGCGTCCCGGACAGGATTCGAACCTGTGACCTACGGTTTAGGAAACCGTTGCTCTATCCTGCTGAGCTACCGGGACAACCGCAGCCCCTTTAGCACATGATTCTCGAAATTGCAGCGCGGCAGATGCTTCATGTCGGGATCGCGGGCTCGCTCGCGGCCCTGCTCGCATCGACGTCGGTGGCTGCTGCGGCCTCCTGCGCCGGGCAGGCCGCCGGTCCCGTGCGCATCGCCGCCGTCACGCGGCACGGCGACCTCGGCCTCGATGACGGCCGCATGGTGCGGCTCGCCGGCATCCTGCTGCCGCAGGAGGGGCCGGCGGCCGAGGCTTGGCGTGGACGGCTTGCAACACTCGCCGGAGAAGATGTCGCGCTCGCCGCAATCGGGGCGGGAACGGACCGATGGGGCCGCAATGTTGCCTCAATCTTGGTCGGAAAGAACCTTTCGGCCGCTTGGGACGTTTTCCCACAACGCGCGTCGACCGACGCCGAAGGCGCATCCGATGTCATGATGCTCGAGGAGCTGTTGGTGCGGAACGGTTTGGCGCGTGTATGGCCGCAGTATGGCGTGAAGGATTGCATACCGGCTCTGCTCACGGCAGAGACAGAGGCGCGGCGCGAGGTGCGCGGGTTGTGGCGCGAAGCCGAGCATGCGGTGCGGCAGGCGGATGATCTCGAAGCGCTTGCGGCCCTCGCGGGACGCTTCGCCATCGTCGAGGGCATCGTCGTGAGTGTGGGCGAACGCTCGGCGCGCACCTATCTGAATTTCGGCCGGAGGTGGTCCGAGGACATGACGGTCACCGTGTCGAAACCGATCTGGCGGATCATGCGCGCGGCCGGGCTCACCGCAGCCTCGCTCGAGGGGCGCCGGGTGCGTGTGCGCGGGGTCGTCGAGCTTCGCGGCGGGCCGTTGATCGAGGTAACACGGGCGGAAGACGTAGAGCGTATCGAGGTGGCCGGGACGGAATGAGCAGGCTGAGCGACAGGGCAGGACGAATCGGGCCGGGACGCGCCGCGCGTCTCGCGGCCGGATTGTTCATGGCTTTTCTCCTGGCCGGCTGCGCCTTCGACGGCACCCGGCTGCCGGACACCGCGCCCCTGCCGCCAGCCGCGCCGCGGCTGACCGGCCTCGACCGGGCCGCGAGCCGCGAGCACCAGCAGCTCGTCTCCGCGCTCGGCGGCGAATATCGCAACGCCAGGGCCGAGCAGCTGCTGCAGCAGGTGGTGGCGAAGCTGACGCCGGCGAGCGACCGTCCGGCCGAGAGCTATCGTGTCACCATCCTCAACTCCCCGACCGTCAACGCCTTCGCCCTGCCGACGGGCAACGTCTACGTCACGCGCGGCCTGCTCGCTCTGTCCAACGACACGTCGGAGATCGCCGGCGTGCTCGCCCACGAGATCGCCCACGTCACCGCCCGCCATGCCGTTGCGCGCGCGGAGATGGAGCAGCGCTCCATGCTCGTGAGCCGCGTGGTCTCCGAGGTGCTGAACGACCCGGCAGCGAGCGAGCAGGTGCGCGACGAGACACGCCTGTCGATCGCCGGCTTCTCGCGCGCGCAGGAGCTCGAGGCGGACCGCATCGGCGTGCGCACCATCGCCAAGGCAGGCTACGACCCCTACGGCGCGGCGCGCTTCCTGGTCTCGCTGAGCCGCAACGCCGAGCTCAATGGCAGCTCGAGCCGGTCGGCCCAGGGCCAGAACTTCCTCTCCACCCATCCGACGACGCCGGAGCGCGTGTCCCAGGCCATCGCCGCGGCACGGCAGGCCGGCAGCGCCGCGGGGGCGGCGGACCGCAACACCTATCTCAACGCCATCAACGGCCTCGCCTATGGCGAGGATCCGGCCGACGGCGTCGTGCAGGGGCGCCGTTTCCAGCACCCGCGCCTCGGCATCACCTTCGCCGGGCCGGAGGGGTTCCAGCTCGACAATACCGCCCAGGCCGTCTTCGGCGTCTCGCCGGACGGGTCCCAGGCCCTGCGCCTCGACGCCGTCGAGCTGCCTCCGGCACAGAGTCTCAAGGATTTCCTCGCCTCCGGCTGGATCGAGGGAATGACGACCCAGAACATCGCCGAGACGACGATCAACGGCCTGCCGGCCGCGACGGGCACCACCGAGGGCAAGGAGTGGCACTTCCAGCTCGCGGCCATCCGCGTCGACAATGCCGTCTACCGCCTCGTCTATGCCTCGCGCGACAACAGCGCGGCCACGACCCGGGCCTTCCGCCAGACGCTCGCGAGCTTCCGCCGCCTCTCCTCGCACGAGATAGCGTCCATCCGCCCGCGCCGCATCGCCCTCGTCACGGCGCAGCCCGGCGATACGGCCGAGAGCCTCGCCAGCCGCATGTCGGCTCCCGACCGGCCGCTCGAACGCTTCCTCGTGCTCAACGGCCTCACCGCCGGCAAGCCGCTCACGCCCGGCTGGACCTACAAGATCATCACGGAAGAATGATCGGCGCCGTGACCTGAAGGCCGGGGGCTTCGCGGCCGGGCCGCGCGCCCGCGGAGGATGGCTGTCAGGCGCGGCGCGACGCGGCCGAACTCGTTTTCGAGCGAAGGGTGAAGTTCCTTCGGCGCAGGCATGCCCGAGGCCGCGCCGTCAAGCTGGCCGACTGCCAGACAGCAAAAAGCCCGGCATCTCTGCCGGGCTCCTGCGTGAGCTGAAGGCGATCAGGCGGCTTCTTCCTGGACCTCTTCGGCGTCGAGGTCGGCGTCGGCCTCGGCCGGCGCCTTCGCCGCCCGCTTGGGCGACTTGGCGAGGCTGTCCTCGATGAGCTTCAGCGCCTCGGTCTCGGTGACGCGGTTGACGGCCGAGATCTCGCGCACCATCCGGTCGAGCGCGGCCTCATAGAGCTGGCGCTCGCTGTAGGACTGCTCGGGCTGGGCGTCGGAGCGGTGCAGGTCGCGCACCACCTCGGCGATGGCGATGAGATCGCCCGAATTGATCTTGGCCTCGTATTCCTGCGCGCGGCGCGACCACATCGTGCGCTTGATGCGCGCACGGCCGGTCAGCGTCTCCAGCGCCTTGTCGACGAGCGGCGTCTCGGCGAGCTTGCGCATGCCCACGCTCGCCGCCTTCGTGGTCGGCACGCGCAGGGTCATCTTGTCTTTCTCGAACGTGATGACGAACAGTTCCAGCTTGAAACCGGCGACCTCCTGCTCCTCGATGGCGACGATCTGGCCGACGCCATGAGCGGGATAGACGATGGATTCCCCCGTCTTGAAACCCTGACGCTGGGCGGTCTTCTTGGCATTCGTCATGATAGTGGTCGCCTCCTGATCGCACTCGCCTCGAAACGGACGATACGCCCCACCACCGGGAAGGCTGATCCGCGGCGGTGGCACAACACCAGCGGGGCAGGAGGAACACCTCTGCCTCGCAAACCGATCTCAGTCGATGAACCCGTGTCGCGCAAAGACCCTGGACGCCTGCGAAGGGTATCGCAGGTCCGCTACTGACGTTCTCTGGCTGAACAAAGTACGGCGAAAACGACCGTGCCCATTGCGCTAACCGACTGTAGAACAACAACCTATCATAAAATGCAGTGAAAATCAAAGGTCTACCGCGCCGCACCCTTCAAACGGGCGCGGCAGGGGCGCTCAATCTCCCTCGCCCGGCTCGGGCGAAAAATACTTCTCAAGCTTGCCGGCGATGCCGTCGAACTCCTTGGCATCGGCCGGCGCCTCACGCTTCTGCGTGATGTTGGGCCATACCTTGGCGTAATCGGCGTTGAGCTTCAACCAGTTCTCGAGGGAGGGCTCGGTATCGGGCTTGATCGCCTCGGCGGGGCACTCCGGCTCGCACACGCCGCAATCGATGCACTCGTCCGGGTGGATGACGAGCATGTTCTCGCCTTCGTAGAAACAGTCGACCGGGCAAACTTCGACGCAGTCCATATACTTGCAACGAATGCAGTTGTCGGTGACGACGTAGGTCATCCGCTTCTCCTGCCGCCTGGTCCCGTGTTCAGAAGGCGGGCCCTAGCCCGTCCGTCAGTGCGAAAGCGCGCTCTACCCGCTCCGGGCCGGCAAAGCAAGCGACGTCTCGTCGCGCGCGACCGGCGAATGCCGCGCCTGCATCACAACGTCGCACACCAGCCTGTACCGTGACTTAAGGAGCCGGCGCGGATGACGCCAGAGCGCACTCATTCGCTGGGTGCAGGGCCGTCCTGCAAATTTTCGACATAGAGCGTGCGCGCTTCTGCCGCAGGCCCGCGGCGCGTGCCGAGCGCCACGACGGTGACCACGAAGGTCCCGTGCGCGAGGGCGATCGTGAGGACGTCGCCCTTGCCGATGCGGCGGGCGGGATCCTCCATGCGCCGGCCGTTGAGGCGCACGTGGCCGGCCATTACCAGCTTGGCGGCGAGCGTGCGGCTCTTGGCCATGCGCGCGTGCCACAGCCACTTGTCGAGACGCAGCCGCTCGGCTTCCTGCTCCGCCATGCACTCCGCCCGCGCGGGCGGCGGGGCTCGCGCCCCGCGGCGCCGCTACTTCTTGTCGTCCCGCGATTCCAGCTGCTGCTTGAGGGCGAGCAGCTTGGCGAAAGGCGAATTGGGATCGGGCGCCCGCTCGCTGCGCTGCTCGTGGCGGCGCTCGCCGCGTCCCTCTCCCGGCTTGCCGCGGCGCTGCCCGCCGTCGGCCCGCTTGTCCGCCGGCCGCCCGCCGCCCGGGGCACCGTTGCGCGGCTGGGCCGGGCGCATCGGCCCGCGCACCGCCGGAGCCTCCGGCCGTCCCGCTGCGCCTTCGCGCGGCGCCTCGCCTCGGCCATGGCGGCGGCCGCGCTTGTCCGCGCCCTGCCGCTGCTGGGCGTGATGGTGATGGCGATGCGGGCGCCACACCTCGATCAGGACCGGCTCGGCCGGATCGGCCGCAGCGGCCTCCTCCGGCCCAGCCTCCCGAGCGGCTGGCTCCTGCGAGGCCGGCTCCTGGGATGCCGGCTCCTGGGATGCCGATCCCACCGTGAGCTGCGGCTCGTCGGCGGGCGCTTCGGCCGGCACCTCGGTGGCGGCCGGCTCGGCAGCCTCGGCCTCGGCAACGGTTTCGTTGGCGGCCTCCGGGGCAGCAGCCTGTGCCTCGGTGTCCTCGACCGCTCCTTCGCTCTCGGGAGGTGCGGCGTCAGAAGCCGCGGCTTCGCCTTCCGTTCCGGCGGGCTCGGCCGGTTCCGCGGCAGCGGCTTCGGCTCCACGCTCGGGCGGCGTCACCTGCCGGGGCGCCGGCACGAGCGGCACCGTGATGGCCGGGCCCGTGCGGCGGTCCATGACATAGCCGAGCGCCTTAAGGATCGACGAGAAGTCCTCGCCCGAGCAGCCGACGAGCGACGTCATGGCGACGGTGACGACGAAGGCGTCACCGTCGGCGGCGCCGGCCGGCGGCTCGCCGGGCGTCGTGCCGGGCCGGTAGGCGATGGCCGGGCGGATGAGATCGGCGAGGCGCTCGAGGATGTCGACGCGGACGGCCCGCTCGCCGCAGACGCGGAAGCCGGCGGCGCGATAGAGCGCCTTCGGCGCCTCGGCATCGACCGGGATCGAGGTGCGCCCCGAGGCGGCGAGATGGGGGATGTCGTCGAGCCCCTTGACGTCGAGGCCGCCGTGCTTGAGCGCCCACAGCTGGGCGGCGAGCGCCCGCGGCGCCGGCTTCAGGAGCTGGGGCAGGTAGAGATGATAGGCGCCGAAGCGCACGCCCATGCGCCTCAGGGCGCCGCGCTGCTCCTGGTCGAGGCCCTTCACCTCCTGCGCCACGCGCGCCCTGTCGAGCACGCCGAGGGATTCGGCGATCTGGAAGGCGATGCCGCGGGCGATGCCGTTGAGCTCGCTTGCCTCCTCCAACGCGATGAGCGGCCCGAGCAGCTTGGCGACATGCGCCTTGAGCCACAGCTCCAATCGCTGCTCGACCTTGTCGCGCGCCGGGCCGGTCAGATGCTCGTCGGAGAGGATGCGCAGGCGCGGGCCCAGCAGCTTCTCGCCCGGCACCAGCCGCGCCACGGCCTCGCCCATCCAGCGCACGACCCCGTCGTTCGCGAGCACGAACGTCTCGTCGCCGGCGTTGGCGAGGCGCTCGGCGCGCATCTCGATCTCGCCGGCCAGCGCCTTCTGCGCCGCGGCGCGCAGAGCCTTGGCTTCGGTGCCGTCCGCCTGCGGGTCCGCGGCGAACTGAAATCCGTGGAGCTGGCCCACGTGCTGGCCTTCGACCAGAACGTCCCCAGCGGCGGTGACTTCCGCTTCAAGCATCGCATTCTCTCTCAAACGCCGCATCAGGACGCTGGTGCGCCGGTCGACGAACCGGCTGGCCAGACGCTCGTGCAGCGCATCCGACAGCCTGTCCTCTACCTGACGGGTTCGCGCCTGCCAATGCTCGGGATCGGTCAACCAGTCGGGACGGTTGGCGACGAAGGTCCATGTGCGCACCTGTGCGATGCGTGCGGAGAGGGTGTCGATGTCGCCGTCGGTACGGTCGACGAGGCCGACCTGACGGGCGAACCAGTCCTCCGCTAGCACGCCGTTGCTGACGAGATCGCGGTAAATCGTGACGACGAGGTCGGCATGAGCGGCCGATGCGACGCGCCGGTAGTCCGGCACCTGGCACACCTCCCACAGGCGTTCGACCGCCGCGCGCGAGCCGGCGAGGCGGCGCACCTCGGCATCGCGGGCGGCGATGTCGAGCGCCGCCTCGTCCTCGGCGGTCGGCGCGCGCGTCAGCCCTTCCTCGCGCGGCGGCGCGGCGAGGCTGCGCTGCAGGGCAGCCAGCGAGGCGAAGTCGAGATCCGGGTTGCGCCACTGCAGCATGCGCACCGGCTCGAAGGCATGGTCCTCGAGCGCCGTGACGAGCTCGGAATCGAAGGGCGGGCAGCGGCCCGTGGTGCCGAAGGTGCCATCACGCATGTGGCGCCCGGCGCGGCCGGCGATCTGGCCGAATTCGGCGGGTGTCAGCTGGCGGAAGCCGTAGCCGTCGAACTTCCTCTCGCTGGCGAAGGCGACATGGTCGACGTCGAGGTTGAGGCCCATGCCGATGGCGTCGGTGGCGACGAGATAGTCGACGTCGCCGGACTGGTAGAGCTCGACCTGGGCGTTGCGGGTGCGCGGGCTCAAGGCCCCGAGCACGACGGCCGCCCCGCCCTTCTGCCGGCGGATGAGCTCGGCGACGGCATAGACCTCCTCGGCCGAAAAGGCGACGACGGCCGAGCGGCGCGGCAGCCGCGTGATCTTCTTTTCGCCGGCATAGCTCAGCTGCGACAGGCGCGGCCGCGAGACGATGTTGGCGCCCGGCAGCAGCTTCTCGACCAGCGGACGCATGGTGGCCGCGCCGATGATCAGGGTCTCGGAGCGGCCGCGCTGGTTGAGCAGCCGGTCGGTGAAGACGTGGCCGCGGTCGAAGTCGCTGGCGAGCTGGATCTCGTCGATGGCGCAGAAGGCGACGTCGAGGTCGCGCGGCATGGCCTCGACCGTCGCCACCCAGTAGCGGGCGTTGAGCGGCTTGATCTTCTCCTCGCCGGTGACGAGCGCGACCTGATCGGCGCCGGCGCGCTCGACGAGACGGCCGTAGACCTCCCGCGCCAGGAGGCGCAGCGGCAGGCCGATCACCCCGCTCTCGTGCGCCAGCATGCGCTCGATGGCGAGATGCGTCTTGCCCGTGTTGGTCGGCCCGAGCACGGCGGTGACCCCGCGGGCGCGCACGGAAGGCGGCAATGATCGAAGAAGCATGCGATCCCGATTACGACAAACGGCCCGGCGCCGCGAGGCTTTGCCCCGGCGCCCTCCTGTACCACAGCGGAACGCCCGCCCGCGCGCTTTTTAACGATGCGAACAGGCCGCGAACGAAGGGAGCCCGAATCGCTGACTCGTGGAGAATCAGGATTCGTTCGCTACGACA
Source organism: Chelatococcus sp. CO-6 (assembly GCF_001271345.1). Taxonomy (NCBI): domain Bacteria; kingdom Pseudomonadati; phylum Pseudomonadota; class Alphaproteobacteria; order Hyphomicrobiales; family Chelatococcaceae; genus Chelatococcus; species Chelatococcus sp. CO-6. Next base: position 2,006,897 of record NZ_CP012398.1, on the reverse strand, counting down.
TATGGTGGCCGGACCTGCCCTGCGCCACAAATGCCCGCCATCGAAGGTCCTGCCGCGGCGCGATGAAGCACGCGGAACGGTTAACGGGCAGAGGCTTCCTGCAGCCGGCGATCCTTAACGCGCCGGAGAGCCGTGAGCCTCCGGGACGTTAACGATCAGGCCGAAACGGGAACAGAGATGCGACGAATCACTGCGAAGGCGCCGTTCCCGATCCGGTCCCCACAAGATATTGTGGCCGCCTCCCGCGAGAGAGCACAAGCCGCCATCGGCGCCACGAGCGCACCCCGGCCCGAGGGACGCCACGCGTTTACCGCGACGTGCTGAAATGGAACAGGAATCGGGGCCGCACGTATGCCTCGCTCGCAGAACCGTGAAGCGCCGGTCCCGCCCGCAACCGCCTCAGTTCTGGGCGCGCACCGGCGACATGTCCCGCCCAAGCGGGACGCCGTCCATCGTCAGGCTCGTCGCCTCGATCTCGCTGAGGCCGATGGGCGTGCGCACGGCAATGCGGTAGGGCATGAACAGGCGCGTGCCGGCGAGCGGCGCGAGCCACACCTGCATGTCCCTGTTTTCTTCCATGAACTTGGTCACCTTGCGGTTGGCGCGGTGCCCGGCGATGGCGGAATAGCGCACGTCGCAGACCGCGACAGGCCCCTGATAGCCGTTGCCGTTCACCGTGCGCACCGTCCTCGGCGACAGGGTGACGTCGTAGCGGGCCGCCCCGTCGAAGATGGGCAGCGTGCGCCGGCAGGCGTTCGGGCCCGCGCTCGCGGCATTCGTCGGCGACAGCGTGGCCGAGACGGGCATCAAGAGGGCACTGACCGGATCGAGCACGTTGCGCCGATGCGCATCGGTGACGGCGATTCGGTCGGGGTGCGGCTCGATCTCCGGATTGACCTCGACGGCCTGGACGGCGCCGCCGGACATCGCCATGCGCACGGTGATGGATTTTTCGGAGCCCGCGGTGGTGATGGCGAAGGTGCCCGGGGCGGGACGGCTGCTGGCCAGGCTCCCCGTCGCCGTGGCGGCGCCCTTGCCGCTGGTCATGACCCCGGCAAGGCCGGTGAGCTTGGCCCAGATCGAGAGGTCGTAGCGATCCCCGTCGATATCCGCCTTGACGGTGGCCACGCCGATCTTGAAGCCCATCAGCGAAATGTCGTATCTCGCCTCGACCGTGCCGGCCGCGGCCGGCGCCACGAAGGCTGCCAAGGCAAGGGACGCGCCCGCGGACGCGCGAAGACAGGCCATGCTCCAGCCGGAGCGGCCCAGCATGCGGGGAAGAACCTTCCACCGCGTCGATCGGTAGCGCGCCTGCATGTCGAACCCCGGATGCCCGCTCGTCCTTACTGGCCTGCGAATCAGTCCGAATCGTGGCGCTTCCTGCGCCATTTGGCGAGATGGGCGCGTTCACGTCCTTGACGAACACAGGCGAAGTCCACTATACACCCGCGACTTTCTCGGGACATGTGGTGCCCAGCCGCCGGCGACGGTTGCCGGTCATGGGGCTTTGCCTGGTCGGCGGCACCTGTAGCGTTGAGGACGAATAATCATGGCACGCCGTTGTGAACTGACGGGCAAGGCGGTTCTGACCGGCCACCTCGTGAGCCACTCGAACCGCAAGACCAAGCGCCGGTTCCTGCCGAACCTGTGCAACGTCACGCTGCAGTCGGATGCGCTCGGCCGCGCCGTTCGCCTGCGCATCGCCGCTGCCGCCCTGCGCTCGGTCGAGCACCGCGGCGGCCTCGATGCCTTCCTCGTCAAGGCCTCCGAGGGCGACCTGTCGCAGGGCGCCCGCGTGCTCAAGCGCGAGGTCGAGAAGAAGCTCGCCGCCGCCGAATAAGGCCGGCGCGCCAGTCTTCCTGCGGGCGGCTCACGGCCGCCCGTTTGCGTTTGGACGCCCGCGACTGGTGAGAGGAGCCGGCCATGGACCGTGATCGACGCCCCATCCTGCCGGCGCAGACGCGCCGCCTGTGGGCGCCGGTCACCGCCATGGCGCTGGTGGTGCTCGCCTCCAACGTCGCGGTGCAGCACCCCTTCACGCCCTGGGGCCTCGAGGATTACCTGACCTGGGGCGCCTTCACCTATCCGGTCGCCTTCCTCGTCACCGACCTGACCAACCGCCGCTATGGCGCCGCGACGGCGCGCCGCCTCGTCATCGTCGGCTTCGTGCTGGCGCTGGCGGCTTCCGTTGTCGCCGCGAGCCCGCGCATCGCCTTCGCGTCGGGCACCGCCTTTCTCGTCGGGCAACTGCTCGACATCGGCGTGTTCAATCGCCTGCGCCGGCTCGCGTGGTGGAAGGCGCCGCTGACCGGCAGCCTTCTCGGCTCGGCGCTCGACACGGCCCTGTTCTTCACGCTCGCCTTCGCGGGCGATGTGACCGATCTCGCCACCTATGGCGGCGGGCCGCTTTCGACGACCGTTCCCGTCTGGATCGGCTGGGCGGTCTGCGACTTCCTCGTCAAGGTCGTGATGGCGCTCGCCATGCTGGTGCCCTACGGCGCCCTCATGGGCCTCGTGCGGCCTGCGGTCGAGGCCCGTGCCTCCTGACACTAGGGCGCCAGGGCGAACTCCAGCAGCAGCGTGCGCTGCATCATCGAGAAATTGTTGTCGGAGATGACGGTGAGGATGGTCTCGCCCGCGGCGCCGCGGCGCACGGCGAGCCCCTCCATGTTGTCGATCTCATAGCCGTTGTCCGCCTCGATGAGCGCCGTGCCGTCGAGGACGGCGCCCGGCACGAGCGCCCGTCCCTCGATGTGCCGGATGCGCATGCCGATGCTGAAGGGCGGCACGTAGCGCCGCTCCAGCACGATCAGATCGCCGCCGGGCAGGAAGGCGAGATCCGTCACGTCGAAGCCGTCCCGCCGGCCGAACGCGAACCGGCCGGGCCGCCGCCCGCCGATGATGAAGCCGGCCGTCTCGTCCTCGCCCGAGCGCTCGGCAATGGCGACGATGGCACCGGCGACGGGGCTGCCGCGCGGCGCGACGCCGATGGCCTCGAGCCCGCGGTTGCGGGGCAGGCGACGTGCCTCGTCCGGCACGGCAACACGCTCGGCGCGTGCCGCGACGCCCGACCGGGCCCAGTCGAACTTCAGGATCTGGTGCACGCGCTCGACGCCGACATAGGCGGTGCCGCCGGCGATCGTGAGGCTCTCGGTGTCGTAAGCCGATGTTGCCGCCAGCGGCACGCCGTTGCCGGCGAGCATCGGCGCCATCACCACCTCGGCGAGGCCGACGAGGCGATCGCCCTGGCGCTCCGGCCGGGCGACGAGCCATTCGGCCGCATCGGAGATCGCGACGAGCCGGCCGTCGTCCGCGAAGGCGAGGCCGGAAAAGCCGCCGAACCCTTCATAGCCCGCCTTGAGCTGCAGCCCGCCGCGAAAGACGAGCGCCCCGAAGCGCTGGCGGCCGGGATCGCCCGGACGGAAGGCGTCGATGCGGCGCGCCTCGACATTGAGGCGCACCGGCCCGTCCGGCACCGGCGGGCGGGCATTGACGCGGTGCAGCCCGAAGGCGGCGAGGCCCGCGGCCGCCAGCCCGCCCCCGAGGAGGGCGCGGCGCGTCGGCCGTGGCCATCTCATGCGTGGAGGCGCTGGCGCCGGCCGGCGACGGGTGCGGCACGGCTCGCCGTCTCGTCGAACAGCTCGGCGAGCTTCTCGGTCATCACGCCGCCGAGTTCCTCGGCATCGACGATGGTGACCGCCCGGCGGTAGTAGCGCGTGACGTCGTGGCCGATGCCGATGGCGATGAGCTCGACGGGCGAGCGCTCCTCGATCTCGGCAATGACGTGGCGCAGGTGGCGCTCGAGATAGTTGCCCGGATTGACGGACAGGGTCGAATCGTCGACCGGCGCGCCATCCGAGATCACCATCATGATGCGCCGCTGCTCGGGCCGCGCCAGGAGGCGCTTGTGCGCCCAGTCCAGCGCCTCGCCGTCGATGTTCTCCTTGAGGAGGCCCTCGCGCATCATCAGGCCGAGGTTGCGCCGGGCGCGGCGCCAGGGCGCGTCGGCCGCCTTGTAGACGATGTGGCGCAGGTCGTTGAGGCGGCCGGGGTTGCCCGGCTTGCCCGACTGCAGCCACAGCTCGCGCGACTGCCCGCCCTTCCAGGCCCGCGTCGTGAAGCCGAGGATCTCCACCTTGACGCCGCAGCGCTCCAGCGTGCGGGCGAGGACGTCGGCGCAGGTTGCGGCCACCGTGATCGGCCGCCCGCGCATGGAGCCCGAATTGTCGATGAGCAGGCTCACCACCGTGTCGCGGAAGTCGGTGTCCTTCTCGCGCTTGAAGGAGAGCGGCTGGAAGGGGTCCGTCACCACGCGCGGCAGGCGCGCGGGGTCGAGCATGCCCTCCTCGAGGTCGAATTCCCAGGCGCGGTTCTGCTGGGCGAGAAGGCGCCGCTGCAGGCGGTTGGCGAGACGCGCCACGACGCCCTGCAGATTGGCGAGCTGCTTGTCGAGATAGCCGCGCAGCCGCGCCAGCTCCTCGGCATCGCAGAGCTCCTCGGCGGCAACCGTCTCGTCGAAGCGCGTCGAGAAGGCCTTGTACTCGGGGCCGCGCGGCTCGTTGGACAGCGATGTCGGCGGGCGGCGGGATTCACCGGCATCATCCGCCTCCGAGACGTCGGCATCGTCGGGCATCTCGCCGGAGGGCGCCTCGGCGGCCTCGCTCATGCCCTCCTCGAGCTCCTGCATGGCCTCGGCGGCGCTCTCCGATTCGCCGCCCTCGTCCTGCGACTGGCGCTCGCCCTCGCCCTCGTTCTCGTCCTGCTGCTGGTCGGACTTGTCCTCGCTGTCGTCGTCCGCCTCGTCCTCGGCGTCGAGGTCCGTCTCGTCGGCCATGTCCAGGTTGACGAGGATGTCGCGCACGCCGCGGGCGAACAGGCGCTGGTCCTCCACCGAGGACGCCAGCCTGTCGAGCTCGCGGCTCGCCTTGTCCTCCACCACGTCGCGCCAGATGTCGACCAGCTTGCGCGCCGACGGCGGCGGGCGCTGGCCGGTCAGCCGCTCGCGCACGATCATGGCGACCGCCTCCTCGATGGGGGCGTCGCTGCGATCGGCGACGTCCTGCATGTTGGCGCGGTGGCAGCGGTCCTCGAGCATCGCCGTGAGATTGGCGGCGACACCGCTCATGCGCCGCGCGCCGATGGCCTCGACACGCGCCTGTTCGACGGCATCGAACAGCGCCCGCGCAGCCTGCCCGTCCGGGGCGAAGCGGCGGTGCACGGCCTCGTCGTGGCAGGCGAGCCGGAGCGCCATGGCATCGGCGTGGCCACGCAGGATGGCGGCGTCCGCCTCGCTCATGCGGCGCGGAGGCTCGGGCAGGCGGGCACGCTCGCCGACGAGCGCCGGCCGGTCGACGGCGAAGGCGACATCGAGCTCCGGCCGGCGGGAGATGGCCCGCATCGTGCCGGCGACGGCGCGTTTCAGCGGCTCACTCGGCCCCTCCTTCGAGGTGGCGGGCTTGCGGTTCGAGATGCTCACGGCGCTGCCCTCTCGCCTCCCGTCAGCTCAGGGCGACGTTGACGGCCGATTCCGGCAGGTCCTTGCCGAAGCAGCGCTGGTAGAACTCCGCCACCAGCGGCCGCTCCAGCTCGTCACACTTGTTGAGGAAGGTGACGCGGAAGGCAAAGCCGATGTCGGCGAAGATGTCCGCGTTCTCGGCCCAGGTGATGACCGTGCGCGGGCTCATGACCGTCGACAGGTCGCCATTGATGAAGGCGTTGCGCGTCAGGTCCGCCAGCCGCACCATCTTGTTGACGATGTCGCGACCCTCACCGCTCTGGTAGTGCTTGGCCTTGGCGAGGACGATCGCCACTTCCTTGTCGTGCGGCAGGTAGTTGAGCGTCGTCACGATAGACCAGCGGTCCATCTGGCCCTGGTTGATCTGCTGCGTGCCGTGGTAGAGGCCCGAGGTGTCGCCGAGGCCGATGGTATTGGCCGTGGAGAACAGGCGGAAGGCCGGGTGCGGGCGGATGACGCGCTTCTGGTCGAGCAGCGTCAGCTTGCCGGACAATTCCAGCACGCGCTGGATGACGAACATCACGTCCGGGCGGCCGGCGTCATATTCGTCGAAGACGAGGGCGACGTTGTGCTGCAGCGCCCACGGCAGGATGCCGTCCTGGAACTCGGTGACCTGCTTGCCTTCCTTGAGCACGATCGCGTCCTTGCCGACGAGATCGACGCGGCTGACATGGCTGTCGAGATTGATGCGCACGCAGGGCCAGTTGAGGCGCGCCGCGACCTGCTCGATATGCGTCGACTTGCCGGTGCCGTGATAGCCGGTGACCATGACACGGCGGTTGCGGGCAAAGCCCGCGAGGATGGCGAGCGTCGTCTCCCGGTCGAAGAGATAGTCGGGATCGAGGTCGGGAACGTGTTCTTCGGGCGTCGAATAGGCCGGCACCTCGAGATCGGTGTCGATGCCGAAAACCTGCCGCACGGACAGCTTCATGTCGGGCAGGTTCGCACCCGTTTCAGTGGTCGCTTGCATGGCTCCTCACAATCGGCGGGACTTCCCGCCGTGTCGCGGCAGAGTTTCACCGCCTCCGCCCGCGGGCAAGCCCAAATATATCGATATTGCACTCGATATAGGCTCGCGCCGGCGCGCACAAATCACCATGCGTCATCATGACCATCACGACGACAGGTGGTTCAGCACAATCCGACCGTCTTCAGGGTGTTGTAGGCGCGGATGATCTCCTGCAGCCGCGCCTCGAAGGACCGGTCGCCGCCGTTGGCGTCGGGGTGAAAACGTTTCACCAGCTGCTTGTAGCGCGCCTTGATGGCAGGCGCATCGGCCGTCTCGTCGAGCCCGAGGGTGTCGAGCGCCTGGGCAGCCGGCGCGGACAGGCGCCGGGCCGGCTCGGTGCGACGGGTCGTGCCCTGCGCCTCGCGCGCGCCGGCGAAGAAGTCGAACGGATCGACCACCTCCGCCTCGTCCTCGGCCTTGGCATAGGCGGCGGAGCGCATGCGCGCGGCGCCGTTGACGCCCATCTTCCACGTCGGCCGATGGCCGATGACCGAATCCTTCTGGTAGGCGGCGACGGCATCCTCGCTCATGCCGGAAAAGTAGTTGTAGGACTGGTTGTAGGCGCGCACATGCTCGAGGCAGAAGCGGAAGTACTGGCCCTCCTGCCCGCGCCCCTTCGGCGCCCGATGCAGGCCGAGGCCCGTGCAGCCCGGATGCTCGCACGCCGGCTCGTCGCGACGCGTCGTCTCCTCCGCCGCGGGGCGGACACGGATGCGGTCGAAGAGGGGCGAGTTGAGATTCATGGCTCAGAGCTTATGTGAGACGCGGTTATCAGAACAAGTGCCGCGGAGACACAGCGGCGTTGCAATGCAGGGTTCACTCATGGGCATGAAGGACGCCATCGGCGCCAAACTCACGGCGGGGCTCGCCCCCACCCACCTCACGGTCACGGACGAATCGGACAACCACATCGGCCATTCCGGCTGGCGCGAGGGTGGCGAGACGCATTTCCGTGTCGATATCACCTCCCCGGCCTTCGCCGGCAAGAGCCGCGTCGAACGCCACCGCATGGTCAACGCCCTGCTCGCCGAGGAGTTCGCCAAGGGCATGCACGCGCTGGCCGTGACCACGCGGGCGCCGGGGGAATGATCCTCGGCAGAACATCTTCGGCTTCGGCGGGAAGTCGCCCACAGGATATGGGCATCGGCCCCTGGAATGCAAAGGGGCGCCCGAGGCGCCCCTGACCGCCGGCAGGCGATGCCGTTACTTGATGCGCTCGAGCACCGAGACATAGTTGGCGACCGCCGCCCCGCCCATGTTGAAGATGCCGGCGAGGGTTGCGCCAGGCACCTGGATGCCCCCGGCCTCGCCGCACAGCTGCATGGCGGAGAGCGCGTGCATGGAGACGCCCGTCGCGCCGATGGGATGGCCCTTGGCCTTGAGGCCGCCGGAGGGATTGACCGGCAGGCGCCCGCCCTTCTCCGTCCAGCCTTCCTTGATGGCCCGAGCACCCTCGCCCTCGGGCACGAGGCCCATGGCCTCGTATTCGATGAGCTCGGCGATGGTGAAGCAGTCGTGCGTCTCGACGAAGGACAGGTCGTCGAGCGTCAGGCCGGCGCGATCGAGCGCCTCGCCCCAAGCCCTGGTGCAGCCCTCGAACTTCAGGATGTCGCGGCGCGACAGGGGCAGGAAGTCCTGTGCATGGGCCGTGCCGCGGAAGGCCACGGCCCGGCGCATCCTCAAGGCCGTCTCGATGTCGGCGAGGACGATGGCGGCCGCGCCGTCGGAGACGAGCGAGCAGTCGGTGCGCTTCAGCGGCCCGGCGACGATGGGGTTCTTCTCGCTCTCGGCGCGGCAGAAGTCGAAGCCGAGATCCTTGCGCATCTGGGCATAAGGATTGTCGACGCCGTTCTTGTGGTTCTTGGCCGCAATCATGGCGAGCGCGTCGGACTGGTCGCCGTGGCGCTGGAAATAGGCACCGGCGATCTTGCCGAAGACGCCGGCGAAGCCGCCGGTGATGTCGCCCTCCTCCTTGAGATAGGAGGCCTTGAGCAGGTTCTTGCCGATCTCGGGCCCGGGCGTCGTCGTCATCTGCTCGACGCCGACGACGAGCACGACGCGCGCATCGCGGGCGGCGATGGTCTTGAGGCCCTGATGGACGGCGGCCGAGCCGGTGGCGCAGGCGTTCTCGACGCGCGTCGCCGGCTTGAAGCGGAACGCGGGATCGGCCTGCAGCACGAGCGAGGCCGTGAAGTCCTGCTGCGAGAAGCCGCCGTTGAAATGGCCGAGCACGATCTCGTCGACATCGTCGGCGCCGATGCCGGCATGGGCGAGCGCCTCGTTGGCGACGCGGACGATGAGGCTCTCGACGCTCTCGGTGTCGAGCTTGCCGAACGGCGTGTGGGCCCAGCCGACGATTGCCGCGGTCATTTCTGTCATCCTCCCATCATTGTGCGGCGCACTGTGCACCCGCCTATGACGGGTCGCAACCCGATTATCGCTCATATCACTGTGCGGCGAAGAGCATGGCGACGCCGAGGCAGACGAGGAGCATGCCGGCGATCTCGCGCCGCGACGCCGACTGGGCGAAGAGGCGCCGCGCCGCGATCTGGGCGAAGAACACCTCGACGAGGGCGAGGGTGCGCACGTTGGCTGCACTCGTGAGCGAGAAGCCGACGAACCAGAACTGCGAGGCGAGCGCGCCCATGAAGCCGGCAAAGAGCGACGGCCGCCAGGCCCGGAAGCTGCCGATGAGCGCGCCCCTGTCGAAGAGGGCGAGATAGGCGAGGAGCACCAGCGTCTGGATGCCGAGCCCGAAGACGAGCGTCGTCGTCGCCCGCACCAGGAACGAGCCTTCCGGCAGGGCGAGGATGGCGCCGCGGAAGCCGATGGCGGCGAGCGCGAAACACGCGCCGGAGGCGATGCCGGCGAGCGCCGGCCCGCCGCGGGCAAGGGAGGTGAGGCGGCTGCCCGGCTTCACCGACATCATGACGACGCCGAGCGTCGCGACGACGACCGCGCCGGCGCCGAGCAAGGTCAGCCGGTCGCCGAGGACGATGAGGCCGAAGAGGGCGACCTGCACCGGCTCGCTCTTGGTATAGGCGATGGTGACGGCGAAGCCCTCGCGGCGCATGGCGGCGAGCATGAGCGCCGTCGCCGCGATCTGGGCCAGCGCCCCGCCCGTGACAAAGGCGAGGAAGCCCGCGCCCGGCGCCGGCACAACCTCCCCCGTCACGACGGTGACGAGCGCGAGGAAGAGAAGGGCGAAAGGAAAGCCGTAGAGAAAGCGCACCTGCGTCGCGCCGACCGTGCCGAGCACATCGGTCAGGCTGCGCTGCATGGCGTTGCGCAGGGTCTGCGCGGCCGCGGCCGCGATGGTGGCGGGGATCCACAGAAGGGCTGTGACCACGATGGACGTCCGGTGATACGGGGTGTGGAAGACGCCACCGTCCGCCCGGACGCTGCCGCAATTGCTGTCTACAGGCGGCTGCGACCCTATGCAAATCAGACGATACAGGTTACGACTGACCAGCGAAAACGCTTGCCTTCCGGGTTTGAAAGCCCGGGAGGACTGCTTCGGGCCGCATCGCACCACGGTGTCGGCCATGCGCCGGCAGGCGACCCGGACAGGTTCGACATGACATCCGCTCTCTTCTCGCGAACGGCTGCACCTCTTTTTTCCGGCCTTGCGGCACTCTTTTTCTCGGCGTCCATGGCGCTCGCCGCGCCCGCCATCGTGGTGGATGCCAGTTCCGGCCGCGTGCTGCACGCGGAGGATGCGACGCTCGCCTGGTATCCGGCCTCGATCACCAAGCTGATGACGACCTATGTCGTGCTCAGTGAGATCCGCGCCGGGCGCGTCACCTTCGAGACGCCGCTGGCGGTGAGCGCGACGGCCACGGCCGTCATCCCCTCCAAGATGGGCTTCAAGCCGGGCACCGAGGTGACGGTCGACAACGCCCTCAAGATGATCATGGTCAAGTCAGCCAACGACATGGCCGTGGCGCTCGCGGAGGGGGTCGGCGGCTCGGTCGAGAACTTCGCCGGCATGATGAATGCCTCCGCCAGCCGGCTCGGCATGCACGACAGCTATTTCGTCAACCCGCACGGCCTGCCCGACGAGCGCCAGCGCACGAGCGCCCGCGACATGGCCGTGCTGGCCCGGGCGCTGCTGACGGAATTTCCGCAGTACAAGGATTATTTCGGCATCGGGGCGATCCGCTTCGGCAAGCGCATCATGCGCAACACCAACGGCCTCATCGGCCGCTATCCGGGCGCCGACGGCATGAAGACCGGCTTCATCTGCGCCTCGGGCTTCAACGTGGTCGCCACGGCGACGCGGGGCGGGCGCACCCTCATCACCGTGGTGCTCGGCGCGCACAATGCCACCGAGCGTACGATCCGCGCCGCGGCGCTCTTCGACAAGGGCTTCGCCAGCGCCGGCTGGGGCGGCTCGAGCCTGGAGGCCATGCCCGCCTCCTACACGTCCCCGCCCGACATGCGCGAGGCGGTATGCGGCCGCAACCGCGGCACGGTCGGCGAGGATGGCGACGAGATCCAGCCGGTCGAGGCGAACGCCGGCCTGTTCAATATCTTCTCGCCCTCCCCCGGCCTCTCCAAGGTCATGGGCGACAAGCCGGGCACGCTCGGGCCGCGGGAGCCGACGACGCCCATCGACGTCTATGTCGGCCGCGCCCCGGGCTCCAAAGCAGCCCCGGCCGCCGTCGCCGCGACGCCGCCGGCCGCGACGCCGACCGCCGCCCGCGCCTTCGCGCCGCAGGAGGCCGAGGGCACCACGCTCAGCGGCAGTGGGCCGATGGTGCTGCAGGGCGCCGTGCGACCGCCGCCGCGCCCCGCCATCAAGACGAAGGCCCCTGCGAAAAAGGCCGTGCAGAAGACACCGCCGGCCCGGAAGGTGAGCGGCAATTAGCGGCCCGACCGGTCGCGCGCAGGCAGCGCTCGCCCGGTCTTGCGCTTGTCCATCGCGCGACAAATGTAATAGTAGAACATTGCCGCCGGCGCAGGGCCGGCGGCGTGGAATGTTTGACGCGACCGCCGGCACGGCCGGTGGCCCGCCAGCCATGCGGGACTTTCTTTCCATGACCGCTGCCCAGCCCGGCCGTCCGGCGCCGATCCCGCTCAATGTCGTCACCGGCTTCCTCGGGGCGGGGAAGACGACCCTGCTCAACCGGCTGCTGCGCGACCCGTGGATGGCGGACACCATCGTCGTCATCAACGAATTCGGCGAAATCGGGCTCGATCACCTCTTCGTCGAGAAGGTCGACGAGGACCTCGTGCTGATGGCGGCCGGCTGCCTGTGCTGCAGCATCCGCGGCGATCTCGTGGCGACGCTGGAGGACCTCCTGCGCCGGCGCGACAACGGCCGCATCCGCCCCTTCCGCCGCGTCGTCATCGAGACCACGGGTCTCGCCGATCCCGCTCCCATCCTGCACACGATCCTGCGCCACCCCTACCTGTCGATGCGCTATGCGCTCGACGGGGTCGTGACGCTCGTCGACGCTGTCAACGGCGAGGCGACGCTCGATGCGCATGAGGAGGCGGTGAAACAGGCCGCCGTGGCCGACTGCCTCGTCCTGACCAAGGCCGATCTGCTGCCGGAGGGCAGCCCGGACAGCCTGAAGCGGCTCACGGCGCGTCTTGCCGCCCTCAACCCCGCGGCGGACATCGTGCGCGTGGACGATGCCGCCGCGACCGCCGAACGCCTTCTCGACCACGGCCTCTACTGCCCGGATGGCAAGATCGGCGACGTCGCCCGCTGGCTCGGCGCCGAGGCCTTCGAGGAGGCGCATCATCATGGCCACGGGCACGATCACCATGGCCACCCTGATCATGACCATCATCATCACGACGATCACGGCCACAGCCACGGCCACCACCATCACGACGTCAACCGGCACGACGCGCGTATCCGCGCCTTCTGCCTGACCAGCGACCGGCCGATCCCGGCCCCCTCCTTCGACCTCTTTCTCGACCTGCTGCGCTCGGTGCACGGGCCCAACCTGCTGCGCGTCAAGGGCCTCGTCGCCGTGAAGGAGGAGCCGGAGCACCCGGTGGTCATCCATGGCGTGCAACATATCTTCCACCCGCCGGTGGTGCTCGACGCCTGGCCGGACGGGGACCGGCGCACGCGCATCGTCTTCATCCTGCGCGACCTCGACGAGAGCTTCGTCAGGCGCCTGTGGGGCGCCTTCGACGGCACGCCTGCGGTCGACACGCCCGATGCCCAGGCGCTCACCGACAATCCGCTCGCCATCGGCGGAAACCGCTGATCCTTCGGCGCGCCTTTCCGGCACGCCCCCTGCTATTGGGATGATCGACCGCTCCACGACGGCGACATCCGTCCCGCGACGGGACGCCAGGGGCAGAAGCGGGACAGGGCCGCCATGGAACCGAATGTCGTCCGTTTCAGATTCGGCGCGGTGATCGCCCCCGCCGGCTCGCCGCGTCCGTCCACGCCCGGCAAGGGCGAAAAGCCGTGCGATGCCGATGCGGGCAGTCTCGTGGTCGAGGAGCGCGCCGGCACCGAGCTCGGCGACATCGCCGAGGCCTGGGACGATCTCGCCCGCCGCGCGCTGGAGCGCAACGTGTTCGCCGAGCGGCCGTTCGCCCTCGCCGCGATGCAGCACCTCGCCGGGGCGCAGGGCACCTGCGCCGTCCTCGTCTGGCGCGAGCGCGACGCCGAGCGGCAGCTCGCCGGCCTCCTCCTGCTCGCCGCGCGCCGGCGCCTTGGCGCGCCCGGCCTCCTCCGCGGCTGGCACGTGCCGCTCTCGGGCCTCGGCACGCCGCTGATCGATGCCGATGATGGCGGCGCCGTGGCCGCCGCTTTGCTCGACCACCTCTCCCGCCGCTCACGCGCCGGCGCCGGCCTCGTCCTGCCGATGCTGGCCGCCGAGGGCTCGGTGGCGACGGCGCTTGCGGAGGCCGCCCGCACCCGGGGCCTGCCGGTGCACATGCTCGACCGGCACGAGCGCGCCGTCCTCAATGGCGGTCAGGATGCCGAACGGCTCCTGCACGCCGGCCTCAAGGCGAAGAAGCTGAAGGACCTGCGCCGCCAGCTGCGCCGGCTGGGCGACCACGGCCGGGTGCGGATCGAGGAAGCGCGTGACCCGCAGGGCGTGCGGGACGCGACCGAGGTGTTCCTCGGCCTCGAGGCCTCGGGCTGGAAGGGCGCGCGCGGCACCGCCCTCGTGCAGGACCACGGCACGGCCACCTTCGTGCGGTCCATGACCCGACTGCTGGCGCGCGAGGGACGCTGCCATGTCGAGACGCTCTCGGTCGGCGAGATGCCGGTGGCGGCAGCGCTCGTGCTGCAGAGCGCAGACCAGGCCTGGTTCTGGAAGATCGCCTATGACGAGCGTTTCGCGCGCTTCTCCCCGGGCGTGCAGCTCACGCTCGCGCTGACCCACCGACAGTTGGCCGAGACCACCCTTACCCGCACGGATTCCTGCGCCATCGCCGACCATCCGATGATCGACCATCTCTGGCGCGAGCGCATGGCGGTCACGGATCTCTTCATCGGCCTGCGCCCGGCGGGCGACGCCCGGACCTGGACGGCCCTGCGCCTCGAGCTGATGCGGCGGGCGCTCCGCGCCGCGGCAAAACGCGCCTACCACAGGCTCAAATTGTGACTTCAACAGGCGGCCTATCCGGCATCGCACCAAGAGGCTGAGCTTGCGAATCTCAAGAGAGAAAGCTCACATGGCAAATATATTGCATTGCATTTGAACCACGAAACCTCTTTTCCCATTTTCCTAATAGCGGCCTACAACTTCATTGACACATACATGGATTATCATTTTGACCAGTTTATAGGCTTAGAATCATGGATCGCAGCCCGCCCGTCGGCCAGACGAGACCTCCCAAACCTACCCAGGCCTTCCAGGCGTCCCCCGAATTTCCGCCCCTTGTATTGCTTGCACCGGACATGCCGCATGAAAGTGGGCTGACCCCTCCTGTTTCACCGCCTGCCTATGGTCCTTCCCGGGATTTGAATGCGGCCTCGGGAGGCGAGAGGTGGCGGGCTGCCGAGATCTCGCCCGATCATCCGAGAGCGAGCAGGTCTCAGCCGGATGCATGGCGAGGGGCAGCCTTATCACCTGCGAGTGCCCGCGCGCCGTCGAGCCCGGCTGCGCCCAGCACGAGTCGGGCTCTCCTCGAACAGTCCATGCCCAATCAACAATTGCCCCGACAGGCGTCCCGTCCGTCGCATGCCTCGGCTGCGCCGGACCGGGTGGACCGGGGTATGCCGCATGATACTTCGCCGGAGGCGGCCGGAACCAGCGTTGCGGCTGCGATCCAGCGCGAACTCGATGCGTATGATGTGCAGCTTTCCCGAATACGTCCCATGCTGACGCATTTGGAACAAGCCATATTGGATAATCCGGAACAGAATAACAAAGAGCTCGCGCGCGCAAACAACGTCAGCGAACATACCGTTTGGGAGAGGCGACAAGCCTTTCTTCGATGCGGGCTTGTCACGGCAGCCGCTTACGGCGGAACTCAAGAGATCGGACCAGATCGCCAGAAGATCAGGGAAGGATTAAAGGAGCGCCCGTGGATCGAGTCGAAAGACCTCGCGAAGCGGCTCAACGTGAGCTATCCGCTGGTTCAATCCGAACGGCGCATCATGGAAAGAACGGACCAGTTCAGGTGGGCGTTGGGACTTACGGACGAGCCGCCAACGACGAGGCAGCGCCCCCCGTCCCAACCACTGCAGGTTTGGACAGTCACGCGGCCGGATGGAACGCTCGTCACCGTGCGACCCGAGGATCGGCAGGAAGTTCTGGATCGACTGCATCCGGGCACGACCACCTATGAACTTCTGGAGCCCCTCGAGCGCCGGTATGGCCCCATCGGCTACAGCATCCTCAACAAATGGCTTGGCCTCTAGGGTGCGCACCGGGCCACGGCATGGGAGGGAGCTGATCATCTCCGCGAAGGGACCGCAGCCGGAGCGCCGACAGCCAGCCCTGCTCTGAGCGCTGCGCAACAAGCCGACAGCCACTGCGGGTTTTCGGGACATTTTGTCCCGACCTGCCCGATCCAGATCCTCATGGCCCCGTTCCGCTCCGATCTCCACGAGAACGGGACGGGAGCCGGGGAATTAATTTCCTTGATTTTTTGGAGCGGGCGAAGGGAATCGAACCCTCGACATACAGCTTGGGAAGCTGTCGTTCTACCACTGAACTACACCCGCGAAGCCGGTGTGCGGCCTGTCGCGCATTCGTTCCAATGCAACGATGGCGACGCCTTTCCATAGCCGGTTCCGGCGCAGCTGTCACCATGGGGCTTCGTGGCGAGGGCAATACATCCCCGCTTTCCTTGCCCCGTTTCCTTGGCCGATTTTCTGGCCCAGCTTCCTGGCCGAACTTCCTGGCTCGGCCTCGTTGCGGATGGCGCCACGCCTCTGCCATGCTGCAGCCGGAGGTGCGCCGATGGACGATCCGTCCAATGTTCCGCCGGGCTGGGAGAGTCGCCGCGAGCGGCGTCTGTGGCTCATCGCCTACATCGTCATCGTGGTCGTCATCGGCCTCGGCGCCGCGCGACAGCTCTACAAGCTTTACGGCGCGCCCGCGTCGGATGTGCCGGATGCGCAGACGACCACAGATCCGCGGCCAGCCATCGACCACGCGCGCTGACGCCGAACGGCACTCCCGGCCTTCACGCCGGCACGATCCATGCAACAGCCCCCGTAGCCGGCCGCACGACGGCCGGACCCGTTTCGTGGTGGGACAAAAAGTTGCAGATCGGAACAGCCGGCATGACATCCAACGCCGCTCGTCGCTTGCAGGACATCCCCAAGAAGCCGCCCGCGGCGCGCGGCACCACAAGGCCTGTTGCGGGCCTCACAGCCGCCTCCGGCGGCCGTTTCGTCATCGAGCGGCGGCCCGTTGCAGGACTGTCTGACCTCGCGGAGGCCTGGGACGACCTCGCCCGCCGGGCGCTGGAGCGCAACATCTTCACCGAGCGCGCCTTCGCGCTCACCGCCGCGCTGCACATCGCCTCGGAACAGCACACCGGCGCGGTGCTCGTCTGGCGGGACAGCGGCCGTGAGCCGCGCGATCTCCTCGGCCTCTTCCTCGCCGACGGCCGGCGGATCGATGTACCCGGCGTGTCGCGCATGTGGCACATGCCGTTCTGCGGCCTCGATACGCCGCTGATCGATGCGGACGACGCCCCGGCCGTCGCCGGCGCGTTCCTCGACCACATGGCGGAGCGCGCCGCGCTGGCCGGCGGCATCCTGTTCCCGCTGCTTCCGGCGGAGGGGGCGGTGGCGCGGACGCTCACGGCCGCCGCCCAGGCCCGCGGCCTGCCGGTTCGCCCCTTCGACCGTCACGAGCGGGCCGTGCTCAACGGCGGGCACGACCCCGAGACGTTCCAGGCAGCGGGTCTGCCGAGCAAGAAGCTGAAGGAACTGCGCCGCCAGCTGCGCCGGCTCGGCGACCTCGGCGAGGTGCACATCGAGACGGCGAGCGAGCCGCAGGCCGTGCGCGACGCCACCGAGATGTTCCTCGCGCTCGAGGCGTCCGGCTGGAAGGCGGAACGCGGTACGGCCCTGCTGCAATCCAACGGCACGGCCACCTTCGTGCGCACCATGACGCGGCTGCTCGCCAGCGAAGGCCGCTGCCGGGTCGTCATGCTGCGCGCGGGCGCGACACCCGTCGCCGCGGGCCTCCTGCTGGATGCCGGCAGCCACAGCTGGTTCTGGAAGATCGCCTACGACGAGCAGTTCGCCCGCTTCTCGCCCGGGGTTCAGCTGACGCTGGCCCTCACCCGGTCCCAGCTCGAGCGCCCGACGGTGGAACGCACCGATTCCTGCGCCATCGCCGACCATCCGATGATCGACCACCTGTGGCCGGAACGGATGGCCGTCGCCGATCTCTTCATCGGCCTGCGTCCGGAGGGCCACGGCCTCCCGGCCGCCGTCGCCCGCCTCGAGCACCTGCGTCGCCGCCTGCGCGGCGCGGCCAAGCACGTCTACTACCGCCTGAAGGGATACTGACAGCCATGATTGCCGAGATCACCGCCACCGAGGCCGACTTTTCCAGCCGCTTCCCGCGCGAGCCCTTCGCCACGCGCCACAATCTCGCCGACCACCCGCTGTTCTCGCTCACCACGCTCGCCCGCCTCGCCAAGACGCTGCCGCGCGACCGGGTGGAGTATAACGCCGGCGATGTCGCGCCGGGCGTCAAGCCGGAAGACGTGCCGACGCTCGACATGCCGGCCGAGGAGGTCGTGCACCGCATCGAGCAGTGCAACGCCTGGATGGTGCTGAAGCGCGTCGAGGTGGAGCCGGCCTATCGCGCGCTCCTCGAGGAGGTGCTGACCGGCGTCGCCGAGAAGCTCGGCCACGGCTCCCTGGAGGAGGCAGGCTTCCACGACATCCAGGGCTTCGTCTTCGTCGCCTCCGCGAATGCGACCACGCCCTTCCATGTCGACCCGGAGGAGAACTTCTTCGTCCAGATCCGCGGGCCGAAGTTCTTCCACATCTTCGACAACCGCGACCGCTCGCTGCTGAGCGACGAGGAACTGGAGATGCTGCCCTCCAAGCACCGCAACAAGCGCTACGACCCGCGCCACGAGGAGAAGGCGCAGGTCTTTTCGCTCCAGGCCGGCGACGGGCTCTTCGTGCCTCACCTGTGGCCGCACTGGGTGCGCACCGGCGACGGCCATTCCGTCTCCATGGCCATCACCTGGAAGTCGCCGCGGGCGGAGCGTCTCAACACCCTGCTGCGCGCCAACGGCCTGCTGCGCAAATATGGGTTTCCGCAGCCCGCGCCGGGGACCAGCCCGCTGATGGACGGCGTGAAGGTCGCCGCCTACCGGGCCATGCGCGCTGTCATCGAGCCGCTGCGACGCTCGGAGGGCATGCGCCGCACCCTGCGCGGCCTGGTCTTCGGCAAGCAGGCGAATTACTACTATGGTGAGAAGAAGGCCTGATATCACAGCCCCGCCGGCGGCGCGGCCTCCGCGCCGCGCTCCGGCGCCACAGGCCGGCCGGTCACACGTCCATGACGAAGTGCTTGGAGAGCTTCAGCCCCTGCGCCTGATAGTGCGAGCCGGCGCCGGCGCCGTAGAGCACGGCCGGGCGGGCGGCCATGCGCTCGTAGACGAGGCGGCCCACGATCTGCCCGTCCTCCAGGATGAAGGGCACGTCGCGCGAGCGCACCTCGAGCACGGCGCGGGCGCCCGAGCCGCCCGCCCCGGCATGGCCGAAGCCGGGATCGAAGAAGCCCGCGTAGTGCACGCGGAACTCGCCGACCAGCGGATCGAAGGGCACCATCTCGGCCGCGTAGTCCGGCGGCACGTGCACGGCTTCCTTGGAGGCGAGGATGTAGAACTGGCCCGGATCGAGGATGAGCTCGCCCTGGCCGCCGGCATAGAGCGGCTCCCAGAAGGCGCTCGCCTGATAGGCGCCGGGCCTGTCGACATCGACGAGGCCAGTGTGGCGCTTGGCGCGATAGCCCACGAGGCGGCGCTCGCCGAAACCGGCGAGGTCGACGCTGACGGCGACGCCGGCCTGGATCGAGGGCTCGTGCGAGGTGACTACCCGCTCCTCCTCGTGCAGGGCCGTGAGCTCCGCATCGGTCAGACGGCAGGCGCCGTGGCGGAAGCGCAGCTGCGACAGGCGCGAACCCTGGCGCACCAGCACCGGGAAGGTGCGCGGCGAGATTTCGGCGAACAGCGCCCCCTCGTAGCCGGCGTCGATGACGTCGAACTCACGGCCGTGGTCGGCGATGACGCGGGTGAAGACGTCGAGGCGGCCCGTCGAGCTCTTGGGGTTGGCCGCGGCGGCGAGCCCGGCAGGCAGCGCAAGCCCCTCCTGCAGCTCGGCGATGTAGACGCAGCCCGTCTCGAGCACGGCCCCGCGGGTCAGGTCGATCTCGTGCAGGGAGAGGCCCGCGAGCCGCTCGCGCACCGAGCGGCCGCGGCCGGGCAGGAAGCTCGCCCTGACACGATAGGCCCGTGCGCCGAGGCGCAGGTCGAGGCTCGCCGGCTGGATCTGGTCCCCGTCGAAGGCCGCCGCGGTGCGGATGACGCCGGTCTCGGCGAAGGCGGCGATCGTCTCTGCAGGCTGGATGCCGGGAACGAGCTGGACCATGAAACCTCGCAGGAACCTCGCGGGACAAACGGACAACGCCCGATGAGCGGGCGCACCGTGATTAGCGCGCTTTCACCGCAAAGGCTATGGCCGCGCGTGATCGTCCCGTTCCGGCGGGGAAAAGCCCGGAGCGCGCCCCTGCGGGGCATCGCGAAAGCGGTGCCAGCCGACGAGCCCCCGGCCGAGGGCCGTCGCCAGCGTCATGGCGGCAAACGCGTAGGCGATCACCGGAAAATGCTGCGGCAGCGCCAGCATGAGGAGGAAGGCGAGGATCGTCTCGGTACCCTCCGCGAGGCCGGCCGTGAAATAGATGGATTTCACGCCGCGCGCCTCGGTCTCCCATCCCCGCCGGGCCGCCACCGCCGCATAGGCGAGGAAAGTCGCGCCGTTGACGTAGAAGCTGAACAGAAGGGCCGCCGCGGCGAGCGCATTGGCGTCGGGATCGCGCAGCGCGAAGGCGAGCGGGAAGGCGCCGTAGAAGGCGAAGTCGCAGACGATGTCGAGAAAGCCGCCGCGGTCGGTGCGCCGGCCGGCCCGCGCGATCGCCCCGTCGAGGCCGTCCGCGAGGCGCCCGGCGAGGAAGAGAAGGGCGGCAAGGACATCGAGCCGCAGGACGACCGCTGCCGCGCCGGCAAGCCCGGCTGCGAAGCCCGCGAGCGTCACCGCATCGGCCGCAACGCCGGCGGCGGCCAGCCGCCGGCCCGCGACGGCGAGCGGCGGGTCGATGACACGGCGCATGATCCCATCGAGCATGTCGTGCTGCCTCCCCGGCGCGCGGGGCGATTGACGCTCGGCCCCGTTAGCGCTTACCACGCCGGACGGGGCGTTGTCCGTTTGCGACGTTCACGGAGCTGCGAGATGTACCGGGCCGAAACGAAGGGAATTCGCGTCACTGTCGAGCCGCGTTTCCTCGAGGACGAATCCTCGCCGCGCGAAAGCCGCTTCTTCTGGGCCTACACGGTCGAGATCGTCAATCTCGGCGCCGAGACCGTGCAGCTCAAGACGCGCCACTGGACGATCACCGACGGCGAGGGCCGCTCCCAGGAGGTGCACGGCCCCGGCGTCATCGGCGAGGAGCCGATCCTCGAGCCGGGCGAGAGCTTCACCTACACCAGCGGCTGCCCCCTCTCGACGGCCCACGGTACGATGACGGGCTCCTACGACATGATCACGCAGCGCGGCGAGCGTTTTCCCGTGGATATCCCGCTGTTCCCGCTGGACAGCCCCTATGTGCGGCGGGTCATGCATTGATCCTTCGCAGCAGCAACCGATCGGGCCCCGCATGACCGGCACGCGCCTTTCCCCTCTCGACATGCTGGCGCGGCTCGTCGCCTTCGACACCGAGAGCGCCAAGTCCAACCTCGCGCTCGTCGAATTCGTCGCGGCCTATCTCGACGGCTGGGGCGTGCCGTACATCCGCCTGCCGAACGCCACCGGCGACAAGGCGGCGCTGCTCGCCACCATCGGCCCGGCCGTGCCCGGCGGTGTCGTCCTCTCCGGCCATACCGACGTCGTGCCCGTGGCCGGCCAGGCCTGGACGAGCGATCCCTACAGCCTGCGCGTCGCGGACGGGCGCGCCTATGGCCGCGGCGCGGTGGACATGAAGGGCTTCTGCGCGCTGGCGCTCGCCCTCGTGCCCGAGTTCCTGGCCGCGGATCTCAAGCGGCCGATCCACATCTTCCTCTCCTATGACGAGGAAACGACCTGCCTCGGCGTGGTCGACGGCATCGCCTGCTTCGGCAAGGACCTGCCGCTGCCCGGCGCCGTCTTCGTCGGCGAGCCGACGGGCCTCGAGGTGGCCGATGCGCACAAGAGCGTCGTGACCTTCGAGACGCAGGTGCACGGCGTCGAGGCGCATTCCTCGAAGCCCGAGCTCGGCGCGAGCGCGGTCATGGCCGCCTGCGACCTCGTGGCGGAACTCAACCGCATGGCCGAGGACTTCGTGGCGCGCGGCGACGCGTCCGGCCGTTTCGACCCGCCCTATACGACGATCCACATCGGCACCATCGCCGGCGGCACGGCGCGCAACATCCTCGCGCGCAACTGCACCTTCCACTGGGAGTTCCGCGGCCTGCCGGATCTCGACCCTGAGGAGATCCCGCGCCGCTTCGCCGCGGTATCCGAGACGGTCCTCGCGCGCATGCGGCGCACGGCGCCGGCGAGCCGCATCGAAACCCTGTGCGAGGTCTCCGTTCCCGGCCTCAGGCCCGACACAGGCTCGGCCGCCGAGACGCTGGCGCTGCGCCTTGCCGGCCGCAACCGCACCATCACCGTGCCCTTCGGCACGGAGGCCGGGCACTTCCAGAACGCCGGCATCGCCACCGTGGTCTGCGGGCCGGGCACCATCGACCGGGCGCATCAGGCGGACGAGTACATCACGCTCGCGGAACTGGAGGCGGGCGCCGCCTTCATGCGCGACCTGGCGCGCAGCCTCGCGCAATAGACGGCGTCAGCCACGCCGCTTGCGGAAGGCGAGCTTGGTCCAGCTCACGCCCGGCTGGCTGAGCTTGCTCGGGACCTGCGCCCGGAAAACCTGCTCGAAGCCGTGCCTTGCGGCAAGGGCGACTGTCTCGTCGCCCGTCACCGCGAACATGTGGCGGCCGGGCGGCACCGGGCCATGGCGCAGGGAGAGGACGAGGAGGCCTCCCGGCGCGACCAGATTGCCGATCACGGCCATGGCCGCCTCGCGCTCCGCCGCATCGAGATGCATCCACACCGCGGTCATGGCGACGACGTCGAAAGGGCCCATCGGCCGCAGCCCCGCGAGGTCCGGCAGACAATCGTCGAGCCAGGTGATGGCGACGTCGCGGTGCAGTTCCTCGCCGCGGCTGCGCATCTCCGCCGTCGGCTCCACGGCGACGACCTCGTGGCCGAGGCGGGCGAAGCCCGCCGCGTCCCGGCCCGAGCCGGCGCCGATATCGACGACGCGCGCCGGCGCGGCCGGCAGCAGGTGCAGGATGTCGGCATGGTTGTCGAGGAACGACAGGCTCTCGTAACGGGCCACCAGCACCTCGGCGTTCTCGCCATAGCCGTCCGTGCCCCGCGGACGTCCGCGCTCGTCAGCCGGCATCGGCTTCCTCCGCGACATCCGCCGGATCGATGTCGTAATGGCGCGAGCAGAATTCGCAGGTGATGCCGATGCGGCCGTCGTCCCCCACCATGTCGGCACGATCCTCGGGCGAGAAGCGCTTGAGCATGGCGAGGATGCGGTGGGACGAGCAGCGGCAGCTCTCCTCGACCGGCTGCGGCTCGAAGACGCGCACGCCGCGCTCGTGGAAGAGGCGGTAGAGCAGTTGCTCGCGCGTCAGCGTCGGATCGAGCAGCTCGTGATCCTCGACCGTGGAGACGAGGAGCTTGGCCTCGACCCAGGCATCGTCCTCGTCCGGCCCGGCCGCCGGATCGTGCCCCTCGGGCGCATCGCCGGGATCGAGATCCGGCTGGCGCATCCGGTCGGCCGAGCGCGGCAGGAACTGCACCATGAGGCCGCCGGCCCGCCAGGCATGGTCGCCGCCGCCCAGCGCCTCGCCGACGGCGAGGCGCACGAGCGTCGGGATCTGCTCGGACTGGCGGAAGTACTGGTGCGCCGCCTCCTCGAAGCTCTGCCCCTCGAGCGCCACCACGCCCTGGTAGCGGTTCATGTCGCCGCCCTGGTCGATGGTGAGGGCGAGATGGCCGTGGCCGATGAGGTCGCCCGTCGCCGTCGCGCGCTCGGCGATGGCCGCCTCGAGGCGCCCGGCATCGAAGCGGGCGCAGGCGCGCAGCCGGCCCGGCGCATCGAAATCGACGATGACCATGTCGATCGGCCCGTCGCTGCGCGTCTGCAGCTGGAAGCGGCCGTCGAGCTTGAGCGCCGAACCGAGCAGCGCCGTCAGCACCACGGCTTCGCCGACCACGCGCGAGACGGGGGCAGGATAGTCGTGGCGCGCGATGATCGTGTCGACGCTCGTCCCGAGGCTGGCCACGCGGCCGCGCACGTCGAGCCCCTCCACCGCGAAGGGCAGGACGCGGTCGTCGCCGGCCGGCGGCGCAGCCATGTCCATTACGCGATTGCTCCCAGACACCAAGCCAGAATACCCTTTTGTGCATGGAGGCGGTTCTCCGCCTCGTCGAAGACGACCGAAGCCGGCCCGTCCATCACCTCGTCCGTCACCTCCTCGCCCCGGTGCGCCGGCAGGCAGTGCATGAAGATGGCGCCCTTGGCAGCGGCGCCCATCAGCTTGCCGTTGACCTGGTAGGGCTTGAGCAGGTTGTGGCGGCGGCCCTCGTCCTCGTCGCCCATGGACACCCAGCAGTCGGTCACGACGGCATCGGCGCCGTCCACCGCCGCGAAGGGATCGCTCGTGACATTGACGCGCGCGCCCTCCCGCCGGGCGAAGGCGATGACTTCCTCGGGCGGGGCGAGCTCCGGCGGGCTCGCGATGTTGAGCGTGAAATCGAGCCGCGCCGCGGCGTGCACCCAGGAGGCGAGCACGTTGTTGGCATCGCCCGACCAAGCGACGGTGCGGCCCTTGATCGGGCCGCGATGCTCTTCGAAGGTCAGCACGTCGGCCATGATCTGGCAGGGATGCGAACGCTTCGTCAGCCCGTTGATCACCGGCACGTCGGCATGGCGGGCGAGCTCCAGCATCGCCTCGTGGTCGAGGATGCGGATCATGATGGCGTCGACATAGCGCGAGAGGACGCGCGCCGTATCGGCGATGGTCTCGCCGCGGCCGAGCTGCATCTCCTTGCCCGTCAGCATCAGCGGCTCGCCGCCGAGCTCGCGCATGGCAAGGTCGAAGGACACGCGCGTGCGCGTCGACGGCTTGTCGAAGATCATCGCCAGCACCTTGCCGGCGAGCGGCTTCTCCTTCGGCGGCTGGCCCTTGCGGCGCCCGGCCTTCAACGCCGCGCTGGCGTCGAGCACCTGGCGCAGATCGCCTTGCGTGAAATCGGTGAGGTCGAGGAAGTGACGCACGGAGCCGCTCATCACGCTGCTCCCTTCTCGGCCGAGCGGGCGGCCTCGACGGCGGCGGCGGTCGCCTCTAGGCGCTCCAGCGCCTCCCTCACCTCGGCCTCGCCGATGGTGAGCGGCGGCAGCAGCCGCACCACGTTGTCGCCGGCGCCGATGACGATGAGCCTGTTGGCCCGCGCCGCATCGACGAATTCCGTGTTCGGCACGGCGAGCTTGAGGCCGAGCATCAGCCCCTCGCCGCGCACCTCGGCGATGACACCGGGATGCCTGTCCTTGAGCGCAGCAAGGCGCTGCTTCAGGAGCAGGCCGGTCTGCGCCACCTGATCGAGGAAGCCGGGCGCCAGCACCACGTCGAGCACCGCATTGCCGACCGCCATGGCGAGCGGGTTGCCGCCGAAGGTGGTGCCGTGCACACCATAGGTCATGCCGCTCGCCGCCTCGGCGGTGGCGAGGCAGGCGCCCATGGGGAAGCCGCCGCCGATGCCCTTGGCCACCGCCATGATGTCCGGCGTGATGCCGGCCCATTCGTGCGCGAAGAGCTTGCCCGTGCGGCCGACGCCGCTCTGCACCTCGTCGAGGATGAGGAGGAGGCCCCGCTCGTCGCAGAATTTGCGCAGGCGACGCAACGCCTCGGGCGCAACGGCGCGGATGCCGCCCTCGCCCTGGATCGGCTCGATGAGGATGGCGCCGGTCTGCGGGCCGACGACGGCCTCGAGCGCCTCCCAGTCGCCGAAGGCGACCTGGTCGAAGCCCTCGACCTTGGGGCCGAAGCCCTCGAGATATTTCTTCTGGCCGCCGGCGGCGATGGTCGCCAGCGTGCGGCCGTGGAAGGCGCCCTCGAAGGTGACGATGTGGAAGCGCTCGGGCTGGCCCTTGGACGAATGGTAGCGCCGGGCCATCTTGATGGCGCATTCCAGCGCCTCGGCGCCGGAATTGGTGAAGAAGACATTGTCGGCGAAGGTGGCATCGACCAGCCGCTGGGCGAGCCGCTCGCCCTCGGGGATGCGCACGAGGTTCGACGTGTGCCAGAGCTTGCCGGCCTGCGCGGTCAGCGCCTCGACGAGATGCGGATGGCAATGGCCGAGGGCGTTGACTGCGATGCCGGCGCCGAAATCGAGGTATCGCTCGCCGCTTCGCGTCACGAGCCACGCGCCCTCGCCCTTCTCGAATTCGATGTCGGCCCGCGCATAGGTCTGCAGAAGCGGCGAAGTCACGTCTCTCGTCTCCGCGATGAGGCGCCGGCCTGCCGCCGGACGCCTCGGATTTTCCCGAAAATCAAAGTGCCGCCCGGGCAGGGGCGGCACCGTCCACAATTTTAGATGGGTCACGGAGCCTGTCAATTCAATCGCATTGATACGATCGATCAGCCGGCGCCCGATTGCTGTCATGATCTTGGGGAAAACGCAGATCGGCCGGCGCGAAGCCTTGCTCGCGCCTTCCCTCATATTGTAGTTTCCGAGCCACAGACCACGACATATCGTGTGGCCAATTCCCTATCGGCGCTACCTGCAGCAGGATGCGACGAGGCGAGAGCCTCTTTCGCGCTTCCCTTGCGCGCGCCGAGACGAGCCGGGCGGAGAGAGCGATGAGCGATCAGAGCAATACCTGGAGCGACGAGCGGGTGGAGCTGCTGCGCAAGCTCTGGACCGAGGGCCTCAGCGCCAGCCAGATCGCTGCCGAGCTCGGCGGCGTGACGCGCAATGCCGTCATCGGCAAGGTGCATCGGCTCGGCCTCTCCGGCCGCGCCAAGTCGGCGGCCCCGGCGGCATCCCGGCCACGCAAGGCGGCGCCCACACGCAGCCCGAGCCATCCCATGGCGCAGCCGTCGGGCCAGACCGTCGTGCGCGGCAACACGGCCCTCGCCGCAGCGCCGGAGCTCGAGACCGAGGCGGTGCCGCAGCAGCAGTTCCAGCCGCAGGAAGAGGTGGTCGTGCCGCTGAGCGAGCGCGTCACCATCATGGAGCTGCGGGAAGCCATGTGCCGCTGGCCGATGGGCGACCCGACGACGCCGGACTTCCGCTTCTGCGGCGCCCGCTCCCTGCTCGGCATGCCCTATTGCGCGCACCATGCGCGCATCGCCTACCAGCCGGCGGCGGACCGCCGGCGCGAGAAGAAGGTGATGCGCTCCTGAGCCTCGCAGCGGGCTTTAAGATAAACGAAAGGCCGGGGCGGCGACGCTCCGGCCTTTTTCTTTGATGGCGAGGAAGCGGACGGGCGGCCGGCACCGCCGCCCCTCACTCCGCGTGCGAAAAGGTCTCGTCGAAGGAATAGCCGGCGCCACGCACCGTGCGGATGGGATCGGGCTTGCGGGCGCGGTTGATGGCCTTGCGCAGGCGGCCGACATGCACGTCCACCGTGCGCTCGTCGATGTAGACGTCGTGGCCCCAGACGCCATCGAGCAGCTGCTCACGCGTGAACACGCGGCCGGGGCTCTGCATCAGGAACTCGAGCAGCTTGAACTCGGTGGGGCCGAGGTGCAGCTCGCGGCCGGAACGGCGCACGCGCCGGGTCTCGCGGTCGAGCTCGATGTCGCCGGCCGTGAGGAGGGTGGCCACATGGCCCGGCTTGGCGCGGCGCAGCAGCGCGCGCACGCGCGCCAGCAGCTCCGGCACCGAGAAGGGCTTGACGACATAGTCGTCCGCGCCGGTGGCGAGGCCGCGCACGCGCTCGCCCTCCTCGCCGCGGGCGGTGAGCATGATGACGGGCAGCCGCTCGGTCTCGCGCCGGGCGCGCATGCGCCGGCACAGCTCGATGCCGGATAGGCCCGGCAGCATCCAGTCGAGCAACACGAGGTCCGGGACCTGCTCGCGCAGGCGCACCTCGGCCTCGTCGCCGCGGGCGACGGCGTCGACGGTGTAGCCTTCGGCCTCGAGGTTGTAACGCAGGAGGAGTGTGAGCGGCTCTTCGTCTTCGACGATGAGGATACGAGGTCCCATCGGTCCTTCCGTTACGCGTGATCGACGCTTACTGCTGGCCGGCGACCGGCACCGTGGTGAAGCTCGACTCGTCGCTCTTCGGCCGCTCGGCGGCGAGCGGCTTGCCGGTGACGAGATAGTGGATGGTCTCGGCGACATTGGTGGTGTGGTCGCCGATGCGCTCGATGTTCTTGGCGAGGAACAGGAGATGCGTGCAGAAGCTGATGTTGCGCGGATCTTCCATCATGTAGGTCAGGAGCTCGCGGAAGATCGAGGTGTAGAGCGCGTCGATGCGGTCGTCGCGCTGCCACACGTCGAGCGCGCGGGCCGTGTCCTTCTGCGCATAGGCGTCGAGCACGTCCTTGAGCTGGGCCTGCACGAGGTCGCTCATGTGCTGCACGCCGCCGACGATCTTCTGCGGCTGCATCTCGTTGCTGATGGCGACGACGCGCTTGGCGGTGTTCTTGGCGAGGTCGCCGACGCGCTCGATGTCCCCTGCCACGCGGATGGCGGAGACGATCTCGCGCAGGTCCACCGCCATCGGCTGGCGCTTGGCGATGGTGAGCACGGCGCGCTCCTCGACGTCGTGCTGCAGGGCGTCGAGCCGCTCGTCGACGGCGATCACCGCCTGGGCGAGGGCCGCATCGCGCCGCACCAGGGCCATCGTCGCGTCGCCCAGCATCTTCTCGGCGATGCCGCCCATCTCGGCGATCTTGCTGCGCAGGGTGTCGAGCTCGACGTCGTACGAGCTGACGATATGATCGGTCATCGTCGGCAATCCTTGTTCCTGCGGCGGCCTCAGCCGAAGCGCCCGGTGATGTAGTCCTGCGTCCGCTTGTCCTGCGGGGCCGTGAAGATCTGTTCCGTCGATCCTTCCTCCACGAGCTTGCCCAGGTGGAAGAAGGCCGTGCGCTGCGAGACGCGCGCCGCCTGCTGCATCGAGTGCGTCACGATGACGATGGTGTAGTTCTCGCGCAGCTCGTCGATCAGCTCCTCGATCTTCGCGGTGGCGATGGGATCGAGCGCCGAACACGGCTCGTCCATGAGGATGACCTCGGGATTGACGGCGATGGCGCGGGCGATGCACAGGCGCTGCTGTTGCCCGCCGGAGAGGCCGGTGCCCGGCGAGGTGAGGCGGTCCTTCACCTCCTCGTAGAGGCCGGCGCGCTTGAGGCTCATGGTGACGACCTCGTCGAGGTCGGCCTTGGAACTGGTGAGCCCGTGGATGCGCGGCCCGTAGGCGACGTTCTCGTAGATCGACTTGGGGAAGGGGTTCGGCTTCTGGAACACCATGCCGACCTTCGCCCGCAGCTGCACCGGGTCGAGGCCCCGGTCGTAGATGTCGCTGCCGTCGATCTCGATGCGGCCGCTGACGCGGCAGATCGGGATCGTGTCGTTCATCCGGTTGATGCAGCGCAGGAAGGTGGACTTGCCGCAGCCGGACGGGCCGATGAAGGCCGTCACCGCCTTCTCGGGAATGTCGATCGAGACATCGTGCAGGGCGTGCTTGTCGCCGTAGTAGACGTTGACGTCCCGGGCGACGACCTTCGTCACCGCCTCGTCCGCGGCTTCGGCCGCCGTGGCCTTGGCCAGCTCGATGTTCGGCATCGTCGTCATCATAGAGAACTCCCTTCGGCTCGGGACGCGGCTCACCAGCGGCGCTCGAAGCGGCGGCGCAGCAGGATGGCGAGCCCGTTCATGATAAAGAGAAAAGCGAGCAGAACCAGGATGGCGGCGGCCGTCTTGGCCTGGAACAGCGGCTCCGGCAGGTCCGACCACAGGTAGATCTGCACCGGCAGCGCCGTCGCCGCGTCGGTGATCGAGCCCGGCACGTCGACGATGAAGGCGACCATGCCGATGAGGAGCAGGGGCGCGGTTTCGCCGAGCGCATGCGCCATGCCGATGATCGTCCCCGTCATGATGCCGGGCATGGCGAGCGGCAGCACGTGGTGGAACACCGCCTGCTGGTGCGAGGCGCCGATGCCGAGCGCTGCCTCGCGGATCGACGGCGGCACCGACTTCAGGGCGGCGCGGCTCGCGATGATGATCGTCGGCAGCACCAGGAGGGCGAGCACGAGACCGCCGACGAGCGGCGCCGAGCGCGGCAGGCCGAAGAAGTTGAGGAACATCGCGAGGCCGAGCAGGCCGAAGACGATCGAGGGCACGGCCGCGAGATTGTTGATGTTGACCTCGATGAGATCCGTCAGCCGGTTCTTCGGTGCGAATTCCTCGAGATAGACAGCGGCGCCGACGCCGATCGGCAGGCACAGGACCAGTGTCACCAGCATGGTCAGCGCCGAGCCGATGAGGGCCCCGAGGATGCCCGCCTGCTCCGGCTCGCGGCTGTCGCCGGAGGTGAAGAAGCGGCTGGCGAAATGCGACGCGACCATGCCGCGCTGCTTCAGGTCCTCGAGCCAGGCGACCACCTGGTCGTCGAGGCGGCGGTTGGCCTCGGGCTGGGTCAGGGTGAGGATGTCCCACCGGCCGGCGGCCACGGCGTCGGTGTTGGCCAGCGGCACGAGCACCGTGCCGCGTGCCTCGGAGGCACTGATCTCGGTCAGCTTGACGATGCCGCCGTTGATGAAGACGAGCTTCGAGGGCAGGTCTGCCGTCAGCCGCTCGGGCGCATCCGCCGCGGCAGCGCGCGCTTCGGCGGCAGCAGCTTCACCCTCGAGGTCGGCGATGCGCCTCTGAAGGGCCTCGCGCTGGTCACCGGTGACATCGGCCGCCGCGGCGGTCAGCCGCGCGGCCTCGCGGCGGTCGGCGGCCGCCTCCTCGCGCAGGCTCTCCTTGACCTCGGCGAGGGCGCGGGCGAAGTCGGGGGCCGAGCTCGTCAGCACCACGTCCTCGCCGTCGAGCGTCACCTGCGCCTGCCCCTGGCCGGCGCTCTCGCGCCGCCCGGTCATCAGGCCCTTGAGATAGAGGTCGGCCGCGTCATCGAACAGCGCCTCGATCGTCACCGGCTGGCCGATGACGGCGGGATCGGCCAGCACCCGATCGCGCAGCGTTATGGCCGCACCGGAGGACAGGAGGTCGTTGTTGAGCTTGCGGCGCAGGGCACGCGTCGTGACCTGCGGGAAGAGCTCCTGCAGGCCCGCGCGCAGCACCGCGTCGTAGTCGCCGCTGCGCAGCGCCTGCGGATCGGTCGTGCCGTCGCTGGAGACCTGCTCCAGCGTCGGCGTCACGGTCATCGTCAGGCGATATTCGGTGAAGGCCGGCATCGCCTTGACGACGACGTCGCTGATCAGGACGACGAGGAAGATCGCCGCGAGCGCGATGGCGCCGATGCCATAGGCACGGAACCGTGCCTCCGCGGCGTGGCGCCGCCTCAGCCGCGCCTGGGCCTCGTCCGAGGAGAGACCGAACCGACGGGCGCCTGGAGGGGGTGCAGCAATGTCAGTCATATTGCTCTCGGTATTTGCGGACGATGCGCAGGGCGATGATGTTGAGCGCCAGCGTGAAGAAGAAGAGCACGAAGCCGAGGGCGAAGGCCGACAGGGTCTTGGCGCTGTCGAACTCCTGGTCGCCGACGAGCAGCGTCTTGATCTGCACGGTGACCGTCGTCACGGCCTCGAGCGGATTGAAGGTGAGATTGCCGGCGAGGCCCGCCGCCATGACGACGATCATCGTCTCGCCGACGGCCCGCGAGATGGCGAGCATGAGGGCCGAGACGATGCCGGGCAGCGCGGCCGGCAGCACGACGCGCTTGATGGTTTCCGACCGGGTCGCGCCCATGCCGTAGGAGCCGTCGCGCAGCGACTGCGGCACGGCGTTGATGACGTCGTCCGACAGGGACGAGACGAAGGGGATGATCATGACGCCCATGACGAGGCCGGCGGCGAGCGCGCTCTCCGACGCGACGGAGAGGCCGAGCGTTTCGCCGACGCTCTTGATGAAGGGCGCCACGGTAAGCGCGGCGAAGAAGCCGAACACCACGGTCGGGATGCCGGCGAGCACCTCCAGCACGGGCTTGGCGACGGCCCGGACGCGCGGTGTCGCGTATTCGGACATGTAGATCGCCGCGAAGAGGCCGACCGGCCCCGCGACCATCATCGCGATCAGCATGATCAAGGTGGTGCCGGCGAAGAGCGGCACGGCGCCGAAGGTGCCGGACTGGCCGACCTGGTCGGCCCGGATCGCCGTCTGCGGCGACCACTGCAGGCCGAAGAGGAAATCGTACCAGGGATAGCGTGCGAAGAAGCGCAGCGTCTCGAACAGCACCGAGAAGACGATGCCAACGGTCGTCAGGATGGCGACGCCCGAGCAGGCGATGAGGACGACCTTGGTGACGTGCTCGAAGCTGTTGCGGGCGCGGAAGTCGGGCGCAAGGCGCCGGCGGCCGAAGGCAAAGCCCGCCGCCGCCCCGGCAAGGCCGAGGACGAGGAGCGCCACCTCCGCCTCCGTGCGCGCGCCCGAGTAGGCGTCGGCCGCAACGGCAATGCCGGGATCGGGCGCGCCCGCGAACTGGCCGAGGGCGACGAGGCGCGCCTCGCGCAGGCGCCCCTCCTGTTCCAGCGCGTTCTGCGGCGCGAGCTCCGCCGGCAGGGCCGCGAGCGTGCGCGCCTCGACGTAGCGCGGCGCCAGCGGCGTCCACACCGCGAGGGCGACGAGCATCGGCAGGACGCAGAGCGTGGCCAGAAACAGGCCGTGATAGACGGGCAACGAATGAAGCCGCGCGCCGCCGCCTACGAACGCACGCCCCCTGGAGCGCCCGAAGGCGAAGGCCGCCAGCGCGACGGCGACAATGAGCAGGAAGAATAAGCTAACCATCTCCGCCCCCGGGAGAGCAGCGGCAGGAGGCCGCGTCGGCGACGGGCTCTACCGCATTTTGACGGCAAAACGAAGCGGGTGGCCGTCCACCCGCTTCGCCTTCGTCAGCGGATCAGAGGCCGGCGTCGGCCGACAGGGGCTTCTGCGCCTCGACGTCCGCCCGCACCTGCGTGAGCTGGTCGGCCGGCAGCGGCACGAGGCCCTTGCGCGAGAGGTAGCCGTCCTCGCCGAGCGCCTTCTCGGAGACGTACTCGCCGATGAACTTGTCCAGGCCCGGCACCACGCCGATGTGCTGCTTCTTGAAGTAGACGAACAGCGGGCGCGACACCGAGTACTTGCCGTCGGCGATGGTGTCGAAGTCCGGCGTCACGCCGTCGATCTTGGCACCCTTGATCTTGGCCGCGTTCTCCTCGAGGAAGGAGTAGCCGAAGATGCCGACCGCCTTCGGGTTGGCGTCGAGCTTCTGGACGATGAGGTTGTCGTTCTCGCCGGCATCGATGTAGGCGCCGTCCTCACGGATCGTCTTCCAGGCAGCGGCGAAGGCCTTCGCATCGCTCTTCTTGAGGTCGGCGAGGATCTTCTCGGCGCCCGGCTCCATGACGAGCTCGAGGAAGGAATCACGCGTGCCGGAGGTCGGCGGCGGGCCGAGCACCTCGATCTTCTCGTTCGGCAGCGCCTTGTCGATGTCCGACCAGTTCTTGTAGGGGTTGGCGACGAGCTTGCCGTCCGCGCCGGGCACTTCCTTGGCGAGGGCGAGGAAGAGCTGCTCCTTGCTCAGGTTGAAGTCCGGGCCGGACTTGGAATTGGCGACGGTCAGGCCGTCGAAGCCGACCTTGAGCTCGATGATGTCGGCGACGCCGTTCTTCTGGCAGTCGTCGAACTCGGACTTCTTGATGCGGCGCGAGGCGTTGGTGGCATCCGGGTGGTCGGTGCCGACGCCGGCGCAGAACAGCTTCATGCCGCCGCCCGTGCCGGTCGACTCGACGACCGGGGCCTTGCCGGCGCCCGAGCGGCCGAACTGCTCGGCGACCGCCGTGGTGAAGGGATAGACCGTCGAGGAGCCGACGATGCGGATCTGGTCGCGCGCCTGAGCGGCACCGGCAGCGGCGACGCCGGCCAGCGTGAGGGCGGCGACGCTGACGAGGGAACGGAAATTCACGGTATATCTCCCTGATCTCTTGGAGCGGGGCGACGATCGCACGGCTGTGACGGGGCCATGCCGCATCCGCTTCGGCGATGCCGCAGGCACCACCGACGGCCCTTTGTCTATGACGGCAAGGTGACAACCGAATGACAGCGTAACAATTTGATTTGTCTTAATTTTGCGATTCGTCGCCGAGCGCTGGCAGCGTCACCGTGAACGAGGCGCCCCGGCCCACGTCGCTGGCGATGGCGAGGCGTCCGCGGTGGCGCATCACGATGTGCTTGACGATGGCGAGGCCGAGGCCCGTGCCGCCCTTGCCCCGGCTGGCCGCGACATCGACGCGGTAGAAGCGCTCGGTCAGGCGCGGCAGGTGCTCGGGCGCGATGCCGGGGCCATAGTCGCGCACCACGACCGACACCTCGCCGCCGCCGCCGCCGCCGGGCGCCGTGGTCACGACCCGCACGTCGACCCGGCCGCCGCCTTCGCCGTATTTCACGGCATTCTCGATGAGGTTCTCGAAGACGCGCAGGAGTTCGTCGCGCTCGCCGCGTACGTTGACCGGTCCCGGCGGGGCCTCGAGCACGATCTCGACCCCGCGCTCGCGCGCCAGCGGCGAGAGCGTGTCGATCATGTGGCGCAGCAGGGCGATGACGTCGACGATCGCCGTCGGCTGCACGTGCACGCTGAGCTCGATGCGCGACAGCGACAGGAGGTCGTCGATGAGCCGCGCCATGCGCTGCGCCTGCTCGCGCATGATGGCGAGGAAGCGCTCGCGCGCGGCCGCGTCGTTGCGGGCCGGCCCCTGCAGGGTCTCGATGAAGCCCATCAGGGAGGCGAGCGGCGTGCGCAGCTCATGGCTCGCATTGGCGACGAAGTCGACCCGCATGTGCTCGAGCCGGCGCGCCGGCGTCAGATCGCGGAAATAGAGGGCGGCGCCGGCACGGCCGGAATCGTCGCCGGCTTCGCCGGACAGGGGGGCGATATGCACTTCGAAGGCGCGCTCCACCGGCACGCGCTCGACATATTCGACCGCCTCGGCCTGGCCGCCCTTCACCACCCGCTCGAGGCCGTCGAGCACATCGGGCGCGCGCAGCGCGAAGGACAGAGGATGGGCGTTGCGCAGGCCCGGCAGCACCGCTGTCGCCGCCCGATTGGCGTCGACCACGAGGCCGCGCCGATCGACGATGACGACAGGATCCGGCAGGGCCGCCAGCACCGCCGCCGGCCCGAAGGCGTGTTTCTGGCGCCGCTCGCTCGTCGTGACGACGCGGCCGCTCAGCGGCCGTCGGTCGCGGAAGGCGAGCCCTGCGACGACGAGGCTGGCAACCGCGGCGAGCGCGGTCGAGATCCCGACCGAGCCGCCGGCGAGCGCGGCGAGCGTGAAGATGGCGCTGCTGAGGCCGGCGGTTCTGAGCGCGATGGCATTGGCGCTAAGCCGCAGGCTGTTCTTGGTCGTCTCGATCATGCCCTTGCCCGAACCGGCCGCTCCCCCGGCAACCGAGGCCGGCGAATCGGGACGGGCGGCACGTTAAGAGATCATCTCAACCGCTCTTCCGCGTCATCCCGATGACAGTGGCGTCGCGCCCTCAGCCGCGGCCGGAGCCCTTGCCGGCCAGTTCGTCCAGCCGCGCCTGCATCTCGAGCACCTGGCGCTTGAGGTCGTCGAGGTCGCCGCCCGGCTGCCGGGCCTCGCCCTCGCGCGGCCTCGCCGCGGCCTCGCCCTGCTGCTCGCCGCGCGGGCTGAAGGGGGAGAACAGCTTGAGCGCCTCGCCGAACATCGCCATGTTCGTGCGCACGTGCTCTTCCATGCTCTTGAAGGCGGCTGCCGGGCCGAAGGCCTCGGCCATCTTCTCGCGCAGCTTCTGCTGCTCGCGCGTGAAGTTCTCGATGGAGAACTCCAGGTAGCTCGGCACGAGCGCCTGCATGCTGTCGCCGTAGAAGCGGATGAGCTGGCGCAGGAAGGCGACCGGAAGCAGGTTCTGCCCGGCCTTGTTCTCTTCCTCGAAGATGATCTGCGTCAGCACCGAACGGGTGATGTCCTCGTTGGTCTTGGCGTCGAAGACGATGAAGTCCTCGCCGTCCCGCACCATCTGCGCGAGATCCTCCAAGGTGACGTATGTGCTGGTTCCCGTGTGATAGAGGCGGCGGTTGGCGTATTTCTTGATGACGGTCGGATTTTCTTCTGTCGCCATGGCTCTGCTTTGTCTCGTCCCGGCCCCGGTAAGGGCTCATGCCGCGGCGCCCGAAGCATTTCCGGCATCGGAACCGGTTGCCTGCGCACGGCCTCCCCGGCGCAGACGATAGGCGCTAATCAGCCCGACGAAAACTCATTTGTGCGACATGGGGGCGCGGTGCGCGCCCGATGTGGCGCTTGACGCTCCGCGGAGGCCCCCCGAAGATGGCTTCGACCCGTCCACATGGCCCCCGTCCAGGCGGTCGCAGCATGACAGCAAGGCCGCCAAGAGCGGCGGAACAAGGAACAAGGGAGATCACCATGGCCTCCACGGACATCGTCATCGTCGCCGCCACGCGCACTGCGGTCGGCTCCTTCAACGGCGCCTTCGCCAACGTGCCCGCGCATGTGCTGGGCGCCACCGCCATCAAGGGCGCCCTCGAGCGGGCGGGCGTCGCCGCCGAGGAGGTCGACGAGGTCATCCTCGGCCAGGTGCTGACGGCCGCCGAAGGACAGAACCCGGCCCGCCAGGCCGCCATGAAGGCGGGCATCCCGGTCGACAAGACGGCTTGGAGCCTCAACCAGGTCTGCGGCTCGGGCCTGCGCGCCGTCGCCCTCGGCATGCAGCAGATCGCCAACGGCGACGCTTCCGTCATCGTCGCCGGCGGGCAGGAATCGATGTCGCTGGCGCCGCACGCGGCCCACATGCGTGCCGGCACGAAGTTCGGCGACGTGCAGTTCGTCGACACGATGATTCGCGACGGGCTGTGGGATGCCTTCCACGGCTACCACATGGGCGTGACGGCCGAGAACGTGGCCCAGAAGTGGCAGATCAGCCGCGAGGAGCAGGACGCCTTCGCCGTCGCCTCCCAGAACAAGGCGGAAGCCGCCAAGAAGGCCGGCCGCTTCGCGAAGGAGATCACGCCCGTGACGGTCGCCTCGCGCAAGGGCGACGTCGTCGTCGACACCGACGAGTACATCCGCGACGGGGCGACCCTCGACGCGGTCGCCAAGCTGCGGCCCGCCTTCCAGAAGGACGGCACGGTGACGGCGGGCAACGCCTCGGGCCTCAACGACGGGGCCGCGGCGCTCGTGCTGATGACAGCGGCCGAAGCCGAGCGGCGCGGCCTCAAGCCGATCGCTCGCATCGCCTCCTGGGCGACGGCCGGCGTCGAGCCCGCCGTCATGGGCTCGGGCCCCATCCCCGCCTCGCGCAAGGCCCTCGAGAAGGCGGGCTGGAAGGCGCAGGACCTCGACCTCGTCGAGGCCAACGAGGCCTTCGCCGCCCAGGCGCTCGCCGTCAACAAGGACATGGGCTGGAACCCGGACATCGTGAACGTCAATGGCGGGGCCATCGCCATCGGCCATCCCATCGGCGCCTCCGGCGCGCGCATCCTGACGACCCTGCTGCACGAGATGGGCCGGCGCGACGCGAAGAAGGGCCTCGCGACGCTGTGCATCGGCGGCGGCATGGGCGTCGCCATGTGCGTGGAGCGCTGAGGAGGGCGGACCCGGAGGGGCGTTCCGGCGGCGGCCACGCCCCTTCCCGACAACGATAACGGCAGAGGGAGAGAAACATGGCACGAGTTGCAGTCGTCACCGGCGGCACGCGCGGCATCGGCTCCGCGATCGCGCGCGCCCTGAAAGCGGCGGGGCACACGGTGGCCGCCAACTATGCGGGCAACGACGAGGCCGCCGCCCGCTTTAAGAGCGAGACCGGCATCGCCGTCTACAAATGGGACGTGGGCGATGCCGGCGCCTGTGCGGACGGGCTCGCGCGCGTCGCGGCCGATCTCGGCCCGGTGGACGTCCTCGTCAACAATGCCGGCATCACCCGCGACGGCATGTTCCACCGCATGAACCTCGAGCAGTGGCAGGCGGTGATCCGCACCAATCTCGATTCCATGTTCACGATGACCCGCCCGGTCATCGAGGGCATGCGCGAGCGCGGCTTCGGCCGCATCATCAACATCTCGTCCATCAACGGCCAGAAGGGTCAGATGGGCCAGTCCAACTATTCCGCCGCCAAGGCCGGCGTCATCGGCTTCACCAAGGCGCTGGCGCAGGAGAACGCCGCCAAGGGCGTCACGGTCAACTGCATCTGCCCCGGCTACATCGATACCGACATGGTGGCGGCGGTGCCGGAGGACGTGCTCAAGAAGATCATCGCCGGCATTCCCGTCGGCCGCCTCGGTCGCGCCGAGGAAATCGCCGCCGCGGTGGTCTATCTCGCCTCCGATACCGCCGCCTTCGCCACCGGCTCGGTGCTGACCATCAACGGCGGCCAGTACATCGCCAACGGCTGAGCCCTGCCGGCGCGCGTCACTCCTCCCGGAAGGCGCGCGCCAGCTGGTCGGTCAGTGGCTTCATCACGTAGGACAGGGCCGAGCGCGAGCCGGTCCGGATATGGACCTCGACCGGCATGCCGGGGACGAGCTTGAGATCCCGCAGGCGGGCGAGCTCCTCCGGCGCGATGTGGATCCGGACCTTGTAGAACGTCTCGCCCGTCGCCGCGACCGTGAGGAGATCGGGCGCGACACCGGTGACGGTGCCGGCGAGTTCGGGCGTGGTGCGCTGGTTGAAGGCCGAAAAGCGGGCCACCGTCGTCTGGCCCGGCGTCACCTGGTCTATGTCGACAGGCGAGACCCGTGCCTCGATGATGAGCTCGTCGCTGCGCGGCACGATGAGCATCATGACCTGTCCCGCGCTGACGACCCCGCCGACCGTGTGTACATCGAGCTGGTGGACGATGCCGTCCTGGGGCGCGCGGATGTCGACGCGCGCGAGCTGGTCCTGCGCCGCGACCCTGCGCTCGACATATTCCCCGATGCGGGTTTCGTAGTCGCGCAACTCCTGCATCACCTCGGTCCGGCGGTTCTGGTCAAGCTGCATGATCTGCAGCTGCGTCTCGGCGATGCGCCCCCGGGCCTGGGCGATGGCGGCGACGATCTGGCCGCGCTCGCCGCCGAGGCGGGCGGCCTCCCGCTGCAGCAGCTTGAGCCGGTTGATCTGGACGAGGTTGCGCTCGAACAGCGCCAGGACCCCGGCGAGCTCGTCCTCGATCAGCGCGATCTCCTCGCTCTTCGCGGCCTGCTGGGCATCGAGGCCCTCGATCTCGCGCAGCGACTGCGAGATGCGCTCGCGCAGCTGCGCCTTCTGCCCCTCCATCGCCAAGCGGCGCGCCCTGAAGAGGCGGCTTTCGCCGTCGATCACCGCGGCGGCCTCTGCGTCCGTGCCGGCCCTGGTGGCCAGCTCCGCCGGGAAGGCGATCTCGGAGAGGCCGTCCCGTTCGGCGGCGAGCCGCGCGACGCGGCCGACCGCCTGGTCGAGCTGCTTGGAGACGAGCTGCAGGCTGGCCGTGGCGACGGTGGCGTCGAGCCGCGCCAGAACGTCGCCCGCCCGCACCACGTCGCTTTCCCTGACATTGAGCTGGCCGATGACGCCGCCCGTCGGATGCTGCACGCGCTTGACGTTCGATTCGACGACGAGAACGCCGGGGGCGATGACGGCGCCGGCCAGCTGCGCCACCGATGCCCAGCCGCCGATCGTGCCGAGCAGCAGGAAGGAGATCGCGAGGCCCAGCGCCATGTTGCGCCGGATCGAGCGTTCCTCGCGGCCGCGGAGGGAGGACGTCGCGCTCATTGCACGCCGGCCTTCCTGTCCTCGACGACCGCGAGCGGCGGACCATTCCGGGCCGGACCGGGCTGCCTGCGCCCGCGCATCACCTCCTGGTGCGTGCCGAAGGCCTGTAGCGCCCCGTCACGGAGGATGGCGATCAGGTCGACCCCGACGAGCACGGCCGGGCGGTGGGCCACGACGACGACGATGCCGCCGCGGGCGCGCACGCCCCGGATGGCTTGCGTCAGCGCCGCTTCCCCCTCCGCATCGAGGTTGGAATTGGGCTCGTCGAGGACCACGAGGAAGGGATCGCGATAGAGCGCCCGGGCGAGCGCCAGGCGCTGGCGCTGACCCGCCGACAGCGCCTCGCCGCCCTCGCCGATCTCGGTCTCGTAGCCGTCCGGCAGGCGCAGGATCATCCCGTGCACGCCCGCTGCCGTGGCGGCAGCGATGACCGCCGCGGCGTCCGGCTCGTCCTCGAAGCGGGCAATGTTGGCGGCGACGGTGCCGGCGAACAGCTCCACGTCCTGGGGCAGGTAGCCGATGTGGCGGCCGAGCGCCGTCTCGTCCCACTGGTCGAGCGCGGCGCCGTCGAGGCGCACCGTTCCCGACAGGAGCGGCCAGACGCCGACGAGGCCGCGCACGAGGGACGACTTGCCGGCGGCGCTCGGGCCGATGATGCCGAGCCCCTGCCCCGCCTGCAGCTTGAAGGAGACGTTGCGCACGCTCGGCCGGCGCTGGCCGGGCGCCGCCACCGAGAGCTGCTCGACGGCGAGGCCGGCGACGGGCGGCGGCAGATCGAGCGGCCGCGCCGGCGGCGGCAGGGCCTGGAGCAGCCCGGCGAGCCGGCGCCAGCTCGCGCGCGCGGCGACGAAGGACTTCCACTGCCCGATGGCGAGCTCCACCGGCGCGAGCGCCCGGGTCGCGGCGATGGAGGCGGCGATGATCGCCCCGGCCGTCACCTCGCCGCGGATGGTCAGCCACGCGCCGAGCGCCAGGATGAGCGACTGCAGCAGGAGGCGCAGGACGCGTGAGGCAGCGCCGAGCCCACCGACGATGTCGCCCGCCCGCCGCTGCTCGGCGAGAAATGCGTCGTTGAGGCGCAGCCAGCGCGCCGTCAGCCGCTCGCCGAAGCCCATGGCGCGCAGCACCTCGGCGTTGCGGCGGCCGGCGAGGCCGAGGCTGATGCGCTGCACGTTCTGCGCGGCCAGCACGCGCTGGGGCCGGCGCGACAGGATCTCGGCCGCCACCGTCAGGCCGACGAGCACCAGGGCGCCCGCCGTCGCGAGGAGGCCGAGGAAGGGATGCAGCACGAAGACGAAGAGCAGGTAGAGCGGCATCCACGGCAGGTCGAAGAAGGCCGAGGGGCCGGGCCCGGCAGCAAAATTGCGCAGGTTGTCGAGGTCGCGCACCGGGGTGAGGCCGTCGTCCTCGATCGCGCTCCTCAGCGGCAGCGCCAGAACGCAGCGGAAGACGCGAGGCCCGAGTTCGGCATGAACCTGACTGGCGATGCGGGCCAGCACCCGGCTGCGCACCGCCTCGAGCAGTCCCTGGAACCCGAACAGGAGCACGACGAGAACGCACAGCGCGGCAAGAGTCGCCTCGCTGCGGCTCGACAGCACCCGGTCGTAGACCTGCAGCATGAAGACGGAGCCAGACAGCGCCAGGCAGTTGACCACGCCGGAGATGAGGGCAAGGCCTCCGAAAACCCAACGCAGTCGCCGAAATGCAGTCGCCAGTTCACTGCGCGGCTCACTCATCGGCTCGTGTCCCTAGGACAGTCCGCCGCAGCGGACGACGTCAGGCAGACGCGGCAATCGCGCAGCCGCCGGGTGCGGAGCCGGGGGGCGGCGTGCTGCGGCACACCGTGGGGGAAGGTGGAAGGACCGCCGCCCCCCGGCCGAAGCGCCCCTGACCGGAAGCGCCCGCACAATCTGTATACGCCTACAATTTTACTCAATAAACCTGAGTGACAAGGGCGCCACATCAATTGCGCTGGAAGCAAAATACCAGCTGAATATTATTGATTGCACCATGAATGACTGAAAGCCCGCCATTCACCCGACACAGGATGGCATGCAGATACGTCGAGCGATATGGCACCGGGACGCAGCGACGTCGTGCGGGCAGCGAATCACCGCCTCAGCGTCCCGCTGCCGTGTCCCCCGGCGTCGTCTCGCACCAGCCGGCGGCGCCGAGGGCGTCGTGCATGTGCGGCGGCGCGGGGGCCGCGATCCGCACGGCCTCGCGGCTGGGATAGAGCGGGATGGCGAGCGCGGCGGCATGCAGGTGCAGCCCCGGCCCGCCGATGCGCGGGGCGTTGCCGTAGATGGTGTCGCCGAGGATCGGAAAGCCCGCCGCAGCGCAATGGACGCGCAACTGGTGGGTGCGGCCGGTCACCGGCGTCAGCGCGAGCCAGGCGAGGCCTTCGCCCCGCCCGAGGACGCGCCAGCGCGTCAGAGCCGGCTGGCCGGCGGCGTCCACCTTCATCCACCAGCCGCGCGCGCGATCGCGCGGGGCGAGCGGCAGGTCGATCTCGCCCGCGTCGCCGGCGGGGCCTCCCTCGACGATGGCCCAGTAGGTCTTCTCGACCTTGCCCGACTGGAACAGGCGTCCCAGCTTGTCGAGCGCCTTGCGATGGCGGCCGAGCACGAGGCAGCCGGAGGTGTCGCGGTCGAGCCGGTGGGCGAGCTCGGGCCGCCGCGGCAGGCCGAAGCGCAGCGCGTCGAGATGGTCGCTCAGCGTCTCGTCGCTCGTCGCCGTGCCGCTGCGCGGGCCGGGATGAACGGGCATGCCCGCCGGCTTGTCGATCACCAGCATCAGCGCGTCGCGATAGAGGAGGCGCGACACTATATCGAACGGCAACTCTTTCTCGTTCATGCGCTTCGGGCTATCGAGGGGGCAGGCCGAGGGCAAGGGAAAAGAACGCGAGGACAGATGAGCGACGGCGACAAGGACAAGCGCGGGATGCTGGCCCGGCTCTTCCGGCGCGGCGAGACCGCCCAGCCGGAGCCGCAGGCGCCGCCTCCCGAAGCCGAGGCGCCGCAGCCGCCATCACCGCCGCAGGAGGCTCCGCCGCAGGAGGCTCCGCCCCAGGCAGCGCCCCAAACGTCGCCCGAGGCCACTCCCCAGCCCGCGCCCCGGCGCAGCTGGTGGCAGCGGCTGAAGGAGGGGCTGGCGCGCACCTCGTCCTCGCTCGGCCTCGGCATCACCGAGCTCTTCTCCAAGCGCCGCCTCGACGCCGCGACCATCGACGACCTCGAGGACATCCTGATCCAGGCCGACCTCGGCATCGAGACTTCCGCTCGCATCACCCGCTCGATCGCCGAGGG
This sequence comes from Chelatococcus sp. CO-6, assembly GCF_001271345.1. Lineage (NCBI taxonomy): Bacteria > Pseudomonadati > Pseudomonadota > Alphaproteobacteria > Hyphomicrobiales > Chelatococcaceae > Chelatococcus > Chelatococcus sp. CO-6. Next base: position 1,964,404 of record NZ_CP012398.1, on the reverse strand, counting down.
GCGCTACGACAAGGCCATCGACCCCGAGGAGGTCAAGGCCGTGCTGGCGCGCGAGGTGGAGGCGGTGCTCGCCCCCGTGGCGCATCCGCTTGCCGTCGACGCCGGCAGGAAGCCCTTCGTCATCCTCATGGTGGGGGTCAACGGCTCGGGCAAGACGACCACCATCGGCAAGCTCGCGGCGAAGTTCCGCGCCGAGGGGCGCAAGGTCATGCTGGCGGCGGGCGACACCTTCCGTGCCGCGGCCATCGAGCAGCTCAAGGTGTGGGGCGAGCGCACCGGCGCGGCGGTGATCGCCCGCGAGCAGGGGCGGATGCGGCGGGCCTCGCCTTCGACGCCCTCAGCGAGGCGCGCGAAACCGGCACGGACATCGTGCTCGTCGACACCGCCGGGCGCCTGCAGAACAAGGCCGGCCTCATGGCCGAGCTCGAGAAGGTGGTGCGCGTGATGAAGAAGCTCGACGAGACGGCGCCGCATGCCGTGCTCCTCGTGCTCGACGCCACGACCGGCCAGAACGCGGTGAACCAGGTGGAGATCTTCGGCAAGACGGCCGGCGTCACCGGCCTCGTCATGACCAAGCTCGACGGCACCGCCCGCGGCGGCATTCTCGTCTCCATCGCCGCCAAGTTCGGCCTGCCCGTGCATTTCATCGGCGTCGGCGAGGGCGTCGAGGACCTCGAACCCTTCACGGCGCGCGATTTCGCCCGCGCCATCGCCGGACTGGAAGCCTAAAAGCATGTCGAAAGAACTCGTGGAAAGCGACCCGAAGGGCCAGCACCTGCCGCCGCTCATCAAGCTCGCGCTGGAGCTCGGGCCGCTCGGGCTGTTCTTCCTCGCCAACACCCGCCCCGAGCTGTTCGCGCCGCTCATGCAGCCGCTCGTGCCGGCCTCGATCCTCGCGGGCGGACAGGCCGGCATCTTTACGGCGACGGCGGTCTTCATGCTGGCGACGCTGGTGGCGCTCGCCCTCCACTACCGGCTGGTCGGCAAGCTGCCGATCATGCCGCTCGTCTCCGGCGTCGTCGTCCTCGTCTTCGGCACGCTGACGCTCGTCCTGCACGACGAACTGTTCATCAAGCTGAAGCCGACCATCGTCAACACGCTGTTCGGCTCGGTGCTGCTCGGCGGGCTCCTATTCGGCAAGTCGCTGCTCGGCTTCGTGCTCGACAGCGTCTTCGAGCTCGACGCCGAGGGCTGGCGCAAGCTGACCCTGCGCTGGGGCCTGTTCTTCTTCTTTCTGGCGCTGCTGAACGAGGTCGTCTGGCGCACGCAGACGACGGACTTCTGGGTGAACTTCAAGGTCTTCGGCGTGATGCCCATCACGCTCGCCTTCGCGCTCGCGCAGACGCCGCTCATCATGCGCCACAGCCCGGCGACGGAAGAGGACCGCAAGCCCTGAGCCGCAGGCTCAGACGGCGCTGTTCTCCAGCGTGTAGATCGGCATCGCCTCGTTGCGCCCGCGCAGGGCCTGCGTTCCGAGGCTGCGCCATGGCGAGCCGGCGCTCTGTGGATCCTCGCCCGCCGCCTTGAGCGCGTCGCGCGAGGCGACCAGCGGCACCTCGAAGGCCTTGGTCGCATCCTCGAGCCGGGCCGCGACGTTCACGGCATCGCCCATGACGGTGAATTCCAGGCGCTGCTCGTCGCCGATGGCGCCGACGAAGGCCGTGCCGAAGTGCACGCCGATGCCGACTGCGACCGGGACGGCGTCGGTTGCCTTGCGCAGGCCGTTCCACTCGTCGACGGACGCGAGCATGGAGCGGCAGAAGGCGAGCGCCCGGGCCGCATCGTCGCCGTTCGTCTGCGGCAGGCCGAAGATGATGAAGGCGCCGTCGCCGATGAACTTGTCGATGACACCGCCGTGCTGGCGCGCCGCCCGCGTGACGCGGGCGCGGAAGGCGCCGATGAAGCCGGTGAGCGCCGCCGGGCTCATCGCCTCGCCCATGGCGGTGGAGCCGCGAATGTCGATGAAGACGAGCGCCACCTCGGCGCGGCGCCCCGTCCGCAGCTCCTCGATGTTGTCGCTCGACAGCACGGGCAGGAGCTCGGCAGGAAGATAGCGCGCGAGGTTGAGCCGACGCGTCGTCTCGGCCACCGCCTGGTTGAGCAGGCGCCGGCCGCGCAGGGCGCCGAGCACGAGCACCGCCCCGCCGAGCGCGAGCATGGCGGCGCGGGCCGTGTTCGCCGGCACGGAATAGAACATCTCCGCATCGCGCAGGAAGGTCTCCGGAGCGAGGTTCGAGCCCCATCCCCCCATGCAGGCGACCAGCGCCAGGCCGACGAGGGTCAGGCAGAGGGCATAGAGCTGCACCCAGGGGCGGATGCGCAAGGCGCTGACCGCAAGCAGCAGCGGGAAGACCCCGACCACCGGGAACATGCTCATGAACGCGACCGGCAGGCGCAGGTCGCGCAGGTCGGCGAGAAGGCTGCCGACGAGGACGGCGATGTCCACCGTCACCGTCACATAGGCCATCCAAGGCCGCCAGCGGCCGAATTTAACGAGGAGATAGACGGCAAGACCCGCGAAGAAGAGCAGGCCGAGCGTCGCCCGCGCCTGGTTGCGCGCCTCGGTGAGGTCGAGCAGCGAGATGTCGTTGCTGCGCTTGAGGACGACCTCGACGGTGACGAGGAGCACGATGGCGATGGCCATGCGGACCACGCTCGCCGCCCGCTCGGCCGACAGGTCGGCCTCGAGCAGCAGGCGTTCGCTGCCATTCGCCGGAAGGGCTGGCGCCATCGGTTCCTCTAGCGTTGCTGCGCCGCTCTCAGTGCCGGCAGGAAAGTGCCGTTCAGGCTGTCCGGCGTCAACGGGCCGATGTGCTTGTGCCTGATGGTGCCGTCGGGGCCGACGATGAAGGTCTCGGGCACGCCGTAGACTCCCCAGTCGATGGCGGCGCGGCCGCTCTCGTCGACGCCGACCGCGCCGAAGGGATTGCCGAGGGCACCGAGGAAGCGGCGCGCGTTCTCGGGATTGTCCTTGTAGTTGAGGCCGAGGAGGCGCACGCCCGGCTGGGCCGCGAGTTCCATCAGCAGGGGATGCTCCTGCCGGCAGGGCGCGCACCAGGAGGCCCAGACGTTGACAATGGTGACCTCGCCCCGCTTCAGGTCCGCGTCGGAAAAGCCCGGGACCGGCGTGCCGCCCGATCCCGACAGCCCCTCGAGCGGCGGCAGGGAGAAGGCCGGCACGGGGCGGCCGGTCAGCGCCGAAGGCACGCGCGAGGGATCGCCCGCGAAGAGCCGCACGAGGAAGAGCGCGGCGAGCAGCAGGAAGACCCCGAGCGGGAGGAGAAGGATGAGCCGGCGGCGGCGCACCTCGGGCGAGCCCGCAGGGTCCTCTGCCGCAATGCCGTTCTCCTGCTCGCTCATCGGACGGCCTCCTGGCGGGCGGAACGGCGGCGCACGCCGCGCGCCTCGAGCTGCTCGAGCGCGCGCCGCAGGGCGCGATGCTCGACGACGGCGCGCAGCACGAGCCCGCCGACGACGAGCCCGGTGAGGGCATAGCTCGCGATGATGAAGCCGGCGTGGGGATCGCTCATCGGACGGCTCCCGCAGCCGTCTCGGCGCCCGCGTCGAGGCGCTCGGCCTCCATCAGCCGCAGGCTGCGCACGCGCCGGCGCAGGATCTCGTTGCGCATGCCGGCGACATGGAGGGCGATGGCGAGCACCGTGAAGGCGAGCGCCATGACGAGGAGCGGCCACAGCATCGAGGGATGGATGGTCGGCCCGTCGATGCGGAAGACGGCCGCCGGCTGGTGCAGCGTGCTCCACCAATCCACCGAGAACTTGATGATCGGGATGTTGACCACGCCGACGAGCGTCAGGACGGCGACGGCCCGCGCGGCGCGGCCGGGATCATCCACCGCCCGCCACAGCGCCATGATGCCGAGATACATGAGGAAGAGCACGAGAACGGAGGTGAGCCGCGCGTCCCACACCCACCAAGTGCCCCACATGGGCTTGCCCCAGAGCGAGCCCGTGACGAGGCAGACGAAGGTGAAGGCGGCGCCGATGGGCGCGGCGGCCTTCTGCGCGACGTCGGCGAGCGGGTGGCGCCACACGAGCGTGCCGAGCGCCGAGGCGCTCATCATCACGTACATGAACAGGCCGAGCCAGGCGGCCGGCACGTGGATGAACATGATGCGCACCGTCTCGCCCTGCTGGTAGTCCGGCGGCGCGACGAAGAACGACAGGTAGAGCCCGACCGCGAGCAGCACGGCCGCGAGCGCAGCGAGCCACGGCAGCAGCCTGTCGGCGAGGCCGAGAAAGCGCGTCGGATTGGCGAGGTTCCAGAGGCTCGAGAGGCGCGGCACGCGGTCGTTCGTTCCAGGTTTCGAGGAATCTTGGGCCTGATCTAACGTCGCGCGATCGTGGCTGCAATTGGGCGCTTCGTCACGCGCTTTGCCGCAGGGCGGCGGCGGCGGCGAAGGTGCCGATCACGATCGCGACAAGAGACAAGGCCGCAAGGATCAGGAAGGGGGTGAGGAAGGCGATGGTGCCGCCCGTCGCCGCATTGGCCGCCGAGACGCCGAAGATGAGGGTGGGCACCATCAGCGGCATGACGAGGATGGCGAGCAGCAGCCCGCCGCGCCCGAGCGAGGCCGTGAGCGCGGCGCCGACGGCACCGATGAAGGTCAGCGCCGGCGTGCCGACGACGAGCGTCGCCGCGACGGCGAGCATCGCCCCGGGCGTCAGCGCCAGGAGCAGGCCGAAGAGCGGCGCGAGAAGCGCGAGCGGCAGGCCGGTGGTCAGCCAGTGCGCCACCCCCTTGGCCGCCACCAGCACCTCGAGCGGCGTGTCGCTCGACAGGATGAGGTCGATGGCGCCGTCCTCGACGTCGGTCTGGAACAGCCGGTCGAGCCCGATGAGCGTGGCGAGCACGGCCGAGAACCACAGAAGCGCCGGGCCGATGCGGGCGAGGAGGTTGAGATCCGGCCCGAGCGCGAAGGGCACCACGGCGACGAGCATCAGGAAGAAGACGAGCCCCATGGCGCCGCTGCCGCCGACGCGGGCCGCGAGCCTGAGATCCCGCAGGACGAGGGCGAGGAAGGCGCGGGTCATGTCAGGGGGCTTTGGGGTTTTAGGAGGGCGGCACGGTCTAGCCCCTCCCCCTTGCGGGGAGGGGGAGGGGTGGGGGTGGTGCCGCATGCAGGACGCCTTGCGCCTCCCTCGCACCTCCCATCACTTCCCCAGCGCCCCCCACCCCCGACCCCTCCCCGCAAGGGGGAGGGGAGAGGCGCGCCTGGCTGAAAGACCGCGTTCTCCATCCTCATGCCCGCTCCCCCTCTGCCCCGCCGGGCAAGTCGACGCCGGGCACATGCGCATCGATGCTCAGCGTCTTCGTCCCCTCGAGCCCGAGCGGCGCATGGGTTGCGGCGATGATGAGGCCGCCCTCGGCCAGATGGCCCTGCATGACCTCGGCGAGCCGGACCTGCGAGGCCGCGTCGAGGGCCGAGGTCGGCTCGTCGAGGAGCCACAGCGGGCGACGGGAGACGAAAAGGCGGGCAAGCGCGACGCGCCGCCGCTGCCCGGCGGAGAGATAGCCCGCCGGCAGGTCCGCGGCGCGGGCGAGGCCGACGCGCGCGAGCGCCTCGCGCGGGGAGAGCCGCGGCCGGCCGAGCATGGCGCCGGCGAAGGCGAGGTTCTCCTCGGCCGTCAGCGCCGCCTTCAGCCCTTCCTTGTGGCCCACGTGGTTGGTGACCTCGGCGAGCGTCGCCTCGCCGATGCCCTCGGCGCGGATCGCTCCAGCCGCCGGCGCGAGGCGGCCGGCGAGCATGGCGATGAGGCTCGACTTGCCGGCGCCGTTGCGACCGGTGACGACGAGCGCCTCGCCGCTCGCCAGCGAGAACGACAGGTCCCTGAACAGGAGACGCTCCCCGCGCCGGCAGGCGAGCCCTTCAACCGAAATGCGCATGAGCCCGCCCCTCTCGCATGCCTGCCTTCTTTAGAATGATTGTCGTCCGTGTAGCGGAACGCAGGAAAATTCTCTATATGACCCGTGGCTGCGCCGCGCGCCTCGTCGCGTGGATCCCCGGGCGCCCCCGGAGCGGCGCGCGCACTTCGCGCATCGGCCGAACGAACCTCTAGTTCGATCATCGTGATGTGAGGATCCCAGCCGTGACGACCATCGACAGTTTCAACAGCCGCAAGACGCTTTCCGTCGGCGGCAAGACCTACACCTACTACTCCCTGGCGGAAGCGGAAAAGAACGGCCTCGAAGGCATCTCGCGCCTGCCCTTCTCGATGAAGGTGCTGCTCGAGAACCTGCTGCGCTTCGAGGACGGCCGCTCGGTGACGAAGGACGACATCGTCGCCGTCAAGGAGTGGCTCGTCAACAAGGGCGCCGCGGGGCGCGAGATCGCCTTCCGCCCGGCGCGCGTTCTGATGCAGGATTTCACCGGCGTGCCGGCGGTGGTGGATCTTGCGGCCATGCGCGACGCCATGAAGCAGCTCGGCGGCGATCCGACGCGCATCAACCCGCTCGTGCCCGTCGACCTCGTCATCGACCACTCGGTGGTCGTCGACTTCTTCGGCTCGTCCTCCTCGCTCGCCCAGAACGTCGCGCGCGAGTATGAGCAGAACCAGGAGCGCTACCGCTTCCTGAAGTGGGGCCAGAGCGCCTTCGACAACTTCCGCGTGGTGCCGCCCGGCACCGGCATCTGCCATCAGGTCAACCTCGAATATCTCGCCCAGACCGTGTGGACGAAGAGCGAGGGCGGCGAGACGACGGCCTATCCCGACACGCTCGTCGGCACCGATTCGCACACCACGATGGTCAACGGCCTCGGCGTGCTCGGCTGGGGCGTCGGCGGCATCGAGGCGGAGGCCGCCATGCTCGGCCAGCCGCTGTCCATGCTGCTGCCCGAGGTCATCGGCTTCAAGCTCACCGGCCGCCTCAAGGAGGGCGTGACGGCGACCGACCTCGTGCTCACCGTCACCCAGATGCTGCGCAAGAAGGGCGTCGTCGGCAAGTTCGTCGAGTTCTACGGCCCCGGCCTCGCGCACATGACGCTCGAGGACAAGGCGACCATCGCCAACATGGCACCGGAATACGGCGCGACCTGCGGCTTCTTCCCGGTCGATGCCGAGACGCTGCGCTATCTCGACAAGACGGGCCGCGACGCCGACCGCATCGCCCTCGTCGGCGAATATGCCAAGGTGCAGGGCATGTTCCGCGAGGACGGCACGCCCGACCCGGTCTTCTCGGACACGCTGGAGCTCGACCTCGACGACGTCGTGCCTTCGCTCGCCGGCCCCAAGCGCCCGCAGGATCGCGTGACGCTGGCCGACGCCAAGGCCGGCTTCCTCACCTCGCTCGAGAACGAGTTCAAGAAGCCGGGCGAGGCCACCAAGACGGCCGCCTCCTCCAACCTGCGCGGCGACACCTTCGAACTCGGCCACGGCGCCGTCGTCATCGCGGCGATCACCTCCTGCACCAACACCTCGAACCCGAGCGTGCTCATCGGCGCCGGCCTCCTCGCCCGCAAGGCGAAGGAAAAGGGCCTGGAGCCGAAGCCGTGGGTGAAGACCTCGCTCGCGCCCGGCTCGCAGGTGGTGGCCGAATATCTCGACAAGTCCGGCCTGCAGACCGACCTCGACGCCATGGGCTTCAACCTTGTCGGCTTCGGCTGCACGACCTGCATCGGCAACTCGGGCCCGCTCGAAGCGCCGATCTCGAAGACCATCAACGAGGCCGACCTCGTCGCCGCGGCGGTGCTCTCCGGCAACCGCAACTTCGAGGGCCGCGTCAATCCGGACGTGAAGGCGAACTACCTCGCCTCGCCGCCGCTCGTCGTGGCCTATTCGATCGCCGGCTCCATGCAGGTCGACCTCACCACCGAGCCGCTCGGCACGGGCTCGGACGGCAAGCCGGTCTACCTCAAGGACATCTGGCCCTCGCCGAAGGAGATCCAGGAGTTCATCGACGCCTACATCACCAACGAGATGTTCCGCACGAAATATGCGGACGTCTTCAAGGGCGACGAGAACTGGCAGAAGATCGACGCCCCGACCGGGAAGACCTATGCCTGGGACGGCCAGTCGACCTATGTCGCCAACCCGCCCTATTTCGTCGGCATGGGCAAGACGCCCGAGGCGACGAGCGACGTCGTCGGGGCGCGGGTGCTCGGCCTCTTCCTCGATTCGATCACGACCGACCACATCTCGCCCGCCGGCTCCATCAAGGCGGCGAGCCCGGCCGGCAAGTACCTGATCGACAACGGCGTCGCGGTGGCCGACTTCAACCAGTACGGCACGCGCCGCGGCAACCACGAGGTCATGATGCGGGGCACCTTCGCCAACATCCGCATCAAGAACCAGATGGTGAAGGACGAGGCGGGCAATGTCGTCGAGGGCGGCCTGACCCTGCACCAGCCGGACGGCGAGCGCCTGCCGATCTACGACGCGGCCATGAAGTACAAGGCCGAGGGCGTGCCGCTCGTGGTCTTCGCCGGCCGCGAATACGGCACCGGCTCATCGCGCGACTGGGCGGCCAAGGGCACCAACCTCCTCGGCGTGCGCGCCGTGATCGCCCAGAGCTTCGAGCGCATCCACCGCTCCAACCTCGTCGGCATGGGCGTCCTGCCGCTCGTCTTCGAGGAAGGAACGTCCTGGGAGACGCTCGGCCTCAAGGGCGACGAGACGGTGACCATCCGCAGCATCTCGGCCGGCCTCAAGCCGCGCCAGAAGCTGGAGGCGGAGATCACCTTCGCCGACGGCACGGTGAAGACGGTGCCGCTGACCTGCCGCATCGACACCCTCGACGAGCTCGAGTACTTCAGGAACCGCGGCATCCTGCACTACGTGCTGCGCCAGCTCGCGGCCTGATCCGGGCCGGCCAGGCCGGCGCTTGCACAGGCACCGGCAGCGGGTTTATGGAGAACAACGACGCCGGCGGTTGGACAACCGCCGGCGCTCATGTATAGGGAACCGCTTTCAACGGAACCTGCGTTCGGCGGATGACGGGGCGCCCATCCGCGACCGCTGCTCCGCCCCGCCGCAAACAGACAGGAGAGAGAAGCGATGGCTTCCACTTTCGAGACCGTCGCCGGCATCATCTCGGAGACGTGCGACATCCCCCGTGAGCAGATCACGCCCGAGAGCCACGCGATCGACGATCTCGGTGTCGACTCGCTCGCCTTTCTCGACATCGCCTTCGCCATCGACAAGGCCTTCGGCATCAAGCTGCCGCTCGAGACGTGGACGCAGGAAGTCAACGAAGGCAAGGTGCCCGCCGAGGAATATTTCGTGCTGAAGAACCTGTGCGCGCGCATCGACGAGCTCGTCGCCGCCAAGGCCTGATGCACGCCTGAACACGTCTTTCCACCGGCGGCGCGGCCTTTCACCGCGGCGCCGGGGCCGGCAGATCCCGAAGAGCCCATGCGCCTCGAATATTTCCAGATGATCGACCGTGTCGCCCTCTTCGACGAGGCGGGCGAGCGGCTCGAAGCCCATTCGACGGTGCCCATGGAAAGCCCCGTCTTCGAGGGGCATTTTCCCGACCACCCGCTGATGCCGGGCGTGCTCCTCACCGAGACCATGGCGCAGGCCTCGGGCTATCTCATCCTGGCGCTGACGCGCTTCACGCACATGCCCTTCCTCGCCGGCGTCGAAAAGGCGAAGTTCCGCTCCTTCGTCGGGCCGGGCGCGTCGCTCGTCATCGAGGCCAGGCGCATCCACCAGGGTTCCGGCTACGCCGTGACCAAGGCGAAGATTTCGAGCGCCGGCAAGGGCATCTGCGACGCCGAGCTCATGTTCCGCATGCTGCCCTTCCCCGAGGGGCTGTCGGGCCGCATGCGCGAGCAGGCCCTTGGGCTCGGCCTTGCGCTCGACGCGCCCGCCCCGGAGGCATGACATGACGCGCGAGGTCTTCATCACCGGCATCGGCATCGTCTCCAATCTCGGCGAAGGCATCGAGGCGCATCTCGCCGCCGTCGATGCCGGCCGCCCGGGGACCGTCGAGGCCGAGCGCTTCAAGCCGCATCTGGTGCATCCGGTCGTGCCGCTCGAATGGGAGCGGCAGATTCCGAAGAAGTCCGACCAGCGGCAGATGGAGGCCTGGCAGAAGCTCGGCGTCTATGCGGCGGGGCTCGCCCTCGACGACGCCGGCATCAAGGAGGACAAGGCGCTCCTCGGCCATCTCCACCTCATCTGCGCAGCCGGCGGCGGCGAGCGCGACTATCAGGTGGACAGCCAGGTGCTCACCGGCCTGCCGCAGGCGGCCGACCCCGGCGCCTTCCTCAACGAGCGGCTGATGGGCGACCTGAGGCCGACGCTCTTTCTCGCCCAGCTGTCGAACCTGCTCGCCGGCAACATCTCCATCGTGCACGGGGTGACCGGCGCGACGCGCACCTTCATGGGCGAGGAGCAGGCCGGCGTCGACGCGCTACGCATCGCCCAGGCGCGCATCGCCGCGGACCAGGGCGACATCTTCCTCGTCGGCGGCTCCTACAATGCCGAGCGGCCGGACGTGCTGCTCGTCTACGAGATGGCCGGCCTCCTGTGGAAGGACAGCTTCGCCGGCGTGTGGGAGCGCGAGGCGAAGGGTGGCGGCTTCATTCCCGGCAGCGGCGCCGCCTTCCTCGTGCTCGAGGCGCGCGACCATGCCGAGGCGCGCGGCGCGACGCCGATCGCCCGGCTGGCGCATGTCGGCGCCGACCAGGTGCGCCGTGCACCCGGCGCGGCGGGCGAGGCGCTCGACGGCCTGTTCGAAAAGGCCGGCGGCTTCGATGCTGCGAGCGGCCTCGTCGTCTCGGGCGCCACCGGCGTCGCCGGCATCACGGCGGAAGAGAAGGCGGTGCTCGACCGGCGCACCGACGGCGCGCGGCGCATCGCCACCGGCGATCTCTTCGGCAACATGCTGGAGCCGCAGTTCCCCGCCGGCGTGGCGCTGGCAGCGGCCCTCGTCAAGCGCGGCGACGCGCGGCAGGCGGCGGTGACCAGCATCGGACATGCCCGCGGCGAGGGCCTCGCCCTCGTCGAGCGCATCTGAGCGGAGGCAGGAATGGCCACGCCACACAGGGACAAGCATGGGCGCCCCCTCGTCGTCGTGACGGGCATGGGCGTCGTCACCTCGCTCGGCGAGGGCAAGGCCGACAACTGGGCGGCGCTGACGGCCGGGCGGTCCGGCATCCACCGCATCAGCCGCTTCGCCACCGACAACCTGCGCACGACCATCGCCGGCACGGTCGATTTCGTCGCCGCCGAGCCGTTCTGCGCCCCTGCCCTTTCGGAGCAGTTCGCCCTGCGCGCGGCGAGCGAGGCCGTGGGCCAGGCCGGCATCGGCCACCCGGGCGACTTTCCGGGGGCGCTGTTCATGGCCGTGCCGCCGGTCGAGATGGAATGGCCGCAGCGCGAGGCGCTTGCCGAAGCCGGCAGGCGCAACGGCGAGGCCGACTACGGCACGCTGCTCGCCGGCGCTCAGACCGGTCGCTTCAAGGCCTGGCACGAGCTGTTCCTCTTCGGCACGGTGGCGGCCCGCATCCAGGACCGCTTCGGCACCAAGGGCTCGCCCGTCTCGCTGTCGACCGCCTGCTCGTCGGGCGCCACCGCCATCCAGCTCGGCGTCGAGGCGATCCGCCGTGGCGAGGTCTCGGCGGCGCTCGCCATCGGCACCGACGGCTCGGTGAACCCGGAATCGCTCATCCGCTTCTCGCTGCTCTCGGCGCTGTCGACCCAGAACGACCCGCCGGAGGAGGCGGCCAAGCCCTTCTCCAAGAACCGCGACGGCTTCGTCATGGGCGAAGGCGCGGCGGCGCTGGTGCTGGAGGACTATGACCACGCGCTCGCGCGCGGGGCGAAGATCCTCGGCTTCGTCCTCGGCTGCGGCGAGAAGGGCGACGGCTTCCACCGCACGCGCTCGAGCCCGGACGGGGCGCCCGCCATCGCCGCCATGCGCGAGGCCATCGCGGATGCGGGGCTGACGCCCGACGACATCGACTACATCAACGCGCACGGCACCTCGACGCCGGAGAACGACAAGATGGAGTCCGCGGGCTGCCTCGCCGTCATGGGCGAGCGCATGCGCGAGGTGCCGATCTCCTCCAACAAGTCGATGATCGGCCACACGCTGACGGCGGCCGGCGCCATCGAGGCGGTGTTCTCGCTCCTGACCATCGGCGAGGGGCGCATTCCGCCCACCATCAACTACAAGGTGCCCGACCCGACGATCCCGCTCGACGTGGTGCCGAACGTGGCGCGGGACGCAAGGGTCGGCCGCGTGCTCTCCAACTCCTTCGGCTTCGGCGGGCAGAACACCTGCCTCGTCTTCGCGGCGGAACCGGCATGAGCGGCGAAACCGCAAGGCGCGTCCTCGTCACCGGCGGCGCCAAGGGCGTCGGCGGGGCCATCGTGCGCGCGCTCGTGGCGCAGGGCTTCGACGTCGATTTCACCTACCGGGCTTCGGCCGAGGCGGCCGAGGCCCTCGCCGCGGAGCTCGAACAGGCCCATCCCGGCCGCTCGGTGCGGACGCTCGCGCTCGACCTGGCCGACCGGGCGGCGCTCGACGCCTTCTGCGCGGCCGTCGAGGAGACGGCCTATTTCGGCCTCGTTCACAATGCCGGCCAGTCCTACGACGCGCTCGCGGCCATGATGGCGCAGGACAAGGCGGAAGCGGCGATGCAGGTCAATTTCTGGTCGCTGACCCAGATCGCCAAGAGCCTGATGCGCACCATGCGGCGGGCGCGGGCCGGGCGCATCGTCGTCATCGGCTCCGTGGCGGCCCTGCAGGGCAACCCGGGCAATGCCGCCTATGCCGCCTCCAAGGGTGCGCTCCTCAGCTACATCCGCACGCTCGCCGTGGAGACGGCCAAGCGCGGCGTCACCGTCAACTACGTGGCGCCGGGCTTCATCGACACGGATATGATGGCGCCCTACGCCGCCTATCGCGCCAATATGGAAAAGCAGATCCCGACCGGCCGCTTCGCCCGGCCGGAAGAGGTCGCCGGGCTCGTCGCCTTTCTTTTCTCGGAGCCGGCGGGCTATATCACGGGTGCGGTCCTGCCGATCGACGGCGGGCTCACCGCACAGATCGGCGTGCACCGCTGAGGCGGCACGCCCCAAAATAGAATTTCGAAGAGACGGCGAGGCTCATGCGCGCATTAAGGCTCCACGGCGACCGCGACCTGAGGCTGGAGGAGGTGGAGAACCCGCCCCATCCCGGCCCCGGCGAGGTGCAGATCCGCGTCCATGCCGTCGGGCTCAACCACATCGACGTGTGGGGCTTCCGCGGCATGGCCTTCGCCAAGCGCAAGATGCCGCTCGTCGTCGGGGCCGAAGCCGCCGGCGCGGTCGTCGCCATCGGCGAGGACGTGACGCATGTCGACGTCGGCGACAAGGTCGTCATGTACGGCGCGCGCACCTGCGGCACCTGCCGGGCCTGCGTCGAGGGCCGCGACAACCTGTGCGAGAACGTCGGCGGCATCATGGGCTTCCACATCGACGGTTTCGCCTGCGATTTCGTCAACATGCCGCAGCGGCTCGTGGTGAAGGTGCCGGACGGCGTCTCCTTCGAGGAGGCGGCCTGCGCGCCGATCGCCTTCGGCACCGTGCAGCACATGCTGTTCGACAATGCGCGGCTGGAGCCGGGCGAGAGCGTGCTGGTGCACGCCGGCGGCTCGGGCATCGGCACCGCCGCCATCAAGATGGCGAAGGCCATCGGCTGCACGGTCTACACCACCGTCGGCGACGACGAGAAGGGCGAGAAGGCGAAGGCGCTCGGCGCCGATTACGTCATCAACTACCGCAACGAGCGTTTCGAGGGCGAGGTCAGGCGCCTCACCAAGCGCAAGGGCGTCGACGTCGTCTTCGAGCATGTGGGCGCGGACACGTGGAACGGCTCGCTGCTCTGCCTCAAGCGCGGCGGCCGGCTCGTCACCTGCGGCTCGACCTCGGGCGTGTCGACGACCATGAACCTGATGCAGCTCTTCCAGCAGCAGTACCGCATCTTCGGATCCTTCGGCTGCTCGATGCGCAACATCAGCGAATCGCTCGACAAGATGGCGTCGGGCCTCACCCCGGTGATCGACACCGTGTTCCCGCTCGAGGATTTCGCGCAAGGGCTGGAGCGGCTCGAGAGCCGCAAGGTCTTCGGCAAGATCCTGGTGCGCTTCTGACGATGCGGCCGAAGGTGCGGCGCATGGCATCGACCCGGCGGCCGGCCCGCGAAGGGGCGTGCGCGTGAGGCCGGCTTCCGCGCTCGAGCGGGCCGGGCTTGCGGTCGTCGAGGTCGTGATGGTCGGCCTCGTGCGGACCGTCTTCGGCTTCCTGCGCCTCCTCGGCCCTGAGCGGGCGAGCAATCTCGGCGGAGCCGTCGCCCGCACCATCGGCCCCCTGCTGCCTGTCCACCGCGTCGGCCTCGCCAATGCGCGCGCGGCCTTTCCTGAGAAGAGCGAGGACGAGATCCGCGCCATCGTGCGCGGCGCGTGGGAGAATCTCGGCCGCACCGGCGCCGAATATGCCCATCTCGACGTGCTCTTCGACTACGACCACTTCAACCCGAAGGCGGACGCGCGGGTGGAGGTGAAGGGCATCGAGCATTTCGAGGCCCTGCGCGACGACGGCAAGCCGGGCATCATCTTCTCCGCCCATCTCGCCAACTGGGAACTGCCGGCCATCTGCGCCGCCCGCTACGGGCTCGACGCCACGGCCGTCTTCCGCGCCCCCAACACGCCGGCCGTCGCCCGCGTGGTGCACGAGGTGCGCAGCGGCACCATGGGCGGGCTCGAGGCGGCGCGGCAGGGCGCAGCCTTCGCCATGCAGAGCGTGCTGGAGCGCGGCGGCCATCTCGGCATGCTGATCGACCAGCACTTCACCCGCGGCGTCACGGTGCCCTTCTTCGGCCGCCCGGCCAAGACCAACCCGATCCTCGCCAAGTTCGCCAGACGCTTCGACTGTCCGGTGCACGGCGTGCGGGTGATCCGCCTCCCCGGCCTGCGCTTTCGCCTGGAGCTGACACCGCCCATCGACCTGCCGCGCGACGCGGACGGCGAGATCGACGTCGAGGGCGCCATGGCCGCCATGACGGCAGTGGTCGAAGGCTGGGTGCGGGAGCACCCGGAGCAATGGCTGTGGATGCACCGGCGCTGGCGGGTTCCGGGGCGATGAGATCGGGCGTCGCCCACGATCAAGGCAAAGTGACTTTCGCAACGGCACGGCTTGCGCTTCATTGTGACCCTTCTGAAAAGGGATCGGTCTTCATGAAGCGCTGGGCCGCCAGCCTCGTCCTCGCAACCATGGTTCTCGCCGCCGCCACCGGGCATCGCGCCCAGGCGGAGCAGGCGGTCCGCGGCGTGGTCGAGCTGTTCACCAGCCAGGGCTGCTCCTCCTGCCCGCCGGCCGACGCGCTGCTCGGCGAGCTCGCGGACGAAACGGGGCTCGTCGCCCTGACGCTGCCGGTGGACTACTGGGACTATCTCGGCTGGAAGGACACGCTCGCGAGCGCCTCCTACACCGCCCGCCAGCGCGGCTATGCCGAACAGCGGGGCGACCGGCAGGTCTACACCCCGCAGATGGTCATCGACGGACAGCGCCACGCCATCGGCTCGGACCGCAAGGCGGTCGAGGCGGCGCTCGCCGCCGAGAAGGAGGCCGGCGCCATGAGCGTACCGCTCACGATCTCGTCAGACGAGACGACGGTACACGTCTCCGTCGCAGCGGCGCCCGAAGGGGATGAGGATGTTGGCCCGGCCGACGTCGCCGCCACGGACGAGGGCGAGGCGAAGAAGGGCCCGCCGAAGGGCGTGCTGTGGCTGATGCCGGTGAAGCGCCGCGAGCGCGTGAAGATCGGCCGTGGCGAGAACACCGGCCGGCAGGTGATCTATACCAACGTGGTGCGCGGCATCATGAAGGTGGGCAAGTGGTATGGCCGCGAGGCCACCTTCATGCTGCCGCAGGACATCGCCCGCCCGGACGGATGCGACGGCTACGTGCTCATCCTGCAGCGCGGCACCGGCAAGGCGCCGGGGCCGATCCTCGGCGCCGCCAAAAGCCCGGGATTGTAAGCCCGGGCCTCTTGTCAGTAGCCGGCGGCGAGCGTACCGCGCTGGCGCGTGTCGGACGCGCCGGCGAGCCCCTCCGGCGTCACCATGATCGAATTCGCCGAGCCCGAGGTGGCGCCGACGGTGATCTTCTGGCCGCGCGCGGTCAGGATCTTCAGCGTGTCGGGAGAAAGGCCGCCCTCGGCCAGCAGCCGGTCGGGCTGCCACTGGTGGTGGATGCGCGGGGCGACCACCGCCTCGGCGAGGTTCATGCCGAAGTCGACCACGTTGACGATGACCTGCAGCACCGTGGTGATGATGCGGCTGCCGCCGGGGCTGCCGGTGACGAGCACGAGCTTGCCGTCCTTGAACAGGATGGTGGGCGTCATCGAGGAGAGCGGGCGGGCGCCCGGGGCGACGCTGTTGGTCTCGCCGCCGACGAGGCCGTAGGCGTTGAGCGCCCCGACCTTGGCGGCGAAATCGTCCATCTCGTTGTTCATCAGCACGCCGGTGCCGGCGGCGACGAAGGCGGCGCCGTAGGAGAAGTTGAGGGTATAGGTGTTGGCGACCGCATTGCCGTCCTTGTCGACCACCGAGAAATGCGTCGTCTGGTCGCTTTCGTGCGGCAGGGGATCCCCGGCCTTGACCTCCTCGGCGCGGCGGGCGCGGTCCTTGTCGAGCGCGACGCGCAGGCTGTCGGCATAGAGCTTCGACGTGAGGCCCCGGACCGGCACGTCGACGCGGTCGGGATCGCCGAGCCAGGCCGCCCGGTCGGCATAGGCCGGCTTCATCGCCTCGGCCATGACGTGCAGCGCGTCGGCGCTGCCGGCGCCCATGGCGGCAAGATCGTAGCCCTCGAGGACGTTGAGGATCTGGACGAGATGCACGCCGCCCGAGCTCGGCGGCGGCATCGACACCACCTCGTGGCCGCGATAGGTGCCGCGCACGGGCTTGCGCTCGATGACGCGGTAGCGGGCGAGATCCTCCACCGTCATGACACCCCCCGCCGTCTTGACGGAGACGGCGATCTTCTCGGCCACGGGGCCGCGGTAGAAGGCATCCGGCCCTCCCCTGGCGATGGCGGCGAGCGTGTCGGCGAGATCGGTCTGCACCAGGCGTTCGCCGCGGTGAAAGGGCCGGCCCTCCTTCAGGAAGATGGCGGCCGTCGCCGGATCACGGCCGAGACGGGCCGCGGCCTGGGGCAGCGAATCAGCGAGATCGTCCTCGACCGCGATGCCCTCGCGCGCCAGCCGCTCGGCCGGGGCGACGAGATCGGCGAGGGTGAACTTGCCCGAGCCGTATTTCTCGAGCGCATGGGCAAGGCCGAGAACAGTGCCCGGCACGCCGACGGCGAGGCCCGAATCGCGTGACTTCTTCGGGTCCGGCTCGCCCTTCTCGTCGAGGAACATGTCGCGGTGCGCGGCGGCGGGCGCGCTTTCGCGATAGTCGATGGCGACGGTCTCGTTGCGCTCGGCAAGATGCACCAGCATGAAGCCGCCCCCGCCGAGATTGCCCGCCCGCGGCAGCGTCACGGCGAGCGCGAAGCCGACCGCGACCGCCGCGTCGACGGCATTGCCACCGTTGCGCAGAACCTCTACGCCGACGCGGGTCGCCTCGGCCTCCTGCGACGAGACCATGCCGTTCGGCGCGATGACCGGCAGCAGCCGCGCCTGGGCGGAGAGGATGGGCTGGCCGGCCGGGGGCGTCGCCGCCGGCTGCTGGGCCAGCGCGAGCGGGGCGGCGACGGCGATGGAAGCGGCGGCAAGAAGCGCCTGGAGCGGCCGGATGGTGCGGAATGACGTCATGGATCTCCTCCACATGCGAAAGTGGAGGTTAGCGTCTTGTCCGCATGCTGATAAACATGCCGCATGTGGTGCGCGCCGTGGAAAAGTGGCAGCCGCTGCCCATACGAGGTCTCGCATGACGTTCCTGCCCGATCCCGCGGTCCTGCTCGCTTATTCGCTCGCCTGTTTCGTGCTGTTCGTCACGCCCGGGCCGGACATGAGCCTCTTCCTCGCCAAGACGATGGCCGAGGGGCGGCGCTCGGGCATCGCCGCCATGCTCGGCGCGCTCACCGGCTGCTGCGTGCACACGTTGCTCGCGGCGCTCGGCGTCTCGGCCCTGCTCGCAGCCTCGGCGACGGCCTTCACCATCCTCAAGGTGGTCGGTGCGCTCTATCTGCTGTGGCTCGCCGTGGATGCCGTCCGCAACGGCTCGGCGCTCAACGTCAAGGCGGGGGCGCGCCCGCCGGCCTCCTTCGCGCGCACCTTCCTCCTCGGCATCGGCGTCAATCTCACCAATCCGAAGATCGTGCTGTTCTTCGTGACCTTCCTGCCGCAGTTCGTCGCGGCCAGCGACCCCCATGCCTCGGCCAAGCTCGTCTTCCTCGGCCTCTACTTCGTCGCCTTCTCGCTGCCGCTCGCCGTGCTGCTCATCCTGGCGGCGGACAAGGTGGTGCACGCCCTCAAGGGCCGCCCGCGAATCATGCGCGGGCTCGACTTCGCCTTCGCCGGCCTCTTCGGCGCCTTCGCGCTGAAGATCCTCGCGACCCAGGGCCGCTGACGGGAGAACGCCTGCCGTCAGCTGTTGCGCGGCCGATCGAAGGTCTCGATCATGAGCGGCTGGGGCCCGAGGAAGGCGAGCGCCACCCAGCGGTCGGGCACGCGGCTGATCGACAGGTTGTAGTTGCGGGCGAGGCTCACGAAATCGCTGCGGGCGACGACGATGCGGTTCTCGCGCGTCTCGAGCGCGTCGAGCACCTGCCGGATCTCGGGGTTGGAGCGCCGGTCGGGATAGAGGTTCATGAGGTCCATGACCTTGCCGAGCGTCCGGGAGAGGTTGTCCTGAGTGTCCATGAAGGTCCGGAAGCGTGCGGGATCCGTCGGCGCCTCCGGCTGGGGCGGCAGGGCAAGAACCGCGGCCTGCGCCTCGCGCAGCCGCTCGATGAGAGCCCCCTGGGTGGTGTTGACCGTCTCCACCATGGCGATGATCTCGGGCACCATGTCGGCGCGGGCACGGAACTGCTGCTCCACCTCGCGCCAGGCCTCGCGCGCCGCCGCGCCGTAATGCGGCGCATTGTTGGCGCTGACGGCTACCCAGGCAGTGGCCGCCACGATCACGGCAAGGCCGGCAACGAGCGCAAATCGGCGCGAGATCATCGACTGAACTCCTTCTTGAAATGATCTGGCCTCATGCCGGAGGCTCGCCGCGCTCATCGCCGGCCGTGCGGCCGGCGATGAGCCAATAGACGAGCCCCGACAGCGTGCCGGTGAGAAACAGAAGCAAGGTGATGCGCAATTCGCCCTCGCCGGCCCGGCCGGCGCCGGCCGCCCACGGCACGGCGGCGCTGATGGCGCCGCTCGCCCCGCCATACCAGACGAAGGAGCGCCAGCCGCCGATCTCGCCGACGACCGCCGCGACCACCGGCGGCAGGACGAGCACCATGAGCGCCATCGTCCACAGCGCGGCGCCGATGGCGAGCGCCGCCGCATCCGGCGCGCCCTCGCTCATGATGGCGTCGAACAGGGCGAAGAAGCCGGCAAAGCCGAGCCCGGCGATGAGCTCGTGCATGGCGGGCTCGCCGAGGCCCGCGATGACCATGAAGATGAAGCCGGCCGTGATGGCGGCCCCGAGCGCGAAGGCGACGACGGCGAGCCGGGCGAGAAAGCGCATGAGGGGCCTTTACTCGGCGGCGGAGAACATGCCCTCGGCGCCGATGCCGGATTCGAGCATCATGCGGGCGCGGGCCCTCAGCTTTTCCGTCTCGCTCTTGAGCTGGCCGCAGGCCGCCAGGATGTCGCGGCCGCGCGGCGTGCGCACGGGGCTCGCATAGCCGGCGTCGAACACGATCTGGGAGAAACGCTCGATGGTCTCCCAGTCCGAGCATTCATACTGGGTGCCCGGCCAGGGATTGAACGGGATGAGGTTGATCTTGGCCGGGATGCCCTTGAGCAGGCGCACGAGGGCGCGGGCGTCCGCCTCGCTGTCGTTGACGCCCTTCAGCATCACATATTCGAAGGTGATGCGCTTGGCGTTGGAGACGCCGGGATAGGTGCGGCAGGCCTCGAGCAGCTCGGCGATGGGATATTTCTTGTTGAGCGGCACCAGCACGTCGCGCAGGTCGTCGCGCACGGCGTGCAGGGAGATGGCCAGCATGCAGCCGATCTCCTCGCCCGCGCGGGCGATCATCGGCACGACGCCGGAGGTCGACAGCGTGATGCGGCGGCGGCCGATGCCGAGGCCCTCGTTGTCGCAGACGACGTCCATCGCCGCCTTGACGTTGTCGAAGTTGTAGAGCGGCTCGCCCATGCCCATGAGGACGATGTTGGTGACGAAGCGCCCGCCGTCGCTCGGCACGAAGGCGCCCTCTGGCGGGCTCTCGTCCGGCCAGTCGCCGAGCCGGTCGCGCGCGACCATCACCTGGGCGACGATCTCGGCGGAGGTGAGATTGCGGACGAGCTTCTGCGTGCCGGTGTGGCAGAAGGAGCAGTTGAGCGTGCAGCCGACCTGGCTCGAGACGCAGAGCGTGCCGCGATCGACCTCGGGAATGTAGACGCACTCGATCTCGGCGCCCTTGTCGAAGGGGCCGGTCGAGGGCATGCGCATGAGCCACTTGCGCGTGCCGTCGCGCGAGACCTGCTCGGTGACCACCTCGGGCCGCGCCAGCGTATAGGCGTCGGCGAGCCGCGCGCGCAGGCCCTTGCCGATGGTCGTCATGACGTCGAAGTCGCGGGCGCCGCGCAGGTAGATCCAGTGCCACAGCTGGCCGACGCGCATGCGCAGCTCGCGCTCGGGGATGTCGAGCGCGGCGAGGCTGTCGCGCAGCTCCTGGCGCGTCATGCCCACGAGCGAGGGCTTGACGGGCATCGCCACGGGGCGCGGTTGTGAAGGGGCGCGGAGCGCCGCCTCCTGCGAGGGCACTTGCATGGGTCCGGTCCAAAACAGAAAGTCCCGGCGCTATAACACGCCGGGGCCGTCATCGTCACCTCGTGCCGGGCGCGCCACGCGCATCCGGCGACGATCGATCGCAGCCGGTCAGCCGCGGCCGCTCAGTTGCTGCTCACCTGCAGCTCACTTGCACTCGTCGTTCACCCGCTTCAGCGCCTGGGTGAAGCCCTGGAGCGAATATTCATCGGTCAGCTTGTTGCCGCGGCGCGATTCAACGTTGATGACCAGCTTCGCGCCTCGCTGCAGGGACGTGATCACCTGGCCCTCCTGCGCCGGGTCCTTGACCCAGGCGTTCTCACCCTTCGTCACGAGCGCGAAGGCCGCATCGCCCACCGTCGCACGGGCGTCGACATTCTCGCGCGTGGGGAAGCCCATCACGAAGCTGACCTCGTTGCGCACGTTCTCGGCCGGCCGCTTCGACACGAAGAGATAGGCCGGATCGCGGTTGAGGCCGGCCGGCAGGCGCTGCTTGGGCTGGGTCATGGCATAGCACACGCGCGCGTTGCCCTGGCCGGAGGCATAGGCGCCCCAGTCGCCATAGGTGGCAAGCAGCGTCGCCTGGCCGCCGGCCGCGCCCTGCGCCGCCGCCGGCTGGCTCGCGACGAGGGCAGCGGCGACAGCCGCGCCGATCATGAAAAGGCCCGCGCCGGGCCGCGCCGAGAATCCTCGAATCATCAGAGCGTCACACTCCCTCGTTCGAGTGGAACACATCCCGCCCGGCGCCTCCTAGGCGTCCGGAAGGGGGCGAAATTATGGTCGCGCCGGCAGGCATCGGTCCCGGTGCGCAGCCGTTCATGAAGCCGAAACGTTAATCGAATTTTATTGAGAGATTATTTCCCGCGCGCGGCGCCTGTGATCATCGGTGATGGCGCCCGCCACCATGGCGATCGCGGCGGCAAGGACGGCCATATCGTCGCTGAAGCCCAGGAGCGGCAGGAAATCGGGAACGGCATCGGTCGGCAGGATGAAGTAGCCGAGCGCGCCGAGCAAGGTGAGCTTGACGCGGCGCGGTGTCGCCGGGTCGGTCGCACAGAAGTAAACGGCGACGAGGTCCTCGGCGAAGGGGGTATTCGCGGCGACACGGCGCAGCGCCTTCCAGAAGCGGCGCGTGACGCTCTCCTCGTCGCGCACCGCACGCCGCATGGCCTGCATCTCCTCGCGCGTCAGCGGGCGCGCGATCGTCACGTCCATTCCCTGTCTCCTTCACGGGCGACAGCGCATCGCCCACCATCGGCTCTGGTGCCGCAAGACCAAGGCCAGAAGATGGTTTGCCGAGGCCGGCCACACAAGGTTTCGCGACCGGCGTCCCATCGGCATTGGCACCGGCGCACCGCCCACGGCGTTTGCACCGGGCCCGAGGTGCGCTAAACCCCGAAGGAGCATCGGACCCTGGCACATCCCGGCAAAGCTTGCCGGCAAGAGAACACGAGGGAGGAGCAGGCATGAAGCTCGACGCATCGATGGCCGCCATCGTCACCGGCGGGGCCTCCGGCCTCGGCGAGGCCACGGCGCGCATGCTCGCGGCGGCTGGCGCCAAGGTGGCGATCCTCGACATGAACGAGGAGCGCGGGCGGGCCGTGGCCGAGGATATCGGCGGGCTCTTCGCGCGCACGGACGTCTCGGACGAGGCTTCCGTCGATGCCGCGCTCGCCGCGGCCAGAGCCGCCCACGGGCCGGCGCGGATCGTCGTCAACTGCGCCGGCATCGCCCCCGGCAAGCGCACCGTGGCGAAGAAGCGCGACACCGGCGAGCCCGTCGCTCACGATATCGCGACCTTCGCCCGCGCCGTGGCGATCAACCTCGTCGGCACGTTCACCGTGGCGGCCAAGGCGGCCGCCGACATGGCGGCCCTCGCGCCCGTCACGCCCGACGGCGGACGCGGCGTGATCGTCTGCACGGCCTCGGTCGCGGCGACCGACGGGCAGATCGGCCAGGCGGCCTATGCCGCCTCCAAGGCGGGCGTGGTGGGCATGACGCTGCCGGTGGCGCGCGACCTTTCGACGCTCGGCATCCGCGTCATGACGATCATGCCCGGGCTGTTCGAGACGCCGATGTTCGCTTCCGTCCCCGAGGATTACCGCACGGCGCTCGAGGCGAGCGTGCCCTTCCCGTCCCGGCTGGGGAAGGCGGAGGAATATGCCGCGCTCGTGCGCGCCATCATCGAGAACGACATGCTCAACGGCTCGGCCATCCGCCTCGACGGGGCCATCCGCCTCGCGCCGAAGTAGCAGCCGGCCGCGCGGCAAGGCCGGCGCGGCCTCGGCCCATTGCTGCCTCAATGCCGCGTTCTGTTGGCGCGCGTTCCGGCCGGGGGCCATTCGAGCCCTCCGGTGACCGGTCGCGCGAACCGCAGGAGACGGCATGACGGGAAACGGCAGCACGGGCGGTTGGTACGGCCCATCGTGAACGCGACCCTTGCTTCCCGGCCCGGGAGCGCCAGTGACGTGCTCGGGGCGTCGCAACGTTTCATCGATCTGCTGCCGGTCGCCATCTATGTCTGCGATCGGGACGGCTTCATCGTGCGGCACAACCGCTCCGCGGCCGAGCTGTGGGGTCGCGAGCCGGCGCCGCAGGACCGCTTCTGCGGCTCCCTCGCCCTTCGCGCGCCCGACGGCACGCCCATCGCGCATGCCTGCTGCCCCATGGCCGACGCCCTGAGGACCGGCCAGGCGGTGAGCGATGCCGAGGTGGTCATCGAGCGTCCCGACGGCGAGACGCTGTTCGTCCTCGTCAACATCGAACCGATCCGTGACGACTCCGGCGCGGTGGTCGGCGCCGTCAACTGCTTCCGCGACATCAGCGAGCGGCGGCGGATGCACGAGCGGCAGGAGCTGCTGCTGCGCGAGATGGACCACCGCGTCAAGAACCTCTTCGCGCTGGCGAGTGGCATCGTCGGTCTCAGCGCCCAGGGCGCCACGACCCCGCAGGAAACCGCCGAGACGGCCCGGCGCCGCCTCGAAGCGCTGGCCCGGGCCCACACCCTGACGCTGCCGGCCGCCGGCCTCGGCCGCGAAGAGGCGCGCAGCGCGACGCTTGCCGCCCTGATCGACACGATCGTCTCGCCGTTCGTCGACGCCCGTCCCGAGGAGCCGCGGATCGTCGTCGACGGGCCTGAGATCACCTTGGGCGGCGGGGGCCTGACCAGCTTTGCCCTGCTGCTGCACGAATTCGCCACCAACGCCGCCAAATACGGCGCGCTGTCCTCATCCCGAGGGCGCGTCATCGTCTCCTGGCGCACGGATGCGGACACGCTGCACCTCGTCTGGCGCGAGGAGGGAGGCCCCGCCGCGTCCGGCGGCACGGCGGACGAAGGCTTCGGCAGCGTGCTCGCCCGCAGCACCGTGCGCAGCCAGCTCGGCGGCTCCCTCGCCCGCGCGTGGCGGCCGGACGGCCTCGTCGTGACGCTGACAGCCCGGCTCGACCGTCTCGCCTGATCAGGCGCCGGCCGCCAGGCGCCGGCCCGACATGTAGGGATGACGCGATAGCGCGTAGGCGGCCTCGACGATGTAGGGGCCGCCGCCGACCGAGGCGCGCGAGGAGAACAGCACGAAGCGGTCGGCGGTGAAGGTCAGCGGCCGGAAGGCGCCCTGCCCGGCAAAGTAATCCGCGACATCGAGCGGCGAAGCATCGCGCAGCCGCGCCAGGGTGACGTGCGGCGTGAACTTGCGCGGCTCGGGCGGCAGGCCGGCGCGGCGCACGCAGCGCTCGTGGTCGGCCTGCAACTCGGTGAGCGCGGAGTTGAGCCGCACGCGCGCGACGATCGCCCGCGGCCGGCCGCCTCCGAAGGAATCCAGCATGTCGAGCGTCACCGTCACCGGCGGACGGTCGATGTCGGCGAGGGAATCGTAGATGTCCGCCGCCGTCGTGGCGTCGACGTCACCGACGAAGCGCAAGGTGATGTGATAGTTCTCGACATCGATCCAGCGCGCGCCGTAGAGGCCGCCGCGGTGGCGCGCGAGCGCCTCGGCGATGTCGGCGGGAATTTCGAGGCCGGTGAACAGACGAGGCATGGCCATCCTCCTTCGTTCCAGAGGCTTCGCGGCACCGGCAGCCGTCACGGATGCCGGGCTCCCCCTCCCGCTGGGCCTTGTATGCCGCAGGCGGCACCGGCCCTAGCGAATCGCTCCCTCACCCAAGGATCGCGCGCCCGCCCGCCCCTGTCCAGAGCGGGGCGGACACGCCTTCGGCCTGCTTCGGCGCCGCGGCCTCAGGGGCAGGGATTGCCCTGGCGCTGGTGGATGGCGTCGATGCGGGCCTCGACCTCCTCGGTGATCTTCACGTCGAGGGCGTCGATGTCGGTGCGCAGCTGCTCCATGGTCGTCGCGCCGATGATGGTCGCGGTGACGAAGGGCCGGCTGGTTGCGAAGGCGATCGCCATCTGCGCCGGGTCGAGACCGAGGTCTGCAGCCAGCGTCACATAGGCGTCGACCGCCTCGGCCGCGCCGGGCTTCTCGTAGCGCTGCAGCCGGTCGAAGAGCTGCTTGCGGCTGCCGGGCGGCAGGGCGCCGTCGCGGTACTTGCCGGTGAGGTAGCCCTGGGCGAGCGTCGAATAGGCGAGAAGGCCGACGTTCTCGCGCATGGCGATCTCGGCGAGGCCCACCTCGAAGGTGCGGTTGACAAGCGAATAGGCGTTCTGGATCGACTGCACCCGCGGCAGGCCCTTCACGGTTGCGTGATGAAGGAAGGTCATCGTGCCCCAGGCGCTCTCGTTGGAGAGACCGATGTGGCGGACCTTGCCGGCCTTCACGAGGTCACCGAGCACGGCGAGAATCTCGTCGATCGGGTTCTCCGGCCCCTCGGCGGCGCGGAAGATGGTGGGGTTGGAGCCGAACTGGGTGACCGCCCGGTCCGGCCAGTGCAGCTGGTAGAGGTCGATGTAGTCGGTCTGGAGCCGCTTGAGGCTCTTGTTCACCGCCTCCTCGATCTGCGCCCGGTTGAGCTCGCCCTTGCGGCCGCCGTCGCGGAACCAGTCCATGTCGGTGCGGCCGACCACCTTGGTGGCGAGGATGACCTTGTCGCGATTGCCGCGCGCCTTGAACCAGGAGCCGATGACGCGTTCGGTGGCGCCCTGCGTCTCGGCCTTGGGCGGAATCGGATAGAGTTCGGCGGTGTCGAAGAAGTTGATGCCGCGCTCGAGGGCGTAGTCCATCTGCGCGTGGCCTTCGGCCTCGGTGTTCTGCTCGCCCCAGGTCATGGTGCCGAGGCACAATTCGCTGACCATGAGATCGGTGCGGCCGAGTTTGCGGTAGTTCATAAGGCAGTCCTCATCGTGCGGCGCCATGGCGCCGCGTCTGGCCCTTGCAAGAGAAAGCGGCCGGTCAGCCGCGGGGAGGCAGGGAGGACACGAAACGCTCGACCGTCGGCAGCATGCGCGCGACGATGCGTTTCACGCCCTCGGCATTGGGGTGCAGTCCGTCGGGGAGGTTGAGGCCGGGATCCGCCGCCACCTCTTCGAGGAAGAAAGGATAGAACACGAGGCCGTGTCGCGCCGCAATATCCTTATAGATGGCGTCGAAGCGGCGCCTGTAATCCTCGCCGAGGTTCGGCGCGGCCACCATGCCGACCAGCATCACGGGGATGTTGCGTGCCTTGAGCCGCGTGACGATGTCCTCGAGCGCCTTGCGCGTCACCTCCGGCGACAGACCCCTCAGCATGTCGTTGGCACCGAGCGCCAGGATGACCGCATCGGTCCCCTCCGGCACCGACCAGTCGAGCCGTGCGAGGCCGCTCGAGGCGGTATCGCCGGAGACGCCGGCATTGGCGATCTCGACCTCCACGCCCCGCTCGCGCAGGGCCTTCTCGAGGACGACGGGGAAGGCCGCCTCCTGCGGCAGGCCATAGCCCGCCGTCAGACTGTCGCCGAGGGCGACGAGGCGCAGCGGCTCGGCGAGCGCGCCGCCGGCCGGGGCAAGGACCAGCATCACATGAAGGAGAGCGAGCGGCAGGGCGCGACGAAGACGTTTGATCATCCCGGACCAGGTCCCATATGACGGGGTGTTCTCATACCCCTCAGCCTCGACGGATCGATTGATGGACAGCGCGACGGATCTGACGCCACCTGCCGATATGGTCATTTCCCTCGCGGATGTCCATTTGAGCCTCGGACGCGGCGCCGCGCGCGTGCACATCCTCCAGGGCGTATCGCTCGGCGTGCGGCGCGGCGAGGCCGTGGGCCTCGTCGGCCCGTCGGGCTCCGGCAAGTCCACCCTGCTCATGACCATGGCCGGGCTCGAGCGGCCGGACAGCGGCACCGTGACCGTCGCCGGCAAGGATCTCGCCCGGCTCGACGAGGACGCGCTCGCCCGCTTCCGCGGCCGCAACGTCGGCATCGTCTTCCAGTCCTTCCATCTCGTGCCGACCATGACGGCGCTCGAGAACGTCGCCCTGCCGCTCGAGCTCGCCGATGCGCCCGACGCCTTCGCCCGGGCCGAGGCGGAGCTTGCGGCCGTCGGGCTCGGCGAGCGGCTGCATCACTATCCCTCCCAGCTGTCGGGCGGCGAGCAGCAGCGCGTCGCCATCGCCCGCGCCATCGTCGCCGACCCGGCCATCCTCGTCGCCGACGAGCCGACCGGCAATCTCGACGAGCGCACCGGGCGCGGCATCGTCGACCTCCTCTTCGCGCTCAAACGCGACAGGGGTGCGACGCTCGTCCTCGTCACGCACGACATGGGCCTCGCCGAGCAGTGCGACCGTGTCGTGCGGCTGCGCTCCGGCACCGTCGTGCCGGACGAAGCGCCCGTGAGCGCATGAGGGCGGCCATGCACGGTTTCGTTGGCGCCTCCGCGTCCCGCCCCGGCCCACGCCTGCCGCTCGTGCTGCGCCTCGCCCTGCGCGAGCTGCGCGGGGGCGTGCGCGGCTTCGGCGTCTTCCTCGCCTGCATCGCGCTCGGCGTCGCAGCCATCGCCGGCGTCTCCTCCGTTTCGCGCAGCCTGACCGAGGGCCTTGCCGTGGAGGGGCGGCGCATCCTCGGCGGCGACCTCTCCTTCAGCCTCGTGCAGCGCGAGGCGAGCCCACAGGAGCGCGCCTTCCTCGACGCTGCGGGGCGCGTCTCCGCCATCGCCACGTTGCGCGCCATGGCGATCGCGGCGAACGGCGAATCCGCCCTCGTCGAGGTCAAGGCCGTCGACGGGGCCTATCCGATGATCGGCGCGGTGGAGAGCGAGCCCGCCGCCCCGGTCGCGGAGCTGCTCGCCGCGCGCGACGGCACCTATGGGGCTCTCGTCGACCCCGTCCTGCTCGATCGCCTCGGCCTTGCGGTCGGCGACGTCGTCAGCCTCGGCAACGCCCGCGTCGCGCTCCGGGCGCGCCTCGTCTCGGAACCGGACAAGATCGCGGCCGGCGTCGGCTTCGGCCCGCGGCTCCTGATGTCGCAGGAGGGGCTCGCGGCGAGCGGCCTCGTGCAACCCGGCAGCCTCGTGCGCTGGACCTACCGCGTGGCGTTGCCCGCCGCGAGCGGGGGCGAGCGCGCCCTGGAGCGCCTCGAAGCCGAGGCGCGGCAGCGCCTGCCCGATGCCGGCTGGCAGATCCGCTCGCGCAACAACGCCTCGCCGCAGTTCGCCCGCAACATCGAGCGCTTCACGCAGTTCCTCACCCTCGTCGGCCTCACCGCCCTCATGGTCGGCGGGGTCGGCGTCGCCAATGCGGTGAACGCCTTCGTCGAACGCAAGCTGCATTCCATCGCCACGCTGAAGAGCCTCGGCGCGCCGGGCGGGCAGGTGGTGGCCGTGTACCTGACCCAGGTCATGATCATCGCCGCGGTCGGCATCGCCATCGGGCTCGTTATCGGCGCGGCGATGCCCTTCGCCGTGGCCCAAGCGGCCAAGAGCCTGCTGCCCCTGCCGCTGACGCCGGCGCTCGCCCCGCTCGAACTCGCCGTCGCCGCGCTCTACGGCCTCCTCACGGCGCTTGCCTTCGCGCTCGGTCCGCTCGGCCGGGCCCACGACGTGCCGGTCTCGGCCCTGTTCCGCGACGAGGTGGATCCTGCCGCGAAGGGGCCGCGCCTGCGCTACCGGCTCGCGAGCCTCGCGGCCGTCGCGGCGCTGGTGGTGGTCGCCGTCGTCTTCGCCTACGACCGGCGCGTCGCGCTCATCTTCATCGCCGCCGCGGCGGGTGCCTTCCTGCTGCTGAGGCTGGTCGCGCTCGGCCTCATGGCGCTCGCCCGCCGCCTGCCGCGCCCGCGGCGCACGGCGCCGCGCCTCGCGCTCGCCAACATCCACCGGCCGGGTGCGCTGACGCCCTCGCTCGTCCTGTCGCTCGGCCTCGGCGTGACGCTGCTCGTCGCGCTCGCGATGATCGACGCCAATATCCGCGGGCAACTGACGCGCGCCCTGCCGGCCCAGGCGCCGAGCTTCTTCTTCCTCGACATCCAGAACGGCGAGGCCGGCCGCTTCGAGGCCTTCCTCGCCCGCGAGGCGCCGCAGGGGACGGTGGACCGGGTGCCGATGATGCGCGGGCGCGTCGTCTCGCTGAAGGGCATCCGGGCGAGCGACTACAAGGCGCCGGAAGAGGCCGCCTGGGTGCTGGAGGGCGACCGCGGCATCACCTATGCCGCAACGCCGCCCGAGGGCTCGACCGTCGTTGCGGGCGAATGGTGGCCGGCCGATTACGCGGGCGAGCCGCTCGTCTCCTTCGACCGCGAGCTTGCGCAGGAGCTCGACCTCGCCGTCGGCGACCGGCTCGTCGTCAACGTGCTCGGGCGCAACATCGAGGCGAGGATCGCCAACCTGCGCACGGTGGAATGGCGCACGCTCGGCATCAATTTCGTCATGGTGTTCTCGCCCAACACCTTCGCCGGCGCGCCGCATACGCATCTTGCCACGCTCACCGCGAACGGGGCGGGCGAGCGGATCGACGAAGGCGCGGTGATGCGGACGCTCGCCAAGGAATTCCCGATGGTGACGAGCGTGCGCGTGCGCGATGCGCTCGATGCGGTCAACGACGTCGTCAGCCAGCTCGCCGTCGCCGTGCGCGCCGCGAGCTCCGTGGCCCTCGCGGCGAGCCTGCTCGTCCTCGGCGGGGCGCTGGCCGCCGGCCATCAGGCCCGGCTGCATGATGCCGTCGTGCTGAAGACGCTCGGGGCGACGCGCGCGCGGCTGATCAGCGCCTTCAGCCTCGAATACGGCGCGCTCGGCATCGCGACCGCCATCTTCGGCTTCATCGCCGGCACGATCAGCGCCTATGTCATCGTGACGCGCGTCATGCGCCTGTCGTTCACCTTCGAGCCGGGCGGGGCGCTCGTCGCGGCGCTGCTCGCCATCGTCGTCACCATCGGCCTCGGGCTCGCCGGCACCTGGCGCATCCTCGGCCAGAAGCCGGCGCCCTACCTGCGCAACCTGTGACCACCGCCGGGGCCGGAGGAAATTCGTCCGAGGGCCTCTTGTCACAGCGTCCCGGGCGCCGCTTTCCCGCGCCCGGCCACCGAATCAGCCTTGTAAGGCGGGCGCGTTCAGCCCATATTTCGGTGCAAGTGCGGCCTCCGGGCCGCGCCGTTCGTGTGATTTAGCTTCGAGAGGGAAAAATGTCCGATCTGAACCGCAACACCTATGCCTACGGCACGGGTGTCGCCCGGGCCGGGACCGCAGAGCTCGACCAGGGCCTGCGGGCTTTCATGCTCGGCGTTTACAACCACATGGTGCTGGGCCTTGCCGTCACCGGCCTTGCCGCCCTCGGCACCTTCATGCTCGCTGTGACGAACGACCCGTCGGCGGCCGTGGCGCAGATGCGCGGCGGCATCATGCTGACGCAGTTCGGCTACGCCCTCTTCGCGAGCCCGCTGAAGTGGGTGGTGATGCTGGCGCCGCTTGCGGCCGTGTTCTTCCTCAGCTTCCGCATCGCCAGCATGCAGCCGGGCACGGCGCGGGCGCTGTTCCTCGTCTATGCGGGGCTCGTCGGCCTGTCGCTGTCGTCGATCTTCCTCGTCTACACGGGCGCGTCCATCGTGCGCGTGTTCTTCATCACGGCGGCCGCCTTCGGTGCGCTGAGCCTCTACGGCTACACGACGAAGAAGAACCTCTCGGCGATCGGCTCCTTCCTGGTGATGGGCCTCTTCGGCCTCATCATCGCCATGCTGGTCAACCTCTTCCTGCAGTCGAGCGCCCTGCAGTTCGCCATCTCGGTGGTGGGCGTGCTCGTCTTCGCGGGCCTGACCGCCTGGGACACGCAGCGCATCAAGGAGATGTACTACGAGCTCGACGAGGGCGACGTCGCCGCCCGCAAGTCGATCCTCGGCGCGCTGATGCTGTACCTCGACTTCATCAACATGTTCGTGATGCTGCTGCAGCTCTTCGGCCAGTCGCGCGAATAAGCGCGGGCGCACAGCGAAGAAACCAGAAACCCCGGCTTGCCGGGGTTTCTTTTTGCGTGCGGCGAGCTCGGCCCGTGCGAGCTTCGTCCTGCTGTAAACGGGGGATAGGCCGGCTACTGCGCCACGAGGCGCACGGGCTTGTCGAGAACCTGCAGCACGCGGGCGAGGTCATGCCCGCGCTTCAGGATGCGGCCGGAGGCCGAGACCACGCTATAGGCGCCCTGGCGGCGGGCGAGCTGCGGATCCTTCTCGATGCGGTAGAGCGGCACCTCGCTCGTTCGGCGAAAGACGGAGAAGACCGCCCGGTCCTTCAGGAAGTCGAGCGCGTAGTCGCGCCATTCGCCGAGCGCCACCATCCGCCCGTAGACATTGAGGATCTCCCTGAGCTCGCGCGCGTCGAACGAGACGACATTGGGCGCGCGGGACGCCGCAGGCGCGATCGGGTGCCCATGCGGCTGGGCAGGGCCCTGGTCCTTCCGCCGGGGGGTGAAGGGCACGACGGCCGCTCCGCCCCCGGTGCGAAAGGGATCGGAAGAGGGATCGCTCGTCTCCGTTTCGCTCATGACCTCCGTCCGGCTTGGCGAGGAGAGCAGGCGGGCTGCCCGCCTGCGTCATGTGCCTGTCATGATGCGACCGCCGCCGGGCCGGCGCAAGCCTCATCGCGGCACGGACCGGACCGGTGAGCGATACAGGCAAATCCGAAAGAAAAACCACAATTTAGCCGCAGAGCGGTCAATCAGGTGCCCTAGTGCGGGGCGATAAAAAGGACGTTGCCTCGATGGTCCGGCGCTCGCCGCCCTGGATCTAGTCAGCCCCCCAGCCCCCGGGGTGGACGAGATGCCGGACCACTCGGTTCCGTGTAAGAGTAACTAGGGCCGGTGTCCCCGCACCGGCCCTATTCTTTTGCGCGCCCGCCCGCGAATCGCGGCCGCTGCCTCTAACGCGCCTCGGCGTGGTATTCGCGGTTCGGCCGCATGTCGACGGCCGAAGCCATCCGATTCGACATGTTGAAGAACGACGCGACGGCGGCGATGTCCCAGACCGCCTTGTCGTCGAAGCCGGCCTCGCGCAGCGCCTGCCGGTCCTCTTCGCCGATCTCGTGCGACCGTTCGGTCAGCTTCGCGGCGAAGTCCAGCATCGCCCGGTGGCGCGGGGAGAGGTCCGCCGCGCGGTAGTTCATCACCATCATCTCGCCGAGGACCGGATCCCCCGAGAGCTGGCGCACCGCTGCCCCATGCGCCGTTAGGCAGTAGTAGCAGCGGTTGATGCTCGACACGACGACGGCGATCATCTCCCGCTCCAGCTTGCTGAGGCCGGACGGCGCCAGCATCAGATCGTTGTAGAAGGCGGCGAAGGCTTCGAGCTTGGCATTGTCGTGCGCATAGGCGGCGAGGACGTTGGGCACGAAGCCGAGCTTCTCCTCGCATTTCGCGAAATAGGCCTGCATCGGCGGCGACAATTCCCCCGGTGCCAGCGACAGCGCCGTCGGCGCCGGTGCCACGTCCTGGCGGGCGGGCTTTTCCTCCTGCCGGTCGACTTTCGACATGCGCGCGTCTCCTCCTTCGCATTTCCTGCTGCCGCAATTGCCTGTGCGGCGTCCGGCCATGCCGAGAATGTCGGCCGCAAGGCTGCATTTGTCCACGACATGATCTAAGGATGAGCAGCTTCGACGCTGTCGGGAGGACGATGATGGAGCTCGCTGCGGCCGACAAACGGGCCGGACTGGTAAAAGCCATTGACGAAGCGCTCGATTCGATGGGTGAGGTCTTGCCACCCGGCTTCGTCGATCTCCTGATCGGCCGCGCCGCCCTCGAGGATCTCGCCGGCTATCCCGTCGCAAGCCTCGCCGCCCTTGCCGTCGCATCCTACCGCCACCTGACCGAGCCGCGCCCGGCCGGCCGGCATGACGTGCGCCTCATCGACCACGAGATCGAGCACGACGGGCACCGCCGTGACATCACCGTGGTCGAGGTCATCAACGACAACATGCCGTTCCTCCTCGATTCGACGCTCGCCGAGATCGTCGATCAGGGATATGAGCCCTATCTCGTCACCCACCCGATCCTCGCCGTGGAGCGGGGGGAGGACGGCGCCTTCCTGCGCTTTGCCGGCGAGGCGGCGGCCGGGGCGCCGCGCGGCGCGCGGCGCGAGAGCCTCATCCACATCCACCTGCCGCGAATCGACGACGAAGCGGTGCGCCTGAGGCTCACCCAGGGGCTCGAGGCGGTCTATACCGACGTCGAGCGGGCGGTGCGCGACTGGAGCGCCATGCGCGGGCGCCTCGCGGGTGCCGCCGAGGCCTACAAGATCAACCCGCCGCCCCTGCCGGCGGAGGAAGTCGCGGAGGCGGTGCGCTTCCTCGAGTGGATCGCGGCGGACAATTTCACCATTCTCGGCGTCCGGGAATATGGCTTTGCCGGCGGCGACGCCGGCTCGGCGCCGATCGAGGGCACCGGGCTCGGCATCCTGCGCGATCCGGAGGTGCGCGTGCTGCGCCGCGGGCGCGAGCTCGTCGTCATGAGCCCCGAGATCACGGCCTTCCTCGCCCGGCCGGTGGCGCTCATCATCACCAAGGCGAATGTCAAGAGCCGGGTGCACCGCCGGGCCCATCTCGACTACATCGGCGTCAAGCTGTTCTCGGAAGAGGGCGAGCTCGCCGGCGAGCTGCGCATCGTCGGGCTGTTCACGGCCAATGCCTATACCGGCTCGACCCGCACCATCCCCTACCTCAGGCACAAGGTGGCGCAGGTCATCCAGCGCGCCGGCTTCGACCCGGCGAGCTATTCCGGCCGCGCGCTCATGCACGTCCTCGAGGACTATCCGCGCGACGAATTGTTCCAGGTCGACATCGAGACGCTCTACCGCTTCTCGCTCGACATCCTGCACCTGACCGAGCGCCCGCGCGTGCGCGCCCTCGCCCGGCTCGACGAATTCGACCGCTTCGTCTCCGTCCTCGTCTTCATCCCGAAGGAGCGCTACGACACGTCCGTGCGCCGGCGGGTGGGCGAGTTCCTCGCCGAGACCTACCAGGGGCGCGTCTCCGCCGCCTATCCGAGCTATCCGGAAGGCCCGTTGGCGCGCACGCACTACATCATCGGCCGCGACGAGGGCAAGACGCCGGACGTCAGCCGCGAAACCCTGGAAGCCGGCATCACGGCCATCGTGCGCACCTGGGCCGACGCTTTGCGCAGCGCACTCGAGAACACCGTCGGCGGCTACAAGGCGCGCGTCGCGGCCCAGCGCTATGCGGAGGCCTTCAGCGCCGCCTACCGCGAGGCCTTTTCCGGCGAGGCGGTGCTCAAGGACATCGGCATCCTCGAGCGGCTGTCCGACAAGCGGCCGCGGGCGGTCGACCTCTACCGGCGCGAGGGCGACGGCGAGGAGCGGGCCAACCTGAAGGTCTTCGCCCGCGGCGCCCCGATGCCGCTGTCGCAGCGCGTGCCGATGCTGGAGCGCTTCGGCTTCCGCGTCGTCAACGAGCGCACCTATCGCGTGCTGCCGGAAGGCGAGCCCAAGAGCGCGCAGGTGTGGCTGCACGACATGGCGCTGGAGCGCAGCGCCGGCGGGCCGATCGACATCGCCGGGCTCGAGCGCCCGCTGGAAGCCGCCCTCATGGCCGTCTTCCGCGACGGCGCCGAATCGGACGGCTTCAACGCGCTCGTTCTGGAGGCCGGGGCCAACTGGCGGGACGTCGCCATGCTGCGCGCCTTCGGCCGCTACATGCAGCAGATCGGCATCCCCTACGACCAGGACTACATCGCCGCCGCGCTCGCCCGCCAGCCGCAGATCGCGCTCGCACTCATCCGCCTGTTCTACGACCGCTTCGACCCGCGCGGCGAAGAGGCGTCGCGCGCCGAAGACTGCGCAGCCGAGCGCGCCAGGATCGAGGAGATGCTGGCCGCGGTCACGAGCCTCGACGACGACCGCATCCTGCGCCGCTTCGTCAATCTGATGGAAGCCGCGGTGCGCACCAGCTTCTTCCAGCTCGGGCCGGACGGGCAGACGCGCGACCCCATCGCCTTCAAGTTCGAATGCGCCCGCGTCGACGGCCTGCCGCTGCCGCGCCCGCTCTACGAGATCTTCGTCTACAGCCCGCGCGTCGAGGGCGTGCACCTGCGCTTCGGCAAGGTGGCGCGCGGCGGCCTGCGCTGGTCGGACCGGCCGCAGGACTTCCGCACCGAGGTGCTCGGGCTCGTCAAGGCGCAGCAGGTGAAGAACGCCGTCATCGTGCCCGTCGGCGCCAAGGGCGGCTTCGTGCCCAAGCGCCTGCCGCCGCCGGGCGACCGGCAGGCGTGGCTCGCCGAGGGCACCGAGGCCTACAAGATCTTCGTCGGCACGTTGCTCGACCTGACCGACAATCTCGACGGCGAAACCATCGTGCCGCCGGCCGACACCGTGCGCCATGACGGCGACGACCCCTATCTCGTCGTCGCCGCCGACAAGGGCACGGCCACCTTCTCCGACATCGCCAACGGTCTTTCCGAGGCTCATCACCATTGGCTGGGCGACGCCTTCGCCTCCGGCGGCAGCCACGGCTACGACCACAAGGGCATGGGCATCACCGCCCGCGGCGCTTGGGAAGCGGTGAAGCGCCACTTCCGCGAGATGGATATCGACATCCAGAGCGAGCCGGTGCGCGTCGTCGGCGTCGGCGACATGTCCGGCGACGTCTTCGGCAACGGCATGCTGCTGTCGCAGGCGTTGAAGGTGGTCGCCGCCTTCGACCACCGCGACATCTTCATCGATCCGGAGCCCGATCCGGCCACGTCCTGGGCCGAGCGCAAGCGGCTGTTCGACCTGCCGCGCTCGAGCTGGCAGGACTACGACAAGAGCCTGATCTCGGAGGGCGGCGGCGTCTTCTCGCGCTCGCTCAAGGCCATCCCGCTTTCGCCGCAGATGCGCGCGCTGCTCGATCTCGACAAGGAGAGCGCCACGCCGAACGAGGTGATGAACGCCATCCTCAAGGCGCGCGTCGACCTGCTCTGGTTCGGCGGCATCGGCACCTATGTGCGCTCGCAGGAGGAGGACAACGAAGACGTCGGCGACCGTGCCAACGATGCCATCCGCATCACGGGCGGCGAGATCCGCGCCCGCGTCGTCGGCGAGGGCGCCAATCTCGGCGCGACCCAGCGCGGGCGCATCGAGGCGGCGCGGCGGGGCGTCCGGCTCAACACCGACGCCATCGACAACTCGGCCGGCGTCAACACCTCGGACGTCGAGGTCAACATCAAGATCGCGCTCAGCCAGCCCGAGCGCGACGGCCGCCTGACAGGCGAGGCGCGCAACGCCCTCCTCGCCGAGATGACGGACGAGGTCGGGGCGCTCGTGCTGCGCAACAACTACCTGCAGACGCTCGCCCTATCGCTGGCCGAGCGGCACGGGGTGGGCGAGATCGGCTTTGCGCGCCGCCTGATGCAGGTGCTCGAACAGCACGGCCGGCTCGACCGCACGGTCGAGAACCTGCCGGACGATGCGAGCCTTGCCGAGCGCGAGCAGCGCGGCGAGGGCCTGACGCGGCCGGAGCTTGCCGTGCTCCTCGCCTATGCCAAGCTCGCCCTGCACGACGCCCTGCTCGACAGCAGCGTGCCGGACGAGCCCTATCTTGCCCGCGAGCTGGCGCGCTACATGCCGGGGCCGGTGCGCGAGCGCTTCCCCGATGCGGTGGAAGGCCACCGGCTGCGGCGCGAGATCATCGCGACGCAGCTCGCCAACGCCATCGTCAACCGCGGCGGGCCGACCATCGTCACGAAACTCGCCGACCAGACGGGCGCCGACGCGCCGGCCATCGCCACAGCCTACGCGGCGACGCGCGACGCCTTCGGCCTCACGGAGCTCAACGCGGCCATCGACGCCCTCGACGGCAAGGTCAGCGGGGCGCTGCAGCTCAGGCTCTACGGCGAGCTGCAGGACATGCTGATCGGCCAACTCGCCTGGTTCATCCGCAATGTCGACCTTGCCGGCGAGGATCTCGATGCCGTCGTCGCGCGCTACCGCGACGGGCTCGCGGAGATCGCGGCCTATCTCGACGCCATCCTGCCGGCCGCGACGCGGGAGGGCCTCAGGGAGCGCACCGAGGCGCTGGTGGCCCAAGGCGTGCCGGAGGAGCTCGCGGGACGCCTCGCGGCGCTGCCCGTGCTCGCGGAAGGCCCCGACATCGTCCGGGTCGCCACGCTCGCCGGCCGGCCGGTGCGCGACGTGGCCGCCACGCATTTCGCCGTGGAGGGCATCTTCCGGCTTGGGGCGCTCGCCGCCCAGGGGCGGGAGATCAAGGTGGCCGACTATTACGACCGTCTGGCGCTCGACCGGGCCATCGACGGCCTGTCCGACGCCCACCGCCGCCTGACGGCCGAGATCGTCGCCGACGGCTCCGGGCCGCAGGCCATCGAGGCGTGGGAGGAGCGCCGCGGCAGCGAGGTCACGCGCATCCGCAGCACCGTCGAGACCATCGCCGCCTCCGGGCTGACGCTGTCGAAGCTGACGGTGGCGGCGAGCCTGCTCGGCGATCTCGCCCGTGGCTGATGCGGGCCATGGCACCGGCGGCCCCGCGCCGCCGGTGTTCGACGCGGCCTTTCGCGCCCGCCTCGCGGAGCTCGTCGCCTGGCGGCGCGACGTGCGCCGTTTCCTCCCGACGCCCGTCGACAGGGACGCGATCAGCGCCCTCCTCGCGCTCGCCGCGCAGGCGCCGTCCGTCGGCAATGCGCAGCCGTGGCGCTTCGTCATGGTCGACGAACCGTCCCGGCGGGCGGCGGTGCGCACGAATTTCGAGCGCTGCAACGCCGAGGCCCTTTCGGACTATGCCGGCGAGCGGGCGCAGCTCTACACCCTGCTGAAGCTGGAAGGCCTCGCGGAAGCACCGGTGCACATCGCCGCCTTCTGCGACGAGGGGGCCGACACCGGTCACGGCCTCGGCCGGCGCACCATGCCGGAGACATTGCATTATTCCGTCGTCACCGCGATCCATACCTTCTGGCTCGCGGCGCGGGCAGCCGGGCTCGGCGTCGGCTGGATCTCGATCCTCGATCCCGGCGAGCTGACGGCGGCGCTCGACGTGCCGGCACACTGGCGCTTCATCGGCTATCTGTGCGTCGGCTATCCTTGCGAGGAACACCTCGATCCCGAACTCGTGCGCCACGGCTGGCAGGACCGGCTGGCGCCCGACAGCACCATCCTGGAGCGCTGATGACCGCCGTGACGACCGACGCGCCGCCTGAGCCGAGCCTTGCCGGGGCCTATCCGCCCCGGCGCTCGGTCGTCGCCTGGCTCTTCTTCGACTGGGCCTGCCAGCCCTTCTTCACGCTGATCACGACCTTCGTGTTCGCGCCCTATTTCGCCGCGCGCCTCGCCGCCAACCCGGCCGAGGGGCAGGCGCTGTGGGGCTATGCGACGGGCCTTGCGGGGCTCACCATCGCCCTTGCCTCCCCCGTCCTCGGGGCGATTGCCGATGCGAGCGGGCCGAAGAAGCCGTGGATCGCCGCCTTCGGCGCCATGATGGCGCTCGCCAGCGCGGCCCTGTGGTGGGCCGCGCCGGGCGTGCCCTTCGCCGTGCCGCTCGCCCTCGTCGCCTTCGCCATCGGCACGATCGGGGCGGAATTCGCGACGGTGTTCAACAATTCCATGATGCCGTGCCTCGTGCCGCCGGAGAAGCTCGGGCGCCTGTCCGGCACCGGCTGGGCCACCGGCTATGTCGGCGGGCTGATCTCGCTCGTCGTCACGCTCGGCTTCCTCGCCGCGAGCCCGGAGACCGGGCGCACGCTCCTGGGCCTCGTCCCGCTCTTCGGCCTCGATCCGGCGACCGCCGCAGGCGACCGGGCGGCGGGGCCGCTGACGGCGCTGTGGTTCGTCGTCTTCGTCATGCCCATGTTCCTGCTGACGCCGGACGTCCCGGCAACGGGAGCTTCGCTGCGCGAGGCGGCCGGGCGGGGCGTGCGCGCGCTCGCCGACACGATTGCCCATGCGAGGCGGCACGGCTCGGTCATGCGCTTCCTCCTCGCCAACATGGTCTACCAGGACGGGCTCGTGGCGCTGTTCGCCTTCGGCGGCATCTACGCGGCCGGCGTCTTCGGCTGGGGCACCATCGAGATCGGCATCTTCGGCATCCTGCTCACCATCACCGGCACCATCGGCGCCTTCGTCGGCGGGCGCCTCGACGACGCCATCGGCTCGAAGCCGGTCATCCTCGGCGCGCTCAGCGTCCTCATCGCCTGCTGCATCGGCATCCTGTCGCTGTCGAGCGACCGCATCCTCTTCATCGTGCCGGCGGAGCCGCCGCAGCCGGGCGACGGGCTCTATGCGAGCCTGCCGGAGAAGGTCTATCTCGGGCTCGGGCTCCTCATCGGGCTCGTGGCGGGACCCATGCAGGCGGCCTCGCGCAGCCTCCTCGTGCGCCTCGCGCCGGAAGGGCGCGCGGGCGAGTTCTTCGGCCTCTTCGCGCTGTCGGGCAAGGTCACGTCCTTCCTCGCGCCGACCATGGTCGCCATCGCCACGCAGGCGAGCGGCACGCAGACGGCGGGGCTCGCCGTGCTCGTCCTCTTCTTCGGTACGGGCGCCCTGATCCTCACCGGCGTCAACCAGCGGACGTAACCGGCCGTTCACCCTCGCGGCCGAAAGCCGTTTTCCGGCAAGAGCCTGTTCACCGCCGTGAGGCTTCAATCGCCACCGACGTTCGCGAGAAGACGAACAGGGTGGCGACGATGAAGATTGTGATGGCGGCGAGCGCGGCCTCGGTCGCGCTCGCCCTTCTGGCGGCGCCGGCAAAGAGCCGGGAGATCGTGTCCTTCTCCGGCTATGCGCCGGGCACGGTGGTGGTGCGCACCAAGGAGCGCCGGCTCTATTTCGTCGCCCGCGAGGGCGTCGCACTGCGCTATCCGGTCGCCGTCGGCAAGCCGGGCAAGCAATGGCGCGGCATCGCCCGTATCGACGGCAAATACGTCAGGCCGGCCTGGTCGCCGCCCGCCGAGGTCAAGCGCGACAACCCGCACCTGCCGGACGTCATCCCCGGCGGCGTGCCGCAGAACCCGATGGGTGAGCGGGCCCTGACGCTGACCGGCGACGAATACGCCATCCACGGCACCAACCGGCCCGATTCAATCGGGCGGTTCGCGTCCTACGGCTGCATCCGCATGCACAACGCCGATATCATCGACCTTTTCGAGCGCGTCGCCGTCGGCACGCCGGTGGTGGTGCTGCCATAGCATCGGGTGCCGGCGAAGCGCCCGGCGCAGGCCGACGCTCCCCGTCCCGTTCCGTCCCCTCCACCGTCATGCCCGCGCTTGTCGCGGGCATCCGCGCGGTGACGCTGGAGCGGAGTCGAAAGGCGTGGATGGCCGGGACAAGCCCGGCCATGACGGGAGGGGAGGTCGTGCTCCGCGCCCGGCCCGGCACCGGCACGCCGTTGCCCTGCCGTCATGCCCGCGCTCGTCGCGGGCATCCACGCCGTGATGCCGGCACCAGGCTGAAGGGCGTGGATGGCGGGACGAGCCCGGCCATGACGGGAGGAGAGGTTGTGCTCGGCCCCCAGCCCGACACCTGCACGCCGTTGCCCTGCCGTCATGCCCGCGCTCGTCGCGGGCATCCACGCCGGTGACGCCGGCGCCAGGCTGGAAGGCGTGGATGGCCGGGACGGGCCCGGCCAGGACGGGTGGGGAGGTCGTGCTCCGCCCCCAGCCCGACACCTGCACGCTGTTTCCCTGCGTCATGCCCGCGCTCGTCGCGGGCATCCACGCCGGTGACGCCGGCGCCAGGCTGAAAGGCGTGGATGGCCGGGACAAGCCCGGCCAGGACAGGTGGGGAGGTCGTGCTCGGCCCCCAGCCCGACACCTGCACGCCGTTTCCCTGCGTCATGCCCGCGCTCGTCGCGGGCATCCACGCCGGTGACGCCGGCGCCAGGCTGAAAGGCGTGGATGGCCGGGACGGGCCCGGCCAGGACGGGTGGGGAGGTCGTGCTCCGCGCCCGGCCCAACACCGGCACGCCGTTGCCCTGCCGTCATGCCCGCGCTCGTCGCGGGCATCCACGCGGTGACGCCGGCACCAGGCTGAAGGGCGTGGATGGCCGGGACGAGCCTGGCCAGGACGGGTGGGGAGGTCGCATTCCGCTCGCGCTCGATGCGTTCGGGCAACGAGTGCGCTTGCGGCAGCCTTACCGGTAAAGGTCCTCGCGCGTCGGGGGCAGGCCCGACGGGCCCTTGGCGCGGCGGGAGGCGAGCGTCTGGAAGATGCCGATGGTGCCGCGCTCGAAGCCGAGCGAGACGCCGGCAAGGTAGAGCAGCCACAGCCGCGTCTTCGCCGCCCCCACCTCGCGCTCGGCCGCCTCGCGGTTGGCGTAGAGGCGCTCGCACCAGAGCCGCGTCGTGCGCGCGTAGTGCTCGCGCCAGGCCTCGACGTCGTGCACCTCGAAGCCGTAGCGTTCGAGGCTCGTCACCGAGCCGCCGATGTGGTCGAGCTCCGAACCCGGGAAGATGTAGTTGACGATGGCGGCATACTCCGGCCGCTTCCGGCGGAAGGCGCGGGCCGACTTCTTGGCCGGGCGCGTGATGGCGTGGTTGAGCAGCAGACCGCGCGGGCGCAGGAGCTCGCGCATCCTGGTGAAATAGGCGCCGTGGTTGTCGAGCCCCACGTGCTCGAACATGCCGATGGAGGCGATCTTGTCGAAGCTGCCGGTGAGTTCGCGGTAATCCTTCAGCTCCACCGTCACCCGGTCCTGAAGGCCGAGGCGGGCGATCTTCTCCTTCGCGAAGGCGAGCTGCGCCTCGCTCAGCGTCACGCCGTGCGCCGTGACGCTGTAATGCTGCGCCGCGTGGCAGACGAGGCCGCCCCAGCCGCAGCCGATGTCGAGGAAGCGCTCGCCCTCCTTCAGCCGCAGCTTGCGGCAGATCATGTCGAGCTTGGCCTTCTGCGCCTCCTCGATGCCGGCGTCCCAGCGCGGGAAATAGGCGCAGGAATATTGCATCTCGGGATCGAGGAAGAGGCCGTAGAAGGCGTTCGACAGGTCGTAGTGGAACTGCACGAGGGCCTTGTTGTCGCGGCCGGCGGCGTCCTTGTCGACCTGGGCGCCCTGATAGGCATGGCTCCCGGCCGGCTTTTGCGCCCGGCCGAAGAGGAACGGCAGCAGGGAGCGAATGAGAAGCCCCTTGTCGAGCCGCTTCAGGAGGCCCTTGGTATTGGCCTCGCCGCGACGCGCCGCGACGTCGAGCAGGGTGCCGCCGTGCAGGTCGATGTCGCCGGCCGCCAGGAGCTCGACCAGCGTCGTCAGCCGGGGCGAGCGCACGAGGCGGGTCACGG
Organism: Chelatococcus sp. CO-6; assembly: GCF_001271345.1. Classification (NCBI taxonomy): domain Bacteria; kingdom Pseudomonadati; phylum Pseudomonadota; class Alphaproteobacteria; order Hyphomicrobiales; family Chelatococcaceae; genus Chelatococcus; species Chelatococcus sp. CO-6. Next base: position 1,921,913 of record NZ_CP012398.1, on the reverse strand, counting down.
CCTCCGGCGCCGCGATGGAGAAGACGAGATCGCCGTTCGCCTTGGGCCCGAGCGGGATCGTCTCACCGTTCCACAGCCTGACGGACAGGTCGGCGCCCAGCCTGTCACCGACGTGCCGCAGCAGCCGCCGCGCCGCATCGAGCCGCTTGTCCACCCCTTCAGCCTCGCGCGTCACCATGCCGTCCCCTCATCACCCGAGTCGGCGCACGTTATAGCCTTTGCGCGGAAAGTGAATCACGCTTCGCCGCCAGGACGAATTTTCAGAACGAATTTTCAGGGCAAGTTTTCAAGACGGATTTCCTGTGGCGGCGGGCTTGCCCCGCCCGGCGCAAACGCCGTAGTCTTGCGTCTCTCCCCCGACATTGCTCAACCCGGCGCGGCGCCGCCGTGGCGCGCGTGCGCGCCATTTCCCCTGTCATCCATGAGGACTGCCATGGCGAACGACGCCACCGATCGCTTCTTCGTGCTCACCGGCGGGCCCGGCGCCGGCAAGACGACCCTTCTTGCCGCGCTCGCGGCGGCGGGCCATACGGTCTCGCCCGAGGCCGGCCGCGCCATCATCCGCGACCAGCAAGCGATCGGCGGGCGGGCCCTGCCGTCCGTGGACCCGGCGCTCTACGCCGAGCTCATGCTGGCGCACGACCTCGCCGCCCATCGCCGCCATCTGAACGGGGATGGCCCGGTCTTCTTCGACCGTGGCATTCCCGACATCGCCGGCTATCTCGACCTCGTCGGCATCGCCCGGTCGTCGCATCTCGGCCGGGCCATCGCACGCTGCCGCTACAACCGGCGCGTCTTCATCTGCCCGCCCTGGCCGGAGATCTTCACGCAGGATGCCGAGCGGCGGCAGACGCTGGAGGAGGCGGAACGCACCCATGCCGCCATGGTCAGGACCTATGGCGAGGCGGGCTACGATCTCGTCACGGTGCCGCGGCTGCCGGTCGGGGATCGTGTCGCCTTCATCCACGCGTCGCTGGGGTGAGGCCCGGCGGGCGGCGCGTCTCCAGGGCCTCGCACCACGGCGCACGCCGCCCGCCGTCATAGGCGCGGGCGTGGCCGGCCTCGCGCATGAGCTGTCCCACGTCCCGCCAAGCAGCATCGGCGACCCGGGCGACGACGCGGCCGAAATACTTGTCCGGCCGGACCTCGGACAGGACGACCGCGCCATCGCCGACGAGACGCGCCAGAGCCTCGCGCGCTGCCGATGCCGCCTGCTTCTCGGCCGCGCACCGTCCGTCCACTTCGGGGGCGTCGATGCCGGCGAGGCGCACCCTGGTCACGATCTCCTGTCCCGGCCAGACCGCGACGCGCGCCTCGAGCGTGTCACCGTCGATGACGCGCACGACCTCGGCCTTGAAGGCGCCCGGCACGGCACCGGCCAGGTGCGGCCCCGCCTGCGCCGCTCCGGCGGCGACGGTCTCGTTTGGCCCCCGCCCGGTGAGCGAAGCAGCACCGAGGCCGGCCGCAAAGGCGAGAAGGGGAAGAGGCGATGGGCATCTCATCCCCTTCTTATAATCCATCCCAAGGATTATGAGAATATCATCCTCTATATAGGCCGAATGTCAGACTGCGCATGAGTGCATGCACAGCCTGCACGACGCGGATAATGGTGGAGACGATCCAGCGCGGCGCACGCCGGGCAGGATTGGAGCCTGAAGGGCCCTCTCGCTTTCCACCGGAGGGGCCTCAGAAGCGGTAGGTGACGCCGGCGGCGACGAGCCACGGGTCGAGCTTCACCTTGCCGGTGACGAGGCCGACGTCCGGGATGTTCGCCTTGACCTTCGGCTCGAGGAAGATCTTCTTCACGTCGAGGTTCACGCCCCAGTGCCGGTCGATCATGACGTCGACGCCGGCCTGCAGCGCCAGGCCGAAGGTGTTCTCGACGCTGAGGCTGGAGAACACGCCGCGCGCCTTCTCATTGTAGAAGATCGTGTAGTTCACGCCGGCGCCGACATAGGGCTTGATGCGGTCGGTGAGGTCGACGTGATACTGCAGCGTCAGCGTCGGCGGCAGCAGCCACACCCGCCCGATCGGCCCGAGCCCGGCGATGGAGCCGCCCGCGCGGATGTTGTGCGGCGTGGTGCCGAGGATGAGCTCCACCGCGATGTTCTTGGTCAGGAAATAGGTGATATCGAGCTCGGGCACGACCGAGTTGCTGACCGACACCTTATCGCCGCCGATGCGCAGGCCGTTGAGCTTCAGCGACGACGATTCGTCCGGAATGACGCCGAGCGCACGCACGCGGATCATCCAGGGGCTCCAGTCGTCGAGCACGGGGGCGCCCGGCGCGGGGGCCGGGCGCGGCAGATCGGCAGCGCCGGCCGAAAAGGCCGACAGGATGGCGGTCCCGGCGATGAAAACGGTCGACAGAATGCGCGTGGAAAAGAAGCGTGTCATGGCAGCCCCGGACGACAGGCGGGGCCACAACGACCCCGCTTCGGCCGGCAATCTGCGCCCGCACCCCGGCGGCCAATTTGAGCTGCATCAATCAAGGCCGCCAGCTACATCGCAGACCGGCGCCTGTTGCTGCAACGCAACAATCGTAGCGGGAGACTATGCGTGCCGCCTCAGAAGTCCGTGGCGATGCCCCTGCGCTCCCAATCGCTGTAGCGCACCGGCTCCGGCCCGTCGCGGCCGTTGACCTCGCGCTGCCGCGTCAGGTCGCGCGTGCGGGCGTCGATCTCGGACCGACGCGCCGCCGCCTCCTCCAGCGCCCGGCGCGCAGCCGGGCTCAGGGCCTTGCCGGGCGCCGCCCCGGGAAGGGTGTCGCTCGCCGGTTCCCCGGCCGGCTTCGTCGTTTCCATCGCCATTCTCCACGCGATCGCGGCGGCGCCTGCGCCGCATGTCCTGCGGCGTCCTCTTGCGGCGCCGGCCGCCCTCCCCCCACATATAGGGGGATTTCGGCGATTGGCACCGGCAAATCGGCGACGCCGGTGCCGGACGGAGGGAAAGGATGAACTACTTCAAAACCGGCCTGCTGCTGGCGGCGCTCACGGCGCTGTTCGGCGTCGTCGGTTTTCTCATCGGCGGCACGGGCGGCATGCTCGTCGCGCTCGGCCTCGCCGCGGCGATGAACATCTTCAGCTACTGGAACTCGGACCGCCTGGCGCTCGCCGCCCATGGCGCGCAGGAGGTCGACGAGCGCACGGCGCCCGAGCTCGTGCGCATGGTGCGGGAGCTCAGCCAGCGCGCCGGCCTGCCGATGCCGCGCGTCTACCTCATCGACAATCCCCAGCCGAATGCCTTCGCCACCGGCCGCAACCCGGAGAATGCCGCCGTGGCGGCGACGACCGGCATCCTGCGCACGCTCTCCTATGAGGAGCTGGCGGGCGTGATGGCGCACGAGCTCGCCCACATCAAGAACCACGACACGCTGACGATGACGATCACGGCGACCATCGCCGGCGCCATCTCGACCATCGCCCAGTTCGGCCTCTTCTTCGGCGGCGGCAACCGTAACAACGGCGGCGGCATCATCGGCACCATCCTGCTCGTCGTGCTCGCGCCCATCGCCGCGATGATCATTCAGATGGCCATCAGCCGCTCGCGCGAGTATGAAGCGGATCGAATCGGCGCCGAGATCTGCGGCAACCCGCTGTGGCTGGCGGGCGCGCTCGGCAAGATCGCCCGCGGCGTCGAGCACATCCCCAACGAGAGCGCCGAGAGCCATCCGGCCACCGCGCCGCTCTTCATCGTCAACCCGCTCAGCGGCCGCAACATGGACAACCTGTTCTCGACCCATCCGGCGACGGAGAACCGCATCGCCGCCCTCACCGACCTCGCCCGCCGCATGGGGCTGGGCTCGGCCGGCGGCTTCTCGCGCCCGGCGCCGACCGGCGGGGACGTGCCGCGCGGCCCGTGGGGCGGCGGCCAGCGGCCCCGCGGACCGTGGGGCTGAGCGCTGAAACCCGCCCGTCACCCCCGCAACGCGCGCACGAGGCCCGCCCAGCCGGCGGGCCTCGCCGCACGCGTCATCGCCGCCGAAGCGCTCGATGCGGTGCTGCGCCAGCGCGCGCCCCTCGACGAGACGCTGGAGCGGCTCGCCGCGCGCCACGAGGAGGCCGGGCCGCGCGACCGGGCGCTCGCTCGCGCCATCGCCACCGTCGCCTTGAGGCGCCTCGGCACCATCCGCCTCGGCCTCAAGCGCTTCCTCGAACGCGGCCTGCCGCGCAATGCCGGGCTTCTCGAGGCGATCCTCATCGGCGGTGCAGCGCAGCTCCTTTTCCTCGACGTGCCCGACCATGCGGCGGTCGACCTCGCCGTGCGCCAGGCGCGGGCGGACAAGCGCGCCTTCCCCTATGCCAAGCTCGTCAACGCCGTACTGAGGCGTGTGGCAGGCGCGCGGGCCGAGATCCTGGCGGCCGGCGAGGCGCCGCGCATCGATACGCCCGACTGGCTGCACCGCCGCTGGGTGGCGGCCTATGGCGAGGCGATTGCCGACGCCATCGCCGCCGCCAACCGCCACGAGGCCGCCGTCGACATCTCGGTCAAGGACGACCTCCCGGGCTGGGCCGAGACGCTCGGCGCCCACATCCTGCCCACCGGCTCGCTGCGCCTGCCGCAGCGCGTGCCCGTGCCGGACCTGCCGGGCTATGCCGAAGGGGCATGGTGGGTGCAGGACGCCGCCGCGGCCCTGCCGGCGCGGTTCATCGCCCCCAAGGCAGGCGAGCGCGTCATCGACCTCTGCGCCGCGCCGGGCGGCAAGACGGCGCAGCTCGCGGCCGCCGGTGCCTCGGTGCTCGCCGTGGACCGCTCGCCCGAGCGCCTGGAGCGGCTCGCCGGGAACATGCGGCGCCTGTCGCTTGCCGTCGAGGCCCTGGCCGCCGACGCGCTGGCCCTCGATGTGCCGCCGGCCGATGCCGTGCTGCTCGACGCGCCGTGCTCGGCGACCGGCACCCTGCGCCGCCACCCGGACGTCGCCTGGACCAAGCGCGAGGACGATATCGCCTCGCTCGCGCAGCTGCAGGCGCAGCTGATCGACAAGGCCGCAAGCCTCGTGCGGCCGGGCGGGCGGCTCGTCTACTGCACCTGCTCGCTCGAGCCGGAAGAGGGCGAGCGCCAGGTCGCGGCCTTCCTCGACCGCCATCGCGACTTCACGCGCGTGCCGGTCGCTGCGGAGGAGATCGGCGGGCTCGCGCAGTTCATCACCGCCGACGGCGACCTGCGTACCCTGCCGCACGCACTGCCCGGCGCGGAGCCGCGCCTGTCCGGCCTCGACGGCTTCTACGCCGCGCGGCTTGTGCGCGCCTCGTCGTGAAAAGCCGGCGGCAGCGGCAAGGGACCGTCAAAGGCCACGTGAGCGCGCACCGAAACGTTAACCATCCTGCAGTAATTTATGTGGGCTAAGTGTTGACGAAAGCGCAAGCGATGCACGCGGACAAGGCGGGAGCGATCGTGGCCGGAAGCGCCGATCGGTGGCGGCTCATGGGACTTGCCCTCGGCGAGCTCGCTCGGCGTGCGCGCAACCTCGCCACCGGCTCGTTGCGCGCCCTGCTGCAGCCCATGCGCCGGCAGGCGCCGAGCCGCCTCATCATCGCCCCGCAGGACCTGCGCACCACCGATCCGACCGTCGCGGGCGACATCTACGCCGGCTATTTCGCCTTCGCCGGCCGCGTCGTGCAGGCGCAGGGGCGCTCGCCCTTCGAGGCGGTGCCGCCGAGCCGGGCCTGGGCCGAGCAGCTCTACAGTTTCGGCTGGCTGCGCCACCTGCGGGCGGCCGATTCCGCCTTGGCCCGCGCCAATGCCCGCGCACTCGTCGATGACTTCCTCGCCGGCGGCCATGACCGGCGCGGCCTCGCGGCCGAGCCAGCCATCGTCGCACGACGGCTCATCGCCTTTCTCACCCAGTCGCCGCTGCTGCTCGAGGGCGCCGACCACGCCTTCTACCGGCGGCTGATGAAGGCGCTCGGCCGCTCGGTCAGCCAGTTGCAGCGGGCGCTCGCCGGCGGCGCGCGCGGCGAGGAGCGGCTGATGACGGCGGTGGCGCTCGCCTATGCGGGCCTGTGCCTCGATGGCTATGCCCGGCTGCATCGCGGCGCCAGCCGCACGCTCGCCGAGGAACTGTCGCGCCAGATCCTGCCCGACGGCGGCCATATCAGCCGCAACCCGCGCGTCCTGATCGACCTCCTCGCCGACCTGCTGCCGCTGCGCCAGACCTATGCGGCGCGCAGCGTCGAGCCGCCGGCGCCGCTCCTGCGCGCCATCGACCGCATGATGCCGATGCTGCGCCTGTTCCGGCACGGCGACGGCTCCATCGCCTTGTTCAACGGCATGGGCGGCACGGCGCCGGATCTCATCGCGACGCTGCTCGTCTATGACGATGCCCGCGCGCAGGGCATGGAGCACGCGCCGCACAGCGGCTACGAGCGGCTTCAGGCCGGTGGTACCGTCGTCATCGTCGACACCGGCCGCCCGCCGCCCGCAGCCTTCTCGGGCGAAGCGCATGCCGGCTGCCTCTCCTTCGAGCTGACGGCGGGCATCAGTCGCATCGTGGTCAATTGCGGCGCGCCGCGCGGCACGGGGCCGGTGCCGGTCGCCACGCGCTCCACCGCCGCCCATTCGACGGCGACGGTGCACGACGCCTCCTCCTGCCACTTCGCCGGTGCGGGCGACGACCTGTCGCTCGGCGCCCGCCTCGGCCGCTGGATCGGCGCGCCCATCCTCTCCGGCCCGCAGGACGTGCCGGTGTCGCGCAAGGGCGAGGACGGCGACGTCGTGCTCGTCGCCGCGCACGACGGCTATGTGCAGCGCTTCGGCATCGTGCACGAGCGCCGCCTGCGCCTTGCCGCCGGCGGCGAGCAGCTCGCGGGCGAGGACATCTTCATCCTCATCGACCCGACGCCGGGCATGACGGATGTCGCCGTCCGCTTCCACCTCCACCCCTCCGTGCGCGCCAGCCGCTTGCAGAGCGGGCAGGCGGTGATGCTGCTCCTGCCCGATGGCGAGGCCTGGACCTTCGAGGCCGAGCACGTGCCCCTCGCCATCGAGGAAAGCGTGTTCTTCGCCGCCCCGGACGGCACGCGCCGGACCGAGCAGATCGTGCTCTCGCTCGATGCGGCCGACACCCATGCGGTGCGCTGGTCCTTCCAGCGCATCGGGCGCCACAACAGCACGGGCGGACGGCGTTCGGCGACGCGTCCGGACGAGGAGCCGCTGCCTCTCGAGGGCATCTGAGGCCCTTCGCACCCGCATCGCGCGTTTTGTCGGCGGCGCATTCGTGCTAAGCGCCGGGGCGACGGCGCCGGCAGAGGGCTCTGCGGCCGGCTGCCGGGAGCCAGAATGCCGAAGGACATCGCGTAATGCCGAGTGAAGTCAGGCGCGTCACCCGCGCCCTCCTGTCCGTCTCCGACAAGACGGGCCTCGTCGAATTCGCCGCCGCGCTCGCGGCCCGGGGCATCGCCCTCGTCTCGACCGGGGGCACGCGCAAGACGCTCGTCGACGCCGGCCTCACCGTCGCCGATGTCTCGGACGTGACGGGCTTTCCCGAGATGATGGACGGGCGCGTCAAGACGCTGCACCCGGCCGTGCACGGCGGGCTTCTCGCCATCCGCGCCAATCCCGAGCATCAGGCGGCCATGCTCGCCCATGGCATCGGGCCCATCGACCTGCTCGTCGTCAACCTCTACCCCTTCGAGGCGACGGTGGCGAAGGGCGCCGCCTATGACGACTGCATCGAGAACATCGACATCGGCGGCCCGGCGATGATCCGCGCCGCCGCCAAGAACCACGACGACGTCGCCGTGGTCGTCGAGCCCGAGGACTATGCCGCGGTGCTGGCCGATCTCGAGGCGCATGACGGCGCGACGACCCTGACGCTGCGCCGCCGCCTGGCGCAGAAGGCCTACGCGCGCACCGCCGCCTACGATTCCGCCATCTCCAACTGGCTCGCCGGCCAGCTCGGCGAGACGGCGCCGGCCTTCCGGGCGCTCGGCGGCGCGCTGGCCGAGCCGATGCGCTACGGCGAGAACCCGCACCAGTGGGCCGCCTTCTACCGCACGCCGGAGCAGCGCCCCGGCGTCGCCACGGCACGCCAGCTGCAGGGCAAGCAGCTCTCCTACAACAACATCAACGACACCGACGCCGCCTTCGAATGCGTGGCCGAGTTCGACCCGGCCCGCACCGCCGCCGTCGTCATCGTCAAGCACGCGAACCCGTGCGGCGTCGCGGAGGGCGCGAACCTCCTCGACGCCTATGAGAAGGCCCTCGCCTGCGATCCCGTCTCCGCCTTCGGCGGCATCGTCGCCCTCAACCGCCGGCTCGATGCGGAAGCGGCGAGGAAAATCGTCGAGATCTTCACCGAGGTGATCATCGCCCCGGAGGCGAGCGAGGAGGCAGTCGCCATCGTCGCGGCGAAGAAGAATCTGCGCCTGCTCGTGACGGGCGGCCTGCCCGATCCGCGCGCCGGCGGGCTCGCCCTGCGCACGGTCGCGGGCGGCTTCCTCGCCCAAGCGCGCGACAGCGCCGTCGTCGACGACATGAGCCTCAAGGTGGTGACGAAGCGCGCCCCGACGGCGACCGAGCTCGCGGACCTCAAGTTCGCCTTCCGCGTCGCCAAGCACGTCAAGTCGAACGCCATCGTCTATGCCAAGGGCGGCGCCACGGTCGGCATCGGCGCCGGGCAGATGAGCCGCGTCGATTCCTCGCGCATCGCGGCCTGGAAGGCGGCGGAAGCGGCGAAGACGGCGGGCCTTCCCGAGACGCTGGCCAAGGGCTCGGTCGTCGCCTCCGACGCCTTCTTCCCCTTCGCCGACGGGCTCCTCGCCGCAGCCGAGGCCGGCGCCACGGCCGTCATCCAGCCCGGCGGCTCCATGCGCGACGACGAGGTGATCAAGGCCGCCGACGAGGCGGGCCTTGCCATGGTCTTCACCGGGCACCGCCACTTCCGGCACTGAGGCGGACCAGCCCTCTCCCCGCTTGCGGGAGAGGGCTCAGAGCTGCGGCAGCGGCCTCAGGCCGGCACGCGCTTGTTCTGCCGGTTGTGGATGAGATCGTCCACCACCGACGGGTCGGCCAGCGTCGAGGTGTCGCCGAGATTCGAGAACTCGTCCTCGGCGATCTTGCGCAGGATGCGGCGCATGATCTTGCCCGAGCGGGTCTTCGGCAGGTTCGGAGCGAACTGCACGAGGTCGGGCGAAGCGATCGGGCCGATTTCCTTGCGCACCCACTGGACGAGCTCCTTGCGCAGCTCCTCCGTCGGCTCCTCGCCCGCCATCAGCGTCACATAGGCGTAGATGCCCTGGCCCTTGATGTCGTGCGGATAGCCGACGACGGCGGCCTCCGACACCTTGGCGTGGGCTACGAGCGCCGATTCGACCTCGGCCGTGCCCATGCGGTGGCCGGAGACATTGATGACGTCGTCGACGCGGCCGGTGATCCAGTAATAGCCGTCGGCGTCGCGCCGGCAGCCGTCACCGGTGAAGTACTTGCCGGGATAGGTCGCGAAATAGGTATCCATGAAGCGCTGGTGGTCGCCGTAGACCGTGCGCATCTGGCCCGGCCAGGAATCGGCGATGCACAGGTTGCCCTCGGTCGCGCCCTCCAGCACCTTGCCCTCGGCATCGACGATCTCGGGCTTCACCCCGAAGAACGGCCGCGTGGCCGAGCCGGGCTTCAGCACGACGGCGCCGGGCAGCGGCGAGATCAGGATGCCGCCGGTCTCGGTCTGCCACCAAGTGTCGACGATGGGGCAGCGCCCGTCGCCGACCACCCGATAGTACCACTCCCAGGCCTCCGGATTGATCGGCTCGCCGACCGAGCCGAGCAGGCGCAGCGAGGCGCGCGAGGTCTTCTTCACCGGCTCGTCGCCGGCCTGCATCAGCGCGCGGATGGCGGTGGGCGCGGTGTAGAAAATATTGACCTGGTGCTTGTCGATCACGCGCCAGAAGCGGGAATTGTCCGGGTAGTTCGGCACGCCCTCGAACATGAGCGTCGTCGCGCCGTTGGCGAGCGGTCCGTAGAGGATGTAGCTGTGCCCGGTCACCCAGCCGACGTCGGCCGTGCACCAGAAGATGTCGCCGTCGTGATAGTCGAAGACGTACTGATGCGTCATCGACGCATAGACCAGATAGCCGCCCGTGGTGTGCAGCACGCCCTTCGGCTTGCCGGTGGAACCCGAGGTGTAGAGGATGAAGAGCGGATCCTCCGCCTCCATGGGCTCGCAGGGGCACTCGCTCGTCACCAGCGCGGCCGCCTCGTGGTACCAGACGTCGCGGCCCGGCTCCATGGCGACATCGGCGCCGGTGCGGCGCACGACGACGACGTGGTCGACGCCGCCCACCTTGGCGATGGCCGCGTCGACATTGGCCTTGAGCGGCACCTTGCGCCCGCCGCGCAGGCCCTCGTCCGCCGTGATGACGACCTTGGATGCGCAGTCCTCGATGCGGCCGGCGAGCGAATCGGGCGAGAAGCCGCCGAAGACGACGGAGTGGATGGCGCCGAGCCGCGCGCAGGCCAGCATGGCGAAGGCCGCCTCGGGGATCATCGGCATGTAGATGGTGACGCGGTCGCCCTTCTCGACGCCGCGGTTGCGCAGCACGTTGGCGAAGCGGCAGACCTCGTCGTGCAGCTCGCGATAGGTGATGAGGCGGGATTCGGACGGATCGTCGCCCTCCCAGATGATGGCCGTCTGGTCGCCGCGCGTCTCCAGATGCCGGTCGATGCAGTTGTAGGCGACGTTGGTGATGCCGTCCTCGAACCAGCGGATGGAGACCTCGCCCGGCGCGTAGGAGACGTTCTTGACCTTCTCGTAGGGCGTGAACCAGTCGATGCGCCGGCCGTGCTCGTCCCAGAACGCTTCGGGATCCCGAATCGAGGCCTCGTACATCTCCCTGTAGCGAGCCTCATCCACGTAGGCGCGCTTCGCCCAATCGGCCGGCACCTCGTAGACCTTCTCCTGCATGACGTCCTCCCGAAACCTCGGCCGGGCCTTCAGTCGGCACCGGTCCAAACGCAGCCTCCGACACGCCATCGGTACGGATGGCGGTCTGGAAACGATCGATCGGGCGGCATTATGCGAAGGGCAACCGGCACCGGCAAGGCGCCAAGGGTCACACTTTCGTCTCTTCGACGTTGGGAGAAGGCTTCACCAGAGGCGCGTGCCGGGCCATCCTCGCGGGTCATGGCCGGACTTGTTCCGGCGATGCGCGCCTTTCAGCCTTGCGCAACGGCGAGACGTGGATGCCCGCGACAAGCGCGGGCATGACGGGGAGGAGCGGTTGCCCTTCACAGCCTCACGGGCCCCTCCGGCAAGGCTCCGTGGCATCCCGCTTCGCTCGGCGAAGACGGACAAATCTGCGTGGTGGGCTTGCGCGAAGCAGGAATGGTGCCGCGGAAGGGATTCGAACCCCCGACCCACGCATTACGAATGCGTTGCTCTACCAGCTGAGCTACCGCGGCACGCGCGCGCCTTCTAGCGTCAATCACCCCGCCTTGGCAAGTGCCTCGCGCGATTCCGCGCCGGCGGCCGCGCGCGGCTGTGCATGAGCGGCCGCGATCAGGTCACGATGGTGCGGCGCACGGGGCCGACCTCGTCCTCCCCGGTCACCGGCCCGGGATCGTCGGGCGGACGGCTGACCGGGAAGATGACCGGGCTCGCCTGCCGGGCCCTGCGGGGAGCGGCGTTGCCGGCAGGCTCCCCAGGCGGCGTCGCCTCCGAAGCGCCGCGCCGCCCCGATCCCTTCGCCGCCTCCTTCACATGCTGCGGCACCGGAGCGGGCGATGGCTTCTCCTCCGGCGGGGCGGGAGGAGCGGGCGACGGCGTCTCAGCGGGCGCGACGGCCTCCTCGACCTCCGGTGCAGGTGCTGCCGCTGCCGGCGGCCGGGCCTTGTCTGCCGGTTCGGACACGGGGGCGGGTTCGGGCTTGGACGACGGTTCGGCCTCCGGCGACCGCTCGGGCTCGGAACGCGCTTCAGGCGGTGAAGTCGGTGTGTGTTCGGAAGCCGGCTGGGCGTCGACGGCAGCGGCGGAAGGCTCCCGGGCGGGTGCCGCCGGCGCCGGCGGCGCGATTTCGGGCAGCGCCTCGGCCGCACGGCGCTCGTCGCCGTCACCGATGACGGCGTCGGCCCGGTGCGTCTCCTGCGCGTCGCGATGCTGGGCGGCGATCTGCTCGCTCGGCGTTCCCCAGACGAAGGCGTCGAGCCGGCCGCTGACCGGCGAGACCGGCGACCAGGTGTCGGAGATGACGCCGTCGGCGAGCCAGGCGGGATCGCGCGGCGCGCGCGAGGCACGGGCCAGCCAGGCGCGTACGGCCCCCGTCTCGCCGTGCTCGGCCTCCTCGATGTCGGCCATCAGCACGCAGGTGCGCAGCGTGGGGCGCTCCGCGATGAGCGGGGCCAGCGCCTCGCGGGCGCGGCCGAATTCGCGCGCGTCGAGCGCGGCCCGGGCCAGCATCAGCCGCGATTCGGCGGAATCCGATGCCAGCCGCGCCAGCGTCTCGGCGCGGGCGAGCCGATCACGCGCCGAATCGCCGGAGCGGATCTCGACATAGGCCGCGGCGATATCAGGATGCGGCAGCCGCACCCAGGCCGCCTCGAGGGTCTTGGCCGCCTTGCGGTATTTGCCGGCGCGGGCGAGAAGCCGGCCGGCCAGCACGGCGGCGGGAACGAGATCGGGCGCGAGCTTGACCGCCTCGCGCACGGCGGTGAGCGCGGCGTCGGGGTCCTTCTCCGCCCGGTCGATGGCGTCGGCCGTCAGGAGCACGGCGCGCTGGCGGCGCGCCTCGGCGCGGTCGATGAGCCGCAGCGCTGCGCGCCGCTCAAGGGTCATGAGCGCCCCGCGCCAGTCGCGTTCGGCGGACTGGAACTCGAGCACCGCCTCGTTGGCCCAGCCGACGCTCGGCGCGAGCTCCGCCGCCTTGGCCGCATGGGCCCGGGCGGCGACGAGATCGCCCTTGCGCCGCGCCTCGACGAACAGGCCGCGCAGGCCGAGCACCCGCGTTTCGGGCTCGTCGAGCATGTCGTTGAAAGCGGCCTCGGCCCCTGCCCGATCGCCGGAGATCTGCGCGGCCTGGGCCTTGAGCAGCAGCGTCAGCGGCTCGCGGCCGAGCCAGCGCTCGGCATCGCCCGCATGGCGGCGCGCGGCGGCGGGATCGCCCGAGCCGACGGCCACCATGCCGCGCGACACGGCGGCGAAGCCGCGCGCCCGGCGGCGAGCCCGCGAGGCGATGGTGACGAGGTCCGGCAGCTTGAAGACGAAGCGCACCACGCTCCACACGATGACGAGCGCCGTGACGATGCCGATGAGCGCCGCCACGGCGACGCTGAGCGGCGTGCTGATGCGGTAGTCCTGCCAGGTGAGCACCACCTCGCCCGGGTGGTCGGCGAGCCAGGCGGCGCCGAGCGCGACGAAGGCGAGAAGGACGAGGAAGACGAGAACGCGAATCATGGCTGCGCCCTCACCCGTTGCCGCCGAAGGCGTCGACGGCGGCACCGCGCACGGCAAGCGCCGCCTGCTCCGCCTCCGCGCGGGCCCTGAGCGCCGCGACCCATTCACGCGTCGCCTGCTGCTCGGCCGGCGACAACCGCTCCCAGGCCGCGAGCGCCGCCGCGGCATCGCCGCGGGCGAGCGCCGCGTCGACGGCATCGGCGGGCTGCTCCCCACTGCCGACGCGCTCGACCCGCACGAGGCCCGCCGCGCTGTCGCTCAGGCGCTCCCAGAGGCTGGCCTCGGGACGCGTGCGGCGCTCGGTTTCGGCCGCACGGGCCAAGCCTTCGCGCAACCCCGGGCGCAGGCTCTCGGTGGTCGGCAGGCCGGCCCGCGCCTGCGGCTTGAGCGGGGACAGGAGCTCCGCCGGCGTGCCGAGGCGCTCGAGCACCGTGATCTCCTTCTCGAAGGGCTGGCCGGAGCGGATCGCGGTCAGCAGCAGCTCCGCCACGGCGAGCCGGCCCGCGGCATTGCCGATCGGCTCGGCGGCGCCGTCGGCGATCTGCCTTTCGGCGGCATCGAGCCGGGCCCCGACGGCCTCCAGCCGGCGCGAGACGTCGCTGATGACGCCCGGATCGAGGCTGCGCACGGCCCCTTCGAGCGCGTCGACACGTCGGCTCAGCTCGTCGCGGATCGCGCGAAGCTCCGCCGGCGACGCGCCCTCGACGGACCGCAGCCCCTCGATCTCGTTGGCGAGGCCGTTGATGCGCGCCGTCAGGCCGTCGTCTTCGCGGGAGGCGGAGGTCATGCGCGCCTCGAGCGCCTCGAGATCCTCACGGCCGACGACATTGGCGAGGCTGCGCTCGACGACGGCAAGGCGCGCCGCGGTGTCGTTGGCCGGACCGACGAGCACCGGCAGCAGCATGGCTGCGGCGGCGCCGACGATGCCGCCGACGGCAGCCGCCACGAGGAGCGAACTCTGGAGGCCCTGGCGGGGCGCCGCAGCCGGTTCGGCCGTTCGCAAATCCCGGGCGTCGCGGTCGGCGGGCCCCTCATCGGCCGGCGCTTCCTCGGCGCGTTCGTCGCCTGGAGGGGTTTCGCCTGCGCCCGGCCCTTCCTCGGTAGCCGACACATCGCCAGGCGGAGTTGGCGCCTCCGGCGGCGGAGCGGCAGGCATGTCCTCGGCCGGCGGGGTCTCCCGGGGCGTGGCCGCCGCCTCAACGGCCGCGACATCGGCGGGCGGCGGCGCGGTGGCCTCGGTCACTTCGCGGTCGGTCGTCTGCGCAACGCGCCCCGCCTTCGTGCGGGCTGTCCGGGGCGTCCGGCCCGTCGGCTTCTCGTCGCTCATGCAGACCTCTCTCCATCATTTGCTCGGCACCGCCGGTGCGCCCGGACGGGCCATGATGAACCCTCAAGCTCTTAACATCAGCCGCCCGCCCATGGCGAGCCCAGCGGCTGCGCGTCATCTGTCGCCATGCGCCGGCAGGAGGGCCAGCAAAGCATCCTCGTGCGGCGTCGCGGCGGCCACGACGTCCCGGACGCCGGCGGCCCGGAGCGGCGCGGCGACATCCTCGGACAGGCACAGGTGGCGCAAGGCACGGAATGCTTCGCCGCAGCCGGCCCGCTCGGCGAGGGCGAGCGCCAGGGCCGCGCTGCGGCGGGAATAATGCAGCGCGATCGCGAGTGTGCCGCCGCCGAGCGCCGCCACGACCGCCGGAGGCAGCGATTGTTCCGCCTCCGCGACATAGGCGATCCACGGCACGACCGCGAAGCCGGCCGCGGCGAGAAGAGCGGGCGTATCGGCCTTGTGATCGCGGCCGAGGACGAGGAGGAGCCGCGCCCCGGACGCGAAAACCGACGGGGCGAGCGCCGCGAGCGCGATGCGGTCGCCCGCCGCCGGCGTGACGGCCGCAAAGCCGGCCTCGCGCGCCACCTCGCCCGTGCGCTCCCCGACGGCGAGGAGGGGCAGCGCCTGGAGCGCCGCGACATCCGCCTCTCGCAGCGCCTCGAAGGCATTGGGGCTGGTGACGACGACGCCGTCGAAGGCTCCCGCCGGGCGCGGCTCATCCGTGGAATGGATGGTCAGGAGCGGAGCGACCACGACGGCATGGCCGCGCTCGCCGAGGCGCTGCGCCGTCCGGCGCGCCGCCCTTTCCGGCCGCAGGACGAGGACGCCCGCCATGCCTATTTTCCCAGGAGCGCCGGGCGCGCGCGGGCCACCACTTCGCGTCCCGCGTCCTCTCCAAGGCCGAGTGCCTCGGCGATCGGGCCGCTGCGTTCGACGGCCACCCAGTCGCTGCCGTCGGGCGCCAGCAGCATGCCGCGGAAGGAGAGGCCTGCCCCCTCCACCCGCGCCAGGCCGGCGATGGGCGTGCGGCACGAGCCGTCGAGCACGCGCAGGAAGGCGCGCTCGGCCTCCAGCGCCACGCCGGTCGCGGGGTCGGTGAAGCGCATCAGCGTCTCGCGCAGGGCAAGATCGTCGGCCCTCGTCACGATGGCGATGGCGCCCTGGCCGATGGCGGGCAGGAAATCCTCGGTG
Organism: Chelatococcus sp. CO-6; assembly: GCF_001271345.1. Taxonomy (NCBI): domain Bacteria; kingdom Pseudomonadati; phylum Pseudomonadota; class Alphaproteobacteria; order Hyphomicrobiales; family Chelatococcaceae; genus Chelatococcus; species Chelatococcus sp. CO-6. The sequence continues at coordinate 1,906,014 of NZ_CP012398.1, read as the reverse complement.
TCGAGCACGGCGGTCGCCTTGTCGGCGAGGCCGAGCCGGCGCAGCCCGGCGAGGGCCAGGAGGGTCGCGTCGATCTCGCCGCTCTCGACCTTGGCGAGGCGGGTGCCGATATTGCCGCGCAGCAGCGTGACCGAGACATCGGGCCGCAGGCGCCGCACCTGCGCCTGCCGGCGCAGCGAGGCGCTGCCGACCACGGCGCCGCGCGGCAACTCGGCGATGCTCCGCGCACCGCGGCTGATCAGCACGTCGCGCACGTCCTCGCGGGCAAGATAGCCGGCAATGACGAGCCCGTCCGGCAGGACGGTCGGCAGATCCTTGGCGGAATGGACGGCAAGGGCGATGCGCCCGTCGAGGAGCGCGCTGTCGAGCTCCTTGGTGAACAGGCCCTTGCCGCCGGCCTCCGACAGCGCCCGGTCCTGGATCATGTCGCCCGTCGTCTTGATGACCGAGAGCGCGACGGCCTCGGCCGGGCAGCCGAGCGCCCCACCGAGGAGCGCCTGCACCTGCCGCGCCTGGGCGAGGGCGAGCGGGCTGCCGCGCGTGCCGATGACAGGTGCGCCGGTCGTTGCAATCATGGTTCCATCCAACTCCGTTCACGGGGCCCGCGGCCGGCGGGCGATTCGTGCAGGCGGGAGGCCACAGAGCCGCTCCCGCACCTCACTATCGCATGCCCTACCACCCTGCTGCGGCGAAAAACCGGTTCCCACGGCTTTACGCCATGCTCTATAGGGGGAAGCGGCGCTTTTGCGAACCGCGACCGATCGCAGCCCCTTCAGAACCCAGCGAATCATGCGCGTTCTTGGCATCGAGACCACCTGTGACGAAACGGCAGCCGCCGTCGTCGGCCTTGCCGGCGACGGGCGCGGCGTCATCCTGTCGAACGAGATCCTCACCCAGATCACGGAACATGCCGCCTATGGCGGCGTGGTGCCGGAGATCGCGGCGCGCGCCCATGTCGAGGTCATCGACCGGCTGGTAGCGCGGGCGCTGAAGGCGGCCGACGTCACGCTGAAGGACATCGACGCCGTCGCCGCCGCGGCCGGCCCCGGCCTCATCGGCGGCGTCATCGTCGGCCTCACCACCGGCAAGGCGCTCGCCCTCGTGTCCGGCAAGCCCTTCATCGCCGTCAATCATCTCGAGGCCCATGCGCTGACGGCGCGGATGACCGACGGCGTCGCCTTTCCCTACCTGCTGCTGCTCGCCTCGGGCGGGCACACGCAATTGCTCGCGGTGCGCGGCGTCGGCGATTACGTGCGCCTCGGCACCACCATCGACGACGCCATCGGCGAGGCCTTCGACAAGACGGCGAAGATGCTCGGCCTGCCCTATCCCGGCGGGCCGGAGGTGGAGCGCCAGGCGCTCCACGGCGACCCGGCGCGCTTCGCTTTGCCGCGGCCGCTGGCCGGCCGGCCGGACCCGGACTTCTCGCTCTCCGGCCTCAAGACCGCCGTGCGCATCGAGGCCGAGCGCATCGCCCCGCTCTCGGCACGCGACGTGGCAGACCTCTGCGCCTCCTTCCAGGCGGCCGTGGTCGACGTCGTCGCCGACCGGGTGCGCATGGGGCTGCGCGCCTTCCGGCAGAAGGCGGGGCACCCGACGGCGCTCGTCGTCGCCGGCGGCGTCGCCGCCAACCAGGCGATCCGCCGCGGCCTGACGCGCCTTGCCTCCGAGGCCGGCCTGCCCCTCGTCACGCCGCCGCCGGCCCTGTGCACCGACAACGGGGCGATGATCGCCTGGGCCGGGCTCGAGCGCCTGCGCCTCGGCCTCACCGACGACCTCACCGCTCCCGCCCGCGCCCGCTGGCCGCTCGAGGCGGCCTCCGCGGCATGATCGCCGATCCGCTCGTCATCGTCGGGGCCGGCGCCTGGGGCACGGCCCTCGCCAATGCGGCGGCCCAGGCCGGGCGTACCGTCACCCTCGTCGCGCGCGATGCCGAGCATGCCGGCACCATGCAGGCCGCGCGCGAGAACTTGCGTTTCCTGCCCGGAGCGCCGCTCCATGCCGCGATCACCGTCACGGCCGACCTCGGCGCGACGGCGGACGCGCGGGCGCTGCTCCTCGTCGTGCCGGCGCAGGCCCTGCGCGAGGCGGCCCGCGCGCTCGCGCCTCGGCTCGCCCCCGGCACGCCGGTCGTCATCTGCGCCAAGGGCATCGAGCGCACGTCGAGCCGCTTCATGAGCGACATCGTCGCCGAGGAGTTGCCGGCGGCAGTGCCCGCCGTCCTGTCGGGCCCGAGCTTCGCCGAGGATGTGGTGCGGGGCCTGCCCACCGCGGTGGTGCTGGCCTGCGCGCAGGAGGAGACCGCCCGCGGTCTCGCCGCGGCGCTCGCGAGCCCCGCCTTCCGCATCTATCACGGCACCGACGTGCGCGGGGTCGAGATCGGCGGCGCGGCCAAGAACGTGCTCGCCATCGCCTGCGGCATCGTCATGGGCTGCGGCCTCGGCGAGAGCGCCCGTGCCGCCATGGTGGCCCGGGGCTTCGCCGAGCTGATGCGCTTCGCCCGCGCCCTCGGCGCCCGGCCCGAGACGCTGATGGGGCTGTCCGGGCTCGGCGACCTCGTGCTCACCTGCGGCTCGACGAAATCGCGCAACTTCGCCTTCGGCGAGGCGCTGGGGCGCGGCGTGTCGCTTTCCGAAGCCTCCGGCGGCAAGCTGGCGGAAGGCGCCTTCACGGCCGCAGCCCTCGTGGCGATGGCCGGCCGGCACGGGGTCGAAATGCCGATCTCGGAAGCCGTCGCCGCGCTCGTCGCGGGGGAAATGTCCGTCGAGGCGGCGATCGGCGCGCTGCTCAACCGGCCGATCCGCGCCGAAAACGAGATCATCTGACGAACGGGGAGAGGTCATGGCGCACTGGCTGTTCAAATCCGAACCGGCGACCTGGTCGTGGGACCGGCAGGTCGCGGAAGGCGAGAAGGGCACGTTCTGGAACGGCGTTCGCAACCATTCCGCCAAGCTCAACATGATGGCCATGAAGAAGGGCGAGACCGGCTTCTTCTACCATTCCAACGAGGGCAAGGCCGTCGTCGGCATCGTCGAGGTGATCAAGGAATACTACCCCGACCACACCGACGCGAGCGGCCGCTTCGGCATGGTCGACATCAAGGCCGTGAAGGCACTGCCCCGGCCGGTGACGCTCGACGAGATCAAGGACACGCCCTCCCTCGCCGAGATGGTGCTCGTCAACAATTCACGCCTGTCGGTGCAACCGGTGAGCGGCGCCGAGTGGGACATCATCTGCAAGATGGGCGGATTGTGAAAAAGGCGGGGTTGAGCGCCGTCGTCCGATCGGACAGGATGGCAGCCTGAAATCGTTCCGATGTCCATGACCCGTCCAGTCCGCCTCATCTCCAGCATCGCCCGCCTCTTCGAACGCTTGCCCCGGCACCAGGCCGCGCCGGCGCGCGAGGATAAGGGCCGCACCCCCGACACCCTGCTGTCGCTCGCCATCGTCCTCGTGCACATCGCCGGGGGCGACGGGCGCCTGACGGGCGACGAGCGCGCCAAGCTCGCCGACCTCGTCGGACGCCGCTTCCGCCTCTCGCCGCGCGAGGCGCTCCGGATCATCGAGGCCGCCATCGTGGCCGAGCGCTCGCGCGAGGACGTGGACGACGCCTTCGAGGACCTGAAGCGCCTGCTGCCGCCGGACGGGCGCCGCGAGCTGATGGCCGCCGCCTGGGAGCTCGCGAAGATCGACGGGCACGTCGCCGAGATCGAGGACGGCCTCCTGTGGCGCTCCGCCCGCCGGCTCGGGCTGAGCGAGCGCGAGGCCGAGGCGCTGCGCCAGAGCGCGCTGGCGGACGTCGACGGAGGGGCCTGATGGCTGAGGCGGCCCGGCTGCCCGTTCTCATCGTCCTGCACCAGGAGCATTCGACGCCCGGCCGGGTCGGCCGGCTCCTTGCAGAGCGCGGCCACCTGCTCGACATCCGCCGCCCGCGCTTCGGCGATCCCTTGCCGCAGACGCTCGAACTGCACGCCGGCGCCGTCGTCTTCGGCGGGCCCATGAGCGCCAACGACCCCGATGACTGGGTGAAGCGCGAGATCGACTGGATCGGCGTCGCGCTCGATGAGAAGAAGCCGCTGCTCGGCCTCTGCCTCGGCGCGCAGATGCTGTCGAAGCACCTCGGCGGGCGCGTCGATCCGCATCCCTCGGGCCTTGCCGAAATCGGCTATTATCCCCTCAAGCCGACGACGACCGGGCGGCGCTTCGCCAGCGAGACGGGCGCGCCGTGGCCCTCGCATGTCTACCAATGGCACCGGGAGGGGCTCGACTGCCCGCCCGGGGGCGAGCTTCTCGCCGAGGGCGCGGATTTTCCGAACCAGGCCTTCCGAGTCGGGCCCGCGGCCTTCGGCCTGCAGTTCCACCCCGAGGTGACGCACGCCATGATCTATCGCTGGACGACACGCGCCAGCGAGCGGCTGAGCCTGCCGGGCGCCCAGGCCTCGCACCTGCACCACCGCGGGCGCTTCATGTACGACCCCGCCGTCGCCCTGTGGCTCGATGCCTTTCTCGACCACTGGCTCGCCGCCGGTGCCGCACCGGCCCGGCCCCAACCGGCCTCGGGCCTGGCGATCGCCCGCGCCCCTGCGGCCTGAGCGCGGCAGCTGCCGCTGATCGTGCTATACTTATAAAATAATGGTTGCGGAGCACCGTCCGATGGCCGAGACGGAAGCGCTCTTTTCCCTGCTGCGTCAGACGGCCGAGCCGGCGGCGGCCGAGGCCATCGAGCGCCTCGTCCGGCACGGCGCGGACCGTATGCTCAACCGCGTCAACGTGCTCGCCTTCGCGGCGCGCGAGGGTCTCGACGAGGAGGCCGCCATCGCCGCCTTCCTCCATGCCGCCCATCTCGGCCTGTTCGACATGTCATGGAACGTATTGTGCCCGGGCTGCGGCGGCGTGCTCGACGCCAATGCGACGCTCGGTACGCTCGACCGCTCCTCCTACAGCTGCACGCTGTGCGCGGCGGGCTACGAGCCGACCCTCGACGAGATGGTGGAGGTGACGTTCACGGTGAACCCGCGCGTGCGGCAGATCGCGGCGCACGAGCCGGACCGCCTGCCGATCCACGAGTATTTCCGCCAGATCTTCTGGAGCTCGGGCGTCGACCTGCCGGAGGAGATCGAGGCGCAGCTCGACGAGATCATCATCGAGGCCATCGAACTGCCGCCCGGGGAGAAGGCCCTCCTCTCGCTGCAGCTGCCGCGGGGCTTCATCATCGTCTTCGATCCGGTCACCCATTCCGTGCAGTTCATCGACGCCGACAGCGACGAGACGCGCGAGCGGCGCTCGCTTTCCCTCGTCATCGACGCCGTGCATGCGCCGAACGAGGCCGTCCGCCTGCAGCCCGGCCCGCTGCGCCTCACGCTCGAGAACCGCACCAGCCGGCGCGTCCTGCCCGGCCTCTTCGCCGCAGGCGAGGCGCTACACACGCTCATCGGCCGGCGCCGGCCGTTCCTCACCGCCAAGCGGCTCCTCAGCAACCAGACCTTCCGCGACATCTACCGGACGGAGACGCTCAACGTCGACCAGCGGCTGAAGATCACCAGCCTCACCTTCCTCTTCACCGACCTCAAGGGATCGACCCGGCTCTATGAGCGCGTGGGCGACCTTGCCGCCTTCGACCTCGTGCGCGAGCACTTCCGTGTGCTCGGCGACATCGTGGCGGCGGAGGCCGGCGCCATCGTCAAGACCATCGGCGATGCAGTGATGGCGACCTTCCCGACGCCGGAACGGGCCGTCGCCGCCGCGCTGCGCATGCGCGACGCCATGCGCCGCCTCAACGCCGCCCACGGCAGCGAGGACCTGATGCTGAAGATCGGCCTGCACGAAGGCCCGTGCCTCGCCGTCAGCCTCAACGAGCGGCAGGACTATTTCGGCCAGACGGTGAACATCGCCTCGCGCGTGCAGGGCCTTGCCGAATCGCAGGCGATCTACGCCACGGGCTCCGTCGTCGAGCGGCCGGAGGTGTCGAACCTGCTTGCCCGCACCGGCCTGACGCCGCTGGCGCAGCGACGCGCCTTGCGCGGCATCGACGACGAGGTCACCCTGTACGAGATTCCGTGACCCGGCAGCGGGAATAGCCATGACCGACGATCTCGCCACCAAGACCTGCACGCCCTGCAAGGGCGGGACGCCGCCTTTGTCCCCCGAAGCCGTCGCGCACTACGCGAAACGGGTGCCGCAGTGGGAGGTCAACGGCGATGCCACGCGCATCGCGCGCACCTTCCGCTTCAGGAACTACGCGGGAGCCTTCGATTTCGTGGCGCGCGTGTCGGAGCTTGCCGAGGAGCAGGGCCACCACCCGGACATCGCCTTCGGCTGGGGCTATGCGACGGTCACGCTGCAGACCCACAAGATCAAGGGCCTGCACGAGAACGACTTCATCATGGCGGCCCGGATCGACGAGATCGGCGGAACCGGGACCGCCTGAGACGTCCGTTCCCCTCCATCCTCGCCCTCGCCGTCACCTTCCTCTTCCGGAGCCGATCGTGCTGATCGACCAGACCCTGCTCGTCACGCAGTTCATGACGCTTCTCGCCGTCCTCGACCCGATCAGCCACACCTCGCTCTTCCTCTCGGTCACCGGCGGGCTCGACCGGGCCGAGCGGCGCAAGGCGGCCCTCATCGCCGTCCCCGTCGCCTTCGTCATCCTCCTCGTCTTCGCCGTCATCGGCCAATATGCGCTGGCGGCGATGAACATCTCGCTCATCTCCTTCCAGATCGCCGGCGGCATCATCCTGCTCATCTTCGCGCTGTCGATGACCCTCGGCGACAAGGGGCCGGCGCCGACGGCCGAGGCGGGCGCAAACGACGCGGCGAGCGTCGCCGTCTACCCGCTGGCGGTGCCGATCATCGCCGGGCCGGGGGCCATGCTCGCCATCGTCATCCTGATGGACAACAACCGCCTGACCTTCATCGAGCAGGTGGAGACGGTCGCCATGCTGGCGCTCAACATGCTCATCCTGTTCGGCCTCTTCCTGTCAGGCGGGACCGTGTCACGCCTCATCGGCCGCCACGGCGCCAACGTGCTGCGCCGCGTGATGGGCATCGTGCTCGCCGCCCTGTCGATCAACCTGATCCTCGAGGCGATGGCGAAATGGCTGGGACTGCCGGCGATTTGAGGGAGGTGCCTGTCGCGGTACACCGCAAAATCGCAGAGTCCGTCCTGTAAGCCCGCGCAGCTTCACCATTTTTGCACCCGGCTGACTTACAGTTTGACGGGCTACCAGATTTGGTGTGGCGTGCATTCAAACGAAAATATCCTTAGTGCGTTAGTTCTAGAAGAGCTGTGGCGGCCGAGCAGGGAGACCGGGGATCCTATGCCAAAGGTGAACCCAACGATATTGCAATGGGCGCGCGAGACGGCAGGACTCACCCTGGGAGAGGCCGTCGAAAAGCTCGGTATCAGGGACGCACGCGGCGTGCCTGCAATTAAGCGGCTGGCGGCGTACGAGAGCGGCGCGGTTGAGCCGAGCCGCCCTTTGCTGCTGAAAATGGTTCAGCACTACCGGCGCCCGCTCCTAACGTTCTATCTGCCGCAACCGCCAAGGGTGAGTGAGCGCGGGCACGATTTCCGCACCCTGCCGCCGGACCATTCCCGGCGCGACGACGCGCTTGTCGATGCACTCATTCGAGATATCAAGGCCCGGCAAGAGATGGTGCGGGCGGTGCTCGAAGCCGAAGACGAGGCGGTTTCGCTGCCGTTCGTCGCCTCCATGACTATGCAGGACGGTGTGTCGGCCGTACTCGATTCCATAGTTCGAACACTGGAACTTGATCGTGAGCAGTTCCGCAACGGGATACGGGGAGACCGCACTGCCCCAAAGGGATTTACTTATCTTCGAGAGCGGGCCGAGCGCGCGGGCATTTTCGTGCTGCTAGTTGGCAATCTGGGGAGCCATCACAGCACCCTAGATGTCGAGATTTTCCGCGGCTTCGCTTTGGCGGATCCCGTTGCGCCGTTCATTGTCATCAACGATCAGGACAGTGACAGGGCGTGGTGCTTTACCCTGCTTCACGAAGTGGCGCATATCTGGCTCGGCGCAACTGGCGTAAGCGGGGCGAACGCTATTTCCGCCATTGAGCAGTTCTGCAACGACGTCGCAGGAAATTTCCTGTTGCCCAATGGCGAGATCGAACGCGAGCGCGCAGTTGGGGGGCTGCCACTGGATGAGGTTGCGATGCGCATCGGCGAAATTGCCGACGCGCGGCAGGTGAGTCGCTCTCTCGTGACCTATAAGCTTTTTCGTGCTGGCATAATTGATCGGTCTCAATGGTCGCAGTTGAGTGCCATGTTTCGGCAGCACTGGCTCCGCAAGCGCCAGTTGGACCGGGAGCGTAGTCGAGACGGTGAGGGGCCGAACTACTACACCGTTCGTCGCCACCGGCTTGGCGGGCGGCTGCTGGACCTATCTCGGCGGATGGTGGCAGATGGGGCCTTGTCGCCCTCGAAGGCTGCACGCATCTTGGCAGTGCGTCCGGCAAACGTGTTTCCGCTGCTTTCCAGCGCGGATCCGTCCGGTCGAGCAGCATAGGGGCTAGAACTTGCTCTATCTGCTCGATGCCAACGTAATGATTACGGCCAACAACTCTTATTATCCCCTCGACCGGGTGCCCGAGTTTTGGGAATGGCTCGTACATATGGGCAATGCCGGCCATCTTAAAATGCCGATCGAAAACCTCGAAGAAATTACCAACGGAACAGACGACTTGGCGGACTGGCTGAAAGCGCCCGAGCACAAGGAAGCAATCTGCTTGGATGAAAGCGTCGACATCACGCTACTGCAGCAGTGCACCGCCCATGGGTACGCGCCAGATCTGAACGACACCGAAGTGGTTAAGCTGGGCAAGGACCCATTTCTGATCGCGTATGCGATGGCTGCACCACAAGCACGTTGCGTTGTGACGACCGAGGTCTCCAAACCCTCACTCATGCGCGCAAATCGCCATGTGCCCGACGTCTGCAACACTCTCGGAATTCAATGGATCAATAGTTTTGGGTTGTTGCGGGCGCTCGATTTCTCAACCGGCTGGAAAACCAAAGTCGCGGTCTAAACAGCGAGCGGACCTAAGGATAGCCGGTGAGGGGCAGAGGGCGCACGTTTCGTCGCAGCGATGCGCCACCCGAAACCCGGCCCGAATTTTCCAGCTTTTCTGCAAAAGAGGGTGGTGGAGCTGAGGGGATTCGAACCCCTGACCTCTGCAGTGCGATTGCAGCGCTCTCCCAACTGAGCTACAGCCCCTAAAGGTCGGCGCGTTTTAGGCCGGCGCGGGGGCGGCTGTCAATTGCTGTTTCGCGTGATCGCGCGGCGAGCGCGACGGGTTGTTCACAGCGGCGGAGAGCGCTAAACGGAAGCTCCCGTCCGTCCTCTCCATCCTCCGGATTTTCAATGCGCGCGATTCTCGATGTTCTCATGGTCGTGCTCGACCTCTACACCTGGCTCGTGATCGCCTCAGCCATCATCAGCTGGCTGGTCGCCTTCAACGTCGTCAACACGCGCAACGACGTGGTGCGGGCGATCTGGAACTTCCTCTACCAGATCACCGAGCCCGCGCTTCGGCCCATCCGCTCCATCCTGCCCAATCTCGGCGGCATCGACGTCTCGCCCATCATCCTGCTGCTCATCATCTTCTTCCTGCAGCGGGTGATCGTGCTCTACGTCTACCCGGCGGTCATCTAAAGCCCGGCCGGCGTGGGGCAGGCATGAGCGGCGCCGTCACGCGCACGGGCGAGGGGCTGACGCTCACGGTGCGCCTGACGCCGCGCGGCGGGCGCGATGCGATCGAGGGCGTCGAGCAGCTGGCGGACGGGCGCGCCGTCATCAAGGTCCGCGTCCGGGCCGTGCCGGAGGACGGGGCGGCCAATGCGGCGCTCACCCGGCTGCTCGCCAAGAGCCTCGGCGTCGCCGCCTCGGCCGTCACGCTCGTCTCCGGGCACACCGCACGCATCAAGATCCTGACCGTCGCCGGCGACGCCGCTATGCTGGAAGCGCGGCTCGCGGCACTCATCAAGCACGAGGACCGGCCATGACGACGCTCCCGACGTCCCGAATCATCGACGGCAAGGCCTTCGCCGAGGGCCTGCGCCGGCGCGTGGCGGAAGCCGCGGCCGACTTCCTCGCCAGGTCCGGCCGCGCGCCTGGCCTTGCCGTCGTGCTCGTCGGCGAGGATCCGGCGAGCAGCGTCTATGTGCGCAACAAGGCGCAGCAGACGGTGGAGGCCGGCATGGCCTCCTTCGAGCACCGCCTGCCGGCGGAGACGGGCGAGGCCGAGCTCCTCGCCCTCGTCGCGCGGCTCAACGCGGACGATGCGGTCGACGGCATCCTCGTACAGCTGCCGCTGCCGGCGCATATCGACGCGCAGAAGGTGATCGAGGCGATCGAGCCGGCGAAGGACGTCGACGGCTTCCACCCGGAGAATGCCGGGCGCCTGATGACCGGCCTTCCCGCGCTCGTGCCCTGCACGCCGCTCGGCTGCCTGATGCTCATCAAGTCCATCGAGCCGGCGCTCGCCGGGCTCGAGGCGGTCGTCGTCGGGCGCTCCAACATCGTCGGCAAGCCGATGGCGCAGCTGCTCCTCGCCGAGAGCTGCACGGTCACCGTCGCCCATTCCAAGACGCGCGACCTGCCGGCCGTGTGCCGCCGCGCCGACATCCTCGTCGCGGCCGTCGGCCGGCCGCAGATGGTGCGCGGCGACTGGGTGAAGCCCGGCGCCATCGTCATCGACGTCGGCATCAACCGCATCCCGGCGCCCGAGCGCGGCGAGGGCAAGACGCGGCTCGTCGGCGACGTGGCCTATGACGAGGCGGTGCAGCATGCCGGCGCCATCACCCCCGTGCCGGGCGGCGTCGGGCCAATGACCATCGCCTGCCTCCTGCGCAACACGCTCGCGGCGGCGGTCGCCCGCACCGGCGTCGTGGTGGACGTGCCGTCGGCCTGAACGCCTCCGCCCAAGGTCGCAATGGCGCAGTGCAGCATGTAGGCTAGTCTCTCGCGAAACAGCGAGGGAGGAGCCGATGGACACAGCATTGCCGATGAAGACCAGCGCCGGCCGGTTCTTCGAGGATTTCCGCCTCGGCGAGGTGATCCGCCACGCGACGCCGCGCACGGTGACGGCGGGCGATGCCGCGCTCTATTCGGCGCTCTACGGCACGCGCTTCGCCGTGCAGTCCTCGGACGTCCTCGCCGCGCAGATCGGCTACGAGCGCAGCCCCCTCGACGATCTCCTCGTCTTCCATGTCGTCTTCGGCAAGACCGTGCCGGACATCTCCCTCAATGCGGTCGCCAACCTCGGCTATGCGGAAGGCCGCTTCCTGAAGCCCGTCTATCCCGGCGAGACGCTGTCGGCCGTCTCCGAGGTCATCGGGCTCAAGGAAAATTCCAACGGCAAGACCGGCGTCGTCTACGTGCGCACGCGCGGGCTGCGCTCCGACGGGGCCGAGGTGCTCGAATATGTGCGCTGGGTGATGGTGAAGAAGCGCGACGAGGCGGCGTCCGTCGCGGACCAGCACGTGCCGCAGCTCGCGGACAGCGTCGAGCCCTCGCACCTCGGCATCGGCTGCCCGCCCATCGACGTCGAGGCCTATGACTTCGGCCTTGCCGGCAGCCCCTGGCGCTGGGGCGACTTCCGCATCGGCGAGCGCATCGACCATGTGGACGGCATGACGGTGGAGGAGGCCGAGCACCAGCTCGCGACCCGGCTCTACCAGAACACCGCCCGGGTGCATTTCGACCAGCACGCCGCCACCGGCTCGCGCTTCGGCCGGCGGCTGATCTACGGCGGCCACGTGATCTCGCTGGCACGGGCGCTGTCCTTCAACGGCCTCGGCAATGCCTTTCACATCGCCGCCATCAACGGCGGGCGCCATGTGGCGCCGCTCTTTGCCGGCGACACCGTCTATTGCTGGAGCGAGGTGCTCGACACCGCCGAGCTCGAGGGCCGCAGCGACATGGGCGCCCTGAGGCTGCGCACCATCGCGGCGAAGAATGCGCCGTGCACCGGTTTTCCGGGCCGAAACGGCTCTGAATACGACCCCGCCGTCGTGCTCGATTTCGACTATTGGGCGCTTCTGCCGCGATAAGGCGGCGCAAGGAAGCGGTTACAAAGCTGGAAAAATGTCACCGCCTTTGGCGGCATGCTGCATTGCGGTTGCCGCCCACATTCGTTACGAAGCCGATAGCTTCGAGCAACTCCAGACTGCAAGCGGGGAGGCCCCACATGGCCGAGGCGAAAGCGCCCGGGACGAGACCGGAAGACATCCGCCCCCTCTCGCCGCACCTCCAGATCTACCGCTGGACGTGGACGATGGCGATGTCGGTAGTCCATCGCGTCACCGGCTCGGCCCTCTATGTGGGCACCCTCCTCCTGGTCGCCTGGCTGCTGGCGCTGGCGAGCGGGCCTGAGGCCTTCGAGACCGCGCAGTGGTTCTTCGGCTCCTTCCTCGGCCGGCTGATCCTCTTCGGCTACACCTGGACGCTGCTGCACCACATGTTCGGCGGCATCCGCCACCTCATCTGGGACGTGGGCCTCGGCTTCGATGCCGCCGCCCGCCAGAACCTCGCCCGCATGACCCTCATCGCCTCGGCCACGCTCACGCTCCTCGTGTGGGTGGTCGGCTACGCGGTCTCGTGAGGAGGCATTTCATGTCATCGACGAAGCACTCGCTGCGCACGCCGCTTGGCCGCGTCCGCGGGCTCGGCTCGGCCAGATCCGGCACCGGGCATTTCTGGCACCAGCGCCTCACGGCGATCTCCAACGCATTGCTGGCGGTGGCCTTCATCGCCATCGTGATCCGCGCGGCGGGCAGCGGCTACGCGGAGGCGATCGCCCTCGTGCGCAGCCCGCTCGTGGCGCTCCTCCTGCTCCTCTTCATCCTCTCGGCGACCTATCACATGCGCATCGGCATGCAGGTCATCATCGAGGACTACGTTCACGGCGGCGCCAAGGTCGCTGCCGTGATCGCCAACACCTTCTTCGCCCTGCTCGTGGCAGCCGCCGCGGTCTTCGCGGTTCTCAAGATCTCCTTCGGCGGGATGTAAGTTCATGGCCAAGGCACCCAGCAACGGAACCACCCCCGGCACCGAGACGAGCGCCCCGGCGCGCCGCAGCACGAGGGCCAAGGCCGCCGCGTCGACCACTGCCGCACCGACCGCCGCCGCACCGGAGGTCGCCGGCACCGCCGTCGAGGCGCCGCCCAAGGCCGTGCGCACGCCGCGCGCGCGGGCGGCGCAGGGCGATGGCGCCGGCCGGGGCAGCATCCTGCGCATTCCCCGCCCGGCCTATACCGGCCAGGCCTATCCGATCACCGACCACACCTTCGACGTGGTGGTCGTCGGCGCCGGCGGCGCCGGGCTGCGTGCCACCGTCGGCTGCGCCCAGGCGGGCCTCAAGACGGCCTGCGTCACCAAGGTCTTCCCCACGCGCTCGCACACCGTGGCGGCCCAGGGCGGCGTCGCCGCCTCGCTCGCCAACATGGGGCCGGACGACTGGCGCTGGCACATGTACGACACCGTGAAGGGGTCGGACTGGCTCGGCGACCAGGATTCCATCGAATATCTGGTGCGCAACGCGCCCGCCGCCGTCTACGAGCTCGAGCACTGGGGCGTGCCCTTCTCCCGCACCGTCGACGGGCGCATCTACCAGCGGCCCTTCGGCGGCATGACGACCGACTTCGGCAAGGGCCCGCCGGCCCAGCGCACCTGCGCCGCCGCCGACCGCACCGGCCATGCCATCCTGCACACGCTCTACGGCCAGGCACTGCGGAACAACACCGAGTTCTTCATCGAATATTTCGCCATCGACCTCATCATGGACGACGAGGGCCGCTGCCGCGGCGTGGTGGCGCTGAAGATGGACGACGGCACCATCCACCGCTTCCGCGCCCATCTCGTCATCCTGGCGACGGGCGGCTACGGCCGCGCCTATTTCTCGGCCACCTCCGCCCACACCTGCACGGGCGACGGCAACGCCATGGTGCTGCGCGCCGGCCTGCCGCTGCAGGACATGGAATTCGTGCAGTTCCACCCCACCGGCATCTACGGCGCCGGCTGCCTCATCACCGAGGGGGCGCGCGGCGAGGGCGGCTATCTCACCAATTCCGAGGGCGAGCGCTTCATGGAGCGCTATGCCCCGTCGGTGAAGGACCTTGCGCCGCGCGACATGGTCTCGCGCTCCATGACCATGGAGATCCGCGAAGGCCGGGGCGTGGGCAAGAACAAGGACCACATCTTCCTGCACCTCGACCACCTCGACCCGGCGGTGCTGCACGAGCGCCTGCCCGGCATCTCGGAGAGCGCCAAGATCTTCGCCGGCGTCGACGTGACGAAGGAGCCGATCCCGGTGCTGCCGACGGTGCACTACAACATGGGCGGCATCCCGACGAACTTCCACGGCGAGGTGGTGACCAAGGCGGGCGACAACCCCGACCATGTCGTGCCGGGGCTGATGGCCATCGGCGAGGCGGCCTGCGTGTCGGTGCACGGGGCGAACCGCCTCGGCTCCAACTCGCTGATCGACCTCGTGGTCTTCGGCCGCGCGGCGGGCCTGCGCGCCGCCGAGATCGTCAAGCCGGGCGAATCGCACGCCGACCTGCCGAAGAACTCGGCCGACCTGTCGCTGTCGCGGCTCGACCGCTTCCGCAATGCGAGCGGCGGAACCCCGACCGCCGAGCTGCGCCTCCAGATGCAGCGCACGATGCAGTCGAACTGCGCCGTCTTCCGCACCGGCGAGGTGCTGGAAGAGGGGCAGAAGCTCATCCGCGAGGTCTGGCACGGCGCGGAGGACGTGCGCGTCACCGACCGCTCGCTCGTCTGGAACTCGGACCTCATCGAGACGCTCGAGTTCGACAACCTCATCACCCAGGCCGTCGTGACGATGGACGGCGCGGCCAACCGCAAGGAAAGCCGCGGCGCCCATGCACGCGAGGACTATTCCGAGCGCGACGACGTCAACTGGATGAAGCACACCCTGGCCTGGGTCGACGACACGGCCAAGACCGTCACCATCGACTACCGCCCGGTGCACAACTACACGATGTCGAACGACATCGAGTACATCGAGCCGAAGGCGCGCGTCTACTGAGGCCGCGCGCGACAGATCCCATCCGGCCCGTGGCGCAGGCCACGGGACGCCGGCAGGTTCGAGGACAGAGACAAGATGGCCAAGTTCTCCCTCCCCAAGAATTCGCAGATCAAGGAAGGCAAGGCCTGGCCGAAGCCGGACGGGGCGGCGAACACGACCGCCTTCCGCATCTATCGCTGGAACCCGGATGACGGACAGAACCCGCGCGTCGACACCTATCACGTCGACCGCGACGACTGCGGCCCGATGGTTCTCGATGCGCTCATCTACATCAAGAACAACATCGACCCGACGCTGACCTTCCGCCGCTCCTGCCGCGAGGGCATCTGCGGCTCCTGCGCCATGAACATCGACGGCGCCAACACGCTCGCCTGCACCAAGGGCATCGACGAATGCACGTCGAAGGGCGACGTCCGCATCTATCCGCTGCCGCACATGCCGGTGGTCAAGGACCTGGTGCCCGACCTCACGCGCTTCTACGCTCAGCACGCCTCGATCGAGCCGTGGCTGAAGACGACGACGCCGGAGCCGGAGAAGGAGTGGCGCCAGAGCCGCGAGGACCGCGAGAAGCTCGACGGCCTCTACGAGTGCATCCTGTGCGCGTGCTGCTCCACCTCCTGCCCGAGCTACTGGTGGAACGGCGACCGCTATCTGGGCCCGGCCGTGCTGCTGCAAGCCTATCGCTGGCTCATCGACAGCCGCGACGAGGCTACCGGCGACCGCCTCGACGATCTCGAGGATCCGTTCCGGCTCTACCGCTGCCACACGATCATGAACTGCGCCAACGTGTGCCCGAAGGGCCTCAATCCGGCGAAGGCCATCGCCGAGATCAAGCAGATGATGGTCACGCGCCAGCTCTGACGGCGCGCCGGACGGCCCCGGGCCGGGTGTGACACGCGCGCCACGCTGGGTGCGCGGCGGCCCTTCCCGCGGCGCTCGCATCAGTCAATTCGCCCGCCCGGGCTTGCCCGATCAGGCCGTTTACGGCATGACGAAAGCGGTGGCTTGCGCGCCTGCGCTGCCTTTCAAGGCAGGCGCGCCGAAAGAAGAGCGGGAGCGGGACAGCATGAGACCGACGATGCACGATGCGACGACCGAAACGGCCCGGCGTGGCGCGAGCGCCATGCGCATCGCCCGGCGTCTGGCCGCCCTCGCGCCGCTCCTGATCGTCGCCGCCTGCGCGTCGGACCGCTTTTCCGGCTCGCCGAGCCCTGGTCCCGGGGCGGGCTATCGCAGCACCGGCGCGGCGGCCGCGGCCGGGTCGGACTTCGAGCCGATGCCGCCCTCCGGCTCCGCCGAGGTGATTGCAAGCCCGCTGCCACCGGCGCCTGGCACGGCGGCCGCGCCCGACGGCTCCATCGTCGCGCCCGGCACGCTCGGCCCGGACGGCACCCTCACCGGCACCGGCGGCACGCCCGGGCCGGTCGCGGGCCTGGGCAGCCAGCCGACGAGCGCGCCGCCCGCGCCGACGCGCAGCACCGTGACCGGGGGCTGGACGGCACGCGAAGCCGCCGGCGGCTCCTGCCGCATCACGCTGTCGAGCGCCCCGGCGCTCGATCTCTACAAGGCCTCCACCTCCGGCTGCGGCGGTCGCGACCTGCAGAGCGTCAACGCCTGGGACCTGCGCGACGGCGAGGTCTATCTCTATTCGCGCGGCAGCGTCGTCGCCCGCCTCAAGGGCGGCGGCAGCTCGTTCAACGGGGTGCTCGCCAAGTCCGGCGCGCCGCTCACCCTGTCCCGCTGAAGGCAGCATCGGCTGACGAAAAAGGGCGCCGCGGCGCCCTTTTTCAGTTTGGAGCCTGCGACGGAGCCATGAAGCGTCGCTGGTAGTCGAGCGCGCTCATGGCAAGGCCGTGCGCATCGTCGATCATCTCTTCGGCGAGGGAGAAGGGCGTCGGTCCAAGGCCCTTGATCGTGCCGATGAGATCCCCGCGCTCGAAGACGATCTCGGCCGAGAAGCGCCGCGCCAGCGCGCGCATGGCGCCGTTCTCGCTCATGCAGTTGACGACGAGCGCCGCAGCGCCGCGGTTGCGGGCGCTGACGATGAGGCGGGCAAAGAGCGCGCTGCCGATGCCGCGCCGGCGCCAGCCGCGCTCGACGCTGAAGGCGGCCTCGGCCCGCCGCTCGCCGCTGATCTCGAAGGGCTGCAGCTCGGCCGCGCCGCGCACGACGCCGTCCTCGACGAAGCCAAAGACGAGCCCCCGCGAGGCGAGGCAGCGGTCGGCATAGCCGGCGAGATAGGCATCGGTCACCGCGCCGATAAAGCGGCTGTGGCGGCTGGCCGGATCGAGGCGCAGCAGATGGGCGCGGAACGCGGGCAAATCGGCCGCGAACAGCTTGCGAATGGTGCCGGAAGGCCCGGAGGATGTGTCCATCGTCGTTCTCTCGGTGGTCGATATTGCTTCGACCCCCGAGGGCGCGGTTTCCCTAGACCCGGCACATATTGTGCAATGCAACATGAAATTCAAGCGCCAGGATGCCGCCCCGGTCTGGCGCGGCCTGCCGGTTTGCGTTCAACTGGCGCGCGAGATCGGCATGCGAAAGAGGCACAGGGCGCGACGATGAGCGACTATATCCTCCACTGTTTCGGCCAGTCCGGGAACGCCTATAAGGTCGCCCTGATGCTGAACCTGTGCGGCTGCGACTGGCAGCCGCGCTTCGTCGACTTCTTCAACGGCGAGACGCGCGGCGCGGCCTTTCGTGACAGCTGCAACGAGATGGGCGAGGTGCCGGTGCTGGAGCACGGCGGACAGCGGCTCACCCAGAGCGGCGCGATCCTCACTCATCTCGCCGAACGGCACGGGCGCTTCGGCGGGCATGATGCCGAGGAGCGCTACGACATCCTGCGCTGGATCCTCTTCGACAATCACAAGTTCACCAGCTATTTCGCCACGCTGCGCTTCATGGTCGGCCTCAAGAAGATGGGCGAGAGCCCGGTGACGGAGTTCCTGCGGGCACGCGCGCTCGCCGCCTTCGACATCGTCGAGAAGCACCTCGCCAAGCGCTCCTTCATGGTCGGCGACACGCCGACCATCGCCGACATCTCCATGGTCGGATATCTCTATTATCCCGAGGAAACCGGCATCGACCGGTCCGCCTTCCCCAATATCGAGGCCTGGACGCGGCGCATCGCCGCCCTGCCCGGCTGGGCCCACCCCTACGATCTCATGCCGCGGGAGCCGGGCTGATCAGCGGCCGGCGCGACAGCGCGGCGATTGTGCGGCGGCATGCGAGACGCTAAATCCCCTCCCGTGACCATCGAGCCCCGCCTTGCCCGGCAGACCGCCGCCAGCGTGCGCGCACGCTACGACGCCCTCGTCAGCGAGGGCGTGATCGAGCGTGACCCGGCGCAGGAACACCTCGTGGCGCGGCTCGACGACCTCGCGCAGCGGCTCGGCGAGCGGCGCCTCGCGCGCAAGGCGAGCCCGCTCGGCTGGCTGTTCGGCAAGCGCAACGAGAAGGCCGAGCCGCTCAAGGGCCTCTACATCTGGGGCTCGGTCGGCCGCGGCAAGACCATGCTGATGGACCTCTTCTTCGAGGTCGCGCCGCCCGAGCGCAAGCGCCGTGCCCATTTCCACGCCTTCATGGCCGATGTGCACGAGCGCATCTTCGCCCACCGCCAGAAGGTCAAGGACGGCCGCGAGAAGGACGGCGACCCCATCCCGCATGTGGCGGACGCGCTGGCGGCCGAGGCCTGGCTCCTGTGCTTCGACGAGTTCACCGTCACGGACATCGCCGATGCGATGATCCTCGGCCGGCTGTTCACGGCCCTCTTCGCGCGCGGCGTCACCGTGGTCGCCACGTCGAACGTGGAGCCGGACCGCCTCTACGAGAACGGGCTCAACCGGGCGCTGTTCCTGCCGTTCATCGACCTGCTGACGCACCGGGTCGAGGTGCTGCGCCTCGATTCCCGCACCGACTTCCGTCTCGAGAAGCTCGCCGGCAGCCCGGTCTATCACGTGCCGGCGGATGCGGCGGCCGAGGCGGCGCTGGACGAAGCGTTCTTCCGCCTCACCGGCCGGCACGAGGGCAAGCCGGCGGCCGTCCACGTCAAGGGCCGCACGGTGCCGGTGCCGAGCGCCAGCGACGGCGTGGCGCGCTTTTCGTTCGCCGAGCTCTGCGAGCGCCCGCTCGGCGCCTCGGACTACCTCGCCCTCGCCGAGCGCTACCACTGCATCATTCTCGCCGGCATCCCGGTGATGGACCTTGCCCAACGCAACGCGGCCAAGCGCTTCATCACGCTCATCGACACGCTCTACGAGAAGCACGTGAAGCTCATCGCCTCCGCCGAAGCGGAGCCGCACGCGCTCTACCGCGCCGACCAGGGCCGCGAGGTCTTCGAGTTCGACCGCACGGTGTCGCGGCTCATCGAGATGCGGTCCGAAGACTATCTCGCCCTGCCGCACGGCCAGGGCGATTCCCGCGCCTCGGGCGACACGACGGGCCTCGTCGAGACATGAGCGCCCCGCGCCGGGCAGCCCGCACGACGCCGCAGACGGCGGACGTGCGGCTGCTCGACATCGCGGCCGAGCATGTGCGCCGCCTCGGGGCGACGCGCGTCACGGTCGTCGGCGTCGCCCAGGAAGCGGGCATGACGCATGCCAATGTCTACCGCTACTTCCCCTCCAAGCGCGACCTGCTCGACGCCGTCGTGCAGGCGGCCCTGCGCCCGGTCGAGACCTTCCTCGCCGACGTCGCGAGCGCGCCGGACCCGGCGGACGACAAGCTGGAGCGGCTCATCCTCGCGCTCGCGCGCGACTATCGCGACCTCGCCGAGAACGACCCGCCGATCTTCGACCTCTTCGTCGCCGCCGCCGAGGCGAACCGCGGCGTCGCCCGGCGCCACCGCGGCCGGGTGCGCATGTTCGTCGGCCGCGTGGTCGACGAGGGGCTGGCGACCGGCGCCTTCAACCCGAAGGACCGCGAGCAGGCGCTGACCTTCCTCACCGACATCCTCTTCCGCTTCACCCACCCGACGGCGGTCAAGCTCGATACGGAGCGCCCGCGCGACATGCTGGAGGAGCGGCTGGCGACGATCATGCGCGTCGCGCTCCGGGCTCTCAAAGCCGGCTACGTATGAGCGCGCTCCGACGCGCCGGCGAGCCCCGGCGGGGAGCCGGGCCTCCTTCGAGTTACAATATCTGAAAACTGTAACAAAAAGACTCGGCGGGCGGCAGGCCCGGGCCATGGGCCGCTGGAAATCGCCAAGCCCTTGCACCATCTTTCTTTTCGCCGCCGGGGCCAGTGGGTGCGAACGGCCCTGGCGGCAAAGGCCATCACCGCGGCGGGTTTTGCACGTCTTGAAGCAGAACCCCGTTTGAGTCAAAGAAACCGCGGTTTTCCGGGATGCGTCCCCTCCTCGAACTGAAGGACGGTTTCTCACATGGCCCGTAAGAAGATCGCGCTGATCGGCGCCGGCCAGATCGGCGGCACCCTCGCCCATCTCGTCGGCTTGAAGGAGCTCGGCGACGTCGTGCTCTTCGACATCGCCGAAGGCATTCCGCAGGGCAAAGGCCTCGACCTCGCCGAGTCCTCCCCGGTGGACGGCTTCGACGCCGCCTACAAGGGCACCCAGTCCTATGCGGATATCGAGGGCGCGGACGTCATCATCGTCACCGCCGGCGTGCCGCGCAAGCCGGGCATGAGCCGCGACGACCTGCTCGGCATCAACCTCAAGGTGATGGAATCGGTCGGCCAGGGCATCAAGCAATATGCCCCGGATGCCTTCGTCATCTGCATCACCAACCCGCTCGACGCCATGGTGTGGGCGCTGCAGAAGGCCTCCGGCCTGCCGAAGAACAAGATCGTCGGCATGGCCGGCGTGCTCGACTCGGCCCGCTTCCGCTACTTCCTCGCCGAGGAGTTCAAGGTCTCGGTGGAGGATGTCACCGCCTTCGTGCTCGGCGGCCACGGCGACGACATGGTGCCGCTGGTGCGCTACTCGACGGTCGCCGGCATCCCGCTGCCGGACCTCGTCAAGATGGGCTGGACCAGCCAGGACAAGCTCGACGCCATCGTCGAGCGCACCCGCAAGGGCGGCGGCGAGATCGTCAACCTCCTGAAGACCGGCTCGGCCTTCTACGCCCCGGCGGCCTCGGCCATCGCCATGGCCGAGAGCTACCTCAAGGACAAGAAGCGCGTGCTGCCCTGCGCCGCCCACCTCGACGGTGAGTACGGCGTCAAGGACATGTTCGTCGGCGTGCCGATCGTCATCGGCGCCGGCGGCGTGGAGCGCGTGGTCGAGATCGCCATGAACGACGCCGAGAAGGCGATGTTCGAGAAGTCGGTCGCGTCCGTGCAGGGCCTCGTCGAGGCCTGCAAGGGCATCAACCCGGCCTTCGCGGGCTGACCCGTCAATCCGATGGCCGGCTCGCCCGGCCATCGCCGTTTCCAGCGCCGCGCCATGAGCGCGCGGGTGCCCCCAAGCGGGCATGACGCGGAGGAATCGCATGAACATTCACGAGTACCAGGCCAAGGCCGTCCTGAAGGAATTCGGCGCCCCGGTCTCGGCCGGCAAGGCCGTCTTCTCCGTCGACGAGGCGGAAGCCGCGGCGAAAGAGCTCGGCGGGCCGCTGTGGGTCGTCAAGAGCCAGATCCACGCCGGCGGGCGCGGCAAGGGCAAGTTCAAGGAGCCCGAGGCGGGCGAGAAGGGCGGCGTGCGCCTCGCCAAGTCGGTGGAGGAGGTGAAGACCTTCGTCGGCCAGATGCTCGGCAACACGCTCGTGACCGTTCAGACCGGCCCGGCCGGCAAGCAGGTCAACCGCATCTACATCGAGGACGGCTCGGACATCGAGCGCGAGTTCTACCTCTCCGCCCTCGTCGACCGCGCCACGAGCCGCGTCGCCTTCGTCGTTTCGACGGAGGGCGGCATGGACATCGAGGAGGTCGCGCACAGCACTCCTGAGAAGATCCTCACCTTCTCGATCGACCCCGCGACCGGCGTGATGCCGCACCACGGCCGCACGGTCGCCAGGGCGCTCGGCCTTTCCGGCGACCTCGCCAAGCAGGCCGGCAGCCTCGTCGAGAAGCTCTACGCCGCCTTCGTCGCCAAGGACATGGCGATGCTCGAGATCAACCCGCTGATCGTCACCAAGGACGGCCAGCTGAAGTGCCTCGACGCCAAGGTGTCCTTCGATTCCAACGCCCTCTACCGGCACCCGGACGTCGTCGCCCTGCGCGACGTGACCGAGGAGGACGAGAAGGAGATCGAGGCGTCCAAGCACGACCTCGCCTACATCGCCCTCGACGGCACCATCGGCTGCATGGTCAACGGCGCCGGCCTCGCCATGGCGACGATGGACATCATCAAGCTCTACGGCGAGGAGCCGGCGAACTTCCTCGACGTCGGCGGCGGCGCATCCAAGGAGAAGGTCACCGCGGCCTTCAAGATCATCACCGCCGACCCGAACGTGCAGGGCATCCTCGTCAACATCTTCGGCGGCATCATGAAGTGCGACGTCATCGCCGAGGGCGTGATCGCCGCGGTGAAGGAGGTCGGCCTCAAGGTGCCGCTCGTCGTGCGCCTCGAGGGCACCAATGTCGAGCTCGGCAAGAAGATCCTGAACGAATCCGGTCTCAACGTCATTTCCGCCGACGACCTCGACGACGCGGCGCAGAAGATCGTCAAGGCCGTGAAGGGAGCCTGATCGATGTCCATCCTCATCGACAAGAACACCAAGGTCATCTGCCAGGGCTTCACCGGCAAGAACGGCACCTTCCACTCCGAACAGGCCATCGCCTACGGCACCAAGATGGTCGGCGGCACCTCGCCGGGCAAAGGCGGCTCGACGCATCTCGGCCTGCCCGTGTTCGACACGGTGGCCGAGGCGCGCGAGAAGACGGGCGCCGACGCCTCCGTCATCTACGTGCCGCCGGCGGGTGCGGCCGACGCCATCTGCGAGGCGATCGCGGCCGAGATCCCGCTCATCGTCTGCATCACCGAGGGCATCCCGGTGCTCGACATGGTGAAGGTCAAGCGCGCCCTCTCCGGCTCGCAGTCGCGCCTCATCGGGCCGAACTGCCCGGGCGTGGTAACGGCGGGCGAATCGAAGATCGGCATCATGCCGGGCAACATCTTCCGCCCCGGCAACGTCGGCATCGTCTCGCGCTCCGGCACGCTGACCTATGAGGCCGTGTTCCAGACGACGCAGGAAGGCCTCGGCCAGACCTCGGCCGTGGGCATCGGCGGCGACCCGGTGAAGGGCACCGAGTTCATCGAGGTGCTCGACCTGTTCCTCTCCGATCCCAAGACCGAGTCGATCATCATGATCGGCGAGATCGGCGGCTCGGCCGAGGAGGAGGCCGCCGAGTTCCTCAAGGCCGAGGCGAAGAAGGGCCGCAAGAAGCCGATGGTGGGCTTCATCGCGGGCCGCACCGCCCCGCCCGGCCGCCGCATGGGCCATGCCGGCGCCATCATCTCCGGCGGCAAGGGCGGCGCCGAGGACAAGATCGCGGCGATGGAGGCGGCGGGCATCCGCGTGTCGCCCTCCCCGGCGCGGCTCGGCAAGACCCTCGTCGAGGTCCTCAAGGGCTGACGAAGCGGCGATGCGTGGGCGACGGCAACCTTTTGCTCACGCATCGTTCATAAGGTTCGACTTGATTTCGCCACTCTCGGACCGCTCTTGGGCGGTCCTCCCACCATCCGCAGCCCAACCGGAGGCTGCGGATCCGGGGCCGGGCAACCGGCCCTGACATCCGTCGAGGATCCTCCTCGAAGGTTCCGGCAGGACCAGGACCAATGGCACGCCAGGACGCCAACGATCTCTTCGCCCAAACCTCGTTCCTCTACGGCGGCAATGCCGCCTACATCGAGGAGCTGTACGCCCGCTACCAGCAGAACCCGACCTCGGTCGATGCCGAGTGGCAGACGTTCTTCGCAGGCCTCAAGGACGATGCCGCGCTGATCACGAAGAACGCGCGGGGAGCATCCTGGAAGAAGCCGCATTGGCCCGTGCCGCTCAACGGCGAGCTCGTCTCGGCGCTCGACGGCAACTGGGCGCCGGTCGACAAGGCCGTCGGCGACAAGATCAAGGCCAAGGCGCAGAAGGCCGGCGTCGAGCTGTCCGAGGCGCAGGTGCTGCAGGCGACGCGCGATTCCGTGCGCGCCCTCATGATGATCCGCGCCTACCGCATGCGCGGCCACCTGCACGCCGACCTCGACCCGCTGGCCATCGAGCCGCGCAAGGACCACGAGGAGCTGCATCCGGCGACCTACGGCTTCACGGAAGCCGACTACGACCGGCCGATCTTCATCGACAACGTGCTCGGCCTCGAGTTCGCGACCATCAACCAGATGCTCTCGATCCTGCGCCGCACCTACTGCCAGACGCTCGGCGTCGAGTTCATGCACATCTCGGACCCGACCGAGAAGGCGTGGATCCAGGAGCGCATCGAGGGGCCGGACAAGGAGATCGCCTTCACCGACCGCGGCAAGCGGGCGATCCTCAACAAGCTCATCGAGGCCGAGGGCTTCGAGAAGTTCCTCGACATCAAGTACACCGGCACCAAGCGCTTCGGCCTCGACGGCAGCGAGGCGATCATCCCGGCGCTGGAGCAGATCATCAAGCGCGGCGGCGCGCTCGGCGTCGAGGACATCGTCTTCGGCATGGCCCACCGCGGCCGCCTCAACGTGCTCGCCCAGGTGATGGGCAAGCCGCACCGCGCCATCTTCCACGAGTTCAAGGGCGGCTCGTTCGCCCCGGACGACGTGGAAGGCTCGGGTGACGTGAAGTACCACCTCGGCGCCTCGGCCGACCGCGAGTTCGACGGCAACAAGGTGCACCTGTCGCTCACCGCCAACCCCTCGCATCTCGAGATCGTCGATCCCGTCGTGCTCGGCAAGGTGCGCGCCAAGCAGGACCAGCTCGGCGACACGGTCGAGCGCTCCAAGGTGCTGCCGCTCCTCATCCACGGCGATGCGGCCTTCGCCGGCCAGGGCGTGGTGGCCGAGTGCCTCGGCCTCTCCGGCCTCAAGGGCCACCGCACCGGCGGCTCGCTGCACTTCATCATCAACAACCAGATCGGCTTCACGACGAACCCGCGCTACTCGCGCTCCTCGCCCTATCCGTCCGACGTGGCGAAGATGGTCGAGGCGCCGGTCTTCCACGTCAACGGCGACGACCCGGAGGCGGTGACCTTCGCCGCCAAGATCGCGACGGAGTTCCGGCAGAAGTTCCACAAGCCGGTCGTCATCGACATGTTCTGCTACCGTCGCTTCGGCCATAACGAGGGCGACGAGCCGGCTTTCACCCAGCCGCTGATGTACAAGAAGATCCGCCAGCATCCCTCGACGCTGGAGATCTACGCCAAGAAGCTCGTCGACGAGAAGGTCGTCACCCAGGCCGAGGTCGACGAGGCGCGCGAGCAGTGGCGTGCCAAGCTCGACACCGAGTTCGAGGCGGCCCAGGCCTACAAGCCCAACAAGGCCGACTGGCTGGACGGGCGCTGGTCCGGCCTCAAGGCCGTGCGCGAGGATGCGGACGATCCGCGCCGCGGCGCCTCGGGCGTGGCCGTCGACACGCTGAAGACGATCGGCGAGCGCATCTGCGACGTGCCGGACGGCTTCAACGTGCATCGCACGATCAAGCGCTTCCTCGACAACCGCCGCAAGATGATCGAGACCGGAGAGGGCATCGACTGGGCAACCGGCGAGGCGCTCGCCTTCGGCTCGCTCGTGCTCGAAGGCCACCCCGTGCGCCTGTCCGGCCAGGACAGCGAACGCGGCACCTTCAGCCAGCGTCATTCCGTGCTCGTCGACCAGGAGAACGAGGACCGCTACACGCCCCTCAACAACATCCGCGACGGCCAGGCGCGCTACGAGGTCATCAACTCGATGCTCTCGGAAGAGGCCGTGCTCGGCTTCGAATACGGCTACACCCTGTCGGAGCCCAATGCGCTGACGCTGTGGGAGGCGCAGTTCGGCGACTTCGCCAACGGCGCGCAGGTGGTCGTCGACCAGTTCATCTCCTCCGGCGAGCGCAAGTGGCTGCGCATGTCGGGCCTCGTGCTCCTGCTGCCGCACGGCTACGAGGGCCAGGGTCCGGAGCACTCCTCCGCCCGCCTCGAGCGCTACCTGCAGATGTGCGCCGAGGACAACATGCAGGTCGCCAACTGCACGACGCCGGCGAACTACTTCCACATCCTGCGCCGGCAGCTCAAGCGCGACTTCCGCAAGCCACTCGTCCTGATGACGCCGAAGTCGCTGCTGCGCCACAAGCGCTGCGTGTCGAGCCTCGCGGAGCTCGGCGAGGGCACCACCTTCCACCGCATCCTCAAGGACGACGCCGAGCGGCTGTCGGGCGAGGCGATCAAGCTCGTCAAGGACGACAAGATCCGCCGCGTCGTGCTGTGCTCGGGCAAGGTCTACTACGACCTCTACGAGGAGCGCGAGAAGCGCGGCATCGACGACGTCTACCTGCTCCGGGCCGAGCAGCTCTACCCGTTCCCGGCCAAGTCGCTGGCCACCGAGCTGCAGCGCTTCCCGCGCGCCGAGGTGGTCTGGTGCCAGGAAGAGCCGAAGAACATGGGCGCCTGGACCTTCGTCGAGCCCTATCTCGAGTGGGTGCTCGACCATGCCGGCTCCAAGGTGAAGCGTCCGCGCTACGTCGGCCGGGCGGCCTCCGCCGCCACCGCCACGGGCCTGATGTCGAAGCACCTCGCCCAGCTGCAGGCCTTCCTCGACGAGGCCTTCGCCGCGTAACGCCGGGGCGGCGGCACGGCCGCCCCCCGCCCTTTCAACCCGGCCGCGTGGCCTAGAGACGAAAACGAAGATCATGGCGACCGAAATCCGCGTGCCCACCCTGGGCGAATCCGTCACCGAGGCCACCATCGGCCGCTGGTTCAAGAAGCCCGGCGAAGCCGTGAAGGCCGACGAGCCGCTCGTCGAGCTCGAGACCGACAAGGTCACGCTCGAGGTCAATGCCCCCTCCGCCGGCGTCCTCGCCGAAGTGGCGGTGAACGAGGGCGACACGGTGGAGGTCGGCGCTCTCCTCGGCTCCATCACCGAGGGTGCGGGCGGCGCGGTCGCCAAGGCGGCCGAGAAGCCCGCCGAGAAGAAGGAAGAGGCGCCCAAGGCGGAAGCCCCCAAGGCCGCGGCCGCAGCGCCCGGCGCCGCCGACGACCACGGCCCGGCCGTGCGCCGCATCGCCGAGGAGACGGGCGTCTCCCCCGCCGCCGTCGGCGGCACCGGCAAGGACGGTCGCGTGACCAAGGGCGACATGCTGGCCGCCGTCGCCTCGGGCGTCTCCGCCCCGCAGGCGCCGTCCGCCCCGGTGCAGGTCCGCGCCCCCTCGGCGCCGGACGATGCCTCGCGCGAGGAGCGCGTGCGCATGACCAAGCTGCGCCAGACCATCGCCCGCCGCCTCAAGGACGCCCAGCAGACCGCCGCCATGCTGACGACGTTCAACGACGTCGACATGTCGGGCGTGATGGCGCTGCGCAGCCAGTACAAGGACGCCTTCGAGAAGAAGCACGGCGTCAAGCTCGGCTTCATGGGCTTCTTCGTGAAGGCCTGCGTGCAGGCGCTGAAGGAGCTGCCGGCCGTCAATGCCGAGATCGACGGCACCGACATCATCTACAAGAACTACTATCACGTCGGCGTCGCCGTCGGCACCGAGAAGGGCCTCGTCGTGCCGGTGGTGCGCGATGCCGACGCGCTCTCGGTCGCCGGCATCGAGAAGACGATCGGCGACTTCGGCAAGCGCGCCCGCGACGGCCAGCTGAAGATCGAGGAGATGCAGGGCGGCACCTTCACCATCTCCAACGGCGGCGTCTACGGCTCGCTGCTCTCGACGCCGATCCTCAACGCGCCGCAGTCGGCCATCCTCGGCATGCACCGCATCGAGGAGCGCCCGGTCGCCCGCAACGGCCAGGTCGTCATCCGCCCGATGATGTATCTCGCGCTCTCCTACGACCACCGCATCATCGACGGCAAGGAAGCCGTCACCTTCCTGGTGCGCGTGAAGGAGAACCTCGAGGACCCGGCGCGTCTCGTGCTCGACCTCTGATCCCTCCCCGCCCGGCATTCCGCCGGATTCTCTCTCGCTCGATCGGGACGCATCGATGGCCGGGGTGACCCGGCCATGACGTCTCACACGGAGCCCGCCCCATGTCCTACGACACGATCGTCATCGGCACCGGCCCCGGCGGCTATGTCTGTGCCATCCGCGCCGCCCAGCTCGGCCAGAAGGTTGCCGTGGTGGAGAAGCGCAAGACGCACGGCGGCACCTGCCTCAACGTCGGCTGCATCCCCTCCAAGGCGCTGCTGCACGCTTCGCACCGTTTCGAGGAAGCCGGGCACGCCTTCGCCGGGATGGGCATCTCCGTCGCCGCGCCGAAGCTCGACCTCAAGCAGATGCTCGCCTTCAAGCAGGAGGGCATCGACGGCAACACCAAGGGTGTCGAGTTCCTGCTGAAGAAGAACAAGATCGACGCCTTCAACGGCACGGGCCGCATCCTCGCCCCCGGCAAGGTGGAGGTGAAGGCCGAGGACGGCACGGTCCAGACGCTGGAGACGAAGAACATCGTCATCGCCACCGGCTCGGACGTCGCCCAGCTGCCGGGCGTGACCATCGACGAGAAGGTCGTCGTCTCGTCCACGGGCGCGCTGGAGCTTTCCAAGGTGCCGGGCAAGCTCGTCGTCGTCGGTGCCGGCGTCATCGGCCTCGAGCTCGGCTCTGTGTGGCGGCGCCTCGGCGCCGAGGTCACGGTGGTCGAGTTCCTCGACCGCATCCTGCCCGGCATGGACGGCGAGGTGGCGAAGAACTTCCAGCGCATGCTGGCCAAGCAGGGCTTCGCCTTCAAGCTCGGCAGCAAGGTGACGAAGGTCGAGACTGGCGCCGGTGGGGCGAAGGTGACGATTGAACCCGCCGCCGGCGGCGCGGCCGAGGTGATCGAGGCCGACATCGTGCTCGTCGCCATCGGCCGCGTGCCCTACACCAAGGGCCTGGGGCTCGACGACGTCGGCATCGAGACCGACAAGCGCGGCCGCATCATCGTCGATGCGCATCTCCAGACCAAGGTGCCGGGCATCTACGCCATCGGCGACGTCATCGCCGGTCCCATGCTCGCCCACAAGGCCGAGGATGAGGGCGTGGCGGTGGCCGAGATCATCGCCGGCAAGGCGGGCCACGTGAACTACGACGTCATCCCGGGCGTGGTCTACACGTTCCCGGAAGTCGCCGCCGTCGGCAAGACGGAGGAGGAGCTGAAGGAGGCCGGCATCGCCTATTCCGTCGGCAAGTTTCCCTTCACCGCCAACGGCCGCGCCAAGGTGAACCAGGAGACCGACGGCTTCGTGAAGGTGCTCGCCGACGCGACCACCGACAAGGTGCTCGGCGTGCACATCGTCGGCGCCGAGGCCGGCGAGATGATCCACGAGGCGGCCGTGCTGATGGAGTTCGGCGGCTCGTCCGAGGATCTCGCCCGCACCTGCCACGCCCACCCCACCCGCTCGGAAGCGGTGAAGGAGGCGGCGATGGCCGTGGAGAAGCGCGCCATTCACATGTGAGCGCGGCGCCCGGTCGGGACGGCGGCTTTCCGCTCCCGCCCGACCGTCCGCTGTTCATGCGTGAGAGCGGAGGAGCCGGCCCTCGCCACCGTCATGGCCGGGCTTGTCCCGGCCATCCACGCCCAGACGTTGCACATCGTGACAGGGCGTGAATGCCCGCGACGAGCGCGGGCATGACGGCCGGAGATGGCGCCTCAACAGGCCAGCAGAACTGCGCCGAAGCGCATGGCGCCGAGCGACAAGGGGACCCGGAGCGTCACTCCGAGCCCTCTCGTTGCCGGGCCTCACGGTTGCAAAGCCTCACGCCCGCGGGTGCGCCGCGTCGTAGGCGGCGAGCAGCCGGGTGGCGTCGACCTTGGTGTAGATCTGCGTCGTCGACAGCGAGGCGTGGCCGAGCAGTTCCTGGATGGCGCGCAGGTCGCCACCGCGGCCGAGCAGGTGGCTGGCGAAGGAATGGCGCAGGGCGTGCGGCGTCGCGCTCGCCGGCAGGCCGAGGGCGCCGCGCAGGCGCTCCATGGCGAGCTGGATGATGCGCGGCGACAGCGGGCCGCCGCGGGCACCGACGAAGAGCGGTCCGTCCGCCTTGAGCTGGTAGGGGCAGGCGGCGACATAGTCCGCCACCGCCCGCGCCACCTGCGGCAGCACCGGCACCTCGCGCATCTTGCCGCCCTTGCCGGTGACGATGAGGCTGCCCGCCGCGAGCGCCTTGACGTCCGTCCCCTTGAGGCCGAGCGCCTCGGAGATGCGCAGGCCGCAGCCGTAGAGCAGGGTCATCACGGCCGCGTCACGTGCGAGGATCCAGCCCTCGCGCGCCTCGCCGGCGCGGCTGTCGGCATCCGCCACGGCGCGCGCGGCCTCGGCCGTCAGTGGGCGGGGCAGGCCTTTCGACACCTTCGGCGCGCGCATGGCGACGAAGGCGGATGCCGTGCCGAGGCCGGCGCGTTCCAGATGCCGGGCGAAGGAGCGCAGCGCCGCGAGCTGGCGCATCAGCGAGCGCCCGGTGACACCGGCCGCGCGGCGGGCGGCGAGGAAGGCGCGCAGGTCCATCGGCTTCAGCCGCGCGATGGCGTCGAGCGTCGGCGGTCCGCCGAAATGATCGGTGAGGAAGGTGAAGAACTGGCGCGCGTCGCGGCCATAGGCTTCCAGCGTCTTCGGCGACAGGCGCCGCTCGCCGGCAAGATGGGCGAGCCACGACTGGCAGGCGCGGAAGGTGTCGTCGGGCAGGTCGATCATGGACGAAGCATCCACCGGCTGCCCTAACGGCGCGTGAACAGGCGGGCGAATCGGTGTTATGCCAGGGCGCATGGACATGCCTTCCGAAAACGGCGCGATCGACGAGGGGCGGGCGGGAAGCCGCATCGCCGACGTCGTCGTGCCCGTGGCGCTCGACAAGGCCTATTCCTACGCCGTGCCCGCCGGCACGGCGCTGGCGGAGGGCGACGTCGTCGTCGTGCCGCTCGGGCCGCGCCAGACCGTCGGCGTGGTCTGGGCGTTGCGCGAGGGCGCCGGCGCCAATCTCAAGAGCGTCCTCGGCCGGGTGGACGTGCCGCCCATGGGGGAGGACCTGCGCCGGCTCATCGACTGGATCGCCTGGTACACGCTCGCCCCGCTCGGGCTCGCCATGCGCCTCGCCCTGCGCATCCCGGGCGAGGACCGGGCGGAACAGGTGCGCGTCGGCGTGCGCCTCGCCGGCGCGCCGCCCGAGCGCCTGACCGCGGCCCGTCTCCGGGTCATCGCCGCGGCCGAGGGCGGGCTCGTCTACACCAAGGGGGACCTCGCCGAGCGCGCCGGCGTGAGCCTTGCCGTGATCAACGGCCTCGTCGATACCGGCACGCTCGAGGCGGTCGCCCTGCCGCCGGAACCGGTGGCGGGCCTGCCGGATCCGGAGCATGCGCCGGCGGCGCTGTCGCCGGATCAGGAGCCGGCCGCGGCGGTGCTGCGCGCGGCCGTCGCCGAGCGCAATTTCTCGGTGACGCTCGTCGAGGGCGTCACCGGCTCGGGCAAGACGGAGGTCTATTTCGAGGCGGTGGCCGAGGCCCTGCGGCAGGGTCGGCAGGCGCTGATCCTGATGCCCGAGATCGCGCTCACGGCACAGTTCCTCGGACGCTTCGCCGCCCGCTTCGGCACGGCCCCGGCCGAATGGCATTCGGGCATCTCCGGCCGCAAGCGCGAGCGCCTGCACCGGGCGGTTGCCGCGGGCGAGGTGAAGGTGGTCGCCGGGGCGCGCTCGGCCCTCTTCCTGCCCTTCAGCGACCTCGGCCTCGTCGTCATCGACGAGGAGCACGAGCAGGCCTACAAGCAGGAGGAAGGGGCGCTCTACCACGCGCGCGACATGGCCATCGTGCGGGCGCGCATCGACAAGGCGCCCGTCGTCCTCGCCTCCGCCACCCCGTCGGTCGAGACGCGCGTCAACGCGGCTCGCGGGCGTTATCGCCATCTCGTGCTGCCCGAGCGCTTCGGCGGCCGTACCTTGCCGACGATGCGCGCCATCGACATGCGCAAGAAGGCCCCCGAGCGCGGCCGCTGGCTGTCGCCGCCGCTGCTTGCCGCCATGCGCGAGACGCGCGCGGCCGGCGAGCAGAGCCTGCTCTTCCTCAACCGGCGCGGCTACGCGCCCTTGACGCTCTGCCGCAGCTGCGGCCACCGCTTCCAGTGCCCCAACTGCTCGGCCTGGCTGGTGGAGCACCGCTTCCGCCGCGCCCTCGTCTGCCACCATTGCGGCCATGTGGAACGGCGGCCGGACAATTGCCCGGAATGCGGCACGGTGGATGCGCTCGCCGCCTGCGGACCGGGCGTCGAGCGGCTCGCCGAGGAGGTCGTGGAGCATTTTCCGGATGCGCGCGTCATCACGCTGTCGAGCGACTTCCCCGGCGGCGTCGAGCGCCTGCGCCGCGAGCTCGAGGCCATCGCCGCGGGCGAGGCCGACATCGTCATCGGCACCCAGCTGGTCGCCAAGGGCCACAACTTCCCGCAATTGACGCTCGTCGGCGTGGTCGATGCCGATGTGGGGCTCGCGAGCGGCGATCCGCGCGCCTCCGAGCGCACCTTCCAGCTCCTGCAGCAGGTGACGGGCCGGGCCGGGCGCGGCGACCGGCCGGGGCGGGCGCTGCTGCAGACCTACCAGCCCGACCATCCCGTGATGCGGGCGCTCCTGTCGGGCGATGCCGCGGCCTTCTACGCCGAGGAGGAGGCGGTGCGCGAGGCCGCCGGCCTGCCGCCCTTCGGGCGCCTCGCCGCCATCATCGTCTCAGCCCCCGACCGCGGCGAGGCCGAGGCGCACACCCGCGCCCTCGCCCGCTCGGCCGAGGCGCCGGATGATATCGACGTGCTCGGCCCGGCGGAGGCGCCGCTCGCCCTCATCCGCGGCCGCTACCGCTTTCGCCTGCTGGTGCGGGCAGCGCGCGACAGCGACCTGCAGGGCTACCTGCGCGCCTGGATCGCACGAACGCCGAAGCCGCCGCAGCGCATCCGCGTGACGGTGGACGTCGACCCGATGAGCTTCATGTGAGGCCCTATCTCAGCCGGCTCCTCACCGGCCCTCTCCGGCAAGCGCCACCGCGATCTGCGCGGCGAGCGCGGCGTTGTTCTCGACGAGCGCGATATTGGCCTTGAGGCTGCGGCCGGCGGTGGCCTCGGCGACGCGCGGCAGGAGGAAGGGCGTCACGTCCTTGCCGGTGATGCCCTGCGCGGCAGCTTCGAGAAGGGCCGATTCGATCACCGGGGCGATCTCGGCGCCCGGGATCTCGTGCTCTGCCGGAATGGGGTTGGCGACAAGCACGCCCGAGGTCAGGCCGAGCGCCCGATGCGCCCGGACGAAGGCGGCGATCTCGCCCGCCGTGTCGAGCCGCGCCGGGGCGGCGAGCCCGCTGTCGCGCGAGTAGAAGGCCGGGAAAATATCCGTGCCGACCGAGACCACCGGCACGCCGAGCGTCTCCAGCATCTCGAGCGTCAG
This sequence comes from Chelatococcus sp. CO-6, assembly GCF_001271345.1. Lineage (NCBI taxonomy): Bacteria > Pseudomonadati > Pseudomonadota > Alphaproteobacteria > Hyphomicrobiales > Chelatococcaceae > Chelatococcus > Chelatococcus sp. CO-6. The sequence continues at coordinate 1,872,481 of NZ_CP012398.1, read as the reverse complement.
GGCGAGGTCGAGGATGGCCTTCGCCCCGGCCGAGACGACGGCGACCGGCGTGCGCGAGAGCTCCGTCAGGTCGGCGGAGATGTCGAAGCTCGTCGCCGCGCCGCGGTGGACGCCGCCGATACCGCCGGTGGCGAAGACGGCGATGCCGGCCATCGCGGCGAGGCGCATGGTGGAGGCGACGGTCGTCGCGGCGTCGCGCCCGGTGGCGAGGGCGAGCGGCACCTCGCGCGTGCTCGCCTTCATGACGTCGCGGGCGGTGGCGAGCCTCTCGAGGCCGGCGTCGTCGAGGCCGATGCGGATGCGCCGGTCGAGGACGGCGATGGTCGCCGGCACGGCGCCGCCGGCGCGCACGATGGCCTCGACCCGGCGCGCCGTGTCCAGATTGGCGGGATAAGCCATGCCGTGGGCGATGATGGTGGATTCGAGGGCGACCACGGGCCGCCCGGCCGCGAGCGCATCGGCCACCTCGGGCGACAGAACGGGGGTGACGTCGGTCATCGCTCAATCTCCTCCTGCGCGGCGGCATCATCACGCCTGGTCACGACCGCTGCCGCCATTCTCTGCCCTTCGCTCGCCGCTGCCGTAAAGTCCCATCCGCTGACGAGGCCGAAGACGGTGCCGGCGAGCGCCGCATCGCCGGCACCCGTGACGTCGCGCGACTGGCCGGCGGCAAGGGCCGGCAGCAGGGCGGTCTCGCCCTCCGCCGTCGACAGGAAGACGCCATGGGCGCCGAGGCCCACCGCGAGCCGGCGCACGCCGCGCCCGTGGAGCGTGCGCGCCGCAGCCGCAAGGGCCGTCTCGCCGTCGATCGGCAGCCCCGTGAGGGCAGCGAGCTCGTCGCGGTTCGGCGTCATGAGCGCGACGGGCGTGCCCGCGCCGAGGATCGGCCCAAGGCGCGCCGCCTTGGCGACGGAGACCGGCTCCAGCGCCAGCGGGCGACCGTGGGCGGCGGCAAGCCCGGCAAGATGCGCGAGTGCCGGCGGCGACAGGTTGGCGTCGGCGACGACGAAGGCGGCCTCCCGGATCGCCTCCTCCCGCGCGGCGATGGCCGCCGCGTCGAGCGCATCGAGGATGTGCATGGCGGCGACGGCGACGACGAGCTCCCCTTCGGGGTCGAGCACCGCCGTATAGCTGCCCGTCGGCAGGGCGGCGCGGAGGCAGAGCGACATGTCGACGCCCGCTGCCAGCGTCTCGCGCGCGATGCGCTCGCCCGCGGCATCCTCGCCGAGGATCGTCAGGAGGCGCACGGCGGCACCGCGGCGGGCGAGGCGCTCGGCGACGTTGCGGGCGACCCCGCCGCAGGCGACGGTCGCCGTGCCGGGGTTGGAGGTGCGCATCACCACCGGCCGGTCGGCCCGGCACTTCACGTCGAGATTAGCGCCGCCGGCGACGAGGACGGATGGGCCCTGCGTCACGGCCGGCCCCCGGGGGAGGAATGCGGAATCATGCCTTCGTCTCTAACCTCATTCGCCCCTTCCTCCAATGCCGCGCGCCTGGCGCGCAGGCCGGCAGGCGGCTGTGGGGAACTGGCCTTTGTGGCAGCGCGAAGGCGCAAGGAGCGCCTGCGATGTTGCACGCGCCCGATCCTTATGTTAGGGCACCGGCGCCTTCCGGGCAGATCGTGTCTGTCCTCGCCATTTCCGTGTCCCCGCGCGAAGGATCAGGCGCCGCCGAGGCGATCGGTGACGACCGTTGGTTCTTGAGAGCAAGAGAGAAGCCCTGTGGCTCAAGGCGGAACTATCATAGCAGGAGTTGCCGGGCGCTATGCCTCGGCGCTGTTCGACCTGGCCAAGGAAGCCGGCAGCCTCGACGCCGTCGAGAGCGACCTCAAGCGCTTCAATGCGCTCGTGGCCGAGAGCCCGGACCTTGCCCGCCTCGTGACGAGCCCCGCGTTCGGCGCGGAGGAGCAGGAGCGGGGCGTGGCCGCCGTTCTCGCCAAGGCCGGCATCAGCGGGCTCGCCGCCAATTTCATCCGCCTCGTTGCGTCGAAACGTCGCCTCTTCGCGGTCCGCGACATGGTGCGCGCCTACAGCGCGCTCGTCGCCCGCGAGAAGGGCATCGTGCACGCCGAGGTCACCCTCGCCGAGGCGCCCTCGCAGAAGGCGCTCGACGAGATCAAGGCGGCGGTCAAGGCCGTTGCCGGGGGCGAGATCGCCCTCGACGTCAAGATTGATCCCGCCATCCTCGGCGGTCTCATCGTCAAGCTGGGCAGCCGCATGGTCGATGCGAGCCTTCGCTACAAACTGAATTCGATCCGTTTCGCCATGAAAGAGGTCGGCTGATGGACATCCGCGCCGCGGAAATTTCCGCAATCCTCAAGGAGCAGATCAAGAACTTCGGCTCCGAGGCCGAGGTCACCGAGGTCGGCCAGGTTCTGTCGGTCGGTGACGGTATCGCCCGTTGCTACGGCCTCGACAACGTGCAGGCCGGCGAGATGGTCGAGTTCGAGTCGGGCGTGCGCGGCATGACCCTGAACCTCGAAGCCGACAACGTCGGCATCGTCATCTTCGGCTCCGACCGCGAGATCGCGGAAGGCCAGACGGTGAAGCGCACCGGCGCCATCGTGGACGTGCCGGTGGGCAAGGGCCTGCTCGGCCGCGTCGTCGACGCGCTCGGCAACCCGATCGACGGCAAGGGCCCGATCCAGGCCGACGAGCGCCGCCGCGTGGACGTGAAGGCGCCGGGCATCATTCCGCGCAAGTCCGTGCACGAGCCGATGGCGACCGGCCTCAAGTCGATCGACGCGCTCATCCCGATCGGCCGCGGCCAGCGCGAGCTGATCATCGGCGACCGCCAGACCGGCAAGACGGCGATCGCCCTCGACACCATCCTCAACCAAAAGCCGCTGCACGCGACCGGCGACGAGAGCCAGAAGCTCTACTGCGTCTATGTCGCCGTCGGCCAGAAGCGCTCCACCGTCGCCCAGTTCGTGAAGGTGCTGGAGGAGAACGGCGCGCTCGAATATTCGATCATCGTCGCCGCCACCGCCTCCGACCCGGCGCCGATGCAGTTCCTGGCGCCGTTCTCGGGCTGCGCCATGGGCGAGTTCTTCCGCGACAACGGCATGCATGCCGTGATCGTCTATGACGACCTGTCCAAGCAGGCCGTCGCCTACCGCCAGATGTCGCTGCTGCTGCGCCGCCCGCCGGGCCGCGAGGCCTATCCGGGTGACGTGTTCTACCTCCACTCGCGCCTCCTCGAGCGCGCGGCGAAGATGAACGACGAGAACCGCAACGGCTCGCTCACCGCCCTGCCGGTCATCGAGACGCAGGCGAACGACGTGTCGGCCTACATCCCGACGAACGTCATCTCGATCACCGACGGCCAGATCTTCCTCGAGACCGACCTGTTCTACCAGGGCATCCGCCCGGCCGTGAACGTCGGCCTCTCGGTGTCGCGCGTCGGCTCCTCCGCCCAGACCAAGGCGATGAAGAAGGTCGCCGGCAAGATCAAGGGCGAGCTCGCGCAGTACCGCGAGATGGCGGCCTTCGCGCAGTTCGGCTCCGACCTCGACGCCACGACGCAGCGCCTGCTCAACCGCGGCGCGCGCCTCACCGAGCTCCTGAAGCAGCCGCAGTTCTCGCCGCTGAAGATGGAAGAGCAGGTCTGCGTGATCTACGCCGGCGTCAACGGCTACCTCGATCCGCTGCCGGTCAACCGGGTGCGCGATTTCGAGGAGGGGCTGCTCGGCGTCCTGCGCGCCAAGCACACCGACATCCTCGATGCGATCCGCTCCTCGAAGGACCTGTCCGACGAGACGGCCGCCAAGCTCAAGGACGTCGTCGAGGCCTTCGCCAAGACGTTCGCCTGAGGGGCGTCCGCTTGAGCCGCACCTGCCATCGCAGCAACGGGGAATAGGCGCTCGTCATGCCGAGCTTGAAGGATCTGCGCAACCGCATCGCCTCGGTGAAGGCGACGCAGAAGATCACCAAGGCCATGCAGATGGTGGCGGCAGCCAAGCTGCGCCGTGCCCAGACGGCGGCCGAGGCGGCCCGTCCCTATGCCGAGCGCATGGAGACGGTCCTCGCCAACCTCGCCTCGCGCATGACGGTGACGGAAGGCGCGCCGCGCCTTCTCGCCGGCACGGGCCGTGACGAGACGCATCTCTTGATCGTCTGCACGGCCGAGCGCGGCCTGTGCGGCGCCTTCAACAGCTCCATCGCGCGTCTCGCCCGCGACAAGGCCAATGCGCTGATGGCGCAGGGCAAGACGGTGAAGATCCTGTGCGTCGGCAAGAAGGGCTACGACATCCTGCGCCGGCAGTTCAGGGACCAGATCATCGAGCTCATCGAGCTGCGCTCGGTGCGCCAGATCGGCTTCGAGAACGCCGACGCCGTGGGCCGCAAGGTCCTGCAGATGTTCGACGCCGGCGAGTTCGACGTGGCGACGCTGTTCTACAGCAAGTTCAAGTCGGTGATCTCCCAAGTGCCGACGGCGCAGCAGATCATCCCGGCCGAGTTCGACGGCGAGACGAAGGCGGCGACCGGCCTCGATGCCGTCTACGACTACGAGCCGGGCGAGGAGGAGATCCTCGCCGCGCTCCTGCCGCGCAACGTCTCGGTGCAGATCTTCCGGGCGCTGCTCGAGAACGGTGCCTCCGAGCAGGGCGCGCGCATGTCCGCCATGGACAACGCGACGCGCAATGCCGGCGAAATGATCAAGAAGCAGACGCTGACCTACAACCGGACGCGTCAGGCGATGATCACCAAGGAACTCATCGAAATCATCTCGGGCGCCGAGGCTCTTTGAGGCCCCGCTCTGATCGGACCGTGAGGGTTTAGAAAATGGCGAACAAGGCGAGCGACAAGGCGGTCGGACGCATCACCCAGGTCATCGGCGCGGTGGTCGACGTGCAGTTCGACGGGCACCTGCCGGAGATCCTGAACGCCCTCGAGACGACGAACCAGGGCAACCGGCTCGTGCTCGAGGTGGCGCAGCAGCTCGGCGAGAGCACCGTGCGCTGCATCGCGATGGACACCTCCGAGGGTCTCGTGCGCGGCCAGGCGGTGACGGACACCGGCGCCCCGATCAAGGTGCCGGTCGGCGACGGCACGCTCGGCCGCATCATGAACGTCATCGGCGAGCCGGTGGACGAGGCCGGCCCCGTCCCGGCCGAGGATACGCGCGCCATCCACCAGCCGGCCCCGAGCTATGCCGAGCAGTCGACCGAGGCGCAGATCCTCGTCACCGGCATCAAGGTCATCGACCTGCTCGCCCCCTACGCCCGCGGCGGCAAGATCGGCCTCTTCGGCGGCGCCGGCGTCGGCAAGACGGTGCTCATCCAGGAGCTCATCAACAACGTCGCCAAGGCCCACGGCGGCTATTCGGTGTTCGCCGGCGTCGGCGAGCGCACGCGTGAGGGCAACGACCTCTACCACGAGATGATCGAATCGGGCGTGAACAAGGACCCGAAGGAGCACGGCGGCTCGACGGCCGGCTCCAAGTGCGCCCTCGTCTACGGCCAGATGAACGAGCCGCCCGGCGCCCGCGCCCGCGTCGCGCTCACCGGCCTCACCGTCGCCGAGCACTTCCGCGACAAGGGCCAGGACGTGCTGTTCTTCGTCGACAACATCTTCCGCTTCACGCAGGCGGGCTCCGAGGTGTCGGCGCTTCTCGGCCGCATCCCCTCGGCGGTGGGCTACCAGCCGACGCTCGCCACCGACATGGGCGCCCTGCAGGAGCGCATCACGACGACGACGAAGGGCTCGATCACCTCGGTGCAGGCCATCTACGTGCCGGCCGACGACCTGACCGACCCGGCGCCGGCCACGTCCTTCGCCCACCTCGACGCCACGACTGTGCTGTCGCGCGCCATCTCCGAGAAGGGCATCTACCCGGCGGTCGACCCGCTCGACTCCACCTCGCGCATGCTCGACCCGCGCATCGTCGGCGACGAGCACTACCAGGTGGCCCGCCAGGTGCAGCAGATCCTGCAGCGCTACAAGTCGCTGCAGGACATCATCGCCATTCTCGGCATGGACGAGCTCTCGGAAGAGGACAAGCTCACTGTGGCGCGCGCCCGCAAGATCGAGCGCTTCCTGTCGCAGCCGTTCTTCGTCGCCGAGGTGTTCACCGGTGCGCCGGGCCAGCTCGTCGCCATCGAGGACACCATCAAGGGCTTCAAGGGCCTGTGCGAAGGCGCCTATGACCACCTGCCGGAGGCCGCCTTCTACATGGTCGGCACCATCGAGCAGGCGGTCGAGAAGGCCAAGCGCCTCGCCGCCGAAGCCGCGTAAGCTTCAAGCCCCCGGCCGCGGCATCCTGCCCCGGCCGGGCCTGGCGGCCCCAAGTTCCGGTTTCGGAGACAGATCGACATGGCGACCTTTACGTTCGAGCTCGTCTCGCCCGAGCGGCTTCTCTTCTCCGGCGAGGTCGAGAGCGTCGTCGTGCCCTCGAGCGAGGGTGAGATGACGGTGATGGCCGGCCACGCGCCGGTGATGGCCGTGCTCAAGCCCGGCGTCGTCGCCGTCAGCGAGGGCAAGGGCGCCGTGCGCCGCCTCTTCGTGCGCGGCGGCTTCGCCGATGTCGGCCCGGATGGCCTCACCATCCTCGCCGAGGTGGCGCTGCCGATGGAGGAGCTTGACGCCGAGACGCTCGCCCAGCACGTCCGCGATGCCGAGGAAGACGTGGCCGACGCCAAGACCGACCAGGCCCGCCAGGCGGCTGCCGAGCGCCTCTCCCAGCTCACCGAGCTGCGCGACGCGCTGGTGCACTGAGCACTCTCTCCACGCGCTTTTGAAAGGCCGCCCCTCTGGGCGGCCTTTTGCGTTGAGACGTCTTGCGTCAGGCCTCGGACCGCAGCAGCCGGCGGATCACCTTGCCCGTCGTCGTCAGCGGCAGCTCGTCGCGAAAGGCGATCTCGCGCGGGTATTCGTGGGCCGACAGGCGCTCGCGCACGAAGGCCTTGATGTCGGCGACGAGCGCCTCGGACGGCGCGTAGCCGTCGCGCAGCACGATGAAGGCCTTGACGATCTCCGTGCGCACCGGGTCCGGCTTGCCGACCACGGCCGCGAGGGAGACAGCCTCGTGCTTGATGAGGCAATCCTCGATCTCGCCCGGGCCGATGCGATAGCCGGCCGAGGTGATGACGTCGTCGTCGCGGCCGACGAAGTGGACATAGCCGTCGTCGTCCACGCTGCCCTGGTCGCCCGTCGTCATCCAGTCGCCGACGAACTTGTCGCGCGTCGCCTCGGGCCGGCGCCAGTATTCGAGGAACATCACCGGATCGGGCCGCAGCACCGCGATCTGCCCGAGCTCCCCCGGCTCGCAGCGCGTGCCATCCGGCCGGATGACCGCCACGGTGTGGCCCGGCACCGGTTTGCCGATCGCCCCGGCACGCGAGACGCCGATCGCGGCGCAGGAGGCGAGCACCAGGTTGCACTCCGTCTGGCCGTAGAACTCGTTGATGGTGAGCCCAAGCTCCTCCCGGCCCCAGACGAAGGTCGCCTCGCCCAGCGCCTCCCCGCCCGAGGCGAGGGTGCGCAGGCCGAGGTCGAAGCGCGCGCCGGGCCGCGGCACGCTGCGCAGCATCCGGAGCGCCGTCGGCGGGATGAAGGTGTTGCACACCTCAAGGCGCGCCATGAGGTCGAAGGCTTCTTCCGGGTCGAACTTCTCGAACTTGCGCGCCACCACCGGCACGCCGTGGTGCAGGCCCGGCAGCAGCACGTTGAGCAGGCCGCCGGCCCAGGCCCAGTCGGCCGGCGTCCACAGCCTGTCGCCCGGCCGGGGCAGGAACTCGTGCGGCATCTCCACGCCCGGCAGGTGCCCGAGCAGCACGCGATGGCCGTGCAGGGCGCCCTTGGGATTGCCGGTGGTGCCCGAGGTATAGATCATCATGGCCGGATCGTCCGGCCCCGTGGCGCGCGGCGCGAAATCCTCATCCGCCTCCGCGAGCATCTCGTCGAAGCCGATCGCGGCGCCGTCCGGCCCGTCGGTGCTGACGATGACGGCGAGGTCGGGCAGCGGCACGTCGATGGCCTTGAGCGTCGCAAGGCCGGCGGCATTGGTGATGACGGCGCGGGCGCCTGCATCCGCGAGGCGATAGCTCAGCGCGTCGACGCCGAAGAGCATGGCGAGCGGCAGGGCAATGGCGCCGAGCTTGTAGATGGCGATGTGGGCGATCGCCACCTGCTGCGACTGCGGCAGGAGGATCGCCACCCGGTCGCCGGCCGCGATGCCGCGGCGGCCGAGCGCGTTGGCGAGACGGTTCGAGCGGCGCCGCAGGGCGCCGTAGGTCAGGGCTTCGACCGTGCCGTCGCGGGCGACCTCGAGGATGGCCGGCCGCTCGGGCTGCGCCGCCGCCCAGCGGTCGCAGCAGTCGACGCCGATGTTGTAGCGCTCGGGAATGCGCCAGCGGAAGCCGGCAACGAGCGCATCATAGTCGCGAATGTCGGGCAGCATCGGCACCCCTCATGTGGGACGTGCCGTGTTTATAGGCAAAGCGCCGCAAAATCACCATGCTGGCCGCAGCCGCCGGGACGATCAGGCGGCGAACTGCGAGCGCTGGGCCCAGCCGGTCATGCGCCGCTCCAGCCAGGCCATCACGGCGTAGATCATGATGCCGAGGACGGCGAGCGCGATGAGGGCGGCGAAGAGCAGCGGTACGTTGAAGTCCGCGCTGGCGCGCGCCATCAGGTTGCCGATGCCGTTGCGCGAGGCGTTGTACTCAGCGATCACCGAGCCGACATAGGCGAGCGTGATCGCCACCTTCAGCGAGCCGAAGAAATAGGGCAGCGAGCGCGGCACGCCCACCTTGAGCATGATGTCGAGCTTCCTCGCGCCGAGCGCCCTGAGCACGTCCTCCACCTCCGGCTCGATGGTGGCGAGGCCGGTGGCGACATTCACGACGATGGGGAAGAAGGAGATCATGAAGGCGGTGAGCACCGCCGGGAGCCAGCCGACGCCGAACCAGATGACGAGGATCGGCACCACCGCCACCTTGGGAATGGCGTTGAAGCCGACGAGGAGCGGATAGAGCCCGGCGTGGACGAAGCGCGAGGCGCCGAGCGCGAGCCCGAGCACCAGACCGAAGACGATGGCGAGGATGAAGCCGGCCGTGGTCATCCACAGCGTGTGGAAGGAGTGGAACAGGAGCGGCCACCAATAGGCGATGGTCGCATCGAGAATGTCGCTCGGCGCCGGCAGCACGTAGGAGGAGACGCGGAAGACCCGGCAGAACACCTCCCACAGCAGGAAGAAGCCGATTGTGCAGAGCCAGGGCGCCAGCATGAGCCGTCGCGCCTGCGACGCCCGGGCGCGCGCGGCGGCGTCACGCACGGCGCGCGCATCGGCCTCGGCGGCAGCGGAGACGGTGTCGGCCTCGGCGCTCATGCTGTCTTCCTCGCATCGGCGATGTGACCGCGCAGCTCGTGCACGATGTCGATGAACGCCTTGGTGTAGGTGACCTCGAGGTCGCGCGGACGGGGAAAGTCGACCACGCGCTCGGCGACGATGCGGCCGGGGCGGGCGCTCATGCAGAAGATGCGGTCGGCGAGGAAGGTGGCCTCGCGCAGGTCGTGGGTGACGAGCACCACCGTCATCCGGCGCTCGGCGTGCAGGTCGCGGATCACGCACCACAGCTCCTCGCGCGTGAAGGCGTCGAGCGCGCCGAAGGGCTCGTCGAGGAGGAGGAGCTGCGGCTCGTGGATGAGCGCCCGGCACAGGGAGGCGCGCTGCTGCATGCCGCCCGAAAGCTCCCACGGATATTTCCCGCCCTGGCCCTTGAGCCCGACCTGGGCGAGCAGGCGCTCGGCCTTGGCGACATAGCTGCCGCGCTCGCGCTTGAGCCGGCTGCGGTGCGGCTCGACGATCTCGAGCGGCAGGAGCAGGTTCTCGAGCGTGGTGCGCCAGGGCAGCAGCGTCGGGTTCTGGAAGGCCATGCCGGCGATCCGCACCGGCTGCGTCACCGGCGCGCCGCCGACGAGGATGGTGCCGGCGCGCGGGAACTGCAGGCCCGTGGCGAGCTTCATCAGCGTCGACTTGCCGCAGCCGGATGGGCCGACGACGGCGGCGAACTCGCCTTCGGCGATGGAAAGCGACAGGTGCTCGACGGCGGGAAAGCCGTCACCGCTGCCATAGGCGTGGGTGACGTCCTTCAGGGCGACGAAAGCATTCAAGCGGGTCACCTTTCCCTTGGCCCCGGAGCCGGCCGCCGGGAGACGGCGGCCGGGCGAGGCGGACGACGCGACGGAACGGTCAGTCGATCATCCGCTCGGCGTGCGGGGGCAGGTAGGTGTCGACGAAGATGTCGCCGGCAACCGGCTTGTTCTTGAAGGTGAAGGTGAGGCCGATCTGCTCCAGCGCCTTCTCGAACCGCGTCGCGTCGATGCCGCCGAAGCCGTTCTCCTTGACCCAGGGCGTGATGACGTTCTGGGCCAGGTTCATCTGCAGGCGCTCGAGCTCCACCTCCTTCTTGGCGACGTCGTTGCGCTTGATGACGCTGTCGACCGCGGCGGAGGGATTGGCGACGGTGTCTTTCAGGCCGCGCACGAAGGCGCGCAGGAAGCCCTTCACCGCCTCCGGCTTCTCCTCGGCGAACTTGGCCGAGACCATGATGGCGTTGCCGTAGAGCTCGACGCCGTAGTCGCCCATCAGCATGACGACGATGTCGTCCACGGCGACGCCGCGCGACTTCAGGTTGATGAGCGAGGACATGGCGAAGCCGAAGATGGCGTCGACCTCGCCCGAGGCGAGCATGGGCTCGCGCACCGGGAAGCCGACGTTCTCGAACTTCATCTTGGAATCGTCGAGCCCGTTGACCTGCTTGAAGATCGGCCACTGGGCGAAGGCGCCGTCGGCGACCGGGGCGCCGAAGGTCTTGCCCTCGAGGCTCTTGGGATCGGTGGAGATGCCGCGGCTCTTGCGGCCGATGATGGAGAAGGGCGGCCGGTCGTAGACCATCATCACCGCCTTCACGTCGACATTGGGGTTCTCGTCGCGGAAGCGCACCAGCGAGTTGATGTCGCCGAAGCCCATGTCGTAGGTGCCCGAGGCGACACGCGGGATGGCCTCGCGCGAGCCGTTGCCGGTGTCGATGGTGACGTCCAGCCCCTCGTCCTTGAAATAGCCCTTGTCGATGGCGACCAGGAACGGCGCCGCCGGCCCCTCGAACCGCCAGTCGAGCGTGAAACGCAGGGGCGTCTGCGCCGCCGCGGCGCCCGCCCAGAGCGCGGCGGCACCGGCGACGACGCCGGCGAAGGTCCTCAAGGCGGTACGCCGGCACTGACCGAGGGGGCTCAACACGGACGGAAGGGACATCGGACGGACTCCAGACTGGAAGCGTGCGGACGCGTAAGGCGCGTCATCGTTGTCGAAGCAATATTCGTACCGGAACGAAACCGGCGAAAGAGCTCCTTCCTGCTGATCGTGACGGCACCGCCGCGCCTGTCAAGGACGATGGCCGGCCAGCCGGTCACAAAGCGTATCTTTTCCTAACGTTTCGCGACGGGTGGCGCCCTCCGCCCGGCCGGCTATGCCACCGGCAGCGCGCCGTCGCTCTTCACCTCCTCCATGACGGCATAGGTGCGCGTCTCGGTGACGCCGGGCAGCGACAGCAGCACGTCGCCGAGGAAGCGGCGGTAGGCCGCCATGTCGGCGACGCGCGTCTTGACGAGATAGTCGAAGCCGCCGGCAACCATGTGGCATTCCAGCACCTCCGGCGCACGGCGCACGGCCTCGGCGAAACGCTCGAAGATGTCGGGCGTCGTCTTGTCGAGAGACACCTCGACGAAGACCATCAGCTCGAGGCCGAGCTTGCGCGGGTCGAGCCGCGCGCCGTAGCCGGTGATGTAGCCCTCGCGCGTCAGGCGCTTCAGCCGCTCGCTCGTCGCGGTCGGCGACAGGCCGATTCGCTCGGCGAGCTCCACGGTGGCGATGCGCCCGTCCGCCTGCAGGACGGCGAGGATGCCCTTGTCAGTACGGTCGAGCACTTATCATTCTCACTATCTGAATCTCTTTTCATAGTGATTCCTGCTGCCGATTCCCGCTTTCGTCAAATCGAACCACGGCGATATCCGCGTTATCCTGACGATCTCTCAAGGAGTTGATCGTCGATGCGTTCCGCCTCTTCCGCCAGCAGCCAGCCAGACCCCGCCCTGCCGCCCTTCCGGGCCCCCTTCGCGCCCGAGGATGCGGCGATCGCCCGTGACCTCATGGCCGGAGCCGCGCTGGCGCCGGAGCGCGAGCGTCGCATCGATACGCTGGCGGGGAGCCTCATCGAGGCCATCCGCTCCAAGAGCGGCAGCCTCGGCGGCGTCGAGGAGCTGCTGCGCGAATATTCGTTGTCGACGCGCGAGGGCCTCGCGCTGATGGTGCTGGCGGAAGCGTTGCTGCGCGTGCCCGACAGCGTCACCGCCGACCGGCTGATCGAGGACAAGCTCGGCCAGGGCGACTTCGCCCGCCACGAGGCGAAGTCCGACGCCTTCCTCGTCTCGGCCTCGGCCTGGGCGCTCGGCGTCACGGCACGCATCATCCAGCCCGGCGAGACGCCCGAGGGCATCCTCGGCCAGCTCGCCAAGCGCATCGGCCTGCCGGCGGTGCGCACGGCGACGCGCCAGGCCATGCGCGTGCTCGGCAACCACTTCGTGCTCGGCCAAACCATCGAGGAGGCGCTGAAGCGCGCCCAGTCGGGCGCCGGCCGCATCTACCGCTATTCCTTCGACATGCTGGGCGAGGGGGCGCGCACGCAGGAGGACGCCGACCGCTATTGGCGCTCCTATGCCGATGCCATCGACGCCATCGGCTGGGCCGCCGGCAACGAGCCGCTGCCGAACCGCCCGGGCATCTCCGTGAAGCTTTCGGCGCTGCACCCCCGCTACGAGGCGGTGAGCCACGCGCGGGTGATGGCCGAGCTCGTGCCGCAGGTGATCGCGCTCGTTGAGAAGGCCAAGGGCTACGACCTCAACTTCACCATCGACGCCGAGGAGGCGGACCGGCTGGAGCTGTCGCTCGACGTCATCGCCGCTGTCGCCGCCGCTCCCTCCCTCGCCGGCTGGGACGGCTTCGGCCTCGCCATCCAGGCCTACCAGAAGCGCGCCGCAGCCGTGATCGACTGGATCGCCGAACTCGCCGAGCGCCATGACCGCCGCTTCATGGTGCGCCTCGTCAAGGGCGCCTACTGGGACACGGAGGTCAAGCGCGCGCAGGAGCGCGGCCTTGCTGGCTACCCCGTCTTCACCCGCAAGGCGATGACGGACCTCAACTACATGGCCTGCGCCGAGAAGCTGCTCGCCTTGCGCCCGCGCATCTTCCCGCAGTTCGCCACCCACAACGCGCTTACCGTCGCCAGCATCGTCGAGCTTGCCGGCAACACGGAGGGCTTCGAGTTCCAGCGCCTGCACGGCATGGGCGAGGCGCTCTACGGCAAGCTGTTCGAGGCCGTGCCCGGCACCGCCTGCCGCACCTATGCGCCGGTCGGCGGGCACCGCGACCTCCTCGCCTATCTGGTGCGCCGCCTGCTCGAGAACGGCGCCAATTCCTCCTTCGTCTCCGTGGCCGCGGACCCGAACGTGCCGATCGCCGAGATCCTCAAGCGGCCGGCGGCGATCATCGGCACGCCCGAGGCCGCCGCCCACCCGCGCCTGCCCTTGCCGGCGGCGCTCTATGGCTCCCGCGTCAATTCCGCCGGCGTCGAATTCGGCCACGCGGAGGAATTCGCCCGTCTCATGGACGATCTGAAGAAGGCGGGGCTGCCGTCGGCCCCCGCACGCGCCCTCGTCGATGGCGAAGCCCGGCCCGGCACGCGGCGCGAAATCGCCAGCCCCATCGACGGCAGGACCGTCGCCGGTGTCGTGGAGGATGCGGACGAGGCTGCCGCCGATGCGGCGATGGCGGCAGCGAAGGCCGGGTTTAGTGCCTGGGCGGCAACGCCCGCCGCGACGCGCGCCGAGGCCATCCGCAAGGCCTCCGACCTTCTCGAGGCGCGGCGCGGGCTCTTCCTCAACCTGCTGCAGGTCGAAGCCGGCAAGACGCTCGACGACGCGGTGGCCGACCTGCGCGAGGCGGTCGACTTCTGCCGCTATTACGCACGTCAGGCCGAGCGGCTCTTCGGCGAGGGCACCGTGATGCCGGGCCCCACGGGCGAGGAGAACCGCCTCGTGCTGCGCGGGCGCGGCCCCTTCGTCGCCATCTCGCCATGGAACTTCCCGCTCGCCATCTTCCTCGGCCAGGTGACGGCCGCGCTCGTCGCCGGCAATTCCGTCGTCGCCAAGCCGGCCGAGCAGACGCCCGTCATCGCCTGCGAGGCGGTGAAGCTGCTGCACGAGGCCGGCGTGCCGAAGAGCGCCCTCCACTTCGTGCCCGGCGACGGGCGCATCGGCGCCCGGCTCGTCGCCCACCCGGCCGTCGCCGGCGTCGTCTTCACCGGCTCGACCGAGGTCGCGCGCATCATCAACCGCACGCTTGCCGCCAAGGACGGGCCGATCGTGCCCCTCATCGCCGAGACGGGCGGCATCAATGCCATGATCGTCGACGCGACCGCTCTGCCCGAGCAGGTGGCCGACGACGTCGTCATGTCCGCCTTCCGCTCCGCCGGCCAGCGCTGCTCGGCGCTCCGGCTCATGTGCGTGCAGGAGGATGTCGCCGACCGGATGATCGAGATGGTGGTGGGCGCCGCGCGCGAGCTCAAAGTGGGCGATCCGCGCGATCCATCCGTCCATGTGGGGCCCGTGATCGACGCCGAGGCCAAGGAGAAGCTCGAGGCCCATGCCAAGGCGATGAAGGCGAGCGCCCGCACGCATCTTGCCATCCCCGGCCCGGCGCCGGGCACCTATGTGGGCCCGCACGTCTTCGAGCTCGCCAGCGCGCGCGACCTCAAGGAGGAGGTCTTCGGCCCCATCCTGCACGTCGTGCGCTACAGGGCGAACAAGCTCGGCGACGTGATCGCCGCCATCGATGCGACGGGCTACGGCCTGACGCTCGGCATCCACTCGCGCATCGAGGACACGGTCGCGCAGATCGTCGCACGGCTCGAGACGGGCAACGTCTACGTCAACCGCAACATGATCGGCGCGGTGGTCGGCACCCAGCCCTTCGGCGGCCACGGCCTCTCCGGAACCGGGCCGAAGGCCGGCGGGCCGCACTACCTGCTGCGCTTCGCCACCGAGCAGACGGTCACGATCAACACCGCGGCGGCCGGCGGCAATGCCAGCCTGATCGCGATGGGGGAATAGAGGGACGGGGCCGCCCCCCTCCCCCTTGTGGGGAGGGGTGGGGGTGGGGGTCCGCGACGCAAGAGCACAGCGATCATCCGGGCTGCACCACCCCCCTCCCTACCCTCCCCCGCAAGGGGGGAGGGAAACGGCCAATCCCGAGCCATTCGTCGCACCGGGCCCGCCATGCGGCCTGCGCAATTTACATTCGCCGCCGGGCGGCTATTGTCGCGGCGCAGTGCATGATTTGTGCGATGCACAGGAGCCGTATCCACGGCTCCTTCCAGCCAATTTTCCCTCGGCGGCGCGGGCGCGGCAGGCGCAGCGCGGCCACTGCTTTGCGGAGAAGCGACATGCTCGGAATCGGCGACAAGCTCCCCTCGTTCAGCGTCACCGGCGTCAAGCCCGGCTTCAACAACCACGAAGAGAACGGCCAGAGCGCCTTCGAGACGATCACGGACGAGAGCTTTGCCGGCAAGTGGAAGGTGATCTTCTTCTATCCGAAGGACTTCACCTTCGTGTGCCCGACCGAGATCGCCGAGTTCGCCCGCCTCGCCGGCGAGTTCGCGGACCGTGACTGCGTCGTCCTCGGCGGCTCGACGGACAACGAGTTCGTGAAGCTCGCCTGGCGCCGCGCCCATCCCGACCTCGACAAGCTGCCGATCTGGTCCTTCGCCGACACCAATGGCTCGCTGGTCGACGGGCTCGGCGTGCGCTCGCCGGACGGTGTCGCCTACCGCTACACCTTCATCGTCGACAACGAGAACACCATCCAGCACGTCTATGCGACCAACCTCAACGTCGGCCGCAACCCCAAGGACACGCTGCGCGTTCTCGACGCCCTGCAGACGGACGAGCTCTGCCCCTGCAACCGCGAGGTCGGTGGCGCCACGCTGAAGGCCGCGTGAGCCGCGGGGCCGGGCGAGCATGCCCGGCCCTCACCCGCCCTTGAAGCCAAGGACGCAATCGATGTCGTTCGACACGCTGAAGAGCAAGATCCCCGACTTCGCCAAGGACGTGCGGCTCAACCTCTCGTCGCTGGCGCAGGACGAAACCCTGAGCGAGCAGCAGAAATACGGCCTCATCCTCGCCTGCGGCATCGCCACCCGCAACGCCGAGGTGGCCGCCGCCTGCGAGGCCGAGGCCAAGGCCAAGCTGTCGCCGGTGGCACTCGACGCCGCCCGCGCCGCCGCCTCGATCATGGCGATGAACAACGTCTACTACCGCTTCGTGCACCTTGCCTCGAACAAGGAATACGGCACCCTGCCGGCGAAGCTGCGCATGAACGTCATCGGCAACCCGGGCGTCGACAAGGTCGATTTCGAGCTGTGGTCCCTGGCCGTCTCGGCCATCAACGGCTGCGGCATGTGCATCGACGCGCACGAGAAGGTGCTCAAGGATGCCGGCCTGCCGACGGCCACCGTGCAGACGGCGGTGCGCTTCGCCGCCATCATCCAATCCGCCGCCGTGGCGCTGGAGGCCGCCGCGCTCGCGACGGCCGCGTGAGCCGCGCCTGCCGGCCGGGACGAGCGAAGGGCCGCCACGCGCGGCCCTTTTTCATTCCGGGCACGGCAGGACCCGCGCGGCGCAACGCTTCCGCAATGATCGCCGCTCACAGATGATGGTCCGGCACAGCGGAGCGACCATTGCGGATCCTGCTCGTCGAAGATGAGGTCGAGATGGCCGGCGCCCTGGCGTCGGCCCTGCAGCGCCACGACATCGTGCTCGATCACGTGACGAGCCTCGCCGAGGCGCGCGAGGCGCTGGCGGGCGACGTGCACCACGCCGTTCTCGTCGACCGTCGCCTGCCGGACGGCGAAGGCCTCGACCTCGTCCGCGGGCTCAGGAGCGGCGAACGCGAGGCGTTGCGCCATCTGCCGGTCATCGTGCTGACAGCCCGCGGCGACATCGAGGACCGGATTGCCGGCCTCGACGCCGGCGCCGACGATTATGTGCCCAAGCCCTTCGCCGTCGAGGAACTGCTGGCGCGCCTGCGTGCCATCCTGCGCCGGCCGGGCGCCGTCTCGCAGCGCTCGCTGCGCATCGGCCATCTGACCTTCGACACCGAGCATCGCGAGGCGAACGTCGGGGGCGCGCGCCTCGACCTGCCGCGCCGTGAGCTCCTGGTGCTCGAGACGCTGCTGCGCCGTGCCGGCCGCACCGTGATGCGCGCCGTGCTCGAGGAAGCGGTCTACGGCTACAGCGACGAGATCCAGTCCAACGCGCTCGATGCCCATGTCTCGCGCCTGCGCCGCAAGCTGACCGAAGCCGGGGCGGGGCTCGAGATCCACAATGTCCGCGGCGTCGGCTACCTGCTGCGGCCCGCCACATGAGGGGCGGAACGCGCCATTCGCTCAAGCGGCGCCTGGTGACGCGGCTCATCGCGGTGCAGGCCGCCGTCATCGCGCTCGTCGTCGTCGCGGCCTTCCTCGCGCTCTGGCTGGGCGGCCACTTCGCCAGCAAGCTCGAGCCCGAGGACGCGATCCTCGAGGCGGTGGCCCATGCCCTCGGGCGCGACAGCGGCGGCGGCCTCGTCCTTCGTCCGACGCGGCAGCTCGCCGACTTGCGACGGCGCTCGCCCGATCTGTGGTTCGTCGTGCGCGACAAGGATGGCATCATCCTCTCCGAAGGACGGGTACCGGAGGAATATGCGCGCATCGGCGCCGTCGCCATGGGGGTCGGCCAGGCCCGCTTCGGCTGGAACCTCGGCGATCCGCCACGGCAGATCGCCCGCCTGAAGCAGATGGACACGGCCGCCGGACGCGTGCAGGTGCTGACCGGACCCGGCAGCTACATCCCCCTGCGACGCGTCGTCTGGGCGGTCGCGATCAGCGTCGCCGGGATCGTCCTGCCCATCGTCCTCGTCATGGCA
Organism: Chelatococcus sp. CO-6; assembly: GCF_001271345.1. NCBI lineage: Bacteria > Pseudomonadati > Pseudomonadota > Alphaproteobacteria > Hyphomicrobiales > Chelatococcaceae > Chelatococcus > Chelatococcus sp. CO-6. Next base: position 1,854,463 of record NZ_CP012398.1, on the reverse strand, counting down.
CTGGCGACGCTGACCGCGACGCCGCTCGTCGTCGGCCGGGCGCTGTCCGGCCTGAGGACCGTCGCCGAGAAGGCGCGCCAGATCGACGCCGGCCGGCGCGGCGGGTGCCTGCCGCTCGACGGCGTGCCGGCCGAGGTCGTGCCGCTCGTCACGGCCGTCAACGACGCCCTCGCCCGTCTCGACGACGGCTACGAGCGGCGCCAGCGGTTCCTCGTCGATGCCGCGCACGAGCTGCGCACGCCCATCGCCATCCTGACGACGCGGCTCGAGGCGCTCGACGACAGCCCGCAGCGGCAGCGCCTGCTCGCCGACGCTGCCCGCCTCTCCAACCTCGCCGGCCAGCTATTGGACCTGCAGCGCATCGATGCGGCGCCCTGTGCCATGACGACCCTCGACCTCGTCGCCCTGGCGCGCGAGGTCGCCGCCGACCTTGCCCCGCTCGCCATCGCCGCGGGCTTCGAGCTGTCGTTCGAGGCGCGTGTGAAGACGATGAAGGTGCGTGGCGACCCGCTCGGGCTGGCGCGGGCGCTGACCAATCTCGTGCAGAACGCCATCGACCATGCCGGCCGGCCCGGCCTCATCACCATAACAGTTGCCGAAGGCGGCATCGTCGAGATCGCGGACGACGGCAACGGCATCCCTGCGGCCCAGCGCGAGCAGATCTTCGAGCCTTTCCAGCGCCTCGACACGCGCTCGCACGGCACCGGCCTCGGGCTGCATCTCGTCGTCGAGATCGTGCGTCTGCACGGCGGCACCATCGCCGTCGTCGATGCGCCCGGCGGCGGCGCCTGCTTCCGCATCACCCTGCCGCAGCCGGAGGACTGATCCGGGCGGGCGTCATGCTTCCACAATCCGGGCCGGCGACAAGCGCATGGGGCCCGCCATAGGAAGGATCGTCGCAAGCCATGTCCGTCGCCCGTCCGTCCGATCTCGTCCAGTTCCTGCGCGCCTGGTGCGCCGACCCGGTCCATGTCGGTGCCGTTGCGCCATCCGGCCCCGCACTCGCCGAGCTCATCACGCGCGAGATCGGGCCGCGTTCCGCGCCCGTCATCGAGCTCGGCCCCGGCACCGGCGCCTTCACCGAGGCGATCCTCGCCCGCGGCGTCGACGCCCGCGACCTCGTTCTCGTCGAATACGGCTCCGATTTCGCCCGCCTGCTGCAGGCGCGCTTCGGCAGGGCCCGGGTGCTGTGGATGGACGCGGCCCGCCTTGCCCAGGTCGAGCTGTTCGACGGACGTCCGGCCGGGGCCGTCGTCAGCGGCCTGCCGCTGCTCAACCTGTCGCCGCGCAAGGTCATGGCCGTTCTCGACGGCGCCTTTCGTCACCTCAGGCCGCAGGGCGCCTTCTACCAGTTCACCTACGGCATGCGCTGCCCCGTGCCGCGGACCATCCTCGACCGGCTCGGCCTCAAGGCGACGCTCCTCGGCCGTACCGTGCGCAACGTGCCGCCGGCGGCGGTCTATCGCATCACCGCCCGCCCGCAGAGGCGCGGCGTGCAGCACGCGTGAAGGGCTGAACATCTCCTGCACGATGAGACGCCCGCCCTCAGGACATGAGCAGCATCGGCGCGATCTGCAGGGGAAGATGCGCGGCCGCATGGGCGGCCATCGCGGCCTCCAGCCCCCGCCGGACGTAGATGAGCCCGCAGACGACACCCACGAGGCCGTTGAGCAGCAAGGCACGCAGGATGATCGCCGGCGTCAGCGGGACGAGGGCCGCCGTCGCCGGCAGATGGCCGAGGCCGAAGACCAGGGCCGCTATCACGATGGCGAGGACGATCGGCGCGGCCCCTGCCCGTGCGCCTGCGCGCCAGCCCCGCGCAAGAAGATAGACGAGCGCGGACAAGAGGAAGAGGCGCAGCAGGATCTCCTCGGCGAGGCCGCCATAGAGAAGACCGGCGAGGAGACGCTTGCACAGGACGACCTCGCCGAAGGCGGCCGCCGACGGCGGCAGAACGCCGCGGAAGAGGAGCACATCCGCAGCCACCACCAGAAGGCCGGTACAGAGCCCGGCCGCCACCGCCCGGCCGAGCCGCGCGCCCGCGAGAGACGCGGGCTGCCCGCCGGCCAGCGCCGCCAGCAGCGGCGCTCCGGGAAGCCCGACGCGTGCGGCGGCCCTCAGGCCGAGGTGAGCGGCGAGCGCGAAGACGACCGATGCCTGCAGCATCATCCCGGCGACCAGCACCGGCCGGGGCGGCAGGTCGGCGATCTCGTCATGGAGGGCGAAGGTCACCGGCAGGGTGGCAAGCGAAGCCACGACGCCGAGCCCCGACAACACCAGGACGAGCCGATAATGAACGGATATCCGCATGTTCAGCCTGCTGCGATGATGCGCCATGGCGGCGCTGCAGGCTCTGCTAGAGCGGCGAGATTACCGGTACATGATGAACCGGCGCCGCAGCAGCACCCTGCCACTGAAATTGCATTCTTGACGTGTCACAACCATTGCGTGAATAATGCCTTTGCTTTCACACGGTCCTTTTTCACAAGCCTTTCTTTTCAGTGGGGTTTTTCATGAAACACACGGTTATCCTGGTCGGCGCCGACAAGGGCGGCGTCGGCAAGACCACGACGTGCCGCAGCCTTCTGGACTATCTCAACGAGCGCAGTGTCCTGCCACGCGCCTTCGACACCGAGGCCCCACGCGGCACGCTGCAGCGTTTTCACCCTGATATCAGCGAGATCGTCGACCTGACCCAGACGACCGGCCAGATGCGCATCGTCGACACGCTCTCGCGCACCGACGTCAAGGCAAGCGTCATCGACGTGTGCGCCGGACAGATGGTCCGCACCCTCGCCGCCCTGCGTGACATGGGCTTTCTCGAGGCGGTGGCCGAAAAGCGCTTCAATTTCATCATCCTGCATGTCCTCGGGCCGTCCATCGCCTCGCTGGACGAGATCGCCGAGACCGCTCCCTTCACGGATGACGCCCATTATTTCCTAGTGAAGAACAAGATGAACGACACGACCTTCTTCGACTGGAGCCCGACGACGTCGAAGGCCTATTTCGGCAAGGTCAAATGCGCGGGCGAGATCACCATCCCGAAGCTCAACGAGATGGCCTACGAGCAGGTGGAGCTCGCGGGAACCAGCTTTTCCACCTTCGTCGCCGACAGGACGCGCGACGGCGAGGAGGCCGGCTATTCCTTCGTGCTGCGCGGCTATGTCCGCACCTGGCTGCGGGCCGTCTGCGCGGAATTCGACCGCGTGCATTTCCACGACATCATGACGGCCCGCTCGGCGAAAGCCTGAGCGGGACCGGCGCAACCAGTTGGAAGCCCCAATGCGGCACGTCCTCATGAGTGGCTGGACGCCCATCTTCATCGCCTGCGGGCCTCTGGCGCACGCCGGCAAGACCCTCTCCGCGCGACTCTTCCTGGAGTTCTGCCGGGCGAACGGGCCACCGCCCCTGGCCTTCGACCTCAACCCGCACGATGCGGAGCTGACTGCGACAACGAACGGCGCGGCCGAGATCGTCAACCTCTCCACCACCGCCGGACAGATGCGGCTGTTCGAGGGCATGCTGCAGGCGGGGCCGGAAGCGCGTATCGTCGACCTGTGGCACGGCTCCTACGAGCCGTTCCTCGACCTCATGGAGCAGATGGACTTCGCCTCGGAAGCCGCCCTGCGCGACTTCAGGCTGGTGCTGCTGCTGCACGGATGTTCGCTCGAGGAGCTCGACGTCCATGCCGCGCAGCTGCGCGCCCGCATCAACCCGGCGGAGACCATCGTTGTGCTCAACGAGCACATCTGCGAGGCGGCCGGCTCGGCCTTCGCGCGTTTCGAGCATTGCCTGGCGATCCCCCCGCTCGCGCCCTCCATCCTGCGCCGGCTGGAGCGCATGCGGCTCGGGCTCGTCGAGGGGACCGACGCCGAACACGGCCTGCCCTCCATGGTGGCCCGCAGCTGCCTGCGGGACTGGCTGACTCAGGTCTTCGCGCAGTTCCACTGCATCGAGCTGCGCCACCGTCTCGGCGCGACCACCTTCAACCCGGGCTGAGCACCCCGCCGTCACACCCGCGCAGGGTGCCTCGCCGTCCGCTTCTGCGGCTCCTCGTCGAGGTCGCCTCGGGCGAGGTTGTCGATGATGGGGCAGTGGGGCCGGTCGTCGCCCTGGCAATGGTCGGCGAGATGCCTGAGCGTGCTCACCATCTCGCGGATCTGCCGCATCTTCTCCTCGAGATCGGCGATATGGGTGGTGGCGATGCGCTTGACGTCGGCGCTGGCACGCCCGCGGTCGGCCCAGAGGGCGAGCAGCTCGCCGATCTCCTTGACGGAGAAGCCGAGGTCGCGCGCACGGCGGATGAAGCGCAGCCGGTGGATATCGCTCGTCGAATAGACGCGGTAGCCCGCCTCGGTGCGCGCGACGCTGGCGACGAGGCCGATCTGTTCGTAGTAGCGGATCATCTTGGCCGAGACGCCGGAGGCGGCCGCGGCTTCGCCGATGTTCATGGGTTTGCTCCTCAGCTTCCGGCGCCTGCCGGCTGCGGCGGCGAAAACCGCCGCAGCCGCAGGGCGTTGGTGACGACGAAGACGCTCGACAGGGCCATGGCACCGGCGGCCAGCATCGGCGACAGCAGGATGCCGGCAGCCGGATAGAGCACGCCCGCCGCCACGGGGATGAGCGCGACGTTGTAGGCGAAGGCCCAGAAGAGGTTTTCGGTGATGTTGCGCATGGTCGCCCGCGACAGGGCGAGCGCCGTCGCGACCCCGGTGAGAGCGCCCGACATCAGCACCACGTCGGCGCTCTCGATGGCGACATCCGTCCCGGTGCCGATGGCGATGCCGACATCGGCGGCGGCGAGCGCCGGCGCATCGTTGATGCCGTCGCCGACGAAGGCGACGGGGCCGGCGCGCTTCAGCCGCTCGACGACCTCGACCTTGCCGCCGGGCAAGACCTCCGCCTCCACGGCGTCGATGCCGAGACGCCGGGCGACCGCCTCGGCCGTGCGCCGGTTGTCGCCCGTGATCATCACGACGGACAGGCCGAGCGCATGCAGGGCCGCCAGAGCGGCCGGCGTCGAGGGCTTGACCGTGTCCGCGACGGCGACGATGGCGGCGAGACGCCCGTCGACGGCGACATAGAGCGGCGTGCGCCCCTCGTCCGCGAGCCGCGCCGCCTCTTCGGCGAAGGGCGCGACGGCCACGCCGAGCCGTTGCATCAGGCGGTCCGCGCCGACCTCGACCCGGCGGCCCGCGATGACGGCGCTGACACCGAAGCCGGGATCCGCCGAAAAGGCTTCGGCGGGGGTGAGGCCAAGGCCCCGCTCCTCGGCGGCGCGCACCACAGCCTGGGCGATCGGGTGCTCGGAGCGCGCCTCGGCCGAGGCGAGGAGGCTGAGCACCTCGGCCTCGTCGAAGCCCTCCGCGGTGACGAGGTCGGTCAGCGACGGCCGGCCCTCGGTCAGGGTGCCCGTCTTGTCGAGGGCGACGGTGCGCACGCCGCGCAGGCTCTGCAGCGCGTCCCCCTTGCGGAAGAGGACGCCGAGCTCCGCCGCCCGGCCCGTGGCGACCATGATCGAGGTGGGTGTCGCGAGCCCCATGGCGCAGGGGCAGGCGATGATGAGCACCGCGACCGCATTGACGAGCGCAAAGGACAGCGCCGGATCGGGGCCGAGGGCCAACCAGGCGAGGAAGGTCGCGCTCGCGACGGCGACGACCGCCGGCACGAACCAGGCCGTGACCTTGTCGACGAGGCCCTGGATGGGCAGCTTCGCGCCCTGGGCCGCCTCGACCATGCGGATGATCTGGGCGAGCAGCGTCTCGGCGCCCACCTTGGTGGCGCGGAAGGTGAAGGAGCCGGTGCCGTTGACGGTGCCCGCCACCACCTCCGCCCCCGCCTCCTTGGCGACGGGGACCGGCTCGCCCGTGATCATCGATTCGTCGACGAAGGAACGGCCGTCCACGACCTCGCCGTCGACGGCGATGCGCTCGCCCGGGCGCACCACGACGACATCGCCCGCCGCGACCTCGCCGATGGCGATCTCGCGCTCGATGCCGTCGCGCAGGACGCGCGCCGTGCGCGGCTGCAGGCCGACGAGGCGGCGCACGGCCTCGCCGGTGCGGCCCTTCGCCCGCGCCTCCAGATAGCGGCCGACGAGGATGAGGGTGACGATGACCGCCGCCGCCTCGAAATAGACGTGGGTCGTCTCGGCCGGCAGCAGGGCGGGAGCAAAGGTCGCCACGCTCGAATAGAGGAAGGCCGCGCCCGCGCCGAGCACGACGAGGGCGTTCATGTCCGGCGCGCCGCGCACAAGGGCGGGCACGCCCTTCGCGAAGAAGCGGCGGCCGGGCAGGGCGAGCACGGCGGCCGTCAGCGCGAACTGCAGCGGCCAGTTGAGATCGCCGAGCGTCGCCATCACCCAGTGGTGGAAATCGGAGAAGAGATGAGCCCCCATCTCCACGACGACGATCGGCAGCGTCATGACGGCGGCCAGGGCGACGTCGCGGCGCAGGATGCGCGCCTCCTCGTCGCGCCGGTCCGTCGCCTCGGCCTCGCCGGCCGCGTCCCCGTCGAGCGGGCGCATGCCGTAGCCGGCCCGCTCCACCGCCGCGACGAGCGCAGCCGCGTCGACCGTACCTGCGGCATGCCGCACGAGGGCCTCGCCGGTGGCGAGGTTGACGCTCGCCGCGATGACGCCGGGCACCGCGCGGAGCGCCTTCTCGATACGCGCGACGCAGGAGGCGCAGGTCATGCCGTCGACGGCGAAGCGGCTGGTCTCGACGGCGACCGAATAGCCGGCCTCGGCGACGGCGGCGACGACGGGCGCGATATCGGCGTCGCGGCCGGCGAAGGCGATGCGCGCCCGCTCGGTCGCGAGATTGACGTCGGCCGCCGCGACACCGGAGGCGTCGGCGATGGCCCTCTCGACGCGCCGCACGCAGGAGGCGCAGGTCATGCCCTCGATGGGCAGGAAAACCGTCGGGCCCTGCGCGGCGACGGCGCCGGCCGAGCCGGCCTCGTCGGGTGATCTCTTCATCGGCAACTCCCGCATGTCTCGAAGTTGCCCCTCACATGAGGCTTCCCATGATGGGAAGGTCAAGGGCCGTTGCAAGAGCCGTTGCAAGGGCCCTCCATCGGCTGACGCCGCTTGACCTTACCATGATGGGAAGGATTAGACAGGGCCGGAATCATTCATTCCGGAGATCATCCATGCTCACGTTCCAGGTTCCCGAGATGAGCTGCGGCCATTGCGTCGCGGCCATCGAGCGCGCCGTCAAGGCGCTCGATGCCCACGCCGAGGTTGCCGTCGACCTTCCCGCCCGCAAGGTGACGGTCAAGACGACGCGCGACGAGGCCGAGATCCGCCGCGCCATCGACGAAGCCGGCTATCAGGCGGAGCGGATCGCCGCCTGAGCGGTGTCAGTCGAGGCACTCCTCGCAGATCGCGCGCAGGTGGCGGACGTCGGTGCCGCAGCAGCCGCCGAGCACGCACACGTGCTGCATGAGCCCCTGGCGCAACGTCCTGTAGCGCCGGCCGAGATCGGCCGGATCGCCGGGATCGAGCTCGGTCGCCGCGTCGAGCTCGGCATGGCTCATGGCCGAGGCATTGGCGCGGATGCCGCCGATGCGGCGGCGCCAGGGGGCATCCGCGGCCGCCTCGTCGAGCACTCCGGAAAAATGCGTCGGATGTGCGCAGTTGATCATGTAATAGGCGGGATAGCCGCCGGTCTCGTCATCCACCATCGCGATGGCTTCGGCAAGGCTCTCGCCGGACGGCAGCCGCCCGTCGGTCTCCACCGTGAACGAAATGGCGACCGGCATGGCGTTCGCCCGCGCGGCGCGGGCGATGCCGGCGGCCTCGCGCGCATAGGTCATGGTGATGGCGCTCACCATGTCGGCCTCCGTGGCCGCGAGCGCGTCGACCTGATGGCCGTGGTAGCTCTCCGCCTCCGCGGGCGACATGCTGGTGTCGGCGACATAGCCGTCGCCGCGCGGGCCGATGGCCCCGTTGATGACGATGGGGGTGCCGGCGGCCTCGAAACGCCGGCGCAGCTCCTCCGCAAGCGTGACGGAGGCCCGCTGCACCCGGGCGAGGTCGGCCATGGTATAGCCGAGGCGCGCACCCCACTCAGGGCTGGCCCGCCACGTCGCCGTGTCGAGCACGAAGCCGACGCCGCGGGCGCGGGCGAGCTCGAGATAGGGCACGAAATAACGGCTCAGGCGCTCGCGGCCCTCCTCGTCGAGCACGAGAGGAAAGGCGGCAAAGCAGGGCAGGTCGAGATTGTCGTGAAAGACGAGGGTGGTCTCCAGCCCGCCATCCGCCAGGAAGGGCTGACCGTCGAGCTGCGGCAGTCGCTGTCGGTAGAGTGCCATCGTCCGCTCCTTTCAGCGTGCAACGGCCCATGAGGCGCGCTCGCGGCGCGCACCGTCCGTGCCGGGGCGCACATGGCGCCCGGCCGGGAGCGGCTATCCTAGCGCAGCGCGCGGCTACGCCTCCTCGACCTGCGTCTCGCCCACCTCGACGATCTCCACGCCGTGCTCGGCGCACAACTCGCGCAAGGGGGCGGAGGTCAACCGGTCGGTCACGAAGACATCGACCTCGCGCAGGTCGGCGATGCGGACCGGCGCCGTGCGGTCGAGCTTGTGCGCATCGGCGACGAGGACGACGCGGCGCGCATTCTCGATGATGGCGCGCGCCACCCGCACCTCCCGGTAGTCGAAATCGAGCAGCGCACCGTCCTCGTCGATGGCCGAGGCGCCGATGACCGCATAGTCCACCTTGAACTGGCGCACGAACTCGACCGCGGCCGAGCCGATGATGGCCCCGTCGGCGCGGCGCACCGGCCCGCCCGCGAGGATGACTTCGATGGCCGGGTGGCGGTAGAGCAGCGTCGCCACGTTGAGGTTGTTGGTGATGACGAGCAGGCCCTCGTGGTCGACGAGCGCGCGCGCCACCTCCTCCGTCGTCGTGCCGATGTTGATGAAGAGCGAGGCGTTGTTGGGCACCAGCCGCGCCGCCGCCTCGCCGATCGCCCGCTTGCTGGTGTGGGCGATGAGGCGGCGGGCCTCGTAGGACAGGTTCTCGACGCCCGAGACGACGATGGCGCCGCCGTGCACCCGCGTCATCAGCCGCCGGTCGCAGAGCTCGTTGAGATCCTTGCGGATGGTCTGCGGCGTCACCTCGAAGCGCCCGGCGAGATCCTCGACATTGACACGGCCCTGGACGCGCGCGATGGCCAGGATGTCCTGCTGGCGCGGGGTGATGCTGTCGCTCATGGGGCCGCCCTTGCCGCTCGGGCCGATTCGGATCAGGGCGATTGTGAGGGCAGCCTGAGGCCGGAGGCAACGAGCTTATCCCAGATTTCCTCGGCGCTCTCGGCGAAATCGATCAGCTCGAGATCGTGCGGGGAGATCGTCCCCTCCTCGGCCAGGGCGTTGAAATTGATGATCGAGCGCCAGTAGCTCTCGTCGTAGAGCACGACGGGCAGGCGCGGCGCCTTCTGCGTCTGCTGCAGGGTGAGCAGCTCGAACAATTCGTCGAGCGTGCCGAAACCGCCGGGGAAGACGACGAGGGCATTGGCGCGCATGGCGAGATGCATCTTGCGCATCGCGAAATAATGGAAGCGGAAGGTGAGCTCGGGCGTCGAATAGGCGTTCGGCTCCTGCTCGTGCTGCAGGGTGATGTTGAAGCCGATGGAGGGCGCGCCGGCCTCGAAGGCGCCGCGGTTCGCCGCCTCCATGATGCCGGGCCCGCCGCCCGTGGCGATGACGTTGTCGCGCTGGCCGTCGCCGTGCTCCATGGCCCCGCCACGCTCGGAGGCGATGCGGCCGAAGCGGCGCGCCTCCTCGTACCAGCGGGCGCGGCGGGCGAGCTGCTTGCGCTCGCGGTCGCCGATCGCCTCGTCCTCGGCCGCAGCGTCGAGCGGCCGGGCGCGCGCGGTGCCGAAGACGACGATGGTGGAGCGCACGCCCCAGTCGCGCAGCGCCTCCTCGGCCTTGGCATATTCGAGCAGGAAGCGCACGCCGCGCATGGAATCCCCGAGCAGGAAGTCCTGGTCCAGCGCCGGCAGGCGGTAGGAGGGGGATTGCATCTGCTGCCGGTTGTCCTCGGTCGTCACCGCCTGCCTCGCTCGTTCAGCGTCGTTTCGAACCCTTCCCGATTAGCAGGCCCGGCGGCTTTGTCGAGCCCGCGGGGTCAGCGCCGGCGCAGCAGCGTCTGCTCGCGCAGGAAGATGAAGAGGCCCGCCGCGATGATGATGGCCGCGCCCGCGAGCATGGCCGCATCCGGGATGTCGCCGAAGACGAGATAGCCGAGGATGACCGCCCAGACGATCAGCATGTACTGGTAGGGCGCGAGCACCGAAGCGCTGGCGTGCTTGAGCGCCCGCGTCACGCTGATGTGGGCCGCGAGCGCCACGACGCCGAGGAGAGACAGCAGCGCGAAATCGCCCGCCTCCGGCGGCACCCAGCCGAAGGGCGCGAGCGCGATGCCGAAGACGAGCGCGCCGAGCGTCTGCCAGAAGACGAGGGACGTGTCGCTCGTGCCGCGCAGGTGGCGCGTCGTGATCATCAAGAGCGCGAAGAAGATGCTGCCGAGCAGCGCCACGAGCGCATAGACGTCGAGCGTCGCCGCCGACGGGCGCAGCGCGATGAGAACGCCGGCAAAGCCGACGAGCACCGCCGTCCAGCGCCGCCAGCCGACCTTCTCGCGCAGGAAGAGCGCCGACAGCGCCGTCACGTAGATGGGGCCGGCGAGATAATAGGTGACGACGTCGGCGAGCGGCAGGCCGATGACCGCCCAGTAGAAGAACACGACTTCCAAGGTGGCGAAGACGACGCGGGCGAGCTGCAGCCCCGGCTTCGGCAGCGTGAGGATATTGCCGAGGCCCTCGCGCCACACGAAGGGTGCAAGGACGAGAAGCGCCGCGAAGCTGCGGATCAGCAGCACCTGCGCCACCGTGAAGGTGGCGACCAGCCATTTGCCGAGCACGTCGTTGACGGAAAACATGAAGATGCCGAGCATCATCAGGCTGATGCCCAGGAGGGCGTTGCCGGGCGGCGACGCCTTGGAGGCGGCCGCGTCATCCTCGCGTGCCGGTGTTGCCGACATGGTGCGTCTCCCCGTGGCAGGACATGTGCCGACCTGCTCAATATCCGTGCATCGCCCGGCGCAACGGGAAAGGCAAGCGCGCCGATTGCATGGCTCGCCGGCGGCATTGTGGGGAGGCATCGTCAGCGCGAGGCGCGCGTTGATCGTCGACGGCCGCGGGAAGCGTGACCGGCACCGGGGAGGCAATCGGCCGGCTCCGGCGTGAACCGGAGCCGGCTCGACAGGCCACCTTCAGAATTTCCAGTTCACATTGCCGTGGACGCCGTGCATCTCGGTCGACTTGCTGAACTGCCCCGAATAGGCGACACCCACGGTCAGGTCCTTCGTGAAGGCGGCGTCGAGGCCCGCCTCCACGACACCCACGTTCTTCGCGATCGGCACGCCGTAGACCGTGAAGGGGCTGCTGCCGGCAAAGGCATGGACGGCGCTGAGCGTCGACTTGCCGAAGGCATGGCGCCAGCCGAGCATGCCGCGGGCGGTCAGCGCCATGTCGCCGAGGTCGAACTGGCGCTCGAGGCGCAGGCCCAGGGTGCCATAGAGCTTGTCCGAGGAATGGCCGGTGCCGGTCAGGGCGGCGACACCAACCTTTTCGCGATAGCCGTCCTCCTCGAGCCTGACATAGGCGAGGCCGCCGAAAGGCTCCAGCTTCAGCGCGTTCCAGCGAATCGCGTAGCCGAGATCGCCGTAGGCCTGCAGCGTGCTGGCGTCATAGCTCGAGGCCAGGCTCTCCGAGAAGCCGGGGAAGCGCACGTCGCGCGTGGTCGAGATGTCGTGCCAGGTGTAGCTGGCGCCGAGCTGCAGGCCGAGCCGGTTCCATTCCGCCCCGCCATAGAGGCCGATGTGATAATTGTCGCTTGATGCCCGCGAATGGCGCTCGTCGACGCTGAACCGGGACTTGCTGTAGCCGCCGACGAGGCCGACGCGGAACCTCTCCGCGACCGGCACATCCGCGCCGATGAGGAAGCCGCCCGTGCTGTGATCGAGCGAGGCGGCATTGCCATCGCCGTTGGTGCTGCTCCATGTGCCGAAGCCCTGCCCCCACAGGACGAGACCGTCCTCGATCCTGGGCGGGACCTGCCGCGGCATCGGGTCCTTGATGTTGCGGCTCGGCTCGTGCGTGGGCATCTTGCGGCCGAGGCCGCCGAGGGCGCTGCGCAGGCGGTTGCCCGTCGCCTCGCGGATGAAGCGGCTCTCCTCCAGGAGCCCGGCCTTGGTCGAGGCGTAGATCTCACCCGAGATCTGGTCGAAGGCGTAGCGCGCCTCCTCGTCCGTCTGCAGATAGGCGATGGCGCGGAAGAGTGCGTTGGTCGGGTAGTTGGTGGCGGGATCGCGCTGCCACTTGAGCTCCTGCGCCGCCGTCGCCGCGTTGATCTGGTTGACCGTGCGCCCGGCCTCCTGGAACAGACGATATTGCGCCACGTCGAGATAGACGTTGTTGGCGTCGTAATGGTCCTCCACCCGGTAGAAGGTCGACACCCACGTATCGCCGGTCAGCGTGTAGGTGCCGGTGCGGCCCCCGTCCGCCGTCAGCACCGTGTAGCGGTGCTCGAGCTCGTAGCGGGCCGGATCGATCTTGGTCACGTTGAGGACGGCGCCCGGATCGATCGTCGCCGTGCCAGTGACGTGGATCAGGTCGCTCTCGCCGGTCGAGCGCACCTCGGTCTGGTAGAAGGAGCCGGCCTCCTGCGTGAAGTTGCCGGCGATCGTGAGCGTGCCGATGGGTGTCCTGCCCGGATCGGTCGCGTTGCCCGGGGCGATGGTGCCGCCGGCATGCACGACGGTGGTACCTACCTGCCCGAGGCCTTCGAGCGTGCCGCCGGTGTTGACGTCGACCGTGCCGCCGAGGATGCCGTTGACGGAGAGCGTGCCGGCATCGATGAAAGTACTGCCCGTGAAGCCCGAGCTGTCGGCGGTGAGGCGCGTCACGCCGGAGCCGATCTGCCTGATCGTGCCGGTACCGGTGATCTGACGGTCGAAGACCTTCACGTCGGAGCGGTTGAAGGCGAGGGTGCCGTCGGCGCGGATGTCGACACCGGAGGTGGCGTCGATGGAGCCGGTGGTGCCGCCGTCGCCCAGCTGCAGCGTGCCGCGGAAGATGGTGGTGGGGCCGGTATAGGTATTGGCGCCGGTCAGAATCGTCGTCCCGGTGCCGATCTGCTCGACGGCGCCCGTCCCGCTGATGACCTGGCCGTAGGTATAGGCGTTGGACCGGTTGAACTGCACGACGCCGTCATTGACGATGTCGTTGACGACGTGGCCGGTCTCGCCGGTGTCGTTCGGCCCCTCGTGGCCGATGCGCAGCGTGCCGCCCGAATGCACCGTGACGTTGCCGGCGAGCACGTTGTTGACGACCATGGTGCCGCCGTGGACGTGGGCCGGGCCGGTGAAGCCGGACGAATCCCCGTCCAGCACCGTAAAGCCCTCGAAATGGTTGACGGTGCCGAGGCCGACGAAGCCGGCCTTGAAGCGGTAGTCGAGGGCCTCGTCGCCCGTATGCTTGAAATTGACCGTGCCGGCGCCCTCTCCGAAGCGGACGAAGGCGGCGTCGAGCGTGCCCGGCGCACGCGCATTCGCATCCGTGTCGGTGCCGCCGAGATAGGTCTTCACATCCGCGTACAAGCCGTAGTCGACGCCCTGCGGCGACATGGCACCGATGTTGAGGATGCCGGTGGAGCCGGCTTTCTCGCCGATGACCAGCGTGCCCTCGCCGTCGGCGATGCGCACCGTGCCGCCGTCGTTGATGACGAGGACGCCGGCGGTGTTGCTCTCCGAGGCGAGGGTGAGGGACTGGCGATTGTCCCACAGGCTGTCGGCGCCGGTCACGAGCGCATAGCCGCGCGCCCCCGGCTCCTTGGCGATGACGCCGACCCCATTGTTGACCTCGCCGCCCTGGTCGACGATCAGGTATCCCTCGCCGCGCACGCCGACGTCGAGGCGTCCGCCGCCGCTCATGGTGCCCTGGCTCGTGATCGCGATGCCGACGCCGGTCGCGGTGGCTCCGAGTGCGATGTCTCCCGCCGTGGCCGTCGTCGCCGTCGCCCCGATGGTCCGGATATGGCCGTAGCCCGCCTCGCCGACGATGAGCCGGTCGCCGGTGGTCATCTGGCCCTCATTGACGATCAGGCCCGCGCCCGACGAATTCGTGCCGAGCGTCACCCGGCCGTTGGTGACGGCGGAGCTGCCGGATGCGATGAAAAGCGAGCCGGACCCCGCTTCGCCGACGGTGAGATTGCCGCCGGTGAGAAGGCTGCCCGTCCCGGTCAGGGTGACGGCGCCCGCGACCCCGCCGAGCTGGCCGATGACGGTGCTGCCACTGACCGCGATCGTGCCGCTGTTGCTGACGGAGCCCTGGAAGGCACTGCCGACGATCAGACTGCCGCCCACGGTGGCGGTGCCCGAATTGCTGAAGCTTCCGACGCCGGTCGAGCCGACGACCATCGTGTTGGTGACCGTCAGCGTGCCGAGATTGGTGAGGTTGCCCGCACCGAAGCTGCCGCTGTTCGTTCTGCCGCCGGAAAAGCCGATGAAGAGGTTGCCGGCCGCCGCGCTCGTGGCAGCGGAGATCTGGACGGTATCGTGCTGGACAGGACGGAAGCTCGTGCCGCTTTGATAGGTCGAAAGGCCGATGTTGACGTCCTGCGTCGCCGTCGGAAGGCCGGCAGCCCAGTTGGCTGCGTTGCCCCATTGGTTGTCACCAGCCGCCGCGCAAGTGCTGGTCCCGCACGTGTAGTAAAACGAGCTTCCTCCCGTCCAGGAGTTGGTCTGCGCCAGGGCCGAGGACGACGTCGCCACCACGAGCGCCAACAATGAGCTGCCCAGTTCTATATTTTTAGCCGGCTTCATATTATCCTCTACTCGTTCTGAGCACGGATTGGGTCGAGGCGGGGGTGAGCTTTCAGGATGCCAAGCGGCCGTGCGCGATCCGACGGATCTGCGCCGGACGCGATGCCGATGGCGGCAAGGTTCTGTAGCGAGGAGCGCCCCCCAAAAACGCTGGCCCTTAGCAAAGCCGCCATCACGCCCGCGACTCAAGGCAGCTTGCGGCTTGCGCAAAGCAATCCGCGCACAGGAGCACGATTACCAGTATATCCACAGCCTCATTCGGCCGGCCTGCGTATACATTGATAAGAAATGAAAATTTCTCTTATTTATGAATAACTGTAATATATGGCTGCTTATGCTATATTCATTTCGATATCATCAGATCTTATTATGAAAAGCGTCCGACGGTAAGTTCACCCCGCGCCTGCCTTTGCAATCGGCGCACGCGCATCGCAGCGCACGCCGCGCCGGTGCGACCGCGGCCCGGTCGGCGGAGATGGACGAGGAGAAGTGAAGAGGCGAGCCCGACCCTGGAGGAGGCGCTGCCGGTCCCGTCCAGCGCCTATGCGGGCGCCATGAGCGCCTTCGCGAAGCCCGGCTCGACGAAGCGGACGCTCCCGTCGGGCAGGCCGAGGATGCGGTCGAGGGCGATGCCGTGCATGCGCAGTCGCTCGTCCAGCGCGGCGGCCGCCGCCTCGCCCTCGGGCGTGTCGGCGTTGACGGCGCGGGCGACGGCATCGTGCGTGCTCGTGCCCAGGGCCAGGATGATCTCGGCGACGGCCTGTACGTCCGGCACGTCGAAGACGCCCTCCTCCCGCCCCTGGGCGATGATCCGGGCGAGCGCCGGCAGCGTCACGGCGCCGACGGCGGCGTTCAGCCGGTGGTAGAGCACGAGGTTGCCGGGCCGGAAGATGACGTAGAACATGGCCCGGATGGCCGGCGCCTGCTCCACCTTGAGGCGGCGGGCGCGACCGAGGAAGGCGTTGAGCCGTCCGAGCGCATCGAGCCCCGGCTCGTCGAGGATCGCCTGCAGCTGGGCGAGGCTTTCGCGCGCCATGGCCTCGGCGAGCGCCTCCAGCACATCCTCCTTCGACGCGAAGTGATGATAGAAGCCGCCTTTGGAGATGCCGGCCCGCGCGATGATGTCGTTGATCGTCGTCGCTTCGTAGCCGCGCTCGAAGAACAGCCCCCGGGCGGCCTCGAGAAGCTCGCTGCGGCGCTCCTGCGGATGCTTGACGATGCGGGGCATGCCTCTTGCCTTCGCGCCTTGCTTCTTGACGACCGACCGCCGGTCTGTAATATGACCGACCGTCGGTCGGAAGAATAACGCCGGCGGCGGCTCTGCCGCAACCGGCATTTTCGCCGGCTGACGCAGCGCAATGTGGAACATGCCCCGGCAGGTCATGGTCAGGGTCGGCTAGGGTACAGGCCCTCCCGCGCTGGAGGCGTTCCGGAGAGACGTCGTGAAGACTTCGCGCATCCTCGTCCTCATCGGGCTCGTCGCCGCCGGCGGGGCCGGCGTGTGGTCCTTCATGCGCCCGACAAGCGTCGAGCTCGTGGCCCCGCGGCGGGGAGACGCTGCCGAGATCGTCTATGCGACCGGCGTCGTCGAGCCGCGCACCTGGGCCAAGGTCACGCCGCTCATCCGCGAGCACATCGTCGAGCTGTGCAACTGCGAGGGTCAGGATGTGGAGGAAGGCACCGTGCTCGCCCGCCTCGACAGCCGCCAGGCCGATGCGACGCTGGCCGAATTGCGGGCCCGCGAGCGCCTGGCCGCAGCGGAACACGAGCGCCTGTCGGTGCTCATCGAGCGCAATGCGGCGAGCCAGCAGGCGCTCGACCGGGCGCGCAGCGAGGTCAACCAGGCGGAAGCACTCATCTCCGGCCACAAGGCGCGGCTCGAGAACTACGTGCTGCGCGCACCGATGTCCGGGGTGGTGCTGCGGCAGGACGGCGAGGTGGGCGAGATCGCCGAGCCCGGCACCGTGCTGTTCTGGGTCGGCAAGCCCAAGCCCCTGCAGGTCGTCGCGGACGTGAACGAGGAGGATATCCCGCGCATCGCGGCGGGCCAGCGCGTCCTTCTCCAGGCCGACGCCTTCCCCGGCCGGCAGCTCGAGGCGAGCGTCGACCGGATCACGCCCAAGGGCGACCCGGTCGCCAAAACCTATCGCGTCTACCTCGCCCTGCCGGACGACACGCCGCTGATGATCGGCATGACGGTCGAGATCAACATCGTCATCCGCGTGGCGGACAACGCCCTGCTGGTGCCCGCCGAGGCGATCCGCGAGAATGCGGTCTTCACCGTCGCGGATGGCGTGGCGCGCCGCCATCCCGTCGAGACCGGCATTCGCGGCCCGCGCGAGGTGGAGATCCTGTCCGGCCTCGACGACGATCAGCGCATCATCTCGCCGGTGCCCGAGACGCTCGCCGACGGCGCGAAGGTCAGGCCGGCGGAGCGGTGAAGAGGTGAACCATGCGCCTCCTCCTCGAACTCGCCATCACGCATATCCTCGGGCGCGGGCGGCAGACGGTCGTCGCCATCGCGGGTGTCGCGCTCGGCGTCGGCTTCTCCATCGCCATGGCCTCGCTGATGCAGGGCGGCGAGGACGACTTCATGGCGCAGCTGGTCGACACCATGCCGCACGTGCAGATCACCGACGAGCGCCGCACCGCGCGCCGCCAGCCGGCTGAGGACGTCTTCGCGCTCGCCGCCATCGCCGGCCTGAGGCCGAAGGAAGACCGGCGCGGCATCCTCAACCCGGCCGAGGTCGGCGCCATGCTGCGCGCCTTCGTGCCCGGCCGCATCTCGATGAGCCTCAGGACGCAGGGCGTCGTGCGCTATGCCGGGCGCGACGTCGGCATCAGCATCATCGGCATCGACCCCGAGGAGGAGGCGGCCGTCTCCTCCGTCGCGGGTGACTTCCTCGAAGGCAGCTTCGCCTCGCTCGCCGGCGGCGGCAACAACATCATCGTCGGCGACCGGCTGGCAGAGCGGCTCGGCGCCCGGCTCGGCACCACCGTCACGGTCGTCTCGTCGACGGGCCAGTCGCGGGGCTTCAAGATCGTCGGCCTGTTCCATACCGGCACGACCGCCCGCGACGAGGGCGAGGGCTACGTGCTGCTCAAGAATGCGCAGATCCTGAGCGAGCGGCCCAACGCCATCAACGACATCCGCATCAAGCTCGACGACCCGGCCGCCGCACCGGCCGTCGCCCGGCGCGCGGAGGCGCAGACCGGCTACAAGACCGTGCCCTGGCAGGAGGCGAACGAATCCCTGCTCGAGGCGCTCGTGATCCGCAACGTCATCATGTACACGGTGGTCGGCGCCATCATGCTCGTCGCCGGCTTCGGCATCTTCAACATCATCTCGACCATCACCCACGAGAAGGCGCGCGACATCGCCATCCTGAAGTCGCTCGGCTTCACGCAAGGGGACATGCGCCGCCTGTTCCTCGTCGAGGGTCTCGCGCTCGGACTCGGCGGCTCCGCCCTCGGCTGGGTCATGGGCTTTTCCCTGTGCTACGCCATGTCGCTCGTCCACTTCGAATTGTCGGGCGCGGCGGTGGGGCGCGAGATGACCCGCCTGCCGCTCGCCTGGAGCATCTGGCACTACGTCATCGCCGCGGGCTTCGCCCTCGCCTCGGCGGCCGTCGCAGGCTACCTGCCGGCGCGCCAGGCGGCGCGGCTCAACCCGGTCGACATCATCCGGGGGGCGTCATGAGCCCGCTCATCGAAGCCCGCGGGCTGACCCGCATCCTGCCCGCTACCGTGCCGGTCACCCTCGTGCGCGACGTGTCGCTGACCATCGGCGAGCGCGAATTCATCGCCATCACCGGCCCCTCGGGCTCCGGCAAGTCCTCCCTGCTCTACCTGCTCGGGCTGCTCGACGAGCCGACGGAGGGGAGGCTCAGCCTCGCCGGGCACGACACATCCGGCCTCGACGACGAGGCACGGGCGAAGCTGCGGCTCGCCACCATCGGCTTCGTCTTTCAGTTTCACTTCCTGCTGCCGGAGTTCACGGCGCGCGAGAATGTCGAGATCCCCATGCGCAAGCTCGGCCGGCTCTCGCCCGGCGAGATGCGAAAGCGCGCGGCCGAGCTCCTCGCGGCGATCGGCCTTGCCGATCATCTCGACAAGCGGCCGGACCAGCTCTCCGGCGGGCAGCGCCAGCGCGTCGCGGTGGCGCGGGCGCTCGCCAACGACCCGCCGCTCGTGCTCGCCGACGAGCCGACCGGCAGCCTCGATTCGAAGAGCTCCGAGCAGGTCTTCCTCATCCTCGACGACCTCGTGCGCCAGCGCGGCAAGACCGTCGTCGCCGTCACCCACGACCTGGACATCGCGGGTCGCGTCGACCGGCGCATCCATCTCGTCGACGGCAAGGTGGTGAGCGACGAGCGCAACGACGCGAAAGAGGCGGAACCCGCTACGCCAGACGCTCGATGAGCGCCATCGCGGCCGCCGGATTGGCCACTTTGTGGCCGCTGATGACATAAAGGTACACGTCCCGCCCCTGCGGCGCCGCGACATGGCGGGTGACGGTCTCGAGGTCGTCCGGCGCCCCGCCCGCCGCCCAGGCGCGGGTGCGCTCCGCCCAGGCATCGAGCGCGGCGGGCGCGTAGCCGAGGTCCTCGCCCTCGCTGGTGCCCATGATGCGGGCGTAGACGAAGGGCGCCGTCACGTCGGCGATCTGCGGATATTTGCTGTCCCCCGCAACGACGAGCGCAACCTCGTGCTCGCGCAGGAGGGCCATGAAATCCGGCGAGCGGAAGCTGTCGTGGCGCACCTCCACCACATGGCGCAGGGCGAGCCCGTCGACGGATTTCGGCAACAGCGCCAGGAAAGCGGCGAAGTCGTCCGGGTCGAACTTCTTCGTCGGGGCGAACTGCCAGTTGATGGGGCCGAGCTTCTCCCTGAGTTCGGCAAGGCCGCCCGTGACGAAGCGCTCGATCGATTCGCCCGCCTCGGCCAGCACGCGCCGGTTGGTGGCGAAGCGTGGCCCCTTGAGGGCGAAGACGAAGCCCTCCGGCGTCTCCTCGCGCCATCTGGCGAAGCTCTCGGGCTTCTGCGAGCCGTAGAACGTGCCGTTGATCTCGATGGAGGTGAGCTTGCGGCTCGCATATTCGAGCTCGCGCTTCTGGGCGAGGCCCTCGGGATAGAAGGTCCCGCGCCAGGGCTCGTAGGTCCAGCCGCCGATGCCGATGCGAATGCCGGGCGCTGCGTCTTGCGGCACGTCTCGTCTCCCTGTTCGTTGCAGACCGGGCGGCTCCTGCCACGGCCGCAGGCCCGCGGCCACCCGTTTCGCGCGACGATAACACCGCCGGCGCTTCCCTGCAGCCGGCGGGCACGTTATATACGTCGGAATATAACGCCTGCCCCAGGACCCGGATCGGCAGTCGCCGTCCGCACGGAGCCCTCCGCCGATGAAGACGAAGCCAGCGGTCCTTGCCCTTTTTCTCGCGGCCGTGCTCGGCGGCCCGGCGCTTGCCGGCGAGGTCCATGTCGCCGTCGCCGCCAATTTCACGGAGCCCGCGAAGGAGATCGCCGCCGCCTTCAAGGAGAAGACCGGGCACGACGCCGTCTTGAGCTTCGGCGCGACGGGCCAGCTCTATACGCAGATCACCCAGGACGCGCCCTTTGGCGTCTTCCTCTCCGCCGATGCCGAGCGGCCGCAGCAGGCGGTCGCCGAGGGCCTGGCGGAGAAGGACAGCCGCTTCACCTATGCCGTCGGTCGCCTGGTGCTGTGGAGCAGGGACGCCGGCCGGACAGCCGGCGAGGAGGCCCTGCGCGCGGGCGATTTCTCCAGGCTCGCCATCGCCAATCCGAAGACCGCCCCCTACGGCGCGGCCGCCGTCGAGACCCTGACGGCGCTCGGCGTCCTCACGGCGGTCGAGCCCAAGCTGGTGCAGGGCAACAACATTGCCCAGACGTTCCAGTTCGTCGACACCGGCAATGCCGAGTTCGGCTTCGTCGCCGCCGCACAGCTCGTCGGCCGGGAGGGCGGCTCGCGCTGGCTGGTGCCCGAGCACATGCACCAGCCGATCCGGCAGGATGCCGTGCTGCTGAAGAAGGCGGCCGGCAACGAGGCCGCCGAGGCCTTCATCACCTTCCTCAAGGGGCCCGAGGCGCGCCGCATCATCGAACGCTACGGCTACGGCACCGGCGGCGGCGCGAGCTGAACGGGCCATGTCCGAGGAGATCTGGACGGCCGTCCGCCTCACGCTCCAGCTGGCGGCCGTCACCACCCTCGTGCTCCTCGTCATCGGCACGCCGCTCGCCTGGTGGCTGGCGCGGTCGCGGCGCTGGTGGGCCGAGGTGGTCGCGGCCATCGTCGCCTTGCCCATCGTGCTGCCGCCGACGGTGCTCGGCTTCTACCTGCTCGTGGCGCTCGGCCCCTCCGGGCCGGGCGGCCTCGTCGCCGGCCTGTGGGGCGCGCGCACGCTCGCCTTCACCTTCGAGGGGCTCGTCATCGGCTCGGTCGTCTATTCCATGCCCTTCGTGGTGCAGCCTATCCGCAACGCCTTCGCGGCGATGGGCGAGCGGCCGCTCGAGGTCGCGGCGACGCTGCGCGCCTCGCCCGCCCGCGCCTTCTGGACCGTGGCGGTGCCGCTCGCCCGCCCCGGCTTCCTCACCGGGGCGGTGCTCGGCTTTGCCCATACGGTCGGCGAATTCGGCGTCGTGCTCATGATCGGCGGCAATATTCCGGGCGAGACCAAGGTGCTGTCGGTCGCCATCTACGACTATGTGGAGGCACTGCAGTGGCGCGAGGCCAACATGCTGGCCGCCGGCATGGTCGCCTTCGCCTTCCTCGTCATCCTGGCGGTGACGCTGATCGACCGGCGGGTGGGGCGGGTGCGCGAATGACGGCGCCGACGATCGAGGTCGCGCTCGCCGGGCGCCGCGGCGGCTTTGCACTCGAAGCCTCCTTCACGGCTCCCGGGCAGGGCGTCACCGCCGTCTTCGGCCCGTCCGGCTGCGGCAAGACGACGGTGCTGCGCTGCATCGCCGGGCTGGAGCGCCTCGCGGGCACCTGCCGCGTCACCGGCGAGACCTGGCAGGACGAAACCACCTTCCGCCCGCCGCACCGGCGGCCCGTCGGCTACGTGTTCCAGGAAGCGAGCCTCTTCGCGCATCTGTCGGTGAAGGGAAACCTGCTCTACGGCGTACGCGGACGCGTGCCGGCCGACGCGGCGGTGAGGTTCGACGACGTCGTCGAGCTGCTCGGCCTGTCGCCGCTCCTCAGTCGGGCGCCGCACAACCTGTCCGGGGGTGAGCGCCAGCGCGTCGCCATCGGACGGGCGCTCCTGTCGCAGCCGCGGCTCCTCCTCATGGACGAGCCGCTGTCGGCCCTCGACCGGGACACCAAGGACGAGATCCTGCCCTTTCTGGAGCGGCTGCACCTGTCCCTCTCCCTGCCCGTCCTCTACGTCACCCACGACATGCGCGAGGTCGAGCGGCTCGCCGATCATCTCGTGCTGATGCGCGCCGGGCGCGTCATCGCCGCCGGGCCGCTCGCCGCCCTGCAGAGCGACCCTGCCCTGCCGCTCGTCACGGCGCGCGATGCCGCTGTCGGTCTCGATGCGGTCGTGACCCACCTCGACGCCGCCTATGGCCTTGCGACGCTCGCGGTGGACGGCGGCGTCTTCATCGTGCCGGCCGGGGCCGGCACGGCGGTCGGCGAGCGCCGGCGGTTGCGCATCGCGGCGGGCGACGTCAGCCTCGCCCGCGAGCCGCCCGGCCCGAGCACCATCCTCAACGTGCTCGAGGCGCGCATCCAGGCCGTGGAGGCCGGCGACAACGAAGTCACGGCCGTGCTCGGCCTCGGGCACGACGGCGCCGGGGCGCGCATCCTCGCCCGCATCACGCGCCGCTCCTTCGAGCGGCTCGAACTGAGCGAGGGCATGGCGGTGCACACCCAGATCAAGAGCGTGGCGCTGGCACCCGGGGTGCGGCGCTGAGCGCGGCGGCGGTCGCCTCGTCGGCGGGGAAGAAGGCCTCGATCGCGAGCTCCGCGAGGGTGATGTCGACGGGCGTGCCGAAGACTGTCGTGGTCGAGAAGAAGGACAACGGGCCGCCAGGCGTCGCGAGGCGCAGCGGCACGAGGACGCCGCCGAAATCGCTGCCGTCCGCGCCTCCCTCGGGCGCCGGAAAGGCCTTCAGCTCCTCCATCAGCGTCATGAGGGCGGGATCGGCCGTCACCTCGATCTGGTGGCGCAGCCGATCGAGGAGATGGGCCCGCCATTCGGCGAGATTGAGGATGTGCGGCGCGAGCCCCGCCGGATGCAGGCTGAGGCGCAGCACGTTGACGGGCGGCTCCTTCAGCGCCTCGTCGGCGACGAGCGCCATGAGCGGCGGCACCGCCGCATTGGCGGCCACGATGGTCCAGTGCCGGTCGAGCGCGAGCGCCGGAAAGGGCGCATGGCCTTCGAGCACGAGGTCGATGGCCCGGCGGGCCGGCGCGAGCGCCGGATCGTCGAGGCGCCGCTCGGGATAGACGGGCGCATAGCCGGCGGACAGGAGCATCAGGTTGCGCTCGCGCAGGGGCACGTCGAGGCGCTCGGCGAGCCGCAGGATCATCGTCCGGCTCGGCACCGAGCGGCCGCTCTCGATGAAGCTCAGGTGCTTCTGCGAGATCTCGACGTCGAGCGCGAAGGCGAGCTGGCTGAGCCGGCGGTGCTGCCGCCACTCGCGGATGTGGTCGCCGACCGTGCGGGCGGTGGTGGTGAAGGGCTTGGTCATGGCCCGACGATAACGCCCCGGCGCCGCTTGCCAATTACCTGCCGCTTAATTGGCGCGCCGCCGAATAAGCGAAATCCTCCTCAGCGTTCGACAACACGACGCCACGGAGAAACCCCATGACCACCAAGCGCCCCCTGTCCTTCCTGCGCCTTGCGCTTCTCGGCGATGCGGCGGCGAGCGCCGCGACCGGCCTCGCGATGGCCGGCGGGGCCGGCCTCCTCGACGGGCTCCTCGGCCTGCCGGAGCCGCTCCTGCGCTATGCCGGGCTGTTCCTCGTGCCCTACGGGCTCTGCGTCGCCTTCGTCGGCACGCGTGAGCGCATCACCCGCGGCGCCGTGCTCGCCATCATCGCGATCAACGTCCTGTGGGTCATCGAGAGCCTTGCCATCCTCGTCGGCGGTTGGGTGGCGCCAACGGCGCTGGGCATCGCCTTCGTGCTCTTCCAGGCCGCGGTCGTCGGCGGCTTCGCAGTGGCCCAATGGCTCGGCCTGCGCCGCGACGCCCGCCTGTCGCCCGCCTGAACATCACGCCCCATCCGAGGAGAAGAACATGACGACCTTTGCCGTCGCCCACCTGCGCTCCGTCACCATGGGCCCCGCCATCGTCGAATATCTCGAAAGGATCGATGCGACGCTCGCCCCCTTCGGCGGCCGCTTCGTTCTGCACGGCGAGCCGGTGGAGCCGCTCGAAGGCGTGCTCGAGGGTGACCTCGTCATCATCGCCTTTCCAGACCGGGAGAGCGCCCGCGCGTGGTACCGCTCGCCGGCCTACCAGGCCATCCTGCCGCTGCGCACGGAGAATGCGGACAGCGTCGCCTTCCTCGTCGACACGGTCGGCGACGAGCATCGCGCCACCGACATCCTCAGGTGACGACGATCCCGAAATGCCGGCGCAGCGCCTCCTCGCCCTTGCGCGTGACGGCGACGGCGCGGCTGCCCTCGATGCGGCGGATCCAGCCCTCGGCGAGGCAATGGCTGCACAGCGCCGCGCCGACGGCACCGGCCAGATGCGGGCGGCGCTCGCTCCAGTCGAGGCAGGGGCGGCAGAGAATGCGGGCGCGGCGCCCGGCCGTCCGGTCCGCGAGATCGATGCCGAGGCTCGCGAGCAGGTCGACGCCGCTCGGCATCAGGGTGGCGGCCTCGGGCTCGATCTCGGCGTGCCCGGCCTCGACCAGCGCGTCGGCAAGGGCGACGCCGAGCCGGCCGGCGAGATGATCGTAACAGGTGCGGGCGCGGCGCAGCGCCGCGTCACGTGGCCCGACGGTCAGCCTGTGGACCGGGACGGCCCGCGATGCGGCGACCTGCATGATGCCCTCCATCATCTGCGCGACAGCGCGCGAGGCGAGGCGATGATAGCGGTGGCGGCCCTGCTTTTCGACGGCGACGAGGCCGGCCTCGGCCATGCGGGCGAGATGGCCGCTCGCCGTCTGCGGCGTCACACCGCCGGCCCGTGCCAGTTCCCCAGCCGTCAGCGCCCGCCCGTCCATCAGCGCATGGAGCATCGCCGCCCGCGCGGGTTCGCCCGCAAGCGTCGCAATCTCGGCAAAGGCCGCCGTCGAAACCATCTGCGGTCTCCCTTC
The DNA here is from genome assembly GCF_001271345.1 of Chelatococcus sp. CO-6. Classification (NCBI taxonomy): domain Bacteria; kingdom Pseudomonadati; phylum Pseudomonadota; class Alphaproteobacteria; order Hyphomicrobiales; family Chelatococcaceae; genus Chelatococcus; species Chelatococcus sp. CO-6. Next base: position 1,829,273 of record NZ_CP012398.1, on the reverse strand, counting down.
CTGCCGCACCAGCCTGCCACGTCCGGCCGCATCATGCTTCGGAGACGACCGTAACATCGGTGCCCCCGCGCTGCCCATGGTGCCGCTCCATCGCCCTTGCACCATCGTGCCGTGAGCCGGGAGACGCCGCTTGCCCCCTCGATCCGCGCCCTTCTTCGGCCGGCGTGTCGTCGCCGCCGCCTTTGTCCTCGCCATGTTCGGCTGGGGCATCGGCTTCTACGGGCCCTCGGCGCTGCTTCACGCGGTTCGCGAGACGCGCGGCTGGTCGATCGCCCTCGTCTCGGGGGCCGTGACGGTGCACTTCCTCTTCGGCGCCGTCGTCGTCGCCAACCTGCCGCGCCTCTACGACCGCTTCGGTGTTCCCACCGTCACCAAGGCCGGCGCGGCGGCGCTGGCGCTCGGCATCCTCGGATGGGCGCTGGCGCAGACACCGCTCCAGCTCGTTGCAGCGGCGCTCGTCAGCGGCGCCGGCTGGGTGGCGATGGGCGCGGCAGCCGTCAACGCCATCATCGCGCCGTGGTTCGTGGCCAAGCGCCCGGCTGCGCTCTCCATGGCCTACAATGGCGCGAGCATCGGCGGCGGCGTGTTCTCACCCCTCCTGACCGCCGCCATCGCGCGGATCGGCTTTGCACCGGTCGCCGTCCTCATCGCCGTGACCATGGTGGCCGTCGTCTGGCTGCTCGCCGACAGCGTGTTCTCCCGCACGCCGGAGGCAATGGGGCAGGCGCCGGATGGCGTCGAGCAGACGGCTCCTCGAGCGGACCGGCGAGCCGCACCCGCCATACACCTTGTCCGGCTGCGGAACGACCGGCGCTTTGCGAGCCTGACGGCGGCGATGGCCCTGTCGCTCTTCGCCCAGGCGGGGCTGATCGCCCATCTCGTCTCGCTCATGGTGATGCGCATGAGCGCCGATGCGGCCGGGCTCATGATGGCGCTCGCCACCGCATCGGCGATCGCCGGGCGCACGCTCGTCGGCTGGCTGATGCCGCCCGGCGCCGACCGCAGGCTCGTCGCCTCCGCCAGCCTCGCCGTGCAGATCGCAGGGGCCCTCGTCCTTGCGGGTGGCGACGGCACCGCCGCCGTCTTGACGGGTGTGGTGCTCTTCGGCCTCGGGATCGGCAATGCCACATCCCTGCCCCCGCTCATCGCGCAGGTCGAGTTCGGCGCCGACGCGCAGCGGGCCGTCGCCCTCATCGTCGCCATCAGCCAGGCGACCTATGCCTTCGCGCCGCTCGCCTTCGGCCTCGTGCGCACACTCACCGACGCTTCGGGTGTCTTTCTCGCCGCAGCCGCGATCGAGGCTCTCGCGGCGGCGGCCCTCATGCTCGGCCGCGGCGCCCGCCGGCCCGAAGGCGCCGCTCGCGCCAGCAAACCCTGACCGCTGCATCAATCGTAACCACCCCAGACAGGAGCCCCGCCATGACCGTCACCGTCTCCATCCGCTACTGGATCGATCCCTACAAGCGCGATGCCTTCGAGGCCTATGCCCGCAACTGGCTCGACATCATTCCCGCCTGCGGCGGCGATCTCGTCGGCTATTTTCTGCCGCACGAGGGCATCAACAACATCGCGTGGGGCCTCATCTCCTTCGAGAGCCTGGCCGCCTACGAGGTCTCTCGGGCACGGCTCAGGGCCGATGCCGGCGGCGCGGCGAACTTCCGCATGGCCGAGGAGGGGCGGTTCATCCACGCGGAGGAGCGCACCTTCCTGCGACCCGTCACGGCCGGGCCGTGATTGCCACGCCGCCCGAGCCCCTGCGCCGGAAACCCTGCCCGAAGGGCGTCGCACATACTTGCCAGTCAATCTGGAATCTGTAACATGTTAGCTCGTTCGCCTCTTGGGCCACCGGCCCGCTCTCTCGACCGAGGATCTTCGTCTTGTCCGCCACGCGCGACCGTTTCGGCCTGTCCGCCGCCATGACCCTGCCGTTCCATGCGGACGGCGCCATCGACCTGCCGCGCCTTGCGGCCCACGCCCAGTGGTGCCTCGCCAACGGCTGCAGCAGCGTCACGGCCTTCGGCACCACCGGCGAGGGCCCCTCCGTCGGGCTCGCCGGCCGGCAGCAGATCATCGGCGCATTGCTCGGTGCCGGCGTCCCCGGGGACAGGATCGTCGGCGGGCTCGCCGCCACCTCGCTCCACGAGGCGCTCGACCAGGCGCGGCTTGCCCTCGACGCCGGCTGCAAGGCCCTGCTCGTGCCGCCGCCCTTCTACTTCAAGGGCGTGAGCGACGACGGGCTCTTCGCCTGGTTCGCCTCCTTCTTCGGCAAGCTCGGCGCCGCGGCGCGCGACGTGATCCTCTACAACATCCCCTCGGTCACCGCGGTGCCCCTGTCGGTGGCGCTGATCGGCCGGCTGAAGGCGGCCTTTCCGGGCGTCGTCATGGGCGTCAAGGATTCCTCCGGCGACTGGGCCTATACCGAGGCGCTCCTCGCCGCGCACAAGGACCTCGTCATCCTCATCGGCGACGAGCGCTACCTCGCCCAGGGCGTGGCGCTCGGCGGCCAGGGCGCGATCTCGGGCCTCGCCAACGTCTGCCCGGACAAGCTCGCCCGGCTGATCGACAAGGCCGAGCCGAACGAGGGCATCAACCAGCTCGTCGAACTGGTGCTCCGATATCCGGTCACGCCGGCGGTGAAGGCGCTCGTCGCCCACCGTACCGGCGATGCGGCCTGGCTCAACGTGCGCCCGCCGCTGGTGCCGATCGCGGCCGGCGATGCGGCCATCATCGGCGCCGGCCACGACGCCATCTTCAACCGGAAGGCGGCCTGACGCCCGGGCCGGCGAGCGCGACGACCGGCCCGCCGGCCGCCTCGGCATCCTCGGCATCATGCGTGACGAGGAGGGCCGGCAGGCCGCGCTCGCGCGCATGGGCGAAGACGAAGGCGCGGACATCCGCGCGCAACGCGGCGTCGAGCTTGCCGAAGGGCTCGTCGAGCAACAGGGCGCGCGGCTTGGCCAGCAAGGTGCGCAGGAGGCTGACCCGCGCCTTCTGCCCGCCCGACAGCGTCGCGGGATCCCGATCCTCGAAGCCGGCAAGCCCGGCCTGTTCCAGGGCCTCCGAAACCCTCGCCCGCCGCTCGGCCCTGTTGCGCCAGCGCCCGCGCGGCAGGCCGAACAAGAGGTTGCCGGCGACGCTCAGATGCGGGAAGAGCACCGGGTCCTGGAACAGGATGCCGACATGCCGCGCCTCGGCCGGCAGCGTGTCGATCCGCTCGTGCCCGATCATCACCCTCCCCTCGGCCGCGAAGGCGCGCCTGTCGATGAAACCCGCGACATAGGCGAGCAGGGTCGACTTGCCGATGCCGCTCGGCCCCATCACCGTCGCGACGATGCCGGGCGGGACGGTGAGATCGAGGCGATCGACCAGGTGCCGCCCATCGCGCGAGGCGATGGAGACACCCTCGAGCACAAGCGCCCCGGCGGCCGCGGGATCGCCGCTCATGCCATGCCCCTGAAGCGGCGGAAGGCGAGGAACGGCACGGCGAGCGCGAGACCGTAGGCCGCGAGCGGCAGGGCCGTCTGCAGCACGGCGACGAGGCCGAGGATGCGCCGGTCGCCGCCGGAGGAGAGCGTGACGGCCTCGGTCGTCAGGGTCGCGACGCGGCCGGCACCGGCAAAGAGCGTCGGCAGGTATTGCGCGATCGAGACCGCGAAGCCGACGGCCGCGGCGACGAGGATGGGCCGGGCGAGCAGCGGCAGCTTCACCACGAGAAAGACCCGCCAGCGGCCGGCCCCCATGGCCGCCGCGGTCATGGCATAGCGCGGATCGAGCGCACGGTAGGCATCGGCCAGCGACAGGAAGACGAAGGGCAGCACGAAGACGAGATGCGCCCAGACCACGGCGGCGGGCGTGCCGTCGAGGCCGGCGTGGATGAGCAGCACCTGCACCCCGAAGAGGAAGGCGATCTGCGGCACGATGAGCGGCAGATAGATCAGCCACAGCACCGCCGCTCCCGGATGCAGCCCGTGGCGCTGCTCGTTCTCGAGGCAGGCCAGCGTCAGGACGAGGGCGATGGCGACGGCGGCAAGACCGATGCCGGCGCTGGTGCCGGCGAGCGCGGCGGCCCCGCCGGCCTCGTCCCGCCAGAGCGCGAGCTGCCAATGGTCCGGCAGGGCGGCGGGAAAGCGCCATGAACCGGCAAAAGACCAGATGAGCATCGCAAGGAGCGACAGGAGCCCGAGCACGATCAGGAGGCCGGCGAGGGCTCCTGCGACCTCGGCCGCCGTGCCCGGAACGCGCGAGCGCGAGCCGCGGGCGAGCCACCGGCGGTGGAGGGCGGCGATGGGTCGTTCGAATGCGAGCCACAGGAGGATGGCGATGACGACGAGGAGGAACTGCAGCGTCGCGGCCGCGGCCGCCGGATAATAGAGGGCGAGGTCGTAGCCCTGGAACCAGCGCGTGGCGAGGACGGCGAGCGGCGGCGGGTTGCCTGGCCCGACGATGATGGCGACGTCGACGACCGACATGGAGAAGGCGAGGACAGCGAAGACCGGCAGGCGCACCTGCCTGTAGAGCCGTGGAAAGACCACCATCGCCCAGGCCGTCGCCGGGCCGCGGCCGAGCGCGCGCGCGGCCGCGGTCAGCCGCTCGACCGGCACCGTGGCCGAGGCGGCGAAGAGCATCAGGGCGAGATAGGGCACCTCCTTGAGGAGGAGGGCGGCGACGAGGCTGGCGCCAAGCGGATCGCCGACCGTCACGAGACCGGCCGGCGGTACCTGCCAGCCCGTCGCCCAGGGCGAGAGGAGGCGCACCAACCAGCCGCTCGGCATGGCGAGGAAGGCGAAGCCGAGCGCCACGCCGCTCGGCGGGCTGGCAAGGAGCGGCACGATGAGGCGCCGGAGCCGCGCCATGCCGGGCCGGTGCGCCGCGGCGGCAAAGAGGCCGGCGGCGAGAATCAGGGCCAGAAGCGTCGTCGCGAGCCCCGTCCCGACGGTCAGCGCGAGCGCCGTGGCGAAGCCGGGAGCGGCGAAGAGCATGCGCCAGCCGTCGAGTGAGAAGTCCGTGCCGCCGAGGGCCGGCAGGAAGCCGAAGGCCGGCAGCAGCGTGAAGGCGAGCCCCAGCACGACCGGCCCGGCGAGAACGGCGAGCGTGGCGGCCGGGGCAAGGCGCAGCAGCATCGCCGGCTCAGCGCGTATAGCGCCGCTCCCACTCCGCGACGAGGCGCGTCATCCAGCTCGGATGCGGCTCGGGAAGCGGGGTGCCGAGCTCGGCATTGGTCGGCAGGCCGACCGCATCGGGAGGCGGCGCGAAGCGGGCGCGCTCGCCATCGGAGAGGCCGGCGAGGTCGAGGACGGTGACGGCACCGATGGCGGCCGGATCCTGCGCCCGCGCCTGCACCTCGGGCGACATCAGGAGGTCCGCGACCACCATCGCCGCCGCCTTGTGCGCGGCATTGAAGGGAATGGCGACGAAGCTCGTGTTGCCGATGGTGCCGCCGTCGAGCACGTAGACGCGCGCCGTTTCCGGCAAGCTGCCCTTCCTGATGCCGACGGCGGCATCGGCCGGGTTGAAGGAGATTGCGAGGGCGATCTCGCCGTCTGCGAGCATCGCGAGCTGCGCCGTGCCGGTTACCGGAAAATCCTGGCCGCCGCGCCACAGGTGCGGGCGCAGCGCGTCGTACCAGGCCCAGAGCGGCGCCGTGACCGTGGCAAAGGTCGCTTCGCTCGCCGGCTGCTGCAGCACGGCGGGATCGGCGGCAAGCTCGACGAGCGCCTGCTTGAGGAAGGTGGCGCCCAGGAAATCGCGCGGATGGGGATGCGTCAGCCGGCCGGGGTGGGCCTTCGCCCAGTCGAGGAAGGCGGGGACCGTCTTCGGCAGTGTCGCAAGCGGCGTGCGGGCCGAATCGTAGAGGAAGACCACCTGCGCCAGCCGCCAGGGCGCGGCATAGCCTTCGACAGGGATGGTGAAATCCGTGAGGTTCGAGGGCTTCGTCCTGTCGACATGGCGCCAGTTGGGCAGCTTCTCCGCGAAGGGGCCGAAGAGCAGGCTCTTCTCCTTCATTGACAGGAAATTGGGGCCGTTGATCCAGATGAGGTCGACGCTGCCACCCTTATCGCGGCCCGCCGCCTTCTCCGTCACGACGCGGGTCACGGCCTCGGCAGTGTCGGCGAGCTTCACGTGCCGGATGCTGATGCCGTAGCGCTCCCTGGCGAGATCGCCGACCCAGGCGATGAAGGCGTTGGTCTGCGGATCGCCCGCCCAGGCATTGAAGTGCACGGTCTCGCCGTGCGCGGCCGCCACGGTCTCCTGCCAGTCGCGCTCGCCCTCGGCAACGGCGGGCGGGGACAGGAGGGCGGCCATGGCGGAAAAACCCGCCGCCACGGCAAGAGCGATCAAGCGATTCATGCGGACAATCCCCCCGGCGCCGGGTCACAGCCTCTACTGCCTTCTTAGACGAGATCGAACCGCTTTGCCGCCCCCCGTCGTCCCACCGCCGGGCACTTGGCTGGCAATCGTCGTTCAATTTGCGTTGAAGCAGCCGCTGACATCGTGCCGACTCCCGGCCGGCCGGTTTTGACTTGTCGCAAGGCAGCGGCCTGCCGAGCCGGCTAGTGATCGAGACGGGGGTGGCCAGCCAACGCATGGATCACCGGTGGACACGCAAGTCGAGATCGATTTTGACGGCATCGCGTCGAGCCGCGCGATCCTCGCCGCCATCCTGCGGGAGATCGACCATCTGCAGCAGGCGATCGGCCGTCTCGCCAGCTGCCGGATCGTGGTGCGGACGTCGGAAGCGGGCGGCTACTATGGCCTGACGCTGCAACTCGCCTTCCCGGGGGGCGCGGACGTGATCTTCGAAATGCCGGTCGTCCCCGACCCGCGCTATGCGGATCCGCAATTCGCCGTCAGCGAGACCTTCCGCCATGCCCTTGCGCAGCTGCGGACGCCTTCGTCGCCCTAGGGCCCTATTGCTTCAGGACACCCGCCGCAGCTTCTCGTAGCGGCGCACGGCGCGCTCGCGCTTCAGGCGCGACAGGCGGCCGATCCAGAACAGGCCGTCGAGCTGGTCGATTTCGTGCTGCAGGCACACGGCGAGAAGGCCGTCGGCCTCCTCGACCTTTTCCCCGCCGTCGAGCGTCCGGAAGCGTACGCGCACACGCGCCGGCCGTTCCACCTCCTCGCTCACGCCGGGCATCGAGACGCTGCCCTCGGCGTGGCGCGCCGTCTCGGCCGAAGCCCACTCGACGAGCGGATTGACATAGAAGCGCGGCCCCTCGCCGCCCGGCAGATCGATGACGACGAGGCGCAGGAGAACCCCGACGTGCGGCGCCGTGATGCCGATGCCCGGCGCGGCCCGCATCGTATCGAGGAGATCCTGCGCCAGTTGGTGCAGCGCCTCGTCGAACACGGCAACGGGCGCGGCGGCCTGGCGCAGGCGTGGATCCGGAAGCATCACGATCGGTCTTGCCGTCACATCGCATCTCCTGCGGCTCGCCGCCAATGGGCCGGGATCCGGCTTGCCATGCGAAAGCGCGAAAGTCATCCGCCGCGCCGCAGCGCCCGCATCAGCGCTGAACGCCGATCCAGACGGCAGCGGCGGTATAAATAAAAACAGACGTGTCTGTACAAACAGGATTGACGGTTTCTTTTAAGCGATTCATTCTTGTGGCCAAAAGGGGGCAGCATGAGCCAGCGCCGACAGCGACGGACCCAGCAGGAGCGCAGCGCCGACACGGTGGCGCGCCTGCTCGAGGCGACCATCGACCTCCTGCACGACCGTGGGCTCTACCGCATGTCGACGACCGACATCGCCGAGCGCGCCGGGGTCTCGCGCGGGGCGCTGACGCATCATTTCAGCTCCAAGGAAGAGATCATCGTCGCCGCGGTGGCGCACATGCTGCGTCAGAGCACGGCCTCCCTGCACGAGATGGCGGCGGACATCCGCCGCTCCGGCGGCTCGACGGACGAGATCGTCGACTTCCTCTGGCAGATGATGAACGACCGCCTGTTCTACGTGACGATGGAATACCTGCCGGAGGCCCGCCACAACGGAGACTTCCGCGAGGCCATCGTTCCGGTCGTCAAGGAGTTCCATGCCGGGCTCAACGCCGTCTGGGCCGAGCTCGCCGGCCAGGCGGGCGTCGACGTCGACCATGCGCTCGTCCTCATGAACGCCTCGATGTGCCTCATCCGCGGCATGATCGCCCAGACCCCGGTCAAGGACGACCCGGCCTATTTCCGGGAACTGCTCGCCTTCTGGAAGCAGCAGGTCAAGCGCGAGTTCCGCCCCGGAGACGAGGCGGCCCAGGCCACGGAAGGCGTCGCCGCGGCCGCGCCAGCGCGCACGGGGACCGCCCGAAAGAGTTGAGGATCAGATGGCGCCGCCGGGTCCGGCGGGCGCAACCGCAAGAAACCCAGGGAGCACCATGAGCATCACCATCTTCCAGAACGCCAGCATCGTCGACGGCACGAGCGACGTGCCGCGCGAGGGCGTCAACGTCCTGGTGGAGGACGGGCACATCCGCGAGGTCTCCGACGCGCCGCTCCGGGCGAAGGACGCCCGCGTCCTCGACCTCGCCGGCAAGGTGCTGATGCCCGGCCTCATCGACTGTCACGTCCACGTCATCGCCTCCGAGGCGAACCTCGGCCGCAACGCGCTCCTGCCCGACTCGCTCGTCGCCGCCCATGCCTCCGTCATCATGCGCGGCATGCTGATGCGCGGCTTCACCACCGTGCGCGACGTCGGCGGGGCCGATTTCGGCCTGCAGCAGGCGGTGGAGGAAGGGCTCTTCGAGGGGCCGCGCCTCGTCATCTGCGGCAAGGCCCTGTCGCAGACCGGCGGCCACTGCGATTTCCGCGGCCGCTACGACGTGCGCGACCGCCACGCCTTCGACCGCAAGCTCGGCTCCCTCGGCCGCATCTGCGATGGGGTGAGCGAGGTGCGCCTCGCCGCCCGTGAGGAGATCAAGGCCGGCGCCCAGTTCATCAAGATCATGGCCAACGGCGGCGTCGCCTCGCCCACCGACCCTATCGCCTTCATGGGCTTCTCGCGCGAGGAGGTGACGGCCATCGTCGAGGAGGCGAGCAACGCCCAGACCTATGTCTCGGCCCATCTCTACACGGACGAGGCCATCCGCCGCGGCATCGAATGCGGCGTGCACTCCGTCGAGCACGCCAACCTCGTCACGACCGAGACGGCGAAGCTGATGGCCGAAAAGGGCGCCGTCGCCTGCCCGACGCTCGTCACCTACGAGGCGCTGAAGAACGAGGGCGCCGACTACGGACTGCCGGAGAGCTCGGTGGCCAAGATCGACGACGTGCGCCTCGCGGGCCTGCGCTCGCTCGAGATCCTCCATTCCGCCGGCGTGACCATGGCCTACGGCTCCGACCTGCTCGGCGCCATGCATCGCCACCAGTCCGAGGAATTCGTCATCCGCGGCCGCGTGCTGCCGGCGATGGACGTCATCCGCTCGGCCACGGTGGATGCGGCGCGGCTCTGCGGCATGGAGGGCAAGATCGGCTGCATCGCGCCGGGGGCCTATGCCGATCTCATCGTCGTCGACGGCAACCCGCTCGACGACCTTGCCCTGCTGACGGGCCAGGGACGGTCGATGCCCGCCATCATGAAGGAAGGGCGCTTCGTCAAGAACACGCTCGACGCATAACCCAAGAAGCCAAGAACTGAAGAACCGAAGAACCAGAGGACATGCCATGAAGACGACCAGACGCGAATTTTTGGGCTCCATCGCCGCCGGTGCGGCGCTTGTCGCCGCTCCTTCCATCGTCCGCGCGCAGGGCGCCGACGTGATCCGCATCGGCGCGCTCTGCCCGGTCACGGGCGTCGGCGGGCCCTACGGCTCCGGCATGCAGAAGATGATCGTCGCCGCCGCCGAGGCGGTGAACGCCGCCGGCGGCGCCAGCGGGCGCAAGATCGAGATCGTCTCCGAGGACACGCAGACCAATCCGCAGGCCGCCGTGCTCGCGGCCAAGAAGCTCATCGAGGTCAACAAGGTGCAGGCCGTCCTCGGCACCTGGTCCTCGGGCGTGTCGCTCGCCGTCATCCCGCTGACGAACGACGCCGGTATCCCGCTGATGCACTGCTCGGGCGCGCCGGCCCTCTCCGTGCCGCCGGCCAATGCCAAGGGCCTCGGCTTCCGCTTCCAGGCCACCAACGACCGCTTCGGCCGCGCCTTCGCCGAGATCTGCGAGAAGGAAGGCTTCAAGCGCCCGGCCACCATGGCCTTCAACAATGCCTCCGGCATCGGCAACACCGAGGGCTTCACCAAGGCGTGGAAGGCCAAGGGCGGCGAGGTGGTCGAGAGCGTCGTCTACGAGCCGAACCAGGCGAGCTATCGCTCCGAGCTGATGAAGGTGCTGGCGGCGAACCCGGACGTCATCGTCACCGGCTCCTACATCGCCGACACCACCATCATCCTGCGCGAATGGTTCCAGACCGGCCAGCCGGTCAAGTGGGTCATCCCCGGCTGGGCGGCGAACCCGCAGCTCATCGAGGCGCTCGGCGCCGAGGTGACGGAGGGCATCATCTCGGTCGATTCCGTCTCCAACGAGGGCGCCGAAGCCTTCAAGGCCTACGACGCGGCCTACCAGAAGGCGATGAGCCAGGCCGGCACCAACAACGTCTATGCCGCGATGACGTGGGACATGATGACGGTGCTGGCGCTCGCCATCGAGGCCGCCGGCACGGCCGACATGGCCGCCGTCGTCGCCAAGCTGCGCGAGGTCGGCAACCCGGACGGCAAGCAGGTCTCCACCTTCGCCGAGGGCAAGGAGGCGCTCAAGGCCGGCAAGATCAACTACGAAGGTGCCTCCTCGGTGCTCGACTTCGACCAGCACGGCGACGTCACGCCCGATTTCGGCGCCTATTTCATCGAGGGCGGCAAGCTCAACCGCCGTTACGTCGTCCAGATCTGAGGCGGCTCTCGGCGACGCTGCCTCCTTAGCGGCGTCATGGCCGGGCTTGTCCCGGCCATCTACGCCTTTGACGTTGCCCGACTGTCAAGGCGTGGATGCCCGCGACGCGGGCATGACGGCGGAGGCGGGCACGAGATTTGCCATCGGCGCAGGGACCGGCACCAGCCGGCCCGGGCCGTCGTTCAACCGGGCGGGATGGTCCCTTGTTCTACGCTCAACTCGCCGTCAACGGCCTCGTCCAGGGGCTCGTGGTCGGCCTCGGCGCCCTGGCGCTCACCCTCGTCTTCGGCATCGCGCGCTTTCCCAATGCGGCGACGGGCGACACCATGACCTTCGGCGCCTATGCGGCGCTCACGGTCCACAAGGCCAGCGGCTCGCTGGCGCTCGGCAGCATCGCGGCCATCGGTGGCGCGGCGGTGCTGGCGCTGCTCGCCTATCTCACCGTCTTCAAGCGCCTCGCCGGGCGCTCGGTCGTGTCGCTGCTCGTCGCCTCCATCGGCATCGGCTTCATGATCCGGGCCGGGCTCGGCGTCGCCTTCGGCCACCAGCAGCAGGTGTTCAACGTGCCCCTGTCGCGGCCGATCCGCGTCGCCGGGCTCGCCATCAACCCGCTCGACCTGCAGCTGGCGGCGGTCGCCGCGGTCGCGCTCGCCGCCGTCTTCGCCATCCTCTATCTCACGCCCATCGGCCGGCAGATGCGCGCCGTGGCGGACAACCGGGACCTCGCCCGCGTCTCCGGCATCCGCCCCGAGCGGGTGATGACGGCCATGTGGCTCATCACCGGCGGCGTCTCGGCGGTCGGCGGCATGATGCTCGGCATCAAGACCATCGTCTCGCCGGAGGTCGGCTGGGAGATGCTGCTGCCGGTCTTTGCCGCCACCATCCTTGGCGGCATCGGCAGCCCGGTGGGGGCGGTCGTCGCCGGGCTCGTGCTCGGCGTGGCGCAGGAGGTGTCGACGCCCTTCGTCGGCTTCACCTACAAGATCGCCTTGTCCTTCGTCGTGCTGCTCGCCGTGCTCCTGGTGCGGCCGCGCGGCCTCTTCGGACGCATCGAGGGAGTGCGCTGATGGACGCCTATCTCGCGGCGATCGCGATCATCGCCCTCATCTACATGCTCCTGTCGCTGGGGCTGACCCTGCAGTACGGCCTCACCGGCCTCATCAACTTCGGCCATGTCGGCTTCTTCGCCATCGGCGCCTACACTTCCGCCCTCCTCTCGCTGCAGGGCCTGCCGCTCGCGCTCACCATCCCCGCCGCGGCGGTGACGGCGGGCCTCGCGGCCTGGCCCATCGGCCTCATCTCGCTCAGGCTGCGCGACGATTATTTCGCCATCGTCACGCTCGGCTTCTCGGAGACGGTGCGGCTCGTCATCACCAGCGAGAAGTGGCTCACCAATGGCGTGCAGGGCATCCCCGGCATTCCGCGCCTGTTCGAGACCATCTCGGTGGGCATCGGCGCGCAGCTCGCCGTCATGGGCGTCATCCTCGCCGTCACGCTCGTCGCGATCTACGCCATGCGCCGCATCGTCGCGAGCCCGTTCGGCCGCGTCATCGAGGCCATCCGCGACAACGAGGAGGCGCTTCAGGCGCTCGGCAAGGATCCGGCCGGCTTCAAGATCCAGGTGCTGATCCTCGGCTCGGCGCTCGCGGGCATCGCCGGGGCCTTCTACGCCCACTACATCACCTACATCGTGCCGGACCAGTTCATCCCGCTCGTCACCTTCTACGTGTGGATGGCCATCATCATCGGCGGCGTCGGGCGCGTCTCGGGCGCCATCGTCGGCACGGGCCTCCTGATGCTCTTCCTGGAAGGCTCGCGCTTCCTGCGCGACATCGTGCCGGGCGTCTCGGAAGTGGAGATGGCCTCGCTGCGCATCGGCGTCGTCGGGCTGCTCCTCGTCCTCTTCACCATCTACCGCCCGCAGGGCCTCATGGGGGATTTCACCAAGCGATGAGCCTCCAAGTCACCAACATCTCCAAGGCCTTCGGCGGCTTCAAGGCGCTCTCGGGCGTCTCGCTCGAGGTGCCCATGGGCGCCCTCGTCGGCCTCATCGGCCCGAACGGCGCCGGCAAGTCGACGCTCTTTTCCGTCATCTCCGGCTTCATGCCGCCGGATGAGGGCGCGATCGGGTTCGACGGCAGGAGCCTCGACGGGCTGAACCCCGCCGGGCGCGCCCGCACCGGCCTCGTGCGCACCTTCCAGGTGCCGCGCGAATTCGCCCACCTCACGGTGCGCGAGAACATGATGGCCGCCGCCCCCGGCCAGACCGGCGAGAGTCTCGTCGGCCTCTTCTTCCGCCCCGGCAAGGTGCGCGAGGAGGAGGAGAGGCTCGCCGAGGCGGTCAGCGAGGTCATCCGCTTCCTGCGGCTGGAGCGGGTCGCCGACGAGCCGGCGGGCAAGCTCTCGGGCGGGCAGAAGAAGCTCGTCGAGCTCGGCCGGGCGCTCCTCGTCGAGCCGCGGCTCATCCTCCTCGACGAGCCCTTCGCCGGCGTCAATCCCGTGCTCATCGGCGAGATCATGGAACGCATCCGCGAGCTCAACGGCCGCGGCATCGGCTTCCTCGTCATCGAGCACGACCTCGAGGCGCTGACGCGGCTCGCCCCGCAGCTCTACGTCATGGACCAGGGCCGCATTCTCACCATGGGCGCGCCGGACGCCGTGCTCGCCGATGCGCGCGTGCGCGAAGCCTATCTCGGAGGCGCAGTGTGACCATCCTCGCCATCGACAACCTCAGGGGCGGCTATTCCGAGGTCGACATCCTCAACGGCATCGATCTTTCCCTCAGCGAGGGCGAGATCCTGACCGTGGCCGGCACCAACGGCGCCGGCAAGTCGACCCTCGCCAAGGCGATCGTCGGCCTCCTGCCGCGCGTCTCGGGCGCCGTGCGCATCGACGGGCGCGACATCCTCGGCCTGCCGGCGGAGGACCGCATCGGCCTCGGCATCGGCTACGTGCCGCAGGTCGCCAACATCTTCCCCTCGCTCAGCATCCTGGAAAACCTGCAGGTGGTGCAGGGCGTTAAGGACCATAAGGCGCGCATCGCGGAGCTGTTCGCGCTGTTTCCCTTGCTCGGGGAGCGGCGGCGCACGCGGGCCGGCAGCCTCTCGGGCGGCGAGCGCCAGCAGCTCGCCTTCGCCCGGGCGCTGATGCCGCGGCCCAAGCTGATGATCCTCGACGAGCCGACGGCGGCGCTGTCGCCGGCGCGCGTGGCCGACGTCTTCTCGCTCATCGCGCGGCTGCCGTCGCTCGGCGTCACCGTGCTCATGGTCGAGCAGCGCGCCCGCCAGGCGCTCGCCATCTCGGATCGCGGCTGCATCCTCGACGGCGGCAAGGTGGCGCTCGAAGGAGCGGCGACGACGCTGCTCGCCGACGAGCGGGCGGCCGAGCTCTACCTCGGCCGCGGCCGCACGGAAGGCTGACGCCTTCAGACGCGCTCGAAGGAGATGTCCTGCGCCCCCTCCCACAGCACCTTGGTGCCGAGCTCGGGCAGCTTGTCGAGGTTGCTGGTGATGGTCAGGAAGTGGTTGCCGGCGAGGGGGCCGGCCATGCTGGCGAAGGCGACGCGGCCGTAGGCGAGCAGGATCTCCGTCTCGCTCACGCCGCCGGGATAGAGCACGACCTCGCCCGGCGCCGGATAGCAGGTGGCGTTCTCATAGCCGACGCCGAACTGGAGATCACCGAGCGGGATCCAGACCGCCTGGCCGCTCCAGCGCACGTGGATCGCCTTGTTGCGGAAGGGCAGATGCTTCAGGAAGGCCGCGCAGGTCGCCGGCGCCTTCTCGGTTTCGAGCCGCGCGTCGAAGCTGATGCCGGCCAGCGTGATGACGAGTTTCTCCACACCCATGCTCCCTGCCTGAAACGGCGGCCGGGCGCCCTCGCGCACAGCCAACCGTCCGGTCGATCTCTCGCCGCGCTGTTCGACGGCTCGCCGTTTCTCGCCCGGCGCCGCGGCCCGGGCAAGCCCGTTCCGTCGGCATTGGCGCCGGGCCTCGTGATTTGCACAAGGAGGGGCGCGGTTGAGCCGCCACGCGAATGGCCGGGCGGGCCAGGCAAAATCCTCCAAATGGCCCCAATCGTCGTCCACTCAGGGCTCATGACCTACGGCGCGCGCACACATTCGATTCGCTTCCTCCGGCTGACGCATGTCGTCACCCGGACCGGGAGCGCTGACGCCTGACGAGAAGGCGAGCGCCGCACCCGCTCCGGGACCCCCGCACACCGAACCATCGCTGTGTTGTGGCGCGCATCGGCGCGCATGGAGGTCGAGCCGTGACGACTGGTGCCCGGATATTGTTCTGTGATGCGTGCAGCCGCAGCGTGCCACGCGCGGCCGTGCGCTGCCCCTGGTGTTTCAGGCCCGTTCATGCCGGCGTCGCGGACGCGCGCGTTTCGGGCTGGCACGTCTATTTTCCGCGCCCCGACGCGGAAGGGCAGCTACGCCCCCGCAAGGACACCAGCGGCAAAGAGACGCCATGACCCGTTGCGGGCCGAGGGTTCTGCAGGAGGACGGCCGTTGATATGGTGCCGCCCGTCGACCATGGGCGCGGAACAATCATGACGGAACCCGAACAGAGCACGCGCGGCGACAGCACCGGCGAGACCGGCATCGACGAGGCGATGATCGAGCGGCTGGTACGGGCCTTCTATGCCAGGGTCCGCAATGACGACCTTATCGGGCCCGTCTTTGCCGCCCGTATCGTCGACTGGGAGCCGCATCTTACGCAGATCTGTGCCTTCTGGTCCTCGGTGGTGCTGAAGAGCGGGCGCTACAGCGGCCGGCCGATGGCGAAGCACCTGCCGCTGCCGGTCGATGCGCGCCACTTCGACCGCTGGCTGGCGCTGTTCGAGGAGACGGCGCGCGACCTGTGCCCGCCCGCCGCGGCCGCGCGCTTCACGGCCCATGCGAAGACGATCGCGGAGAGCCTCGAACTCGGCATCGCGACCCACAACGGCCGCCTCCTCATGCGCGGCGAGCGCTACCGGATGGGCACCGGCGGCTGAGCCGCCACTTGCGGCAAGGGGCTGCCGCGAGCGCGGCGACGTCATCCTGGGCGAGATGGTCGCGGAAAGCCACGGGCGGTGATGTGCGACGGCAGGCGGTCGGGAGGGTCTGGTGACCGGCTGCGGGGGATCGCTCGCGCGCCGGTCCCCCGCCCGTGCTCATGCGGGCTTCCTCCTGCATGCAATCCACAGGACCAGCGCGGCCGCGAAGGCGACAGCCGCGAGGTTGTAGACCATGGCGCCCGCGAACGCCGCCGCGTAGCGCTCTGCATCCGGCCCGGCTCCTGCCGGGTGGTCTGTGAGCAGGGCGACGAAGAAGATGCCGACGACGGCGACACCGAAGGCGCCGCCGACCTGCTGCATGGTGGAGACGATGCCCGCGGCCATGCCGGCGTGGCGCTCCTCCACGAAGCCGATGACAAGGTTGAGCAGCGGCGTCATGGAGAGGCCCTGTCCGAAGCCGAGCAGAACGAGCGCCGGCAGGAGGCTGAGGGCGTCCCCCGGCCCCGTGAGCGCGCCGGCCTGCACGATCAGCCACAGGATACCCGCCGCATAGACCAGTGCGCCGCCGGCGATGGCGCCGTCGCCGAAGCGTGCCGCCCATTTCGGCGCGATCAGAGACGCCGCGACGAAGCCGACGCTCGCCGGGGCGAACAGGCAGCCCGCCGCGAAGGGCGACAGCCCCAGCCCGGACTGGACGAGCAGCGCAAAACAGAGAAAGAGCGATGTCGCCGTCGAGTAGATGGCCAGCACCACGATCACGCCGGCCGCGAAGCCGCGGTTCGCGAACAGCGCCAGATCGATGGCCGGTCCGCCGCCGCGCCGGGCGAGGTCCCGCTCCCAGACCAGGAAGGTGGCGAGCGTCAGGGCCGAAGCGGCAAGGCAGCCCCAGGTCCAGAGCGGCCAGCCCGCGTTCGGTCCCTCCAGGAGGGGGACGAGCAGGAGCGTGAGGCCGAGCGTCGCAAGGCCGATGCCGGCCCAGTCGACGGCGGTCGCCTCGGGCAGGCGCGATTCGGGAATTGCCCTGCTTAGATGGGCCGCGGCCAGCCCGATGGGCAGGTTGATGAGGAACACGACGCGCCAGCCGAGGCCGAAGAGGTCGCCCTCGACGATCAGCCCGCCGAGCACCTGCCCCGCGATGGCGGCGAGCCCCAGCGTCATGCCGAGCAGGCCGAAGGCGCGGCGACGGCCGGCGTCGTCGTGGAGGACGCGCAGCAGCGCATAGACCTGCGGGAACAGGATCGCGCCCGTCGCCCCTTGCAGGAAGCGCGCGACGATGAGGCTCGTGCTGTCCGGCGCCACGCCGCACAGGAAGGAGGTCACGGCGAAGCCGAGCATGCCGAGCACGAAAAGCCGGCGGCGGCCGTACCGGTCGCCGAGCCGGCCCCCGGCGACGAGCAGCACGCCGAAGGCGAGTTCATAGCCGGCGATGACGAAGCCGATTTCCGCGAAGCCTGCGCCGAGGTCGGCCTGCATCGAGGGTATGGCGACATTGACCACGAACAGGTCGAAGACCGTGATGAAACCGCCGAGCATCAGGATGGCGAGGGCAAGGCGTGAGGGACGGCGGGAGATTTGCGCGCCCGAAGCGGCGGATGCGGGCAGGAACGGTTCAGCAGACATGGCAGCTCCATGGTTCTTGAAGCTGCATGTCACGGCGCTTAGGCTGTTACTATGGAAGAAGTTATGCTGTTGCTGTGACCGACATGCTGGACCATCGCCTCGACCGCACGCGCACCGGGCTCGCCGATTTCCTGCGCCGGCGCCGGGAGAGCCTGTCGCCGCTCGACGTCGGGCTGCCACTTGGAAAACGCCGCCGCACCCCGGGCCTGCGGCGCGAGGAAGTCGCGGCGCTCGCGGGCGTCGGGCTGACCTGGTACACGTGGCTGGAGCAGGGACGCGGCATCAACGTCTCGTCCGCTTTCCTAGACAACATTTCACGCGTGCTGAAGCTCGACGAGACGGAGCGCCGGCACCTCTTCCTGCTGGCCCACCAGCGCCCGCCCGTCCTTTCCGGCCGGCCGTGGTGCATTTTGCCGCCCCTGGCCCGGCGGCTGCTCGACGACCTGACGCGGCGGCCGGCCTATGTGCTCAACCTGCGCTGGGACGTGGTCGGCTGGAATGCCGCGGCCGAGCGCCTGTTCGAATTCGAGGCGCGAGACCCGGCCGAGCGCAACATGTTGTGGATGCTCTTCGCCGACGACCGCCTGCACGGCCGCATCCGGGAGTGGCAGGAGCAGGCGCCGCAAATCCTCGCGAGCTTCCGGCGCGACCTTGCCCAGGCCCCCGAGGACGAGGACATGGTGTCACTTGTCGAGACCCTGGAGGGGATTTCACCGCAGTTCCGCGATCTCTGGACCCGCCACGATGTCCACGGCCGCTGCGAGGGGCGGCGCAGTTTCCTGGTCGACGGCATCGGGCCGGTGACCTTCGAGCATGCCACTTTCACGATCGATCAGGAGAGACACCTTCGTCTCGTCTTCTACGCGGCCGTTGAAGGACACGCGGCAAGCACCGCATTCGAGGCTTCGATGGCCGTCGATCAGGCCCTCAGGCCGAGCCCCTGCTGACGGCGGGTCCGAGACGGCGGCGTCGCCAGCCAGCCCGGCGCCCGTCGCGGAGAACCGCGATGGCCACGAAAGCCGCACGCGTCCGGCATGGCTCGAAGAGGGCCAGCCGAAAAGGAAAGGAAAAGCGTGGGCGGGTCTCGCCATGGGGCTCGCCAGGCTGTTCTCGTTCCCAACGCTGCGCATGCCAAAGCTCATCAAAAGCAGCGCTTCCGGAGGCGTCGAGATCTCATCTGCAGCGCGTCCAGCATTGCGGACACGCGCCGCAGCCCTCCGGGCTTGCGCTCCATCCGCTGTGCCTCTCGACCGGGCACCTACAGAGTGGATGTGGGCGGGATCGAGCACCTGGCAGAAATAGGCATCCCTTTGTCATTCCTGACAGGCAGGACCGTTGCTACCGTAGCGCCCGATCGCTTCAGCATCGACCGTTGCCGCAGATCAGGAATGACAATGGACAACTCGTCATCATCCAGGCCGCCTGGCACACCGGTGACGGGATGGCGGTCTATCCAATGGTGGCCCGCATTGCTTGGGCTGGCCTTTGCGACCTTTCTTGCAATCGACCTCTTCAGCGGCGCAGAGCACGGCACGGACTTCGCTGCCGTCGTTGCCGCCTCCGGTCTTGTCTACCTGGCGGCGGCCTCGCTCGAAGTTCCGTGGATCTCCTGGCCGGTGTTCCTGCTGTCGGTGGCGATCATCACCGTCGCAAGGCTCGGCCTGATTCCCCTCGAGGCGACGTGGCTCATGCTGATGGTCGCCGGTTTCTTCGCCGCCTACGGGGTAATTCGGGCCTTGAGACGCCCTAATCACGACCTGCCGCTGCAAGCGACCGCCATGGTTGCCTTTGGCGGATCAGCCGTCCTGGCCCTCTTCGTCAATCCCGCGCTCGGAGCGCTATTGGTCGCCGTGGGACTGTTCGCCCATGCCGGTTGGGACGCCTATCACCACGTGAACAACAAGGTTGTGGTGCGCTCGATGGCGGAGTTCTGCTTCGTTCTCGACGGTGTGCTGGCTACCGCCATCGTCATCGCAACGCTTCGAAGCGTATAACGCCAACCCGCCGGTCAGGCCGTACTGTGGACCTCGGCGGGCGTGGCCGCCGGGATCGACATGGCGCTGGCGATGGTGGCGCACGACCACGACACGACAATCGCCGGCGAGGTCGCGAATGGCTAATTCTCTATGCCCGTCGGCCGAGTACCAGTCGCAGCTCAGCCCCGTTTGCCGGCGCAGGTGCCGGGCAACAGCTCGCCGAACTCATCAGACGGAACAGGCGAATCTCGCCGCGCCGCTGGACGTGCCCTCGCTGACTGATGTCATGGTCCTTCCAGGCTCCAATGCGATGCCTGCGGGTTGAAGGGTTCGTGCGGACGCGTCTCAGCTGCCCCCACTGCAGCAACCATGTCCGCCACTGCTCGCTCCCGGATGGTCAGCCCCCAGATCGTCGGAATGACCCGCTTCCAAGCGCCGCCATTGAGAGATCGGCCGGCCGTCGCGACGAAACGGATGGTTGGTTTCGCCCCAGTACTGGGGCCAACCGGCGGGCGAGTCTTCAAAATCCTCCTGCCGTCCGTAGACGGTCAGGTCGAGCAGGCGGTAACTGTTGTCCATCGCCTCTACGCCGCGACGGGTCGTCCAGTAGGTCTCGAAGATGTCCGATCCCTGCCGGAGGTAGCAGATGAGGTACATCAATCCCGGCCGGCGCCCGGCGAGGAGTGTTCCGAGCGATGCATCCGGTACCGAGTACCAAGGCATCTCCCAACCCATGAACGCGCGATAGCGGACGCTCTCCTCATGGGAGCCCTGGCAGAACGTGGCGTAGGTAGCGTCGCGCGAATGGATATGGGAAAGCTCACGAACCTGGGTGGTGAAGAAGGTGCAGCCCTCGCATTGCTCCGGCGCGGGCCGGCCGTCGAACCACATGTAATAGTAGGCGACGAGCATTCGGCGGCCTTCGAAGGCATCCAACAGCGTCACCGGTCCGTTTTCGCCAATGAGCGGAACGGTGCCATCAACCTTCACCATCGGGAGCCGCCGACGGGCGGCCGCGATGGCGTCGCCTTCTCTCGTGTGGGCCTTTTCGCGCACGCGCAACGCGTCCACTTCGACCTGAAACGTGGCGCGATCAACAATCTTGGGAGCCCCGAGCTCGCCTTTCATTGACTCCACCATCGCTCTCTCCGTTTTTCTGCCCCTGCTGCGGCGGGCGCCTGCACCGTCGGCACGCGGACCACAAGCTTCCGCTGGCGGGACGCTAAAAAACGCATGAGATTCTAGCGTCCCGCCACTTGGCAAGAACGACAAATCTGTCCGGATTTCTGCCAATAGCGGGCTCAGCGCACGTCGGCATGCCGTTAGCCGCCGGGAAGGGCGAAGGGGCAGAGCCTTATCGGGAAACGCGTTCGGCCGCGTGGTGCCTTGTTGGTGTCTTCTCGACAAAAGACAAAGGCGGCGACCAGCGGTCGCGCTTACAAACCTTTGATGTTCGAGAGAAACTGGAGCGGGCGAAGGGATTCGAACCCTCGACCCCAACCTTGGCAAGGTTGTGCTCTACCCCTGAGCTACACCCGCATCCATGTCCGGCGGCGATCAGCACCGTCGAGGTCGGCTACATGCCGCAATCCGGAGGACAATGCAAGGGGCAAATTGGGCGTGCTCGACAAAATGCCGCGCCCGGCGCCATCCCGCCTGTGGATGACTTGCGCCCCAACCCTCTCGCCGGCCCGCACGACCCGACCGTGCCCGGTGAGTCCCCGGCCGCCTCGGACGTGAGGCGAACCGGTCGGCCGCCCCGGCCCTCCCGCCTTGCCGCATGCCGGGCCGGTGGGTACAACCGGGACATGGCTGCCACCCCCGACGATCTTTTCGCCTTTCTCGCCGGCCTCGGCATCACGGCGGCGACGACGACGCATCCCCCGCTGTTCACGGTCGCTGAGTCGCAGGCGCTGCGCGGCCTCATTCCCGGGGGGCACACGAAGAACCTCTTTCTCAAGGACAGGAGGGGGCAGCTCTTCCTCGTCGTCGCGCTCGAGGACGCCGCGATCGACCTCAAGGCGCTGCCGGCCGCGGTGGGCGCGAGCGGCAAGTTCTCCTTCGCCAGCGCCGAGCTCCTGAAGGAGCACCTCGGCGTCGAGCCCGGTTCGGTCACGCCCTTCGGCGCCTTCAACGACCGGGACGGCGCCGTCACCATCGTGCTCGACGCCGCCATGCTGGAGAACGAGCGCCTCAACTTCCACCCGCTCGTCAACACGATGACGAGCACCATCGGCCGCGACGACCTTCTCGCCTTCCTGCGCGCCACGGGCCACGAGCCGCTCGTCGTGCCGGCATCGCGCCCCGGGCCGGCGGGCGAGATGCGCCCGGACGATTGCCAGACGCGCATCGCCGCCCCATCTTGAACATGCCGCGGGCAGGAAGGCCCGATCCGCATTCGTCACAAACAGAGGTTTGAATGTTGAACGAACAGCCCGCCGTGGCCGATGCCGGCACCATCAAGGACACGACGACCGCCGACTTCCGGCAGGACGTCATCGCCGAATCCGCGCGCCAGCCCGTGCTGGTGGATTTCTGGGCACCGTGGTGCGGCCCGTGCAAGCAGCTCACCCCCGTTCTCGAGAAGGTGGTCGCGGCAGCCAAGGGCAAGGTCAAGCTCGTCAAGCTCAACATCGACGAGCACCCGCAGATTCCCGGCCAGCTCGGCATCCAGTCGATTCCCGCCGTCATCGCCTTCCAGCGCGGCCAGCCGGTCGACGGCTTCATGGGCGCCCTGCCCGAGAGCCAGGTGAAGGGCTTCATCGAGCGCCTCGTCGGCCCCGTCGGCCCGGCGGCGACGGACGTGATGCTCGAGGAGGCCGCGGCGATGCTCGAGGCCGGCGATGCGACCGGCGCGACCGAGATCTATGCCGCGGTGCTGACGCAGGAACCGACCAACACGGCCGCCATCGGCGCGCTCGCCAAGCTGCACGTCACCTTCGGCGACATCGAGGGGGCGAAGCGCTTCCTCGCCATGGCGCCGGCGGACAAGGCGAACGACCCGGCGATCGCCGCCGGCCGCGCCGCCATCGAGCTCGCCGAGCAGTCGGCCGAGCTCGGCGACCTCGCCGAGCTTGAGGCGCGCGTCGAGGCGGACCCGCGCGACCACCAGGCACGGTTCGACCTCGCGCTCGCGCTCAACGCCCGCGGCCGGCGCGAGGCGGCGCTCGACCATCTGCTCGAGATCGTGCGGCGCGACCGCAACTGGAACGACGACGGCGCCCGCCGGCAGCTCGTGCAGCTCTTCGACGCCTGGGGGCCGATGGACGAGATGACGATTGCGGGACGCAGACGGCTGTCCTCGCTCCTGTTCGCCTGACAGGGGCCAGCAGCCCGGCGGGAGACGACGGCATGGTGATGAACCCGACCTACCGCAGCCCGGCCGAGATGCCGGCCGTCATCCCGCTCTTCCCACTCTCGAGCGTGCTGCTCCTGCCGCGCGGGCAGCTGCCGCTCAACATCTTCGAGCCGCGCTACCTCGCCATGGTCGACGATGCGCTGGCCGGCAGGCGCATCATCGGCATGATCCAGCCCGACGCCGAGGAAGCGGCGCAGACGAGCACGCCGCGGCTCTATGCGGTGGGCTGCGCCGGGCGCATCACCCAACTGGCCGAGACCGGCGACGGGCGCTACCTCATCACGCTGAGCGGCATCGCGCGCTTCCGCGTGCGCGAGGAGCTCACGGTCATGACGCCCTACCGCCAAGCGCGCGTCGATTACGAGCCCTTCGCCGTCGACTTCACGCCCCGCGCCGGAGAGGAGGCGGTGGACCGCAACGCGCTCATCCGCGCGCTCCGGGACTTCGCCGCCGCCAACGACCTCAAGATCGACTGGAAGAGCATCGAGGAAGCGCCGAACGAGGCGCTCGTCAACGCTCTGTCGATGATGAGCCCCTTCGGCGCCAAGGAGAAGCAGGCCCTTCTCGAGGCGCCCGATCTCAAGGCGCGGGCGGAGACGCTGGTCGCCATCACCGAGATCGAGCTCGCGCGCATCGCCGGCGGATCCGAAACGACGTTGCAATAAGCCGCGCCGCATGCGATTCGCTCGGCTGTGACAGGCGTCGAGACGAGGCGAAACGATGACCGAAGGCCGGAACAACGAGGGGCAGAGCCCGACACGCATGTCGAGCGGCGTCGATCCGAAGCTGCTCGAGATCCTCGTCTGCCCGCTGACCAAGACGACGCTGGAATATGACGCGGCCCGGCAGGAGCTGATCAGCCGGCAGGCCAAGCTCGCCTATCCGATCCGCGACGGCATCCCGATCATGCTGCCGGAAGAGGCGCGGCCGCTGGACTAGACGGCCGCATAACCGTCATGCCCGCTCGTCGCGGGCATCTCCCGGAAAGCCTATGGTGGCCCCACGGGCGTGGATGGCCGGACAAGCCCGGCCATGACGACGAGAGGGCCATCGCGGGAAGGTAAACTGGTAAACTGGCGCGAGCGGCGGCGCCCTCTTCGCCGGCGGGCAGAGCGATCGGGCCGTCAGGCACTACGACGGCCGCAAAGCCTCACAGCGCCTCGCCGCGCATCAGCCGGGGCACGGCGCCGGTCAGCCCCGCCGCCTCGCGGATGAAGAAGCGCTTGGCCGCCGGCATCCGCTCGACGAGGCCGAGGCCGAGGTCGCGCATGAGGCGCACGGGCAAAAGGTCGTTCGAGAACAGGCGGTTGAGGCCGTCCGTCGCGAGGCCCATGGTCACCGTGTCGAACCGCCGGGCGCGCTCATAGGCGAGGAGCGCCTCCTCGTCGGCGACGTCGCGGCCGAGGCGGCAGGCGTCGATGATCGTCTCCGCCAGCACGGCGACGTCGCGCAGGCCGATGTTGAGGCCCTGCCCGGCGATCGGGTGGACGACGTGGGCGGCGTCGCCGACGAGGGCGAAGCGCCCGGCGACGAAGCGCCGGGCGATGCCGATCGACAGCGGGAAGGCGCGCGCGGGCGACAACAGCGCAATCTCGCCGCGCTCGAGGCCGAAGCGGCGCTCCACCTCCTCGCGCAGGTCCTCGTCCGGCAATTGCAGCAGGTAGTCGGCCGCGTCGGCGCGCTCCGTCCAGACGATGGAGGAGCGGTGCCGGCCGTCCCGCGTCGCAAGCGGCAGGATGGCGAAGGGGCCCGAGGGCAGGAAATGCTCGATGGCGCGCCCTTCGTGCGGGCGCTCGTGGCCGATGGTGGCGACGATGCCGACCTGGTCGTAGCTGCGGCCGACCCAGCCGATGTCGGCCATGTCGCGCAGGCGCGAGCGGGCGCCGTCCGCCGCCACCAGGAGGCCGGCCTCGATGACGGCGCCGGAGGCGGTCGTGACCAAGACGCGCTCCGGCCCGGCCACGAAGCGGGCAATGCCTTCGGCGGCGAGCGTGACCCCCGCTTCGCGGCAGGCGGCGGCGAGGGCGTTGACGAGGTCGTCGTTCTCGACCATGTGCGCGAAGGGCTCGCCGGGCGCCACCTCGCCCGCGAAGCTCAGGATCGAGGGGCGCACCGGGTCGGCGAGGCGGCTGTCGGTGATGACCATGTCGAGGATCGGCTCCGCGCGCTCCGCCACGACGCTCCAGACGCCCAGGGTCTCGAGCATGCGCCGCGCGCCCGCGGCGATGGCCGAGGCCCGGGACGCATCGCCGCCGGGCGCCGGGCGCGCGAGCGCCGGGTCGCAGACGGTGATGTCGAGCCCGCCCGCGCCGCCCCTGGCGAGCGACAGGGCGAGCGCAAGGCCGGCAAGCCCGCCGCCGGCGATGACGACGCGCCGGGACGGCGGGATCGCGCGCGTGCCCGCACGCCGCCCTGCGCTGCCCTTGCGTCCGGTGCCTTTCGCTGCGGCCATGCCCTCTCTCCGACGATCTTGACGAACAGGCCCGGCAAGGGCCTCATGCATTCAATCCCCGCGCGCGGGGGCTTTGTATCATCGCAGGTGCTGATGCACCTGCCCCGGGACGGACCATGAAGCACGCCATCTCCGATCTGCTCGAAATACTCGATCTCGAGGTGCTGGAACACAACCTGTTTCGTGGTCGCAGCCCGCAGGTTGGGTGGCAGCGCGTCTTCGGCGGGCAGGTCATCGGCCAGGCGCTCGTGGCGGCCACGCGCACGGTCGAGCCGCAGCGCAACGTCCACTCCCTGCACGCCTATTTCCTGCTGCCGGGCGACCCGAAGGTGCCGATCATCTACGAGGTGGACCGCATCCGCGACGGGCGCAGCTTCACGACGCGGCGCGTGGTCGCCATCCAGCACGGGCAGGCCATCTTCTCCATGTCCGCCTCGTTCCATGTGCACGAGCCCGGCCTCGTCCACCAGGTGCCCATGCCGGACGTGCCGGGGCCGGAGGACCTGCCGAGCGACGAGGAGATCAAGGCGCGCGTGCTGCCGCTGATGCCGGACCCGGTCAGGGCCTATTTCGAGCGCGACCGGCCGATCGAATTGAAGCCCGTGGAGTTCCGCCGCTACATGTCCCGCGAGCCCATGGAGCCGCGCTTCAACGTGTGGATCCGCGCCACGGGCCGGCTGCCGGACGACCCGGCCATCCACCAGTGCGTCCTCGCCTATGCGTCCGACATGACGCTGCTCGACACCAGCCTCGTCGCGCACGGGCGCACGGTGTTCGAGCGCACCATCCAGGCCGCGAGCCTCGACCATGCCCTGTGGTTCCATCGCCCCTTCCGGGCGGACGAATGGCTGCTCTATTCGCAGGACAGCCCCTCGGCCGGCGACGCCCGCGGCTTCTCGCGCGGGCTCATCTTCTCGCGCCATGGCGAGCTCGTCGCCTCGGTGGCCCAGGAGGGGCTGATCCGCCCGCGGGACGACCTCGCCTGAGGCGATTTGCCTAATTTTTAGGCACCCATCTGCCGCATTGCGCCTGCCTAAAGTGCAGGCAGGACGATTCGCGCCCTCCTGAGGACGGCGGCAGCCCGAATCCGCGGGTTGGCACGCGGCTTGTTTCGTCCCTCCCGGTACTTCACGGGGCCCGTACGCCGGGCCTGCTCGGGGTCAAGGGGAAACGGGACATGAAAATCGTGATGGCGATCATAAAGCCGTTCAAGCTGGAGGAGGTGCGCGATGCGCTGACCGCCATCGGCGTGCACGGCCTCACCGTGACGGAGGTGAAGGGCTACGGCCGGCAGAAGGGGCATACCGAGATCTACCGCGGCGCCGAATATGCGGTGAGCTTCCTGCCCAAGCTGAAGATCGAGGTGGCCGTGCCCGCCGACCTTGCCGGCAAGGTCGTCGACACCATCGCCGACACCGCCCGCACCGGCCAGATCGGTGACGGCAAGATCTTCGTCTACAGCATCGAGAAGGCCGTGCGCATCCGCACCGGCGAGACCGACGGCGATGCCCTCTGAGCCCCGCAATCCAGGAGTTCGAACGATGACGTTCAAGCGCTATGCAGGGGTCGGAGCCGGCGCCCTCGCCCTTTCCCTTGTCCTTGCGCTGCCGGCGCTGGCCCAGACCGCCGCCCCCGAGGCGGCGGCCGAGGCGCCCGCTGCAGCCGCGGAGTTCGCCTCCGCCAAGGACACCGCCTTCATCTTCAACACGCTGCTGTTCCTGATGGGCGGCTTTCTCGTCATGTGGATGGCCGCGGGCTTCGCCATGCTCGAGGCCGGCCTCGTGCGGACGAAGAACGTCTCCATGCAGTGCCTGAAGAACGTGGCGCTCTATTCCATCGCCGGCATCATGTACCTCCTCGTCGGCTACAACCTCATGTACACCAACGTCGACGGCGGCTTCTTCGGCTCCTTCGGCGTCTACGGCTGGCCGGCCTCCGGCACCGCCAACGAGGGCGACTATGCCGTCGCCTCCGACTGGTTCTTCCAGATGGTGTTCGTCGCCACCGCCGCCTCGATCGTCTCCGGCACGCTCGCCGAGCGCATCAAGCTGTGGCCCTTCCTGCTCTTCACCGTCATCCTGACGGGCTTCATGTATCCCATCACGGGATCGTGGAAGTGGGGCCAGGGCTGGCTCGATGCCATGGGCTTCTCGGATTTCGCGGGCTCGACCATCGTCCACTCGGTCGGCGGCTGGGCGGCGCTCGCGGGCGCGCTCGTGCTCGGCGCGCGCCGGGGCAAGTACGGGCCTGACGGCGCGGTCCACCCGCTGCCGGGCTCGTCCATGCCGCTCGCCACGCTCGGCACCTTCATCCTCTGGCTAGGCTGGTTCGGCTTCAACGGCGCCTCGCAGCTCGCCATGGGCACCAACTCCGACGTCTCGGACATCTCGCGCATCTTCGCCAACACGAATCTCGCCGCCTGCGGCGGTGTCGTTGCCGCCATCCTGCTGACGCAGGTGATCTACAAGAAGGTCGACATCACGATGGCGCTCAACGGCGCCCTCGCCGGCCTCGTCTCGATCACGGCCGAGCCGCTGACGCCTGGCCCCGTGACGGCGATCATCATCGGCGCCATCGGCGGCGTCATCGTCGTCTTCGCGGTGCCGATGCTCGACAAGCTGAAGATCGACGACGTCGTCGGCGCGATCCCGGTGCATCTCCTCGCCGGCATCTGGGGCACGCTCGCCGTGCCGCTGACCAACGGCGAGACGAGCTTCGGCACGCAGATCATCGGCATCCTCGCCTATGGCGTGTTCACCTTCGGCGTCAGCCTCGTCGTCTGGTTCATCCTCAAGGCGACCATGGGCATTCGCGTCAGCGCCGAGGAAGAGGCGCTTGGCCTCGACAAGGCCGAGATCGGCGTCGAGGCCTATCCGGAGTTCAGCGGCAGCGGCATGCGCAGCTGACCCGCCCCTGACGCCCGAGAACCAGAAGGCCGCGCCCCGTAAGGGCGCGGCCTTTTCCTTGTCCACTGCCATCGCGGCCGCCGCACAAGGTTAACGGGGGTTTAACTCGCGGCCGGCTAGGGTAAGGCATCGGTCGTCCCGGCCCAGCCGGGCGGCCGGGAGCCGTCTCATCCCAGCCCGGTTGCCGCCATGCGAACGAGCCGCCACTCCCTGTCGCAAGCCGACGAACTGTCGGACGCCATGCGCCGCTTCTTTGCCCGTCGCGCGGCGGAGATGAGCGGGCTCGGGCTCGTGGCGCTGGCGCTCGCCTTCGGCCTCGCCCTCGCCACCTGGTCGGTCGAGGACCCGAGCCTCACCCACGCCACCAACGGGCCGGTGAAGAACCTTCTCGGTCCGCTCGGCGCCGTCATCGCCGATCTCGGCATGCAGATCCTCGGCATGGGCGCCATCGTCTTCGTCGTGCCGGTGGTGATCTGGGGCCTGCAGCTCATGGGGCGGCGGCGCCTCGAGCGGCTGGCGCTGCGCATCGGGCTGTGGCTCGCCGGCACGGCCGCGGCGGCCGCCGTCGCCAGCGCCATGCCGGCCACCACCTCCTGGCCGCTGCCGAGCGGCCTCGGGGGCGTTGTTGGCGACGGGCTGCTCTTCGGGCTGCGCGGCACCCTCGGCCTGACCAGCGGCCCCGGCGCCGCCATCATCACGCTCGTCTATGCCGGCATCGCCATCCTCGCGCTGACGGCCGCCTGCGGCTTCGGCTTCCCCGAGACGGCGGATGACGACGACGAGGAGGAGCTCGCACCACGCCGCTCCTCGCGCCGGGCGCAGGCGGATGATTTCGAGGATGACGGCGCGGACGAGCCCGGCTGGGGCATCGTGTCGCTCGGCGCCCTCGTGCACGGCTTCATGACGTTGAAATCGGCCATCGCCCGCCGCCTCGCCGCACGGCGTCCGGCGCAGGCTCACGCCGGCTTTCAAGCCGCGCCGCAGGCCCCCTCCGCCGCGCCGCGCGCCGCATCCCGGCGCGAGCCGCGCTTCGAACAGGCCCCCGCGGCCCACGACGCCTTCGACGGCGCGGCGGATTTCGGCGGCTACGATCCCGCCGAGGCGCCTTTTGCCGACGAGGACGAGGCCTATGCGCCCCGGACGGCGGGGCCGGCCGTGTCGCGGGTGGTGCCGCCGCCGGCGGCGCCCAAGCCCGGCAAGCGCCTGGCGCGGGAGGCGCAGCCCTCCTTCCTCGACGACGGCGAGGACTACCAGCTGCCGCCGCTCGCCCTCCTCGCCGAGCCGAAGAAGAACAACGGCGCCGTGATCTCGCCCGAAGCGCTCGAGCAGAACGCGGCACTCCTGGAGAGCACGCTGGAAGACTTCGGCGTCAAGGGCGAGATCATCAACGTGCATCCCGGCCCGGTGGTGACGCTCTACGAGCTAGAACCGGCGCCCGGCACCAAGTCCTCGCGGGTGATCTCGCTCGCCGACGACATCGCCCGCTCGATGAGCGCCGTCTCGGCCCGCGTCGCCGTCGTGCCCGGCCGCAACGCCATCGGCATCGAGCTGCCCAACGCCAGGCGCGAAACCGTCTACCTGCGCGAGCTCCTCGCCTCCCAGGACTTCGAGCAGACGCGGCTGAAGCTCGCCCTGTGCCTCGGCAAGACCATCGGCGGCGAGCCCGTCATCGCCGAACTCGCCCGCATGCCGCACCTGCTCGTCGCCGGCACCACCGGCTCGGGCAAGTCCGTCGCCATCAACACCATGATCCTGTCGCTCCTCTACCGCCTCCGGCCCGAGGAGTGCCGCCTCATCATGGTCGACCCGAAGATGCTGGAACTGTCCATCTACGACGGCATCCCGCACCTCCTCACCCCCGTCGTCACCGACCCCAAGAAGG
The DNA here is from genome assembly GCF_001271345.1 of Chelatococcus sp. CO-6. NCBI lineage: Bacteria > Pseudomonadati > Pseudomonadota > Alphaproteobacteria > Hyphomicrobiales > Chelatococcaceae > Chelatococcus > Chelatococcus sp. CO-6. The sequence goes on along the minus strand of NZ_CP012398.1, from coordinate 1,799,200 downwards.
CCGTCGTCGCCTTGAAGTGGGCCGTGCGCGAGATGGAGGAGCGCTACAAGAAGATGTCGAAGCTCGGCGTGCGCAACATCGACGGCTTCAACGCCCGTGTCGCCGAGGCGCGGCAGAAGGGCGAGGTCATCACGCGCACAGTGCAGACCGGCTTCGACCGCGAGACCGGCGAGGCGGTGTACGAGGACGAGGTCATGGACCTCGCGCCGCTGCCCTACATCGTCGTCATCGTCGACGAGATGGCCGACCTGATGATGGTGGCGGGCAAGGAGATCGAGGGCACCATCCAGCGCCTCGCCCAGATGGCGCGCGCCGCCGGCATCCACGTGGTGCTGGCCACCCAGCGCCCGTCGGTCGACGTCATTACCGGCACCATCAAGGCGAACTTCCCGACGCGCATCTCCTTCCAGGTGACCTCGAAGATCGACAGCCGCACGATCCTCGGCGAGCAGGGGGCGGAGCAGCTGCTCGGCCAGGGCGACATGCTGTACATGGCCGGCGGCGGGCGTATCACGCGCGTGCACGGGCCGTTCGTGTCGGACGAGGAGGTGGAGAAGGTGGTGGCGCACCTGAAGGCGCAGGGGCGGCCGCAATATCTCGACGCCGTCACCGCCGACGAGGAGGGCGCGGCACCGGAGGCCGACGGCGCCGTGTTCGACAACACGTCGTTCGGCGCGCCGGGAAGCGACCTCTACGACCAGGCGGTGGCCATCGTGCTGCGCGACAAGAAGGCCTCGACCTCCTACATCCAGCGCCGCCTGCAGATCGGCTACAACCGGGCCGCCTCGCTCATGGAGCGCATGGAGAACGAGGGCATCGTCGGACCCGCAAACCACGCCGGAAAACGCGAGATCCTGATCGAGCCGCCGGCCGGCGGCGACGAATGAGGCGTCGCGCTTTCGCCACAGCGATGGCATACCTGACCTCACGCGCAGGCGCGGCGCGCCAGCGCGCCACCCCGGCCGGAACCGACACCGCCGGCCGGCCGTTGGAAAGACGATGAAGACGCTACGTTTCGCAAGCCTCGTTTCGGGTCCGGTCCTTGCCCTTGCCGCCACGCTCGTGGCGGCCCAGCCCCTGCAGATCCATCCGCCCGCGGCGCAGCCGGCAAGGCCGGCCCCTCCGGCCCAACCCGCCGCGCCACGCGCGCCCGCGCCCGCTCCCACACCGGCCTCCCCGCCCAGCGCCGCGCCGCAGGCCTCCCTGCCCGCGTCCCACCCGCTGCCGCCGCGCCGGCCGGCCGACCTTCCAACGGGCGGCGCCCCCGCGCCGGCTGCAAGCCCCGGCGAAACCGCCACACGGCCGGCGCCGCCCGCGCCGGCACCCGCCGCGCCGCCGCCCGCTGCGGCGGTACCGACCAATCCCCAGGCGGCGCTGGCGCGGGTCAACGCCTATCTCAACGGCATCGACACGCTCACCGCCAATTTCCTCCAATACAGCGGCGACGGACGACAGGCGACGGGCTCGCTCTACGTGAAGCGCCCGGGCCAGCTGCGCTTCCAGTACAACCCGCCGAGCACGCTCGAGATCGTCGCCGACGGGCGCTCCGTCGCCATCCGCGACAAGAAGCTGAGGACCCAGGACGTCTATTCCATCGGCCAGACGCCGCTGAAATTCCTGGTGCAGGACCGGGTGGACCTCGCCCGCGACGTCAAGGTGCTCGACGTGCGTACCGCGCCATCCGGCGTCGTCGAGGTGATCTTCGAGGACAGCTCGACGCTCGGCGGCACGTCGAAGGTGACGCTCGTCTACGACGCCAAGGCCAATGTCCTCAGGCAATGGATCGTCGTCGACCCGCAGGGCTACGAGACCTCCGTCGCCCTGCAGGACGTCAACATCGTGCCGCGGTAAGCCCAGCCCGATCCGGATGGAACGTGTGGCGCGCCATCCCTTGCAACGCGCCGCGCCAGGGGCCAAGTTCGGGGCCCCGTTTCCGTCCGGCCGAATCGCTTGCGGCCGATGAGGCCGAAAGCCGAGGCATGAAGCTCTCCGTCACCAGCTGGAACATCAATTCGGTGCGCCTGCGCATCGACCACGTCGCGCGCCACATCGCCGAGGCCCAACCGGACGTCATCTGCCTGCAGGAGACGAAGTGCCCGAACGACCGCTTTCCGCTGAAGGCGCTGAAGGCGCTCGGCTACGAGCACATCGCCTTCCACGGGCAGAAGGGCTACCACGGCGTCGCCACGCTCTCGCGCCTGCCCTTCTCGACGACCGAATCGATGAGCTTCTGCGGCAAGGACGACGCGCGCCACCTCGCCGTCACCTTCGGCCCCGGCGCCGGGGCGGCGAGCGGCATCACGGTGCATAACTACTACGTGCCGGCCGGCGGCGACATTCCCGACCCCAACCTCAACCCGCGCTTCGCCCACAAGCTCGCCTTCCTCGACGAGCTGTTGCAGTGGAGCGACCGGGCGAAGCCCACGGCCGCGCCGAGCATCCTCGTCGGCGACCTCAACATCGCGCCCTACGAGAGCGACGTCTGGAACCACAAGGCGCTGCTGAACGTCGTCAGCCACACCCCCATCGAGACGACGCGCATGGAGGAATGGCGGCAGGCCGCCGGCTATGTCGACGCCATCCGCCACCTCACGCCGGTGCCGGAGCCGGTCTTCACCTGGTGGAGCTACCGCTCGCCCGACTGGGCCGCCGCCAACAAGGGCCGGCGGCTCGACCACGTGTGGCTCGCGCCCTCGCTCGTCCCGACGCTGAAGGAAGCGACCATCGGCAAGGCCGCCCGCGGCTGGGAACGCCCGTCAGACCACGCACCGGTGACGGTGACGCTGGAGCTTTGACGATTGCGCAAGAGATATTGCTGGCGCGCCACTCTCCCTCCCCCCGCTTGCGGCGGGGAGGGCCGGGTTGGGGGGGCGGTTCCGCAGGCAGGCGGTCACCGGCAATTCCCGCGCATCAGCGGCACGACACGATAAACGGCGCATTGGCGGCGCGGCCCCCCACCCCTGACCCCTCCCCGCCGCAAGCGAGGGGAGGGGGACAGCCTCGGCGCGGCCACCCGCTTCGGATCCTACCGCGTCTTCCGCCGCATGGCGTCGGCCAGCGCCGCCCCGAGGGCGCCCTGCTGGGCGCCCTTCGCCGGGCCGTCGTCGCGCCGGGGGCGCGGCGCCTTGTCGGCGCCCGATGATGGACCCCGCGGCCTCGGCGCCGCGCTGCCGTCGTCCTTGCGCATGGAGAGCGCGATGCGCTTGCGCTTCACGTCGACCTCGACGACGCGCACCTTGACGACATCGCCCGCCTTGACGACCTCGTGCGGGTCCTTGACGAAGCGGTCGGCGAGCTGGGAAACGTGCACGAGGCCGTCCTGGTGGACGCCGATGTCGACGAAGGCGCCGAAGGCGGCGACGTTGGTCACCGTGCCCTCCAGCATCATGCCGGGCTTCAGATCCGACAGTTCCTCGACGCCCTCGGCGAAGCTCGCGGTCTTGAACTGCGGGCGCGGATCGCGGCCGGGCTTCTCGAGCTCCGCCAGGATGTCGCGCACGGTCGGCAGGCCGAAGCGCGCGTCGACGAAGGCCGCCGGATCGAGGCCGCGCAGCACCGCGCTGTCGCCCATGAGCGTGCGCACGTCGCGCCCGCAGGCGGCGACGATGCGCTTCGCGAGGCCGTAGGCTTCCGGGTGCACCGAGGAGGCGTCGAGCGGCTCGTCGCCGTCGCGGATGCGCAGGAACCCGGCGCTCAGCTCGAAGGTGCGCGGGCCGAGGCGCGCGACGGAGAGAAGGTCGCGGCGCGTGCGGAACGGGCCGTTGGCGTTGCGGTGCGCGACGATGGCCTCGGCGAGAGAGGCGCCGAGGCCCGAGACGCGGGCGAGCAGCGGGGCGGAGGCCGTGTTGAGGTCGACGCCGACGGCATTGACCGCATCCTCGACCACCGCGTCGAGCGCGCGGGCGAGCTGGTGCTGGTCGACGTCGTGCTGGTACTGCCCGACGCCGATCGACTTCGGCTCGATCTTCACGAGCTCGGCGAGCGGATCCTGCAGGCGCCGGGCGATGGAGACGGCCCCGCGCAGGGAGACGTCGAGCGAGGGAAGCTCGGCGGAGGCGACCTCCGAGGCCGAGTAGACCGAGGCCCCCGCCTCGCTGACCACCACCTTGATCGGCCGCCTGTCGGCCGGCAGCTGCGCCAGGAGGTCGGCGACGAGCCGGTCGGTCTCGCGGCTCGCCGTGCCGTTGCCGATGGCGACGAGGTCGACCTTGTGGCGCGCGACGAGCGCGGCGAGCACGGCCTGGGCACCGGAGACGTCGTTGCGCGGCTGGAAGGGATAGACGGTCGCCGTGTCCACCACCTTGCCGGTGCCGTCGACGACCGCGACCTTGACGCCGGTGCGGATGCCGGGGTCGAGCCCCATGGTGGCGCGCGAGCCGGCGGGGGCGGCGAGCAAAAGGTCCTTGAGGTTGCGGGCAAAGACGCGGATCGCCTCCTCCTCCGCGCGCTCGCGCAGGGTCGACATGAGGTCGACCGAAAGGTGCAGCGACAGCTTCACGCGCCAGCACCAGCACGCCACCTCGGCGAGCCAGCGGTCGGCCGCGCCGCCGTCCGGGGCGATGGCATAGGCCGCGCAGATCATGCGCTCCACCGGCTTCACGGGAGACGGATCGTCCGCATCGATCTCGATGTCGACGGTGAGAACCTCCTCGTTACGGCCGCGCAGCATGGCGAGCGCGCGGTGGCTCGGCGTCGTCGCCCAGCGCTCGGCGTGGTCGAAATAATCGGAGAACTTGGCGCCCGCCTCCTCCTTGCCGGCAACGACGCGGGCGCGCACGAAGGCCTTCTCGTGCATGTAGCGGCGCAGGCGGCCGACGAGGTCGGCGTTCTCGGCGAAGGTCTCGGTGAGGATGTCGCGCGCGCCGTCAAGGGCGCTCTTCACGTCCGGCACCTCGGGCCCGAGGTAGCCCTCCGCCAGCGTCGCCGGCACCACCGTGCGATCCGCGAGGATGCGCTCGGCGAGCGGGCCGAGGCCCTTCTCGCGGGCGATCTCGGCGCGGGTGCGGCGCTTGGGCTTGTAGGGGAGGTAGAGGTCCTCGAGCTCGGCCTTGGTGGCGGCGGCGGCGATGCGCCCGTCGAGCTCATCGGTGAGCTTGCCCTGCCGGCCGATCTCCTCGCGGATGGCGGCGCGCCGCGCCTCGAGCTCGCGCAGGTAGGTCAGCCGCTCCTCGAGCTTGCGCAGCTGCGCGTCGTCGAGGCCGCCCGTCGCCTCCTTGCGGTAGCGGGCGATGAAGGGAACGGTCGCGCCCTCGTCGATGAGCCGGACGGCGGCAAGGACCTGGGCCGGCCGCGCGGCGATGTCGGCTGCGATGACGGGGGCGATGCGTTCCAGAATGTCGGACATGCGGCTTCCATGGTTGGGTGGCGCAGGAAGGCGCGACAATAGAAAGCCGGCGCCGCCGAGCCAACAGGACGCGCGGGCCCCCGCCTCGCGTCATCCACATGCGAAAGTCCTGAGGCGCGCCTTCAGACCGCCGCCGGCGGCTCCGCGGCCGTGCCCGCCTCGGGTGCCTTGCGCCCGGTCCACCATTCCTCGAACCGTTGCAGCACCGTGAAGAAGGACGGCACGAAGAGCACGGCGAGGCAGGTCGAGGCCAGCATGCCGCTGAAGACGGCGATGCCGATCGACTTGCGCCCGTTGGCCCCGGCGCCCTCGGCGAGCACCAGCGGCACGACGCCGAGGATGAAGGCGAAGGAGGTCATCAGGATGGGCCGGAAGCGCCGGCGCGCCGCCTCCACCGCGGCATCCACGATCGCCATGCCCTCGGCCCGCTGCTCGCGCGCATATTCGACGATGAGGATGGCGTTCTTGCTCGACAGCGCGATGAGCAGGATGAGGCCGATCTGCGTGTAGAGGTTGTTGGCGATGCCGAGGGCGGTGAGCGCGCCGACGGTGCCGAGCAGCGCCAGCGGCACGGCGAGGATCACCGAGAGCGGCTGGATCCAGCTCTCGTACTGGCCGGCGAGCACGAAATAGACGAGCACGACGGCGAGGCCGAAGACGAAGAAGATCTGGTTGCCCACGATCTTCTCCTGGAAGGACATGCCGGTCCATTCGTGGCCCATGCCCGCCGGGAGGGTATGGGCGGAGATCTGCTCCATGAGCTGCATCACCTGCCCCGAGCTGAAGGCGGGCGCCGGCATGCCGGTGATGGTCGCGGCCGGATAGAGGTTGTAGAGCGAGACGATCGACGGCCCCTCCATGGGCGTGACGTCGACGAGCGTGCCGAGCGGCACCATCTCGCCGGTCTGGGTCCTGATCTTCAGCCCCTTGATCGTGTCCACCGTCTGGCGGAAGGAGCCCTCGGCCTGGGCATAGACCTGGAACACCTGGCCGAAGCGGTTGAACTGGCCGACATAGGTGGAGCCGATATAGCTCTCCAGCGCCTGGAACACCTGGCCGACCGTGACGCCGAGCGTCTCGGCCTTGGTGCGGTTCACGCCGATGTGGAACTGGGGCACCGTGGCGCGGAAGCTGGTGAAGGCGGAGCTGACGGCCGACTGGGAAACCGCATTGGCGACGACCTCGTCGGTCGCGCCCTGCAGCTTCCCGAGGTCGCCGCTGCCGTCCCGCAACTGGACGACGAAGCTGAAGCCCCCGGCATTGCCGATGCCCTGGATCGGCGGCGGCGGGATGACCATGGTGCGCGCGTCGAGGATGTTCTCCTCGAGGACGCGCGTCAGCACCCGATAGAGGCCGAGCATGCCCTGGGCGGGATCCTTCTCGCGCACCGACCAGTCCTTCAGCATCACGTAGACGGCGCCGGCGCTGGGCAGCGAGGCGTTGTTGTCGAGGAGCGAGATGCCGCTGATGGTGAAGACCTGGTCGACGCCGGGCACCTGCGAGACGACCTTCTGCACGTCGTCCAGCACCCGGTCGGTGCGCTCCAGCGAGGCGCCGTCGGGCAGCTGCACGTTGACCATCATGTAGCCCTGGTCCTCGAGCGGGATGAAGGCCGTGGGCACGCGCGACATGCCCCAGAAGGCGAGGCCGATGAGGCCGAGCGCCACGACAACCATCACGTAGCTCGCCTTCACCATGTGGTGGATGAGGCCGGCATACCAGCGCTCGCAGGCGTCATAGACCCGGTTGAAGCCGCGGTAGATGACATTGCGCTTCTCCGGCGGCGTCGGCGGGCGCAGCCACAGGGCGCACTGCGTCGGCTTCAGCGTCATGGCGTTGATGGCGCTGATGAGGGCGGTGGCGGCGATGACGAGCGCGAACTGCTGGTACATCTGCCCGGTCAGGCCCGGCATGAAGGCGGCCGGCAGGAAGACCGACATGAGCACGAGGGTGATGCCGATCACCGGCCCCGTCAGCTCGTTCATGGCCTTCACCGCCGCCTCGCGGCCGGACAGGCCGCGCGACATGTGGTGGGCCACGCCCTCGACGATGACGATGGCGTCGTCGACGACGATGCCGATGGCGAGCACGATGGCGAAGAGCGTGGAGATGTTGACCGTGAAGCCGAGCGCCGCCATGGCCGCGAAGGCGCCGATGATGGTGACGGGGACCGTCGTCGCCGGCACGAGCATCGCCCGCCAGTCCTGCAGGAAGAGCATGATGACCAGGAGCACGAGGATGCCGGCCTCGATCAGCGTCTTGTAGACCTCGCTGATGGAGGCCTCGACGAAGGTCGTCGTGTCGAAGGGTACGGAATAGGTGAGGCCGGGCGGGAAGCGCTGCGCCAGCTCGTCCATCTTGGCCCGCACCGCCTCGGCCACCTCGATGGCATTGGCCTCGGGCAGCTGGAAGATGCCGATGCCCGCCGCCGGCGCCCCCTGCAGGGAGAAGGCGTAGCTGTAGGTCTGGGCGCCGAGCTCGACCCGGCCCACGTCCCTGACGCGCGTGATGCGGCCGCCGTTCGCGCCGTCGACCTTGACGACGATGTTCTCGAAGTCCTCCGCCCTCTCGAAGCGGCCGGTGACGTTGAGCGTGTACTGGAAGTTCTGGCCCTGCGGGGTCGGGGGCATGCCGACGACGCCGGCCGTGACCTCCTGGCTCTGCTGCTGCACGGCCGAGATGACGTCGCTCGGCGTCAGGCTGAAGGCCTGCAGCCTGTCCGGGTCGAGCCACAGGCGCATGGCATATTCGCCCGCACCGTAGATGCTGACGCTGCCGACGCCCGGCACGCGGGCGAGCTCGTTCTGCAGGTTGATGACGCCGTAATTGGCGAGGAAGAGGCTGTCGTAGCGCTTGTCGGGCGAGGTGAGCGCCACGAACATCAGCACGGCCGTCGACTTCTTCTGGACGTTGACGCCCTGCACCTGCACCGATTGCGGCAGCTGCGCGAGCGCGGCCGACACGCGGTTCTGCACCAGGATCTGCGCGAAGTCGGGGTCGGTGCCGATCGCGAAGGTGACGGTGAGATTGTAGGAGCCGTCGCTGCCGCTCGTCGACTGCATGTAGATCATGCCCTCGACGCCGTTCACCTGCTGCTCGATGGGCAGGGCGATGGTCTCCATCACCGTCTGGGCGCTGGCGCCGGGAAAGCGCGCCGTCACGGAGACGGTGGGTGGTGTGACGTTGGGATATTGCGAGACCGGCAGGCGCAGCAGGGCCACGGCGCCGATGAGGACCGTCACGAGCGCGATGACGTTCGACAGGACCGGCCGCTCGATGAAGAAGCGCGAAAACATGGGTGCTGCCTCGGCGTTCGGGGACGGCGCCCGGCGCGGGCGCCCGCGGCTGGCGCAGGTTCAGGGCCTGGCGGCAGCGGTGGAGCGCCTGCCGGCCATCTCGGTCGTCTCGGGCGCCACCTTGTTGCCCGGCACGGCCCGCTGGAGCCCGGACACGACGACACGCTCGCCCGCCTTGAGGCCGCTCTCGACGACCCTGAGGCCATTGTCCTGCAAGGCGCCGGTGGTGATGGTGCGCTGCTCGACGACCTCGTCGTCGCCGACGACCAAGACGTAGCTGCCGAGCTGGCTCGACCCGATGGCCGTATCGGCGACGAGCAGCGCCTTGTCGATCTGCCGCATGGGCACGCGCACGCGCACGAACAGGCCCGGCAGGAGGGCGAGGTCCTTGTTCTCGAAGAGGCCGCGCACCATCAGCGTGCCGGTGCCCGCATCGACCTGCGGCGCGATGTAGTCGATGACGCCCTTGTGCGGATAGCCCATCTCGGTCTGCAGGCCGATCTCCACCGGCACGTCCTTCAGCTGATCCGGCGTCCGGCCCTGCGCGGCGAGCGCCTCCAGGACCCGGAGCACCTGCTGCTCGTCGACGTTGAAGTAGACGTAGATCGGATGCGTCTGCACGATGGTCGCGAGCTTCGTCGGCCCGGCATAGCCGACGAGGGCACCGACATCGACGAGATGGTTGGTGACGATGCCGTCGAAGGGGGCCACCACTTCGGTGTAGCCGAGGTTGATGGTGGCGAGCGCGACGTTCGCCTTGGCCGCCGCGACGTCGGCCGTCGCCTGGTCGAGGTTGGTCTTGGCGTCCTCGACCCGCGCCTTGGAGGCGAAGTCCTGCTGGCCGAGCTGGGACTGGCGGTTGTACTCGTTCTGGGCGTTGATCTGGCGGGCCGTGGCACCCTCGAGGTTCGCCTGCGCCTGGTCGAGCTGGGCCTGATAGGTGTCGCGCTGGATGGTGAAGAGGCGCTGCCCCTTCTTCACCGCCGCGCCGTCCTTGTAGTCGATGGAGGTGAGGAAGCCCTGCACCCGCGCCTCGAGATCGACCGCGTTGAAGGCCTGGGTGTTGCCGGTGAGCGCCATGTAATTGGTCACCGGCTGCTCGACGGGCGTGGCCACCAGCACCTTGGCCGGCGGCGGCGGAACGTAGGCGTTCTCCTCGCTGCAGGCGGCAAGGCTCGCGGCGACCAGGGCGACCGGCAGGATACGTCTGCCATGGCGACGAATGGAACGGATCAACGCGTCCATGACGGCCCCCCTCCAGAGTTTGGCGGCTGCCCGCGGCACCAGAGCAAAGGGGCCGAAGGAGCGCTCTTATCGCGACAGTCGCCCTACGCCACTAACGGAACATTGCAACAAACAGGTTAACGGTGCGCGGCAGCGGCGTCGAGCGTATCGACGCTTGCCCGTGGACAGGGCGCGCACCTTCCGGCATGTAACCGCCAATAAGGGAGGACGAAGGAATGCAGGAAACGGTGCTCGTCGGCGTCGACTGGGGGACCACCAACCTCAGGGCCTATGCCTTTGCGGCCGATGGCTCCGTTCGCGCCAAGACGGCGCGGCCGACCGGCATCACCCGCATGAGCGTCCCCTATGGAGACCTCCTCGAGGAGCTTTGCGGCGAGCTCGGCGCCGGCGCAGACACGCCGGCCCTGCTCTGCGGCATGGTCGGCAGCCGCCAGGGCTGGATCGAGGCGCGCTACATCACGACGCCCTGCACGCTCGACGGCCTCGTCGAGGGGCTGGTGAGCGCCCCGCACGCGCCCCGCCGGGTGCTCGTGGTGCCAGGGCTCGATTCCCAGTCCGGCAGCGCGCCCGACGTCATGCGCGGCGAGGAGACCCAGCTGCTCGGCCTGATGGACGGCGTCGGCGGCGCCGAGCGCCTCGTCTGCATGCCCGGCACCCATTGCAAGTGGGTGCGCCTCGCCGCCGGGCGCATCCTCGATTTCCGCTCCTACATGACCGGCGAAGCCTTCGCCGCCCTGAAGGACCACACCATCCTCGGGCGCCAGATAAGCGAGGGCGCGGTCCACGACGCGGCGGCCTTCGCGAAGGGCGTCGGGATGGCGCAGGAGGCCCGCGGCCGCGGGCCTGGGGGGCTGCTCAACCTCCTCTTCGGCGTGCGCACGCTCGGCCTGTTCGACCGCCTCGACCCCGCGGCGGCGGCGAGCCTGATGTCGGGCCTGATGATCGGCGCGGAGATCGCCGACGCCCTCGGGCCGCAGCCGCCGGCCGAGCCGGTCGTCGTCGTCGGCAGTGCCGGCCTCAGCGCGCGCTATCGCGATGCGGCGGAGGCCCTCGGCGTGCGCACGACCATCGCCGACGAGGACATCGCGACGCGGGGCTTATGGGCGATCGCGCGGGCGGCGGCGCTGGCGAGCCGATAAGCTCGCCGCCACGGATGTTGATTCGCAAGGGGCCCGGTGGCAGGAGTTGCGGAATGCAGACCTTCTTCGTCCAGATCAAGTGCAAGCTCGGCAAGACCTATGCGGTCGCCAGCGAGCTCGCCGACCGTGAGATCGCCTCGGAGATCTACTCGATCGCCGGCGACTACGACATCATCGCCAAGTTCCATGTCGACCGCGACGTCGACATCGGCCATTTCGTCGCCGAGAAGGTGCAGACCATCGACGACATCGCCGACACGCGCACCATCATCACCTTCAAGGCCTTCTGATTTCAGGCCGCGGCAGCGGTCGCGCGCGAATCCATCGCGCCGAGCCGCGCCGCGATGACGGCGGCGAGATGCCGCTGCCGGCGCTGCGAGCAGCGGTTCTGCGCCCGCACCACGGCCATCAGCTCGAGCGCGACCGCGGCGTCGAGCTGGCGGATGTGCTGCGCCGTCAGGCCGCTCTCGCGCATCAGCGCCACGAGCCGGCGGCTGACCGGCCGCTGCTCCTCCTCCGGCAGATCCGCCAGCGACATGATGATGAGCGCCCCGTGCAGGCGCACCAGACTGTCGGCGTTCTGCGGGTCGCGCGCGAGCCAGGCCCCGTAGGTGGCGCGCAGCAGGTCGTAGATGACGGGGACGGCTCTCAGGATCGTGCGCAGTTCCCCGTCCCGCCCGGGAACGCGCAACTCGTCGTCGGACAAAGTCGGCAGCGACATCGGCGCACCCTCCTTGTGACCCTGGAAGCGTGCGCCCCGATGGTTAACGAAAAGTTAACGGCACGGCCGCGCAGCCGTGCCTTACGCTACCTGCTCATCCGTGCGCGAGGCTTGCGAGCGTGGCGCGGGCGCCGTCCCGGTAGAGCCGCGCCAGGGCCTCGCTCACCGCGGCAAGGAAGCGCGGCTCGGCCGGCAGGTCGGCGCCGAACACCGCCTCGACGCCGGCGAGCGCCCTGGCGAGCGCGGCGGGGTCGCCGCCCGCGGACCGCGCGATCGCGGCAAGGTCCGCCGCCAGCGGGTCGCGCACGTCGATGGCGTCGCCCTTCTCGTCCGTGCCCGTGACGTAGCGCATCCAGGCCGCCACGGCGAGAGCGTGGCGGGCGATGTCGGAGCCGGCCGCGAGCCGGTCGCGGATCGTGCCCAGCAGGCGCTGCGGCAGCTTCTGCGAGCCGTCCATGGCGATCTGCCAGGTGCGGTGCTTGAGCGCCGGATTGCGGAAACGCTCGCGCAGGGAGCGCTTGTAGGCCTCCACGTCGGCACCGGGCGGGATCGTCAGCGTCGCCGTCGTGTCGTCCATGAGGGCGGCGACATAGGACGCGAGGCTCTCGTCCGCCATGGCCTCGGACACGGTCTGGTAGCCGGCGAGATAGCCGAGATAGGCGATGGCCGAGTGGCTGCCGTTGAGCAGGCGCAGCTTCATGGCCTCATAGGGCGCAACGTCCGCGACGAGCGTCGCCCCCACCGTCTCCCAGGCGGGGCGGCCGGAGGGGAAATGGTCCTCGATCACCCACTGGGTGAAGGGCTCGGTCATCACCGGCCAGGCGTCGGCGACGCCGAGGCGCGCCGCCACGGCGGCCCGGTCCTCGTCGGTCGTCGCCGGCACGATGCGATCGACCATGCTGTCCGGGCAAGCGATCTTCTCGCGCACGAAAGCGCCGAGATCGGGCGAGACGAGCTCCGCGAAGCGGGTGAGAATGCGATGCAGCGTCCGGCCGTTCGACGGCAGGTTGTCGCACGACAGCACGGTGAAGGGCGCAAGGCCGAGGCTGCGGCGGCGGGCGATGGCCGCGGCGAGGAAGCCGATGGCCGAGCGCGGCCGGTTGAGGTTGGCGAGGTCGTGCACCACGTCGGGGTGCTTCTCGTCGAGCCGCCCGGTCGCCGGATCGTGGCAATAGCCCTTCTCCGTCACCGTCAGGGTGACTACCTTCACGTCCGGATGGCTCATGCGCTCGACGAGCGCCGCCGGATCCTCCGGCGCCACCACGACCTCGCGGATGGCGCCGATGACGGCGAGCTTCTCGCCCTCGCCCGAGCGCACGGCGAGGGTGTAGAGCCCGTCCTGGGCCTTCAGCGCATCGCGCGTGTCGGGGCTGCGCAGGCTGGCGCCGACGATGCCCCATTGCTGGTCGCCGCCGGCGATGACCGCATCCGTGTAGGCCGCCTGGTGGGCGCGGTGGAAGGCGCCGATGCCGAGGTGGACGATGCCGGTCTTCATCGCCTTGCGATCATAGGCCGGGCGGGCGACATCGGGCGGCAGGTCCGGGAGGCGCGCGGTGTTGAGGCGGGCCGTCTGCGTCACAGCTTGTAGGCCTCCTTGGCCAGGCGATAGGCGAGATCGTGGGCAAGCTCGTGCGCCTCGTCCTCGTCGAGGCGGTGGGTGACGACGAGCTCGGCGAGGAAGGCGCAGTCGACGCGACGCGCCACGTCGTGCCGGGCGGGGATCGACGGGAAGGCCCGCGTGTCGTCGTTGAAGCCGACCGTGTTGTAGAAGCCGGCCGTCTCGGTGACGAGCTCGCGGTAGCGGCGCATGCCCTCGGGGCTGTCGAAGAACCACCAGGCCGGGCCGAGCTTCAGGCACGGATAGTGCCCGGCGAGCGGCGCGAGCTCGCGCGAATAGGCGGTCTCGTCGAGCGTGAAGAGGATGATGGTGAGCTCGCGCTCGTTGCCGAAGCGGTCGAGCAGCGGCTTCAGCGCATGGACATAGTCGGTCGTGGCCGGGATGTCGGCGCCCATGTCGCGGCCGAAACGGGCGAAGAGCCCGGCGTTGTGGTTGCGCATCGAACCGGGGTGGATCTGCATGACGAGCCCGTCCTCGAGGCTCATCGCCGCCATCTCGGTCAGCATCTGGGCGCGGAAGAGCTCCGCATCCTCGCTCGTGACGTTGCCGTGCATGATGCGGGTGTACAGCGCCTCGGCCTCGACGGGCGAGAGGTCCGCCGTGCGGGCGCTCGGATGGCCATGGTCGGTCGAGGTGGCGCCCATCTCCTTGAAGAAGGCGCGGCGCTTGCGGTGGGCCTCGAGATAGCCGGCGAAGGTCGAGACGTCGCAGCCGGTCAGTTCGCCGAAGGCTTCGACATTGGCCCTGAAGCCGTCGAACTCGGGATCGACGACCGGGTCCGGCCGGTAGGCCGTGACGACGCGCCCTTTCCAGCCGCTGTCGCGGATCGCCTTGTGGTGGACGAGCGGATCGAGCGGGCTCTCGGTGGTGGCGATGACCTCGATGTTGAAGCGCTCGAACAGGGCCCGCGGGCGATAGGCGGGCTCGGCCAGCCGCTCGGCGATGCGGTCGTAGTAGAGGTCGGCCGTCTCGGCGGAGAGCCGCACGTCGAAATCGAACAGCGTGGCGAAGGCGTGGTCGAGCCACGTGCGCGTCGGCGTGCCGCGGAAGAGATGATAGCGTTCGGCGAAGCGCCGCCAGATCCTGCGCCCGTCGGCTTCGACCTCGGTGCCGTCCTTCGTCGCGATGCCGAGATCCTCGAGCCGCACGCCCTGGCTGTGGAGCATGCGGAAGATGTAGTGGTCGGGCACGACGAAGAGGCGGGCGGGGTCCGGGAAGGGCTCGTTCTCGGCATACCAGCGCGGATCGGTGTGCCCGTGCGGCGAGACGATCGGCAGGTCCTTCACATGGGCATAGAGCCGGCGCGCCACGGCGCGTGCGGACGGATCGGCGGGAAAGAGGCGGTCCTCGTGGACGAGCGGCAGGCGGCCCTCGCGCATCGGCACTTCCTTTCCTGATAACGGCTTCAAGCCTTTTGACGAAAAGCGCCCCCGATGGCGACGCCGCGCGTCGCGCGGCGAACCCTAACCAGCGGAGCAGCCGGTGTGAACTGCTTTCTCGGCGCCGTTTGAATCGATTTGGAAATAGCGCGCGCAGGCCGTCCGGGCAAGCCGACAGAGCGCGCCGGGGAGGAGCCGGCAGGCCGACGGCGCGGCTGTCCTTCAACCGTCAGCGCAGGCCGAGCGCACGGTTGCGGGCGTTGTCGATATGGGCCGAGAGCGCCGCCACGGCCTTCTGCGGATCGCGCGTCTCCATGGCGGCGATGATGCCGAGATGCTCGCGCATCACCGGCGCCACGAGACCGTCGATTCGCACCAGCTCCTGCCGGATGAGGCGGATCTTGATGGAATTGACACGGTAGGCCTTGGTGATGATCTCGTTGCCGAGCGCATCGACCAGCATGTCGTGGAAGCCCCAGTCGACCGCCTGGCCCTCGGTGACGATTTCGGGCGTGTCGCCCTGCGCCTCGGCCCGCGCCAGCACGTCTTCGTGCTGGCGGCGCACGGCGGCGAGCGTCTCGTCGGAGGCGGACTGCACGAACAGGTCCATGGCCCCGCGCTCCATGAAGAGGCGGAACTGGAAGGCGTCGCGGATGAGGTTGAGGTCGAGATGGGCGACCTGCATGCCGCGCTGCGGCACGGTCTTGATGAGGCCCTCGGCCTCGAGACGCGGGATGAGCTCGCGAATGGCGCCGAGCGGCAGGTCGGTCAGGGCCACGAGTTCGCGCTGGGAGATGAACTGGCCCGGCCGGACATTGCGCGCGAGAAGGTGCTGCGTGAAGCTGTCATAGGCCTTCTCGCGCAGCTTGAGAGGGGCACCGTCGTCCGCTGGCCGGTCCATCTCGTCCTCCTCCTCAATGTCTTCGGCGTCGGGGCCGATGGCGCGCCCTGGCCTCGCGATCCCCATAAAGCCGGCGACGGCATCGGCCAAGGCCCTTCGGGCGGAGCGCCCCGGACAGGGCCCCAGGGACAGGCCGTCGGGCAGAAGCGCCACGCGTGCCGAGGACCTGCGCAGGCCCTCGACGGCTCTTTTTCTCGGCTGACATGTTAGCTGGTTGTTTTTTGTTTGCAAGCATTCCACCGCTTCGGCAATATGCGGCCGATCGCGCCCGGAACGGGCGCTCAAACAAGCCGTTATCCCGGGAGGATCGTCACCATGGCATTTTCGCTGAGCCGCCGGCTCGTCCTCGGCCTTGCCCTCTCCTGCCCGCTCATCGCCGGCCCGGCGCTCGCCGCCGATCCGGTCAAGCTGCGCATCTCGACGCCCGCCGTCGAAGCCGACTGGCATGCCAAGATGCTCCCCGTCTTCAAGGAGGAGCTCGAGAAGCGGGCGCCCGGCCAGTTCGACGTCGAGATCCACCTCAACGCCACGCTGTTCAAGCAGGGCACCGAGCCGGCCGCCATGCAGCGCGGCAATCTCGAGATGGCGATGATCTCGGCCTTCGACATCGCCAAGCAGATCCCCGAGTGGTCGATCTTCACGGCGGGCTACCTGATCCGCGACCCCGAGCACCAGCAGAAGGTCTTCGCGAGCGACATCGGCGAGGAGATGTACAAGCTCGTCGAGGACAAGATGGGCATCAAGGTGCTCTCCGTCGGCTATCTCGGCACGCGCCAGCTCAACCTGCGCATCGAGAAGGAGGTGAAGACCCCGGCCGACCTCGCAGGCGTCAAGCTGCGCATGCCGGGCTCCGACACCTGGCTGTTCCTCGGCAAGGCGCTCGGCGCCAACCCGCTACCGCTCGCCTTCGGCGAGATCTACACGGCGCTGCAGACCGGCGCCATCGACGGCCAGGACAACCCGCTGCCGACCGTGCGGGCCGCGAAGTTCTACGAGGTGACCAAGCAAATCGTGCTCACCGACCACCTCGTCGATTCCATCTTCCTCTCGCTCGCCGGCGCGACCTGGAACAAGCTCGACGACAAGCAGAAGGAAGCCGTGCTGGAAGCCGCCAAGGCCGCCGTGGCCTTCAACAACGAGGGGCGCATCGGCGAGGAGAGGCAGCTCGCGGCCGATTTCGCGCAGCAGGGCCTCAAGGTCTACCGGCCCGACGTCGAGGCCTTCCGCACCCATGTGCAGAAGGCCTACCTCGAATCGGAATTCTCCAAGACCTGGCCCAAGGGCATGGTCGAACGCATCAACGCGGTGAAGTAAGAGCAACCGGCCGGGGGGCCCGGTGCTCCCCTCTGCCCTCTCCCGCAACGGGGAGGGCAGAGGGACCAGCCTGAAGGCGCCATCGCTGCGTGTCACGCTCCCCGCCCCCCTCTCCTCCCCGCAAGGGGGAAGGGAGGATGCCGACGGCCCCCAAAACAGACCCTGCGTACCGGAGGCACCCTTGTCCGTTGTGGTGAAACGGCTGCGTTTCCTGGCGACGATCGCGGCGGCGCTCGGCTTCATGGCCATGTTCGCCGCCTTCATCCTGCAGATCTTCACGCGCTACGTCCTCAACGACCCGACGGCCTGGACGCAGGAAGCGACGCTGATCTCATATGTCTGGGTGGTCTTCTGGTGCGCGGCCTTCCTGACGCGCGACAAGGACCAGATCACCTTCGACATGGTGGTGCTCGCAAGCCCGCGCCGCGTGCAGCGCTGGCTCGCCTTCGTCTGCGCGCTCGTGACGCTGGGCGCCTTCCTCGCCGCCCTGCCGGCGACGGTGGACTGGATCAGCTTCATGCGCATCGAGAAGACGCCGGTCCTCGGCCTGCGCTACGACATCCTCTATTCCATCTTCATCGTCTTCGTCGTCTGCGTCGTCATCCGCCAGGGCCTGCGCGTCGCGCGCCTCCTTTCGCGCCGCTGGGGCGAGGTGCTTGACGAACGTCCTTCCGGTTTCAGCGAATGAGCGCATCCTTCGTCTTCCTGCTCGCCGCCTTCTTCGGGCTGGCGGCCATCGGCATGCCCATCGCCTATGCCATGTTCGTGGCGGCGATCGGCTATCTCTTCGTCACCGGCAAGGATGTCGGCCTCTTCTCCGAGCAGATCCTCAACAACCTCGTCGACAGCTTCGTGCTGCTCGCCGTGCCGCTCTTCATCCTCGCCGCCAACCTGATGAACGCTGGCGGCGTCTCCGAGCGCATGCTGCTCTTCTGCCAGGCGCTCGTCGGGCGCTTCCGCGGCGGGCTCGCCCACGTCAACGTGGTCGCCAGCATCATCTTCGCGGGCATGTCGGGCTCGGCCATCGCGGATGCGGCGGGCGTCGGCAAGCTGCTCACGGAGATGATGGTCAAGACGAAGCGCTACACGCCCGGCTTCGCGGCCGCCATCTCGGCCGCCTCCTCGACCATCGGGCCGATCATCCCGCCGTCGATCCCGATGGTGCTCTATGCGCTCGTCTCGGACACCTCCGTGGGCTATCTGTTCCTCGGCGGCATCATCCCCGGCCTCATCATGGCCGGCGCGCTGATGGGCGCCATCGCCTGGGTCGCCCGCAAGCGCGACTTCCCGCGCGACGACACCGTGCCGATACGCGAATTGCCCCGCGCCACCGTGCGCGCCTTCCCGGCGCTCATGCTGCCGGTCATCCTGCTCTACGGCATCTACGGCGGGGCCGCGACGCCGACCGAGGCCGCCTCGCTCGCGGCGCTCTATGCGCTCATGCTCGCCGGCCTCGTCTATCGGTCGCTGACGATCCGGGAGGCCTTCCGGCTCTTTGCCGAATCCGCGCGCTCGACCACCGTCGTCGCGCTCATCATCGCCGGCGCCTTCATCTTCAACTACATCGTCGCGAGCGAGAACATCCCGCAGCTCGTCGCCGGCTGGATGCGCGGGGTGGACGTGCATCCGCTCGTCTTCCTGCTGCTCGTCAACCTGCTGTTCCTCGCGCTCGGCTGCCTGTTCGACGCGACGACCATGCTGCTCGTGCTGGTGCCGCTGTTCCTGCCGGCGGCGCGGGAAATGGGCATCGACCTCGTGCATTTCGGCGTCGTCATCGTCGTCAACATCATGCTGGGGCTGGTCACGCCCCCCTATGGCGTGCTGTTGTTCGTGATGAACGGACTGACGGGCATCCCCCTGCGCGACATCATCCGCGAGATGTGGCTGTTCCTCTTCATTCTCCTGGCCGCGCTCCTCCTGATGATCCTCGTGCCGGAGACGGTGCTGTGGCTGCCGCGCCAGTTCGGCTACACCGGTTAGGGAGGATATCGATGAGCCTGGCGACACGCACGCTCGGACGCAGCAACCTCAAGGTCACGGTCCTCGGCTTCGGCACGGCGCCGCTTGGCGACCTCTATGCGAGGCTCGACGATGCCACGGCCGTCGCCACCGTCGAGGCCGCGCTCGCGGCCGGCATCACGCTCCTCGACACCTCGCCGCACTACGGCAACGGCCTTGCCGAGCACCGCTGCGGCACGGCGCTCCGGCGCCACGAGCGCAGCGACGTCGTGCTCTCGACCAAGGTCGGGCGGGTGATGGATCCGCGCCAGCGGCCGGCGACGCCAGCGCGGAGCGACGTGATCTCGCCCGGCTTCGCCGGCGGCCTGCCGCACAAGGCCTCCTTCGATTATTCCTACGACGGCGCCATGCGCTCCTTCGAGCAGTCGCTGCTGCGCCTCGGCACCGACCGCATCGACGTGCTGCTCATCCATGACGTCGACGTCTGGACCCATGGCGCCGACGGCATCGAGGCCCGCTTCAAGGAGGCGATGGACGGCGCCTACCGGGCCCTCGCCGACCTGCGCGACCAGAAGGTGATCAAGGCCATCGGCGTCGGCATCAACGAGGCCGACATGTGCGAGCGCTTCGCCCGCGCCGGCGACTTCGACTGCATGCTGCTCGCGGGGCGCTATTCGCTCCTGGAGCAGCCGGCGCTCGAGGGCTTCCTGCCGCTGGCGCAGGAAAAGAACATCGGCGTCATGCTCGGCGGCGTGTTCAACTCCGGCATCCTCGCCACGGGCGCGGTGCCGGGCGCTCGCTACAACTACGCCCCCGCGCCCGATGCCGTCATGGACAAGGTGCGCCGCATCGAGGCCGTGTGCCGGGCCCATTCCGTCCCGCTCGCCCATGCGGCGCTGCACTTCGCCCTCGGCCATCCCGCGGTCGCGAGCCTCGTGCTCGGCGGCGTCGCGCCCGAGGAGGTGAGCCGCAACGTCGCCGCCTTCGCCGCCCCCCCGCCCGCGGGGCTGTGGAGCGACTTGAAGAGCGAGGGCCTGCTCGCTCCCGACGCGCCGACGCCCGCCTGATCGCCACCACCGGAGCCGACACGATGCTCAAGGGTCTCGACCCCGTCCTGACGCCCGACCTCCTCTGGGTGCTCGCCGCCATGGGCCACGGCGACGACCTCGCCCTCGTCGACGCCAATTTCCCGGCCGAGACGGTGGCGCGCCGCACCACCTCGGGCGAGCTCGTGCGCATCCCCGGCCTCACCATGGCGCGCGCCGCGGAGGCCGTGCTGTCGCTGCTGCCCGTCGACACCTTCGTCGACGATCCGGTACGGCGCATGGAGGTGGTGGGCGATGCCGTCACGGTGCCGCCGATCCAAAGCGAAGTGCAGGCGGTGATCGACCGGGCGGCCGGCAAGGCGCTGCCGCTCGTCGGCATCGAGCGCTATGCCTTCTACGAGGCGGCGAGCGGGGCCTTCGCGGTCGTGCAGGTGGGCGACATGCGCCCCTACGGCTGCTTCCTCATCCGCAAGGGCGTGGTGCTGGCGGAGTGAAACCGGCGACCCCGGCGGGCTCGCATCGGCTGGAGCCGCGTAGTATAAAACGATTCAAATAACCATATCAGCGGCCAACCAGCCCGCCCGGAAACACGCCCATGGACCGTCCCGTCACCCCCCGTACCCTTCGCCTCAACGCCAGCGACAACGTCATCGTCGCCGTCGATGCGCTGGAGCCCCGCGCTTCCGTCGACGGCGTCGCGGTGACGCAGCGCGTGCCGCGCGGCCACAAGATGGCGGTGGTGCCGGTGGCCGAGGGCGAGCCCATCGTCAAGTTCGGCCAGATCATCGGCTTTGCGTCGAAGCCCATCGCCCCCGGCGAGTGGGTGCACGAGCACAATGTCGAGATGCACGATTTCGCCCGCGACTACCGCTTCGCCGAGGCGGCGCGAGAGGAGGACATCCTGCCCGTCGAGCAGCAGGCGACCTTCGAGGGCTTCCGCCGGGCCAACGGCAAGGTCGGCACGCGCAACTACATCGGCATCCTCACCTCGGTGAACTGCTCGGCGACGGTCGCCCGCTACATGGCCGAGGAAATCCGCCGCTCAGGGCTTCTCGACGACTATCCGAATGTCGACGGCGTCATCCCGCTGGTACACGGCGGCGGCTGCGCCCTCGACGTCAAGGGCGAGGGCTACGAGGTCCTCAAGCGCACCCAGTGGGGCTATGCGACCAACCCCAACATGGCGGCGGTCGTCATGGTCGGCCTCGGCTGCGAAGGCTTCCAGATCGCGCGCTGGAAGGAGATCTACGGCATCACGGAGAGCGACACCTTCCGCTCCTTCACCATCCAGGAGATCGGCGGCACGAAGAAGACGGTGGAGGCCGGCGCCGCCGCCATCCGCGAGATGCTGCCCGTCGCCAACAGGGCGCGGCGCGAGACGGTGCCGGCGTCGGAGCTGATGCTCGCCCTGCAGTGCGGCGGCTCCGACGGCTATTCCGGCATCACGGCCAATCCGGCTCTCGGCGCGGCCGCCGACCTGCTCGTCAAGCACGGCGGCACGGCGATCCTCTCCGAGACGCCGGAGATCTACGGCGCCGAACATCTCCTGACGCGCCGCGCGGCCACCCGCGAGGTCGGCGAGAAGCTCGTCGAGCTCATCAAGTGGTGGGAGGATTACACCACCCGCAACAAGATGGAGATGAACAACAACCCCTCGCCCGGCAACAAGGCAGGCGGGCTCACGACGATCCTCGAGAAGTCGCTCGGCGCCGCGGCCAAGGGCGGCACGACGACGCTCACGGGCGTCTACCGCTATGCCGAGAAGGTCACCGCCAAGGGCTTCGTCTTCATGGATACGCCCGGCTACGACCCGGTCTCGGCAACGGGCCAGGTCGCCGGCGGCGCCAATGTCCTCGCCTTCACCACCGGCCGCGGCTCGGCCTACGGCTGCAAGCCGACGCCGTCGATCAAGCTCGCCACCAACAGCGAGATGTACCGGCGCATGGTCGACGACATGGACATCAACTGCGGCGACGTGGTCGAGGGCGTGTCGATCGAGGACAAGGGCCGCGAGATCTTCGAGAAGGTGCTGAAGGTCGCCTCCGGCGAGCGCTCCAAGTCCGAGGAGCTCGGCTACGGCGACGCCGAATTCGTGCCCTGGCAGATCGGCGCGACGATGTGAGAATAGCGGAGCGCTTGCGGTCCCACAGGCGACGACCTATGTTACATGTAACACAGGTCGGAGACTGAAATGGCAGGTGTCGCCAAGCGCGTGCAGCGCCATCGCGAGCGATTGCGGGCGGCCGGGCTGAAGCCGGTGCAGATCTGGATACCGGACCCGGCGCAGCCCGGCTTTGCCGAGGAATGCCGGCGCCAGTCGCAACTCATCGCCAAGAGCGCCGAGGAAGACGAGATCCTCGATTTCATCGAAGCGGTCTCGGACCATCGGGGCTGGCGTGAATGAGGCGCGGTGATCTCGTCACCGTGGCTCTTCCCGGGGCCTATGGCAAACCCAGACCGGCCCTGATCGTCCAGTCGGATCTCTTCAGCACGCATCCCTCCTTCACCTTGCTGCCGGTGACGAGTGAACTCGTCGCGGCGCCGCTCCTGCGCATCACGGTCGAGCCGAACGAGCGCAACGGCCTGCAGAAGGTCTCGCAGATCATGGTCGACAAGGCTCACACGGTGCCCCGCGGCAAGGTGGGCGAGCCTTTCGGCCGGCTCGACGAGACGGACCTTCTCGCGGTAAACCGCGCGCTCGCGCTCTTTCTCGGCTTTGCGTGAGGCATCGTGACCGACCGGCCCCGTTCCGTTCTCTTCCTCGTCACCGAGGACTGGTTCTTCGCTTCGCATTTCCTGCCCATGGCGCGGGCCGCGCGCGAGATGGGGCTTGCCGTGACGGTGGTGGCGCGGGTGCGGGCGCACCGGGAGGTGATCGAGGCGACGGGCGCGCGCGTGCTGGCGCTCGAGGCGGACCGGCGCAGCATGAGCCCCCTCGCCATCCTGCGCACCGTCGGTGCCATGCGCCGAGTGCTCGCCGAGGAGCGCCCCGACATCGTGCACGCCATCGCCCTGCGCTCCATCGTGCTCGGCGGCCTTGCGGCGCGTCTCGCCGGCATCGCCGGCCGCGTCTATGCGCTGACCGGCCTCGGCTTCCTCGGCGCCCGCCGCGATGCCGTCGCGCGCGTGGCGCGGGCCGGGCTTCGCCTCGTCATCCGCGGCGGGCTCGAAGGCCGCGGCACGCATTACCTCTTCGAGAACGAGGACGACCCGCGTCTCATCGGGCTCGATCCGCGCGCGCCGAACGTGACCATCGTCGGCGGCGCCGGTGTCGAGCCAGCGGATTATCCCGTGGCGCCGCTGCCGCCGCAGCCACCGCTCAGGGTGGCCGTCGTCGCGCGCATGCTGTGGTCGAAGGGCATCGACCTCGCGGTGGAGGCCGTCCGCCGCGCCCGCACGGACGGCGTCGCGGTCGAGCTCTCGCTCTTCGGCGCGCCGGATCCCGACAATCCCAAGGCGGTGCCGGAGGCGACGCTCCGGCAATGGTCGGAGGAGCCCGGCATCGCCTGGCGCGGCCCGACGCGCGACATCGCCGGCGTCTGGCGCGAGCACCACGTCTCGTGCCTGCCGTCGCGCGGCGGCGAGGGCCTGCCACGCACCTTGCTCGAAGGGGCGGTGAGCGGCCGCGCCGTCCTGACGACGGACGTGCCCGGCTGCCGTACGCTGGTGCGCGACGGCATCGAGGGCCTCGTGGTGCCGCCGGACGACGCAGCGGCTCTCGCCGAGGCCATCGCGCAGCTGGCGGCCGATCCGCGGCGCGTCGCCGCCATGGGCGCTGCGGCGCGCGCGCGCGTGCTCGACGGCTTCACGGAGCGCCACGTGATGGACGGGTTGAAGGACCTCTACCGCCGCATGCTCGACGAGCGGCCATGACGCGCCTCGCAACGGACAAGGCCGCTTTCGTCCGCACCCATACGCGGCTCCTGCCGGTGCCGCACGCGCCGGAGATCGTGCTGCATGTGGCGGACGAAGCGACGGCCCTGTGGGAGAAGACCGAGGAGGAGCTCGGCGCCATGGGGCTGCCGCCGCCCTTCTGGGCCTTCGCCTGGGCTGGCGGGCAGGCGCTGGCGCGCTATATCCTCGATCACCCGGCCATCGTCACCGGCAAGCGCGTGCTCGATTTCGCGTCGGGTTCGGGGCTCGTGGCCATCGCCGCCGCACGGGCCGGCGCGGCACAGGTGGACGCCTGCGACATCGACACCTTCGCGGCGGCGGCCATTGCGGTGAATGCCGAGGCCAACGGTGTCGCCCTCACCGTCCGCCAGGACAATCTCGTCGGCACGGACGAGGGGTGGGACTGCGTGCTGGCCGGCGACATCTGCTACGAGCGCGATCTCGCCGCTGCCGTCACCGACTGGCTGTCGCGCCTCGCCGCGCGCGGCGCCACTGTGCTCATCGGCGACCCCGGCCGCAGTTATCTGGCGCGCGAACGGCTCGCCGCGCTCGCCACCTATGAGGTGCCGGTGACGCGGGCGCTCGAAGACAACGAGATCAAGAAGACGAGCGTCTGGGCCTTTCGCGAGGCCTGAGATCAGCGCGTGAGGGTCTCGAGCGCCTCGCGGTGCAGAACGGCGCTGCCGGCCGAGAAGCAGCAGAAGACGACGCGTTCGATGGAAATATCCGGCAATCTCGCCAGCACGGTGCCGACCGCGACCGGCGCCGCCTCCTCCGGGGGAAAGCCGTAGACGCCGGTGGAGATGGCGGGAAAGGCGATGCGGGCAAGGCCGTGCGCATGGGCGAGGGCGAGCGCATTGCCGTAGCAGGCGGCGAGCAGCGCCGCCTCGTCCTCCGCGCCTCCCCGCCAGACGGGACCGACCGTGTGGATGACATGGGCCGAGGGCAGCCGATAGCCGCGCGTGATCTTCGCCTCGCCGGTCTCGCACCCGCCGAGGGTGCGGCATTCGGCGAGAAGCTCCGGCCCCGCCGCCCGGTGGATCGCCCCGTCGACGCCGCCACCGCCGAGGAGCGTGCGGTTGGCGGCGTTGACGACGGCATCGACGGCGAGACGCGTGATATCTCCCACCACGATCTCGATGGTGCCGCCGGGAACGGCGGCCTGATGCGGCCAGTCGCCCATGGCCGGTCCTTCCGCGCTTCGTCAGGCGAATTCGTGGCGCAGGTCGAGCGTCGACCGCACGCCGACGTCATCATAGCTCTCCTTGAGCCATTTGCGCGCGGCCTGCCGGCCAAGATCGGCGAGGCGCTGCAAAAGGCTCCAGTCCGCCGACAGGCGCGAGGCCGCCGTCACGCGCTTCATCAGGAGGTCGGCGTCGATGCGGTGCATGAGCACGCGCTTGTACTCGTCCTTCGACAGCTTGCCCTCGTCGATGAGGCGCGTGACGAACTCGATGGCGCGCATCTCGCGCAGGAGCGTGGCGTTGAAGGTGATCTCGGTCAGGCGGTTCTGGATCTCGCGGGCGGAGCGCGGCGTCTCCTCCCGCTCGATCGGGTTGATCTGCACCAGGAGCACGTCGTCGCTCGCCGCGCCGTAGAACAGCGGGAAGAGGGCGGGATTGCCCATGTAGCCGCCGTCCCAATAGGGCACGCCGTCGATCTCGACCGCCTGGAAGACCATGGGCAGGCAGGCCGAGGCCATGATGTGGTCGGCGGTCAGCTCCGGGCGCTCGAAGAGCTTGATCTTGCCCGTGCGCACGTTGGTCGCGGCGATGAAGAGCGAGACCGAGTTGCAGGCGCGCACCTTGTCGAAGTCGATCAGTTCCTCGATGAGGTCGCGGAGCGGATTGATATTGAGCGGGTTGAAGTCGTAGGGGCTGGCGAAGCGCGACACCATGTCGAACCACAGGAGGCCGGGCGGCTCGTCGCCCCCGCCCCAGATGCCGAGCATGCGGTCGACCAGCGAGCGCTGCAGCGGCGACAGCGCCCCGTCGCGGCTGACGCGCCGCCAGAAGGTCTCGAGGTCGCGCCGCGCGCCGTCGATGCCGGCCTCTATGAAGCCCTGGGTCATGACGACGGCGTTCATGGCGCCGGCGCTGGTGCCCGAGATCGCCTCGATGGCGAGCCGGCCATCCTCGAGCAGAGCGTCGACGACGCCCCAGGTGAAGGCGCCGTGGGCGCCGCCGCCCTGCAGGGCAAGGCAGATGCTCTTCTCGGCCTTCGGGCCGGCGATGCCGGCAAAGCCGCCCGCCGGCTTGCCGGGGGGCTTGCCGGCAGGATGGCGGGCGCGGGGGGCGCGGCCGGTCATTCGGCCGTCCAGCCGCCGTCGATGGTGGCGATCGCGCCCGTGATGGAGCGCGCGGCGTCGGAGGCGAGGAAGACGGCGTAGGCGGCGACTTCGTCCACCGTCACGAATTCCTTCGTCGGCTGGCCGGCGAGCAGCACCTTCTCCTTCACCTCGGCCTCGCTGATGCCACGGGCCTTGGCCGTGTCGGGAATCTGCTTCTCGACGAGCGGCGTCCAGACATAGCCGGGGCAGATGGCGTTCACCGTGATGCCGTGGGTCGCGACCTCAAGGGCGATCGTCTTGGTGAGGCCGGCGATGCCGTGCTTGGCCGCCACATAGGCCGACTTGTAGGGCGAGGCGACGAGGGCATGGGCGGAAGCGGTGTTGATGATGCGGCCCCAGCGGCGCGCCTTCATGCCGGGCACCGCCGCCCGGATGCCATGGAAGGCGGAGGAGAGATTGATCGCGATGATCTGGTCCCACTTCTCGACCGGGAACTCCTCGACGGGCGCGACATGCTGGATGCCGGCATTGTTGACGAGCACGTCGACGGAGCCGAGGGACTTCTCGGTATCGGCGATCATCTGGGCGATCTCGGCCGGCTTCGTCATGTCGGCGCCCGAATAGATGGCCTTGACGCCGAACTCGCGCTCGATCGTCGCCCGTTCCCGCTCGATGGCAGCCGGCTCGCCGAAGCCGTTGATGACGACGTGGGCGCCCTCGGCGGCCAGGGCCCGGGCGATGGCGAGCCCGATGCCGCTCGTTGAACCGGTGACGACGGCGGTGCGCGATTTCAGCGACATGTGTTGCTCCCGATGGCTGCTGTTATGATGTTCCTGGACGCGACGAAGAACTCTTCTCGCAAGGCCCTCTTCGCGGCGAAGCGCCGCCGCGGGGTGGGCAACTGGGGTGATAGACCCTATCTATGTTGCGCCGCACTGCAAACCCACGTCGCACGGGGACCGCTCGCCGCGAGTCCCTTCGCGCAACCGGTGGCACGAGGCCGCGGCGGACATGCGCTCGGTGCGGTGCCTCGCCGGGCGAGTAACGCTATAATGTTCGCATTGAGGCACCGTATCGCCACCGCCTGATGACAGCGGCGGCGGGCAACGGCCACGGGACAGACAGCGACACGATGCACGAGATCGAGGCAGGCCACGACCATCACCATCACCACGGCGAGGACGGGGATTGCGCCCATGCCGCCGCCCGGCTGAAGGAGGCGCCTGCCGCGCTCGATGCGGCCGAGGCCGCCTGCCGGACACGCGGCCAGCGGCTGACGCCGATCCGCCGCGCCGTGCTGGAGACGCTCTATGCCACGCACCGGCCGCTCGGCGCCTACGACCTCGCCGAGGCGCTGACCCGGCAGGACGAGCGGCGGGTGGCGCCGATCACGATCTACCGCGCCCTCGACTTCCTCCTGGAGCAGGGCTTCGTGCACAAGCTGGAGACGAAGAACGCCTTCGTCGCCTGCCCGCACCATCACGAGCCCGGGGAGCTCGTCGTCTTCCTCATCTGCGAGACCTGCGGCGGCGTCGACGAGGCCTCCTCGCCCGAGGTCGGCGCGGCCCTCAGGCGGGTGCTGACCGGCGCCGCCTTCAAGCCGCGGGCCCAGGTCGTCGAGATCGCCGGCACGTGTGCCCATTGCCGGGCAGGCGCAAAAGGCGAAAGTCAAGCCTTGACCTGACGGCGCGAGAGGCGCAGCAAGACCTTCGATCGTCCAAACGAGCCTTCCGAGCCGATCGCATGACAGCTGACATCACCCATCTGCCGGGCACCGAGGCGCTGACGCCTGCCCCTGCGGGCGCAGGCGCGCGGCACCGCACCGTCGGCGTCAAGGTCGGCTCCGTCGCGGTCGGCGGCGGGGCGCCCATCGTCGTCCAGTCGATGACCAACACCGACACGGCCGATGTCGAGGCGACGGTGCGGCAGGTGGCCGCGCTCGCGCGCGCGGGGTCCGAGCTCGTGCGCATCACCGTCGACCGGGCCGAGGCGGCGGCAGCGGTGCCGCACATTCGCGA
Organism: Chelatococcus sp. CO-6; assembly: GCF_001271345.1. Lineage (NCBI taxonomy): Bacteria > Pseudomonadati > Pseudomonadota > Alphaproteobacteria > Hyphomicrobiales > Chelatococcaceae > Chelatococcus > Chelatococcus sp. CO-6. Next base: position 1,771,036 of record NZ_CP012398.1, on the reverse strand, counting down.
CAAATTGGCGCGGATGGGCATCGCCGTGCCCATCGTCGGCGACTTCCACTTCATCGGCCACAAGCTGCTCGCCGACCATCCGGCCTGCGCCGAGGCGCTCGACAAGTACCGCATCAATCCCGGCAACGTCGGCTTCAAGGACAAGAAGGACCGGCAGTTCGGCATGATCGTCGAGACGGCGATCCGCTGGCAGAAGCCCGTGCGCATCGGCGCCAACTGGGGCTCGCTCGACCAGGAGCTGCTGACGCACCTCATGGACATCAACGCCCGCTCGCCCCGGCCCGTCGATGCGCGCGCCGTCACGCGCGAGGCGCTGGTGCGCTCGGCGCTCCTGTCGGCCGAGCGGGCCGAGGAGATCGGCCTCGCACGCGACAGGATCATCCTCTCCGCCAAGGTCTCGGCGGTGCAGGACCTCATCGCCGTCTACCGCGACCTCGCCGCGCGCTCGGACTATGCCCTGCATCTCGGCCTCACCGAGGCCGGCATGGGCTCCAAGGGCATCGTCGCCTCGGCCGCGGCCATCGGCATCCTCCTGCAGGAAGGCGTCGGCGACACGATCCGCTTCTCGCTGACGCCCGAGCCCGGGGGCGACCGCACGCTCGAGGTCAAGGCGGCCCAGGAGCTGCTGCAGACCATGGGCTTCCGCACCTTCGTGCCGCTGGTCGCCGCCTGCCCGGGCTGCGGGCGCACGACCTCCACCGTGTTCCAGGAGCTCGCCCGCGACATCCAGGACTGGATCTCGACCTCGATGCCCGAGTGGAAGACGCGCTATCCCGGCGTCGAGGCGCTCAACGTCGCGGTCATGGGCTGCATCGTCAACGGGCCGGGCGAATCGAAACATGCCGACATCGGCATCTCGCTGCCCGGCACGGGGGAAATGCCGGCCGCGCCGGTCTTCATCGACGGGCAGAAGGCCACGACCCTGCGCGGGCCGACGATTGCGGCGGAATTCAAGACGCTGGTCGCCGATTACATCGACAGGCGCTTCGGGCAGCGCCTGTCGAAGGCCGCCGAGTAGCCTGCCGTCCCATCCTATCCGTTTGACAATTCACACTTTCCGGCGATCGGCGCATGGGGCGTTTGCCCGGCCTGCCGCTTGTGGTAAACACCGCCGGCCCTAAGGGTGCCTTCGTCGCGGCCCAGCCGCCCCGAAGGGTAACAGCGCGCCGTGCGGCCGGCTGCCGGCGGCATTCATGTGTGGCCAACCATAGGCCTTCATCCATATGGTTTCAGATACCAAAGCCTCCATGCTCGCAGGTCAGGGCAGCAGCAGCGAGCAGGCTGCCGGCGACATGGGACAGGCCGGGGTGCATGCGCCCTCCAGCTTCTTCGCCCTCGCGCTCGGATCCGTCGGCGTCGTCTACGGCGACATCGGCACGAGCCCGCTCTATGCGCTGCGCGAGGCGGTGCATGCCGTCTCGGACGGCGACGGGCCCATCGCCCGCGAAACGATCATCGGCGTGCTGTCGCTCATCCTGTGGTCGCTCATCCTCGTGGTGACGATCAAATACGTGGTGATCCTGCTCAGGGCCGACAACAAGGGCGAAGGCGGCACGCTGAGCCTCGTCGCCCTTGCCCAGCGGGCGATGGGCCGCTCGCACGCCCTCGTCCTCGCGCTCGGCATCACCGGCGCCGCGCTGTTCTACGGCGATTCCATGCTGACGCCGGCGATCTCGGTGCTGTCGGCCGTCGAGGGCCTCAAGCTCGCGGCGCCGGAGCTCGGCGACTATGTCGTGCCCATCACCGTCGCCATCCTCGTCGCGCTCTTCGCCGTGCAGAGCCGCGGCACCGGCAAGGTCGCCGCGTTCTTCGGGCCGATCATGGGCGTGTGGTTCACGGTGCTGGCGGTGACGGGCATCCTGCACATCATGGACGATCCGGACGTCTTCCGGGCGCTGTGGCCGCACTACGGGCTGATGTTCCTCATCAACCACTCGGTCGTCGCCTTCGCGGTCCTCGGCGCCGTCTGCCTGGCCGTGACGGGAGCCGAGGCGCTCTATGCCGATCTCGGCCACTTCGGGCGCGGCCCCATCCGCGCGGCCTGGCTGTGCTTCGTCTTTCCCGCCCTGGTGCTGAACTATTTCGGGCAGGGCGCGCTCGTGCTCGCCCATCCGGACGCCATCGAGAACCCGTTCTACCGCATGGTGCCCGACTGGGGCCTTCTGCCCCTCACCATCCTGGCGACGGTGGCGACCATCATCGCGAGCCAGGCCGTCATCACCGGCGCCTTCTCGCTCACGCGCCAGGCCATCCAGCTCGGCCTGCTGCCGCGGCTCGAGGTGCGCTTCACCTCGGCCTCGCACCAGGGCCAGATCTTCCTGCCGCGCGTCAACGCCATGCTGCTCATCGGCGTGCTCTTCCTCGTGGCCATGTTCGGCTCCTCGAGCGGCCTCGCCCACGCCTACGGCATCTCGGTCTTCGGCGCGATGGTGGTGGACGGCATCCTCGCCATCCTCGTCATCTGGAAGGGCTGGCGCTGGAGCCTCGCCGCCGCCGTCCTGCTGATCGTGCCGTTCCTGACGATCGACATCGCCTTCTTCTCGGCGAACCTGCTCAAATTGTTCTCCGGCGGCTATGTGCCGGTGCTGCTGGCGAGCGTGCTCATCGTCGTGATGTGGACCTGGGTGAAGGGCACCGCCATCCTCTTCGCCAAGACGCGCAAGGTGGACGTGCCGCTCGTCGAGCTCGTGGAGATGCTGCAGAAGAGCCCGCCGCACCGCATCAAGGGCACGGCCGTGTTCCTGACGAGCGATCCGGAGACCGCCCCCTCGGCGCTGCTGCACAACCTCAAGCACAACAAGGTGCTGCACGAGAAGAACGCCATCCTCACCGTCAGGACGGCCGACGTGCCGCGCATCAACGACGAGGAGCGCGTCAACATCGAGCCCATCGCCGACGGCTTCTGGCGGGTGGAGATGACCTTCGGCTACATGGAGATGCCCAACGTGCCGAAGGGCCTCGCCATCCTGCGCAAGCGGGGCTTCAAGTTCGACATCATGTCGACGTCGTTCTTCCTCTCGCGCCGCTCCATCCGGCCCGCCGCCCAGTCGGGCATGCCGATGTGGCAGGACAGGCTGTTCATCTCGCTCGCCAAGAACGCCAACGACGCGACGGACTTCTTCCAGATCCCCACCGGCCGCGTCGTCGAGGTCGGCACCCAGGTGACGGTGTAGGCGCCGCGCCCAGCCCCCCTCTCCTCGCTGGCGGGGAGAGGGAGCACCAGACCCGCGGCCACGCGATCCGATAAGACCTACTTGCGGCGCGCGGCGGCGAAGCGCGCCGCCTCGCGCAGCGTGTCCGCCGCCGGGCCGAAGGGGGCGAGCGCCGCCACGGCCTCCTCGGCAAGGCGATCGCGCTCCGCCCGCGCCGCCTCGATGCCGAGCACGTCGACGAGCGTCGCCTTGCCCCTGTCGGCATCCTTGGCGGCGCGCTTGCCGAGCGCGTCCGTGCTCGCCTCCCGGTCGAGAATGTCGTCGGCAATCTGGAAGGCTGCGCCGAGGGCCCGGCCATAGACCGCGAGGCGACCCCGCTCCTCGGCCCCCGCCCGCGCGAAAACCCCGCCCGCATCGACGGCAAAGGCGATGAGCGCACCCGTCTTCATGGCCTGCAGGCGGCGCACCTCGGCCTCCGCGAAGGGCGTCGACCGGCTCTCGGCCTCGAGGTCCAGCATCTGTCCGCCGACCATGCCGCCGAGCCCGGCCGCCCGGGCAAGGCCGAGCACGAGCTCGGCACGGACGGCCGTATCCGCCGTCAGGGCCGGATCGGCGAGCACGTCGAAGGCGAGCGTCAGCAGCGCGTCGCCGGCAAGGATGGCGGTGGCCTCGTCGAAGGCGCGGTGCACGGTGGGGCGGCCGCGCCTCAGGTCGTCGTCGTCCATGGCCGGCAGGTCGTCATGGACGAGGGAATAGCAATGCAGGAGCTCGATGGCGGCCCCGGCCCGCAGCGCCCCCTCCCCGGTCTCGCCGAAGAGCCGGGCCGTCTCGACGGTGAGGAAAGGACGCAGGCGCTTGCCACCGTCGAGCACGGCATGGCGCATGGCGGCGAGAAGGCGGGGCGGGCGGGCGATCTCGCCGGCGAGCGGCGTGCCGCCGAGAAGCGCCTCGAGCAGTGGCTCCAGCGCGCGGGCCGCGGCCTCGAGACGCTCGGTAAAAGCGGCGCTCAAGCTCGCCATGGTCGTTTCTCCCAGGTCGCCACCGGAACGTGAAGGCAAGCGTCGCTTGCCCGAGACGCCCGGATCGGTCAAGCCTATGGGCCACTCAGGGGCAGGGAGATGACCGCAAACGTGCAAGCAAGAAGCCGGGGGAGGCTGGCCATCGGCCGGACGGTGCTGCGCTGGACCATGCGCGCGGTGCTCGCCATCATGCTGTTCTGGGCCGTTTCCATCGCCGTCTACCGCGTCCTGCCGCCCGTCTCCACGCTGATGCTGGGGCGCTGGCTCACGCTGCAGCCGGTTGAGCGCATCTACATGCCGCTGTCGGACATATCGCCGCATCTCGCCCGGGCGGCCATCGCGGCGGAGGATTCGCGGTTCTGCATGCATGCGGGGATCGACTGGTTCGCCCTGCAGAGCGTCATCGAGGATGCATTCGGCGACGGCGCCTCGCGCGGGGCCTCCACCATCACCATGCAGACGGTGAAGAACATCCTCCTCTGGCCGGGCCGCTCCTACCTGCGCAAGGGGCTCGAGCTGCCGCTCGCGCTCGTCGTCGACACCGTCTGGCCGAAACGCCGGGTGATGGAGGCCTATCTCAACATCGCCGAGTGGGGAGAGGGCGTCTTCGGCGCCGAGGCGGCGGCGCGGCGCCATTTCGGCAAGAGCGCGCGGGATCTGACGCGGCGCGAGGCGGCCCTCCTCGTGGCCGCCTTGCCCAATCCGATCGCGCGCAACCCGGCCCGCCCGACCCGCTATCTGTCCACCTATGCCTCGCGCATCATGGGCCGCATGGGCAACGAGAACGTCTCCTGCCTCGGCGCGTAAAGGGAAAATCCCACTTTCTGCCGCCGAGGGCTAGCCAATCCGGCGCTGAGCCTGTATAAGCCCGCGTCCCAGAGACAGTTTCGTCAACGAGGGACCTGCGCCCCTTTGCGCGCGCAGGCCCGCAGAAGCCATCGACCGGAGTTGAGCCATGGCCGTTCCGAAAAGAAAAACGTCGCGGATGAAGCGCGGCCACCGCCGCTCCGCCGACGCGCTGCAGCAGCCCACCTACGTGGAAGACAAGGACTCGGGCGAGCTGCGTCGTCCGCACCACGTCGACCTCAAGACCGGCATGTATCGCGGCCGGCAGGTGCTGAAGCCCCGCGCCGAGGCGTGAGAGGCGGACGCTCCATCGAGCGATACGACAGGAAGGGCCGGTTCACCGGCCCTTTTTTGTTGCCGGCGTGCAGAGATCGCCACTCTTTACCGGCCGTTAACCCTTGCCGTTCATGATGCCCGCTAGCGTTTCTGCGCGCCGGTTCAGCCGCCGCCTCCGGTGCCAGACGCGGCAAGCTCCCAGACAGGCAGGACCCGGCAGCCGATGGCAGACTGGACAGGCGTCGCTCGTCGCGCGGACCATCCGGCGTCGCTCACGCCCGATGCCGCTGCCGCGCCGCTCGATCCCCGCCGGCTGCTGACGTCGCTCGGCGAGGTGGTCTACGACTGGGACCTTGCCAGCGACCGGCTCAGCTTCGGCAGCAACGGCGCCGAGGTCATCGGCCTCGACTGCAGGGGTGCGCTCGCGACCGGCGCGGCCTTCGACCGGCTGATCGACGTCGCCTCCGGCCCCGGCCGCTGCGCCTTCTTCCGCACCACCGCAGGCGAGGACACCGGCGCCGGCGTGCCCTTCCGCCTCCACTACCGCCTCAGGGCCGGCGCCACGGATGTCGCCGTCGAGGACAGCGGGCGCTGGTATGGGGGCCCCGACGGGCGCCCGGCGACCGTGCACGGCGTCATGCGCATCGCGCGCGAGCCCGCGCAGTCCGGCGTCGCACGGGCCGACGGCTGGGCTGATCTCGCCAGGACGATCGGCGCCCTCTTCGCCGAGGACTGCGGCCGCCGCACGCCGCTGACGCTGATCTTCCTCGCCATCGACAATCTCGGGGCCATCAATGCGGCGCTCGGCTATGCGCGGGGCGACGACATCATCGCGGCCACCGCGCAGGTCCTGATGCGGCAGCTGCGGCAGGGCGACCTGCTCATCCGCCACGGCAGCAACCGCTTCGCGCTCGTCATGCGCGGCTGCTCCGCCCAGCAGGCGACGGTCGCCGCCGCGCGCATGGCCGGGCTCGCCGCGGCGGCCGGCGGGGCTGCGGCGGCGGTGCGCCTGCGCATGGGCGCCGCGACGGCGCCCCAGCACGCCGACGATGCGGAAACGCTGATGCGGAACGCCAATCTCGCCTTCGACGAGGCGCGGCGGCTGAGCGGCAGCGGCTTTGTCTTCTACGGACCGCAACTGGCTGCCACCATGACCACACGCCGTGCCACGGCGGACGGGATCGACATCCTCGCCGCCCTCAACGAACGCCGGATCGTGCCCGCGCGCCAGGCGATCGTCGATGCCGTGACGCGCCAGCCGGCCTTCCACGAGGCCCTGCTGCGCCTGCGACTGCCCGATGGGGGCGAGGCCGGGGCCGCGCGCCTCGTGCCCGCAGCCGAGAAGGCCGGGCTGATCGAGGCCGTCGACCATCGCATGCTCGAGCTCATCGCCGCCCGCATGATGGGCGAGCCAGGGCTGCGCATCGCCCTCAACATCTCGCCGCGCACGCTCGCGAGCCGCGCCTGGCTCGGCAATCTCGCCGCCCAGCTCGGCGCCTGCCCCGGCGTCGCCGAGCGGCTCATCATCGAGATCACCGAGACGGCGGCCGTCGAGGACCCGGGCGCCACGCGGGCCTCGCTCGACGCCATGAAGGCGCTCGGCGTCTTCATCGCCATCGACGATTTCGGCGCCGGACACACCTCCTTCCGGCACCTGCGCCATTTCCCCATCGACCTGCTCAAGATCGACGGCGCCTTCGTGCAGAACCTCGCGCGGTCGAGCGACGACCGCTTCTTCGTGCGCACGCTCGTCGACCTCGCCCAGCATCTCGGCATCGCCACGGTCGCCGAATGGGTGGAGGACGAGGACACCGCCCGCCTCCTCACCCAATGGGGGGTCGACTACCTGCAGGGCGAGCACATCGCGCCGGTGACGGCCTGGCCCGAGCCGGCCGGCCTCGCCGTGGAGCGTGCCAGGGAGCGGGCCAGGTCAGCCTGAGCCGGCCGTCAGCGCCGCGCCGGATCGCCGAGGCGCGCGCCGATCTCGTGAGCGCCGAGCAGCAGCAGCGCGAAGGCGAAGGGCACGAGATAGTAGTACAGCCGGAACAGCAGCAGGGCGCCGAGGACGCCCTCGCGCGGCAGGTGCGACAGGGCGATCAGCATGGTCGCCTCGAAGACACCGATGCCGCCCGGGGCGTGGCTGGCGATGCCGAGCATGCAGGCCGCGACATAGATGGCGAGGAAGGTCTCGTAGCTGAGGCCGTGGCCGCCCGGCAGGAGCACGAAGAGGACGCCGGCCGCCGCGCAGACGTCGCCCGCGCCGAGCAGCATCTGCCCGATGGACAGCCGGAAGCCCGGCAGTTCGAGGCGCCAGCCCTGCACGCTGACGCTGCGCCGCTTGACGCCGACCCAGGCGAGATAGCCGACGAGGGCGGCGACGATGGCGATGCCGAGCCCCTCGTTGAGCCGCACGACCGTGCCCGTCAGCGCCGCGACGGCGAGGCTCTCGCGCATCAGGCTCCAGGCCAGAACCGCGCTCATGCCGAGCCAGAAGGTGATGCCGGCGATGACGGTGAGGCCGACGATGGTCGGCGCCTTGATGCCGTAGGGCGAATAGATGCGGTAGCGCACCGCCCCGGAGGTGACGAGCGGAAAGCCCAGCGTGAAGCTGACGGCGTAGCTCGTGAAGGAGGCGAGCGCCGTGACGCGATAGGCGATGCTGCGGCCGAGCTGGCGCAGGGCGAGGGCGTCGTATCCCGTCAGCAGCAGGTAGCTGACGCAGGTGAAGAGGATGGCGAGCGCGATCTGCCGCACGCTGGCGGCCGCAAAGGCGTTCCTGAGCTCGGCAAGGCTGATCTCGCCGATGATGCGCCACAGCACGACCATCGAGGCGAGGAAGAGCGCGACGCTGACCACGGTGCCGATGAGCGACAGCCGGCGGCGCGTGTCGCCGGTGACCTCGACGGGCGGGCTCGGCGGGGGCGCGGCGAGCGCAGTGCCCGGCCCGGCTGCGGGCTGAACGGCCCCGGCACGTCCCCGGTCCCCGTCCACGGCGCCGGCCTCGTGCTCTCCTGCCTCCATGCTGCGGACGCGTCCCATCCCGTTTCACATGCGCGGCGCGGACCTCGAAGAGGCGCCGCACCCCGCCCGGTTATGGGGGCGGGGTGCGGCGAGTGCAAGGCGGCGGGCAGGGAAATCCGCTACGGGCATGGCGCCCGTGCCGGGGCGGCAGGGCTGGCCGGGCCGTCCCTGCCGCAGGCGCGATGCAGGCGTCAGACGGTGGGCGCCGGGCGGCGGGCGAGACCGGCTGCCGCGCCCCGCCGGTACCTGAGGTCCAGCGCCGGGCGCTCCACGAGATGCCAGGAGACGAAGCCGGCCGCCAGCGCCAGCGGCGTCGCCATGAGCGATATGACCGTCGGGCCGACCTCGGGCCCGAAGGCCCAGATCAGCAGCTGCTGCAGCGGAAAGGCGAACAGGTAGGCGCCGTAGGACATGTCGCCGAACCGCTCCTTCACGTCGAAGGACAGCGGATGCGCCAGCGCGGCATAGATGACGAGATAGGGCAGGGCCAGGAGATAGACGAACTGTGCGCCCGGCCGGTTCGCGAAGGCGTAGAGCAATATCAGGCAGGCGAGGGCGAGGCCGGCGCTGACCGGGACCGTTGCCCGGTGCACCCACAGCGCCGCGCCGAGCACGAAGACGAGGCCGTAGCGCAGGACCGGGAAGAGCGAGGCGCCAGCCCAGAGCTCGCCGCCCATGTTCCCCCAGGACAGGCCCCACACCTGGCTGCCCCAGAGCACGAGCCCGGCGACGGCGGCGACGAGCAGCAGCACGCCGCGGCGCGACAGGAGCCCGCAGACCATGGCGACCGGCAGGAGCAGGTAGAACCCGCATTCGAGCGCCAAGGTCCAGATGGAGCCGTTGACCCCGGTATGGGGCAGGTTCGTGAAGACGCCGGGCAGATTGAAGGACACGCCGAAGACGAAGATGTTGCGTGCGTGCTGCAGCGTCTCGGGATGGAGCAGGTAGTCGGCGAGGCCGAGGCTCGTGACCATGGGGCCGAGACAGAAGATATCGAACACCGTCACGAGGGCGAGCGCCGGCACGATGCGCAGGACGCGGTTGAGGAGATACTGGCCCGAGGCGTGCACCGTCACCGAACGCGCCACCAGGAAGCCGCTGATGGCGAAGAAGATGGCGACGCCCATGCCCCCGCCCGTGTCGTAGCCATCCGTCAGCCAGTGGAAGAGCTCCGCCCCGGTGCCGGTCAGCGTGTAGCTGTGGCTCCACAGCACCAGCAGCACCGCCACGAGGCGCAGGAGATCGAAGTTGTTGGCCCGCGTTTCGAATGCTTCCCGTATCGTCATCGCCCCACCCGATCTGTTGCCGTCCCCTTGCCGCGCTGCGGGAACGCCCTCAACGCGCGATCGCGAGCGATATTATCAACCTATGGGTGCAGAACGTCGCAGGCTGCGAGTGGCGGATGGCGATCCCTGCAGCGCTCAGCCCGGATCGAGGAGCCGCGCCCCGGGGCCTTCGCGGGCGAGCGCATCGTGCGGGTTGCGCAGGCGGCAGGCCTTCACCGACAGGCACCCGCAGCCGATGCACTGGTCGAGCTGATCGCGCAGCCGCGTGAGGCGGTCTATGCGCAGATCGAGCTCCTGCCGCCAGCTCAGCGACAGGGCCCGCCAGTCCTCCTCGGTCGGCGTGCGCCCCTCGGGCAATGCGGCCAGCGCCTCGCCGATGGCGGCGAGGGGAATGCCGACCCGCTGCGCCACCTTGATGACGGCGACGCGCCGCAGCACCTCGCGCGGATAGCGGCGCTGGTTGCCGGCGCTGCGCAGGCTGCGGATGAGCCCCTTCCGCTCGTAGAAATGCAGGGCCGAAACGGCGACGCCGCTGCGCCGCGCGACCTCGCCCACCGTCAGATCCCGGCCGACCGCCACAGGATCGGGCATCGTCATGCTCGCCCTCCAGATCGCAGGTCTTTCCAGGCTCGAAGCCGGGCATTGACCTCAAGCTAAGTTCAGGTTTTATCACTGCGGCTCCCCGCGTGCCAGCGCACGCCGAACCATGGAGCACCCATGCCGATGACCCTGCCCATCCGGCTCGCGATGATCTACGGCAGCAACCGCGAAGGGCGCCTGTGCGACACCGTCGCCGACTGGGCGGCGGCGGAAGTCGACAAGAGCGGCGCCTTCTCCCTCCTGCGCCTCGACCCGGCCGGGCTCGACCTGTCGCTGCGCCACCCGAGCCGCGACGATCCGGCCGTCGCCGGCCTCAGGCAGGCGATCGCGGCGGCGGACGCCTTCCTCGTGGTGACGCCGGAGTACAACCGCGGCTATCCGGCGCCGCTCAAGTTCATGATCGACTGCGCCAGTCACGAATGGCACGCCAAGCCCGTCGCCTTCGTGTCCTACGGCGGCATCTCGGGCGGGCTGCGCGCCGTCGAGCAGCTGCGGCTCGTCTTCGGCGAGCTGCATGCGGCGACGATCCGCGACTGCGTGTCCTTCGCCCAGGCGCACGAGCGCTTCCGCCCCGACGGGTCGCTGCCGGAGGGCGACGGCGCCTACAAGGCCATGGCCCTGCTGCTCGCGCGGCTCGCCTGGTGGGCCCGCGCCCTGCGCGACGCGCGCCAGGCCTCGGCCTACAGCGAGGTGGCCGCATGAGGCCGATGCGCCAGGGCGAGCTCGCCGGCGGCGAGGCGGTTCCGGCCGCCGCCGGGCCCAGGGCCGGCCCCCGCAACGCGACGCTGCTCGCGACGGGCGTGCTCACCATCATGTCCGCCGCCACCATCGCGCCGGCGCTGCCGGCCATGCAGGCGCATTTCGCCGGCACGGAGCAGGTGGCCCTGATGACGCGGCTCGTCCTCACCATCCCGGCGCTCGCCATCGCGCTCGTCGCCCTGCCTGCCGGCGGCCTCATCGACCGCTGGGGCCGGCGCCCGTTCCTGATCGGCGCCATCGGCCTCTACGGCATCGCCGGCATGTCGGGGCTGGTGCTCGATTCGCTCGGCGCCATTCTCGCCAGCCGGGCGCTGCTCGGGGTCGCCGTGGCGATGATCATGACGACGGCGACCGCGCTCGTCGGCGATTATCTCGCCGGTCCGGCGCGTGACCGGTTCCTCGGCCTGCAATCCGCCGCCATCGGCGGCGGCGGCCTCCTGTGCCTCACGGGCGGCGGGCTCCTCGCCGAGATCGACTGGCGGGCACCCTTCGCCATCTACGGCATGGCCTTCCTGCTCATGCCGGCGGTCATCGCCTTCATCGCCGAGCCGGCGCGCAGCGGAGCCGCCCGGCCGGCACCGGGCGAGGCGCCAAGCGGCTCGCCCGCGGCGCTCGCCCTGCTGCTGACGGCCGCCATGCTCAACAGCGTCATCTTCTACCTCGTGCCGACGCAGCTGCCGTTCCATCTGCGCGAGCTCGGCCATGCGGCGCCGAGCCGGGCGGGCCTCGCCATCGGCCTCTTCACGCTCGCCCAGGCGGTCGTCGCGCTCGGCTTCGGCCGGCTGCGCCGCAGCTGGTCGAGCACGACGCTGTTCGGGATCGGCTTCGGGCTCATGGCGGCCGGCTACGGCCTCGTGGCGATGGCCGAAAGCTACCTCGCCGTGGTCGCCGCCATCGTCGTCACCGGCTTCGGCATGGGGCTGGTGATCCCCAATCTCGGCGCTACCGCGCTCGCCGTGGCGCCGCCGGCCCTGCGCGGGCGGGTGGCCGGAGGGCTCACGGCCAGCATCTTCCTCGGGCAGTTCCTCTCGCCGCTCGTCAGCCAGCCATGGATCGGCGCCTTCGGCTATGCCGCGACCTTCCGGGACATGGCCGTCGTCCTCGCCGCCATGGCCATGACCGGCCTCGTCCTCGCCGGGCGCGGGCGGCCCTGATCAGGGGCCGGCGTCGGCCCGGCCGATGCCGGTGTCGCGCACGAGGAAGCCGGAGAGGTCGCGGGTCGTATATTCGATGTGGGAGGCGACGACCTCTTCCTGCTCGTGCAGCTCGCGGAAGGGGTCGGGCGTCTTCGGCAGCACGAGCACGGTCGTCATGCCGAGCCGGTGCGGCTCGGCGAGATTCTTGGCGAGGTCCTCGAACATCGCCGCGCGCGAGGCCTCGATGCCGTGGCGGTCGAGGAAGCTCGCATAGGTCGCCGGCTCGGGCTTCGGCACGAAGCCGGCGTCGGCGATGTCGAAGATATCCTCGAAATGCGCGCCGATGCCGAGCCGCTCCGCCACCGCCTCGGCATGGCCGCGCGAGCCGTTGGTCAGGATGAGCTTGCGCCCCGGCAGGGCGCCGATGGCGGTCGCGAGCGCCGGATCGGGCGCGAGCAGCGAATAATCGATGCTGTGGGCGAAGGCGAGGAAGTCGCGCGGGTCGATGCCCTGCTCCTCCATGAGGCCGCGCAGGGTCGTGCCGTAGCGGTTGTAATAATACTTCTGCAGGGCACGGGCCGAGAGGCCGTCCATGCCGAAGAAGTCGCAGACGAAGAGCGTGATGCGCTCGTCGACCTGCGGCCACAGCTGCGCCTCGTGCGGGTAGAGCGTATTGTCGAGATCGAAGATCCAGGTATCGACATGCGCGAAGCCGCGGCGGGCCTTCTCCGCCCCTGCGGCCGGCACCGTGTCGATCATCTTCATCTGCGACCTCTCGTGCGTGAAAGGAGGAAGGAGATGGGGTGCCGGAGCGGCGATTGCAAGCTCGTCCGGCCCGGCGGAAGCCTCAATGCGGCACGGAGGAGGAGAAGACGTTGATGACGACGACACCGGCCAGGATGAGGCCGATGCCGACGAGCGCCGGCGCATCGAGGCCCTGCCGGAAGGCGAAGAAGCCGACGAGCGAGATGAGCACGATGCCGATGCCGCTCCAGATGGCATAGGCGATGCCGACCGGGATCGTGCGCAGCGTCAGCGACAGGCAGTAGAAGGCGACGCCGTAGCCGACGGCGGTGACGAGGGACGGCAACGGCCTGGTGAAGCCCTCGGACGCCTTGAGCGCCGACGTGGCGATGACCTCACCGACGATGGCGATGAGGAGATAGAGATAGCCCGTCGCCATGTCCTGCCGTGCCTCGCCCGTTTCGCCGGCCCTCCCGCCGCCCGTCAGCGGCGGATGAGCGTGCCGGCGCCGTGGTCCGTGTAGAGCTCGAGCAGCACCGAATGGGGCACCTTGCCGTCAAGGATGACGACCCCCTCGACGCCCTGCTCCAGCGCGTAGATGCAGGTCTCGACCTTCGGGATCATGCCGCCGGTGATGGTGCCGTCGGCGATGAGGCGGCGGCAGTCCTCCACCGTGAGCTCGGGCAGGAGGTTCTTGTCCTTGTCGAGCACGCCCGGCACGTCGGTGAGCAGGAGGAGGCGCTTGGCGCGCATGGCCCCGGCGATGGCGCCGGCGAAGGTGTCGGCATTGACGTTGTAGGTCGCCCCGTCGTGGCCGACGGCGACGGGCGCGAGCACGGGGATGAGCTCGGCCTTGAGCACCGCGTCGAGCACGGTGCGGTCGACCTTCTCGGGCTCGCCGACGAAGCCGAGGTCGACGATCTTCTCGATGTTCGAATCGGGATCGACCACCGTGCGCGTCACCTTGCGGGCGACGACCATGTTGCCGTCCTTGCCGCACAGGCCGATGGCCTTGCCGCCTTCGACCGAGATGGTGCCGACGATCTGCTTGTTGATGGCGCCGGCGAGCACCATCTCGACGATGTCGACGGTGGCCTTGTCCGTGATCCTGAGGCCGGCCGCGAATTCGGACTTGATGCCGAGCTTCTCCAGCATGCGGCCGATCTGCGGGCCGCCGCCGTGCACGACGATCGGCTTGACGCCGGACTGCTCGAGCAACACCACGTCCTCGGCGAAATCCTCCGCCGCCGCGGCGTCGCCCATGGCATGGCCGCCGTATTTGATGACCACGATCTCCTGGTCGTAGCGCTGCATGTGCGGCAGCGCCTGCACCAGCGTCTCGGCCTGGGTATGCACGTCGGGTAGATCGGGAAGGTCGGTCATGTCGTGTCGCGGCGCAGGTTGAGGGAAGGGTTGCTTCGCGAGGCCGTCTTTTAGCAGGGAGGGAGGCGGCTGTCGCCCCCGCTCCGACGCCTCATGGCAAACGGGAGCACGCCTTCACAGGCGGCTCGAGACGAGGCCCGACGTGCCGATCGCCGCCCAGCCGAGCATCACGAGGATGCCGCCGGCCGGGGCCGCCATCGGAAAGAGGCCGTCGTCGACGAGGGCGCGCAGCGTCAGGTCGCCGGTAAAGAGGAGGACGCCCGCGGCGAGCAGCCAGCCGCCGATGCGCATCAGCCCCCGGTGCGCCACCCAGGCGTTGAGCGCGGCCGGCAGGGCGACGAGCAGCACGGCATGGACGAGGAGGATGCTCGCCGCCGTCGCCAGCATGCCGGTGCCGGCGATATGCGCCGCCGCAGCCGCCGCGGCGACACCCCAGAAGCCGAAGAGCCCGCCGACGAAGACAAAGAACCGGTCGCTCATGCCGCCCCCTTTTTGATCCCTCGCCGCTTTGCGGGCACCCTTAGAGGGCGCCGCGCTCGTCCATCAGCCGCGCCACCGCCTCGCGCAGCTCGCTCATGCCCTCGCCGGTGCGGCTCGACGTCGGCAAGATGACCGGGAAGGCCGCCGCGCGCTTGGCGAGGGCGGCGGCCGTCGCCGCGAGCCGCTTGTCGAGCTCGGCTCGTGACAGGGCGTCGGTCTTGGTCAGCACGATCTGGTAGGAGACCGCCGCCTTGTCGAGAAGGTCGAGCACGCCGGCGTCGATGGGCTTGATGCCGTGGCGCGCATCGATGAGCACGTAGACGCGCGCGAGATTGGCGCGCCCGCGCAGATAGGCGTGGATGAGGTCGGTCCAGGCGGCAACCTTCTCCTTGCCGACGGCCGCATAGCCGTAGCCGGGCATGTCGACGAGCGTCAGCCGGCGCGGGGCCCCGTCCTCCGGGCCGATGCGGAAGAAGTTGAGCTCCTGCGTGCGGCCGGGCGTGTTCGAGGTGCGCGCCAGCGCCTTGCGGCCCGTCAGCGCGTTGACGAGGCTCGACTTGCCGACGTTGGAGCGGCCGGCGAAGGCGATCTCGAGCCCCTCCATGGGCGGCAGGCCGCCGAGGGAGGCGGTCGCCCAGATGAAACCGGCCTCGCCCGCGAACAGCTTGCGGCCGATCTCGGCGTGGTCGGTGGCGTCGTCGGTTGCCTCGTTCATCGTCCGAGGCTTAGGCCGTCAGCGCGCCCGCCGCAAGGCATCGACGTCGTTGCCGCGGATGAGAGCGAGGTTGCGTGTGATTTTTGCCGCGTCCCAGTCCCACCAGCGGATAGCGCTGAGCGCCTCGATCTCGGCTTCGGTGAAGCGCATGCGCACCACGCGCGCCGGATTGCCCGCGACGATGGCATAGGCCGGCACGGGCCCCGCGACCACCGCGCGTGCGGCGATGATGGCGCCGTCGCCGACGGTGACGCCCGGCATCAGCATGGCCTCGTGGCCGATCCAGACATCGTTGCCGATGATGGTGTCGCCGCGCAGGCCCGCCGCGATGGAGCCCATGTCGAACCCCTCCTCCCAGCCGTTGCCGAAGATGTTGAAGGGGTAGGTCGAGAGGCCCGTCATGGCGTGGTTGGCGCCGTTCATGATGAAGGTGACGCCGGTGGCGATGGCGCAGAAGCGGCCGATGACGAGCCGGTCGCCGAGGAAATCGTAGTGGTGCAGCACGCAGCGCTCGAGGAAGTGCTGCGGCCCGGCGGGATCGTCGTAATAGGTGTAGTCGCCCACCTCGACATTCGGACGGTCGACGAAGGCCTTCAGGAAACCGACGCGGGGATGGCCGGGCAGCGGGGCCGGATCGAGCGGGTGGGGCCCGCAGCCGGCGGGCGGGGCGGGCGGGCGCTTCATCCCGGTCTCCCGATCTCAGGCCGGCGCGGCGGCCTCAAACGACAGCGCCCGGCCGGAGCCGGGCGCGGTTCTTCGTGGGCACAGCTCCGGCCGGTCAGGCCTTGGCGCGGCCCGAGAAGGTGTTGCGCAGGTTGCCCCACAGCTCGATCTTGACGCCGTTCTTGCGCATGATGAAGCCCTGCTGCAGCACCGAGAGCAGGTTGTTCCACGACCAGTAGATGACGAGCCCGGCCGGGAACGACGCCAGCATGAAGGTGAAGATCACCGGCATCCAGGCGAACATGGTCTTCTGGATCGGATCGGTCGGCTCCGGGTTCATCTTCATCTGCACGAACATCGTGAAGCCCATGATGATCGGCCAGACGCCGAGCATCAGGAAGTGGCCGATGACCGGCACCTGCGAGGGATCCCACGGGATGAGGCCGAAGAGGTTGAAGACCGTCGTCGGATCGGGCGCGGCAAGATCCCTGATCCAGCCGAAGAACGGCGCGTGGCGCATCTCGATGGTGACGAAGAGCACCTTGTAGAGCGCGAAGAAGACCGGGATCTGGATGAGGATGGGCCAGCAGCCGGCGAGCGGATTGATCTTCTCCTTCTTGTAGAGCTCCATCAGCGCCTGCTGCTGCTTCATCTTGTCGTCGGCATAGCGGTCGCGGATCGCCATCATCTCCGGCTGCACCGCCTTCATCTTCGCCATCGACACGTAGGAGCGGTTGGCGAGCGGGAAGAAGATGGCCTTGATGATGACCGTGACGATGAGGATCGCCACGCCGAAGTTGCCGAACATCTTGAAGAAGAAGTCGATCACCCTGAACAGGGGCTTGGTGATGAAGTAGAACCAACCCCAGTCGATGAGCAGGTCGAAGCGCTTGATGCCGAGCGCCTGCTCATAATGGTCGATGGCCGCGACTTCCTTGGCGCCGGCGAAGAGGCGGGTCGTCACCTCGGTCGTGGCACCCGGCGCAACCGTCTGCGGTCCGCCCAGCATGTCCGACTGGAAGCGGGGCCCGTGCGCACCCGGCGACACCGAGAAGCGCCCGTCGTAGGGCTGGTCCTGGTTCGGGACGACGGCCGCCGCCCAGTACTTGTCGGTGATGCCGATGAAGCCGCCGGTCACGCCCTTGTAGACCTGGCCGCGCATGTCACCGACGAGGACGGGATCCTTCTCGAGGCCGGAGTAGGAGACCTCCTTCAGGCCATCGTCGCCGAGGACGCCGATGAGGCCCTCGTGCAGGATGTAGAAGCCTTGCGTCGCCGGCACGCCGTGGCGCGAGACGAGACCGAAGGGATGCAGCGTGACGGGCTCGCCGCCGGTGTTCTCGACGCTGTCCTTGATCGTGAACATCGCGTCGTCGTCGACGGCGATCTGACGCCGGAAGACGAGGCCCTCGCCGTTGTCGAAGGTGAGCGTCACGGGTTCGGACGGCGTCAGGCGGTCCCGGTCCGCGGTCCATACGGTGTTGGCGTCCGGCACCTTCACGCTCGCGCCCGCACCGGTCACCCAGCCGAACTCGGCATAATAGGGATGCGGGCTGCCGGCCGGCGACAGGAGGACGATGTTGGGGCTGCGCGGGTCCACCGTCTCGCGATAGGCCTTGAGCGAGATGTCGTCGATGCGCGCGCCGCGCAGCGAGAACGAGCCGGCGATCTTCGGCGTGTCGATGACGACGCGGGGCGCCTGGGCGAGCGCCTCGTCGCGCGTCACCACCACCGCCGGTGCCGTGCCCGCCGTCGGCGCGCCCGCGCCGTTGGTCCCGGAGGGGACGGGCGCCGTGGAGCCGGCTTCGCCCTGCTGCAGGCTCTGCTGCTGCGCCTCGCGGCGCTGCTGCTCCATCTGCGGCACGCCGTAGAAATAGTTCCAGCCGATCAGGACGATGACGGACAGGACGATGGCGAAGAGCAGGTTCTTGTTATCGCCGGTCATGGACGATCCGTTTCAGTTCCGGGAAAAGGTGCCGCGGCCAACGCCGACTGCGCCCGGACACGCTTTGCGCCGGACGTTGTGGATGTGGTCTTTTCTGTGAGGGTCGCAAGAGCCCGGTCGAGATCCTCGACGAGGGCCGGAAAGGGCGCCGTCAGGGCATCGCGCCGGGCCACCACGACGAAATCGATGTCGGCCTGCGGCCAGCGCGGCGCGATCGCGCCGAGCGCCGCCCGCAGGCGGCGCCGGATGCGGTTGCGCTCGACGGCGCCACCGGTCTTCTTCGTGACGGTGAGACCGAAGCGCGGGCCTGCGGGAACGGCGGTTCCCTGGGGCCGCGTGCCGCGCAGCAGGGCCTGGACGCTCATGCGGCTCGTGTGAAACCGTCGGCCGCCCGCCGCCGCCTTGAACTCGGCGCGCTTGCGCAGGCGGGGCAGGCGCCCGCGCCGCTGTACAGCTGCCGGAGCGCCCTGCATGGCATCGCCGAGGGCCGGCCTCAGGCCGACAGACGCTTGCGGCCGCGCGCGCGACGCGACGCGATCACCTTGCGCCCGCCCTTCGTCGCCATCCGCGCGCGGAAGCCGTGGCGGCGCTTGCGCACGAGCTTGCTCGGTTGGTAGGTCCTCTTCACGGCCTCATCTCCGATCGTGGGCGCCGTCGATCCGGTGGGACCGCCCGGCGCCGCGTGCCGTCACGCGGCACATCTGCTGCTTGTTCTTTGTCGTTGGCTGCCGCAAGGCGACGAGGGACGTCGCAGAACGACAAGCGGCGCCCCGACGAGCGCCGCCCAACCTGCGCGGCTTATGGCGGATGGAGGCGGGAAAGTCAATGCGCGGACGCGCCGCATCGACCTGCCGGCTCCGGCCCGCCGGCCGGGCATCACGAGGCGGTGACGCACCCTTTGCCGGGCTGGCCTGACCTGCCATCTTCCGGCAAGTTGCACCGGGGTTGACGCGTGGCCCGTCGCCGGGCCGCCAAGGACAAGAGAAGCAGGAACGCAAGGAACCGGCAATGAGGGCGGACGGGGATGGGGGCACGAAGCGCGGCCCGCGGGCACGGCATCCCGTGCGGCGCTTCCTGCCGCTCGCCGTCATCCTCGCCGGCATGGCGCTCGCCCTCGCCTTCGGCCTGCACCGCCACCTGTCCTTCGACCAGCTGCTCGCCCGGCGCGTCGAGCTCAGGCACTATGTCGACGGGAATCTCGCCAGCTCGCTCGTGTTCTATGTCCTCGGCTATGCGCTGGTCGTTGCCCTGTCGCTGCCCGGCGGGCTCGTGCTCACCATCTTCGGCGGCTTTCTCTTCGGCTGGCTGATCGGCGGGCTCGCCGCCCTCGTGGCGGCGACGAGCGGCGCGTTCGTCATCTTCCTCGCGGCGCGCACCTCGCTCGGCGACGTGCTGGCGGCGAAGGCCGGGCCCTTCCTGCAGAGGCTCGCCGCCGGCTTCCGCCGCGACGCCGTGGCCTACATGCTCTTCCTGCGGCTCGTGCCGGTCTTTCCGTTCTGGCTCGTCAACATCGCCCCCGCCCTCCTCGGGGTACCCTTCGCCACCTATGCGCTGACGACCGTCGTCGGCATCGTGCCCGGCACCTTCGCCTTCGCCTTCGCCGGCGCCGGGCTCGACGGCGCGGTCGCCGCCCAGCAGGAGGCCTACGAGGCCTGCCTCGCGGCGGCGCGCGAGGCCTGCACCCTGACGCTCAACAAGAAGACGCTGATCAACAAGCACATCTTCATCGCCTTCGCCGCGCTCGGCTTCATCGCCCTCCTGCCGCCGCTGATGCGCCGGCTGTTCGCGCGCCGCCTCTGCGGGCTTGACAAGGGGCTCGACGGGAACGGTCCGGTCCCGTAACCCTCGTTCCGAAACAACCTGGGAGTGTGCCGTGACGGAGACCTTGCGTCCGGACCTGTGCATCGTCGGCGCCGGCTCGGCCGGCCTGTCGGTCGCGGCGGCGGCCGCCGCCTTCGGCGTGCCGGTGGTGCTCATCGAGCGCGGGGAGATGGGCGGCGACTGCCTCAACGTCGGCTGCGTGCCGTCGAAGGCCCTGATCGCCGCGGCAAGGCGCGCCCACGACATCCGCCAGGCGGGCGAGTTCGGCCTCGGCACGCTCGACCCGCAGGTCAATTACGCCCGCGTGCGCGAGCATGTGCGCTCGGTCATCGGCGCCATCGCGCCGAACGATTCGGTGGCGCGTTTCACCGCCCTCGGCGTGCGCGTGGTGCGCGCCAGCGCCCGGTTCGTGGCCCGCGACACGCTGGAAGCGGGCAACGTCATCGTGAAGCCGCGCCGCTTCGTCCTCGCCACCGGCTCGCGCCCGGCCGTGCCGGCCATCGCCGGCCTCGACAGCGTGCCCTTCCTCACCAACGAGACGGCCTTCGACCTGACGCGGCGGCCCGAGCATCTCGTCATCGTCGGCGGCGGCACCATCGGCCTCGAGCTGGCGCAGGCGCACCGGCGCCTCGGCGCGCCGGTCACCGTGATCGAGGCCGGACGCGCCCTCGGCCGGGAGGATCCCGAGCTTGCCGCCCATGTCCTCGCCGCCTTGCGCCGCGACGGCGTCGTCATCCGCGAAGGCGCCACCGTCAGCGAGGTCGCGGGCGAGGACGGCGACATCCGCCTCGTCATCGAGAACCGGGGCACCCGCACGGAGCTGAAGGCGAGCCACCTCCTCGTCGCCACCGGCCGCCGCCCGGTGACGGACGGGCTCGAGCTCGAGGCGGCCGGCATCGCCCATGACGAGCGCGGCATCGCGGTGGACCAGCACCTTCGCACCAGCAACCGGCGCGTCTACGCCATCGGCGATTGCGCCGGGCCGGACGGCGGCGGCCGGCAGTTCACCCATGTCGCCAACTATCATGCCGGGCTCGTGATCCGCAGCGCCCTCTTCCGCCTCAGGCCACGCGTCGACATGCGGGCGATGCCGCGCGTCATCTTCACGGACCCGGAGCTCGCCGTCGTCGGCATGACGGAGGAGGAGGCGCGGGCGGACGGCGGGCGTATCACCGTGCTGCGCTGGCCGGTGGCCGAGAACGACCGCGCCCAGGCGGAGCGGCGGACGGAGGGCGAGATCAAGGTCATCCTCGGCCGCGGCGGGCGCATCCTCGGCTGCGGCATCGCCGCGCCCGGCGCGGGCGAGCTCATCACCCCGTGGACGCTCGCCATGACCCGCAACCTCAGGATCAGGGATCTCGCCGGGCTCACCGTGCCCTACCCCACCCTCTCCGAAATCTCGCGGCGCGTCGCCATGTCATATTATACGCCGAGTGCCGCCAAGCCCATGGTGAGGCGGCTCATCGGCTTCCTGCGCCGGTTCGGCTGAACGGCGCCGGAGACGGCAAGGCACGGGGCGAAGCGGAGCGTCATGGACGCACGGCCGGACGAGAACATCGAGAGCGAGCGCGCGCCAACGGGCGACCCGCGCGGGGCCGTCCGTTTCGGCCTGTCGGCGCGCCTGCTCGTGCTCACCGGCCTCTTCGTCATGCTGGCGGAGGTGCTGATCTATGTGCCCTCGGTCGCCAACTTCCGCCGCAACTGGCTGAACGACCGGCTCGCCGCCGCCCAGGTGGCGGGTGTCGTGCTGGAGGCCGTGCCGCCCGGCGGCGTCCCTTCCGGCTTCGAGGAGAAGCTGCTCGCCGGCGTCGGCGCCCGGGCCGTGGCGGTGCGCGTCGGCGGTGCGCGGCGCCTGCTCGCCACCGCCGAGATGCCGCCCGAGGTCGCCCGCGTCATCGACCTGCGCGACGCCCACTGGGCGACGCTGATCGCCGACGCCTTCGAGACGCTCGTCTTTCCGGCCCAGGGGCCGGTGCGCGTCATCGGGGCCGGCAAGGGGGGAGCGGATTTCGTCGAGATCGTGATGGACGAGCGGCCGCTCAGGGTGGCGATGCTCACCTTCTCGCGCAACATCCTCATCCTGTCGCTCGCCATCTCCGGCATCACGGCCTTCCTCGTCTATCTCGCGCTCCACCTCATCATCGTACGCCCGGTGCGCCGGCTCGCGGCCAATGTCACGGCCTTCGAGCACAACCCGGAGGATGCGGAGCGGGTCATCCGCCCCTCGGAGCGGCGCGACGAGATCGGCGAGGTCGAGCGCGCGCTCGCCCTAATGCAGGAGACGCTGTCGCGCGAGCTCCTGCAGAAGAAGCACCTCGCCAACCTCGGCCTCGCCGTCAGCAAGGTGAACCACGACCTGCGCAACCTGCTCGCCTCGGCCCAGCTCCTCTCCGACCGGCTGAGCCAATTGTCGGACCCGACGGTGCGGCGCGTCGCGCCCAAGCTCATCGCGACGCTGGGGCGCGCCATCGCCTTCTGCGAGGCGACGCTCGCCTACGGCCGCGCGGCCGAGCCGCAGCCGCGCCGGCGCGTCGTCAGGCTGGCGCCGCTGGTGCGCGACCTCGCCGATTTCCTCGACCTTGCCGGCAACGGCATCACCTTCGTCGTCGACATGGATGAGGACATCACCGTCGACGCCGACCCGGACCAGCTCTCGCGCATCCTCATCAACCTCGGCCGCAACGCCGTGCAGGCCCTGGCCCAGGCGGGCGCCGGCCCCTCCGCGCCGACGCTCACCATCGCCGCCCGGCGCGACGGCCGCTCGACCGTGATCCGCGTCGGCGACAACGGCCCGGGCGTGCCGGCCAAGGCGCGCGAGCACCTGTTCGAGGCCTTCCAGGGCACGAGCCGGCGCGGCGGCGTCGGCCTCGGCCTCGCCATCACGGCCGAACTCGTCGCCCTGCACGGCGGCCACATCGTGCTCGAGGAGGAGGGCCCCGGCGCCACCTTCCGCATCCACCTGCCGGACCGCACGAACGGCAACGGCGCCTGAGCGGCGGCGCCTGCAGCGTCCGCGCGGCCGCGTGCCGGACCCGCCACGTCGAGTTTCCTCCGGCTCAGCCGCGCCTTGGAACGGCCGGCCGGCCGACCGGTGGACAACGCAGAGGATTATCGCACGGCAGGGCTTGCCAAGCGGCCCGTGAGGCTTTAATTGAACGGCCTCGTCGCCGGACACTTCGCGTGAAGCCGGCGCTGGTTGCGCCCGTAGCTCAGCTGGATAGAGCACCAGACTACGAATCTGGGGGTCAGAGGTTCGAATCCTTTCGGGCGCGCCATTTCCATACCACTGATTGATGTATCGTCCGGCCAGCAGAGCGCAGGCGGCCGCTCGCTGGGTTGCGCGTTATCGCGCGCGATGAGCCCGATGCAGCCCACCCACAGGCGTTCTATGAAAATTGCCGCCCGGTGCCGGTCCGGGGAGGCTGGAAGGCTGCTCTTCCCTCGGCGGCCA
This sequence comes from Chelatococcus sp. CO-6, assembly GCF_001271345.1. Lineage (NCBI taxonomy): Bacteria > Pseudomonadati > Pseudomonadota > Alphaproteobacteria > Hyphomicrobiales > Chelatococcaceae > Chelatococcus > Chelatococcus sp. CO-6. The sequence continues at coordinate 1,747,739 of NZ_CP012398.1, read as the reverse complement.
TGTCGCGGATGACGCATCCGTGGGCGTGGTCGTTGACCAGCCCCATCGCCTGCATGAAGGCGTAGACCGTCGTCGGGCCGACAAACGACCATCCCCGCTTCTTCAGGTCCTTGGACATCGCGATCGATGCCGCGGATGTCGATGCCGTCTGTGGCGCGGCGAGTTCGCGCGCCTTCGGCTCGAAGCGCCAGACATAGGCGGCGAGCGAGCCCTCCTGCCTGATCAGCTCCTGCGCACGCCGGGCGTTGTTGACGACCGATGCGATCTTGCCGCGGTGCCGCACGATGCCCCTGTCGTTGAGGAGCCGTTCGACATCGGCCTCCGTGAACTGTGCGATGCGATCGAAGTCGAAGCCAAGGAAGGCGGCGCGGAAGCTCTCACGCTTTGCGAGGATGGTCCGCCAGCTCAAGCCGGACTGGAACCCCTCCAGGCACAGCTTCTCGAAAAGCCGGCGATCGTCATCGACCGGAAATCCCCACTCGGTGTCGTGATAGGCGAGGAATTCAGGGGCGGCCGCGCACCAGCGACAGCGGGGCTTTCCGTCCGGGCCGGGAATGGTCGTGCTCATGGCTCAGGCCTTGAGGAAAGCCAGGCGATCGTCGGTGCGGCCCGGCGCGATTTCCAGAATGTCGGCGCTGACGACACCTTCCGCGACGAAGGGATCTTCGTTCACGCGGGCCTCGAGATCGGCCCGGGAGACGTTGTGGGCAAGAACCGCACCGCCCACGCCCGGCTGAAGGCCGCCGGACAAAAGGAAGATACCGTCGTCGAAGCCACGCCTGATCCAGGCATTGTGTCCGTCCATGAGCGCGGCTGCCCTGGCCTTGTCGGCGGTGAACTTGAGCGTGACAACGAACATGGGGCGCCTCCCTCGGGCTAACTGACGGTCGCGGCTTGCGGAAGCGCGGACCTGTCGGGACGTTGCGCCTCGAGCCATGCGCTCATGTCGTCAACCTCCCGGCGGATGAAGCTCTCGTCGCCGAGGGCCGTTGCGAGGACCGCGACGCCCTGGCTTCGCATCAGGATGTGCATGGCCAGCGCGTCGGCATCGGCTTCGCGGCCGAGGGCGGCAAACTGCCCTGCCAGCCAGTCGCGGAACAGCGTGAAGAGCTTGGCGGCTTCCCCCTTGGCGAGATGATCGAGCTTCGCCAGTTCGGTGCAGAGCGTGCCGACGGGGCAGCCGTGGGCGACGATCTTCTCTTTGTTCATGATGAGGATGCCGATGAAGCTGCGGATGCGATCCGCCGCGTCGGCACCCTCCACCTGCCATGCGTCGAGCATGTCCCGGGTCATCGACAGGCGCCGGGCGATGACGGCCTGCAGGATCTCGTCCTTCGTCTTGAAGTGATAGTAGAAATTCCCGCGCGATAGCCCGACCACCGACGCGATGTCGGCAAATGACGTCGCCTCGAACCCGCGCTCGTAGAAGAGGCGATCCGCAGCGGCAACGATCTCCTGGCGTGTATCTGTCGCGCCCATCTTCCTGCTCCGACGCAGTTCGTTCGGCACCATAAAACGCCCGTAGGACGGTTGACCTAGAAAATCCCTAGGGCAATCGTCCTACAAGGTCAAGCGTGTTTAAACATGATAGGGCGAGAGACATTCTCGCGCCCATGAGGCAGATGCGCGCCAAGCCCAGACCCGCAGCACTATCGCGTCAGTCGTCGATATGCTGGATCACCGCGACCTGCATCGTCGTGCGCAAGGTGAAGTCGATCGACGCGTAGAGGCGGATGGCGGCCGTGTTGCTGGCGAAGGCGTGGAGGTAGGGCCGGTCTCCACTTTCCGCGATCCGTCCCGCCACGTAGCGCGACAGCAGGTGGCCGAGGCCGCGGCCCCTTGCTTCGGGATGGGTGCAGACGCCGCTGAGTTCGACGTGACCCGGCTGGGCCATGCGCTCGCCGGCCATGGCGACCAGCCGGCCGTTCTCGCGCACGCCCCAGAAGCGGCCGATGTCGAGCGCGCGCAGGGTGAAGGGGCCGGGCTCGGTGAGCGCGGCGAGCGCCAGCATGTCCTCGGCATCCGCCGGCCCGAGCTTCACAATCCTCTCGTCCTCGAAGGGTGCGTGGCCGCCGTCGGCCACCATCTGGACGCCTTCGGCGCGCCGGATGGCGCGGAGGCTCGCGGGCAGGCGGATCTCGCCGGCCTGCAGGAGGATTGCCGTGTCGCCCTGCTCCAGCAGGGTCCCGAGGGCCTCGAGGCTTTCGGGGCTGTCGTCGGCGCTGGCCGCGAACGGCACGATCGAGGGGCGATAGCGCCGCGCCTTCGCGTCCCCGTCGGCGAAGGCCTCGTGCCGCGAGGTCAGCGAAGCCCAGGCGGGGCGATCGAGCTCATGCGCGGTCATTTCTCTCGGTCCTCCCCGGCGCGCGCCGTCAGCGGCTTTCGCGCGAGCCCGTCCTCGATGCTGGCGACATGCGCCAGAAGCTCGTCGCCGAACCCCGCGCAAAGGTCGGCCACCGCCTTCTCGACACGAAGCCAGACCCCTTCCCGCGCGGCGGCCACGAAGGCCTCCCCGTCCGGCGAGAGGGAGACGAGCCGCCGGCGGCCGTCCTCCGCCGCGGTGGTGACCGCGACGAGGCCGATCCCGGCGAGCTGCCCGATAGCCCGGGTGATCCCCGGCTGCGCGACGCCGAGCAGCGCCGCGAGCTCGCCCACCGTCAGCGCGCCGTGCTTCGACAGCGCCGCAAGGAGCGGATGCTGGCCCGCGGCCACCGGCGGTGCCAGTTCGCTCAGGATCGGCTGCACCTCCGCCTGGAGCCGCTCGCCGAGACGCTTCAACCGGCTGCCGAGCGTCATCAGGCCAAGGGAGCGGAGCGTGTCTTCGGGCGAGGATTTGTTTAACATGTTATATATCATGTTATGTAAATAACGGCATGTCAAGATGGAGACCCCGAGCGGCTGGGCATCACCTTGCGATCCTTGGCTCGAACGGACCGCCGCTCGCGACGGGTCCATCCTCCGGCACGGCAGTTTCCGCCCGCCTCACGACGCTCCCGACAGCCGCGCCACGAGCCCCCGCGCGCCCGCCGTCACATCCGCCCAGGTCGTGTCGAAGCCGGCCGCTTCGCCGTAATAGGGATCGGCCACCGCCTCGCCGGCGCGGCCGGGGACATGGTCGAGCAACAGGCTCACCTCGGCGCCTGCGCCTGCCGGGCGCAGCGCGAGGAGCCGGGCGAGATTGTCGTGGTCGAGCGCGACGACATGGGTGAAATGCGAAAAATCCTCGCGCACCACCTGCCGGGCGCGATAGCCGCTGATGTCGATGCCGTTGCGGGCGGCCACGGCCTGCGCCCGCCTGTCGGGCGCCTTGCCGACGTGCCAGTGCCCCGTGCCGGCCGAATCGACGAGGAGATCGAGCCCCACCCGCGACGCCTCGGCCCGCATGGCTGCCTCCGCCAGCGGCGAGCGGCAGATGTTGCCGAGGCAGACGAAGAGCACGGCGGGTCTGTCGGGCATCGAGGCTTTCCCAAGGCGGCGACGGCCGGGAGAGGGCCGCCGCCCGTCCTTTACCACAATCGCCGGCCGCATCGCTCCTGCCCGCCGGCGCGGTGCGGATCCGCCCTCACACCATCGGCGGGTTGAGCCGCGCAAAACCCTCCTGCCGGTGATAGGGGAAATGCGGATAGGGCGGCGTCACGCGGCTCGCGGCGTCGAGCTTCGCCATCTGCTCGGCGGTGAGGCGCCAGCCGAGGGCGCCCAGGTTGTCGCGCAGCTGCGCCTCGTTGCGCGCCCCGATGATGACGGAGGCCACCGTCGGGCGCGCGATGAGCCAGTTGAGGGCGATCTGGGGCACCGTGCGGCCGGTCTCGGCGGCGATCTCGTCGAGCGCGTCGACGACGCTGTAGAGCCGCTCCTCCGGCACCGGCGGGCCGAAATCGGCGGTCTCGTTGAGGCGGCTGCCGGCGGGCACGGACGCGCCGCGGCGGATCTTGCCGGTCAGGCGACCCCAGCCGAGCGGGCTCCAGACGAGGGCGCCGATGCCCTGGTCCTGCGCAAGCGGCATCAGGTCCCACTCGTAGTCGCGGCCGACGAGCGAGTAATAGACCTGATGCGCCACATGGCGCGGCCAGCCGTGCCGCTCGGCGGCGGCGAGGGACTTCATGAGCTGCCAGCCGGCGAAGTTGGAGACGCCGACATAGCGGACCTTGCCGGCGCGCACGAGCGCGTCCAGCGTCGCCAGCACCTCTTCCACGGGGGTGCCGGCGTCGAAGGCGTGCAGCTGCAGGAGGTCGATGTAATCCGTGCCGAGGCGGCGCAGCGCATCCTCGGTCGCCTTCACGAGCCGGGCGCGCGAGGCGCCGGCATCGTTCGGCCCCTCGCCCATGGGCAGCGCCGTCTTGGTGGAGATCAGCACCTTGTCGCGCCGGCCACGGATCGCCTCGCCCAGCACCTCCTCCGAGGCGCCGTCGGAATAGACGTCGGCCGTGTCGAACAGGTTGAGCCCGGCCTCGAGGCAGATGTCGAGGAGGCGGCGCGCCTCGCCGGCATCCGTGTTGCCCCAGGCGCCGAAGAGCGGCCCCTTGCCCGCAAAGGTCCCCGCGCCGAAGGACAGGACCGGCACCTTCAGCCCCGATGCTCCCAACCGCCTGAATTCCATCGTCCATCTCCTGTTCGTCCGGCCATCCGGCCGCTCGCGGTGAGAGATGGAACCGGTCGGCGGCGTGAACTAGCATGGCGGAAGGCACAGGATCTGTGACTTCAGTTCACATCGAACGGGATAGAACGGCGCCATGAGTCGTCTCGACATCAACCGCTCCGGCGAGATGGAGGTTTTCGCGCGCGTCGTCGAGCTCGGCGGCTTCTCGGCCGCGGCGCGCCGCATCGGCATGACGCCGTCGGCGGTCAGCAAGCTCGTGGCGCGGCTCGAAGGCCGGCTCGGCGCGCGGCTCGTGCACCGCTCCACCCGCCAGCTGCGGCTCACGCCCGAGGGCGAGGCGTTCTACGGCCGCTGCCGCGCCGTCCTCGCCGCGATCGCGGAGGCCGAGCGCGAGGTGGCGGCAGGCGCTGTGCCGCGCGGGCGGGTGCGCGTCAACAGCAACGTGCCCTTCGGGCTGCACTGGCTGACGGGGCTCGTGCCCGACTTCCTCACGCTCTATCCCGAGATCACCCTCGACATCGTCGCGACCGACATGGTCATCGACCTCATCGACGAGCGCGCCGACGTCGCCATCCGCGTCGGGCCCATGCGCGCCTCGCCCCTTATCGCCCGCAAGCTCGGCGAGAGCCGCATGGCCGTCGTCGCCTCGCCGGACTATCTCGCCCGCCACGGCGCGCCGGCGACGCTCGAGGAGCTCGAAAGGCACAACCGCATCGCCTTCAACTTCACCCGCCTCGTCGCCGGCTGGCCTTTTCGCGACGCTTCAGGCGCGACCGTCACCGTGCCGCCCGTGGGCAATGTCCTCGTCGGCGACGGCGAGAGCGCGCGCCGGCTCGCGCTCGCCGGGGCGGGCCTTGCCCGTCTGTCGCATTTCCACATCGGGCCGGACCTCGCCGCCGGCCGGCTCGTCGAGGTGCTGGCCGACCTGAATCCCGGCGATACCGAAACGATCCATGCCGTCTTCATCGGCCAGGGCGCGCAACTGCCGGCCCGGGTGCGCGTGTTCCTCGATTACCTGGCGGCCCACGCGCGGGTCGGCTGAACTGGCCTCCGGCGCGCATATTTTCGTTTTCGCTTTCGTTGTGGCTGAATTGTTTTCGCTAGCTATTTCGTTTATGCTGCCGCAAGTTGAGCGGGCGCAGCCGGCGGCTGCGCGACCAGGGCAAGCGAACGGAGCAAGGCGTGCAGGAGAAGGTCTTCGACCTCGCCATCATCGGAGGCGGCGTCAACGGCTGCGGCATCGCACGCGATGCGGCCGGGCGGGGGCTTTCGACCGTCCTGTTCGAGCAGAACGACCTTGCCAGCGCCACCTCCTCCGCCTCTACCAAGCTCATCCACGGCGGCCTGCGCTATCTCGAATATTACGAGTTTCGCCTGGTGCGCGAGGCGCTGATGGAGCGCGAGGTGCTGTGGAAGCTCGCGCCCCACATCATCCGGCCGCTGCGCTTCGTGCTGCCGCACCATGCCGGGCTTCGGCCCGCCTGGATGCTGCGCCTCGGCCTCTTCCTCTACGACCATCTCGGCGGCCGCAAGCTGCTGCCGGCGACGCGCAGCCTCGACCTGCGCCGCGACCCGGTCGGCAGGCCGCTCAAGGGCGGCTATTCCACGGCCTTCGAATATTCCGACTGCTGGGTGGAGGACGCGCGCCTCGTCGTGCTCAACGCCCGCGACGCGGCCGAGCGGGGCGCCGCCATCCACCCACGCACGCGCGTCACCGGCGCCGAGCGGCGCGGCGACCATTGGGTCGTCAACGCCGAGCGGCGGAGCGACGGCGCCCGCGTGGCGGTGAAGGCGCGCATGCTGGTCAATGCCGCCGGCCCCTGGGTGGCCGACGTGCTGGCCGGCATCGTGCGCGAGAAGGCGCCGGCGGGCGTGCGCCTCGTGCAGGGCAGCCACGTCGTCGTGCCGAAGCTCTTCGACCACGACCGCTGCTACATCTTCCAGAACAGCGACGGCCGCATCATCTTCGCCATCCCCTACGAGCACGACTTCACGCTCATCGGCACGACGGACCTCGACTATCGCGGCGACCCCGCCGCCGTCAGGGCGAGCGAGGAGGAGATCGGCTATCTCTGCGCCGCGGCGAGCGAATATTTCGCAAAGCCCGTGCGGCGCGAGGACGTGGTGTGGACCTATTCGGGCGTGCGCCCGCTCTATGACGACGGCGCCTCCAAGGCTCAGGAGGCGACGCGCGACTACGTGCTCAAGCGCGAGGGCGAGGGAAACGAACCTTTCCTCCTCTCCGTCTTCGGCGGCAAGATCACCACCTACCGGCGCCTCGCCGAGGCGGTGCTCGACAAGCTCGCGCCGCAGCTGCCCGAGGCGGCGCGCGCCAAGGCGGGGTGGACGGCGGGCGCGCCGCTGCCGGGCGGCGATTTCCCGCATGACGGCTACGACGCGCTGACGCGCCGCATCGCCGGCGAGCATCCCTATCTCGGCGGCGGCATCGCGGCGCGCCTCGCCCGGTCCTACGGCACGCGCGCCTTCGCCGTCCTCGAGGGAGCCCGCACCATGGCGGACCTCGGCCGCCAGTTCGGCGCCGGCCTCAGCGAGCGCGAGGTGGACTATCTCATGGGCGAGGAATGGGCGATGACGGCCGAGGACGTCCTGTGGCGCCGCTCCAAGCTCGGCCTGCGCCTGACACGGGAGGAGGCGGCCGCGCTCGACGATTTCATGGCCGCGCGGCTCAGGCAGGCCGCCTGAGCCACGAGAACCCATTCCGTTGAGGTTGGCTTCAACCTGATCGGATGCGGTTCTGGCGTGGGCGATGCGCGTCCGCTAGCGTCGGCCACGACAAGAAGCCGAACCGCAAGAAGCCGAACCGGAGGAAACATTCCTTGGCCACCTACGTTCTCGCCATCGACCAGGGCACCACCTCCTCGCGGGCCATCCTCTTCCGGCCCGACACCTCCATCGCCGCCGTGGCGCAGCGCGAGTTCCCGCAGCACTTCCCGGCCTCGGGCTGGGTGGAGCACGAGCCGGAGGACCTGTGGGAGACGACGCTCGCGACCTGCCGCGAGGCGCTCGACAAGGCCGGCGCCTCGGCGCGCGAGGTCGCCGCCATCGGCATCACCAACCAGCGCGAGACGACGGTGGTCTGGGACCGGGCGAGCGGCCGGGCCATCCACCGCGCCATCGTCTGGCAGGACCGGCGCACGGCGCCGCTCTGCACCCGGCTGAAGGAAGAGGGGCACGAGCCGCTGTTCACGGCGCGTACCGGGCTCATCCTCGATCCCTATTTCTCGGGCACCAAGATCGCCTGGATCCTCGACAACGTGCCCGGCGCGCGCGCGCGGGCGGAACGCGGCGAGCTCGCCTTCGGCACCGTCGACAGCTTCCTCCTGTGGCAGCTCACCGGCGGCAGGGTGCATGCGACGGACGCGACCAACGCGGCGCGCACGCTCCTCTTCGACATCCACAAGGGGGAGTGGGACGAGGAGCTCATGCGCCTCCTCGGCGTGCCCTGCTCCATGCTGCCCGAGGTGCGGGACTGCTCGGGCAGGTTCGGCGAGAGCGATGCCGCGCTCTTCGGCGCGCCGATCAGCATCTGCGGCATCGCCGGCGACCAGCAGGCGGCCACCGTCGGCCAGGCCTGCTTTACGCCCGGCATGGTGAAATCGACCTACGGCACGGGGTGCTTCGCGCTCGTCAACACGGGCGCTGCCCCCGTCGCCTCGAAGAACAAGCTGCTCACCACCATCGCCTATCAGCTCGACGGCCGGCGCACCTATGCGCTCGAGGGCTCCATCTTCGTCGCCGGGGCGGCGGTGCAGTGGCTGCGCGACGGGCTCGGCATCATCAAGGACGCGGCCGCGACGGGCCAGCTGGCGGAGGATGCCGACCCGACGCAGCAGGTCTATCTCGTGCCCGCCTTCGTCGGCCTCGGCGCGCCCTACTGGAACCCGGACGTGCGCGGCGCGCTCTTCGGCCTCACGCGCGGCACCGGCCCGGCCGAGCTCGCCCGCGCGGCGCTGGAGAGCGTCTGCTACCAGACTGCCGACCTTCTCGCCGCCATGCGGGCCGACTGGCCGCAGGCGGACGGCGCCGAGACGGTGCTCCGGGTCGACGGCGGCATGGTGGCGTCCGACTGGACGATGCAGCGCCTCGCCGACCTGCTCGCCGCCCCGGTCGACCGGCCGGTGGTGAAGGAGACGACGGCGCTCGGCGCCGCCTATCTCGCCGGCCTCGCCGCCGGCGTCTTCCCCGCCCCGGCGCAGTTCGCGGATCTCTGGCGGGTCGAGCGGCGCTTCGCGCCCGCCATGAGCGAATCGCTGCGCAGCGCCAAGCTCGCCGGCTGGCGCGAGGCCGTGGCGCGGCTCGTCATGCCGGTGGGTTAGGCCCTACAGCACCTCCTCCAGCCAGTCGTAGACGACGGCGAGGCCGAGCGGCAGGTTGCCGACCTGGCAGTGCATGTCCGCCCCCTCGGCGCGGGTGAAGACGTGGCGCGTCACGCGGCCGCCGGCCTTGGCCGCAAAGACGTCAAGCTGGCGCAGCGCCTCCTCGCCCTCCCCCTCGCCGACGACGGCGAGCGTCGGGCAGGCGATGCGCTCGAGCCCCTCCTCGGCGCGGAAGTCGGCGAGACGCTTCAGCCAGGCATGCGTGCCGTCGACGCCGTAGCGCCGGCAGGCGGACTTGAAGGAGAGCTTCATCGTCACCGGCATCATCTCGTCCGGGATCTCGTCCACATAGGCGAGCGGCAGGTCCTCCATCTCCTCCGCCCCGGGCGGCATGAAGCCGAGGAGATAGGCCTTGAGGTCGACGATGGGCGAGTTGAGGACCAAGGCCTTGAGCCGGGGATCGTGGATGGCGGCGCGCGTCGCGAAATAGCCGCCGAAGCTCACGCCATAGAGCCCGAGCCTATCGCCGTTGACATCCGGCCGCGCCAGCGCCGCATCGACGACGGCGGCGAGCGGCACCTCGTAGTCCGGCCGGAAGACGAGGTCGGGATAGCGGCGCATCGCCGAGACCTGCCCCGGCCCCTGGGCGAGCAGCACGTTGAAGCCGCGCTCCAGGCCGGCGCGGGCCGCCGAAAAGAACATCTCCTCGTTGGTGCCGTCGAAGCCGGTGATGGCGACGAGCGTGCGCCCGTCGACGGCACCGCCCGCCGGCGCGCAGAAATAGCCGGGCAGCAGCACGTCGCCGAAGGGGATGTCGATAGCGATGACGTTGTCGGCGAAGAGGGGCATCGCCGCGGCGAAGCAGCGCTGGCTGGCGAGCCCGTACTGCAGCGCCTCGCCGACGAAGGGGTCGCAGAAATATTCGGCCGACCGGTAGTACATCGAGGCCCGGCCGTAATGCTCGCGCGCGCTGACGCGATGGCCGCGGCCGAGCGCGACATCGGCCAGGCGCTCGATGCCGGCGGCGAGATCGGCGAAACGGCGCGGCCATTCGCGCGGCGTTTCGTCGAGCCCGGCCCGGGCGGCGAAGATCTCCCCCGGCGCGCCGCCGCCATAGCTGGCGGCGCCCAGCATGCGCATGAGCTGGAAATCGAGCTCGGGATTGGCAAATCCCGTGATGCGCGTCGCCGTGCGTTCGATGGCCGCCATGCGTTTCTCCCGATACGTGTTGATCCCCGCCCCCGCGAGGGGGCATTAGTGGCAAAACTGGCTGATTGCGCGAAGCCGCGCGTGGAGCGGAGGCATCTTACGTCCATGAGCGACCGTATAGAAACCGATGTCGTCATCGTCGGCGCCGGGCCCGTCGGGCTCTTCGCCGTCTTCGAGCTCGGCCTCCTCGACATCCGGGCCCATCTCATCGACATCCTGCCGAAGGTCGGCGGCCAGTGCGCGGAACTCTACCCGGAGAAGCCGATCTACGACATTCCCGGCTTCCCCATGGTCACCGGCCAGGGTCTCGTCGACAATCTCATGGCGCAGATCGAGCCCTTCCACCCGACCTTCCATCTCTCGGAGATGGTGGAGACGCTCGAGAGCCTCGGCACAGCCGAGGCGCCGCTCTTCCGCCTCAGGACCGACGCGGGCACCGAATTCGTCACGAAGGCCATCATCATCGCGGCCGGGGGCGGCTCGTTCCAGCCCAAGAAGCCGCCGATCCCCGGCATCGAGGGCTTCGAGGGCTCCAGCGTGTTCTATGCCGTGCGGCAGATGGAGCCCTTCCGCCACAAGCGCATCCTCATCGTCGGCGGCGGCGACTCGGCCCTCGACTGGACGGTGAACCTCGCGCCGCTGGCGAAGCGCCTGACGCTGCTGCACCGGCGCGACGCCTTCCGCGCGGCGCCCGATACCGTCAACAAGATGCGCGCCCTCGTCGCCGCGGGAGCGATGGACTTCCACCTCGGCCAGGTGGTCAAGCTCGAGGGCAAGGCACCGGTGCTGGAGGGGGCCGTGGTGCGCCGCGACGACGGCTCGACCTTCACCATCGCCTGCGACGTGCTGCTGCCCTTCTTCGGCCTCACCATGAAGCTCGGCCCCCTCGCCGATTGGGGCCTCAACCTCCACGAGAACCTCATCCCGGTCGATACCGAGAAGTTCGAGACGAGCGTGCCCGGCATCTTCGCCATCGGCGACATCAACAGCTATCCGGGCAAGCTGAAGCTCATCCTCTCCGGCTTCCACGAGGGGGCGCTCGCCGCCCAGCGCGTGTTCCATTACGTCTATCCGGACAAGCGCCTCGTCTTCCAGTACACGACCTCCTCCACCAGCCTGCAGAAGAAGCTCGGGGTCCACGCCTGAGGCCGCCCTGCGTCGCGGACATGCCAACCCGGCTCGCCCGCGGCTTGACGCTGGCCGCCCCGGCGTCGTCACATGCCCTCAACGAGCATCCGGCGCACGACGGCGGATGCCACTGACGGGGGAGGTGGGATGACACTGTCGATCTTCGATCTGTCGGGCCGGACGGCCCTCGTCACGGGCTCGGGCCAGGGCATCGGGCTCGCCATCGCCCGCGGCCTTGCCGCAGCGGGCGCGCGCGTCGTCCTCAACGGGCGTGACGCGGCCAAGCTCGACAAGGCGGCCGGGCTCATCCGCGCGGCGGGTGGCGAGGCGGTGGCGATGCCGTTCGACGTAACCGACGCCACGGCGGCGCGCGAGGGCGTCGCCCGCATCGAGCATGAGGTCGGGCCGCTCACCATCCTCGTCAACAACGCCGGCATCCAGCGCCGCGCCCCGCTGGAGGATTTCGCCGACGAGGACTGGCACCAGATCATCCACACCAATCTCGACAGCGTCTATTACGTCGGCCAGGCTGCGGCGCGGCACATGATCCCGCGCGGCTACGGCAAGATCATCAACATCTGCTCCGTCATCAGCGAGCTCGCGCGTCCGACCATCGCGCCCTATGCCGCGAGCAAGGGCGCGGTGAAGATGCTGACCAAGGGCATGGCGGCGGACTGGGGCCGCCACGGCATCCGCGTCAACGGCATCGGCCCCGGCTTCTTCGCCACCGAGATGAACAGCGCCCTCGTCGAGAACGCCGACTTCACCGCCTGGCTGACGAAGCGCACGCCGCTCGGCCGCTGGGGCAAGGTGGAGGAACTCGCCGGCGCCGCCATCTATCTCTCCGCGCCGGCCTCGGACTTCGTGACCGGCCACGTGCTCTATGTCGACGGCGGCGTCACCGGCTCGCTCTGACCCGCGAACAGCTTCGAAAACAGGGATACTCGGGAAGGAAACACATGAATCAAATCGATTTGACGGGGCGCGTCGCAGTCGTCACCGGCGGCGCCCAGGGCATCGGCCGCGCGGTGGCCGAGCGCTTCAAGGCCTCCGGCGCCAAGCACGTCGAGCTGTGGGACCGTGACGGCGCCCTGGCGGAAGCGGCGGCGAAGGAGATGGGCGCGGGTGTCTCGGCCCGCGCCGTCGACATCACCGACTATGCCGCCGTCGAAGCCGCCGCCAGGGCGGCGGAGGCGGCGCACGGGGCCGTCGACATCCTCGTCAACAGCGCCGGCATCGCCGGGCCGACGTTCAAGGCCTGGGAATACCCGCTCGAGGAGTGGGCGCGCGTGCAGCGGATCAACGTCGACGGCACCTTCCATTGCTGCCGCGCGCTCGTGCCCGGCATGCGCGCGCGCAACTACGGCCGCATCGTGCTCGTCGCCTCCATCGCCGGCAAGGAGGGCAATCCCAACGCCTCGGCCTATTCGGCGTCCAAAGCCGCCGTCATCGGCTTCACCAAGTCGCTCGGCAAGGAGCTCGCCGACCGCAACATCGCCGTCAACTGCATCACGCCGGCCACCGCCAAGACGCGCATCCTCGAACAGGTGAGCGAGGAATTCATCCAGTACATGCTGTCGAAGATCCCGCGCGGGCGCTTCGTCGAGGTCGAGGAAGTGGCGGGCATGGTCGCCTTCCTCGCCTCGGAGGACAACAGCTTCACCACGGGCGCCGTCTTCGACCTGTCCGGCGGGCGCGCCACCTATTGATGGCGCTTGAGCGGCATGGCCGGGCCCGCTAGCTTGACCGCCATGATCGCCATGCCGCCCCTGCCCACCACCGTGCTCGGCGAGCGCCTGATGACGCTCGCCGCCGATCTCAACCAATATACCGACGAGCCGGGGCGCCTGACGCGCCTCTACCTCTCGCCGGCTCATCGCGCCGCCGCCGAAGCGGTGAAGCGCATGATGGAAGCGGCGGGCATGAGCGCGCAGATCGACGCCGCCGGCACCGTCGTCGGCCGCTACGAGGGGATCGAGCCGGGCGCGCCGGCGCTGCTCGTCGGCTCGCACATCGACACCGTGGTCGATGCCGGCAGCTATGACGGCATGCTCGGGGTGCTGGCCGGCATCGTCGCTGTGGAGGAGCTCGCCCGGCGCGGGGAGCGCATGCCCTTCGCCATCGAGGTGCTGGCCTTCGGCGACGAGGAGAACGTCCGCTTCCCCACCAATCTCTCGACCTCGCAGGCGATCGCCGGCACCTACGACCCGGCCTGGCTCGACGGCAGGGACTACGACGGGGTGAGCCTGCGCGAGGCTCTCCTCGCCTTCGGCGGCGACCCCGAGGCCGTGACGCGGCTCGGCCGCGATCCGGGCTCCGTCAAGGGCTACATCGAATTTCACATTGAGCAGGGGCCGGTGCTGGAACGCGAGAACCTGCCGGTCGGCATCGTCAGCGCCATCAACGGCATCACCCGGGCGCGCGGCGTGGTGACGGGCGAAGCCGGCCACGCCGGCACCGTGCCGATGGCGCTGAGGCGCGACGCCTTCGCCGCGCTGAGCGAGATGAACCTCGCCGTCGAGCGCATCGGCGCCCGCGATCCCTCGACCGTGGCGACCATCGGCATGGCCAAGGTGTCGCCCAACGCCTCGAACGTCATTCCGGGTCGCGTCGACTTCATGCTCGACGTGCGCGCGCCGGACGATCCCGTGCGCCACGCCATCGTCGAGGAGATGGTGGCCGAGATGCGCGACATCGCCGCCCGGCGCCATGTGGCGCTCGACCTCGACCTTTATTTCGACGCTCCGGCCACCGCGATGGACGCGGGCCTGATGCGCGCGCTGGAGACGGCCGTCGCGGGCCAGGGCATCGCCGCGCGGCACCTGCCGTCAGGCGCCGGCCACGACGCGATGGCCATGGCGCGCCTGTGCCCCTCGGCGATGGTCTTCGTGCGCTGCAAGGGCGGCATCAGCCACAATCCGGCCGAATCGATCACCGCCGACGACGCGGATGTCGCCGTGCGCGTCCTCGTCGACGCCATCAAGGCCTTTGCCGCGCGCAACGGGTGAGGGGCAGGGAACGCCTGCGACTCCCGCCCTGTCCGGCTGCAACGCACAAGGCGTGACGTCACGGTGCGTCATCGATCCCGTCGTCATGGCCGCGCTTGTCCCGGGCATCCACGCCTTGAAAGTACGAGCAACGCCAAACGCGTGGATGGCCGGGACAAGCCCGGCCATGACGAGAGGAACGGGTTGCGCTCGTCGCATCCATGCAACGCACAAACCGGCCATCCGTGTTTTTCATGGTCTACGGTTTTCGCGGATGCCAGCGACCGAACGCGTGAGAGGAGCGGCCGGCAGGGCGCCGCCGCTCACTTCTCCGTCTCGACCAGCCCCTTCACGAACAGGCGCTGCATGGCGATGACCACCGCGACGGGAGGCAGCATGGCGAGGATGGTCGTCGTCATGACGAGGTGCCAGACGGGATCGGCCTCGGCCGCCGCGGCCGCGAGGCGCTGGATGCCCATGACGATGGTGTAGTAGCTCTGGTCCGTGGTGACGAGCAGCGGCCACAGGTACTGGTTCCAGCCGTAGATGAAGAGGATGACGAAGAGCGCGGCGATGTTGGTGCGCGACAGCGGCATCAGGATGGACCAGAAGAAGCGCAGCGGCCCCGCCCCGTCGATGCGCGCCGCCTCCGTCAGCTCGTCCGGGATGGTCATGAACACCTGGCGGAAGAGGAAGGTCGCCGTCGCCGAGGCGATGAGCGGGATGGCGAGGCCCGAATAGCTGTTGAGCATGCCGAGATTGGCCACGACCTCGAAGGTCGGCAGGATGCGCACCTCGACCGGCAGCATCAGCGTGATGAAGATGAGCCAGAAGGCCGTGACCCGGAAGGGGAAACGGAAATAGCAGATGGCGAAGGCCGAGAGCAGCGAGATGGCGATCTTGCCGATGGCGATCGCCATGGCCATGACGAAGCTGTTCCACAGCATCGGCCCGACGGGCGGGAAGCCCGAGACGCTGGAGCCGGTGAACAGCGCTTCCTTGTAGTTGGCGATGAGGCCCGGGCCCGGCAGGAAGCCGATGCGGCCGGTGAGGAAGTCCGTGCCCGGATGCGTCGACGCCACGAAGGCGAGCCACACCGGCAGCACCATGGCGGTGACGCCGAGGATGAGCGCCGCATGGGCGGCGAAAGTCAGCTTGCGGCCGGATTCGACCATGTCCCCGCCCCCTCAGTAATGGACCTTGCGCTCGATATGGCGGAACTGCAGCGCCGTCAGGCCGATGACGATGACGAGCAGCACCACCGACTGGGCGGCGGACGCGCCGAGATTGAGCGATTCGAAGCCGTCCTTGAACACCTTGTAGACGAGGATGGTGGTGGACTGGCCGGGACCGCCGCCGGTCGTCGCGTGGATGATGCCGAAGGTGTCGAAGAAGGCGTAGACGATGTTGACGACGAGCAGGAAGAAGGTCGTCGGCGCAAGCAGCGGCCAGACGATCTTGCGGAAGCGCAGCCAGGGACCCGCCCCGTCGAGCGCCGCGGCCTCGACGAGGGTGCGCGGGATGGCCTGCAGCCCGGCGAGGAAGAAGAGGAAGTTGTAGCTCACCTGCTTCCACGAGGCGGCGAGGATGACCATGATGAGCGCATCGGTGCCGTTGAGGTGGTGGTTCCAGTAGATGCCGATGGCCCGGAGGCCACGCGCCACGACGCCGACCGAGGGGTCGAACATGAACCACCACAAAATGGCGGCGACGGCCGGGGCCACGGCATAGGGCCAGATGAGCAGCGTCTGGTAGACCATCGCCTTGCGCCCCACCTTGTCGGCGGCGAGCGCGAAGAGGAGGCCGAGGCCGAGCGAGATGCCCGCGACCGAGGCGGAGAAGACGACCGTGATGGCGAAGCTCGCCCGGTAGCTCGGATCCTCGAAGAGCGCGACGAAATTGGCGAGGCCGACGAACTGGCGCGACAGGCCGAAGGCGTCTTCGGCGAAGAGCGAGGTGTAGAGCGCCTGGCCGGCGGGCCACAGGAAGAAGATGATGGTGATGGCGAGCTGCGGCGCAAGCAGCAGATAAGGCACGATGCCGCCGCCGAAGGTGACCCGTTTTGCCTGCATCGGCCCCCCAGAAGGAACAGGGCGGCGCCCGGTGCAGTCCGGGCGCCGCCATTCACGTTACGCTATTCAGGAGTTGGACTTCTCGAACTGGCGGAGCAGCTCGTTGCCGCGCTTCGCCGCCGCGTCGAGCGCGTCCTTCGCCGACTTCTTGCCGGTCAGCGCGTTCTCCAGCTCCTCCTCGATCATGTCGCGGATCTGGACGAAGTTGCCGAGACGCAGGCCCTTGGAGTTGTCGGTCGGCGGATTGAGGTTCATCTGCTTGATCGAGATGTCGGAACCGGGGTTCTTCTCGTAGAAGCCCTCCGTCTGCGACAGCTCGTAAGCGGCCTTGGTGATCGGCAGATAGCCGGTCTGCTGGTGCCACCAGGCCTGGACCTCGGGCTTCGACAGATAGGCGAAGAACTTCGCCGCGCCCTTGTATTCCTCCTTCGGACGACCGGCGAGGACCCAGAGCGTCGCGCCACCGATGATGGAGTTCTGCGGGGCGCCCTGCACGTCCGGCCAATAGGGCTGCATGCCGTAGCCGACGCCGAACTTGGCGTTGGCCATGATGTTGGCACGCGCCGCCGAGGAGGCGAAGGTCATGGCGCATTCGCCGGAGAGGAACTTCGGATCCGACTTGCCCTGGCGGCCGCCGTAGTCGAAGACCTTCGACTTCTGCCAGTCGACGAGCGCCGTCCAGTGCTTCTCGAGCGTCGGGTTGTTGATCTTGAGCTCGGTGCCGAGGCCGCCGAAGCCGTTGGCCTCAGTCGACAGCGGGATGTTGTGCATGGCCGAGAAGTTCTCGACATGCACCCAGGACGGCCACTGGGTCGTGAAGCCGCACGCGACGCCCGCCGCCTGCAGCTTCTTGGCGAATTCCTCGACCTCCGGCCAGGTCTTGGGCGGGGTGTTCTCGTCAAGGCCCGCCTTCTTGAAGTGGTCCTTGTTGTAATAGAGGATCGGCGTCGAGGAATTGAACGGGAACGAGAGCATGTTGCCCTGCGTGTCGCTGTAGTAGCCCGTCACCGCCGGCAGATAGGCCTGCGGATCGAACGGCTCGTTCTCGTCCGCCATCAGCTGGTAGACCGGATAGACGGCGCCCTTGGCCGCCATCATCGTCGCCGTGCCGACCTCGAAGACCTGCACGATCGTCGGATGCTGCTTGGCGCGGAAGGCGGCGATGGCGCCCGTCATGGTCTCGGGATAGCTGCCCTTGAAGACCGGGACGACCTTGTACTCGCTCTGCGAGGCGTTGAAGTCGTTCGCGATCTTCTCGAGCTTCTCGCCGAGCGCGCCCGACATGGCATGCCACCACTGGATCTGCGTCTGGGCAGCAGCCGGTCCCGCCGCGGCGATGAAGGCCGCCGCACTTGCCATGGTTACAATACGAGATGCCATGATAGCCTCCCCATCTCCCGGAGCCCCCCTCGGGGACCCTTCTCTTCGTTGCTAACGAGCATAGCATGACAATGACATGACAGTTCAATGAATAATCGACGACAAACGCAAGCGAAACGAAATTCGAGACTTCAACGAGGAGCGTATTCCATGGGGGGCCTGACCCTTTCCACCGCCACCACTCTGCCGAGCGATTTCTCCAAGGCAGCCTTGGCCGGCCGCGTCTTCCGGCCCGATGCCGCCGGCCCGTCGGTGGTGACCGTTCGCGAGGGCGAGGTTTTCGATATCAGCCGCGCTTTCGCGACGATGCGTGACCTATGCGAAACTTCCGCACCTGCGGCCGCCCTGCGCGGGGCCGAGGGCGAATCACTCGGCCCGCTCGAGGCCATCCTCGCCAATTCGGTGGAGGCGACGCGCGATTCCACTCGGCCCTACCTCCTCGCCCCCATCGACCTGCAGGCGGTGAAGGCGGCGGGCGTGACCTTCGCCGTCTCCATGCTGGAGCGCGTCATCGAGGAGCGCGCGCGCGGCAATGCCGATGCCGCGGCGGCCATCCGCGAAGAGATCAACCGCCTCGTCGGCGACGACCTCGCCCGCCTCAAGCCCGGCTCGCCCGAGGCCATGCGCCTCAAGGAGGTGCTCATGGCCCAGGGCGCCTGGAGCCAGTATCTCGAGGTCGGCATCGGGCCGGACGCCGAGATCTTCACCAAGGCCCAGCCCCTGTCGAGCGTGGGCACGGGGGCGGATGCCGGCATCCACGCCATCTCCACCTGGAACAATCCCGAGCCCGAGGTGGTGCTGGTCGTCGCCTCGGACGGGCGCATCGTCGGCGCCACCCTCGGCAACGACGTCAACCTGCGCGACGTCGAGGGCCGCTCGGCCCTGCTCCTCGGCAAGGCGAAGGACAACAACGCGAGCTGCGCGGTCGGCCCCTTCCTGCGCTTCTTCGACGACGGCTTCTCGCTCGACGACGTGCGCCGCATGCACGTGACGCTGACGGTGGAGGGCGAGGACGGTTTCCGCATGGAGGGCTTCTCCACCATCGAGAAGATCAGCCGCGATCCGGCCGATCTCGCCGCCCAGATGATCGGCAAGCACCACCAGTATCCGGACGGGGCGGTGCTGTTCCTCGGCACGCTGTTCGCGCCGGTCGAGGACCGCGATGCGCCGGGCAAGGGTTTCACCCACAAGGTGGGCGACATCGTCACCATCGCCGCCCCGCAGCTCGGCAGCCTCGTCAACCGCATGCGCCACAGCCAGGATTGCGCACCGTGGACCTTCGGCACCGGGCAGCTGATGCGCAACCTCGCCAAGCGCGGCCTCCTCTGAGCCGCCCCGCGGGCCGGAACCGGACATGAACCAGCATCGCCGACCGCCAGCCTCCGGGACAGCCGCCGGCGATGCCATCGCGGATGATGGAGCGGCCGCGTTCCTCGCCGTGCGGCCGCGGCTCCTTGCCATCGCCCATCGTATGCTCGGCACGATGGGCGACGCCGAGGACGTGGTGCAGGATGCCTTCCTGCGCTTCCATGCCGCCGGCGGGGCAATCGACAATCCGGAGGCCTGGCTCGTCACGGTGACGAGCCGGCTCGCCATCGACCGGCTGCGGGCCGCGCGGCGCGAGCGCGCCGCCTATGACGGGCCGTGGCTGCCGGAGCCCTGGACGGGATCGGACGACGGCGACGTCTTCACCGGCGACCTGCCCTATGCCGTCCTCGTGCTGATGGAGCGCCTCGGCCCGGTGGAGCGCTGCGCCTTCGTGCTGCGCGAGCTCATCGACATGCCCTATGCCCGCCTTGCCGAAGTGCTCGGCCGCAGCGAGGCGGCCTGCCGGCAGATCGTCGCCCGGGCGCGGCGCCGGCTCGGCGACGGGCAGCTCCCCGCGGCGCCGGCCGATGCCCTGGCGCGCCGTCGGCGGCATGAAACCCTCATGGAAGAGTTCCGCCTCGCGCTCGCCGCCGGGGATGCCGAGCGCCTCATCCGCCTGCTGGCGCCTGACGCGACCATCACGACCGACGGCGGCGGCAAGGTGCTTGCCGCCCGCAACATCGTGCGCGGCGCCGGGCGGATCGTGCGACTGGTGCTGGGGGTCGCCCGCAAGCTCGGCCGCGGCCGCGTCGACCGGCCGGCGCGCTTTGCCGGCGAAGCAGGGTTCGTCACTTACGAGGAGGAACGCCCGGTGCGGATCGTGATGGCGGCGAGCGACGGCGAGCGGATCACGGCCATCTATTTCGTGCTCAATCCGGACAAGCTCGTCCGCATGCCCGCGGACGGCTGAGCCGAAGTTTTTTGCGGCTTCCCTGTCACAAGGCGTCCCTGTGCAGCGTCTTCAAGGGCATGCGGCCTCGCTCGGCCGTGCACAGGAGCACATGATGACGAGAACCATCAACGCCTACGGTATCATCCCCGACGTCTTCGCCACGGCGCGCCGGCTCAACGGCGACATCGAGGGGCTCGGCCTCGACATGACGCTCGTCGAGCTGGTGAAGACGCGCGCCTCGCAGATCAACGGCTGCGCCTATTGCGTGCACATGCACGGCGGCGATGCGGTGAAGAAATACGGCGAGAAGCCGGAGCGGCTCTATCTCCTGCCGACATGGCGGGAATCGCCCGCCTTCGATGCGCGCGAGCGCGCCGCCCTCGCCTATGCGGAAGCGATGACACGCATGGACGACCATGCCGCCCTCGTCCGGGCCTCGGCCGCCCTCGACGAGCATTTCTCCGAGAAGGAGGTCGTCGCGCTGACGGCGCTCCTTGCCATGATCAACTTCTGGAACCGCATCGCGGTCGGCTTCGGCACCCAGCACGCGCCGGTCTGATCGACCTCAGATGACGTTCGCCTCGCGCAGCGGCCGCTGCGCGAGGATGCGGCCGTAGCCGAGGTCGGAGAGGTCGAGCGTCACGAAGCGCCCGTGCACGATCTCCTCGGCGATGCCGCGGCCGACGGCGGGGGCCTGCTGCAGGCCGTGGCCGGAGAAGCCGTTGGCGAGGAAGAGGTTCTCGACCTCGCCGGCACGGCCGACGATGGCGTTGTGGTCGAGGAGGTTCATGTCGTAGGGGCCGGACCAGGCCCGGCCGGGGCGGATGTGCTCGAAGGCGGGCACGCGCATGGCGAGCGCCGGCCAGATCACCTCCTCGAACAGCGACCAGTCGACCGCCTCCGCATCGCCGTCCCAGTCGGGATCGGCCTCGGCCTCCGGCGAGATGCCGCAGATGAACATCTGCCCCTCGGCGCCGCGATGGCCCTCGGGCCGCACATAGGCGCCGGAGGTGTCGATCATCAGCGGGCAGTTGTCGACGGGCCCCTTGCAGGTGAAGCTGAAGACATAGCGCTTCCTGGCATGGACGGGGATGTCTATGCCGGCGCTCGCGGCGATGCGCCGCCCGTCCGAGCCCGCGCAATCGACCACCGCGCCGCAGGCGATGCGGCTGCCGTCGGCAAGGTGCACGGCGACGACGCGGCCGCCCTGCCGCTCGAGATGCGCGACCTCGCCGGTGCGGTACTCGGCCCCGAGCGCCCGCGCCTTCT
The DNA here is from genome assembly GCF_001271345.1 of Chelatococcus sp. CO-6. NCBI lineage: Bacteria > Pseudomonadati > Pseudomonadota > Alphaproteobacteria > Hyphomicrobiales > Chelatococcaceae > Chelatococcus > Chelatococcus sp. CO-6. Next base: position 1,726,500 of record NZ_CP012398.1, on the reverse strand, counting down.
TGCGGAAGGCCTGCAGGAGGCCCCAGCCGTCGAACCAGCCCTCGCCGCTGCGGCCCCAGGCGCCGGCGAGAAGATCGTCCGTGGCGAGCCAAGGGAATTTTTCCTTGAGCCCGGCGGGATCGAAGACGGCGATGTCGGCGCCCTCCGCTTCCTGCACCGCGCGATTGCTGGCGAGCGTCTCGGCCCCCTCGGGCGTTGCCGCGAGATAGAGATAGCCGCCCTCGGTGAGATCGATCACCGGCCGCTCGTCGCCGACGGCAAGGCGCGCGCCGATGTCGCGCAGGAAGGCGATGCCGTGGAGCGAGATGCGGATGTTCACCGGGCTCGAGAACTGCTGCCGGATGGAAGCCGCCGACAGCGCCGAGGCGGAGCGCGCGTAGGTCGGATCCTTCTCGATCACGACGACCCGGCCGGAAAAGGCGGGATCGGACAGGAGATGGAAGGCGACGGAGGAGCCCATCACCGCACCGCCGACGATGACGACGTCGGCGGTCTCGGCCGAAGGGGTGGAACCGTTGGGGGTCTGGGACATGATCCTGGCAGCGCCGAAGTGAGCGGAGGCGAAGCGTCGCGGATGGCGGCTTCATGAGCAGCCCGCATGATTGCCGCATGCGGCGTGGCTTGTCCATGGGCTGCTGGCGTCGCAGCTGCGGAGAGCAAGCCCCTCACCCCACCTGCCCGGCTGCCTCCGTCCCGCACTCCGCCAGCAGCCAGTCGCGAAAGGCCGCGAGCGCCGGGCGGTCCGCCTTCTCTTCGGGATAGACGAGGTAATAGGCCTCCTCGCTCGTGATCGGCCGCTCGAAGGGCACGACGAGGGCGCCGGCGCGCAATTCGTCCTCGACGAGGAAACGCGGCACGATGGCGAGGCCAAGGCCGGCGACGGCCGCCTGCGCCACCATGGCGAACTGCTCGAAACGCGGGCCCATGACGGCCCGGTCGGCCGAGAGCCCCTGGGCCGCGAGCCACAGGCCCCAGGCGCGCGGGCGCGTCGCCTGCTGCAGCAGCGGGACGGCGAGCACGTCCGCCACCTCGGCAAGCTGATGGCGGGCGACGAGCGCCGGGCTCGCCACCGGCACGATCACCTCGCCCATCAGCCGGTGCATGCGGGCACCGGGCCACACCGCCTCGCCGAAATGGATCGCCGCGTCGAGCCCCTCGCGCGCGAAGTCGAAGGGCAGGATGCGCGTGGCGAAGTTGATGGTGACGCCCGGATGGCGCTGGAAGAAGCCGGGCAGGCGCGGGATGAGCCAGCGCGTGCCGAAGGTCGGCAGGATGGCGAGGTCGAGGATGCCGCCGGCCCCGCGGAAGGCCATGGCGTTGACGGTCGCGGCGGTGAGCCGCGCCAGCGCCTCGCGCACCTCCCCGGCATAGGCGCTGCCGGCTGCCGTCAGCACCACGCGCTGGCGCACCCGCTCGAAGAGCTTGAGGCCGAGCTGCGCCTCCACCGCCGCCACCTGGCGGCTGACGGCGCCCTGCGTCAGGTTGAGCTCCTCCGCCGCCTTGGTGAAGGACAGGTGCCGCGCCGCCGCCTCGAAGGCGGCGAGCGCCGTCAGCGAGGGCAGGGCGAGACGCTGCTGGACATCGCGCATCGTTCATTCCGTTTCATCATGAACTCGTGAGAACATATCGTTTGAAACGCGGACATGAAACCGCCATCCTGTCGCGACGACGAGACCCGCATCCGCGATGCATCAGACGGCGGCCGCCTCACCCCCGTTGAGGCAGGGGCCGCACAACGCTCCGGGAAGAGACATGACCGTTCACACCGCCGCCGCTTCCGCCCGCGAGGAAGCGCTCGCCATTCTGAAGCGCCTCGGCGTGTCCGACACCGCCTTCGCTTCGACGGGCCTCGCCGCCCGCTCGCCCGTCACCGGCGAGATCATCGCCCACATCCGGGAAGCCGGCGCCGCCGAGACGCGTGCGGCCGTCGACCGCGCCGAAAAGGCCTTCGGCGAATGGCGCAGGGTGCCGGCGCCGCGGCGCGGCGAGTTCGTGCGCCTCCTCGGCGAGGAGCTGCGCGCCGCCAAGGAGGACCTCGGGCTCCTGGTGACGCTGGAAGCGGGCAAGATCGTCTCCGAAGGCCTCGGCGAGGTGCAGGAGATGATCGACATCTGTGACTTCGCCGTCGGCCTCTCGCGCCAGCTCTACGGCCTCACCATCGCCACCGAGCGGCCGGACCACCGCATGATGGAGACCTGGCACCCGCTCGGCCCCGTCGGCGTCATCACGGCCTTCAACTTCCCCGTCGCCGTCTGGTCGTGGAATGCCGCGCTCGCCTTCGTCTGCGGCGACCCGGTGATCTGGAAGCCGTCCGAGAAGACGCCGCTCACCGCGCTCGCCGTGACTGCCATCGCCGAGCGGGCGGCCAAGCGCTTCGGCGGCGTGCCCGAGGGCCTTTTTGAGCTCATCATCGGCGGCCGCGAGGCGGGCGAGGCCCTGGTCGCCGACGAGCGCGTGCCGCTCGTCTCGGCCACCGGCTCCACCGCCATGGGTCGCAAGGTCGGCCCGAAGCTCGCCGAGCGCTTCGCCCGCGCCATCCTGGAGCTCGGCGGCAACAACGCCGCCGTCGTCGCCCCCTCGGCCGACCTCGACATTGCCCTGAGGGCCATCGCCTTCGCCGCCATGGGCACGGCGGGCCAGCGCTGCACGACGCTGCGCCGGCTCATCGTCCATGCCAGCGTCTATGACAAGCTGGTGCCGCGCCTCGCCAAGGTCTATGGCAACGTCGCCATCGGCGATCCGCGCGTGAAGGGCACGCTCGTCGGCCCGCTCATCGACAAGGCCGCCTTCGACGGCATGGAGAAGGCGCTCGCCGAGGCGAAGAGCCTCGGCGCCACGGTGCACGGCGGCGGGCGCGTCGCCGGCATCGGCGGCGAGGAGGCCTATTACGCCCGCCCGGCCCTCGTCGAGATGCCGGGCCAGAGCGGCCCGATGCTGCGCGAGACCTTCGCGCCCATCCTCTACGTGGTGAAATACGACACGCTGGAGGAGGCGATCGCCCTGCACAACGGCGTCGGCGCCGGCCTCTCCTCCTCCATCTTCACGCTCGACATGCGCGAGGCCGAGCGCTTCGTCTCGGCGGAGGGCTCGGACTGCGGCATCGCCAACGTCAACATCGGCCCCTCGGGCGCCGAGATCGGCGGCGCCTTCGGCGGCGAGAAGGAGACGGGCGGCGGCCGCGAGGCGGGCTCCGACGCCTGGAAGGCCTACATGCGCCGCGCCACCAATACCATCAATTACGGCACGGCCCTGCCGCTGGCGCAGGGCGTGACCTTCGACGTGGACGCGTGAGCGGCCGGGCGCAACCTTCTCCCTCCCCCCCTTTGCGGGGGAGGGGTATCTCGCGCGCCGCACCGAACACTGAACAGACCTGCCAAGGACGAAACGCAGATGGCCAAGGATACAATGGGCGCCTTCAACTGGGCGGATCCCTTCCTGCTCGACGACCAGCTCACCGACGACGAGCGGATGATCCGCGACACGGCCCGCGCCTATGCGCAGGAGAAGCTGCAGCCGCGCGTGCTCGAGGCCTATGCGCACGAGAAGACGGACCGGGCCATCTTCAACGAGATGGGCGAGCTCGGCCTCCTCGGCGTCACCATCCCGGAGGAATTCGGCGGCGCGGGCGCGAGCTACGTGGCCTACGGCCTCGTGGCGCGCGAGGTGGAGCGCGTCGATTCCGGCTACCGCTCGATGATGAGCGTGCAGTCCTCACTCGTCATGCATCCGATCAACGCCTATGGCAGCGAGGAGCAGAAGCGCAAGTATCTGCCGAAGCTCGCTTCGGGCGAATGGGTCGGCTGCTTCGGCCTCACGGAGCCCGACGCAGGCTCCGACCCCGGCGGCATGAAGACGCGTGCCGAGAAGATCGATGGCGGCTACCGCCTCATCGGCTCGAAGATGTGGATCTCCAACTCGCCCATCGCCGACGTCTTCGTGGTCTGGGCGAAGTCCGCCGCCCATGACAACAAGATCCGCGGCTTCGTGCTCGACAAGGGCCTCAAGGGCCTCTCGGCGCCGAAGATCGGCGGCAAGCTCTCGCTGCGCGCCTCCATCACCGGCGAGATCGTCATGGACAATGTCGAGGTCGGCGAAGAGGCGCTGCTGCCGAACGTCTCGGGCCTTGCCGGGCCCTTCGGCTGCCTCAACCGCGCGCGTTACGGCATCTCCTGGGGCGCCATGGGCGCGGCGGAGGACTGCTGGCACCGCGCCCGGCAGTACACGCTCGACCGCAAGCAGTTCGGCCGGCCGCTCGCCGCCACGCAGCTCATCCAGAAGAAGCTCGCCGACATGCAGACTGAGATCGCGCTCGGCCTGCAGGGGTCCCTGCGCGTCGGCCGCCTCTTCGACGAGGGCCGCATGGCGCCGGAGATGATCTCCATCGTCAAGCGCAACAACTGCGGCAAGGCGCTCGACATCGCCCGCATGGCGCGCGACATGCACGGCGGCAACGGCATCCAGGAAGAATACCACGTGATGCGCCACGCCCAGAACCTCGAGACGGTGAATACCTACGAGGGGACCCACGACGTGCACGCCCTCATCCTCGGCCGGGCGCAGACGGGCATCCAGGCGTTCTTCTGAGGTGGACGCCGAGCGGCAGAGGATCCCTACCCGTCTCTGTCCTGCGGGCTGATCCACCCTCCCCCAAAGGGGATCGAAGCGCGAGCGAATGGAGCTGGCCGTGGGCGGGGATGACGAGGCGGTGACCGGGAACGTTGATCCCTCCCCTCAAGGGGAGGGTGGCCGGCGCGCAGCGCCGGACGGGTGGGGTCACCGCTCGCGCACGGACCTTCCGAACCATGTTCCGCGTGGGCTTCGCAAGCGCATGACGCCGCAGGAGGTCAAGCTGTGGAACTGGCTGCGGGAGGAGATCGTGCCGACGGGGCATCATTTTCGGCGGCAGGTTCCCATGGGCCGATACGTCGTGGATTTCGCCTGCCTCAAGCAGCGACTGGTCGTCGAGGTCGACGGCGATCAGCATGGACGGGATGATCATCGTGCAACGGACTGCGCGAGAGATGCCTATCTCGCGAGCCTCGGCTTTCGTGTCTTGCGTTTCTCGAACCAGGATGTCGACCGTGAGCGACGGGTGGTGATGGATACGATTTACGCGGCCCTGACCGTAACCCCACCCGTCTCGCGCCTGCGGCGCGATCCACCCTCCCCTCAAGGGGAGGGATCAGTGCCGCGCGCCCCCGAGAGCCGCGACGCCAGAGAAGGGCCCGACACATGACCACCCTCCCCCTTCAGGGCCTCAAGGTTCTGGAACTCGCGCGCATCCTCGCCGGGCCGTGGATCGGCCAGCAGCTCGCCGATCTCGGCGCCGATGTCGTCAAGGTCGAGCGGCCGGGCAGCGGCGACGACACGCGCGGCTGGGGGCCGCCCTTCGTGCCGGCGGCCGACGGCGGCGACCTGTCGGCGGCCTATTTCCATGCCTGCAACCGCGGCAAGCGCTCCATCGCCGTCGATTTCGAGACGGAGGAGGGGCGTGCAATCATTCGCCGCCTCGCGGCCGAGGCCGACGTCCTCATCGAGAACTTCAAGGTCGGGGGCCTCAAGAAATACGGGCTCGACCACGAGAGCCTCAAGGCCGTCAACCCGCGCCTCATCTATTGCTCGGTCACCGGCTTCGGCCAGGACGGGCCGTACCGCGAGCGGGCCGGCTACGACTTCATGATCCAGGGCATGGGCGGGATCATGGACCTGACCGGCGCGCCCGACGGCGAGCCGCAGAAGATCGGCGTCGCCTTCGCCGACATCTTCACCGGCCTCTATTCCACCATCGGCATCCTCGCCGCCTTGCGCCGGCGCGACATGACGGGCGAGGGCGGGCATGTCGACATGGCGCTGCTCGACGTGCAGGTGGGCGTGCTCGCCAACCAGGCGATGAACTACCTCGTCTCGGGCAAGGCACCGCGCCGGCTCGGCAATGCCCATCCCAACATCGTGCCCTACCAGGTCTTCGAGGTGGCGGACGGGCACGTCATCGTCGCCGTCGGCAATGACGGGCAGTTCCGCCGCTTCTGCACCGTCATCGGCATGCCGGCGCTCGGCGAGCAGAGCGAATACGCCACAAACAAGGCGCGGGTCGAGAACCGTGGCGCCCTCGTCGCGATCCTCGCCGGCGCGTTGAGGCGTCTCAAGCGCGACGATCTGCTTGCCCGCCTCGAGACCGAGGGCGTGCCGGCCGGGCCGATCAACTCGGTGGCGGATGTTTTCGCCGACCCGCAGGTGATCGCCCGCGGCATGCGGGTGGACCTCCCCTGCCCCGAGGCCGAGGGCGGCACGATCCCGACCGTGCGCTCGCCCATCGTCATCGACGGGGCGCCGATGGTCGCCGGGCGGCCCTCGCCGCGGCTCGGCGCCGATACCGAGGACGTGCTCAACGATCCGGCCTGGGGCGCAGAGGCACCCCGCCAGCAACAGGGATGAAGCCATGAACGCGCGCACCGGCGGGCAGATCCTCGTCGACCAGCTTCTCGTCCACGGTGTCCGTCACGCCTTCTGCGTGCCGGGCGAGAGCTATCTCGCCGTGCTCGACGCGCTGCACGATGCGTCGATCGACGTCACCGTCTGCCGGCAGGAGGGCGGAGCGGCCATGATGGCCGAGGCCCACGGCAAGCTCACCGGCCGGCCCGGCATCTGCTTCGTCACGCGCGGGCCGGGCGTCACCAACGCCTCGCCGGGCATCCATATCGCCAAGCAGGATTCGACGCCGCTCATCGTCTTCGTCGGCCAGATCGAGCGCGGCATGCGCGAGCGCGAGGCCTTCCAGGAGCTCGACTACCGCGCCGTCTTCGGCACCATGGCGAAGTGGGCGACCGAGATCGACGATGCCGCGCGCATTCCGGAGATCGTCGCGCGTGCATTCCGCGTCGCCACCTCCGGCCGGCCGGGGCCGGTCGTCATCGCGCTGCCGGAGGACATGCTGGTCGAGACGGCCGCGGTCGCCGATGCCCTGCCCTACGAGCCGGTCGAGACGCATCCCGCCCTCGCCCAGATGGCGGAACTGCAGAAGCTCCTGTGGGCGGCGAAGGCGCCGCTCGCCATCCTCGGCGGCACGCGCTGGAGCGAGAAGGCGGTGGAGCGCTTCGTGCGCTTCGCCGAGCGCTTCGACCTGCCTGTCGCCGTCTCCTTCCGCCGACAGATGCTGTTTCCCGCCGACCACCCGAACTACATCGGCGACATCGGCTTCGGCGCGAACCCGGCGCTCGTCGCTCGGGTCAAGGCGGCCGACACCGTGCTGCTCGTCGGCGGACGGCTGTCGGAGGTGCCGAGCCAGAGCTACTCGCTCTTCGGCATCCCCGAGCCGGGCTGCACGCTCGTCCATGTGCACCCGGATTCCGGCGAGCTCGGCCGCGTCTATCGCCCGGCGCTCGCCATCAACGCCTCGCCCTCGGCCTTCTCGGCCGCGCTCGAAGGCCTGCAGCCGCCTAAGGCGATCGGCTGGGGCGGCAACCGTGAGGAGGCCCGCGCGGCCTATCTCGCCTGGAGCGATCCGGCGCCCGTGCGCACGCCCGGCACCCTGCAGATGGGCGCGGTGATGGCCTACCTCGAGGAGAAGCTGCCGGCTGACGCCATCATGTGCAACGGCGCCGGCAACTACGCCATCTGGCTGCATCGCTTCCACCGCTTCCGGCGCTTCGGCACCCAGCTCGCGCCCACCTCCGGCTCCATGGGCTATGGCGTGCCGGCGGCGGTCGGCGCCAAGCGGCTCCATCCGGAGCGCACCGTCGTCGCCTTCGCCGGGGACGGCTGCTTCCTGATGAACGGGCAGGAATTCGCCACGGCCGTGCAATACGACCTTCCCATCGTGGTCATCGTCGTCGACAACGGCATCTACGGCACGATCCGCATGCACCAGGAGCGGGAATATCCCGGCCGCGTCTCGGGGACGATGCTGAAGAACCCGGATTTCGCGGCCTACGCCCGCGCCTTCGGCGGCCACGGCGAGCGCGTGGAGCGCACGGAAGAGTTCGCCCCCGCCTTCGAGCGGGCGCTCGCCTCCGGCAAGCCGGCGATCATCCACTGCCTCATCGACCCAGAGGTCATCACCCCGGCGACGACGCTCTCCGCCATCCGCGAGAGGGCGCTGCAGGCGAAGGGGTAATCAGGCGTTGAGGCGGTCGTTCAGATCGTCTCAACGCCGGGTTCATCGCCTCGACGAGCGACAGCTTCCACGCCCGGCGCCAGCGCTTGAGCGAGGTTTCGCGCTGGCGCGCCTCTCCGATCGACCGGTAATGTTCATACCAGACGAGCCGGTCGACGCCGTAGCGCCGGGTGAAGCCCGGCACGACCTTCTGCTTGTGCTCGAAGATGCGGCGGGCGAGGTTGTTGGTGACGCCGACGTAGAGCGTGCCGTTGCGGCCGCTTGCGAGAATATAGACGGTGTAATTGTCCATACGAAATTCGGAGCTGCGCAATTCTTTGCGCTGGACCCCGGATCGCATTCCGCTTCGCTGCATGCGTCCGGGGAACGAGCGCGTGAATATGCGATAATCTTGCACCGAAACGGACACGTAACGCAATCGAACGATCGTATACATGAGAACACCCTCGTGCCCCGGGCGCGCCGCAGCACGAAGTGATGCGGTGCAGAACCGGGGCCCAGGGATGGGCTGCCAGCGCTACGCCCAATGCGTCCTCAATAAGCGGCGAGCCGCGTTCCTCGGGCTGGACGCTCACGCCGCCTTCGCCTGCTCCAGCCGCTTGCCGACGAGCCCGCGCAGGGCCCGCAGGTCCTTGACGAAGAGGCGGATGCCCTCGGAGAGCTTTTCGGTGGCCATGGCGTCCTCGTTGAGGAGGAAGCGGAAGCTCTTCTCGTCGAGGGTCATCTTCGCCGGGGCCTCGCCGGCATTGGCGGGGTCGAGCCGGCGCGGCAGCGGGCCCTCGTCGGCGGCGAGCTGGTCCATGAGGGCGGGGCCGATGGTCAACCGGTCGCAGCCGGCCAGCGCCTCAATCTCGCCGGTGTTGCGGAAGGAAGCGCCCATGACAACGGTCTTGATGCCGTGGGCCTTGTAATAGGCGTAGATGGCGCGCACGGAGCCGACGCCCGGGTCGGTCTCGGCCGAGTAGGGGCCGCCGCCGGCCTTGACGTGCCAGTCGAGGATGCGGCCGACGAAGGGCGAGATGAGGAAGACGCCGGCATCGGCGCAGGCGACCGCCTGCACGAGCGAGAACAGCAGCGTCAGGTTGCAGTCGATGCCCTCCCGCTGCAGCACCTCCGCCGCGCGGATGCCCTCCCAGGTCGAGGCGACCTTGATGAGGATGCGGTCGCGCGAAACCCCGCGCGCCTCATAGGCGGCGATGAGCGCCCGCGCCTTGGCGATCGAGCCCTCGGTGTCGAAGGACAGGTCCGCGTCGACCTCGGTGGAGACGCGGCCGGGCACGATCTGCGTCAGCTCCGTGCCGAAGGAGACGGCGAGCCGGTCGCAGACAGCCGCGGTCACGGCCTCGGCGGAGCCGGCCTGCTTGCGGCCCCAGTCGATCGCCTCGTCGAGCAGGTGGCCATAGGCCGGGGTCTCGACGGCCTTGAGCAGCAGCGTCGGGTTCGTCGTGCAGTCCTGCGGCTTGAGGCGTCGCACGGCCTCGATATCGCCCGTGTCGGCGACGACGACCGTCATCGCGCGCAGCTGGTCGAGCTTGGAGGGCATCGGTCTTCTCCCGTCAGTTTCTCACTGCGGTTGGATCACAGATACCCATAGGCCTTCAAGACCTCCGGCAGCCACATCGTCGTCGCAGGCACGAAGGTGATGAGGGCGAGCACGAGGAAGAGCGGGATCAGGAAGGGCACCACGGCCTTGACGCAATCCTCGAAGGAGATGCTGGCGACGCGCGAGAGCACGTAGAGCACCATGCCGACCGGCGGCGTCAGCAGGCCGATCATCAGGTTGAGCACCATGATGATGCCGAAATGCACCGGGTCGATGCCGAGCGTCAGCGCGACCGGCAGCAGCACCGGCGTCAGGATGGTGATGGCGGCGATCGTCTCCATGAAGCAGCCGACGACCAGCAGGAAGACGTTGATCATCAGCAGGAAGGTGACGGGATCGCTGGCGACGGCGAGGATCCAGGCACCGAGCGCCTCGGTGGTGCGTGTCGTGGTCAGCACCCAGCCGAAGATGGAGGCGCCGGCGACGATGAAGAGGACGACCGCCGTCGTCTCGATGGTGTCCATCGTCACGCGCACGAACTGGCGCAGGGACAGGACCGAATATTTCGCCGGTCGGCCGAAGGCGACCATGGCGAGGTTGAGAAGGCGGTGGATGACGACCGAGAGCAGCAGGGCGTAGGCGCAGGCGAAGACGGCCGCTTCCGTCGGCGTGAAGATGCCGAAGCTCATGCCGCCGATGATGATGGCCGGCGTCAGCAGCGGCAGGAAGGCATCGACGAAGGTGACGCCGAGGCGCCTGACCGAGAAGCGGGCATCGGCGCCGATCTTCTTGCGATGGGCGTAGATGGCGACGGTCGCCGAAAGGAAAAGCGCCATCAGCAGGCCGGGCAGGATGCCGGCGACGAAGAGCGCGTTGATCGAGGCATTGGCCACGACGCCGTAGATGACGAGCGGCAGCGACGGCGGGATGATGGGCCCGATGGTCGAGGAGGCGGCGGTGATGCCGACGGCGAGCTTGGCATCGTAGCCGTGGTCGCGCATCGCCTTGATCTCGATGGTGCCGAGGCCGCCGGCATCGGCCACCGCGGTGCCCGACATGCCGGCGAAGATGACCGAGCCCGCCACATTGACGTGGCCGAGGCCGCCCTTGAGCCAGCCGACGGCCGCGGTCGCGAAGTCGAAGATCTGCTTGGTGATGCCGGCCGAGTTCATCAGGTTGCCCGCCATGATGAAGAAGGGCACGGCGAGCAGCGGGAAGGAGTCGACGCCGTTGACCATGCGGTGGATCACCGTGATCTCGGGCGCGATGCCGGACAGGAAGATGTAGAGCAGGGACGAACCGGCCAGCGCCACGGCGATCGGCACACCGAGGATGATCATGGCGAAGAGCGCGACGAACATGAGGGCGATCAACATACGCGCTGGCCTCCAGTGGCGGGGGTCACGGCCGGGTCATCGATTGAAAGGGCGGGATGTCAGTCGAGAACGGCGCCCGAGGGCTCGTCCTCGAGCTGTCCCCTCAGCCGCTGCACGAAGCGGATGGCGGCATGGACGGTCATGGCCGCAAGGCCGGCGGACACGACCCAGTAGATGACCGATTTCGGGATATCGACCGAAACCATGTAGCCGGGCGCGCGGGCGCCGAGCTCGTAGCCGTACCAGGCCATGGCCCCGCAGAAGAGGGTGACGAGCCCGTCGATGATGACGAGCGTCCAGTGCCGCACCGCCTTCGGCGCCAGCGTGATCACGGCCTCGACGGCGATGTGCGAGCCCTTGCGCATGGCCGTCACCGAGCCGATGAAGGTGACGGCGATGAGCAGGTAGCGGGCGATCTCCTCGGTCCAGCCGTAGGAATCGTTGAGGACGTAGCGCGTCCAGAACTGCAGCAGGACGACGGCGAAGAGCGCCCAGTAGATCAGGAAGACGATGCCGTCCTGCGGGCGCAGGTCGTCGAGCGGCACGCGGCTTTCCTGCTCGCGCCACTGCTCGAACATGGCCTCGGTCGTGTCGACCTCCGGACTGTCCTTGTCGTTCGATTGCGTCACGCGTCGCCCCCGCATCCGGCGTTCGGGAAGCCCGGCGCCGCGCGCCGGGCCGTGCGGGCCGGGGCGCGGCAGCGCCCCGGCGTCGTCTCGTCAGTTCGAGGCCGCGAGGCCCTGCAGCTTGTCGTAGGTGGCCTTGTCCCAGGTGGCGTCCGGCCCGGAGTGCAGCTTGACGGTCGCCTCGCGGAAGGGCGCGCGGTCCACCTCGACCACGTTCTTGCCCTGGTCCTTGAACCAGGCGACGAGATCCTTCTCGGCCTGGACGATGTCGTCCGTGCACTTGTCGGCCGCCTCCTTGAGGATGGCGAACAGCGTCGTGCGCTCCTCGTCGCTCAGGCGCTGCGCCGTGCCGCTCGAGACGATGGTGAGCAGGGCGTCGGTGATGTGGCCGGTGAGGATGATGTTCTTCTGGACCTCGTAGAACTTCTTGGCCTGGATGGTCGGCAGGGGGTTCTCCTGCGCGTCGGCCACGCCCTGGGAGAGGGCGAGATAGACCTCGGCGAAGGCGATCGGCGTCGGGTTGGCGCCGACGGCGCGCGGGAACATGGTGTAGAGCGGCGCGTCGGGCACGCGGATCTTGAGCCCCTTCATGTCCTCCGGCTTGTTGATGTCCTTGTTCGCCGTGACGTGGCGCTCGCCGTAATAGGTGAGGGTGACGACGTCGTGGCCCGTGCGCTTCTTGTAGCCTTCGCCGAGCTCCTTGAAGAGGTCGGAATTGCGGAAGGCATTCCAGTGCGCGAAATCGCGGAACATGTAGGGCGCGCCGCCGATGGCGAGCGGGCCGTAGGCGCGGCCGGCGAAGAGCTGGCCCGTATAGATGATGTCGACGGTGCCGAGCGACAGGCCCTCGTTGATGTCGGATTCCTTGCCCAGCGAGGAGGCCGGAAACACCTCGATGGCATATTTGCCGTTGGTGCGCTTCTTGAACTCCTCCCCGGCCCACAGGGCCCACTTGTGATAGGGCTCGCTCGCCTCGTAGACGTGGGCCCACTTGAGGGTCGTCTGGGCGGCGGCGGGGCCGGCGAGGCCGAAGGATGCGGCAAGGGCGAGCGCGCCGAGGGCGGCGCGGCGGGTCAGATCCATCATTGTCTCCTCCAGAATGCGATCCGCCGGTCTGCGCCGGCTTTCAGCTGAGCGATTTAAAGGCTCTCTGAATCGTTTAAATCGGTGTGAAGCGAAAATGCAAGCTGCTTCACACGGCATGCACAAGGGCCCCGCAACGCTCAGGCGGCGCCCGCCTCGACCTCGTCCTGCGGCATCAGGACGGCCCGCGCCGCCTTGGCCTCGCGCACGAGGAAATCGACCGTCGCCCGGACGCGCGCGACGTCGCGCAGATCGGCGTGGACGATCAGCCAGAAGGAGCGCACCAGCTCGACCTCGCGCCGCAGCACGGGGACGAGGCGCGGATCGCCCGCGGCCATGAAATCGGGCAGCACGCAGAGGCCGGCGCCGGCGATGGTCGCATGCATCTGCGCGATGAGGTTCGAGCTCTGCAGGCGCGGCCTGAGGCCCTTGGCGATGTCGTCGAGATAGTCGAGCTCGGGCGTGAAGATGAGGTCGTCGATATAGCCGATGAGCTGGTGCTCGAAGAGGTCCTGCGGCGCGGCGATGGCCGGGTGGGCGGCGAGATAGGCCGGCGCCGCGTAGAGGCCGAGGCGGTAATCCGCCAGCTTGCGGGCGACGATCTTGCCCTCCTTCGGCGGGTTCAGGGAGATGGCGATGTCCGCCTCGCGCTTGGAGAGCGAGAGCAGCCGCGGCATGGCGACGAGCTGGATCTCCAGCTCCGGGTAGCGCTCGGCGAGCTGGCCGATGCGCGGGGCGAGAAAGAAGGTGCCGAAGCCGTCCGGAGCGCCAATGCGCACGGTGCCGGACAGGGCAAGGTCCGCTCCGCCGATCTCGCTCTGCGCCGCGAGCGCCTCGCTCTCGATGGTCTCCGCCTTGGCGAGCAGGCGCTCGCCGTGCTCGGTGAGGGCATAGCCCTGCGGCCGGCGCTCGAAGAGCTTGGCCTTCAGCGCATCCTCCAGCGCCGTGATGCGGCGCGACACCGTCGCATGGTCGGCCCCGAGCCGCCGCGCCGCCACGGTGAGGCGGCCCGCGCGAGCCACGGCGAGGAAGAAGCGAAGGTCGTCCCAGTCGAAGCGATTCATGCCCAGCTTGCCTCCCGTTTTGGTATCTTTGCACGCACCGGATTTGAAATGTCCTATAGTCGTGCGCGAATGACAATGGTAGTGCGGAAGGACCGACGGAACGTCATCGGCACGTTGGCTTTCGCCGATTTCGCTCCCACTATCGAAGACAAGGGCCGGCGCCGGCCGATGCGAGGGAGCGCTCCGGCGCCCCTTCCCGCAAGGCATCGCGCCCAGCGCCGGCACAGCAGAACAGAACCGGCAGAGCATCGGAGAACGCAAGATGCGCACGATCGGACATTTCATCGGGGGGCGCGAGGTCGAAGGGCAATCGGGACGTTTCGGCGACGTCTTCACGCCCATGACGGGTGAGGTCGGCGCCAAGGTCGCCCTCGCCTCGGCGGCCGAGGTCAGGGCCGCCGTCGAGAATGCCAGGGCGGCCCAGCCGGCCTGGGGCGCGACGAACCCGCAGCGCCGCGCGCGCGTGATGATGAAGTTCCTCGAACTCGTCCAGCGCGACTACGACAGTCTCGCCGAGCTGCTCGCCCGCGAGCACGGCAAGACCATTCCCGACGCCAAGGGCGACATCCAGCGCGGGCTCGAGGTGGTCGAGTTCGCCTGCGGCGTGCCGCACCTGATGAAGGGCGAGTACACCGAGGGCGCCGGCACCAACATCGACGTCTATTCCATGCGCCAGCCCCTCGGGGTGGTGGCCGGCATCACGCCGTTCAACTTCCCCGCCATGATCCCGATGTGGAAGTTCGCGCCGGCCATCGCCTGCGGCAACGCCTTCATCCTGAAGCCTTCGGAGCGCGACCCGGGCGTGCCCATGCGCCTTGCCGAGCTGATGATCGAGGCCGGGCTGCCGGCAGGCATCCTCAACGTGGTCAACGGCGACAAGGAGGCGGTCGACGCCATCCTCGACGATCATGACGTCATGGCGGTCGGCTTCGTCGGCTCGTCGGCGATCGCCCAGTACATCTATTCGCGCGGCTCGGCCAACGGCAAGCGCGTGCAGTGCTTCGGCGGCGCCAAGAACCACATGATCATCATGCCCGACGCCGACATGGACCAGGCGGTCGATGCCCTCATCGGCGCCGGCTACGGCTCGGCCGGCGAGCGCTGCATGGCGATCTCCGTCGCCGTGCCCGTCGGCCAGGCGACGGCGGACCGGCTCGTCGAGAAGCTCGTCCCGCGCGTCGAGAGCCTCAAGATCGGCCCCTCGACCGATCCGAGCGCCGACTACGGCCCACTCGTCACCAAGGCCCATCTCGACAAGGTAAAGTCCTATGTCGAGCTCGGCATCGCGGAAGGGGCGAAGCTCGTCGTCGATGGGCGCAACTTCACGCTGCAGGGCTACGAGAACGGCTTCTACATGGGCGGGTGCCTGTTCGACCACGTGACGCCGGACATGCGCATCTACAAAGAGGAGATCTTCGGCCCGGTCCTGTCCATCGTGCGCGCCCACAACTACGAGGAGGCGCTCAAGCTGCCGTCCGAGCACGAATACGGCAACGGCGTCGCCATCTTCACCCGCGACGGCGACGCGGCGCGGGATTTCGCCGCCAAGGTCAATGTCGGCATGGTCGGCGTCAACGTGCCGATCCCGGTGCCGATCGCCTATTACACCTTCGGCGGCTGGAAGCGCTCGGGCTTCGGCGACCTCAACCAGCACGGGCCGGATTCGATCCGCTTCTACACCAAGACGAAGACCGTGACCTCGCGCTGGCCCTCCGGCGTCAAGGAGGGGGCGGAGTTCGTCATCCCGACGATGAATTGATGCTGCGGCCGGCGGCATGACCTGCCGCCGGCCATATGCTATCATTTTTGATAGCATTGGAGTGTCAGATGGGGCAGGTGCTCATCCGCAACCTCGACGACGAGGTGATCGAGGGATTGAAGGTCAAGGCCCGCCTGGCAGGCGTCTCCTTCGAGACCTTCATGCGTGATGCCCTCAGGGCGATTGCGCCCCTGTCCGCCGACGAGAAAGTCGCGCTCATCGAGGAATTCCGGCGCCAGCACGGACCGCTCGGGATCAGGACGCCTCCCGAGGATCTCATCCGCGAGGAGCGCGAGCGGCGATGATCGTGGTCGATGCGAGCGCAGCGATCCGATGGTTCATGCCGGCCGATCCCGGCGGCGAGGTCTACGGATTGCCTCGCACGCCGGCGGCCCTCGTCGCGCCCGATCTCTTCATCGCCGAAATTCGCAGCGCAGCTCTCCGCTATGTCCGCAAGAAGGAGCTTACGCGCGATGCCGCGATGGCGATGGTGGAGACGATCGACCGTCTGATGGCGGGATACGTCCCGCTGCAGGAGTTGCGCGACGCGGCCTGGACGATGGCTCTGGCCTATGACCATTCGCCCTACGACTGCTTCTATGTCGAGCTCGCCCGCAGCATGGGCTCCTATTTGGTCACGGCGGACGGCCATCTCATCCGCAAATTCGCAGGCTCACCGCTGGCGAGCCATATCGTACACCTCGCCGACTGGCGCCCCGAGCAACGGCCATGACCCAGTTCACCCTCAACGACGACCAGATCGCTATCCGCGACATGGCGCGCGACTTCGCCGCCCGTGAGCTTGCGCCCCATGCCGTACGCTGGGACGAGGAGAAGCACTTTCCCGTCGACGTCATCCGGGAGGCCGGGGGGCTCGGCATGGGCGGCATCTATGTGCGCGAGGATGTCGGCGGCTCCGGCATGACGCGGCTCGACGCCGCGCTCATCTTCGAGGCGCTGGCCACCGGCTGCCCCTCGGTCGCGGCCTATATCTCCATCCACAACATGGCGACCTGGATGATCGACCGCTTCGGCGACGACGAGCAGCGCCGGCGCTTCATCCCGAAGCTCGCGGCGATGGAGCATCTCGCCAGCTATTGCCTGACCGAGCCCGGCGCCGGCTCCGACGCCGCAGCGCTCAAGACGCGCGCCGTGCGCGACGGCGACCATTACGTCATCGACGGCGTCAAGCAGTTCATCTCCGGCGCCGGCACCTCGGACATCTATGTCGTCATGGTGCGCACGGGCGAGGCCGGCCCCGGCGGCATCTCCACCTTCGTCGTGGAGAAGGACACGCCCGGCCTCTCCTTCGGCGCCAACGAGAAGAAGATGGGCTGGAACGCGCAGCCGACGCGGCAGGTCATCCTCGAGAACTGCCGGGTGCCGGCGGCGAACCGGCTCGGCGACGAGGGCATCGGCTTCAAGATCGCCATGGCCGGGCTCGACGGCGGGCGGCTCAACATCGGCGCCTGCTCGCTCGGCGGCGCCGAGGCGGCGCTCCACAAGAGCGTCGCCTATATGCGCGAGCGCAAGGCCTTCGGCCGCAGCCTCAGCGATTTCCAGGCGCTGCAGTTCACCCTCGCCGACATGGCGACCGAGCTCGAGGCGGCCCGCACCTTCCTATGGCGGGCGGCGGCGGCGCTCGATGCGCGCGATCCGGAGGCGACGCGGCTCTGCGCCATGGCCAAGCGCATCGCCACCGACCGCGGCTTCGACATCGCCAACCAGGCGCTGCAGCTGCACGGCGGCTATGGCTATCTCGCCGACTACGGCATCGAGAAGATCGTGCGCGACCTCCGGGTCCACCAGATCCTCGAGGGCACCAACGAGATCATGCGCCTCATCGTGGCGAGAAGCCTCGTCGGACGCGGCAGCGGCAACTGAGAACAAGCCCGCCGAGAGCGCGGGCAGGGAGGAACCCATGACCACCATCGCCTTCATCGGCCTCGGCCACATGGGCGGCCCCATGGCCGCCAATCTCGCCAGGGCCGGCCACAAGGTCCTCGGCTATGACCTCGTCGCATCTTTGCGCGAGGCTGCGGCCGAGGACGGCGTCACCATCACGGCGAGCGCGGCGGAGGCCGTCGCGGCGAGCGAAGCGGTCGTCACCATGCTGCCGGCGGGCAAGCACGTCATCGCCGTGTGGAAGGAGATCCTGCCGGCGGCGAAGGCCGGCACGCTCTTCATCGATTCCTCGACCATCGACGTCGAGAGCGCGCGCCGCGCCCATGCCATGGCGCACGAGGCGGGGATGGACGCGATCGATGCCCCGGTCTCGGGTGGCGTCGGCGGGGCGAAGGCCGGAACGCTGACCTTCATGGCCGGCGGCACGGACGGCGCCTTCGTGCGGGCCAAGCCCATCCTCGAGGCCATGGGCAAGCGCATCGTGCATTGCGGCCCGGCCGGCAACGGCCAAGCGGCCAAGATCTGCAACAACATGATCCTCGGCATCTCGATGATCGGGGTGTGCGAGGCCTTCGCCCTCGCCGAGAAGCTCGGCCTGTCGCACCAGGCGCTGTTCGACGTCGCCTCCACCTCCTCCGGCCAGTGCTGGTCGCTTACCACCTATTGCCCGGTGCCGGGCCCGGTGCCGGCATCGCCGGCCAACAACGGCTACAAGCCGGGCTTTGCGGCCGACCTCATGCTGAAGGACCTGCGGCTGTCGCAGGATGCGGCGCTGGCGAGCGGGGCGGCGACGCCGCTCGGCGCCGCCGCAGCCCAGCTCTACGCCCTCTATGCCGGCGCCGGCCACGGCGGGGAGGATTTTTCCGGCATCATCCACTTCCTGCGCGGGCTCGCCGGGGTCGAATCGACGAAAGCATAAGGCCGGTCCGGCCATCCGGCCGCATCGCGGCGGCGAGTGTTGCATTCGCCCTACAGCATCACAGCGGCAGTCACGCTAGCGTGACCGAAATTGCGGGCGGCACGGTGCCGCCCGCCGGTCGGTTGAAGCGTAGGCCCATGCGTTCGCCCACACCCGCTCTCGATCCGGCGCTCGACGCCGCCATCCTGCTGCGCCGCATCGGCTTTGCGACCCTTCTCGTCGCCGTGCCGATCACGGCGCTCGTGGCGCGCCGCGCCGCGGTGGTCCTGGTGCCGATCGGGATCATCCTCATGGTCCTCGCCGCGCTGATGGACGGCGCCAACGGCGGCTTCAACCGCAGCCTCCGGCGCACCTTCGTGTCCCCGGCGGGCCTCGCGGCACTGCTGCTCATCGGCTGGGCCGCGCTTTCG
This sequence comes from Chelatococcus sp. CO-6, assembly GCF_001271345.1. NCBI lineage: Bacteria > Pseudomonadati > Pseudomonadota > Alphaproteobacteria > Hyphomicrobiales > Chelatococcaceae > Chelatococcus > Chelatococcus sp. CO-6. The sequence continues at coordinate 1,707,702 of NZ_CP012398.1, read as the reverse complement.
ATCGCCTGGGCGCCGCAGGCGAACACGGCGCTCGACAAGCTGCTCAACGCCCTCGGTGCCGCTGCCATGGCCTTTGCCGGCATCGCCGCGCTGCCGGAGCGCATGCGCGCCTCCAATCTCTATCTCACGGGCATCGGCGCCGCCGCCGCCTCCATCTTCGCCATCCTGGTCGCGCTCGGCCTTCTCGGCCGCGACACGATCGATCCCGGCAGCCTCGAGCGCGGCCTCGTCACGCTCTCGGTCCTGCTGTGGCCGGCGATCGGCTGGCTCATCTCGCGCGGGCACGGGCTCGTCGCGCTGGCGCTCGGTGCGGTCGCCGGCCTCGCCGTCGTCGGCGGCGGCAGCTTCATCCCGCTGCTCGCACTCGCTGCCGGCGCGACGATGTTCGCCCTGACGTCGTGGCGGCCGCCCGTCGGCCGGGACGTGCTGCGCGTCGCGGTCGCCGCCGTCATCCTCGCAGCCCCGCTCCTGCCCTTTCTGCTGCGTCCCCTCGCCAAGGCGCTGATGGGCACGGCGAGCCCGGCGGTGCAGTCCATCCGCGTCTGGGCCGACATCGTGCGCAGCGATCCCCTGCGCCTCATCACCGGCCACGGGCTCGACGCCAGCCTGCGTGGCCGCCTCGTCGGCCTCGTGCCGCGCGAGGCGCCCCTCTCGCTGCCCTTCGAGATCTGGTACGACCTCGGCGTCGTCGGCGCGGCGACGCTGGCGGTGCTGCTCTATTTCGCCATCCGCGCCGCCGGCGGCATGACGGCCTCGCTCGTTCCGGCCGCCATCGCCACCTTCACAGTGGCCTTCGTCGTCGCCGCCTCCGGCATGGCGACGACGCAGGCCTGGTGGCTGACGCTGATCGGCATCGCCGTCATTGCTTTTCTGGCCATCGAGCGCGGCCAGTTCCGCACGACGCGGCCCAAGGCCCGGCTGTTCGGCCGTCTCGGCAAGCCCTGAACGCGCGGCCCTGTCAGGCCGCGGCGATGCGCCCCTCGGCGACCGCATGGCAGGCGACGCCCGCCTCGAGCGGCGGCACCTCGCGCCGGCAACGGTCGAAGACGAAGGGGCAGCGCGGGTGGAAGGTGCAGCCCGACGGCGGGTTGATGGGATTCGGGATCTCGCCCTGCACCGCCTCGCGCAGCCGGCCCGTCATGGCGATGTCCGGCACGGCGTTGAGCAGCATGCGCGTGTAAGGATGCTGCGGCCGCACGAAGAGGTCGCGCCCGCCGCCGATCTCGACGATGCGGCCGAGATACATGACGCCGATGCGGCTCGCCATGTGGCGGACCACCGCGAGATTGTGGCTGATGAAGAGATAGGTCAGGCCGAAGCGGTCCTGCAGGTCGCGCATCAGATTGAGGATCTGCGCCTGCACCGACACGTCGAGGGCCGAGGTCGGCTCGTCGCAGACGATGAACTCGGCCTTGGAGGCAAGCGCCCGGGCGATGGCGATGCGCTGCCGCTGGCCACCGGAGAACTCGTGCGGGAACTTGGCGCCGTCCGCCGGATGGAGGCCGACGAGCGTCAGCAGCTCACCCACCCGCTCGTGCACCTCGCGGGCGCTCGCGCTCAAGGAGAAGGCCCGGATCGGCTCGGCGATGATGCGCTCCACGCGCCAGCGCGGATTGAGGCTGGCGTAAGGGTCCTGAAAGATCATCTGGATGCGCCGGCGCAACGCCCGCACGTCCGCCGCGCGGCGCGGATCGTTGATCGGCACGCCGTCAATGACGACCTCGCCGGCCGAGGGCGGCATGAGGCCGACGACCATGCGCGCCACCGTGGACTTGCCGGAGCCCGATTCGCCGACGAGCGCGAAGGTCTCGCCGCGGCGGATGGTGAAGCTGACGTCGTCCACCGCCGTCAGATACTGCTTCTGCCCGCCCTCCAGCATGCGGTTGAGCCAGGGCTTTGAGACGTCGAAGACGCGCCTGAGGTTGCGCACCGCGACGAAAGGGGTCTCGGTCATGAGGCAATCTCCGCATGCGCCTCGTCATAGAGATGGCAGGCGACCTTGCGCCGGTCGCGGTCGAGCGGCTCGGGCCGGTCCACCGCGCAGCGGGCGAAGGCGCGCTCGCATCGCGGATGAAACGGGCAGCCCGGCGGGATGGCGGAGAGGCGCGGCATGGCGCCCCGGATCTGCACCAGCCGGTCGGCATGGGTCTCGAGCGAGGGGATGGCGCCCATCAGCCCCACCGCATAGGGGTGCAGCGGGTGCTTGACCACGTCGCGCACCGGGCCGATCTCGGCGATGCGGCCCGAATACATCACCGCCACCCGGTCGGCCGTCTCGGCGATGACACCCATGTCGTGGGTGACGAGCATGACGGCGGTGCCGCGCTCCGCGCACAGGCGCTTGATGAGCGTGATGATCTGCGCCTGCACGGAGACGTCGAGCGCCGTGGTCGGCTCGTCGGCGATGACGAGCTCGGGCTCCGCCGACAGCGCGAGCGCGATGACGACGCGCTGGCGCATGCCGCCGGAGAACTCGTGCGGATAGCCGTCGATGCGCCGGTCGGGCGCCGGGATGCCGACCTCGGCCAGGAGATCGATGGCGCGCCGGCGCGCCTGCCCCGCCGACAGGGGCAGGTGCGTCCTGATGGTCTCCACCAGCTGCTCGCCAACCGTGTAGAGCGGATTGAGGCTCGTCAGCGGGTCCTGGAAGATCATGCCGATGCGCTTGCCGCGCACGCGGCGCATCGCCTCGGGCGAGAGGCTGTCGATGCGCTCGCCCTTCAGGCGGATCTCGCCGCCGGCGATGCGGCCGGGCGGCTCGATGAGGCCGATGACGGCCGAGCCCGTCACCGATTTGCCGGCGCCCGACTCGCCGACGACGCCGAGCACCTCGCCCGGCGCGATGTCGAAGGAGACGCCGTCGATGGCTTTCAGCACGCCGCGGCGGGTGACGAATTGGACCTTGAGGTCGCGGACGGAGAGGACGGGTTCTGTCATCTGAGCTTCGGGTTCAGGGCATCGCGCAGCCAGTCGCCGAGCAGGTTGACGGCGAGGACGAGGGCCGCGAGCGTGAGGCCGGGGAAGGCGACGATCCACCACTCGCCGGAGAAGAGATAGTCGTTGCCGATGCGGATGAGGGTGCCGAGCGAGGGCTGCGTCGGCGGCAGGCCGACGCCGAGGAAGGACAGGGTCGCCTCGGTGATGACGGCAAGGCCAAGGTTGATGGTGAGGATGACGAGCACCGGCCCGATGACGTTGGGCAGCACGTGCCGCGCCATGATGACGATGGGCGGAAGGCCGACGAGCCGCGCCGCCTGGATGTAGTCCTTGTTCTTCTCCACCAGCGTCGAGCCGCGGATGGTGCGCGCGTACTGCACCCAGAACGACAGGCCGATGGAGAAGACGAGCACGCCGAAGGCCGTGTCCTCCCGGCTCGCCCCCTTGAGCAGCGCATGCACCACGCCGTCGACCAGAAGCGCGATGAGGATGGCCGGGAAGGTGAGCTGCACGTCGGCGATGCGCATGATCACAGCATCGACCCGCCCGCCGACATAGCCGGCGAGGAGGCCGAGCGTGATGCCGATGGCGGCCGCCATCAGCACGCCGAGCACGCCGATGATGAGCGACACGCGCAGGCCGTAGAGGATGGCGGAGAAGAGGTCCCGCCCCTGGTCGTCCGTGCCGAGCAGGAAGCGGGCGTCGCCCGCCGGCAGCCAGCGCGGCGGGTTGAGCGAATCGATGAGGAAGACCTCCGCCGGGTCGAACGGGTTGTAGGGCGCGATCAGCGGCGCGAAGAGCGCGAGGACGGCGAGCGCGAGCGTGACGAGGGCGGCGAGCACCGTGACGCGCGAGGCGAGGAAGCTCGCCATCAGGTCATGGTCCATCACCCGCGCGAACCAGCCGGGGGACGGGGTGCCCACCGCCGGCGGGGATGCTTTGGCTTCTTCCTGCGTGACGTAGGGCATCTCGTTCCTCACGCGGCGCGCACCGTGACCTTCAGGCGCGGGTCTACGACCGCGTAGAGAAGGTCAACGGCGAGGTTGATGACGACGAAGAGGAAGGCGATCAGCAGCAGGTAGGCGGCCATGATGGGAATATCGACGTTCTGCACCGCCTGCAGGAAGAGCACGCCCATGCCCGGCCACTGGAACACCGTCTCGGTGATGATGGCGAAGGCGATGATGGAGCCGAGCTGCAGGCCGGTGATGGTGATCACCGGCACCAGCGTGTTCTTGAGCGCATGGCCGAAGTTGACGGCCCGGCGCGTCAGGCCGCGGGCACGGGCGAACTTGATGTAGTCCGTGCGCAGCACCTCGAGCATCTCGGCGCGCACGAGGCGCATGATCAGCGTCATCTGGAAGAGGCCGAGCGTGATCGACGGCAGGATGAGCGCCCTGAGCCCCGAGGTGGTGAGGAAGCCCGTCGTCCACCAGTCACCGAGCCGCACCACCTCGCCGCGCCCGAAGGAGGGCAGCCAGCCGAGAGTGACGGCGAAGACATAGATGAGCAGGATGCCGATGAGGAAGGTCGGCAGGCTGACGCCGACGAGCGACACCGCCTGGAAGAGCTTGGCGAGCCAGCTGTCGCGCCGGAGCGCCGTGTAGACGCCCATCGGGATGCCGACGACGAGGGCGAAGACGGCGGAGACGAAGGCGAGCTCCAGCGTCGCCGGCATGCGCTCGCCGAGCAGCTTCGTGACCGGCTGGCGGAACTGGTAGGAGATGCCGAAGTCGAGCCTCGCCGCCCGGCCGACATAGCGCGCGAACTGCACGACGAAGGGGTCGTTGAGGCCGAGGCTCTCGCGGATCTGCGCCCGCTCCTCGGCGGAGGCTTCGATGCTGACGATCTGGTTCACGGGATCGCCGACGAAGCGGAACATCGCGAAGGCGATGAAGGCCACCGCCAGCAGCACGCCGATGGACTGGACGAGGCGGCGGATGATGAAGGCAAGCATGGACTGCTCTTCGTGTTGGGCGACGGCGGCCCGCACCCGAGGATGCGGGGCACCGCTCCGGCGCCGGCTTCCCGCCGGCCAGATAAACCGCCGCCCTTCCCGTGCCCGGCATCACCGGGCACGGCATTCACGCGAGAACGCGGGGGCGGTTCGCCTCGGACAAGGCTGCACGCGAGCGTGCAGCCTTTCGCCCCCTTACTCCTTGGTCACCCAGTAGAACAGGAACTGGTTGTCGGCCCGCTGCACCACCTTGGTGTTCTTGGCGACGCCCCAGGCCAGCGCCTGCTGATGCAGCGGCACGTAGCCCCAGTCCTCCACCTGGCCGAGGGTGTAGGCCTCCTTGATGAGCTCGTTGCGCTTGGCCGTATCCGTCTCGCCGAGGACCTGCTTGATCAGCTCCTCCATCTTCGGGTTGCAGTAGTTGCCGAGATTGTTGTTGCCGCCGTTGCCCTTCTCGTCGCGGCAACGGTACATGTTGGCGAGGACGTTGTAGGAATCGAAGGAGCCCGGCGTCCAGCCCAGCAGGTAGAACGACGTGTCGTAGCCGCCGGCCGCGAGCACCTTGGCGAAGTACTTGGCCTTCGGCTGGGCGTTGAGGTTCACCTTGATGCCGACGCGCGCCAGCATGCCGACCACCGCCTGGCAGATCCGCTCGTCGTTGACGTAGCGGTCGTTCGGACAATCCATGCCGACCTCGAAGCCCTCGCCGTAGCCGGCCTCCGCCAGGAGCTTCTTCGCCCCTTCGGGATCGGCCGCCGGACGTTTGAAGTCCTCCGACAGATCGAACAGCAGCGGCGAGATCATGAGCGCGGTCGGCGTCGCGGCCCCGCGCATGACCTTGTCCTTGATCGCCTCGATGTCGATGGCCTTGTAGACGGCCTCGCGCACGCGCTTGTCCTTGAAGGGGTTCTTGCCCTTCACGTTGGAATAGAGCAGCTCGTCGCGATACTGGTCGAACCCGAGGAAGATGGTGCGCAGCTCAGGCCCCTGCATGACCGAGGCATTGGCGCTCGCGTTCACGCGGTCGACATCCTGCAGCGGCACGGGGTCGATCCAGTCCACCTCGCCGGAGAGGAGGGCGGCGACGCGCGTGGCGTCGGAAGCGATCGGCGTGAAGATGGCCTCGGTCAGGTTGTGCTGCGGCTTGTCCCACCAGCCCGCATTGGGCTTCCAGACGGTCTTGACGCCGGGCTGGTGGCTCTCGACCACGAACGGGCCGGTGCCGTTGGCATTGAGCGCGGCATGGCTCGGCGTGGTCGCGGCGGCGGGGGTCGGCTTGCCGGCGTTGTTCGCCTCCGACCACTCCTTGTCCATGATGTACCACGTATCCCACTCGTAGTGCAGGATCGGGTTGGGGGCGGGCAGCTCCACGTCGACCGTGTAGTCGTCCACCTTGACGAACTTGGCCTCGGGCGGGATGCGGGTCTTGAGGTCGGACCCGTCGGCACGCACGCGGTCAGCCGAGAACAGCACGTCGTCGGCGTTGAAATCGTTGCCGTTGTGGAATTTCACGCCCTGGCGCAGGTAGAAGCGCCAGCGCTTGCCGTCTTCCAGCACCTCCCAGCGTTCGGCGAGGCCCGGAATGATCTTGAGTTCTGGATCGCGCTTGGTGAGGCCCTCGTAGGCCGCGGCATGCATGCCGAGGGTGAAGGTCTCGTTGAGCGTATAGGGGTCGAGCGACTTGTAGTCGCCCTGGAAGGCGAAGCGCAGCGTCTTGGCCTGCAGCGGCGCACTGGCCAGCAGCAAGCCGGCGAAGGACGCGACGGCAGCCCCCCTGACGAATTTCAGCATGATGGTCCTCTCTGGCACGACCCGTCTTGGCGCGGGTCAAGGCTCGATCTGGGTGGCGGACGCGCCGCCGGCCGTTTCATTCGGCTCTGATGCGAACAATAGACAGTGTCACCTGCAACGGTCTAGTGGCCATTCAGCGCCGTGTCGGACTGCGCATGCGCGCACCGGGCCCTGAGGCCGCAGCCCATGCGCGCTGCGCGGTTGACCTGACCGGACGGCTTCGTTTTGCTGGGGAAAGCGCGCCCGGCCGGGCGCGAACCAGCCACGAGGGCCGTTCTTCCCATGCCGAAAACCGACCGTATCGCCGCGCTCAAGGATGAGATCACCACCTGGCGCCGCGACTTCCACAGCAATCCGGAGCTGCTGTACGACGTCCACCGCACCGCCGGCATCGTCGCCGAGAAGCTGGCCTCCTTCGGCTGTGACGAGGTCGTGACCGGCATCGGCCGCACCGGCGTCGTCGGCGTCATCCGCGGGCGCAGCAGTGGCTCGGGCAAGGTCATCGGCCTCAGGGCCGACATGGACGCGCTGCCGATCGAGGAAGAGACGAACCTGCCCTATCGCTCGAAGGTGTCCGGCAAGATGCACGCCTGCGGCCACGACGGCCACACCGCGATGCTCCTCGGCGCGGCGCGCTATCTCGCCGAGACGCGCGATTTCGACGGCACCGTGGTCCTCCTCTTCCAGCCCGCCGAGGAAGGCGGCGGCGGCGCCCGGGCCATGATCGACGACGGGGTGATGGACCGCTTCGGCGTGCAGGAGGTCTACGGCATGCACAACATGCCGGGGCTGCCGGTCGGCTCCTTCGCGCTGCGCCCCGGCCCGCTGATGGCGGCGGCGGACCGCTTCCGCATCCGCGTCGAGGGCAAGGGCGGCCATGCCGCCAAGCCCAACGAGACGATCGACACCCTCCTCGTCTCGACCCATATCGTCACGGCCCTGCAGTCGATCGTCTCCCGCAACGCCGATCCGCTCGAATCGGCGGTCGTCTCGGTCACCGCCTTCAAGGCGGGCGAGGCCTTCAACGTCATCCCGCAGACGGCCGAGCTCATGGGCACCGTGCGCACGCTGACGCCGGAGTTGCGCGACCTGTGCGAGACGCGACTGAAGGAGATCGTCACCACCATCGCGCGCGCCTTCGGCGCCACGGCGACGGTCGAGTACGAGCGCGGCTATCCGGTCACGCGCAACCATGCGGCGCAGACGGAATTCGCCGCCGGCATCGCCGCTAAGGTGGCCGCGGGTGCCGGCGCGGTGGACCTCGAGGTGCCGCCGACCATGGGCGCCGAGGACTTCTCCTTCATGCTCGAAGCGCGCCCCGGCGCCTTCATCTTCATGGGCAACGGCGATTCGGCGGGCCTGCACCACCCCGCCTACGACTTCAATGACGAGGCCATCCCCGTCGGCGTCGGCTATTGGGCGACGCTGGTCGAGACGGCGATGCCCGCGAACTGAAGAAACGGGGCGCGGCGCCTATGCCGCGCCCTGTCCCTTCTCCAAGCCGAGCCTGTGGGCGGCGCGCTGCAGCGCGCCGAAGATGAGTGCCGTCGACCAGCCGAAGAGAAGCACGCCGTTCGCCGCTGCCATCGGGCCGAGAAGGCGCCATCCCTCGTCGGGCAGGAGGTCGCCGTAGCCGAGCGTCGTGTAATTGACGAAGGCGAAGTAGAAATCATTGCCGCTCGCGGGAGCCGCCCCGATGAGGACATAGACGAGGGCCCACAGCGCCACCTCGGCCATGTGCGTCAGCGTGAGCAGGCCGCCGATGGCGCCCATGACGACGGCGAGCGTCATCCGGCGATGGCGCCGGTGACCGAGGCCGCGCCGGTCGAGCCAATGGACCAGCGCCACCGAGACGAGGGCGTGCAGGCCGACGTTGATCATGCTGACCGAGATGCCGACCGCGATATTCGCCATCATGTCGCTTCCCCCGCGGATCCGACCGCCCGGTCAGGGCGGCCGGATCCGCTATAGCGGCCCGGATGCGGTACCGGAAGGGGCGATCGACGCCCTGATCCTCCCCCGCACGGGGGAGGTGGCGCTGCGTAGCAGCGACGGAGGGGACCGCAGCTCAGATTGTGAACACCATTCCCGCCTTGACCCCACCCGTCTCGCGCCTACGGCGCGATCCACCCTCCCCCAAAAGGGGAGGGATCAATTCGCTCCTCATATGCGATTGACCTGATCGCCGCCCTGCCCGGCCTACTCGACGTGCGGCAGCATGAAGGACAGGGTGGCGAACAGGCCCTTGCGGTCGACGTCGGCATCGCCGGGCGTCGGCTCGGAGGCGGAGACGGCGATGACGTTGAGGCCGTCGTTGCGCACCACCACGACCGCCTTGCCCTCGGCATCCGTCGTCATCGGCGCGCCGTGGCTCTCGTTGACGTAATCGGAAATGACGCCCGCGCCCGCCAGCGGCTTGCCGCCCTTCAGCACCTGGACGGGCAGGTCGTCGCCCGGCTTCAGCGTCATCGGGTCGGCGAGCGGCACGATCTCGAGCGGCAGGCCCTGCGGCGGGAGCGGGCCGCCGGTGCCGGCGAGGACCGTCGTGTTGTATTTCAGCGAATGGCTGGCGCTCTCGGCATCCGGCACGTCGCGGCGCCCTTTCTTGACCCACTTGCCCTCCCTGGTCTTCGCCCAGAAGCCGCCGTCGAAGACGGCTGTGACGACGGCTGCCTCCTCGGCCGGAGTGATGACGACGTTCTTCTCGCGTCGGGCAATCTTCACGGGCGCCTCGGCGCCCGCGGCTGTCCGGGCGGCGATGGATCTGACCTTGGCGGGATCATAGGCGTCGTCGGAGCCGCCATGGCCGTAGACGATGGCGAGCTCGCCCGTGCGCTGGGCGATCCAGATGCCGTGCGCCTGGGCAAGCGAGGGGAAGGCGAGCGCGAGCGCCGCCGCAAGGGACAGAAGACGCATGGGATTCTCCGCAAGAGAGACGTCACGCCGCCATGGCGCGGCGCCAGGTGGGGAAGGGATCGGGCAGGCCCGCGAAATCGGCCGGGTTGAAGCGCAGGGCGTCCGGCCGGCCGACGAGGCATTCGTCGAGCGCGGCGCGGATGGCCGCCTCGTCGAGGTCGGCGCCGATGAAGACGAGCTCCTGCCGGCGGTCGCCCCACACACGGTGCCAGTGGCGGGCGATGAGCCCCTTCCAGCTCTCGTGCCGGGGCCATCGCGCGCGCGGCACCGCGGCCCACCAGAAGCCGAGGGCCTCCGTGCGGCAGATGGCGCCGGCGAGGCTCATCTCGCCCACCCAGTCCGGCCGCGTCGCCAGCCAGAAATGGCCCTTGGCGCGGATGAGGCCCGGCCAGGTGCGGGCGAGAAAGGCGTTGAACTTCTCGGGATGGAACGGCCGCCGCGCCCGGTAGACGAAGCTCGTGATGCCGTATTCCTCGGTCTCCGGCACATGGTCGGCGTGGCCGAAGAGCTCCTTGTACCAGAGCGGATGACGGGCGGCCTCCTCCTCGTCGAAGAGGCCGGTGTCGAGGATGGCCTCGGGCTCGACGCGGCAGAAGTCCGTCTCGATCAGCCGGGCCGTCGGATTGAGCGCCTTGACGATGGTGCGGGCGCTCTCGCGCTGCCCGGGCGTCGCATCGCCGACCTTGTTGAGGACGATGACGTCGGCGAACTCGATCTGGTCGACGAGCAGGTCGACGAGCGTGCGCTCGTCCTCCTCGCCGGCGGTCTCGCCGCGGTCGCTGAGGAAGTCGCGGCTGCCATAGTCCCGGGTCAGATTCACCGCGTCGACGACGGTGACCATGGTGTCGAGCCGGGCGACGTCCGACAGCGACCGGTCTTCGACGTCACGGAACGAGAAGGTCGCCGCGATCGGCAGCGGCTCGGCGATGCCGGTGCCCTCGATGACAAGATAGTCGAAGCGCCCGGCCTCGGCGAGGCGGCGCACCTCCTCGAGCAGGTCGTCGCGCAGCGTGCAGCAGATGCAGCCGTTGGTCATCTCCACGAGGCGTTCGTCCGTGCGCGCAAGGTCGGCGTCGCCGGCGCGCACGAGGTCGGCATCCATGTTCACTTCGCTCATGTCGTTGACGATGACGGCGATGCGCCGCCCGTCGCGGTTGTTGAGCAGGTGGTTGAGCAGCGTCGTCTTGCCGGCGCCGAGGAAGCCCGACAGGACGGTGACCGGAAGACGTCCGTCGACGGTCATAGGCAATCTCCAGAATGTAACGTTGTAACGTTACATATCGAAGCTGCCGGACAGTGGCAAGAGGAAGACGGCAGCCTGTCAGGCCGGCGTGCGATGGTCCTCGTGCAGGCACTGGCCATGGTCGGCCAAAACCTCGATGACGCGGCAATCGGCGATGGTGCCGTCGCCGCAATGGTCGAGCATGCGGGCGATCTCGTCGCGCAGGGCCGCGAGCTGGGCGATGCGCCGCTCGACATCCTTGAGATGCGCACGGGCGATGGCGTCGGCGCCCGAACAGGAGGCTGCCGGGTCGGCCGCCATGGCGATGAGATCGCGGATCGCGTCGACGGAAAAGCCAAGGTCGCGGGCGTGCCGGATGAAGCGCAGGCGCCGCACCGCCATGCCGTCATAGCGCCGCTGCCGGCCCTCGGTGCGCGGCGGCGGCGGCAGGAGGCCGATCTTCTCGTAGTAGCGGATGGTCTCGATGTTGACGCCCGTCGCCTCCGACAGGGCACCGATGGACAGGTCCTCGGGCAGGTTCGGGCGCATGCTCATCTCCATATCTGTAAAGGCTACAGATATGGAGGGACCAGGCATCCCGCAAGCTCAGCCCCACGGGCCGTGCGGCGGCGACGTGTCGGAGGGGGGCGGATCGGCGTCGGGCCGCCCGGCGATGTGCGGCACGGTCTCGACCGGCTCGGGCCGCCGGCCGCCGGCAAAGCGCACGAGGGCATCGATGCGATCGTCGATGGAGGGATGCGTCGCGAAAAGGTCGGTAAAGCCGGAGCGCGGGTTATCGACGCACATTTCCATGAGGCCGGAGGGCACGTTCGCCAGCTCTCCCCGGCCGGAGATCTTCAGGAGCGCGCCGATCATGGCGTCCGGGTTCTTGGTGAGCTCCACCGCCCCCGCGTCGGCGAGATATTCACGCGAGCGCGACAGCGCGAAGCGGATGAGGATCGACAGCAGCCAGGAGAGGACGACGAGGACGACCGCGATGAGGATGGCAATGGCCACCGCCCCACCGCCGCCCTTGCGGCTACCGGACGATGAGGACGAGGACGGCCGGGACGACCCGCCGCGCCACGAGCCGCGCCACGACATGCGCGTCAGGCCGCGGAACATGAGCTCCCCGAAGAAGGAGACGACCCCCGCGATGACGACGGCGATGACCATCAGGCGCACGTCGCCGTTGCGGATATGGGTGAGCTCGTGCGCAAGCACGGCCTCCATCTCGGCATCGGTCAGCGCGCCCATGAGCCCGCGCGTCACGGTGACGGCATATTGCTCCTCGTTGAGCCCGGTGGCGAAGGCGTTGAGCGCCTCGCTCTCCATGATGCTGAGGCGCGGCATGGGCAGGCCGCGCGAGATGCACAGGTTCTCGAGCAGGTTGTAGAGCTTCGGCTCCTCCTCGCGCGTCACCCTGTGCGAGCCGGTCAGAAGCGCGATCATGCCCTGGTGGAACTTCCAGGCGACGGCGAGCCACAGGCCCGTGCCGAGGGTCACCCACGGAAAGGCGGTGAGCAGACCGCCGAAGGCGCCGCGCAGATAGCCGTCGAGCGTGTCGTCGCGGCTCATTGCCTCGGCAATGAGCGCCCCGGCATAGGTCAGCACGTAGACAAGGAGGAACAGCCCGGCGAGCAGCAGCCCCGAGCGGATGCGGTTGTTGCGGATGTGGCTGTAGAGGCCGAAGGCGGGCAGCATGCCCGGCCCCCCTCGTCAGAACTTGACCTGCGGGGCGACGTCGAGCTGCTGCCGGGCCGTTTCGCCGACGTCGAAGAACTCGCGCTGGGTGAAGCCGAAGCTCGCGGCGAACAGCACGGCGGGGAAGGCCTGGATGGCGGCGTTGTATTCCGACACCGCATTGTTGAAGAAGCGCCGCGCCGCCGCGAGCTTGTTCTCGATGTCGGAGAGATCGACCTGCAACTGCTGGAAATTGGTGTTGGCCTTGAGGTCGGGATAGGCCTCGGCGAGGGCGATGAGGCGCCCGAGCGCCCCGCTCAGGGCCTGCTCGGCCGCCGCCTGCTGGGCCGGGCCGTGCGCGCCGAGCGCGGCGTTGCGGGCCTGCACGACGGCGTCGAGCGTGCCGCGCTCGTGGGCGGCATAGCCCTTCACGGTCTCGACGAGGTTGGGGATGAGATCATGCCGCTGCTTCAGCTGCACGTCGATGTCGGCAAAGGCCTGGTTGACCCGCTGACGCAGCGACACGAGGCCGTTGTAGACCATGATCGCATAGAGCACCGCCACGACGACGATGCCGAGAATCGCCCATTCCATCGCAAAACCCTCCTCAGCGCCGCGGCCCGCCACGGCGCGGCGACGATGCCATGGGCGCAGGCGCGCGAAAAGACCGCGTGCGGCATGAGATCATTCAGTCCCGGGCGGCGGGCCGGCGGAAGGTCTCCACCTGCGAGCGGCTGCCGTCGGCGAAGACGAGCTGCACGGAGACGGTGCGCGTGTCGTCGGGGACGATGAGATAGGGCCGCACGTTCGCCGGCACCGCATAAGGATTGCTCTCGTCGCAGGGCGGCAGCGGCAGCACGGTCTCCAGCGGACCGCCGTCGATGCCCATCACTGCTCTCTGCAGGGCGCAGCGGTAGCTGACGAGATGGGTGTAATAGACGAGCGTCGGCCCGTCGGCGCGGAAGGCGATCCAGGCGCCCGGGGCCTGCCTGAGCGCGTCGCGCTGGCCGGCGACGAGCGCCGCATGCGGGTCGAAGTCGATGACGAAAGGCCCGACCGGCCGGCCGGCCGCATCGTCGTACATGACGTAGACGGAGGTCTTCTCCTGGTCGGCGGGCAGGGGGAAGCTCGTCAGCGGCGCCGGCTTGCCGGTGCGCGGGTCGAGGACCTGGCTCGTGCCCGTTGCGCGGAATTCGCCCGTGTCCCCGATGCGGTAGCTGATGGCCGTCGCGGGCTCGGGCATGGACAGCGCGGCATGCCAGCCGGCGTTCGAGCGCGTGAAGGAGGCGACCGGCCGCGTCGTGCCGGTGGCGAAGAAGGCCTCCGTCTCGCCCCGGCGCCGGCGCGCATCGTCGAGCCACTCGGCCAGCACCGACTGGTCGAGGAAGAAGGGCGGCAGCCGCCCCTCCTCGTCCGCGGCGAGGAAGCGCTCGAGCGCCTCGAATTCCAGCCGCCGGTCGGTCAGCGTGCGGGTGCCGAGGCGCCCTTCGCCATATTCGCCGGCGAGCAGGTAGAAGGCCGGCGCGAAATCGGGATGGGCGGCGGCGAAGGCCTCGACCTTCGTCCGCCGCTCGGTCCCCTCGAACTGCAAAGCATGGACGAGGGCGGCCGCGCGCGTCGCGCGACGGGCGAGAAGCTCGCCGAGAACCTCCCGCGCGCCGGCCCGCCCCTCCCCTGCGCGCAGCAGCGCCGCAAGGCGCAGGAGGGGATCGACCTGCTCGCCGCCGAGCCGGGCCAGGGCGAGATAGGCACGGCGTGCCTCGGGCGTGTCGCCGCGCGCCTCATAGAGCCGGGCGTTGTGGTAGAGTTCGGCGGCGCTCGAGGCGTCGGGCACGATGCCGCCGCGCCGGGCAAGCGCTGCGAAGGCGGCAGCGTCATCCTGCCCGCCGGGCTCCGCGGCGCCGGTGGCATGGCCGGACGGCGGCGTGCCTGCGGTCGGCGGGGTCGTCGAGGGCGCCCGGCCGGTCAGCGCGCCGGCGGCCCACAGGACGACCGCGACGGCGACAACCACGGCCGCGGCAAGCGCCATCAGCATCGGGGCGCCGGGCCGCGGCAGGGCCGCGAAAAGGCCCCCCAAAGCGCGCCTGTCCGCGACCTCCGCCACCTGCTGTGGCCAGGCGACGACGAAGGCGTGCACGGGCTGCGGGATGTTCTTCACCTCGCGCGCGCCGATGTCGCGGAAGGGCACGGAGATCTTGTTCGCCACCGTCTCGTGCACCGAGCGCGAGACGCAGATGCCGCCGGGCTCGGCGAGGCTTTCGAGGCGCGCGGCGATGTTGACGCCGTCGCCCAGCATGTCCCCGTCGCGCTCGACCACGTCGCCGATGCTGATGCCGATGCGGAACTGCAGGCGCCGGTTGGCGGGCAGGGACAGGTTGCGGGTGCGCAGCGATTCCTGGATGTCGATGGCGCAGCGCGTCGCTTCCACCGCGCTGTCGAAGGCGCACATCACCGAATCGCCGGCGGTGTTGAAGATGCGCCCCCCGTGCCGGCCGACGAATTCGTCGAACACTTCCCGATAGGCGGCGAGCCGCTGCAGCGTCTCCTCCTCCGCCTCGGCGACGAGCCGCGAATAGCCGGCCACGTCGGCGGCGAGAATGGCGGCGATCCTGCGCTTCATGCCCGAAGGCTCCGGTCCTGCGATGGGCGAGAGCTAGAGCGGGTCCCGACCGCGATCCGTGTCGAAACGCACATCCCGGCGCGCATCGCCGCCCCCGCTGCTCGCAACAGGCTCAGCGCGGCGCGCGCTTGGCGAGGATCCGCTGCAGGGTCCGCCGGTGCATGTTGAGCCGCCGCGCCGTCTCGGAGACGTTGCGGCCGCACAATTCGTAGACGCGCTGGATGTGCTCCCAGCGCACCCGGTCCGCCGACATCGGGTTTTCCGGCGGCGCGGCGCGCACCCCGCCGCGCGCCATCAGGGCGGCGTGGATCTCGTCCGCATCGGCGGGCTTGGCAAGATAGTCGTAGGCGCCGAGCTTCACGGCCGAAACCGCGGTGGCGATATTGCCGTAGCCTGTCAGCATGATGCCGCGGGCGTCGGGCCGGCGCTCCTTGAGGCGCGTGACGACGTCGAGGCCGTTGCCGTCGCCGAGCCGCATGTCGATCACCGCGAAGGCGGGCGGATCCTCGTCGATCGCGGCGAGCCCCTCGGCCACCGATTCAGCCGTCCGCACGGAATAGCCGCGGCTCTCCATGGCGCGCGCCAGGCGCGTCAGGAACGGCCGATCGTCGTCGACTATGAGGAGGCTCTGGTCGGAACCGGGTTCACTCGCACTCGCCTGCATCATCATCCTCGTTTGACAGCCGCGCGCACGCGCGAGCTGCGCGCTTCGACCTCCCGACCTTATAGATAGGAAGTTTCCCCTTCCTGTCACGAAAAACCGTGTCGTCAGGCCACCACGGAGGTGCGTTCGAAGGCCGCGCGCGGCCAGGAGATGGTCACGACGGCGCCCTGGGCCGGTGCGGCGGCATTGCGGAAGGCGAGCGTGGCGCCGGAACGCTCGAGCAGCGTCTTGGCGATGAAGAGCCCGAGGCCGAGGCCCGAGGCCTCGCCGCCGGCCCGCCGGCCGACGCCGCGGGTGGTGACATAGGGCTCGCCGAGGCGCAGCAGCACCTCGGGGGCAAAGCCGGCCCCGTCGTCGGCCACGGCGATCGACACGGTCTCGGCGTCCCAATAGGCGCGGATGTCGACCTTGGAGCGGGCGAAATCGAGCGCATTGTCGACGAGATTGCCGAGCCCGTAGAGCATGCCGGGATTGCGGCGGCAGACCGGCTCCGGCGGCTCGCCCGACAGGGACACCGAGATCGGCACGCCGAACGGCCGCTGCGGCCCGGCCACCTCCTCGATGAGGTGGTGCAGCGTCAGGCTCTCCAGCGGGCTCGCTTCCTCGGTGCCGAGGGAGGTGAGCTTGCCGAGGATGCCGCGGCAGCGCTCCACCTGCTCGCGCAGGAGGGCGATGTCCTCGCCCATGGCGCTGTCGGGCGAGGACTGGCGGCTGAGCTCCTTGGCGACGAGCGCGATGGTGGCGAGCGGCGTGCCGAGCTCGTGGGCGGCGGCGGCGGCAAGGCCGTCGAGCTGCGACAGGTGCTGCTCGCGCGCCAGCACCAGCTCCGTCGCGCTCAGCGCATCGGCGAGCTGGCGCGCCTCCTCCGCGACACGCCAGGCATAGATGCCCGTGAAGCTCAGCCCGAGGAAGATCGCCGCCCAGATGCCGGCGGTGTAGAGGAAGGGCAGCTGGAACACCTCACCGGGCCGCCAGGGAAGCGGCTGGTGCACGAAGGCGAGGCCCGTGGCGCAGGCCATGGCGAGAAGCCCGAGCGCCAGCGTCCGCCAGGGCGGCAGCGCCGTCGCCGAGATGAGCACCGGCGCGAGGAACAGCAGCGAGAACGGGTTGTCCAGCCCGCCCGTCAGATAGAGCAGCGCCGCGAGCTGCAGGATGTCATAGCCGAGCAGCACCGAGGCGGCGCCGTCGCCGAGGCGGTAGCTGACCGGATAGCGGATGCGCAGGGCGATGTTGAGCCAGGCCGAGACGGCGATGACGAGGAAGCACAGGCCGAACGGCAGGGGAAAGCCGAGGCCGAAGTGAACGCCGGCCACCGCCGTGCTCTGGCCGATGACCGCGAGCCAGCGCAGGCGCACCAGCGTGTCGAGCCGCAGCTGCTGCGCGTGTCGGTTGAAAACGACGAAGGCTTCGTCGGCCATCGGCATATGCTGCCCTCCTCGCTGCCCTTTCGGCGCGGCGGCATGAAACGGGCCCGGAAACGCGCCCGGAACCTGCCCTGGCGCCTACCAAGCACGCTGCGCGCGCGTGCACAATGATCGGCTCGTATTCCCCATGTGCGTTGCAATAGGCGTCAGGCATTCTTTCCGATGGATCAAAGCTGTCCTTTGGACGTTTGTTTAATGGGTTGTTGATAACTTAAAGGTTTGAATCGATCCAAATCGGCGATACAGTCGGGGCGATATTGCACTGCAGCATCGCGTGTGATTCGCTGCGGCGCGCAAACGAATCAAGGAGGTGGGAATGAATCTCGCCTACTACTGGTACGAGGCAGCGCATGCGGCGGTCGGTCCCGCCCGGCTCCTGTCCGGCGCCACCCAGGCCGTCTTCTCCGACCCTGCCAACCCTCTGACGAACACCCCCTACGGGCGCTCGGTCTCCGCCGCCTGCGAGCTGTTCGAGCGGTCGACACGCCGCTACGGCAAGCCCGAGTTCGGCTTCGGCACCACCGCCGTCGGCGGGCAGCGCGCCCGCGTCAGGGAGCGCATCGTCTGGCAGCGGCCGTTCTGCAATCTCGTCCATTTCGACCGGTCGATGCCGGGGGGCACCCCCAACCAGCCGAAGATGCTCGTGGTCGCGCCGATGTCCGGCCACTATGCGACGCTGCTGCGCGGCACGGTCGAGACCTTCCTGCCGACGCACGAGGTCTACATCACCGACTGGGCGGACGCGCGCATGATCCCGCTGTCCGAGGGCCGGTTCGACCTCGACGACTACATCGACTACGTCATCTCCATGCTGCACGTGCTCGGCCCGGACGTGCACGTCCTCGCCGTCTGCCAGCCGGCGGTGCCGGTGATCGCGGCCATCGCGCGCATGGAGGCGCAGAACGATCCGTTCGTGCCGCGCTCGATGACGCTGATGGGCGGTCCGATCGACACGCGCCGCTCGCCCACCGCCGTGAACAAGCTCGCCGAGGAACGCGGCACCGAGTGGTTCCGCCGCAACTGCATCTTCCGCGTGCCGTTCCCGAACCCGGGCTTCATGCGCTCGGTCTATCCCGGCTTCCTGCAGCTCTCGGGCTTCATGGCCATGAACCTCGACCGGCACATCTCGGCGCATCTCGAGATGTTCAACCACCTCGTCGAGGGCGACGGCGATTCGGCCGACAAGCACCGGGACTTCTACGACGAGTATATGGCCGTCATGGACCTGACGGCGGAGTTCTACCTGCAGACGGTCGACACGGTCTTCGTCCGCCAGGCCCTGCCGAAGGGCGAGATGATGCACCGCGACAAGCCGGTCGACCTCACGGCCATCCGCCGCGTCGCGCTGATGACTGTGGAGGGCGAGAAGGACGACATCTCCGGCGTCGGGCAGACCGAGGCGGCACACGACCTGTGCGTCAACATCCCGGCGGAGATGCGGGTCCATCACCTGCAGAAGAGTGTCGGGCACTACGGCGTGTTCAACGGCTCGCGCTTCCGCGCCGAGATCGCACCGCGCATCGCCGACTTCATCGCCACGATCGAAGCGATGCACGGCAAGAGGAAGCCGCGGCGCGTCGCAGCCGAGTGAGCGGACGGGCCACGGCCCTCCGCATTTCTGGTGACGGGTTCCGGCCGAATCGCCATCATCCGCTCATGCGAAGCCTCTTCCGGCGCATCAAACCTCCCGACGATCACACCGGCGATCCGGACCATATCCTCGTCCGCCATGCGGGCGAGGACTACCGGGTCACGGTGAAGCGGCGCGCCGGCGCGCGGCGGATCACGCTGCGCGTCTCGGGGGCGACCGGCGAGGCCATCCTCACCTTGCCCGAGCGCACGCCCTTCGCGCGCGCCCGGCAATTCGCCGACGCCCACGGCGGCTGGCTGGCGACGCGGCTCGAGCGGGTGCCGGAGCGCGTGCCCCTGCTGCCCGGCTCGCTGGTGCCGCTACGCGGCGAGCTGCACCGCATCGTCCACCTTGCGGGACAGCGCTCGCCCGCTGCGGCGGGCCGCGACGGCGACGGAGCCGCCATCATCAGCGTCGGCGGCGAGGCGGTGCACGTGCCGCGGCGGCTGCGCGATTTCCTCGTGCGCGAGGCCGAGCGCGACCTGCGCGCGGCCGTCGAGCGGCACACGAACGCCCTCGGCCGCAAGGCGAGCGCCGTCACCATCCGCGACACCACGAGCCGCTGGGGCTCGTGCAGCGCCGCCGGGCGCCTCAACTTCTCGTGGCGGCTCATCCTCGCGCCGCCCTTCGTGCTCGACTATCTCGCCGCGCACGAGGTGGCGCATCTCAAGGAGATGAACCATTCCGTGCGCTTCTGGCGGCTGACGAAGGCACTGTGCCCGCGCACGGACGAGGCCGAGGCCTGGCTCAAGCGCCACGGCACCGCCCTGCACCGCTACGGCTGAAGGCTCGACAGGCGCTCTCGCGACGCCTAGAGGAGGATGCCCTCACCTCCCGGCTGCCCGGTTCCCATGCGCCTTTCACCCGACACCCTCGCGATGACCGCGACGCTCGCCCTGCTGACCGCGCTCGGGCCGCTGTCGACGGACATGTACCTGCCCTCGCTGCCCGTCATCGCCGCCTTCTTCGGCACCGGCTCGGCCGAGGCGCAGATGACCCTGTCGGCCTTCCTCCTCGGCTTCGCGGCCGGCCAGTTCGTGCACGGGCCGCTGTCCGACCATTACGGCCGCCGGCCGGTGCTGCTCGCCGGGCTCGGCCTCTTCGCCGCTGCGACCGCGGCCTGCGCGCTGGCCCCCTCGATCGAATGGCTGACGGCTGCACGCTTCGTCCAGGCGCTCGGCGCCTCGGGCCCGATCGTGCTCGCCCGCGCGGTCGTGCGCGATCTCTACGAGGGGCCGCGGGCGGGACGCGAACTCTCCCGCATGGGCACGATCATGGGCCTCGTGCCGGCGCTCGCTCCCGCGCTGGGCGGTATCCTGCAGGCGCTCTATGGGTGGCGGGCGAGCTTCGCCGTCACGCTCGGCTGCGGCCTCGCGCTCGCCGCCGTCGTGGCCACGGCGCTGCCCGAGACCCTGCGGCAGCGCCCCGAGGGGCCGCTGTCGCTGGCCCGCATCGGCGCCGAGTTCCGCATCGTCATCGCCAGCCGGCTCTACCGCGTCTACGTCGGCCTCGCCGCCCTGACCTATGCCGGGCTGTTCAGCTTCATCTCCGGCTCGTCCTTCGTGCTGCAGAACCTCTACGGCCTCGGCGAGATCGCCTTCGGCCTGTCCTTCGGCACGGTGGTCATCGGCTATATTAGCGGCACGGTGCTGGCCCAGCGGCTCGTCGGCCGGCGGGGCCTCGACGGCACCATCGCCCTCGGCACGGCCTGCCTCGCCGCCGGCGGCCTCGTGATGCTGGCGTTCGCGCTCGCCGGCGTCGCCTCGGTCTTTGCCGTGGTGCTGCCCATGGCCGTCTACACCTTCGGCGTCGGCCTCGTCATGCCGCAGACCGCGGCCGCGGCGATGATGCCCTTTCCGGAGCGGGCGGGCGCGGCCTCCTCCCTGCTCGGCATCTGCCAGATGACGTTTGCGGCCCTCGTCGGGCTCTATGTCGGCCACGTCGTCGCGGTCTCCGCCGTGCCGCTCACGGCGACCATCGCGATGATCGGGGTCGGGGCCTTCGCCCTCTTCACGGGCAGCCGGCGCATCCGCGCCGGCGCCTGATCCACCTCACCCGCCGAAGAGCATCTCCAGCAGGCCGCGCTGGCGCTGCGGCGCAGCCGCCTGGGCGGGCGGCCCGCCGCCGGCGGCCGGCGGGGGAGCGCCGGCATAGCCGCCGTCGGCGACGAGCGCTTCGTCGTCGGCGGGCGGCAGGCGGTTGAACGGCCCGCCGGGCAGCGGCACCGGGGACTGGCCCTTCAGGGCCGCAGTCATGTAGGTCTTCCAGATCTCGGCGGGCAGGTTGGCGCCCGAGGCCTTCTTCGTCGGCTTGCTGTCGTCGTTGCCGAGCCACACGCCGGTGACGAGGCTGCCGGTATAGCCGAGGAACCAGGCGTCACGGTATTCCTGGCTGGTGCCGGTCTTGCCGGCGGCCTCCCAGCCCGCGATCTCGGCTCGGCGGCCGGTGCCCGTCAGCAGGGTCTGGCGCAGCATCATGTTCATGTCCGCCACGTGCTGCTGTTCGATGACGCGGCCGAGGTCGGTCGGCGTGCGCTGGAACAGCACCTTGCCGTCCGGCGTCTTCACCTCGCGGATGAGATAGGGGATGACGCCGGTGCCGCCGTTGGCGAAGGCGGCATAGGCGGCGACGAGCTCGATGGGCCGCACCTCGGAGGTGCCGAGCGACAGCGAGAGGTTGGGCTGCAGCGGCGAGGTGATGCCGAGCCGCTGCGCCGTGCGCACCACCGCCTTGGGCCCCATCTCGGCGATGAGCTGCGCCGTGACCGTGTTGATCGACCGCGCCAGCGCCGTGGTCAGCGTCACGGGGCCGGCATATTTGCGGCTCGCGTTCTCGGGGCGCCAGCCGTTGAGGTTGACCGGCCCGTCCTCGCGCACCGTGTCCGGCGTCAGCCCGTTCTCGAGCGCGGCGAGATAGACGAAGGGCTTGAAGGAGGAGCCCGGCTGGCGCATCGCCACGGTCGCGCGGTTGAACTGGCTCTGGCCGTAGTTGCGCCCGCCGACGAGGGCGCGGATGCCGCCGTCGGTGGCGAGCGAGACGAGCGCCCCCTGGCCGACGCCGTACTTGCCGCCCTGCTTGTCGAGCGCCTCGACCAGCGCCTTCTCAGCCGCGCGCTGCATGCCGACGTCGATGGTCGTCTCCACCACCACGTCCCGCTCGACGGGGCCGATGAAGTCCTCGAGCACGTCCATGACGTAGTCGGCGGCATAGTTGGCCGAGCCGGCGCCGCGCGGCTTGATGGCCGTCGCCGGCTCCATCAGCGCGTTCTTGGCCGCGGCCTCGGAGATGAAGCCCTCGTCCGCCATGGCCGAGAGCACGAGCTGGGCGCGCTTCTCGGCCCCGTCCGGGTTGCGGTTGGGGGCGAGGCGCGACGGGGCCTGGACGAGGCCGGCGAGCATCGCCGCCTCGGACAGGGACACCTCGCGCGCCGACTTGCCGAAATAGCGCAGGGCCGCCGCCTCGACGCCATAGGACCCGGCGCCGAAATAGACCCGGTTGAGATAGAGCTCGAGGATCTCGTCCTTGGTGAACTTCTGCTCCAGCCACAGCGCCAGGATCGCCTCCTGGATCTTGCGCGAAAGCGTGCGGTCCTGGGTGAGGAAGAGGTTCTTGGCGAGCTGCTGCGTCAGCGTGGAGCCGCCCTGGGCAACGCCGCGCGAGGTCACGTTGCGCACCATGGCGCGCGTGATGCCGAGCGGATCGATGCCGAAATGGTCGTAGAAGCGCCGGTCCTCGATGGCGATGAAGGCCTTCGGCAGATAGGGCGGCAATTCGGCGAGCTTCACCTCGCGCCCGCCCATGTCGCCACGGTTGGCGATCAGCGTGCCGTCGGAGGCGGCGATGGCGATGTTCGGCGGGCGCTTCGGCACCGTCAGCTGGTCGATGGGCGGCAGCTGCGCGAAATGATAGGCGACGACGCCCGCAACGGCGATGCCGCACCAGATGGCGAGCACGAAGCAGCTGCGCACGACCCAGCCGAGGAACGAGCGCCGCCGGCGGCCGCCGCCGCGACGCGCCCCGCCCGAGCCGCCTCCCCCGTTGCCGCGCCCGCCGCCCTTGCGGGAGCGGCGACCCGCCGCACGCCTCGCCATCACGTCCTCCTCGTGGAAAAGGCCGTCCCCGGGAAGGCTCTCCCCCAGGCCGTCCACGCCGTCCGATGCCGGATATCGGCCGGGATCCTCCACGCCGGCAGGCGTCGCCGAGAACGCCGGCTCGCGCCGCTCCTGCGGACGCGGGCCCGGCGACGGGCGAGCCGTGCGGCGCTGCGCGCCGGCGGCGATGCCGGTGGGCCGGTCTTCCGGCGACAGGCGCAGGTCGAATCCGTCATCCGCGGCGCGGCGCCGTGCTCCGTCCTGAGGGCCGGGCACGGGCTGCCGGTCGTGCCATTGGTCGAACGCCATGTCTCTCCGTTTGCGCAGGTGCGCGGGCCGCACGCGCGGCCACTGCAGGGCAGCGTTTCAACCAAGCTATAAATGTGGCGGATTAAGGGGCGGTTACCCCCGTGCAGCGCACGGGACAAGGGGAGTGCGGCACGGCCGCAACACCTTTGGAACAATGCGATTTGCCATGCAGTTCTGCGCGATTTTGCCTGAATTCCGGCTTCCTCGGCTGTCATATGGACGAACGATTCGGTTTTCGCCGGATTCTGGTTCAACCTCATGTCACACCGGTTCCTCCGCCGGCCGGCGCCGTCCGCGCCGGGCGGCAGCCATGGCCTGCCCCCGAAAGACGCATGACCAGCATCGTCATTCTCAATTCCCTGCTTCTGTTCGGCGCCGGCCTCGTCGTCGTGGGCATCGCCTCGAGCCTCGTCGCCTCGCGCTTCGGCGCGCCGCTGCTGCTCGTCTTCCTCGCCATCGGCATGCTGGCGGGCGAGAACGGCATCGGCGGCATCCCCTTCAGCGACTACCGCGCCACCTATCTCGTCGGCTCGCTGTCGCTCGCCATCATCCTCTTCGACGGCGGCCTGCGCACGCGTTTCGCCGGCATCCGCGGGGCCGTGGCGCCGGCGGCGCTGCTCGCCACGGCCGGGGTCGTCATCACGGCGGGGCTGACCGGGCTCGTCGCCATGCTGGTGCTCGACCTGCGGCCGATCGAGGCGCTGCTCGTCGGCTCGGTGGTCGCCTCGACAGATGCGGCGGCGGTCTTCTTCCTGTTGCGCGCCGGCGGCCTGCAGCTGAAGCGGCGGGTCAATGCGACACTGGAGGTCGAATCGGCGACCAACGATCCCGCCGCCGTCTTCCTCGTCGTCCTGCTGGTGCAGCTCATCGGCGCCGACGGCACCTCCTCGGTGGCCGACCTCGTCGACCTCCTCCTGCGTCAGGGCATCGTCGGCGCGGCGGCGGGCATCGCCGGCGGCTTCGCCATCACCTTCGTCCTCAACCGCGTCACCTTTCCCTCCGGCCTGCACCCGCTGCTCGTGGTCGCCAGCGCCGTCGCGATCTATGCGATGACGTCGCTGGTCAACGGGTCGGGCTTCCTCGCCGTCTATCTCGCCGGCATCATCGTCGGCAACCGGCCGGTGAGGGCCTTCGCCTCGATCCTGAGCTTCCACAACGCGGCGACCTGGCTGTGCCAGATCGTCATGTTCCTGATGCTCGGCCTCCTGGTGACGCCCGCCGATCTCGTCGGGCATGCCGTGCCGGCGCTCGCGATCGCCCTGTTCCTCATCTTCATCGGGCGCCCCGCCGCGGTCTGGCTCTGCCTGACGCCGTTCCGCTTCCCGGTGCGCGAGAAGCTCTTCATCTCCTGGGTCGGCCTGCGCGGGGCCGTGTCGATCTTCCTCGCCGCCATCCCGATGCTGTCGCAGCTGCCGCAGGCGGAGGTCTATTTCAACGTCGCCTTCTTCGTCGTGCTCGTCTCGCTGCTGCTGCAGGGCTGGACCGTGACCCGCGTGGCGCAGAGCACCGGGGTGGCGCTCGCCGACCCGGCGCCGGAGGTGAGCCGCGTCGAGATCGACCTGCCGGGCCAGCTCGACTACGAGATGGTCGGCTATCCCGTGCTCGCGGACAGCCCGGTGATGGACCGGGGCGGGCTGCCGCCCTGGGCGCGCGCGGTGCTCATCGTGCGGCGCAACGCCGTCCTCACCCCCGAGGAGGCGGGCGTGCTGCGCGTCGGCGACTATGGCTACTTCCTGGCGCCGCCGCAGCGCGTCAACCGGCTCGACCGCCTGTTCGCCCCCTTCGAGGGCCACCAGGGGCGCGCCTCGGCCGGCGTGTTCAGCTTCGGTCCCGAGATCAGGCTGGGCGAGCTTGCGCAGACCTACGGCATCGCCGTCGACGAGGACATCAGCGACCAGACGGTCGGCAGCCTGTTCAGCGATACCTTCGAGGAGGGGGTGCGCGAGGGCGACCGCATCGCGCTCGGGCCGGTGACGCTCGTCGCCCGCGGGGTCGACGACGGCGTGGCGCATACGATCTCGCTCATCCTCGACAGCGAGGATGCGGATGTCGCCGCCGTCGTGCCGACGACGCGGCTGGAGCGCCTTTTGGCCGGGACGCTCGCGCGCCTCGGCCCGCTGCAGGCCCGGCTCGCCGAGGCGACGGGCCGTCTCGGGGACCGGCTGCGGGCCGCGCTCTCGAAGCGCAACGAGCGCCTCTGACGGCCCGCTTTGGGGGGCCGCGGGCGCGTCTCCCGCGCCCGCGAGCCGTTGATCAGGCCGCGATCGACAGATCGGGGCCGGCCGAGCGCACGTCGGCGTCGACGTGGTCCTCGAACTTCTTGAAGTTGTCCCGGAACATGCCGACGAGGCGCTTCGCCGTCTCGGCGAACTCGGCCTTGCTGGCCCAGGTCTTCACCGGATAGAGGATGTGCGGCTCGACACCGGGCACCGAGGTCGGCACCGCGAAGCCGAAATAGGGATCCTGCCGGAAGTCGGCGCGGTTCAGCGAGCCGTCGAGCGCCGCCGTCAGGAGGCGCCTTGTGACGCGGATCGGCATGCGCCGGCCCACCCCGTACTTGCCGCCGGTCCAGCCGGTGTTGACCAGCCAGCAGTCGACCCCGTGCTTGGCGATGAGGTCGCGCAGCAGGTTGCCGTAGACCGACGGATGGCGCGGCATGAAGGGCGCGCCGAAGCAGGTCGAGAAGGTGGCCTCCGGATCCTTCACCCCCTTCTCCGTGCCGGCGACCTTCGCCGTGTAGCCGGAGAGGAAGTGGTACATGGCCTGGGCGGGCGTCAGCTTGGCGATGGGCGGCAGGATGCCGAAGGCGTCGCAGGTGAGCATGACGATGTTCTTCGGCATGCCGGCGCGGCCGGTTGCGCTCGCATTCGGGATGAAGTCGAGCGGATAGGCGCAGCGCGTGTTCTCGGTCTTCGAGCCGTCGTCGAAATCCGGCGCGCGCGTCAGCGGATCGAGCGCGACGTTCTCGAGGATGGTGCCGAAGCGCTCGGTCGTCGCGTAGATCTCGGGCTCGGCCTCGCGCGACAGGCGGATGGTCTTGGCATAGCAGCCGCCCTCGAAATTGAAGACGCCGCCGGCGCTCCAGCCGTGCTCGTCGTCGCCGATGAGCGTGCGCGAGGGATCGGCCGACAGCGTCGTCTTGCCCGTACCGGACAGGCCGAAGAAGACCGCGACATCGCCGCGCTCGCCGGCATTGGCGGAGCAGTGCATCGGCATCACGCCCTTTCCGGGCAGGGCGTAGTTGAGGAAGGTGAAGACCGACTTCTTCATCTCGCCGGCATAGGACGTGCCGCCGATGAGGACGATGCCGCGCGAGAAATCACAGGCGATCACGGTCTGCGAGCGCACGCCGTGGCGCGCAGGATCGGCCCGGAAGGACGGCAGGTCGACGATGGTGAGCTGCGGCGCGAAGCGGGCGAGCTCACTCTCGTCGGGGCGGATCAGGAGGTTGCGGATGAAGAGCGAATGCCACGCATATTCGGTGAAGACGCGGGCATTGACGCGATAGGCCGGGTCGGCCCCGCCGTAGAGATCCTGCGCGAAGAGCTCCTTGCCCTCGGCATGGGCGAGGAAATCGGCGAGCAGCGTGTCGAACTGATCCGGCGTGATGGCGCCGTTGTTGTCCCACCAGACCTCATCGCGCGTCGCATCGTCCTTGACGATGAACTTGTCCTTCGGGCTGCGGCCGGTATGGACGCCGGTCTCAGCCGCGAGCGCGCCGCCCTTGGCGAGCACCGCCTCGCCGCGCTTGAGCGCTTCCTCGTAGAGGCGCGGGGCCTCGAAATTCCAGAAAACGCGCTTGAGCCGTTTGAAGCCGAAGCTCTCGGCGCCGCATGCGCCGTTGAATACGCCGACGTTGTCCACGAATGACCTCCTTGCGCCCCCGCCGCCACGCATGATGGACCTCAAGGCCGCGAGGCCTCCACGTCCGCGCACCGCAGCCGCCGGAACCATCGATGCCCGGCATATGGCAGACTTTCAAGTGCGGGGACAGGCTGCTCGTTCCATCGAATCGATTGAAGGGAATTGCTTCCTTGCTGGCAACGGCGTGCGGCCGCGAAGCGTGACCGGTGAAGATCCGACGCTCCCTTCTCGCGGCGCCGCGGCGTTGAAGCACAATCGCACCCGCCGTCATGCCCGCGCTCGTCGCGGGCATCCACGCGGTAGAACGTTCTACAACGTCAAAGGCGTGGATGGCCGGGTCAAGCCCGGCCGAGACCGTGGAAAGGTCTGCGCTGCATTGCCGACGCCGTCAGCCACTCGGGCTAAAGCCGGACAGGCCGGCCGGCGGTATCTGTCGCAGCGTCAGCGCCGGCGCGCCTCGGCGGCGAGGTCCTTCAAGACATGCCGCAGCTCGCCCGGCGCCCCGATCGGGGCCGGGAAGTCCAGTCTCCCGGTCAGGTCGCCGCAGACGAGGTCGAGGCCGCGCCGGTCGATGCCGCTCGCGCGCCAGTTCCCCTCGGGCAGGCCGAGCAGCTTCGTCGCATAGAGCGCCAAGGCATCGACATGGTCCTCGTTCATATGCGCGACGGCGCCGGCCTCGTTCTCGACGAGGTGCTCCGCGCCGGCCAGGTCATCGACGAGGTCCTGCGGCGCGAGGTCGACGATGCGGCCGAAGCCGGCGACGAGATGGGCTCCGGTGATCTCGATGCGGTAGAAGGCGAAATCCTTGAAGCCGGCATAGCCGGCCGACAGGGGATGGCGGGCGAGAAAGCGGCGCTTCAGAGCCTCGTCGTCGCTCGCGACGGCGCGACCGGCGAGGCTGATGCGCGGATGGGCGCTCGGATCCCCCGCGCCAACCTGCGTCAGGAGGAGCGACACGCGCGCATCGCGGGTGATGTTCTGCGTGTGCAGGGCGAGCGTCGAGATGAGGGTAACGGGCGTGCCGTCGATGGCCGTCGCGACATTGACCAGGGACACATAGGGCGCGCCGTCGGCCGCGAGCGTCCCCAGGGCACCGAAGCGGGCACGGCGCAGCAGGTGGGCGGCGGCGGAGCGCGGATCGAACGCGGCGGTTGAATCGGCGGCGGCGGACATCAATATTGTCTCCGGTAAAGGGGCGGACATGGCGTTATGCGCCCGAAAGCTGTAGGATCACCCGGCAGTCATCGTCATATTTCGGCCGTCCTCGTCCCGCAGGAGGCTCGGCTTCACTGATGCCTGCGAACGAGCGAGCCAGTATGCCGACAATCGCCCTCGTCGACGACGACCGCAATATCCTGACCTCCGTTTCCATCGCACTGGAAGCCGAGGGGTACCGCATACAGACGTATACGGACGGTGCGTCGGCCCTGGACGGCCTCAAGGCCAACCCGCCGGATCTCGCCATCCTCGACATCAAGATGCCGCGCATGGACGGCATGGAGCTGCTGCGCCGCCTGCGCCAGAAGACGGACATGCCCGTGATCTTCCTCACCTCCAAGGACGAGGAGATCGACGAATTGTTCGGCCTCAAGATGGGCGCCGACGACTTCATCCGCAAACCCTTCTCGCAGCGCCTCCTCGTCGAGCGCGTGAAGGCCGTGCTGCGGCGCGTGAGCCCGCGCGAGCAGGGGACCGTTCGCGAGAGCGACGCCAAGGTGCTGGAGCGGGGCCTCCTCAAGATGGATCCCGAGCGCCATACCTGCACATGGAAGAACGATCCCGTCACGCTGACGGTGACCGAGTTCCTCATCCTGCAGGCGCTGGCCCAGCGCCCCGGCGTCGTGAAGAGCCGCAACGCGCTGATGGACGCGGCCTATGACGACCAGGTCTATGTCGACGACCGCACCATCGACAGCCACATCAAGCGCCTGCGCAAGAAGTTCAAGGCCGTCGACAACAGCTTCGACATGATCGAGACGCTGTACGGAGTGGGCTACCGGTTCAAGGAAACCTGACGGCAGATGGGCACGAGAGCCGCCGGCCACCGGCCGGCGCGTCGATGCGGTCGCGAGGAAGCATGACCGCCGAACCTTTCGACGAGACGCGGGCGCCGGCTGACGGCGCCGAGGCCGGTGTGCAGGCGCCGGCCCGTGCCGGCCTTGCCCGTCGGGTGAGCCGCGTCGGCCAGGCGGTCGTCACGCGCCTGTCGTCGAGCCTGACGCGGCGCATCGTCGTCCTGAACCTCGCCGGGCTCGTCGCCCTCTTCCTCGGCTTCCTCTATCTCAACCAGTTCCGCGCCGGCCTCATCGACGCGCGCGTGCAGAGCCTGCTCACCCAGGGCGAGATCATCGCCGGCGCCATCGCCGCCTCGGCGACGGTCGAGACCGACACCATCACCATCGATCCCGACAAGCTGCTGCAGCTGCAGGCGGGCGAAAGCTCGGGCCTGCAGGAGGACTTCTCGCCGCTCGAGTTCTCCATCAATCCCGAGCGCGTGGCGCCGCTGCTGCGCCGGCTGGTGACGCCCACGCGCACGCGCGCGCGCATCTACGACCGGGAAGGCTATCTCCTCCTCGATTCGCGCAATCTGTATTCGCGCGGCGATATCCTGAGCTTCGACCTGCCGCCGATCTCGCAGGAGGAGCCGACGCTGCTCGAGAGCAGCTGGAAGTGGCTGAAGCGCCTCTTCGGCCGCCCGGGAACGCCTTTCGCCGACGACATCACGGCGACGAGCGGCAAGTCCCTGCCCGAGGTGCAGAAGGCGCTGACCGGCCTGCCGGGCAGCGTCGTGCGGGTCAATACCCGCGGCGAGACGACCGTGTCGGTCGCCGTGCCCATCCAGCGCTTCCGCACGGTGCGCGGGGCGCTCGTCCTCTCCACCCAGGGCGGCGACATCGACACCATCATCGCCGCCGAGCGCTGGGCGCTGCTTCGGGTCTTCGCGGTCGCGGCCGCCGTGATGCTTGTGCTGTCGGTGCTGCTCGCCGGCACCATCGCCGGCCCGATGCGGCGCCTCGCCGAGGCGGCGGAGCGGGTGCGCCGGGGCATCAAGTCGCGGCAGGAGATCCCGGATTTCACCGACCGCTCGGACGAGATCGGCCATCTCTCCGGCGCGCTGCGCGACATGACGCGGGCGCTCTACAACCGCATCGAGGCCATCGAGACCTTCGCCGCGGACGTGGCGCACGAGCTCAAGAATCCGCTCACCTCGCTGCGCAGCGCCGTCGAGACCCTGCCGCTCGCCCGCAACGAGGATTCGCGCAAGCGCCTGCTCGCCGTCATCCAGCACGACGTCAAGCGGCTCGACCGGCTGATCAGCGACATCTCGGACGCCTCGCGGCTCGATGCCGAGCTCGCCCGCGCCGAGGCCGAACCGGTCGACCTGCGCCGGCTGCTGGAGGCCGTAGTCACGGTTGCCAACGAAGTGCGCGGCGCCGAATCGGCCCCGATCCGCCTCACGATCAAGGACAGCCCGCAGCGCGACGCCTATCTCGTCATGGGCCACGACAGCCGCCTCGGCCAGGTCGTCAACAACCTCATCGACAACGCGCGCTCCTTCTCGCCGCCGGGCCACGAGGTGCGCGTGACCATGCAGCGCATCCGCGGCGAGGTGGACATCACCGTGGACGACGACGGGCCGGGCATTCCGCCTCATGCCCTGGAGCGCATCTTCGAGCGCTTCTACACCGACCGGCCGGAGCAGGGCTTCGGCCAGAACTCGGGCCTCGGCCTCTCCATCTCGCGCCAGATCGTCGAGGCGCACCGGGGCCGCGTCTGGGGCGAGAACCGGATGGCGCCCGCTGCCGGCGCGGAGCCGCCATGCCTCGGCGCGCGCTTCGTGGTGCGCCTGCCGGCCGCCGTACGCTCATGACCAGCACTGCCGCTCCGGCCCCGCCTCCCACCATCCATGCCGGCTGCGTCCTCGTCGACGAGGCGGGCATCCTCATCCGCGGCGCGTCGGGGACGGGCAAGTCGCGACTGGCGCTCGCCCTCGTCGCCGGCGCGCAGGCGAGCGGGCGGTTCGCCCGCCTCGTCAGCGACGATCGCTGCAGCGTGAGCGCCTCGAACGGGCGGCTCGTCGCCCGCCCCCCGGCAGCCCTTGCCGGGCTCCTCGAGGTGCGGGGCCTCGGGCTCGTCGAGATGGAGGCCGAGGGAGCGGCGGTCGTACGCCTCGTCGTCGACTGCGACACCGAGGCGCCGGAACGATACCCGCAATCCACAGACCGGACGGTGACCGTCGAAGGCGTCACCTTGCCGCGAATTCGCGTCCTCGCGGGCGAGGGAGGCGTTACGGCAGCCGTAATCCTGGGCTTGCTGCCGCGATTCGAGCGTCCGATGCTGCACGTTTTGTCGGAACGATGACCAAATGGTCGCAGGCACTTGCACTTGCCGCCGCAATGCACAAAATGGGCGCTTCCTTTTGGGTGGCGGGGCCACGGGTTCTTGAATGATCGGTCTTGTGCTGGTGACCCACGGCTGCCTGGCGACGGAGTTTCGCGCCGCGCTGGAGCACGTGGTTGGCCCTCAGAAACAGTTTGAAACCATCACCATCGGTCCGGATGATGACATGGAGAGCCGCCGCAGGGACATCCTGGCGGCGGTGGGCCAGGTCGACACGGGCGAAGGGGTGGTCGTGCTCACCGACATGTTCGGCGGCACCCCCTCGAATCTCGCGATCTCGGTGATGAACGGGCGCAAGGTCGAGGTGGTGGCGGGCATCAACCTGCCCATGCTCATCAAGCTCGCCAGCGTGCGCGACGAGAAGCCGCTGGAGGATGCCGTCCTGCAGGCGCAGGAGGCGGGCCGCAAATATATCAACGTGGCGAGCCGGGTGCTCGCCGGCAAGTGACGGCGGTCGTCGCAATGGACATCGACACCTTCGACAATGACGACTGCCCCCCGGCGCCGGTGCCGGACGGCGCGCTGGCGCGCGAATTGCCGATCATCAACCGCAAGGGCCTGCATGCCCGTGCCTCGGCCAAGTTCGTGCAGACCGTCGAGCGCTTCGGCGCCGACGTCACGGTGACCCGCTGCGGCGAGACCGTGGGCGGGCGCTCCATCATGGGCCTTCTGACCCTCGCCGCCGCCCAGGGCACCAGCATCACCGTGACGGCCCAGGGCGAGGACGCGCAGGCCTGCCTCGACGCCATCACCACGCTGCTCGCCGAGCGCTTCGGCGAGGACGAGTAGCCGTGCTCTCTCGGCCGCCGCATCCCGCCGCGGTCCGCGCCCCTGAAAGCTATTGCGGGACGGTGCCGTTGGCCGCCAGCACGTCGCCGGCGAGATAGAGCGAGCCCGTGACGAGGACGCGCGGCGGGCGCTCCCATTCCTTCGCCTTCAGCCCCACGAGTGCCGCCTCGACACTGTCGCCTGCCCGCGCCTTCAGGCCGACGGAGCGGGCGATGGCCGCGACCTCCTCGGCCGGGCGGGCGGCCAGCTGCGTGGGGATGGGGACGGCGACGAGTTCCTGCGCGAGACCGACGAAGGGCTTCAGGAAGCCGTCGGCATCCTTCGTGCCCAGCATGCCGACGATCATGACGAGCGGGGCGGGATGCCGCTCTTCGAGCTCGGCGAAGGCGGCGGCGAGCGCGCGGCCGCCGTCCGGGTTGTGGCCGCCGTCGAGCCACAGCTCGGCCCCCTCGGGCGCAAGATCGACGAGGCCGCCCCGGCGCAGGCGCTGCATGCGGGCCGGCCATTCGGCGCGGGTCATGCCGGCCTCGAAGGCCTCTGCCGGCAGGCGTCCGTAGCCGGCCGCCCGCAAGGTGGCGAGCGCCGTCCCGGCGTTGACGAGCTGGTGACGGCCGGCGAGCCGCGGCAGGGGCAGGTCGATGAGCCCCTGCTCGTCCTGGTAGACGAGGCGCCCGCCCTCCTCGTGCACATGGAAGTCCTGCCCGCCGACGAGGATCGAGCGGGCGCCGACGCGCTCCGCCGCCGCTTCGAGGACGGCCGTGGTCTCCGGCTCCTGCGGCGCGATGATCGCCGGCGCGCCGCGCTTGAAGATGCCGGCCTTCTCGGCGGCGATGCGCGTGACGCTGTCGCCGAGATAATCCGCATGGTCGAGCGAGACCGGCGTCACCACGCAGGCCTGCGGCTCGTCGACGACATTGGTGGCGTCGAGGCGCCCGCCGAGCCCGACCTCGAGCAGCAGAACGTCGGCCGGCGTCTCGGCGAAGAGCAGCATGGCCGCCGCCGTCGTGATCTCGAAAACGGTGATCGGGGCGCCGGCGTTGGCGTCCTCGCAGCGTTCCAGGGCCTCGACGAGCCGGTCCTCGCCGACGAAGCGGCCGCCGCCGGGGCGGCCGAGCCGGATGCGTTCGTGGAAGCGCACCAGATGCGGCGAGGTGTAGACGTGGACGACGAGCCCGGCCGCCTCCAGAACGGCGCGCATGAAGGCGATGGTCGAGCCCTTGCCGTTGGTGCCGGCCACGTGGATGACCGGCGGCAGCTGGCGCTGCGGCGCGCCGAGGCGCGTCAGCAGCCGCTCGATGCGGCCGAGGGACAGATCGATCGTCTTGGGATGCAGCGCGAGAAAGCGCGCGAGCATGGCATCGGACGATTCCATGGCGGTCCCCGGCCCGGTCTGGGGCTGATCCCTATTCCGCGGCGGCGTCGAGCGCCGGCATGTCCGCAGGAGGCTCGACGACGGCGGGCTTGTCCTGCTTCATCAGCAGGCGGCACAGCCTGGCGACGGTCCCCTTCACGTCGCGGCGGTGCACGACCATGTCGACCATGCCGTGCTCACGGAGATATTCCGAGCGCTGGAAGCCTTCCGGCAGCTTCTCGCGGATCGTCTGCTCGATGACGCGCGGGCCGGCGAAGCCGATGAGGGCGCCCGGCTCGGCAATGTGCACGTCGCCCAGCATGGCGTAGGAGGCGGTGACGCCGCCGGTCGTCGGGTTGGTGAGCACCACGATATAGGGCAGGCGCGCTTCGTTGAGCTTGCGAACCGCCACCGTCGTGCGCGGCATCTGCATGAGCGAGAGGATGCCCTCCTGCATGCGCGCGCCGCCCGAGGAGACGAAGAGCACGAAGGGCGTCCGGCGGGCGAGCGCCGTCTCCATGCCGGTGATGATCGCCTCGCCTGCGGCCATGCCGAGCGAGCCGCCCATGAACTCGAAGTCCTGCACCGCGGCGGTGATGGTCGCACCCTCGACCTCGCCGACGCCGACCTGGACGGCATCCTGCACGCCGGTCTTGGCGCGGGCGTCGCGCAGGCGGTCGACATAGCGCTTCTCGTCGCGGAACTTGAGCGGGTCGGTCGGTACCTCCGGCAGGGCGATCTCTTCCCACGCACCGCCGTCGAAGAAGGAGGCGAGGCGCGCCCTGGCGCCCATGCGCAGGTGATAGTCGGAGCCCGGGATGACGAAGAGGTTGGCCTCGACGTCCTTGTGGAAGACCATCTGCCCCGTCTCGGGGCACTTGATCCAGAGATTTTCCGGCACCTCACGCTTGAACAGCGTCTTGATCTTGGGCCGTACGACGTCGGAAATCCAGTTCACGGGGGCAACCTCTGGTGTCCCGGCGTGGACCTGCCACGCCCGAAAGGGTCACGGAACCTGGCCGCAACCCTGAAATATCGTCATGCGGCCTTCACATAGACCTTCGCGAGGCTTTTCGCTAGGTGCGACGGTGTTGCAAGGGATGGCACCTCTCCCTCTTCCGGCGAACGGGAGAGGGCCTCGTCCTCACGCAGCGGTCGCCTTGGCGGCCGAGCGCACGCCGGCGGCGAGCTCGCCCACCAGCGTCTCGACGGCGGTGACCGTCGTCGCCGTCGCGCGCCCTTCCCCGTCGAGCGAGGCGCGCACGGCCTCGACGAGCGCGGAGCCGACCACGACGCCGTCCGCCCCGCGCGCGATGGCCGCGGCGTGCCCGCCGGTCTTGACGCCGAAGCCGACAACGACCGGCAGGTCGGTATGGGCCTTGATGCGCGCCACCGACTGGGCCACGGCGCCGAAATCCGGCGTCGCGCTGCCGGTGATGCCGGTGATCGAGACGTAGTAGACGAAGCCCGAGGTGTTGGCGAGCACGGCCGGCAGGCGCGCGTCGTCCGTCGTCGGCGTGGCGAGACGGATGAAGGAGAGACCCGCGTTCAGCGCCGGGACGCAGAGCTCGTCGTCCTCCTCCGGCGGCAGGTCGACCACGATGAGGCCGTCGACGCCGGCTTCGCGCGCATCCTTCAGGAAGCGCGCGACGCCGTAGATGTAGATGGGATTGTAATAGCCCATCAGGATGACGGGCGTGTCCGCCTCGCCCGCGCGGAAGGCGCGCACCATGTCGAGCGTCTTCGTCAGCGTCTGGCCGCCCTTCAGCGCCCGCTGCGAGGAGAGCTGGATGGCCGGGCCGTCGGCCATCGGATCGGTGAAGGGCATGCCGATCTCGATGAGGTCGGCGCCGGCGCGGGGCAGCGCCTTCAGGATCGCGAGCGAGGTGTCGGCATCCGGATCGCCGGCCGTGACGAAGGTCACGAGCGCCGCGCGGCCCTCGGCGCGGCAGGCGGCAAAGCGCCGGTCGATGCGGCTCATCAGAACTGTCCTCCGAGGATGTCGGCGACCTGCGGCACGTCCTTGTCGCCGCGGCCGGAGAGATTGACGACCATGATGTGGTCCTGCGGCTTCTGCGGCGCGAGCTCGACCACCTTGGCAATGGCGTGCGACGGCTCGAGGGCGGGGATGATGCCCTCGAGCTTCGACAGGAGCATGAAGGCCTCGAGCGCCTCCTTGTCCGTCGCCGAGATGTAGGTGACGCGGCCGGTCTCGTGCAGGAAGGCGTGCTCGGGGCCGATGCCGGGATAGTCGAGCCCGGCCGAGATGGAGTGGGCCTCGGCGATCTGGCCGTCGTCGTCCATCAGCAGATAGGTGCGGTTGCCGTGCAGCACGCCCGGCCGCCCGCCGGTGAGCGAGGCCGCGTGCTGGCCGCTCGCAAGGCCGTGGCCGGCCGCCTCGACGCCGTAGATCTCGACGTCCTTGTCATCGAGGAAGGGATAGAACAGGCCCATGGCATTGGAGCCGCCGCCGATGCAGGCGACGAGCGAATCCGGCAGCCGCCCCTCGGCGGCGAGCACCTGCTCGCGCGTCTCCTTGCCGATGATGGCCTGGAAGTCGCGCACCATGGCGGGATAGGGATGGGGGCCGGCCACCGTGCCGATGCAGTAATAAGTGGTGGCGACATTCGTCACCCAGTCGCGCAGCGCCTCGTTCATGGCGTCCTTGAGGGTGCGCGAGCCGGACTGGACGGGCACCACGGTGGCCCCGAGCATCTGCATGCGGAAGACGTTGGGCTTCTGCCGCTCGACGTCGACGGCGCCCATGTAGATGACGCATTCGAGGCCGAAGCGCGCGCACAGCGTGGCCGTCGCGACGCCGTGCTGGCCCGCGCCGGTCTCCGCGATGATGCGCTTCTTGCCCATGCGGCGGGCCAGGAGGATCTGGCCGAGCACGTTGTTGACCTTGTGCGAGCCCGTGTGGTTGAGCTCCTCGCGCTTGAGATAGATCTTCGCGCCCTTGCCGCCGGCACCTTCACGCAGGTGCTCCGTCAGGCGCTCCGCATAATAGAGCGGGCTCGGCCGGCCGACGTAATGGGCGAGATAGCCGTCCATCTCCGCCTGGAAGGCGGGATCGTCCTTGACCGCGGCATAGGCCTTCTCGACCTCGAGGATGACGGGCATCAGCGTCTCGGCGACGAAGCGGCCGCCGAACATGCCGAAATGGCCGCGCTCGTCGGGCCCCGAGCGATAGGAGTTGAGCGGTTGCACAGTCACGCGACCTTCATCCTTCTCAAGCGGCGGAGCCTCGGCCCGCGCCTCGTCCATTCTCTGTTCGTGCGACAACGGGGACGGCTCGCCGCCGTGGCTTCCCGTTGCATAAGCCAAAGCGGCCACCAGGGCCACCGCGGCCGTGACGCCTTCACGCCCGCGCCGCGGCGAGAAAAGCCTTGATCCTGCCCACGTCCTTCTCGCCCGGGGCGCGCTCCACCCCGGAGGACACGTCGACCCCGAGGAAGCCGGGGACGGCGGCGAGCCGCGCCACGGCACCGCCCACGTTGTCCGGATCGAGCCCACCCGAGAGCATGAAGGGCCGGCCGCCGGCCCCTGTCGCGAGGATGTCCCAGTCGAAGGCGACGCCGTTGCCGCCGGGCAGCTCTGCCCCCTTCGGCGGCTTGGCGTCGAACAGAAGGCGGTCGACGACCGGCGCATAGGGGGCGTGGCGGGCAAGGTCCGCCGCCTCGCTGACGCCGATCGCCTTCATCACCTGCGTGCCGGCGAGCCGCCGGATGGCGGCCACCCGCTCCGGTGTCTCCTTACCGTGGAGCTGGAACCAGTCGGGCCTGAGGCCGTCGCGGATGGCGGCGATCGCCGCATCGTCGGCATCGACGGTGAGCGCGACGATCTCGGCGCGGCCGCGCACGGCCCCGGCGAGGGCGATAGCCTCGGCGAGCGAGACGTTGCGCGGGCTCTTGGGAAAGAAGACGAAGCCGACCATGTCGGCGCCCGCCGCGAGCGCCGCGGCGACGGCCTCGGCGCTTCTCAACCCGCAGATCTTGACGATGGTGGACATGACGCCTGCAAGTGGCATGGCGGCACCGGCTTGTCCATCGGGTGCCGTCCGGTTACGCGACAGCGAAGCCGGCCGAAATGCTTCGGCGGCTCACGCCTTCGGCAGCGCGGCCCGCCCCGCGGCGCCGCGCAGTTGTTCGGCCTCGCTGCGCCATCGGTCCGCCTCGCGGCGATAGCGCTTCTCCGCCTTGCGGTGCTTGCCCTGGGCGAGCCAGGCGGCAATGCCGCCGACGAGGACGCCGAGCATCACCGCGGCGAAGATGACGACAAAGAACGGCACCGTCACGGCAAGGGCCGGCTCGGTGCGCGAGAAGGGGTCGAAGGACAGCTCGACCGGCGCGCGGTTGGCCACCGCCAGGAGCACGATGACGACCGCGACCGGCGCGAGCACCAGGAACTTGACGAAGCGCTTCACCGTCACGGCTCCACTTCCCTCACGCGCTCACGCTCATGGCAGCCTTCCTGCCCGTCGCCGGGGCGGCGGCACTGCCGTTGAGGCGCAGGCGCATCTCCTTGCCGGTCTTGAAGACGGGAATCATCTTCGACGCAACATCGACCGTCTCGCCCGTGCGCGGGTTGCGGCCGACGCGCGCATTGCGCTGCTTGACCGAAAAGGCGCCGAACCCGCGCAGCTCGACCCGATCGCCGCGCGCGAGCGCGCGGGTGATCTCCTCGAGGATCGCATTGACGATGTTCTCGACATCGCGCTGGTAGAGGTGCGGATTCTGCTCGGCAATCCGCATCACGAGCTCGGACTTGATCATATCCCCCGCCTATCCCTTTGAAATTTCAATTATTTTGAAGCGAAGGGTGCCAGACGGCAAGGAGGCCGTCAAGCCGTCCCGCTTCTTCGCGCAGCGCAACCGTCCTGAGCGCGCCGGCGAGGTCGTCATAGCCGGCAAAAGCTGCCGCGCGACCGAGGAGCGACCAGAGGGACAGCCCGAGACGCTCGCTCTCGGGCTTCCATTCGCGGACCGGCAGATCGCTGGCGAGCTTCTTCTCCCTCTCGAGCCAGGCCACCGCCTGGCGCTGGCCGCCGAGCTCGTCGACGAGGCCGAGATCCTTCGCCTGACGCCCCGTGAAGACGCGCCCGTCGGACACCTGGTCGAGCGCCGGGCCGGAGAGGGAGCGACGCTGGCCGACGAGGCCCTTGAACCAGGCGAAGGAATCACGAACGACGCTCTCGAGCGCGGCACGCGCCTCCGGCGAGGTGGGCTCGAAGCCGTTCGGCGCCGCCTTGAGGGGGCTCGACTTCACCTCCTCCACCTTCACCCCGAGGGTGTCGAGCAGGCCGGCGAGGTTGGGATACTGGATCAGGACGCCGATGGAACCGACGAGCGAGGTGTCGCGCGAGACGATGCGCTCGGCCGCAAGGGCGGTGATATAGCCGCCGGAAGCGGCGAGGCCGTCGACGAGCGCGACCGTCGGCTTCTCCGCGGCGAGCTCGCGCAGCGCCGTATAGATCGCCTCGGCGCCGGAGGTGGTGCCGCCGGGGCTGTCGACGCGCACCAGCACGGCGCGCACCGAGCGGGCGTCCTTGACTCGCCTGATGAGGTCGAGCGTGCGCTGGTCGCCACTGATGAAGCCGCCGATGCGGATGGCGGCGATCTGGTCACCCGTGACCACCGAACCCGCGCCGAACCGCGCACCGAGCGCGACCACGACGGCGATGAGGGCGAAGACGGCAAGGACGCGCCAGAACGAGAGCTTGCGCCTCAGGCGCCGGCGGTCTGCCATGATGTCGGCATCGTATGTCATTGGCGAAGCTCGGCTCTTCACCTCGGCTGGTCGGGACGCCGTGGACACTAGCCCCGGGCCCCGTCACGGGCAAGGCGGGGTGGTGACAAAAAGCAGGCAAAGCAAAACCCGCCTGGAGGCCGGGCGGGTCGCTTGCGAAGATCACCTGCAGATCGTGCTGCGGGGCGGCATGGCCGTCCCGCAACGAAGATCGCGGCTTACTTCTTCTCGTTGGCGCGCTTGAGGGCGGCGCCGAGGATGTCGCCGAGCGAGGCGCCCGAGTCGGTCGAACCGTACTGGGCGATCGCCTCCTTCTCCTCCGCGACCTCGAGGGCCTTGATGGAGAGCTGGATGCGGCGGGCCTTGCGGTCGAACTGCACGACGCGGGCATCGACCTTCTCGCCCGGGGCGAAGCGCTCGGGGCGCTGCTCGGAACGGTCGCGCGCGAGCTCGGCGCGGCGGATGAAGGCGGTCATGTCGGTGTCGACGATCTTCACCTCGATGCCGGAATCCTTCACCTCGACCACCTCGCAGGTGACGACGGCGCCCTTCTTGACATCGCCGGCATCGGCGAAGGGGTCGCCCTCGAGCTGCTTGATGCCGAGCGAGATGCGCTCCTTCTCGACGTCGACGTCGAGAACGACGGCACGCACCACGTCGCCCTTCTTGAACTCCTCGATGACCTGCTCGCCGGGACGGTTCCAGTCGAGATCCGACAGGTGGACCATGCCGTCGACGTCGCCGTCGAGACCGATGAAGAGGCCGAACTCGGTCTTGTTCTTGACCTCGCCCTCGACGACGGAACCGATCGGGAACTTCTCGGCGAAGGCATCCCACGGGTTCTGCAGGGTCTGCTTGAGGCCGAGCGAGATGCGGCGCTTGACCGGATCGACCTCGAGGATCTGCACCTCGACCTCTTGGGAGGTCGACACGATCTTGCCGGGGTGGACGTTCTTCTTCGTCCAGCTCATCTCGGAGACGTGGATGAGGCCCTCGATGCCCGGCTCGAGCTCGACGAACGCACCGTAGTCGGTGATGTTCGTCACGCGGCCCTTGAAGCGGGCGTTGACCGGGTAGCGGCCGGCGATGCCTTCCCACGGATCGGCCAGCAGCTGCTTGATGCCGAGCGAGATGCGGTGCGTCTCGTGGTTGATCTTGATGATCTTGACCTTGACGGTCTGGCCGATCGAGACGACGTCGGTCGGGTGGTTGACGCGCCGCCACGCCATGTCGGTGACGTGCAGCAGGCCGTCGATGCCGCCGAGGTCGACGAAGGCGCCGTACTCGGTGATGTTCTTGACCACACCCTCGACGACCTGCCCCTCCTCGAGGTTGGCCACGAGCTCGGAACGGGCCTCGGCGCGCGTCTCCTCGAGCACCGTGCGGCGCGAGACGACGATGTTGCCGCGGCGGCGGTCCATCTTGAGGATCTGGAACGGCTGCGGCACGCCCATGAGCGGCGTGACGTCGCGCACCGGACGGATGTCGACCTGCGAGCGCGGCAGGAAGGCCACGGCACCGTCGAGGTCGACGGTATAGCCGCCCTTGACCTGGTTGAAGATGATGCCGGTGACCTTCTCGTTGTCCTCGAAGGCCTTCTCGAGCTTGACCCAGCTCTCTTCCCGGCGCGCCTTGTCGCGCGAGATGACGGCTTCACCGAGCGCATTCTCGATGCGCTCCAGGTAAACCTCGACCTCGTCGCCCACGTCGAGCGACTGGTCCCGACCCGGACCGACGAATTCCTTGAGAGCAACGCGGCCTTCGGTCTTCAGGCCGATATCAATGACGGCGACGTCCTTCTCGATGGCGACGACGCGGCCCTTGACGACGGAACCCTCGACGGGCTCGGCATGCGAGAAGGACTCTTCGAGAAGCGCCGCGAAATCTTCACGGGACGGGGCCTGGTGAGCGGATACGGACATTCGGTCTCCTAACGCCGATCAAGGCGGACAACGCCGGCGGCTGGTGTTGCATCACGCCCCCTGTCGCCGGCCGCACGGAATACGCACGCATTCCATGCGGTAGTGGCCGCCCGCCTGCACCTTGCGGCTCGGCGGCCGTGCCGGCGTCTTGAACCGGCGACGGAGAGCGTCTGATCATGTCGGGGAGCGGGGTCTTGCGGCACGGAGCCCATTTCGCACGAAGGAAATGGAAAACTCCGCCGCACACAGGATGCAGCGCCCCACCGAACGGTGGTGTCATAACGAAAACGCGGCTTTTCCACAAGCGGAAACGGCCGGGCGAAAGGGAAAAGGAGCCGGTCAGCGCCGCGCGAAGGTGAGATACATCGGCGGCCGCCCCTCGCGCAGGGCCTTGGCCTCGTAGCGCGTGCCGGGCCAGCCCGCCCAGGGCCGGCGCCAGTCGTCCGCCCGCTCGGCCTGCCAGGCGAAGAGGCCGCTGCGGTCGATCCGCGCCAGCGCCCAGGCGGCATAGTCGTCGATGTCGGTGGCGAAGCGCAGCTCGGTGCCCGGCCGCATGACGCGCGCGAGCGCGGCGAGGGTTTCCTCGCCGATGAAGCGGCGCTTGCGGTGGCGGCGCTTCGGCCAGGGGTCGGGATAGAGCACGAAGACGCGGCCGATCGCCGCTTCCGGCAGGCGCGGCAGGACGAGGGCCGCATCGTCGTCCCAGACGCGCAGGTTGGCGATCGCGTGCTCCTCGACGCCGGCGAGGAGCTTCGCCATGCCGTTGACGAAGGGCTCGCAGCCGATGAAGCCGATGTCCGGGTTCTCGCGGGCGCGGGCGAGAAGGTGCTCCCCGCCGCCGAAGCCGATCTCGAGCCAGACCTCGCGGACCGGATGCGGGAACAGGTCCGCGGGGGCGAGCGGCTCCGTGCCCGCCGGCAGGCGCAGGCGCGGCAGCACCTCCGCCATCAGGCGGGCGTGGTTGTCGCGCAGCCTGTGGCCCTTGCGGCGCCCGTAGAAGGCGCCGCCCCTGTCCTGCTCCGCGATCACGCGTGCCGTCCGGATACCTGCCTCAGCCGAGCGCGGCGCGGATGGCGCCGGCGAGATCGGTGCGCTCCCAGGAGAAGCCGCCGTCCGCCTCGGGGGCGCGGCCGAAATGGCCGTAGGCCGAGGTGCGGGCGTAGATCGGCCGGTTGAGGCCGAGGTGCTCGCGGATGCCGCGCGGCGACAGGTCCATCACGTCCATCAGCACGCGCTCGAGCCGCGCCTCCTCGACCTCGCCGGTGCCGTGCAGGTCGACATAGAGCGACAGCGGCTTGGAGACGCCGATGGCGTAGGAGAGCTGGATGGTGCAGCGCTGGGCGAGGCCCGCCGCCACCACGTTCTTGGCGAGGTAGCGCGCGGCATAGGCGGCCGAGCGGTCGACCTTGGTCGGGTCCTTGCCCGAGAAGGCGCCGCCGCCGTGGGGGGCCGCACCGCCGTAGGTGTCGACGATGATCTTGCGGCCGGTCAGGCCGCAGTCGCCGTCCGGGCCGC
Source organism: Chelatococcus sp. CO-6 (assembly GCF_001271345.1). Lineage (NCBI taxonomy): Bacteria > Pseudomonadati > Pseudomonadota > Alphaproteobacteria > Hyphomicrobiales > Chelatococcaceae > Chelatococcus > Chelatococcus sp. CO-6. Next base: position 1,664,868 of record NZ_CP012398.1, on the reverse strand, counting down.
CGATGACGAACTTGCCCGTCGGGTTGACGTGCCAGATGGTCTTGTCGTCGATCCAGCCCGCGGGCAGCGACTTGCGCACATAGGGCTCCACGATCGCGCGGATGTCGTGCGAGGTCAGCTCCTTGCCGGCATGGCTCTCGATGTGCTGCGTCGAGACCACGATCTGGGTGACGCCGACCGGCTTGCCGTCGGCGTAGCGCACCGTCACCTGGCTCTTGGCGTCCGGGCCGAGCAGGCCGGTCTCGCCGGACTTGCGGGCGGCGGTCAGCGTCTTGAGGATCTCGTGGGCGTAGTAGATCGGGGCGGGCATCAGCTCGGGCGTCTCGCGGCAGGCGTAGCCGAACATGATGCCCTGGTCGCCGGCGCCCTCGTCCTTGTTGCCGGAAGCGTCGACGCCCTGCGCGATGTGCGCCGACTGGGCGTGCAGGTGCACCTCGACCTTGGCGGTCTCCCAGTGGAAGCCTTCCTGCTCGTAGCCGATGTCCTTGACGGCGAGGCGGGCGAGGTGGGCGATGTAGTCGTTCGTGATGTCGGACGGGCCGCGCACCTCGCCGGCGATGACGACGCGGTTGGTGGTCGCCAGCGTCTCGCAGGCGACGCGCGCCTCCGGCATGGCGCCGAGATAGGCGTCGACAATCGTATCCGAGATCCGGTCGCAGACCTTGTCAGGATGGCCTTCCGAAACGGATTCGCTGGTGAAGAGATAGTCCGAACGCGCCACGTTCCCGATCCTTTCGTCACACGCCGAGGCCGCCTGGAGGCGGATTCCCGATCAGGTTGAAACGACCTGATCGGGAATCCGTCTCCGAGCTTTAAGAAAGAGACCGTTTTACAGACCGGATCGCATCGCAGTCCGATCGGAACGGGCTCTAGCCCGAAGGCGAGGTGTTGTGACAGCCCGGACGCACAGGGTCAAGATGGAATGACGGACGGGTTCGATAGAGCGAACGAAACGGACGGCGTCAGGCGTCCTCGCCTTCCGTGTCGGCGAGAGCGACGACGAGGTCGACGATGCGCCGGCGCACCTTCGCGTCCTTGATGCGGATGAAGGCCTTGGTGAGCTGCACGCCCTCGCTGGTCGACAGGAAGTCGGACACATAGCTCGAGGACGGCGCCTCGGCGAAGCCGCCGGCCACCCCGTCCGCCGCCGGCGCGCCGTCGAAGAAGAATTCCACCGGCACGCCAAGGACCTTGGCGATCTGTTGCAGGCGGCTCGCGCCGATGCGGTTCGTGCCCTTCTCGTACTTCTGCACCTGCTGGAAAGTCAGGCCGAGGGATTCGCCAAGCTTTTCCTGGCTCATGCCGACGAACATGCGTCGCATGCGCACACGGCTGCCGACATGTTTGTCGATCGGATTGGGGACTTTCTTGACGCTCGCAGGCGCTGTTCTCATGGTCTTCCCGTCCGTTCGTCGCGGCCCACCCGGCCACGTCGCCGTGCGGTCATCGCGCCGGCGGCTACACTCAAGGTGAAGAACCAGAATACCACATCCCCGAGCCGGGCATAAATCGTCGGTGACAGGGCTTCGGGCAAGGGGGCGTCGAGGACGCCTTCCGTCCCCAGCGGCAGCGAGGCGATGATCCGGCCGTAGCCGTCGACGACCGCCGAGATGCCCGTGTTGGCCGCGCGCACCAGGGGAATGCCCTCCTCGATGCTGCGCAGCCGGGCCTGGGCCATATGCTGGTAAGGCCCCGGCGTTTCCCCGAACCAGGCGTCGTTCGTGACGTTGAGCAGGACGCCGGGACGCGTACCGTCTTGCGGCAGCACCGCGCCCGGAAAGATCGCCTCGTAGCAGATGAGCGCCGCCACCGGCGGCAGGCCAGGCACCGGCAGGACGGTTCGCTCGCGCCCGGCCTCGAAGCCGCCCGGCGCATGCACGAACTGGCGCAGGCCCAGACGGCGCAGCAGCCCGTCCAGCGGCAGGTATTCGCCGAAGGGGACAAGGTGAACCTTGTCGTAGATGCCGGTGATGCGGCCTTCGTCGTCGACGACCTGGACCGCATTGAAGAAGCGCAGGCTCGTCTCGCCGGGGAGCGGCTCCATCGCCCGCGCGGCGCCCGTGACGAGCACGGCCCCGGGCGGCAGGAGCGCCGCGATGGCGCCAAGGGCATCTGGGTCGCGCGCCAGAAGGAACGGAAAGGCGCTCTCCGGCCAGACGAGATGGGTGACGCCGTCCATGCCCCGAGCCGCGCCGGCCGGCGTGACGCCGGCACCCTGCGCGGCGGGCCCGTTGTCGCTGAGAGCAAGATAGCGGTTGAGGATCGCCTCCCGGTTGTCGGGCCGGAACTTGGCATCCTGCGGCAGGTTGGGCTGCATGATGCGCAGCGCGACGCCCGGCACCGTCGGCGAGGGCGCCGTGGGCACGCGCCACAGCCCATAGCCGGCCATCGCGGCCAGGATGACGAGGCCGGCGACGCTCGGCCCCGCACGGCGCCAGCGCCCGCCGTCGTCGGCGAGGGTCGCCGGTGCCGCGAGAATCGCCGCCGCGAGCACGGTCAGGCCGTAGAGCCCGACGAGGGACGCCACCTGCGCCAGGTGCTGCTGCTGGCCGAGGGCCATGCCGAGGCTGTTCCAGGGAAAGCCCGTGAGGATGTGGCCGCGCAGCCATTCGGCAACGGCAAGGCCCGCGGCGAAGGCGAGGATGCGGGCCGGGCCGGGGGACCAGATGAGCCGTGCGAGGCCGAAGCCGAGGGCATAGAAGAAGGCGAGCCCCGCGGGCAGGCCGAGGACGCCGAGCGGCAACGCCCAGGCGAACTCGTCCGCCTCCACCAGGAAGGCGGCGCCGAGCCACCACAGGCCGGCGAGAAAATAGCCGAAGCCGAACCACCAGCCGATCGCCGCGGCCGCCAGCACCGTGCGCGTCGGCGTGCGCCCGCCCGCCCCGTCGATGAGCCAGACGGCGAGCGGCAGGCTAATGAAAAGGATGGGCCACAGCCCGAAGGGCGGCATGGCGAGGGCGGCGAGCGCCCCTGCCGCGAAGGCCGTGAGGCGCCGTCGCCAGCCCCAGGACAGGACGACGCCGCGCGCGAAGCCGGCGAGCGTCAAGCGGCGGCCCCCGGCTTCTGATCCTCCAGCGCGTCCCGCGCCGGAGCCACGGTGCCTTCCGTCACGGGCGTGGGCGCTTCGGCCCCCCGCCCTCGGCCCTGCGGCCGGCGCGGCGCACCGGGGCCGGCTCGGTCCTGACCTTGTGGATGCGGATCTTCTTCAGGCGGCGCGGGTCGGCATCGAGCACCTCGAACTCGAGGCCCTCGGGCCCCGGCACCAGCTCGCCGCGCACCGGCACGCGGCCGGCGAGGGTGACGATGAGGCCGCCCAGCGTGTCGACCTCCTCGGCGATGTCCGCCTCGGCGAGCTCGACGCCGAGGGCCTCCGAGACGTCCTCGAGGCTGGCGCGCGCATCGATGATCCAGCGCTCCTCGCCGTCGGCGACGATCTGCGAGGCCTCCTCGTCGTCGTGCTCGTCCTCGATGTCGCCGACGATCATCTCGACGATGTCCTCCATCGAGACGAGGCCGTCGGTGCCGCCGTATTCGTCGATGACGAGGGCCATGTGCGTGCGCGTGGTCTGCATCTTCACGAGCAGGTCCATGGCCGGCATGGACGGCGGCACGAAGAGCACTGGGCGCAGGATGCTGGCCCGCGAGAGCGGGGCCTCGAGGTCGACGCCGAGCCGCATGGCCTGGGCCTGCACCTCCACCGGCGCATCGCCGCGGCCGCGCCCGACGTTGCGGCGCAGGCGCTCGCGCCCGGCCGTCTCGGCCCGCGCTGCGATGTAGTCGACGAAATCGCGGATGTGCACCATGCCGAGCGGCTCGTCGAGGTTCTCGCCATAGACGGGAATGCGCGAATGGCCGGCCGTGCGGAAGAGGTGCAGCACGCTCGCGAGGGTGGCGGAAGCCTGGACGGCGACGATGTCGGCGCGCGGCACCATCACGTCGTTGACGCGCAGCTCGCGCAGCGACAGGACGTTCTTGAGCAGGGAACGCTCGATCGGCGTGAATTCTCCGCCGGGCAAATTTGTGTCGAGCGCATCCGCGAGATCCTCGCGGATCGATGGGCCGGCCTTCAGCCTGAGGCCCGTGAGCAGCCGCTCTATCCAGCTTTCGTGCTCTCCATCCCGCCCGTGTGGGGCGGGCCTCGCTTCCTCGCTCGAACTTCGATCCTCGCTCATCGTCCTTCTTGGCTCCAGGAGCATGATCGCCAAGGGCCGCGGCCCGTTCGGAGGCGCTTCATGCACTAACAACGACTTGGGGGCGGGATGATCCCGCCACCCTTCACTCGCCCAAGGCCGCACCGGCGTAAGGATCGGCGATGCCGAGCCCCGCCAGGATGCGGATCTCGAGACCTTCCATCTCCTCGGCCTCGACGTCCGTCTCGTGATCATAACCGAGAAGATGCAGCATCCCATGCACGACGAGATGGGAGAGGTGGTCGGCCAGGGCCTTGCCTTCCTCGTCCGCCTCCCGCCGCGTGGTCTCGAAGGCGATGATGACATCGCCGATATGGGGTGCCGACGGCAGTTGTTCAGGGGCACAGGCCGGGAAGGACAACACGTTCGTCGCCTTGTCCTTGCCGCGCCAGCGGGCGTTGAGCGCGCGCACGGCCTCGTCGTCCGCAAGGACGATGCTCACCTCGGCGCCCGGCGCGACCGGACGCCCGCCGGCATCGAGGGCCGCCTGCGCCGCGCGCGCGACGAGCGCATCCGCGCCGGCCAGTTCGTCCCAGCCCTCGCTCTCGACGGCGATGTCGATATTGGCGCCGCTCACGCTCAGATCCCCCGGCCGACCTCGTCATAGGCCTTGACGATGCGCCGCACGAGCTCATGCCGCACCACGTCCGCCTCCTTGAAGGTGATGCGGCCGATGCCCTCGACGCCGTCGAGGATGCGCACCGCCTCGACGAGGCCCGACACCTGCCCGGGCGGCAGGTCGATCTGCGAGGGGTCGCCCGTGACGATCATGCGCGAGCCTTCGCCGAGCCGGGTCAGGAACATCTTCATCTGCATGGAGGTGCAGTTCTGCGCCTCGTCGAGCAGGATCGCGGCATTGGTGAGCGTGCGCCCGCGCATGAAGGCGAGCGGCGCGATCTCGATGACGCCGGTGGACAGGCCGCGCTCGACGTGGCGCGCCTCCATGAAGTCGTAGAGCGCGTCGTAGACCGGCCTGAGATACGGGTCGACCTTCTCGCGCATGTCGCCGGGCAGGAAGCCGAGGCGCTCGCCCGCCTCCACCGCCGGGCGCGACAGGACGAGCCGCTCGACGACGCCCTGCTCGAGCAGCGAGACGGCATGGCCCACGGCGAGCCAGGTCTTGCCGGTGCCGGCCGGGCCCTCGGCGAAGACGAGCTCGCAGCGGCGCAGGAGGCGCAGATAGGCGTCCTGCGCCGCGTTGCGCGCCCTGACGGCGCCGCGCTTGCGCGTCGCGATCTGCTCGAAGGTCGAGCGCTGCTGCGCCTCGTCCGCCGGCGGGAAGAGCGAGCCCTGGCGGGCGCTCTCGGCAATGGCGCCGTCGACGTCGCCGATGGAGACGATCTCGCCGGCGCGCGCCCGCTCGTAGAGGCTCTGCAGCACGCGGCGCGCCTGCTCGGCCGCCTCGCTCGTGCCACGGATGACGATGTGGTTGCCGTTGGCGTTGGCGAGCACGCCGAGACGTCGCTCGAGATGGGCGAGGTTCTGGTCGTACTGGCCGGCGACGACGCTGGCGAGCCGGTTGTCTTCGAAGGCGATCTTGATCTCCGGGGCATCGCGGGCGCCGCCATAGGCCTGCGACCTGTCCTTCACCTGACGCTGCGGCAGACCATCGTCTGGCTTCAAGCTCGTTCTCCTCGCGTCCTAGGCTGCGCTCGCCCTCTCTTCGGGCGGGCCGGCAGCGAGCCGGCCGAACAGGCTGTTGGGGGCCGTCCCGACGATCTCGACCGGGACGACGTCGCCGACGGTGAGGCCCTCGGCCTCGAGCTGCACCGCCTGCAGATAGGGCGATTTGCCGGCGAGCTGGCCGGCATGGCGCCCGGGCCGCTCGATGAGGACATCGACCGTGCGCCCGACGGTCGCGGCGTTGAACGCGCGCCGGTCCTCGTCGAGGGCGGCCTGCAGGCGCGCGAGCCGCTCGGCCTTGACGGGCTCGGGCACCTGCCCCTCCATCTCCGCCGCCGGCGTGCCGGGGCGCGGGCTGTACTTGAAGGAATAGGCGCTGGCGAAGCCGATGTCGGCGACAAGGCGCATGGTGGCCTCAAAATCCGCGTCGCTCTCGCCGGGAAAGCCCACGATGAAATCGGACGACAGCGCGATGTCGGGACGGGCCTTGCGCACCGCGTCGATGATGCGGCGGTATTCGTCGCCGGTATGGCGGCGGTTCATGGCCGCGAGGATGCCGTCCGAGCCCGCCTGCACCGGCAGGTGGAGATAGGGCATCAGCGCCGGCAGGTCGCGATGGGCGGCGATCAGCGTCTCGTCCATGTCGCGCGGATGGCTCGTGGTGTAGCGCAGGCGCGCGACGCCAGGCACCTCGGCCAGCCGCTCGAGCAGCATGCCGAGCGTCCAGTCGCGCCCGTCCGGCCCCTCGCCGTGATAGGCGTTGACGTTCTGGCCGATGATGGTGATCTCGCGCACGCCCGCCCCGGCGAGCCGCTCGGCCTCGGCGAGGATCTTGGCGACGGGGCGGGAGACCTCGGCGCCGCGCGTATAGGGCACGACGCAGAAGGTGCAGAACTTGTCGCAGCCCTCCTGCACGGTGAGGAAGGCCGAGACGCCGCGGGCACGGATCTTCTCCCGCGCCGGGGCCGGCAGGTGGTCGAACTTGTCCTCGGCCGGGAATTCCGTGTCGACGACGCCGGGACGCGCGCTCGCCTCGGCGAGGAGCTCGGGCAGGCGGTGGTAGCTCTGCGGCCCGACCACGAGGTCGACGACCGGCGCGCGGCGCACGATCTCGCCGCCCTCGGCCTGGGCCACGCAGCCGGCGACGACCACCTGCGTCCCGCGCCCTTCGGTGGCGCGTTCCTTCTTCATCTCGCGCAGGCGGCCGAGCTCCGAATAGACCTTTTCGGCGGCCTTCTCGCGGATGTGGCAGGTGTTGAGGATGACGAGGTCGGCGTCCTCCGCCGTTCCGGCCTCCACATAGCCCTTGGCTGCCAGCGCGTCCGCCATGCGCTCCGCATCGTAGACGTTCATCTGACAGCCGTAGGATTTGACGAAAACCTTCTTCACTGCCTGCCTGCCACCCGCTTTCGACTCAACGCTCCGGGCCGACCTGCCCGTCCCTCCTGTTTAAGGCTTCTCGCCTCCGGAGAGAATAGGCAAGGCAAGACGGCGGATGAATGACGTGGCCGGCGGCCTCAGGGGCCGCTCGCCCGCGCCGCCCGCGCGGCCGCGCGCACCACGTCCTCGGCCGCCTTCGTCGCCTCCTTGCGGTCGCTGCCGCCGTTGAAGGCGATGGGCTCGCCCCAGGTGATGCGCACGTCGAACGGCGCTCCCGAGATGACCGCGGCGAGGTGCGGCGCAAGCTCCATGTCCCCGTGCCAGGCGATGTCGGGCCGCTCGTTGCGGCCGAGCGGCAGGCCGTGGCGGCCGACATAGGTGATGGCGAGGGGCCGCAGCACGATCTCGGAGGCGGGCGCCTCGGCATCGGCCACCGCATCGCGCGCGGCGCCGACGAGGGCGGAGCGGAAGGGCAGGATACGCAGGCCGTCGCCGGTGGTGCCCTCCGCGAAGAGCACCATGGCGTCGCCCCGGCGCAGCCTGTGCGCCACCTCGACATTGGTTGCTGCCGTCGCCTTGCGGCGCGTACGGTCGATGAAGACCGTGCGCTGCAGCCGGGCCAGCAGGCCGACGACCGGCCAGCCGTTCACCTCGGCCTTGGCGATGAAGGAGAGCGGCGTCAGCGTCGAGATGACGGGAATATCGAGCCACGAGACGTGGTTGGCGAGGATGAGGGCCGCCTCGCGGCCGTTCGGCGGCCTGCCCTCCACCTTGATGCGGATGCCGAGCACGCTGCAGATGAAGCGGTGGTAGACGAGGGGGATGAGGCGCGCCGCCCGGCTGTCGAGCCTGACCGCGAGCGCCTGCAGCGGGATACCGACGAGCGTCGCCGGCACGATGAGCGACAGGCGCAGAATGCCCCGCAGCGACAGCATGGCTCGTTCAGTCCGCCTTGTCCTCGAGCGGCACGGCATAGAGCTCGAGCCGGTGGTGCACCAGGCGGTAGCCGAGGCGCCGGGCGATCTCGGCCTGGAGCCGCTCGATCTCCTCGGAGTGGAATTCGATGACGTCGCCGGTATTCATGTCGATGAGGTGGTCGTGGTGCTCCTTCGGGGCGCGCTCGTAGCGCGCGCGGCCGTCGCCGAACTGGTGTCGCTCGATGATGCCCTTGTCTTCGAAGAGCTTGACGGTGCGGTAGACGGTAGACAGCGAGATGCGCTCGTCGACGGCCGCCGCGCGCCGGTGCAGCTCGACGACATCGGGATGGTCGTCGGCATCGCCGAGCACCTTGGCGATGACGCGGCGCGGGCCGGTCATGCGCATCCCGCGGGCGACGCAGGCGCGTTCGATGGCGTTGCCTTGCAGTCTGCGCTTCACCCCCGCCAAGCGGCTCGCCTCCCTTTCCTCATCATCCCGCTCTTATAGGAAGCCGGATGACGCGCGTCCATGCCGGCCGGAAGCGCGGCTCACGACAGGTCGCGCGCCATGACGAGGGCGGTCGCCGTGCTGCCGTCGGCCTTGCGATAATAGCCGTTACGCCGGCCGACCTCCTCGAAGCCGAAGCGCCGGTAGAGCGCCAGGGCCGGGGCATTCTCGGCCTCGACCTCGAGGAAGATGCGCCGGGCACCGCGTCCGGCGAGCGAGCCGAGGTGATGGGCGAGGAGATGGCGGGCGAGCCCCCGGCCCCGCCGCGCCTCGGCGACGGCGATGGTCAGGATCTCCGCCTCGTCGGCGGCGATGCGCGACAGGGCGAAGCCGTCGAGGGCCCGGCCATCCGCCGCAAGGACGCCCTCCGCCACGTTGGTGCCTGCGGCGATGAGCCGCTCGAACTCACTCGCCTCCCAGCCGCGGGCGAAGGAGGCGGCGTGGATGGCCGCGACCGCCGCCGCGTCGGCAGGCGACAGCGGCCTGACGGAGGCTGCGGGAAGATTGGATGAAGCGCGGCCCAGCCAGCGGTCGAGAATCATGGCGCGCCGATTATCACCGATGGCTCAGCGCCGGGGAATGCGCATGTGTTCCTGCGGCTTGGCGTCGGGGGCGCGCAGGTAGACGGGCTTGGGCAGCGCCGTCGCCGGGTCGGCCGCCATGCCGAGCCGCGCCACCCAGGCGATGTGCGGCGCGATCTCGGCATCGGCGATCTTGGCGTCGACGCCGAGATTGCGCAGCTCGTGGCCGAGGATCGCCGCGCCGGAGCCGGCGATGGTCATGGGGCCCGAGCCGATGACGCGGGCGGCATCGCGCACCGAGACGTGGCGGGCCGGCACGATGGTGCGCCCGCCGGCCGCGATGCACTGGAAGTAGAGATGGCCGTGGCGCGCATCGATGGCCGCGGCATTGAGGCGGTTGCCGCCGGCCGCGACGAGCGGCGCGAGGAAGGCCGACAAGGTGGTGACGCCGACGACCGGCACGCCGGCGGCAAGGCCGATGGCCCGGGCCGCCGAGATGCCGACGCGCAGGCCCGTGAAGCTGCCGGGACCCACGGTGACCGCGACGCGGTCGAGCGTTTCGAAGCCGCCCGGCACGGCCGCCATGACGCGCTCGACGAGCGGCAGCAGCGCCTCGGCGTGGCCGCGCGCGAGCACCATGGTCTCTTCCGCAAGAACCGTGCTGCCGTCGAGAACGCAGGCGGAACAGGCGCCGAGCGCCGTGTCGATGCCGAGAACGCGCAAACTGAAGTCTCCCTCGCTGGCACGTCCTCTAGATCGCCGCGCGCGACGCTGGCAACCGTTTTTCGCGTTCCGCCGGGCCTGGCCCCAGCCCTCAGACAGCCTCAACCTCGCGCACGTCGGGCAGGAAGTGCTGCAGGAGATTCTGGATGCCGTGCTTGAGCGTCGCCGTCGAGGAGGGGCAGCCGGAGCAGGAGCCCTTCATGGCGAGATAGACCACGCCGTCGCGATAGCCGCGGAAGGTGATGTCGCCGCCGTCGCCGGCCACCGCCGGGCGCACGCGCGTGTCGAGCAGCTCCTTGATGGTCTCCACGGTCGCGGCATCTTCCTCGGCGAAGAACTCGTCCGCATCGTCCATGTCGACGCCGGCATCCTCGCGCAGGAGCGGCGCGCCCGACATGAAATGCTCCATGATGGCGCCGAGGATGGCGGGCTTCAGGTGCTGCCACTCGCCGCCCGTCTTCGTCACGGTGATGAAGTCGTAGCCGAAGAAGACGGCAGCCACGCCGTCGATGGCGAACAGCCGCTCCGCCAGCGGCGAGCGCGAGGCGTCCTCGCCCGAGCGCAGGTCGAGCGTGCCCTCGGGCAGAACGGTGCGCCCGGGCAGGAACTTGAGGGTCGCCGGGTTCGGCGTGGCTTCGGTCTGGATGAACATTCGGGTCTCTCCTCACGCGACCGGGTCAAGAACCGGCGGTGAAAATGCTGCGGCTGTCGGCTCATTCCTTAGAACGATTCCAACAGACAATACACCCTTCAATGTGGCGGTTCTTTTGTCCGGCGCAAGGTTCGGCGCGGGTCGCTCAGGCGAGCGCGTCGATTTCCTCGTCGGTGAGATGGCCCGGCACGATGGCGACGGGGATGGGGAAGCTCGCCGCCGCCTTGCCCGCCATCATCGAGACGAGCGGCCCTGGCCCTTCGGAGCCGGTGCCGGCGGCGAGGACGAGAAGGGCGATGTCCTCGTCCTCCTCGATATGCCGGACGATCTCCTCGGACTTGTTGCCGACGAGCACCACGCGCTCGGGCTCGAGGCCGGCGATGTCGCGCACGCGGGCGCTCGCCGTATCGAGAAACTCGTTCGCCTCCTCCACCGCCTCGGCCTGCATGAGCTCGCCGACGCCGAGCCAATGCTGGTATTCTCCCGGCGGGACGATGCTGAGCAGTGTCACAGAGACGCCGGTGCGCGCCGCCCGGCGGGCGGCGAAATAGATGGCCCGGTCGCACTCGGGCGTGTCGTCCACCACCACCAGGAACTTGGCGCGATGGCCCGCTTCATAGGATCGCCGCCGCTTGCCGGTCATCGATCACCGCCTTCGTGTCCGCCGCTGTCGCCCCGATGCTGCCAAGCGGCGCGGCGCGGATCAACTGTTACGCGCGGAACGAATGAAGCCGACGATGTCATAGACGGCGTCGAGCGTCTCGCGCGCGATGACGCGCGCCCGCTCCGCCCCCCTGCCGAGCACGGCGTCGATATGGCCGGGATCCGCGACGAGGCGCTTCATCTCGGCACCGATGGGGCCCATCTTCTCCACGGCGAGATCGACCAGCGCACCCTTGAAGGAGGAGAACTGGGCGCCGCCGAACTCGTGCAGCACCTGCGACTTCTCCACACCCTTGAGGGCGGCGAAGATGCCGACGAGATTCGCCGCCTCGGGCCGGCTCTCGAGGCCGGCCTCCTCGCTCGGCAGCGGCTCGGGATCGGTCTTGGCCTTGCGGATCTTCTGGGCGATGGCGTCGGCATCGTCGGTCAGGTTGATGCGCGAATAATCGGACGGGTCCGACTTCGACATCTTCTTGGAGCCGTCGCGCAGCGACATGATGCGCATGGCCGGGCCCTGGATCAGCGGCTCGGTCAGCGGGAAGAACATGTCGCCATGGCCGTTCTCCGCGATGGCGGCGGCATAGTCGTTGTTGAACTTCTGCGCGACGTCGCGAGTCAGCTCGAGATGCTGCTTCTGGTCCTCGCCGACGGGCACGTGCGTCGCGCGATAGGCGAGGATGTCGGCGGCCATCAGGGTCGGATAGGCATAGAGCCCGACGGAGGCGTTCTCGCGGTCCTTGCCGGCCTTCTCCTTGAACTGCGTCATGCGGTTGAGCCAGCCGATGCGGGCGATGCAGTTGAAGATCCAGGCGAGCTCGGCATGCTCTGCCACCTGGCTCTGGTTGAAGACGATGTGCCGCTCGGCATCGATGCCCGCCGCGAGGAAGGCCGCCGTGACCTCGCGGATCTGCCGGCGCAGCTCGCCGGGATCCTGCGGCACGGTGATGGCGTGCATGTCCACGACGCAATAGATGCAGTCGTACGTCTCCTGCAGCGGCACGAAGCGCGAGATGGCGCCGAGATAATTGCCGAGATGGAGGTTGCCCGTCGGCTGTACCCCGGAAAACACCCGTTCCTTGAAAACCGCCATTGCCTGCTCCCCTGACACGAGGCGCGGCCTTATCGCAATGCCGGGCGCTTCGCGCAAGATGCGGCGCGCTCAATGGCGCAGGAGCCGGCGCGGGTCGACCCGCAGGGCGAGGCACAGGGCGCCGTAGATCGCGAGGCCGGCGAGGCAAATGGCGGCGAGGAGGGCAAGGCTAAGGATTCCATTGCCCGTCGGCGTCAGGTTGTCGGCACCCGATGCGGCGAGGCCGGCCACCGCCGCGGCCATGACGGCGCTCGCCAGCCCGAGGCGCAAGATGCGGCCGGCATCGAGCACCGCCGCGGCCCGCCGTACGGCAGGGGAGAGAAGGAGCAGGGCCGCATTCACCGCAAGCCCGGCGGACATCGCGAGCGCGACGCCGGTGGCGCCGGGCAGGCCTTTCAGGGCCACGCCTGCCAGAAGGGTGGCGGCGATGCCGCCGAGCGTCGCCATGACCGGCACGCGCATGTCGCCCTCGGCAAAGGCCGCCTGCATGAAGACGCGCGCCAGTGCCGCCGCCGGCAGGCCGACGGCGAGCGCCCGCAAGGCATCGGCGGTCATGGTCGCATCATGCGCGGAGAACGCGCCACGAACGAACAGCACCGCCGCCATCGGCTCGGCGAGCACGAGGAAGGCGGCGGCAGCCGGCAGGGACAGGGCGAGCGCCGCCTCGCCGGCACGGGCGGCCATGGCACGGCGCGCATCTGCGCCGGCCGCCCGGGCGGCGATCTCCGGCAGGACGACCATGCCGGCCGCGAGCGACACGAAGGAGAGCGGCAGCTGGAACAGCCGCTCGGCATAGTAGAACCAGGACACGGCCGAGGGTATGGCCGAGGCGAGCTGCGTCGCCGCCACGGCCATGAGCTGCGGCGCGGCATTGGCCACGAGGGCCGGGCCGCTCAGGGCGAAGAGCCGCCGCATGTCGGGGCTCCAGCGCGGCCGGGCAAGACCCGGCCATACCCCGCGGCAGGCCGCCATCACGGCGACGAGCTGGAGAAGCCCCGAGAGGCCGACGCCGAGCGCAAGCCAGGTCGCCGCCCGCGCCTCGTCGAGCGCAAGACCGGACAGGACGGCCAGCAAGACGAGGAGCACGACATTGGCCGCGAGCGCGATCGCGGCGACGGCGGAAAAGCGCCGCTCAGCCGACAGGAGCGCCGTCAGCAGCGCCGCGAGGAGCGAAAAGCCGATGAAGGGGGCGGCCAGCCGCAAGTAGGACGCGGCGAGCGGCAGGCGCTCGTCCCCGCCGGCATAGCCCGCCGCCAGCGTCAGGACGACGAGCGGGGCGAAAAGCGCGACGAGCGCGACGAGCACGAGGCCGAGAAGGGCCGTCGCGACGATCGATTCGGCCACGAAACGTCTGCCGGCCGCCGGGCCCCGCTCCGCGCCGATGCGCAGGAGGAGGGGCACGAAGGCACCGTTCAGCCCGCCGTCGGCGAGGACGCGGCGCACGAGATTGGGCAGGCGGAAGGCGACGAGGAAGGCATCGGCCACCGGGCCGGCGCCGATGACGGCGGCGATGGCGACGTCGCGAACGAAGCCGAGAATGCGCGAGCCGGCCGCGCCGAGCCCGACGAGAAGCCCCGCGCGGGGCAGCGGGGAGGCCGTTTCGGCCGCGGGCGCGCTCACCGCCGCTGCCCGCGACAGATCGATTCGGCGCCGGACCGATCAGAGGATGAAGCGGCTGAGGTCGGCATTCTGGGCGAGTTCCCCGACCTCGCGACGCACGTAGTCGCCATCGACCGTCACCGTCTCGCCGCCGCGATCGGGCGCCGTGAAGGAGATTTCGTCGAGCACCCGCTCGATGACCGTCTGCAGCCGGCGGGCGCCGATGTTCTCGACGGTCCGGTTGACCTCGACGGCGATATGGGCGAGCGCGTCGATGGCGTCGTCGGTGAAGGCGAGCGTCACGCCCTCCGTCGCCATCATGGCGACCGCCTGCTTGACGAGGCTCGCCTCCGTCTCCGTCAGGATGCGGCGGAAGTCGGCCTCGTCGAGCGACGACAGTTCGACGCGGATGGGCAGGCGGCCCTGCAGCTCCGGCAGCAGGTCCGACGGCTTCGCCACATGGAAGGCGCCGGAGGCGATGAAGAGGATGTGGTCGGTCTTCACCGCCCCGTGCTTGGTCGAGACCGTGGTGCCCTCGATGAGCGGCAGGAGGTCGCGCTGCACGCCCTCGCGCGAGACGTCGGCCCCGCCGCGGCCCTCGCGGGCGCAGATCTTGTCGATCTCGTCGAGGAAGACGATGCCGTTGTTCTCGACCTCGCGGATGGCCTCCTGGACGATCTGGTCCTGGTCGATGAGCTTGTCGCTCTCCTCCGCCACCAGCGGCTCGTAGGCGTCGCGCACGCTCATGCGCCGCGGCTTGGCGCGGGTGCCGAAGCCCTTGCCGAAGATGTCGCCGAGCGAGATGGCGCCGACTGAGGCGCCGGGCATGCCGGGCAATTCGAACATGGGCAGCCCGCTCGCCTGCGTCTGCAGCTCGACCTCGACCTCCTTGTCGTCGAGCTCGCCGGCCCTGAGCTTGCGGCGGAAGGAATCGCGCGTCGCCTGGCTCGCGGTGGCGCCGACGAGCGCATCGAGCACCCGCTCCTCGGCGGCGAGCTGGGCCTTCGCCTCCACATCCTTGCGCCGCGCCTCCTTGACGAGGGAGATGCCAACCTCGAGGAGGTCGCGCACGATCTGCTCGACGTCGCGGCCGACATAGCCGACCTCGGTGAACTTCGTCGCCTCGACCTTGAGGAAAGGCGCATTGGCGAGCCGCGCGAGACGGCGGGAGATCTCCGTCTTGCCGCAGCCGGTCGGGCCGATCATGAGGATGTTCTTGGGCAGGACTTCCTCGCGCAGCGGCCCCTCGAGCTGCTGGCGCCGCCAGCGGTTGCGCAGGGCGATGGCGACGGCGCGCTTGGCCTCCTTCTGCCCGACGATGTAGCGGTCGAGCTCGGAAACGATCTCGCGGGGGGAGAAGTTGGTCATTGCTGTCCTCGTTGCGCCGCGCCGTCGCGCACCATGAGAAGCACGCGGCCGAAGGGCGTATCTCTTTCCTCGAGCGGCCGGAAGCCGGCCTTTTCATAGGCCCGGATGGCCCGGGCGTTCGATGGATTCGGATCCGTCACGATCCGCGGCACGCCTTTGCTTTCCAGCATCTCGCAGAAGCGGCGGATGAAGGCCGTGCCGTGGCCGAGGCCCACCATGTCGGCCTCACCGATGAACTGGTCGATGCCGCGCGCCCCCGCCGGCTGGTCGGCATAGGGGTGGTCCGGCTCGGCATGCACCACGTAGCTCTGGAGGAAGCCGATCGGCCGCCCGGCATGGGCGACGATGAAGGCCTCCATGGCCGGGTCGGCCAGATCGGACCGGATGCCTTCGAGCTCGCTCTCGACCTCGCCCCACCAGGCCGCGACATGCGGCGTCGCGATCCAGCGTCCGAGGAGGCCGAGATCCGCCTCCGTCACCGGCTCAAAGGAGTAGGGGGACGCGGACATGCCTCAGGCGTTCTCCAGGGTCTCGATGACGAGGTTGCCGTTGGTGTAGACGCAGATGTCCGCGGCGATGGCGAGCGAGCGGCGCACGATGTCCTCGGCATCGTGGGTGCTGTCGGCGAGCGCTCGTGCCGCCGCGAGCGCATAATTGCCGCCGGAGCCGATGGCCATGATGGAGGTGCCGTGGATCGCCTCCGGCTCCAGCACGTCGCCGGTGCCCGAGAGAAGGAGGCCGATGTTCTTGTCGGCCACCAGCATCATCGCCTCGAGGCGGCGCAGGTAGCGGTCGGTGCGCCAGTCCTTGGCGAGCTCGACGCAGGCGCGCATGAGCTGGCCGGGGAACTGGTCGAGCTTGGCCTCCAGACGCTCGAACAGCGTGAAGGCGTCCGCCGTCGCGCCGGCGAAGCCGCCGATGACCGCGCCCTTGGCGAGGCGGCGCACCTTGCGGGCGTTGCCCTTGATCACCGTCTGGCCGAGGCTCACCTGGCCGTCGCCGCCGATCACGGTGCGCCCGTCCTTGCGGACCATGAGGATGGTCGTCGCGTGAAACTGCCCGTCCGCCGCTGTCTGCATCAAGCTCACCATTCCCTCGCACCGGTATCCGACCTGCCGGCGACCGGTCGATCATCCTGCAACATCGCCTTCATGTAGGCGTTTTTCGCCCGTCGGCCAACGCCGCCCGCAACAGAAGGGCCGGGTGACGGGCGGGCGCGACGAAGCGCAGGGTGGCGCCGGGCGGCGTCGCTTGCTAGAAGGCGTGCGCCGCGACAGCGGCTCTGACGGAGATGAGAACCCATGCGCACCGCCAGCGTGTCACGCCGCACGAGCGAGACGGACGTTTCGGTGAAGCTTGCCCTCGACGGCGCGGGCAAGGCCGAGATCGCGACCGGGGTCGGCTTTCTCGACCACATGCTCGATCTCCTGGCCCGCCATGCGCTCTTCGACCTCACCGTCTCCGTCACCGGCGACACGCATATCGACGACCACCACACGGTCGAGGACAGCGCCATCGCGCTGGGCCAAGCCTTCGCGCAGGCCCTCGGCGACAAGCGCGGCATCGCGCGCTATGCCGACGTCCACCTGCCCATGGACGAGACGCTGACGCGCGTCGCGCTCGACATCTCGGGCCGGCCCTTCCTGGTCTTCCGCACCGCCTTCGCGCGCGACAAGATCGGCACCTTCGACACGGAGCTGGTGCGCGAGTGGTTCCAGGCCTTCGCCATGAATGCCGGCATCACGCTGCACGTCGAGACCTTGTACGGCGACAACCAGCACCATATTGCGGAGAGCTGCTTCAAGGGCCTCGCCCGCGCGCTGCGCCGCGCCGTGGCCCTCGATCCGCGCGAGGAGGGCCGCGTGCCCTCGACCAAGGGATCCCTGTAGAGGACGCCATGGCGGTCTATACGCTGCACCTGCCGGCGGGCGCGCAACCGGGCGATGCCCGCGCGCTCGACGAGGCCGTCATCGTCAAGGACGGCATCGCCTGGTGGGCGCTGATCTTCCCGCTCGTCTGGTTTCTCTGGAACCGTCTGTGGCTCGGCGCGCTCGCGGCCCTCGGGGCGTCCGTGCTCGTCGCCGCCGCCGGGCGGGTCTTCAACATGACGCAAGGGGCGACGACGCTGCTCGGCATCCTCTTTGCCGTGCTCCTCGCGCTCGAGGCCAATGCCTTCCGGCGCCGGGCGCTGGAACGGCGCGGCCTCGCCGCCGTCGACGCGGTCGTCGCCGACGATCTCGAAAGCGCCGAGGTGCGCGCCTTCGCCCGCTGGCTGTCACGGGAAGCGCCGGCGCCGGCCCCGCGCGGCCCCGTCGCCGCGCCCGCCATGCCGGCCCCGGCGCGCGAGGCGCCGGTCATCGGCCTCTTCCCTGAAACGGAGCGCCGGCCATGAGCGCAGCGCCGACCATCGCCATCATCGACTACGGCTCCGGCAACCTGCATTCGGCGCACAAGGCCTTCGAGCGCGCGGCCCGTGAGGCCGGCAGCGACGCGCGCGTGAGCGTCACCAGCGACCCCGACGCGGTGCGCCGGGCCGAGCGCATCGTGCTGCCCGGCGTCGGCGCCTTCGCCGACTGCCGCCGCGGGCTCAATGCGGTGCCGGGCATGGTGGAGGCCCTCGAGGAGACGGTGCGCGGCCGCGGCCGGCCCTTCCTCGGCATCTGCGTCGGCATGCAGCTTCTCGCCACGCGCGGCCTCGAATACGAGACGACGCCGGGCCTCGACTGGATCAGCGGCGATGTCGCGGCCATCGCGCCGGCCGACACCACGCTCAAGATCCCGCACATGGGCTGGAACACGCTCGACGTGCGGCGCGCCCATCCGCTCCTCGCCGGGATCCCGACGGGGACGGACGGCTGGCACGCCTATTTCGTGCATTCCTACGCGCTCACGCCGGCGGATGCCGACGATCTCGTCGCGGTGACCGACTACGGCGGGCCGGTGACGGCGGCCGTCGCCAGCGACAATATCGCCGGCACGCAGTTTCACCCGGAGAAGAGCCAGAAGCTCGGTCTCGCCCTCATCAAGAACTTCATCGGTTGGCGCCCGTGATCCTGTTTCCCGCTATCGATCTCAAGGAAGGCCGGTGCGTGCGCCTCGTCCAGGGCGACATGGACAAGGCCACCGTGTTCAACGACGACCCCGCCGACCAGGCGGCGCGCTTCGCGGAGCAGGGCTTCGAATGGCTGCACGTGGTCGACCTCGACGGGGCCTTCGCCGGCCGGCCGATGAACGCCGCCGCGGTCGATGCCATCCTCGCCCGCATCGCGCTGCCGGTGCAGCTCGGCGGCGGCATCCGTGACCTGCGCACCGTCGAGGGCTGGCTCGAGAAGGGCGTCCGCCGCGTCATCATCGGCACCGCGGCCGTGCGCGATCCCGATTTCGTGCGCGAGGCGGCGCGCCGCCATCCGGGCGGCGTCGCCGTCGGCATCGACGCGCGCGACGGGCGCGTCGCGGTGGAAGGCTGGGCCCAGACCTCGGAAATGACGGCGGAGGACCTCGGCCGCCGCTTCGAGGACGCGGGCGTCACCGCCATCATCTATACCGACATCGCCCGCGACGGCATTCTCACGGGCCTCAACATCGAGGCGACGCTGCGCCTCGCCGAGGCGGTGTCGATCCCCGTGATCGCCTCGGGCGGGCTCGCCTCGATCGAGGACGTGCGGCGGCTGCTGCAGCCCGACTGCCAGAAGATCGCCGGCGCCATCAGCGGCCGGGCCCTCTACGACGGGCGTCTCGACCCGGCGGAGGCCATGGCGCTCATCCGCGCCAGCCGCGGGGCCGCCTGATGCTCAAGATCCGCGTCATCCCCTGCCTCGACGTCAAGGACGGCCGCGTCGTCAAGGGCGTGAAGTTCCTCGACCTGCGTGATGCCGGCGATCCCGTCGAATGCGCCATCGCCTATGACGCGGCGGGCGCGGACGAACTGTGCTTCCTCGACATCACCGCGAGCCACGAGGATCGCGGCATCCTGCTCGACGTCGTGCAGCGCACGGCGGAGGCCTGCTTCATGCCGCTCACCGTCGGCGGCGGCGTGCGCACGGTGGACGATATCCGGGCACTCCTGCTCGCCGGTGCCGACAAGGTGTCGATCAACACGGCGGCGGTGAAGAATCGCGATTTCGTGAAGGAGGCGGCCGAGAAGTTCGGCGACCAGTGCATCGTCGTCGCCATCGACGCCAAGGCCGTCGGGCCGGGCCGGTGGGAGATCTTCACCCACGGCGGCCGCAATGCGACAGGCATCGACGCCATCGCCTTTGCGCGCGAGGTGGTCTCGCTCGGTGCCGGCGAGTTGCTCGTCACCTCCATGGACAAGGACGGCACGCGCTCCGGCTATGACCTTGCGCTGATGCGCGCCATTGCCGATGCGGTCTCCGTGCCCGTCATCGCCTCGGGCGGCGTCGGCACGCTCGACGACCTCGTGGCCGGCGTGCGCGAGGGCCATGCGAGCGCGGTGCTCGCGGCCTCGATCTTCCATTTCGGCCAGCACAGCGTCGGCGAGGCCAAGCGCCACATGGCTGCGGCCGGCCTGCCCATGCGCCTCGACACCTGAGCCGGAGGCCTGTCATGAGCGGCACTTTCTCGAGCGGCACTTTTTCTCTCGACGACCTCGCACGGATCGTGGCCGAGCGCGCCAAGGCGAGCCCGGATGAATCCTATACCGCCAGGCTCGTCGCGGACGGCCAGAGGCGGGCGGCCAAGAAGTTCGGCGAGGAGGCCGTCGAGGCGGTGATCGCCGCCGTCGAGGGCGACAAAAAGCAGCTCGTCGCGGAAGCGGCCGACGTGCTCTATCATCTGATGGTCGTACTTCATGCCGGCGGCGTGCCGTTGCAGGATGTCATGCAGGAGCTGGCGCGCCGCACCGCACAATCGGGCCTTGCGGAGAAAGCGTCCCGGCAGAAGTAGGAATGGCCGGCCCCGCCGGACGGGAGACGCATATGGACAAGCCCGTGCCTGGCCTTGTGCCGCTGGAAGACAACATCTCGCCCTACCGCACCTTCTCGCGCGAGGAATGGGCGAAGCTGCGTGCCGACACGCCGCTGACGCTCACCGCCGAGGAGGTGGTGCGCCTGCAGTCGCTGAACGATCCGATCTCGCTCGCCGAAGTCGCCGCCATCTATCTGCCGCTGTCGCGCCTGCTCTCGCTCTATGTGGCTGCAACGCAAGGGCTTTTCCGGGCGACCCAGCGCTTTCTCCTCGCCGAGGAGGACGGCAAGGTGCCCTATATCATCGGCATCGCCGGCTCGGTGGCCGCGGGCAAGTCGACGACCGCACGCGTACTGAAGGCGCTTCTGGCGCGCTGGCCGAACACGCCGAAGGTCGACCTCGTGACGACGGACGGCTTCCTCCTGCCGAATGCCGAGCTCACGCGCCTCAACCTCATGGAGCGCAAGGGCTTTCCCGAGAGCTACGACACGCAGGCGCTGCTGCATTTTCTGGCCGATATCAAGGCCGGCAAGCGCAACGTCTCCGCGCCCGTCTATTCGCACCTCGTCTATGACGTCGTGCCCGGCGAGACGGTGACGGTCGACCGGCCGGACATCCTCATCGTCGAGGGGCTCAACGTGCTGCAGCCCGCCCGCATGCCGCGCGACGGCAAGGCCATTCCCTTCGTGTCCGACTATTTCGACTTCTCGATCTATGTCGATGCGGAGGAGGCGCTGCTGCACAGCTGGTACGTGCGGCGCTTCATGCGCCTGCGCGAGACGGCCTTCCGCGACCCGAAATCCTATTTCCGCAAATATGCCGACGTGAGCGAGGACGAGGCGCTCGCCACCGCCGAGCGGCTGTGGTCGCGCATCAACCTCGTCAACCTGCGCGAGAACATCGTGCCGACGCGCCAGCGCTCCAGCCTCATCCTGCGCAAGGGCGAGGACCACCGCATCGAGGAAGTGGCGCTGCGACGGCTGTGAGCGCCGGGCGAATCACGCCCGTCTGACGGTGTTTCACGTGAATCATGCCGATGTCTCGGCGCGGTTCCTGCCGTCACGGCACGGCTCGTCCCGGCCGTGCACGCTTCTTGTCAAAGGCGGGGATGCCCGCGTCGAGCGCGGGCATGACGGCCGGCCTTCTATTGGGCCTCACTCCACCGGCAGGCCGTTGTCGACCGCCATGTCCCTGAGGCTCTTCTGCGGGCGGGCACCGAGGTGCTGGATGACCTCGGCCGCGGCGAGGGCGCCGAGGCGGGCACAGGTGCGGTGGTCGTAGTGGCGGGCGAGGCCGAAGAGAAAGCCCGCGGCGAAGAGATCGCCCGCACCGGTGGTATCGACGAGCCTGTCGATGGGGAAGGCCGGCACCGCCGCGGTCTCCTCCCGCTCGACGACGAGGCAGCCCTTTTCCGAGCGGGTGACGACGCCGAGCGCGCCCTCGCGGCGGAAGGCGGCGACGGCCGTGTCGAAATCCGCCGTCTGATAGAGGCTCTTCAGTTCGTGCTCATTGGCGAAGACGATGTCGACCTTGCCGTCGCGCACCAGCGCCAGGAACTCGTCCCGGTAGCGGTCGACGCAGAAGGAATCGGACAGCGTGATGGCGACGCGGCCACCCGCGCCATGGGCGATGTCGGCCGCCTTGACGAAGGCCTCCTTGGCCGCCGGCGGATCCCAGAGATAGCCTTCCAGATAGACGATGCCGGAGGCTTCCACCGTATCGCGGTCGATATCGGCCGGGGTGAGGTTCTGGCAGGCGCCGAGATAGGTGTTCATGGTGCGCTCGCCGTCCGGCGTCACCAGGATCATGCTGCGCGCCGTCGCCGGGCCGTCGGCCGCGGGCGCCGTCGGGAAGTGGATGCCGAGCGCGCGGATGTCGTGCGTGAAGCGCCCGCCGAGCTCGTCCGTCCGGACCTTGCCGATGAAGGCACCGCGCCCCCCGAAGGAGGCGAGCCCCGCCACCGTGTTCGCCGCGCAGCCGCCCGAGATCACCACGGCCGGGCCCATGGCCTCGTACAGGGCTTCCGCCCGCGGCTCGTCGATCAGGATCATCGCGCCCTTGTGCACGTCCTGGCTGACGAGGAAGGCCTCGTCGGTATGGGCGATGATGTCGACGATGGCATTGCCGATGCCGAGCACGTCGTAGCGATGATGGGACATGGGAGCCTTTCGGGAAGAACCGGGAACCGGCTCCGCTTTGCCCGCTCCTCCGCGGGCGGTCAAGCGCCGGGGCCGGACCTGCGCCTGCGGGCCGCATCGAGGACAGCATCGAGGGCGCCGATCTCGTCCTCGCTCAAGTGGGCGATCTCGCCGGCGAGGCGGTTGGCAAGGGCGGTCGCCCGCGGCGACAGGCCGGCCGTGTCGATGACCGAGCGCGGCGCCGAGAGCTCGGCGAGCCGCTGCAATTCGTCCGCCTCGTCCCAGATCACGTTGAAATACTGGATGATGGCCTGCAGCAGCGGCCAGCTCGGCCGGCCCCGCTTGCCGTGCTCGAGCGCCGAGAGATAGGCGCTGGAGACGCCGAGCGCCTCGGCCATGTCCTTCAACGTCAGCCCGCGCTCGGCCCGCATCGCCCGCACGCGCTCGCCGAAGGGCGTCACAGCGCGCCTCCCGCGCCCTTGCGGCGGCGCAGGCGCACGTAGAGGGCGCCGGCGCCCCCGTGGGTGCGGCCGGCCTCCTCGAAGCCGAGCACGACGACGCGCAGATCGGGCAGCGACAGCCATTGCGGCACCAGGCGCCGCAGCACGCCGCGCTCGCCGCCGAAAAGGTCGGCGGAATGAGCCTCGGTACCGCCCTTGCCGGTGACGACGATGACGAGCTGGCTGCCGCGCGCCTGTTCCCGCAGCAAGAAGGCCCGCAAGGCGGCGTGCGCCTCGCTCTGGCGCAGGCCGTGCAGGTCGATCTTGGCATCGACGGCGCGCGTGCCGCGGTTGAGCGCCTGGCGCAGGCGCCGCTCCAGCGGTGCGAGCGGCAGGGTTTTCGTCTTGAGGCCACGGCCCGTCGTCCCGGTGTCGGCGGTGCGCAGGGCCATCGTCGCCGTCGCCGCATCCTCGGGCGGTGCAGGTGGCGCCTTCGGCGCCTCCGGCGGCGGCAGGGCGCGGCCGGGCAGGGGCTTCACGTCCCTCAGAACATGGCGCCACAGGGTCAGCTCGGCCTCGTCCAGCTCGCGCCGGCGCCGACGGCTCATGGCTTGCGCTCCCGGCCGGCGGGCAGGCTTCCCTTCGGCAGCAGCACGATGAAGGCGGAGGGCGCGTGGCGGACGATGCCGGAGGCTTCGCCGGCTGCGGGCCCGCTGCCGAAGAAGATGTCGGCCCGGGCCGGGCCGCGGATGGCCGTGCCGGTGTCCTGCGCGATGAAGAGACGGCGCAGCGGACGCAGGGCCTCGCTGCCAGGCTCGGGCAATTCCGCCTCCACCCAGACGGGCAGGCCGTAGGGCCAGAGCGTGCGGTCGACGGCGAGGCTGCGGCCCGGAATGAGCTGGGTCATGCCGGCGCCGAGCGGCCCCTCGGCCGGATCGAGCTCGTCCGCCCGGCGGAAGAAGATGTAGGACCGGTTCTCGCGCATCAGACGCCGGCCGGCCTCGGGATTGGCCCTAAGCCAGGCGATGAGGGCCGGCGCCGTCATCTGTTCAGGCGGAATACCGGTCTCGGCGACGACGAGCTTGCCGAGCGACGCATAGGGATGACCGTTGCGGCCGGCATAGGCGACGCGCACGACATCCCCCGCGCTCGGCCCGATGCGCACCCGCGCCGATCCCTGGACATGGACGAAGAAGGCGTCGATCCAGTCGAGATAGACGAGCGGGCGCGCCTGCGCCCCGAGCGCCCCGTCCTCGATGGCGGCACGGTCATGGTAGGGAGCGAGCCCGTCCGGCGTCCGGCGTGCGGCCGTGAAGCCGGCGAGATGGGCCGGGACGTCACCGTCGCCAAGTGGCACGACATCGTCCGGCAGGGCGAGGAGGGGCGTCGTGAAGCGGGCCGACGGTTTCAGCGAACCCTGCACCTCCGGCTCGAAATAGCCGGTGAGAAAGCCGTCTCCGGTCGGGGGCACGACGCGGTAAGGCACGAAATGGGCCTCGAAAAAGGCCCGCGCCTCGGCATCGCCGGCCTCCAGCGGCAGGCGCTGCGCCGCGGCACAGGCCGGGGCCAGGCCATCGGGCGGAAAGCCGGTGGCGCGCCGGGCGGCGGCGGTATCGGCCATGACGTCGCAGGAGCGGCGGAAGGCGGCGAGCGTCTTCGCCTGCGCGTCGCTGCGCCAGCCGGTCAGGTCGGCATAGCTGCGCTCGACAAGACGCGCGCCGGCAAGCACGTTCGGCTCTGCAGCGGCGCCGCACGCCCAGGCTGCGAGCGCGATGAGAACCGGGAGCGATCGCCCGAGGACAACGCCAACACTCTGGGAGGCCGTCTGCGTCCCGGAGTGGAGGAAACGATCCGCTGCCTGTCGCCCAGGGCTCATTGCCCGGATTCGGTCGCGACGAGCAGCCAGTTGGGATCGCGTGCGCCGAGGGTGCGCGAGAAGGTCCAGACGTCCACCACGTCGGCCACGGCTTCCGGATCGCCGTCGATGACCTTGCCGTCCTTGTCGCGCGTTGCCGTGATGAGCTTGGACAGGAAGCGCACCGTGATCTGGGCGGCCTTGCCGCGCACCTCCACCTGCTCGACCTTGGCGTCGTCGATGGAGACGAAGGTGGTCTCCACCTTCTCGCCCCGCGTCTCGCGATCGCCAATGGCCTTGTCGAAGCCTTCGAAGACGTCGCGCGACAGCAGGCCCTTCAGCGCCTTGCGATCGCCGGCGGCGAAGCTGGTCACGATCATTTCATAGGCGAGGCGGGAGCCTTCGAGGAAGCTGCGGGCGTCGAACTGGGGCTCGATGGCGGCAATGGCATCGAAGCCGCGCGCGGTCGGCGAGCCTTGTTCCGCGACGCCGGCCCAGCGGTCCGGTCGCGCCTGGGCGCCGACCTCGGCCATCTCCCCGCGATCGTTGGCGGCGCCGGGAAGGCGCACGACATTGTCCTCGCCCGGCTGCTTCGCCTGCTCACGGCGGGCGAAGGGGTCCTGCGGCGGCCGCTCGTTGCCGGTCCGCTGACCGAGGACGGAACGCAGCCGCCAGATGACGAACACGGCCAGAGCGAGAAAGACGATCGTCGTGATGTCGAAGGTGTCCTGCATGGCCTCTCTGTCGTCTCAAGCCCGGGGGGCAGCCCCATCGTCTGCCCATCTGTCCAGCGTCGGAGCGGAAATGATAACCACCTTCGCATATGGGGGCGAGCGCTCGTAACATCCACCCCGCGTGCGGACAAGTCCGCGGTCGCCCGCGCGTGTCGCCTTGTTTGCCAAATGCTTCCGTGGTAGCCCGCACGGGCTCAACAAAACGGTCGTTCTGACGCAGAGTGCGAGCATTCCGGTTCTTTTCCGCCGGGGTCGTCCCTTCGGGCGGTCCACGGAGGGCCCGGCTACTGTGAACCGATCACGACCCCGAGACAATCACCATTCCTCCCGGAGGAGTTTCGACATGACCGACAACCCGACCAACGGCGCAGCGAACGCCGACCAGACGCCGTCGCTGAACGCCCTCGCCCAGTTCATCAAGGACCTCTCCTTCGAGAACCCGAACGCCCCGCGCTCGCTCGCCCCGCAGCAGCAGAGCCCCGAGATCTCGATCCAGGTCAATGTCGGCGCCAACCAGCTGTCGGAGACGGATTTCGAGGTGACGCTCGCCCTCGAAGGCAAGGCGCAGATCGGCCAGGACGTGCTCTTCGCCTTCGAGCTGACCTATGGCGGCGTCTTCCGCGTGCGCAACATCCCGAAGGACCAGCTGCACCCGGTCGTCATGATCGAGTGCCCGCGGCTGCTTTTCCCCTTCGCCCGGCAGATCGTGGCGGATGCGGTGCGCAACGGCGGCTTCCCGCCCCTGTTCATCGATCCGATCGACTTCACCGCGCTCTACCGCCAGAAGCTCGGCGAGATGCAGGCCGCGCAGCAGCAGACCGTGTCCTGACAAAAGACGGCGGCGCGCTCCTCGGGGCGCGCCGTTCTCGCGGTTTAGCTATTCCGCCTCGGGACGGATGTATTCGCGCCACAGGGCGCTTTCCCCGAGCTCGGCGATGAAGGCCGCGTGAGCCGACCGTTCGGTGTCGGTGATCGCAGCGGGAAGGGCGATCGGCCGCTGAAGCGCCTCGTGCGTGCGCCGGATGGCGGTCTGCGTGGAGACGGCGAGGGTCGTGACCGTCTCCACCACGCCGAAGCCGAGATCGGCCTGCTTGCCCCCGATCAGCTCGATGTAGACCTCTGCCAGGATCTCCGCATCGAGCAGCGCCCCGTGCTTGGTGCGGCGCGAATTGTCGATGCCGTAGCGGGCGCACAGGGCGTCGAGGCTGTTGGAGGCGCCGGGATGCTTGCGGCGCGCCATGGAGAGCGTATCGATGACGTTCTCCGGCACGACACGCGGAAGGCCGATGCGGCCGAACTCCATGTCGATGAAGCCGACGTCGAAGGCGGC
Organism: Chelatococcus sp. CO-6; assembly: GCF_001271345.1. Classification (NCBI taxonomy): domain Bacteria; kingdom Pseudomonadati; phylum Pseudomonadota; class Alphaproteobacteria; order Hyphomicrobiales; family Chelatococcaceae; genus Chelatococcus; species Chelatococcus sp. CO-6. Next base: position 1,638,211 of record NZ_CP012398.1, on the reverse strand, counting down.
GTTGTGGATGACGAGCTTCGCATCGGCAACGAAGGCGTGGAACTCGCCCGCAATCGCTTCGAAGGTCGGCTTGTCCGCCAGGAACTCGTCCGACAGGCCGTGCACCTCGAAGGCGCCGCGCGAGACCGGCCGCTGCGGGTTGATGTAGACGTGGTAGTGACGGCCGGTCGGGATGTGATTGAGAAGCTCGACGCAGCCGATCTCGACGATGCGATCCCCCTTGAGGGCATCGACACCGGTCGTTTCTGTATCGAGGACGATCTCCCTCAGCATGTCGTTCCTTCCTGCGACCGTGGGCGGCCGGGACGCCCGGCGAGCGCCCTTACGATAGACGCGACCTGGGCCTTAGCGGCAGCGAAGCCACGGCCGGTATCCACGAGAAAATGCGCCCGCCGGCGCTTTTCGGCGTCCGGCATCTGTTTCACGTGAATCATCGCGAAGCGCTCTTCGGTCATGCCGGGCCGGGCCATGACGCGCGCCTTCTGGATGTCCGGATCGGCCGTGACCACGAGCACGGCATCGCAGCGCCCGTCGCCGCCCGTCTCGAAGAGGAGGGGAATGTCGAGCACGGCGAGCGACGCGGCGGCCTGCCGGCAGGAAGCGAGAAAGCGCTCCTCCTCGCGCCGCACCAGCGGATGCACGATGGCTTCCAGCCTCCGCAGGGCCTCGAGCTTGCCGAGCACCACCGCGCTGAGCTTCTGCCGATCGACACCTTCGTCGCCGGTTGTGCCCGGAAAGGCCGCCTCGATGAGACCGGCAGCCTCGCCATGATACAGCCGGTGCACGGCGGCGTCGGCATCGTGCACCGGCACGCCCTGCCCGCGGAACATGGCGGCCGTCGTCGACTTGCCCATGCCGATCGATCCGGTCAGTCCGAGGATGAAGGTCACGCCGCCGCCCGTTCGATGTCGCGCACCAGGAGCGCCCGCAGGTCCTCCGTCACCGTCGGCGTCCTGCCGAACCAATGCGCGAAGCCCGGCACCGCCTGGTGCAGCAGCATGCCGAGACCGTCGACCGTCGCAAGGCCGCGGGCGCGCGCCGCAGACAGAAGGCCCGTCGTCAGGGGAATATAGACGATGTCGTGCACGAGCGCCGTATCCGGCAGCGCCTTGAGGTCGACGACAAGCGGCGGCTGGCCGGACATGCCGAGCGAGGTCGTGTTGACGAGAAGGTCCGTCGCCGGCAGGACCGCGGCGAGCCTGTCCCAGCCGCACGGCTTCACCGCGGGACCGAAGGCCGCCTGGAGGGCAAGGCTGCGGTCCTCATTGCGGTTGACGAGATGGATGGTCGAAAAGCCGCGCGCGAGAAGTCCGTAGATGACGGCCCTGGCCGCGCCGCCGGCGCCGAGCACGGTGGCCGTCCCGCCCGATCTGTCCCAACCCGGAGCCCGCTCGTCGAGATTGGCGAGGAAGCCGGGCACATCCGTGTTGTCGGCGTGGAGGATGCCGTTCTCGAACCAGAGCGTGTTGGCGGCACCCATGGCCCGTGCCGTCTCGCTCACGACATCGGCGAGGCCGAGCACCGCCTCCTTGTGCGGCACCGTGACATTGGCGCCGACATAGCCGCGCTCCCGCAGCGAGGCGACGAAGCCGGCCAGATCCTCCGGCCGCACGTCCTCGCGCGTATAGTCGCCCGCTAGACCCAACTCCCTCAGCCAGAAACCGTGCACCATCGGCGAGCGCGAATGGGCGACCGGGTGGCCGATGATGCAGGCCTTGGGGATGGGACGGGCGGGATCGGTCATCGGGCAAGAGCTCCCATCGTGCGCAGCCCCTCGAGAAGGGGCAGCAGCGGCAGGCCGAGAATGGTGAAATGATCGCCGTCTATCCGCTCGAAGAGATGGATGCCGAGCCCTTCGATCTGATAGCCGCCGACGCTGCCGAGCGCACCGGACCCGGCGAGCGCCACATAACGCCGGATGAAGGCGTCCGACAACGGCCGCATGGTGAGCCGCGCCTCGGCCGAGGTGGAAAAGACGATCTCGCCGTCGCGGGCGATGGCGCAGGCGCTGCAGAGACGATGGGTGGTGCCGGCGAGACGGGCGATCTGGGAGGCGGCCTCGTCCGCATCGCGCGGCTTGGTGAGGCGGGATCCGTCGGCAAGAGCGAGGGTCTGGTCCGCGCCGAGCACGAGACGGCCTGGCCGCCGGCGGCTGACGTCGAGAGCCTTCTCGCGGGCGAGGAGCAGCGCCGCCTCCGCCGCTGCGGCATCGGCCGTCAGCTTCTCGGCCTCGACCGCCCGCTCGTCGACCGATGGCGCTTCGATCTCGGGCGCGAGCCCGGCCGCCACCAGCAGATCGCGCCGGGTCGGGCTCGTCGAGGCAAGGACGAGCGGATGGGGATCGAGCCAGAGGCCTGTCGCGTGGCCTTGCGCGCTGCCTTGCATGTCGCTGTCCCGGCCGGCTCAGATCGCGATGAACTTCATGCGATGGGCCTTGTAGAGGTCGATGATGGCGGCGGCCGTTTCCTCGATCGACCGGCGCGTCACGTCGATCACGGGCCATTGGCTGCGGGCGAAGAGGCGCCGCGACTGGGCGATCTCCTCCGCGACGCTGTCGCGGTCGACATAGGGCGAATCCTCGTCGGCGTTGAGGCTGAGCAGCCGGTTCTGACGGATCTGCACGATGCGCTCAGGGCTCGCGACGAGGCCGACGATGAGGGGTTTCTTCGCATTTTGGAGGCTGTCCGGCAGGGGGATGCCCGGCACGAGGGGAATGTTGGCGGTCTTGATGCCGCGATTGGCGAGATAGATCGAGGTCGGTGTCTTCGACGTGCGGCTGACGCCGACGAGCACGACATCCGCGTCCTCGAAATCGTCGGCCATCTGCCCGTCGTCGTGCAGCAGCGTGTAGTTCATGGCGTCGATGCGCTTGAAATACTCGCTGTTGAGAACGTGCTGGGCGCCGGGCCGGGACGCCTGCGCGGCGCCGAGATAGGACTGGAAGAGATTGAGCACCGGCGAGAGCACCGACAGGCACGGGCAGGCGGCGGCGGCGCAGGCCGCTTCCAGCCGCTCGGCGAATTCGGCCTCCACCATCGTGTAGAGGACGACGCCCGGCGCCGCGTCGATCTCCTCGATGACCCGCTCGAGCTGGGCGCGCGAGCGGATGAGAGGATAGATGTGCTCGATCGCCGAGACACCTTCATATTGCGCGGCCGCCGCGCGGGCGACGGCGATCAGCGTCTCGCCCGTGGCGTCAGAGACGAGGTGGAGATGGAAGAAGTTGCGACCCAAGGCACGAGCTCCGGCATGGCAGCGACGGCAGCATCAGATGCCTGTCGACGGGCCCGTCGACCACCTCGTCGGCCACCCCTGGGGACCGGGAGTCGAGGAATGTGGACAAGCCCGCTTCGGAGCGCCTGCTGCGGCCGGCACTGTGGCGCGTGTCGCCGGCGCGATCAACAGGCCCGCAGCTGTGGGAGGATTCAGGTTCCTCGATCACGGCTTTGGGGACGGGTCATGAATGAAGCTGATCGCCGATGCGTTAACGGATCGGAAAGGTTAAGAAACCGTTAAGCTTCCGAAGCGAGGCGGCGACCCGGCAGGCCGCGTGCGACCATCGGCAGCGGACCGGAAGGCTGGGGATGGATTGTGGATCGGGATGAGGCACGCTAATCCGCTGCCCAACAGGAAAAACAAAAAGATTCCTTTCAATCATTCTTTCTTTCTCTCTGAAGGGTGCACAGTGGAGCCTGCAACGACGAAGCCCCTGCTTCTCAGCGTGATCGACGGCAAGCCGAGCGAGCGTCCGCCGGTCTGGCTCATGCGACAGGCAGGCCGCTATCTGCCGGAATACCGGGAGGTGCGCGCCAGGGCCGGTTCCTTCCTCGACCTGTGCTACAACCCGGATCTCGCCACCGAGGTGACGCTGCAGCCGATCCGGCGCTTCGGCTTCGACGCGGCCATTCTCTTCAGCGACATCCTCGTCATTCCTCATGCGCTCGGGCAGGACGTCACCTTTGCCGAAGGAGAGGGCCCGCGCCTGCGGCCCGTCACCGATGCCGAGGGGCTCGAGGCCCTCACGCCGGCCTTCGATCTCGATCGGCTGGCGCCGGTTCTGGAGACCGTGAAGCGGGTGCGCGCGGCACTGCCGGCCGAGACGGCTCTTCTCGGCTTCTGCGGCGCGCCCTGGACCGTGGCGAGCTACATGATCGCCGGCAAGAGCACGCCGGACCAGGCGCCGGCCCGCCTTCTCGCCTATCGGGACGAAGACTTCTTCGCGGCGCTCGTCGACCGTCTCGTCGATGCCTCGGTGACGTATCTCGTGGCGCAGCTCGATGCCGGTGCCGATGCCGTGCAGATCTTCGAGAGCTTCGCCGGGGCCCTGCCGCCGGCGCTGTTCGACCGCTGGTCGCTGGAGCCGATCAGCCGCATTGCGGCCGGCGTGCGTGCGGCGCGACCGCAGGCGCGCATCCTCATCTTCCCGCGTGGCGCCGCGCAGCGGCTCGAGGTGCTGGCGCAGTCCGGCATCGCCGATGTCGTCGGCCTGGACTGGTCGGTCGATCCCGACTGGGCGCAGGAGCATGTCCAGGCACATGTCTGCGTGCAGGGCAATCTCGACCCGCTGTCGCTCGTCGCCGGCGGCAGCCAGCTCGATGCGGCCGTCGACCGGATCGTCGCGACCTTCGCCGGCCGGCCGCACATCTTCAATCTCGGGCACGGCATCCTGCCGGAGACGCCCGTTGCCCATGTCGAGCAGATGCTGCGCCGCGTCAGGGGCGTTTGAGACAGGATAAGAAGCCGGAGCGGAAGAGCGGGGCGGGACTAATGGCGCTTTACGAATGGATCAAGGCACTGCACATCCTCGCCATCATCTCGTGGATGGCGGGCATGCTCTATCTGCCGCGGCTGTTCGTCTATCACACCGGCGCCGCGCCCGGTTCGGAGACGTCCGAGACCTTCAAGGTCATGGAGCGGAGGCTGCTCAAGGCGATCATCAACCCGGCGATGATCGTGACCTGGCTCGCCGGCCTCTATCTCGCCTATGAGGGCGGCTGGTTCAGGTCCGGCTGGTTCCACGGCAAGTTCACGCTCGTCATCCTCCTGTCCGCCGTGCATGGGATTCTCGTGCGGCGCTTCAAGGATTTCGCGGCGGACCGCAACACGCGTTCCAGCCGCTACTACCGCATCCTCAACGAGGTGCCGACGGTGCTGATGATCGGCATCGTCCTGCTCGTGGTGCTGAAGCCCTTCTGATCCGTTTCGCTCGGCGAGGGGCTTGAGCGGGAGGGGAAAAGGCGTTATTGCATGATGCCTTCCCAACGATCAGGCTGGCGTCGCTGCAGCTCGTCTGCAAGGTCTGCGCGATCCCGAGAGGCGGCCCCCACTGCGGATGTGCCGCCCGAGCCTGAGTTTCCCACCTGCCTTGTCTGCCTTTTCCGGCAACCATAACCATCAAAACAGAGAGTCCCCGATGCGGGAGATTAAACTTCAGTATCTGAAGTCGAAGTCGCCGACCGAACTGCTGGCCTTTGCCGAGGAGCTCGAGGTCGAGAACGCGAGCACGATGCGCAAGCAGGAGCTCATGTTCGCCATCCTGAAGCAGCTGGCGGCGAGCGATACGGAAATCATCGGCGAGGGTGTCGTCGAAGTGCTGCAGGACGGCTTCGGCTTCCTGCGTTCATCCGATTCGAACTACCTGCCCGGGCCGGACGACATCTATGTCTCGCCGTCGCAGATCCGCCGCTTCGGCCTGCGCACCGGCGATACCGTCGAGGGTCCCATCCGCAGCCCCAAGGAGGGCGAGCGTTATTTCGCCCTGCTCAAGGTCAACACCATCAATTTCGAGGACCCGGAGAAGATCCGGCACAAGGTTCACTTCGACAACCTGACGCCGCTCTATCCGGACGAGCGCCTCAAGCTCGAGATCGAGGATCCGACGCGCAAGGACTTCTCCTCGCGGATCATCGACATCGTCTCGCCCATCGGCAAGGGCCAGCGCGGCCTCATCGTCGCGCCGCCGCGTACCGGCAAGACGGTGCTTCTGCAGAATATCGCCAAGTCCATCACGACCAACCATCCCGAATGCTATCTCATCGTCCTCCTCATCGATGAGCGGCCGGAGGAAGTGACGGACATGCAGCGCTCGGTGAATGGCGAGGTCATCTCCTCGACCTTCGACGAGCCGGCGGCCCGCCACGTGCAGGTTGCGGAAATGGTGATCGAGAAGGCCAAGCGCCTCGTCGAGCACGGGCGCGACGTCGTCATCCTGCTCGATTCGATCACCCGTCTCGGCCGCGCCTACAACACCGTCGTCCCGTCCTCGGGCAAGGTGCTGACCGGCGGTGTCGACGCCAATGCCCTGCAGCGGCCGAAGCGCTTCTTCGGCGCGGCGCGAAACATCGAGGAGGGCGGCTCCCTCACCATCATCGCCACGGCGCTGATCGATACCGGCAGCCGCATGGACGAGGTGATCTTCGAGGAGTTCAAGGGCACCGGCAATTCGGAGATCATCCTCGACCGCAAGGTCTCCGACAAGCGCGTCTTCCCGGCCATCGACATCACCCGCTCCGGCACCCGCAAGGAGGAGCTGCTGGTGCCGTCGGACGTGCTCAAGAAGATGTATGTCCTGCGCCGCATCCTCAATCCGATGGGCACGGTCGACGCCATCGAGTTCCTGCTCGACAAGCTGCGCCAGACCAAGACCAATTCGGATTTCTTCGAATCGATGAATACCTGATGCGTCAGGCACGACGGCAAAGGGCGGGTTCAGACCCGCCCTTTTTTATTTCCCCGCAGGCCCTGCAGCGTTTCCTCCAACCGATTCGGATCCGTGACGGGCAGCGAGCATGTGCCGCCGGAGCAAACAAAGGCTGCGGAGCGGCCGGCAGCGGGTGAAACGCCCGCGGCAATACCGGGGTAACTTGCCGCATCGCTTCCGGAGAGATCCACGACCGTTCGATTCGGATACGGAACATCCCGTGCAACGGCGAGAAGGTCGTCAGCTCCAGCCCCGACCACCGCGATGGCCGCTCCGGACAGCCGGAAGTCGAGCGCGTTGAGGGCGGTGGCGTGGGCAAGGGGCGCCCTTGCCGCATGCGTCAGAAGCTGATCGAGGAACCGGTCGGCCCTGAGTTGATCCGCGGGTTCGCCGGTGAGCGCGGCGAGCCGCAGCAGGTTCTCGGCATGCATGCCGTTGGCATTGGGCACGGCGTCGTCGTGCGTCGGCTTCGGGCGCAGGATGATGTCGTCCGCCTCGCTGTCCGACATGGCAAGGATGCCGTCGTCGGTGAGGTAGTGCCGTTCGACGAGTTCGGTCCAGGCCTGCGCATCATCCCGATAGCCGTTCTTGCCGGTTGCCTCGTATAGCGCGAGGGCCGCGCGGACCAAGGCCGTATGATCGCTGGCCATTCCGGGGAAGAGCAGGCGACCATCCCGCCAGGAGTGGCCGAACCGGCCATCCCGCCGCATCGATTCGGCAATGAAACGGTAGGCACCTTCCGCCGGGGCCAGCCATTGCGGCCGGTGCAGGAGGAGGGCGGCGCGGGCGAGGGCGGCGATCATCAGGCCGTTCCAGTCGGCCAGGATCTTGTCGTCCTTCCCGGGAGGCACGCGGCCCGCGCGCTGCGCGAGCAGTCTGTCGCGCAGGGCATCGAGCCGCTCCTCCTCCTCCGGCGTCGCGGGGACGCCGGCGAGTCGGTTGAGGATGACCTTGCCTTCCCAGTTGCCGCTTGGTGAGACGTCGTAGTGCCGGGCGAAGAACGGTGCTTCCGGGCCGAGGATGGTGTCTATTTCCTCGGCCGACCAGACGTAGAAGCGTCCCTCCTCACCTTCCGAATCGGCATCGAGGCTGGCGGCGAAGCCGCCACCGGGCAGGGTCATCTCGCGCGCGAGCCAGGCAACGATCCCCTCCGCCGCTCTCTCGTACAGCGGGTCACCGTTGTCCCGGGCGGCAAGGGCATAGAGCTCCAGCAGCTGGGCATTGTCGTAGAGCATCTTCTCGAAGTGCGGCACGAGCCAGCGTTCGTCGACGGCATAGCGGGCGAAGCCGCCGCCGAGATGATCGTGGATGCCGCCGCGCGCCATGCGCTCGAGCGTCAGTGCGAAGGCCCTGCGGTCGTCCTCGCGCGCGGTACGGGCGGCATGCCGCCAGAGCAGCTCGATGAGGGGAGGGTTGGGGAATTTCGGCGCGCCGGGGAGGCCACCATTCACGGGATCGACCAGGCGGGCGAGTTTTTCGGACAGCTGGCCGAGGGCTTCCTCCCCGAAGACCGGTCCGGTGTCGGCCTCCGCTGCGAGCGCCGTCGCGATCGCGCGGCGGTTGTGCTCCACGCGGGCCGGCTCCTGGGCGACGAGGCGGGCGATCTCACGCAGGACGGTGACGAAGGAAGGCCGGCCGAAGCGGCTCTCCTTCGGGAAATAGGTGCCGCCCCAGAACGGTTCGCCGTCCGGCGTGAGGAACATGGTGAGCGGCCAGCCGCCCTGCTCGCCGAGGGCATGCAGGGCCGACATGTAGATGAAGTCCACGTCCGGCCGTTCCTCGCGATCGACCTTGATGTTGACGAACAATTCGTTCATGACCTCGGCCGTCGCGGGGTCCTCGAAGCTCTCGTGGGCCATGACATGGCACCAGTGGCATGCGGCATATCCGACCGAGAGGAGGATGGGCTTGTTCTCGCTGCGGGCCCGGGCGAGCGCGGCTTCGCCCCAGGGCCACCAGTCCACGGGGTTCTCCTTGTGCTGGAGGAGATAGGGGCTGGTCTCGTTGGCGAGGCGGTTCATGATTCTTGTCCTCCGTTTCCGGCCCAACAGACGGTAGCGCCGGAAGATCCGTCACAAGGGAAAATCCCACGCCAGTATAGCTTCGGGCGTGGCCATATGGCCCCCCAGCAATCGATTCGACAGCGCAACGATGCAGATGGACCGAAACGACACGATCATCGCCCTGGCGAGCGGCGCAGGCCGCGCCGGGATCGCCGTGGTGCGCATCTCCGGTCCGGCATGCCGATTCGTCCTCGAAACGATTTCAGGCCGAGTGACGAAGCCCCGGCGCCTGGAGCTCTGCACGCTGCGGGACCCGGGCTCCAGAGAGGTGCTCGACGAGGCCCTGGTGGCATTCTTTCCGTCCCCGAACAGCTTTACCGGGGAGGATGTCGCGGAACTGCACGTCCATGGCGGCCGGGCCGTGGTCGCTGCCGTCCTGGGCGCCCTGGTCGTCATTCCCGGTTGCCGGCTTGCGGAGGCGGGAGAGTTCAGCCGCCGCGCGCTCCTCAACGGCAAGATGGATCTCAGCACCGTCGAGGGCTTGGGCGACCTCATCGATGCCGAAACCGAGATGCAACGCCGACAGGCGATGCGGCAGATGCAGGGAGACCTGCGCGAGGCCGTGGAGCGGTGGCGGACGACCCTCATTGAGGCATCGGCCTTCGTCGAAGCGGAGCTCGATTTCGCCGACGAGGGGGATGTGCCGCATGGTCTGCGCGAGCGTGCCACGGGCCTGCTGACCTCGGTGGCGGATGAGCTACGCCGGGAGATCGCGCGGGCCCGCAACGGCGAGCGGATTCGGAGCGGGCTGACCGTGGTCATCGCGGGTCCGCCAAATGCCGGCAAGTCGACACTGCTGAACGCGCTGGCGCGGCGCGACGTCGCCATCGTCTCGGACATACCGGGGACCACCAGGGACAGTATCGAGGTGCACTGGGATCTCGCCGGCGTGCCGGTCACCCTGGTCGACACCGCCGGCCTGCGCGAGAGCCAGGATCCGATCGAGCAGGAGGGCGTGCGGCGTGCCCGCGATCGGGCACGGACCGCCGACGTCATCCTGTCGCTCCGCCCATTCGATTCGCCGACGGAACATCTTCGAGATGCTCCCGGTGCCGTGATCATTCCCATCCGGACGAAGATCGATCTGGCTACGGAGCACAGTGACATCGGCGCACGGGCCGATGAGCTGCAGCTTTCGGCCACGACCAGCGAGGGCATTGAAGCGCTTGTGGCGAAGCTTGAAGCTGTAGCCAAAGATGTCGTGGCAGACGGTGGGTTGGTGACGCGGGAGCGGCATCGGGAGGCGTTTGTGGGGGCGCTCACCCTGCTGGAACGCGCGATCTCGGCCGGTCCCGATCATCCGGGCGAGTTCTTTGCAGAAGACATTCGCCTGGCGATGCGCTATCTCGGGCGTGTCACCGGGACGGTCGATGTCGAGGATGTTCTCGACCGTCTCTTTGCCGGATTCTGCATCGGAAAATGAGGCCCTGTTTCACGTGAAACAGGGCTGATTCGACCGAAGGTTGTGCGCATGGACCGTTCGTTCGACGTTATCGTGATCGGGGGTGGGCATGCCGGCGTCGAAGCCGCTGCCGCCGCTGCCCGCATGGGCGCGTCAACGGCGCTGGTGACGCATCGCTTCGACACCATCGGTGCCATGTCGTGCAATCCGGCGATCGGTGGGTTGGGCAAGGGTCATCTCGTGCGCGAGGTGGACGCCCTCGACGGTCTCATGGGGCGGGTGGCGGATGCCGGTGGCATCCAGTTCCGCGTGCTCAACCGCCGCAAGGGCCCGGCCGTGCGTGGTCCGCGTGCCCAGGCAGATCGCAAGCTCTATGCCGAGGCGATGCAGGCCGAGATTCGCGCGACCGAGAATCTCGTCGTCGTCGAAGGAGAAGCGGACGACCTCCTGTTCGACGGCAACCGCATCACCGCCGTGGTTATGGCGTCCGGCGATGTCCTGCAGACAGGCGCCGTCGTGCTGACCACGGGAACGTTCCTGCGGGGCCTCATCCATATCGGCGAAGTAAAGATCCCGGCCGGCCGCATAGGCGAGGCGCCGTCGCACGGCCTGTCGAAAGCCTTGGCGCGTTTCGGCTTCCCCTTGGGGCGGCTGAAGACGGGGACGCCGGCGCGCCTCGATGGCCGGACGATCGACTGGTCGAGCCTCGAGCGCCAGGCGGGAGATCCTGAGCCGGAACCCTTTTCGACTCTGACGGAGCGGATCACCAATCCACAGATCGAATGCGGCATCACCCGCACGACGGCGGAAACCCATGCGATCATCCGGGCGAATCTCCATCGCGCGCCCATGTATTCGGGTGAGATCGAAAGCCGCGGTCCGCGCTATTGCCCGTCCATCGAGGACAAGGTCGTCCGCTTCGGCGATCGCGACGGCCACCAGATCTTTCTCGAGCCGGAGGGGCTCGACGATCACACGGTCTATCCGAACGGCATTTCCACGTCGCTGCCGGAAGACGTGCAGCGGGCCATGATCGCGACCATACCGGGGCTCGAGCGGGTGGAGATCCTCCGGCCCGGCTATGCCATCGAGTATGATTTCGTCGATCCGCGCGCGCTTCGCCCGACGCTCGAGACGAAGGCGGTCAGAGGATTGTTTCTCGCCGGCCAGATCAACGGCACGACCGGCTATGAGGAAGCGGCGGCGCAGGGTTTGCTCGCGGGCCTCAATGCAGCGCGTTGTGCCGGCGGTGGAGAGGGTGTGGTCTTCGACCGCGCCGAGAGCTACATGGGCGTCCTCGTCGACGACCTCGTCACCCGCGGCGTGACCGAGCCCTATCGGATGTTCACGTCCCGTGCCGAATACCGGCTGTCCCTGCGGGTTGACAATGCTGACGAGCGGCTGACGGAGCGCGGCATCGCCATCGGCTGCGTCGGTGGACGACGCGCTACCGCCTATCGGGCCAAGCGCCAGCGGCTCGACGAAGCACGGGCGTTGCTCGACCAGCTGGCGCTCACGCCCAACGAGGCGGCGGCGCATGGATTGTGGATCAACCGGGACGGGCGCCGTCGCACGGCCTTCCAGCTGCTGGCTCATCCGGACGTGACATTCGATCGCCTGGCGGCAATCTGGCCGGAGATCGGGGCGCTCGATCGGCAGACGCGTGAGCGTGTGAGCACGGATGCCATTTATTCGGTCTATCTCGACCGGCAAGCCACGGATATTGCGTCTTATCGGCGAGACGAAGCGGCGGTCCTGCCGGAAGGACTGGATTTCAGCCTTCTGCCCGGACTGTCGGCGGAGCTCCGCCATAAGCTCGTGACGATCCGGCCGCGGACGCTGGGCCACGCGGGCCGCATCGAGGGGATGACGCCGGCGGCGCTGACCATCCTCGCCGCGGAAGTCGCTCGAGCCCGCCGCCCCGCTGCGGCGGAATGATTCGGATCCGGACCGATCATGCTGAACAAGAATTCCACCGGAGGGGATCGCGCAGCAGCCTTGTCGTTGGGTCTGATCCCGGACGGCGCGCTGCCAGCCTTCGATATTTACGTCGACCTCCTGCGGCGTTGGCAGGATGTGAAGAACCTGGTGGGGCCACGGACACTCGATCATGTCTGGACGCGCCATATCGCCGATTCGGCACAGCTGCTGCCACTGGCGCCGACGGCGCGGAAGTGGATCGATATCGGATCCGGAGCGGGGTTCCCGGGCCTGGTGCTGGCGATCCTGCTGCGGAATCGCGAGGATGGCGAGGTTCACCTGGTCGAGAGCAACAGCCGCAAATGTGCCTTCCTGCGGGCTGTTTCACGTGAAACAGGTGCGCGGGCGCAGGTCCATGCCGGCCGCATCGAGGATGTCCTGCCCAGCCTCGGCCAAGCGGATGTGCTCACCGCGCGGGCGCTTGCGCCGCTGACGGATCTCCTTGATCTCGGCAAAGATCTGTTGAGAACCGGGGCGATCGGCGTCTTTCCCAAGGGACAAGATTTAGAGGCCGAATTGACGGTGGCCGCTAAATCTTGGAATATCGACTACGACATTGTTCCGAGCGTCACCGATCCTCAGGGGCGCATCTGCATCGTCCGTCAGCTGCGGGAGCATGGTCCGGATCATGGCTGATATCGGCTCACCCATTCATGTGCCTGCCCGCAGCCAGCCGCGGGTGCTGGCCCTCGCCAACCAGAAGGGCGGCGTCGGCAAGACGACGACGGCCATCAATCTGGGCACGGCCCTGGCGGCGATCGGCGAGCGGGTCCTGATCATCGACCTCGATCCGCAGGGCAACGCCTCGACCGGCCTCGGCATCGACCGCAAGAGCCGGCGCGTCTCGACCTACGATGTGATGACGGCCACGGCGACGCTGGAGGCGGCGGCGCTGCAGACGGCGGTTCCGGGCCTGGCGGTGGCGCCCAGCACGCTGGACCTGCTCGGCGTCGAGCTCGAGATCGCCGCCCATCGCGACCGGGCGCAGCGCCTGTCAGCCGCCATCAAGGCCCTGCCACCGGACGAGGGCGGGCAGCCTGCCTACAGCTATGTGCTGATCGACTGCCCGCCGTCGCTCAACCTGCTCACCATCAACGCTTTGACGGCCGCCGATGCGGTGTTGGTGCCGCTGCAGTGCGAGTTCTTCGCCCTCGAGGGCTTGAGCCAGCTCCTGCGGACGGTGGAGCAGGTACGCTCTGCGCTCAATCCCCGCCTGACGATCCACGGCGTGGTGCTCACCATGTTCGATCCGCGCAACAACCTCTCGGGGCAGGTGGTCGCGGATGTGCGCCAGTTCATGGGATCGAAGGTCTACGAAACCATCATTCCACGCAATGTCCGCGTTTCCGAGGCGCCGTCGCACGGCAAACCGGTGCTCCTTTACGACCTCAAATGCGCTGGCGCGCAGGCCTATCTGAAGCTCGCGTCGGAAATCATCCAGCGAGAGAAAACCCTGCGGGCAGCCTGAGGCGCCAAATTCCCGGCCGCCTGCGTTGCAGCCGCCGGGAGGTCGTTTCGGTGCCGTGTTGTTGCGGGTCGCGGCCGGACGATGCGATGGCCGCACAAGCGATGGTGGAGTTGAAAGATGGTCGATGATCCTGCCCGTTCCCGCCTCGGTCGTGGACTTGCCGCTCTCATCGGGGAGGTTGGCGAGGACTTCGGTGATGCCGGGCGCGGTCCTCGCGGGCAGCGTGCCGTTCCCATCGAGTTCCTGCGGCCCAACCCGCGCAATCCGCGCAAGGTCTTCGACGACGAGGCCCTGGACGAACTGGCGAATTCCATTCGCGAGCGTGGCCTGATCCAGCCCATCGTCGTCCGGGCCGTGCCCAATCTCGTCGATGTCTTCGAGATCGTCGCGGGCGAGCGGCGCTGGCGCGGCGCGCAGCGGGCCGGCCTGCACGAGGTGCCGGTGGTGGTCATCGAGGCCGATGATCGCCTGGCGCTCGAGATCGCCATCATCGAGAACGTGCAGCGCGCCGATCTCAATCCCATCGAGGAGGCGGTCGGCTACGAGCAGCTGATGGCGGAGTTCCAGTATTCGCAGAACGATCTCGCCCAGGTCATCGGCAAGAGCCGCAGCCATGTCGCCAATACCCTGAGGCTCCTGCGCCTGCCCGACAGCATCAAGAGCAAGGTCAACGACGGCGTGCTCTCGGCCGGCCACGCGCGGGCCCTCCTGTCCGTCAGCGACCCGGAGGCGATCGCCGAGCGCGTCGTCGCCCAAGGCCTCAACGTGCGCGATGTCGAGCGTATCGCGCAGGAGGAAGCGCGCGGTGGCGAGGAGCCCGGGCGCGAGCTGCGGCCGCGCAAGGAGAAGGATCCGGACACGCGGGCGCTCGAACAGGCGCTCGAGGACGTGCTCGGCCTTGCCGTCAGCGTGGAGCACAAGGCGCAGGGCGGCGAGGTGCGCATCCGCTACAAGACGCTGGAGCAGCTCGACGCGCTCTGCCGCCGCCTGCGGGGGTAATTGTCGGCACTACCGCGCGGCGCGACGGGCCATACCGGCGACGGCCCAGAGCGTCTTCAGCGCGTATTGTGTGGCAAGCTGCGGATGGCGCCGCGTCGCGCTGACGGCCTGGCCGACCTCCATCGCGGTCCGGTTGAGGCTCGCCGTCGTCCACAGGCGCAACTGGCGCTCCACCGCCGCCTTGCGCTTGAAATGCAGGCCGCGGAAGCTGCCGATGGCCACCGCGGGCGGGGAGCCCATGTCGACGGCCTGCCGCGCCGCCATGAGGGTGAGCGCGTGCCGGAGGGCGAAGCCGAGGAGCACACCGGCATCCATGCCCTCGGCCTGCAGCCGCGTGAAACTGCGGTCGAGCGTGGCGAAATCGCCGAGGAAGGCGGCGTCGATGGCGGCGTCGAAGGCGATGGCCGAGACATCCCCCACGACAGCGGCGACATCCTCGACCGTGACGACGTCACGGCCATGGGCATAGGTGAAGAGTTTGTCGAGTTCCGACCGGCTTGCCGCCCGGTCGGCGCCGAGCGAGGCGAGCAGCAGTTCGCGGGCATCGGCTTCGACACGCAGGCCGGCCTTGCGGCTCATGTCGTCGATCAGCGCCCCGATGTCGCGGGCGCCGTCCGCATAGCAGGGCAGGGCCGCGGCGGCGGGCATCTTCTCGCAGAGCTGGCGCAGGGGAGCGGTGCGGGAAAGATCGCCTGCCTCCACGATCACCACGGCATCCTGCGGCGGCGTCTGCAGCACCGGTGTCAGGGCGGGTGCGAGATTGCGGCTCCCGGCCCGCACCCAGATGGCCCGGCGGCCGCCGAAGAGCGGCACGGTGTGGGCTTCGTCGGCGAGGCGCAGGGGATCGGACGCGAGCTCGTCGCCGTCGAGGCGCACCAGCTGGAAGGGATCGTCGGGATTGTCGACGGCCCCGGCGACGAGCCGGCGCACGCGCTCGCCCACGAGGCCGCTGTCCGGCCCGTAGACGAGGAAGACGGCCGTCTGCGGCGACGGCCGGGCGATGGCCGCATCGACGTCGCCCGCCTTGATCGCCACCATGCCTGAAGTCCCGTTTCTCAGCCGCGGGTCGCGAGCGTGGCGGCGATGCGCGTGCTGATTTGGTCCGCGAGCTCCTTGGCGACGCGGATCTCCGCATCGCGCGCGGCACGCGTCGAGGCGAAGCGCTGCGGGTTGCGATCGTAGCTCGCCGAGGCGGTGGCCTTGCCGGTCATCACGGGCTTCTCCTCGCCGATGCGCGTGAGGACGAAGTTCGCGGTGGCCTGCAGGTTGGCCGACTGGGCATTGCCGCTGATCGTATCGACGATCGCCGTCCGCACCTGGATGCCTGCCGGCGAGACCTCCAGCCGGTAGCGCGGCTCGAGGGCGCCGTTGCCGCCGGTGAGCTCATAGACGAGTTCGTTGCGCAGGTAATGGGCGAGCCGCTCCTGGCCGGCGATGTCGGGGATCGACCCGACCTCGATGGTGCGCAGCGTATCCTGCATGGTCGTGCCGTCCGCGCGCTCGGCATAGAGCGGGCGAAGGCAGCCGGCGAGCCCGAGGCCGAGCGTGACGACGGCGGCAAGGCGCAGCCCGGCGGCAGCGCGGCGGGAGAGACGGTCAGGCGACGACATTGACGATCCTCTGCGGGACGACGATGACTTTGCGGACGGGCCGCCCCTCGGTGGCGCGCTGGACGGCCTCGAGCGCGAGCGCCGCGGCTTCCACGGCAGCGTTGTCGGCATCGCGCGGCACCGTCACGTCGGCGCGCTTCTTGCCGTTGACCTGCACGGGCAGGGTGATGACGTCCTCGACGAGGAGGGCCTTGTCGGCCTTGGGCCAATGCGTCTCGGCGACGAGCGTCTCGAAGCCGAGCACCTTCCAGCACTCCTCCGCCAGATGCGGCATCATCGGCGCGACGAGTTGCACCAGGATCGAGGCTGCCTCGCGTAGGGCAAAGCGCATGTCGGCGGCCGGGGGCTCGCCGTCGCGGATGCCGTTGAGGGCCGCCTGCAGCGCGTTCGACAATTCGTAGACCTGGGCGACGCAGCGGTTGAAGCGCAGCTTGAGGACGTCGTCCTCGACGGTCGCCAGGGCGCGGTGGGCCGCCTTGCGCAGGATGAGGGAGGCATCGTCGAGCGTCGTCTCGGCCGACCCGTCGGTCGCGTCGGTGACGGCCACCACCTCGCCGATCAGGCGCCACAGGCGCTGCACGAAGCGGTGAGCGCCCTGCACGCCCTCCTCCGTCCAGATCACGTCGCGTTCGGGCGGGGAATCGGAGAGCATGAACCAGCGGGCCGTGTCGGCGCCGTAGGTGCCGATGATCTCGTCCGGGTCGATGGTGTTCTTCTTGGACTTCGACATCTTCTCGATGCTGCCGATGCTGATCGGCTCACCGGTGCTGATGTGGAAGGCCGTGCGGGCGCCGCCCTCGCTCTCGATGCGCACCTCGGCCGGCTGCACCCAGGCGCCACCGGCGTCGCGGTAGGTCTCGTGCACCACCATGCCCTGGGTGAAGAGGCCGGCGAAGGGCTCGTCGAGCCCCACGTGGCCGGTCGCCTTCATCGCCCGGGTGAAGAAGCGCGAATAGAGCAGGTGCAGGATGGCGTGCTCGATGCCGCCGATATACTGGTCCACCGGCAGCCAGCGGTCGACCACGTCGCGGTTCGTCGGCTGGCTCGTGAGGTGCGGATCGGTGAAGCGCGCATAATACCAGGACGAATCGACGAAGGTGTCCATGGTGTCCGTCTCGCGACGGGCGGGCTTCGTGCAGCGCGGGCAGGCGACGTGCTTCCAGGTCGGATGCCGGTCGAGCGGGTTGCCGGGCTTGTCGAAGTCGATGTCCTCCGGCAGCACCACCGGCAGCTGGTCGTCCTGCACCGGCACCGCGCCGCAGTCGTCGCAGTGGATGATCGGGATCGGGCAGCCCCAGTAGCGCTGGCGCGAGATGCCCCAGTCGCGCAGGCGGAAGTTGACGCGCCGCTCACCCACCGGCCGGCCGCCGCGCATCTCGGTCTCGAGCCGGCGGGCGACCTCTTCCTTCGCCGCGGCGATGGTCATGCCGTCCAGGAAACGCGAATTGATCAGCGTGCCCTCGCCATCATAGGCGGTGTCGGTGATCGTGAACGCGGCGGGATCCGTGTCCGGCGGGCAGACGACGGGAGTGACGCCGAGGCCGTAGGCATTGACGAAGTCGAGGTCGCGCTGGTCGTGCGCCGGACAGCCGAAGATGGCGCCGGTGCCGTAGTCCATCAGGATGAAATTGGCGACATAGACCGGCAGCTTCCAGTCCGGATCGAAGGGGTGCACGGCGCGGATGCCGGTATCGAAGCCCTTCTTCTCGGCCTTCTCGATCAGCTCCGCGGCCGTGCCGGTGCGCTTGCACTCCTCGATGAAGGCGGCGAGCTCCGGGTTGGTCCTGGCGGCGGCAGTGGCGAGCGGGTGGTCGGGCGCGACCGCCATGAAGCGGGCGCCGAAGAGCGTGTCCGGCCGCGTGGTGTAGATCTCGAGCTCGTTCTCGCCGTTCGGCGTCGTCGCCGCATCGAGCGCGAAGCGCACGAGGAGGCCCTCGGAGCGGCCGATCCAGTTCTTCTGCATCAGCCGCACCTTCTCCGGCCAGCGCTCCAGCCGGTCGAGGGAGGTGAGGAGGTCATCCGCGAAGGCGGTGATCCTGAAGAACCACTGGGTCAATTCGCGCTGCTCGACGAGCGCACCCGAGCGCCAGCCGCGGCCGTCGATCACCTGCTCGTTGGCGAGCACGGTCTGGTCGACGGGATCCCAGTTGACCTTGGCCGTCTTGCGGTCGACGAGGCCAGCCGCGAGGAAGTCGAGGAACATCTTCTGCTGGTGCCGGTAGTAGGAGGGATCACACGTGGCGATCTCCCGGCTCCAGTCGAGCGACAGGCCCATGGACTTCAACTGGCCGCGCATGGTGGCGATGTTGGCGTAGGTCCATTCCTTGGGATGGACCTTGTTGGCCATGGCGGCATTCTCGGCCGGCATGCCGAAGGCGTCCCAGCCCATGGGGTGGAGAACGTTGTAGCCCTTGGCGCGCATGAAGCGGGCGACGACGTCACCCATCGTGTAGTTGCGCACGTGGCCCATGTGGATGCGCCCCGACGGATAGGGGAACATCTCGAGGACATAGTACGTGTCGCGCGGGTCGTCGTTGCGCGTATGGAAGATGCCGCGCTCTTCCCAGACGGCCTGCCACTTGGGTTCGGCCTCCTTGGGGTTGTATCGTTCCACCGTCATGGTCTCGGTCAAGTCGGAATGCTCGCGAAAATAGCCCGGTCGCAGTCAATGCGGCGGGCCGGTGAGGCGGCACGACAACGCGGCCTGCCGCGCCGCGGCGCGGACACCCATTGCATCGTTGCTGCCGGGCGGACTAGGACACGAATGCCGTTTGCGGTCAACGCCCGGCGCCGCTTTCGCGGTGTCGTGACGCGCCCGCGGCGGCCGAAGAGGTCACAAGGAGGGTGAGCACCGTGGACGACAGGGCGCAGCTGGCTGCCGAGCGACTGAGGGCCGTCGCGGAATCGATCGCGCGCACGGCGCGCGAGGAGGGGCGCGATCCTGCCTCCGTGACGCTGATCGCGGTGTCGAAGACCTTCGAGGCGGAGGCCATCGAGCCGGTGCTCGCGGCCGGGCAGCGCGTCTTCGGCGAGAACCGCGTGCAGGAGGCGAAGACGAAATGGCCGGCGCTCAAGGAACGCTATCCGGACGTCGAGCTGCACCTCATCGGGCCGCTGCAATCGAACAAGGCGCATGACGCCGTCCTGCTCTTCGACGTGATCCATTCCCTCGACCGGCCTTCCCTCGCCGAAGCGCTGAAGCGCGAGATCGACAAGACGGGTCGCCGGCCGCGGCTCTTCGTGCAGGTCAACACCGGCGAGGAGGCGCAGAAGTCTGGCGTCACGCCGGGCGAGGCCGACGCCTTCATCGCGCAGTGCCGCGATGTCTGGAACCTGCCCGTGGTCGGGCTCATGTGCATCCCGCCGGCGGACGAGCCGCCGTCGCCGCATTTCGCCCTGCTCGCCAAGATCGCAGCGCGCAACGGGCTCTCCGACCTGTCGATGGGCATGAGCGCCGATTTCGAGCAGGCGGTGATGCTGGGCGCGACCCACGTGCGCGTCGGCAGCGCCATTTTCGGGGCGCGTCATTAGCCCTTGCGGGAGGCCTGGGAACGGCTTCTGATGCCTCTCAGTCGTCCTGGCCGGGGTTTGTCCCGGCCATCCACGCCTTGCCGCCTCATGCGATCGAAGCGGCGTGGATGCCCGCGACGGGCGCTGGCATAACGGCAGGAGGCGTTGCGCTTCACCGCCCGCAGTTCGGGCCGTGTGGACCGGCCTTCACGGCTCTGCCAGCGAGGATCAGGGGCGTTTTCGCTTATCCTCAGGGGCTGCCGCCGAGCCGCGCGTCCAGAACCTCCATCAGCCGCGGGTCGGTGAAGTCGGCGATGGCGAGGCTCGCGCCGGCCGCCTCGAGCGCCTCGGCGGAGAGGGTCGTCATCAGGCCGACCACGAAAAGCCCGGCCGCGTGGGCGGATTGCACCCCGGAGGCCGAATCCTCGAAGGCGAGGGAGCGCGCGGCGTCGGCGCGCAGAAGGTCGAGCCCCATGCGGTAGGGCAGGGGATCGGGCTTGGGCCGCGGCAGCTCGTCGCCGATGACGATCGCCTCGAAGCGGCGCCCGAGGCCGATGGCGCCGAGCATCATCTCAGCATTGGCGCGCGGCGCGTTGGTGACGACGGCGCAGCCGATCGCCCGCCCCTCCGCCAGCGCCAGGAAGTCGAGAAGGCCGCGGGCGGGCTGCAGCTGGCTCTCGGCCATGGTGCGGAAGGCGGCTTCCTTGGCGTCGGCGAGGCGGATGTGCTCGCTCTCGGGCAGGTCCGGGAACATGTCGCGCATGATCGCCGCATTGGCACGGCCCTGCACCTCTCGCGCATAGGCCTCGGGCGTGATGCTGCGGCCGAAGCCGGCGAGCATGGCGTTGAAGGCCTCGAAATGCAGGTGGTCGGTTTCGGTCAGGGTGCCGTCGAGGTCGAAGAGGAAGGCGGGGCGGCTCATCGTTTCTGCTTTCGGGGAGGGGACGACCGGCGCGGATCGCTGCCGATCACGAGAAGGGTCTTGGGGCCGAGGCGCGGCAGGAGCCGATTGAGGTCGGCCCGCCGCAGGGCGACGCAGCCCGCCGTCGGCGCAAAGCCGGGCCGGGCAAGATGCATGAAGATGGCGCTGCCGCGGCCGGGGCGGATGGGCTCGCGGTTGTAGCGGATGTCGAGCACGCGGTCATAGACGTCGTCCTCGCGCCACATCCGCTCGTGGCTCGCCGGATAGGGCAGGCGCACCGGACGGTTGTAGCGGCGGTCGCCGGGGGCGTCACACCAGCCGTCGTCCGGGCGCGTCCTGCGCGCGGGAAGGCCGGAGCGCGGGCGGGCGCCCTTGTCGGGGCGCAGGTAGAGAACGCCGAGGGCGAAGCGGCCGAGCGGGGTTGCGCCGTCGCCCTCGCGCTTCACGCGCGTGACGCCGCCCTTGCCGAGCGCGCAGGGCAGCACGACATGTCCTGCGACGAGAAGCCCGCGCGAGGCCTCGAGCGGACGTGGCAGGACCCTGACGGTGCGAAGGAAGGTTCGTTTCATCACAAGCCGGTGCGTCGACCTCGCCTACTTGTTGCCCGGCGCGGATCGCTTAGTCTAGGACTTCCTCGCCCGGATGCGTTCCTGCGTCGCCGGGTCGCTCCGGCCCGCCGCGCCGGCATCTCCTGCCCAACAATGGAAGGACAATGCCCCACGCCCGCCATCTGCTCATCGTGGACGACGAGGAAGACCTGCGCGAGACGCTGAGCGAGCAGCTCGCGCTGACCGACGAGTTCACGCTCTCCACCGCCGCATCCGGCGCCGAGGCGCTCGATGTGGTGAAGGAGAACAACATCGATCTCGTCATCATGGACGTTGGCCTGCCGGACATGGACGGGCGCGACGCCGTCAAGCGCATGCGCGAGGGCGGTTTCCGCAGCCCCGTGATCATGCTGACCGGCCATGCGACCGACAGCGACACGGTGCTCGGCCTCGATGCCGGCGCCAATGACTATGTCGCCAAGCCCTTCCGCTTCGCGGTGCTGCTCGCACGCATCCGCGCCCAGCTGCGCCAGTACGAGGCGAGCGAGGACGCGGTGTTCTCCATCGGGCCCTATACGTTCCGCCCGAGCGCCAAGCTGCTGGTCAACGAGCGTGGCTCCAAGCTCAAGCTCACGGAGAAGGAGACGGCGATCCTGCGCTTCCTCTATCGCGCCGGGCAGAAGGTGGTGACGCGCGAGGTGCTGCTCGCCGAGGTCTGGGGCTACAACGCCAATGTCACGACCCACACGCTCGAGACGCATATCTACCGCCTCCGGCAGAAGATCGAGCAGGATCCCTCCAACGCGCGCATTCTCGTGACCGAGCAGGGCGGCTACAAACTCATCCCGTGATGATCGGAGCGCTGACGGGCGGCCAGATATGGGACTGAACGACGATATCGCGGCGCTCGAAGTGGTGCCGACCTTCGCCGGCGTCGAGCGCGAGGCGCTGCGGCTCATCGCCTTCGCGGCCGAATCGCGGATCCTGAGGGCCGGTGACATCCTCTTCCGCCGTGGCGAGCCCGCCGACGCGGGCTATCTGGTGCGCTCGGGAGCGATCGCGCTCGATGCGCGCGACGACGGCTCGCCGACGGATCACGTGGTCGGGCCGGGCGTGCTCATCGGCGAGCTCGCGCTCTTTGCCGAAACGAAGCGGCCGGCGACGGCCATCGCGCGCGAGCCTTCCTCCGTGACGAAGCTGCCGCGCAGCGTCCTGCGGCGCGTGCTCGTCGAGTTCCCCGACGCAGCGGTTCATCTGCGCGCGGTTTTCGCCGAGCGGCTGAACGACATGGCGGGCGACCTCGCGGCCGTGCGGCGCGCCCTCCTGTCCATCGAGCGCTAGAGCGCCTGATCGCTTTAAATCGGTACGCGCATCGATCCTCCCCCATATGGGGGAGGTGGCGCCGTGAAGCGGCGACGGAGGGGGCGCGCGGTTGACATCAGAGCACCGGCCTTGACCCCGCCCGTCTCGCGCCTGCGGCGCGATCCACCCTCCCCTTGAGGGGAGGGATCAAGTCCCCCGCGCGGCGACTTGAATTTCCATTGCGTTCATGTTGCCGCCCACCAAAAGCGGCTCCCGCATCATTTCACAAACCATGTCTGTCGACCGCGCGCCGGCACGCGATTCGCGCGGCGCTTGCGCTGCTTCGGGAACGCGCTAACATGTCAGAAAAAACATAAAAGCGGTCCCTGATCATTGCGGGGACGATCCTTTGGGGGGATCCACGTGAGCGAGCCGCAACGTTTCGGCCTGTCCGCCGCCCTGGTTTCACCGTTCGACGAGCGGGGCGGGCCCGATCTCGCACGGCTCGTCGGCCATGCCCGCGCCGTCCTCGCCGAGGGCTGCGACAGCATCACGCTGTTCGGCACGACGGGCGAAGGCTTCTCCATCCCGCTGCGCGAGCGCGCCGCCATGCTCGGCGCCGTGGCGGGAGCCGGCATTTCGCTGGACAAGGTTTATGCAGGCGTATCGGCAACGACCGTGGCCGAGGCCGCCGAACAGGCGGAGCTCGCCCTGTCGGCCGGCGTGCGCGGCCTGCTGGTGGCGCCGCCCTTCTATCTCAAGGGCGTCGACGACGAGGGGCTCTACGGCTGGTTCCGCGATTTTCTCGGGCGCCTCGGCGGCGAGGCGCGCGGCGTCATCCTCTACCATATCCCCGGGCAGACGGCGGTGCCGCTGTCGAGCAGCCTGGTGCGGCGCCTGCGCGATGCCTTCGGCGGCGTCATCGCCGGCATCAAGGATTCCTCGGGGACTGGGCGACGACGGAGCGCTTCCTCGCCGACCACGGCGACATCGCCGTCCTCGTCGGCGACGAGCGCCTGCTGGCGCGCGCGGTGCGCCACGGCGCCGAGGGCAGCATCTGCGGCCTCGCCAACATCACCCCGGCGCTGCTGCGGCCCCTCGTCCACGAGGGCCGCGACGACCGCCGCGTCAATGCGCTCGTCGAAGCCATCGTGAGCCTGCCGGTGCTGCCGGCGGTGAAGGCCCTTGTCGCCCACCGGCGCGGCGACGAGGGTTATTGTCGCGTGCGCCCGCCGCTCGTGCCGCTCGCCGCGGCGGATCGGGAGCAGCTCGTTGCCGCCTTCGAGGCCATCACCGGCGAGCCGGCTGGCGCCTGAGACCATCCCGCAGCGGCCTGTCGCCGCTATGGGGCACGGATCGCCCGGCCGCCCATCGGCCGGGTCAAGAACGACGGCAAAGCCGCGCCATGATCCAATGGGAGGACAAACGATGCACGGTGTCAGCAGACGGACGTTTCTCGCCGGCAGTGCGGCGCTCGGGGCCGGCGTGTTCATGCCGGCGATCGCGAGGGCGCAGGCCACGGTGATCCGCTGGGGCGAGATGCTGCCCCAGTCGCACCCGCAGGTGCAGATGATCGACCGCATCGCGGCGGAGGTGAAGGAGAAATCCGGCGGGCGCATCGACATCCAGAGCTTCCCCAACGGCCAGCTCGGATCGGGCAAGGACATGATGGACGCCGTCGTCTCCGGCGCCCTCGCCTTCACGACGGACGGCGCGGCGGCCCTCGGCGCGCTGCTGCCGCAGCTTTCGGTGATCGAGGCGCCCTACCTGTGGCGCGATGCCGCCCACATGACGAAGGCCGGCTCCTCGCCGATCTTCGCCAAGATGAACGAGGAGCTCGTCAGCCGGCGCGGCCTGCGCATGCTCGCCATCACCTATTATGGCAAGCGCCACCTGACGACGGGCAGCAAGGAGGTGCGCTCGGCGGCCGACATGGCCGGCTTCAAGCTGCGCGTGCCGCCGGTCGACACCTTCCGCGCCATGGCCGAGGCCTGGGGGGCGCGCGCGACGCCGATCAACTTCAACGAGCTCTACCTCGCCCTGAGCCAGGGGGCGGTCGACGGGCAGGAAAACCCGCTGCCGACGATTCACAGCGCCAAGCTCGCCGAGGTGCAGAAATATCTCGTCCTGACCGGCCACATCATCACGCCGCGGCTCGTCATCGCCAACGAGGCGGCCCTGAAGGGGCTTTCGGCCGAGGACCGCGCGATTCTCGACGCGGCTATCGCCAACGGGGCCAAGTGGCAGGATGCCGAACTCTCGCGCCAGGAAGGCGAGCTCATCGGCACGCTGAAGACGGCGGGCATGACGATCATCGAGCCCGACGTGGAGAGCTTCCGCAAGCCGGTGCTGGAGCAGCTGCCGCCGAAGTTCGAGGAGAAATGGGGCAAGGGCACCTGGGACGCGCTCGCCGCGCTGTGACGTTTCGCCTGCCCTTATGCGGGGTCTCCTGTGGAGGCCCCGCCCCGACTTCGGATGCTGCCATGCTGCGCCTTGCCGGGCTTCTCACGGACCGGGCGGTTGCCGCCGCCGCCGTCCTCCTTCTCCTTGCGCTCCTCGCCTGCGTCTTCCTCGGCGTGGTGTTCAGGCTGGTGAACCAGCCGCTCGCCTGGTCCGACGAGATGGCGCAATACCTGATGGTGTGGACCGCCTTCGTCGGCTGGATCCTGGCCGCGCGGCGGCGCAGCCACATCCGCATCACGGTGGTCATCGACCAGCTGCCGCCGCCCCTGCGCCGGGCGGCCGAGGTGCTGATCCAGCTCGCGGTCGCCGCGCTCGGCATGGTGCTCCTGTCGCGCAGCTTCGGGCTGATCGAGCGCAACTTCGACGTGGAGTGGGTCAGCCTGCCGCTCTCGGCCGCCCTCGTCTACGTGCCGATGCCGGTCGCCGGCTTCGCCGTCGTGGCGCAGGCGCTCGTCGAGATCGCGGAAGTGCTCGCCGGCGCCCGCCGGCGCGATTCCGAGGCGGGGGCCGCGCCATGACCGCCGTGATGGCCGAGATCCTCGTCGTCTGGTTCGCCGCGCTCCTGCTCGGCCTGCCGCTCTTCGCCTCCATGGGGCTCGCGGCCTTCGCCTTCGTCGTCATCAACGGCATGCCGGTCGACATCGTGCCGCAGAAGATCGCCCAGGCGGCCAATTCCTTCCCTATCCTCGCCGCGCCGCTGTTCATCCTGATGGGCAACATCATGAACTCGGCCGGCATCACGGACCGGATCTTCGCCTTCGCCCGCGCCTGCGTCAGCTGGATGCGCGGCGGGCTGTGCCACGCCAATATCCTCGCCAGCGTGATCTTCGCCGGCATGTCGGGCTCGGCCGTGGCGGATGCGGGCGGCGTCGGCTCGCTCGAGATCAAGGCGATGCGGCAGGAGGGCTACGATCCGGAGACCGCCGCGGCCATCACGGCCGCCTCGGCGACCATCGGGCCGATCATTCCGCCGTCGCTGCCCATGGTGATCTACGGGGTCAGCGCCGATGTCTCCATCGGCGGGCTGTTCCTCGCCGGCGTCATTCCCGGCCTGCTGATGGCGCTCGCGCTCTCCGCCATGGTCACGGTCGTCGCCACGCGGCGCGCCATGCCGCGCCATCCCTTCGAAGGCTTGAGGATCCTCGCCGTCGCCTACCGGCGGGCGCACTGGGCGCTGATGACGCCGGTCATCCTCTTCGGCGGCATGATGAGCGGCATCATGACGCCGACCGAGGCCGCGGCCGTGGCCTCCGTCTACGCCCTCTTCCTCGGGCTCGTCGTCTACCGCGACTTCGACCTGAGGCAATTGCCGCGCATCATCGTCGACACCGTGGAGACGACCGGGATCGTGCTGGCGCTCGTCATGACGGCGGCGGCGCTCGCCTGGTGCCTGTCGATCTCACGCATCCCGCAGACGCTCGGGCCGATGATCATCGGCGCCGTGGGCGACCCGCTCGTCTTCCTTCTCATCGTCAACGTGCTGCTGCTCGTCGTCGGCTGCGTCATGGAGGCGCTGGCGGCGATGCTCATCCTCATCCCCATCCTGGTGCCGATCGCCGTGCAGTTCGGCATCGATCCCGTGCAGTTCGGCCTCATCTTCGTGCTCAACCTCATGATCGGCACGATCACGCCGCCGGTGGGCGTCGTCCTCTTCGTCACGGCGCGCATCGCCAACATCCGCTTCGAGGCGATGTCGCGGGCCATCGTGCCGTGGATGTTGCCGCTTGTCGCGGTACTGCTCGCCGCCACCTTCTGGCCGCCGCTGACGACCTGGCTGCCGGGGCTCGTGCTGGGGCGGTGAGGCCTCGCGGCCTCAGCGCGGGACCGGCCGCCAGCCGGGCGGCGCCATCTCGAAGCCGTCGAAGGTGAAGCCCGGCGCCACCGTGCAGCCGACGAGGGTGAAGGCGCCGAGGCTCGTCGCCGTCTGCCACCAGCCCGCGGGCACGACGCATTGCGGCCGCTCGCCCGCGGGAAGGTCGGCGCCGAGACGATGGGCTTGCGTTTCGTGCCCGTCGGGCGACAGGGTCAGCACCAGCGGCGCGCCGAGATACCAGTGCCAGACCTCGGCGGCGTCGACGCGGTGCCAGTGGGACGTGCCGCCGGGCCCCAGCAGGTAGTAGATCAGCGTCGAGGCGGCGCGCCCGCCCTCTGCCGCCCGCGGGTCGCGATAGGTCTCGCGGAACCAGCCGCCCTCCGGGTGGGGCTGAAGATCGAGCAGGCGGACGATGGCCTCCGCCGTGAGCGCTTCCTGTCCGTTCGTCGGCAGCATCAGAACCGGTCCTTCCAGGCGCGGAGCGCGGCGAAGACGTCCTCAGCCGGCCGGCCGGGGAGGTTGACGGCGGCGGCGAGGGCCGGCTCACCCGCGCGCAGGAAGGGATTGGTCGCCTTCTCCTCGCCGAGGAGGGACGGGATCGTCAATTCGCCCCGCGCCCGCCTCGCCTCGATGTCGGCGGCGCGTTTGGCGAGCGCGGCGTTGTCCGGATCGGCGGCGAGCGCGAAGCGCGCGTTCGCGAGCGTATATTCGTGGCCGCAGTAGAGGCGGGTGTCGTCCGGCAGGGCGGCAAGCTTCCCGAGGGCGGCCCACATGTCCGCCGGCGTGCCCTCGAACAGGCGTCCGCAGCCGAGCGCGAACAGCGTGTCGCCCGCAAAGAGCGCCCGCTCGCCGGCGAACCAGTAGGCGATGTGGCCGAGCGTGTGCCCGGGCGTGGCGATGACCTCGCCGCTGAGATCGCCGACCGCGACCACGTCGCCTTCCGCGACGGTCCGGTCGAGGTCGGGGATGGCGGCCGCCTCCGCCGCCGGCCCGATGACGGTGGCGCCCGTCTCCCGCTTGAGGCCGGGAATGCCCTCCACGTGGTCGGGATGCTTGTGGGTGACGAGGATGTGCGTCAGGCGCCATCCGGTATCGGCGAGGGCCCGGCGCACCGCGGCCTCCTCCGGCGCGTCGATGGTGGCGCAGGCGCCGCTCGCCGCATCGCGGACGAGGACGCCGATATTGTCGCTGCGGCAGGGAAAGACATGGATGTCGGCTGGCACGATGGTCCTCCTTGGCTTCCGGCCCCCGGGGCGACCCTACGGTCCGGGCGACCTTACAGCCTCTTCCCGGCGAGGCGAATCACGAGGATCCTTTCTGTCGCGCGGCGTCGTCATCTTGCAACCGGCGGTTCCTATCCCGATGATCAGGGGGAGGGGGACGCCCAAGGAGGACGTGCTTGGCCGTCGATGTGGTCGATCTGAGGCACTTCTACGCGAGCCCGCTCGGCGTCGTGGCGCGGCGTCTCGTGCTGCGCGCGGTCGAGGGGCTGTGGAAGGATCTTACCGGCCAGCGGCTTCTCGGCATCGGCTACGCAACGCCCTATCTCGCGGTCCTCAAGAGCGGCAGCGAGCGCACCCTCGCCTTCATGCCGGCGGCGCAGGGCGTGGTGAACTGGCCCTCCTCGGGGCCCTCCGCCTCGGCTCTCGTCGAGCCGACGATGCTGCCGCTGCCGGATGCCTGCATCGACCGGGTGCTGGTCGTCCACGCCCTGGAGACGAGCGAGGCGCCGGACGAACTGATGAGCGAGGTCTGGCGGGTGCTGAGCCCGGGCGGCCGTGTCCTTCTCGTCGCGCCCAACCGGCGCGGCCTGTGGGCGCGCATGGACACGACGCCCTTCGGCCAGGGCCAGCCGTACAGCCGCTCGCAGCTCACGGGCCTCATGCGCCGCACGCTCTTCTCGCCGGAGAACTGGCTGGAGGCGCTCTACGTGCCGCCGTTGCAGCGCCAGCTCTTCCTGCGCTCGGCGGTGGCCTGGGAGCGCGCTGGAGCCGGCCTGTCGCTGCCCTTCGCCGGCGTGCATGTCATCGAGGCGGTCAAGCAGCTGCACCGGCCGGTCGCGGTGCGCGCGATGCGGCGCGCGGCGCGCCTGCGACCCGTGCTGGTGCCGGCGCAGGGGGCGCTGTCGCCGCGCTTCGCGACGGGCGACGACATGTCGCCGCCGACGGTGCGGCCGCCGGGCTGCCGGACGCATCGCGAACGGGGCCCGTCGTGAGCGGGCGTCCCGACCGATCCTGACTTCCTCTTGACTTCGTCTTGACTTGGCGCCAGCCAGTCGCCAAGGTCCGCCCGCGCCGACCCCGCGGGGGTCCTCCCGGCCGGATGCCGCGGACGGGCCGCCCGAAGATGGACAACCCCGGCGCCCCATATCGCATGCGAAGCTATCTGGATTTCGAAAAGCCCGTCGCCGAGCTCGAGGCCAAGGTCGAGGAACTGCGCGCCATGGCCGAGGGCGGCAGCGCCGTCTCCATCGGCGACGAGATCGCCCGCCTCGAAGCCAAGGCGGACAAGGCCCTTGAGGACCTCTACGCCAATCTGACGCCGTGGCAGAAGACGCTGGTGGCGCGCCATCCGCAGCGCCCGCATTTCGTCGACTACTGCGCCGCGCTGATCGAGGACTTCACGCCGCTCGCCGGCGACCGCAAGTTCGGCGAGGACGAGGCCATTCTCGGCGGCTTCGGCCGCTTCCGCGGCGAGAGCGTCTGCGTGATCGGCCAGGAGAAGGGCGCCAATACCGAGGCGCGCCTGCGCCACAATTTCGGCATGGCCAAGCCCGAGGGCTACCGCAAGGCCGTGCGGCTGATGGACATGGCGGACCGCTTCGGCATCCCCGTCATCAGCTTCGTCGACACGGCCGGCGCCTATCCGGGCATCGGCGCGGAGGAGCGCGGCCAGGCCGAGGCCATCGCCCGCTCGACCGAGGCCTGCCTTGCGCTCGGTGTGCCCAACGTCTCCGTCATCATCGGCGAGGGCGGCTCGGGCGGGGCCATCGCGCTCGCAACGGCCAACCGCGTGCTCATGCTCGAACACGCCATCTATTCGGTGATCTCGCCGGAGGGTGCGGCCTCGATCCTGTGGCGCGATTCCTCGCGCGCCCAGGACGCGGCGACCAACATGAAGATCACTGCACAAGATCTCTTACGCTTCTCGGTCATCGATGGCATTATCCCCGAGCCGTCGGGGGGAGCGCATCGCGATCCGGCGGCAGCCATGAACGCTGCGGGCGATGCGGTCGCAGCGGCTTTTCAGGATCTGGCCGGGCTTTCGCCCGACGAGATCCGGTCCCTGCGTGCTGACAAGTTCCTGGCCATCGGGCGCCAGCTTTAACAATCTGTTAACCGAGCCGGTGCGTGGCGGCGTGCACCGGTAAGGTTCGAGTAACGCTAACGGGTTTAAAGCTCGATGGTGCCGGTGGCCCCCGCGCCCGGCATCAGGGAAGCGAGAGGTTGCGTTATGCTCAAGCGATTGCTGCTGGTCTCGACGATGGCCCTTGCAGTGGCAGCCTGTGAGGACGATGCCACCTACTCCCGCAGCGTGCGCGCCTCCCAGCCCGTTCCGAGCAAGACGCTCGCCTTGATGGAGCAGAAGGACATGTCGCGCTATGCGCCGGTCCTCATCCGCTCCTACAAGAAGGAATCGGAGCTCGAGGTCTGGAAGCAGACCAAGTCCGGCAAGTACGCGCTCCTGAAGACCTTTCCCATCTGCCGCTGGTCGGGCCAGCTCGGCCCGAAGAAGCGCGAGGGCGACCGGCAGGCGCCGGAAGGCTTCTATGCCATCACGCCGGCCCAGCTCAATCCGAACTCGAGCTACTACCTCTCGTTCAACATGGGCTATCCGAACACCTACGACCGCGCCTACGGGCGCACGGGCGCTCATCTGATGGTCCACGGGGCCTGCTCCTCGGCCGGCTGCTACTCGATGACGGACGAGCAGATCGCCGAGGTCTACGCCATCGTGCGCGAGGCCTTCGCCGGGGGGCAGAAGGCCGTGCAGATGCAGGCGATGCCCTTCCACATGACGGCGGAGAACCTCGCCAAGCATCGCTACGACCAGAACATGGCCTTCTGGCGCAACCTGAAGGAAGGCGCGGACCACTTCGAGGTGTCGAAGCAGGAGCCGCAGGTCGCCGTCTGCGGCAAGCGCTACGTCTTCAATGCCACCGCGGCCAACGGCCAGCGCCTCGATCCTGCCGCGGCCTGCCCGCCGCTCGATGTCGACGAGGGCATGGCCATGGCCGTCGCGCAGAAGCAGCGCGCCGACGAGGCGAAGGTCGCCGATCTCGTCAACAGCGGCACCAAGGCCATCAAGCTGGTCTATGCCGATGGTGGCCAGCATGAATCCTTCCGCCGCCAGATGACGGCCGTCGCCGAGAGCAACGTCGGCGTCTTCGCGCAGTCCAACCGGCCGGAGCTCGAGGTCAGCCGGCCGGATGCGCTGGCGAGCGGCCCGCAGGTCGTCGAGCTCGACAGCAGCGGCCGCGAGAGGCCCGTCGAGGCGCCGAGGCCGGTCCAGGTCGCGGCACCGGCTGCCGCCCCGGCGCCCGTCCCGGCTGCGACGACCATCGTGACGCCCGCGCCGCAGGCGCAGCCCGTCGTCGCCTCGGCATCGAACGGACCGAACGGACGGCCGCTGGTCGACCGTCTCCTGTCCTTCGGCGGCCTGTTCGGCTCCAAGGACGAGCCGCAGGCCGAGACCGCGGCGGTGCCGGCACCAACCGACGCCCCGCTGCCACCCCGGCGCCGCGGCGCCGACGCCTCTTCCGCGGCCGGCAAGAAGGACCGGCAGGCCGCGCTGCCGCCGCTCATGCGCGGTGCCCAGGCGGCCCTGCCGTCGGGCCTGTCGGCCTATACGGAACAGGCGAACTGAGCCTCTCCGCCCTTATCCCGGTTCCAGGCAGAAGCGGCCGTCCCGACGGCCGCTTTCGTTTTGCGGCGCTACAGCCCTTCTGATTCAACTGAATCGGAACGAGCGCCTATCTTCTCGAGAATAGAGCCTCGTCGCTGACGCGGACCTTCGGTTCTTCTCCGAGCGGGCACCGCTTCGGCGGACGATGCGCTACAGCGGCCAGACGATGAGGATGGCGGGGACGGACACGATCACCATCAGGATCTCTAGGGGCAGGCCGAGGCGCCAGTAATCGCCGAAGGAATAACCGCCGGGGCCCATGATGAGCGTGTTGTTCTTGTGGCCGATGGGCGTGAGGAAGGCGAGCGAGGCCGCGACCACCGTCGCCATCAGGAAGGCGTCGGGATTGACCGACAATGTCCGCGCCGTCTCGATGGCCACCGGGCCGGCGATGACCATGGTCGCGACGTTGTTCAGCATGTCCGACAGGATGACGGTGACGAGCATCAGGCCGACAAGGGCGACCACAGGCGAATGGCCTGCCGTCACCGCGACGATCGCGTTGGCGACCAGAGCCGTGCCGCCGACGCTCTCGAAGGCGGCGCTGAGCGGCAGGAGGGCGGCGAGCATGACGACGACCGGCCAGTCGACCTGATCGTAGACCTCGCGCGGCGTCACGAGGCCCGTGGCGGCATAGCCGACGACGGCGATGGCGATGGCGGTGGTGAAGGAGATGAAGCTTGCGCTCGCCGCGATGATCGCGCCGATGAAAAGGCCGAGGGCGACGACGATGCGCCAGGTGCGAGCCGCCTGCACGCTCGTCTCGCTGAGCGGCATCGTGCCCAGCCAGTTGACGACATGGGCGAGCGCGGCCTGCGGCCCCGTCAGCAGCAGCATGTCGCCCGGCTCGATGATGCGCGAGCTGATCCGTTCGCGGAAGGTGCGTCCCTGCCGGGAGATGCCGAGCAGGGTCACGCCGAAGCGCGAGCGCAGGCGGAAGGCTTCGGCCGAGCGCCAGGCGATGCGCGAATCGGCTCGCACCACGGTCTCGACGAGCGCCGGTCCGCCCGTGCGGGCGGCGTCCTCCGCCTCCGGCGCGTCGACCGAGATGTCGTCCTTGGCCTGTTCGAGGCCGAGTGCCTTGATGAAGGCCGCCACGGCGTCCGCCGAGCCCTCGACCTCGAAGAGGTCGCCCTCGCGGATGGTGGCGAAGCGGGCGCGGCCGGGCAGGCGCCGCCCGTCGCGGATCAGGCCGAGGATGACGACGTCCGCCGCCTCGCTCTCCTCGTCGAGCTGGGCGACGAGGCGCCCGATGGCCGGCGATTGGGCCGAGACGGCGAGCTCGACGACGAAGTCGTCGATGCGGGCCGGCTCCGGCACCTGCCGGCCCGCCGTCGCACGGGGGATGAGGCGCCAGCCGCCGAGCGCGATGAAGAGGATGCCCGTGATGGCGCAGATGAGCCCGACGGGGGCGAAGTCGAACATCTTGTAGGGCGCGCCCAGCGCATCCTGCCGGAAGGTTGAGGCGACGATGTTGGGCGGGGTGCCGATCAGGGTGGTCAGGCCGCCGAGGATGGTGGCGAAGGCGAGCGGCATCAGCGTCAGCCGCGGCGAGCGGCCGGCCTTGCGGGCGGTGTTGATGTCGATGGGCATCAGCAGCGCCAGCGCCGCGACATTGTTGATGAAGGCCGACAGGGCGGCGCCCACGCCGCCGATGACGGCGATATGGATGGCGATGGGGCGGCCGGGCCGGACGATGCGCCGGGCGATGAGGGAGAGGGCGCCGCTGTTCTCCAGCGCGCGCGAGGCGATGAGCACGAGCGCGACGACGATCACCGCCGGATGGGAAAAGCCGCTGAAGGCATCCTTCTCGGGCACGACGCCGACAACCACGCCGACGAGCAGTCCCCCCATGGCGACGAGATCGTGCCGGATCCGCCCCCAGAGCAGCAGGGCGAGGATGCTGCCCATCAGGGCGAAGAGGATCATCTGCGGTTGCGTCATGCAGCCTCGCGGGGGCGGGGGGACCGGCTGAGATGTTGGCGGGCCGGAGGGGCGGTGCGCAAGATCAGCCCGGCAGGCTTACCTCGTCCTTGGGGAAAACATGTTCGAGGAGCACGACGGTGACGATGAGGATCGGAACCGCCAGGAAGGCGCCGATGGGGCCCCAGATCCAGGTCCAGAAGGCCACGGCGAGGAAGACGATGAACGGGTTCAGCGTGAGGCGGCGGCCGACGACGCTCGGCGTGATGAACTGGCCCTCGAGCGTGGTCAGCGCGAGGAAGACGACCGGCGGCAGGACCGCCATGCCGAGCGTCTCGAAGGAGACGAGGCCGACGGCGAAGATCGTCAGCGTGGTGAGGACCGCGCCGATATAGGGCACGAAGTTCAGCACGAAGGCGAGCAGGCCCCATAGCGCGGGGCTGGGCAGGCCGATGAGCCACATGGCGATGCCGGTCGCGATGCCGAGGCCCGCGTTGATCATCGTGACCGTGCCGAGATAGCGGCCGAGTGCCCGCTCGATCTCGGAGACGATCTGCAGCGCCATGAGACGCGCCTCGCGCGTCATGAAGCCGACGACCAGCTTGCGCTTCATCTGGGCCCGTCCGGCGAGGAAGAAGATGAGCGTGCCGGCGAAGAGAAGGAACTGTGCCACGGCGGGCGTCGCTGCGGCGAGCGCCGTCTCCAGGAGCGAGGTCTCGCTCACCTGCACGTCGATCGCCCCGCCCCGGCCGACATCCGACAGGCCGCGCTCGATGCGCCGCAGGAAGCCCACGGATTCGCGCATGGCCTGGAAACGCTCCTCGAGGATCCCGCCGATCTCCGGGGCGCGCTCGATCCACGTGTTGACCTGGTCGGAGAAGGTGAGCGCCAGGAGATAGAGCGCCGCGATGAAGATGGACACGAGGCCGATGGAGCTCAGGAACGGCGGAACGCCCCGGCGCGCCATGTGCTCCACCAGGGGGCCGACGATGCTGCCGACGATGATGGCGGCGCAGACGGGCGCGGTCACGGCCCGGGTCGCCATCAGCACCGCGCCGAAGGTCATCACGAAGATGCCGATCACGGCAAGGCGCGTGATCGTCTTCCAGAAGAGCTCCTCGTCGACGGGCGTCATCCCGGCCGGATCGGCGGGAGGCGCGTCCCGCCGGTGGGACAATGCGGGCCAGCGCAGTCGACGCCTGTAGTTGCGCAGATCCATGACGACCGCCCGTTATCGCCCGCACGCCACCGCGCGATGGCTGTGCGAAGCAACGTGCTGCGGGTCGTATTGTTCCGCGCATCCGCCGCCGGCCCTGCGGGCCCGTCAGGCAAAGGCGCCGTGGCAGTGCTTGTACTTCTTGCCCGAGCCGCAGGGGCACGGATCGTTACGCCCGACCTTGCCCCAGGTCGCGGGATCGCTCGGATCACGCGCCGCCTGCGCGCCCGTCTCGGTCGCGGCCGGTGCGAGGGCCAGCGCCAGCTCGTCCTCGCCCGTGAGCGGATCGAGATGGTGCGCCTGCATGGGCGGCAGCTCCGCCTCGGCCGGCGGCTGGAACATGACCTCGACGCGCATGAGCTGCGCCGTCACATGCTCGCGCAGATGGTCGATGAGGCCGTCGAAGAGCTGGAACGCCTCGGCCTTGTATTCGTTGAGCGGATCGCGCTGGGCGAGGCCGCGCCAGCCGATGACCTGCCGGAGGTGATCGAGGGTGACGAGATGCTCGCGCCAGAGATGGTCCAGCGTCTGCAGCAGCACCTGCTTCTCGACATAGGTCATCACCTCGGAGGTGTTCTTCTCGAGGCGGGCGGCATAGGCTTCGTTCGCCGCCTTGTGCAGGCGCTCGCGCATCTCCTCGTCGGCAATGCCCTCCTCCTTCGCCCAGTCGGCGACGGGGACGTCGAGGTTGAGGATCCGCCCGACGCTCTCCTCGAGCCCGGGGACGTCCCACTGCTCGGGATAGGCGCCCGGCGGGATGTGCCGGGCGACGATGTCGTCGATGACCGTCTGGCGCATGTCGTCGATGGTCTCGCGCACCGACTCGGCCGCCATGAACTCCCGGCGCTGCTCGAACACGACCTTGCGCTGGTCGTTCATGACGTTGTCGTACTTCAGGATGTTCTTGCGGATGTCGTAGTTGCGCGCCTCGACCTTGCCCTGCGCCTTCTCGATGGCCTTGTTGATCCACGGATGGATGATGGCCTCGTCCTCCTTCAGCCCGAGGCGCTGGAGCATGCCGTCCATGCGGTCGGAGCCGAAGATGCGCATCAGGTCGTCCTGAAGCGACAGGTAGAACTTGGAACGGCCGGGGTCGCCCTGGCGGCCGGAGCGGCCGCGCAGCTGGTTGTCGATGCGCCGGCTCTCGTGGCGCTCGGTGCCGAGCACGTAGAGGCCGCCCGCCTCGAGCGCGCGCTGCTTGAACTGGGCAACCTCGATGCGGATCGCCTCTTCCTTCGCCCGGCGCTCCTCGCCCTCGGCCATGTCGCCGAGCTCGTGCTCGATGCGCATGTCGGCATTGCCGCCGAGCTGGATGTCGGTGCCGCGGCCGGCCATGTTGGTGGCGATGGTGATGGCGCCCGGCACGCCGGCCTGGGCGACGATGAAGGCCTCCTGCTCGTGGAAGCGGGCGTTGAGCACGGCGAAATGCTTCGAGGGCTTGCCCGAGCGGGCCGCCTCGAACAGCGGCTTCAGGGCATCCTCGCGGCCGAAGTCGATCTGCTTGAAGCCGCCGCGGGAGAGCACCTCGGCGAGCAGCTCCGACTTCTCGATGGAGGTCGTGCCGACGAGGATCGGCTGGCCCTTGGCGGAGGCGGCCTCGATCTCGCGGATGATCGCCTTGTACTTCTCCTCGGCGGTCCGGTAGACCTCGTCGTCCTCGTCGAGGCGCTGCACGGGCAGGTTGGTCGGGATCTCGACCACCTCGAGCCGGTAGATGTCGGCGAACTCGTCCGCCTCGGTCGCGGCGGTTCCGGTCATGCCGGCGAGCTTGTCATAGAGGCGGAAGTAGTTCTGGAAGGTGATGGAGGCGAGCGTCTGGTTCTCGGGCTGGATCTGCACGCGCTCCTTGGCCTCGAGCGCCTGGTGCAGGCCCTCCGAATAGCGGCGCCCCGGCATCATGCGGCCGGTGAACTCGTCGATGATGACGACCTCGTCGCCCCGGACGATGTAATCCTTGTCGCGCTGGAAGAGCGTGTGGGCCCGCAGCGCCTGGTTGACGTGGTGGACGATGGTGGCGTTGTTCGCCTCGTACAGCGAGCCCTCCTTGAGGATGCCCGCCTCCTCGAGAAGCTGCTCGATGTGCTCGTTGCCCTTTTCCGTGAGGAAGACGGCGCGCTGCTTCTCGTCAACCTCGTAGTCTTCCTTGACGAGCTTCGGGATCACCGCGTCGATGGCGTTGTAGAGCTCGGAGCGGTCGTCGAGCGGGCCCGAGATGATGAGCGGCGTGCGCGCCTCGTCGACGAGGATCGAGTCCACCTCGTCGACGATGGCGAAGTTGTGCCCGCGCTGCACCATCTGCGCGAAGTCGTACTTCATGTTGTCGCGCAGGTAGTCGAAGCCGTATTCGTTGTTGGTGCCGTAGGTGATGTCGCAGGCGTAGGCCGCCTTGCGCTCACCGTCATCCAGCCCGTGGACGATGATGCCGACGGTGAGGCCGAGGAAGCGGTAGACGCGGCCCATCCATTCGGCGTCGCGGCGGGCGAGATAGTCGTTGACGGTGACGACGTGCACGCCCTTGCCGGAGAGCGCGTTGAGATAGGTCGGCAGGGTGGCGACGAGCGTCTTGCCTTCACCGGTGCGCATCTCGGCGATGCCGCTCTCGTGCAGCACCATGCCGCCGAGGAGCTGGACGTCGAAGTGGCGCTGGCCGAGCACGCGCTTCGCCGCCTCGCGCACGGTGGCGAAGGCGGGCACCAGGAGGTCGTCGAGGCTGCGCCCTTCCGCGACCTGGCGCCTGAATTCCTCGGTACGGGCGCGCAGCGCCTCGTCGCTCAGCGCCGCAAGCTCGGGCTCGAGCGCGTTGATGGCCGCAACCTTCGGCTGGTACGTCTTGAGACGGCGATCGTTGGCCGAGCCGAAGATTTTTTTTGCGAGAGCGCCGAACATCGATGGCCTTTCCGGACGATACAATTCTTGCGGTACGATCCTGCGCGCGGGGCATGCGCCTCGGGTACCGCCGGGACGGCGGAACTCCCGTCGCCGCGCGACAATTACCCGGCGCGGGCGCGCCGGTCCAGCATAAGCTCTAGAGGTTGCGCGTCGCTGGTCCGCCGGGGCGCCGTCTGGCGGGCGGGACCCTTGCGCCACATGGGATCGAGGCACGGGAATGTCAACGCTTTCAACAGCGGGAGAGGGGCGCCCCGGACGATTTGTCCCTTGCAAAGCGCCGACGCATCGGCCACTCATGCCGACCATGATGCCGGCCGGCCCAGCGCGAGCGGTCCGCCGGCGCTGGTCCCACGTTGCTCGCGCCGGACTGATCCATGAAACGATTTCGCCCGCATGCCCTCGTCCTGCTGACCGGTGCCGCTTTCCTCGCAGGTGCGGCGGCCACGGCCCAGACGTCGGCGCCGGCGCAGCCGGCGCCCGCGCAGAGCCAGGCAGCGGATGAGGCGAAGGTGCTCGCCCGTGTCGACGGCGAGCCCATCACCGCCCTCGATCTCGAGATCGCGGCGCAGGATCTCGGCGACCGGCTGCCGGCCATGGCCGACGCCCAGCGGCAGGACTACCTCATCGGCTATGTCATCGACCTCAGGCTCGGCGCCAAGGCCGCCAAGGCCGCGAAGGTCGATGCCACGCCCGACTTCGAGCGCCGCGTCGCCTACTACCGCGACAAGGTGCTGCTCGACGAATACCTGCAGAAGCAGGTCGAGCAGGCCGTGACGCCGGAGGCGGCCAAGGCGCTCTACGACGAGACGATGAAGAACCTGAAGCCGGAGGACGAGGTGCGCGCCCG
The DNA here is from genome assembly GCF_001271345.1 of Chelatococcus sp. CO-6. Lineage (NCBI taxonomy): Bacteria > Pseudomonadati > Pseudomonadota > Alphaproteobacteria > Hyphomicrobiales > Chelatococcaceae > Chelatococcus > Chelatococcus sp. CO-6. Next base: position 1,599,651 of record NZ_CP012398.1, on the reverse strand, counting down.
GCACATCCTCGTGGAGAACGAGGAAGACGCCAAGAAGGTCGTCGCGCGCATCGAGGCGGGCGAGGACTTCGCCAAGGTCGCCGGCGAGATGTCGAAGGATCCCGGCTCGGCCAAGGAGGGCGGCGATCTCGGCTACTTCACGAAGGACCGGATGGTGAAGGAATTCGCCGAGGCCGCCTTCGCGCTCGCGCCCGGCAAGGTCTCGGCACCGGTCAAGTCGCAGTTCGGCTGGCACGTCATCAAGGTCGAGGACAAGCGCGAGAAGCCGCTGCCGACCTTCGACGAGGTCAAGGAGCAGGTCGAGGCCTATCTCGCCCGCAAGGCGCAGCAGGACCTCATCCTCGCCCTGCGCAAGGACGCCAAGATCGAGCGCCTCGACAAGGCCGATGGTGCGAAGCCCGGCGAGAAGCCGGCCGAGGGCGCGACGCCCGCCGAGCCGAAGAAGAACTGAGCAGCAACCGCCGTATCCTTCCTCGCGGGCCGGCCCGTCCGGGCCCGTCCGCGAGGCTCCGCTTCCGCCGCCCGTGAGGGCACCGCGCAAGGGCATCCCGAGGCATCCGATGTCCACCACCGTCTCCCCGCTTGCTCCGAAATCCGTGCCCGACATGCCCGCCGTCGAGGGCGTGCGCTTCGCGACCGCCGCGGCCGGCATCCGCTACAAGAACCGCACCGACGTGCTGATGGCGGTGTTCGACGAGGGCACGACGGCGGCGGGCGTCTTCACCCGCTCCAAGTGCCCGTCGGCCGCGGTCGACTGGTGCCGGGAGCAGCTCTCCGCCGGCACGGCGCGGGCCCTCGTCGTCAATTCCGGCAATGCCAATGCCTTCACTGGCATGAAGGGGCGCGATGCGGTGGCCCTGACGGCGAAGATCGCCGCTGCCGCCGCCGCCTGCCGGCCCGAGGAGGTGTTCCTCGCCTCCACCGGAGTCATCGGCGAACCGCTCGATGCGACGAAGTTCGAGGGCGTGCTGGCCGATTGCGTGCAGCGTGCCGCAGGCGGTCCGTGGATCGAGGCGGCGCGCGCCATCATGACGACGGACACCTTTCCGAAGGTGGCGACGCGCACGGTCAATCTCGGCGGCGTGCCGGTGACCATCAACGGCATCGCCAAGGGTGCGGGCATGATCGCGCCGGACATGGCGACCATGCTCTCCTTCGTCGTCACCGACGCGCCGATCGCCGCGCCCGTTCTGCAGCGCCTCCTGGCGCGCGGCGTCGAGGGCACCTTCAACGCGGTGACGGTGGACGGCGACACCTCGACCTCCGACACGCTGATGCTGTTCGCCACCGGCGCAGCGGCGAAGCGCGGCGCTCCCCGCATCGAGGAGGCGGGCGACCGCAGGCTCGCCGCCTTCCGCAAGGCGCTCGGCGAGCTGCTGCTCGACCTCGCCCAGCAGGTGGCGCGGGACGGCGAGGGCGCGCGCAAGTTCGTCGCCGTCACCGTCGAGGGGGCGGTCAGCGCCGCCTCGGCCCGGCGCATCGCCTTCTCCATCGCCAATTCGCCGCTGGTGAAGACGGCGGTGGCCGGCGAGGACGCCAACTGGGGCCGCATCGTCATGGCCGTCGGCAAGGCGGGCGAGCCGGCCGAGCGCGACAGGCTCGCCATCTTCTTCGGCGACATCCGCGTGGCGCACGAAGGCGCGCGCGATCCCGCCTATGACGAGGCCGCCACCTCCGCCTACATGCAGGGCGATGAGATCGCCATCCGCGTCGACCTCGGCCTCGGCCGCGGCAAGGCGACGGTGTGGACCTGCGACCTGACGAAGGAATATGTCGCCATCAACGGCGACTACCGCTCGTGAGGCGCTGGGCATGAAGCTCGTCCTCGTCGCCGCCTGCGCCCTCCTCGACGTCGACGGGCGCGTGCTCATCGCCCAGCGGCCCGAGGGCAAGCAGCTCGCCGGCCTGTGGGAATTCCCCGGCGGCAAGGTGGAGCCCGGCGAGCGGCCGGAGGAGACGCTGATCCGCGAGCTTCACGAGGAGCTCGGCATCACCGTCGCGGAGCCGTGCCTCGCCCCGCTCACCTTCGCCAGCCATGCCTACGAGAGCTTCCACCTCCTGATGCCGCTCTATGTCTGCCGCCGCTGGGAGGGCACGCCCATGTCGCGCGAGGGGCAGGCACTCAAATGGGTGATGCCGAACCGCTTGCGCGACTATCCCATGCCGCCGGCCGACGAGCCGCTGATCCCGCATCTGACGGCGCTGATGTGATCGCGATCGCGGCCGATGCCCTGCGTCGGCCGACCGGCAGTTCCGTCGTCATGCCCGCGCTTGTCGGGGGCATCCACGCCGGGACGATTGAGCCAGGGCTGTAAGGCGTGGATGGCCGGGACGAGCCCGGCCAGGACGGCGGAGAGGTTGCGCGTCGCTGCTCCGTTTCGATTACGCCAGGCTGACATCAGGCGGCCAGCTCGCATCCGCGGGACGTCCACTACCAATCATTAGCCGGCGATATTCTCCGTCTCCGCGACGAGCGGCTGCAGCGCCATCCTGATCTTGTCCGAGATTTCCACAGGCCGCTGGCTGTCTCGTTCCACATAGACATGGACGAAATGGCCGCGCACCACGGCCTCGTCCGCGCCGCCGCGGAACACGGCGACGTCATAGGTGACGGACGAGCGGCCGAGGCGGGAGACGGCGAGTCCGACCTCGAGCGTGTCGGGATAGGCGGTGCTCGCGAAATAGGTGAGGCCGGTTTCCGCGACGAGGAAGATGTGCGGGCTCGTGGCGATGTCGATGAGGCCGTTCTCGATGAGAAAGCGGTTCACCGCCGTGTCGACATAGCCGTAGTAGACCACGTTGTTGACGTGGCCGTAGGCGTCGTTGTCGTGCCAGCGCGTCTCGATGGGGTGGAAGTGGCGATAGGCCGCGCGGGCGGGCCGCGTCCGCCGGGCCGTGGCCGGGGCGGGCGTCGTCGGACGATGGTTCACCAGGCGGCCTCGTAGATGGCGAGGGCGTCGGACTCGCTCAGGGGACGCGGATTGTTGACGAGGAGGCGCGTCTGCTTCACCGCGTCATGAGCCAGCCGGGCGAGGTCCTCCCGCGGGATGCCGACGTCGCGCAGGCGCTGGGCGAGGCCGACCTCCTCGCACAGATGCGTGAGCGCCTCGACGAAGGCCTCGGCCCGCCGCGCCACCGGCACCTCGGCGAGCCAGGGAAAGGCGCAAGGGGCGATCTCGGCATAAGCGCGGCTGCAGGTCTCGGCGTTGAAGCGCAGCACGTGCGGCAGCACCAGCGCGTTCGAGAGGCCGTGCGGCACGTGATAGTGGCCGCCCACGGGATAGGCGAGGGCGTGCACGGCCGCGACCGGCGAATTGGCGAAGGCCTGGCCGGCGAACATGGCGCCGAGCAGCATGTTGGCGCGGGCCTCCCCATGCGTGCCTTCGCGCACGGCCGAGCGGATGTCGCCGCCGAGGAGCCTGAGCGCCTCCTTGGCGAGAAGGCGCGAGACGGGATTGTTGTTGGCGCTCGTCGAGGTATAGGCCTCGATGGCGTGCACCATGGCGTCGATGCCGGTCGCTGCCGTCACGTGATGCGGCAGCGCATAGGTGAGCTCCGGGTCGAGCAGGGCGATGTCCGGCAGGAGGACCGGCGAGACGACGCCCTTCTTCTCTGCTTCGCCGGTGGTGACGATGGAGATCGGCGTCACCTCCGAGCCGGTGCCCGCCGTCGTCGGCACCAGCATCAGCGGCAGGCGCGGGCCTCTGGCCTGGCCGACGCCGTAGATGGAGGAGAGCTCCTCCTCCCCCGGGCGAGCAGCGCCACGAGCTTGGCGACGTCCATGGACGAGCCGCCGCCGAAGCCGACGACCCCTTCCGCCCCTTCGCGCCGCGCCTGTTCGGCCGCGGCGAGCACCACCTTCTCGGGCGGGTCGGCCGTCACGCCGTCGAAGATGGTCACGGCAACGCCCGCCGCCGCGAGGGACGCGAGCGCGCTTTCGTGCAGCTTCGCGTCGACGATGCCGCGGTCGGTGACGAGGATGACGCGCGCGCCGAGCTGGTCGCGGGCGATGTCGCCGATCTGGGCGATGCTGCCGGCGCCGAAGACGACCGTTTTCGCCGTGCTGAAGGTGAAGGGGTGCATCGCCTCCTCCCGTCCCGTGCGGGGAACTCGTTCCGAAGCCGGTTTCCTGCGAATGAGACGTGAGCCGCCGGCCGTTGGCAAGACCCTTGCTGCAAGACCTTTGCGGCGGCTTTCGCGGCGGGGCTCAGTCGTCCTTGCCTTCTCCGGGCGGCTCCAGCCCCTTCAGCGCGTCGGCGAGGCGCATCTTCGCCGAGCCCGGCCGCAGCGGCTTCTGCTGGCTTTCATGCGGTGCCCAGCCCGACAGCCAGACGATGTCGAAGGTCGCCGGGATGCGCCCGTCCGCCATGGCGAAGCGCTCGGCATAGATGGCGGCGGCGCGCATCAGGGTCGCCCGCCGCAAGGGCGTGCGACGCCGCTCGGCGAGCGTGTTGGTGAGGCCCATGGCCCTCAGGTCGCGCATCAGCGCGAAGGCGTTGTCGTAGCGCACGGTGAGCGTGTCGACATCCGTCACCGGCAGGGCAAGGCCGGCGCGCTGCAGGAGGGCGCCGACATCGCGCAAATCGGCGAAGGGGGCGACGCGCGGGCTGACGCCGCCCTCGACCTCCGCCTCGGCCGTGGCGAAGGCGGCGCGCAGCTCGCTCAGCGTGCCGCCGCCGAACAGGCAGCCGATGAACAGCCCGTCGTCGACGAGGCAGCGGCGGATCTGCGCGAGCGTGCCGGGCAGGTCGTTGACGCCGTGCAGCGCGAGCAGCGAGACGACGAGGTCGAAGCTCTTCGGCGCGAAGGGGATGAGCTCCTCGTCCGCCACCACCGCGGCCGCGCCGGAGGGGGCGGGGCGGGAAAGATCCAAAACCGGGGCGGCGCGCAGGACGTGCTCGACCTGGCCGCTTGCCGCGAGCGCCGAGACGGCGCCGCGGTGCGGGGTGCCGAGGTCGAGGGCGCGCGAAAAGCTGCGCTTGACGGCCGCGAGCCGTTCGGCAAGCTCGTCGCAGACCCGCGCCAGCAGGAAATCGGCATAGCCGAGACGCTCGGCGCGCGTCAGGCGCAGCCGCTGCTGCCGGCGGTCGAAGATCTGGGGGGCATTGGTCATGGCGCGTGATCCGTTGCGGCCTTATGGGCCGTTGCGCCGGCAAGGTCAAAGCTTTCCGCCGGCCGTTCGTCCATGAGCCATGTCGCCGGCTCGCCCCTCGCGGTCCGCCTGCGCCGCTCCGTTCGGCGGGCGGGGACGATGCTGGCGGACCTCCTCTATCCGCCGCGCTGCGTCGCCTGCGGGGCGGCCACGGCGGAGGCGCATGCGCTCTGTCCCCGCTGCTGGGGCGGGCTCGCCTTCATCGAGCGGCCGTTCTGCGAGCGGCTCGGCACGCCCTTCGCCGTAGACATCGGCGGCCTGCTCCTGTCGCCGGCGGCCATCGCCGACCCGCCCGTCTTCGCCCGGGCGCGGGCGGTCGCCCGGTTCGACGGCGCGGCGCGCGAGATGGTGCACCGGCTGAAATACGGCGACCGCATGGACCTTGCCGAAGCCATGGGCCGCATGATGGTGCGAGCGGGCAGCGAGGTCCTGGCCGAGGCGGAGGTTCTCCTGCCCGTGCCGCTGCACCGCACGCGGCTCTTCTCGCGACGGTTCAACCAGGCGGCGGCGCTCGCCCGCGTCGTCTCCCGCCACGCCGGCGTGCCGTGGGAGGCCGAAGTGCTGCGCCGCGTCAAGCGCACGCGGCCGCAGGCGGGCCTCACGCGACCGCAGCGGGCCGGCAACCTGCAGGGCGCCTTCGCCGTGCCGCCGGAGCGGCGCATGGCGGTGGAGGGCCGCTCGGTCGTCCTCGTCGACGACGTGCTGACCACGGGCGCCACGGCCAACGCCGCCAGCCGCGCGCTGCTGCGCGCCGGAGCGCGGCAGGTCGACGTCCTCGCCTTCGCGCGAGTTGTCGTCGGCGGGGAATGACCCCTATATGACAGGAAAGGCGCCGCGGGTCGGCGCGCGTGAAGGTAAGGCAGGAGTATGGCCCCCATCGTCATCTATACCAAGTCCTGGTGCCCCTATTGCAGCGCCGCCAAGGATCTGCTGCAGCGCAAGGGGGTGCCGTTCGAGGAGATCGAGATCACCGGCCGCAGCGAGCTGCGCGAGGAAATGATCGAGCGGGCGGACGGGCGCACCACCGTGCCGCAGATCTTCATCGGCGAGCAGCATGTCGGCGGCTGCGACGACCTCTATGCGCTCGACGCCCGCGGCGGGCTCGACCCGCTGCTCGTGGCGTGAGGCGCGCGGTCCGGACGCCGGAGTGAGCGTGAAATGATCCGCTACGACCTCGTCTGCGACAAGGACCATGCCTTCGACAGCTGGTTCCCCGACAGCGCCGCCTACGAGAAGCTCCTGGCCGGCGGGCTCGTCACGTGCCCGCACTGCGGCTCCGCCAAGGTGGCGAAGGCCATCATGGCGCCGGCGGTGAAGCGCACCGACAAGGGCGGTCCGCCACGGCTGCCTGTGCCGGCGGCTGCCCCTGCCGCCCCCGCGCCCGTCGCACTTCTGTCGGAGAAGGAGCAGCAGATGCGCGCGGTCCTGCGCGCGGTGCGCCGTCACGTCCTGGAGAACGCCGAGAACGTCGGCGAGCGCTTCCCGGACGAAGCCCGGCGCATGCATGCGGGCGAGACGGAGGAGCGCGCCATCTACGGCGACGCCTCGCTCGAGGAGGTGCATGCCCTCCACGAGGAGGGCATCGAGGTGCTGCCGCTGCCGCGCCTGCCCGAAGAAGGCAACTGATCCGCCCCCGTGAACGGCTTTGACGCCGGTACCGGCCGGCGTCAATCTGATCGGCACGAACAATGGAGCTTCCGGCCATGGCCGATCCCGCCTGGCGCGCCGTGCGCGGCCGCGTCCTCACCTTCCTTGCGCCGCCGCTCGGGGCGGGGGACGGGGCGAGCTATCGCTATCTCGCCGATGGCCTGGTGCTGGCGCGGGACGGCCGCATCGCAGCCGTCGGCGAGGCGAGCCCGCTTCTCGCGACGCTGCCGGCCGATACGCCGGTCGATCATTACCCGGACGGGCTCGTCCTGCCCGGGTTCATCGATCCGCACATCCATTTCCCGCAGACGCAGGTCATCGCCTCCTACGGCGCGCAGCTGCTCGAATGGCTCGAGAAATATACCTTCGTCGAGGAGCAGCGTTTCGCCGACGCCGCGCATGCGGCCGAGCAGGCGGTGTTCTTCTTCGACGAGCTCGCCCGCAACGGCACGACGACGGCGCTCGCCTTCTGCTCGGTGCATCCCCTCTCGGCGGATGCCTTTTTCACCGAGGCCGAACGGCGCGGCATGGGCATGCTCGGCGGCAAGGTGATGATGGACCGCAACGCGCCGCCGGCGCTCACGGATACGGCCCAGAGCGGCTATGACGAGACGAAGGCGCTGATCGAGCGCTGGCACGGGCGCGGGCGCCAGCGCGTCGCCATCACGCCGCGCTTCGCCGTCACCTCGACGCCGGAGCAGCTCGCGGCGGCCGGCACGCTGAAGCGCGAGCATCCCGATCTTCTCGTGCAGACGCATCTGTCGGAGAACCACGCCGAGATCGAGACGGTGCGCCGGCTCTTTCCCGAGGCCACCGGCTATCTCGACGTCTACGATCGTTTCGGTCTCACCGGCGAGCGCAGCCTCTTCGGCCATTGCATCCACCTCACCGAGGCCGAGCGGCGGCGCATGGCCGAGACGGGCTCGGTCGCCGTCTTCTGCCCGACGTCCAACCTCTTCATCGGCAGCGGCCTCTTCGGGATGGGGCAGGCGCGCGAGGCGCCGGCCATGCGGGTCGCGGTGGCGACCGATGTCGGCGGCGGCACGAGCTTCTCCATGCTGCGCACCCTCGCCGAGGGCTACAAGGTGCAGCAGCTCCTCGGCCACAACTGGAGCGCGCTGGAGGCCTTCCACCTCGCGACCGCCGGCAATGCGGCGGCACTCGGCCTCGCCGGCGAGATCGGCACGCTGGAGCCGGGGGCCTTCGCCGACCTGGTGGTGCTCGATGCGCGCGCGACGCCGGTGATGGCGAACCGCATGGCCCGGATCGACGGCGACCTCGAGGAGGAGCTGTTCGTGCTCATGACGCTGGGCGACGACCGGGCCGTCCGCGCCACTTATGCAGCCGGCCGGCTCATCCACGCCGCGTCCTGATCAGGCCTTGCGGCTGGAGAGCCTCGCGATGGCCTCGGCCGTCTCGGCGGCCAGCTGGGCCATGAGCTCCGCCGCGCCCTGGCGGCGGGCGAGGCGCACGCCCTGGCCCGCCCAGAGCGAGAGGTATTCGGAGCGCCCGGCCTTGGCGGCGGCGGTGCGCATCGGCCGTGTCAGGGCGTTCTGCAGCGGGAAGGGGAGGATCGCGCCCCCGGCGTCGACCGTCTCCATGAAGCGGTTGGCGATGCCGCGGGCGGGCCGGCCGGAGAAGGCGCGGGTCACGCGGGTGGCGTCTTCCTTCGCCGAGAGAATGGCCTCGCGATAGGCCTCGGGGATCCCGGCCTCGGCGCAGGTCAGGAAGGCGGTTCCCATCTGCACGGCGCTGGCCCCGAGCGCCAGGGCCGCCGCGATGCCGCGCCCGTCCATGATGCCGCCGGAGGCGACGACGGGGATCGACACGGCATCCGTCACCTGCGGCACCAGCGCCATGGTGCCGATCATGGCCCGCTCGAAAGGTGCGGCGAAGGTGCCGCGATGGCCGCCGGCCTCGCTGCCCTGCGCGACGACGATATCGGCGCCGGCGGCCTCGACGGCCAGAGCCTCCTCGACGGTCGTCGCCGTCGCCGCAAAGAGCATGCCCTTCGCCTTGACGGCCGCCACCACATCCGCGCCGGGCAGGCCGAAGGTGACGCTGAAGAGGCTCGCGCCGCTTGCCAGCACCGCTTCCACCTGGGCGGCGAAGGCGTCACCGGCTGTCACCGGCATCTGCGGGGCGGGCAGCGCCAGCTCCTCGTAGAACGGAGCGACGGCGGTGAGGGCGGCACGAGCCTCGGCGGGCATCTGCGGGGCGGGCAGGGGCGCGAAGAGGTTGATGCCGAAGGGCCGCGTCGTCGCGGCGCGCACGGCGGCGGCCGCGTCGAGGATCTGCTGCGGCGACAGATAGGCGGCGCCGATCGTGCCGAGGCCGCCGGCCTCGCTCACCGCCGCCACGAGGGCCGGCGTGTCGCCGCCGCCCGCCATCGGGGCCTGGATGACCGGGTGCGTGAGGTCGAGGCGCTGCATGATGGCGATCCGTTCGTTCGAGACGGATGAACGATAGCGCCGGCGTCTCATCGGGAAAAATGGTTTTCGGCGATCCCTGCCATCTCCGGAAGAGATGGCAGGGACATGGCCGTCATCAGCGCTCGAAGCCGGCCAGTTCGTCCGTCGAGCCGGGCGAGGGGTCGAGCGTCGCCCAGCCCTTCTCGCTGCCGGTGGGCGGCAGCTTCGCGCGCTCAGGCCGATCGCGCAGGATATGCGCCTTGGAGACCATGAAGGCCGTCACGGGCGCCGTCAGGAAGAGGAAGAGCGTGATGAGCAACTCGTGCATCGACAGGGTGCCGCGCACCACCGCCGCATAGGCCATCGACGCGACGAGGACGGAGCCGACGCCGAGGGTCGTCGCCTTGGTGGGGCCGTGCAGGCGGCGCATCATGTCCGGCAGCTTGGCGAGCGCGAAGGACCCGACGAGCAGGAAGAAGGCGCCGACGACGATGAGGGCGGCGATGAGGAATTCAGCGACGATGGGCATCGGTCCGTCCCTTGCCGGGGTTCATTCGATCACGTTGCCGCGCAGCAGGTACTTGCAGAACGACACCGTCGTGAGAAAGCCGACCATGGCGAAGAGCAGGGCCGCCTCGAAATAGGTCGGCGCCTCGAAGAGCATGGCGATGACGACGATGAGCGCGATGGCGTTGATCACCATGGTGTCGAGGGCGAGGATGCGGTCGAGCACGTCCGGCCCCGCGACGATGCGGTAGACGTTGAACACCACCGAAAGACCGATGGCGACGAGCGCGATCTGGCAGGCGAGCGTGATCATTCGAAGATCCTCTTCAGCCGGGCCTCGTAGCGGGCCTTGATCTGGGCGACGGTTGCCGCCGGGTCGTCGACGTCGAGGCAGTGGACGAGCAGGGCCCGCCCGTCGGCGGACAGGTCGGCGCTCACCGTGCCCGGCGTCATGGTGATGGTCCCGGCGAGCGTCGTGATCGCCTCCGGCGCCGTGATGTCGAGCGGCACGGTGACGAAGGTCGAGCGCAGGCTGTCGCTGCGGCGGAAGAGGACGAGCCGCGCGACCTGCACGTTGGAGACGACAATGTCCCACAGCACGATGAGCGCGTATTCGACGATCGTGAGCGGTGCGCCGATCTTCGGCCGCTCGGGCCAGTAGACGCTGGTGATCTGCGGGATGAGCACGCCGAGGATGAGGCCGAGCACGAGGTGGCCGGCCGAGAACTCGTTGGCCAGCAGCAGCCAGACGAGCGTGATGAGCAAGGTCAGGATGGGGTGGGGGACGAGGATCTTGCGCATGGCTCAAAGTCCCGTCGCGCGGGCTGTCTTGATGCTGCCGAGCACCGCTTCGACATAGGCGCGCGTGTCGAGCGCCTGCTGCGCCGTGTCGGTAACGGCGCGGGAGACGGGCCCGGCGAAGACCGAGAGCAGGACCATGCCGGCGATGAGGGTGCCGGCGGCGACCGTCGGCAGCACCCGGCGCCTGGGCTCTTCCTCCTCTTCCTGCGGCGGCTGCGCGGCGCTCTTCCAGAAGAGCACGCTGCCGGCCCGGGAGAAGCCAACGAGCATAAGGAAGCTCGAGCCGAGGACGGTGGCCCAGATCACGCCCGCATGGGCGGTCTCGCGCGTCGCATCGAGGATGAGCAGCTTGCCGAGGAAGCCCGACAGGGGCGGCAGGCCGACCATGGCGATGGCGGCGAGGAAGAACAGCCCGCCATAGACGTAGTCGCGCGGGAAGGGGGGAGCGGCGTTCAGCCGGTCGCGCGCCCGGCCGCGCCGCACGGCGATGAGGTCGACGAGGAGGAAGAGCGCCGCGCCGGCCAGGGTGCTGTGCAGGAGATAGTAGAGGGCGGCGGCGATGCCCACCTCGTCGAAGAGGCCGAGGGCGATCAACAGCGTGCCCATCGACGCGACGACGGAAAAGCAGACGAGGTCGAGCAGCGTGCGGCTGGCGAGGACGCCGATGGCGCCAATCGCAAGGGTGACGATGGCGGCCGGGATCACCCACGGCGCCGCGACGAGCGCCAGCGGCCCGGCGTCGGCGCCGAAGACGAGGCCGTACATGCGCAGGATGGAATAGGCGCCGACCTTGGTCATGATGGCGAAGAGCGCGGCGACCGGCGCCGAAGCGGCGGCATAGGTCGTCGGCAGCCACCAGTGCAGCGGCACCAGCGCCGCCTTGATGGCGAAGACCATGAACAGGAGCAGCGCGCCCGTGCGCAGGAGCGCGACCTCACCCGCGCCGACCTGGCCGGCTTTCGCCGCAAGGTCCGCCATGTTGAGCGTGCCGGTGACCGAATAGATGAGGCCGACGGCGAAGAGGAAGAGCGTCGAGCTGATCAGGTTGATGGTGACGTACTGGAAGCCGGCCTTGAGCCGCCGCGGCCCGCCGCCGTGCAGCATGAGGCCGTAGGAAGCGATCAGCATCACTTCGAAGAAGACGAAGAGATTGAAGAAGTCGCCCGTCAGGAAGGCGCCGTTGATGCCGAGCAGCTGGAACTGGAAGAGGGCGTGGAAGTAGCGGCCGCGCCGGTCCCAGCCGTGGATGGCGTAGACGACGACGATGAAGGCGAGGCAGGCCGTCAGCAGGAGCATCGTGGCCGACAGCCGGTCGAGCACCTGCACGATGCCGAAGGGCGCCGGCCAGTTGCCGAGCAGGTAGGCGCGCGATTCCCCGTCGCCGGCCAGCTGGTAGAGGCCGAAGGTGAGGAGGACGAGCATCAGCGTCGCGGCGACGGAGACGATGCGCTGGTGGAAGATGTCGTTGCGCGCGAAGAGGATGAGGTAGGCGGCCGTCAGCGCCGGCAGAAGCGTGGGGGCGACGATCCAGTGGCTCATCGGGGCGCCTCCTCGCTCCGGGGCTCGATATTCGCGCCTTCGTTCATCTCGCGCATGGCGACATTGTCCGATCCCGTCTCGAGGAAGCTGCGCAGGGCAAGGACGACGATGAGCGCCGTCATGCCGAAGGAGATGACGATGGCGGTCAGCACCAGCGCCTGCGGCAGCGGATCCGTATAGGTGGTGGCGAGCGGATGGATGATCGGCGGCCTGTCCACCACGAGGCGCCCCATGGAGAAGAGGAAGAGGTTCACCGCATAGGAGAGGAGGGCGAGCCCGATGATGACAGGGAAGGTGCGCGCCCTCAGCGTCATGTAGACGCCCGCCGCCGTGAGCGTGCCGATGGCGCTGGCGAGGAGGAATTCCATGCTCATTCGCCCGCTCCTTCAGTTGCGGCGCGGACCGGCAGGGGCGCCTCCTCCGGCTTCAGCTTGATGTCCATGGGGCCCTCCGGCACCGGCTCGCGCTCGGCCCGCTGCTCGACGCGGGAGATCTGCGCGAGCGAGAGCATCACGGCGCCGACGACGGTGAGGAAGACGCCGGTGTCGAAGCCCATGGCGGAGGCGAGCTCGAACTCGCCGACGATGGGCAGGTGCACGTAGCCGAAGGTGCTCGTGAGGAACGGCTTGCCGAACAGCCAGGCGCCCATGCCGGTGAGGCCGGCGATGACGACGCCGGCGCCGATCATGACCTGGGCGTCGACGCGGGCGCGGCCGGCCGCGAAGGTATAGCCGCTGGCGATGTACTGCATGATGAAGGCAATGGCGACGATGAGGCCGGCGATGAAGCCGCCGCCGGGCTGGTTGTGGCCGCGCAGGAAGATGTAGGCGGCGACCGTGAGGGCGAGCGGCAGCAGCACGCGCGTGGCGACGACGAGGATGAGCGGATGCGCGTCCTTGCCCTCCTCGCCCGCGAACGCCTGGCGCATGGCGTCGAGCCGGCGGGCCGCCGCCCCGCGCAGCGCGTTGTCGAGCAGGGCGAAGATCGTCAGCGCGGCGATGCCGAGCACGATGATCTCGCCGAAGGTGTCGAAGCCGCGGAAGTCGACCAGCGTCACGTTGACGACGTTGGTGCCGCCGCCGCCGGGCTTGGACTGGGCGATGTGGTAATCCGAGATGGTGGTGAAGTCCCGCGTCATCACCGCATAGGCGATGCCGGCGATGCCGAGGCCGGCGACGAGGGCGATCGCCCCGTCGCGCAGGTGCACGCCGATGCCCTTCTCGAGCACCGTCTCCTTCGGCAGGAGGTTGAGGGCGAGCAGCAGCAGGATCGTCGTCACCACCTCGACCGAGATCTGCGTCAGGGCGAGGTCGGGCGCCGAGAACTGCAGGAAGGCGAGCGAGACGATGAGGCCGACGACGCTGGTGAGGACGAGCGTCAGCAGCCGGTCGGCGTGGCGCAGGACGATGGCGAGCGCGGCCCCGAGGAGGACGAACCAGGCGATGACGGCCGGCAGGTTGACCGCCATGGGCGCCCGCTCGCCGCCGCCATGGGGCGCGTCGAAGAAGGCGACGAGGCCGACGACGACCACGGCGACGATGGTGGCCCCCGCATAGGCCTGTAGCGAACCCGTATGCGAAGCGTCGATGAAGCGGCGCGAGACGAGGACGAGGGCGCCGATCGTCCTGTCGAACAGGCGCTTGGCCTCCGGCCGCGGCAGCGACAGGCGCAGCCGGTTGGCGGGATCGAAGGCCGCGAAGAGCGCGGCGCCGCCGGCGATCGCGACGAGACTCATGAAGAGCGCGGGCGTCAGGCCGTGCCACAGGGCGAGGTGGAACTCCGGCAGCGGCCCGCCGACGATCGCCGTCGCCGTGCGGACGACGATGGGCTCGGCGAGGACCGGCAGGAGGCCGATGGCGACGACCGGGACGACGAGGACGGCGACCGGCAGCCACATGCCGAAGGGCGGATCGTGCGGATGGTGCGGATAGTCGTGCCGGACGGGGCCGAGGAAGGTGCGGATGGCAAAGCGCGCCGAATAGGCGACGGAGAAGAGCGCGCCGAGCGTCGCCAGCGCGGGCACCAGCCAGGCCATGCCGGCATAGGCGGTGTGCGATGCCTCCTCCAGCATCATCTCCTTGGACAGGAAGCCGTTGAGGAGCGGGATGCCCGCCATGGAGGCGGCGGCGAGGAGGGCGAGCGTCGCGGTGATCGGCATCAGCGTCGTGAGACCGCCGAGGCGGCGGATGTCGCGGGTGTGCGCCTCGTGGTCGACGATGCCGGCGCTCATGAAGAGCGGCGCCTTGAAGGTGGCGTGGTTGAGGATGTGGAAGGCGCAGGCAATCGCCGCCATGGGCGTGCCGAAGCCGAGCAACATCACCATGAGGCCGAGGTGGCTGACGGTGGAGAAGGCGAGCAGCGCCTTGAGATCGTCCTTGAAGATGGCGATCCAGGCCCCGACGAGCATGGTGACGAGGCCCGCCGAGGTGACGATGAGGAACCACATGTCGGTGCCGGCGAGCGCCGGCCACAGCCGCGCCAGCAGGAAGACGCCCGCCTTCACCATGGTGGCCGAGTGCAGGTAGGCCGACACCGGCGTCGGCGCCGCCATGGCGTGCGGCAGCCAGAAATGGAAGGGAAACTGCGCCGACTTCGTGAAGGCGCCGAGGAGAATGAGCACCAGCGCCGGGCCGTAGAGCGGCGAGGCCTTGATGATGTCGCCGCGCGCGAGGATCTCGGTGAGCTCGTAGCTGCCGGCGATATGGCCGAGGATGAGCATGCCAGCGATGAGGCAGAGCCCGCCGCCGCCGGTCACCGCCAGCGCCATGCGGGCGCCCTGGCGCGCCTCGGGCAGATGGCGCCAATAGCCGATGAGCAGGAAGGACGAGAGCGAGGTGAGCTCCCAGAACACCAGCATCATCAGGACGTTGTTCGACAGGGCGATGCCGATCATGGCGCCCTGGAACAGCAGGAGATAGGTGTAGAACACCCCCATCGGATCCCTGCGGTCGAGATAGAAGCGGGCGTAGAGGATGATGAGCAGGCCGATGCCGAGGATGAGCGCGGCGAAGAAGAAGCCGAGCCCGTCGACGAAGAACGAGAAGCGCAGGCCGATCGGCGCGAGCCATTCGACGTCCCAGGACGGCACTTCGCCCCGGTAGACGGCGGGCGCCTCGGTGAGGAGCAGCACGAGCGCCGCGAGCGTGAAGGCTCCCGCGAGGCTGGCGCACGCATTACGGCCGGATCGGATGGAGAAGACGGGGAAGACGGCTCCGAGAAACGGTAGCAGGGTGATGAGCGCCAGTTTCATGCGAGTGCGTCGTTCCCACCTTCGATTGACCGCATCTGAACACCCGCCCCGGCGCGCTGGCACGCCGGGCACGGCCGTTCACAACGTCGTGAGCCCCCCTCGGGCTCGGCATGCGGGCAGGATGCCCGCCGCCGAAAGGGCGCCGGCAACGTCGTTTCCGACGGGGCGCCCGTCTCGTCAGGCCCGGCCGTCATCCAGCCGAAAGCCCGAAGGGCAGCGGAAAGATGCCGACGGGGGGATGTGCCATCCCAGTTGCGCGCGGGTCAAGACTTTCAGGTGTCGCGCCGGTCGATTTGTGCGGCGCAGCAACGGCTTCAGGGCAGCCGCCGCTCCTCGAAGAAATCGGCGATGCCGGCGTTCGTCACGCTGTCGGCGGCCTCGATCGCCTCCTTGACGCGGTTGCGGTAGCCCATCATGGCGCTGAGCAGCTGGGCCGCATCGTGGGAGAGGCCGAAGCGCAACCAGCTCTCGATGGTGCTTTCCGGCAGGCCGGTGCGGTCGCAGAACTCGCGCATGGATGAGAAGCCGAGGCCGGCCACGGTCGCGCGGAACTCATCCGGGCTCATGCGCTGCTTGAGCGCATGGGTGTGAACCCGCTCCATCACGTGGCCGAAGTCGTCGAGGGCTGTTTTCAGCGATCGC
Organism: Chelatococcus sp. CO-6; assembly: GCF_001271345.1. Classification (NCBI taxonomy): domain Bacteria; kingdom Pseudomonadati; phylum Pseudomonadota; class Alphaproteobacteria; order Hyphomicrobiales; family Chelatococcaceae; genus Chelatococcus; species Chelatococcus sp. CO-6. Next base: position 1,583,702 of record NZ_CP012398.1, on the reverse strand, counting down.
TTGGCGAGGTCAGGCAGGCGTGGCGCCATCGTCGTGCCTCCGTCGGAGACGCTCCCGTGGAGCGGGCATCATGCGCCACAGTGGCGGCGGCGCAAACTCCCACCTTCCACATCCTTCCGCCTCCGCAGCCGCCGTAAGCAGCTTTGCGTGATATGTCAGCCTCTTGGCCGAGTTTGCCAGTCGCTGTCGAGTCGAATTTGCCGACAGTGCGCATACCATCAGGGTGGCGCCGGCCGCAACGGCAGGGCCGGCACGCCGCGGGCGCCCAGCGCCCGCCCGGTGGGGAAGGAAGAGCTGCGGTGATCGGCGCCCCGGGTTGGGGTGCCAGGCTCCGCATCATCCGTCCGGTTGGTCGAGGTGAACAGCGGCGGGAAGGTTTTCCCCGCATGCCCACGCCTTTGTTTTCTTCATTCGTTGCGTCGTTCGTTCATTACAGTGGAATTTTCAGATGCAGCAGATTGTTTCCAGGCTGGCACACGGCGTTCGTCAACAAGCGGACAGGGCCGGGATTATCTCGGATCTGGACAGCATCGTCTTCGCCTGTGCGACAAAGATCATCGCGGCATGCCGCTATCTGGTGCAGGTCTTCCGCGTTCTATCCTTTCGGGCCCGGCAATACGGGGCGCAGTGGGTCTATCTCCTCGCCAGACGGACGCTGATCGGCGCCGGCGGCTATATCGCCTTCCTATCGATCAATCTCCTGCACCATGTCCCGGTCGTCGGACACGGCATCGCGATCACGCTCAGCGGGCTCGTCCTGGAGAAGTACGGCCGCTGGCTCTGCAGCGTCCATTTCCATCGGGCGCCCGACCAGGCCGGGCGGCTCTCCGGAATGCGGGACCTGCTGCGCGGCAACCTGACCGTCGTGCCGATCCAGTTCTTCGATCCGGCCTATTACCAGCGGCATTTCCCGGGACGCTCCCTCATCACGACGGAAGCGCTGCTGCATTTCCTGCTCGTGGGCCGCTGGCGGCGCAAGAGCCCGACGCCGTGGTTCTCGTATCCCGTCTATCTCAAGAAGAATCCGGATATCGCGGGCTGGGGCGGCGAGCCCTTCCGGCATTTCGTCACCTTCGGGATCGCCGAAGGTCGCTGCGCCAGCGACATGTTCAACCCCGGCGGCTATCTCGCCGCCAATCCGGACGTGGCGGCCGGCGGCATGCCGGCGCTCGAGCATTTCGTGCGCTATGGCCAGGTGGAGCGCAGGCGCGGCGTGCCGCTGCCGCCGAAGCCCGAAAATCCCGTCTTCGCGGGTGAGGATCACGATGCCGATCACTACCTGCGCAAGATCCTCGCCCTGCCGCGTCCGGGGACGATGCAGCACCTCTTCGGCTGGGCCTCCCGTGCCGCCGTCGACGTCATCATTCCCGTCTACCGCGGCAAGTGCGAGACCATCACCTGTCTCTACCGCGTGCTCTCGGCCCAGAACGAGACGGCCTCCTGCGTCGTCGTCGTCGACGACTGCTCGCCGGAAGAGGACCTGTCGGACGTCCTCAGGCTCCTCGCCAAGAAGGGCTACATCCGGCTGATCCGGAACCATGAGAACGAAGGGTTCGTCAGGTCCGTCAACAAGGCGATGCAGCTTCACCCCGTCCGTGACGTCATCCTGCTGAATTCCGACACGGAAGTGTTCGGCGACTGGATCGACCGCTTGCGGAAGGCCGCGCATGCCGACGCGCGCTTCGGCACGGTGACGCCCCTGACCAACAACGGGACGGTCTGCTCCTATCCCTTCTTCAACGAGGACAACGACCGGCTGCTGGAGGTGCCTTACGCGGAGATCGACCGCATCGCCGCCTCGGTGAATGCGGGAGAGGCCATCGAGCTGCCGACCGCCGTCGGCTTCTGCATGTACATCAAGAGAGGGCTCATCGACAGGATCGGCTATTTCGATGCCGAGGCATTCGGGACCGGCTACGGCGAGGAGAACGACTTCTCGCTGCGCGCGATCGATGCCGGCTGGAAGAACATCGCGGCCCCGAATGTCTTCGTCCGGCACCTCGGTGCGACCTCCTTCCGGGAGGAGCGCCGCGAGCGGATCGAGCACGCCATGCGGGTCATCGGCGAGCGGCATCCGCACTACCAGGCCCAGGTGCAGGCCTTCCTCCAGGCGGATCCGCTGCGCCACGCGCGCGAACAGATCGACCGGGAGCGCCTGCGGCGCTCATGTCGGGCCAGAAACGTGCTCGTCGTCAGCCATATCCGTGGCGGCGGCACGGAGCAGCACGTGCGCGAGGAGATGCGGCGCCTGGAGGCGGCGGGGTACGGCGTCTTCCGTGCCGTCGCCGACCCGAGGTTCCACGACCGCTTCGACATCGTGGGTGCGCGTGTGGCGACGATGCCGATGCTCTCGGGGATCCACACCGGCCTCGACCTGCAGCTGCTCCAGCGCCTGGCGGACGACCTCGCGATCACGGAGGTCCACGTCCACCACATCATGGATTTCGGCTCCCGCCCGGCCTCGGGCGTGCTGAACCTGCTCAGGCACCTGCAGCGGCCATGGCGGGTGGTCGTGCACGACTATTTCGGCATCTGCCCGCGCATCAACCTCATCGACGCCAAGGGCGTCTATTGCGGGGAGCCCGACAGTCCCGCCTGCCAGGCCTGCCTGCAGGCCAACCCGACGGAGTTCGGCGTGCCGGACATCGGCGCGTGGCGGGCGGACTATCACGAGCTGCTCGCCGGCGCGAAAGCCGTGGTCGTGCCCGACGAGGACGTCGCGAGACGGCTGAAGGGCTATTTCCCCGACATCGGCTTCCAGATCCGGCCGCACGACAACGTCATGCCGACGCCCCTGCTCAAGCGGCCGCGCCCCGGCTCCCGCATCCTGCGCGTCGGCGTGCTCGGCGCCATCTCCGCCATCAAGGGCTTCGAGAAGCTCCTCGACTGCGCGACCGATGCCCGGCTGCGCGGCCTGCCCGTCGAGTTCATCGTCATCGGCTATACCGAGAACGACGGCAAGGCGGCGCAGGCGGGGATCACCGTGACCGGACCCTATGACAATGCCGCCGTTCTCGAGACCATCGACGCCCTCGATATCGACGTCATCTTCCTGCCCTCCGTGTGGCCGGAGACCTATTCCTACACCCTCTCGCTGGCGCTGAGGGCGGCGCGGCCGATCGTCTTGTTCGACGTGGGGGCCGCCGCCCGGCGGATTCGTGGGTTGCACGGCCACAAGCTCGTTCCGCTCCAGTACAACGGCTGGAGGATCAACAACACGATCCTCGAGCTTCTGCCGTAGCGCGGTTCCGATCAGGGGGGACCTGGCCAGAGCGGGGAGCCTCGGCCGGGCGAGACCGGTCACGACAGGTGGTTGGGCGTTCGGGCGCGAGCTGCTATCCTGTCGGCCTCACCGGGTGAGACGAGGTGCGCTGTGGATGGCATGAAGCTGAGCGGCGGGGTGCGGGCATCGGACGAGGCCACGCTGACGAGCGGGCAGCGGCGGTTGCTTCTTGCCGGCTCGGCGGGCTTCGGCGTCGCACTCCTGGCGGCAGGGCTCTTCTTCTGGAGCCATTCGTCGCAGGCCGTCTTCGCCGACTGGCTGCTCACCGCGATCGCCGGCTGCTTCTGACCGGCCGGACGGCCATATCGGCCGGATCCGTGCGGCGCCTTGCCGTTTCGGAGGTTCGGGCGAGGCCGTGTTCCGTCTTGTTCCAGCGGAACGGGCTGCGGATGAGCTCGATCACGCCCAGCCAGGCGGCGAAGGAGATCAGCACGAAATAGAGCGGCATCAGCGCGACATAGGGCGCGAGCCGCTGCAGATTGCGGCGGCGCAGGCCGATGAGGGCGGGCACGACCATGGCAAGGCTGCCGGCGGCGAAGAGGGTGAGGCCGAGGGCGGCGAAGACGCGGCGCATCGGCGCATCGGCGGTGAACAGGCTGCCGTCGGCGAGCATCAGCACCGATGTGACGAGGAAGATGGGAAAGAACAGCGCGGTCAGCACCGTGCCGGCCACCGTCGCGACGGCGCCCAGGGTGCCGGCGGGGCCCAGTTGCCGCAGCGCGGTTACCGGCTCGCGCGTATGCGTGACGCAGACCTGGAGCCATCCCTTCATCCATCGCGTGCGCTGGGCGAGCCAGGCCCGCAGGCGCGCCGGCGCCTCCTCCCGCGTCGTCGACGGCAGGTCCTCGACCGCGTAGCCGAGGCGCGCCAGCCTGAGGCCGAGGTCGGCATCCTCGGTGACGTTCCAGGCGTCCCAGGCATGGACGCTGCGCAGCGCCGCCGTCCGGAAATGATTGGACGTGCCGCCGAGCGGCACCGGGAAGCCGAAGGCGGCAAGGCCCGGATTGATGACGTCGAACAGCACGGCATATTCGATGGCGAACAGGCGCGTCAGCAGGCCGTCGTCGACATTGTCGATGGCGAGGTGGGCCTGCAGGCAGGCGACATGCGCAGGCGCGGCCGCAAGATGCCCGGCCGCCAGGCGCAGCTGCTGCGGCTCCGGTACGTCCTCGGCATCGTAGACGACCGTATATTCGCCGCGCGCCAGCTGCAGCGCCAGGTTGAGCGCGCGGGGCTTGGTGCGCGGCAGGCCCGGCGGCGCGACGACGACCTCGAACCAGGGCGGAAGCGTCCGACGGCGCAGCGCCTCGGCGGTCGTCGCGTCGTCGCTCTCGATGACAAGCTTGATGTCGAGCTTGGCCGGCGGATAGTCGAGGCCCTTAAGGGCGGCGAGGAGCTGCGGCAGGACGCGCGCCTCCCGGTGCAGGGGCACGACGACGGTATAGGTCGGCAGCGCGTGGTCCTCCGGGCCGCGCCGCGGCGGGCGCCGGGGCGGCTCCAGGCAGCAGGCGAGGCGCACCGTCACCATGGCGATGAAGACGAGGCCGCAGAGCGAGGCGAACAGGCCGAAGGCCGCAGCCGGCGCCCGGACGAGGAGGAAGCTCATGACGCCCACGGCGAGCGCGAGCAGGCCGATCTGCAGGCCGCTCATCTGGCCCCGGTAGGAGAGCGCGGCGGCCGCATCGGCAAGACCATTGGCGGCAAGATGGGCGATGTGTCGGGGAAAGGCACGCAGCACCAGTCCGGTCAGCAGACGCGGCGTCGTGAGCGCCACGCCGGCATCGTGCCAGCGGGCGTGCTGCTCCATGAACCGGCCGAGATGCCGCACGCCCGGCGCGATGGCGAAGCGCAGGCCCTGCCCGTCAGGGTGCAGCGGCACGACGCCGGCGGTCAGGCATTCGGGAAAGCGTGCGCCGGCGCCGATGCGCACGTCGCGGCGCAGGAAAGGCATGCCCAGCGTCCCGGCGACGGCGGCATAGAGCCCCTCCTCGTCGATGGCGCCAGCGGCCAGCAGCGCCTCGAACGGCGAGACCCGCCACAGGCGTGCATATCGGCGAGCCTCGGCGAGAGCCTGTCCCGACACGCCGTACTGCAGCAGAAAACCGATGCCGTCCCCGTCCGTTCCGTGGGTAAAACTTGTATAGCTTAAATAGACATCTTTATCTTCTTGATCAAAATGGCTTCGTGCTCCCCCGATGGTTTCGGGGGATAGAAATTCTGTCTTCATCTATTTTGCCCCACAACCCGTTCCACAGATTATCCACAGGCGGGGATTTGTAAATTTCTTTGTAGGAATCGCCCGAGGCAGGTCGCTGGCCGCCTGCGGCGCCCTCTTGCCGGCATTGATCCGCTGGCGCACAACTACAGGCGCCGGCCGGCCGCGGTCGGCGGGCGCTGGAGGAGACGGAGTGTTCAAGGGATCGCTGCTTCGCGTGCTCGCCCTCCTCGTCCTCCTCGGCGGACCCGTCTTCGCGGCGGAGGGGAGCGGGCCCGTCGTGCCCAATTTCTGGGACACGCGGACCCGCATCGAGAAGCCGGACCTGTCCTGGGTCCGGGTGGTCCGCGTCATGACCGACGACGAGTTCCCGCCGCTGCATTTCGCCGGCCCGGACGGCGTGCCGACGGGCTTTGCGGTCGAGCTCGCGCGGGCCGCCTGCGAGGCGCTCTCGGTTGCCTGCACGATCCAGGCCCGCCGGTTCGACACGCTGCTGCCCGCGCTCGAGGCCGGCCACGGCGATGTGGTCGCGGCCGGCATTCCGGTCACGGCGACGCTCAGGGAGGGCTTTGCGGTCACCTTTCCCTTCCACCGCATGCCGGCCCGCTTCGTCGTGCGACGCGAGAAGGCGCCGGACAGGCTCACGCCCGAGGTGCTGGCCGGTCACACGGTCGCGGTGATCGCCGACAGCGCACACGAAGCCTTCCTGAAGGCCTATTTCCCCGAGGCGGAGGCGAAGCCCTATGCCAATCTCATCGCCGCGCGCGAGGCGCTGAGGGCCGGCGAGGTCGATTACCTGTTCGGGGACGGGATGAGCCTTGCCCTGTGGCTCAACGGGCGGGTGGCCGACGACTGCTGTCGTTTCGTCGGCGGTCCCTATCTCGAGAGCCGCTATTTCGGCGAGGGCGTGGGCTTCGTGCTGCGCAAGGACGACAAGGTGCTGAGGCGCGCCTTCGACTACGCACTGCAGCGCCTGTGGGACAACGGCACCTACACCGAGCTCTATCTGCGCTATTTCCCGGTCGGCTTCTATTGACCTTTCCGGGATTTGGCGGGAAATGCCGCGTTGACGCAACCGGGCGCCCTACCTAGTGTCCGCCCGCCGCGGCCTTCCCCTGGCCGGCGTCCCCATCACTCTTGAAGAGACGAGTATCATGACGCATCCGCTCCAGCTCGATCCCGCGCTCGTCGAGGCCGCCCGCGCCTCGGCCGCCTGGCCGTTCGAGGAAGCGCGTAAACTCGTTGCGCGCCTGGAGCGGTCGGGCAAGAAAGAGGCCCTGTTCGAGACGGGCTACGGCCCCTCGGGCCTGCCGCACATCGGCACCTTCGGCGAGGTGGCGCGCACCTCCATGGTGCGCCACGCCTTCCGCGTGCTGACGGAGGATCGCATCCCGACGCGGCTCGTCGCCTTCTCCGACGACATGGACGGGCTGCGCAAGGTGCCGGACAACGTGCCGAACCGCGACATGCTCGCCGCGCATATCGGCAAGCCGCTGACGCGGGTGCCCGATCCCTTCGGCACGCACGAGAGCTTCGGCCACCACAACAACGCCCGCCTGCGCGCCTTCCTCGATGCCTTCGGCTTCGACTACACCTTCATGTCGGCGACCGAGTGCTACACCGCCGGCCGCTTCGACGACACGCTGCGTCTCGTCGTCGAGCGCTATGACGAGGTGATGGCGATCATGCTGCCGAGCCTCAGGGCGGAGCGGGCGCAGAGCTATTCGCCCTTCCTGCCCGTCCATCCGAAGACCGGCATCGTGATGCAGGTGCCGATCGAGGAGGTGAGGAAGGACAGCGCCACCATCGTCTGGCGCGATCCCGACACGGGCGAGCGCTTCGAGACGCCGGTCACGGGCGGCCATGCCAAGCTGCAGTGGAAGCCGGACTGGGCGATGCGCTGGGTGGCGCTCGGCGTCGACTACGAGATGGCGGGCAAGGATCTCATCGATTCCGTGCGCCTGTCGGGCCAGATCGCCCGCGCGCTCGGCGCCGCGCCGCCCGAGGGCTTCAACTACGAGCTCTTCCTCGACGAGAACGGCCAGAAGATCTCGAAGTCGAAGGGCAACGGCCTCACCATCGAGGAGTGGCTGCGCTACGGCACGCCCGAAAGCCTCGCCCTCTTCATGTACAACAAGCCGCGCGAGGCCAAGCGCCTGTTCTTCGACGTCATCCCGCGCCATGTCGACGATTATCTCGGCTTCCTCAACGCCTATGGCCGGCAGGAGTGGAAGCACCGGCTCGGCAACCCGGCCTGGCACATCCACGCCGGCGAGCCGCCGGCGCCGGAGACGATCGAGGCGGCCGGCGCCAACGGGCCGTCGACGCAGCTCACCTTCGGCATGCTGCTCAACCTTGCCGGCGTCGCCAATTCCGAGGATCCGGCGGTGCTGTGGGGCTTCATCCGTCGCTATGCGCCGGGCGCGTCGCCCGAGACGCATCCCCGGCTCGCCAAGCTCGTCGGCTATGCCGTCAACTACTTCCGCGACTTCGTGCGCCCAGCCAAGACGTTCCGGGCGGCGAGCGAGGCGGAGCGGGCGGCGCTGGCCGATCTCGACAACGAGCTCGCGGCGCTCGAGGGATCGAGCGACGCCGATGCCCTGCAGGCGGTCGTCTACGAGGTCGGGCGCCGGCATTTCCCCGATCTCAGCGGCAAGACGAAGAGCCCGGACGGGCGCCCGGGCGTCTCGCAGCAGTGGTTCTCGAGCGTCTACCAGGTGCTGCTCGGCGAGGAGCGCGGGCCGCGCTTCGGCTCCTTCATCGCCCTCTACGGCGTCGCGGAGACGCGGGCGCTGATCGAGAAGGCGCTGTCCGGCGCGCTCCTGGCCGAGCACGAGGCCTTCCTCGCGGCGCGTTGAGCCGGTCCAAGGTGCGGCGCGCGGTTTTCGGGTGACGACCCGGGGGCGCGACGTGCCGTGCCATGGCGCGGCCGCGCCGGCCGGGCTATGGTCCCGGCGTTCGATAGGTGGGACGATGACGGCAGCGCGCGACGAAGACACGCATTTCGGCTTCTCGAACGTGAGGCTCACGGACAAGCAGCGCCTCGTCGACGATGTCTTTCACAAGGTCGCCGGCCGCTACGACCTGATGAACGACCTCATGTCGGCCGGCCTGCACCGGGCGTGGAAGGATGCGCTCATCTCCACGCTGCGCCCGCCGCGGCACCGGCCCTTCCACCATCTCGACGTCGCCGGCGGCACCGGTGACGTCGCCTTCCGCGTGAGCGACGCCGGCGGGCCGGGCACCAAGGTCACGGTGCTCGACATCAATGGCGAGATGCTCGCCGTCGGGCGCGACCGGGCGGCGGCGCGCCATGCGCACGACATCGAGTTCGTGCAGGGCAATGCCGAGAGCCTGCCCTTTCCGGACCGCAGCTTCGACGCCTATACGATCGCCTTCGGCATCCGCAACGTGCCGCGCATCGAACTTGCCCTGAAGGAGGCGCACCGCGTGCTGAAGCGCGGCGGCCGCTTCCTGTGCCTCGAGTTCAGCCGGGTCGACGTGCCGGTGCTCGATGCGATCTACGACGCCTATTCCTTCAACGTCATCCCGACGATGGGCCGCATGGTGACGGGTGACGGCGAGCCCTACCGCTATCTCGTCGAATCGATCCGCAAGTTCCCCAACGCCCGCACCTTCGCCGGCATGATCGAGGAAGCGGGCTTCGTGCGCGTCACGGCCCGGCCGATGACGGGCGGCATCGTCGCCCTGCATTCCGGCTGGAAGATCTGAGGCGGTCGTGATCTCAGCGCTCGTCCACTGCTTCAGGCTCGCCCGCGTCGGCTTCGTGCTGGCGCGCGAAGGGGCGCTCTCCCTGACCGACGTCGCCCCGCTGCCGCCGGCGATGCGCCTCATGATCTCGCTCGGCCGCACCGTCGAGCGGCGCGGCGCGCGCGAGAGCGGTTCGCGCCTTGCGGCGGCGATGACGCGGCTCGGGCCCTCCTACGTCAAGTTCGGCCAGTTCCTGGCGACGCGGCCCGACGTCGTCGGCGTGCGCGCGGCGGCCGATCTCGAGAGCCTGCAGGACCGGCTGCCGCCCTTTCCGCGCGAGGAGGCGGTGCGCACCATCGAGGAAGCCTTCGATGTGCCGATCGACAGGCTGTTCAGCGACTTCGGCCCGGCGCTCGCCGCGGCCTCCATCGCCCAGGTGCACAAGGCGCGCATCGGCGAGGGCGAGGGAGCGCTGACGGTCGCGGTCAAGGTGCTGCGGCCGGGGGTGCGCGAGCGCTTCGCGCGTGATCTCGCCTCCATGCGCTTTGCCGCCGCCATGGCAGAGCGCCTGTTCCCGTCCATGCGGCGCCTCAGGCCCATCGAGGTGGTGGAGACGCTGGCGCGCTCGGTCGCCATGGAGATGGACCTGAGGCTCGAGGCAGCGGCGCTGTCGGAGCTCGGCGAGAACACCCGCGACGACATCGACTTCCGCGTGCCGGACGTGAAGTGGGACCTCACCGCCCGCGACGTGATGACGAGCGAGTGGGTGGACGGCACGCCGCTGTCGGACATGGCGGCGCTGGTCGCCGCCGGCCACGACCGCGTGGTGCTGGCGCGCACGGTCATCCAGTCCTTCCTGCGCCAGGCGCTGCGCGACGGCTTCTTCCATGCCGACATGCATCCCGGCAATCTCTTCGTCGATCCCGAGGGGCGGCTCGTCGCGGTCGACTGCGGCATCATGGGCCGGCTCGGCCACAAGGAGCGGCGCTTCCTTGCGGAGATCCTCCTCGGCTTCATCACGCGCAACTACCGCCGCGTGGCGGAGGTGCATTTCGAGGCGGGCTACGTGCCGCGCCACCACAGCATCGCGGATTTCGCCCAGGCCATCCGCGCCATCGGCGAGCCGATCCACGACCGGCGCGCCGACGAAATCTCGATGGCGAAGCTCCTGACGCTGCTCTTCGAGATCACGGCGCTGTTCGACATGAACACGCGCACCGAGCTCGTGATGCTGCAGAAGACCATGGTGGTGGTCGAGGGCGTGGCGCGCTCGCTCGACCCGCGCCTCGACATGTGGTCGACGGCCGACCCGGTCGTGCGCCAGTGGATCGAGCGCAACCTCGGCCCCGTCGGCCGGCTGGAGGAGGCCGGGCGCGGCGCTTTGTCGATCGCGGGCTTCGCCGGGCACCTGCCGTCGATCCTCAACCGCGGCGAGCGCATCGTCGAGCAGCTCGAGATCGCCGGCGAGCGCGGCTTCCTGCTCGCGCCGGAAAGCGTCGCCGACATCGGCCGCGCCGAGGCCCGCCGCGCCCGCTGGGGCAACCTGGCGCTGTGGGTCATCGCGGCCATCCTGGCCGCCATGTGGCTCGGCGGCTGAAAATCCGCCACTCTGCACGTTAAGGTTGATACTTCATTTCCGTGCCGAGGGCTTCCATGGCGCGCTGAACTGTTTGCGTGCTGTGCACGACGCGCTAGTTTGCGCGTCGCGCCGCGCCGGCCTCGCTCGCCCAAGCGCCCGGCGCCGGATCGATCCTCGACGGGAGCGGCGCGTGACCAAGCGTATCCTTCTCATCATCGGTGGCGGCATCGCGGCCTACAAGTCGCTCGATCTCATCCGCCGCCTGAAGGAGCGAGGCTATTCCGTGCGTGCGATCCTGACGAAGGGCGGGGCGGAATTCATCACGCCGCTCTCCGTCGCCAGCCTGTCGCGCGAGCGCACCTTCACCGACCTCTTCTCGCTGACCGACGAGGCGGACATCGGCCATATCGAATTGTCGCGCTCGGCCGACCTCCTCGTCGTCGCGCCGGCGACGGCCGACCTTCTCGCCAAGATGGCGGGCGGCCATGCCGACGATCTCGCCTCGACGGCGCTTCTTGCCACCGACAAGCCGGTCCTCGTCGCCCCGGCGATGAACCCGCGCATGTGGCAGCACCCGGCCACGCGCCGCAACATGGCGCTCCTCGAAGCCGATGGCGTCGCCGTCGTGGGGCCGAACGAGGGGGCGATGGCCGAGCGCGGCGAGTTCGGCCCCGGCCGCATGGCCGAGCCGATGGAGATCCTGGCCGCCGTCGAGCGGCTTCTCGGCGGTGCGGACCTGCCGCTCGCCGGCCGCCACGTCCTCGTCACGTCGGGGCCGACGCACGAGCCGATCGATCCCGTGCGCTACATCGCCAACCGCTCCTCCGGGCGCCAGGGGCACGCCATCGCCGCAGCCGCGGCTGCCGCCGGGGCGCGGGTGACGCTCGTGTCCGGGCCGGTCGCCATCGCCCCGCCCGCGGGGGTGACGACGGTGGAGGTCGAGACCGCCCGCGAGATGCTGGCGGCGGTCGAGGCGGCGCTGCCGGCCGATGCCGCGGTCTTCGCCGCGGCGGTGGCGGACTGGCGCACGGCCGGCGAAGCCGCTCAGAAGATGAAGAAGAACGGCAAGGGCATCCCCCAGCTCGCCCTCGTCGAGAACCCCGACATCCTCGCCACCATCGCGCATCGTGCCGAGCAGCGGCCCGGCCTCGTCGTCGGCTTTGCGGCCGAGACGGAGAAGGTGGTGGAGCATGCCCGCCAGAAGCGCCTGCGCAAGGGCTGCGACTGGATCGTCGCCAATGACGTCGGCCCCGGCACGGGGGTGATGGGCGGCACGCGCAACACGGTGCATCTCGTCACCGGCGAAGGCGTCGAGGACTGGCCGACCATGGACAAGGACGAGGTGGCGCGCCGGCTCGTGGCCCGCATCGCCGCCGCCATGCCGAAGGGATCCGCATGACACCGACGCCGCCTGCCGAACCGCTCGTCGAGGTCGTGCGCCTGCCGCATGCGGGCGACCTGCCGCTGCCGCGCTACGAGAGCGCGCATGCCGCGGGGCTCGATCTGATGGCAGCCGTACCCGCCGATGGGCCGGTGACGCTGCCGCCCGGCGGCCGCGCGCTCGTGCCCACGGGTTTCGCGATGGCGTTGCCCCCGGGCTACGAGGCGCAGGTGCGGCCACGCTCCGGCCTTGCCCTGAAGCACGGCGTGACCGTTCTCAACGCGCCGGGGACCGTGGATGCGGATTACCGCGGCGAGATCGGTGTTATTCTGATCAACACGGGTGCAGCGGATTTTACGGTGAGCCGCGGCATGCGCATTGCACAGCTGGTCGTCGCGCCCGTGCGGCAGGTCCGGTTCGCGGAAGTCGACCGGCTCGGCGCGACGGAGCGTGGCGCCGGCGGTTTCGGGTCGACCGGCGTGTGACCCGCGAGAAGCAGACGAAGAGGAACGACGACAATGATCCTGCTCTCCCGGCGCAGCCTTCTCGCCATCGCCGCCGTGGTCGACGTGGCCATCCACGCCCGGCCGAGCCCGGTGGCGGCGAAGCTGCTCGCGGCCCGTCACAACCTGCCGCCGCGCCATCTCGAGACGGTGCTGCAGCAGCTCGTGCGGGCCGGCATCCTCAAGGGAGTGCGGGGACCGCGCGGCGGCTATGAACTCGCGCGCGAGCGCCGCCGCATCACCGCCGGCGAGATCGTGCGGGCGGCGATGGCGACCTCGACGGAGGAATCGCTGCCGCCCGTGCCGGAATCCGCCCTCGTCGACCTCGTCGTCGGGCCGGTGGTGCGTGATGCCGGGGAGGCCTTTCTCAGGATCCTCGACGAATCGACGGTCGAAGACCTGTGCCGACGCGCCGAGGAGGCCGCGGTCTTCGGGCTCGTGCCGTCATCGGTCGATTTTACGATATAGAATGTGAATATAGGAATATTATCGACAGTCTTTGTGTAAATATGCTATCGGGGCTGAGGTTCAATCGCCTGGCCTGCCTTTCACTTCTGCGGCAGGCCGGCAGAAGGGTGGAGACGAGATCATGGCCGAACCAGCCGCCAAGCCCGCCGCGGACAAGCAGCACGTGCCCGGCCGCGGGCGGATCTACAATTCGATCACCGAGACGATCGGCGACACGCCCCTGGTGCGGCTCGACCGGCTGGCGAAGGACAAGGGCGTCAAGGCCAACCTCCTCGCCAAGCTCGAGTTCTTCAATCCGATCGCGAGCGTGAAGGACCGCATCGGCGTCAGCATGATCGACGACCTCGAGGAGCGCGGCCTCATCAGGCCGGGCGCGACGCTGATCGAGCCGACCTCGGGCAATACCGGCATCGCGCTCGCCTTCGTCGCCGCCGCGCGCGGCTATCGCCTCATCCTCGTCATGCCGGAGACGATGTCGATCGAGCGGCGCAAGATGCTCGCTTTGCTCGGCGCCGAGCTCGTGCTCACCCCCGGCCCCCAGGGCATGCGCGGCGCCGTCAACCGCGCCGAGGAGCTGAAGAACGAGATCCCCGGCTCCATCATCCCGCAGCAGTTCGCCAACCCGGCCAATCCGGCCATCCACCGGCGCACCACCGCCGAAGAGGTCTGGAACGACACCAACGGCGAGGTGGACATCTTCGTCTCCGGCGTCGGCACCGGCGGCACCATCACCGGCGTCGGCCAGGTGCTGAAGCCGCGCAAGCCCTCCCTGCGCGTCGTCGCGGTGGAGCCGGAGGATTCGCCCGTGCTCTCCGGCGGCCAGCCCGGCCCGCACAAGATCCAGGGCATCGGCGCCGGCTTCGTGCCGCAGGTGCTCGACCGCTCGGTCATCGACGAGGTGGTGACCGTGGGCAACCAGACGGCCTTCGACACCGCGCGCCTCGTCGCCCGCCTCGAGGGCATCCCGGTCGGCATCTCCTCGGGAGCGGCGGTGGCCGCGGCGCTCGAGATCGCGTCGCGCCCGGACAGTGCCGGCAAGACCATCGTCATCATCATCCCCTCCTTCGCCGAGCGCTATCTCTCGACGGCGCTGTTCGAGGGGCTGTGATCTTCATTCCCTCTCCCCGCGAGCGGGGAGAGGGAATCTCGGCGCCCTTCGAGAGGCCCTCTTTCGATTGGCTTGCGAAGCTCAGGGGCGGCCATGTGGCCGCCCTTTTGCTTGTTCGGCTTCGGCGGGCCCCGCCGCGTGCGGGGGCGCACGCCGGCCCGTTCCGGTTCGGCGCATCTTGTCCCTGCCTGACGCGCCGATGCGGCGCCGGGCACCGGGAGCCGAACCATGTACCGCCGCCTCGCCCTTCTCTCGATGTTCGTGTTCTTCGCCGCGGCCTACGCGACGCAGGACCGGCTGCCGCGCTCGGCGGTGAGCCTGCTGCGCGGGGCCGGCGAGCATGTCGCGATCGTCCCGGAGAGCGACGTGAGCATCGGGCCGGACATGTGAGCGCCGCCTCTCAAGCGGACATGAAAAAGGGCGCCTTCGGCGCCCTTTCCATTTGTCGGCGTCAGCCCGCCGCCGCTTCCTTGGCGCGCTCGGCGCGCTTGCGGTCGTTGGGGTCGAGCAGGGTCTTGCGCAGGCGGATGGACTTCGGCGTCACCTCGACGAGCTCGTCGTCCTGGATCCAGGCGAGCGCCCGCTCCAGCGTCATGCGGATCGGCGGCGTCAGGCGCACGGCCTCGTCCTTCGACGTGGTGCGGATGTTGGTGAGCTTCTTGCCCTTGAGCACGTTGACCTCGAGGTCGTTGTCGCGCGTGTGCTCGCCGACGATCATGCCCTGGTACACCTTCCAGCCGGGCTCGATCATCATCGGGCCGCGGTCCTCGAGGTTCCACAGCGCATAGGCCACGGCCTCGCCGGCGTCGTTCGAGATGAGGACGCCGTTGCGCCGGCCGGCGATCTCGCCCTTGTAGGGGGCGTAGGCGTGGAACAGCCGGTTCATGATCGCGGTGCCACGCGTGTCCGTCATCAGCTCCGACTGGTAGCCGATGAGGCCGCGCGTCGGGGCGTGGAAGACGAGGCGCAGCCGGTTGCCGCCGGAGGGGCGCATCTCGATCATGTCCGCCTTGCGCTCGGACATCTTCTGCACGACGACGCCCGAGTGCTCCTCGTCGACGTCGATGACGACCTCCTCGATCGGCTCCAGCGTCTCGCCCGTGGCCTCGTCCTTCTTGAAGACGACACGCGGGCGCGACACCGCGAGTTCGAAGCCCTCGCGGCGCATGGTCTCGATGAGGATGGCGAGCTGCAGTTCGCCGCGGCCGGAGACGAAGAAGGAATCCTTGTCGGACGATTCCTCGATCTTCAGCGTGACGTTGCCCTCGGCCTCCTTGAACAGACGGTCGCGGATCATGCGGCTCGTCACCTTGTCGCCCTCGGTGCCGGCGAGCGGCGAATCGTTGACGAGGAAGGACATGGTGACGGTCGGGGGGTCGATCGGCTGGGCCGGCAGGGGCGTGTCGGCCTCCGGCGCGCAGAAGGTGTCGGCTACCGTGCCCTTCTCGAGCCCGGCGATGGAGACGATGTCGCCCGCCTCGCCCAGATCGATCGGCTGGCGCTCGATGCCGCGGAAGGCGAGGATCTTCGAGACGCGGCCCTGCTCGATGACCTTGCCGTCGCGATCGATGACCTTGATCGCCTGGTTCGGCTTCACCTGCCCCGCCGAGATGCGGCCGGTGACGATGCGGCCGAGGAAGGGGTTGGCCTCGAGGATGGTGCCGAGCATGCGGAAGGCGCCGTCCTCGACGGTCGGCGGGGGCACGTGGTCGAGCACGAGGTCGAAGAGCGGCGCAAGGCCGTCCTCCTTCGGGCCCTCGGGCGAGGCCGCCATCCAGCCGTCGCGGCCCGAGCCGTAGAGGATGGGGAAGTCGAGCTGCTCGTCGGTGGCGTCGAGGGCGGCGAAGAGGTCGAAGACCTCGTTGATCACTTCCTGCGCCCGCGCATCCGGCCGGTCGACCTTGTTGATGGCGACGATGGGGCGCAGGCCGATCTTGAGCGCCTTGCCGACGACGAACTTCGTCTGCGGCATCGGGCCCTCGGCGGCGTCGACGAGCACGATGGCGCCGTCCACCATGTTGAGGATGCGCTCCACCTCGCCGCCGAAGTCGGCGTGGCCGGGCGTGTCGACGATGTTGATGCGCGTGCCCTTCCAGACGACCGAGGTCGCCTTGGCAAGAATCGTGATGCCGCGCTCCTTCTCGAGGTCGTTCGAATCCATCACGCGCTCGGCCACGCGCTGGTTCTCGCGGAAGGCGCCGGACTGGGCGAGCAGCTTGTCCACGAGGGTCGTCTTGCCGTGGTCGACGTGGGCGATGATGGCGATATTGCGCAGCTGCATGAAAACTCCTGCCGCGGCGGATGGGGCCCGGCTCATGACACGAAATTGCGAAGCGGATGAGACAGCGCGCGCTGCCCACGCGCACTGGCACGCGGTTCCTATAATCCGATGTGCGTCAAACGGCAACGGAAAGTCTGTTGCAGCGCAGCAGCTCCTTGACCTTTGACGACGATTTAGTAAGGTGTCCTTATATTAAGGTGACCCATGAGAACCGGCCCAGCCACCTTCGGTTTCCTCCTGACGGATGCGGCGCGCCTCCTGCGCGCGCGGTTCGACCGCGCCATGGAGGAGGTGGGCCTCGGCCTCACGCCGGGCGAGGCGCGCGCCCTCGTCTTCGTCAGCCATTTCGCGCCCATCCGCCAGAGCCACCTCGCCGAGCGCATGAGCGTGGAGCCCATGACGCTCGTCGGCTTCATCGATCGGCTGGAGGCGCGCGGACTGGTGGCTCGTGCTCCCGATCCGGAGGACCGGCGCGCCAAGACGGTGCAGCTCACCCCGGCGGCCCTGCCGCTCGTGGAGGAGATCAAGGTCGTGCTGACGCGGGCGCGCGAGGACGCGACGCGCGACTTCTCGCAGGAGGAGATCGAGACCATGCGCCGGCTGCTCGACCGCATGCGCAGCAATCTCTGCAGCCGCAGCGGCGGAGAGGGGGCATGAAGCCGTCCGCCGCCGCGCCGATGATGAGCGAGATGCGCACGGCCGTCATCGGCGCCTTCATCGTGGCGCTCGGGCCGGTGAGCCTGGCGCTCTATACCCCCGCGATGCCGGCGCTGGTCGGGGCCTTCGGCACGACGCCGGCGGCGATCAACCTGACGCTGACGGTCTATTTCTTCGGCTTCGCCTTCGCCCAGCTCGTCTGCGGGCCGCTCTCCGATGCCTATGGACGGCGCCCGGTGGCCATCGGCTTCTTCTCCATCTACCTGGCCGGCAGCCTCGTTGCCGCCTGGTCGCCGAGCATCGGCTGGCTGCTCGCCGGCCGGGCGCTGCAGGGCGTCGGCGTGGCGGCCGGCGTCGCCATCTCGCGCGCCATCGTGCGCGACCAGTTCACGGGCCAGACCTCGGCCCGCATCATGAACCTGATCGGCCTGATGCTCGCCGTCGGCCCCGCCGTCTCGCCGACGCTCGGCGGCATGACGGCGAGCGCCTTCGGCTGGCACGCCCTCTTCGTCATCATGGTCGTCTACGGCCTCGCCGTGGTCCTCACGCTCGCCCTCGCGACGCGCGAGACGAACCTTGCGCCCGACAGGGCGCTGGCGCGCCCGGCCCGCATGCTGACGAGCTACGGCGTTCTCCTGCGCGACCGGCGCTTCCTGCGCGCGGGCCTCGTCCTCGGCCTCACCACCGGCGGGCTCTATACCCTCGCCTCCATGCTGCCCTTCGTCATGATCGACCGGGTGGGCCTGACGCCGACGGGTTTCGGCCTGTCGATGCTGTGCCAGACCGGCGCCTATACCATCGGCACGGTGATCGTCGGGCGGCTGCTGCGCCGCTTCGAGGCGAGCCGCCTCATCTCGGCCGGCCTCGTCTTCTCGCTCTCAGCCGCCCTCTGGTTCGCGGTGGGCCTGAGGCTGCTGCCGCCGAGCTTTGCCACCGTCATGGTGCCGGTGGCGCTGTGGGCCTTCGGCATCGCCCTCGTCATGCCCGGGGTGACGACCAATGCGCTCGCCGGCTTTCCGCATATCGCCGGAGCCGCGGCGGCCATGACGGGCTTCATGCAGATCGGCGGCGGGCTCGTCGGCTCGGCGGTCGGCGCGGCGTTCTTCGCCGATCCCTTCGTCGCCATGACGACGGTCTTGCCCATCATGGGTGTCCTCGCGGCCGCCGCCCATGCCGGCCTCGCACCGCGTCCGCTGCGCGCAGCCCCTCCCGCAGCCGAGGATCTGATGGCGGCTGCCGACCCCGCAGGCATCGTCGGCACGGGCGCGGAGGAGGCCATGCTGCTGGAGGAGGCGCGCCCGCGCGAACCCCGGACGGCGCGGGAGGACGCCCGCACCTGATCGGTCAGGCGCGCGGGTTGCGGTGGCCGAAGCGCCATTCCGGCTGCACGGAGCGCACCAGCATCATCTCGCCGATGTTCTCCGCCGTGAGCAGGCCGACGAGCCGGTCGTTGCCGTCGAGCACGCCCAGGGCCGGGGCCTTGGCCTCGTTGAGCTTACGGAAGGCGGCCTCGAGCGGCTGGCGGTAGTGGATCGTCGGCACCTCGGCATTCATGACCTCGATGACGGGCGATGCGGCGCCGTGGTTCCTGAGCGCCATGACGAGGGCGTCGCGCGTCAGGATGCCGCGCAGGTGCCCGCCGCCGTCGACCACCGGGAATTCCTTCTGGGACGTGCGGATCATGGTCTCGACGGCATCGTCGAGCGAGCTCTGCGGGCCGAGCACCTCGAACTGCGTGATCATCGCCTCGCCGACCGGCAGGCCGCGGGTGACGTCGCGGAAGGCGACGTGCTCGGCCTCCGAGGAGGCGGCGAGATAGACGAAGATGGCGATGAAGATGAGGAGCGGGTTGAGGAAGAGGCCGGCGAAGCCGAGGAGGAAGGCGAAGCCCTGGCCGATGGTGGCGGCAAGCTGCGTCGCCCGCGAGAAGCCGACCCGCATGGCGAGCAGCGCCCGCAGCACCCGGCCGCCGTCCATGGGAAAGGCCGGGATCATGTTGAAGAGGACGAGGATGATGTTGGCCCCGGCGAGACGCGCGAGCAGGCTGACGCGCGGATCCTCGAGGCGCGCCATGTCCGTCAGGTCGACGGTGGCGCCGAGGATGATGACCAGTACGAGGGCGATGACGACGTTGACCGCCGGCCCCGCCACGGCGACGACGAGCTCTTCGCCCGGCTTTTCCGGGATGCGCTCGAGGCTCGCGACGCCGCCGATCGGAAAGAGCGTGATGTGCGGCGTGCGCACGCCGTAGCGCCGGGCGGCGAGCACGTGGCCGAACTCGTGGAGCAGCACGCACAGGAACAGGAGCGCGATGAAGAGGACGCTGTCAGCGGCAGCGGCGGGCCCGCCGAGGCGCCATTGCGCGAAGCCGATCCACGCCAGGAAGAGCAGGAAGGTGACGTGGATGCGCACCGCGGTGCCGGCGATGGTGCCGACGTGAATGGACCAGGGCATGGGCGCGAGCCTCCGAGAATCGGGCCGTCCGATCTACAGGAAAGCACGAACCGGGGCGGGCGCGCCATGCGGCCGAATGGTCCCGGCCGCGGCGCCGAACGCTTGAAGAAAGACGAGAGCGGTGGAGCGATGTCGGGGCTGCCTCCCTCCCCGTCCTTTCGCTGGCGGGGAGGGGAATGCGGCCGCCTGTGCTGTTCGCCGCCTCAGAGCCGGGCGCGCCACCAGGCGATCTGCGCGCGCACGTTGTCCGGGGCCGTGCCGCCGAAGCTCATGCGCGAGCGCACGGAGTTCTCGACGCCGAGGACGGCGTAGACCGCGTCCGTGATGCGCGGCTCCACCGCCTGCATCACGTCGAGCGACAGGTCTTCCAGGCCGCAGCCGCGCTGCTCGGCCTCGGCGACGAGGCGCCCGGTGACATGGTGGGCGTCGCGGAAGGGCATTTCGAGCGCGCGCACCAGCCAGTCGGCGAGATCGGTCGCCGTGGCGAAGCCGGCGCCGGCCGCCGCCGCCATCCGCTCGGGCACGGGCTTCAGGTCCGCGATCATGCCGGAGACGGCGGCGAGCACGAGCTCGTAGGTGTCGGCGGCGTCGAAGAGGCGCTCCTTGTCCTCCTGCATGTCCTTGGAATAGGTGAGCGGCAGGCCCTTCATCACCGTGAGCAGCGCCACCAGCGAGCCGATGATGCGGCCCGGCTTGGCGCGCACCAGCTCGGCCGCGTCCGGATTCTTCTTCTGCGGCATGATGCTGGAGCCGGTCGTCCACTGGTCCGACAGGCGCACGAAGCCGAACTGCGGCGTCATCCAGATCACGATCTCCTCCGCGAGGCGCGAGAGGTGCATGGCCGAGATCGAAGCGATCGACAGATATTCGAGGATGAAATCCCGGTCGGAGACGGAATCGAGCGAGTTGCGCGTCGGCCCGTCGAAGCCGAGCGCCTCGGCCGTTGCGTGCCGGTCGATGGGGAAGGAGGTGCCGGCGAGGGCGGCGGCGCCGAGCGGGCATTCGTTGAGGCGCTTGCGCGAGTCACGGATGCGCGAGCGGTCGCGCCCCAGCATCTCGACATAGGCCATGAGGTGGTGGCCGAAGGTGACGGGCTGGGCGCTCTGCAGATGGGTGAAGCCGGGCATCACCGTCTCCGCATGGGCGGCCGCCTGGGTGAGCAGCGTGTCCATGAGGTTGGTGATCTGGGCGTCGGCCCGGTCATGCGCCTCGCGCACCCACAGGCGCACGTCCGTCGCCACCTGGTCGTTGCGGCTGCGGGCCGTGTGCAGGCGCCCGGCGGCCGGGCCGATGAGGTCGCGCAGGCGGCCCTCGACGTTCATGTGGATGTCTTCGAGCGCCGTCGAGAAGGTGAAGTGGCCGCCCTCGATCTCCTCGAGGATGCGCTTCAGCCCGTCGTGGATGGCGTCGCGGTCCTCTTCCGAGATGATGCCCTGCTTCGCCAGCATGTCGGCATGGGCGACGGAGCCGCGGATGTCCTGCGCGGCGAGGCGTCTGTCGAAGCCGATGGAGACGTTGATGGCCTCCATGAGTGCGCTCGGCGAGGAGGCGAAGCGCCCGCCCCACATCGCATTGGCGTTCTTGTCCTGCCCGTTTGCCGGCTTGCCGCTCATGTCGCCTCGCTCGCTTCTTCTGGCGCCCCTTCGCCATCGGCGCGTCATAGGCCAGCAGCGGGCGGGGGGCAAGGCGGGAGAGAGACGTAAAAGAAAAGGCGCGGCAGGTTCACGCCGGCCGCGCCTCAGGCAGGGGAGGAGAGCTACGCAGGACCGGGCTCAGCGCTCGGCGAAGGCCTTCTCGATGACGAAATGGCCCGGCTCGCCGTGGTTGCCTTCGTTGAAGCCGCGCTCCTCGAGGATGATCTTGAGGTCGCGGATCATCTGCGGGCTGCCGCAGAGCATCAGGCGGTCGTTCTCGGCGTCGATCGGCGGCAGGCCGATGTCGCCGAAGAGCTTGCTGGTCGTGATGAGATCGGTGATGCGGCCGCGGTTGCGGAAGGGCTCGCGCGTCACGGTCGGATAGTAGATCAGCTTCGAGCGGATCTCCTCGCCGAGGAATTCGTCCTCCGGCAGGTCGCGGGTGATCATCTCGCCATAGGCGAGCTCGGACACCTGGCGGCAGCCGTGCAGGAGGACGACCTTCTCGAAGCGCTCGTAGGTCTCGGGGTCGCGGATGAGGCTGAGGAAGGGAGCAAGGCCCGTGCCGGTGCCGAGCAGGTAGAGGTTGCGGCCATGCATCAGGTTGTCGAGCACGAGGGTGCCGGTGGCCTTGCGGCCGACGATGATGGGATCACCTTCCTTCAGGTGCTGCAGGCGGGAGGTCAGCGGCCCGTCCGGCACCTTGATGGAGAAGAACTCCAGCTTCTCGTCGTAGTTGGGGCTCACGACGCTGTAGGCCCGCAGGAGGGGTTTTCCCTCCACCTCGATGCCGATCATCGTGAACTGGCCGTTCTTGAAGCGGAAGCCGGGGTCGCGCGTCGTCGTGAAGGAGAACAGCGTGTCCGTCCAGTGATGCACGCTCAGAACGCGCTCTTGGTTGAAGTTGCTCATGGCTTCTCGTCCATGCTCCCGGATCTGCGTCGCGGCCGGTGCCGCGGGGTTGAGTGCCGCGCCTTCACATAGCGGGGCGCCGCGCGGGGGAAAAGGGGTAACCAGCTTCTATTTGCACGATCTCGTACGGAATTGCAAGTATTTACATTTTTTCCGTACTAAATAGAAATTTCTCCTTGTCGGGGACGTCTTTCCACGCGTCCGCATCATCCGGGACCGGTCCCTTATCGGTGATGTTGGGCCAGATCGCGGCATATTTCGCATTGACGGGCAGCCAGCGGTCGGCGCGCGGGTCAGTGTCGGAGACGATCGCGTCGGCCGGACATTCCGGCTCACACACGCCACAGTCGATGCATTCGTCCGGATGGATGACGAGCATCGTCTCCCCCTCGTAGAAGCAGTCGACCGGGCACACCTCCACGCAATCCTGGTACTTGCAACGGATGCAGCCATCGGTCACGACATAGGTCATGCGAACCTCCGGAAGGGCTCTTGCTCGCCTCTAGATTGTTTGTATACTAACAAATTAGCGCACCTGATCCGGCTTGTCAATCGGGTCGCGACGCGGGCGGCGAGGGGCCGGTCGAAGCAACGGGAGAGAGGGAACCTATGGCGCACGATGCGGTACAGCAGGGCGGGAAGGGCAAGCTCGTCATTCGCAACATCGGCCTGATCCTGAGCGGCGATCTCGAGCGGCCGATCCTCGACGGCGACACGGTGGTCGCGATCGACGGCCGGATCGCCGCCGTCGGCCGCGAGAAGGACGTCGACACCGACGGCGCGAGCGAAGTCATCGATGCCAACGGCACGGTGCTGACGCCCGGCCTCATCGACAGCCACGTCCACCCCGTCGCCGGCGACTGGACGCCGCGCCAGCAGCAGCTCAACTGGATCGACAGCAACCTGCACGGCGGCGTCACCACCATGATCTCGGCCGGCGAGGTGCACACGCCGGGCCGGCCGCGCGACGTCGTCGGCCTCAAGGCCATGGCGATCTACGCGCAGCGCACCTTCTCCGCCTTCCGCCCGAGCGGCGTGAAGATCCACGCCGGCGCGCCCTGCATCGAGCCGGACATGACGGAGCAGGATTTCAAGGACCTGGCCGACGCGGGCGTCAAGCTGCTCGGCGAGGTCGGCCTCGGCGGCGTCAAGGACGGGCCGAGGGCGCGCAAGATGGTGGCCTGGGCCCGCAAGTACGGCATCCAGTCGACCATCCATACCGGCGGGCCGTCCATCCCCGGCTCCGGCCTCATCGACAAGGACGTGGTGCTGGAGGCGGACACGGATGTCGTTGGTCACATCAACGGCGGCCACACGGCCCTGCCGGACGACCAGATCCGCTGCATCTGTGAGGGCTGCAAGCGCGGCCTCGAGCTGGTGCACAACGGCAACGAGCGGGCCGCGCTCTACACCTTGCGCATCGCGCGCGAGATGGGCGACCTCAACCGCGTCATCCTCGGCACGGATGCGCCGGCGGGCTCCGGCGTGCAGCCGCTCGGCATCCTGCGCATGGTCTCGCTGCTCTCCTCGCTCGGTGACGTGCCGGCGGAGGTGGCCTTCTGCTTCGCCACCGGCAACACGGCGCGCATGCGCCAGCTCGACTGCGGCCTGGTCGAGGTCGGCCGCGCGGCCGATTTCGTGCTGATGGACAAGGCCCAGCACTCGGCGGGCAAGGACCTGCTCGAGTCCGTGCGCCTCGGCGACCTGCCGGGCATCGGCATGACCATCATCGACGGCATCGTGCGCACGCAGCGCAGCCGCAACACGCCGCCGGCGACGCGCATGCCGGAGATCGTGGCGCGGTAAGGCGCACGCGCTTCCGGCCGCGGGGCCGGAAGCGCGTCAGAGCATCTTCTGAAGCAGGGCGATCAGCGTCGCGCGTTCCGCGGCGCTCAGTTCCTTCAGCGTTTCCTCGGAGATGGCGGCGGCCCGGGGCAGGCAGCGTGCGACGGTCGCCTCGCCCTCCGGCGTCAGGGCCACGAGCAGGCGGCGGCCATCGTCGGGGTCGGGGCTGGTCCCGGTCAGGCCGCGCTTCGTCAGCCGGTCGACGACGCCCTTGATGGTGGCGGCGTCCATGGCCGTCTGCCGGCCGAGAAGGTTCTGCGACAGCGGGCCGGCCTGGTGGAGCTTGGCGAGCGCCGCCCATTGGGTCGGCGTCAGGTCCTCGCCCATCATGGTCATGAAGATGGTCGTGTGGCGCTGGCTGACCTGGCGGAGGATGAAGCCGATCTGCTCGTCGAGAACATAGGCTGGCGTCGAAACGGCTGAGGTCATCGATACTCCGGTCCGGGCGGCGATCTCTCGCCGCCTATCACACTGCAAGATAAGCGTCACGAATGTCGGGGCTCTCCTCGAGCTCGCGGATCGTGCCGCCGAAGCGGATGCGCCCGCTCTCGATGATATAGGCCCTGTCGGAGATCAGCCGCGCGAAATGCAGGTTCTGCTCCGAGAGGACGATGCTGAGGCCTTCGTTCTTCATGGCGAGGATGGCGTTCGCCATCTCTTCGACGATCTTGGGGGCGAGGCCTTCCGAGGGCTCGTCGAGGAGGACGAGGGAGGGGTTGCCCATCAGCGTGCGGGCGATGGTCAGCATCTGCTGCTCGCCGCCGCTCATGCGCCCGCCGAGGCGCCCGCGCATCTCGCCGAGATTGGGAAAGAGCGTGTAGAGCTTCTCCGGCGTCCAGCGGGGGGCGCCCGTCCGCTCCGGCTGCTCGCCGACCATGAGGTTCTCCTCCACCGTCAGCTCGGTGAAGATGCGCCGGTCCTCGGGCACGTAGCCGAGGCCGCGGCGCACGATCTCGTGCGTCGGGCGCGCCGTGATGTCCTCGCCCTCGAAGAGGATGCACCCCTCGCGCCGGGCGACGAGCCCGACGATGGAGCGGAAGGTGGTGGACTTGCCGGCGCCGTTGCGGCCGAGGAGGGCGACCACCTCGCCGGGGCCGACGTTGATGTCGACGTCGAAGAGGATATGGGCCGGCCCGTAGAAGCTGTTGAGCTGGTGGACTTCGAGTTTCATGCCGCGGCCTCTCCGCCATAGACGCTGCCTTCGCCGAGATAGACGGCCTTGACGTCCGGGTTGTTGCGCACCTCGGCCGGCGTGCCGCCCGCGATGAGGCTGCCGCGGTTCAGCACCATGATCCGGTCCGCATGCTCGAAGACGACGTCCATGTCGTGTTCGGTGAAGAGCACGCCGATCGACTGCTCGCGCGCGATCGTCGCGGTGAGGCGCATCAGCGCGACGCGCTCCTTCGGCGCCATGCCGGCCGTCGGCTCGTCCATCAGGAGGAGCCTCGGCTCGTTGACGAGGGCGATGGCGAGCTCGAGGCGCTTCAGGTCGCCATAGGCGAGCTCGCCACACGGCCGCTCCGCGAGGTCGCGCATGCCGACGAGCCCGAGCAGCCGGTCGGCCTCCTCCCGATGGCGCGCGCCGGCGAAGCCGAACAGGCGGCCGAGCTCGCGGTGGTGCGAGAGCAGCGCCACCTGCACGTTCTCGCGCACCGTCATCGAGGGATAGGTGGCGGTGATCTGGAAGGTGCGGCCGACGCCGAGACGCCAGATCTCGCGCGGGCGCAGGCCGGCCGTGTCGCGGCCGAGGATCCTGACCGAACCGGTGTCGCGGCTGATCTGGCCGTTGAGCATGTTGAAGCACGTGCTCTTGCCGGCGCCGTTGGGACCGATGAGGGCGAGGATCTCGCCGGCGGCGAGGGTGAAGGACACGCCCCTGACCGCATGCACGCCGCCATAGGACTTCGACAGGTTCTCGACTTCGAGGATGGGCGTGCTCATCGTGCGGCCTCCATCTTGGGGGCGGCGATCGGGGCGGCGCCGCTGCCGGACGTCGGGGCGGTTGCCTTCGCGGGTGCGGTCCGCGCCGCGCTGCCGCCGTCGTCGGCCCGGGTGCGGCGGCGGGCCAGGAGGTCCTCCGCGAAGCCGACGATGCCCTTGGGGAAGGCGACGACGAGCAGCACGATGATGGCGCCGAGCACGAGCTTCGACAGGTCCGTCTGGCTGACGAGCCAGATGGCGAGCGCCTTGTAGACGATGGCGCCGACGACGGCCCCCGACACCGTCTCGATGCCGCCGAGCAGCACCATGACGAGCCCGTCGACCGACATCGGGATGGCGAGGTTGTCCGGGAAGACGCTGCCCTTCAGGAAGGCGAAGAGCGCCCCGGCGATGCCCGCGAAGGTGCCGGCGATGACGAAGGCGGCCCACTGCACGCGCGAGCGGTCAATGCCGATCGCCTCCGAGCGCAGGGCGGAATCGCGCGTTGCCCTGAGCGCATAGCCGAAGGGTGAGAAGACGAGCACCCTGAGCGCCACGATGCCGATGACCGAGACGGCGAGCGCCAGCCAGTAGAAGGTGGCGGGGCTCGAGGCCCAGCTCGCCGGCCACACGCCGAGGATGCCGTTGTCGCCGCCGGTGACCTCGACCCACTGGAAGGCGATGGACCAGGCGATCTGCGCGAAGGCGAGCGTCAGCATGGCGAAATAGACGCCCGACAGGCGCACGCAGAACCAGCCGAAGAGGATGGCGCCGGCCACCCCGAGCAGCGGCCCCAGCAGGAGCGAGCCGATCATCGGCATGCCGAACATGGTGGTGGCGAAGGCCGCGCCATAGGCGCCGAGGCCGAAATAGGCCGCATGGCCGAAGGAGGCGAGGCCGCCGACCGTCATCAGGAAGTGCAGGCTCGCCGCGAAGAGGGCGAAGACGGCGATCTCGGCCAGCACCGTCAGCGCGTAGTCGCCGGTGACGAAGGGCGCGAAGCCCGCGGCGACGACAACGGCGAGCATGATGAGGCGCTGGTTCTGGCTCATCGGCCGCCAGGGGCGGATGCTGAGCCCGGCCGGCTGGCGGGCCGGGCCTTCGGCGCGCCCGAGCAGGCCCCACGGCCGCACGATGAGCACGCAGGCCATGACGAGGAAGACGAGGACGATCGAGATCTTGGGAAAGATCAGGATGCCGAAGGCGTTGAGCTCGGAGACGAGCACCGCGGCGATGAAGGCGCCGAGCACGCTGCCGAGCCCGCCGATGACGACGACGACGAAGACCTCGACGATGATGGAGAGATCCATGAGATGGGTGACGGCGTTGCGCGGGATCTGCAGCGCGCCGCCGAGGCCGGCGAGGAAGATGCCGAGCGCGAAGACCGAGGTGAACAGCCAGGTCTGGTTGACGCCGAGGGCCGCCACCATGTCGCGGTCCTGGGTCGCGGCGCGCACGAGGACGCCCCAGCGGGTGCGGTGGAAGAGGATCCACAGGCCGCCGAGCACGAGCGGGCCGAGCACGATGAGGAAGAGGTCGTAGGTCGGCACCGCGAGGCCGAGGATATCGACCGCGCCGCGCAGCCCGGGCGCACGTGGCCCGACGAGGTCCTCCGGGCCCCAGATCATGACGACGAGGTCCTGCACCATCAGCGTCACGCCGAAGGTCGCGAGCAGCTGGAACAGCTCCGGCGCGCGATAGATGCGGCGCAGCAGCACGATCTCCAGCAGCGCGCCGACGGCCGCGACGACGAGGGCCGCGACGACGATGCCGCCCCAGAAGCCGAAGAAGCCCTCGAACCGGTCGGTGAGCGTATAGGCCACATAGGCGCCGAGCATGTAGAAGGCGCCGTGGGCGAAGTTCACGATGCGCGTGACGCCGAAGATGATCGACAGGCCGGACGCGACGAGGAACAGGGAAGCCGCGCTGGCGAGGCCTGTCAGGAACTGGACGACGAAGAATTCCACGGACGCGACCCTCTGGTTCTGGTCAGGCCCGGCGTCGTTGCGCCGGGGTTCGCTGGGCTGAGCGACGCTGCTCATTCCCTCCCCCCTTGCGGGGGAGGGTAGGGAGGGGGCACCTGGATGACCGCCGTGTTCTTGCGTCACGGCCTCCACCCCCACCCCTCCCCGAGCAAGTCGAGTGATCCCGGCTTGCTCTTCCCAAGATCCCTTCCCGGGTGAATCCGAGATGGGTGGGGGAGGGGAATAGCCGCTCTCGCTACGGCAGCGGCGCTCCTTAACGCTTCAGCCGCAACATCACCCCTGCGGCCTGAGCTGCTTCACGTCCTCTTCGGACGGCAGGTAGTTGGCGCCGTCGCGATAGACGGAATCGACCATAACGCCCTTGCCGTCGCGTACGTCGGTCTTGCCGACATAGGCGCCGAGCGTCGACTGGTGGTCGGTCGCGCGGAAGACGATCTTGCCGAAGGGCGTGTCGACCTCGACGCCCTTGGCGGCGGCGACGAGCTTGTCGGTCTCCGTCGAGCCGGCCTTGGCGAGGACGGCCGCGACCGCCTTCATCGTGCCGTAGCCGACGATGGAGCCGAGGCGCGGATAGTCGTTGAACTTCGCCTGGTAGGCCTTGAGGAAGGCGTCGTGCTCGGGCGTCTTGATGTCGTACCAGGGATAGCCGGTGACGATCCAGCCCTTGGGGGTCTCGTCCTTGAGGGGGTCGAGATATTCGGGCTCGCCGGTGAGGAAGCTGACGACCGAGCGGTCCTTGAACAGGCCGCGGGTGTTGCCCTCGCGCACGAACTTCACGAGGTCGGCGCCGAAAGTGACGTTGAGGATGGCTTCGGGCTTCGACGCGAGCAGCGCCTGCGCCACCGCGCCGGCGTCGATCTTGCCCTGCGGCGGCCACTGCTCGTCCACCCATTCGATATCCGGCCGGGCCTTCGAGAGAAGCTCCTTGAACACCGCGACGGCCGACTGGCCGTATTCGTAGTTCGGCGCCACCGTCGCCCAGCGCTTGGCCGGCAGCTTGGCCGCCTCTTCGGCCAGCATCGCCGCCTGCATGTAGTTGGAGGGGCGCAGGCGGAAGGTGTAGTCGTTGCCCTTGGACCAGGTGATGGCGTCCGTCAGCGGCTCGGCTGCCATGAAGAACACCTGCTTCTGCTTGGCGAAATCGGCCACGGCCAAGCCGATGTGCGAGAAGAAGGTGCCGGTGATGAGCGCCACGCCCTCGCGCGAGACGAGCTCGTTGGCGGCCGTCACGGCCTCGGCCGGCTTGCCGGCGTCGTCCTTGGAGATGACGACGAGCTTCTTGCCGTCGACGCCGCCCTTGGCATTGATCTCCTCGATGGCGAGCTGCCAGCCCTTGCGGTAGGGCTCGGTGAAGGCCGGCAGGGCCGAATAGCTGTTGATCTCGCCGATCTTGATCTCGCCCTGGGCTCGGGCGGCGCCGGTGGCCGCGACAATGGCCAGGGCTGCAAAGGCTACCGATTTTCGCAATCTCGTCCGCATGTGCTCTCTCCCGTTATCGTCCGCGCCCGTCCCCTCTGGTCTGGACCGTCAGCGCAAGCCGTCCTCACCCTTGATCTCTTGCTTCGTCAGCCCGCCGACGCGCGGCAGCGGCCGGCCGGAATCCGTGACGGCGACCGCCACCAGGATCTCGCCCGCGCGCGGTGCGTCGTTGAGGCTGACCTCCATGCCGTCGAAGTGGCTGCGCACATAGGCGGCATCCTTGTGGCCGAGCGGGATGTCGAGCACCGCGCCCGGCCCGCCGCGTTTCTTCGAGGAGGGAATGAGCGCTGCGCCCTTGCCCAGCACCTTGCGCACCGGCGTGCCCATGCGCGGGTGCAGGATGGCGGCGGCATGCTCCAGCTCGCCGTTCTCGCCGACGAGCGCCGCCTTGCCGTAGCTCTCGGCCGCCTGCCCCTCGATGCCCAGCGCCGCGACGGCCTTCTCCGCCAGGAAGCCGCCGAGCTCCTCGCCGATGTCCATGAGCTCGCCGAGGTCCTCGACATAGCGCCCGGCAAAGGGGTTCTCGATCACGGCCACAGCCGCGGCCTTGCGGGTCGGCGGGCTCACCAGCCGGCCCATCTCGGTGTGGGTTTCCTCGACGAATGTCGCGATCTTGCGGATCTTCGCCTTCATCTCAGGCCGTCCTCTCCCTTGATCTCGCTCGCCTTCAGCCCGCCGACGCGGGCGTGGATGCGCGGCCCCGTCGTCATGACGAGGATGACCGCCATCTCGTCGGCGCGCGGGGAATCGGGGATGCCCACCTCCATGGCGTCGAAATGGCTGCGCACGTAGGAGGCGTTGATGTGCGTGACCGGCACGTCGAGGCGCGCGCCCGGCCCGCCGACCTTCTTGGTCGAGGGCACGATGGCCTTGGCATCGCCCAGGGCCTCGCGCATGGCATAGCCGCCGGGCACATGCCACAACGCGCCGTGCTCCAATTCGCCCGCGCCGCCGACGATGGCGCCCTTGCCGTAGCCCTCGATCGCCGCGACGTCGCCGCCGAGGGCGGCGATGAGATCACGCGCCATGGCGAGGCCGAGCGGCTTCAGGTCGTCCATGAAGCCGGCGATATCCTCGACATGGCGGCCGGCGAAGGGATTGGCGATGACGGCGACGATGGCGCCGCGCTTGAGCGGCTTTGCCGCCGGCTGGCCGCCCTCGTGAAAGATTTCTTCCACCGTGATCAGGCGCTTGCGGACATCGACGTCAGGCATGGATTTGACCCGTCTCCCGGAAAGTGTCAGCCGGCCGCGGCGCGGGCGCCGCGACGGTGGGTGCGGCCGGCAGCGAGCCTACCGTTCGCGTATGACCTTGCAAATGCAATGCCGCGGCGATGATCAGTCCGCGGTGGAGAAGCGCCTGCGCGAAGCCGCAGCCGGCGTCGAGCGCCGCCGCGATGTCGATGTCGTCGAGGCGGCGCACGGCGCGCGTCACCGGGCGCTCGCCGAGGTCGCTCTCCGGCGCGAGCGCCGAGGCCGGCACGCGCGTGACGGCGGGATGGCCCGGCAGGTCGACGGCATTGGCGATCATGGTCGCGGCCGCATCCGCCGCCGCCGCGTCGCGGGCGAGCACGGTGACCGCGTCGGCGATGCCCAGCGAGAAGCTGCGCCCGTGCCGGCCGCTCGTCGCGATGCCGCCGACGCCGTGCGCGGCGGTGAGGCTGAGGGTGCCGAAGAGGCCCGGCTCGTCCGGCCGGTCCACCATGCCGATGGAGAAGGTGCTGGCCGCGCTAAGATGGAGCGCGATGTCGCCGCCGTTGTTGACATAGGCCTTGTCGAGCCGTGCCACGGTGAGCACGGCGGCGAGGACCTCGTCCGCATCGGCGCCGGCAACGGCCGCCATGGGCGTGATGAAGCCGGCCCCCGCATAGGGCATGACGGCTCCCTGCATGCGCCGCGCGACGGTGCCGGCGAGCGGCGGATCGCCGGGGCGCGCCTGCCGCCGCAGGGTCGGCAGTTCGGCGCACAGCTCGTCGAGCAGGGTCGCGAAGCGCCGCGCGGCGGCCTCGTAGGCGCGCGCCACCTCGCTCGCTTCGCCGACGGCCTCGATGACGAGGTCGATCGGGCCGTGCTGCAGGTGCAGCCGGCGCCCGTCGGGCAGCATGCGGGCGGTGGCGGCGTCCCTCATCCGTGCGACCTTTTCGCCTTCTGCGGCGACAGCGGCCAGGGATTTTCCAGGCGGTGCGGCACCTGCCGGCGCGCCTCGCCCGGCTCGAGCGACGAGACCGGCCGGACCTCGCCCATATGGCCGCCGAGCGCCTCGTAGTCGCTCAGCCGCATCGTGAACTCGATGGGCGCGACGAGGGCCGGCGTCGGCACGTAGCCGAAGGCGTTCTCCGGCACGCGCGTCACGTCCACCATGAAGGTGATGCCGCCGCCGGGCCAGACATAGACCGGCGCGCCGCCGCAGGTGACATAGGTGAGCGCGTCCTTGACGGAGAGGGTGAGGCGCACCGGGTTCTCGGTGACGCCGGCGCGCAGCGAGCCGCCGGCCCCGCCCATGAAGAGGACGGTGCACAGGGCGGGCTCGCAGTTCTCCTTGATGCGCTCGACCGACTGGCGCAGCGCCTCGGGCAGCGCGCGCTCGACCGGCGTCAGCGTCTCGTCGAGCTCGTAATAGGCATGGTGCTCGCCGGTGGTGGAGACCATGAGGAGCCGGAGGCCCGGCCGCGCCACCTTGGGGTCGAAGGGGCCGAGGATCGACAGGGGATCGGAGATGTTGGTGCCGCCCCAGCCCGTGCCCGGCTCCGCCACCTGGAAGTAGCGGCCCGGGGTCGAGCGCCGGCCCTTCATCTTGATGCCGGTCTCGGGGATGTCGAGCAGCTTGCCGGCCTGGTGCTCGGAGAGGACGCCGGTGATGTGATCGTCGACCACCACCACCTCGTCGACCTTGCCGTGCCACTGCTTGGCGAACATGCCGATGGTGGCGGAGCCACAGCCGACGCGCATGCGCTCCTCGGCGACGCCGTTGACGATCGGCGGCTTGCCGGCCTGAACGACGACGGTGGCGCCGTCGTCGATGGTCATTTCCACCGGCTTCCCGTTGCACAGGTCGAGCAGGGCGTCGCAGGTGATGCGGCCTTCCTTCTTCGAGCCGCCGGTCAGGTGATGCACGCCGCCGAGCGACAGCATCTGCGAGCCGTATTCGCCGGTGGTGACGTGGCCGACGGCCTCACCCTCGACGCGCACGGTCGCCTGCTCCGGGCCGAGGTGGCGGTCGGTGTCGATTTTCACCTTGACGCCGCAATAGCTGAAGATGCCCTCGGTGACGACCGTCACCATGTCCACCCCGTCCACCTCGGACGAGACGATGAAGGGCGCGGGCTTGTAGTCGGGATAGGTGGTGCCGGCGCCGATGGCGGTGACGAAGGTCTCCTCGCCCTGGACGATGGTGCCGTCCCACTCGCCCTTGTTGAAGGGCACCACGTTGCCGCCCTGGGCGAGCGTACGCTCCAGCACCACGTGCGGGTCGATGCGCACCAGCTCGCCCTCGTGGTTGGCGTAGCGGTCGCAGGCGCCCGTCATGCCCGGCTTGATGTAGCACATCACCGGGCAGGCATCGCAGCGGATCTTGTCGTCCTTGGCCGCGCCCGGCGCGGCCACCTGTTCGTTCTGCATGTCAGCCTCGTGCGCCTCTGGCGGCGAGAAGGGCGGCGCGCACCCGGTCGGGCGTCGCCGGCACGCGGCGGATGCGCACGCCGGTGGCGTCGTGGATGGCGTTGAGGATGGCCGGAGCGGTCGGGATCAGCGCCTGTTCGCCGATGCCCTTGGCGCCGAAGGGGCCGACGGGCGAAGCATCCTCGACGAGGATCGACTCGACCGGCGGCATGTCCCCCGCCGAGGGGATGAGATAGTCGTGCAGGTTCTCGCCCTTGCCGGGGAAGAACTCCTCCATCAGCGCAAGGCCGAGGCCTTGCGCGGCGCCGCCCTCGATCTGTCCCTCGACGAGGGTCGGGTTGATGGCGCGGCCGACGTCGTGCGCCGCGGTGATCTTGAGGGCCTTCACCGTGCCGAGCGCGGTGTCGACCTCGACCTCCACCATATGGGCGCCGAAGCCGTAGACGGCGTAGGGGATGCCCTGGCCGTCGGCATCGAGCGGGCTCGTCGGCGGGTCGAAGGTGGCTTCGCCGGTCAGCAGGTAGCCGTGCTCGTCGGCCGGCAGATCGGCCAGGGCGATGGCGCGCTCGTGGCCACCGTCGCGCACGGTGACCGCATCGTCGGCGAAGCTGACCGTCGCGCCCTCGCCGGCATTGGCGAGGCGCAGGATGGCGGCGCGCAGCGCGCGGCCCGCGAGCTCGGCGGCCTTGCCGGTAACGAAGGTCTGGCGCGAGGCGGAGGTCTTGCCGCAGTCGGGCGTCAGGTCCGTGTCGGCCGAGACGAGGTCGAAGCGGGCAATCGGCGCGCCGAGCGCGTCGGCGCAGATCTGGGTGATGACGGTGTTGGAGCCCTGGCCGATGTCGACCGCGCCCTGATGCAGCGCGATGCGCCCGTCGCGCTTGAGGCCGACGCGGATGGTCGAGGGGTTGGGCAACGAGGTGTTGCCGCAGCCGTACCACATGCCGGCGACGCCGACGCCGCGGCGCAGCCGGCCGTCGTCCTTGCGCTCGCTCGTCGCATTGAACGCGGCCGCCTCGGCCCGCGCGCGCTGCCAGTGCGGCACGAGGGCCTCAAAACAGGCGCGGATGCCGACGCCTTCGCCGAGCACCTGGCCGGTCACCGTCGGCTGGTCGGCGCGCAGCGCGTTGCGCAGGCGGAATTCGAGCCGGTCCATGCCGATCCTGTCGGCGAGCTCGTCGTAGAGCTGCTCCTGCGCGATGCTCGCCTGCGGCACGCCGAAGCCGCGGAAGGCGCCGGCGGGCACCAGGTGCGTGTGCACGGCGCGCGTCAGCGCCCGGTAATGCGGCACGTAATAGGGGCCGGAGGCGTGCACCGGCACGCGGTTCGCCACGGTCGGGCCCCAGGAGGAATAGGCGCCGGTGTTGAAGTCGCCGCGGAAATCGAGGCCGACGAGCCTGCCGTCCCTCGTCGCGCCGGCCCGCGCCCTGATGCGCGCCGGGTGGCGCTTCGTCGTCGTCATGATCGACTCGGGGCGCGTGTAGGTCATGCGCACCGGCCGGTCGAGGTGCCACGCGGCGATGGCGACGAAGGGCTGCACCGAGAGGTCGAGCTTGGAGCCGAAGCCGCCACCGACGGCGGTGGGGATGATGCGCACGGCCTCGGGCGCGATGCCGAGCACCTTGGCGACATCATCGCGGTCCATGTAGGGCGCCTGGGTGCAGGCCTGCACCTCGATGCGCTCGCCGACGCGCCGCGCGAAGCCGGCCTCCGGCTCGATATAGGCGTGCTCGACGAAACCGGTCTCGAATTCGCCGTCGACGACCACGTCGGCCTTCTCGAGCGCGGCCTCGACATCGCCCCTGACGACGCGGCCGCCGACGAGGATGTTGCCCGCGCGGCCCGTGTGCACGAGCGGCGCATCATCCGCGAGCGCCGCATCGATCGTCGTATTGGCCGGCAGCTCCTGCCAGGTGACGGGGAAGTCGGACAGGTCGAGCGCCGCCATGGCCGCGGCCTCGCCGACGATGGCCGCCACAGCCTCGCCGCGGAAGCGCGCCTCCGTCTCGGCGAAGACCGGCTGGTCGGCGAAGGGCGGGATGACGCCGTAGCAGTTCTCGCCCGGCACGTCCTTCGCCGTGAAGACGCGCACGATGCCGGGGTGGCGGGCGAGGAAGGCGTCGATGTCGCCGAAGGTGAAAGCGGCGCGGTGGTAGGGGCTACGCACGGCCCTGAGGACGAGGGCATCGGCCGGGGCCTCGTCGGCGCCGAAGATGTCGGTGCCGCGCACCTTCTTCAGCCCGTCGAGGCGGCGGATGCGGGTGCCGACGGCCTCGCCTCCCTCCGGCAGCACCTCGGCCCGCGCCTCGGCCGCCACATCGAGGATGGCGGCGACGATCTTGCGATAGCCGGTGCAGCGGCAGAGCACGCCGCCGATGGCGTCGAGCACCTCGGCCTCGCCCGGCCGCTCGTTGCCGGCGAGGAGCGCGACGGCGGCGACCAGCATGCCCGGCGTGCAGATGCCGCACTGGGCGGCGCCGTGGCGCAGGAAGGCCTCCTCGAGGCGCCCGGCGACGGGGTGGCCGGCCGGCAGGCCTTCGACAGTGGTGACGCTGCAGCCCTCGACCTGCCCGGCGGCGACGAGACAGGCGCAGACGGCCTCGCCGTCGACGAGCACGGAGCAGGCGCCGCAGTCGCCTGCGTCGCAGCCGACCTTGGTGCCCGTGAGGCCGAGGTCGTCGCGCAGCACCTTGGAGAGGCGCGCGGCGGGCGAGGCGGTGACCTCGACCGTCCGGCCGTTCACGGTGAGGGCGAGGCCGGCGTGGCTCTCGGTTGCGGCAACCCGGTCGAGCATGTCAGGCGGCCTCCTTGGCCGCATCGCGCACGCAGGCTTCGAGCGCGCGGGCGACGAGCGTCTCGGCCGCATCCGCGCGGTAGGCACCGGTGGCGCGCACGTCGTCGATGGGGGAAAGGGGGGCAAGATGCGCGGCCTCGACGGCCGCGCCGATACCGGCCGCAGCCGGCTTGCCGATGAGCGCCACCTCCAGCGCCGGCAGGCGCTGGGCCACGGCCGAGCACGAGCCCACGGCGACGCGCGCCGCGTCGATGCGGCCCGTCTCGTCGGTGCGCAGCAGGGCCGCGACCATGACGATGGAGATGACGAGATAGCGCCGCGCGCCGAGCTTGAGGAAGACAGAGCGGGCGTCCGTCATGGCGTGCGGCACGAGCACGGCCGTGACGATCTCGTCCTCGCGCCGCTCCGTGCGGCGATAGCCCGAGATGAAGCCGGCGAGCGGCAGGCGGCGGATGCCGGCGCGGGAGGCGAGCTCGACCTCGGCATCGAGCGCGATCAGCGGCGGCACGCCGTCGGCGGCGGGCGAGGCATTGCAGAGATTGCCGGCGACGGTGCCGCGGTTCTGGATCTGGATCGAGCCGACCTCGCGCGCAGCGGCCTTCAGGGCGTCGAAGCCGCGCGGCAAGTCTGCCCTCGCGATCTCGGTCCAGGTGGTCGCGGCGCCGATGCGCACATGGTCCGGCCCCATGCCGATGCCGCGCAGCTCCGGCAGCGCCGAGATGTCGAGGAAGGGGCGCGCCTGCGGCCGGTCGCCGAGAGCCGGAAAGACATCCGTGCCGCCGGCCAGGACCTGCGCGCCCGTTGTCGCGAGCGCGCCGAGCGCTTCGTCGAGGGTCCGCGGACGGAGGTACATCGATGCCTCCCGAAACTGATGTTCACCCTCTGACGGCATCAGCAATGCCGATCAGTTTTTTGTTGGTATACAAATAATCTGCAACTGGATGAGCGGCACTGTCAAGCGGCAGCCGTCCCGCTTTTTCGGGCAAGGGCGAGGCGTGTCGCATGGCAACTGCCCAAAAGCGCGGCAGGCGCCGCCTGGGGCGCCCCGCACGTCGCTGTGCCTGATGAAGAAAGGATGCCCGATCGCGGCGCCAAGGTCTATGCGGAGGGCTATTTCGGCCCCGCTTTGCCCGACGCTTGCTCCACGCCGAGCCATCGCTGGATGCCCCGGGCGGCGGCCACCCCGGTCGCGAAGGTGGCCTGCAGCAGGTAGCCGCCGGTCGGCGCCTCCCAGTCCAGCATCTCGCCGGCGGCGAAGACGCCGGGCAGGGCCTGCAGCATGAGGTTGTCGTCGAGTGCCTCGCGGCGGATGCCGCCGGCGCTGGAGATGGCGCGGGCGATCGGCCGCGGCGCGGTGAGGGTGAGCGGCAGGGCCTTCGCCGCCTTCGCCAGCGCCGCGGGCTCGGCCGGCAACTCGCCCAGCACCTCCCTGAGGAGATTGACGGAGACGGGCATCAGGCCGCCCGCCTTGCGCAGGAAGGAGGCGGTGGATTGCTTGCCGCGCGGCCGCGCGAGGCGGGCGGCAAGATGCGACGGGCTGAGATCGGGCCTGAGGTCGAGCGTCACCGTCTGCGGGCCGTGCGCGGCGATGGCCTCGCGCAACCGCCCCGACAGGGCATAGATGGCGCCGCCCTCCAGCCCCTCGCGCGTGATGACCGCCTCGCCCATGACGCTCATGCCATCGAAGCCGATGGCGATGCGCTTCAGCGGCGTGCCGGCGAAGCGCTCGGCGAAATGGTCCGACCACGCATGCTCGAAGCCGCAGTTGGCCGGTGCGAGCGGGGCGAGCGCGACGCCGCGTGCGGCAAGAATCTCCGTCCACGTCCCGTCGGAGCCGAGGCGCGGCCAGCTCGCGCCGCCGAGCGCCAGCAATGTGGCGTCGGGCGCGAGGTGAAGCGCATCGCCGTCCTCCCTCTCGAGGAGGAGGCGTCCTTCCCCGTCCCAGCCCTGCCAGCGGTGGCGCGTCGCCAGGGCCACGCCGAGCCCGTCGAGGCGGCGCAGCCAGGCGCGCAGGAGCGGCGAGGCCTTGAAGCTCTCCGGGAAGACGCGCCCGCTCGAGCCGACGAAGGTCTTTTCGCCGAGCCCCTCGCACCAGGCGCGCAGCGCGGCCGGCGGAAAGGCCTCGATCATCGGGGTGAGCCACGGCTCGGCGGCGCCGTAGCGGGCGAGGAAGGCCTCGCGCCCTTCCCCGTGCGTCAGGTTGAGGCCGCCGCGCCCGGCCATGAGGAGCTTGCGCGCCGGCGAGGGCATGCGTTCGTAGACGGTGACGGCAAGGCCGGCCCGCGCCAGCTCTTCCGCCGCCATGAGCCCGGCCGAGCCGGCCCCGATGACGGCCACCGTTTTCCTGTTGTCCGTCATGAGGCCCTACCGGCTGATGCGTGTGGACAGGATGATCGAGGACATGGTGCGCTCCACGCCCTCCAGCGCCCCGATGCGGTCGATGAGCTGGTCGAGCTCCGCGATCGAGGGCGCCGCGACGACGGCGATCATGTCGTAGCTGCCGCTGATGGAGTGGAGGGTGCGCACCTCCACGATGCCGGCGAGCGCCTCCTCGACCTTGCGGGTGAACTTGGGCAGCGCCGTGATGAGCACATGCGCGCGCACGAGGCCGCGCTCGTAATCGTCCGCCAGGCGCACCGTATAGCCCGCAACGATGCCGCGCCGCTCCAGCCGCTCGATGCGGCTCTGCACCGTGGTGCGCGACAGCCTGAGGCGCCGCGCGAGGTCGGCCGTCGGCGTGCGGGCATTCTCGCGCAGGAGGGCGATGAGCTGGCGGTCGGTATCGTCCATCGGCGTTTCGCAGGAAGGAATCGTCGTTTTCACTAAGCGATCTTCGCGTTTCGGCGAAGCGGAATCTTCAATTCGACGGCCAAGGTGCGATCCTGATGGCAATTGCCAAACGGGGAACCACAGCCATGCGTGACCGCAAATCCATTCTCGTCGTCGGAGCCGGCAAGATCGGCGCCACCATCGCCGACCTGCTGACGGGCTCCGGCGATTATGACGTGACGGTCGTCGACCGTGATCAGGCCCAGCTCGACGCGCTCGACGCTGCCCTGTCCGTCGCCAGGGTCCGGCTCGACATCGCCGAGGACGGGGCGCTCGACCGGCTGCTCGCGAAGATGTTCGCCGTGCTCAGCGCCGCGCCCTATCACCTGACGACGCGCATCGCCGAGGCGGCGGCGCGCGCTGGTGTGCACTATCTCGACCTCACGGAGGACGTCGCCAGCACGCGGCGCGTCAGGGAGCTGGCGGCCGATGCGAAGAGCGCCTTCATTCCCCAGTGCGGGCTGGCGCCGGGCTTCATCTCCATCGTCGCCCATGACCTCGCCCGCCGCTTCGACACGCTCGACAGCGTGCGCATGCGTGTCGGCGCGCTACCGCAATATCCGTCCAACGCCCTCAACTACAACCTCACCTGGAGCACGGACGGCGTCATCAACGAATATTGCGAGCCGTGCGAGGCCATCGTCGAGGGCGAACTCGTCGAGGTGCCGGCGCTGGAGGAACGCGAGGAATTCTCGCTCGACGGCGTCACCTACGAGGCCTTCAACACCTCGGGCGGGCTCGGCACCCTGTGCGAGACGCTGAAGGGCAAGGTGCGCACGCTCAACTACCGCACCATCCGCTATCCCGGCCACTGCGCCATCATGAAGGCGCTCTTGAACGACCTCGGCCTGCGCCACCGGCGCGAGCTGTTCAAGGACATCCTCGAAAGCGCGCTGCCGACGACCCTGCAGGACGTCGTCGTCGTCTTCGTCACCGTGAGCGGGCGCCGGGGCGGCCGCCTGGTGCAGGAGACCTACGCGAACAAGATCTACAGCGCGCGCGTCAACGGCATCACCCGCAGCGCCATCCAGATCACCACGGCCTCGGGCATCTGCGCGGTGCTCGACATGCTGGCGACGGGCGAGCTGCCGCGGCGCGGCTTTGTGCGGCAGGAGGACATCGCGCTCGACACCTTCCTCGCCAACCGCTTCGGCCGCGCCTACGGGCAGCCGGCGCCGCAGCCCTACAGCGCCGCGGCGTAAGCATCGTCCGAGCCGTGGCGTCACTCCCTCTCCCCGTTCACGGGGAGAGGGTTCAGACGGCAGCCGCCAGCCACGCACGTTGCCGGTGTTCTCTTGACGCTCCGCCTCAGATGCCGCGGGTCGCGCCGCCGTCGATGCGGAGCTTGGCGCCGGTGACGTAGGAGGCCTTTTCGCTCGTAAGGAAGGCGACCACGTCGGCGAATTCCTGCGGCGTGCCGTAGCGGCCGGCCGGGATCGTCGCCTTCGAGGCCTCGGCCACCTCCTCCGGCGTCTTGCCCTGGCGCTGCGCATTGGCCGCGTCGAGCTCCTCCACCCGCTCGGTCTCGATGCGCCCGGGCAGCACCACGTTCACCGTCACGCCCTGGCCGGCCACCTCGCTCGCCAGCGTCTTCGACCAGCCCACCACCGCCGAGCGGATGCCGTTCGACAGGGCAAGGCGCGGGATCGGCTGCTCGACGCCCGAGGAGGCGATGGTGACGATGCGGCCCCACTTCTTCGCCAGCATGCCGGGCAGGAGGCGCTGGGTGAGGTGGAAGAGGTTGGCCGCCATCGCCTCGAACTGCACCAGCCAGTCGGCACGCTTGGCCTCGCGCGCATCGGCCGGCGGCGGCCCGCCGGAATTGTTGACGAGGATGTCGACGCCGCCCTCCGCGATCAGCCGCTCGACGAGCGCCTCGACGCTGGCGAGGTCGGCGAGGTCGAGCCGCGCGGCGGTGACGCGCCCGCCGACCTCCGCCGGCAGGGCGCCGGCCCAGGCCGTGATCTTCTCCTCGCTGCGCGCGGCCGCGACGACGCTCGCGCCCTCTTCCGCCAGCGTGCGGGCGATCGCCGCCCCGAGGCCGCGGCTCGCCCCCAGAACCAGCGCCCGCTTGCCCTTCAGTCCAAGATCCATCGCCATATCTCCTCGTGGCCGGTGCGGCCGCATGTCGGCGCCGTTGTGCCAGCCGGGTGCGGCGCATGGCAAGCCCGGGCCGGCGGCCCGTGCGAGAAGCGCCTTTCGCGGCGCGCCGGCCGCCGCTAGATACGCGCCGAAGGGCGGCGATCGGGCAGGGAGATTCGGCCGGCGATGAGCGAAGCGGATGATTTTGTCGACGCGATCGTCGTCGGCGCGGGGGTGGTCGGGCTGGCCGTCGCACGGGCGCTCGCGCTCGCCGGCCGCTCGGTCGCGGTGCTGGAGGGCGAGGGCGCCATCGGCACCGGCACGTCCTCGCGCAACAGCGAGGTCATCCACGCCGGGCTCTATTATCCGGAAGGCAGCCTGAAGGCACGCCTCTGTGTCGAGGGGCGGCGCGCGCTCTATGCCTATTGCGCCGCGCGCGGCGTGCCGCACCGCCGTTGCGGCAAGCTGCTGGTGGCGGCGAGCGAGGACGAGATCGCCGCCGTCGCGGCGATCGCCGAGCGCGGCCGCGTCAACGGCGCCGAAGACCTCGCGATGATCTCCGGCGCCGAGGCGCGGCGCATGGAGCCGGAACTGGCAGCGGTCGCGGCGCTGTGGTCGCCGCAAACCGGCATCATCGACAGCCACGCCTATATGCTGGCGCTGCAGGGCGATGCGGAGAACGCCGGCGCCGTCCTCGCCTTCAACACGCCCTTCGTCGCGGCCGAACCCGCAGCACAAGGGTTTCTCGTCAGGACCGGCGGGGCGGAGCCCATGCGCCTTGCCTGCCGCGAGCTCGTCAATGCCGCCGGCCTCGGCGCATCGGACGTGGCGGACCGAATCGCGGGGCTGCCGTCAGATGCGGTGCCGCGCACGCGCTTCTGCAAGGGCAGCTATTTCATCCTCGCCGGGCGGGCGCCCTTCTCCCGGCTCATCTATCCGGCGCCCAGCGCCCATGGCCTCGGCGTGCACCTGACGCTCGATCTGGGCGGGCAGGCGCGCTTCGGGCCGGACACGGAGTGGGTCGAGGACATCCGTTACGAGGTCGACGGCGCGCGCCGTGCGGCCTTCGCCGCGGCGATCCGCCGCTACTGGCCCGGCCTCGACGAAGAGGCCCTGTCGCCCGGCTACAGCGGCATCCGCCCCAAGATCGTGGGGGAGGGAGAGCCGGCGGCCGATTTCCGCATCGACGGGCCGCAAACCCATGGAATGGCCGGCCTCGTCAATCTCTTCGGCATCGAGAGCCCGGGCCTCACCGCCTCGCTCGCCATCGCCGAGGAGGTTCTGGCGCGCCTCGAGG
The DNA here is from genome assembly GCF_001271345.1 of Chelatococcus sp. CO-6. NCBI lineage: Bacteria > Pseudomonadati > Pseudomonadota > Alphaproteobacteria > Hyphomicrobiales > Chelatococcaceae > Chelatococcus > Chelatococcus sp. CO-6. The sequence continues at coordinate 1,541,671 of NZ_CP012398.1, read as the reverse complement.
GAGGACGGCCGCCCGCCTGACGCGGCGCCGGCATGCGCTGGCCGTTCTTGCGTCCGATATATGGCAAAGCCTAGTTTCGGCACGGGAGAACGCCGAACGGGACGGGCCGACGGAGCCGGGGCATGACGGACATCGCCACACGTGTCTACAATCACAAGTGGAAGATCGACCCGATCGTCCGCTCCCTGCTCGACACGGACTTCTACAAGCTGCTGATGGCGCAGACGATCTTCCGGCGCCAGCGCGACACGCGCGTCACCTTCTCGATCCTCAACCGCTCGAAGGACATCCGCCTCGCCGACCTCGTCGAGGAAAGCGCCCTGCGCGAGCAGCTCGACCATGCCCGCAGCCTGAGGCTGACCCGCGGGGAATCGACCTGGCTGCGCGGCAACATGTTCTACGGCAAGCGCCAGATGTTCGCGCCCGAGTTCATCGAGTGGCTGGAGGGCTTCCAGCTGCCGGCCTACGACCTTCGGGTGCGCGACGGCCAGTACGAGCTCGAGTTCGACGGGCCGTGGCTGGAGACGACCTTCTGGGAGATCCCGGCGCTCGCCATCCTCAACGAGCTGCGCTCGCGTGCCGTGCTCGCCGCCATGGGCAAGTTCGAGCTGCAGGTGCTGTATGCCCGGGCCATGACACGGGTGTGGGAGAAGGTGCAGCGGCTCAAGGCCCTGCCCGGCCTGCAGATCGCGGATTTCGGCACGCGTCGCCGCCACGGCTTCCTGTGGCAGGACTGGTGCGTGCAGGCGATGATCGAGGGCCTGGGCGACGCCTTCACCGGCACCTCGAACTGCCTCATCGCCATGCGCCGCGAGGTCGAGGCCGTCGGCACCAATGCGCACGAACTGCCGATGGTCTATGCGGCGCTCGCCGACAGCGACGCCGAGCTCGCCGCCGCGCCCTACCAGGTGCTGCGCGACTGGCAGGAGGACTACGAGGGCAACCTGCTCATCATCCTGCCCGACACCTACGGCACCACGCATTTCCTGGCCGCCGCGCCGAGCTGGGTGTCGAGCTGGACGGGCATCCGCGTCGATTCCAAGGATCCGATCGAGGGCGGCGAGGAGGCGATCCGCTGGTGGCGCGAGCGCGGCGAGGACCCGCGCAAGAAGCTCGCCATCTTCTCGGACGCCCTCGACGTCACCGCCATCGAGCGCATCCACTACCATTTCGCCGGGCGCATGCGCTTCGGCTTCGGCTGGGGCACGCTGCTCACCAACGACTTCCGCGGCTTTGCGCCGGACGGGGCGCTCGACCCCATCTCGATCGTCTGCAAGGTGGTGTCGGCCAACGGCCGCCCGGCCGTGAAGCTGTCGGACAATCCCGCCAAGGCCATGGGCCCGGCGGCCGAGGTCGAGCGCTACAAGCGCGTCTTCGAGCTCGAGGAGCGCGCCGAGCGGCCGGTGCTCGTGTAGGGGGCGGCCTCAGGCCGCCTTCTTCTGGTAGTCCTTCACGTCCGAGAAGCGGATGGCCGGCCAGCGCTCCTCGTCGTAGCGCAGCGAGAAGGGGCTCGAGGCCATGAACACCGGCGCCCCGTCGAGGTCGGCGGCCATGGCGGAATTGTTCGCCGTGGCGAACTTGTCGAGCTCGGCCTTGTCGTCGGCGCTCACCCAGCGGCAGACGGAGAAGCGCGTCGTCTCGTAGGCGGCGTCGAGGCCGTATTCCGTCTTCAGCCGTTCGATCAGCACGTCGAGCTGCAGCGCGCCGACGACGCCGACGATGGCGCCCGAGCCGTCGTTGGGGATGAAGAGCTGCACGACGCCTTCCTCGGCGAGCTGCTCGAGCGCCTCCCGCAGCTTCTTGGCCTTCATCGCATCCTTGATGGAGATGCGGCGCAGGATCTCGGGGGCGAAGCTCGGCACGCCGCGGAAGACGATGTCCTCGCCCTCGGTGAGCGTGTCGCCGATGCGCAGGGTGCCGTGGTTGGGGATGCCGACCACGTCGCCGGCATAGGCCTCGTCCGCCACCGTGCGGTCCTGCGCGAAGAAGAACTGCGGCGCGTTGAGGCTGATGGCCTTGCCGGTGCGCACGAGCTTGGCCTTCATGCCGCGTGCCAGCCGCCCCGAGCACACGCGCATGAAGGCGATGCGGTCGCGGTGGTTGGGATCCATGTTGGCCTGGATCTTGAAGACGAAGCCGGTCATCTTCGGCTCGTTCGCCTCGACGGTGCGCTTGTCCGCCTCCTGCCCGCGCGGGGAGGGGGCATAGGCGGCCATGGCGTCGATGAGGTCGCGGATGCCGAAGTTGCGCAAAGCGCTGCCGAAGAAGACCGGCGTCAGGTGTCCTTCGCGGAAGGCGGCGAGATCGAAGGGCTTCAAAGCCTCCTCGGCGAGCATCGCCTCCTCCTGCCAGGCGCCGGCCTCGTGCGCCGGCAACAGCGCCGCGAGGGCCGCATCGTCGGCGCCGCTCACCTTCATGGTCTCGTCGTCGGCGATGCGCCGCACCGTCTTCGTGCCGAAGGTATAGGTGCCGGCGAAGCTCTTGCCGGCGCCGATCGGCCAGTTGATCGGCGCGGTGTCGAGTGCCAGCGTCTTCTCGATCTCGTCGAGCAGGTCGAAGGGATCGCGGCTCTCGCGGTCGAGCTTGTTGATGAAGGTGACGATGGGAATGTCGCGCAGGCGGCAGACCTCGAAGAGCTTGCGCGTGCGCGCCTCGATGCCCTTGGCCGCGTCGATGACCATGACCGCCGCATCGACCGCGGTCAGCGTGCGGTAGGTGTCCTCCGAGAAGTCCTCGTGGCCGGGCGTGTCGAGCAGGTTGAAGACGCAGCCGCCGTATTCGAAGGTCATCACCGAGGTCACGACCGAGATGCCGCGCTCGCGCTCGATGCCCATCCAGTCCGAGCGTGTCTGCACGCGGTTGCGCTTGGCCTTGACCTCGCCGGCGAGCTGGATGGCGCCGCCGAAGAGCAGCAGCTTCTCGGTGAGCGTCGTCTTGCCCGCATCCGGGTGGGAGATGATGGCGAAGGTGCGCCGCCGCGCGATGGGGTCGGCGGGCCCGCCGTTGACGAGGGGGCTTTGCATGGGGCGTCAAAATCTTGCGGCGGCGGACCGGCAGGGAGGAAAGGCCTCGCCGGCTCCGGCTGCGCCTGGAACCACGGTTGGCGCGTTCTTTCCAGCCATTGGCGGCCGTGTCAATGGCAGGCATTGACGGAGCGTTCGGCGCGCCGGATCCTGCACTCGTGAACGGGAGCCGATGATGGCAGGGATCCGGATCGACGAAGCGGACGTCCTCCTCGTCGTCGACGTGCAGAATGACTTCTGTCCCGGCGGCGCGCTGGCGGTCGAGGGCGGGGACGCCATCGTGCCGGTGGTCAACGCGCTCGCGCGGCGCTTCGCCCACGTCATCCTGACGCAGGACTGGCACAAGCCGGGCCACCTGTCCTTCGCCTCGGCCCATCCCGGCCGCAGGCCCTTCGAGACCGTCGAGATGTCCTACGGGCCGCAGGTGCTGTGGCCGGACCATTGCGTCGAGGACACGCCGGGCGCCGAATTCCACCCGGATCTCGACGTGCCCCATGCCGAGCTCATCCTGCGCAAGGGCTTCGACCCGGCGATCGATTCCTACTCGGCCTTCTACGAGAACGACCGCGTGACGCCGACGGGGCTCGGCGGCTATCTCAAGGAGCGGGGCCTGAGGCGCGTCTTCCTCGCCGGCCTCGCGCTCGACTTCTGCGTGCGCTACTCGGCCGAGGATGCGCACGGCCACGGCTTCGCGGTCGCGGTCATCGAGGACGCCTGTCGCGCCATCGACCTTAACGGGTCGCTGGCCGCGACCGAGGCAGCGTTCGCGGCGCTCGGCATCGCCCAGGTGGATGCGGCGGATATCGGCTGAGCGGAATGGCCTTGCCGTCATGCCCGCGCTTGTCGCGGGCATCCTCGCCCCAACACGGGCATCAGGCTGAAGGGCGTGGATGGCCGGGACGAGCCCGGCCATGACGGACGGGAGCGGTCCTTTCGCCCCGCTTCTGCCCCTTCAGCCGAACCGCCGTATGGCCTCTGGCGCGCGGCGGCGCTCAGCTGGCAGCGTTCGCGACGCTGCTCAATGCGCCTCTTCCCAGTTGCCCGCGGCCCTCGCCTCGACCTCGAGCGGCACGGCGAGCGCCACGGCGGGGTTGGGCGCCTCGCGCATCACGTGGGTGATGACCGGCAGCGTCCTGTCCACCTCGCTCTCCGGCACCTCGAAGACGAGCTCGTCGTGCACCTGCAGCAGCATGCGCGCGCTAAGGCCGGCCTTCTCCAGCGCCTCGTCCATGCGCACCATGGCGCGGCGGATGATGTCGGCGGCCGTGCCCTGGATCGGGGCGTTGATCGCCTGGCGCTCGACGAAGGCGCGCTCGGAGGGGTTGGAGGACTTGATCTGCGGGTAATGGCAGATGCGGCCGAAGAGCGTCGTCACATAGCCGTTCTCGCGGCAGAAGCGCTTGGTTTCGTCCATGTAGTCGCGGATGCCGGGGAAGCGCTCGAAATATTTCCGGATATAGGCCGAGGCCTCCTCGCGCGGGATGCCGAGCTGGTTGGCGAGGCCGAAGGCCGAGATGCCGTAGATGATGCCGAAGTTGATGGCCTTGGCGCGCCGGCGCACCAGGGGGTCCATGCCCTTCACCGGCACGCCGAACATCTCGGAGGCGGTCATGGCGTGGATGTCGATGCCGTCGGCGAAGGCCTGCCGCAGCTGCGGGATGTCGGCGATATGGGCGAGGACGCGCAGCTCGATCTGGCTGTAGTCGGCCGAGACGAGCTTGGTGCCCGGCGCGGCGACGAAGGCGGTGCGGATCTTGCGCCCCTCTTCCGTTCGCACCGGGATGTTCTGGATGTTCGGCTCCGACGACGACAGGCGCCCGGTCGTGGTCGCGGCGAGCGAGAAGCACGTGTGCACGCGATGCGTCTCGGGATTGACGTAGCCGGGCAGCGCATCGGTGTAGGTGGACTTCAGCTTGGCGAGCTGGCGCCAGTCGAGGATCTTCGACGGCAGCGGGTGGCCCTCGGCGGCGAGGTCCTCCAGCACGCCGGCGCCGGTCGCCCACTGGCCGGTCTTGGTCTTCTTGGCGCCGGGCAGGCCCATCCTGCCAAAGAGGATGTCGCCCAATTGCTTCGGGCTGCCGATGGTGAAGCGCTCGCCGGCGATGGCGTAGATCTCCTCCTCGAGCCCGGCGAGCTTCTGGGCGAAGTCGCCGGACAGGCGCGAGAGGATGGTGCGGTCGATGGCGATGCCGCGGCTCTCCATGCGCGCCAATGTCGCCACCATCGGCCGCTCCAGCGTCTCGTAGACGCTCGTGCGGCCCTCCGCGACGAGGCGCGGCTTCAGCGCGAGCCACAGGCGCAAGGTGACGTCCGCATCCTCGGCGGCATAGGCGGTCGCCTTGTCGATCGCCACCTTGTCGAAGGTGACCTGCGCCTTGCCGGAGCCGGCGACCTCCGAGAAGGCGATGGGCGTATGGCCGAGATGCTTCTCCGACAAGGCGTCCATGCCGTGCAAGCTGCGGCCGGCATCGAGGACATAGGAGATCAGCATCGTGTCGTCGTAGGACGCGAGCGTGATGCCGTGGCGGGCGAAGATGAGCCAGTCGTATTTCAGGTTCTGGCCGATCTTGAGGACGGAAGGATCCTCGAGGAGAGGCTTCAGCCGCGCCACCGCCTCGCGCAGCGGGATCTGGCCGGCGGCAAGGCCGTTGCCGAAGAGGTCGTCGCCGTCGCGGTGCTGCAGGGGCACGTAGCAGGCCTTGCCGGGTGCCGTGGCGAGCGAGAAGCCGACGAGCTCGGCCTGCATGGCATCGACCGAGTTCGTCTCCGTGTCGACGGCCACGTGGCCGCGCTCGCGTGCCTCGGCGATCCACTCGTCGAGACGCGCGAGGCTCGTCACCGTCTCGTAGGTGCTGCGGTCGACCGGGGCCGTCGCCTCGGCCGCGCGGCTCGCGACGAGGGCGGCCGGGACGAGGAGCTCGTCGCCCGGCCCGGCGGGCGCCGTCGAGGGGGCCGTGGACGCGGGGCCTTCGGCCGTCTCGCCGGGGCTCCAGCCGAGGCCGGCGCCGGGCGCGGCGAGGCGGGCGTCCGGCTCGACGGCGGCGATGTCGATCTCGTAGAGCTCGCCGACGCGCTTGGTGATGGTGGTGAACTCCATCGCCTTCAGGAAGGCGACGAGGCTCTGCGGCTCCGGCGGCACGAGCGCGAGGTCTGTCAGCGGCGTCTCGACGGTCACGTTGTCGACGAGCGAGACGAGCCGGCGGGAGACGAGGATCTGCTCGACGATGTCCGGGTTGGTCAGCGTCTCGCGCCGCTTGGGCTGCTTGATCTCGCCGGCGCGGGCGATGAGCGTGTCGAGGTCGCCGTATTCGCCGATGAGCTGGGCGGCTGTCTTGATGCCGATGCCGGGGGCGCCGGGCACGTTGTCGGTCGAATCGCCGGCGAGCGACTGCACGTCGACCACCTTCTGCGGCTCGACGCCGAAATATTCCAGCACCTCGTCGCGGCCGATGCGCCGCTCGGGACGGAAGCTGCCCTTCGACTGGGTGCCGGAGGCCGGATCGTACATGGCGACGCCCGGCCGGATGAGCTGCATCAGGTCCTTGTCGGCGGAGATGATGAGCACGTCGGCGCCGGCCTCCGTCGCCTCGCGCGCATAGGTGGCGATGAGGTCGTCCGCCTCGTAGCGGTCCTGCTCCACCGGCTTGAGGCCGAAGGCGCGCACGGCCTCGCGCATCAGCGGGAACTGCGGGATGAGATCTTCCGGCGGTTCCTGCCGGTTCGCCTTGTAGGGCGGATAGATCTCCTTGCGGAAGGACTGCTCCGACTTGTCGAAGATGATGGCAAGATGGGTCGGGGTGATGCCGACCGCGCCCTCGCGGATGAACTGGAACAGCTTGGTGCAGAACAGGCGCACGGCGCCGGTGGGCAGGCCGTCCGAGCGGTAGTTGTACTTCCGGTCCTGGTTCATGGACTGGAAATAGGCGCGGAAGACGAAGGACGAGCCGTCGACGAGGAAGACGTGGTCGCCCGGCTTCAGCGCACGGGCGGCGTGGACGGCAACGGCGGGGGCGGCTTGCTCGGACATGGCTCTCGGACGGGTGCTTCTCGGGAATCGCCGGTAAGGTCGGGGCGGGACTATGCCACGCCTCGCCCGCGTTCGCGATCCGTTTCGCTCGCCGTCCGGGGAAAACGGCCGTCAGCCGGCCGGCGCGAGACGCGCCGGGGCGGCGATGTGGCAGGCCCGCGGCCGCACGAAGAGCATGTCGAGCACCGTGCCGCGGATCAGCCGCTCGAAGACGAGCGGCGTAACGACGCCCGCCGCCGTCACGAGGGCGGCGCCCCAGCCGACGCCGATGATGTCGACGAGGCCGGTCTTGACGAGGAGGACGCGCATCGCCGCCATCGGCAGGAAGAAGGCGAGATAGACGACGATGGAGCGCTCGCCGCAATAGGTCAGCGGGCCGGCGAGGCCGCGCGCGACGAGCAGCGAGGCGGCGGCCGTGATGGCGACGGCGCCGGCAAGGCCGAGGACGAGGCTCACCCCCGGCAGGGCGGCAATCGTCTCGTGCCCGCTCACCCCGCTCGGCGCGAAGGCGGCGAAGCCGTTGACGAGGGCCCAGAGGCCGAGCCCGAGGAGCGCCGGCAGCGCATTGTTGCCCGCCCAGGATGCGATGGCGAAGACGCGTGGGGCGAGGACGTAGCCGGCGGCGAAATAGACGAAATAGGCGGCGAAGGCGTCGATCGCGAGCCAGCCGCTCTCGACGTGGGCGATCTGCAGCGCGGCGGCGCCGGCGAGGAGCACGGCCGGCGGCAGGCGGCGCAGCAGCCTCACCGCCACCGAATAGACGGCGAGCATGTAGATGAACCACAGGGTGCCGAAGGGCTCGATGAAGCCGAGCGCGAAGAGGCGGACGAGCTCGGCCGGGTCGCCGCCGGCGAGGCCCCAGCCTTTCATCGCGAACTGGATGACGTACCAGACCCCGTAGAAATAGAGGAAATGCACGATGCGCCGGTCGGCGAAGGTGCGCCAGTCGCGCGCAACGGCCCGGGCGAGGAAGAGGCCGGAGACGAGAAAGAAGTCGGGCATGCGGAAGGGCTTGGCGAAGGCGACCACCTCGTGCATCCAGCCCTCGCGGCCCACCGCCTCGCCGAGGCCGAGCGTCGCATGCATCATGACGACGAGGATGATGCAGATGCCCTTGGCGGCATCGACCCAGGCGATGCGCTCACCGGTCGGCAATGGCGACGTCATGCTGGCTGCTCCCGTTATGGCACGCCCTGTCCCGCAATGCGACGCCGGCCAGGCTGGCGGCCGGCGTGCGCTCTCTTCCGGGCTTTGTCCAGCAAGCCTCGTGCCGGATGGCGGAGAGGACCTCAGATGATGCCGCGCGCGCCTTCCGGATCGAAGGCGGCGTGGAGGCGCGAGGCGGCGGCGCGGGCAAAGCGCAGCGTCACCTCCTTGCGGCGGGCGCCGGGCAGCGGATGGAGGGGCGCCTCGCGCAGCATGGCGGCGCCGTACTGGTCGGCGACGATGAGCCCCGTCGCCTCGGGCAGCACCTCCTGCGGGAAGTCGTCGGTGACGGCGAAGAACAGGCGGTCGCAATAGGCCCGGTAGTCCTGCCATTTGCCATCGGTGCGGAAGTCGGCGAGGCACGACTTGACCTCGACGACGGTGATGCGCCCGTCAGGGGCGAGCGCCACCACGTCGGCCCGGCGCCCCGAGGCGAGGGTGAGCTCCGTCACCGTCACCTGGCCGAGGCCGGCGAAGAGCCGCCGCACGCCGCGCTGCACGGCGAGCGCGACCGGCGACTGGCGCCCGTCCTCCGGCAGCACCAGGACGCTGTCCACCCGGGAGGCCAAGTCACCCATTGGCGTCACTCATCGCTATCACTCTCCCGCCCGTCGGTCCCTGCCTTCGCACAGCTTTGGTCTCACATCATGGCAGGCATCGGCATGAAGGAGGCGATCACGAGCGACAGGATGAAGCTCATGACGAGGGCGATGATCACGACCACGGCGGTGAACAGACCGGCCTTGCCCTCCGCCACTCCCATGAGCCGCGGCGCCCCGACATAGAGCAGATAGATGCCGTAGAGCCCGAGGATGGCGAGGAAGCCGAGCACCGGCACGAGGAGGAAGACGCCGGTCAGCCAGGCCGGCGTGTAGGAATAGGCCGCCAGCTTGAAGGCAGGGAGCATGCCCTTGCGGCCGCCGAAGCGCGGGGCCAGCGCATCGATGACGAGCGCCACGAGGTAGACGATGAGGAGCCCGAGCCCGAACTGCAGGGCAGCCATCACGAGGCCGCTGAAGAAGGGCAAGCGCATGCGGCCCTCGCCCATGCTGAAGCCCAGCACCGACATGCCGATGAAGCCGCAGACGGCCGGGATGAGCGCGAGCGGAACGACATAGTTGCGGTAGATGTCGCCGACCGTGCCCCCCTCGGCCGCGATCACGGGCCATTCGGTCCGCGGCGTGACGATGATGTTCCTTGCCCTGTCGACCAGCCCCATGTGCCATCTCCCTCGCGGAGGCCGCGGCTTCCAGCCGCGGCGAAACGACGCAACATATGCCGGAAACGCCCGGGCGGAAACCGGCCGGGGTCGCGCCCGGTCAGGCGGTGCGCGCATCCTCGGCCATCATGGCGGCCGCCTTGTCGGCGATCATCATGGTGGGCGAGTTGGTGTTGCCGGAGGTGATAGTCGGCATCACCGACGCATCGGCGATACGCAGGCCGACGATGCCGCGCACCCGAAGCCGCGCGTCGACGACGGCCAGCGGATCGTCGTCGCGGCCCATGCGCGCCGTGCCGACGGGATGGAAGATGGTGGTGCCGAGATCGCCCGCCGCGCCGGCGAGCTCCTCGTCGCTCGCCAGATGCGTTCCCGGCTTGAACTCCTCGGGTGAGAAGCGGGCGAGCGGCGGGGCGGCGGCGAGCCGGCGCGTGAGGCGGATGGCATCGACCGCGACGCGCCGGTCCTCCTCGGTGGAGAGGTAGTTCGGCGCGATCGCCGGCGGCACGCGCGCCTCCGGGCTCTTCGCATGGACCGAGCCGCGGCTCGTCGGGCGCAGGTTGCAGACGCTCGCGGTGAAGGCGGGGAAGGGGTGCAGCCGGTCGCCGAACTTGTCGAGCGACAGCGGCTGGATGTGGAACTGCAGGTTCGGCGTCTCGTACTCCGGCGAGGAGCGGGTGAAGATGCCGAGCTGCGAGGGAGCCATGGTCAGCGGCCCGCGCCGGAAGAGGGCATATTCGAGCGCCATGGCGGCGCGTCTGGCGAGCCGCGCATAGTCCTCGTTGAGGGTGCGCACGCCCGAGACCTTGAAGATGGGGCGGAGCTGCAGATGGTCCTGCAGGTTCTCGCCGACGCCCGGCAGGTCGCGCACGGGGGCGATGCCGAGCCCGGCGAGCCGGGCCGCATCGCCGATGCCGCTCACCTCGAGCAACTGCGGCGTGCCGACGGCGCCGGCGGCGAGCACCACCTCGCCGCGGGCGCGCATGGTGAAGCGCTCGCCGCCGCGCGAGAAGACGACGCCGGTGGCGCGGCCGTCCTCGACGAGGATGCGCTCCACGTGCACCCCCGTCTCCAGACGAAGGTTCCGACGGCCGAGGACCGGCTTCAGGAAGCCGCGCGCCGCGCTCCAGCGGCGGCCGTTCTTCTGGTTCACCTGGAAGTACGAGGAGCCGAAATTGTCGCCGGTGTTGAAATCGTCAACCTTGGGGATGCCGAGGCTCTCGGCGGCGTCCTGCACGGCGTCGAGCAGGTCCCAGCGCATGCGCGGATAGTCGACGCACCATTCCCCGCCGCTGCGGTGCAGCGCATTGGGTGGGGCGACGTGGTTCTCCATCGACAGGAAATGGGGCAGGACGTCGTCCCAGCCCCAGCCGGCAAGGCCCATCTGCCGCCAGCGCTCGTAGTCCGCCGCCTGGCCGCGCATGTAGATCATGGCGTTGATGGCGGAGCAGCCGCCGATGACCTTGCCGCGCGGATAGGCGAGCTCGCGGCCGTTGAGGCCGGCCACGGCCTCCGTGCGAAACATCCAGTCGGCGCGCGGATTGCCGATGGCGAAGAGATAGCCGACGGGGATGTGGAACCATACCCAGTTGTCGCGGCCGCCGGCCTCCAGGAGGAGGACGGACCGCTTCGGGTCCGCCGACAGGCGGTTGGCGAGCACGCAGCCGGCCGAGCCGGCGCCGACGACGATGTAGTCGAAGGTTTCCCCCTCATCGCTCGCAGGTGCCACGCCATCCTCCCCAAGCCTTGCCGTTTCTTGATGTGCAGAAGGACACGGCGCGGCGGCTCATGGCAAGTCATGCTGCGGTGATGCTTTGGCCAGACCGCATGTCGGCTCGCCGCACCGCGCCCGGCCATCTTCCTGCAAAAGCTGTTCAAACTTTCGCGAAACGTCAGTAGGGTCGTCGCCACGGGTTGCCGCACCGCGGCCCGCCACAGGCCGCCGGAGAACCATGGAACGCGATCCCCTACGACTTGCCTGGCGCAGCAATCGCGGCCTCAATCTGGTGATCGCCCTCGTCGGCCTCCTCCTGGCGGTCGCCGTCCTTCTTTTTCTCGTCGTGCTGGCGACCCTGATCGACGACGTCCTCATCGGCGGGCGTTTCGCCGATATCGACGCGCAGGCGCCGTTCCTGCGCCTCGCCTTCGGGCTGCCCGCGGTCTTCGGCGGCGGTGAGGTCGTCGTGTCCGAGGGCATTCTCCTCGGCCGCGATGCCTATATGGCGGCGGCCATCGCAACGCTCATTGCCCTCATCCTCCTGCAGGTGGGGCTCAGGGCGCTGGTCTCCCTTCTTGCTGCGACGGCAGCGAGCCGCGCCACGAACGGGCTCAGGAAGGATATCTTCGGCCGCATCGTCACGGCCCGGCCCTCGGCGCGGGACGAGGCGGAGGCGGCAGCCCGGCAGATCGGCGAAGGCGTCGGCCGGCTCGCGCCGGTGCTCCGGGAGGCGCTTGCCGTGCCGCTCAGCGTCGGCCCGGAGATCCTCGTCATCCTCGCCTTCGGCTTCGCGCAGCACCTGTCCATCGGGCTCCTCTTCCTCGGCGGGGCCATCGCTGCCGCCGTCCTGATGCGGCCGCTCGACGAGGCAAGGGCTGCGCTCGGCCTCGTCGCGCGCGACGGCGACCGGGAATCGGGGCGCATGGCCCAGGAGGCGGCCCGCCGGTTGCCCGCCATCCGCATTCACGGCACGGGCGAGGCGGAGCTCGCCGGTTTCGGCGCCATGCTGGCGCGGCTGTCCGCCCGGCAGGTCGCGCAGGCGCGGCGCCAGATCGGGCTGCAGGCGCTCGTCGCCATCGTCCGCTACGGCCTTCCGGCGCTGTTCATCGTCATCGCGGGCAATCTCGCGGCCGAGCGGGTGCTGTCCGCCGGGGGCTTCGTCGCCGCGCTCTTCGCCGCCTTCCTGATGCTGCGGCCGGTCGATGCGCTCACGCGCTGGATTGCCGGGCAGCGCGAGGGCCGGGCGGCCCTCGAGGAGCTGGCCCGGGCCGTTGGCAGCCTCAATGCGCGTGGCGAGCGGCGCCGGCGCGCGGCGCGCCTGCCGCAGCCCTCGCCGCAGCGTGTCGGCGTCGAGGGGCTCACGGCCTTCGACCCGCATTCCGGCCACAGGCTCGAGGGCGTCGACCTTACACTCGACCTGCCGGCGCATGTCGCCCTTGCCGGGCCGCCGGGCTCGGGGGCGGACGTGCTCGCGGCCGTCCTCGGCGGGGCGCTCGATCCCACGGAGGGGCGCGTCCTCTTCGATGGCGTCGACGTCGGCGAGATGTCCGACGGCTACAGGGCGGCCGTCATCGCCTTTGCCGGGACCGATCCCGTGATGCTGGACGGCAGCCTCAGGGACAACCTGACCTACGGCGTGCCGCCGGACCTGACGCGGGACAAGGATGCGTGCGATGCCCGGCTCATCGCCGCGCTCAAGCTCGTCGGGGTCGATGCCGAGGTCTACAGCCTCGGGCTCAACGGGGCCGTCGGCGCCCATGCGGCGGCGCGCCTCGCCCCCTTCATCGCCGATGCCCGGCGGGCAGTGAGGGAGGAGCTCGCTTCCGACGGGACCGAGGATCTCGTCGATCCGTTTGCCGCCGAGCGCTACAACCGCCACGGCACGGTGGCCGAGAACATCCTCTTCGGCGTGCCCGTGGGTGACACGTTCGAGGAGCGGCGTCTCGCCCGCAACCCCTTCCTCAGGGCGGTGCTGGAGGCGGAGGATCTGACGCGGCCGCTGACCGAGATGGGCCTCGCCATCGCCACGCAGATGGTGGAGATGTTCGCCGGCATCCCGGACGACAATGCCCTCATCGAGCGCTTCTCCTTCTTCAGCGCCGAGGAGCGTGGCCGCTACGAAGGGCTGATCGCGCGCCGCGCCCAGCGCCGGCGCAGCGAGCAGGCCGAGGACCGTGATCTCCTGATCGCGCTCGCCCTGCGCTATGTGGAGACGCGGCACCGCCTCGGCCTGCTCGACGAGGCGCTGGAGGCGCGCCTCGTCGCCGCCCGGCGCACCTTCGCCCGTCTGCTGCCGCCGGGTCTTGCGCCGGCCATCGAGTTCTGGGAGGCGGAGCGGCTGTGCAGCGCCGCCTCGCTCAGCGACAACCTGCTCTTCGGCCGCGTGGCCTACGACATCGCCGGGGCGGAGGAGCGGGTGCATGCCGCCGTGCGGCGCGTGCTCGCCTCGCTCGACCTCGACGCCGAGGTGCTGCGGCTCGGGCTCTCCGCCCGCGTCGGCCCGCGCAAGGGGCTCGTCTCGCCGGTGCCGGACCGGCTGGTCGATCTCATCCGCTGCCTGGCGCGCGAGCCGCAGGTGCTCGTGGTCAGCCACATCTTCGACGGCATGACGCGAAGCGACGCCGAGGCGCTGATCGGGCGCTTGCGCCAGGGGCTCGAGAACCGCAGCCTCGTCGCCGTGCTGCCGCCGGGCCTGCCCGAGGATTGCCTCGACAGGACTGTCCATTTCTCGCGCGCCGGGCTGGCGCTGCCCCGGGCGGAGACGGAAATGGCGGATGGATCATGACCCTCCGAATCGTGACCTTCATGTGCGCTAGCGCACGTCGTTTGCGGTTTTTCTAAGGTAGAAATAGCGGATGGCTATGGACAACAAACCGACCGAGAGTGATCTCAGCGTCCGCTTCTGGGGCGTCCGGGGCTCGCATCCCGTGTCGGGACCGGACGTGTGCACGTTCGGCGGTCACACGGCCTGCGTCGAGGTGCGCTGCGGCGAGCGGCTGTTCGTCATCGACGCCGGCACGGGCATCACCCGCCTCGGACAGACGCTCGGCGCCGATGCGCCGGCGCATATCGACCTGCTCCTGAGCCACCTCCATCTCGACCACGTCATCGGCCTGCCCTTCTTCCGGCCGGCTCTGATGAAGGGCACGACGCTGAGGCTGCACTGCGGCAATCTCGACGGCGAGAGCGCCGAGGCGGAGCTCGACCGGCTGTTCGCGCCGCCGCTCTTTCCGGTGACGCTCGCCCAGCTGCCGGCGACCATCGAGCACGTCGGCTTCCATGCCGGCGAGACGCTGACCTTCGACGACGGGCTCAAGGTCCGCACCTGTCCGCTGCAGCACCCGTCCGGTGCCACCGCTTACCGCTTCGATCACGGCGGACGCTCCGTCTGCTACGTCAGCGACATCGAGCATGACGAGCTCGGCCCCTGGCCGCACGAGGAGCTGCTCGCCTTCGTGCGCGACGCCGACCTCGTCATCTACGACGCCATGTATACGGAAGCCGAATATTGCCGCTGCCGCGGCTGGGGCCATTCGACCTGCGATGCGGGCGTCGCGCTCTGCCGGGCGGCGGGCGTCGGCCGGCTCGCGGCCTTCCACGTCCATCCCTGGCACACCGATGCCGATCTCGCCGACATGGAGCGGCGCCTCGCCGCCATGCTGCCCGGCTCCTTCGTGGCGCGCGAGGGGCAGGAGGTCCACCTCGCTGCCGCGCGTGTCGCCGCCTGAGCCGGATCGTCCGCCCGCCCCGCCGCTTGCGGCCGCGCCACCATCGGCTATTGTCGCGCCGCCCGCCGGAGAGCGGGATCGGTTCGTGATCCGGAGCGCGACGTGACGGCGCTGTTCGCCACCACCTGCCTCGGCGCTGCCCTCCTGGCGGGGCTCGCCATCATCCTTCTGCGCCCGCTGCTGCAGCGCTATGCGCTGGCGCGGCCCAACGCGCGCTCGAGCCACCGCATCCCGACGCCGCAGGGCGGGGGCATCGCCGTGCTGGGCGCCGCGCTCGCGGCCGGCGCCGCCGCCGTCACGATCGGTCTGCCGCCGCTCGGTGCCGGTGCCGGTGCCGCGCTCCTCGCCGTCGCGCTCGCGGCCGTCGTGCTCGCGGGGCTCGGCGCCTTCGACGACATCCGCCCGCTGCCGGTGCTGCCGCGTCTCGGCGCGCAGTTCGCCGCCGTCGGGCTGGTGGTCGTCGCAGCTACCAACGTGGTGCGTATCGGGCCGGACTGGCTGCCCCTCGGCTTCGAGCAGGCCCTGCTGGTGCTCGCCGGGGTCTGGTTCGTCAATCTCGTCAACTTCATGGACGGGCTCGACCTGATGACGGTGGCGGAATTCGCGCCGCTGTGCGCCGCGCTCGCCACCTTCGCCCTGTCGGGCTTCCTGCCGCCGGCGGAGGGCGTGCTCGCGGCCGCCCTGCTCGGCGGCCTCCTCGGCTTTGCCCCGTTCAACCGGCCGGTGGCCCGGCTCTTCCTCGGCGATGTCGGCTCGCTGCCCATCGGCCTCATCGCCGGCTATCTGCTGCTCGTGCTCGCCGCCCATGGCGGGCTCGCCGCCGCCGTCCTCCTGCCGCTCTACTACCTGGCGGACGCCACGCTGACGCTCTTCAGGCGACTCGCGCGCGGCGAGCGCGTGTGGCAGGCGCACCGCAGCCACTTCTACCAGCGCGCCACCGACAACGGCTATTCGGTGCCGGCCGTCGTCGGGCAGGTGCTGGCCCTCAATCTCTTCCTCGCATTGCTGGCGGCGGTTTCGCTGGGCGTCACCTCTCCGGCGCTTCAGGCGGCCCTCGTCGCTCTCGGGGCGGCGGGCGTCGGCTTCGTGCTGCTGCGCTTCTCGCGCCCGCGCGCGGGCATGGCCCCGGCATGACGGCGGGCGCAGGCGGCACCGTCCTCCTCACCGGAGCCTCGGGCTTCGTCGGCCGGCACGTGGCCGCGGCCCTGCGCGAGGCCGGCCATGCGGTCCGCGCCGCCGTGCGCGATGCGGGGCGCGCGCCGCCCGGCTGCGAGCCTTTCGTCATCGGCGATCTCGCCGCACCGGTCGACTGGGCGCCGGCGCTCGCCGGCGTCGAGGCCGTCGTGCACGGCGCCGGCATCGCCCATGTGGGGCCGGGCGTTCCGGAGGCGCGCTACCAGGCGGTCAATACCGATGCGACGCTGGCGCTCGCCGATGCCGCCGCCGGCCGCGTGCGCCGTTTCGTCTTCCTGTCCTCCGTCCGCGCCCAGAGCGGGGCGAGCGCGCCGGCGACCCTGCGCGACGACGACGCGCCGGCCCCGGTCGATCCTTACGGCCGCTCCAAGCTCGCCGCCGAGCGTGGCCTTGCCGAGCGCGGCATCGACCATGTGGCGCTGCGGCCCGTGCTCGTCTACGGCCGGGGCGTCGCGGGCAACATGGGGGCGCTTGTCAGGCTGGCGCGCCTGCCGCTGCCGCTGCCCTTCGCCGGGCTCGGCGCCCGGCGCTCGCTCCTGGCCGTCGAGAACCTCGCCGGTGCCATCGTCCATGTGCTGGCGCAGCCCGGCCCGCTGTCGGGATCCATGCTGGTGGCGGATGCGGCGCCCGTCTCGCTGCCGGAGATCATCACGGCGCTCAGGGCCGGGATGGGGCGGCGCCCGGGCCTCGTCGACATCGACGAGCGGTGGATCGCGGCTTTGCTGCGGCTCGCCGGCCGGCAGGGCATGCTGGAGCGGCTGGCCGGCTCGCTCGTCGTCGAGCCGGGCCGCCTCATGGCGCTCGGCTGGCGACCTGCTCTGACGACGCCGGAAGGCCTGCGGCGGCTGGGGGCTGCCGGCGGCTGAACTCGGGGATGGCCTCCGCCATCACCGCCTCGGCACGCGCCCGGTCGTAGGCGTGCGCCGCCTCCTCGAGCCGCGCCAGCCAGCCGGCGATGCGCGCCTTGTCGGCGAAGACCGGCTCGGCCGCCATGACGCCGTCGATGCCCGTCTCCGTCATCGGTTCCTCGCGGGCGAAGAGGATCTCGTGCAGGCGCTCGCCGGGGCGCACGCCGGTGACGGCGATGTCGATGTCGACGCCGGGCTCGAAGCCGGCGAGGCGGATCATGCGCTGGGCGAGATCGTAGATGCGCACCGGCTGGCCCATCTTGAGGACATAGACGGCGGCGCGGCGGCCGGCGCCGGTGGCCGTGCGGCCCTCGGCATCGGCATGGGAGGCGGCGGTGAGGACGAGGTCGGCCGCCTCGCGCACGGTCATGAAGTAGCGGACCATGTCCGGATGGGTGACCGTGACGGGGCCGCCGCGGGCGATCTGGGCCTTGAACTTCGGCACGACCGAGCCGACCGAGCCGAGGACGTTGCCGAAGCGCACGGCGATGAGGCGCGTGCCGCTGCCGCCGTTCGCGGCCGTCTCGGCATCGAGGGCCTGGGCGTACATCTCGGCGAGGCGCTTCGTCGTGCCGAGCATGGAGACCGGCTCGATGGCCTTGTCGGTCGAGATCATGACGAGGGCGCGCACGCCGGCCGCGACGGCGGCATCGGCCACGTTCACCGAGCCGAAGACGTTGGTCTTGATGCCCTCGCTCCAGTCCTGCTCCAGATAGGGCACGTGCTTCAAGGCCGCGGCGTGGAAGACGACGTCGGGCGCGAACTGGCGGAAGAGATGCTCGATGCGCTCGCGGTCGCGCACGTCGGCGATGCCGCCCTCGATCCGCGTCGGCGCGTCGAGCACGGCGAGCTGCTCGGTCACCGCGTGCAGCGCCGGCTCCGAGCTCTCCAGCACATAGAGCGCATCGGCGCCGAAGGCGGCGACGCGGGCGCAGATCTCGCTGCCGATGGAGCCGCCGCCGCCGGTCACCAGCACGCGCTTGCCGCGGATGAAGCGGGCGAGGCGCGCCTTGTCGATCTCCACCGTCGGGCGCAGCAGCAGGTCCTCGATGTCGACAGGGGCGAGGGTGAGGTCGCGCAGGCCTTCCTCGTCGAGGCCCTGCAGCCGCGACAGCGGCAGGCCGAGGCGCCGCGCGCGGGCGAGCAGGGCGTCGGCCTCGGGCGCGTTGATGGCGCTCGGCGTCATGACGAGGCGGCGCACGTTGACGCCGCGTTCGGCAAGATCGGCGATGACCTGCTCGAGATCGGCGAAGGTGCCGAGCACCGGTACGCCGCGGATGGCCTGGTCGAGGTCCGACTCGCGCGGCGACAGGATGCCCTTGGCCGAGATCTTCGAGAAGGCGCCGCTCTCGATGGCGCGCAGCGCGACCTCCACCTCGGCACTGCGCCCGAGGACGAGGGAGGCGGTGGCCTCATGCCGCTCGATGCTGTGGCGCGACTGGGCGTATTTCAGATAGCGCCAGGCGAGCCGCGGCCCCCCTAGCAGAAACATCTGCAGCACCCAGTAGAGCGCGATGGTGATCTTGCCGAAGAAGAAGAAGCCGTAGAAGCCCGAGGAGGCGAGGATGTAGTCGCCGACGAGGAGGGTCATCGCCAGAAGCGTGACCGCCTTGAAGATGTTCGACAGGTCGGGCAGCGAGGCGAAGCGCCAGCGCGAGCGGTAGAGGCCGAAATACCAGTAGGTGACGGCGGCGAGCGGCATGAAGACCAGGAGGACGTGCGGCAGCAGCGCCAGGCGCTCGCTGAGCTGCGGGTCCTCGAAGCGCACGACAAAGGCGAGCAGGACCGCAAGGACGGTCGCGCCGAGGTCGTGGGCGATGATCAGCGTTTTCTTCGCCAGGAGCTGTGCCAAGAATCTGGAGCCGTTCTTAGTGGATGTCTGCGGGGGTATCAGCCTGACGGGACGGTTTGTCAACGCGCCTCGCCGGCCGGAGCCGTGGCCGGCTCACGATGTCCGGGCCGTCTCGCCGGCACGGCGGGGTGCCCCCTGCCGCCCCGCGCCGAGGGCCGCAAGGATGAAGTCGATCTGCTCGTCGAGGGTCGGCTGCGGGATGTCACGGCACATCACGAGCACGCTCGGATGGCAGAAGCGTGTCATCGCCGCGCGCACGCAGGGGCCGGCCACCTCCGGATCCACATCCGAGAATTCGCCCTCGGCGATGCCCTCGCGCACCACATTGGCGATGATCGTGTCGAGGTCGCGGATGTGGTTATGGATGACGCTCCAGCTCTCGGCGATGGCGACGGCCACCATCTCCTGGATCTTGGCGTCGGCATCGGCGAATTCCGCCATCATGACGTGCATCTCGGTCAGGAGGCGGCGCATGCGCTCGCGCGCCGTGCCGGGCTCCTTCGCGACGGCCTCGATCCGGTTGCGCTTGCGGCCCGTCATGCGCTCGGCCACCGCCTCGTTGATGTCCTTCTTGGAGGCGAAGAAGCGGTAGACGTTGGCCGGGCTCATGGAGAGCGTCCTGGCGATGTCGGCAACGGTCGTCTTCTGGAAGCCGATGTCGCGGAAGAGCTGTTCTGCCGCGGCGATGATGCGCTCGCGGGTGGTGTCCGGGCTTGGGCTGCCGTCCGTCATGGCAGATGATCGACTTCTCTCGAACCAGAAGGCCCGTCCCGCTGTCGGGACCGGGCGTGTCGATTAGAGGTATGACGTTCCCCGTCATTCGTCAAACGGATGGCGGAAGGGGCCCGGGCTCGGGCGCGAGCGGGCGCCAGGGCAGGACGAGCAGCCCGTCGGGCCGCTCCTCGCGCAAGGAGGCGACCCCGAAGACCGCGGCCAGCATGGCCGGGGTCAGCACCTCGCGCGGCGTGCCGGCGGCGGCGAGGCGCCCCTCGGCGAGGATCGCGACCCGGTCGGCATAGCGCGCGGCGAGGGCGAGGTCGTGCATGACGACGGCGACGGCGCGGCCCTTCCGGGCCTCGGCGGCGAGCACGCCCATCACCGCGAGCTGGTGGCGCGGATCGAGCGCGGCGACCGGCTCGTCGCAGATGAGAACCGGCGCCTCGACGGCGAGCGCCCGGGCGAGCAGGACGCGCGCCCGCTCGCCGCCCGACAAGGTGGTGACGGCCCGCCCGGCGAAGGCCTCGCTGTCGGTGGCGCGCATGGCGCGGGCGACGGCGGGGTCGATCCGGCCCGTTCCCGGTCCGCCGCCGTGCGGCACACGCCCCAAGGCGACCACGTCGGCGGCCGGCAGCGGCCAGGCAACGGTGCCGCCCTGCGGCAGATAGGCGACGGCGCGGGCGCGCTCGCGGGCCGAGAGCGCCGAGAGCGGCCGCTCGCCGAAGAGCACCGTTCCCGCTTCGGGCGTGACGAGGCCGGCCATCACCCGCACCAAGGTGGTCTTGCCGGCGCCGTTCGGGCCGATGATGGCGGTGAGGCTGCCGGGAGAAAGGGTCAGGTCGACGCCGGCGAGCACCTGCCGGCCGCCGAGGCGCGCGGCGACGGCGCGGGCGGCGAGGGCGGCGCCCATCATGCCGGCGCTCCCGTCAGCTCCGCCCGGCGGCGCACGATGATGTAGAGGAAGAAGGGCACGCCGACGACGGCGGTGAGCACGCCGAGCTTGACCTCGGTGGCGGAGGGGATGACGCGCACGGCGCAGTCGGCCGCCGTCAGCAGCACTGCGCCGGCGAGCGCTGCCGGCACGAGCGTGCGGCGCGGGTCGTGGCCGACGAGCGGGCGCACGATATGCGGGGCGACGAGGCCGACGAAGCCGATGGTGCCGGCGACCGCGACGCTCGCGCCGACGCCGACGGCCACCCCGGTGACGACCGCAAGGCGCAGCAGGCGCACGTCGATGCCGAGGCTGCGGGCGGCCTCCTCGCCGAGCGCCAGGGTGCGCAGCGCCCCGCCCTGGGAGAGGAGGAGCACGGCTCCGAGAAGCGCGAAGGGCGCCACGAGCGCGACGTGGCGCATGGTCCGGTCCTCCAGCGAGCCCATGAGCCAGAAGACGATCTCGGTGACGGCGAAGGCGTTGGGCGACAGGCTGATGGCGAGCGAGGTCGCTGCCCCGGCGAGGCTCGAGATGGCAAGCCCCGCAAGCACGAGGACGACGAGGCTCGCGGTCTCGCCGGCGATGAGGATGACGACGAGCACCGACAGGAAGGAGGTGGCGATGGCGGCGAGCGGCAGGGCGGGCGAATAGACCTCCGCATAGCCGAAATAGATGACGACGACGGCCCCGAGCGCCGCCGCCTGCGGCGCACCGAAGACGGAGGGAGCGGCGAGCGGGTTGCGCAGCAGGCCCTGCAGGGCGGCGCCCGCAAGGCCGAGCGTCGCGCCGATGATGACGGCGAGCAAGGTGCGCGGCAGGCGGATGTCGCGCACGACGACGCCCGCGCCGCCGCCGTCACCGAAGAGCCCCTCGATCACCAAGGCCGGCGTGAGCCGCGCCGGGCCGAGCATGAGCGACAGGACGCAAAGGACGAGGAGGACGACGACGAGCGCCGGCACCAGCCAGCGACCCGGGCGGCGGGCCGCGTCTTCCTCGATGTCCCTGCCCCCTACGCCGTCCATCGCCTCACCAGCTGGCCTTGAGGCCGGCGTAGAGCGAGCGCCCCGCCGTGCCGTAGTTCTTCACCTCCTCATAGCGCGCATCGGTGAGGTTTTCACCGCGCAGGAAGAGCGACACGCGCTCCGACACCTCATAGGAGGCGAAGAGGTCGAGCCGGGCATAGGGCGCGAGCCTGTCCTTCTCGTGCGCCGCGGAATAGCGCGCGTCGACGAGAACGAGCGCCGGCGCGATGACGAGGCCCGGCGCCGGCGTCAAAGTGAGGCCGATGCGCGCCGTGTTCTCCGGCCGGCGGGCGAGCCTGAGGTCGGTGGTGAGGTCGATGGCGACAAGGTTGGTATAGGCGATGTCGAGCCCGAGCATCCCGGGGATGAGCTCGGCCTTCGCCGCCAGTTCGAAGCCGCTCGTCTGAGCCCGCGCCACGTTGACGTAGCAGCCGAACGCCTGGTCCGGCCGGCAGGACGGATCGCTCTGGAAGTTGATGAGGTCGCGGAAACGGTTGAGGAAGAGCGTGCCCGAGAGGGTGAGCCGGCCGTCGAACAGCTTCTGGTCGATGCCGGCGTCGACGCCGAAGGAGCGCTCCGGGCTGAGCGCCGGATTGCCGTAGAGCGGATCGAGGCGCTGGTAGAGCGTCGGGGCCTTGGCGCCCGTCCCGGCGCTCGCGCGCAGCACCGTGTCGCTCTCGGCGATGTCGTAGGCGAGGGTGGCGCGCCAGGTGGCGAAGCGGTCCGCCCCCTCGATGTCGTCGATGCGCCCGCCGAGCGACAGGTTCAGGCGTTCGGCGAGGGTGATCTGGTGCAGGGCGAAGAGGGAGCGGGTGGTCTGGGCGGCGTCGTCGAGCGTCGTGCGCGGGCCGGGCACCGGCAGCACGGCCTCGCTCGTGCTCGTCAGCGTCTCGCGCTCGACCTGGCCGCCGAAGGTGAGGAGGCCGAAGGCATCGAGCGAGAGATCGCCCTGATAGGAGGCGCCGACGCGCCCGCCGACATAGCCGTCCTTCGACCAGTCCGTCACCGGCGCTGCCGTGCCGCCGTAATAGCTGATGGAGCGATAGTCGCGCTCGGTGCGGTTGGCATAGACGAGGAAGGTGTTCTTCAGCCGCCGGTCGAAGGCGTGGACGGTCGCCCTGGCATGGACCTGCCCGAGGCGCTGGACGCTCGACGACGGAGTGTCGGGAAAGGCTCCGAAGGCCGCGTCGTATTGCGTGGCATTGACATAGGCCGAGCCGCCGACGTCGAAGGCGACGTCTTCGCTCGGCGAGAAGCCGAAGCGCGCGGAGAGGCCGAAGCGGCGTGTGCCGTCGGCCTCAAGCGGCCACGGGTGCTGGGCACGGAGGCGGCCGATGCGGTATCCCCAGCGCGAGAAGCCGGCGGTGTCATAGCCGTTGAGCGAGACGGCATAGTTGAAGCGCGCATCGCCGCCGGACACGGCGGCCTGGACGCCCCTGCTGCCGTAGCTGCCGCCCTCGGCGGCGATCGCTGCGCGCGGCTCGCCGCGGCCCTTGCGGGTGATGATGTTGACGACGCCGCCCATCGCGTCCGAGCCGTAGAGGGCCGATTGGGGGCCGCGCAGCACCTCGATGCGCTCGATGCCGGTCGGCACCAGCAGCGAGAAGTCGAACTGGCCGTTGCCGGTGGACGGGTCGTTGACGCGCACGCCGTCGATCAGCACCAGGGTCTGGCCCGGCTCGCCGCCGCGCAGGCGCACGGAGGTGGTGGCGCCGGTGCCGCCGCTCTCGGTGAGGTCGAGGCCGGGCACGCGGCGCAGGGCGTCGTTGAGCGTGCGGGCGCCGGAGCGGGCGATCTCCTCGGCGGTAATGACGGTGACGGCGCTGCCGCTGCGGGCGATGGCCTGCGGGCCGCGCGTCGCCGTGACGACGATCTCGCGCAGGGTGATCTCGTCGCCGGCGGCGCCGGTGGCGGCAAGGGTGAGGGAAGACAAAAGGAACATACCGCCGGAGAGCGTCCGACGGCCGGCGGAACCGGCCATGAAAACCTCCATTCCGCCCCTCCGGCGGATGTCAGGGTTGCCTCGCGCGCTGGCCGGTCTCCTGGCTTGCGGGTCCCTGCTGCGATTCGGCCTTCCCGGTGCCCGATGGCCCCAGTGGCTTCGTCGAATCGCCGCTCGCCGCTCACAGTTGCGGGGGCAGCCACGGTCTTGCACCGTGTTCCCGTTTCACCCCGCTGCGGCGGGGCACCAACGCAGGGCCTCTTTACGCAGACCGCGGCTCGGCCGCAAGCATGCGGAACGGATGCACCGCCTGTGCATTTGCGCCGGCGCAAGGAGCGCCGTAAGGCTGCGGCCGAGATTGCGCCCGAAAGGGCGGGCAAGGACATGAGGGATATGAGGACGGCTGTCGCGTTCGCGATCGTGCTTGCAACGGGGCTCGGCCTTGCGCCGGCTGCCGGCAGCAGCGAGCCGGAGCGCCTCTCTCCTCCCTCCCCCCACGCAGTGGTGGGGAGGGCCGGGGTGGGGGGCGGTTCCGCCGGCGGGCGTTCGACGATTGCAGGTGGCGTGTCCGTCGGCCCGGAAGGCTTCCGGCCTGCACCCGCCGGCCCCCACCCCTAACCCCTCCCCGCCGCAAGCGGGGGGAGGGGGATATGGTGCGCCTCGCCGCGGCCGGCCGATCGGAAACCGCGCCGTCCGTTGCCCGCTACGCCGAAGCGCCTCCGGCGCGGGTCGTTTCGCTCAACCTGTGCGCCGACCAGCTCCTGCTGGCGCTGGCCGATCGCGGACAGATCGCCTCCCTCAGTCCCCTGTCGCGCGATGCGGATTATTCCTTCCTCGCGGGCCGGGTGGGCGACCTTCCGGTCAATGGCGGCACGGGCGAGGAGATCCTGGTCGGCAAGGCGGATCTCGTGCTCAGCGGCCGCTACGGCACGCGCGTCAAGCGCGAGCTTTTGGAGCGCCACGGCGTGCCGCTGATGGTGCTCGATCCCTGGCGCGACATCGCCGGGGGGCGCGAGCAGCTGACGGCCGTCGCGGCCCGGCTGGGCCATCCGGAGCGCGGCGCGGCGCTTGCCGCCGAGATCGAGGCGGCGCTCGCGCGCACCAAAGGCCTCGCCCGGCGCCCGGCCACCGTCCTCGTCCTCTACCGGCGCGGTTACGTGCCGGGGGAGCGCTCGCTCGTCGCGGAACTCCTCGGCCATATGGGCCTTCAGCCGATGCAGGCCCGCCTCGGCCTGCCGCAGGGCGGCCTCGTGCGCCTCGAGCAGCTCGTCATGGACCCGCCGGACTTTGTGGTGATGGACGAGGCCGATGCTCGCGCCATCGACAACGGCACGGCCTTCCTCGTCCACCCGGCGCTCGCCGGCGTGCTGCCGCCCGAGCGGCGCCTGTTCCTCCCGGACCGGCTCACCATCTGCGGTGGGCCCTCGACGCCGGCGGCCATCGATGCACTCGCCGCCGAGGTGCGCGCCAAGGTCAACGGGGAGCGTTGAAGCATGATGACTTTAAGATCGGCGCACGCGTTGATCCTCCTCCGTACGGGGGAGGTGGCGCCGCGAAGTCGGGCTCGCCCGACTTCGGTTTCCAAATGTCGAAGTCGGGCAAGCCCGAGTTCGGCACCTAAAAAGCCGAAGTCGGATAAATCCGACTTCGGACGGCACGATCCACCCTCCCACGGACCTCGGGCTTGCCCGAGGTCCGCACTTATATGCGCAAGTCGGGAACACCCGACTTGCGAAAGGGAGGGATCAAGCCAAGTCTCCCGCGTCGACTTAAACTCATAAATCTCTAGCCTGGCCCCCGCCTCGCTCCTGCGCGATGGCGAGGAGCGCGTCGACGTCCATGTGCCGGCCGACATGGGCGGCGAGCCTGTCGAGGGCCTCCTCGATGCTGCGCTCGTAGGCGAGGCTGGCGCGGAAGGTGCCGCCGCTCGCCTGGGCGAGGAAGGCCCGGCGGAAGTCGTCGGCGGCGAACATGCCGTGCAGATAGGTGCCCATGACGAGCCCGTCCGGCGACATGGCCCCCTCGCGCTCGCCGGCGACGCGGAAGGGCGCGCGCACGCAATCGAGCCCCTCGCTGCGGCCGAGGTGGATCTCGTAGGCGGTGACGGCATAGCCCGTCCCGGCATGGACGGCCTCGACCGGCTGCACCGCCTTGTCGCCTGTCAGGACCGTGTCGATGTCGAGGAGGCCGAGCCCCGGCACGATGCCGGCCGCGCCCTCGATGCCCTCGGGATCGGCGATGGTGCGGCCGAGCATCTGGTAGCCGCCGCACAGGCCGACGACGGGCCGGCCACGGCGCACGTGGGCGAGGATGTCGATGTCCCAGCCCTCGTCCCTGAGATGGGCGAGGTCGGCGATGGTCGCCTTCGAGCCCGGCAGGACGATGAGGTCGGCATCGGACGGGATCGGCCGGCCGGGCGGCACAAGGACGAGGGAGACGCCCTCCTCCAGCCTGAGCGGGTCGAGATCGTCGAAATTGGCGATGCGCGGCAGGACGGGGGCGGCGACGATGAAGGTGTCGCCCGGCTTGCGGCCGGTGCCGGTGAGGTCGAGCGCATCTTCCGCGGGCAGCCGGCTCGCCTCTGGAAGCCAGGGCAGCAGGCCGAGCGGCTGCCAGCCGGTGCGCTCGGCGATCGCCGTCATGCCCGCGGCGAAGAGGGCGGGGTCGCCGCGGAACTTGTTGACGAGGAAGCCGCGCACCATGGCCCGGTCGGCCTCGTCGAGCACGGCATGGGTGCCGACGAGGCTGGCGATGACGCCGCCGCGGTCGATGTCGCCGACGAGCACCACCGGCACATCGGCCTCGGTGGCGAAGCCCATGTTGGCGATGTCGCCGGCGCGCAGGTTGATCTCGGCCGGGCTGCCGGCGCCCTCGACAATGACGAGGTCGGCCCCTTCGCAGACCTTGGCGAAGCTGCCGAGCACGAAGGGCATCAGCGCCTTGCGCCGGCCGGTGAAGTCGCGCGCGTCGAGATGGCCGTGCCGCCGGCCCTGCACGATGAGCTGGGCGCCGCGGTCGCTCTCGGGCTTCAGCAGCACCGGGTTCATGTGCACGGTGGGCTCGGCGCGGGCGGCGCGCGCCTGCAGCGCCTGGGCACGGCCGATCTCGCCGCCGGCCACCGCCGCGGCGTTGTTCGACATGTTCTGCGCCTTGAAGGGGCGCACGGTGAGCCCGCGGCGGGCGAAGAGGCGGCACAGGCCCGCGACGATCAGCGACTTGCCGACGTTGGAGCCGGTGCCCTGGAGCATCACCGCGGGCGTTGCCATCAGAATTCGATGCCTTCCTGTGCCTTCACCCCGGCGGCGAAGTGGTGCTTGACGAGCCCCGCCTCCGTGACGAGATCGGCGGCGGCGACCATCTCGGGCTTGGCGTTGCGACCGGTCACGACCACGTGCAGGTCCGGCCGCCGCGCCGCGAGCGTCGCCACCACCGCGTCGAGCGGCAGGTAATCATAGCGCAGGGCGATGTTGAGTTCGTCGAGAATGACGAGGCGGATGTCGTCCCGCGCCATCAGCTCCTTCGCCTTGTCCCACGCGCGCGATGCGGCGGCGATGTCGCGCGCCTTGTCCTGCGTCTCCCAGGTGAAGCCCTCGCCCATGGCGTGCCATTCGACGAGGTCGGAAAAGCGCTCCATGGCGCGGCGCTCGCCCGTCTCCCAGTTGCCCTTGATGAACTGGACGACGCCCACCTTCCAGCCGTGGCCGAGGGCGCGCAGCATGAGGCCGAAGGCGGCGGTCGACTTGCCCTTGCCGGGGCCGGTGTTGACGATGAGGAGGCCCTTCTCGCGCGTCTTCTCCGCCACCTCCGCATCCTGCACGGCCTTGCGCTTCACCATCTTCTCGCGATGGCGGGCGGCTTCCTCGGGGGAGATGGCGGTCATCGGTCGCGTCCCTTCACGGTGAGCGGCAGGCCGGCGACCACGAGGGTGACCTGGTCGACGACGGCGGCAAGGCGCTGGTTGAGGAGGCCGGCATGGTCGCGGAAGCGGCGGGCGAGCGCATTGTCCGGCACGATGCCGAAGCCGACCTCGTTGGCGACGAGGACGAGCGGCCGGCGCCGGCGGGCCACCGCCTCCGTCAGCTGCCGGCAGGCGGCCTCCACATCCTCGCCCGCGAGCATGACATTGGTGAGCCAGAGCGTCAGGCAGTCGACGAGGACGGGCGCGCCCTCCGGCGCCGCCGCGATGGCCGCGGCGAGCGCGCGGGGCGCCTCCACCGTCCGCCATCCGGGGCCCCGGTCGTGCCGGTGGCGGGCGATGCGCTCCGCCATCTCGGCGTCGTGCGCCTCGGCGGTGGCGATATAGATCCACGGTCCCGGCATCGCCCTGACCAGCGCCTCGGCATGGCGGCTCTTGCCCGAGCGGGCGCCGCCGAGGACGAGATGGGCGATGGGGAGGGCCGTGTCCTGCATGGCTCCGGCATGCCACGGCGGCACGGCGGCGGCAAGCGCGCGTTCCAAGGCTCCTGCCAGTCCGGTCGCTCGAAAAGAGCGCATCTGGAGACGGAGCATTGCGCAGCCGGTGCCCGCTCCGGCGCAACGGCGTCAGACGATGGGTGCCGTCCAGGGATTGACGAAGCGCACGCCCGTGTTGCGGAACTCGGCCTCGTTACGGGTGAGGATCGTCACGTCGCGGCTTGCCGCCGTGCCGGCCAGCATCGCATCGGGCAGATGGTCGTCCAGGGCCTCGCCGCGCCGCCGCTTCTCTTCCATGATGCGCGCCGTGGAGGCAGCATCCTGGAAGGTCCAGTCGAGCACCCGATCCTCGAAGAGGTCCGAGACCAGCAAGAGGAACTGCTGCCGCAGCGTATCCGGCGGCGTCCGGGCGGCAGGAGCCCTATGCCGTTGAGTATTTCCCAGGCTGTGATCGAGGCGAGTCCCAGGCCTTGACCGGCAATGGAATCAAGGAAATCGGCGACCTTGCCGTCGGGGGCGGGCCGCATCATCTCGGAAAGAACGTTGGCGTCGAGCAGGTAGCCGACCCCCGCCGTCATTCGTCGCCGCCCGCTTCGAAACGGACGGGCGAATAGCCGAACCTGCCGCGCGCGGCGGCAGCTCAACCCCGTGCAGGGCGCCGAAGTAGTGCCTGAACGCCTCCGAGGGCTTTGTCTGTGCAGATGCCTTGGTCCGCTTCTCGCGAATCAACCGGCGCACGAACTCCTCCATGGAGATGCCCAGCCGGCCGGCCTCGTGCTAGAGCCAGGATTTGTCGCCGGGATCGATGTCCCGGACCGTGATCGTGGTCTTCATGGACGCCTCATGTGCTCCGGCGGAAGACAGGCTCATTCTAATGCTAGCGAAAGACGCTAGTAATCATGAGGGCCAAGAAAAAAGGGCCCGGCGGGCCCTTCTTCCGGCGTCGATGCGGCGTCCGTCAGACGGCGGTCGAGATCCACTTCGACAGTTCGCTCTTCGGCAGGGCGCCAACCTTCTGGCCGGCGAGCTTGCCGTCCTTGAACATCATGAGGGTCGGGATCGAGCGGATGCCGAACTGGGCGGCCGTGTTCGGGTTCTCGTCGACGTTGAGCTTGACGACCTTGACCTTGCCGGCCATCTCGGTGGCGATTTCCTCGAGCGCGGGCGCAATCATGCGGCAGGGTCCGCACCATTCGGCCCAGAAATCGACGACGACGGGCTCTGCGGACTTCAGGACATCGGCCTCGAAGCTCGCATCTGTCACCTTCGCAGTCGCCATGATGAGTTCCTTTCCATATGCGCGGCGCAGTCTGCGCAGCAAGTCGATCCGAACGTAGGAAGGCCCCCCGTTCCGGTCAAGGCAACTTGTGTGCGTGCCCACACGTTGACGCTAGATCTGGTGGCACCCTGGCCGTTCACAACACCGGGATCCGGTCGAGCGCGGCGGCGAGCGCCTCGCCGGGAACCTCCAGCACACGCGGCCCGGCGGTGTAGACGAGAAGGGCCCTGAGGCTGCGTCCGGGGAAGATGTCCGCAAGCAGCGCCCCATAGACGGCGAGCTGAGCGACATGCGCCTCGGGCACCGCGGCGAGATCCGCCGGCGGGCGGGCGCTCGTCTTGAAATCGGCGAAGACGACGGCCTCGTCGCTCACCACGAGCCGGTCGATCTGCCCCGAGACGGCGCGCCTCGTGCTGCCGACGGCGATCTCGCCGGCGACGGCGACCTCGGCACGCGCGTCAGGGCCGAAGAGGGGCGCGAGGGCCGGCTCGTCGAGAAGGGCGAGGGCCTGGGCGACGACGCCGGCCCGCTTCGCCTCGTCGAGGCGCCCGGCCCGCACGGCGACGAATCGCTCGGCGGCCGTCGGGCGCGCCGCGGCGGGCAGGCCGGGCAGATGCTCGACGAGCTGGTGCACGAGCGTGCCGGCAAGGCGCGCGTCGGCCGCGAAGGGCCCGTCGCCCGGACGGTGCGGCCTGTCGGCGGCGGCAAGCGCGCTCGAGGGGCTGAGCGGCGGCGGCGCCTCCGGCTCCGCGGGCGCCGGCCGATCGAGCCAATCGGGCATGGCGATGCCGGCGCCATCCTCGGCGGGGGGCGGCGCGGCTGCGGCAGCGCCGAGGGGGCCGCTTTGCCAGCGCTGGACCCTCAGGCCGTCCACCTCGACCTCTTCCAGCCGGCCTTCCAGGCCACGGCGGATCATGCCGGTCCAGCACATGGCGGGCAGCTCGGGCCAGTTGCCGTCCTTGCCGCGCTTGCCGTTGCTGTAGGAGGCGACGACGAGCCGATCCTTCGCGCGGGTCATGGCGACATAGAGGAGGCGGTTGTGCTCCTCGGCCTCGCGGGTGCGCACCGCCTCCCTGAGCCGCGCGACGGCGGGGGCGTCCTCGTCGCGCTTCGGCGACCACACCGGCACCGTCGCCGGGCCGGCGTGGCCGGAGCGCTGCAGGGGCAGCGCGAAGAGCTTGGGATCATGGCGGCCGTTGGGCTGGCTGCAGTCGTCGGCGAGGATGACGAAGGGCGCCTCCAGCCCCTTGGCGCCGTGCACCGTCATGACGCGGACCTCGTCGCGCCCGGCATCGAGGTCGCGCTTGATCTCGCGCTTCACCTCGCGGCCGTCGCTCTCGAAGGAGAGGAGGAAGGCTTTCAGCGACGGCGCGTGGCGATGCTCGAAATCGAGCGCCATGGCGAGAAAGGCGTCGATGGCGTCGCCAGCCTCCTGGCCGAGCCGGGCGACGAGCTGCTCGCGGCCGCCTTCCGGGCCGATCAGCCCGGCATAGAAGGCGAAGGGACCGCGGCGTGCGGCGGCATTGCGCCAGCGCCCGAGCGCCTCCCCCGCCCGCGCGGCGGCCGCATCGCCGGCCGTCCCGACCCGTCCGAGCGCATCGGCGAGGCTCTCGCTGTCCTCCCGCCGGGCGGCGATGCGCATGAGGTCGTCGTCGGTGAGGCCGACGAGGGGGCTCTTGAGGGCGGCGGCCAGCGTCAGGTCGTCGTCGGGCAGGAGCGCGGCGCGGCCGGCGGCGACGAGGTCGCGCACGGCGATGTGCTGGCCGACGTCGAGACGGTCGGCGCCGGCAACCGGCACGCCGCGCCGCTTCAGGGCCCGGATCACGGCCTCGAAGAAGGCGCCGCGGCTGCGCACGAGGATGAGGATGTCGCCCGGCGCGAAGCGCTGGCCGGTGTCGTCGCCGTGCGTCGTCAGGCGCTCGACGGTGCGGGCGATGCGCTCGGCCACGCGGATGGCGGGTGCACTCTCGGCGAGCTCGTCGAGCGGCAGCACCCAGGCTTCCGGCTCCTCGCGGTCGGCTGGCCGCTCCGTCTCCCACACCTCGACGAGGCCCGGGGCATCGGGGCGCGCGCTCTCGTGCGCGGTGCCGACCGCGACATCGGCGAAGCTGAGGCCGCGGTAATGCGTCTCGACGGCGAAGACCGCATCGACGGCGCTCAGCACCGCCGGCGCGGAGCGGAAGGAGACGGTGAGCTCCACCGGCTCGAACAGGAGGTCCGCCTGCCGCGCCCGCGTCTGGAAATAGCGGCCGGAGCCCTCGAATTCCTGCGGGGCGGCGCCCTGGAAGCCGTAGATCGACTGCTTGGGATCGCCCACGGCAAAGAGCGTACGCGTCTTCGCGACGGCGCCGTCGCCGGCGAAGAGCTCCTCCGTCAGCCGCTTCAGGATGGCCCATTGCGTCGGGCTCGTGTCCTGCGCCTCGTCGACGAGGAGGTGGTCGATGCCGGCATCGAGCTTGTAGAGCACCCAGGCCGCATCGGCGCGCTCGAGCAGGGTCAGCGTGCGCTCGACGAGATCGTCGAAATCGAGCGCCCCGCGTGCCCGCTTCACCGCCTCGATGCGCGCGAGGACCGCCTGCGCGAGGGTGAGCAGGGCCTGCGTCCGCTCCAGCGTGCGGGCGCCCTTCATCCGCTCGTCGAGGGCGGCAAGGCGATCGCGCTCGGCGAAGAGACGCTCGGCGAGATCGGGCGGGACGCTCCCTGTCGCCACGCTGCGGTTGGCCGCGGGCGTGCCCTTCTGGGTGAAGAACAGCGAGCGGTAATGCGCCAGCCGCTCCCACGGATCGTCCGCCTGCGCCGCCTGCGACAGCGCTTCGGCATTCGTCTGGTCGGTCTTCTTGCCGCCGCGCAACACCTCGGCGATGGCCGGCCATTCGGCCGGGGCGATGCCGTCCTCGCACATGGCGCGGGCGATGGTCTGCGGCGTCTCGCCCTCGTCCAGGCCGAGCGCAGCGGCAAGGCCCGCCATCGCGTCGGCGAAGGCGGCGGGCTCGCGCGCGTAGGCGAGAAGCGCCGCGCGGTGGCGCAGCGCCTCGCGGATCGTCTCGGCGATGGCCGTGTCCGAATGGTTCTCGGCGAGCAGCGTCAGGGCGTCGCGCAGGGCGGGGTCGCGGCCGAGGGCGGCCCGGGCCATGACCGTGGATAGCGCCTCGGCGAGCAGCACGGCGCTCTCGTTGTCGTCGAGCACCGTGAAGCGCGCCGGCACGTTCGCCTCGAAGGGGAACATGTGCAGCAGGCGCTCGCAGAAGGCGTGAATGGTCTCGATCTTGAGGCCGCCGGGCGTCTCGACGGCATGGGCGAAGAGCCGGCGCGCGCGGGCGAGGCGGGCGCGGTCCGGCCGCCGTCCCTCGAGCTTCTCGAGCGCGGCGGCGAGCGCCTCGTCGTCGAGACGCACCCACTTGCCGAGCTCGGCGAAGATGCGGTTCTCCATGTTCGCCGCCGCCGCCTTGGTGAAGGTGAGGCAGAGGATGCGCGAGGGCTCCGTGCCGGCGAGCAGGAGCCGCATGACGCGGTCGGCGAGCACCTTGGTCTTGCCCGAGCCGGCATTGGCCGACACCCAGGCCGAGGCGTCCGGCCGGGCGGCGCGCTGCTGGTCGAGGATCGTCTTCGTCGGGACCTTGAGCCCGCCGGGCGCCGGGCCGCTCATGCCTCGCCTCCGAGTTCGCCAAGATCGGCCTCGTCGCCGGCGAGCGACCATTCGCGCACGCGGGCGAGATGGTCATAGGCGCCGAAGCGGCCGGCGAATTGCGGGAAGGGCCGCGACGCGAAGCCGATCTCGCCGGCGACATAGCGCGACAGGAGGCTCGTCAGCTTTCTCTCGTGCTCGACGACGACCTCGGCAACGGAGCGCGTCTCGTCGCGCGGCGGCTTCACCGGGCAGGCGACCAGCGGCTCGCGGGCGCCGCCGGCATGCATGTAAAGAAGCTCGCAGAGATCGGGCGGCACATGCGCGACCTCGCGAAAGCCGCTTGCGGCGAGGATGGCGGCCTCGAGGGTGAGCTGCGGCGAAAAGCCGGCGAAGACCTGCTTGGGGCTCGGCGGCCGGCCGGTCTTGAAATCGACGATCACCGCCCGGCCGTCGCGCAGGCGCTCGATGCGGTCGGCGCGTGCCGTGATGCGGAAGGGGCTGCCGTCGGCCAGCGCCAGCGCGAGGGCGCCCGCCACCTCGGCCTGAACGACGTCGATGTCCGCGCGCCGCGCCGTCTCCCAGGCGACGAAGGCCTCGGCGAGGCGCAGGAAGCGGGGCCACCACAGCGCGGCGACGTCCGGATAGGCGGCGATGGGGGCGAAGGCCTGTCGGCCGAGGGCGACCAGCTCCTCGCGCGCATCGGCCGGCAGCGTCACGGGATGGCGGGCGGTGAAGGCGCCGAGCGCCTCGTGCACGATGGTGCCGCGGTCGGCGGCGCCCGGCGGCACGGCGATGGGGTCGAGCGGATCGAGCTTCAGCACGTGGCGGGCGAAGATGGCATAGGGGTCGCGCACCAGCGTCTCGACCTCGGTGACGCTGAGGCGGCGCGGGATCAGCTCCGGGTCGGGCTTCGGCCGCGGCCGCTCGATGGGCCTGAGCGCCGGCAGGCGCGTCAGCGCCCCGGCATAGCGGCGCAGGCGCTCGCCCCGTCGCCTGAGCTCCGCCCACAGCCCGTCGCCCGCCAGCGCCTGCATGCGCTGCAGGAAACGTGACGGGACGGTCGGCGCATCGCCGCGCTTCAGGGCCCGGGTCAGCACCACGTCGCGCGTGCCGAGCGCCTGCACGAAATCATGCGCCGTCTGGCCGATGCGCCGCTCGGGCGGGGCGAGGCCGAGCGTCGTGCGCATCGGCCGGTTGAGGAAGGCATCGGTGCGTGCCGTCGGCGGCCACACCTCCTCGTCGAGCCCGCCGAGGACGAGGCGATCGGCCTCGACGAGGCGTGCCTCGAGCAGGCCGAGGATCTTGACGCGCCGGTGGCCGGACATCGGCCGGCGCACCACCGCGTCGGCCATCAGGGTGGCGAAGAAGGCCGGATAATCGGCGAAACGGCCGGTGAGGCCGTCGACCTTCGCGCTCGTCGCCGCGTCGAAGACCTCGGCCAGGGCCTCTCCCGCCTCGCCCGCGACGAGGGGGGGCGGTTCGCCGGCGCCGGGACGCGCCACCGCATCGAGCGCGGCGCGATGGGCGCCGACGAGGGCGACGAGGTCGAGCCCATCGCCGTCCTCGGCGCGAAAGCCGGAGAAGGCTTCGCTAAGGCGCGTGAGGAGCGTCTCGGCGAGGTCCCAGTCCGTGTCGGTCAAGCGGCGCAGCGGACGCGGCGCGCGGTGGTCGCGTGCTTCCGCCCGCCGCTCGGCGAGCACGGCGGCGATGCCGGCAAGGCCCGGCGGCGGCGCGGGGCCGCGCAGCACGCCGATCTCGAGCGCGCGGGCGGCGCGCTCCATCGTCGCCCGCGGCCAGCCGAAGCGGGCGAGGGGATGGGCGACGAGACTCGCGAGGATCGCGGGCTCATGGTCGGCGGCAGCCGCATCGGCGACGAGGCAGGCGAGCGTGCCGTGGGGACTGCGCCGCAGCGGCAGGCCGGCCGAATCCTCGGCGGCGATGTCCCAGCGGGCGAGCTCGGCGGCCACGCGCTCGGCGAGCGCCCGGTCCGGCGTCACGAGGGCCGCCGTCGCTGCCGGATCCTCCAGCGCCTCGCGCAGGGCAATGGCCGCGCACAGCGCCTCCTCCCGCTCGTCCGCCGCCTCGACGAGGGAGAGGCCGTCGAAGGCGGCGTGGAGATCGGCCTCGGGCGGGCGGTGGGCGGGCTCGGCCCACAGGTCCGTGGTCTCCGCCGGCCGCATGGCCTCGGAGAGGAAGCGCGAGCGGGCGGCAAGGCGGGGCGGGGGCGCGCCGAGGACGGCGACGTCGGCGCGCGGGATGCCGATGGTGGCGAGGAGGCGGGCGAGCATCGCCTGCGGGTGGTTGTGCACCGTCAGGTCGGCGCCCGCGCCGATGAGCGCGAAGGTGTCGTCGTCGAGCCCGGTGTCGAGCCCCGGCAGCACCACGGCGCCCTTGGGCAGGCGTGCGATGGCGGCGATGAGCCGGGCCGTGGCGGGGATGGAGCCGGTCGAGCCGGCGACGATCACCGGCCGTTGCGGCGGCGCCGCCGCGAGGCCCGCGGCCCGGGCATCGACGAGGGCCGAGCGGCGCCGGGCCGGGTCGCTCGCCTGCCGCTCGGCGAGGATGGCCGGCCACATCTCGGCGGCGATCTTCACGAAGTCGAGCGTGATGCCATAGTAGCGCGAGTAACGCTCCTCGACGAGGCCGGCGAGCGCCGTCCAAGGGATGTCCTCGGTCGCGAGCCCGTCCATGAGGGCGGCGAGATCGTCGGCGAGGGCAAGGGCGTCGGCCGGCGATGCGGGCACGAGCAGGGGCTCGTGCGCCTCGGCCGGCAGGATGGCGCCGTCGAGGGCGCGGGCCCATTGCAGCACGAGGCGGGTGAGGATGAGGCGCCGCTCGATCGGCGCCAGCGCCGGCGGCAGATGCACGGCGGCATCGCCGAAGGCCCGCTCCGCCTCGCCGGCGAGGGCGAGCTCCGCGGCGTCGAGGTCGCCGAGCGGCTGGATGTCGGGCAGGAGCACGCTGCGCTGCGGCAGCCGCTCGGCGAGGGTGGCGGCGAGCGCGCGGGCGGCGCGCCGGGTCGGCAGGTAGATGGTGGCCGAGGCGAGCGCGAGGGGATCGTCGGCGTCCGGGAAACCGGGCACGATGCGGCCGGCGAGCAGCGCATCGGCGAAGGTTGCGAGGAAGGGCGCCCCCGGGGGGATGGTGAAGACCCGTGCCGGCGCCTGCCTTGCCATGGTCAGTCCGTCGTGGCGAAGCGGGCCTCGGCCGCGCGCAGGGCTTCGGGCGTGCCGACATGCAGCCACTGGCCCTCGATGCGCGCGCCGTGGAGCCGGCCCCGCTCCGCCACCTCGTCGAAGATGCGGTTGAGCGAGAAGGGGCCCTCCGGCGCGTCGGCGAAGAGCTGGGGCTTGACGATGGCGACGCCCGCATAGGCAAACGGCACGACCTCGCGTTCCGGCCGGCGCGTCAGGCGCCCGGAGGCATCCATGGAGAAGTCGCCACGCCCGTCATAGCCGAGGCTCGTCGCGGTCGGGGCCATCAGCAGCAGGATGTCCATCCGCTCTGCGTCCCATTCGTCGGCGAGGAGGTCGAGGTTCGGCAGCGGGCCCTCGAGCCACAAGGTGTCGCTGTTGACGAGGAAGAACGGCTCCTCGCCGAGGAGCGGCAGCGCCTTGCGGATGCCGCCGCCGGTGTCGAGGAGCTTCTGCCGTTCGTCGGAGATGTGCACCTTCGGCCCGCCCTTGCGCCGGCGGGCGTGCTGCTCGACGAGGTCGGCGAGATAATGGACGTTGACGACGACATCCTCGACGCCGGCGGCCGCGAGCCTGTCGAGCGCCCGGTCGAGCAGGGAGCGCCCCGCCACGCGCACGAGTGGCTTCGGCGTCGTGGCGGTGATCGGGCGCATGCGCTTGCCGAGGCCGGCGGCGAGAATCATGGCGCGGCGGGGCATGGTGCGGCGAGGCATGGCGGCGGGGCGGCTCATCGTGTTCGGCATCGCGAAAGCTCAGGTGTCGGCGACGAGCGCCGGCAGGTGCGTCTCATACCAGAGCCGCAGCTCGGACAACACCGGATGGGCGAGGTTGCGCACCAGATAGGTCCTGAGCCGCGGCAGGTGGTTGAGATAGATGCTCTTGCCGTCGCGCTTGGCAAGGCGCGCGAAGGTGCCGAACAGCTTGGTGCCACGCTGGGCGGCGAGGACGGCATAGGCGGCGGCGAAGCTTCCGACGTCGAAGTCGGGGTCCTGCCCCTGGCGGGCCCGGGCGTAGGCGCCGAGCAGGGACAATTCGAGCTCGGCCGGCACGGTAACACGCGCATCTTGCAGCAAGGCCGCGAGGTCGTAGGCCGGATGGCCGAGGACGGCGTCCTGGAAGTCGAGGACGCCGAGCCGGGCGAGCCCCCGGCGCTCCGGCAGCCAGATGAGGTTCGGCGAGTGGAAGTCGCGCAGCGTCCAGGTCGCCGGGCCGGTCACGACATCCGCCAGCAGGCGCGTCCACAGGGTGTTGAACTGGGCCCGGGCGACGGCGGACAGGGCCTTGCCGCCGATGTGCGGGGCATACCAGTCGATGATGAGCTCGACCTCGGTCAGCAGCGCCTCGAGATCATAGGGCGGGATGACGTGGTCGATGCCGTCGGCCACGGGCAGGACATCCGGCAGGGTCGTGCCGTGGAGTTTGGCGAGCAGCAGCGCCGCCTCGCGGTAGCGCTCGGGGATGGGGGCGCCGTCCGCGATGACCGGCTCGCTGCCGAGGTCTTCGAGCAGCAGGAGGCCGGTGTCGAGGTCGGCGGCATAGATGTCCGGCGCGCTGAAGCCGAGCGCCCTGAGGCCCTTGTCGACGGCGACGAAAGGATGGACCGTGAGCGCGAGCTTCGCCGCGATCGGATAGGGCTTGGTACCGCGCAGCACGGGGCCCGGCGGCCGGGGCGGCGAGATCATCAGCACGGCGGTTGCGCCGTCGGGCCGGGTGAGGCGCTCGTATTCGCGATAGGAGGCATCGCCCTGGATGTGCTGGCGCTCGGCGTCGCCCCAGCCGGCGGCGTCGAGCAAGGTGCGGATGGCGCGCAGGCGGAAGAGCCGCGGCGCGAATCGGCCGTGTCCGGTCATGACGACCCGGCGGCGCCCGGGATGCTCGTGCGGCAGGAGGTGGAAGGCGATGTCCAGCCGGTCCGGCGACAGGGCCTCCTCGGCCTTCTGCGGCCATTCGACGAGGACGAGCGCGCCTTCGCAGGCCTCCTCCCAGCCTAGGTCGATGAGCTCGTCCGCGCCGCCGAGCCGGTAGAAATCGGCATGCACCACCGGCGGGCGCGCGGTGTCGTAGAGCTGCATCAGGGTGAAGGTCGGGCTCGGCACCTCGAGGCCGGCATCGCCCGCGAGGGTGCGGATGAGGCTGCGGGCGAAAGTGGTCTTGCCGGCGCCGAGATCCCCCGACAACGTGACGAGATCGCCCGCCTTCAGCTCCTCGCACAAGACCTCGGCAAGGCGCAGCGTCGCCGCCTCGTTCGGCAGGTCGAGCTGCCAGGTGGCCGTCGCCGCCTCGCCGCCGCCGCGCGTGCCGTAAGCCGCAGCCTGCCCGGCCGGGAAGGGAGAACTCACCATCGCCTCGTCCACTCGAAAGCCAACTCGTTACTCCGCTGCAGCGCGGCTCGGCACGCGGGGAAAGCGGCAGGTCACCGTGGTGCCGCGGCCGGGTGCCGAATCGAGCGCCACCGTGCCGCCGTGCAGCTCGACGAAGGAGCGCACGATGGACAGGCCGAGCCCGACGCCGCGGTGACCGGAGCCGAGGGTGTGGCTCTCGAAGCGGTCGAAGACGCGGGCCCGGACCTCCGGCGCGATGCCCCGCCCGGCGTCGCTGACCGTGAACACGACCTCCTCGCCCTCGCGACGCGCCGTGACGGTGACGGTCTGGCCGGGATCGGA
Source organism: Chelatococcus sp. CO-6 (assembly GCF_001271345.1). NCBI lineage: Bacteria > Pseudomonadati > Pseudomonadota > Alphaproteobacteria > Hyphomicrobiales > Chelatococcaceae > Chelatococcus > Chelatococcus sp. CO-6. The sequence continues at coordinate 1,503,008 of NZ_CP012398.1, read as the reverse complement.
GAAGCCGATGGCGTTCGACATCAGGTTGAACAGCACCTGGCGCACGCGCTTGGCGTCGGCGACGAAGCGGCCGATGTCGGCCGGAACGTCGATGACGACCCTGATGTCGTGCTCCGCCAGCCGATCCTGCAGGCCGGCGAGCGCGGCGTCGATCGTCTCGCGGATGTCGATTTCCTCGCAGGCGAGCGCGATGGCGCCGTTGTCGATGGTGGCGAGGTCGAGGATGTCGTTGATGATGGCGAGCAGCGCCGCCGAGGACTTGGTGATGTGCGAGGCGTATTCGCGCTGCTTGTCGTTCAGCGGGCCGACCGTCTCGGCATCGAGCAGCTGCACGAAGCCGATGATGTTGGTCAGCGGCGAGCGCAGCTCGTAGGAGACGTGGTGGACGAAGTCCTCGCGCAGGCGCGAGGCCTGTTCGAGCGCCTGGTTCTTCTCCTTCAGCGCCCGCTCCACCTCCACGCTCGCCGTCACGTCGGTGAAGGTGAGGAGGGTCGAGCCGTCCGGCAGCGGCGCGGTGACGCAATCGATGACGGTGCCGTCGTGCCGGTCCATGCGCGCGGCGAAGCCGGTGCGCGTGTCGTGCACACCGGCGACGGCGCCGCGGATGACGTCCCAGGCCTCCTGCTGCGGGGCCATGAGGCCGCACAGGCGGATCACCTCGTCGATGTGCGGCAGTTCGGCCAGCACGTCCTCCGAGAGCTGCCACAGGTGGCCGAAGGCCGGGTTGCAGAGCTTGAGATGGCCGTTCGAGCCGAAGACCGCGACGCCCTCGCGCAGGGAGTTCAGGGTCTCGCCCTGGGCGCTGAGCAGGGCGTTGAAGCGCGATTCGAGGTTGAAGCGCTCGCTGACGTCGTCGAACAGATAGGTGACGCCGCCCTTGGGATTGGGATTGGCGAGGACGCGCAGGGTGCGACCGTCCGGCAGGTACCACCAGTGCTCCTGCGGCTCGACCGAGCGGTGCGCGGCGAGGACGTCGGCCTTCCAGGCGCGGTAGTCGGCCTGTTCGGGGAGCCGGCGGCGGGCGCGCAATTCGTCGAGCACCTCGCCGTCCGTCGGGCCGGCTTCGAGGAACGCGGCGTCGAGCTGCCACAGCTCGCGGTAGGCGGCGTTGCAGAAAGCGAGGCGCTGGCCGGCGTCGAAGATGGCGACGGCGGTCGGCAGCTGGTCGAGCGTGCGCACATGCGCCGCCATCTGCCGCTCGAGGTCGGAGCGGACGGCTTCGAGCTCGGACACGTCGATGGCGACGCCGGCGGTGCCGTCGCCGCTCGGCGTCTCGGTCACGTCCAGCACCTTTCGCGCCCCGGCGACGACCGCGGTGACGCGGTCGCGATAGGTCGCGCCCGCCGTGCGCTGGCGGTCCATGGCCTTGCGCGTCGGCGCATCGAGCAGCTCGAGCCCGCGGCTCACCGCCTCGGCGGCATCGCCCGCCTCGACGGCCTTGGCATAGGCGCGGTTGGCCCAGGTGAGCCGGCCCTCGGCGTCCCGGCGCCAGGCGGGCTCGGGCAGGCCGTCGAGCACGCCGGCGAGCGCGCGGCTCTCCGCCTGCGCCTCGGCGAGGGCGTCGCGGTGGCGCAGCAGGTCGAGCCGGTCGCCGGTGACCTCGCGCAGGCGCAGCACGGCACGGCCGCCGATGGCGCGGCCCTCGGCCTCGTAATAGGCGCCGCTGGTGGCCCTCAGATTCATCTGGAAGCGCTCGCCGCGCTCCTTCAGGCGTTCCAGCGCCCGTTCCAGCGCCTGCGCCCCCGCCGCGGGCAGCCAGGAGCCGAAGGCCAGCACCCGCCGGCCCGAGACGCCTTCGCCGAAGATGCCGACGTCGCCCTCGATCTGCGGCTCGGCATCGCGCCCGTGCCAGCTCACGAGCAGCTGCGGCTCGGTGGCGACGAGCAGGGCGACGCGGTCGGCGCGGGCACGCAGCTCCTCGTTCTCGCCGGCGAGCAGCGCCTCCTGCCGCGCCCAGCGGCGGCGCTCCCTGAGGTGCACGAGGGCGGTGGTGGTGGCGAAGGCGATGAGGCCGAGCACGAGGGCAAGGCCGGCGAAATCCTGCGGTGCGGCCCGGCTGATGAGCGGCGCGAGTCCTTGAGCCGCGGCGGGTGCGGGAAGGCCGGCGAGGCTGACGGCGAGGGCCGTGGACGAGAGCGCGGGGATCGCACGGGAGGAACGCATCCCCCGCCGTTCGCCAGCCCTCGTTGCTCCCTGCATCGTCCGATCCTCGCTTCCGCCGCCGCGCGCACGCGCTCGCCCAGGCCGCGAATCGAGCCAATGTAGCGTTTCAACGACTTCTGCAGGAAGTGGTTAACAAAAGGCAAATCGCCCGGTGGAGGCCACCGGGCGATCGATGTGGATGCGTGTGGAGAACGCCGCCTCAGTAGCGGTAGTGCTCGGGCTTGAACGGGCCCTGCGGCGTCACGCCGATATAGGCCGCCTGCTCCTGCGAGAGCTTCGACAGCTTCACGCCGATCTTGGCGAGGTGCAGCATCGCGACCTTCTCGTCGAGGTGCTTGGGCAGCGTGTAGACCGTCTTCTCGTACTCGCCCTGCTTGGTGAAGAGTTCGATCTGCGCCAGCGTCTGGTTGGTGAAGGAGGCGCTCATCACGAAGGAGGGGTGGCCCGTGGCGTTGCCGAGGTTCACGAGGCGGCCCTCCGACAGGAGGATGATGCGCTTGCCGTCGGGGAACTCGATCTCGTCGACCTGCGGCTTGACGTTGTGCCACTTGAAGTTCTTGAGGCCGGCGACCTGGATCTCGTTGTCGAAGTGGCCGATGTTGCAGACGATGGCGCGGTCCTTCATGGCGCGCATGTGGTCGACGGTGATGACGTCCTTGTTGCCGGTGGCCGTCACGAAGATGTCGGCGCGCGGGGCGGCGTCCTCCATCGTCGTCACCTCGTAGCCCTCCATCGCCGCCTGCAGGGCGCAGATGGGGTCGACCTCCGACACCATGACGCGGCAGCCGGCGTTGCGCAGCGAGGCGGCCGAGCCCTTGCCCACGTCGCCGAAGCCGGCGACCATGGCCACCTTGCCGGCCATCATCACGTCCGTGCCGCGGCGGATGCCGTCGACGAGCGACTCGCGGCAGCCATAGAGGTTGTCGAACTTCGACTTCGTCACCGAGTCGTTGACGTTGATGGCCGGGAAGAGGAGCTTGCCCTCCTTGGCCAGCATGTAGAGGCGGTGCACGCCCGTCGTCGTCTCCTCGGACACGCCCTTGATGGAGCGGGCGACCTCGCCGAACCAGCCCTTCGGCTTCTCGGCGAGCATGCGCTTGATGAGGGCGAAGAAGATCTCCTCCTCCTCGGAGCCGGGCTTGTCGAGGAAGGCGGTGTCGCCCGCCTCGGCGCGCACGCCGGCATGGACGAACATGGTGGCGTCGCCGCCGTCGTCGAGGATCATGTTGGGCACGCCGCCGCCGTGCCAGTCAAACAGCCTGGCGGTGTAGTCCCAGTAGTCCTTCAGCGTCTCGCCCTTGACGGCGAAGACGGGGATGCCGGCGGCGGCGATCGCCGCGGCGGCATGGTCCTGCGTCGAATAGATGTTGCACGACACCCAGCGGATGTCGGCGCCGAGCGCCTTCAGCGTCTCGATCAGCACGGCGGTCTGGATGGTCATGTGCAGGGAGCCGGCGATGCGGGCGCCCTTGAGCGGCTGGCTCGGGCCGAACTCCTCGCGCACGGCCATGAGGCCGGGCATCTCGCTTTCGGCGATGGCGATCTCCTTGCGGCCCCATTCGGCCAGCGAAATGTCCTTGACGATGTAGTCCTGGGTCATGGCGCGACGATCCGTGATTGCGATACGGCGTTAGGTTCGGCGCGACCTATAGCAGCCGCGCCGCTCGCAGGCAATAAAGACATAAAGAAGTCTTTATATGTTCGTCGCCCGCACGGCGGCCCGGCGCGTGCCCCACTTGACGAGGAAGGCCGCGGTGATGGTGCCGATCAGCGCCGCCGCCATGAAGGCGAAGGCAAGATGCGCCTGCCCTCCATCGAGGAAAAGGCCGATCGCGACCGGGGCCAGCATCGCCCCGAGGTCGAGGCCGGAATAGACGAAGCCGAAGATCTTGCCGGTCGAGCCGGCCGGCGTCGCCGAGCGCACCAGCATGTCGCGCGAGGGAATGGTGATGCCGGTGAGGAAGCCCGCCACGGCCACCGTCGCGAAGGCGGTGGCGAGCGCCAGCGGGATATAGCCGAGCGCGAGCGTGAGCACGCCGGCGCCGACGAGGCCGCCGCCGACGATGCGCTCGTGGTTGCTCGTCCTGTCGGCGAGGAAGCCGCCGATGAGCGAGCCGGTGGCGCTGGCGACGAGATAGACCGTCGTCGCGGTGGTGGCGAGGGCGAAGGTGATCGCCTGCACGTGCGGCATCAGGCTCGGCAGGAAGCTCTGCATGCCGGTCTGCGCGATCGACAGCAAAGTGAAATAGACGAAGCACAGCACGACCGGCGCGGCGAAGAGCAGTTGCGCCGTGCTGGGGGAGCCCTGTGGCGGCCTTGCCGAGTCGGCGGCATGAGGCTCATGGGGCGCGACGCGCAGGAACAGGTGCTGCGTGGCGACATAGAGCGCGAAGACGATGCCGGCCGCGCCGGTGACGATGAGCGCCATGCGCCAGTCGAGGAGGTCGCTGAGGAGAAGCAGCGTCACCGGCGCCGCCGCCCAGCCGAGCGTGCCGGAGACCGTGTGAATGCTGTAGGCGCGGGCAAGGCGCGAGGGTGTCACGCGCGCCGTCATCACCGAGAAGTCGGCCGGATGGAAGACGCAGTTGCCGAGGCCGGCGACGATCGCGACGACGATCAGCATCCAATAGGCAGGTGCGAGGCCGGCGAGGATCGTCGCAAGGCCGAAGAGCGCGATGCCCACGGGCAGGATGCGCTGCGGGCCGTAGCGGTCGACGAGGAAGCCGGCGGCCACCTGGCCGATGCCGGAGACGGCATAGAACACCGCCATCGCGACGCCGAGCTGCGTGTAGCTGACCCCGAGCCCGTCACGAATGAAGGGAAACAGCGGCGGCAGCACCAGCTGGAAGAAGTGGCTCGCAAAATGGGCCGCGCCGACGAGGCCGATGATGCGGACGTCGCGCTGCGGCAGGGCACTCGCCTGCTGCGTCATGTTTCCTCCGCTTCCGTTGCGGCGCACCGTATCGGAAAGCCGTTTTTTTGTGCATTCAGCCAATAGGACGAACGGCCGCGAATGGCCAGTCCGCCCGTGCATTGCTGGGCTTCCCGGCGCGCGCGGCGGGTGGCCGGTCATGCTGGCGTAATGTTGTCCGGCCAAGGCGGGCCGGGCGGATCTTGGGGCGGATCTTTGGGGGCTGATCATGCGTGTCCTCGTCATCGAAGACGATCCCGACCTCGGGGGGTGGCTGCGCACCGCCGTGATGCAGGCGCTCGGGCCGTGCGACCTCGTGACCTCGCTCGATGAGGCGCGGGCGGCGCTCGCCGTCGCCGCCTTCGATCTCGTCGTCATCGACCGGCAGCTGCCGGACGGCGAGGGCATGAGCCTCATCGCGGAGCTGCGGGCGCTCCGCCCGCAGCCGGGCACCATCCTCCTCACCGCCCTCGACGATCCCGAGGAGATCGCGAGCGCCCTCGACGGCGGCGCCGACGATTATGTCGGCAAGCCCTTCGAGCCGGCGGAGCTGATCGCGCGCATGCGGGCCGTCCTGCGGCGCCTGTCGGCGGCGCGCGACACCGTCATCCGCGTCGGCAACCTGCGCTTCGACAGCGTGCAGCGTTCGGTGCACCGGGACGACGTGCCCGTCGTCCTGCCGCGGCGCGAGCTCGCGCTGCTCGAGCTGCTGGCCCGCCGGGCCGGCCGCGTCGTCATGCGCGAGGCGCTGGAGGGGGCCGTCTATTGCTTCGACGACGACATCCAGTCGAACGCGCTCGATTCGCACGTCTCGCGGCTGCGCCGGCGGCTGCGCGAGGCCGATTGCGACGTCGTCATCCGGTCCGTGCGCGGCGTCGGCTACATGCTGAGCGCGCCGTGAGGCTGCCCCGCTCCATCACCTTCCGCGCGAGCGTGGCCGTGGCATGCCTCACGGCCGTCCTCCTCGTGGGCGTCACCGTCCTGCTCATCTCGGTGCTCGTCACCATCGGCGATCCCGACAAGTCGCCCGAAGGCTCGAAATATGCCGCGCGCATCCTGCGCGAGGCCGTCGACCGGGACGCGGACGGCCGCCTCGTCCTGAAGGCGAGCAAGGCGCTCGCCGCGCTGGAGGCGGACCGGCCGTTCTTCTGGTACGTGGTGCGCGCGGGCGACGAGACCGTCTCGGGCGGGCCGACGCAGCCGCCGGCCGGGGCCTGGCTGCAGGGCTGGGCCGGGCGGATCGAACACGCGGAATTCGAGTATGTCGTCGGCGAGAAGCGCCTGCTCGGCTATGCCTCGACCGAGGAGACACGCGCCGGCCCGGTGATGATCGAGCTCGGCGGCGTCACCTTCTCGCTGGCCGAGGAGCTGCTGTTCGGCTTCGGCCACAATACGCCGCTGATCGTCTCCTATGGCGTCTTCGTCCTCCTCGTCATGATCGCCGCCGTCTGGGCCATCCCGCGGCTGATCGCCCGGCCGGTCCGCGCCATGGCCGGCGCGGCCGAAGCCATCGACGGGCTGCCGGCCGGCCGGCGCCTGCCGGCGGCGCAGGCCCCGGCGGAGCTCAGGCCGCTCGCCGGCGCCTTCAACCGCGCGCTCGAGCGGATCGACGCCGCCGCGCAGGCGCAGCGCAACTTCCTGTCGAATGCCGCTCACGAGCTGCGCACGCCGCTGACCAGGATGCGCATGCGCCTCGAGCGCGTGCGGGACGTCGGCCTGCGGGCCGAGCTCATCGCGGACGTGCAGCGCCTGTCGGGCATCGTGGCGACTTTGCTGCACCTGGCGCGCCTGTCGGGCCAGCCTCTGGCGCAGGCGCGCGTCGATCTCGTGGCGCTGGCGCGCATGGTGGTGGCCGAGCAGGCGCCGGCGGCGCTCGCCGCGGGCACGGAGCTGGCGCTCGAGGCGCCGCGGCCGGTCGTCGTCACCGGCAGCGAGATGGCGCTGAGGCTGGCGCTGACGAACCTCGTCGAGAATGCCGTCCGCCACGGCGGCGGGCTCGTCACGGTCGGCGTGGCCCCCGGTGAGATCGCCGTCACGGACCGCGGAGCGGGCGTGCCCGAGACCCTCAGGGCGGAGGTGATGAAGCCCTTCGCGAGGGCCGGGGCGGGCGCGGGCGCCGGGCTCGGCCTCGCCATCGTCGCGCAGGTCATGGCCCTGCACGGCGGCTCCGTCACCATCGGCGAGGCCGAAGAGGGCGGCGCACGCGTCGCGCTGCTTTTTCCGAAGGAAGCGCCCATTCCGTAATGGAGCGGCAATGCCCGCGGGCGAGAGAAGCGCCCGTCAGCGCCGTCCCGACGGTCTGACGCGCGCCGCGGCCGGCGCGGCATGCGGGGCCCCCATCCCCGCCGCCGCCCGCAACGCAATGGCCGGTCGCGGCGCGTCCTGGACGGGCGGCGCACCGGCAGGCCATGGCCGCCGCATTCCTCCCACTGGAGCAACGTTTCATGCATCTGCGTCTACTCGCCGTCCCGGTCCTCGTCCTCGCCGGCACTGCCGGGGCCCTTGCCGCGGACCCCGCCCCGCGCATCTACGACACGGCGCCGACTTACGCCGCGCCGCCCGCCTTCACCTGGCGCGGCGGCTACATCGGCGTCAACGGCGGCTACCGGCGGGCGAGCTTCGGCCGCGGCGCCAAGTCCGAAGGCGGCTTTACCGGCGGCGTGCACGCCGGCTATCTCACGCAGCTCGGCCTGTTCGCGCTCGGCGGCGAGCTCGAGGCGGCCTATCTCGGCGGCAAGAGCGGCTCGGGGCCGGCGCTCGGCGGGGCGCGCATCGACCAGAGCTGGATGCTCGCGGCCAAGCTCCGCGCGGGTGTCGCCGTCGGCCGGCTCCTCGTCTTCACCACCGCCGGCTATGCCCGTACCAACATCGACGTCAAGGACGGCCATACGCGCGATGGCTGGCGCGGCGGCTATCTCCTCGGCGGCGGCGTCGAATATGCGATGACCGATCGCCTGGCCCTGCGGGCGGAATACGACTTCGTGCGCTACGGCGGCCAGAAGATCGTGCTCGGCGACGGTGTCAGGGTGAAGGGCGACCTGACCAACCACCTCGTGCGGGCGGGCGTCAGCTACCGGTTCTGACGCCGCTCAGCAGGTGACGGCGTCGCAGGCGCGCAGGTTGGCGATGACGGCGCGCTTGTCGGCGAGGGGCACGAAGCCGTGGAAGGCCTCCGTCATCACCGTGTAGGAGGGGGTGGCGTTGAAGCCGAGGTCGGAGCCGAGCGTCACGGCCTGGCCCATGGCGTTCGTCACCGCCTCCGAATCGGCCCGCTTCAGGAGCTCGTGCTTGTCGAGCGGGAAGGTGGCGGCGATGTCGAAGGTGCGCTGCGCATCGATGCGGCCCTTGAGGGCGAAGATGCGCTGGTGCAGCTCGAAATAATCCGCCGCCGGCCGCATCTCGGCAAAGGCGAGGGCGATGCGTGCCGCTTCGACCGATTGCTCGCTCAGGATCGGATAGTTGACGAGAACATAGGCGAGGTCCTGCTCGCTCTTGAGAAGGGCGGCCGCGTCCCGGCACGACTGCCTGCACCAGGGGCAGTTGTAGTCGAAGAACTCGACGATCGTGATGTCGGGCTGGGCGCTGCCCACCGCGATGCGGATGGGCAGGAGCGCGATCTCGTTGACGAGCTCGCTGGGCACGCGGTTGTGCGGCGCCGTGATGGCGGCGGCGAGCGCCTGCGCGGAACCGCCGGCGACGAGCGCGCCGGCGAGGCCCTGGATGATCGTGCGGCGTGAAGGCTGGAACATGGGCCTCTGGGTGCACCGGCCCGCGGGCCGCGTCAATCGCCGCGGTCTCACGAGCCGGTGAACTCGTCCGTTCAGGCCGTCGCCGGGTCGGCGAGCCGCTCGCTCACGGCCTCGGCCTTCTCCTGGGCCTTGAGCACGTCCGGCCGCGGCATCGAGATGATATTATAGCCGGAATCGACGTAGTGGATCTCGCCGGTCACCCCGCTCGACAGGTCGGACAGGAGGTAGAGGGCGGAGCCGCCGACCTCCTCGATCGTCACCGTGCGGCGCAGGGGCGCATGGGCCTTCTGGTAGTTGAACATGAGGCGCGCGTCGGCGACGCCGGCGCCGGCCAGCGTGCGCACGGGCCCCGCCGAGATGGCGTTGACGCGGATGCCCTCGGCGCCGAAATCGGCGGCGAGATAGCGCACGCTCGCCTCGAGCGCGGCCTTGGCGACGCCCATGACGTTGTAGTTCGGCATCACCCGCGTCGAGCCGCCATAGGTCAGCGTCAGCAGGGAGCCGCCGTTCGGCATCAGCGCCGCGGCGCGCTTGGCGATCTCCGTGAAGGAGAAGCAGGAGATGACCATGGTGCGCGAGAAATTGGCGCGGCTCGTGTCGGCGTAGCGGCCCTTGAGCTCGTTCTTGTCCGAGAAGCCGATGGCGTGGACCACGAAATCGAGGCTGCCCCAGGCGTCCTTCAATTCGTCGCAGACGGCGTCGACGGTGGCGATGTCCTCCACGTCGCAGGGCATCACCAGCGTCGAATCGAGCGATTCGGCGAGCGGCGCCACGCGCTTCTTCAGCGCTTCGCCCTGGTAGGTGAAGGCGAGCTCGGCGCCGTGCTGGCGAAGTGTCTTGGCAATGCCCCAGGCAATCGAGTGATCGTTCGCGACGCCCATGATGAGGCCGCGCTTTCCGTGCATGAGCCCTGTCAAGGAGGCACTCCCGGATATGCCCGCCGCTTACGCGTCGAGCTGCTTCATGACGATGGTTGCGTTGGTGCCGCCGAAGCCGAAGGAATTGGACAGCACGCAGCCGAGCTTGGCGTTGTCGATGCGCTCGCGCACGATGGGCATGTCGGCGAAGATCGGATCGAGCTCCTCGATGTTGGCGCTCTCGCAGATGAAGCCGTTGTTCAGCATCAGCAGCGAGTAGATCGCCTCCTGCACGCCGGTGGCGCCGAGCGAGTGGCCGGTCAGCGACTTGGTCGCCGAGATCGGCGGGCACTTGTCGCCGAAGACCTCGCGGATGGCCTCGATCTCCTTCTCGTCGCCCACGGGCGTCGAGGTGGCGTGCGGGTTGATGTAGTCGACCGGCACCTTCACGCTCTCGAGGGCCATGCGCATGCAGCGCACGGCGCCCTCACCGGAGGGGGCGACCATGTCGTAGCCGTCGGAGGTGGCGCCGTAGCCGACGATCTCGCCGTAGATCTTGGCGCCGCGCGCCTTGGCGTGCTCCAGCTCCTCGAGGACGAGGACGCCCGCGCCGCCGGCGATGACGAAGCCGTCGCGGTTCCTGTCATAGGCGCGCGAGGCCGTGCGCGGCTGCTCGTTGTACTTTGTCGACATGGCGCCCATGGCGTCGAAGAGCATGGACAGCGTCCAGTCCAGCTCCTCGCAGCCGCCGGCGAAGATCACGTCCTGCTTGCCGTATTGGATCGTCTCATAGGCATTGCCGATGCAATGGTTGGACGTCGCGCAGGCCGAGGAGATGGAATAGTTGACGCCCTTGATCTTGAACCAGGTGGCGAGCGTCGCGGAGGCGGTGGAGGACATGGCCTTCGGCACGGCGAAGGGGCCGATGCGCTTCGGCCCCTTGCTGCGGGCGATGTCGGCGGCCTCGACGAGGGTGCGGGTGGAGGGGCCGCCCGAGCCCATGATGATGCCGGTGCGCTCGTGGCTGACCTCGCCGGCCTCGAGCCCGGCGTCCTGGATCGCCTGCTCCATGGCGACGTGGTTCCACGCCGCCCCGGTGCCGAGGAAGCGCATGGCGCGCCGGTCGACGACCTCCTCCGGGTTCAGCGCGGGCGCGCCGTGGACCTGGCAGCGGAAACCGAGCTTGGCATAGTCCTCGGCGAAGACGATGCCCGACCGCGCTTCGCGCAGGGAGGCGAGCACCTCCTGCGTGTTGTTGCCGATGGACGAGACGATGCCCATCCCGGTGACGACGACGCGCCTCATGGCAGCCGTATCCTTTCCTCAGATCAACCAAACGGGCTCAGTGCCCTATGTGGGGGGCCCGAACGGGGCTGTCTACCATGCCGGTGCGATCAGGCCGCGCTGCCTGCCTCGGCCTGGAACAGGCCGACCCTGAGATCCTTGGCCTCGTAGATGCGCTTGCCGTCGGCCTCCACCCAGCCGTCGGCGATGCCGAGCACGAGCTTGGAGCGGAAGACGCGCTTCAGGTCGACGCCGTAGACCACCTGCTTGACGGTCGGCAGCACCTGATCGACGAACTTGACCTCGCCGACGCCGAGCGCGCGGCCGCGCCCGGGGGAGCCGAGCCAGCCGAGGAAGAAGCCGACCATCTGCCATAGGGCGTCGAGGCCGAGGCAGCCCGGCATGACCGGATCGCCCTTGAAATGGCAGCCGAAGAACCAGAGGTCCGGGCGCACGTCGAGCTCGGCGCGCACCAGGCCCTTGCCGTGGGCGCCACCCTCCTCGGCGATCGCGGTGATCCGGTCGAACATGAGCATGGGGGGCAGCGGCAGTTGCGCGTTGCCGGCGCCGAACAACTCGCCGCGGCCGCAGGCGAGAAGTTCCTCGTAGCTGAAGTTCGACTGCCGCTCCATAATCCTCGGACGATCCCTTCATTCGATTGTCACGAACCGGGCGCTATGAGCCCGATGCACCGGGCTCTCCTAACATAGTGACCGCGTGGCCGAAAGCGGGGAACGGCGCTTTTGCGGCTGCGGAGCCGTGGCGGCGCCCTTCGCGTTGCCGCCGGCGGGTTGCGATCGCACGATCCAATCCATATGATAATGATAACAGATAGCAATTTCCGGGCCATTGGCAGACATGAGCGAGCAAGTGCATTCCCGCCGGGAGACGGACCTTCCCGCACGCCTGCAGGAGGGCTCCAGGGCCCCGGCGCAGGCGCCTGCGACCGTCCAGGGCGAGCGTCGGGGGTGCCCCTTCCACGAATTGCGCGAGAGGCTGCGCCGGGTCGGCCTGAGGCCGACGCGCCAGCGCGTCTCGCTCGGCTGGCTCCTCTTCGCCAAGGGTGACCGGCACGTCTCCGCCGAGATGCTTTACGAGGAGGCGACGCGGGCGCGCGTGCCCGTCTCCCTCGCCACCGTCTACAACACGCTGCACCAGTTCACGCAGGCCGGCCTCCTGCGCGAGCTCGCGGTGGACGGCTCCAAGACCTATTTCGACACCAACCTCTCGGACCACCATCACTTCTTCGTCGAGGGCGAGGACAAGATGATGGACATTCCCGGCCCCTCCATCACGGTGGGGGACCTGCCGACGCCGCCGGAGGGCATGGAGATCGCCCGCGTCGACGTCGTGGTCCGTCTGCGGCGCAAGGACTGAGCGCCGCGCGCTCGCCCGACGATGCACGCATTCGACGAGATCATCGCCCGCACGGACGCCTTCGCCCTCTTCTTCGACATCGACGGCACGCTCGTCGACATCGCGCCCCGGCCGGACGACGTCGTCGTGTCGGATGAGCTGTGCCGCGACCTCGTGCGCGCGCGGCTGCGCTATGACGGGGCGCTGGCGCTGCTGAGCGGGCGCTCCCTCGCCTGGATCGAGACGCGCTTCGGCGATGCGGTCGCCGCCGTCGGCGCCCTGCACGGGCTCGAGCGGCGCAGCGCCGGCGGCGCGTGCCAGCGTTTTCCAGCCCCGCCGGCGCTCGCTGCGGCGCGGCAAGCCATCGTGACCGCCCTTGCCGCGAACCCGGGCATCCTCATCGAGGACAAGGGCCTGTCGATCGCCGTGCATTATCGTGCCGCTCCCGAGGCGGCCGAGGCCGTCAAGGTGCTCGCGGAGGAACTTGCGCACGAGAGCGGCGGCACGCTCGCGGCCCTGCCGGGCAAGTGCGTGATGGAGCTGCGCACGGTCGGTGCGCACAAGGGCTCGGCGCTCGACGCCTTCATGCTGGAGGAGCCGTTCCTCGGCCGGCGGCCCGTCTTCTTCGGCGATGACCGGACGGACGAGGACGCCTTCGCCGCGGCGCGGGCCCTCAACGGCATCGCCGTCGCAGTGGGCCGGGAACCTGAAGAGGTCGGCGCAGATTTGTATCTGGATGATCCGCCCGCCGTGCGCGCCTTTCTCGCAGACGCGGCCGCGGGCGGGAGGCAGGGGGGAAGGGCATGACCGATCTCGATCTCGGCGTCGTCGGCAACAGCGCCATCGCTGCGCTGATCGACGGACGAGGACGGATCGTGTGGTCCTGCTTTCCGAGGCTCGACGGCGATCCCGTCTTCCACAGCCTGCTCGGCGCGTCGGCCCAGGGCGACGAAGGCGTCTTCGAGATCGACCTGCAGGGCTTCAAGCGCAGCGAGCGGCGCTACTGGCCCAACACCGCCATCCTCGAGACCATCCTCGAATCCGAGGACGGCTCCAAGGTGCGCATCGTCGACTTCGTTCCGCGCTTCAAGATGTACGGCCGGCTGTTCCGGCCGGGGATGCTCATGCGCTCGGTCGAGCCCCTCGTCGGCTCGCCCATGATCAGGGTCCGCATCAGGCCGTCCCATGATTACGGCCGCGAGCGCGCCGAGACGACGCGCGGCTCCAACACCATCCGCTACCACCTCGGCGAGCAGACGCTGCGCCTGACGACCGACGGCTCGCCGGGCCTCATCCGGGACGAGGTGCCCTTCATCCTCGAACGGCCGCTGACGCTGATCCTCGGTCCCGACGAGACCCTGCCGGAGGCTCCGGCCACGCTGTTCGGCAAGTTCTGCGAGAACACGGAGGACTACTGGCGCGAGTGGGTGCGCTACCTCGCCATTCCCTTCGAGTGGCAGGACGTCGTCATCCGCGCCGCCATCACGCTCAAGCTCTGCGCCTACGAGGAGACGGGCGGCATCGTCGCGGCCCTCACGACCTCGGTGCCGGAATACGGCGCGAGCGGGCGCACGTGGGACTACCGCTACTGCTGGCTGCGCGATTCCTTCTTCACGGTGCGGGCCCTCAACCGGCTCGGGGCGACCCGCACCATGGAGGACTACATCAGCTACGTCTCCAACGTCGTCGCGCGCAACGGCGAGCGGGAGCTGCAGCCGCTGTTCGGCCTGCAGTTCGAGGCGCAGCTGCACGAGGAGATCGTGCCGGCGCTGCCGGGCTATCGCGGCTTCGGTCCGGTCCGGCGCGGCAACGACGCCTTCCGGCAGCGCCAGAACGACGGCTACGGCTCCGTCGTCCTCGCCATCTCCCAGTGCTTCTTCGACGAGCGACTGATCCGCAAGGGCGACGTGGCGCTGTTCGAGCGGCTCGAGGGCCTCGGCGAGCACGCCGCCCGGCTGTGGGCGGAGCCTGATGCGGGCCTGTGGGAATACCGCACGCTCGCCAATGTCCACACCCACTCCTCGGCCATGTGCTGGGCCGCCTGCGACCGGCTGGCGCGCATCGCCGGGCGGCTCGGCCTGCCCGACCGGGCCGTCTCCTGGCGCGAGAAGGCCGATCTCATCCGCGACGGCATCTTCGCCCGCGGGTGGAATGCGGAGCTCGGCACCTTCGTGAGCCGCTTCGGCGGCGACGACGTCGACGCCAGCCTCCTGCTGCTCGCCGACATCGGCCTCGTCGATGCCGAGGACCCGCGCTTCGTCTCCACGGTCGATTTCATCGGACAGCGGCTGCGGCACGGGGCGCATCTCTTCCGCTATGCCGGGGAGGACGACTTCGGCGAGCCGGAGACGGCCTTCACCATCTGCACGCTCTGGTACATCGAGGCCCTCGCCAAGGTAGGCCGACGCGAGGAGGCGCGCGTCCTCTTCGAGGACGTGCTCGGGCGGCGCAACGGTCTCGGCCTCCTGTCCGAAGGCATCCACGTCGAAAGCGGCGAGCTGTGGGGCAATTTCCCGCAGACCTATTCGATGGTGGGCCTCATCCACGCGGCCCTCTCGCTGTCAGCATCCTGGGAGGACGCGTTTTGAGCAGGCTCATCGTCGTTTCAAACCGTGTCGCGGTGCCCTCGCGCAAGGGCGGGGCCACCGCCGGCGGCCTCGCGGTCGCCCTCAACGACGTTCTCGCCCACCGCGGCGGCCTGTGGTTCGGCTGGAGCGGGCGCATCGGCGAGCGCCAGCAGACGGCGAGCCTCGTTCCGCAGGGCAATGTCACCTATGCCGTCTGCGACCTGTCGCAGGACGACCACCAGGAATACTACAACGGCTTCGCCAACCGGGCGCTGTGGCCCCTGCTGCACTACCGGCTCGACCTGACCGAGTTCGCCCGCAAGGACCTGGCCGGCTACCGCAGCGTCAACAGCTATTTCGCGGACCTCCTCGTCGAGCATGTCGCGCCCGACGATCTCATCTGGATCCACGACTATCATCTCATCCCGCTCGCCGAGGCGCTGCGCGAGCGCGGCGTCAACAACCGCATCGGCTATTTCCAGCACATCCCCTGGCCCTCGCTCGACATCTTCCTCGCCCTGCCGAACCATGCCGAGATCGGCCGCGCGCTGACGGCCTGCGACCTCGTCGGCTTCCAGACGCGCAAGGACGCCGACAACTTCGGCTCCTACCTCGTCGAGGAGGCGGGTGCCTTCGCCAGCGGCAAGCGCCTGTTCGCCGTCGGCGGGCGGGCGCTGCGCACCGGGGTCTATCCCGTCGGGATCGACCGCCTCGGCTTTGCCCGCACGGCGGCGCGCGCGGCCCGCTCGCGCTTCATCCAGGAGGTGGGCGAGAGCCTCGGCGGCCGCACGATGATGATCGGCGTCGACCGGCTCGACTATTCCAAGGGCCTGACGCAGCGCCTCGACGCCTTCGAGCGCATGCTCCAGACGGCGCCGGACTGGCGCACCCACGTCACCTTCCTGCAGATCACGCCCAAGAGCCGGGCCGACATTCCCGAATATGCGGCGATGCAGCGGGCGCTGGGCGAGGCGGCCGGGCGCATCAACGGCCAGTACGGCGAGGTGAGCTGGACGCCGATCCGCTACATCAACCGCTCCTACAACCGCAACGAGCTCGCCGGGCTCTACCGGCTCGCCCGCGTCGGCGTCGTCACGCCTTTGCGCGACGGCATGAACCTCGTCGCCAAGGAATATGTCGCCTCGCAGGATCCGGACGATCCGGGCGTGCTCGTCATCTCGCGCTTTGCCGGCGCCGCCTCGGTCCTCGACGGCGCGCTGATCGTCAATCCCTACGACATCGACGGAACGGCGGCGGCTTATGTGAAGGCGCTGATGATGCCTCTCGAGGAGCGCCGGGCGCGGTGGCGGCGGATGTGGCAGGGGCTCGCCAACACGGATATCGGCGGCTGGGCGGACCGCTTCCTCTCCGATCTCGAGGAGGTCGACCGCGACCGGCCGTATCGCGGCTTCCCGCACAGCAACGGCACCGTGCACGCCTGACACGGCGGCCGCGGCGCGGCCGGGTCACTCGATGCGTTCGTTGGGGTAGACGCCCCAGAGCTTGTCCTGCTCCATGAAGCCGCGGCGGTTGGAGACGGCGACCTCGCACCACGTGCCGGTGCAGCGGCGCACGTCGACCACGACGCCCGCCTCGAGGCGGGCCACCACCGCCGCCTCCTCCGCGGCGCGCTCGCGCATGGTGAAGACCTGGCCCTTGCTCCAGGGGGAGACGAGCGCCGTGCGCCGGCCGGACAGGAGGCTGTGCAGCACCCAGCCGTCGCTGCCCTCCGAATCGCGGATGCGCCGCCACGTCTCGAACTCGGCGATGATCTCCACCGGCAGGCCGGCGCGCGTGAAGACCCAGGTGACGCGATGATCCTTCGACGGCCCCTCGCGCAGGTTGACGCGGTCCGACTTGAGGCTGACGTAGCGCGGCAGCGGCAGGCCGCTCACCGTGCCGCGCGCCATGGGCGCGTCTGCGGCCTGGGCCGCGACCCGCCCGGAGGGGGCGATGGCGACGAAGAGAAGGGCGAGGACGAGGCGGGCGAGGTGGGGCATCGCTCTACTTTGCGGGGGCTCGCTGCGGGGTGGGAGCATCGTGAGGGGCGTCGGGGAGCGGCCTGAGCGGCCTTAGACTTCTCTACCGGTTGTCTTTCAGACTTCCTTTGCTACAGAGGCCACGTGTAGAACTGGAGTGAAGGGCCGGCGGCAGGGGGCTGAGCGCAACCCGTGTTCAATCCAATGTCTTGCCGATTGTGCTTAACGTGGGGTGAACACGCCGCCCCGGATGCGAGGCCTCCCTCATGAAAAAGAAGCCGCTCGTCGTCGTCACGCGTCGCCTGCCGGACGTCATCGAGACGCGCATGCGCGAATTGTTCGATGCGCACCTCAATGTCGACGACACTCCCCTGACGGCGCAGCAGCTGGTCGAGGCTGTGCGCACCGCGGACGTGCTGGTGCCGACCATCACGGACAGGGTCGACGCCGCCCTGCTCGCCCAGGCGGGCGAGAACCTCAAGCTCATCGCCAATTTCGGCAACGGCTTCGACCACATCGACGTCGAGACGGCCCTGTCGCGCGGCATCACCGTGACGAACACGCCCGGCGTGCTGACGCAGGACACCGCCGACATGACGATGGCGCTGCTGCTCGCGGTCGCCCGGCGCCTGCCCGAGGGCGCCCGCACGCTGGTGGACGGGGACTGGCAGGGCTGGTCGCCCACCTGGATGCTGGGCCGGCGCATCACCGGCAAGCGCCTCGGCATCGTCGGCATGGGGCGCATCGGCCAGGCGCTGGCGCGCCGCGCCAAAGCCTTCGGCCTCTCCATCCACTACCACAACCGCCGCCGGGTCAGCGCCGCGGTCGAGGAGGAGCTCGAGGCGACCTACTGGGATTCGCTCGACCAGATGCTGGCGCGGATGGACATCGTCTCCATCCACTGCCCGCACACGCCGGCGACCTACCACCTCCTGTCGGCCCGGCGGCTCAAGCTGATGAAGCGCGAGGCCGTGCTCGTCAACACGGCGCGCGGCGAGATCGTCGACGAGGTGGCGCTGGCGCGCATGCTCGAGGCGGGGGACCTCGCCGGGGCGGGGCTCGACGTCTTCGAGCACGAGCCGTCGGTGAACCCGCGCCTGCTCAAGCTCGCGCGGCAGAACCGGGTGGTGCTGCTGCCGCACATGGGCTCGGCCACCATCGAGGGGCGCGTCGACATGGGCGAGAAGGTCATCGTCAACATCAAGACCTTCCTCGACGGCCATCGCCCGCCGGACAGGGTGCTGCCGTCCATGCTCTGAAGCCGCGAGCGGTCGCCGCGCGGGGAGGGGAGGGCCATGGTCTCGAGCATTCTCACCGGCATCGGCCGCGGGCTCGTCGGCTTCCTGACGCGGCCCATCAAGGGCTATGCGCCGGCCTTCCCGCCGGATCTCGACGCCCTGGCGCGCGTCATCCAGCCGGGTGACGTGCTCCTCGTCGAGGGCAACACGCGCATCGCCGTCGCCATCAAATACCTGACGCAGTCCACCTGGTCGCATGCGGCGCTGTGCGTCGGCGACCGGCTCGGCCTCAGCGAGCCTGACGGGGAGCCGCACCTGCTCGTGGAGGCGACCGCGGAGGCCGGCGTGACGACGGCGCCGCTCACCAAGTACCGCGACATGCACGTGCGCCTGTGCCGGCCCGTGGCGCTGACGCCGGCGGACCGCGAGGCGGTCATCCGCTTCATGGTCGATCGCATCGGCTACGGCTACGACGTGCGCAACATCGTCGACCTTGCGCGCTACCTCCTGCCGACGCCGCCGGTGCCGGTGCGCTTTCGCCGCCGCATGCTGGAACTCGGCTCCGGCGAACCGACGCGCACCATCTGCTCGACGCTGATCGCCCAGGCCTTCCAGAGCGTACGCTACCCGATCCTGCCGCGGGTCAAGAACTGGGACGACGACCGGCGGGTCAAGTCGGCCTACGGGCGGGAGGAGATCCTCCACATCCGCCACCATTCGCTCTACGCGCCGCGGGATTTCGACATCTCGCCCTATTTCGCCATCGTCAAACCGACCATCGAGACCGGCTTCGACTACAAGCGCTTCCTGTGGGGCGAGGACCGGCCGGTAGCGCTTCACCCGCCGGCCGGTGCGGCTCAGGCCTGACGGAGCTCGGCGCGGCGGCGCGCGGTGCGCTCCGCGAAGGCCCGTGCCACGAGATAGTGCAGGACGATGCCGACGCCCACGAGCACGATCTCGTCGAGGAAGGCCGGCGGGTGCACGTGCTGGATGATCTGGCCGAGCGCGCTCAGGAGCGAGCCGGCGGCAAAGACCGGCAGGCTGTGGCGGCCGATGAGGCAGAGCGGGGCGTAGACCGGCGTGCGGGCGAAGACCTTCGACAGGCCGAGGTGGCTGACGACATAGGCGAGCGCGAGGAAGTGCAGCAGCCGCGCGAGGCCGAGGTTGGTCTTGCTGACGTCGAGCCCCTCGCGCACGCTGTCCCACAGGCCGGGCACGAGGTGGAAGCCGTTCGTCACCAGGAAGAACGAGGCGGCGAGGATGACTAGGCAGACGGCGAACAGCAGGTTGTCGCGCGTCATCATCACGTCGCGCATGTGAAGGCCGATGAACAGGCCGATGCAGAACAGGAACTGCCAGGCGAAGGGGTTGAAGAACCACTCGCCCTCCACCGGCCAGGTCGGCAGGTTGAGGCCGACCGTGCGGGCGCCGACATAGACGAGCGCCGACACGAGCAGCATCAGGAAGCTGTTGACGCGGGCGAGTGCCAGGATCGCGGGCGTCCCGAGCAGGAGCACGATGTAGAGCGGCAGGATGTTGAAATAGCCGAGCTGGTGGCTCAGTCCGACGATGGCGAGGAGCGCCCGCACGGGATCCGCCACGACGATGTCGCGTCCGTGCTCGGCCAGAAGCCCGTCGTCGTCGAACACGATGGCGGCCGTGACGAAGAGGGCGACGGCGACGAGCGACAACGCCACCTGGACGCCGTAGATCGTGAGCGCGCGCCGCCCCAGGGCGCGGGTCGGCGTGCCCAGTTCGCCGCTCAGGAAGCGCCGGCCATAGGCGAGCGCCACCGAAACACCGGACAGGAAGACGAATGCTTCGGCCGCATCGGAAAGTCCGATGTTCTTATGGGTCAGGTATTCAAACACGTTGCCGGGAACGTGGTTGATAAAGATCGACAGCAGCACGATTCCGCGCCAGAAGTCGATCGAGTCTATTCTCTGATTTGATCTGGACTTAGCCATTGTCAGCCCGATTCGTCTGTGCGCCGGAATTTTTCCGCTGCCTGTGGTCGAAATGAGGCACCAGACTTGAAACGTGGTGAAAAGTTCGATTGTTCCGTTCACGAACCGGCGACCTCGCGGCGCGCTCGGCGCGCCGCTGGATGAAAAGCCGGTTTCACCTGTCTCCGATGATGCTCTAAAGTCCGCGACCGATCGCGGCAGAGGCCGTATGGGGATGAGGAACGCCATGACCAAGGGACACGAGGCAGGACGATCGATGGTGGCGCGCCGGGGCGTCATCGGGGCGCTGGCGGCGGGCGCCGCGGGGCTCGCCGCACCGCATGTGGCGCGGGCGCAGGACACGATCACCTGGCGCATGGCGACGTCCTGGCCGAAGAACACGCCCGGCGTCGGCGTCAACGCCCAGCGCCTCGCGGACATGATCACCGCCATGTCCGGCGGGCGGCTCAGGGTGCAGCTCTTCGCCGCAGGCGAGCTGGTGCCGCCCTTCGAGGTCTTCGACGCGGTCTCCTCCGGCGCCGTGGAATGCGGCCATGCCACGCCCTATTACTGGCAGGGCAAGAGCCCGGCCTTCCATTTCTTCACCGGCGTGCCCTTCGGGCTGTCGGCCAACGAGCACGCGGGCTGGATCGCCTTCGGCGGTGGCCAGGCCCTGTGGGAGAAGGCCTACGAGCCCTTCGGCGTGCTGCCCTTCTACACGGGTTCCTCCGGCGCCCAGGCCGGCGGCTGGTTCCGCAAGGAGATCAACAGCCTCGACGACCTCAAGGGCCTCAAGATGCGCATCGCCGGGCTCGGGGCGGAGGTGCTGCGCCGGCTCGGCGTCAACACGCTGCTGACCCCGCCGGGCGAGATCTTCCAGGCCATGCAGGCCGGCACCATCGATGCCGCGGAGTGGGTCGGCCCGTGGAACGACCTCGCCTTCGGCCTCTACCGGGTGGCGAAGTACTACTACCTGCCGGCCTTCCACGAGTTCGGCCCCGCGCTCGAGATGCTGGTCAACAAGAAGGCCTACGAGGCGCTGCCCGAAGACCTGCGGGAGATCGTGCGCCGCGCGACGCAGGCGACCTCCTACGAGACGCTCGCCGACTTCACCTTCCACAACGTCGAGAGCTACCAGCCGCTCCTCGACAAGGGGGTGGAAGTGCGCGCCTTCAACGACGATATCGTCAAGGCGCTCGGGCGCGAGTCCGAGGCGGTCCTGTCGGATCTCTCCAAGACCTCGCCGCTCGCGGGCGAGGTCTATGCCTCCTTCACCGCCTTCCGTGCCAAGGCGATGACCTACGGCAAGGTGATGGACGGGGCGATCTATTCCATGCGCGAGACCGGGCTGGGGGCGTAAGCCCCCGCTCTTTTCCTGGGAGAGCCATGTATCCCGATGCCATCCTGAAGGCGTGGCGGCAGATCGTCTCGCCGCCGTTCCGCCGCATCCTGTGGCGCTCGCTGGCCCTGACGCTGGCGCTGATCGTGCTCGTCTGGCTGGCGCTGACGCGCGGCGTCGCCCTGCTGATGGACCGCTATGCGCTGCTGGTGGACTATCCGCTGATCGACAGCTTCGCGCTCGTCTTCGCCGGCATCGGCATCTTCGTCGCGCTCGCCTTCCTCATCCCGCCGATCTCGGCGCTCGTCGCAGGCTATTTCCTCGACGATGCGGCGGAGATGGTGGAAGGGGCCCATTATCCGGCAGATCCGCCGGGCCGGCCGCTGTCCTTCGGCCGGTCCATTCTCTACGGGCTGCGCTTTGCCGGCCTGTCGCTGATGGTCAATGCCATCGCGCTGGTGCTGCTCTTCGTGCCCGGCATCAATCTCGTCGCCTTCTTCGGGGCGAACGCCTATCTGCTGGGCCGGGAATATTTCGAGCTCGCCGCCGGGCGCTTCCACCCGATGCACGAGGCGGCGGCCATGCGCCACCGCAACCGCGGCACGGTGCTGCTCGCCGGCCTCGTCATCGCCGGTTTCGTCGCCATTCCCGTCATCAACCTGATGACGCCGCTGTTCGGCGTGGCCTACATGGTGCACGTGCACAAGAAGCTCGCCGCCCGCGAGGCGCGGGCGATGGCGACTGTCACGGTGCGGGGCGGCTGATCAGGCGAGGTGCGTCTGCTCGAACTGGCCGCGTTCGCGGAAGCGCCAGAGATAGGTCGGCACGATGGCCTCGACGGCTTCCGGCTGGATGCCGAGGCCCTCGAGCGTGCGGCCTTCGGCGATGGCGGCCTCGGAGACCACGTTGTCGGTCCTCAGCAGCGTCACCTGGTCGCGCGTCAGCACGAATTCGTCGGGCATGAGGCCGAGGGTGAGCTTGTCGAGCGTCTCCAGCACCGCCGCCTGGGCGCGGCCGAGGCCGAAGGACAGCGGCAGCACCAGCCTGCGCCGGCCCGTGACCTTGAGGATGTAGTCCAGGATCTCGCGCAGGCTCCGCGCCTGCGGCCCGCCGAGCTCGTAGACGCGCCCGCCGGCCACGGTGCCGTCGACGGCGCGGGCGATGGCCTCGGCGACGTCGCCGGCGAAGACCGGCTGGAAGCGCGTGTCGGCGCCGACGAGCGGGACGACCGGCAGCATGCGGGCGAGCGCGGCGAAGCGGTTGAAGAAGGCGTCCTCCGGGCCGAAGACGACCGAGGGGCGGAAGACGACCGCACCCGGCACGGCGGAGAACACCGCCTCCTCGCCGGCAGCCTTGCTGCGGGCATAGAGCGACTGCGAGCGGGCGTCCGCCCCGAGCGCGGAGACGTGCACGAGCGACGCGCCGACGCCGGCGGCCGCCTGGGCGACGACGCGGGCGCCGAAGGCCTGTACGGCGTCGAAGCGCTGGCGCCCCGTCTCCTGCATGATGCCGACGAGGTTGACGACGGCGTCCGCGCCGATGACGGCGGTCTCGACCGAGTTCTTGAAGCGCAGGTTGGCCTGGACGGCGTGGATCTGGCCGACGCGGCCGAGGGGCTGCAGGTGCCCGGCAAGATCGGGCCGGCGCACGGCGACGCGGATGCGGTAGCCGCGCCGGGCGAGGGCCCGCACCACGTGGCGGCCGAGGAAGCCCGAGCCGCCGAAGACCGTGACGAGCTTGGAGAGGGGATCGAGCGCTTGCGCCGCCATGGTTGTCTCCACGAGTGCTGGCCCGGCGTTGCCGGCCGTCGGAAGGGTCGCGGCTTCCTTAGAGCATTTTTGAGGGAAGTGGAATCCGCCGCGACGAAAGGCGGCGGGGGCTGAGGCCAAGTGCCTCAGCTGTCCATCTTCAGCGCGGCGATGAAGGCTTCCTGCGGGATCTCCACCTTGCCGAACTGGCGCATGCGCTTCTTGCCCTCCTTCTGCTTCTCGAGGAGCTTGCGCTTGCGCGAGACGTCGCCGCCATAGCACTTCGCCGTCACGTCCTTGCGCAGGGCGCGGATGGTCTCGCGGGCGATGATCTTGGCGCCGATCGCGGCCTGGATCGGGATCTGGAAGAGGTGCTGCGGGATGAGGTCCTTCAGCTTCTCGCACATGGCGCGGCCGCGCATCTCGGCGCGGGTGCGATGCACGAGCATGGAGAGCGCATCCACCGGCTCGCCGTTGACGAGGATCGACATCTTGACGAGGTCGCCGGGGCGATAGTCGGTGATCTGGTAGTCGAAGGAGGCGTAGCCCTTCGAGATCGACTTCAGGCGGTCGTAGAAGTCGAACACCACCTCGTTGAGCGGCAGGTCGTAGACGACCATGGCGCGCTTGCCGACGTAGTTGAGGTCCACCTGCTCGCCGCGCCGGTCCTGGCACAGCTTGAGGATGGCGCCGAGATAGTCGTCCGGCGTCATGATGGTGGCGCGGATCCACGGCTCGGCGATCTCGGCGACCTTCATCACCTCCGGCATGTCGGCCGGGTTGTGCAATTCGCGCTCGCTGCCGTCGCTCATCTTGAGGCGGTAGACCACCGAGGGGGCGGTGGAGATGAGATCGAGGTTGAACTCGCGCTCCAGCCGCTCCTGGATAATCTCGAGGTGGAGGAGGCCGAGGAAGCCGCAGCGGAAGCCGAAGCCGAGCGCCGCAGAGGTCTCCATCTCGTAGGAG
This sequence comes from Chelatococcus sp. CO-6, assembly GCF_001271345.1. Lineage (NCBI taxonomy): Bacteria > Pseudomonadati > Pseudomonadota > Alphaproteobacteria > Hyphomicrobiales > Chelatococcaceae > Chelatococcus > Chelatococcus sp. CO-6. The sequence goes on along the minus strand of NZ_CP012398.1, from coordinate 1,478,905 downwards.
AAGCTGGCGTCGTTCAGCCGGAGCTTGCCCATGGCCGCGCGCAGGTCCTCGAAATCGGCGGCATCGACCGGGAAGAGGCCGCAGAAGACGACGGGCTGCACGGGCTTGAAGCCGGGCAGCGGCTCGGCGCAGGGCTTCCTGTCGTCGGTGATGGTGTCGCCGACGGCGGTGTCCGCCACCTCCTTGATCGAGGCGGTGAGGAAGCCGACCTCGCCGGGGCCGAGCGTGTCCACATTGGTCATCTTCGGCCGGAAGACGCCGACGCGGTCCACCGGATAGGTCGCGCCGGTGCGCATCATGCGGATGGTCGTGCCCTTCTTCAGCGTCCCGTCGATGATGCGCACGAGGACGACGACGCCGAGATAGGCGTCGTACCAACTATCGACGAGCATCGCCTTCAGCGGCGCCCCGGCATCGCCCTTGGGCGGGGGCAGGCGGGTGACGATGGCCTCCAGCACGTCCTCGATGCCGAGGCCGGTCTTGGCCGAGATCGGCACGGCATCGGACGCGTCGAGGCCGATCACCTCCTCGATCTGCTCCTTGACGCGGTCGGGCTCGGCCGCCGGCAGGTCGATCTTGTTGAGGACGGGCACGATCTCGTGGTTGGCGTCGAGCGCCTGGTAGACATTGGCGAGCGTCTGCGCCTCGACGCCCTGGGAGGCGTCGACGACGAGGAGCGAGCCCTCGCAGGCCGCCAGCGAGCGCGAGACCTCATAGGCGAAGTCGACGTGGCCGGGCGTGTCCATGAGGTTGAGGACGTAGGTCTTGCCGTCCTTGGCCGGATATTCGAGGCGCACGGTCTGCGCCTTGATGGTGATGCCGCGCTCGCGCTCGATGTCCATGGAATCGAGCACCTGCTCCTGCATCTCGCGGTCCGACAGCGCGCCCGTCTTCTGGATGAGCCTGTCGGCGAGCGTCGACTTGCCATGGTCGATATGCGCGACGATGGAGAAGTTGCGGATGGTCTCGATGGGCTTCGTTGTCATGTCGGAACGTCGTTTCGCTCGCCCGCCTGTCCCCGCGGCTGTGACGGCCTTCCTGCGCAGGCGGGGGCGGGAGCGCGGCCGTGATCGTCAAGCCGCGGGAATAGCAGCGTGCGGGCCATCCGCCAAGGGGTGCACGGCGCAGGGGCGGGCAAAGTGCCTCGCGCGGGAGGCGCTTCAGAACGCGAGCGGCGCGTTGTCGACCACCTCCTTGAGGACGAAGAAGGTCCGCGTCTGGCGCACGCCGGGCAGGGCGATGAGCTTTTCGCCGTGCAGGCGGTTGAAATCGACCATGTCGCGCACGCGGATCTTCAGGAAATAATCGAAATCGCCGGCGACCACGTGACAGTCGAGCACCACGGGCATGGCGCGCACCGCCTCCTCGAAGGCGGCGAAGCTCTCGGGCGTCGAACGGTCCAGCACCACGCCGACGAAGACGAGCGTGCCGCGCTCGACCCGCTCGGGCGCGACGAGCGCCCGCACGCCCGACACATAGCCCTCGGCGAGGAGGCGCTGGATGCGCCGGTGGCACGTCGCCGCGCTGGTGTTGACCCGCTTGGCGATCTCAGCATTGCCCATGCGCCCGTCCGCCTGCAGCAGCCTGAGGATGCGCAGGTCGGTACGGTCGAGTTCGTGCGTGGCGGATTCTTTCATCAAATGGCCTTCTGATGAAACATGAAGGCGATGCTATGCGGACAAGCTGGAAGAACAAAGCATAAATGGCGTGCACTTCGGGAGGACGCTTCAGGGCGCTGTTGCTAGGCTTTTCCCATCCATTCCAAGGGGAAGACCACGCCATGCTCGAACAATTCGACCGCTATCCGCTCACCTTCGGCCCGACGCCGATCGAGAAGCTGGAGCGCCTCAGCAACCATCTCGGCGGCAAGGTGGAGCTCTATGCCAAGCGCGAGGACTGCAACTCGGGCCTCGCCTTCGGCGGCAACAAGCTGCGCAAGCTCGAATATATCGTGCCGGATGCGATCAGGAGCGGCGCCGACACGCTCGTCTCCATCGGCGGCGTGCAGTCCAATCACACGCGCATGGTGGCGGCGACCGCGGCCAAGATCGGCATGAAGTGCCGGCTCGTGCAGGAGAGCTGGGTGCCGCACGACGACGCGGTCTACGACCGGGTCGGCAACATCCTCCTCTCGCGCGTCATGGGGGCGGAGGTCGAGCTCGTCGACGAGGGCTTCGACATCGGCATCCGCGAGAGCTGGGAGCGGGCGCTCGAAGACGTCCGCGCGCGCGGCGGCAAGCCCTATCCCATCCCCGCCGGCGCCTCCGTGCATAAATACGGCGGCCTCGGCTATGTGGGCTTCGCCGAGGAGGTGAGGGCGCAGGAGGCGGCGCTCGGCTTTTCCTTCGATTTCATCGTGGTGTGCACCGTCACCGGCTCCACCCATGCCGGCATGGTGGTGGGCTTCGCCAAGGACGGGCGCCAGCGCCGCGTCATCGGCATCGACGGCTCGGGCACGCCGGAAAAGACCCGCGCCCAGGTGCTCGATATCGCCCAGAAGACCTCGGCCCTCGTCGGCGGCAAGGACATCACCGAGGAGGATATCGTGCTGAAGGAGGACTACGCCTATCCGGCCTATGGCGTGCCCTCGAGGGAGACGCTCGACGCCATTCGCCTGTCGGCGCGCCTGGAGGGCATGATGACCGACCCGGTCTACGAGGGAAAATCCATGCAGGGCATGATCGACCTCGTCGCGCGCGGCTTCTTCCCGGCCGGGTCGAAGGTGCTCTATGCGCATCTCGGCGGCGTGCCGGCGATCAACGGCTACAGCTACACCTTCCGCAACGGCTGAGGGCGGCGCCATGGCCGCGCAACCGGCCCGCTCACCGCCTGCGATCGTGCTGTGCCGCTACGGTGCGGATGCGCCCCATGTGCGCGACGCCATCCTCGCCCATGCGGCGGGGCTCGCGCTCCGGGGCGAGGGCGGCCTCCTCTTCATCGGGCGGCCGGCGACCGCCGCCGCCCGGCCGGAGGAGGTCGTCGCCGTGCGCTTCGCGACGCTGACGGCGGCAGAGGCGGCGCTCGCCCGCTGGCGTGCGGGCACCGCCGCAGACATGGCGGTGGAGCTCATTGCCCTCGACGAGACCTCCGGAGCCGAGGCGGCGATGATGCTGTTCCCGTAAGGGGAGCCGCCTACCGCCCCTCCAGCAGCCGCGACACCACGCGCGCCGTATAATCCACCATCGGCACGATGCGGGCATAATTGAGCCGCGTCGGGCCGATGACGCCGACGACGCCGACGATGTGCTGGGTGCCGTCGCGGAAGGGGGCGGCGATCATCGACGAGCCGGACATGGAGAACAGCTTGTTCTCCGAGCCGATGTAGATGCGCACGCCCTCGCCCTCCTCGGCGCGGGAGAGGAGGTCGATCACGTCCTTCTGGGTCTCGAGGTCGGCGAAGAGCAGGCGGATGCGCTCGAGGTCCTCGGCGGCCCGGAGGTCTTCGAGCAGGTTCGCCTGGCCGCGCACGATGAGCTGGCGCTCCTCGGCCGGGCCGACGCTCATGGCGACGCCGGCCTCGACGAGCCGCGCCGTCAGCGCGTCGAGCTCGCGGGCGATCTCCTCGCGCCGGCGGTCGATCTCCTCGCGCACCTCGCCCAAGGTGCGGCCGCGGATGCAGGCGTTGAGGAAGTTCGTCGCCTCGGTCAGCGCCGAGGCGGGCAGGCCCTGCGGCAGGTCGAGCAGGCGGTTCTCCACCGAGCCGTCCTCGGCCACGAGCACGACGAGGGCGCGGCCGGGGTCGAGCCGCACGAACTCGATGTGCTTGAGGCGCAGGTTCTGCTTGGTGGTGACGACGACGCCGGCCCCGCGCGACAGGCCGGACAGCAGCGTCGTCGCCTGGGCGAGCACGCCGTCGAGCGAGGCGCTGCCGGTGCCGGCGCGCACCTGGCTCTCGATATTGGCCCGGTCGGCCGCCGTGAGGTCGCCGATCTCGAGCAGCGCATCGACGAAGAAGCGCAGGCCGAGCTCCGTCGGCAGGCGCCCGGCGCTGGTGTGGGGCGCGTAGATGAGGCCGGTCTGCTCGAGATCGGCCATCACGTTGCGGATCGAGGCGGGCGAGAGCTGCAGCGGCAGCATGCGCGAGAGGTTCCGCGAGCCCACCGGCTCACCCGTGGCGAGATAGCTCTCGACGATCTGGCGGAAGATCTCGCGCGAGCGCTCGTTGAGCTCGACGAGCGGGCGCGGCCCTTCCGCCACCGGGCCGGCGGTGGTGCCGGAGGCCGCGCCGGAATGCGCGCCCGCGCCCGGCGAGGAGCCGCCAGGGGGCAAGGCACCGCGTGGCGTCACGTTCATGGCCGTCATGCTCCTGTCTTCCTTGGGGATTATGGCCCCGATCGGCGGCTTTTCAAGCAACGGCCGGCACCTTGCAGTGGATCCCTGCAGCCGCGCGCCCGCGCGCCCGCGCGCCCGCGCCCCCCGCCCCGCTGCGGCCGATTGTCCACCGCGCCGGCGGGCGCCCGCGCAAAAGCGCCGTTGACAAGCCCGGGGCGCATGCTTAGACAGACGCCTGCCCTGACATGGGCCCAGGTGGCGGAATTGGTAGACGCGCTGGTTTCAGGTACCAGTGGTGAAAGCCGTGGAGGTTCGAGTCCTCTCCTGGGCACCATTTTCTGAAAGAGTATCAATAAAATCAAAGCATTAGGTGAGATTATTCCCTAACTTTCCTTCCCTAACCGGGCAGGTTCGGGAGAATGCGTTTCCCGGATGTTCCTGACCTTGTCGGCCGCAGCGCCGGCAAGCGCCCGCTGACGGACACCGCGCGTATAGCGCTCGACCTCCTTGATCGTCATGTGGCCAGTGATCGACATGATCTCGTGGATCGTGCAGCCGCTCTCCGCGAGCCGCGCCGCTGCCGCCTTCCTAAGCCCGTGTGCGGAGCATTGCGGCAAGCCGGCCTCGTTGCAGCGATCCCGGAACCAGTTCCCGAAGCCGTTGCTCGTGAACGGCCGGCCGTATTCGGTCACGAGATACGTCAGGTCGCCGGTCGGGCTGGCCTCGATGATCTCGGCAAGCTCAGGCAGGATCGGGATTTCAAGCGTCACCGGCTTGCGCTTCCGGCCCTTGAACTGCGTCAGGCGCATCCAGCCGTCGCGGACGTGCTGCCGGCCCATCAGCACGACGTCTGATCGGCGCTGCCCGGTATAGAGCAGGAGCGCGAGCGCAAGGCGGGCCTTCGTCCCGATCGGATGCCGCTTCTCGAATTGCGCGACCTCGTGAACCGTCCAAGCATGGAAGCCATCTCCCGACGAAGGGAAATAGGCGACATCGCGGGCATGGTTTCGGTCCAGCCCTTCGGCCTCATCCTCAAGTCCCCACTTGAAGAGCTGGCGGAACGCCTTGACGCGGTTGTTCCCAGCCTCGGGGAAGTCCGCCTTGCGATCCCGCAACACGCGGATCGCCTTCGGCGTCAGCCGATCAAGCGGGACTTCCGCAAAGGTCTCCTTCGCGCCGGGCGCGATGGGCTCCTGAAGGCAGTGCTCGATGATCTGACGGCGCACATACCGCGTCCGCTCATCAAGCCGCATGAAGTCAGGAGACTTGAAGTAGCGGACGCAAAGCTCGTGCAGCGTGCCCGGCGCAGGCTTTCCCATCTTCGGCGCGGGCTTCGGCTTGCGGCCGAGCTTCTGCTTCTCGGGTTGCGCCGGCTTGACGGCCGGCGCGCCGCATTTCGTCCGGGCGACCGCAAGGGCGTCGGGGAATTCCTGGCTCTCGGGATGGGGAAGCGGGATGCGGGAGCCCCTGCCTTCATAGCGGTAATAGAACCGCTCCTTCCCGTGCCGGTCTACCTCACGGTAGACGTGCTTCAGCTTGATCTTCATTTCCGATCAGTCCTTCATTCTTGCGTTCAGACTTCGATGCGCGCCCACACGTCGGCGGGCGCGCCGTCAGTTGGCAATGCGTCGAAAGCGAAGTCCAGCGCGCGGACATCCCAGATCGTCCGGGAGCCGACCCTCTTGGGCTTCGGCATCCGGCCGTCCTTGACCATCTCGTCAAAGGTGGTTGGAGATACGCCGATGTATCGGGCCGCCTCGACGCGGTTGACGCCGCGCGGCGGCAGCGATCGGGGAAGGACGTCACGGCGATCGGCGGCGGCGCTATCGATCTTCATTCTAATAGCCCCCGTAAGGTCTCGTACCTTCACGGGGAAGCGGTGCGGCTCTCCGGCCGCGCGCCGGCTTCAGGCCGGCGCCCGGTCAGTCCTCGCGCCAGATGGGCACCCGCTGCACCTTGATGGCGACGAGCCGGCGAATGCGCAGGCCGACAGCCTCAGAACCGATCGGCGAGATCATGTCGACCGTCATCGAGGGATTGCCGCAGCCCTCGCACCTCATCCGATCGCTCACATCATCGACCTCGATGTCGCCGAAGATGCGCAGCAGGTCCGAGGGGAAGTAGTGATGCCGGCGCTTGCAGCACGCGCAGGCGACCCGCACGAAGTTGAACCCGTCGTTCAGCTTCGAAAGAGGGAGCCCTTCGCCACGTCGTTTCGGTCTGCTACGCTCTGGCATAACAGGAACGAAAAAGGAACAAACTGGCTTGCCCGTCAAGCGGCATTGTCGGCTCGACGACGGAAGGGGGGCGCCCGGTGTGCAATCTCTACAACATCTCGACCAACCGGGAGGCGATCCTCGCGCTGACGCGCGCCATGGATCGCGCGGGCTGGAATGAGCCCTCACGCGATGTCTATCCCGGCACGCTCGCGCCGATCGTCCGCGTCGGGGCCGATGGGCAGCGCGAAATGGTGATGGCGACCTGGGGCATGCCCTCGCCGCCGGCCTTCGTCCGGAACTACGATCCGGGCGTCACCAACATCCGCAACACGGCCTCGCCGCACTGGCGCCGATGGCTCGGCCCGGAGAGCCGCTGCGTCGTGCCCTTCACGTCGTTTGCCGAGCCGAACCCGGCCGCCAAGGTCGAGGGCGGCCGGACGCCGAACGCATGGTTTGCCCGAAACGCCGACCGTCCGCTCATGTGCTTCGCCGGCCTGTGGACGCGATGGCATGGGGTGAAGAAGGTCCGCGACGGAGCCCGAGATTTCGAGCTGTTCGGCTTCCTCACGTGCCAGCCCAATTCTGTCGTCGCGCCGATTCACGAAAAGGCGATGCCGGTCATCATGACCGAGGCCGCGGAGATTGATCTGTGGCTGTCCGCGCCATGGGAGGAGGCGAAGCGCCTGCAACGCCCGCTGACCGACGATATGCTCACGATCGTCGAGGCGCCAGCCTCGTAGCCGGCGCCGGTCAGCGTGGCAGGCCGAGCGATCCCTGAAGATAGGCCGCGATAAGCGTGGCGGCGACGCCAGCCGTGACGGCAATCAGCCATGACAGCAGCGTTGGTGCGATGCGCGACGCAAGCCCTTGGGGTTTGGCGCGCAGGTAGATGGCGGCGAAGGGCAGATAGTGGTTGTGGAGCTTTACGACGGCGGCCATCAGGGCAATGACCGCTACGGCCAAGATGGCCCGATCAAGAAGCGTCGCGATGCCCGGAAGCGCGACGATAGTTCCCACGGCGAGCACTTGATTGATGCCGAAGCCCAGTCGCTTGAAATTGGTCGCGTAGCTCCGCTCATAGGGGCGAACATAGCCTTTGAGCTTTTCGAGCATCCCTAGGACCCACGCCTCATCGGCCCCTTGGGTCATAGCAACGTTCACGTGGGGCCCAAATTCGACGGAGACAATTCTGTCGAGGCCGCGCGGCCCTCGCTCCTGCACGTAGAGCTTGGCAATCTCGGCCCGCTCTTCGTTGAAGCTGAGCGCCTTGAAATCGGGCAGGAAGCGGGATTGCTCGGTGCGGGCGACGACGGTGACGACGACCTGACGATCTGTGAAATCCTGCTGGATTTCCTCAGCGAGGGCGATCAGTTGCTCGCGGTCGATCTCGATCGCGTCAAAGTGGTGCCGGGCCGTGTGGAGCTGATCCGGTTTCGAGCCGTCGAGCGCGGCGCCGGCCTCGGGCCGGTCGTGGCGGAAGAGAATGACGGTGCCAGCCGAACCGACTTCGGTTTCCCACTCACCCTCAAGTGTCCCCCTGGCGCTTACGGTCGCGATCGCCGTCAGGCGGCCAAAGGTGTAGCCCTCAATTTGCGTTTGAGGTTCGCCTGTAAGGGACAGCTCGCGACCATCGAATTTCCCGGTGACTGAATACAGGACGATGCCGACGCCCTCTTCATTGAAGCGCAGCGTCCCCATGAGCGCCGTGTCCTCGCCGCTCAATTGGAGGAAGACCTTTCCCGTATTGGTGCCGAATACGTTACCGGCCCACAGTCGCCCCAAAGCCATAGCGCCCCCCCGGCCTTATCTCGCGTCGGGCGGGCGCCATCGAGCCGCCCGCGACCGAAACGAAGCCACCGGAGCATTTTAATCGGCCGGGGGCGCCCGTTGAGCCTCAAATGCTGGCTCAGGCACCAGCAGCTTGTTGGCGCACGAGATTTTCCTGTGGAAAAGCGCGCCTGGCGCGCTCAAACGCTGTCGGCCGTTAGAGCCGTGCTGGCGCACTAAAGTCTCCAAACCTGATCAGTAAGCAGATAGCATAACCGGCCAATCCAACCGGAAATATGAAATGCTGAACCCAAATGTAGAAGCGTCCGAAGCAAGTTAATATAGAGAACTTCCTGCCCGCAGCACCGAGGCGAACCGCATATAGCTCAACATTTAATTTAAAATCATCATATTCTTTCTTTATATCTGGTGGCAGGTTGGACAGTTTTAGATTTCCAATCTTCTCCTGTTCGTGCAGGGCGAGAAGCAATTTCACTCCTCCGGCAATGAAACTCTTATCGATCTTCTGATGGGTGCCGAACTCCGACCATAGTGAGCTGTCCGAAAACCACAATCTGAAGGCAGCCAAATCCCCCGCCCATTTGACGACATAGACATAGAGCAGGCCACAGACTGCCGCTAGGAGCGCAGCATCAAACAAGGCTTGCGGGAGCTTCGCGCCAAACAGCGTCATTTCGTCGAGCGGAACCGCATAAGCCTTCGTCAGAATGGTGGTTGCCGAAATAAGCACGAGGGCTCGAAACGACTTCTCCGTCGTGTCTGAGATAATTTCCCGGCCACTAACACCTGGCATGATGCCCCCCCTCTTCAGACCCTAGCCATCAGCCTTAGGGGGCGCCGAGACGGCACCCCCTAAGGCGATTGCCATACTTTTGCGTGGCCGGCCTAGAGCAAAAGGGCCTCAGTCGACGCCCGTATCGGCATGGACGCCGCGCAGCGTCGCGCCGCTGATCTTCGGCTGGATGGTTGGGCTCGCCGTGAAGGACAGGTCGTTCATCATCTGGCTCGCGCGCTGGCGGACCATCTCGGCCGTCTTCCTCAGCCGCTCGTCCAAGGCCGCATCGAACGCATCGCCGGTCGCTTCAGCAGCGGCCCGCGCCGCGGCCGACGCATCCAGCTCATTCGCGAGGCCGGCCCGCTCCAAGCGCAGGCGATCCAAGTCGGGATTGGGCTCGCCCCGCATCGCAGGATGCGTCCGCGCCTCGATCGCGCTGATCTTGCTGTCGATCTCTTCGAGCCGCGAGCGCAGCTCGGCGCGCGCTTCGCCCTGCGTCTCGCCCGGCATCGTCGAGCCGCCGCCGCCGCCGAGCTTCGAGGGGTTGAAGCCGAAGTTGCGCAGGAAAAAATCATCAATCCCGCTCGTCGCGCCCCACAGGTTGCCGTTCGGGTCGATGAGGCCGAGCAAGTCCTTCACGCCCCAGGCAACGCCGGCCATCCCGCCGAAGCGCAGAACGCGGCTCAGGAGGCCCCGCTTGCCCGCGGCGCCGGCTGCGGCACCCGCCGCGCCGGCAGCGCCGGCCGCGCCGCCCGTGGCAGCCCCAAGGCCGGCCGCGGCCCTGAAGACCGCGATGGTCCCGGCAGCGCTTCCCGAGATAAGCAACATGGTTCCATAGATCGCCCTCAGGATCGCGAGGAAGCCGCCGAAGAGGATCGTCAGTGGGCCGAGAGCCGCGACGCCCATGAAGGCGTAGGTGCCGAACTTCAGCAGCTCCGGGCTCGACTTCGCCATGCGCTCAAGCGCGCCCGTGAGCGTCGTCAGGACGTTCGTCACGGCTTCGAGGACGCCGGACCTCGCGATGGCGATGAAAAGGTTCTCCCACGCCGCGACGTGGGCCGCGACGACGCCGACGATCCCTTCCATGCGCGTGGCCGCCATGCGGTCTGTCGCGCCCGCGGCGTTCTTCTCGATGTCTTCGAGCGCCGTCGTCAGCTCGGGCGTGCCGAAGGTGTCGCGCAGGAGGTTCGTCAGCCTCGCGCCCTGCCGCTGATCGAAGATGCGAGCCATCTGCCCCGGCGTCACGCCCTTCTCGACGAGCGCCTCGAAGAGGCCGATCATGTCCAGCTCGTTGGCCTGGCTGGAAATGAAGCGCGAAACAGACTTGGCGACCTTGCGCTGATCGACCTGCTTGTCGATCTTGAGGCCACCGATCAGCGTCTCAAGGATGATCTCGTAGATTTCGCCCCTGTTCTCTTCGAGCGTCTTGCCTTCGAGCTTACGGCGCAGTTCGCCCATGACGGGCTTGATATCGAAGCCGACGTTCTTCAGGCCGGCCGCAAGCTCGTCGATCGAGAAGGCGCGGAACGAGGTCGCGAAGTCCTCGAAGGAAAGCCCAAGCTCGGCCATTGCCTGCCGCGCATCGAGGGATGGTTTGACCATGCGCGTCAGGGCCGAGCGCAGCGCGACGCCGGCCTCGGCGCCCCTGATGCCGCCCTTCGCGAGGACCATGCCGGCCGCGCCAAGCTCCTCAAGCGAGACGCCCGCGATCGCGGCGATCGGCGCGACATACTTCAGCGTGTCGCCCATCAGCCCCACGTCGGTGTTACTCGACGATGCAACGTGGGCGATGACGTCGTTGACGCGCTGAAGCGAGGACGCCGCCTCCTCGGCGGTCTGCGCTGGGAGGCGCATCGCCGTCAGGATGTTGGTCGCGATATCGGCGCTGCGCTGCAATTCGATATCGCCGGCGAGCGCGAGATTGAGCGTCCCGCGCAGCGAGCCCATGATCTGCTCATACTTGAAGCCGGCGCGGCCAAGCTCGAAGGCGGCCGACATGATGTCCCGGTTCTTGTACGGGAAGAGCTTGTTCAGCTCCTGCGCGTAGCTCTGAAGGGACTTCTTTTGCTCGTCCGTGATGTCCGTCACCGCCTTGACGGCGTTCGACATCTTTTCGAATTCGTAGACCGACTTCGCGCCGAAGCCGCCGACGAGCGTCATCGGGATCGACATACTCGACGTCAGCGTGTCGACGTTCCGCTTGATGTCGCGCGCGGCGCGGCCGACGTTCTTCTGGAGATCGGTTACGGCGGCGCCGATCAGAAGGCGCCGCGAATTGGTCTGATCGACCGCCGTCCCGATGCCCTTGATCGCGCGGGCAGCGGCCCGCGCCGGCCCGGTGACGGCATCGATCAGGCGCACCGTCAAAGTGCTGGTTTTGCTCGCCATTGAAATTACCTCGACTTCGATTTCCCGAAACTCGGGCAATCAGCCGCGTCGAGAAATCAATTGATATTCGAGGAGATCATACCAAAGCAGCGAACTGCATTCTATTCGAGACGAGAATTCAAAGGGAAAGGCCAATCGGTATTTGGAATTGGAAATTTCATTTCGGATAAAAGCGCCGCATTTGGAAAACATTCACTTCCATTGACGCGAAACAGGCGGCAGGCTACCCGGATAGCGAGGGAACGGAGGATATCCTATGCGTCCATTGCAGCGATTGAAGATCGAGCGCTTGGAATTGTTCTTCGTTGAGGCACACGCGCAGCGGGACACAGCCCGCCTTTGCATCTTGCGCGACGAACTTGCCGAGCGGCGCGGGCATCGCGCCCGCGCGCTCGCGGCCCGCGTCGCACTCGCCCTGGGCGGCCAGCCGATGACGAGGGCGGCGTGATGCCGGCGGCGAAGACGGCGCCTACGATGCCGAAGCGTCGGCCGTGGACCGAGGCGGATGTCGCATACGCTGCTTGGCTCGCCGGAAATGGTCGAACCGCGGACGAGATCGCCTTCCTGATCGGCGGCACATCGGCCGCGGTCGTCGCACAGGTGCTGCGGAGCCGTGGTCTGAAGAGCCTGCGCAAGCGCGGCGAGCACATCGACGTCATCACCGTTCGATGGAAGAACGCCGACCGTCAGCGCTTGAACGAAATCGCTGACCGGCTCGATCGCGAGCCCGAAGAGCTTCTGGCGCTGATCACGCGGCGCGTGCTCGACGGCGGGATTGATGCCGTCAACGCGCTCGTAGATCGATATGACGTAATCGGCTGATGTCACGGCCGGGACAGAAGGCGTCGCAACGCGGTCGAAAACTGTAGCGCTGAGCGGCGATGCCATGACAAATCGTGCCGGACATGCCGATCGCGGCAATGGGGAAGGCGCCAATTGTCTGCCGCAATAGTCTCTGCGGACTACAGCAATTTCCGCAGATTGGTCAGAAAGATCTCGGCATAGCGAGCAGGCAGTACCTTCAGGCCGGCCTCAACCCTCTCGATGATCTGCCGGCATAGATCTTCATCAATGCGGCCGAACTCCTTCGCCTCGTCGAGTTCGAAGCTCGGATGAGCAACCGCGCGCGACAGATCGAGATAGCTGTCATGCCGAATCAATTCATGGCATCCGCTCGGAAGCAGCAACTGATCGTGTCCATGCAGTCGAGGATCAGTATTTATCCAAACAAATAAGCCGTTATCAATGCATAGGCAGAGCGCAAACTTCGCCTTAGGCGGATTCGTCAAGCTTGTGCTGATAATGTAGATATGTCCGAGCTTACAGAACGCCATAGGCTGCGAAAACCCTAGCGTCCTCAAGGATCTCGTCACTAACGCCTGCGAGCATGTCGTCGTAGCTCATTGGCCCGTTTAAATTGGCCTTCGCCCATGCGACATGTTCGTGGGTCTCGTCGGATATCTCGCCGAACGACTTTCCGGCACAATGTTCAATAGCTTCGTCCAGGCATTCGATATCGCTCTGGCTGAAGAGTGACATGTCTGGCTCGCGGCTGGCTTCGTATTCAGGATGGTGAAAACCATCCTTCGTCACCAGTGCGCCTTCGATCAGCTTTCGGTCTGAAGGGTAAACCGTGCCTTTCAAAACGTCATAGGCGAAAGACGGGACCGGGCCGTGGTCCATTGCGATGTATCGGTCGCCGAGGATCGGCCGCCCGTAGCGCCGCAGATGAAATCGCTCCGCGAAGTAGAGAATTTTGGCCGCATGGAAGCGCCCGACGCCGGGGAACTTTGCGGCGACGTACACAAGGGCTTCCACTGCCTTCTCTTTGTTCAGGACGAAGTCCATATCCGGGATATACGCTCAATGTCGTTCCACATCAATCGACTCCCCGCCTTGGCGGTCTTCGGGATCGAGCGGCAATTGCCGATGGGCCCAATATCTCGCCTTAGGCAGGGAAGAGGCGCGGCCGGCTCTCGCCAACCTGAGCACACGATTCTGGCGGTGAAGTGGCCCGAGACTGGGGGCTCACGAGGAAACGGCCGTCCGTAGCGTCGCCCCTTCTCGTGGCGATCGCGGCGATGATCGTGCCGGTCAGGCTCCGAAAAGGCGAAGCGAAGGCGGGAAACTCTCGGCTGAAAAACACGCGAATTTGGGGCCGCCGCGCCGCCGCAGGCCGCGCTCCCCCCAAAAGGTACCTAAAGCGCGCGTCGCGCCTTCTCGCTAGCCGACATCGGCCGTTTCGCCTTCCCCGGCCCGACCTGCCTGCCCAAGCGCCGCGGCCGTTCTCGGGCGGTTTCTGGCCATTTCGGCGCTATTCGGCGTCAAGCCCTGCCTCCCCGCCCTGCGGATGATCGGCGGCCGGCGGAAGAGCCCGCCGGCCGCCTACCCCCGCCGCGGCATGCCCGAAGCCGCGTGGGGGCGAAGCGACCGGCACGAGGAGATGGCGCGCCGGCCGCCGCGCCTGCCTCGCCGCCGGGAAAGGACCAGACCCGGCAGCAGGGGCGGCGACTACTCTTCGCGCACTTCGAGGATCGCCCGAGGATCGGCATCCCGACGCCGGGCGATGATCCGGCCCTCGGCCTCCGCGGCGACAATCGCGGCCTCTTCAAGCCGCTCAAGCTCAAGGCGCCGGGCCGAAATCTCGGCGAAGCGCGCTTCGCGTTCGTCGTCCGACAGGGCGCCGCGCTGCGGCAGAGCCGCCGCCATCTCGCGCACGCGCTCGACGAGAGCGTCGCGATGGAGCCATGCGAGGACGGCGCCAGGGTCGCCGAGCAGGGCGAGCCCGGGCGCCTCGCCGACCGGCGCGGGCGCCTGCATCGTGCGGACCCGCAGCTTCGCGGCGAGCCCAAGCGGCGCCGGGCCGCGCGAGCGCGGATCGAGGGTCAGCGCGCCCCTCGTGGCGATCTCGTCGATCTCGGCGGTCGCCCGCGCGAGCAGGTCGTCGGCGGGACACGGCGCGTCCTCGGCGGCGCGCCACGCGTGGTCGAGAGCCGCGAGCTCGCGGCGGATGCGCTCGATTTCGGCCGGGAAGTCGCGGGTCTTGGGCGGCTTGGGGGCGAAGTGCTCAAGCCGGCCGATGCCGAAGCTGGCCGCACGCTCAAGCCAGCGCGCCGTCTCCTCGACGAAAGCGAACTGCGCCCAATGCTCGGCCGCCCGATCGCGCGCCGCAAGGGCACGCTGATGGCGGCGCCGGGCAGTCTGCACGAATTCGGGCACCGCAGCGGGGGCGTTGGTCTTCTCGACCTGCACCTCACGGTAGGCGTCGGCGAAGGAGACGTCGCGAACGACGCCGGGCGGCATCGCCGCCATATCGCGGGCGCGGGCCTCGGCGAGGCCGGCCTCCTGCCAGGCCTCGCGCTCAGCGGTCGACGCCGCGAGATAGGCCGCGTGCGCTGCCTCGCGCGCCTCTTCGAGGCCCTCGGCCTTGGCGCGGCTCTCGTCAGGAAGATGGATCAGAAGGGTCTCGGGGAACAGCATTCGGCGGCCCTCCTATCGCACCACGATGCCGAGCGCGCGCAGCGCCCCGATCGCGACGGCGCGCTCGTGCGCGGTAATGGCTTCCGGCCAAACAAGGGCGGCCCCGTTGACCTCGCAGTGCGCAATCAGGGCGGTGATGCGCGCCGTCTCGTCGGCGCCGGTCGTCGCGCCGGCGAGGGCGATCGCGCCGGGCCGCTCGCGGCCGTCCGTCGCGGTCGGATCGAAGGCGGCGGACTGATGTGCGACATCGATCGTGATCTCGAAAGTGTCGCCAGCCTGGAACGGCTCGGCCCCGGCTGCGATCGTGAAGCGCAGCTCGCCGTCGAACGGCTCGCCAACCGCGGCGATGCCGATGATGACGCCAGCCGGGTCTTCGACGGCGAAGGTCGTCGCGCCCGTCGCGGTCGCGCGGTAGACGCCGCGCCGCGCCTTCGTCGAGACGGGCGGATCGGACGGCGTCAGCGCCCCGTCGCCGACATTCGCGGCGCCGGCCGCAGCGTTGACGGACGCACTTTCGACAAGCGCGAGAAGCGCGAGGACGGCGCCGGCCGCGAAGGACTGCGACGGCGCGACCGTGGTGCCCTCACGCGCCCGCTTGCCGGCCGCCTCGCTGAGAAGAATTTCGCCGGGATGCCGGCGTTCGCTGAATGCGGTCATTCGGGGCCTCCTATTCGGCCTCGACGATACCGGGCCGCAGCGGCGCAGGGGACCGGACATGGCCGGACATTTCCGGCGGTTGCGGGCGGAAGAGGCGCCGGCGATCGATCCAGCAGCGGCCTGCCGGGGTCCAGATCGCGACATCGAACTCGCGCGCCCATCTGCGGATCGTTTTCTCGTCGACGCGAGCGATGTGCGCTGCCTCCTTCGGGGTCAGCCAGCGCGGGTCGTTGAGGTCGATGTCCTCGGGCGGCCAGGGCTCATGTGCGTCGGGCATCGGCGATCCTCGGTCGGATATGGCGGCGGCGGGCTTCGCGGCCCGCCGCGCTATCGATCAGACGGCCTTCGCTTCGCGGTTCATCGAGGCGATCGCGTCCTTCCAGAGCGCCTTCGTCTTCGACGCGCCCGGCCGGGGAAGGTCGTCGGGGCCGGCGGTGAGGACGGCTCCCGCGACCTGCTCTCCGGTCTTGCTGTCGAAGGCGACAAGCCCGCCGTCCGCGTCGCGGGCGCGGCGCCCCGCAAGCGCGGCCTCAGCGCGGGCGCGCTGCTCGGCGGTGAGGGGCGGCTCCGACCAACCGGCCGCCGACACCTTCGGGGCCGAGCGCAGCGCCTCGATCGCGGCAGCGGCCGGCATGTCGGACGAGAACGCCAGCGCCTCGGCTACGGCTCGCCGGCCCTCGGCTTCGGCGCTTGTCATGATCGCCCGAATGCGCTCCCGCTCGGCCGCGGCGCCCTCGCGCCGCGCCGCGTCGACGGCTTCGTCGCGCTGGGCGCGCTCTTCGCGAATGCGGCGCGCCGCAGCCTCGCCGAGAATGTCGTCACGCCGGGCATTCGGCCCGAGGACTTCCAAGGCGGCGGCAACGGCGGCCAGGAAGCGCTCATCGCCCTCAAGGGCGTGTCCGCGGGCAAGGCGACGGGCGTCAGTGTGCAGATCAGTCATGGTGCAGCTCCATTGTTGGCGCGGGCACTTCGGCGCCGCGCAGGTTCAATTCGGACGCCCGCCGCCGGACTTGGCAGCGAGCGCGTCGAGGACAGCGAGGGCCGAGGCGAGGGGCACGGTCTCATCGAGGGCGAGGTCGCGGGCGGCGTGGAAGTGAGCCTCAGCAGCGTCGTGGAGAAGGCAGCGACGGACCCGATCGACGAGGATTTCGTCGCGATAGCCGAGCCGCTTTGTCGTCCGCTCGATGGCCTGCTCGATAACCGCCAGCCGCACAGCCAGCGGCCAGCTGCCGGAGGTGACTTCTTGGGCATGATCCGCGACGGCCTGCTGAAGGCTCGGCGTCGGCGGCAGGTCGCCGCGCCGGTCGTCGCCGGCGCCGGGCGCGGCAGCGGCAATGGCCTCGATGCGCCGGATCGCCTCCTCGCTCGATATCGTCGGATCGCCGGCGAGCGCGACGGCAAGATCGACGTGCTCGCGGGGCGCGATCCGAAGGATGGCCCGGCCTCGCTCTCGGAACGTGGCGCGGACGGCCTCGGCGCTGGCGACGAAGTCGCGGAGGATGCGCTGGGCCGCGATGGTGACGAGAAACTGCGGTGCGTATCGGCCGAGAGCTTCGCGCGCCGCCGCCTCGGCGATCGACCGCCCGGCCTCGGCCGGGTCGACTTGGCGCACCTCCCAGCGCGCGAAAATGGTGTCGATTTCGTCATCGGTCACGTCACGCCCTCCGGCTGCGCCGCGCCGGCCGGAAGCCGAACGCGGCGGCGACGAAGAGGAGCACGAGGCGGAGGATCGAAATTGGGCTCATCGGGCAGCCTCCTATGCCCCGCGCCGATGCGGCGGATGGACGGGGTCGCCGCCGGGCGGCTGGACGGTCGGCGCGGGGCGACGGGGGCGGCGCCCGCCGGGAGCCACGTAGGCTCTAAGGTTTCGCACCGCCGCCGCGAAGGCCAGCAGGTCGGCGTCGATCGCTTCCTCTGCCATGCCGAGCTCACGGCGGAGGCGGCGGTGGCGCTTGAGAAGTCCCCGCCATTTCGCCTCGGCCTCGCCCTTCGGCATGGCGCCGAGGCAGTCGACGACGCGGCGCAGATAATGCACCCGCCGGGCAAGCGGGAACGGCAAAACGTCAGCGCTAGGCGGCACGATGGCGAGCCGGCGCGGCTCCTGCTGCGGCGCCTCGGCCTGGGCGGCATCGCTGAACGTGAATTCGAGCTGACGATCGGTCATTCTGCGAGCTCCTTCTCCATCGCGTTCTCCGTCTCGGCATCATCGGGCCAGCCCGACAGCCATTCTTCGTCGGCGCTGTCGCGGATCGGCCGCTCGCGGCCGTGCTCGTCGATTTCGGTGGCGTCGCCATCGTCCGGCTCGAAGTGCCTACCGCACCCGTCGTCGCGGCCGATGCGGTATTCGCGGCCGTCCTCGTCGACCTCGAATTCTTCCTCGTCGTCGAGCATCGGGCGCGCCGATGCGGTCGCCGCAAGCGCGTTCGCGTCGGCGTAATCTTCACTGCCAGCGGGGGCGTACTCAGGCACCCACCCGCGGCACGGATCATCGACCGGCGGAGGGATCGTCGCGCCGTCGAAGGTCGCGCGGGGCGCCTCAAGCGCCCCAAGCGCGACGGTCTCGATGTCGGCCATCGAGGGCGGGATATCGTCCGACGAGGGACAATCTTTCCTCTCCGCCGGGTCGGGGGAAGCGCGCTCAGACGCGCTTCCCCCGCTACAGTTCTTGTTTTGAAAAGAGTTGGTATGAGAGGAAGCCCCTTTAGGGGCTTCCCTCTTAATCTCCGTCTGTATCTCTATAGCAGGGCCGGACCTTTGATTTTGTTCACTTTTTTCCGGCTGAAAATCCGGATTTTGATCAGGATTTTGACGAGATTTGTTCGCGCTTCGACGCGCTTTCTCCGATCTTCCTCGCCGGTTCGCGATCTCGCTTTCCATGAAGTGGCTCCACAAACCGTCATCCGTTCGGACAACTAGGCCGAGGGCGATCAGCTTCTCAATCGCCGCGAAGAAGGTCTTCGGCCGGGCGCGGGTGATGCTCCGCACCTGCTCTAGCCAGGCGTCGGACAGGGGGGCCTCGCGCTCGTGCATCTCCATGAGGAGGTCCGCGTAGATGCCCTTTTCCTGCTGGTTCAGGCCGCGCGTGTCGGCCTTCCACCTGTCGCTGAACATGCGAAACCAAGGCGCCCTGTCGTTGCTCATCGCGCGGCCCTCCCCAGCAGGTCGGCAAGGAGGGCGCCAGGCTCACAATCGTTCCGATCCCGGAACGATTTATCATTGACTGCGAACGATTTTTTGCTCATCGTTCTGGCTCCTCGATGTGCAAGTTCCTTGCGCCCGCCGCGTCACCGCGCGGCGGGCGTTTCATTTGCAGCCGTGCCGCACCGGCTGCACCGCAGGCGCCGGCCGAGCATCGCACTCGGGATCGCGACGGCGGCCTGATGGCCGCAGCCGACGCAGCGGACGATGCGCGTGACCTCGGCCAGGGCCGCTTCGGCCTCGGCGCGCAGCTCAGCCTTGGCCTTCCGCCGCTTGGGCGGCGCGAGGCCGGCCGGCGCGCCGAAGTCGTCAATGCGGTCGACGCCCTGCCGACGCATCCGATCGCGCGCATTCGCTCGGCCATGGTCGAGGCGGCCCATCACTCGCCACCTTCGCCGAGAAGGCGGGCGATATCCGCGACGGGGATGAGGATGCGACCGGCGGCCCTGGCGAAGCGGACCTGCCCCCGCCGATGCATCGCGTAGATCGCAGCCCGCGAAATCCCGCCGAGAACGGCCTGCGCCTGACGGATGGTGTACGCGCGCGGCGCGGGCCGCTCAGCGTCGTCGACCTTGGGGGAAGCAATATCGGCCATAATTCCATCTCCGATTGATGCCGAGCGAAAGTTTCGGTTGGCGCGATACGCGCCTGTCATCCATCGGGCCAATGGCCGGTGCTGGCAGGAAAAGCTAAATACGAACAAAAGGCAATAGCCGAAATCAATGAATGCTTCGAAACGGCGAGCAATTCCGCCTTGCTTTATTCCCAGATTTGGAAATCCAAAAGGCAGCAACAGAAAGGGCCGGGCGCATATTGCGCGCCGGCCCCTGCCTATCGTCCTTTGCGGTTAGGGAAACTGTACGGGAAGCAGCGGGTTGTATCGGGAAGCGTTCCCGCACCCCATTTTCCTAACGCCTTGACTTGTCGGCTCTTTCCCTGCGCCTCTCCTGGGCACCATCTCCCTCGCTAGAGTTAGAGGGACTAGCTATCGCTGGCGGTCCTTATCTGCTTGATGCTCTTCCGATCCAGGGCGACCTCGCTGCCGTTAAGGTTCAACTTTAGGTTGGCCGCGGATCCTAGGATGCTGGATGCGATTGCCTCAAGTGGAGAGTACTCGTCTGTCTCTCCTGGCGTGTTTTCAAATAGATGTTTTGTGATGCCTGCCAGCAAAGCATCCGGCATCTGTTCCCCTTGAATATTCTTCCACTCAAGAGCGGCTTCTACAGCCCAAGTGGCTCTATTTATGTCTATCTCAAATTGCTTTGTCTGAAATTGCGCTTCAGCGTGCTTATCAAACCACCGATTCATCCAAGAGATATATAGGCCGGCGCTGGTCAGAAAGCCGAAAGTGAAGACGGCCGTCTTGATCGCGCTAGTAACCGTCATCGCGCCCCATATATCGGTGGGATTTGAGCTCCAGACGTACAGAGACCAAATTACTCCAGTAATTGTTATAAATAAAAGAGACAAAAATATGAAGTGAATTGGCGATCTAAGTCTCGCTGTTTCTGGAGAGATACTGAAAGATTTTTGTCTGTTTTGAATAGTTTGAATCAATTCGCCGCGTATTGCTCGCCGGGCATGCGTATTATTGCGATCGTCCAATTCCTTTCGTAGCTCTTCCAGTTTGCTTCTATCCGTCTGGAGCGCGCTCTCTCTTTCTGAAAACTCGCTTTCTAGCTGTTCCACGCGGGATCTATATCGATCTTCCAACTCGCTATTTCGTTGATCAAACTTTTCAGCAAGAGAAGCAAAGAAATCATTCGTGCGAGCAATTTGATCTGCTGCCGACGTTTGAAGTGCGGCAAGAACAGCAATATTTGGAGAAATTTCAGATCCGCTGTCGCTTATCATGTTGCTTGGCATCAGGTTGTTCTTGGAGAGAAATTTACCAATTAAGACATGAGTTTCGAGCACCATTTCGTCACTTGGCCTTTGATGCTCGTTAACATTAATGCGTATTGTTGAATAATATGGATGAGGAATCAGCGAGTTATTATTCGGTATGCTTCTGGATTGATATGATACCGTAATTCCGCCGGAATTTACGCTTCCGTTTGAGATGATCAGTAAATTATCCTTAAGTATTTTCTTAGCGCTATCATCGTCCTTCTTGATTCTGGCGGAGACGCCCGCAACGGAAAACGTAAATTCAGCATCTAGGAGCTCGGAAACCGAGCTAAAAAGCTGAACAATGAGGCGATCGGAAGGCTGAAGAATAACTCTATCGTGGTTCGCCATCGTCGTCTTCCATTTGAATTCGCCTCAAGGCGAATAGATTAGTATATTGCAGTCTGAGGGTCTGTATACATAGGTACATCACCCCACCCTCTCCCTCAACCGCAGCAACGCGATCCGCTCGATTTCCGCCATCGCCGTCGAGAACTCCGCTTCCGGCGTGTTCGCGATCCGCGCCTGAAAAGCCTCCAGGATCTCCTCCTTGGTCCGGCCCTTCACGGCCATGATGAAGGGGAAGCCGAAGCGGGCCTTGTAGGCGTCGTTGAGGGCGAGGAAGGTCGTCTTCTCTTCGGCCGTCAGGCGGTCGAGGCCGACGCCGGCCTGTTCGCGGCGGGAATCGGGGGCGAGCTCGGCGGCCTTCAGGCGGCCGGCGAGGTCCGGGTGGGCCTGGATGAGGGCGAGCTTCTTCTCGCGCGGGGCATGCGCCAGGACGGTGCACATGGCCGCGTGCAGGCCCTCGGCGCTGTCCTGGGCGGCGGTGAGGCCGCGCCGGTGCGTCTCCTCGGCGATCCAGGGGGAATGTTCGAAGACGTCGCCGTAGAGCGCGGTGAAGCGCGGGGCGGAGAGGCGGCTCGGCACGAGGCCGGCCGGGCGGTGGTTCACGTACCAGTGGCGGGCGATGTCGATGCGGCGCGGCACCCACACGCGCGGATGCGCGGCGACATAGTCGAGGAAGCGGGCGAGCGCCGCGGCGCGGCCCGGCCGGCCGACGAGGCGGCAGTGCAGGCCGATGTTGAGCATCTTCGGCGCGCCTTCGAGGCCCTCGGCATAGAGGGTGTCGAAGCTGTCCTTGAGATAGGCGAAGAACTGGTCGCCGGAATTGAAGCCCTGCGCGGCGGCAAAGCGCATGTCGTTGGCATCGAGCGTGTAGGGGATGACGAGGTGCGGCCCGTGCGGCCCCTCGACCCAGTACGGCAGGTCGTCGGCGTAGGAATCGGACGAATAGAGGAAGCCGCCCTCCTCCATGACGAGGTCGGTGGTGAAGGCCGAGCAGCGGCCGGTGTACCAGCCGAGCGGGCGCGCGCCCGTCACCTCTTCGTGCAGCTCGAGCGCCTCGTGGAGGTGGGCGCGCTCCTCCTCCTTCGAAAAATCCTTGTACTCGATCCACTTGAGGCCGTGGCTGGCGATCTCCCAATCCGCCTTCTGCATGGCCGCGACGGCCTCGGGGTTGCGGGCCAGCGCGGTGGCGACGCCATAGACCGTCACCGGCAGGCCGCGGCGGGTGAACATGCGCCACAGGCGCCAGAAGCCGGCGCGGGAGCCGTATTCGTAGATCGACTCCATGTTCATGTGGCGCTGCCCCGGCCAGGGCTGGGCGCCGACGATCTCGGACAGGAAGGCCTCCGAGGCCGCGTCGCCGTGCAGGATGTTGTTCTCGCCGCCTTCCTCGTAGTTGAGGACGAACTGCACCGCGATCGCCGCCCCGTTCGGCCAGACGGGATCGGGCGTGTGGCGTCCGTAGCCGATCATGTCGCGGGGATAGGGGCTCGTCATGGTGGAAAGGCTCCGGAGATAGCGGCGGGAGGGGCGGCCGGGAGGCCGTGCCCGGCACCAAGCAAGCATCGGGCCGCGGCGGAAATCAACGGGGGGTGCGGGCGCGGCCGGCTGTCGCGGCCGCCCGATTTCCGCGCACGCCTCTTTGGCAAGCGCTGCACTCTGCTGTAGTGACGAAGTGCAGGGACAGCGATCCCGCCGCATGAGGTAGCGACCCCCGTGAGCACGCCCGCGATCCACGGCGGCATCAGGCCGTCGGACTGGCATCTGCGCAGCACGCTGCAGGATCTCTTCCTGCTGGTGTCCGCCATGGCGCTCGCGGTGCTGGTCGCCTGGCACTTCGACATCTTCACGAGCGGCTATGTCACCGATCCGGTGGAGAAGAAGATCGAGATCGACGAGGCGCTGCTGCTCGGCCTCATCCTCAGCATCGTGCTCTTCCTGTTCTCGCTGCGCCGGCTCGCCGAACAACGCCGTGAAGAGGCGCGGCGGGTCGCGGCGGAGGAGCGGGCACGGCAGGCCGAGCATCTCGCCATGCTCGACCCGCTGACCGGGCTTCCCAACCGGCGCGTGCTGAGCCGGGCCTTCGAGGAGGTGCGGCAGCGGCCGGAGCGGGGCGGCGCCACCCTCGCCTTCATGCTGATCGACCTCAACGGCTTCAAGGCGATCAACGACCGGCACGGCCACCCGGTCGGCGACCGGCTGCTCGTCGTCGTGGCGCAGCGCCTCGGCGGCGCGCTGCCGCGGGAGGCCACCCTCAGCCGGCTCGGCGGGGACGAGTTCGCCGTGCTCTGCCCGCATATCGCCGGTCGCGAGGATGCCGAGGCCATCGCCCGGCGGCTCGTCGAGGTCATTGCGGAACCGATCGTGCTCGACGGCACGCGCCATGCCGTTTCCGCGGCCGTCGGCGTCGCCGTCTGTCCGATTGCCGGCGCGGTCGTCGATGATCTGATGCGCGATGCCGATGCCGCGCTCTATGCCGCCAAGGCCGCGGGCGGTGCGGCGATCCGCTTCGCGGCAACGCCTGCCGAGGTCGCGGCAGGCTGAACGGCGGCGCGATCCGCGACATTCCTGTTTAAGAGACGTCACGCGATGGCTGCCATGCATTGGCGGCTCTGCGCCAGCGGCACGAATCATGTTTCGCTGGTAGAATTGCATGTTGCGTCATGTGGCGTTCAGTCGGGTCGTGGTGTCGGTATGCGTTTCGAGGCTTCGTTCTCCGTGGAGGTCGACGAATACGGGCGCATTGCGCACGAATGTGTCGACTATTCCTTGCTGCCCCTGCGTTACGAGCGGCTGACGCTGGAGCTCGACGAACCGATGCCGCGCCGGCAGATCGGCTATGCCATCGTCTGGAATGACGACCGGGTGGTGCATGCCGCCGCGGTGGTCAGCGACCGGCTGCGGATCGACCTCGATCTTGCCGTGCCGGCCGGCGACCATGCGTTCTGGTTCCTGTGCGCCGGGCTCGATCCCGGCGTCACCATCAAGGGGCGGGCCGTCGTCGAGGGGCGGCTCGACCTCGCGGCCGATGCGGCGGCTGATCCGGGCTGACCGGCGGGCCCGCACGGCAAGACACAAGAGGAAACGGGGAAAATAGTGGGCATCATCTCTTATCTGACGACGACGGAATTCGGGCCGGGCAGCCTCGCCAGGCTGGCGGACAGCCTCGCCGCCCTCGGCATCCGGCGTCCGCTCCTCGTCAGCGACCGCGGCCTTGCGGCGACGCCGCTCGTCGAGCGCGTCGGGGCGCTCTGCCCGGCCGGCACGCCGGTCTTCCTCGACGTGCCGACCAACCCGACCGAGGAGGCGGCGCTCGCCGCGCTCGCGCTCTACAAGGCGGAAGGCTGCGACGGACTCGTGGCGCTCGGCGGCGGCTCGCCCATCGACCTCGCCAAGGCGGTGGGGCTGCTCGCCACGCATCCGGCGCCGCTCGCGCGCTATGCCGCCATCGACGGCGGCATGGCCCATATCACGGCGGCGGTCGCGCCGCTCGTCGCCGTCCCGACGACGGCCGGCACCGGTGCGGAGGTGGGCCGCGCCAGCCTGATGACGCTGGCCGACGGGCGCAAGGTGGGCATCATCAGCCAGCATCTCATCCCGCGGCTCGCCCTGTGCGATCCGGAGCTGACGCTCGGCCTGCCGCCGGGTCTGACGGCGGCGACGGGGCTCGACGCGCTGTCGCATTGCATCGAGACTTTCCTGTCGCCGCGCGACAATCCGCCGGCCGAGGCCATCGCCCTCGACGGCGCCGGCCGCATCTGGCGCAACCTGGAGCGGGCCGTCGCCGACGGCTCCGACCTTGCGGCGCGCACCGAACTGATGATGGGCGCGCTCGAGGGTGGCCTCACCTTCCAGAAGGGTCTCGGCGCCGTGCATGCGCTGAGCCATGCGCTCGGCAGCCTCAAGGAGCCGTCGCTGCATCACGGCACGCTCAACGCCATCCTGATGCCGCCGGTGGTGCGCTTCAACGCCGGCCATGTCGGCGACAAGCTTGCGCGCATCAAGGCGGCGCTCGGCCTGCCGGCGGAGGCGGATCTCGCCGCCGAGCTCGATGCGCTCAACCGGCGCCTCAAAATCCCGGCGGGCTTGAGGACGCTCGGCGTCACGGAGGCCATGCTGCCGGGCATCGTCGAGAAGGCCCTCGCCGACCACAGCAATGCCACCAATCCGCGCGCGGCGACCGGCGACGACTACATGGCGCTACTGCGCGAGGTGATGGTCTGATCCGGATGGTCTGACCTGCGCGCCGGTCAGCGCAGGGTGAAGTTGATCGGCACGCGCACGTTGAGCGTCGCCTGCCGCATCATGGCCGGCGGCGGGGAGGGCACGGGGCTCGCGTTCCTGGCGCCGTCGATGATGGCCGCGTCGAGGATGGGCGAGCCGCTGCTCGCCGCGATGCGCACGCCGAGCACGTTGCCCGCCGCGTCGAGCCGCAGCAGCACCTGGGCGGAGCCGGTCACGGTGCCGGCGCGGGCGCGGTCGGGATAGCGCATGTGGCGGCGCAGGTGCGCCACGACCTTGCCGGCCCATTCCATCTTCGTCTGGCCCGACACGGGGGCCGAGCCTTCGCGCGGCGCGGCCGGCGCGGCGGCCTCGTTCTCCTGCGGCGCCAGGCTGCCGCGCGTGCGCCGCTGCTGCGGCGGCGGGAGCCGACGCTCGACCCTGGGCTGGACGGCTGCGGTCTTCGGCTTCTCGGGCGGGGTCAGCTCCGGCGGGCGCTGCGGCGGCGTCGGGGCCGGCAGCGTCACCTGCGGCGTCGGCACATCCGGCGGCGGCGGCACATCGAGCGTCGCAACCTCGGCCGGCGTCACCAGCTCGGCGAAATCGGGCGTCGGCGCCGGCTCCGGCAGCTCGACGACGGGATCGGGCAGAGGCTCCGGTGGCGGCTGCTCGGCCGGCTCTTCCGGCCGGGGCTCTTCCGGAACGGGCTCGGCCGGTTTGGGCTGGTCCTCCTCGGTCTCCGTCGGCTGCGTGTCGGCGTCCTCGCCCGGTGTCGTGTCCTCGTCGCTCGCCTCGCTCGGCGGGGCGGCGGCGAGCGGCGCGAGGTCGACCATGACCGCCGCCGGCGGCTCGCCGGGATCCTGGAACGGCATGGCCGAGCGCAGCAGGCCGATGGCGACGAGGCCGTGCACGGCCAGCACCACGGCGCCGGCGAGCGTCCAGCGCAACGCCTGCCGGCCCGGATGTTCCGCAGCGGTGAAGCCGGGGTGATGCATCCGTCAGGGGCTCGCCGTGGGCGCCGCGGCGGCTGCCGCCTGCTCCAGCCCGACGAGCGCCACCTTGAGATAGCCGGCGGCGCGCAGCGCGTTCATCACCTGCATGACGTCGCCGTAGGCCACGGCCTGGTCGGCGCGCAGGAAGATGCGCTCCTCGCGGTTGCGGTCCGTCGCCCTATCGAGCGCGGCGGCGAGGCGCTCGCGCGTCACCGTCTCCTCGCCGAGGGTGAGGCCGAGGTCCGCCTTGATGGTGAGATAGAGCGGCCGGTCGGGGCGCGGCTGCTGGGCGGCGTTCGACACCGGCAGGTCCACCGGCACGTCGACGGTGGCGAGCGGCGCCGCCACCATGAAGATGATGAGCAGGACGAGGATGACGTCGATGAACGGCGTGACGTTGATCTCGTGCGTCTCGGCGAGATCGTCATCCCCGTGGTTGAGCTGGACGGCCATGGTGATGCCTGTTCATTCCGCCGCGGCGGGCAGGCCGGAGACGGCGCGCAGGTTCGTGCGCCGTCCCTGGGCGGCAAGGTCGCGACGGTCGAGATCACGCGAGAGGAGGCGCATCACCTCGCTGCCGGCATCGGCGAGGAGGGCCTTGTAGCCGCCGATGGAGCGCGTGAAGGCGTTGTAGATGATGACCGCCGGGATGGCGGCAACGAGGCCGATGGCCGTGGCGAGCAGCGCCTCGGCGATGCCGGGCGCCACCACGGCGAGGTTGGTCGTCTGCGCCTGCGAGATGCCGATGAAGGAGTTCATGATGCCCCAGACGGTGCCGAAGAGGCCGACGAAGGGGGCCGTGGCGCCGATGGTGGCGAGGAGGCCGGTGCCGCGCGTCATGCGCCGGGCCGCATTGGCCTCGATGCGGGCGATGGAGATGGCGACGCGCTCCTTGATGCCGTCGGCCGGCATGGCGCCGGAGCGCTCCACCTCGCCCTGCGCCGCCCGCGGCAGGTTCGCCGCCGGGCTGCGCGCGGCGATGCGATCACGGTCGAAGACCGCCTCGAGGGCGTCGTCCAGCGTCGCGGCCCGGGCGAGCGCGGCATTGACCCGCCGGGCGGCGCGCCGGGCGGCCGCCAGTTCGAGCGTCTTGGCGAGCCACACGGTCCAGGTGACGACCGAGGCGAAGGCAAGGCCGATCATGACCGCTTTGACGACCCAGTCGGCCGCCATGAACATGCCCCAGGGCGACAGGTCGTGCGGCAAGAGGGCCGTCGCCCCCATGGTCGTGGCCTCGTTCACAGCAGTACTCGCCCCGGCGGGGGGGATCGCCGGGGGCGTTGCCGCAGGCTCCGCTCCTTCGGTCGCGACAGGCTGATCCGCCGCCGGCCCGGCCTGCGGCGCAGCCTCGGTAGGGGGAGCCGCTTCCGCACGAGGGGCAGTCGCCTGCGGCGCGGTTTCCTGTTGCGCGGGGGCAGCAGCGCCGGGCTGCGTCGCTTCCTGCTGCGCCTCGGCGGCTGCGATCGAGAGCGCGCCGAAAACAAAAACGATGGCGAGGCGACGCATCGCGGCGCCGGCCGTGTGCGAGGCGATCCATCGGCGTGCCTCGCGCCCAGCATGCGGCTGAGTTGCTGTCATGTCCGGCCTCGTTCGCTGTCGGTCTGTTTTCGCCTGCCGCGGTCGCCAAGGGACAGGCATGCATATGTGCTTTGCTGCAATAGACAGACGGTAGATGGCAAGTAAAAATCGAAAAATCTAAATTAAAATAATTCCAAAGAAGGAGAGAGCGAGATGAATTACGGAGGACTTCTTATTGCCAAGCGCCGTTTTGCAGCAAGCGGCTTCACCTCGGCGCTGAATGCGTCGCTGCTATGCGCAAAGTGAAAAGCGCGGCGAAAAACGGTGCGCGGGGGCGGCGACTGCCCTATTGAGAAGATCAACAAAAAGGAGCGAAACCACATGAGCGAGGGTTCACCCTTCACCTGCGTGCTCGACGCACGCGCCCGCCTCGGCGAAAGCCCGGTCTGGTCCGTGGCGGAGCAGGCTCTCTACTGGGTGGACATCAAGGGCCGGGCCCTGCATCGCTTCGACCCCGCGACGGGCGTGGACGAGGCCATGGCGATGCCCGAGGACATCGGTTCGGTGGTGCTCGTCGAGGGCGGCGGCTTCATCGCGGCGCTGCGCACGGGGCTCTTCTTCGTCGAGGCGGACGGGACGGTGCGCGAGTGCCTCGCCGCCAATCCCGAGGACCATGCCGTGAGCCGCTTCAACGACGGGCGCACGGACCCTGCGGGGCGTTTCCTCGTCGGCACCATCGACGAGCCCAAGGCCGGCGGCAAGGCGCATCTCTACCGCTTCGACGAGGGCGGCCTCGTGCCCCTCGTCGGCGGCCTGCTCACCTCGAACGGCCTCGCCTTCAGCCCCGACGGAACCTGGCTCTATCATTCCGACACGCCCGCCTTCACCGTCTATCGCCAGCGCTACGACATCGAGACCGGGGAATTCGCCGACCGCGAGGAATGGGTGCGCCTGACGCCGACGGAGGCCGACCGGGGCCGGCCCGACGGCGCGGCGGTGGACATCGAGGGGTGCTACTGGACGGCCCTCTTCGAGGGCGGTCGCATCCAGCGCTATTCGCCGCAGGGCGAGCTCCTCGCCGAATATCCGGTGCCCGCCCAGTGCCCGACCATGATCGCCTTCGGCGGGGCGGACCTGCAGACGATCTTCGTCACCTCGGCGCGGGACGGGCGGCCGGAGGAGGAACTCGCGCGCCTGCCGCAGTCCGGCGGCATCTTCTCCATGCGCGTGCCGGTGCCCGGCCTGCCGGAGCCGCTGTTCCGCCGGCCGGTGCGCTGAGCGCGATGCGCGGCTGGCGCATGATACGCGGCTGGCGCATGGGCGTTGCCCGCCTTCCGCCGTTCCCGGCGGCGGCGGGCAGCGCTAGAGAGGGCCGATTGCAGCCGGTGCCCCGTTCATGACCGCCTCCACCTCCGGATCGACCGCCGAAGCTTCGTCGCGCCCCGCGCGCGGGCGCCTGAACGGGCGCATGGGCGGCCTCGCCGATGTCTTGCCGGGGATCCTGCTCGCGGCGGCGGTCGCCGTCGTCGCGACGCTGCTCGAGCCCATCGCGGCGCGCCTTGCCGCCGCCCTCTTCGGCGCCACGGCCGGGCTGCCGGCGATGGTGCTGGCGCTCGTCGTCGGCATCCTGCTCAATCCTGTGGCGCAGCGGTCGGTCTTCAGGCCGGGCCTCACCTTCTGCGTCAAGAAGGTGCTGCGCTGGGCCGTCGCCCTGCTCGGCCTGAAGATCGCCGTCGGCGACGTCCTCGGCCTCGGCTGGCAGGTCATGGTTGTGGTCGTCGCCGGCATGGCGGCGACGCTCGTCTCGGGCGTGTGGCTGGCGCGCCTTTTCGGCCGCAGCGACGCCTATGGCGCGCTCGTCGGCAGCGCCACGGCCGTCTGCGGCGCCTCGGCGGCCCTCGCCACGGTCAGCGTGCTGCCGGACTACAAGGAAAGGGAAGCTGACGTCGCCTTCGTGGTCGTGGCGGTGAACGCCCTGGCGACGCTCGCCATGCTGCTCTACCCGCCGCTCGCGGCCTTCCTCGGTTTCGACGACCGCATGACCGGCGCCCTCCTCGGGGCGGCGATCCACGATGTCGCCCAGGTCGCCGGCGCGGGCTATGCGGTGTCGGAGGCGGCGGGCAATACGGCGGTGGTGGTCAAGCTCTTCCGCGTCTTCCTGCTTCTGCCGGTCGTCCTCGCCGTCGCCTTCTATTTCGCGAGCCAGGGCGGCAGCACGGCGCGGGCGCGCGTGCCCGTGCCGGTCTTCGCGCTCGTCTTCCTGGCGCTCGTCCTCGTCAACAGCTACGCCCTGCTGCCCGGCCCGGTCACGGCGGTGCTCAACGAGGCCTCGCGCGCCGGGCTGCTGCTCGCCATCGCCGCGCTCGGCCTCGGCACGTCGCCGCGGGCGCTGGCGAGCCTCGGCTGGCGGCATGTC
The DNA here is from genome assembly GCF_001271345.1 of Chelatococcus sp. CO-6. Taxonomy (NCBI): domain Bacteria; kingdom Pseudomonadati; phylum Pseudomonadota; class Alphaproteobacteria; order Hyphomicrobiales; family Chelatococcaceae; genus Chelatococcus; species Chelatococcus sp. CO-6. The sequence continues at coordinate 1,448,746 of NZ_CP012398.1, read as the reverse complement.
GTCATCGTCACCGGCGTGACGCTCGTCATCCTCGCCGTCTCGGTCGCGGGGCTCGCGCTTCTCGGCTGACGCGCCTCAGCCGCGCGCCGCGGGCGTGGGGGCCGGGGCACCGGCCGGCACGGCGCTCGCCTCCTCGTCCTCCTTCTCCTCCGCCATGCTGCCCCTGAGGGCGATGCACAGCAGCGTCGTCGGGATGCCGATGGCGGCGGTGAGGATGAAGAAGGTCGGGTAGCCGAAGCTGTCCACCATGTAGCCGGAGAGGCCGCCGACGACCTTGCCGGGCAGGGCGTAGAGCGAGCTCAGCAGCGCATATTGGGTCGCGGCGAAGGCGGGCGAGGTCAGGCTCGACATGTAGGCGATCAGCGCTGTTCCGGCAAAGCCGCCGGCGAAGTTGTCGAGGCTGATGCTGAGCATCAGGAGATTGAGGTTGTGCCCCTCGAGCGCCAGCCAGGCGAACATCAGGTTCGAGGCAGCGGCGCTGACGGCGCCGATGAGCAGGGTGGTCCACAGGCCGAGGCGGGTCGCCGCGATGCCGCCGGCAAAGGCGCCGAGGATGCCGATCCACACGCCGTAGAGCTTGGAGACGCTGGCGATCTCGGACTTGGAGAAGCCGAGGTCGATGTAGAGCGGGTTGGCCATCACGCCGGCGACGAAATCCGGCAGGCGGAAGAGCGCGACGAGGATGAGGATGGCGACGATCATCGGGCCTTTGCGGCGGGCAAGGTCGGCGAAGGGCTCGACCACCATCTCCTGGGCGCGCGCCAGGAAGGAGGTGCCCTTCGGCGCGGCGCGCTCGCGGCCGATGTCGAGATTGGGGGCGAGGAGGCTCGCGCCGACGCCGACGGCCATGACCGCGGCCATGGCGAGGTAGGCGCTGCGCCAGTCGACGAAATCGGCGATGTAGAGCGCGCCCGCGCCGGCGCAGATGAGGGCGAGACGATAACCGAGCTGGTACGCGGCCGACATCATGCCCTGCCGCTCGGTGGGGGCGGCGTCGATGCGCCAGCCGTCGATGACGACGTCCTGCGTGGCCGAGAAGAAGGCGACGACGAGCGCGCAGACGACGGTGAAGCCGAGGCTCGTTCCCGGATCGCTCATGGCGATGCCGACGAGGCCGAGCGCGATGCCGCCCTGGGCCGTCAGCATCCAAGCCCGGCGCCGGCCGACGAGGCCCGACAGCACCGGCACGTCGAGCCGGTCGATCACGGGCGCCCAGACGAACTTGAAGCTGTAAGCGAGGGCGACGTAGCTCAGAAGGCCGATGTCGGTGCGCGAGATGCCGGCCTCGCGCAGCCAGGCCGACAGGGTGCTGAAGACGAGGAGGAAGGGCAGGCCGGCGCTGAAGCCGAGCGCCAGCATGATGGCGAGGCGCCCGTCCGAGAGGAGGGCGGCGAGGCTGAGGCGGGGGCGCTCGGTCTTCGTCACGGCATCATTCCGGTGTCTCGTCGCTCGCTGTCCGCCGGACAGCGGCGACCGCCGGCCACGGCCAGCATAGCAGCAATGATGGCGAGGGTGCGCCCGATCCCGTTGACTTTCCGTTAACTATGCGGCGCCGGCGGCTGAGGTTTCTTCGGGGCCGGCCTCCACGCTCGTCTCGCTGCCAAAGGCCGCATCGGGCCCGTTCGGGTCGCCGGGGGCCGTCTCCCAGCCGAGATCGGGAAAGGCCATGACCCGGTTGTTGCGGAAGTCGTTGCGGCAGACGATGACGCCGCGCTCCTCCATATAGGCGATGAGGCGGCGCGCCCGGCCGGCCGAATGCGTGCCGTAGGCGCGGGCGACCGCGGCATCCGAGGGGCAGGGGGCGCCGTCGTGGGCGGCGCGGGCGAGCATCAGGAAGACGCCGTGCATGTCCTCCGGCAAGGTCGCCGCCAGCGAGACCGCCGCATGCCAGGGACCTTCCTCGGCGGCGCTCTGCGCATCGATGCCGGCGCGCGCCATGGCGAGGCGGCGGCGGAAGGCCGGCAGGTCCGGCGGTGCGCCGGGCACCCGGCGGATGCGGCAGCGCACGAGGAAGTCCTGGTAGAGCACGGCGATGGAGCGGAAGGCCGAATCGGGGTCGGCGAGCACTTCCGCGAGCACGGCGTCGATCAGCGCGTCGCGCTCGGCGGGCGGCATCGGCGGCTCGGCCGGCTCGCTCGGCGCCGGCGGCTCGGGCCTTGCACGCACGAGCTGGGCGAGGATGTCGTTGGTCGAGGGCGGCGGCGGTGCGACGGGCCGGCGCGGCGGCGGGCGCACGGGCTCGGGCTCTGCGGGCGTGAAGATCAGCTCGTGCGCATCCTCGGGCGGCTGCTCGGGCAGGGGCAGGAGCCGCGGGCTGCCGCTGCGGGCGCTCGTCTCGACGGCGCCGATGGTCACCGGCAGCGGCCGGCGCGACAGGGCCGGGCCGAGGGCGACGAAGCGGCCGCGGTCGAGGTCGCGGAACATCTCGGCCTGGCGGCGTTCCATGCCGAGGAGGTCGGCGGCGCGCGCCATGTCGATGTCGAGGAAGGTGCGCCCCATGAGGAAGTTCGAGGCTTCCGCCGCGACGTTCTTGGCGAGCTTGGCGAGGCGCTGGGTGGCGATGACGCCGGCGAGGCCGCGCTTGCGGCCGCGGCACATCAGGTTGGTCATGGCGCCGAGCGAGACCTTGCGCGCCTCGTCCGACACCTCACCGGCGGCCGCCGGGGCGAAGAGCTGCGCCTCGTCGACGATGACGAGCATCGGATACCAATAGTCGCGCTCGGCGTCGAAGAGGCCGCCGAGGAAGGCGGCGGCGCAGCGCATCTGCATCTCGGAGTCGAGGCCCTCGAGGTTGAGGACGACGGAGACGCGGTGCTGGCGCACGCGTGCGGCGATGCGGGTCAGGTCGTTCTCGCTGCGGCTCGCATCGACGACCACATGGCCGAAGCGGTCGGCCAGGGTGACGAAGTCGCCCTCGGGATCGATCACGGCCTGCTGCACCCACTGGGCGCTCTGCTCCAGCAGGCGGCGCAGGAGGTGCGACTTGCCGGAGCCGGAATTGCCCTGCACGAGCAGGCGCGTCGCGAGCAGCTCCTCGAGATCGAGCAGGGCGGATGTGCCCGCCTGCGTCACCCCCATGTCGATCCCGACCTTCATCCCACTCCTCGTTTCGGCTCCCGGCCATCCGGCGACCGGTCCCGTGCGATTCGCACCCGCGAGCGCGCGGCCCATCAATAGCTGCCTGAGGCAAGGCGCGCCAAGACCGGCAGCGCCTGCCAAAGGGCCGAAGCTGGTGGGAGGCAGGCGCAACATGTCGTAATGAGACGCGATTCCTGTCGCGTTCGCGTCAAAGTCGTGGTGAACGATGATCGCCGTGGCCGGGCGGCGGTCGCAGGATGGCTCAGGGAAGGCGACATGACGGCACGTATCGAGGAAACGCATATCGTCTATGACGGCTGGACGACGGTGGAGGTCGCCACGATCCGTTTCGAGGACGGTTTCGTCATCCACCGCGAAGTGGAGAATCACGGCACGGCCGTGGCGGTGCTCGCCTTCGACCCGGAGCGCGGCGTGGCGCTGCTCACGAGCCAATGCCGTGCGCCCATCCTGCGTGAGGGCGGCGACAGGGTGCTCGAGGTGCCGGCCGGGCTCGAGGAGGGAGAGGAGCCCGCGGCCTGCGCCCGGCGCGAGGTGCTGGAGGAGACGGGCGTCCGGCTCGACCGGCTCGTCAATGTGGTGCGTGCCTGGACGATGCCGGGCCTCTCCACCGAGCGCTGCTCGCTCTTCCTCGCCGAATACCGCGAGGCCGACCGGGTCGAGGACGGCGGCGGGCTCGACGAGGACGGTGAGCGCATCACCGTCCACGAGCTGCCGCTCGCCACCCTCGCCGTGATGGCTGACGAGGGCAGGCTGACCGACCTCAAGACCTTCGCCCTCTTGCAGACGCTGCGCCTGCGGCGGCCGGAGCTGTTCGCGCCCCGGTGAAGGCCTCGGGCCGGTGACGCCTCAGGCCGGTGCCGTCTCGCTCGCCTCGTCCGTCTCGATGCCGAGGAAGCCGCCGGACTGGCGATGCCACAGGGCGGCGTAGAGGCCGCCGCGGGCCAAGAGCTCCTCGTGCGTGCCGGTCTCGACGATGCGGCCGCCGTCCATGACGACGAGCCGGTCGAGCACCGCGATGGTCGACAGGCGATGGGCGATGGCGATCACCGTCTTGCCCTCCATCAGGGCATAGAGCTGCTCCTGGATGGCCGCCTCGATCTCCGAATCGAGGGCGGAGGTCGCCTCGTCCAGCACGAGGATCGGCGCGTCCTTCAGGAGCGCGCGGGCGATGGCGATGCGCTGGCGCTGGCCGCCCGACAGCTTGACGCCGCGCTCGCCCACATGGGCGTCGTAGCCGCGGCGGCCCGACGGATCGGTGAGGTCATCGATGAACGTATCGGCATGGGCCATGCGTGCCGCCGCCCGGATCTCCTCCTCGCTCGCCTCCGGCCGGCCGTAGGCGATGTTGTCGCGGATCGAGCGGTGCAGCAGCGAGGTGTCCTGCGTCACCATGCCGATCTGCCGGCGCAGCGACGCCTGGGTGACGGCGGCGATATCCTCGCCGTCAATGAGGATGCGCCCGTTCTCGGCATCGTAGAAGCGCAGCAGCAGGTTGACGAGCGTCGACTTGCCGGCGCCCGAGCGGCCGACGAGGCCGACCTTCTCGCCGGGCCTCACGACGAGCGACAAATCGTCGATGACGCCGGACTCGCGCCCGTAGTTGAAGCGCACGTGCTCGAAGCGGATCTCGCCCCTGGAGACGACGAGCTCGCGCGCGTCCGGCCGGTCCTTGATGGCGGTCGGCCGGGCGATGGTGTTCATGCCGTCCTGCACGGTGCCGATCTGCTCGAAGAGCCCCGCGACCTCCCACAGGAACCAGTCGGACATGCCGCGCAGGCGCAGCACGATGGCGATGCCGACGGCGATCGCGCCCATCGACAGCGCCGACTGGTGCCAGGCGTAGATCGACAGGCCGGCGACGCCGGCGAGCAGGAGCGCGTTGGTGGTGTGCAGCCCGACCGTGAGCCAGGTCACGAGCCGCATCTGCCGGTAGACCGTGTCCATGAAGCCGCCCATGGCGTCGCGCGCGTAGTCGAGTTCGCGCCGGGTGTGGGCGAAGAGCTTGATGGTCTGGATGTTGGTGTAGCTGTCGACCACCCGGCCCGTCATCTCGGCCCGGGCGTTGGCCTGCTGCATCGAGATGGCCCTGAGCCGCGGGACGAAGAAGACCATGAGCCCGGCATAGGCGAGGAGCCACAGGACGAGCGGCAGCATCAGGAGCAGGTCGGCGCTGGCGAGCAGGAACAGCGCGCCGAGGAAATAGGTGACGACATAGACCGCAACGTCCATGAGCTTCATCACCGTCTCGCGCACGGCGAGCGCCGTCTGCATCACCTTCTGCGAGACGCGGCCGGCGAACTCGTCCTGGAAGAAGGCCATGCTCTGGTCGAGGATGTAGCGGTGCGTCAGCCAGCGCGCGATCATCGGATAATTGCCGAAGATGGTCTGGTGGGTGACGAGCGACTGCGCGAGGACGACGAGCGGAAAGCCGACGACGACGAGCAGCGCCATGCCGATGAGCGCCCATCCGTGCGTCTCGAAGAAGGTGGCGCGGTCCGCCTTGGCCAGCCAGTCGACCAGCGAGCCCATGAAGCCGACGAAGCTGATCTCGATGATCGAGATCACTGCCGTCAGCACCGCCATGACGATCAGCCAGGGCAGCACCGGGCGCGAATAGTGCATCACGAACGGCACCAGCCGGCGCGGCGGCGCGACGGCCTCGGCCCTGGGGAACGGATCGACGAGGGTTTCGAAGAAGCGGAACATGGCGTCCAGACTGAAATCGGTGGAGCTGCGGCTGGCAGGGTCGCGCGCCGCAGCGGGAAGGGGTCTTGCTTGCCGCTTCCTCAGGCGGCGGGGATGAGCATGGCCAAGGGCATATGGTAGCTCCTGCGCTTCGTTGCACGCCCGCCGTTCGGCATGGCCGGAAGGCGGGTGGTTCATGGCGGAGCGGCGTTATAGGACCTCGACCAAGGTTGAGATCAAGCCACCGCTCCGCGGGCTGGCGGCCTCATGGCCGCCAGCCGTCCGTCAGTTCCAGCGCCTGGCGCTCGAACAGGCGGCGGTAGAGGCCACCGGTGCGCGCCACGAGCTCCTCGTGACTGCCCTCCTCGACGACGACGCCGTGGTCGAAGACGAGGATGCGGTCGACCGCGCGCACCGTCGACAGGCGGTGGGCGATGATGAGCGCCGTGCGGCCCTTGAGCAGCCGCGCCATGGCCTGCTGGATCGCCGCCTCGCTCTCCGAATCGAGGGCCGAGGTCGCCTCGTCGAGGATGAGGATCGGCGCATCCGCGAGGAAGGCCCGCGCCAGGGCGACGCGCTGGCGCTCGCCGCCTGAGAGCTTGACGCCCCGCTCGCCGACGAGCGTCGCATAGCCGCGCGGCAGGCGGTCGATGAATGCGTCCGCATTGGCGAGCGCGGCCGCGCGCCGGATCTCCTCCATCGTCGCCCCCGGCTTCGCATAGGCGATGTTCTCGGCGAGCGAGCGGTGGAACAGCACCGGCTCCTGCTGCACGATGGCGATCTGGGCGCGCAGCGAGGCCTGCGTCGCATGGCGCACGTCCTGCCCGTCGATCAGCACGCGGCCGCCGGTGACGTCGTGCAGGCGCTGGATGAGCTTGACGAGCGTCGTCTTGCCCGAGCCGGACGGGCCGACGAGGCCGAGGCTCTCGCCCGGCGCTATGGTGAGGTTGAGGTCGCGGTAGAGCGGCGTCGGATGGCCGCCGTAGCGGAAATCGACGTGCTCGAACACGATCTCGCCGCGCTTGACCGACAGCGGCCTCGCATCGGCCATGTCCTCCACGCCGAGCGGCGTGTCGTGCATGGCGACCAGCTCCTCCATCTCGTTGACGCCGCGCTGCAGGTTGGAGATGTGGTAGCCGACGTCGCGCAGGTAGCCCTGCACCATGAAGAACATGGTGAGCACCGTGGCGAGGTCGCCGGCGCTCGCCTCGTCGCGCCACCACAGCCACAGGGCGACGGCGACGATGCCGATGCGCAGGGCGAGGAGCGTGACGATCTGCAGCGCCTCCGAGCCGGAGCTGCGCAGCCAGGTGCGCCGGGTGCGGCGGCGCCACTTGTCAATCAGGGCGGCGAGGCGCGCGTCCTCCCGCGTCTCGGCGCCGAAGGCCTTGACCACGGCATTGGCGCCGATGGCGTCGGCCATGGCGCCGCCGAGCTTGGTGTCCCAGCTGTTCGACAGCCGGGCCGCGGGCGCCACCCAGCGCAGCGACAGGAGCACGGTGAGGACGACGTAGAGCACGCCGCCGGCGGCGACGAGGAGACCCATCTGCGGCCAGCGCCAGCCGAGCAGCAGCGTCGCGCCCAGGAGCACCATGGCCGAGGGCAGGAGGGCGATGAAGATGGTGTCGCCGACGAGGTCGATGGCCCACATGCCGCGGCTGATGCGGCGCACCGTCGAGCCGGCGAAGCTGTTGGCGTGCCAGTCCGACGAGAAGCGCTGCACGCGCTCGAAGGCATCCGAGCCGGTGCGGCTCATGACCTTCAGCGTCAGCTCGATGATGGCGAGGATGCCCGTCATGCGGCCGGCGAGCACGAGGAGCCCCATGAGCGCGAGCAGGCCGAGCGCGACGAGCGCGGCCCCGAGCGCCTCCTCGCGTCCGGTCTCGCCGCTGCGGGCGATGGCGTCGACGATCTGGCCGGCGAAGACGGGCACCAGCACGTCGGCGACGGTGGCGACGACGAGGCCGCCGATGAGGGCGGCGAGCAGGGCGGGATGGCATCGCCATCGGCGCCAGAGGAAGGCGAGCACGGGGCGAAAAGCCCCCGTGCGCCGGTTCTGTTCGGCGGTCACGGTTCGATCACGCCCGCGCGGCGCGGGCGGCCCTTATGAGGGAAGCAGGCGCCGGCGACGCGCGCACGACGGCCCGCGGGCCAAGGCCCGGTCCCGAAATGGATAGGAGGTGGAAAGTGGGGTCGGCGGCCTAAGCCGCTCGCGACCTAACGGCGCTTGCGCCCGCCGGGAGAAATGCCGGCGCCCGCCCGCAGCATGGCAAAGGGCATCTGCGTATGACGGATAACTGTCATGTCCGCCCTCCTGCGGGGTGAGTTAAGGGCGCCCTTTGTAATGCGTGATCAGTTTTTGGGCAAGTCCGCTCCGGCAGAAGTAGCGCAAGTAGCGGCAAGGCGTGGCATCGGGGCCACAGGCGGGCCCCGCCGTCCGGTGCGGGAGATCACGTCGTCCGTCGCGGCAGATGCTAAGCTGTTCCTGCTTTCGGCCATCTCCGGAGGGGAGGACCATCATGGCCAGGAAAACGCCACCGGTCAGGGAACAGGTTGTCGGGCCTTATGTACGATCGAACGCCTATATCAAGGGTCGGCTGATCGATTTCGACACGGGGAGCGCGGCGCTCGAGGGACAGCACAAGCGCTGGCTGTCGGAGAAGATGGCCTATGTGAAGAGCCAGTCCGGCTTCCACATGTGGCTGATCGGCTTCGCCTCGAAGATCGGGGACGCCAACTACAACAAGCGCCTGTCGAACGACCGGACCAATGCGGTCCTCAAGTTCATCGGCGACCTCGACGATCGCGCCCTCAACGCCATCGAGCTCTGGGAAGCGCGCGGCGAGGAAGGCTACAAGGCGGCCGAAAGCGACAATTCGGCCGACATGCGCGCGGTGGAGGTCCACATCTTCATCGGCGATATCCCGCCGCCGCCGCCGCCTCCGGACATCAAGCCCAATCCGCGGCCCCTGCCGCCCCTGCCGGGCGGGCAGCGCTATTCGGACTGGGCGGTCGCCTCGCCGGGCGGCGCGGTGTCGAACATCCTGCCGGGCGTCGTCATCGGCTTCAACGTCTTCGTCTTCCGCAACAGGACGACCGGCGAGCAGCGGGCCTATATCGCGCCGAGCGCCGGGTTCGGCCAGTCGCTGAGCCTGAAGGGCGGGCCGGTGATGCAGGCGGTGCAGACGCTGCTGACCTCCCCGGCCGGGACCAACATGGATTTCGAGCCGCTGACTTCCCCGCTGCCCGTCACCTGGGACGAATTGGGCGACAGCCTGAGCACGGTCTCGTCGATCGGCGGAGGCGGAGTCATCGGGCCGCGCGGCGTGACGGCGATCCACACCACGATCGAGGCGCCGAGCGTCTGGCGGCACTCGCCCTCGGGCGTGCCGATCCGGAAAGAGCTTCAGCTGTTCTCGTTCGACTATGTCGGCAAGAACTTCCAGGTGGGGGCGGGCGGCTCGGCCGTCGTCGGGCCGCTGGTCGAAGTCGCCCGCTGACGGTCGGCAGGCGAGACCGGCTTGCGGGCGTGCGCCGCCCGCAAGCCGCCGCCAAAGTCACACGTCGAGGTTTGCCACCGACAGGGCGTTTTCCTGGATGAACTCACGCCGCGGCTCGACGATGTCGCCCATCAGCTTGACGAAGATGTCGTCGGCCTCGTCGACCTCGCGGATCTTCACCTGCAGGAGCGAGCGGTTCTCGCGGTCGAGCGTCGTCTCCCAGAGCTGGTCCGGGTTCATCTCGCCGAGGCCCTTGTAGCGCTGCAGCTGGATGCCCTTGCGGCCGGCGGCCATGACGGCGTCGAAGAGGCCCACGGGCCCGTCGATCGCCTTCTCGTCGCCGCGGCGCACGAAGGTGGCGGGCTTGGCATAGACGTCCTGCAGGCTCGCGGCGCGCTCGTCGAGCTTGCGCGCCTCGGAGGAGGCGAGGAGCGCCGCGTCGAGGCTCACCGCCTGGCGCACGCCGCGCACGGTGCGGGCGAAGACGAAGCCGCCGGCTTCCGCCCGGCCTTCCCAGCCGCGCTCGGTCTCCTCGGCGATGGCGTCGAGGCGCCGGGCGATGTAGCTCGCCGCCGCTTCGGCCTCCGCCGGCTCCTCCGCCACCTGCGGGCGTAGCGCCCCGGCGATCGCGGCCTGCTCGACCACGGTGCGGTTGTAGCGCGTGTGCAGGCTGCCCAGCATCTGGCGCACGAAGCGCGCCTCCTCGATGAGGGAGCGCAGGTCGGCGCCGGCGCGTTCCTCGCCGTTGCCGAGCCGCAGGAGAGAGCCCTCGAGGCCGCCGTCGATGAGATAGTCCTCGAGCGCCCGCTCGTCCTTCAGGTACTGCTGCGACTTGCCGCGCGTGACCTTGTAGAGCGGCGGCTGGGCGATGTAGAGGTGCCCGCGCTCGATCAGCTCCGGCATCTGGCGGAAGAAGAAGGTGAGCAGCAGCGTGCGGATGTGGGAGCCGTCCACGTCCGCGTCCGTCATGATGATGATCTTGTGGTAGCGCAGCTTGTCGGGCGCGAATTCCTCGCGGCCGATGCCGGTGCCGAGGGCGGTGATCAGCGTGCCGATCTCCTGGCTCGACAGCATCTTGTCGAAGCGCGCGCGCTCGACGTTGAGGATCTTGCCCCTCAGCGGCAGCACGGCCTGATATTCGCGCGCGCGGCCCTGCTTGGCGGAGCCGCCGGCCGAATCGCCCTCCACGATGAAGAGCTCGGCCTTGGCCGGGTCGCGCTCCTGACAGTCGGCGAGCTTGCCGGGCAGGGAGGCGATGTCGAGCGCGCCCTTGCGCCGCGTCAGCTCGCGCGCCTTGCGCGCCGCCTCGCGGGCGGCGGCGGCCTCGACGACCTTGCTCACCACCGTCCTGCCGTCGGAGGGGTTCTCCTCGAGCCAGGTCGACAGGGCCTCGTTCATGATGCCCTCGACCACGGGGCGCACCTCCGAGGAGACGAGCTTGTCCTTGGTCTGGGAGGAGAACTTCGGATCGGGCACCTTCACCGAGATGATGGCGGTGAGGCCTTCGCGGCAGTCGTCGCCGGTGAGCGAGACCTTCTCCTTCTTGGTGAGGCCGCTCGTCTCGGCATAGCCCGTGATCTGGCGCGTCAGCGCGGCGCGGAAACCGGCCAGATGCGTGCCGCCGTCGCGCTGGGGGATGTTGTTGGTGAAGGCGAGCACCGTCTCGTGGTAGCTGTCGTTCCACCACAGGGCGATCTCGGCGCCGATGCCGTCGCGCTCGCCGCGCAGCACCACCGGCTTGGTGATGAGCGGGCTCTTGGTACGGTCGAGGTAGCGCACGAAGGCCTCGACGCCGCCCTCGTAGCACAGCTCCTCGCGCTTGCGCTCGGCGTGGCGGTTGTCGGTGAGGACGATGCGCACGCCCGAATTCAGGAAGGCGAGCTCGCGCAGCCGGTGCTCCAGCGTCGCATAGTCGAATTCGGTGATGGAGAAGGTCTGAGGGCTCGGCAGGAAGGTCACCTCCGTGCCGCGCTTGTCGCCCGCCTCGCCGACGACCGTGAGCGGGGCCACGGCGTCGCCGTGGTGGAATTCGACGAAATGCTCCTTGCCGCTGCGCCAGATGCGCAGCTTCAGCCAGCTCGACAGCGCGTTGACGACGGAGACGCCGACGCCGTGCAGGCCGCCCGAGACCTTGTAGGAGTTCTGGTCGAACTTACCGCCGGCGTGCAGCTGGGTCATGATGACCTCGGCCGCCGAGATGCCCTCCTCGGCGTGCAGGTCCGTCGGGATGCCGCGGCCGTTGTCGGTCACCGTGCAGGAGCCGTCGGCGTTGAGCGTCACCGTTACCTCGGTGGCATGGCCGGCGAGCGCTTCGTCGATGGCGTTGTCGACGACCTCGTAGACCATGTGGTGCAGGCCCGAGCCGTCGTCGGTGTCGCCGATATACATGCCCGGGCGCTTGCGCACCGCATCGAGCCCCTTGAGCACCTTGATGGAATCGGCGCCGTAGGAGTCGGGGTTGAGGTCGCGGGCGGGTTCGGCCATGGGGCGATAATCCTGTCAATGATCCTGAGCCGCACGCGAGGCGTGCGATAGGCTTGATTCGACTGTTAAATTTAGTGTCTCAACCGGGCGATTGCACGTGTTGCGGCCGCTTTCGCGGCCTCATTTGCAGCCTTGCCCTGGCTCCGATGCGTCCCGTCAACGGCTCGCCACCGCAACGGCCGCGCCCGCCATCACCGTCCCGGTGGCGCGGTTGACGAGGCGCACCGCCTGAGCGCTCGTGAAGAGGCGGCGCGCGCGGGCGGCAAGGACGATATAGGCCGAGAAGACCGCGGCGAGAATACTCAGCGTCACGACGACGAGCTCGACATAGCCCACGGCGTCGAGACGGGCGAGGTCGACGATGTTCGGTACGAGCGCGAGATAGAACACGATGACCTTGGGGTTGCCGAGGGTGACGGCGAGCCCGGCGAAGAACAGCTTCACCGGGTGCTCGCGCCGGCGGTCCGCCTCGATCTCGCGCGCTTCGGCCGGGGCGCTCCACAGTTTCCAGGCAAGATAGAGCAGATAGGCCGCGCCGGCGTATTTCACCACGAGGAAGACGCCGTGGAAGGTCTGGGCGAGGACGGCGAGGCCCGTCACGGCGAAGGTCAGCCACACGACGTCGCCGATGGCGAGGCCGGCCGTGAAGGCGGCCGCTCCCTGCGTGCCGCGGCCGAGCACGCGCGCGACGATCGCGGCGATGCCGGGGCCGGGCGAGGCGGCCGCCACGGTGAGCGCGCCGGCGAAGACGAGAAGGCCCGTGAGGTCGAGACCGGACATGAACAGCAGCAACTCCATGCGTCGCGGGCGGATCAGCGCTCCTCGCCGGCGACCGCCCCGTTCTTAGCAGAAATGCCCGCATCCGCGAAGTCCGGCGTCACCGGCGGGACCTTGCCTCCGGCCGCGTCCGGCGGTCGCGGCGGATGGACGATGGTGACAAGGACGAAGCTGATGATCAGCAGCAGGAACCAGGACCCCATCTTGGCAAGCGAGACGAGCTGCCAGTCCCCCTGCCCGGCATAGCGCCAGGTGTTGGTCGCCGTGCCGATGTTCTCCGCGATCCAGATGAAGAAGGACGTGAGGAAACAGGCGAGGAGCAGCGGCATCCAGCGCGGCACCGCATCGACCGTGAAATAGATGCGGCTGCGCCCGTAGATGACGAAGGCGGCGACGAAGAGGACGTAGCGGCCGTCGACGACATAATGATGGGTGAAGAAGTTGACGTAGATGAGGCCCGCCAGCAGCGCCGTCGTCCAGAAGGGCGGGTAATGCGCAAAGCGCATGTCGAACAGGCGGATGACGCGCACCATGTAGCTGCCGACGCTCGCATACATGGAGCCGGTGAAGAGCGGCACGCCGCCGATGCGCAGCACCGCCGCCTCGGGGTAGGTCCAGCTGCCGACGTGCGTCTTGAAGATCTCCATGACCGTGCCGACGACGTGGAAGAGGAAGATGATCTTGGCCTCTTCCAGCTCCTCGAGCTTCAGCAGGACGAAGGCGACCTGCACGAGGATCGCCGCAGCGAAGAGCGCGTCGTAGCGATGGACCGGCCAGTCGGGCGACCAGACGAGCTTGGTGACGATGATCAGCGCCAGCATGATGGCGCCGAAGAGCGAGGCCCAGGCCTGCTTGAAGCCGAAGACGAGGAACTCGCGCAGCGGCCACGGCAGGCGTGCGAGGAGACGGCGGGCGCGCTGGTGGGCGCCGGCGAGCCAGGGGGCGTAGCGGCCGGGATGGCCGAGCGGGGACGAGGCTCGCGTCATGCGGCGGGCGCCGCCGGTGCGAGCCGGCCCGGCGTCACGGCGAAGCGCACGGCGTCCGCGGGCAGGTCGGCGAAAAGGGCGGGGTCGGCGCCGGTCATCCAGACCTGGCTGCCGAGCGCGGCGAGCGTGCCGTAGAGCGCGGCCCGTCGGCGCGGGTCGAGATGGGCGGCGATCTCGTCGAGGAGCACGAGCGGGGCCATGCCGCTCATGGCGGCGACGAGGCGGGCATGGGCGAGCACGAGCCCGATGAGGAGGGCCTTCTGCTCGCCGGTGGAGCATTCGGCGGCCGGCGTGTCCTTCGGCCCGTGGCGCACGGTGAGGTCGCTCGCCTGCGGCCCGGCGAGCGTGCGCCCGGCCGCCCGGTCGCGCAGGCGGCCCTCGGCGAGGCGGGCGCGGTAGAGGTCCTCCACCTCGACGGCCGGCCGGTCGGCGGCCATGTCCTCGAAGTCGCCGGCGATGGCGAGATCGCCCCAGGGGAAGGGGGAGGCGTCGTCGCGCGCGGCGAGGACGAGGGCGGCAAGCCGCGTCACGGTCTCGCGCCGGGCGGCGGCGACGGCGACGGCGAGCTCGGCGAGCTCGGTCTCGATGGCGTCGAGCCAGGCTGTGTTGCGGGGATGCTCCTCGAGCACCCGGTTGCGGCTGCGCAGGGCGCGCTCGAAGGCATTGACGCGCGTGCCGTGGGTGGGGTCGACGGCGAGGACGAGCCGGTCGAGAAAGCGCCGCCGGTCGCCGGGGGTGCCGGTGAAGAGGCCGTCGAGCGCCGGCGTCAGCCAGACGACGCGCACATACTCGGCGAAGGCGGCCGGGGAGCCCGCCGTCTCGCCGTCGATGCGGCAGCGGCGCGCGAGGCCGCCGTCCGGCGCGCGCTCCGTTCCCGTGCCCAGCCGGACGCCGCCCCAGCGGGTGTCGAGCGTGACGGAGACGGAGAAGATGCCGGGCCCGTCGTGCGCCGCCATGGCGGCGAGGTCGGCACGCCGCAGGCCGCGGCCCGCCGTGAACAGCGACAGCGCCTCGAGCACGTTGGTCTTGCCGGCGCCGTTCTCGCCGACGAGGGCGACGAGCGGCGCATCGACGTCGACGTCGAGGGCGCGATAGCTGCGGAAGTCGCGCAGGCCGAGGCGCGTCACGCGGCAGGGCCCGGCCGCGCCTGTCGGCGGCAATGCAGCGGATGGCGGTTGCTCGGTCATCGCCTCGTCACGCAGCGGCGCGGCACCGCCGCCGCGCCTCGTGCCGCAGACCGGCGAGGCGTGCGCGCCGTCCCGTCCGGATGCTTACACCCGCATCGGCATCAGGACGTAGAGGGCGCTCGCGCCCTCGCGGTCCTGGATCAGCGTCGGCGAACCGGGGTCGGCGAGCTTGAACAGCGCGGTGTCGCCGTCGAGCTGGGCCGTGATGTCGAGGAGATAGCGGGCGTTGAAGCCGATATCGAGCGCATCGGCCTCGTAATCGACCTCGATCTCTTCCGTCGCGCTGCCCGAATCGGGGTTGGTGACCGAGAGCGTCAGCCGGCCGTCGGCGAGAGCGAGCTTCACGGCCCGGCCGCGCTCGGAGGAGATGGTCGAGACACGGTCGACAGCGGCGGCGAAGCTCACGCGCTCGACGACGAGCTGCTTGTCGTTGCCGGCCGGGATCACCCGCTGATAATCGGGGAAGGTGCCGTCGATGAGCTTGGAGGTGAGGACGACTGAGCCGATCGACAGGCGGATCTTGCTCGGCGACAGCTCGACGCTTGCCTGCGCCTCGGCGTCCTCCAGCAGCTTCTGCACCTCGGCCACGGCCTTGCGCGGCACGATGACGCCGGGCATGCCGGCCGAGCCCTCGGGCGCCGCGGTCTCGACGCGAGCCAGGCGGTGCCCGTCGGTGGCCACGGCGCGCAGCACCGGCACGCCGTTGCTCTCGATGGTGTGGAGATAGATGCCGTTGAGGTAGTAGCGCGTCTCCTCGGTCGAGATCGCGAACTGCGTCTTGTCGATGAGGCGCTTCAGCTCACCCGCCGGCAGGGTGAAGCGGTGCGGCATCTCGCCGGCCGCGATGTCGGGGAAGTCGCTCTCGGGCAGGGCCTGCAGCGTGAAGCGCGAGCGGCCCGAGCGGATCAGCATCTGGCTCGTGTCGCCGCCCGTCTCGAGCGAGACCTGGGAGCCGTCGGGCAGCTTGCGCACGATGTCGTAGAGCACGTGCGCGGGCACGGTGGTCGCGCCCGCCATCTCCACATCGGCGGCGAGCGCCTCGGTGACTTCGAGATCGAGGTCCGTCGCCTTGAGATGCAGCATGCCGCTCTCGGCGCGCAGCAGCACGTTCGACAGGATCGGAATGGTGTTGCGCCGCTCGACGACGCGATGCACATGCCCGAGCGACTTAAGGAGCGCCGCCCGCTCGACCGTGACCTTCATGACCGCCCGTTTCCCTTTGGCGCCCGAAGGCGCATGAGGCTCGCTTGCCCGGCTGGCTGGTAGCCCACCGGGGCACGCACAATGCCGTCTTGTCGGCCCTTGTGCAAGGGCGGCAACGGGTGTGTCAACAGTGGCGGGCGCGGCAGCTCGGGCTGCGGCCGCTCACTCCTGCAGCATGCGCTTGAGGAGCTCGACCTCCTCGTTCAGCGCCGGGTCGTCACCCACCGCCTTCTCGATCTTGCGCACGGCATGCAGCACGGTGGTGTGGTCGCGCCCGCCGAAGCGCCGGCCGATCTCGGGCAGCGAGCGCAGGGTCAGCACCTTGGAGAGATACATGGCGATCTGCCGCGGCTTGACGACGGCCGCCGTGCGGCGCTCGGACAGGAGGTCGGCGCGCGAGACGTTGTAGCGTCCGGCGACGAGCTTCTGGATGTCCTCGATCTTGACGCGCTTGGGATCACGGGTGCGCACCAGGTCGCGCACGGCCGCCTCGGCGGTCTCGACAGTGAGAGGCGAGCCGGTCAGCGTCGCATGGGCGAGCAGGCGGTTCACGGCCCCGTCGAGGTCGCGCCCGTTGGTGGCGATGACGCGCGCCACATAGGCGACGACGGCCTCGGGCACTTCGAAGGCGGGATGCAGGGCCTGCACCGCGGCGATGCGCGTCGACAGGATGCGGGAGCGCAGCTCCTCGTCGAGCGGGCACATCTCGACGACGAGGCCGCCGGCGAGGCGCGAGCGCACGCGCTCGTCGAGGGCCTCGAGGTCGGACGGCGGACGGTCCGCCGCCACGACGATCTGCCGCCCGGCATCGAGCAGGGCATTGATGGTGTGGCCGAATTCCTGCTGGATCGACTTGCCCTGGAGGAACTGAACGTCGTCGATGACGAGCATGTCGATGCCGCGCAGGCGCTCCTTGAAGGCAAGGGCCGTCTGGGCCTTCAGCGAGGCGACGAAGCCGTACATGAAACGGTCGGCCGTCAGATAGATGACGCGCTTGCCGCGGCCCTGCGCCTCGTGGGCGATGGCCTGCATGAGATGCGTCTTGCCGAGGCCGACGCCGGCATGGAGATAGAGCGGGTTGTAGAGCGGCGCGCCGCCTTCATGGCGGGCGATGCGGTCGGCGGCGGCATGGGCGAGGGCGTTCGAGCGGCCGACGATGAAGGTGGAGAAGGTGAGGCGCGGGTCGAGCGCATTGGCGGCGCTGTCGTCGGCAAGCTCCGGGGCCGCGGCCTTCTCGCTCGTGCTCTCGCGCGCCTCGTCGGCGACGCGAGGACGCGCCACGACAGGGGCGGCAGCGCGCGCGGGGGCGGCGGCCGGCTCGCTCGGGCGGGCGGCCATGGGCATTTCGCGCGTCACCGCGCCGCGGACGAAGAAGGCGACGCGGCTGACGGCCGCATGCTCGGCCTTGAAGACCGCCAGGACGCGATCGGCGTAGTGCGACTCGATCCAGCTCTTGAGGAAGCGGGTCGGCACGGACAGGCGGGCGGTGCCGGCCGCAAGGCCGTCGCATTCCAGCCGACCGAACCAGCTCGAGAACACGTCTTCGCCGAGCTCGGCCCGCAGCCGGCGGCGCACGCGCCCCCAGGCGTCCGACAGGTCCTCGCTGCCGCCGGCGGCGCCGCGAGCGTCATCGATATCGGGCACGGGGCCGTGCGGGACAGCCGCGCCCTTGGCCTCGATCACGCTCTCTTCGCCTTTGTACATCGCCCCAGCTCCTCGTTCTTCTTGTTTGGTGCCGAAGACGCCCCTTGCGATGCAGGCCACCCTGCAGCGCCGCTGGACGCATTCCGCTACCGACGATTGAGTTTCGCAAAAAGAACCCCGCCTGCCGCCGCCATTTTCGGGCAACGGCATCCTGGCGCTCTTGCTGCAATCGAATTCGGACCAGCTATGTCGGAAAAGTTGTTATTGGTTCGTTCTTATGCCGCTCGCCTGATCCTTCGCCTGTATGGACAGGCTTTTCCGCAATCCGGGAGGAATAGTCAATGGGTTCGAGCTGAAGCAACTGCGTAGCGCGACGCTTTGTCTTCGAGACAACACGAACCCCTCCCCCGAAATGAGGTTTAATGCTTTTGACTTGCTATTGAGAACCTCGGCCGTGGTGGCGAGGTGGGATGACCCTACGCCAAGGGCCGGCCCGACGCAACACGACTATGGGTTGTGTCGCCCTCGCAGAGCGCGCAAACCGCTCCGCGGCCTCTCGCAAGGTTGTGGCAATTACGTGCAACTCCTTGTGGATCCAGCGAGTTTAAAAGCGTGGCCGGAAACCGAGAAGCCGTTTCAAGGCATTGTTTCCGTCTGCAGAAGGGGGCCTGCAGGGGGCTTCCAACGGGGGGGATTCGGGTCGTGCCGAGCCCTTTGCCCCCTAAAGTTTTGTCAGCACGGCATTTTGTCTGCGCGGTCATGGCGGCGCGACTGTCGCCGCGCCACCCCGACAGAACGCTGCTTTGTCAAGCCGCCCGGCGCCGGAAATCGCGCCCGCGATGCTGCCGTCGCCGCGCGTTGCCGAACGGCCCGGCGGGCGCCCGGTTCGCGCGAGAACGGCCGCTTCTGCCGCCGGCAAAAAGAAAGAGCCCGGCCGAAGCCAGGCTCTTTCGGACCCTGTAGGAGACGCGTTCGGCGGCAAGATGCCGCCAGCGCGGCCTCAGGCCTGCAGCGCCTTGATGCGGTGCGTCAGGCGCGCGACCTTGCGCGAGGCGGTGTTCTTGTGCAGCACGCCCTTCTGGGCGGCGCGCATCAGCTCCGGCTGGGCGCTCTGCAGGGCGTCGAGCGCGGCCTGCTGGTTGCCCGTCGCGATCGCTTCCTCGACCTTGCGGATGAAGGTGCGCATGCGGCTGCGGCGCGCCTTGTTCACGGCGGTGCGGCGGGCGATCTTGCGCGTCGCCTTCTTGGCCGACGGGGTGTTCGCCATGGTGATCCTCGTATCGTCCCGATCTGGCCGCGCGGCAAAGGGCCGGGCGATCGGGATCGGTGGTGGCGGTTGAACGGAAATGACAGCGATCAAGCCGCTGCCCATGAGCGCGGGCTTATAGTCTCTCGCAGCCCGAGCGTCAACGGCCTGTCGCATTCGGCGACCGGGAATCGTCGGCGGCGTGTCAGGGCACGAGGCCCCGCAGCCACTGGCCGAGCGGATTGGCGCCGTCGAGAAGGAGGCGCAGCGCCATCAGGCAGCAGACGGCGACGATGAGCGGGCGGATGAGCCGGGCGCCGTGGCGCAGGGCCAGGCCGGCACCGAGGCGGGCGCCGACGAGCTGGCCCGCCGCCATGGCGAGGCCGAGCGGCCACAAGACGGCCCCGGTCGCGGCGAAGAGGACGAGCCCGCCGAGATTGCTGGCGAAATTGAGCAGCTTGGTATGGGCCGTCGCCCGCACCACGCCGAAGCCGAGCAGCGTGACGAAGCCGAGCATGTAGAAGGAGCCGGCGCCGGGGCCGAGCAGCCCGTCGTAGAAGCCGACGGGGGCCACGATGGCGAGGGTGAAGGCCAGGCGGCCGATGCGGGCGCGCGCATCCTCGTCGCGCACCTTGCGGGAAAAAGCGAAATAGACGGCGATGGCGATGAGGAGGATCGGCATTGCGGCGGCGACGAGCGCGACCGGCAGCACCTTGACGGCGAGAGCCCCGATGACCGCCGCGATACCCGCGACGACGGCGAGCGGCGCGGCCCCGCGCCAGTCGATCATCCCGGCGCGGGCGAAGCGATGGGTGGCGACCGCCACCCCGAAGGTGCCCTGCAGCTTGTTGGTGGCGACGGCGGTGACGGGGTCGAGCCCGGCCAGCATCAGGGCCGGCACCGTGATCATGCCGCCGCCGCCGGCGATGGCGTCGACGAATCCGGCGACGACCGCCACGAGCGCGAGCAGGGCGACGATGTCGAGTTCGAGACCGGCCATGGATGACCGGCCTCCCCGCCGGATGAGAATCGCGCGACTCCCGCAGACGCGCGCCCTCTATAAAGGCCGGTCAGCGGTTCTTGAAGTCCGCCTTGCGCTTGTCCACGAAGGCGGCCATGCCTTCCTTCTGGTCGGCGGTGGCGAACATGGCGTGGAAGAGGCGGCGCTCGAAGCGGATGCCCTCGGCGAGCGTCGTCTCGTAGGCGCGGTTGACGCTCTCCTTCGTCATCATGACGATGGGCAGCGACATGTCGGCGATGGTCGCGGCCGTCTTCAGCGCGTCATCCAGAAGTTCCGCCGCCGGAACGATGCGCGCCACGAGGCCGGAACGTTCCGCCTCCTCGGCGCCCATCATGCGGCCGGTGAGGCAGAGCTCCATCGCCTTCGCCTTGCCGATGATGCGCGTCATGCGCTGGGTGCCGCCGGCGCCCGGCATGACGCCCAGCTTGATCTCCGGCTGCCCGAACTTCGCCGTGTCGGCGGCGATGATGATGTCGCACATCATGGCGAGCTCGCAGCCCCCGCCGAGAGCGAAGCCGGCCACGGCGGCGATGATCGGCTTGCGCCGGCCGGCCACGCGATCCCAGCTCGTGATGAAATCCTCGAGGTAGGTCTCGGGATAGGAGAGGTTCTGCATCTCCTTGATGTCGGCGCCGGCCGCGAAGGCCTTCTCGGAGCCGGTGATGACGATCGCGCCGATGCCCGCATCCTTCTCGAAGCCGTCGAGCGCCGTGTTGAGCTCGCTGATGAGCTGGGAGTTGAGGGCGTTGAGGGCCTGCGGACGGTTGAGCGTGACGAGGCCGACCTTGCCGCGCGTCTCCACGAGGATGGTTTCATAGGCCATGGGCGAAGTCCTCCGATGGGGTTGCTGAAGGGCTACCCGAAGGCGGATGGCCGCGTCCATACGCATTCGCGCAAAGCCGCCACCGCCTTCTCATGCGCTCACCTCTGGCACTGGCTGCACCAGAAGGTGGAGCGGCCGGACTGGACGAGCCGCGCGACGGTGCCGCGGCAGCCGGGGGTCGGGCAGGGCGCATGCTCGCGGTCGTAGACGCGGAAGGCGTGCTGGAAATAGCCGAGCGAGCCGTCGGTCTTCATGTAGTCGCGCAGGGTCGAGCCGCCGGCGGCGACGGCCTCGGTCAATACGTCGCGGATCGCCGTCGCCAGCCGCTCGGCCGCCGCGGCCGGTCGGCCGGCCTTCGTCGCCAGCGTGCCGGCGGCGCGCAGGGGTGACAGGCCGGCCCGGTGCAGCGCCTCGCACACATATATATTGCCGAGCCCGGCGATGAGGCGCTGGTCCATGAGCGCCGCCTTGAGCGGCGTTTTCCTGCCGGCGAAGAGGCGGGCGACGAGCGCGCCGTCGAGGGAATTGCCCAGCGGCTCGACCCCCAGGTGGCGGAAGAGGGGATGGGCATCGAGTTCGCCGCGGGGGACGAGCGTCATGAAGCCGAAGCGGCGGGCATCGTTGTAAGTGATGCGGGCGCCATTGGAGAGCCGGAACACGACATGGTCGTGGGCGGCGTTGTGGCCGGCCTCCTGGTAGAAGTCGCCCGGCTCGCGCAGCGCCCCGCCCGCCTCCTCGACGATGAAGCGGCCCGTCATGCCGAGATGCATGACGAGGATGTCGCCGCCGGAGAGATCCGCCATCAGATATTTGGCGCGCCGGCCAAGCGCGACGACCTCGCGGCCCTGCAGCCGCTCGGCGAAACGCTCCGGGAAGGGGAAGCGCAGGTCCGGCCGGCGCTGGTCGACGGCCGTGATGCCGGCGCCGACCATCGCCGGCTCGAGGCCCCGCCTTACCGTCTCGACCTCGGGCAGTTCGGGCATCGCGTCTCAAGCTCCCACCCACCAGGCGCCGCCTGATGCGGCGGCGCCGTTGTGCCGTGTCCGCCGCCTCCTGTCCATGGCCGCGACCCTCCCGTCCCGGGCATGGCCGCCCCGATGCCGCGGCCATTGACGCGGACGGTCCCGCCGCGCTCCCATGGCCGGCAAGGACAAGACGGTAAAACACGACATCGGAGGGAACCCATGGACCGCATTCTTCTCGTCACCGGCGGCAGCCGCGGCATCGGCGCGGCGACCTGCCGGCTCGCCGCCGCCGAGGGCTATCACGTCGCCGTCAACTATGTCAGCGACGCCGCCGCGGCCGAGGCGCTCGTCGCCGAATGCCGCGCCAAGGGCGTGCGCGCCGAAGCCTTCAAGGCGGACATGGGCAAGGAGGAGGACATCCGCCGCCTCTTCGCCGAGGTCGACGAGCGGCTCGGGCGGCTCACCCATTTCGTCAACAATGCCGGCATCACCGGCCAGGTCAGCCGCCTCGATGCCGCGTCGAGCGAGGTCATCCGCGCCTGCATCGACCTCAACGTGACCGGGGCCATCTTCGCGGCGCAGGAGGCGATCCGCCGCCTGTCGCCCAAGCACGGCGGGCATGGCGGGGCCATCGTCAACGTCTCCTCGGCCGCCTCGCTGCTCGGCGGGCCGAACGAATATGTCTGGTACGCGGCCTCCAAGGGAGCCATCGATGCCCTGACCATCGGCCTGTCGAAGGAGCTGGCGGGCGAGAACATCCGCGTCAACGCCGTGCAGCCCGGCCTCATCGAGACCGACATCCACGCCAGGAGCTCCCACGCGCCCGAGCGGCTGGCGCGGCTCACGCCGCTCATCCCGATGGGCCGCACCGGCTCGGCGGAGGAGGTGGCGCGCACCATCCTCTTCCTCCTGTCGGATGCGGCCTCCTATGTCACGGGGGCCTTCGTGCGGGTGACGGGCGGGCGCTGATCAGGCCTCGACCTCGTTCCACAGCGGGTGGAGCGCCGGCGCATCCTCCTCGATGGCGGCAAAGCGCGGCAGCTCCTCGAGGAAGAAGTTGTCGGCGCGGTCGTCATTGACCTGCGAGACCTCGCCGACCAGCACCGTGCCGGTGCCCGGCGCGCCGTAGAAGCGGTGCACGAGGCCGCGCGGCACGGTGATGCTCTCGCCGGGCGCGAGCAGGACGGGCTCGCCCGCCGCGACCTCGCGGGCGATGCCGTCGCAATGGACGACGACCGGGCCTTCGCCGCGCTCGCCGTCGGCATCGCGGGCGAAGACCTCGACGGCGAGGTGCCCGCCGCCGCGCACGATGATGTCCTCCATCTTCACCTTGTGCCAGTGCCAGGGCGTCTCCTGCCCCTCGCGCACCACCATCAGCTTCTCGGCATAGGGCACCTCGCCCGGCGCCTCCGCGATGCCGTTGCGCAGGCAGAACAGGATGAGCCCGCGGCGCATGAAGTCGCCGGAGCCGAAATCGGTGATGTCCCAGCCCATCTGCCGCTCGGCGCAGTAGCGGGCCACGGCCGGATGGGCGCGCCACGCGTCCGGCGACCAGGCGGCCCACGGCGGCAGCGCGAAACGGTGCGCGGCGAAAAAGGCCTCGGCGTCGCGCATCAGCGCATTGATCTTCGATCGGCGCATTCATCCTCCTCGTCAGGTGGCGCATCCCCGCGCGGGGGCGGGGATGCGCGTCGGGCTCAGTTCAGGGAGGCGATGATCTCGCGATAGGCGGCCTCGGGGAAGGCCTTCAGCGTGCGCGTGCGGACATTGCCGAACTGGCCCACCTGCAGGGCGAAGCGTGCCGCGACCGCGTCGTCAGGTGCCTCGATGACGAGTACGATGTCGAAATCGCCCATGCACAGGTAGAAGGCCTGCATGCTGCCGGACATGTCGGCCAGGATCTTCTTGACCGCGTCGAGCCGGCTCGGCGATTCCTTGATGTTGCGAATGCCCTGATCCGTCCAGTTGGCGAGCACGATATAGGTCGTCATGGCGCTCCTCCCGGCGGCTCTCGGCCGCCGCGGCGCTCATTCCGGCCAGTCCGTCCCGTGCCGGATCGTGCCCCGCCGAGCGCCGCGGAAGGGGGCGCGGGACGCGGGACGGAAGCCGCGAGTGTGAACCTCGCGGCAAGGCTGGGCAAGCCTTCGGGCGGGGGATAGGAGGCGGGGCCCGCGCTGGCGATCGCCCGTCTCGCCGCCATGCGCGAAAGGCGGTTCCCACGTCCGCCAAAGCCGCTTAGAAGCATCGCAAACCATGGACGAGCGGCCGAGGGCCGGAGGAGAGAAGCGATGAGGCCATCCAAGCGTGCGCCGGACGAATTGCGCAAGGTTTCGCTGGAGCGGGCGGTGGCGCGCTATGCCGAGGGCTCCTGTCTCGTGAAGTTCGGCGACACGCACGTCCTGTGCACCGCCTCCCTCGAGGAGCGGGGGCCGCCGTGGCTGCGCGGCACGGGCCGCGGCTGGGTGACGGCCGAATATTCGATGCTGCCGCGCGCCACGCTGGAGCGCACGCGCCGCGAGGTGACGAGCGGCCGCCCCTCCGGCCGCACGCACGAGATCCAGCGCCTCATCGGCCGCTCGCTGCGCGCCGTGGTCGATCTTTCCGCCATCGGCGAGCGGCAGATCGTCGTCGACTGCGACGTGCTGCAGGCGGACGGCGGCACGCGCACGGCCGCCATCACCGGCGCCTGGGTGGCCCTGCACGATTGCCTCGCCTGGATGAAGGCGCGCTCCATGGTGCAGGGCGAGGCCCTGAAGGACCATGTCGCCGCCGTCTCCTGCGGCATCCATGCCGGGACGCCGGTGCTGGACCTCGACTATGCCGAGGATTCGTCCGCCGAGACCGATGCCAATTTCGTCATCACCGGCACGGGCGGGCTCGTCGAGGTGCAGGGCACGGCGGAGGGCAAGCCCTTCTCGGTGGAGGAGCTGATGGCCCTCATCGAGCTTGCGCGGGCGGGCACGGCCAAGCTCGTCGACCTGCAGAAGATGGCCGTGATGTGAGCGGGGGCGGGACCATGGCGCGCAGGCTCGAAGGCAGGATCGTCATCGCCACGCATAATGCGGGCAAGCTCAGGGAGATGCAGGAGCTCATGGCGCCCTTCGGCGTCTCGGCGGTCTCGGCGGGCGACCTTAACCTGCCCGAGCCGGAGGAGACCGGCATGACCTTTGCCGAGAACGCGGCGCTCAAGGCGCATGCGGCAGCGAAGGCGGCGGACCTGCCGGCGCTCGCCGACGATTCCGGCATCTGCGTTGCCGCGCTCGACGGCGCGCCGGGCATCTTCTCCGCCCGCTGGGCCGGGCCGGGCAAGGATTTCGCCCATGCCATGCGGCGGGTGGAGGAGGAGCTCGCCCGCCGCGGGGCGACGAGCGCCGAGGAGCGGCGGGCGCATTTCGTCTCCGCCCTCGTCGTCGCCTGGCCGGACGGGCACGAGGAACTGTTCGAGGGCCGCGTGTTCGGCACGCTGGCGTGGCCGCCGCGCGGCGACCGGGGCTTCGGCTACGACCCGATGTTCCAGCCGGACGGGCACGAGCGTACCTTCGGCGAGATGGCGAGCGACGAGAAGCACGGCTGGGGCCACGGCGAGGGCCTGTCGCACCGGGCGCGCGCCTTCTCGAAGCTCGCGGCCGCCTGCCTTCGAAAGGACACGGGGGCTGGATAGGCCGGGCGAAACGGCGACGGTGCCTGCCGCTCCCCTACCCCGCGAAGTGGCAGGGGGTCGGGGTTGGGGCGCCGCCACCGACCGGGTTGTGGGGCATTCGCGATGGAGGCGCCCTCCACCCCTGGTCCGTTCCCGCAGCAGCGGGGGAAGGGGACTGCGGCGCGCTCCTTGTAAACGCGCGTGACTGCATATGAATCACCATTGTCGACCAAAGCGGCAGGACGAGCCTTGACCCATCCCACTGCCGATGCCGGCTTCGGCGTCTATCTGCACTGGCCGTTCTGCGCCTCAAAGTGCCCCTATTGCGACTTCAACAGCCATGTGCGGCATACGCCGGTCGACGAGCCGCGCTTCATCGCGGCCTTCGAGCGCGAGATCGCCCACAATGCCGCGCTGACCGGCCCGCGCGAGGTGACGAGCATCTTCTTCGGCGGCGGCACGCCCTCGCTGATGCGGCCGGCGACGGTCGGGGCCATCCTCGAGGCGGTGGCGAAGCATTGGTCGATCGCGCCCGGCGCCGAGATCTCGCTGGAAGCGAACCCGACGAGCGTCGAGGCCGAGCGCTTCCGCGGCTATCGCGCCGCCGGCATCAACCGGGTGTCGCTCGGCGTGCAGGCGCTCAACGATGCGGACCTGCGCCGCCTCGGGCGCATGCACACCGCGGCCGAGGCGCTCGCCGCCGTGCGCATCGCGGCCGATACGTTCGAGCGCTATTCCTACGACCTCATCTATGCCCGCCCGCACCAGACGCCGGCCGAATGGGCGGCTGAGCTCGAGGAGGCGATCGGCTATGCCGTCGAGCACCTGTCGCTCTACCAGCTCACCATCGAGCCGGGCACCTGGTTCGAGCGGCTGTTCGCCGCCGGCAAGCTGAGCGTGCCGGACGGCGAGACGGCGCGCGCGCTCTACGACGTGACGCAGGAGGTCTGCGCCCGGCGCGGCCTGCCGGTCTACGAGATCTCCAACCACGCCCGTCCGGGGGCGGAGTGCCGGCACAACCTCGTCTACTGGCGCTACGGCGAATATGCCGGCATCGGGCCGGGGGCGCACGGGCGCCTCGTGACGGACAAAGGGCGGCTTGCGACCGCGACCATCCGTGGGCCGGAGGACTGGCTCGCCGCGGTGGAGCGCGAGGGCCACGGCATCGAGAACCGCGAGACGCTTTCGGCAGAGGCGCAGGGGGACGAATTCCTGCTGATGGGCCTGCGCCTCGTCGAGGGCATCGATCCGGCGCGCTTTGCCGCGCTCGCCGGCCGGCCGCTCGATGCGGGCCGGCTCGATTCGCTGATCGCCGACGGGCTCATCGCGCGCGATGCGGCGGGCCGGCTGCGCGTGACGGAGGCGGGCTTTCCCGTTCTCGACGCGCTGGTGGCCGACCTCGCGGCCTGAGGATCAGCCGCCGGCGCCGAGCTGGCGGGGCGCCGGGGAGACCGAGGCAGCCGTCCCGTTGCGGATCTCGAGCACGGCGAGGCCGCGCTCGTTGGTGCCGTTCGGGTTGAAGCGGAAGACGCCGTCCGCCCCGGCGAAGCCGGAGGCATTGGTCAGCACCGGCTCGCTGAAGCGCTGCTGACCCTGCGTGCGCACGAGCGCGGCGGCGAGCGAGACGGCGTCATAGCCGAGCGTGGCGATGCGCGTCGGGTCGCTGCCGTATTTGGCGCGGTAGCGCTGGGCGAAGGCATTGAAGCCGGCCGTCTCGGGCGCGGCGAACCAGCCGCCCTGCAGGCCGGCCTGGGAGAAGACGCGCGCCTCGTTCCACACGCCGGTGCCGAGCATGCGCACCTTCTGCGGGTCGACGCCGGCCCCCTGCAGCGCCTGGGCGACGGCGATGAGCGAATCGCCGCTGTCCGGGATGAAGACGGCATTGACCTGCGGCGAGGCGCCGCCCGCGACGGCGGCGATCTTCGCGGCCTGGGCCGCGGCATTGGCGCGGTCGAAGGTCTCCATGGCGACGATGCGCCCGCCGTTGCGGGCCACTGCGGTCTGGAAGGCGGCCTGTGCGACGCGGCCATAGGCCGTGTTGGGGATGAGCGCGGCGAAGGACCGCTGCCCCTGGCGCGCGGCATAGGCGACGACGCGCTCCACCTCCGATTCGGGCATGAAGCTCAGGAGATAGACGCCCGGCGCGGCGGCGCCCGCATCCGTCGAGAAGGCGATGACCGGCCGGCCGGCGCCGCGGGCGACCTGGCCGGCGGCGCGCACGGCATCGGCGAAGAGCGGCCCGAGGATGAGCTCGGCGCCCTCCGAGATGGCCGACTGGGCCGCGGCGCGTGCTCCGTCGGCCGTGCCGCGGTCGTCCTTGACGAGGATCTGGATGTCCGGCTGGCTGAACTCGCTCATGGCGAGCTCGGCGGCGTTGCGCAGGGAGACGGCGGCGGCCCCGGCCTGGCCGCCGGCCGACAGGGGCAGGAGCAGCGCCACCTTGACGTTGCCGGTGCCGATGGTGGTGCCCGGCACGCTGGGCGCCGCGGGCTCGGTTCCAGCGCCGTCCGTGCCCGTCATGTTCGACAGGCCGCCGCTGCACGAGGCGACGAGCGCGCCCGTCGCCAGGACGAGGGCTGCCTGCTTGAGGCGACGCCAGAGCGAGGGGGTCGCGTCCGGGCGGGCAAGATTGCGGGCAAGGAAGCGCGTCACGGCAGACTCCTGAACACCTCTCGGCTGGGGTGCGGCCGGCAGCGGGCCGAATGAGCCGGCATTCTTCGCAAGTCGCGCAAGGATCGCAACCAAAAGTAAACGCTCCCCTTCCGGCCGCCGGCGCGCATGATCTGCCCAGAGCGAGGCGGCGTCTGCTATGGAAGGCGAAAGGCGCGTGGCAAAATTCTCGTGAACAGGGGCGCGACATGCCACGGTCGCGGCGGCAGGGACGGTCATGACGAGCAGAATCAGGGACATCGCGGGGCGGGATGCAGCAGGCCGGGGCGACGCGACCGGGCGGCCCGTGGCGCGCTTCACCGCCTTCGGCCTCGCGGCCGAGGCCGAGCCGCTCGCGCCGGGGCTGCATCTCGTCGCGACGCCCATCGGCAACCTGAAGGACATCTCCTTCCGGGCGCTCGGCACGCTCGCGGCGGCCGACGCGATCCTCGCCGAGGACACGCGGGTGACGAAGACGCTGCTCGCCCATTACGGCATCACGACGCCGCTCCTCGCCTATCACGAGCACAATGCGGCGCAGATGCGTCCGCGCGTCCTCGCCCGGCTGAAGGCCGGCGAAGCGCTCGCGCTCGTGTCCGATGCCGGCACGCCGCTCGTGTCGGATCCCGGCTACAAGCTGGTCGAGGCGGTGCTGGCCGAGGGCATCTCCGTCACCACCGTGCCCGGCCCCTCGGCCGTGCTGACGGCGCTCGTCGTCTCGGGCCTGCCGACGGACCGCTTCTTCTTCGAGGGTTTCCTGCCGGCCAAGAGCGCCGCGCGGCGCGCGCGGCTGGCCGAGATCGGCGCCATTCCCGGCACGCTGGTGTTCTTCGAATCGCCCCGGCGCCTCGCCGAGATGCTGGCTGACGCGGCGGCGGTGCTCGGCGAGCGGCCGGCGGCGGTGGCGCGCGAGCTGACCAAGCTCTACGAGACGGTGCGGCGCGGCTCCCTTGCCGCGCTCGCGGCCGAATACGGAGCCGAGGCGCCGCCGAAGGGCGAGATCGTGGTCCTGATCGGGCCCCAGCCGGTCGATGCGGAGCGCCACAGCGAGGCCGACGTCGAGCACATGCTCAAGGAGGCGCTCTCGGGCCATTCGCTCAAGGACGCGGTGGCCCTCGTCGCCGGCGCCACGGGCCTGCCCAAGCGCGAGGTCTACCAGCGCGCGCTCCGGCTCGGCGAGGCGGACACGTGAGCGCGGCGGCCCGCGATCGCCAGCCGAGCCGACAGGCCCGCGCGCAGCGGGCCGGGCTGCGTGCCGAGGCGCTGGCCGCGCTCGTCCTCACCCTCAAGGGCTACCGCATCGTCGCCCGGCGCTATGCCGCCGCCGGCGGCGAGATCGACCTCATCGCCCGCCGCGGCGACACCGTCGCCTTCGTCGAGGTCAAGGCCCGCGCCCGGCTCGACGATGCGCGCGGGGCCATCTCGGCGCAGAAGGCGGCGCGCATGGCCCGCTGCGTGCGGCACTGGCTGGCGCGCAATCCCTGGGCGGCGGGGCTGACGCTGCGCTGCGACGCCGTCTTCCTCGCCCCGCGCAGCCTGCCGCGGCACGTGCCGGCGGTCCTGTCCCTCGCCATCGATTGAAGGGACGCCTCGCGCGGGCGCTTGCCTTCGGCCGCGCCCTCGCGCATGGATCGGGGCCACGCCATATAGGGATGGTTTGGAGAAAGGACACCGACCATGGGCCTCACCGTTGCCGTGCAGATGGACCCTATCGAGCGCATCAACATCGCCGGCGACACGACGTTTGCCCTGATGCTCGAGGCGCAGGCGCGCGGGCACGACCTGCTCTACTACACGCCCGACACCCTCTCGATGCGTGACGGGATGATCACCGCGAAGGCCTATCCCGTGCGCGTGCGCGACGTCGCCGGGGAACATGCGAGCCTCGGCGAGCCGGAGCGCATCGACCTCTCGCGCATCGACGTCATCCTCCTCCGGCAGGATCCGCCGTTCGACCTCGCCTATATCACGACGACGCACATGCTGGAGCGCCTGCATCCCAGGACGCTGGTGATCAACGATCCCGCCCATGTGCGCAACGCGCCGGAGAAGCTCTTCGTCACCGAATTCCCGCACCTGATGCCGCCGACGCTGATCACGCGCGACAGGGACGACATCGAGGCCTTCCGCCGCGAGATGGGCGAGATCGTCATGAAGCCGCTCTACGGCCACGGCGGGGCGGCCGTGCTGCGCGTGACGCGCGAGGACCCGAATTTCGGCTCGCTCTACGACCTCTTCGCCGCGACCTTCCGCGAGCCGTGGGTCATCCAGCGCTTCCTGCCGCAGGTGAAGGAGGGCGACAAGCGCATCATCCTCGTGGACGGCGAAGCGGCCGGCGCCGTCAACCGCGTGCCGGCGGAGAACGACATCCGCTCCAACATGGTGCGTGGCGGGGCGGCGAAGCCGACCGATCTCACGGCGCGCGAGCGCGAGATCTGCGAGACGATCGGCCCGGCCCTCAGGGAGCGGGGCCTCGTGCTCGTCGGCATCGACGTGATCGACGGGCTGCTCACCGAGATCAACGTCACGTCACCCACCGGCATCCGCGCCATCAAGCGCCTCGGCGGACCCGACCTCGCCGTCTCCGTGTGGGACGCGATCGAGCGGCGGCGGAGCGCCTGAGGCCTGTCGTCCGATGCTCAGGCCCGCTGCAGGCGGGTCTCCAGGGCGGGGCCCTTGGCCAATGTCTGGTAGACGACGCAATAGCGCTCGGTCAGCTTCATCAGCTGGTCGAGCTTGTCCTGCGGCGCATCGGTATCGACCGTGAAGGACAGGCGGATGGCCCGGAAGCCGACCGGCGCCTCCTTGTCGACGCCGAGCGTGCCGCGGAAATCGAGGTCGCCCTC
Source organism: Chelatococcus sp. CO-6 (assembly GCF_001271345.1). Taxonomy (NCBI): domain Bacteria; kingdom Pseudomonadati; phylum Pseudomonadota; class Alphaproteobacteria; order Hyphomicrobiales; family Chelatococcaceae; genus Chelatococcus; species Chelatococcus sp. CO-6. The sequence continues at coordinate 1,417,991 of NZ_CP012398.1, read as the reverse complement.
GGCCTCCACCGTGCCGGAGCGCAGCGGGATCTCGAGCGCCGTCGCGACGGCCTTCAGCGTCACGCCGGCGCAGGCCACCAGGGCCTCCAGCAGCATGTCGCCCGAACACAGCTCGAGCCCCGTGCCGCCCGTCGCCGGGTGGAGGCCCGCCACCGCGAGGGCGCGGCCGGTCTCGACCTTGCAGGCGATATTCGCCTCGTCGAGGGCGCCGCGCGCCTTGAGCGTGACGAGCGCGGCTTCGGCGTTTTCGCGATAGGCGTTCTTGAGCGGCGCCTGGAGGGCGCGGAGGGACTGGGCGTCCATGGGGTGTCCTCGGGTGTCCTCTGGCCGGTCATAGGGCGCTGCCGTGGCTGCCGGCCTGCGTGGGGTCAGCCCCTCGTGTGCGCCGCGCGGCGGCGGGCGTCAAGGCGGCTCGCAGGCCATGCCCTTTGGCGCGGCCTGTGCTATGTGCGCGGGCGACGATGCGGGGAGCCATTGGGCATGGATCGCAGAACGGGGCCGATCTACGGGCCGGACGACATCGCGGCCGAGGTCGCGGCGCTGGAGGCGCGCCACGGCCGTGACCGCGATGAGCTGCGGCGCGAGCTCATCGCCTGCCTTTCGGCCGGGCTCGTCAAGGGACGGGCGGCGGTGGAGGAGAAGCTCCTCGCCGAGCAGGACGGGCTCGCCTGCGCCCGCCGGCTCTGCGCGCTCATGGACGGCGTCGTGCGGGCCGTCTACGGCGTCGTGGTGCGCCATTTCTACCGGGTGGACAATCCCTCGACCGGCGAGCGCCTCGCCGTCGTCGCCACCGGCGGCTACGGCCGCGGCACGATGGCGCCGGGCTCGGACGTCGATCTCCTCTTCCTCCTGCCCTACAAGCAGACCGCCTGGAGCGAGAGCGTCGTCGAGGCGATGCTCTACATCCTGTGGGACCTCAAGCTGAAGGTGGGCCACGCCACGCGCTCGGTGGACGATTGCCTGCGCGAGGCGCGGGCGGACATGACGATCCGCACCGCGCTGCTCGAGACGCGCTACCTCACCGGCGAGAAGGCGCTCTACGAGGACTTCCTCACGCGGTTCGACGCCGAGATCGTCGAGGGCACGGCCCAGGCCTTCGTCGAGGCCAAGCTCGCCGAGCGCGACGCGCGCATCTCCCAGCGCGGCGCCTCGCGTTATCTCGTTGAGCCCAACGTCAAGGAGGGCAAGGGGGGCCTGCGCGACCTCAACACCTTGTTCTGGATCGCCAAATACGTCTATCGCGTGCGCGACCAGCGCCAGCTGGTCAAGGCGGGGCTGTTCACCCAGGCCGAATACAAGCTGTTCCACCGCTGCGAGGAATTCCTCTGGCGGGTGCGCTGCCACATGCATTTCGCCACCGGCCGGGCGGAGGAGCGCCTGTCCTTCGACCTGCAGCGCCTCATCGCCGCGCGCATCGGCTACGGCGCCCACGGCGGGCTCTCGGCGGTCGAGCGCTTCATGAAGCGCTATTTCCTCGTCGCCAAGGACGTGGGCGACCTGACGGCGATCGTCTGCGCGGCCCTCGAGGCGCGGCAGGAGAAGCCGCGCGCCATGCTCGACCGCTTCGTGCGCCGCCTGCGCGGATCCCGGCGCAGCGCCCTCGAGGTGGCGGGCTTCGCCATCGAGAACAACCGCATCACCGTGGTCGACGAGGAGGTGTTCCTGCGCGATCCGGTCAACCTCATCCGCCTGTTCTGGCTGGCCGACCGGCACAACCGCGCCATCCACCCCGACGCGAGCCGCCTCGCCACCCGCTCGCTCAAGCTCATCGACCGGGCGGTGCGCGAGGACCAGGAGGCGAACCGTCTCTTCCTCGACATCCTGACCTCGCGCAACGCCCCGGAGGTCGTGCTGAGGCGCATGAACGAGGTCGGCGTGCTCGGCCGCTTCGTGCCGGATTTCGGCCGCATCGTCGCGATGATGCAGTTCAACATGTACCACCACTACACGGTGGACGAGCACCTGCTGCGCTCCGTCGGCGTCCTCGCCGAGATCGAGGCCGGGCGGCTCGAGGCGGAGCATCCGCTCGCCAACAGCATCATCGGCGGCATCCGGCACCGGCGCGTGCTCTATGTGGCGCTCTTCCTGCACGACATCGCCAAGGGGCGGGACGAGGACCATTCCATCGCCGGGGCGCGCGTCGCCCGCCGGCTCGGCAAGCGCTTCGGCCTCGACGAGGGCGAGATCGACACCCTCGCCTGGCTCGTCGAGAACCATCTTGTCATGTCCACGGTCGCCCAGAGCCGCGACCTCGCCGACCCGCGCACCATCGCCGATTTCGCCGCCCTCGTGCAGACGATGGAACGGCTCAAGCTGCTCCTCATCCTTACCGTCTGCGACATCAAGGCGGTGGGGCCGGGGGTGTGGAACGGGTGGAAGGGCGAGCTGCTGCGCACGCTCTATTACGAGACGGAGCTCGTGCTGTCCGGCGGCCACTCGGGCGTGGGGCAGGCGGAGCGCGTCCGGCGCGCCCAGGCCGCCCTGCGCGAGGCCCTGCCGGACTGGACGGACGCGGCCTTCGAGGCCTATGCCGGACGGCACTATCCCGCCTACTGGCTCAAGGTGGAGCTGCCGCGCCGCATGAAGCACGCCCGCTTCCTCGCGGCAGCCGAAGCGCGCGGCGACACGACGGCGACGGCGGTGGAGACGGACGGCTTCCGCGGCGTGACGGAACTGACCGTGCTCGCCCCGGACCATCCGCGCCTTCTCGCCATCGTCACCGGCGCCTGCGCCTCGGCCGGCGGCAACATCGTCGATGCGCAGATCTTCACGACCACCGACGGGCTGGCGCTCGACACCATCTTCGTCTCGCGCGCCTTCGTCGAGGACGAGGACGAACTGCGCCGGGGCGAGCGCATCGCCCGCGCCATCGAGCGGGCGCTGAAGAGCGAGGTGCGCATCGCCGATCTCGTCGATTCGAAGCGGCCCTCGTCGGCGCGCGAGCGCATGCGCGCCTTCCACGTGCCGCCGGAGGTGGCGCTCGACAACAAGCTGTCGCAGCGCCACACGGTCATCGAGGTCTCGTGCCTCGACCGGCCGGGGCTGCTCTACGACCTCACGACGGCGCTCGGCAAGCTCAACCTGAACATCGGCTCCGCCCATATCGCCACCTTCGGCGAGAAGGCGGTGGACGTGTTCTACGTGACGGATCTCACCGGGGCCAAGATCGTCAGCGGCAGCCGCCAGGCGGCCATCAGGCGCGCACTGATGGAGGCGCTGCGCAAGGAGGAGGACGGCCATCCGCCCGGGCGCGGCGAAGCGGCGCGCGCGAAGGCAAGTCCTTGATTTTTCCGCCACGAGGGCTGATATCGGCCTCAATATCGTTCAAGCCAGCAACGGAACAGCATGACCCAGAAGCCGACCCGACCCGAGCCGGTCGACGAGACCCTTGCCGCGGCCGATGCTCCTGAGAATGCGGCGCCGGAGGCGGAGCAGGCCGCGAGCGAGGCGCTCGAGGCCCTCGTCAGCGAGCGCGACGACCTCAAGGACAAGCTGCTGCGCACCCTCGCCGAGATGGAGAACCTGCGCCGGCGTACCGAGCGCGAGGTGGCGGACGCGCGCGCCTATGGCATGACCAGCTTCGCCCGCGACATGCTGACGGTCGCCGACAACATCCAGCGCGCGCTCGAGAGCGTGCCGCCGGAGGTGCGCGGCAGCGAAGCCGCCAAGCCCTTCGTGGAAGGCGTGGAGCTGACCGAGCGCGACCTCCTCAAGACGCTCGAGCGGCACGGCGTGCGGAAGCTCTCCCCTCAGGGCGAGCGCTTCGATCCCAACCTGCATCAGGCGATGTTCGAGGTGCCGGACCCGAGCGTGCCGAACGGCACCGTGGTCCAAGTGGTGCAGGCCGGCTTCGTCATCGGCGAGCGCGTGCTGCGGCCTGCTCTCGTGGGCGTCTCCAAGGGCGGCCCGAAGCCCGGCAACGGCGACAACGGCGCCGGCGAGACGAAGCTCCAGTAAATCGCGACATCCGGCGCCCGGCCCAGCGGGCGCCGCTTCTTCCACCGGTCTGGCCGCCTCCGACGGCGGGGGCTAGTCTGCTCGCCCCTTGCGGGACGCTGCGGCGCGAGCGGGAGGAGACGATGCACGGCACCTTCGTATGGAACGAGCTGGCCACGGACGACGTCGAGGCGGCCAAGGCCTTCTATGCCGAGACGCTCGGCTGGAGCTTCGAGCCCTTCGCCATTCCTGACGGCGATTATTTCGTCGCCAAGGTCGGCGAGACCTTCGCCGGCGGCGTGACGGGCCTTGCCTGCGGCGCCCTGCCGGAAGCCCGCGAGCCCTACTGGTTCTCCTTCATCAGCGTGGCCGACGTCGATGCCGCGATCGCACGGGCCCTCGCCCTCGGCGGCAGCATCGTGCGCGCGGCGGTCGACGTCCCCAATGTCGGGCGCGTCGCCATCGTGCGCGATCCGCAGGGGGCGCCGATCGGCTGGATGACGCCTGTCGGCTGAGCCTTACGAGCCGACCGACAGACCGGCGGCGATGGTGCGGGCGCGCCGCTCGAGGTCGCCGCGCTGGTTCTCGCGCGCCATGACGACGAGGCGGAGGTAGTTGGAGCGCTCGAACCGGACGATCTGCATCAGGAACAGGCGCTGCTTGGTGCGCACGTCGTCGGCGGTGGCGACGATCTCGTGCATCGGCACGCCGTTCTCGTCCTTACCCTCGATGCGCTGGATGGCGAGATTGGCGATGCCGGGCAGCGTGGAGAAGGCCTGCTTGGCGAAACGGTCCTGCTCCAGCGTGCCGGGAATGGCCGCTTCGCCCGAGGAGACGATGATGAGCGGCTGCTCGGCCTCGCGCACCACGTCCTTGGGGCCCTGCGTCATCAGCACGCTGTTGCCGGTGGCGACGCGCACGATGCGGAAGCCGGCGAGTTCGCCCATGCGGAAGGGCAGGGAGGCGAGCTGCTCGTCGACGCCCGGGGGCGCGCGGAAGGCGATCGTCTTCAGGCTCTTCTCGACCGTCGCGCTGTCGTAGCCGGCGGTCGTGGCCGGTGCCTGCACCGTCACGAGGGCGGTGGTCTTGCCGTTGGTCGCCACCAGGATCCACTTGTCGAATACGGCGGCGCCCTGCTTCTGCGTGCCCTCGACGAGGAAGGCCTTGACGTCCTTGCCGAGCGCGAAGGGCGCGCGCTTGCGCACCGTGACGCCCTGGCCCTTGAGCGCCTCGGCATTGAAGCCCTTCTCGATGTCGGCATAGGCCTCGGCCGGCATCTCGACGATGATGATGCTGGCGCCCGCGCTCTCGTCGACATAGCCAGAGAACTGGCCGGCGGGCGTCATGGACGGGGGCGGCTCGAGGCCGATGCTGAGGCCCGGAAGGAAGGGCGGCTCGGCGGCGCGCACGGCTGGCACGGCGCTCAGGCCCGCGACCACCACCAGGGCCATCATGACAAGACGCGGCAGCAGGGATGCCATACGCTCGTTCTCCTTGCGGGGGGCAGCGTGGCGGTGCCGCCGTCCGATGATGGTTCGTCAGGGCCGCGTGACGCGGCGCAGGGTCAGATTGATCCGGCCCGGCTCGCGGAGCAAGGTCGAAGTGCCCGGAATGATCCTGTCGATGCCGTGAAAGGCGAGCCGCGCCGGCCCGCCGAAGAGCAAGGCGTCGCCCGAGGCGAGGCGCAGCGAGACCGTGGGATCGCGCCGGCCGGTGCCGCCGATGCGGAACAGGGCGGTGTCGCCGAGCGACAAGGAGAGGACGGGCGCGTCGAAATCCTCCTCGTCCCTGTCCTGGTGCAGGCCCATGCGCGTGCCGGGGCCGTAGAAGTTGACGAGGCACGCCTCCGGCGGATGCGGATAGCCGGCGAGCGCCTGCCAGGCCTCCATGAGGGCGGCGGGGATCCGAGGCCACGGCCGGCCGGTCTCGGGGTGGGTCGGCTGGTAGCGGTAGCCGGTCTCGTCCGAGACCCAGCCGAGCGGGCCGCAATTCGTCATGCGCACCGAGAAGGGCTTGCCGGTGCGCGGCATGCGCGGGGTGTAGAACGGCGCCTCGCGCGCCATCTCACGCAGGGCGGCGGCCAGCGCCTCCTGCGCCGGACGGTCGAGATAGCCGGGCCAGTGCAGGACGCCCGGCCTCAGTTCCAGCGGCTGTGTCATCGCTCTCGCGGCCGGGCCTCAGCCCTTGAGCACGTCCTTCGATTCCACCGTCGTGTCCGCCTTGAGGCGATAGACGAGCGGCTCGCCCGTGGCGAGCTCCATCGTCGGGATCGTCTCGGGCGTCAGCCGGTCGAGCACCATCACGAGGGCGCGCAGGCTGTTGCCGTGGGCGGCGACGAGCACCTTCTCGCCGCGCATCACGCGCGGCAGGATCTCGCCGATGTAATAGGGCAGCACGCGGGCGGCCGTGTCCTTCAGGCTCTCGCCGCCGGGCGGCGGCACGTCGTAGGAGCGGCGCCAGACGTGCACCTGCTCCTCGCCCCAGCGCTTGCGCGCATCGTCCTTGTTGAGGCCCGACAGCTCGCCGTAGTCGCGCTCGTTGAGCGCCTGGTCGCGGATGGTCTCGAGGCTTTCCTGGCCGAGTTCCTTCAGGATGAGGTCGCAGGTGTGCTGCGCGCGGCTCAGGTCCGAGGTGAAGGCGATGTCGAAGGTAAGGCCGAGCGCCTTGAGGAGCTTGCCGGCGGCCTTCGCCTCGGCCACGCCCTGCTCGGTGAGGCCCGGGTCCTTCCAGCCGGTGAAGAGGTTTTTCAGGTTCCAGTCGCTCTGGCCGTGGCGGACGAGGACGAGAAGGCGCTCCATGGGGATCTCCGGATCGGGTTGGGCTTACAGCGCGGCGATGCCGAGCACGTCGGTCATGGTGTAGAGGCCGGGCGGGCGCTCGCGCGCCCACAGCGCTGCGCGCATCGCGCCGCGGGCGAAGAGCGCCCGGTCGTCGGCCTTGTGGGTGAGCTCGATGCGCTCGCCGTCGCCGGCGAAGACCACGGTGTGCTCGCCGATGACGGAGCCGCCCCGCAGGGTGGCGAAGCCGATGTCGCCGGCCCGGCGCGCGCCGGTGTGGCCGTCGCGCACCCGCACGGCATGCTCGCGCAGGCCGACCGCGCGGCCCTCCGCGGCGGCCTCGCCGAGCATGAGGGCCGTGCCGGAGGGGGCGTCCACCTTCATGCGGTGGTGCATCTCCAGCACCTCGATGTCGAATTCCGGCCCGAGCGTCGCCGCGACGCGGCGCACCAGCGCCGTCAGCAGGTTGACGCCGAGGCTCATGTTGCCGGACTGGACGATCCGCGTCGTGCGTCCCGCCTCGGCAAGCACGGCAAGGTCAGCATCGGCCAGGCCGGTCGTGCCGACGACATGGACAATGCCGGCCCCGGCCGCGGCGCGAGCGAAGGTGACCGTCGCGGCGGGGGCGGTGAAGTCGATGACGCCGTCGGCCTCGGCGAAGGCGGACGCGACGTCGCTCGTCACCGGGATGCCGAGGCTGCCGGTGCCGGCGAGATCGCCCGCGTCCTTGCCGAGGAAGGGCGAGCCCTCGCGCTCGACGGCGGCGGCAAGCGTTGTGCCGGGTGTCTCGTGCACGGTTTTGACGAGCATGCGCCCCATGCGTCCGGCTGCTCCGACGACGACGAGTCGCATGTCCGCCATGGTGTCTCTCCCGCGCTGGCCGGCGCCGCTGCGCCCGGCCGTGGCCGGTGGTATAGCGGCGCGGGGGGCTTGCGCCAAGACCGCGCCTGCAAAGACCGCGCCTGCACGGCGATCAGGCGAGCGCCAGCACCATGGCGGCGCGGCGGGCGGGATCATGGCCGTGCCGCGCCTCCTCGGCCAATTGCTCGCGCAGGAAGGGCGGCTGCTCCTCCGGCGCCATCTCGCGAAAGCCGAGCGAGGCGTAATAGCGCCCGTTCCAGGCAATGTCGCGATAGGTGGTCAGTGTGACCCGGGCAAAACCCTGCCGGCGCGCCTCGGCGCAGACGGCGGCGATGAGCGCGCGGCCGAGGCCGCGCCCCTGGTGCGGCAGGGCAACCGAGATCTCGCCGATATGGACCATGCCGCCGCACGACCGGGCGAAGAGGAAGGCGACGGGCACGTCGTCCGCGCCGGCCGCGACCCAGTGCCAGCCGAGGTGGCGCGCATGGCTTTCGACCGGAGCGGGCGGCTCGTCGGCGACCCAGGCAAGATCGCTCGCCCGGAAGCGTTCGCCGGCCGAGCGCTCGACGTCCGGCAGGCGGGCGAGGTCCGCCGCCTGCGTCGGCCTTATGCGGTAAGGGGCGGGCGCGCCGGGCTCACCCGTCGGACGGCTGCGGTCCGTCATAGCCCTCGATGATGATGATGTCGGCGATGGCATGGCCATCGCGCTTGGCCTTGGCGGCCTTGTACTCGGGCGAGTGCCAGCAGGCGACGGCGGCCTCCCGGTCCGGGAACTCGATGACGACATTGCGCTGGCGCGCGCCGCCTTCCACTGCCTCGAAGGCGCCGCCGCGCACGAGGAAGCGGGCCCCGTACTTGCGGAAGGCGTCGCCGTTGGCGGCGACATAGGCCTTGTAGGCCTCCGGGTCCTCGACGTCGACGCGGCCGATCCAATAGGCTTTTGCCATTCTCTCCTCCCTCAGGCGGTCAGGTTTGCGGAAATGTCGGCGACGATCGCCTCGGCCGCTGCGCGTGGATCGCTCGCGGCCGTCACCGGCCGGCCGACGACGAGGTGGTCGGCCCCGGCGCGGATCGCCTCGCCCGGCGTCATCACGCGCTTCTGGTCGCCGACGGCGCTGCCGGCCGGGCGCACGCCCGGCGTGACGAGCAGCATGGACGGGCCGAGGGCGGCACGCAGGGCGGCCGCCTCGTGCGGCGAGATGATGAGGCCGTCAATGCCGATGTCCTTCGCCTGATCGGCGCGGCGGCGCACGGTCGGCCCGACGCCCTCAGCATAGCCGGCGGCGATGAGATCGTCGTCGTCGTAGGAGGTCATCACGGTCACGGCGAGGAGCTTCAGACCCGTGCCGGCACGCCCGGCATGGGCGGCGCGCATCGTCTGCGGATAGCCGTGGACGGTGAGGAGATGCACGCCGAGCCGTGCCACCTGGGCCGTCGCACGCTCGACCGTGTTGGGGATGTCGTGCAGCTTGAGGTCGAGGAAGACCTTCTTGCCCGCCTTCACGAGCCGCTCGGCGACGGCGAGGCCGCCCCCACCGTAAACGAGCTCCATGCCGATCTTGTAGAAGCTGACGGCATCGCCGAGCCTGTCGACGAGCGCCAGGGCCTCGTCGGCGCTCGGCACGTCGAGCGCGGTGATCAGGCGATCGCGAGCGTTCGTCTGCATGGACGTATCCTTTACGGCTGGTCGAAGGGGCGCCAGCCGTGTAGCACCTTCCGCGGCCCGCTGTCGAAGGCGAATATCGGGAAGGCGAAGCGGTTGCCGCCGCCCGGCGCCTGGTCGAAGCGCCGTGCGATCGCCTCGCCCGCGAGGTGGCAGTAGAGCAGCGTGCCGACGCCGCCATGGCCGACGAAGCAGACATCGCGGCTGCCGTCCTCGCCCTTGAGCGCGCCTTCGACGGCGGCGACGATGCGCCGCTGGGCGTCGCGGGCCCGTTCCCAGCCGCGGATGCTCTCGTCCGGATGAGCGAAGAAGAGATCGGCCGTCGCCTCGAACTCCGGCGGCGGCAGGAAGCCGGTGGCCGAGCGGTCGTTCTCGTGCATGGCCTCGCGCACCTCGACGGCAAGGCCGAGGTGCTCGGCAAGGATCGTCGCCGTCTCGACGGCCTTGCGCTCGGTGGAGGAGACGATGCGGCCGATGCGGCGCGTCCAGGCAAGGCCGGCGGCCTCGCGCGTGCGCGCACGGCCGCGGTCGGAAAGGCCCCAGTCCGGCACGGGAACGGCGGGGTCGATCGCGACCTGAGGATGGGTCACGTAGAAGGCGGTCGACACGCTACGCCCGGCGGGCGCGATAGACCCATACGCGTGCCGGCGGCAGGTTCCACCACACGCGGTTGGAGGCGGTCGCCGAATAATGCGCCGCGTCCTTCGGGATGGGCGGCACGACCGCGTAGGTGAACTGGACGAAGGGCGCCCCGCTCCGCATCAGGTCGAAGGCGTCGTTCAGCAGCGCGAGCCGCATGGGCAGCGGCTTCGTGAACAGCGGCAGGCTTGAGACAACGGCGGCGGCGGGACGGGCGGCGCTACCGCCGAGGGTCTCCGCCAGGCCGTAAGCGTCGCCCTCGACGACGGTGGCCGCCGGGAAGCGGCGTCTGAGCAGCTTGCAGAAATCGGGATTGAACTCGACGAGGATGAGGCGCTCGGGCGCCACGCCGCGGCGGATGATCGCCTCGGTGACAGGCCCCGTGCCCGGGCCGAGCTCGATGACCGGGCCGTCGAGATGCGGGTCGACATAGCTTGCCATGGTGCGGGCAAGCATCCGCCCGGAGGGGCTCACCGCACCCGTGACGAGCGGGCGCTCGACCCAGGACTTGAGGAAGCGGGCTTCGTCTTCGAGCGGGGGCTTTTCCTCGCGGCGGCGCAGCTCAATCACGGATCCACACTTTCCGGTCTTTCGGGACGAACAATAGCTGAAACAGCCAGCCGGCGCGGTCAAGCCCCTTGCCGGTCAGGCATTGCCGCTGACGCCGCCGCCGAAGCCTTCGAAGAAGTCCTTGACGCGCGAGAAGAAGCCGGTGCTTTCCGGGTGCGTCTCACGCGAGGATTCTTCCTCGAACTCCATGAGCAGCTCGCGCTGGCGCTTGGTGAGCTTCTGCGGCGTCTCGACCACCACCTGGATGTAGAGATCGCCGAAATCGCGCGAGCGCAGCACCGGCATGCCCTTGCCCCTGAGGCGGAACTGCTTGCCGGTCTGGGTGCCCTCGGGCACCTTCACGCGGGCTTCGCCGCCGTCGACCGTCGGCACGTCGAATTCCCCGCCGAGCGCGGCGGTGACCATCGAGATCGGCACGCGGCAGAACAGGTCCGCCCCGTCGCGCTGGTAGATGGGATGCGGCTTCAGCGACAGGAAGATGTAGAGGTCGCCGCTCGGTCCGCCGCGCAGGCCCGCCTCGCCTTCGCCAGCGAGGCGGATGCGTGTGCCGTCCTCGACGCCGGGCGGGATGTTGACGGAGAGCGTGCGCTCGCGCGTGACGCGTCCGGCGCCCGAACAGTCGGCGCACGGGTCGTCGATGACCTCGCCGCGGCCGTGGCAGGCCGGGCAGGTGCGCTCGATGGCGAAGAAGCCCTGGGAGGCGCGTACGCGGCCGTAGCCGCCGCAGGTCGGGCATTGCCGCGGCTGCGAGCCGGGCTTGGCGCCCGAGCCGTCGCAGGCCTCGCAGACGATCGAGGTCGGCAGCGTGAGGGTCGCGGTCTTGCCCTTGTAGGCATCCTCGAGGGTGATCTCGAGGTTGTAGCGCATGTCGGCGCCGCGCTCGCGGCCACCGCCGCCATTGCCGCGGCCACGGGCGCCGGCGCGACCCATGAAATCGCCGAACAGGTCGTCGAAGATGTCCGCCATGGAGGAGGCGAAGTCGGCGCCGAAGCCGTGGGCGCCGTTCATGCCGCCGCCCTGCTCGAAAGCGGCATGGCCGAAGCGGTCGTAGGCCGCGCGCTTCTGCGGGTCCTTCAGCGCCTCGTAGGCCTCGTTGATTTCCTTGAAGCGCGCCTCGGCGGCATGGTCGCCGGGATTGCGGTCGGGGTGGTAGCGCATGGCGAGCTTGCGAAAGGCGCTCTTGAGCTCGCCGTCGGAAGCGCTGCGCTCAACGCCGAGTATTTCGTAATAATCCGCCTTGGCCATGCGACCTCGTCCTCGAAGATCGAACCGGGCCGATCCCTTGGGCCTTCCCGGCGCGGCGCCATGCCGGCGCGCGGGAGATGAATTCAACATGCAATGACGACGGGACCCGGCGCAAGCGCCGGGTCCCGTCGCGCGTGGGTTACGCGCTCTTCTTCTTGTCGTCGTCGACTTCCTGGAAGTCGGCGTCGATCACGTCGTCCTTCGCCTCACCCTGGCCTTCAGCCGATTCGGCGCCGGCCTCGCCCGCCTGCGAGGCCTGGTAGATGGCCTCGCCGAGCTTCATGGAGGCCTGCATCAGGTCGTTGGTCTTGGCCTGGATGCCGGCGACGTCCTCGCCCTCGAGCGCGGTCTTCAGCGCGGCGATCGCATCCTCGATGGCGCCCTTCTCGGCCGCCCCCACCTTGTCGCCATGCTCCTTGAGCGACTTCTCGGTGGCGTGGATGAGGCTCTCGCCCTGGTTCTTCGCCTCGACCAGCTCGCGCCGCTTCTTGTCCTCGGCGGCGTGGGCCTCGGCGTCCTTGACCATCTTGTCGATGTCGGCCTCCGACAGGCCGCCCGAGGCCTGGATGCGGATGGCCTGCTCCTTGCCGGTCGCCTTGTCCTTGGCCGAGACGTTGACGATGCCGTTGGCGTCGATGTCGAAGGTCACCTCCACCTGGGGCACGCCGCGCGGGGCCGGCGGCAGGCCGACGAGGTCGAACTGGCCGAGCAGCTTGTTGTCGGCCGCCATCTCGCGCTCGCCCTGGAAGACGCGGATGGTGACCGCGGTCTGGTTGTCCTCGGCGGTGGAGAAGACCTGGCTCTTCTTGGTCGGGATGGTCGTGTTGCGGTCGATGAGGCGCGTGAACACGCCGCCCAGCGTCTCGATGCCGAGCGACAGCGGCGTCACGTCGAGGAGCAGCACGTCCTTGACATCGCCCTGCAGCACGCCGGCCTGGATGGCGGCACCGATGGCGACCACCTCGTCCGGGTTGACGCCCTTGTGCGGCTCCTTGCCGAAGAACTGCTTCACGACCTCCTGCACCTTGGGCATGCGCGTCATGCCGCCGACGAGGACGACCTCGTCGATGGCGCCGGCGGACAGGCCCGCATCCTTCAGCGCCTTGCGGCACGGCTCGATGGTGCGCTGGATGAGGTCGTCGACCAGCGCCTCGAACTTGGCGCGGGTCAGCTTCAGCGCAAGATGCTTCGGCCCGGAGGCGTCGGCGGTGATGTAGGGCAGGTTGATCTCGGTCTGCTGCGCCGAGGAGAGCTCGATCTTCGCCTTCTCGGCGGCCTCCTTGAGGCGCTGCAGGGCGAGCTTGTCCTTGCGCAGGTCGATGCCCTGCTCCTTCTTGAACTCGTCGGCGAGATACTCGACGAGGCGCATGTCGAAGTCTTCACCGCCGAGGAAGGTGTCGCCGTTGGTCGACTTCACCTCGAAGACGCCGTCGCCGATCTCGAGGATCGAGATGTCGAAGGTGCCGCCGCCGAGGTCGTAGACCGCGATCGTGCCGGTCGATTTCTTGTCGAGGCCGTAAGCGAGCGCGGCCGCCGTCGGCTCGTTGATGATGCGCAGCACCTCGAGGCCGGCGATCTTGCCGGCGTCCTTGGTGGCCTGGCGCTGGGCGTCGTTGAAATAGGCCGGGACGGTGATGACGGCCTGCTCGACCTTCTGGCCGAGATAGGCTTCCGCCGTTTCCTTCATCTTCTGCAGCGTGAAGGCGGAGATCTGCGACGGCGAATATTCCTTGCCGTCGGCGGCGACCCAGGCGTCGCCGTTGCCGCCCTTGACGATCTTGTAGGGCACGAGGCCCATGTCCTTCTTCGTCATCGGGTCGTCGAAGGTGCGGCCGATGAGGCGCTTGATGGCGAAGAAGGTGCGTTCGGGGTTCGTCACCGCCTGGCGCTTGGCCGGCTGGCCGACGAGGCGCTCGCCGTCGTCGGTGAAGGCGACGATGGAGGGCGTCGTGCGGGCGCCTTCCGCGTTCTCGATCACCTTGGGCGTCGTGCCTTCCATCACGGCGACGCAGGAATTGGTGGTGCCGAGGTCGATACCGATAACCTTACCCATGGATGTGATCCCTCACTTTCAAGCAGACCGCCGTGCCGGATCCCGAAGCGATCCGGCCCATGGCTTGACTCTAACCAAACTCAGGCACATCGCGGCCTTGGCTGTCGCGCTGCGCCCCTAACCGACAATCCGCACGTCGGGCGCGTATATAAGGACAGGCCCTGCGGCAGGCAAGGCGACTGTCACATGCGCCGGCGGCGTTGTCTTCTGCCATGAGATGGATGCGGGGGTGGCGCTTCGCAAGGCTTGCGACCGCACCTGCCCGCGGCTTGCCCCTGAACGGGGAGGCGGCTTCAGCCGCCTGCCTGCCCGGCCTCCCAGCCGAGGATGGCCTGCTTGCGCGTGAGGCCCCAGTGATAGCCGGTGAGGGCGCCCGAACGGCCGAGCACACGGTGGCACGGCACGACGAAGGAGATGGGATTCTTGCCGACGGCAGCGCCGACGGCGCGAGCCGCGCTCGGCTTGCCGATGTGCTCTGCAACCTGCGAATAGGTGGTGGCGCAGCCCAGCGGCACCTTGAGCAGGGTGCGCCACACGCGCACCTCGAAGTCCGTGCCGATGAGGACCACGTTGAGCGGCCGGTCGGCTCGCCACATGGCGGGATCGAAGATGCGCGCGGCGAGCGGCCCGGTCACGGACGCGTCTTCCACATAATGTGCCCGGGGCCAGCGCCGGCGCATGTCGGCGAGGGCGGCCCCGCGGTCGCCCCCATCGACGAAGCCGAGGCCGGCGAGGCCGCGGTCCGTGGCGACGAGGATGGCCTCGCCGAAGGGCGAGGGGTGGAAGCCGTAGGACATGACGAGGCCCGCGCCGCCGGCCTTGTAGGCGCCCGGCGTCATCGCCTCGTGGGTGACGAAGAGATCGTGCAGGCGGCCGGGGCCTGACAGGCCCACTTCGTAGGCCGTTTCGAGCACGCTTGCGGAGGCATCGAGCAGGGCCCGCGCGTGGTCGAGCGTGATCGCCTGCAGGAAGGCCTTGGGCGAGAGGCCGCACCAGCGCCGGAAGAGATGGTGCACCTGCGTCGTCGTCAGGCCGGCATGGGCGGCCATGTCGTCGAGCGAGGGCTGGCTGCGCCAGCGCTCGGAGATGAAGGCGATGATGCGCCGCACGCGTTCATAGTCGCCGGCGGCCGTCGCCGCGCTCTCCGCGGCGAGCAGGTCGTCGAAGACGGGCAGGGTCTTGATCGCGCTGTCCAGCATGGTCCGGCAAATCCTCCGGCGGCAAGCATAGGCATCGCGCCGGCCCGTGCCACCCGAAAGCTGCTCTGGCAACCCTGGGCAAGGAAAATTCCGTTGGCTAAGCTCGCGCTGCCGGGGGCGAAAGCAGCAGCATCGGGCCAGCGATGCAACCGGGGGAGACGGGCTCCCCCGGCTGCGGCGACAGCCTCGCCTCCTGACGGAGGAAAGCCATGTTCTGGATTTTTCCAGGCTTCGGCTTGTTCCTGGCGATAAAGAAAACCCGGAGGGGCTGGCAAGTCTCTCTCCGGGTCTTCCTAGGCTAAGGGACCGGGGATCGGGTGCAAACCCGATCCCCACTCCGTTCCTCAATATAGCGGCAAAGCCGATCCGTTCCAACCATGGCCGCGTGGAAGGCTCATCCACGCTTCGCAGTCCTGAGAGCGGCCGAGAAGGCATCGGCGAAGTCCGCCTTCTCGCTGGCCGACAAGGCGTTTGCCACAGGGACACTCTCGCCGCGCGACACGACCGTCAGGCGCTGCAGGCCGAAATCCTCGTCGCTGACGCGCTCGAGCCGGGTCCAGGCCGGGTTGAATCGCCACTCGCGCCGGTCACCGCGGTGGCCGACCTTGCGCAGGAGAAGCTCGATCCGCGTCAGGAAAACTTCCTCGAAGCTGCGGGCGCGGCGGAAATTGACGCGGAAGGCGAGATAGATGGCGAGAAGGTCGAGGCCGAAGAAGGCTGCGACCGGCCAGGCGCCGGCGAGCATGAAGGGAACGCTGGAGACGAAGGTCGCGACGCACATCAGCGTCATGACCAGCCTAAAGGCGTTGTGCCCCAGCGAGCGGTGCGGCGTGATGAGCGCGCAGAACAGCGGCTCGGCCGCGGGATCGCTCACCGCTTCCGGCCCCAGCGGGAGAGAGTGCTTGAAGCTCGTCATCGCCGTCCATTATAGGACCGGCATGCGCGTGAAGCACCCTTCTTCCCCCGCCGGCGGCCCGGCGAATTCCAAACCCCGGCAGGCGAAGGCCGCCGGTGCGTCCAGAAAGGCGCCGGCCAAGAGGGCGGCCAAGACGGCGTCGGCCCGCGCCGGCAAGGGCGGGAAGGGCCCGGCCGTGCCGGATGCGGCGACCGTCGCCGAGATCTTCCGGCGCTTCCACGACGCCAATCCCGAGCCCAGGGGCGAGCTCGAATACGTCAATCCCTACACCTTGCTCGTCGCGGTCGCGCTGTCGGCCCAGGCGACGGACGTCGGCGTCAACAAGGCGACGCGCCCGCTCTTCGCCATTGCCGACACGCCGGAAAAGATGCTCGCCCTCGGCGAGGAGCGGCTGCGCGAGGCCATCAAGACCATCGGCCTCTACCGCAACAAGGCGAAGAACGTCATCGCCCTGTCGCGCCAGCTCATCGAGCGTTTCGGCGGCGAGGTGCCGCGCTCGCGCGAGGAGCTCGAGACCCTGCCGGGTGTCGGCCGCAAGACGGCGAACGTGGTCATGAACATCGCCTTCGGCGCGCCGACCATCGCCGTCGATACGCATCTCTTCCGTGTCGCCAACCGCATCCCGCTCGCCCCGGGCAAGACGCCGCTCGCGGTGGAGCTCGGCCTCGAGAAAATCGTGCCCGAGCCCTACAGGCGCCACGCCCATCATTGGCTCATCCTGCACGGGCGCTACGTCTGCAAGGCGCGCAAGCCGGATTGCGGCCGCTGCCTCATCAACGACCTGTGCCGCTACGAGGCCAAGACGATCTGAGGCGACAAACGATGCGACGGCTCAGCCGTAGACGAGAAGCCCGGCGAGGCCCGCGGCGCCGACGACGATGCGCCACCAGCCGAAGACCGCGAAGCCGTGCCGCGAGACGAAGTTGAGCAGCGAGCGCACCACGAAGAGGCCGGCGACGAAGGCCGAGATGAAGCCGACGACGATGAGCGCGCCGTCGTTGAAGCTGAGATTCTTGTAGTTCTTCAGGAGGTCGTAGGCGAAGGCGCCCGCCATGGTCGGCATGGCGAGGAAGAAGGAGAACTCCGCCGCCGAGCGCTTGTCGGCGCCCATCAGCATGGCGCTGACGATGGTGGCGCCCGAGCGCGACACGCCGGGGATCATGGCCAGGCACTGGCAGATGCCGATCTTGAGATACATCGGCAGCGGGTAGTGCATGGCGTCCCGGTGCTCGACCTTCAGCGTCAGCCCGTCGACGGCGAGCAGCACCACGCCGCCGACGATGAGCGAGATGCAGACGATCGTCGGATCGAACAGCACTTCCTTGATGAAGCCGTGCAGGAGGGCGCCGATGATCGCCGCCGGCAGGAAGCCGATGAGGACGCCGAGGACGAAGCGGCGCATGCCGGGGTCCGTCGGCAGGCCGCGGGCGATGAGGAGGAGCTTGCTGAAATAGACCGAGAGGATGGCGAGGATGGCGCCGAGCTGGATCAGCACCTCGAAGGTCTTGCCGTTCGATTCGAAGCCGATGAAATGGCCGAGCAGCAGCAGGTGGCCCGTCGAGGACACCGGAATGAACTCCGTCAGGCCTTCGACGAGGCCGAGCACGAGTGCTTCGAGGGCGTCCGTGAGAGTCATGCGGCGGTCCTGCGGCAGGTTGTGGGCGGGCTGTGAAGAGTTGCGGGACGGGGCGGGGACGGCCCGTCCCCGGAAAGCGAATCGAGTTGTGTCAGCCCGGCAGCGGTTCTATACGGGGAGCGGCCATCGTGCCAGCCGGTCTGCGGCGCGCGGATATGCCGGCAGGTGACCGCTTCTGCCTTATTGCCGCCTGTCTGTGAGCATAGTCCGCGCGTATCATGGCGACCCTGCATCACTATCCCTTCTGTCCGCACTCCCGTTTCATCCGGCTCATCTTCGGCGAGATCGGCGCCGAACCGTCCGTGGTGGAGGAAAAGCCGTGGGAGCGGCGCACCGAATTCCTGGTGCTCAACCCCGCCGGGCTCGTGCCCGTGCTGGTGGAGGAGCAGGGGCTCGTGGTGCCCGGCGCCTCCGTCATCGCCGAATATCTCGACGAAACGCGGAGCGGCGGGCTCGACGCCATGCGCCGCCTTCTGCCGCAGACGGTCGCCGACCGGGTCGAGGTGCGGCGGCTGATGGAGTGGTTCCACCAGAAGTTCTTCGAGGAGGTGTCGGGCTATCTCGTCACCGAGAAGATCTACAAGCGCTTCATGGGCGCGGATGCCGGCGGCGGGCCGCCGGACATGAGCGCCATCCGTGCGGCGCGCAGCAATGTCCGCTATCATCTGAAATACATCGGCTTCCTTGCCGCGAAGCGGAACTGGCTGGCGGGCGCGCAGCTCACCTATGCCGACCTCGCGGCGGCGGCGCATCTGTCCTGCGCCGACTATCTGGGCGATGTGCCCTGGGACGAGGACGAAACGGCGAAGGCGTGGTACGCACGGGTGAAATCGCGGCCGTCCTTCCGGACGCTGCTGAACGACAGGGTGCCGGGCATGGCGCCGGCCGCCCACTACGCGGATCTCGATTTCTGACGGGCGAGGCGCTCAGGCGCGCCGTTGCCGCACGGGCCGCGGCCGAGGGCTTCGACGTCCTCAAGGTCACGCATCCGGCCGCCGTGCCGCAACTGCCGGAAAGGCTCGGCGCGTGGCTCGCCGAAGGGCGCCAGGGCAGCATGGCGTGGATGGCCGACAGGGCCGACGAGCGCGCCGACCCGGCGCGGCTCTGGCCGGAGGTGCGCTCCATCATCCTCCTCGGCATGAACTACGGTCCCGCCGAGGATCCGCTGGCCAATCTCGCGCGGCCCGAGCGGGCGACCATCTCGGTCTATGCCCGCAACCGCGACTATCACGACATCATCAAGGGCAAGCTCAAGCAGGTGGCCTCGCTCCTCGCTTCCGCGGGCGGGGCGGACGTCAAGGTCTTCGTCGACACCGCGCCGGTGATGGAGAAGCCGCTCGCCGAGGCGGCCGGCCTCGGCTGGCAGGGCAAGCACACGGTGCTCGTCTCGCGCACCTTCGGCAGCTGGCTCTTCCTCGGCGCCATCTTCACGACGGCCGAGCTGCCGGCCGACGCGCCGGAAGAGGACCATTGCGGCTCGTGCCGGCGCTGCCTCGACATCTGCCCGACGGCGGCCTTCCCGGCGCCCTACGTGCTCGATGCGCGGCGCTGCATCTCGTATCTCACCATCGAGCACAAGGGGCCGATCCCGCGCGACCTGCGCCCCCTGATGGGCAACCGCGTCTTCGGCTGCGACGACTGCCTCGCCGTCTGCCCGTGGAACAAGTTCGCGCGGGAAGCGCGGGAGGCGCGCCTCGCCGCCCGGCCGGAGCTGACGGCGCCGTCGCTCGCCGCGCTCGCGCGGCTCGACGATGCCGCCTTCCGCCAGCTCTTCGCCGGCTCGCCGGTGAAGCGCGCGGGACGCGAGCGCTTCATCCGCAACGTGCTCGTCGCCATCGGCAATTCCGGCTTGCCGGAACTCGCGGAATCGGCCTTCCCTCTCCTCGACGACCCCTCCGCGCTGATCCGCGGCACGGCCGTGTGGGCCCTGTCGCGGGTGCTGCCGGCGGAGGATTTCACGGCGCTCGCTGCGACCCGCATGGACGGGGAGGAGGATATGGGCGTGCGCGAGGAATGGCGTTTGGCGCTCGGCGAGAGCGCCGGGGAGGGCTGACGTGAACCTGTTCGTCTTCGGTCTCGGCTACGGCGCCGGCCATTTCGTGGCCCGGTACCGCGAACGCTTCGACCGCGTCTCGGGAACGGTGCGCAGCACCGAGAAGGCGGCCGCGGTCAATGCGGCGCCGGGCGGGGTCGAGGCCTTCGTCTTCGCGGACGGGCGCCTGCCGGAGGCTGCGGCCGCTGCGCTCGCGGAGGCGGATGCGCTCATCGTCAGCATCGCGCCGGGGCCGGAGGGGGACGTGGTGCTGGCGGCCGCGCGCGAGGCGATCGCGCGGGCGCCGAGGCTCAGGTGGATCGCCTATCTGTCCACCGTCGGGGTCTATGGCGACCACGGCGGCGCCTGGGTGGACGAGAGCGCGCCGCTCAACGCCTCCATGGGGCGCACGCGCCAGCGCGTCCTTGCGGAAGAGGCGTGGCTGGCGCTCGGTCGCGAGACGGGCAAGGCGGTGCAGGTCTTCCGGCTCGCCGGCATCTACGGGCCGGGGCGCAGCCCGCTCGCCAAGCTCCTGCGCGGCGAGGCGCAGCGGATCATCAAGCCCGGCCAGGTGTTCAACCGGATCCATGTGGAGGACATCGCCGCCGCGCTCGCCGCCTCGCTCGCGCGGCCGTCGCCCGGGGCGATCTACAACGTCGCCGATGACGAGCCGGCGCCGCCGCAGGACGTCGTCACCTATGCGGCCGAACTCGCCGGCATCGCGCCGCCGCCGGAGGTGCCCTTCGCGGAGGCCGAGCTGTCGCCGATGGCGCGCAGCTTCTATGCCGACAACCGCCGCGTCTCCAACCGCCGCCTGCGCGAGGAACTCGGCGTGTCGCTCGCCTATCCCACCTATCGCGAGGGGATTGCGGCGCTGGCGCGGGCGGAGCTCGCCGGGCGGGGCTGAACCCCGTCAGGCGGCATGGCGGTTCGCGGCCGGGCCGAAGTGGCCGATGTAGCGCGGATTGATCGCCTCGACGGGCAGCACCACCAGCACGTCCGTGGTGCCGAACTGATGGTCGATCACGGCCCCCTCGCCGATGGAGGCGCCGAGGCGCAGGTAACCCTTGACGAGCGGTGGCAGCGCATGCAGCGCGGCCTTGGGGTCGACCGCCTCCTTCGGCAGCCGGTCCATGGCGACGCCGCGGCCGGTGAGCGCGTTCGCCCGCCAGTTCTCCGGCGCGCGGGCGAAATGGTGCAGGAAGCTGAGCTGCAGGGCCATCTGGTCGGGATTGGTGCCTTCGAGGCTGGCGCAGCCCAGCATCACGTCGATGCGGTGGTGCAGCACGTAGGTCCAGATGCCGTGCCACAGCAGTTCGACGGTGCGCTTGTTGCGATAGGGCTTCAGCACGCAGGAGCGGCCGAGCTCCAGGAAGCGCTTGCCGGGATTGGCGTCGATCAGCGGCTGGATGTCGAACTCGCCGGCCGTGTAGAAGCCCCAGTGCCGGTCGGCCACCTCCTGCCGGAGCAGGCGGTAGGTGCCGACCACCTGCGGCTTGGGGTTGCGGAAGGCCTTCTTCGGCACGTCGTAATCGAGCACGAGCAGGTGGTCGCAGATGGCGTCGTACTCGTCGATGTCGCGCCGCGACAGCATGGACGTCGCGTTCGGCAGCGCCGACATCTCCTCGTAGAAGACGCGGAAACGCAGCCGTTGCGCCTGCTTGATCTCCTTGCGGGTGCGGGCGAGGCGCACCTCGAGCGAGCCGAGGCGCCCGAGGATGGTCGGCAAACCGCCGGCATCGGCCGGGGCCGGCGCGCGGAACGGCAGGAGCGCATTCGCCGTCGCGGCCCCCCAGTTGCTGGGGCGCAGCATGTTCGTAAAGCCGCGCGGCGCGACCCGGATGATGTCGGGTTGCGCGGCCCCTTGCGAGGTCTTCACCTGTGTCGGATCGTAAACCATGAGCCCCAGACCGTCTGCCCCGAAAGCGGCGTCGTCAGCCCGGCGCGCCGGTTTGCCGACGCAGCCATTCCGCCGCATATCTTAACGGAACCATAAGCCTCGGAAAGTTTTGTGACAACGACGAGATGGGGCGACAGGCTCAGGCCCGTGCCGCGCCGGTGGCATCCGCGCCCTCGACAAGTTCTTGAATTTTCTGGCGTTCAAACGGTTTGGCAAGAAAGCCGTCCGCTCCCGCCGCCATGGCCGCGGCGCGGTCCTCGGCGAAGGCGTTAGCCGTCAACATGACGATTCGCGCATGGACCGGGCGGGGATGGGCGGCCTCCGCGGCGCGGATGCGGCGCACCGCTTCGAGCCCGTCCATCTCGGGCATTCGCGCGTCCATCAGGACGAGGTCGAAGGGCTCCTCGTGGCCGGCGAGCACCCGCCGCATCGCAGCGACGGCCTTGACGCCGTCGCGCACCCAGAGCGTCTCGGCCCCCGCCCCTTCGAGAAGCTTGAGGGCGAGCAGGGCGTTGATCTCGTTGTCCTCGGCGAGGAGGACGCGTCGCCGGCGCGGCTCGCCCTCGCCCGCCCGGGGCAGTGCCTGGGCCTGCGCCGAATAGGTCTGCTGCGGCGGCAGCGCGGCGGGCTCGTGCGCGATCTGCTGCATCAGGGACAGGGCGCGCACCGGTTTTACCAGATAGCCGTCGAAGCCGGCGGCGGCCGGCGGGCCGAACTCGCGCCGCTCGAAGGGCGAGAGGAGGACGAGGCTGCGCCGCACGCCGGAGCGCCGGGCGAGGGTGGCGAGGCGCCGCGCCGCTTCCTCGCCGAGCGCGCAGTCGGTGAGGACGACGTCGTAGCCGCCCGCCGCCATCGCCGCGCTCGCGGCCTCTTCGCTTTCGCGAATCTCGGCGCCCGCCCCGGCCGCCGCGAGCCGGCGCGCGATGAAGGGTGCCTCGAAGGGCGAATGGGCGATGATGAGCACGCGCTTGCCGGAGAGGTCGACCTGCGTCGGCGGAGGCAGCGCGGGTCGGCTGTCGCCGCCGACGCTCGCGAGGGCGATGGCGAAGCGGAAGGTGGCGCCGCGGCCCTCCTCGCTCTCGACGGTGATGGTGCCGCCCATGCGCTCGACGATGTGGCGGCAGATGGCGAGGCCGAGCCCCGTGCCGCCATGGCGGCGGCTCGCGGTGTCGTCGACCTGCTCGAACTCGCGGAAGACCGCATCCTGGCGGCTCTTGGGGATGCCGGGGCCGGTGTCGGCGACGCTGAAGGCGATGTGCCCGTCGGCCTCAACCTCGATGCTGACGCCGACGCCGCCCTGGTCGGTGAACTTCACTGCGTTGCCGGCAAGGTTCATCAGCACCTGGCGCAGGCGGTCGCGGTCGCCCATGACGAGTGCCGGCAGGTCGGGCGCGATGAAGCTCGCGATTTCGATGCCCTTGCCCTGCGCCCGCGGGGCCAGGAGCTCGACGACGTTCTCGACGAGGCTGCGCAGGTCGAACGGCTCCTGCACGAGGGCGATCTTGCCGGCCTCGATCTTGGAGAAGTCGAGGATGTCGTCGATGAGCGACAGGAGCACCTCGCCCGAGGTCTTGACGGCGCGCACATAGGTGGCCTGTTCGGGATCGAGGCGCGTGTCGGCGAGGAGATCGGCCATGCCGAGGATGCCGTTGAGCGGCGTGCGCACCTCGTGGCTGACGGTGGCGAGGAAGCGGGACTTGGCCTCGCTCGCCGCCTCGGCGCGGTGGCGCGCGTCGAGCAGGTCGTGCTCGGCGGCGACGCGGCTCGTCACGTCGCGGCCGACGCGCTGGCGCTCGGCGCCGCTGTCGCCGATGGCGAGGGTCTCGATCCACGAGATCCAGACGATGCCGCTGCGGAAGTCGATGGCCTCGTCGAAGATGCGCGCGCCCGTCGTCGACAGGCGCACGTCGCTGATCTCGCGCACGACCGGCTGCCAGTGGCTGCCGACGAGCTCCTCGCGCGACCGGCCGGCGAGGCGCGCGAAGGCGTCGTTGCAGTAGATGATGCGCCCGTCCTGGGCGCGGCGGACGATGACGTCACCCTGCGCCTCGACGAGGCTGCGGTAGTGCTCGCGACTTTCGGACAGTTCCCAGACCGAATCGTGCAGCGTCTCGATCTCGGCTTCCAGCCGGTCGATCTGGGCGAGAAGGGTCCTGCGGCGCCGGGCGATGAGCCACACCACGGTCGCGACCACGATCAGCGCGGCGGCGCCGGTCACGAGGTCATGAGAGGTGGTCAGAAGGTCCATCGGGCGGATCAGCTCAGCTTTTCGTTGCTGCGCAAACTCCCATGGAGGCGTTGAGATTGCGTTGGCAGGCGTGCTGAATCGCCCGTTAAGCGGTTCAGGCCGGCACGGCGAGCCGCTCGAGCGCCGTTCGGTAGGACAGGGCTTCGGCGAGATGCAGGCGCCCGACCCGTTCCTCGCCGTCGAGATCGGCGAGGGTGCGCGCCACCTTCAGCACCCGGTGATAGCCGCGGGCGGTGAGGCGCATGGCGTCGGCCGCTTCGCGAATGAGGGCAAGGCCGGCATCGTCCGGCCGCGCCACCTCCTCGAGCACCGGCACGGGGCAGCGGGCATTGGTGGTGACCTCGGCGAGGCCGAGCGCGGAATAGCGGGCGCTCTGCACGGCACGGGCGCGCGCGACACGCCGCGCCACTTCCGCCGAACCCTCGGCCGGCGGCGGCAGGATGAGATCCGCCGCCGTGACGGCCGGCACCTCGATGACGAGGTCGATGCGGTCGATCAGCGGGCCGGACAGCCGCGTCTGGTACTGCGCCATGCAGCGCTCGTTGGGCGAGCGCCGGCAAGCGAAGCCAGGCTCCGTGGCGCGGCCGCAGCGGCAGGGGTTCATGGCGGCGACGAGCTGGAAGCGGGCCGGATAGCTGACGCGGTGGTTGGCGCGCGAGATCAGTACCTCGCCGCTCTCCAGCGGCTGGCGCAGGCTGTCGAGCACCTGGGGCTGGAACTCGGGCAATTCGTCGAGGAAGAGCACGCCATGGTGGGCGAGCGAGACCTCGCCGGGCCGCGCCCTCAGGCCGCCGCCGACGAGCGCGGCCATGGAGGCGGAATGGTGCGGTGCGCGAAAGGGCCGGCGATCCGTCAGGGCGCCCTCGGCGAGAAGGCCGGCGACGGACTGGATCATCGAGACTTCGAGCAGCTCGGCCGGGGCGAGCGGCGGCAGGATGGAGGGCAGGCGCTGCGCCAGCATCGACTTGCCGGCGCCGGGCGGGCCGTTCATGAGCAGGTTGTGGCCGCCGGCGGCGGCGATCTCCAGCGCCCGCTTGGCGCTTTCCTGGCCCTTGATGTCCCTCAAGTCCGGCAGGTCGGCGCCGGGGCGCGCCACCGCGGGCTCGGGCCGGGCCATGACCTGCGTGCCCTTGAAGTGGTTGGCGAGCTGGACGAGGGAGCGCGGGGCGAGGATGTCGAGATCGCCGCTCGCCCAGGCCGCCTCGGGGCCGCAGGCGGCCGGGCAGATGAGGCCGTGCCCGCGCGCATTGGCGGCGATCGCCGCCGGCAGCACGCCGGCGACGGCCGTGACCGACGCATCGAGCGCGAGCTCGCCGAGCACCGTATAGCCGGCAAGGGCATCCGCAGGCACCGCGCCGATGGCGGCCATCACGGCGAGGGCGATGGGCAGGTCGTAGTGCGAGCCCTCCTTGGGCAGGTCGGCCGGGGCGAGATTGACGGTGATGCGCTTGGCCGGCAAAGCGAGCCCCGCCGCCATCAGGGCCGAGCGCACGCGCTCGCGGCTCTCGGCCACCGCCTTGTCGGGCAGGCCGACGATGGTGAAGGCCACATTGCCCGGTGCGATCTGCACCTGCACGTCGACCGCGCGTGCCTCGATGCCCTCGAACGCGACCGTCGCGACCCTCGCCACCATGCTCTTTCCCCCGGCCCGGGCGCACCTTAGCGGCGATCGCGGTCCCGCTCAAGAACAGGAAGAGAACAAAAGCCGGCGCCATTGCGGCGGTATCCGCTTTCGGCGGCGGCAGGGCAGGGTTGCAAAGACGTCGCGGGCTTCGCCCGCCCCAACGCGCTATGCCCTTGTCCGGCGGCTGCTGCGCGCCGTCGGGGATGAAGGTCCGGGACATGGAATTCGATGCCGCGCTCCTGGCGCTGCCGGTCAAGATGGTGCTCGTCGCCGCGATCGTGGTCTCCGGCTCGCTCGCGGCGCAGAAGGCGGGGCCCTTCGTCGGCGGCCTGATCGCGACGCTGCCGATCTCGGCCGGCCCGGCCTATGTCGTGCTCGCCATGGACCACGGCCCGGCCTTCATCGCCGAGAGCGCGGTCGGCAGCGTCAGCATCAACGCCGTCACGGTGATCTTCGCCATGACCTATGCGGTGCTCGCCCGGCGTGGCGCGGGTGGGCTCGGCAGCATCGCCGGGGCGATCGGCGTGTGGCTCCTCGCCGCCCTCGCCATCCGCACGATGACGCCGCCGCTGTGGTTCGGCCTGCTCGTCAATGCCGCGGCCCTTGCCGTGGGGGTGCCGCTGGCGCGGCGCTTCTCGCGGGTCGTGATTCCGGCCTCGGATGGTCCCCGTCCGGTCGACCTGATGCTGCGCGCGCTCGCCGTCGCGACGCTCGTGGGCGTTCTCAGCGTCGTCAGCTGGCATATCGGGGCGGTCGCCTCGGGCATTCTCGCCCTCTTCCCCATCGTCATCTCGAGCATTCTCGTCGTCACGCACCGGGCCATCGGCGGGCCGGCGGCCGGTGCCGTCGCGGCGAGCAGCGTCTACGGACTTGCCGGCTTCGCCGCCGCGCTGACGGCGGTGCACCTTGCCGCCGTGCCGCTCGGATCGACCGCTGCGCTGCTGATCGGCCTCGCCATCTGCGTTGCCTGGAACGGCATGCTCTTCACGCTGCGGCTGAGGCGGTTGCGCCGGGTCGCGGCGGCGGCCTGACTAGTGACGGTCGCGTTCGGCCCGCAGCGCCTTGAGGCGATAGAGCGCCTCGAGCGCCTCGCGGGGTGACATCTCGTCCGGATCGACGCCGTCGAGCGCTTCGCCGAGCTCGTCCTTCTGCGCCGCGGCGGCGGCGGGGCGTGCCGGCACGGCGGCGAAGAGCGGCAGGTCGTCGACGAGGGTGGCGACGGGCTTCTCGCGCTCGGTCTTCTCCAGCTCGTCGAGGATGGCGCGGGCGCGCGCGATGACCGGGGACGGCAGGCCGGCGAGCTTCGCCACCTGGATGCCGTAGGAACGGTCGGCCGCGCCGGGGATGACCTCGTGCAGGAAGACGACGTCGCCCTTCCATTCGCTCACCCGGACGGTTGCGTTCTCGACGCGGGCCATGCGCTCGGCGAGCGCGGTGAGCTCGTGATAGTGGGTCGCGAAGAGCGAGCGGCAGCGGTTGATCTCGTGCAGGTGCTCGATCGCCGCCCAGGCGATGGACAGGCCATCGAAGGTCGCCGTGCCGCGGCCGATCTCGTCGAGGATGACGAGCGCGCGCTCGCCCGCCTGGTTGAGGATGGCGGCGGTCTCGATCATCTCGACCATGAAGGTCGAGCGCCCGCGGGCGAGGTCGTCGGCGGCGCCGACGCGCGAGAACAGCTTGTCGACGATGCCGATATGGGCCCGCGCCGCCGGCACGAAGGCGCCCATCTGGGCGAGCACGACGATGAGCGCGTTCTGGCGCAGGAAGGTCGACTTGCCGGCCATGTTGGGGCCGGTGACGAGGGTGATGCGGCCGGCCTTCTCGCCCTCGGGCGGCGAGAGCGCGCAGTCGTTGGCGACGAAGGTCTGGCCCGCGCGCTTCAGCGCCGCCTCGACCACCGGATGGCGCCCGGCGGCGATGGAGAAGGCGAGGCTGTCGTCGACGGTGGGGCGCGTCCAGCCGAGGTCGTCGGCAAGAAGCGCGAGCGCCGCCGTGACATCGACGATGGAGAGCGCCTCGGCAGCACGCTTGATGGCTTCGCCCGCCCCGATCACGGCATCGCCGAGCCGCTCGAAGACGGCAAGCTCAATGCCGAGCGCGCGTTCCGCCGCCGAGGCGATGCGGGCTTCGAGCTCGCCGAGTTCGACCGTGGAGAAGCGCATGGCCCCCGCCATGGTCTGGCGGTGCACGAAAGTGGCGTTGTGCGGCGGCTTGACGAGGTCCTCGCCGACGGCCGGCGGCACCTCGACGAAATAGCCGATGACGTTGTTGTGCTTGACCTTGAGCGTCCGGCAGCCGGTCTCGTTGACATAGCGGGCCTGCAGGGCGGCGATGAAGCGGCGCGAATCGACCTGCAGCACGCGCGCCTCGTCGAGCGTCCCGTCATAGCCCTCGCGCACGAAGCCGCCGTCGCGCTTCAGGAGCGGCAGCTCGTCGGCGAGGGCGGTGGAGAGGTTTTCGGCGAGGCCCGGCGCGACGCCGCGCATCGCGTCGGCGGCGGCCGCCAGTTCCGCGGGCGGGGCGGCGTTGGCGAGGAGGGAGGCGATCGCCTCCGCCGCCACGAGCCCGTCGCGCACGGCGGCGAGGTCGCGCGGGCCGCCGCGGCCGAGCGTCAGGCGCGACAGGGCACGGGCGATGTCTGGCACCGCGGAGAGCGCCTGGCGCAGGCGCTCGCGCAGCGGCCGCTCGCCGAGGAGGAAGGCCACGGCGTCGTGGCGGGCACGGATCGCGGCGACGCTCGTCAGCGGGCTCGCGAGCCGCTCGGCGAGGAGGCGCCCGCCGCCCGGCGTCACCGTGCGGTCGATGGTCGAAACGAGGCTGCCGCTCCGCTCGCCCGACAGGGTGCGCATCAGTTCGAGATTGGCGCGCGTCGCCGCATCGATGGAGAGCGTGCCGGAGACATCCTCGCTGCGCGGCGGCGACAAGGGCGGGCGGGCGGCAAGCTGCGTGCGCTCGACATAGGCGAGGGCGGCGGCCGCCGCGGCGATCTCGGCGCGCGAGAAGGCGCCGAAGGCGTCGAGGCTGGCGACGCCGAAGAAATCCTTCAGCCGCCGCTCGGCGGAGGCCGGATCGAGCCCGTCGCGCGCCAGGGGCGTGACGGCGGCGCGCTGCTCGCGCCACAGGTCACGCAGCGTCGGCTCGTCGTAGATCGTGTCCGGCACCACGATCTCGCGCGGGTCGAGCCGCGCGATCTCGGCCGACAGCCCGGCGGCGGCGGTCTCCGTCACGGTGAAGCGGCCGGTGGAGATGTCGATGGCGGCGAGGCCGTAGGCGTAGCTGTCCTCGCCGGTGCGGCGGCGGGCGAGGGCGACGAGGAGGTTGGCCCGCGCCGGGTCGAGCAGGCTGTCCTCGGTGATGGTGCCGGGCGTGACGAGGCGCACGACGCCGCGCTGCACGACGGACTTGCCGCCGCGCTTCCTCGCCTCGGCGGGGTCCTCCGTCTGCTCGCAGACGGCGACGCGGTGGCCGGCGGCGATGAGGCGCTGCAGGTAGTCCTCGGCGCGCTCCACCGGCACGCCGCACATGGGGATGTCCTCGCCGAGGTGCTTGCCGCGCTTCGTCAGGACGATCCCGAGGGTGCGCGAGGCGATCTCGGCATCCTCGAAGAAGAGCTCGTAGAAATCGCCCATGCGGTAGAAGAGGAGGCAGTCCGCATGCGCGGCCTTGATCTCCACATACTGCGCCATCATCGGCGTCATGCGCTGGGGCTCGGCCTCGGAGCGCGCAGCCTCGCGCGTGGCGGCAGGCGCGGCGGCGCTGCCGCCCGTCTGCTCCAGATCATCCGTCGCGGCGCTGACTTCCCGGCTCATGGGCGGGGACGCTAGCAGAGCCGCACGGGTGTTTCATCCACCGTTGCATGGATGTTTTGCAGAAATCGTGGAGAACTTCGCTTGAGGGGCATCGCGCGACTGCCGTAAGGTCTCGCCCCGACAGGAAACGCCCGAGACAAGAAAACGATGGACACTGCCAAGCGCCGCTCCCGCCCGACCTTCACCGACCAGGAAGCCCTGCAATTCCATTCGCAGGGGCGGCCCGGCAAGCTCGAGGTGGTGCCCACCAAGCCCATGGCGACCCAGCGGGACCTCTCGCTCGCCTATTCGCCGGGCGTCGCCGTGCCGGTGAAGGCGATCCACGAGGATCCGAGCGTCGCCTACGACTACACGACCAAGGGCAATCTCGTCGCCGTCATCTCCAACGGCACCGCCATCCTCGGCCTCGGCAATCTCGGGGCGCTCGCCTCCAAGCCGGTGATGGAAGGCAAGTCGGTCCTCTTCAAGCGCTTCGCCGACGTCGATTCGATCGACCTCGAGGTCGACACCGAGGACCCGGACGCCTTCATCAACGCGGTGCGCTATCTCGGGCCCTCCTTCGGCGGCATCAACCTCGAGGACATCAAGGCGCCGGACTGCTTCATCATCGAAGAGCGCCTGCGCGAACTGATGGACATCCCGGTCTTCCACGACGACCAGCACGGCACGGCCATCATCGCCGCGGCGGGGCTCATCAACGCGCTGCACCTGACCGGCCGGGACGTGAAGTCGACGCGGCTCGTGATCAACGGCGCCGGCTCCGCCGGCATCGCCTGCGCGGAGCTCATCAAGGCCATGGGCTTCGCGCCCAACAACGTCATCCTGTGCGATACCAAGGGCGTCGTCTACAAGGGCCGCCAGGAGGGCATGAACCAGTGGAAGTCGGCCCATGCCGCCGAGACGAAGGCGCGCAGCCTCGCCGACGCGCTCGACGGCGCCGACGTCGTCTTCGGCCTCTCCGCCAAGGGGGCGCTGACGGCGGAGATGATCGCCTCCATGGCGCCGAACCCCATCATCTTCGCCATGGCGAACCCGGACCCGGAGATCCTGCCGGAGGAGGTCGCGGCCATCCGCGACGACGCCATCATGGCGACGGGCCGCTCGGACTATCCCAACCAGGTCAACAACGTCCTCGGCTTTCCCTATATCTTCCGCGGCGCGCTCGACGTGCAGGCGACGACCATCAACATGGAGATGAAGATCGCCGCGGCCCAGGCGCTCGCCGACCTTGCGCGCGAGGACGTGCCGGACGAGGTGGCGGCCGCCTACCAGGGCGCGCGTCCGCGCTTCGGGCGCGACTACATCATTCCCGTGCCGTTCGATCCGCGCCTCATCCACGTGGTGCCTTCCGCCGTCGCCCGGGCGGCGATGGACACGGGCGTGGCGCAGCGGCCGATCGTCGACATGCGCGGCTACAAGGCGCAGCTCTCGGCCCGGCGCGATCCGGTGGCCGGCACGCTCAACCGCATCTTCGAGCGCGTCAGGCGCTTTCCAAAGCGCGTCGTCTTCGCCGAGGGCGAGGAGGAGCAGGTCATCCGCGCCGCCGTCTCCTTCGTCAACCAGGGGCTCGGCACGGCCATCCTCGTCGGGCGCGAGGAGCGCGTCTACGAGACGGCGCGGCTCGCCGGCATCGACCTCGAGGCGAAGGACGGCATCGAGGTGCACAACGCCCGCCTGTCGCACCGCAACGCCACCTATGCGCAGTTCCTCTACGACCGGCTGCAGCGCAAGGGCTATCTTTTCCGCGACTGCCAGCGCCTCATCAACCAGGACCGCAACCACTTCGCCGCCGCCATGGTTGCGCTCGGCGACGCCGACGCGATGGTGACGGGCACGACGCGCAACTATTCGATCGCGCTCGAGGACGTGCGCCGCGTCATCGACGTGAAGCCGGGCCACCGGGTCATCGGCGTTTCCATCGTGCTGGCGCGCGGGCGCACCGTCCTCGTCGCCGACACGGCCATCACGGAGATGCCGGGCGCGAAGGATCTCGCGGAGATCGCGGTGGAGGCCGCAGGCGTCGCCCGCCGCCTCGGCTACGAGCCGCGGGTCGCCATGCTCGCCTTCTCCACCTTCGGCCATCCGACGGGCGAGCGCTCCGAGCGCGTGCAGGAGGCGGTGCGCATCCTCGACGGGCGGCGCTGCGACTTCGAGTACGACGGCGAGATGGCGGCGGATGTCGCGCTCAACCGCGACGTGATGAGCGTCTATCCGTTCTGCCGCCTGTCCGGGCCGGCGAACGTGCTCGTCATGCCGGCGTTCCACTCGGCCTCGATCTCGACGAAGATGCTGCAGGAGCTCGGCGGCTCCACGGTCATCGGCCCGCTCATCGTCGGGCTCGACAAGCCGGTGCA
Source organism: Chelatococcus sp. CO-6 (assembly GCF_001271345.1). NCBI lineage: Bacteria > Pseudomonadati > Pseudomonadota > Alphaproteobacteria > Hyphomicrobiales > Chelatococcaceae > Chelatococcus > Chelatococcus sp. CO-6. The sequence continues at coordinate 1,386,529 of NZ_CP012398.1, read as the reverse complement.
GATCGTGCCGCTCGGCGCCAAGGACACCGACATCGTCAACATGGCGGCGCTCGCGGCCTTCAACGTCGGCGGCTGAGGGGCGCGGCCGGCCCTACAGGTCGAGTTCCCAGGTCTCGCCGACGAGGTCCTGCCCGAAGCTCCGGTGCGGCTCGGAGGCGACGAGGCGGAAGCCGGCCTTGGCATAGATGGCGCGGGCGGTGGTCAGGACGTCGTTGGTCCAGAGCGTGATGCGGGCATAGCCCGCCGCGCGGGCGAAGGCGATGCATTCCGCCACGAGCCGCCGGCCGAGGCCGAGGCCGCGCGCCGCCGGCTCGACGAGGAGCAGCCGCAGCTTCGCCACCTCGTCCGACTGGCGCACGAGGCAGATGGAGCCGAGCCTGACGCCGTCGTGCTCGGCGATCCAGATGCGCTCGCGCACGGGATCGAAATTTTCGGCGATCTCGCCGACCACCTTGGCGGCGAGCCCCTCGAAGCTTGCGTCCCAGCCGTATTCCTCGGCGTAGAGCGCGCCGTGGCGGGCGACGATCCAGCCGAGGTCGCCCGGGCGGTGGCGCCTGAGGACAAGGCGCGCCGGGTCGAGGCGGCCGGTTCCCAGGACACCTTCGAGCGCGGCCATGGCTGCAACGAGTTTCTCCTGCGCGTCCTCCGGCAGCGGCGCGACGAGGGCCCCGACCTCGCGGCGGGCGGCGGCGTCAAGACGGGCGAAGGTCTTCTGCCCCTCCGGCGTCAGCGACAGGAGGGACTGGCGGCCGTCCTCCGGCGAGGGGCGGCGCGCGAGCAGGCCCTTGTCCTCGAAGCGGCGCAGCAGGCGGCTGAGATAGCCGGCGTCGAGCCCGGTCTCGCGGCGCAGCTCCGTGGCCGTCGTCTCCCCGCAATGGGCGAGTTCGTAGAGCACGCGGGCCTCGCTGAGCACGAAGCCGCTGTCGTGCAGATGCTCGTGCAGGAAGCCGATCTCGCGCGTGTAGAAGCGATTGAAGCGCCGCACTGCCGCGATGCGATCCTCGACTGTGTTGCCCGTGTCGACGCCCGTTTCGTCTTGGCGCAGCGCTGCCGTTGCCATGGGTCCGATCCTCCCGAATGGCGGCAGCATCCCGCTGTTATTTGACTGAGTCAAATAATTTGTCGAGACGGAGAGCGACAGGGACGTGACGCCAGGCGGAGCGGAATTGGCGCTTAAGCGGAGCGGACCTGGCGCACGAAGGCGTCGACGGCCTCGTTGAGGGCGAGCGCCTGCTCGTCGAGTTCCGTCGCCGCCTGCAGCACCTGCTCGGCGGCGACGCCGGCGCTCTGGGCGTCGAGCCGCACGTCGCCGATATTGCCCGAGACCGCCTGGGTGCTCGTGGCCGCCTGGCGGGCGCTGACGGCGATCTCCTCGGCGGCGCGGGACTGGGCCTTGGCGACGTCGGCGACGATGGAAACGGCCTGGCCGATGTCGGCCACCGTGCCGTCCATGGAGGCGACGGCCCGCACGGCTGCCACGGAAGCGCTGCGGATGGTCTCGATATTGGCGGCGATCTCGGCGGTCGCCTTGCTCGTCTGCACGGCGAGGCTCTTGACCTCGCCCGCCACGACCGCAAAGCCCCGGCCGGCGGCGCCGGCGCGTGCGGCCTCGATGGTGGCGTTGAGGGCGAGGAGGTTGGTCTGGTTGGCGATGTCCTCGATGAACTCGACGATGGTGCCGATCTTCTGCACCGCATCGACGAGGCCGTCGACGTCGGCGCGGGTCATCGCGACGTGTTCGGAGGTCTCGCGTGCCTTGTCCACCGTGACCATGGACTGACGGGTGAGCTCGTCGATGGAGGCGTGGATCTGCTCGGCCGCGCCGGCCACGGTGCGCACGTGGGCGGAGGTCGCCTCCGCGTCGGCGGCGACCTCGGTGGCCTTGCGGCTGGTGCCCTGCGCCGTGGTGGCGAGATTGCCGGCGGCCGCCCGCATGTCGTCGGCGGCGCGCGAGAGCTGGCGCAGCGCCTGCCCCACGCCGTGCTCGAAGCGGTCGGCGAGCTCGCGCAGCGTACGCTGGCGCGAGCGCTCGTTCTCGGCCTTCAGTTCCTCGGCGGTGATGCGGTCGGTCACGTCGATGACGAAGCCGTCCCAGATGATCTCGCCCCTGTTGCCGGTGCGCGGCGTCGCCTGGGTGCGCAGCCAGACGGTGCGGCCGTCATCGGGCCGGATGACGCGGATCTGCACGTTGCACGGCACGCCGTCGCGGGCGGAGAGGTCGAGCGCCTCGCGATAGGACGGGAGATCCTCCGGGTGGACGAGGCGGTGGACGTTGTCCGCGCTCTTCATGATCTCGGCTGCCTCGATGCCGAAGATCTCGACGGCGCCCTTGGAGACGAACGGGAAGGAAATGCGGCCGTCCGGATGCAGCACGCGCTGGAACAGCACGCCCGGCGCATTGTCGACGATGCCCCGCCGCAGCAGCGCGGTCTCGTCGAGGGCAAGGACGGCCGAGCGCCGCTCCCGGTCCCACAGCAGGAGCAGCCCGGCGAACTCGATGCCGAGCCAGTTCACGACGATATGCGGAGCGGCAATGGTCTTGAGAGCGTCGGCGGCCGCCTCCCAGGTCGGCAGGGCGGCGAGGCTGAACAGCGGCAGGATGCCGGCCATGGCGCCGAGGACGTGGAGGTCGCGCCGGTTGAGCCCGCGCTGCCTGCGACGCAGGAAGAGGTGATAGGCCGAGCCGGCCAGGGCGCTGAGGCCGATGCCGATGAGCCCTGCGGCAAGGCCGGTCCCCGCCGCCTCCCACCGCACCGCCATGGCGATGCCGGCGGTGATCACCGCACTGACGATGCCGCCGACCGGGCCGGCCAGCATCACCATCACGTTGCGGGCATCGAAGAACAGGCCCGGCGCCGGCATCACCGGGCGGTGCATGCTGACCAGCGCGACGAAGCCGAAGACGACGCCGACCGCCACCTGCCAGACGAGCGGCCATCGCGCGAGCGACGGCGCAAGGACCGCGAGCAGCACGGCGGAGAGGACGAGAAACGATGCGCTCTCGACGAACGGAAGAAAGTAGTTGAACGAGGGCATTCCAGTCGTCGCTTTGATGGCGGCTGGGCAGCGAGACTACGCCCGGAGCGTAAACAAAGCCCTGCCCCGCCGCTCCCGTCGTTCACGTTCCCGCGTCATCTTCCGTGGCGATCCGCGGCCCGGCTGTTCGACTTCGCTTGCGGGGCGCATTCTTCTTCGCCATCAAGGGCGGCATGACGCACCCGCCTTTCACCGAGCCCCTGCCCGTCGATGCCGCGTTGCCGGCCCTGTGCGCCGCGCTCGCGGCCCGCAGCGCCGCGGTCCTCGTGGCGCCGCCCGGCGCCGGCAAGACGACGCGCGTGCCGCTCGTCCTGCGCGACGAGGCCTGGTGCGGGGGGCGCATCATCGTGCTCGAGCCACGGCGTCTCGCGGCGCGCGCGGCGGCCGCCCGCATGGCGGACACGCTGGGCGAATCGGTCGGCGAGACGGTCGGCCTTCGGGTCCGCCTCGAGACGCGCGTTTCGCGCAAGACGCGCATCGAGGTGGTCACCGAAGGCGTGTTCACGCGCATGATCCTCGACGATCCGGCGCTCGAGGGCGTATCGGCGGTCCTGTTCGACGAGTTCCACGAGCGCTCGCTCGATGCCGATCTCGGCCTCGCCCTCGCCATCGAGGCGCAGGAAGGCCTGCGCGAGGACTTAAGGCTCCTCGTCATGTCGGCGACGCTCGACGGCGCGCGGGTCGCGGCGCTTCTCGGGGATGCGCCGGTGATCGAGAGCGAGGGCCGGGCCTTTCCGGTCGAGACGCGCTATCTCGGCCGCACGCCGGGCCGGCGCATCGAGGACGAGGTGGCCGACGCGGTGGTCGCGGCGCTTGGCGCGGAGGCCGGCTCGCTCCTCGTCTTCCTGCCCGGGCAGGGCGAGATCCGCCGCGTGGCGGAGATGCTCGACGCGCGCATCCGGGACCCCCGGGTCGACGTCGCGCCCCTCTACGGCACCCTGGAGCGTGCCGAGCAGGACCGGGCCATCGCCCCCGCGCCGGCCGGACGGCGCAAGGTGGTGCTGGCCACGTCCATCGCCGAGACCTCGCTGACGATCGCCGGTGTCCGCGTCGTCATCGATTCGGGCCTCGCGCGCGTGCCGCGCTACGAGCCCGACATCGGCCTGACGCGGCTTGAGACGGTGCGCGTGTCGCGCGCCTCCGCCGACCAGCGGCGCGGCCGCGCCGGCAGGACGGAGCCGGGCGTCTGCTACCGGCTATGGGAGGAGGCGGGCAACGGCGCGCTCGAGCCTTTCGCGAGACCCGAGATCCTGACCGCGGATCTTGCGCCGCTGCTGCTCGACTGCGCAGCCTGGGGCCTCAGCGACCCGACGCGGCTGCGCCTCATCGACCCGCCGCCTTCGGCCGCACTCGCCGAGGCGCGGCGCCTCCTCGTCGAGATCGACGCGCTCGACGGCGGCGGCCGGCTCACGCCGACGGGCCGGCACCTGCACGACCTGCCGCTGCCGCCGCGCCTCGCGCGCATGGTCCTCGCCGCAGGCGCCGCGGCCGGAACGGCGGCGGAGATCGCCGCCGTCCTCGTGGAGCGCGGGCTCGGCGGCAGCGGCACGGATCTCGTCGAGCGGCTGGAGCGTTTCCGGGCCGACCGCTCGCGCCGGGCGTCCGACATGCGCCGCGCGGCGGCGGGCTGGGCGCGGCAGGCCGCTGCTGCGGGGCTGCCGGCCGAGGTGGCGGACGACGAGCCCGGCGCCCTCGTCGCGCTCGTCTATCCGGACCGCATCGCCCGCGCGCGCGGCAAGGCGGGCGAGTTCCTCCTGGCCAACGGACGCGGCGCCTTCGTCGAACCTGCCGACCGGCTGGCGCGCGAACCCTTCCTTGCCGTCGCCGAGATCGCCGGCGGCGGCGCGAGCGCCCGCATCGTGCTCGCCGCGCCGATCACGCCGGCCGGCATCGAGGCCGTCGCCGGCCATCACATCGAGAATGTGGAAGAGGTGGTGTTCGACCGGGCGGCCCGGGCCCTGCGCGCCCGCAAGCTGCGCCGCCTCGGCGCCCTCGTCCTCGCGCAGCAGCCGCTCGCCGTTCCGGCGGACGAGGCCTCCGCCGCGGTACTGGCGCGTGGCGTCGCGGCCGTCGGCACCGATGGCCTGCCCTGGACGAAGGGCCAGCAGCAGCTGCGCGGGCGGGTCGCCTTCCTGCGCCGGGCCGAGGGCGAGCCCTGGCCCGATCTCACGGACGAGGCCCTGGCGCGAAACGTCGAGGACTGGCTCGCCCCCCACATCGTCGGCGTGACCGGCCTTGCCGGGATCGACGCCGGCCATCTCGACGCGGCGCTGCGCAGCCTCGTGCCGTGGGAGCTGATGCGCCGGCTCGATGCCGAGGCGCCGACCCATTTTGAGGCGCCGACCGGGTCGCGCATTCCGGTCGACTACGGCGCCGAGGAGGGGCCGTCCATCGCGCTTCGGGTGCAGGAGCTGTTCGGGCTCGACCGGCATCCGACGCTCGCCGGCGGGCGCGTGCCGCTCATCCTCGAGCTCCTGTCGCCAGCCCATCGGCCAATTCAGATCACGCGCGACCTGCCCGGCTTCTGGCGTGGCTCCTGGGCCGCCGTGCGCGCCGACCTGCGCGGCCGCTACCCCAAGCATCCCTGGCCGGAGGATCCGGTCAGCGCCGCACCGACGACGCGCGCCAAGCCGCGCGGCACTTAGAGCATTTTCCGCCGAAGCGGATGCCGGTTCGGCGAAAAAAATGCTATATTCTCAAAAAGATAGACGCCCTTTCCGATTCAATTGAATCGGAAAGGGCTATAGCGACACCGCGCGGCCCGTGAGCCGTCAGGCCGGCGCCGTGACGGGCAGGAGCAGGGCGGCGGTGGCGGGGTTGAGGGCCATCGGGATGTCGTAGACGAGGGCGAGGCGCATCAGGGCCTTCACGTCGACGTCGTGCGGATGTGGCGACAGGGGATCGACGAAGAAGATCAGCATGTCGATGCGCCCCTCGGCGATCAGGGCGCCGATCTGCTGGTCGCCGCCGAGGGGGCCGCTCTTCAGCCGCGTCACGCTGAACTCCGGGCAGCGCTCCATGACGCGCGCGCCGGTCGTGCCGGTGGCATAGAGCTTCGTGCCCGCGAGCTCGTTGCGGTGCGCCTCGGCGAAGGCGGCCATCTCCGCCTTCTTCGCGTCGTGGGCGACGAGCGCGATGGTGAGCGGGGCGGCGGGTGTCTCGGTCGTCTCAGTCATGGCGGCTTTCGCTGGAGGCCGGAAAAAGGCCCGCTTTCGCGGCGCTGCAATGGTCTTAGGAAAGCTGCGGCCTTCGCGCAATCGGCCTTTTCCGCCGCCGCGCCCGTCCTTCTTCCCGGCTGTCACGCAAGTGTCACGGGCGCACGCCATGGGTGAAGGCCGTTCCGCTCTTCGGGGTGCATGCCTTGACCGTCGCGCTGCCGCGCCACGTCTTTCCCGCCTTTCCCGGCCTCGTCTGGGGCCACGTCTTCGACGCGGAGGGAAACGCCCGCCCCGTGGATGAGCACGCGGCGGCGGCGATGGCGCTGCCTGCGGAAGGCTTCCTCTGGCTGCACATCGATCTCGTCGACGTGCGTGCCCGCCAGTGGCTCGCCGGCCTGTCCGCCGTGCCCGAACCGCTCAGGCGGCTGATGCTCGACGCCGAGGACCACCAGCGCGTGCTCGCCATCGGTGCCTTCGTCGGCATCGTGGTGAGCGACAACATCCTCGAATTCGACCATCGCAGCGACGATCTCGGCCAGTTGCGCTGCATCGTGGGCGAACGCCTGCTGATCAGCGGCCGCCGCAACAAGCTTTGCGCCGTGGCCGAGGCGCACGAGCGCGTGTCGCACGGCCATCCGTGCCCGGCGGTCGGCGATCTTCTCGCAACCATCGTCGGCCGCGTGCTGGGGCACCTGGAGGATGCCGGCGACCGCCTCGCCGATGCCGTCGACCGCGTCGAGGACCGGGTGCTCGCCGACCACGTCGACGAGGAGATGCGGGCGCTCGGGCCGCTGCGGCGGGAGCTCTCCGCCTGCCACCGCCGGCTGACGGGGCTGCGGGCGCTGTTCCAGCGGCTCTCGCACGAGGGCGGGCGCGGCCTGCCGCTCGGGCTCGTCGCCCTGTGCGGTCCGCTCATCGAGCGCATCGACGCCGCGGTCCACGACGTGGCGGCGGCGCAGGAGCGGGCGCGCCTGCTGCAGGACGAGATCTCGGCGCGCCTCGCGGTGGCGGCGAACCGCAATCTCTACGTGCTGTCGCTGATCACGACCTTCTTCCTGCCGCCGGCCTTCGTCGCCGGCATCTTCGGCATGAACACGGCCGACCTGCCGTTCCTCGAGACGCGGGGCGGCACCTGGTGGGCGCTGGCGCTGTGCGTCGCGGCGACGGCAGGGACGCTCATCGGCTTCCGCTGGCTCAGCCGGCGGAGCTGAGGGCTTCCCTGCCCGATGCCTCAGTTCCCCATGCGTTCGTTCCAGCGCCATTCGCCGACGAGGCAGGAGGCCTTCTTTTCCGCGGCCGTGCGCTCGACCTGCGGCGTGGGCTCGCCGATGCCGGCGATCTCCATGACGAGCTTCTTGCGGATGGTGTCCGGGAACTGCTCGATCTCGCGCACGGGCACCACGAAGGCGCCGAGGCCGCCGATGACGCAGTCACGGTAGTAGATGTCGAGATCGGCGATATCCATGTAGCTCGAGCGCTTGTAGAGCAGCGGCAAGCCGTTGATCGTGATGTTGCGGGCGACGGCCTCGTCCCGGGCATCGGTGACTGGCCGGCCCTGGTTGTTCGGCCCGTCGCCGGAGATGTCGATGACCTGCCGCATGGCCGTGAAGCCGCTGCCGCCGAACAGGTTGGCGGAGAAATCGATGGCGCCGGAAATCGAGGTGCGGTAGGCGCGCCGGATGGGCGCGGCGGCGATGCGCTCGACGAAGGCATCGGCGCTCTCGGGCCCTTCGATGATCTGCCAGGGCACGATCACGTCCTGGGAGTTCGAGCCCGCCCATTCGACATAGGTGGCGGCGATGCGGCCGACGGGGCCCCGCGCGATGGCGTCGAGCACAGGCGTCGAGCGCAGCGCCTCGACATAGCCCTTGCGTTGCAGGCGCTGCTCATCCTCGTCCATGGAATAGGAGATGTCGACGGCGATGACGAGCGCGACATCGACCTCTTGCGGCCCTGTCTGCGCGTGGGCTCCCGCCGGCAGCATCATGAGGCAGGCGAGCGCTGCCCCGGCGAACGATCCCCACGGCAGCCTCTCAATTGCCGGATGGCCCATCTCGCGTCTCCTCTCTCCCGGTAGGCGAGGGGACCATCAAGTGTGCCACTCCCGGCGAAACGATGGAACGGCTCGTCTGCGCGGGCTCACGATTTCGTGCGCGAGGCCATCACGGTCGAGACGATGCCGAGCGCCGCCGCGAAAGCGCCGTCGGCATCGAGCCGGGTGGTGTCGAGCTGGTGCGCATCGGAGGCCGCGGCGAGCGGGGCCGTGGGGCGCTCGGCGTCGCGCCGGTCGCGGCGGTGGATATCCTCGAGGATCGCGGCCTCGTCGGCCGGCTCGCCGCGCGCGACGAGCTCGCGCCAGCGGCGGCGGGCCCGCTCCTCGGCGCTTGCCGTGACGAAGAGCTTCACATCGGCCGTGGGGCAGATCACCGTGCCGATGTCGCGTCCGTCGAGCACCGCCCCGCCGGGCTGGCCGGCGAAGGTGCGCTGCAGGGCGACCAGCGCCTCGCGCACGCTCGGCATGGCGGCGACGATGGAGGCCGCCTCGCCCATCGCGCGGCCGCGCAGGGCGCTCTCGTCAAGGCGCTCGAGGTCGAGCTCCCGCGCCGCCGCCGTCGCCGCCGTGACGTCGTCGAGGGCTTCGCCCGCCGCGAGGAGGCGGTGCGCCACGGCCCGGTAGAGCAGGCCCGTGTCGAGATGCGGCAGGCCGAAATGAGCGGCGAGCCGGCGCCCGAGCGTACCCTTGCCGGAGGCGGCGGGCCCGTCGATGGCGATGATCATGGCGTGTCCCCGCCCGTCAGCCGATATCGGCGCCGAGGCCGTGCATCAGCGGCACGAAGGTCGGAAAGCTCGTCGCGATCATCGTGCCGTCATCCACCTGCATCGGCTTTTCGCTGGCGAGGCCCAGCACCAGGAAGGACATGGCGATGCGATGGTCGAGGTGCGTCGCGGCCGTGCCGCCGCCCGGAACGCGCCCGCCGCGCACGATGAGGTCGTCACCGGCGATCTCGGCATCGACCCCGGCCGCGCGGAGGCCGGCCAGCACGGCCTCGAGCCGGTCCGATTCCTTGACGCGCAGCTCGTGCAGGCCGCGCATCACCGTCTCGCCCTCGGCGAAGGCGGCGGCGACGGCGAGGATGGGATATTCGTCGATCATCGACGGCGCGCGCTCGGCGGGGACGTCGACGCCCTTCAGGGTGCCGGCGCGCACGCGCAGGTCCGCCACGTCCTCGCCGCCCTCCTCGCGCCGGTCGAGCACGGCGATGTCGGCGCCCATTTCCATGAGCGTGGTGACGAGGCCGGTGCGCAGCGGGTTCATCATGACGCCTTCGAGGACGATGTCGGAGCCCGGCACGATGAGCGCGGCGACCAGCGGGAAGGCGGCGGAGGAAGGATCGGCCGGCACGACGACGGGCCGGGCGGTCAGCTCCGGCTGGCCGACGAGCGTGATGCGCCGGCCGTGGCTGCCGTGCGGCTCGACGCTCACCTCGGCGCCGAAGTGGCGCAGCATGCGCTCGGTGTGATCGCGCGAGGCCTCGTTCTCGACGACGGTGGTGCGGCCGGGCGCGTTGAGGCCGGCGAGCAGCACGGCCGACTTGATCTGCGCCGAGGCGACCGGCGTCTCGTAGACGATCGGCACGGTCTCGCGCGCGCCCTCGAGCGTGATGGGGCAGCGGCCGCCCTCGGCCTCGGAGACGACGCGTGCGCCCATCTTCACGAGCGGGTCGAGGATGCGGCGCATGGGCCGCTTGCGCAGGGAGGCGTCGCCGTCGAAGGTCGCGGTGATCGGATGGCCGCCGACGACGCCCATCATCAGGCGCGAGCCGGTGCCGGCATTGCCGAAGTCGAGCACGCCGGCCGGGCTCGCGAGCCCGCCGATGCCGACGCCCCGCACGCGCCAGCGCCCTTCGCCGAGACGCTCGACATCCGCGCCGAGCGCGCGGGCGGCATCCGCCGTGCGCAGCACGTCCTCGCCCTCGAGAAGCCCGCTGATGGCCGTCTCGCCGGCACTCAGGAGGCCGAAGATCAGCGAGCGGTGGGAGATGGACTTGTCGCCGGGGACGCGCACGCGGCCGGTGAGGCTGGCCCCGCGGCGGGCGGTGAGCGGTTGCGGTGTTGCGGAATGGGAAGACACGGGCGCTCGGTTCCGGTTGAAAGGGCAGGCATCCGCTCCCTAGCGCATTTCGCCGCCGGATGAAATCGCCGGGCCGGCCGGCGAAAAAACTGCGATTAGGGTTTGACAGGCGGCGGACACATGACTAACGGGAGCGCTCGACTTCAACCCCGGAAGAGAGCATCACCGTGGCGAAACCGGAACTCGGCACGAAGCGCCAATGCCTGAGCTGCGGCGCCAAGTTCTACGACCTCAACAAGGATCCGATCGTCTGCCCGAAGTGCAGCACGGTCTTTGTCGCCCAGGCCCTGCGCGGCCGCGCCGAGGTGGCGCGGGCCGAGGAGGGCGAGGAGCCCGAGCTCGAGACGGGTGCGGAAATCGTCTCCCTCGACGAGGTCGCCGCCGGCGAGAAGGCCAAGGAAGGGGCTGTGGATGACGATGTCGATATCGAAGATGATATTGACGACGACGACACTTTCCTGGAAGAAGACGAAACCTCGGACGACGACGTGAGCGATCTCATCGACGGCGACATCGACGACGATGAAGAGGCTTGATACGACGACGCGTTGAGGATATAGACCCGGCCGTCGCCCTCGCGGCGGCCCCGTGCGGAACCCAAGCCGCACCGGTTCGGATGGGGCCATAGCTCAGTTGGGAGAGCGCTTGAATGGCATTCAAGAGGTCGGCGGTTCGATTCCGCCTGGCTCCACCAAACCCTCCAAGCATCGTAGATTTCTGACGTGCCCGGTTGGCGGGAGGATATCGCCTCCTCGCGACGGGCCGCCCCGAAGGCCGGCGCTTCCGGCCTGCATCTGCGCCCGATCCGCAGACCCTTCCTCCGCTTTCCCGTCGGGTCCGGCCGGTGCCGCCTCCCAGCCGCGGGGCCAGACCGGACGCGCCCGCGCCGCCCTTGACCGGTTGGCGGGGCAGCGCCATATGCTTGGCAACGAGGATGCCGCCGCAGGCGGGTCCAAGGTTCCGAAGTGCCTGAGAGGGCTTCGCAATGTCGCGTGTACCATCCTTGTCCTCACCGTTCCTGCTCGGCTTCGACGAGATCGAGCGAGCGCTCGACCGTGTCGCCAAGGCGACGTCGGACGGCTATCCGCCGTACAACATCGAGCGGCTGCCGCGCACGGACAGTGAGCCGGACAGGCTGCGAATCACGCTTGCCGTCGCCGGTTTCACCCGCGACCAGCTCGAGATCACGGTCGAGGAGAACCAGCTGGTCATCCGCGGGCGGCAGAGCGACGACAAGACGCGTCACTTCCTGCATCGCGGCATCGCCGCGCGGCAGTTCCAGCGAACCTTTCTGCTGGCTGATGGAATGGAGGTGCTCAGTGCAGACCTCTCGAACGGCCTTCTGTCCGTCGATCTCGCAAGGCCGGAACCGGAGCGGATCATCCGCAAGATCGACATCCAGGCGCGCGGATGAGCCGCGGCCGACCACCGACACCGCTTCATGAGGAGGGTGCGATGAACGACAACGACGCTTTCGAATTCCATGGCGACGTCCATGACGTCGCGGCGCTGGCCGAGGCCGGCGGCGGCAAGGTCGCCTATGTGCGGCCGATCCGCTCCGAGCAGGTGCGCGAGCTCTTTCCCCAGGCGCCGGACATCCAGCCGGGTCTCGACCTCTTCGCCCTGCTGGCGGCCGACGGCACGCCCATCCTTCTGACCGATTCGAAGGATGCCGCCATCGCCAACGCCTGGGAGAACGACCTCGAGACAGTCAGCGTCCACTGACCTTCTGGGCAGCGAGGCCTTCCACCGCGGCGACGAGCAGGTCGAGATCCTGCGGCCGCGACAGGCGGTGGTCGCCGTCCTTCACCAGCGTGACGACGGCCTCGTCCCCCGGCAGATGCTCGACGAGCTCCATCGCGTGCTGCCACGGCACGTCCGGGTCCTGCATGCCCTGCAGGATGTGGACCGGGCAGCCGGTGGCGATGGCGCTGCCGAGCATCAGGTGGTTGCGCCCGTCCTCGATGAGGCGGCGCGTGATGGCATAGGGCTCGGGTGAATATTGCGAGGGCTGCAGGTAGCGGCCCTCGCGCATGATCTCGTCCCGCACCGCCTCCGGCATCTCGTCCCACATCAGCCGCTCGGTGAAATCGACCGCCGGAGCGATCAGCACGAGGCCGCCGGGTGCGGCGGGCGAGTTCTTCGCGCGCAGGACGCGCGTGGCGAGCAGCGCCAGCCAACCGCCCATGGAGGAGCCGACGAGGATCGGCGCTTCGCCGGCCTCGGCCTCGATCACGGCGAGGCTGTCGGCGAGCCAGGTGGAGATGCAGCTTCTCTCGAAATCACCCTCCGATTCGCCATGGCCGGCATAGTCGAAGCGCACGAAGGCATGGCCGGTGCGGGCCGCCCAGTCGTCGAGCGCCGAGGCCTTGGTCGCCAGCATGTCGGAGCGGAAGCCGCCGAGCCAGACGACGGCGGGGGCCGCGCCTTCACGCTTGCGCAGCGCGAGGCGGTACTCGTCCCCATTTTCCTGACGTTTCAGAAATTGCGGTTCGGGCGCGCTCATCCTAAACACTCCGGAGGGGCTGTTCTCAAGTTCAGCGTTTCGGAGGCCTCATACACCGGTGGCAGTTTTGACGCGACCCGGCATGCCGGCACCTTTCCCCACTTCGACCGAGCACCCGCTGACGGGTCGCACGGTGCTGCAGATCGTTCCCGAGCTCGAGATCGGGGGGGCGGAGCGCACGGCGGTCGATGTCGCGGCCGGCCTCGCCGCCGTCGGCGCGCGGGCGCTGGTGGCAACCGCCGGCGGCCGGCTCGTCGGCGAGCTGCAGGCCAAGGGCGGTGTGTGGATCCCCTTTCCGGCGGCGAGCAAGAACCCGCTCGCCATGCTGGTCAATGCCCGCAAGCTGATGCGGATCTGCCTCGACGAGGGGGTGGACGTGGTGCATGCGCGCTCGCGCGCCCCGGCCTGGGTGGCGCTGACGGCGGCGCGGGCGCTCGGCCTGCCCTTCGTCACCACCTATCACGGCAGCTATTCCGGCAGTTCCAAGGTGAAGGTCACCTATAATTCGGTGATGGCGCGCGGCGATGTCGTCATCGCCAATTCGCGCTACACGGCCGAGCTCATCTCCGCGATGCATCCCTTCGCCCGCGACCGGATGAGGGTGATCCACCGCGGCACGGATCTCTCCGTCTTCTCGCCCTCGGCCGTCTCGCCGGCCCGGGTCGATGCGCTGCGCCGGCAATGGAAGGTGGAGCCGCACGAGCGCATCGTGCTGCTCGCCGCGCGCCTGACGGGCTGGAAGGGGCACCGCGTGCTCGTCGAGGCGGCGCGCCGTCTCGCCGACGGCGGCCTGCGCGACGTCGTCTTCGTCTTCGCCGGCGACGCGCAGGGACGCGACGGCTATGTGCGGGAGATCGACGGCCTCATCGCCGAGCGCGGGATTCAGGGCATCGTGCGCCGCGTCGGCCATTGCGCCGACATGCCGGCGGCCATGCTGGCCGCCTCCGTCGTCGCCGTGCCCTCGACGGAGCCGGAGGCCTTCGGCCGGGTGGCCGTGGAGGCGCAAGCCATGGGCACGCCCGTGGTGACGAGCGACCTCGGCGCGGTGCCGGAGACGGTGCTGGCGCCGCCGCAGGTCGACGCCGGAGCGCGCACGGGCTGGCACGTGCCGGCGGGCGATGCGCCGGCGCTGGCCGCGGCCCTCGGCGAGGTGCTGTCGCTCGGCGCGACGCAGGCGGAGGCGCTGCGCCTCAGGGCCCGGGCGCATGTGGAGGACATGTTCTCGCTCGAGCGCATGGTCTCCGACACGCTCGACGTCTATGCCGCATTGATCGAGGCGCGCGCCCCGCGGCGGCGTGCTTGATCTGTTGACTTTTCCTGCCTTTGTGCAGAATGTCGGCGTTTCAGCCAGAACGAGCGTACCGGCGCGGCAGCGTCGCGGCTTGGCATCGGCGGATCGGTCCGAAGGGGTCGGGCCACATCGCGCTGTCCGAGGCCGCAGGATGCATCCGCACCGGCACCGAACGAGGAGTTACGAACCATTCGCAGGCCTATGAGAGCAATGGCGATGCCCCAGAAGGAGGGGCCGCGCGCCAACCGGGACATTCGTGGTGTCCGTGAGGTCCAGCTCATCGACGAGACCGGGCAGAACCGCGGCGTCGTGTCGTTCTTCGATGCGCTGAAGATCGCCGAGGAGGCGGGGCTCGATCTCGTCGAGATCGCGCCGAACTCGACGCCGCCGGTCTGCAAGCTGCTCGACTACGGGCGCTACAAGTTTCTCGAGCAGAAGAAGGCCGCCGAGGCGCGCAAGCGCCAGAAGACCGTCGAGGTCAAGGAAATCAAGCTCCGGCCCGGCATCGACACCCATGACTACGAGGTGAAGATGAAGGCCATGCGCCGCTTCTTCGAAGAGGGCGACAAGGTCAAGGTGACGCTGCGCTTCCGCGGCCGCGAGATGGCGCACCAGGACCTCGGCTACAAGCTGCTCCTGCGCGTCAAGGAAGAGATGGCCGAGATCGCCAAGGTGGAGAGCGAGCCGCAGCTCGAAGGCCGCCAGATGATCATGGTGATGGCGCCGCGCTGAGGCGCTGGTCGCACGGGACGCATTTCAGGCCGCCGGCGTTGTCCGGCGGCTTTATTGCGTCCAAGATGGATCGACGGCCGGTTGAGGGCCGCTTGTGGTCCGGGACGGCCTGACGGTGACGTTGAGCCCGCTTCGACCACCGGGCCCGGCAAGGGCACGGCTCCCGAATTCAGGGCGATTTTGGAACGGAGCCGGGCGCATGACGTTCGTCTTCTTGTGAATACCAAGCTACGCTTCCTATGCGCGTCCGCAACGCTGATGGCGGTCGTGACCGGGCCAGCAGCCGCCGCTTCTGCGATGAAGGGCGTGAATTCGCCGTTGCCGCCGCCGCGTCCTGCCGATCTCGTGCCAGCACCCGCACCCGCACCCGCACCCGCACCCGCACCCGCACCGGCACCGGTTCCGCAGCCGCCGGCCGAGGTCGCTCCTCCGGGCGCATCGAGCTGCCGCGATCGCCTCGCGGCCAAGGGGGTCGTCTTCGAGGCGGCGTCTCCGTTGCGGAACGGAGCATGCGGCGCGGCCGAACCCCTTCTCGTATCGCGGCTTCCTGGGGGCGTCGAGCTCAGTCCTGCCGCGACCATGGTTTGCCCCGTTGCCGAGGCCCTGGCGCTCTGGACAGAGGAGGCCGTCACTCCGGCCGCGCAGCATCATATGGAGCGCCCACCGACAAAAATCCTGATCGGCACCTCCTACGAGTGCCGGAACCGGAACCGGCAGGAGGGCGGGCAGCTCAGCGAGCATGCCTTCGCAAACGCGCTTGATGTCATTGGGTTCGCCTTTTCGGGCCGGCCTAACCTGCTGATTGCGCACCAGGCGACCGAGGACACGCCCGAAGCCCTGTTCGGCGCGGCGATCCGGGCACAAGCCTGCGCCTATTTCACCACCGTGCTGGGCCCGGGTGCCGATGAGGCCCATGCCGATCACCTCCACCTCGACCTGCGCGTGCGCCGGGGCGGTCTGAGGCTCTGCCAGTGACGGAACCCGACGAGGCGGGCCGCGCTTTATCCATTGCGCGAAGTCGGCTCACGAAGAGGCGTCCATCATGGACCTGCCGAGGCTCGTCGTTCTGATCGTTCTGGCTCCCTTCACGGCGGCAGCTGCCGAGCCGCTGAGCCTCGATGTGGTGAACAAGGCGGAGTTGCCTTTATCAGCCGCAAAGGTGAAGGGGCCGGATCCCGTTGTGATCAAGGCGCAGATCCTGCTCGACCGAGCGCGCTTCTCGCCGGGGGTGATCGATGGCCGTGCCGGGGAGAATTTCGAGCACGCCCTGGCGGCGTTCGAGACGCATCATCAGCTCGACGGCGACGGCAAGCTCGACGAGACGAGCTGGGCGAAGCTGAAGGAAGTTTCGGGCGAGCCGGTCCTGAAGGAATACACGATTGCGGAGGAGGATGTGAAAGGCCCCTTCGTCAAGAACATTCCAGCGAAGTTTGAACGGCGGGCGAAGCTGGCGCGGCTTGGCTACACCAGCCCGGCGGAGCTTCTGGCCGAGAAGTTCCACATGAACGAGAACTTGCTCAAGGCTCTCAATCCCGGCCGGAACATCGACGAGGCCGGCACGTCGATCGTCGTCGCCGCCATCGCAACGGAGCCGCCCGAGGGGAAGGTGAAGACGATCGAGGTCCACAAGCGGGAGAAGGCGGTGCGCGCCTTCGACAAGGATGGCGGCCTCATCGCATTCTATCCGGCGAGCATCGGCAGCGAGGAAAGCCCGGCGCCGAGCGGCACCCACAAGGTGCGCGCCGTGGTTCACAACCCCGTCTATCGCTACGATCCGTCCCGCGTGCAGCTCAAGGGCGTCAGCCGGAAACGGAAGCTCAAGATCGCGCCCGGGCCGAACAATCCGGTCGGGTCCGTGTGGATCGGCCTCTCGAAGGACACCTACGGCATCCACGGCACGCCGGATCCTGACAAGATCGGGAAGACGGCTTCGAACGGATGCGTCCGCTTGACCAATTGGGACGCCGAGGCGCTCGCCCGCATGACCGAGAGGGGCGCGGTGGTGACGTTCGTGGACTAGAGACTATGCGGGCGGGCTTGGGCGTCGGACTTCGGCCGGCCCAGCGCTCTCTTTCGCCAGGCGTGGATCTGGCGCCGCGGCCTTCCCGCACATTTCCCACCCCATTGCCTTTCTCGCCCATCTCTGGCATAAGCCCGGCCTCGTTCAGATCGCCCGGCTCGTTACGGGCTGCCGTGGCGGTCTGCAGCGCTTTCGAGCACATGGGCCGTTGATCGGCGCCGTTCGGGGAGCGGGCTCCGCGGGATTTTCCGTGAGGGGCAAGGCTTCGTGAAAGGGCCGGCAGCGGCGGACAAGGGAAGCAAAATGCCCAAGCTTAAGACGAAGTCGAGCGCCAAGAAGCGCTTCAAGATCTCCGGGACCGGCAAGGTCATCGCCGCGCAGGCCGGCAAGCGCCACGGCATGATCAAGCGGACCAACAAGTTCATCCGCAACCAGCGGGGCACCACCGTGCTCTTCGAGGGCGACGCGAAGAACGTCAAGAAGTTCTTCCTGCCCAACGGCTGAACCCAAACGTCCCAGTTCCAGGAGATTAGCTCATGGCCCGCGTCAAGCGCGGCGTGACCGCTCACGCCAAACACAAGAAGGTCCTCAAGGCTGCCAAGGGTTTCTACGGCCGCCGCAAGAACACGATCCGCACCGCCAAGGCGGCTGTCGATCGCGCGATGCAGTACGCCTATCGCGACCGCAAGAACAAGAAGCGCACGTTCCGCGCCCTGTGGATCCAGCGCCTCAATGCCGCGGTGCGCGAGCACGGCCTGACCTACAGCCGATTTATCGACGGCCTCGGCAAGGCCGGGATCGAGATCGACCGCAAGGTTCTGTCGGACATCGCCATCCGCGAGCCGGAGAGCTTCAAGTCGATCGTCGAGAAAGCCAAGGCTGCGCTGCCCGCAGCCTGACGCCTGTGGCGCCTGCCGGGGCAGGATCATCCGATCCCGCCCCGCGGCCGTGCCGCAGCAGCGCATCCGCCCTACCGAGGCCCTGGAAGCGATGAGCGGCGCCCTGCGCCGCTCGCCTCATCGCGGCCCGAGGGCTTGACGGTCCTTCGGCCGTTGCCGACAAGCGGTAACCACCCCGAGGGACCGATGACCGATATTCCCACTCTCGAACGCACGCTCATCGGCGCCGTCGCCGCCGCCGCGGACGAGACAGCGCTCGAAGCCGTGCGTGTCTCCGCGCTCGGCAAGAAGGGCACCGTTTCCGAGCTCCTCAAGACGCTCGGCGCCATGACGCCGGAGGAGCGGCGCGAAAAGGGCCCCCTCATCAACGGCCTGCGCGACCGCGTCAACGCCGCCATCGCCGAGCGCAAGGCGGCGCTCGAGGAGACGGCGCTCGCCGCGCGCCTCGCCGCCGAGCGCGTCGACGTCACGCTGCCGCTCCAGGAGGGGCCGCAGACGCGCGGGCGCATCCATCCGATCTCCCAGGTCATCGACGAACTGACGGCGATCTTCGCCGACATGGGCTTCTCCATCGCCGAGGGGCCGGACATCGAGACCGACTTCTACAACTTCACGGCGCTCAACTTCCCGCTCGGCCATCCGGCGCGGGACATGCACGACACCTTCTTCCTGCCGCCCGACGACAAGGGCGAGCGCAAGGTGCTGCGCACGCACACGAGCCCGGTGCAGATCCGCACCATGCTCGGCCAGAAGCCGCCGATCCGCGTCATCATCCCGGGCCGCACCTACCGCTGCGACTCGGACCAGACGCACACGCCGATGTTCCACCAGGTGGAGGGGCTCGTCATCGACAAGTCCTCCCACATCGGCCACCTGAAGTGGATCCTCGAGGAGTTCTGCAAGGCCTTCTTCGAGGTGGACCACGTCAGGATGCGCTTCCGCCCGTCCTTCTTCCCCTTCACCGAGCCGTCGGCGGAGGTGGACATCCAGTGCGCGCGCAAGGGCGGCGAGATCCGCTTCGGCGAGGGCGAGGACTGGCTGGAGATCCTCGGCTGCGGCATGGTGCACCCCAACGTGCTCAGGAACTGCGGGCTCGACCCGGACGAGTACCAGGGCTTCGCCTGGGGCATGGGCATCGACCGCATCGCGATGCTGAAATACGGCATGCCGGACCTGCGCCCCTTCTTCGAGGCGGACGTGCGCTGGCTGTCGCACTACGGCTTCCGCCCGCTCGACCTGCCGACGCTGGCCGGAGGGCTGTCGTCGTGATGGCCGAGGCCGGGATGGTGCTGCCCTCTCCCCCCTCGTGGGGGAGAGCTGGAGAGGGGGGGCGGTGCCGCCGCTCGAAGGCTTCGGTCTGGATGGCGCGCGGCTTCCCCCCTCCCTAACCCTCCCCCACGAGGGGGGAGGGGATCCGCGGGAGGACATCGGCGTGCGCAACGGGCAACGCGACCGGGCAAGGCGCCTGCGCCGGGACCTCACACCGGCTGAACGCAAGCTCTGGCATGCGTTGAAGGCCCACCGCTTCCACGGCCTGCACGTGCGCCGGCAGGCGCCCGTCGGCCGCTACATCGTGGACTTCGTTTGCCATGAGGCCCGCCTCGTCATCGAAGTGGACGGTGCACAGCACGGTTTCGAGGTCCGCAGCGCGGCGGATGCCGCCCGTGACACCTGGCTCGAACAGCAGGGCTACCGCGTCCTGCGTTTCTGGAATGGGCAGGTGCTGAACGAATTCGACAGCGTCCTCGATACCATCCTGGCTGCCGTCGCTCACCGCCATCCTTCCTCCGTGTCCCGCCTCACCGAGGGCGGTTCTGGTGGAGCTGTCTCATGAAGTTCACCCTCTCCTGGCTCAAGGACCACCTCGACACCGAAGCGACCGTCCAGGACGTCGCCGACACGCTCAACCGCATCGGCCTCGAGGTCGAGGCGGTGGAGGACAAGGCGGCGCTCTTCGCGCCCTACGTCATCGCGCACGTCGTCTCGGCCGAGCAGCACCCCAATGCCGACCGGCTCCGTGTCTGCATGGTCGACACCGGCCGCGGCGAGCCGCCGGTGCAGGTCGTCTGCGGCGCGCCGAACGCGCGCACCGGCATGAAGAGCGTCTTCGCCCCCGCCGGCACCTATATTCCCGGCAAGGGCATCACGCTCACGGTTGGCACCATCCGCGGCGTCGAGAGCCGTGGCATGCTGTGCTCGGCCTTCGAGCTCGAATTGTCGGACGACCACGAGGGCATCATCGACCTGCCCGAGGATGCGCCGGTCGGCCAGCCCTTCGCGGCCTATGCGGGCATCGACGATCCCGTGATCGAGATCGCCGTGACGCCGAACCGGGCCGACGCGCTCGGCATCGCCGGCATCGCGCGCGACCTCGCAGCGGCGGGCCTCGGCCGGTTGAAGACGCCGGCGGTCGCGACCGTTCCGGGCAAGGGCCCGTGCCCGGTCTCCGTCTCGCTCGCCTTCACGGGCGAAGACGCGCACCTCTGCCCGGCCTTCGCGCTGCGCCTCGTGCGCGGCGTGAAGAACGGCCCGTCGCCCGCGTGGCTGCAGCGGCGCCTGAAGGCCATCGGTCTCCGGCCCATCAACACCCTCGTCGACATCACCAACTACATCACCTTCGACCGCGGGCGGCCGCTGCACGTCTTCGACGCGAAGAAGGTTGCGGGCAACCTCGTCGTGCGTCATGCGCGCGACGGCGAGGAGGTGCTGGCGCTCGACGGGCGCAGCTACGCACTCGACCCGTCCATGGTCGTCATCGCCGACGACAACGGCGTTGAATCGATCGGCGGCATCATGGGCGGCGAGCATTCCGGCTGCGACGAGACGACCACCGACGTACTGATCGAGTCGGCGCTCTGGGACCCGCTCAACATCGCCCAGACGGGGCGCAAGCTCGGCATCGTCTCGGACGCGCGCTACCGCTTCGAGCGCGGCGTCGATCCCGCCTTCTGCGAGCCGGGCCTCGCGCTCGCGACGCAGATGGTGCTCGACCTGTGCGGCGGCGAGGCGAGCGAGGCGACGCTCGCCGGCACCATTCCCGACACCCGGCGGGCGCTCGCCTTCCCCTATGCGGAGGTCAAGCGCCTCACCGGCCTCGACCTGCCGGCCGAGACCATGCGCGGCACACTCGAGGCCCTCGGCTTCCTCGTCGCCGGCACGGGCGAGGTGGTCGAGGTGATGCCGCCGTCGTGGCGGGCGGACATCGAGGGCAAGGCCGACCTCGTCGAGGAGGTGATGCGCATCACCGGGCTCGACAACGTGCCGGCCGTGCCCTTCCCCCGGCTCGAGGCGGCGGTGGCCAAGCCCGTGCTGACGCTGCTGCAGAAGCGCACGCGCCTCGCCAAGCGCACGCTCGCCGCGCGCGGGCTCGTGGAGGCCGTCACCTGGTCCTTCATCGGCAAGGCGGAGGCGGAGCTGTTCGGCGGCGGCGATCCGCGCCTCGCGCTCGCCAACCCGATCGCGTCCGAACTTTCCGACATGCGGCCGAGCCTCGTCCCGGGCCTCGCCAAGGCGGCGCAGAAGAACGCCGACCGCGGCCATCCGGATGTCGCGCTGTTCGAGGTCGGCCAGGTCTTCGCCTCGGACGAGCCGGAGGGGCAGACGATCGTCGCCTGCGCCCTGCGGCGCGGCACGGCGCGGGCCGAGGGTGTCGGCCGCCGCTGGGACGGCGAGGCGAAGCCCGTCGACGTCTTCGATGCCAAGGCCGATGCCATGGCGCTGCTCGCTGCGCTCGGCATCCCGACAGGCGGGCTGCAGATCGTGCCCGGCGGGCCGGGCTGGTATCACCCGGGGCGCTCGGCGACGCTGCAGTTCGGCCCGCGGGCGGTCCTCGGCGCCTTTGGCGAGTTGCATCCGCGCATCCTCAAGGCGCTCGACGTCAAGGGTCCGCTCGTCGCCTTCGAGCTGACGCTCGATGCGCTGCCGGCGCCCAAGGCGAAGCCCACGAAGATGAAGCCGAAGCTGGCGCTGTCGGACTTCCAGCCGCTGACGCGCGACTTTGCCTTCGTCGTCGACCGCGAGGTCGCGGCGGCGGAGATCGTTAAGTCGGCCGGCGCGGCGGACCGCAACCTCGTCACCGAGGTCACGGTCTTCGACGTCTACGAGGGGCCGCACGTCGGCGAGGGCAAGAAGTCCGTCGCCATCGCCGTGACGCTGCAGCCGACCGACAAGACCCTCACCGATGCGGAGATCGAGGCCGTCTCGGCGAAGATCGTCGAGCAGGTGGCGAAGAAGACCGGAGCGGCGCTCCGGGGGTAGGGCGGCATCGTTGGCCCCGCGTCTCTCGCTGTGCCGGATAGGCTCGATCACGTCTCCGGAGCAGAGCGACCTGCCCCCCTCCCCGCCGCAAGCGGGGGGAGGGAGGTGTGGCGCTCCGGCTGCTGGGGCCTGTATAAAGGGCCGTCGCCGGAGCCAAACGCCTTGCGCTTTCTCGCCGTCCTCGCCCTCGTCTGCCTTCCCTGCGCCGCGCTGGCCCAGGGCAAGCCGCGCATGATCGAGGACTGCGAGCGGATCGACGAGCCGCTCGCCTACAACGCCTGTCTTGCCTCCTTCGGCCCCCGGCAGGGGCAGCGCAATTTCATACCGGCGGGAGACGCCGCGGCGGAGGGCGCGGGGCGGGCGGCGCCGGCGCGCGGCATGAAAGGCGCCGTCTCGTCCGGCCGGCGCAAGGACGGCAAGTCCTTCGTCATCTTCGACGTGACGCCCGGCAAGCGCTGAGGCTCAGCCGTCGGCGGCGACGGCCGCCGTGCCGCTCAGCGGGTTCTCCGGGTCCCAGCCATAGGACAGGGTCTCGAAGCGCATGGAGCGCGCATCGACCATCAGCAGCCGGCCGACGAGCGGCTCGCCGAAGCCGACGATGGCGCGGATGACCTCGAGCGCCATCAGCGAGCCCATGACGCCGGCGAGCGCCCCGAGGATGCCGGCCTCCTCGCAGGTCGGCACCGTGCCGGGCGGCGGCGGGCTCGGAAAGAGGCAGCGGTAGGTGGGGTTCGGCGTGCCGTCCGGACCACGCTCGAAGGGGCGCAGCGTCGTCAGCGAAGCGTCGAAGGTGCCGAGCGCCGCCGTGACGAGCGGCTTTTTCTCGTAATAGCAGGCGTCGGCCACGGCATAGCGTGTGGCGAAATTGTCCGAGCCGTCGGCGATGACGTCATAGGCCGCGACGAGGGCGCGCACGTTCTCGGCATTCACGCGCAGCGAGTGGCACGCGACGGTGACATGGGGATTGAGCCGGGCGATGGCCGCGGCGGCGCTGTCGACCTTCGGCGTGCCGACGTCCGGCGTGCCGTGGATGATCTGGCGCTGGAGGTTGGACAGGGAGACGACGTCGTCGTCGACGATGCCGAGCGTGCCGACGCCGGCCGCGGCGAGATATTGCAGCAGCGGCGCGCCGAGCCCGCCGGCGCCGATGGCGAGGACGCGCGCCTTCTTCAGCTTCAGTTGCCCGGGGCCGCCGACATCGCGCAGCACGATGTGGCGGGCATAGCGCTCGATCTCGTCGTGGGACAGGCTGGCGGCGTTCGTCATGGCATTCGTCATGGCGCGACAATAGCCCCGGGCGCGACTGGCCGGAAGGCGGCGCTGCGATGGCTGTGCACGGTGCCTGCCGGGCGGGTCGGGCGGCTCTTGGAATCCGCTGCCGAGCCGTGCCATCGTAGATGCCAAGCGGGCGCGGCCAGGAAGCCGACGCCCGCATGCCACGAAGGGGAAGCCTCCATGCGTCTCAGGACCCTCGGCCTCGCGCTCGCCGGTCTCGCCGCCAGCGCCGCAGCCGCGCTCGCGCAGGATTTCAAGCCCGCCATCGTCTATGACCTCGGCGGCAAGTTCGACAAGTCCTTCAACGAAGGCGTCTATGACGGCGCCGAGAAGTTCAAGGCCGAGACCGGTGTCGCCTATCGCGACTTCGAGCCGCAGAACGATGCCCAGCGCGAGCAGGCGCTGCGCCGCTTCGCGCGCGACGGCTATTCTCCCATCGTCGCCGTCGGCTTCAGCCAGGCGAGCGCGGTCGAGAAGGTGGCCGGCGAATTCCCCGACCTCAAGTTCACGATCATCGACATGGTGGTCGAACGGCCGAACGTGCAGTCCATCCTCTTCAAGGAGCAGGAAGGCTCCTTCCTCGTCGGCATGCTCGCCGCCATGGCGTCGCAATCCGGCAAGGTCGGCTTCGTCGGCGGCATGGACGTGCCGCTCATCCGTGCCTTCGCCTGCGGCTACGTGCAGGGCGTCAAGCACGCCAACCCGCAGGCCGAGATCTTCCAGAACATGACCGGCACCACGGGCGCAGCCTGGAACGACCCGGTCAAGGGCGGCGAGCTGGCCAAGAGCCAGATCGACCGCGGGGCCGATGTCGTCTACCACGCGGCCGGCGGCACCGGCATCGGCGTGCTGCGCGCGGCGGCGGATGCCGGCAAGCTCGGCATCGGCGTCGATTCCAACCAGAACGGCCTGCATCCGGGCAAGGTGCTGACCTCGATGCTGAAGCGCGTCGACACGGCGACCCACAAGACCTTCATGGATGCCAAGGACGGCCAATGGCAGCCCGGCGTCGTCAACCTGGGGCTCGCCGAGGAGGGCGTGGCCTGGGCGCTCGACGACAACAACCGCTCGCTCATCACTCCGGAGATGAAGGAAGCGGTCGACAAGGCCGCCGAGGAGATCAAGGCCGGTACCATCAAGGTGCACGACTACCGCTCCGACAACAAATGCCCCGTCTGAGCAGCCAGGGTCGTCACGCGTGATGAGGGACGCGGTCGAGCCTCCGGCGATCGAACTCGTCGACATCGACAAGCGCTTCGGGCCCGTGCGGGCGAACGATCGCGTCAACCTCTCGGTGGCGCGGGGCACGGTGCACGGCATCGTCGGCGAGAACGGCGCCGGCAAGTCGACGCTGATGTCGATCCTCTACGGCTTCTACGAGGCCGATGGCGGCGAGATCCGCGTCGGCGGCACGCCGGTCCGCATCCGCAGCTCGGCCGATGCGATCCGCCTCGGCATCGGCATGGTCCACCAGCACTTCATGCTGGTGGACAGCCTTTCCGTCGTCGAGAACGTCATGCTCGGCGCCGAGGGCGGGCCGCTTCTCGACCGGGGCCTCGCCCGGGCGCGGGCGGAGCTCGAGCGCCTCGCCGCCGACCACGGCCTTGCCGTCGACGTCGATGCGCTCGTCGGCGACCTGCCGGTCGGCCTGCAGCAGCGCGTCGAAATCCTGAAGGCGCTCTATCGCGGCGCCGACGTGCTCATCCTCGACGAACCGACGGCGGTGCTGACGCCGCCGGAGGCGAAGGCGCTCTTCGGCCTCTTGCGGACGCTGCGCGAGGCGGGCAAGACCGTGCTCCTCATCACGCACAAGCTCGAGGAGATCATGGCGGTGACCGACCGCGTCTCGGTGATGCGCCGCGGGCAGATGGTCGCCACGCTCGACACCGCCGCGACCTCCCCGCCCGAGCTCGCCGAGCTCATGGTCGGCCGCAAGGTGCTGCTGCGCGTGGAAAAGCGCCCGCACGCCGCTGGTGAGCCGCGGCTGACGGTCGAGAACCTCTCCGTCGTCGACGAGCGGGACTGCCTGCGCGTGGCGGATGTGTCCTTCAGCGTCCGGGCCGGCGAGATCGTCGGCATCGCCGGGGTTGCCGGCAATGGCCAGAGCGAGCTCATGGAGGCCATCGCCGGCATGCGGCGGCCGACGCTCGGCACCATTGCGCTCGACGGCACGGTGCTGACGCGCGAGGCGCATACGCCGCACAACCTGCGCCGGCTCGGCCTCCTGCACGTGCCGGAGGACCGGCTGCGCACCGGCCTCGTGCCGGCCTTTTCGGCCTACGAGAGCGCCGCGCTCGGCTTCACCGACGATCCGGCCTACGGCCGCGGCCCGTTGCTGGAGCGCGGCCGCATGATCGCCGACCTCGCCGACAAGATGGCCGCCTATGACGTGCGCCCACCCGACCCGCTGCTGAAGACCTCGAAATTCTCCGGCGGCAACCAGCAGAAGATCGTGCTGGCGCGGGAGATCGAGCGGGCGCCGAAGGTGCTGATCGTCGGCCAGCCGACACGCGGGGTCGACATCGGGGCCATCGAGTTCATCCATCGCCGGCTGATCGCGCTGCGCGACGCCGGGGTCGCCGTCCTCCTCGTTTCCGTGGAGCTCGAAGAGATCATGAGCCTCGCCGACCGGATCCTCGTCATGTGCGGCGGGCGCATCACCGGAGAGCGGCGGCCCGAGGCGACGGACGAGCGCGACCTCGGCCTCCTGATGGCGGGCGTGGAGGGGCAGGTATGAGCGCGCCGATCGACCTGCCGCGCTGGGCGGACGTCATCCTCGTGCCGGCGCTCAGCGTCGCCGCGGCCTTCGCGGTCGCCGGCCTCGTCGTCGCCGGCATCGGGGAAGACCCTTTCATGGCGACGCGCCTCCTGATCGCCGGCAGCCTCGGCTCGGCCGAGGGCGTCGGCTTCACGCTCTACTACACGACGAACTTCATCTTCACCGGCCTTGCCGTGGCGCTCGCCTATCACGCCGGCCTCTTCAACATCGGCGGCGAGGGGCAGGCGACGGTCGCCGGCATCGGCGCGGCCCTCGTCTGCCTCTACGCCGATTTCCTGCCCGGCGTCCTCCTCATCCCTGCCGGCATCCTCGGCGCGGCGGCCTTCGGCGCGCTGTGGGGCTTCGTGCCCGGCTACCTGCAGGCGCGGCGGGGCAGCCACATCGTCATCACGACGATCATGTTCAACTTCCTCGCCGCGACGCTCATCGTCTATCTCGTCGTCAACGTCATCGGCGAGCGGGGCGTCACGGAGACGCGCGCCTTCGCGCGCCACGCCGTCATCCCCTATGTGCACGAGGCGCTGCGGGCGCTCGGCATCGCGGCGCCGACCTCGCCGCTCAACTTCACCTTCCTCCTTGCCCTCGCCGCGGCGGCGGGGGTGTGGGCGCTCGTCTACCGCTCGCGCCTCGGCTACGCCATCCGCACCGTCGGCGCCAATCCCTCCGCCGCCGTCTATGCCGGCCTGTCCCCGGCGCGCATGATCATGGTGGCCATGGCCCTGTCGGGTGCGCTCGCCGGCGGGCTCGCGGTGAACGAGATCATGGGCGTGCAGCACCGGCTGCTGCTCGAGTTCACCTCCGGCTACGGCTTCGTCGGCATCGCCGTGGCGCTGATGGGCCGGGCGCATCCGGCGGGCGTCATCTTCGCGGCGCTCCTCTTCGGCGTGCTCTACCAGGGCGGGGCGGAGCTGGCCTTCGACATGCCGGCCATCACCCGCGACATGGTCGTCGTCATCGGCGGTGTGATCGTCCTCTTCGCCGGGGCGCTCGAGGGGCTGTTCCGGCGCCTCGCGGCGCGGCTCGTCGCACTCGGCACCGGCTTCGCGGCGGCGCGGCGCGTGCGCACGGCCGAGGAGGGGTAAGCATGGACCTCGCCTCGCTCCTTGCCGTGCTCGATTCGGCCGTGCGGCTGTCCATCCCGCTCCTGTGCGCCTGCCTCGCCGGCCTCTGGTCCGAGCGCTCCGGCGTCGTCGACATCGGGCTCGAGGGCAAGATGCTGGTCGCCGCCTTTGCGGCGGGCGCCGCCGCCTATGCGAGCGGCTCGGCCCTCGTCGGGCTTTTCGCCGGCCTTGCGGCGTCGGTCGCCTTCGCGCTGGTGCACGGCTTCTCGGCCATCAGCCAGCGCGGCAACCAGATCGTCTCGGGCGTCGCCATCAACATGCTGGCGGCCGGCCTGACGGCGATCGTCGGCAATGCCTGGTACCATCAGGGCGGGCGCACCCCGCCGGTGGACGGGGCGGCGCGCTTCGGCGAGATCACGTTGCCGGGGGCCGAGGCGCTGTCCGGCATCCCGCTGCTCGGGCCGCTCTACCGCGAGGTCGTGTCCGGCCATTCGCTGCTCGTCTATCTCGCGCTCCTTGCCGTTATCGCCACGTGGTGGACGCTGGCGCGCACGCGCTTCGGCCTGCGCCTCCGGGCGGTCGGCGAGAACCCGGCGGCGGTCGACACCGCCGGCATTTCCGTCGCCGGGCTGCGCTATGCGGCGGTGGTTCTCGCCGGCCTCCTGTGCGGACTAGGCGGCACCTATCTCGCGCTGGCGCAGGCGGCCGGCTTCCTGCCGCACATGACGGCGGGCAAGGGCTTCATCGCGCTCGCCGCCCTCATCTTCGCCAAGTGGCGGGCCTGGCCGGCGCTCGGCGCCTGCCTGCTCTTCGGCCTGCTCGAGGCCGTCGCCATCCGCATCGAGGGCGTGCCCCTGCCCGTCATCGGCCGGGTGCCAGTGCAGGCCATCCAGGCGCTGCCCTATCTCATGACGGTCGTCCTGCTCGCGGGCTTCATCGGCCGGGCGGTGCCGCCGCGAGCCTCCGGCATCCCCTATGTCAAGGAACGGTGAGATGAGCCTCCTCGACGACCTCTTCCGCGCGGCGAGCGCGGCGCGCGAGAAGGCCTATGCGCCCTATTCGCGCTTCAGCGTCGGAGCCGCCGTGGCGACCCCGGACGGGCGGATCTTCGCCGGCTGCAACGTGGAGAACGCGTCCTACCCGGTCGGTTCCTGCGCCGAGGCCGGCGCCATCGTCGCCATGGTCGCGGCGGGCGGGCGGCGCATCGCAGCGGCTCTCGTGGTGGGGGAGGGCGCGGCGCTCGTCACGCCCTGCGGCGCCTGCCGGCAGCGCTTGCGCGAATTCGCGCGCGAGGATACGCCGGTCCATGTCTGCGGGCCGGAGGGGTTGCGGCGCAGCTTCACGCTCGGGGAGCTGCTGCCGGTCTCCTTCGGTCCGGACAATCTGACGAACGACGGGTGAAGCCATGACCGGAGCGGCTGGGACGGACGCGAAGCTGCGGGACGAGGCCCTCGGCCTGCTCGCGGAGCGCGGCATCGCGGGGCCCTTCGATGCCGCGCTGGTGCTCGGCACCGGTCTCGGCAACATCGTCGAGGATGTCGAGGAGGCGCGCGAGGTGCCCTATGCCGACATCCCCGGCTTCCCGGTCAGCGGCGTCTCGGGCCATGCGGGGCGGCTCATCGCCGGCCGCATCGAGGGGCGCCGTATCCTCATCTACGGCGGGCGGGCGCATTATTACGAGACCGGCAATGCGGCCGTCATGCGCGCGCCCATCAACCTCCTGACCGGGCTCGGCAGCCCGCCGCTGGTGCTCACCAATGCCGCCGGCTCGCTCAGGGCGGACATCCGCCCCGGCAGCCTCGCCCTGATCACGGACCACATCAACTATTCCGGGCTCAACCCGCTCATCGGCGACACCGGCGACGGGCGCTTCGTGCCGATGACGCTGGCCTACGACGAGATGCTGCGCAAGCGGATGATGCTGGCGGCGAAGACGGCCGGCATCACGCTCAACTCCGGCATCTACATGTGGTTTTCCGGACCGAGCTTCGAGACGCCGGCGGAGATCCGCATGGCCCGCATGTTCGGCGCCGATCTCGTCGGCATGTCGACCGTGCCCGAGGTCATCCTCGCCCGCCGCTTCGGCCTGCGCGTCGCGGCCTTGTCGGTCGTCACCAACCTGGCGGCCGGTCTCGAGGGCGCGACCCCGAGCCACGGCGAGACGAAGGACGTCGCAACCCTCGCGGCCGTGACGCTGCGGCGGCTGCTGCGGGCTTTCCTCGCGACGCGCGACGAGCGGTGAGAGGCGCCGGCCGGCGCCCGATGCCTTCTGATCGGCACTCGCTGCAAGTCTATCCTGGTAATTACCTTTGCCTGACGCCCTGAATAATCAATTTCGCAGCGTCTCTATTCTCACATCCGTTCTTCGATCGTAGATATCCTGCATCGAATTATATGAGCTGCATGCAGTGCGGCTCGCCGCCACGGGCGCGGGACATCTCGCGCGAGCGTGGTGCGCCACGATCATCGATCGCCTGGGCGCGATCGGGAAGGAACGACCATGACCTTACGTGGATGGAGTGCAGGCGTGCTGATGTCGCACATGCGCCGCTACCGGCTGGCGGCCTTCGCCGCGGTGATTGCGGGGCTTGCGGCACCGGGCGCGTGGGCCACCGAGCCTGCGTGGCCTACCCTGTCCTATGACTACATCGCCCTCGACGAGGATCTCCGCGACGTGCTGACGGAGTTCGGCAATCACATGCGCATTCCGGTCAAGCTCAGCGACCGCGTCCGGGGCCGCGTGCGCGGCGGCATCCTGCCCGCTGCGCCGCGGACGTATCTCGACGACCTCTGCGGCCGTTTCGGGCTCTCCTGGTACTACGACGGCACGACGCTGCACATTTCCTCGAGCGACGAGCAGCGGACGGAGATCGTCGAATACGGCTCGGCCTCGCCGGAGGAGCTGCTGAAGGCGCTTCGCGAACTGGGCGTGGCGGATGCGCGCTATCCCGTCCGGCTCGCGCAAGGCCGCAGCGTCCTGTCGATTTCCGGGCCGCCGGTCTACCGCACCCTCGTGCGCCAGACGCTGGCGTCGCTGATGAAGGGTGGCACTCCCGAGGCGCGGGTGCGGGTCTTTCGCGCGGGCGCCGAGAGTTCGTCCTGATCCCGCGATTGTTCATGGTGCGTGTAGAGAGAGTTCAGCCCGCAGCGACTGTCGTCCGGCGGTGCTTCGCATGTATAATTTGCGTAATCGATTGTAGTCATTAGCTTAAATTGCGGCAAGCGAGGCAGCATGAACGAGGTGCGCGGGATCGACAACCTGGAGCGGCGACGGCCCGGCGGGCTCGATCAGGAGCTTCTGGACAAGATGCAGGCCTTCATCGAGCAGGCGAAGCAGGGTCACGCCGGGCCGGCCGATGCGGTCGCGGACAGCTCTCCGCTCGCCCTGCTTCGCCCCGCCGGGCCGGCCGCCGAGCCTGGTGACGCAAAAGGCTGAAGCCTCGCCGATCCACCTCTTCTTCGTGCCTCCCGCAGCCGGTGGCGCGTCCGTTTTCGCCATGGAACTGGTCATGAACGCCATCACAGCCATAAGCGGCCTTCTGGACAACGGCGTGAAGCCCGTCGATCCCATCGAGCCGACCCAGTCGGTGCAGGAATTCCAATGGTCGCTGAACGACGCCAGAGCGCAGTGGGCGGCTGAAGCGGGATCGCTCGACGCCGGAGACGGGCTGCCGGCCATCGCCGGGGCGGTGCGCGACGGCATCCTGCCCTTCTTCGAGCGCAGACAGGACGATGCCGACCTGTCGGCCGAGATGAATACGGGGCGCCCCGAGGAGGATGCCGAAGCCTTCTTCGGGCAGATCAAGGAGCGTGCCAGCGGGGAGCAGAAGCACCACCTGGCGATGCAACTCATCATCGCGGCGTTCTCGGGCATGATCAGCACGTTGAAGATGCTGCTGAGGGGATGAGCCATGCCGGTCGTGCCCGCGTCATCGTCTCGCCCGCGCCGGCTCCGTCTTGCAGCGGTCATCGCGCTTGCGCTCGCCGTCGCGGCCTGCAAGGCCGAGCTCTACGGCAACCTGGACGAGCGCCAGGCGAACGAGATCATCGCGGCGCTGCAGCACCACGGCATCGGCGCCAGCCGGGCCACCGACAAGGAGGGCCGCATCACCGTCTCGGTCGGCGGCAACGATTTCGCGCGCGCGTTCGACATTCTCAGGAACAACGGCCTGCCCCGGCGGGCGCACGCCACGCTCGGCGAGGTCTTCAAGCCGGAAGGGCTGGTGGCCTCGCCGCTGCAGGAGCGGGCACGCATGACCTATGCCCTCAGCGAGGAGCTGTCCCGGTCGGTGGGCGAGATCGACGGCGTCCTCTCGGCGCGGGTGCACATCGTCCTGCCCGAATACGCGCCGCTGCAGCATGCGTCCACGCCGGCCTCCGCCTCCGTCCTCATCCGGCACAAGACCGGCGCGCCGCTCGCTGACTACGTGCCGCAGATCAAGACGCTGGTGGCCAACGGTATCTCCGGGCTCACCTATGACGGCGTGTCCGTCGTGCTCGTGCCCGCGCCGGACCGGCCGGAAACGCCCGCCGAGTCCGCGCCCGTTTCCTTCCTCGGCATGTGGCTGCGCCCCGACAGCCTCGGCTGGGCGCGCCTGCTGATGGGGCTGTCCGCGCTCACCATCGTGGCGCTTGCGGCCGGGCTCGGCTATCTCGCCTGGCGGGGCCGGTCCGGGGTCTACGCGTTGGGAGCGACGCGGCGGGATGCCGACGGGCCGGACGAGGCCGGTCCGGCGCCCGCCTACCAGCAGCGGGAGGCGGCCTGAATGACGCCGCTCGCCGCCACTGCCGACGAGAGCCGCTGGCGCGCCTTCCTGCGCCTGCCCGGCGGCTATGCGCATCCGCGGCGCCTGGCCGACACGCTCGGCGGCGCCATGACGCCGGACCTCTGCGCCGCGCTGCAGGCGGAGCCGCGCTTCGCCACGCGGTTGACGGCCCTGCTCGAGGCCGCCGGTCTCGTGCCGCCGGTCGGCGCCGGGATGGACTGCGCCGAGATCGACCGGTCGATCGTCGTGCGCGCGCCGGAGGAGCTGATGGCTGCCGCCCTTCGTGCGGGCGCGCTCTATTGGGCGGACGCCATCGCCAACGTGGTTCTCGCCCCGGACGTGGAAGTCCTGCGCGGGTCGCTCGACGCCGACCTCATCGCCTTCGGCCTCGCCAATCGGGCCGCAGGGCCGCAGGGCATGCGCTTCGACGTTCTCGCCGGCGCGGCGGAGGTGGTGGCTCGCGACGGCTGGTACAGCTTTCTGGCATGGGTTGCGCAACTTCCGGCAGCGGTGACGGCGCGGCTGATGCTCAAATTCGAGGACGGGACGATCACGCCCGGGCCCATCCCGGCTCCGTTCGGCGAGATCGGACCGGGGCTCTATCGTCAGGCAGCGGGATGAACATGAACAGTACGGATCGCTTATCGACCCTGGGTGGCGGCGGCCGGATCGTGCGTGGCCCGGAGGTGGACATCTGGCAGAAGGCGGCGATGACCCTCCGCAAGGCGGAGGATCTCGCGTCGTCGGAAATGAGCCGGGGATACACCGAAGGTCACGAGAAGGGCATCCGGGACGGCCTCGCCAGCGTGAAGGAAAAGAACGCCGCGGCGGCCGAGCAGCTGGCGCAGACGGTCACGGCCGTCGATCGCTATCTCGGCTCGCTCGAGAGCGAGGTGGCCGATCTCGCCATGGGTATCGTGCGCCAGGTGCTGGGCACCTTCGAGAACGCCGATCTCGTGGCGCGGCTCGCCGGCGAGGCCCTGGCCAATTTCCGCCGGGCGAAACACCTCAAGATCACGGTGCACCCCGACGCCTGCGCCAAGGTGCGCGACGAGGTCAACGCACGGGTGGAGCGGGAAGGCCTCGCGGTTACCATCGCGGTTGCGGGCGATCCGACGATGGGCCCCACGGATTGCCGGCTCGCGAGCGAATTCGCCATCGTTGACGCGGATCTCGAGACGCAGCTCTCGGCCTTGGCCGGGGCCCTGCCGCGGCGGGAGGGACGGGGGTGATGCGGGGCGACGCCCTCGACATCGATGCGCGCATCGCGGGCATCCTCCCGAAGCTGCGGCGGCAGGCGGAAACCGTCAGCCCGCGCGTCGTCAAGGGACGCATCCTGCGGGCCGTCGGCGTCACGATCCATGCCAGCGTGGCCGAGGTGCGGCTGGGGGAGGTTTGCCGGCTCTGCGACCCCGTTTCAGGAGTCGAGGTCCTGGGCGAGGTCGTCGGCCTCCTGGAGGACGCGGCGGTCCTGACGCCGCTCGGCGACGTGTCGGGCCTCTCCAGCGCCACCGAGGTCATTCCGACCGGCAGCGAATTGCGCGTGCCCGTGGGGCCGGGCCTGCTCGGCCGCGTGCTCAACGCGCTCGGCGAGCCGCTCGACGGCGGCGCCTGGCCGCCGCCTAATATGGCCGGCACCTATCCGCTGCAGGCGCCGCCGCCGCAGCCGATGGCGCGCGACATCATCAAGGCGCCGCTGCAGCTCGGCATCCGCTCTCTCGACGGGCTCGTGACCTGCGCGCGGGGGCAGCGCATCGGCATCTTCGGCGAACCGGGCGTCGGCAAGTCGACGCTGCTCGCCCAGATCGTCAAGGGCACCGAAGCCGACGTGGTCGTCATCGGCCTCATCGGCGAGCGCGGCCGCGAGGTGCGCGAATTCCTGGAGCGCGAGCTCGGCGAGGAGGGGCGGCGCCGGTCGGTGACGGTGGTCGCCACCTCGGACCGTCCGGCCATCGAGCGCGTCAAGGCGGCCTATGTGGCGACGGCGATCGCCGAATATTTCCGAGATCAGGGCCGCAGCGTGCTGCTGCTGATGGACAGCGTCACGCGCTTCGCCCGCGCCCAGCGCGAGATCGGCCTCGCCGCCGGCGAGCCGCCGACGCGGCGCGGCTTTCCCTCGTCGCTCTTTGCGGTGCTGCCGCAGCTGCTCGAGCGCAGCGGCCCGGGGCAGGGCGGCGCCATCACCGGCCTCTACACGGTCCTCATGGAAGGCGACGGCACGCAGGACCCCATCGCGGAGGAGGTGCGCTCCATCCTCGACGGCCACGTGGTTCTGTCGGCGGAGCTCGCCCATCGCAATCATTTCCCGGCCATCGACGTCCTGAAGAGCCGCAGCCGCCTGATGGATGCGGTGGTCGCGCCGGAGCATTCCCGCCTCGCCGGCCGCGTGCGCGACCTGATGGCGCGCTACGCCGAGGTCGAGCTGCTGGTGCGGGTGGGCGAATACCAGCGCGGCAGCGATCCACGGGCCGACGAGGCCATCGACCGCATCGATGCCATCAATGCCCTCCTGCGCCAGGGGCAGGCCGAGCGGTCGACCCTCGCCGAGGTCCAGCAGCGCATGCGGACGCTCGTGCCATGACGCAGGAGCGGACGCTCATGCTGCTGCGACGCCTGCGGCAGCGCGGCCTCACGCGCGCGGAGGAAGGCATCATGCGCGCCGAACGCGGGCTGCGGGAGGCCGAGGCCGCTGTGCGCGCAGCGCAGGCGGCGGTTGAACAACACGCGGCGACGGCCCGGCAGGAGGAGAAGACGTTGCTCGGCCGCATGGCCGTGCGCCTCGCCGGTGCTTCCGACATCGCGCGCCAGCAGGCGGTGCTCGATGGCGTCGCCGCCGAAGCCGGACGTCGCCGGGCCGGCGCTGCCGCGGCGGGCGAGGAACGGGAGGCCCAGGCGGCGACGCTTGCCGCAGCGCGGCAGGAGCTGCAGCGGCGCCGGCGCAAGCTCGCCAAGCTCGACCTGCTGCTCGACGAGCGGAAGATGCAACAGCTGCGGCGGGACGAGGCGCTCGTGGAGGCGGAGGCCGAGGATCGCGCGGTCGCACTGGCCGGGAGCAGCCATGGCACGCCGTTCCCCCGCAGCTGAAGCGCCGGCGCCGCGCAAGAGGGCCGCCCCGCGCAAGCGGCCGCTCGCCGCGGCGGCGGAGGCGGCGTCGCTGCCGTCGCCCCTGCCCTTCGTGCCGGCGGCGCTCGACGTCGAGGCCATGCACCTGTGGAACGTGGCCTATCGCCTGCGCAGGCCCTGGCAGGTGAGCCTCGCCGGCGTTCCGGCGCACGTCGTGTTCGCTCCCCGCCCGGTGCCGGTCGTGCCTGGTGTCACCCTTGATCTGACGATCGGAGGGCGGCCGGCGACGGCCTGGGTGCCGGCAGCCTTCGCCGAGGAGGTGCTGGAGGTGCTGCCGCCGCAGTTCGATCCTGCGCGTCTGTCGCCGCAACACCTCGCCATGCTTGCCGAATTCGCCATGCTGCCCGGGCTTCGCGCATTGGAGGACCGGCTCGGGGCCGCGATCGTGCTGGTTTCGCTGCAATCGCAAGCCCCCGATGAGACGCGGGGCCCCTGGGTCGATGTCAGGATCATCCGGAACGGACGGGAGGAGGTTCCCGCCCGGCTGCTGCTGCCGCCGGAGACGGGCGAGGAGATCATCGCCGCGCTCGGCGACGGGCCCCCGCCGGGCGGGCACGACGAACTGCCGTGTTCCGTCGCGGTCCGCATCGGCGCCACGACGCTTCCGGTGGCGGATGTCGCCTCGCTGCGGGTCGGCGATGCGGTGCTTGTCGATTGCGTGGCCGGGGCCGATGCGGCCGTGGTTGTGATCGCGGACTGTCTCGCCGCGCCGGTCGTGGTGGAGGAGGCCGGCATCCGTCTCGAGGACTTTCCGTGGCCGGCGGCCGGATCGATGCTGGAGTGGTGCATGACGACAGCGGGGCAGGATGAGGGATCCGGAGCCGATGCGGAGGATACGGCGCTCGCCATGGTGCCGGTCCACCTCGTCTTCGAGCTCGGGCGGCTCGATCTGCCGCTCGCCGAGGTGCAGCGGCTGGCGCCGGGGGTCACCCTGCCGCTCGCCGTACCCGTTGCCGGCGAGGTCGACATTCTCGGCAACGGCCGGCGCATCGGCCGCGGCGTGATGGTGCGGATCGGCGAGAGCATCGGGGTTCGGATCGTCAGGCTCGCCGGCCATGGGTAGTGGCGAGGTCAACGTCCTCGGCATCGCCGCCGTTTCGGTCGCTCTCGGCCTGCTGCCCTTCTTCGCCGTGCTGACGACCGGCTTCCTGAAAATCGCGATCGTGCTGATGATCGTGCGCAACGCGCTGGGCGTGCAGCAGACGCCGCCCAACGTGGTGCTCTATGCCGTCGCCATCGTCCTCACCGTCTACGTGTCGGCCCCGCTGCTCACCACGATCCACCAGAAGCTGAGCGAGCAGGACCTCAATGTCCGCACGGTCCAGGGGCTCGTGGGCGTGGGCCGCGAGGTCGCCGGCCCGCTGCGGGAGCATCTCGCGCGTTTCGCGACGCCGCGCGAGCGACAGTTCTTCCTGTCGGCGACGCAGCGCATCTGGCCGCAGCAGGCCCAGGCGGGTTTGAGCGAGGACGATCTCGTCATCCTGCTGCCGGCCTATATCAGCTCCGAGCTGACGCGCGCCTTCCAGATCGGCTTCCTGCTCTACCTGCCCTTTCTCGTCATCGACCTCGTCGTCTCGAACATCCTCATGGCGATGGGGATGATGATGGTGTCACCCATGCTGATCTCGGTGCCGCTGAAGCTCTTCCTGTTCGTCGCCGTCGACGGATGGTCGCGGCTCATGCACGGCCTCATCCTGAGCTACGCCTGAACGATGGGGGCCGCTTCCGCCGTATCGCTGCGCGCCGTCGTGTCCGGAGGTGCCCGTGGGCCAGGACTATCTCGCCACCAAGATGGCCAATACGCTCGTGACCATGCTGATCCTCTCGGGGCCGCCGCTGGCGGCGGCCGTGGTGCTCGGCGTGGTCGTCGGCTTTCTCCAGGCCGTGACGCAGATCCAGGACCAGACCCTGCCGCAGGCCGTGAAGCTCGTGGTCGTTGTGGTGCTCGTCATCACCCTCGGGCCGGCATTCTCGGCCCTGCTCCTTGCGGAGACGAGCACGATCCTCGACGAGTTTCCCTTCGTGGTGCCGTAGAGCCTTGTCCGCCGAAGGGGATAACGGTTCGGCGAAAACGCTCCCTTCTCAAGATGGTGGACGCTCGTTCCGATCCGGCTGGATCGGAATGTCCTCCAGGGCGTGGACCCGGCCCGGCGACGGCTTGCCCCGTGCGCCACTTGCGGCGCGGAGGGCGGCCGTGAGCCTGGCGCTCGTGTCGCAGGCGCTCGACGCGCTTCACGCCCTCGTCCTGACGCTCGCCCTCGTCTCCGCGCGCCTTCTGGGCGTCATGGCCATCGCGCCGGCCTTCGAGCGGCTCGGCCTGACCAATACGATGCGCGGCGCCGCCGCCATGGCCTTCGCCGCGCCCATGGTCGCGGTGGCGCCGCCGCCGATGCTCGATGGCAGCCTGCCGACGATGTTCGCCGGCGTGGGACTTGCCCTGAAGGAGGCGACAGTCGGGTTCATCATCGGCTTCATCTTCGGCATACCCTTCTGGGCCGCGCAGGCCGCCGGCGACATCATGGACCTGCAGCGTGGCTCGACCTCGGCCACGCTCATCGATCCGAGCTCGGGCACCGACGCGGGCGTCACCGGCACGCTGCTGACGCTCGCCATGCTCGCGATGTTCTTCAGCGCCAACGGCGTGGACGTGATGGTCGCCGCCGTCTACGACAGCTATCTCCTGTGGCCGCTCGACCGGCTGTGGCCGCAGTTCGAGGTCGCGCATGCCTTCATCGTGCTGCGGCTGCTCAACGACGTCACCTTTCTCGGCGTGCTGATGGCGGCGCCGATCATGGCCGCCATGCTGATCACCGACGTGGTGCTGGCCTTCGTCGCGCGGGCCGCGCCGCAGCTCAACGCCTTCAGCCTGTCGCTGGCGCTGAAGAACCTCGTCTTCATGCTGCTGCTGGTCGTCTACTGCACCTTTCTCGTCACCTACATGCGCGACGGCCTCGCCTATGGCCTCAACAGCGCCCAGGTGCTCGGCGAACTCGCGCCGCGGCGATGATGGTCCGGCCGATCCGGCCCCTCAGGCGCCGGCCGCCTCGATCCCGGCCTCCTGCGGCGGCTCCCGTGCCGCTTCCTGCGCGGCCGCCTGCAGGACGAGGAGACCGTCGGGCGTGACGGTGACGGTGGCGACCGTCTGGACGAAATAGTCCGGCGCGATCTCGTCATAGGCGAGCACCGGCAGCCGCAAGCCTTCCTGCAGCAGGATCTGGCGCAAGCCGAGGCGAACGTCGCGCTGGGCGAGGACGACCGGCAGGGGCGCGGGCGGCGGATCCTGCAGGTGCTCGCGGATCCGCGCGGCGAGCAGCGCGAGCGAATCGCGGGCGCCGGCGCTGCCGAAGCCCTGCTGCAGCACCACACGCACGAGCTCCTCGATCTCGCGCTCCAGGACGTAGGCGGCGATGACGCGGTTCTCGTCCGCCCAGCGGAAGCAGATCTGACGGCGCAGCGTGCTGCGCACGAAGCCCTCGAGCGTGATCACCTCGCGGTGATACTGCGCCCATTCCACGATGGCCTCGAGGATGAGGCGCAGGTTGCGGATCGGCACCTGCTCGGCGACGAGGCCGCGCAGCAGCTCGGCCAGCGTCTGCAGCGGAATGAGCTTCTGCACCTCGCCGACGAGCTCGCCGTACTCGCCCTCGATCTGCGCCAGGAGGTTGCGCGTCTCCTGCAGCCCGAGGAAGTGCATGGCCGTGTTGCCGAGCGTCTCCTCCACCCGCTTCAGCAGGACCTCGCGACGCTCGCGGGCCGTGAAGCCGGCGGCTTCCAGGGCATCCCGATGCGCCTCAGGCACCCAGACGGTTTCGGCGTGGTGCTGCGTCGCGCCCTCCTCCTCGTAGGGCAGGCCGGCGAGATCGAGGTCCATCGCGCGGGCCGAGACGGCGAGATGGCCCGCCGGCAGGGTCCCTCTTTCCTCCGGCGTGCCGTCGAGGTCGAGGCTGAAGGCATCGCCAGGCAGGGCCGCGTCCGCGCGCACGGCGAGGTTCGGCAGGCGCAGCCCGATCCTCGTGAGGAGCCCTGCGCGGATGCGGTCGATCTCGATCGCAAGGGGAGCGGGCGGGATGGCGGCGGCGAGATCCGGCCCCAGCCGCAGCACGAGGCGCGGCTCGAGCGCCCGGGTGGCGGCCCGGAGACCCTCGGCGGCCGCGGCCGTGCGCGCCGTGCCGCGCAGCATGAGCCATGTGCCGCCGGCGAAGATCGCCGCCAGCACGAGGAACACCAGGGTGGGAAAGCCGGGGAGAAGGGCGAGGGCGGCGAGCACGGCGGCAACGAGGCCGAAGGCGCGCGGGTCGCGCGAGAGCTGGCTGAAGATGGCCGAGCCGACGTCCTGATCGCCGTCGCTGCCGACGCGCGTCACCACCGTGCCGGCGGCCATCGACACGAGAAGGGCGGGAATCTGCGCGATGAGGCCGTCGCCGACGGTCAGCAGCGAATAGCGCAGCGCCGCGTCGCCGAGGGTCATGCCGCGTTGGAGGACGCCGATGGTCAGGCCGCCGAGCAGGTTGATGATGATGACGACGAGGCCGGCGATGGCATCGCCCTTGACGAATTTCATCGATCCGTCCATCGCGCCGTAAAACTGGCTCTCGCGCTCCAGCAGGCTGCGCCGCCGCTGCGCCTCCGCCTGGTCGATGGCGCCGCTGCGCAGATCGTTGTCGATGTTCATCTGCTTGCCGGGCAGGGCATCGAGGGTGAAGCGCGCGCCGACTTCGGCCACGCGCTCGGCGCCCTTGGTGATGACGACGAACTGGGCCACGGTGATGATCAGGAAGACGATGAGGCCCACCGCGACATTGCCGCCGATGACGAAGGTGCCGAAGGCCTCCACCGTCTCGCCGGCATCGCCCTGCAGCAGGATGAGCCGCGTCGTCGTGATGGCGAGCGCGATGCGGAACAGCACTGCCATCAGCACGATGGTCGGCAGCGAGGACAGATCCGTCGCCCGCTTGATGTAGAAGGCGACGAGGAGGATGAGCGTGCTCGCGGCGATGTTGCAGGCGATGAGCACGTCGACGAGCCCCGTCGGCAGCGGGATGATCATCATCATCACCGCGACCACCACGAGGAGCGCGAAGGCGATGTCGCCCCGCTGGGAGGCGGCCAGGAGGATCTTCTTGAGGAAGCTTGCCGGCATCAGGGCGGTCCGCGTTGCTCGACGTAATCCATGAAGGCGCGGCGCGCCTGGCCCGCTCGCCCGAGCATCCAGAGAGCGCGGCTTTCGAGGAGCCTGAGGGCCGGCGGCACGGCCGGCTCCAGCTGCTTGAGGCGCTCGATCGCGGCAAGCGCGCCTTCGGGCTGGCCGGCGAGGAGCAGCGCCTGCACGAGGCTGCGCTGCACGCCCACGTCGTCGGGCAGGAGATGCTCGGCGAGCCGCAGCAGCTCCAGCCCCCGGCCGTGCTGGCCGTAGCGGCTGTAGAAATGTCCGAGGGCGCGCAGGAGGCGCGCCGCTTCCTGCCGCTTCTCGTTCAGGCGACGCCCCCTATGGCGTAGAGGCGGGTGAGAAGATCGCGCCGCTGGTCGCGCTCGGCCGTGAGGATGGCGGCAGCGCCGCCGGGGATGTCCTCGAGGGCGGGCACGATTTCCGCCACGATGGCATCGAGCAGCCCGAGGCAGGCCGGCCCGGCGACCAGGGACATGTCTTCCGGCGGCGGGCGCACATAGCTTTCGACGAGCCCCTCGGCGGTGTTCGGCAGCGGCGTGCCGACACCAGCCCTGCTTCGCGTCGAGGATTGGCGGCGACCAACCGGGGCAAGGGGATGCGACCTGACCTCGCCGCTCGCCTGAGACCGCGCCTCACGACCCGGGGAGGAGGCGACGTCACGGTTTGCCGGCGGGGCGGGCGCCGGCCGGGAGACGGGCTGGACGGTGCGCCGCGTCCGGTCGATGTTGCTCGTCGTCATCGTCGTTCGTTCCTCAGTCCCGGTCGGGCAGGCGCTTCAGTAGGTGAGCCTCACGACATTGCCGTCCCGAGCGAAGGTGACGGCCTCGCGGTCGATGCGCTCGACGCGCCAGCCGCCTTCGATCACCGCGCCTTCGTGGTGCTTGCGCCCGTCACCCGTCACGACATAGGGCGTGTCGCCGAACCAGACGGCGCGCAGGCGCAGGCCCTGGATGGGGAAGGAATCCGACGCCGTCACCTGGGACACCAGGAGCGGGTTCTGCGCGTAGGTGGCGTCGAACCAGTTCCGCGTCTCGGTCCAGGCCGGCATCTTCTTTTCCGGGACTACGCCGGCGACCACAATCCGGCTGTCGTCGACGGCCGTCACCTGGAGACCGGCGAGATCGGCGGCAGCGATGCGGGACTTCAGCTGTTCCGCGGCTTCATGTGTCGTCGGGCGCATCTGCGGCGCGGTGCCGGCCGCCTGCCCCGCCGCATCCGCGCCGGCGCCGCGGCCCCGCTCCATCAGGATGACCGGCAGCGACAGCGCGAGGATGAGGCCGAGGGCGAGGCCGGCAACAGGCAGGGGCCTGCGCGCGGCGCGGCGGGCGAGGTGCACGGCGCGCGGCAGCGGCGGCATGCGGTCGTCGGTGATGCGCAGCGTGGCGCCACCGAGCGTGATCTCCGCCGGCAGGCGCACGAGGCGGCCGTAGCCGCCGGGCAGGAGGCCATGGCCGGCGACGTCGACGTCACCGCCGCGGGCCTCCACCTTCATCGAGCCGCGGCCGATGCGGATGGTGGCATGGTCGGGCGCGATGCCGGGATCGGCGAGGACGATGTCCGCCTCCGCCGTGGAGCCGATGCGGTAGACCTTGTCCAGAAGCTGGAACGAGGCGCCGGCATGGCAGCCGCTGACGACGGCGAGCGCGGGGCCGGCCGGAGGCTGGCCAGCCATCTCCTGCGGCTTCCCGCCGCCCGCCACGAGGCGGGTGGCGACGGCCCGTCCGGCGTCGATGACATTCGCCCGGCCGCTGGATGTGGCGGTTCGAAGCTGCATGGCGGCTCTCGAAAAATCATGACGTGAAGGCAAGGGGCGCATCGCAATGGCGCGGTGCCGGCATGAAGTCGGCACCGTATAAAATGCTGCGGGCAGGCAAACTGTCCGTTCTTACTGAACGCGGGCGCCCTGGATGGCGGCGTTCGCGCGGTCCTTGTTGTTATCGATCACAGTCTGGATCTGCTTGTCGATCATCGTGCGCTGCGCTTCCTTGAGCTGGAAGGCCATCTGGTCCTTCTGCAGCTGCCGCATCTGCGTGCTGAACTGCTCCAGCTCCGAAGCGCTGGACGACGCGCTCTGGGTTGTCATGGGAGGGGCGCTTATGGTCATCAGTAAATCCTTTCAAAGGTAATACATACCATCGTGAATAGCTTACGTCTCGGCGTTGAGCGAGAGTGATATATCATTCATTGCGCTCATCCGAGCGTAGATAACATAACGTTCAAGGTGTTTATATCAATAAATACCTTGAATATATTCGTGAATAATGAATTTGGCGGCGGCGTATTGATCGATCGTCACGGCTGGGGCCGGCCCGACCCTGCAGCGCCTCGTCTCTTGCCACCGGGCTTCCGCCGTACAGCAGCGGCCTGCGGAGCAACGGTACCGCGCAATGGCAGATTCATCCGAAGAGAAGACACTCCCGGCATCCGACAAGAAACTGCAGGATGCGCGCAAGAAAGGCCAGGTCGCCAAGGCCGGCGATCTCGTATCTGCCGCCACCGTGGCAGGGATCGTGCTGCTCGTCAGCGGCCTCTGGCAAAACTGGGCCGAACGGCTGCTGGCGCTTACGGATGCCATGGTGCGGGCCACCGCCACGCCGCACGATCTCGTGCCGGCGCTCATCGAGGCGGGGGCTGCCTGGATCTCCCTGGTCCTGCCTGCCCTGGCGGTCGCCTTCGTCCTTGCCCTGGCGGCGGGCATGGCGGCGACGGGCGGGCCGCTCTTCGCCATGGAAGCCATCAAGCCGAAGCCGGAAACCTTCAGCCCCGCGAGCGCCCTCAAGCGCATCTTCGGGATGCGCGCCTGGGTCGAGATCGGCAAGAGCCTCGTCAAGGTGGTCGTGCTGGCGGCCGCCTTCGTCTCCGTCCTCCGGCTGTGGCTTTCGCCGCTGATGGAAATACCGGCCTGCGGCCTTGCCTGTTTCGGCCCGATGCTCGTCGCGATGCTGAAGGCGACGGCC
The DNA here is from genome assembly GCF_001271345.1 of Chelatococcus sp. CO-6. Classification (NCBI taxonomy): domain Bacteria; kingdom Pseudomonadati; phylum Pseudomonadota; class Alphaproteobacteria; order Hyphomicrobiales; family Chelatococcaceae; genus Chelatococcus; species Chelatococcus sp. CO-6. The sequence continues at coordinate 1,343,370 of NZ_CP012398.1, read as the reverse complement.
TATGTCGCGGTGGGCGTGTTCGCCGCCGTCGGCATCGCCGACATCCTCCTGCAGCGCCGCCTTTTCCTGCACGAGATGCGCATGACCAAGACGGAGATGAAGCAGGAGCGCAAGAACCAGGAGGGCGATCCGCACATGCAGGCCGAGCGGCGGCGCCTGCGGCAGGAGCAGGCGCGCATGCCGGTGCGGCTCGGCCTCGCCGCCACGTCGCTGGTGGTCACCGACGGCAAGCATCTCATCGGCCTCAGATACACGCCGGAGGAGGGGATCCCGTCCGTCGTCTTCAAGGCCCAGGGCGCGCGGGTCGCCCAGGCCCTCGAGGAGGCGCAGCAGCGTGGCCTGCGCATCGAGGCCGATGCCGAAGCCGATGTCGTCGCGGGCCTCGCCACCCATGGCCTCGGCGAGCCGCTGCGGGAAAACCTCTTCCGCCCCGTCGCCATGATGCTCGTCCGCGCCGGCGCGCTATGACCGGCGATTCCGCGGCCCCGCCTGTGGATGACTGGGTTTATTGTGGACGACCGGCGCCGTGACAGCATCTGCAAGCTGCCCGCCGGGTGCCGCCATGACGTGCGTCCGCATCTGTATGCCAATTGCGCACGGTTGTCGGGCCAGTCCCGGCGCGAGGGAGCAGCCGCCGACCGGCGCATGCCGGGCGGGTCCGATGCTCCCGCTCCCTGTCAGCAGGTAACAGGCACACCGGGGCGGACGCCGAGCGGGACCGCCGCCGATCGGTGATGCATGCCCGGCTGGCGCAATCGGGCCGGCTGCGGCCCTTCGGGCTGCGACATCAGCAGGGGATCATCATGTTTCTGACCAGATGGTGGCAGCGCAGGGACCGGCTTTGCGTCGGGCCGGCGCGCATAGACCGGCAGACGATGACATATGTGCTGCTGCGCCTCGTCGTCGTGGTTTCCGGCGTGTTTCTCGCAATCACGATCGGAGCGCGGAGCCTGCAGGCGGCGCCCCCGCGGGTTCTCGACCTCTCCGTGAGCCAGGGACGGATGCTGCATCTCGACAGGCCGGCCGCCTCGGTCTTCGTGGCCGATCCGGACATCGCCGACCTCAAGGTCGTCACGCCCAATGCGGTCTACGTCTTCGGCAAGAAGCCGGGCGTCACCAATCTCATCGCCCTGTCCCCCAACAACGAGCTGCAGGCCGAGGTGAGGCTGCGCGTCGTCGTCGACAGTACGCCGCCGAACGAGGCCGTCGGCGCGCTTCAGCCGCAGTCGAACGTCGACGTCTCGCTGTTCGGCAAGCGCCTCGTCGCGCGCGGGAACACGGGCTCCGTGGCCGAGGCGATCGATGTCGGCGAGGTGGCCAACGCCTATTCGCCGGACGGGCAGACGCCCTACAACAGGACGACCGTCGCCGGATCCCAGCAGGTCAACATCCGCGTCCGCTTCGCCGAGATCTCGCGCAACGATCTCACGGTGCTCGGCATCGACTGGAACCTCGCCTTCCGCGCCGGCTTCTTCTCGCTCGGCACGGTCAACAAGGGGGGCGGCGGGAGTGGCGGCTTCGGTTCCGTCAATGTCGACGTGCTGGTGCAGGCCCTGCAGCGCAACGGCATCATGACCGTGCTGGCCGAGCCCAACCTGACGGCCGTGACGGGGCAGGAGGCGACCTTCCTCGCAGGCGGGGAGATTCCCATCCCGGTGCCGGGCCAGAACCAGGCGCTCTCCATCAGCTACAAGCCGTTCGGCGTCTCCCTGGCCTTCACGCCGATCCTCCTGCAGGAGGACCGCATCGCGCTGCGCGTGCGGCCGGAGGTCAGCACGCTGTCCGCGGCCGGTGCCGTCCAGCTGCGCGGGCTCGAAATTCCCGCCCTTTCCGTGCGCCGGGCGGAAACGACGGTGGAGGTGGCGAGCGGCCAGACCTTCGCCATCGCCGGCCTCTTCCAGCGCAACCTCGCCCAGTCGCTGGAGAAGATCCCGATGATCGGCGATCTGCCGGTCCTGGGGGCGCTCTTCCGCTCGCAGAGCTTTCGCCGGGACGAGAGCGAGCTCGTCATCCTCATCACGCCCTACATCGTGTCCCCGGTCGGCGACAAGCGCCTGGCGACGCCGCTCGACCGGCCGCGCCAGGCGCTCGGCCAGCAGGCCGCCGCGCGGGTGGTCAAGGGGCCGTCCTCCGGCCTCATCTTCAAATAACGGCGGAGAAGGACGATGACGATGATTTCGCGGCACTGCGCCGTTGCGGCCGCCCTTGCTGCTGCCCTTGTTGCTGCCCTTGCCATTGCCGGCTGCGCGCGGACGCCGCCCGACTACTCGCCCCATTACGGCAATGCGGCCGGGCGCGCCGGGCGCTCCGCGGTCACCGTGCCGGTCAACGGCCTCGTCCCGGAGGCGTGCATGACCCCCGATCCCACGGAGACGAGCGACCTCGGGCCCTTCCTGCCGCCGGGCTGCGCCAATGCCTACAACCTGATGCGCATGACGGAGCGCCAGCGCGACCTCGTCTACGGCCGCCGCATGGGCCGCGCGCCCGGCCTGCCGACCTTCCGCGCGGCGCAGCAGTACCTGACCGGCGGCGAGCGCGACCCCGGCAAGAGCGTGTCGGCCGACAAGTGACGGGCCGTGCCTCACGTCTCAGATCATCACGGCGCCGAGGGCCGCGCCCTTGGCCCTGGCATCGCCCGAGGTCGCGATTGTCCTCGCCTGGGACAGCAGCTTGTCGACGTCGCCCTGGTCGAGGCCGCGATGGGCCGTCTTCCGCGCCTCGGGGCCCTTGCCGGTCAGGGCGAGCACGAGCACCCGGGCGCGGACGTGCCGCTCCTCCGCCGTCGGCTGGGCGACGACCTCGGCGATGAGCGCCTGTGCTTCGCCGTCGCGGCGGGCGAGGGCGGCGACGAGGGCGAGATTGGTCTTGATGTCGAGGTCCCTGCCATCGAGCGCGAGGGCCTTGCGATAGGCCGCCTCGGCCTCGGCGAAACCGCCGGCGAGAGTGTGGGCGACGCCGAGGCGGTTGTAGGCGGCGGCGCTGCCAACCTGGGGCGCCGCCTTGGCGATGAGCGCCAGGGCCTGCGCCGTCTCGCCCTTGCGCAACTTGGCCGAGCCGAGGCCGAGCAGGACCGCGGCATCCGCCGGCTTCAGCCTGAGGGCGGTGGAATAGGCGCGCTCGGCACGTTCGTTCTCGCCAAGCCGCAGGTAGGCGTCGCCGAGGCGGGCGTGGAGCGCCGCATCGTCGCCGGCGATCTCGCCGGCGCGGTCATAGAGCGCGAGCGCGGTCTGCGTCTCGCCGCGGCCGGCGATATCCTCGGCGAGGAAGATGAGGCGTCCGGCCTGCGACGTCTCAGCCGCGATGGTCGCGGTCGCCTGCGTGCCCGGGCCGGCCGTCATGCAGCCGGCGAACCAGATCGCGAGGAATGCGGCCGTCGCCGCTGATCCAAGCCGGTGACCCATGCAACCCCTCCCGCAATCGACACGTGCGGCGCATGGCAGGGCCGCACATCAAACGTCGTGTCGATTGCTAGTCGACTGCCCGGCCCACGGGCGCGGGCCGGGCAGTCGAGTTGAAGGCAGCTTGTGCACGTGGTGCGCCGGGGGCGGACGCGGTCCGCCCCGGAAAATGGGCTCTCAGGCCTCGCGGACGGCGACGAGGCCCTTTGGCTCGCGGGCGATGGCGAGCGGGTTGCGCAGCGGGCGACCGAAGCCTTCGGCCTCGATCTCGAAGATGTCACCCTCCTGCGTGCGCACCCCGTCGGCAACGCTCAGGGTCGCCGTGCCGAAGTAATGGACGTGCACGTCGCCGGGCACCCGGTGCTCGGCATATTTGAAGTGGTGATGCTCGAGGTTGGCGAAGCTGTGCGACATGTTGGCCTCGCCCGTCACGAAGGGCTTCTCCCACAGCACCGCGCCGTCGCGGCGGATGCGGCTGGTACCACGGATGTCGGCGGGCGGCGGGCCGATGAGCACCTCGGGGCCGAAGGTGCTCTGGCGCAGCTTGGAATGGGCGAGGAAGAGGTAGTTCTTGCGCTCGGTGACGTGGTCGGAGAACTCGTTGCCGAGGGCAAAGCCGACGCGCACGGGCGTGCCGTCCGGGGCGATGACGTAGAGGCCGGCGAGCTCCGGCTCCTCGCCCGCATCCTCGGCGAAGGCCGGGGAGACGAGAGGGGCGCCCGGCGGCACGATGAAGCGGCCGTTGCCCTTGTAGAACCATTCGGGCTGGACGCCGACGGCGCCCGCGGCCGGACGGCCGCCCTCGATGCCCCAGCGGAACATCTTCATGGAATCGGTCAGCGCCGCCTCGTCGGCCTCCACCGTCGACTTGTGCATCTTGTCGCGCGTGTCGGCGCTGCCGAGATGGGTGAGACCCGTGCCGGTGACGTGGCAGCGGGTCTCGTCCGGATGGTCGATGGGCGGCAGCAGGCGGCGGTCGGCGATGACGGCGTCGTAGTCGACGCTCTTGTCGCCGAGCCGCTTGCGCACGAGCTCGACGAGCGGCGTGTTCGCAGCCACCGCGTCGAGCGCCAGCGCATAGACGCTCTGCGTATCGTTGAGCACGGCAAGGCGGCGGCCGTCGTCGGAAGGCACGCCGACGCGCCGCATGCCGGCTTCATCGAAGAACTGAACGAGGCGAAGGGACATCGGCATTCCTCCCGTCATCAATGGTTGTCGCGCGGCACGGCCGAGCCGCTCTTGCCGACGAGGAAGTCGAGGTCGGCACCGTCGTTGGCCTGCAGCACGTGGTCGACGTAGAGCTTGACGTAGCCGCGGTCGGTGTGCGGCGCCGGCGGCTGCCAGGCGGCGCGGCGGCTGGCGAGCTCCTCGTCGGAGACGTGCAGGGTGAGGCTGCGCGCGGCGACGTCGAGCGTAATCATGTCGCCGTTCTGAACAAGCGCGAGCGGCCCGCCGGCGGCGGCCTCGGGTGCCGTGTGCAGCACCACCGTGCCATAGGCCGTGCCCGACATGCGCGCGTCGGAGATGCGGATCATGTCGGTGATGCCCTTCTTGAGGATCTTGGGCGGCAGCGGCATGTTGCCGACCTCGGCCATGCCGGGATAGCCCTTGGGCCCGCAATTCTTGAGCACCATGACACAGGTCTCGTCGATGTCGAGGTTCTCGTCGTCGATGCGGGCGTGGAAGTCCTCGATGTCCTCGAAGACGACGGCCCGGCCGGTGTGCTTCATGAGGTGCGGGGAGGCCGCCGAAGGCTTGATGATGGCGCCGTCGGGAGCGAGGTTGCCGCGCAGCACGGCGATGCCCGCGTCCGGCTTGAACGGCGCATCGAAGCTGTGGATCACCTCGCGGTTCCAGCAGGGCGCGTTCTCGTTGTTCTCCCAGATGGTGCGGCCGTTGACGGTGAGCGCATCCTTGTTGAGGAGGCCGCGCTCGCCGAGCTCGCGCAGCACCGCCGGCAGGCCGCCGGCCTCGTAGAAGTCCTCCATCAAGAAGCGGCCCGACGGCATCAGGTCGACCAGGCAGTGCACGTCGCGGCCGAGCTCATCCCAGTCGTCGAGGTCGAGCTCGACGCCGATGCGGCGCGCCATGGCGATGAGATGGATGACGGCATTGGTCGAGCCGCCGATGCCGGCATTGGCGCGGATGGCATTCTCGAACGCTTCGCGCGTCAGGATCTTCGACAGGACGACATCCTGGTTGACCATCTCGACGATGCGCCGGCCGGCCTCGCGCGCGAGGTGATTGCGGCGCGCGTCGACGGCGGGGATGGCGGCGTTGCCCGGCATGCCGACGCCGAGCGCCTCCACCATGCAGGCCATGGTCGAGGCCGTGCCCATGGTCATGCAGTGACCGTGCGAGCGGTGCATGCAGGCCTCGGCCTCGTGGAACTCCTCGATCGTCATCTTGCCGGCGCGCACGTCTTCGCTCATCGACCAGGTGTTGGTGCCCGAGCCGATGTGCTTGCCGCGGTAGATGCCGCGCAGCATGGGGCCGCCGGAGATGCCGATGGTGGGCAGGTCGACGCTCGCCGCGCCCATGAGGAGCGAGGGCGTGGTCTTGTCGCAGCCCATGAGCAGCACGACGCCGTCGAGCGGGTTGGCGCGGATCGATTCCTCCACGTCCATCGAGGCGAGGTTGCGGTAGAGCATCGCCGTCGGGCGCAGCAGCGTCTCGCCCAGCGACATCACCGGGAACTCGAGCGGAAAGCCGCCGGCCTCCAGGATGCCCCAGCGCACGTGCTCGGCGATGGTCTTGAAATGCGAGTTGCAGGGGGTGAGCTCGGACCAGGTGTTGCAGATGCCGATGACCGGGCGGCCGTCGAACTGGTCCTGCGGGAAGCCGCGGTTCTTCATCCACGAGCGGTAGAGGAAGCCGTGCTTGTCCTGCTTGCCGAACCACTCCTGGCTGCGGAGCTTCTTCTTGGTGCCGTTGCTCATGGGGTGAGGGTCCTTGTCCCGGCGTCGATCAGTTGGCGGGGTTGCGGCGCTCGAGCTCCACGAGGAGGCCCGAGTGGTCGAGATCGCCGGCATTGGCGAGGAGGCCGCGGAAGAGGTCGGCGGTCGCGGCCGTGAAGGGCGTCGCCGCCAGGCCGAGGCGCTCGGCGGCATCGAGGGCGTTGTCGATGTCCTTGAGATGCGTGACGGAGCGGCCCTTGGTCGTGAAGTCGCGCTCCACCATGCGGGCGCCGTGCAGGTCGAGCACGCGGCTCTCGGCGAAGCCGCCGCGCAGGGCCTCGCGCACCTTGGCCGGATCGGCGCCGCCGCGCGCGGCGAGCATCAGCGCCTCGGCCACGGCGCCGATGGTGACGCCGACGATGATCTGGTTGGCGAGCTTGGCGAGCTGGCCGGCGCCGTGCGGGCCGACGCGCGTCGCCCGGCCCATGGGCGCGAAGACGGGAGCGATGCGGTCGAAGACCGCCTCGTCGCCGCCCACCATGATGGCGAGCGTGCCCCCTTCGGCGCCCACCGTGCCGCCGGAGACGGGCGCATCGAGATAGGCGATGCCCTTTTCGGCGAGGCGCGCCGCATGGTCCTGGGCCTCGGCGGGCTTGATCGAGCTCATGTCGATGAGAACGGCGCCGGGCCGCATCGCGCCGGCGACGCCCTGGGCGAAGACGACGTCCTCGACGATGGGGCCGTTCTCCAGCATGGTGATGACGATGTCGGCCTCCGCCACCGCCTCGGCGGCGCTCGCCGCGACACGGGCGCCGAGCGGGGCGAGCGCCTCGGCCTTCTCGCGCGAGCGGTTCCACAGGACGAGCGGCCAGCCGGCCTCGATCAGGCGGCGCGCCTGGCGCGCGCCCATGAGGCCGAGGCCGAGAAAGGCGACGGTCGGCTTATAGTCGGTCATCGATCCATCCTCGAACATTCCTCCGATGCATCCGGCCGGCTCTGAACTCTAAGAAGAGACCGTTTTACCGACTGGATTGCGATGCAATCTGATCGGAACGGGCTCTAGGCGGCGCAGCTCTTGAGAATGGCTCTAGACGAAAGATCGATAACCGCCTAATCGCTTTCTTCGATCAATCGATATGAAAATGGATATCGACATGGCGACAGGGGAACGGGCGAGGGCCGCCGCGTCACCGGCGCTGGAGGCGGCCGTGCGGCGGTTCAAGCTGCGCCAGCTGCAACTGCTCGTCGCCATCGGCGAACACGCGAACCTGCATCGCGCGGCGGAGGCGGTGCACATCAGCCAGCCGGCGGCGTCCAAGCTGCTCGCCCAGGTGGAGGAGGCGGTGGGCACCAGCCTCTTCGAGCGCCTGCCGCGCGGTCTCAGGCCGACTGCGGCCGGGGACGCGCTGCTGCGCCGGGCCGGCAACATCGTCGCCGAGCTGTCGGCGGCGGGCGAGGAGCTGGCGGCCATCGCCAGCGGCCGCGGCGGGCGCGTGCGCCTCGGCTCCATCGTCGGCGCCGTGCCGGGCCTCATCAGCGCCACGGCCGTGTCGCTGCACCGTGCGAGCGATCCGATCGCGCTGTCGCTCGTTCTCGGCACGAGCGGCACGCTGCTCGCGGCGCTGCGCGAGCGGCGGCTCGACCTCGTCGTCGGGCGCATCCCGGTGACGAGCGAGCGGCACGACCTGTCGTTCGAATTCCTCGTCGACGAGCGGCAGGTGGTGGTCTGCCGGGCCGATCACCCCATCGCCGCGCGGGCGGCGGACCTTGCGCTGCGCAACCTCGCGCTGCGCCGTCTCATGGACGGGCCCTGGGTGGTGCACCCGCCGGGCAGCGTGCTGCATGCGCGTTTCGAGGACATGCTGCGCCGGGCCGGCCTGCCCTCGCCGGTGCAGGCGATCGAGACCGATTCCGTCGACATCACCATCAACCTGCTGCTGGCGGGCGACTTCCTCGCCGTGCTGCCGCGCAACACCGTGGCGCCGTGGATCGAGCGCGGCTTTCTCGCCGTGCTGCCGGTGGAGCTGACGCTCGACCTCGGGGCGGTCGGCATCATCACGCTCGTCGACCGCCCGCTGTCACGGGCGGCCGAGCGTGTCGTCGAGGGCCTGCGGCGCCATGCGCAGGCCGGCGAAGGTCAGCCGAGCGAGCCGTAGCGCTCCCTGAGATAGGCGTAGAGCGCCCGCGCGCCCTGGACCTCGCCGCCCTCCGGCCGCCCGGGCTTCGTCGAGGGGTTCCAGGCATAGATGTCGAGATGGGCGTAGGCCGTCGCCTTCTCGACGAAGCGCTGGAGGAAGAGCGCGGCGGTGATGGCGCCGGCGAAGCCGCCGCTCGAGACGTTGTTCACCTGCGCGACCTTCGATTCCAGCATGGAATCGTAGGCGCCCCACAGCGGCAGGCGCCACAGCGGGTCGTTGACGGCGAGGCCGAGGCGCTGCAGGTCGCCGGCGAGGCCCTCGTCGCGGGTGAAGAGCGGCGGCAGGTCCGGGCCGAGGGCGACGCGCGCGGCGCCGGTCAGCGTGGCGAAATCGACGATGAGCTCAGGCGCCTCCTCGTCGGCGAGGGCGAGTGCATCGGCGAGGATGAGCCGGCCCTCGGCGTCGGTATTGCCGATCTCGACCGTGATGCCCTTGCGGCTCTGAAGGATGTCGCCGGGCCGGAAGGCGGCGCCGGAAATGGCGTTCTCGACCGCCGGGACGAGAAGGCGCAGACGCACGGGCAGGCGCGCGTCCATGATCATCTGGGCGAGCGCGATGGCGGCCGCCGCCCCGCCCATGTCCTTCTTCATCAGCAGCATGGCGCTGGAGGGCTTGATGTCGAGCCCGCCGGTGTCGAAGGCGACGCCCTTGCCGACGAGGGTGATCTTCGGCGCATCGGCCGCGCCCCAGGTGAGGTCGACGAGGCGCGGCGGCACCGCCGAGGCGCGGCCGACCGCATGGATCATCGGCAGGTTCTGCTTCAGGAGCTCGTCGCCGACGATTGTTCGCACCTCGGCGCCGAAGCGCGTGCCGAGCGCCCGGATCGCCTCCTCGATGCCGTCCGGGCCGAGGTCGTTGGTCGGCGTGTTGACGAGGTCGCGCCCGAGCGTCACCGCCTCGGCGATCCGCGCCAGCTCGTCGCCGTCGACGCCCTCGGGCAGGACGATGCGGCAGCCGCCGTCCTTCTTGTCGCGGTAGCGCTCGAAGCGATAGGCGCCGAGGAGGAAGGCGAGCGTGGCCGTCTCGGCGGTGCCGGGCGGCAGCGTGGCGAAATGATAGGTGCCCTCGGGCAGGAGGCCGGGCAGCTTGCCGGCCAGGAAGGGGTCCGCCCGGCGGCTGTCCGCCGTATCCATGCCGAACAGCACGGCCGCGATGGCGCCCTCGGCATCGGGCAGCGCGAGGTAGCGTCCCGGCTTCGGCTCGAAGCCGTGCGCCTCGGCGAAGGCGCGGGCGCTCGCCGGCAGGCTGTCGCGCACGCCCGGCCAGCTCTCCGGCTGCACGAGGTGAACGGCGATGGAAGGGGTGTCGATGGCGGCGACGAGCGCGTGCACGGTCACGGGTCCTCCTCGATGAACTTGTCGTCGATAGCACGGGCGCGGTGCCGCCGCGAGGGCGGCGGGGCGGACGAGCGGGACGGGTGTGCATCGCTGCGGCAGGGGGAGATTCATGCGAGGCGGCCGTCCATCTGCGCTGCCGCGTGGCGCAGGATCACAGATCCTTCTGCATCATGAGCAGGTCGAGCGCGCGGCCGAACTTGCGGCCGATCCCCTCGAGGCAACCGACCTCGCGGAAGCCGAAGCGGGTGTGGAGGGCCCGCGAGGGATCGTTCGGCAGGCCGATGGCGGCCACCATCACGGCGCGCCCGTCGCGCCTCGCTTCCGCAATGAGCGCCTCCATCAGGGCGGCCGCGACGCCTCGGCGCTGGACGTCGTCGCGCACATAGATGGAATTCTCGACCGTGCCGTCATAGCCAGCGCCGGTGCGAAACGGCCCGTAGGTGGCGAAGCCGGCGACCTCCGCCGAGGGCAGGTCCGCGACGAGGATCGGAAAGCCCTTTTGCGTGCGCTCGCGAAACCAGCCGAGCCGCTCGTCGAGATCGGCGGGCTCGTAGCGCCAGATGGCGAGGCTGTTGAGGATGTGGTGGTTGTGCAGGGCGAGGATGGCGGGAATGTCCGCCTCGCGCGCAGGACGAATGGTCGGCATGGATCAGAGCTTCTTGTAGAAGAAGGTGGTGGCCGCGGGCACGCCGTCGGTCGCGAGCGCATGGTCCGGCACCACCCCGAACGCGTGCCAGCCGCAGGCGCGGTAGAGGGCTTCGCCCGCGCTGCCCGTCTGCGTATCGAGGAGGAGGAGCGTGCGACCGGCGGCGCGAGCCGTCTCCTCCGCCGCCCTCAGCAGGCGCTTGCCGATGCCGCGGCGGCGGTGGCTCGCGAGCACCAGCATCTTGCCGATCTCGGCCCGGTGCGGCGCATTGGGCTGGTGGGCATAGGTGAGGATGACGGTGCCGACGATGCGGCCGTCCTCCTCCGCAACGAAGAGCACGCGGCTGCCGTCACTGATGCCCGGCAGCTGGCCGCGCCAGAAGGCGGCAGCCTCCTGCGCCGTCAGACCGGCGAGGAAGTTGACCGAGGCGCCGTGCACCACGGCATCGACGAGTACGGCGGCGAGCTCGCCCAGGCGGGCGATCGCCTCGCCGGCCGTCAGCGGGCGGATGGCGGCGGAGTCAGTAGGTGATCCTTCGGCGACGGTGGCGGCTTCGTTCATGGCGTCTCAGCCCTTGCGCTCATCGACGGGGGCGAGCACGACGGCGTAGCGCACCGGCCGCGTGCCCGGGTTGCGGTAGACGTTGGGGCGGTCGAGCCGCATGTGCAGGCAGTCGCCCGTGTGGAGCAGGAAGACCTCGTCGCCGACGGTCTTCTCCAGCGTGCCGTCGAGCACCCAGACATGCTGGTCGATGCCGCGCGACAGCCACGGGTGGTCGAAGGCGACCCGCGCCCCGGGCGGCAGCGTCACGTCGACGATCTCGACCGGCGAGCCGGTGCCGGAGGGCGAGACGGCGCGCCGCACGTAGCCGGTTTCGGGATCCTGCCAGACGGGCTGCTCCCCGGCCCGCTGCAGGGGGCTCGCCACAGGCGCCTCGCGTGCAAAGAGCGAGGCGAGGCTCACGCCGAGCCCGGCGCAGAGCCGGCCGAGCAGTACGGCGGTGGGGCTCGATTCCCCGCGCTCGATGCGGGAGATCATGGCACGGCTGATGCCTGCCTGCTCCGCGAGTGCGTCGAGCGTCAGCCCCGCCTTGCGGCGCAGCCCCTTGAGCCTGCGCCCGAGCGCCCTGGCGATATCGTCGTCCGTGAGCGGCTGTTCCATCATATGAGAATGATGTTCTCGCATATTGGAATCTGGAAGCCCGAAGAATGAGCAGGGGTGCCTGCGCAATAGGCATAGGGCGCTGCCGACCTGCCGCCGGGCAGCCGAAGCGACGACCGAGGCGCGGTTCTTCCCCCCGCCGGCCCCGGTTAACGCCTCGTTAGGGTTAACGATCTATCAATGGCATCGGGCGCATTGATGCGATGTCAGTATGGGGGCGATCATGGCGGCTCAATCCTGCAGGCCGACTGCGGCTCGGCGGCGTGCGTCGGTCGTTCTCGGGCGCTCGGTGGCGATGGCGGTCCTTGCGCTTTCGCTCGGCGGCTGCCTGTCGCGCGGGGACGTCACCGGTTCCATCGGCCTGATCGGCTCGCGTGCGGCCGAGCCGCAGGCGCCGACGGCGCGTGGCGAGGCCGAGTGGCGCGCCGCCGCGCAGGACTGGGGCAAGCGCTACGAGGCGCGGCCGACGGACAAACAGGCTGCGCTCAATTACGCGCAGGCGCTGCGTGCGCTCGACCAGCGCTCGCAGGCCGTCGCGGTGCTGCAGCAGGCGGCGCTGCACAGCCCCAAGGACCACGAGGTGCTCGCCGCCTACGGCAAGGCGCTCATCGACGTCGGGCGCTTCAAGGAGGCGGAAGGGGTGCTCGCCCGCGCCCATACGCCGGACAAGCCCGACTGGCGCGTCCTGTCGGCGCAGGGCACGGTGGCCGACCAGCTCGGCGACCATGCGGCGGCCCAGCGCTACTACCTCACCGCCCTCAAGATCGTGCCGGGCGAGCCGAGCGTGCTGTCCAACCTCGGCCTGTCCTACGCCCTGTCGAAGCAGCCCGCCGAGGCCGAGCGCGTGCTGCGGCAGGCGACCGCCCATCCGCAGGCGGACGGGCGCGTGAAGCAGAACCTGGCGCTGGTGCTGGGGCTGCAGGGCAAGATGGGCGAGGCCGAGCAGGTATTGGCCCAGAGCCTGCCGCCGTCCGAGGTCGCCGCCAACATGGCCTATCTGCGCCAGGCGGCCGGTCGGCGCAGCTGACCTCAGGCGGGCAGGGGCGGCACGGCGCAGGCGCCACCCTTCGTCGCGCTCTCGAGCGCGGCGATGCCGCACAGCACCGACATGGCACCCGCGCGGGATCCGGCGCGCTGGCGCAGCCTGTCGTCCGCGCCCGGCCTGAAGATCATGTCGCGCATGCGGTTGTCGCCGCCGTAATGGCCGCCCGGCTCGTGCGGCACGCGGATGCGCTCGACACCGCCGCCGAAGCTGCGGATCAGCAGGATCTCGTCGACCGCCGGCGCTTCCCACGGCTGCTTCTCGTATTGCCGCAGCTCGATGCGGCCGCGGTGGCCGTTGAAGGCGATGTGGTGGCCTTCCACCGGCATGTAGGTGTTGAGCGAATAGGACACCTGCACGCCGCTGGCGTAGCGGATCGTCGCCGTCATCGTGTCGGGGATGTCGATCTCCTCGCGATAGACGCAGGCGTCGCGGAAATAGCCGTCGACCGCGGAGGGCTCCTCGTAGAGCGTGTCGAGGAAGGGATCGGCCGAGAGGTCGAGATAATAGTCGCACCTTGCCTTGTGCGGGCAGGTCCGGCAGCGCTCGCCGCGGAACGGCCCCTTGCGGCCGTAATGCAGCAGCTCGCCGTGGGCCTTCACCTCGACGGGGTCGGAATCGAGGTACCAGTTCAGCAGGTCGAAATGGTGCGTCGCCTTGTGCACGAAGAGGCTGCCCGAGCGGGCGCGGAAGGCGTGCCAGCGGCGGAAGTAGTCGGCTCCGTGCTGGTTGTCGAGGTACCAGTGGAAGTCGACCGAGGCGACCTCGCCGATGGCGCCGGCGTCGATCAGCTCCTTGATGCGGGCGGCGGTGGGCGCGAAGCGGTAGTTGAAGGACACGTCCACCCGCCGACCGGTGCGCTGCTCCGCCGCGCGGATGCGCTCGATCTTCTCGGCCGTCGTCGTCAGGGGCTTCTCGCTGATGACGTCGGCGCCCGCCTCGAGCGCCTTGACGATGATGTCGTCATGGGTGTCGTCCGGCGTGCAGACGACGACGAGCTCGGGCTTCAGCTCGGCCATCATCTGCTGGAAGTCCGCATAGAGCGGCGCGGCCGAGCCGATCATGGCCCGGGCCCGCTCCGCCCGCATCGGGTTGAGGTCGCAGATGCCGACGAGTTCGACATAGTCGCCCCAGCCCGCGAGCAGTTCGCGGCCCCACATGGTGGTGCCGCGATTGCCCACGCCGACGAGCGCGTAACGGGTGCGATTGGAACCCTCAGCCATGACCGTTTCCTCCTCCGCCGGAGGCGCGGGCGCCATCCGGGGCAGCATCCGCGCCGCGGTTCCCGGGCGCCGGTTCGCAGCGGCATTTTGTAACTGGTTGGTGATTTGTGGAAGCCGAAAGCGTTCCCTGTCAAGAGGCGAAAGGGCGCTCCCGCCGCGGCGCGGCACCGGGCGCGGCGCAGGCACGCGCGATTCCCGCGGTGCCGGATGCCCGCACCGCTCAAAAAGCAGGCAAACGGTCGGGCTTGGCCATGTACTGTCCCGCGTGGCCGCTTCACAGGGGCTCAGAAGGGCAAGAGCCCGGCCATGATGGACCTCGTCGGCCGCAGGATGCTCCAATGGCCGGAGCGGGCATTTTGCGCCGGGTGCGATCGGCGCTTGACAAAGCGCCCCGCCACGGTCACGTTTGTAACTGAACGGTTATAAAACGGCGAAAAAGCCGATATCCCGTCCCGCTTCCGGCGGGGATGTCCTGAGGGAGGACACGCGAATGTCGATCACGCTCAGCAGGCGAAGTGTACTTTCCGGTGGCGCGGCGGCCCTGTCGCTCGCGGCGTTCGGCGGCGGTCCGGCATGGGCCCAGGCGGCGCGCCTGCGCTTCCTGTGGTGGGGCTCACAGGAGCGGGCGGACCGCACCTTCAAGGCGATCGAGGCCTACAAGGGCGTCGCCTCCGACGTGTCGATCACCGGCGAGTTCGCCGGCTGGAGCGACTACTGGCCGCGCCTCGCCACCCAGGTCGCCGGGCGCAACGCGCCGGACCTCATCCAGATGGACTACCGCTACATCTTCGAATACGCCCGGCGCGGGGCGCTGAAGCCGCTCGACGATTATCTCGACAAGTCCCTGAACATCGCCGACTTCGGGCAGATGAACATCGATTCCGGGCGGGTCGACGGCAAGCTCTATGGCGTCAATCTCGGGGTCAACTCGAGCATCGTCCTCTACGACGAGGCGGCGTGGGAGAAGGCCGGCATCGAGCCGCCGAAGCCGGGAACGACCTGGGAGGAATTCGCCGAGAAGAGCGCGGCGCTGAGCGCCAAGAAGACGAAGCCCGGCTTCTATGCCTCGGCCGATGCGAGCGGCGTCGAGCCCGCGCTCGAGAACTGGCTGAGGCAGCAGGGCAAGGCGCTGTTCACGGCGGACGGAGCGCTCGGCTTCGAGCCGGCGGATGCGGGGAAGTGGTTCGCCATGTGGGCCGAGATGCGCAAGAGCGGCGCCTGCGTGCCCGCCGACGTGCAGGCGCTCGACCAGCTCAACATCGAGACCAACCCGCTGACGACCGGCAAGGCGGCCACCGCCTTCGCCCATTCCAACCAGTACATCGGCTATCAGAAGCTCAACAAGTCGCGCCTCGGCGTCAGCTCCTATCCGAAGGTGAGCGCCGAGTCGCCGTCGGGCCACTATCTGAAGCCCTCCATGCTCATCAGCGTGGCGAACGGCTCCGCCCATGCGGATGCGGCGGTGGCCTTCGCCAATTTCCTCGTCGCGAATCCGACCGGTGTCGAGATCCTCGGCGTCGAGCGCGGCGTGCCGGCCTCCGAATCGATGCGCAACGGGCTGGCGCCCAAGCTCAACGACCTCGATTCGGTGATGGTGAAATACATCGCCGACATCACGCCCGGTGTCGGCGCGCTGCCGCCGCCGCCCCCGCCCGGCGCGGGTGAGCTCGCTTTCGCGCTGAAGCGCGTCGCCGAGGAGGTCGGCTTCGGCCGGGCGACGCCGGAGGCCGGCGGCGAGAAGCTGGTGCGCGAAGCCCAGACCATCCTGAAGCGCGGCTGAGGCGCCGGCCATGACGGTTCATCCCACCGTCTGGGTGGACGAGGCCCGCCCCGCCGCCGCACCGCGACGGGGCGCCCTGAGGCGGATGCTGGCCCGCAATGCGCCGGGCTATCTCTTCCTCGCCCCCTGGCTCATCGGCTTCTTCGGCCTGACGCTGGGGCCGGCGCTCGTCTCGCTCTACCTGTCCTTCACGAACTACGACCTCCTGCGGGCGCCGGACTGGGTGGGAGCCGCCAATTACGTGCGCATCGCGACGGACGATCCGAAATTCGCCGCCGCGATGCGGGTCACCTTCATCTATGTCGTCCTGTCGGTGCCGCTGAAGCTCGTCTTCGCGCTCGCCGTGGCCATGGCCTTCAACCGCGGCATCCGCGGGCTCACCGTCTACCGCGCCATCTTCTACCTGCCGTCGCTGCTCGGCGGATCGGTCGCCATTGCGGTGCTGTGGCGCCAGCTCTTCGCCTCCGACGGCCTCGTCAACATGCTGCTCTGGAAGGCCTTCGGCATCGAGGGGCCGAGCTGGGTCTCCAATCCCGACTATTCGCTCTATACGCTCGTCGTCCTCTCCATCTGGCAGTTCGGCTCGCCGATGATCATCTTCCTCGCCGGCCTCCGGCAGATCCCGACCGACATGTACGAGGCGGCGGAGATCGACGGGGCGGGCAAGGCGCGCCAGTTCTTCAAGATCACGCTGCCGCTCCTGACGCCGGTCGTCTTCTTCAACGCGGTCATCCAGACCATCGAGGCGTTCAAGGCCTTCACCCCGGCCTTCATCATCAGCGAGGGCACGGGCGGGCCGATCAACTCGACGCTGTTCTACACGCTCTACCTCTACCAGGAGGCCTTCGGCTTCTTCCGCATGGGCTATGCCGCGGCGCTCGCCTGGATCCTGCTCGTCATCATCGCGCTGTTCACGGCCTTCTCGTTCCTCAGTGCGCGCTACTGGGTGCACTACGATGACTGACGCCACCGTCACGGCCGCCCCGCCGTCACGCGGCCGGCGCTCCCGCACACGCTCCTTGCTGATCCACGGGGCGCTCATCGCCGCGTCCATCGCCATGCTCTATCCCATCCTGTGGATGGTCTCGGGCTCGGTCAGGCCGCAGGACGAGCTCTTCGGCACGACCTCGCTCATTCCCTCGAGCGTCGATTTCGGCAGCTACCTGCGCGGCTGGATGGGGCTGCAGGTGAGCTTCGGCCAGTTCTTCTGGAACTCGCTCGTCATCTCGGTGCTGGCGACCATCGGCAACGTCCTCGGCTGCTCGCTCGCCGCCTTCGCCTTCGCGCGGCTGCGCTTCGGCGGGCGCAACTTCTGGTTCGCGCTGATGCTGGGCACCCTGATGCTGCCCTATCACGTGGTGCTCATCCCGCAGTACATCCTGTTCCTCGAGCTCGGCTGGGTGAACACGCCGCTGCCGCTCATCGTGCCGAAATATCTCGCCACGGACGCCTTCTTCATCTTCCTGATGGTGCAGTTCTTCCGCGGCATCCCGCGCGAACTGGACGAGGCGGCGGTGATGGACGGCTGCGGCCCCTTCCGCATCTATTTCCGCATCATGCTGCCGCTCTCGCTGCCCGTGCTGGCGACGGCGGCGATCTTCTCCTTCATCTGGACGTGGGACGATTTCTTCGGCCCGCTCATCTATCTCAACGACATCAACACCTACACGGTGCAGCTCGGCCTGCGCTCCTTCGTCGACTCGACCGGCACCTCCGACTGGTCGGCGCTGTTCGCGATGTCGAACCTGTCGCTCGTGCCGGTCTTCCTCTTCTTCCTCTTCTTCCAGCGACTGCTCATCGAGGGCATCGCCACCACCGGCATGAAACGCTGAGGCCCCGCGTCCCATGAAACCCGTTCGCTTCGCCGCCGTCGGCCTCAACCACGATCACATCTACGGGCAGGTGAACTGCCTCCTGAGGGCAGGGGCCGAGCTTGCCGGCTACTTCGCCGGGGAGGACGACCTCGCGGCGGCCTTCGGCGCGCGCTATCCCGGCGCGCCGCGGCTCGACGACCGGCGCCGGGCGCTGGAGGATCCAGCCATCGACCTCATCGTCACAGCGGCCATTCCCGACGAGCGGGCGGGGCTCGCCATCGCCGCCATGCGCGCCGGCAAGGACGTGATGCTCGACAAGCCGGGCATGGTGACGCTGAAGGAACTCGCCGAGGTCAAGGCGGTGCAGGCCGAGACCGGGCGCATCCTCTCCATCCTCTATTCCGAGCATTTCGAGAACCGCGCCACGGTGAAGGCGGGCGAGCTCGTCGCGGCCGGGGCCATCGGCAAGGTCGTCTCGGTCACCGGCTTCGGCCCGCACCGGCTGCGCGAGGCGACGCGCCCGGCCTGGTTCTTCGAGCGGCGACGCTACGGCGGCATCCTCGTCGACATCGCCTCGCACCAGTGCGAGCAGTTCCTGTTCTTCACGGGGGCCGAGACGGCTGAGGTGCTGTCGGCGAGCGTCGCCAACCGCGCCCATCCGCACCGGCCGGGCCTGCAGGACCAGGGCGACATCCATCTCGCCACGAAGGACGCCAGCGGCTTCATCCGCGTCGACTGGTTCACGCCCGACGGCCTGTCGACCTGGGGCGACGGGCGCCTCTTCCTCACCGGTACGGACGGCATGATCGAGCTGCGCAAATATATCGACGTCGCCGGGCGGCCGGGCACCGACCACCTCTTCCTCACCGACCGGAAGGGCGTGACATACATCGACTGCTCGGACACGCCGCTGCCCTATGGCGATCAGCTCGTGTCCGACATCCGCAACCGCACCGAGACGGCGATGCCGCAGGCACGCTGCTTCGCCGCCATGGAGATCGCCCTCAAGGCCCAGGCCCTCGCGGAGGCGCAATCATGACCAAGCGTTTCAACGTCGCCGTCGTCGGCTGCAACATCGGCCGCTCGCACATCGTCGAGGGCTATGAGCCGCACGGCGACAAGTACCGCGTCCTCGCCGTCTGCGATCTCGACGAGACGCGCCTTTCGTCCGTCGCCGAGGAATTCGACGTGCCGCGGCGCTGCCGCGACTTCGACCAGCTCCTCGCCATGGACGATGTCGACATCATCGACATCTCGACGCCGCCGGCGACGCACCGGCCGATGGTCCTGAAGGCGCTCGCCGCCGGCAAGCACGTCGTCTGCGAAAAGCCGCTCGTCGGCTCGCTCGCCGAGGTCGACGAGATCATCGCGGCGGAGGCGAAGGCCAAAGGCCGGCTGATGCCGATCTTCCAGTACCGCTACGGCGACGGCGCCATGCAGACCCGCCGCATCATCGACAGCGGCCTTGCCGGCAAGCCCTATGTCGGCACCTGCGAGACCCTGTGGAAGCGGGGGCCCGACTATTACGACAATCCCTGGCGGGGCCGCTGGGCGACCGAACTCGGCGGCGTCCTGATGACTCACGCCATCCACATCCACGACCTCATGACCTTCCTCATGGGGCCGGTGGAGCGGCTGTTCGCCCGCACGGCGACGCGGGTCAACGCCATCGAGGTGGAGGACTGCGTCTCCTCGAGCTGGCTGATGGCCTCGGGCGCCCTCGTCTCCGCGACCGCCACCCTCGGCTCGCACGAGGAGATCAGCCGGCTGCGGCTGTCCTTCGAGAACGTCACCTTCGAGAGCACGCACGCACCCTATTCGCCCGGCGACGGCCCCTGGCGCATCATCCCGGCGAACGAGGTGGTGGGCCGGCAGATCGATGAGCTCTTGGCCGGCTTCCCGGCCGTCGGCCGGCGCTTCAACGGCCAGATGGAGGCCTTCCACCGGGCGCTCCTCGCCGGCGATCCGCCGCCGGTGACGAGCCTTGATGCGCGCCGGGCGCTCGAACTGGTGACGGCCTTCTACCATTCCGACGCGACGGGCGAGGACGTCGCCCTGCCGCTCGATGCGGCGCATCCCAAATACCTGAGCTGGCGGCCCGCCGCCTGAACGGGAGGACGAGAACCATGGCGAGCAGCATCAATCTCGCGAAGATCGAGAAGAGGTTCGGTTCCGTCGAGGTCATCCACGGCATCGACCTTGCCATCGAGCCGGGCGAGTTCACGGTCTTCGTCGGCCCGTCCGGCTGCGGCAAGTCCACGCTTCTGCGCATGATCGCCGGGCTCGAGGACATCTCGGCGGGGGAGTTGAGCATCGACGGGGAGCGCGTCAACGAGGTGCCGGCCTCCAAGCGCGGCATCGCCATGGTGTTCCAGTCCTACGCGCTCTACCCGCACATGAACGTCTACAAGAACCTCGCCTTCGGCCTGCAGACGGCGGGCTATCCGAAGGCGGAGATCGAGGCGCGGGTGAAGAAGGCGGCCGACATCCTGCAGATCGGCCATCTGTTGCAGCGCCGGCCCAAGGCGCTCTCCGGCGGCCAGCGCCAGCGCGTCGCCATCGGCCGCGCCATCGTGCGCGAGCCCAAGATCTTCCTCTTCGACGAGCCGCTGTCGAACCTCGACGCCGAGCTCAGGGTGCAGATGCGCGTCGAGATCGCCAAGCTGCACCAGACGCTCGGCAGCACCATGATCTACGTGACGCACGACCAGGTGGAGGCCATGACCATGGCCGACAAGATCGTGGTGCTGCGCGACGGACGCATCATGCAGGTGGGCCGGCCGCTCGACCTCTACAACAACCCGGCCAACCAGTTCGTGGCCGGTTTCATCGGCTCGCCGAAGATGAACTTTCTGAAGGCCCGCCTCGCCGACGGCGATCCCTCGCACCGCACCATCGAGGTAGCCGGGCGCGCGCTCACCCTGGAGCGGCCGCTCGCGGCGCGGACGGGCGAGCCGCTCGTCTTCGGCCTCAGGCCCGAGCACGTGGAAGCGCGCGACAACGGCGCGAGCCTCGGTGAAGCCTCGGTGCAGCTCGTCGAGCATCTCGGCGGCTCGACGGTGGTCTACACCAGCACCGCCGACGGCCAGAACGCGACGCTGCTGCTCGACGGCCAGCGCCACATCCGCGCCGGCGAGAGGCTGCCGCTTGGCTTCGACGTCGAGCGGGCCCATGTCTTCGGCGAGGACGGCCGCCGGGTCTGAGGCGCGGCGCCGCCTTCGGACGGACGGGGAAGACTTCCTCCGCTGGCCTCAGAGCCCTGGTCCGGCGGCGGCCTCCATGTGCACGCCGCGCCCGTCGAGGAAGGCGGCGGCGATCAATTCACGCGTGTAGGCCTCGCGCGGCTTGTCGAAGATCGCCTCGACCGAGCCGCGTTCGACCACCTTGCCCGATTTCATCACCATGATCTCGTCGGAGAGCGCCCGCACCACGGCGAGGTCGTGGCTGATGAAGATATAGGCGAGGCCGTGCTTCTCCTGCAGGTGGCGCAGCAACTCCACGATGCTCTTCTGCACCGAACGGTCCAAGGCTGATGTGGGCTCGTCGAGCACGACGAGCGCCGGCTTGAGGATCATGGCGCGCGCGATGGCGATGCGCTGGCGCTGCCCGCCCGAGAATTCGTGCGGGAAACGATGGCGGGTGGCCGGGTCGAGCCACACCTCCTCGAAGGCGGATGCGGCGCGGCGGTCACGCTCGGCGCGGGTCAGGCCCGGCTCGTGCACGAGGAGGCCCTCGGTGACGATCTCGCCCGCGGTCAGCCGCGGCGACAGGGAGCCGAAGGGATCCTGGAAGACGAGCTGCATGTGCCGGCGCAGCGGCCGCATGGCGGCCCGGTCGAGCGGCATCAGCGCGCGGTCCTCGTAGCGCACGAGGCCGGCCGCCGGCATCAGGCGCAGCAGGGCGCGGCCGAGCGTCGACTTGCCGGAGCCCGATTCACCCACGACGCCGACGGTCTCGCCGCGGCGCACGGTGAGATCGACGCCGTCGACCGCGCGCAGGTCGTGCCGCCTGCGGCCGAACAGGCCCTCGTGTTGGGTAAAGACGACGCGCACGTCCTCGGCCGTGAGCACGGTCGGGCTGTCCGGCGGCGGCGGGGACTTGCGGCCGGTCGGCTCCGCCTCGATCAGCATGCGCGTGTAGTCGTGCCGCGGCCGCTCGAAAAGCGTGCCGGTCGCGCCGCTCTCCACCACCTCACCGCTCTTCATGACATAGGTGCGGTCGGCGAAGCGGCGGACGATGCCGAGGTCATGGGTGATGAAGACGATGGCCATGCCGAGCCGCGCCTTGAGCTCGGACAGGAGCTCGAGGATGCGCGCCTGCACGGTGACGTCGAGCGCCGTCGTCGGCTCGTCGGCGATGAGGATGTCGGGATCGTTGGCAAGCGCCATGGCGATCATCACGCGCTGGCGCTGGCCGCCGGACAATTCGTGCGGATAGGCGGCAAGCCGCCGCTCCGGATCGGGGATGTGCACGAGGTCGAGCAGCTCGACGGCGCGCCGACGGGCCGCCGTGCGGGAGAGCCCGGCGTGGCGCATCAACGGCTCCGCGATCTGCTCGCCGATGCGGTAGAGCGGGTCGAGCGAGGTCATCGGCTCCTGGAAGATCATGGTGATCTTGCGCCCGCGGTAGCGGTTGAGCGCGCGCGCCGGCAAGCCGAGGATCTCCTCGCCGCGGTAGCGGACGGAGCCGTCGGCGCGGCCGTTGCGGGCAAGAAGGCCCATGACCGCCATCATGGTCTGGCTCTTGCCGGAGCCGGATTCGCCGACGATGGCCACCGTCTCGCCGGCGTCGACGTCGAGGTCGATGCCCTTCACGGCCTCGACCGCACCGCTCTCGGTCTCGAAGCGGACGCTGAGCCCGCGGACGCTGAGCACGGTATCGGCCATCAGCGGTCCCTTGGGTCGAGCGCGTCGCGCAGGCCATCGCCGATGAAGTTGAGGGCGAAGAGCGTGGCGACGAAGAAGATGGACGGGAAGATGATGAGATAAGGCGCGCTCTGGATGTTGGCCGCGCCTTCCGAGATGAGCACGCCCCAGCTCGTCAGCGGCGCCTGCACGCCGAGGCCGAGGAAGGAGAGGAAGCTCTCGAGCAGGATGATCTTCGGCACCATCAGCGTCACGAAGACGACGACCGGGCCGAGGAGGTTCGGCACGATGTGGCGCCTCAGGATGCCGCCCGTGCCGACGCCGAGCGCCTCCGCCGCCTGCACGAACTCGCGGCGCTTCAGCGCCAGCGTCTGGCCGCGGACGATGCGCGCCATGTCGAGCCATTCGACGGCGCCGATGGCGACGAAGATGAGCACGAAGTCGCGGCCGAAATAGACGACGAGCAGGATGACGAAGAAGACGAAGGGCAGGGAATAGAGCACGTCGACGAAGCGCATCATGAGGTTGTCGATGCGCCCGCCGGCAAAGCCCGCGACGGCGCCGTAGGCGACGCCGATGACGAGGCTGACGAAGGTGGCGAGCAGGCCGACGAGCAGGGAGATGCGGCCGCCGACCATGATGCGCGTCATCAGGTCCCGGCCGCTGCGGTCGGTCCCCATCAGGAAGAGCTGGCGGTTGACGCGGCCCTCGACGACGAACGTGCGCCCGTCGTCCAGCGTCTCGACCACCTTTGGATCGGCGAATTCGTCGAGCCGCTCGATGTAGCGGGTGTTGCGCGGGTCGATCGGCCGGTCCGACCGCAGCGTGACGCGGAAGCTGTCGCCGTCGACCGAGAAGTCGGCCATGGCGAGGCGGGCCCGCTCCAGCGCCTCGCCCATGGCGCCGGCGAGCGCCGATTCCTTCGGATAAAGCTCGAGGCTCGGCGGCATCGCGACATAGGAGCGGTAGACGCGGTCGTAGGGGTGCGGCGACAGCCACGGGCCCGCGACGCAGAAGAGGGTGATGAGGGCAAGGACGATGCTGCCCGCGACGGCCGCGCGGTTGCGCAGGAGGCGTCGCATGGCGAGCGCGAAGAGGCTGCGGCCGGCGGGGGCGGGTTTCGCCGCGGCGGCATCGGTGGCGAGCGTGCCGTCAGTCATAGCGCACCCGCGGGTCGAGCGCCGCATAGGCGAGGTCGACGAGGAGGTTGAAGACGACGACGAAGCCCGCCAGCGTCACGACCGTGCCCATGACGAGGGTGTAGTCCCGGTTGAGCGCGCCCTCGACGAAATAGGCGCCGATGCCGGGAATGGCGAAGATCTTCTCGATGACCACCGAGCCGGTGACGAGGGCGGCGGCGGCCGGCCCGAGATAGGAGATCACCGGCAAGAGCGCCCCCTTGAGGGCGTGGCGGATGATGACATGGCCGGGCAGGCCGCTCGCCCTGAGCGTGCGGATGTGGTCGGCGCGCAGGGCCTCGATCATGGACGAGCGGGTGAGCCGTGCGATCACCGCCATCTGCGGCAGGGCGAGCGCCACCGTCGGCATCAGCCGGTGGGCGAGGCCGCCGTCGCCCCAGCCGCCGATGGGCAGCAGCCCGAGCATGAGGCCGAAGACGAGCTGCAGGACGGGGGCGACGACGAAGTTGGGCACCGTGACGCCGACCGTCGCCACGGTCATGACGGAATAGTCCGCGGCGCTGTTCTGGCGCAGGGCGGCGAAGACGCCGGCCGCGACGCCGCCGAAGATCGCCAGGGCGAGGGCGCTGAGGCCGAGCGTGACGGAATAGGGCAGGGCGCGGCGCAGCATCTCGCCGACCGTGAAGTCGATCGCGACATAGCTCGGGCCGAAGTCGCCGCGCACCAGCTTGCCGAGATAGTCGAGGTACTGGACGTGGAGCGGCTGGTCGAGGCTGTAGGCGCGCCGCAGGTTGTCGAGCACCTGCGGGGCGAGCGGCTGCTCGAGGTCGAAGGGGCCGCCCGGGGCGAAGCGCACCAGGAAGAAGGCGACGGTGACGATGACGAAAAGGGTGGGGATGGCGCTGAGAAGGCGGCGCAGGGTGTAGGAGAGCATGACCTCTTCCGCAGCGAGGGGCGGCCCCGGCGGGGCCGCCCGGGGTCATCAACGCTCGATGCTGATGTAGCGGCTGCGATGCACGTTGCGCACGTTGTCGGCCCAGCCCTTCACCTTGTCGGACACGAGGTGGAGCGACGTGCGGTTGAGGATGGGGATGAGACCCATCTCGGCGAGCAGGATGGCCTCGGCCTCGGCCATGATCTTCGCCCGCTCCGCGGGATCGAGCGTCGCGTCGGAGGTCTTCACGAGCTCGTCGAACTTCGCGTTGCTGAACTGCGAATAGTTGCCGACGGCATTGCCGGTGACGCCGAGATAGAGGAAGTTCTGCGCATCGGCATAGTCGCCGACCCAGCCGGCGCGCGCGACATCGAAGTCGCCCCTGTTCTGCAGATGGGCGTAATGCGTCTTGATGTCGGTGTTGAGCAGCGTGACCTCGGCGCCGAACACCTGCTTCCACATGTCGGCGATGGCGGTCGCCACCTTCTTGTGCGCGTCGTTGGTGTTGTAGCGGATCTCGATCTTGAGCGGCTTGCCGCCCGGGCCGTAGCCGGCCTCCTCGATCAGCTTCTTGGCCTCGTCCTCGCGGTCGAGCTGCGACAGCGCGGCGAATTCGGCCTCGGCCGGCGTGTAGCCGTTGATGCCCGGCGGCACGAGGCTGTAGGCGGGCACGGCGGCCCCGCTCCAGATCTTGTCGGCGAGGAAGTCGCGGTCGATGGCCATGGCGAGGGCGCGGCGCACGCGCGGGTCGCTGAACGGCTCCTTCTTGTTGTTGATGGCGTAATACTCGATGGCGAGATAGGGCGAGGTCTTCACCTGGCCGCCCAGCTTCTCCTTGAGGAAGGGCAGCTGGTCGATGGGGAACTGGTAGTTGGTGTCGAGCTCGCCGGCCATGAAGCGGCGCACCGCGGCGGCGTTGTCCTCGGTCGGATAGAACATGACCACGTCGACCTTGACGTTGGCCGCATCCCAGTAGTGCGGGTTCTTGACCACCTTGATGTGGTCGCCCGGCACGTTCTCGGCGAGGCTGTAGGCGCCGTTGGAGACGAAGTTGCCCGGCCGCACGAAGTCCTTGCCGAATTTCTCGACGCTGGCCTGATGCATCGGCAGCGCCGTCTGGTGCGTGAGCAATTCGAGGAAATAGGGCGTCGGCCGCTCGAGCGCGATCTCGAGCGTCAGGTCGTCGACGGCCTTCACGCCGAGTTCCTCGGGCTTCATCTCGCCCTTGTTGATCTTCTCGGCGTTCCGGATGGGGTAGTGCAGCGAAGCGTATTTCGCCGCCGTCTGCGGATCCATGATGCGGCGGAAGGAGAAGACGAAGTCGGAGGCCTTGACAGGATCGCCGTTCGACCACTTGCCGTCGGCGCGCAGCTTGAAAGTGTAGACCGTCCCGTCCTGCGACATGGTCCAGCTCTCGGCAGCGCCGGGAACGACCTTGCCGGCCTCGTCATAGGCGACGAGCCCCTCGAGCAGGTCCCACAGGACGTTGGCCTCGACGTCGATCGAGGTCTGGTGCGCGTCGAGCGTCTTGGGGTCGCCGGCATTGCCGCGGTGATAGACGGTTTCGGCCTGCGCCAGGGTCATGATCGCAAACAGCGCAGCGACGGCGCAGAGGAACGTTCGAATACGGCTCACATCTGCCTCCCGCTTCTGGATCGCACCGGCATTTGATTTAAAGTTGAGCGAATCCAAGTCTTTCCGGCGCGTCGACTTTGCCGGGCGAAGGAAAGCACTCGCCCTTCACGCCGTCAATCGCACCCCTGACGCGAAGTGCGCGGGGCGGTGCCGAAATAGCGGGCGGAGCAGCCGCTCAGGCAGGCACGGCGCGTGGTGAGCCGTCGGGATCGGTCGCCTCGGGCTCCTGCGAGATGGGGGCTGTCGTGGGGTCGATGATGTCGAACGGCCGCTCGGCGCGCACGGCCGGCGGGGGCCGCGAGGCGATGCGCATCCGGGCCACGGCGGCGAGGAGGAGCGCGATCGAGGCCATGAAGTACAGGAGGCCGTCGATATCGAGCCGTGCCATCACGCCCGAGCCGATGATCGGGCCGAGGGCCGAGCCGAAGCCGCTGACGAGCACCAGCCGGCCGCTGACCGCCACCACGCGGTCGGCGGGCATGCGGTCGAGCGCGTGGGCGACGCTGACCGGATAGAGGGTCGACATGAAGCCGCCGAGTAGCGCCGCGACCGGCAGGACCGCGGCCGGGCTGGGCGGCAGCACTGCGAGCAGCAGCGCCGAAACCGCAAAGCCCACCGCAAGGCCGGCGAGGACCAGGCGGCGGTCGTTGCGGTCGGACAGGCGCCCCACGGGCACCTGCAGCGCAAGCCCGCCGAGCACGGCCACCAGCATGAAGATGGCGATGGTGTCCTGCGTGATGCCGTCGCGCAGCATCCAGGCCGGCACCAGGGCATAGAAGGCGCTGGTGATCATGCCGCCGATGACGCAACCCATCACGGCGACCGGCGCCTGGCGGGTGAGATCGCCGTAGGGCAGCGTCGCCTCCGGCATGATCCCGGGCGCCTCGGCCCGCGTCAGGGTGACCATGACGAGCGCGAGGGCAAAGAGCACGATGATGACGTAGAACGGGGCGGCCGACTGGATCGTCAATTGCCCGATCAGCAGCTGCCCGACGGCGAGGGCCGTGAAGGTGCCGACCATGTAGACCGAGAAGACGCGGCCGCGCTGGCTGGCCTCCGCCTTGGCGTTGAGCCAGCTCTCGGTGGTGATGAAGAGGCCGACGCAGCCGAGGCCGATGGCGGCCCGGCAGGCGATCCAGACGGCGGGCGAGACGGAGAGCGGCATGGCGGCCGTCGCGGCCACGACCATGCCGGCGAAGGCCGCATAGGCACGGATGTGACCGATGCGCCGGATCAGCCGTCCCGACCCGACGGCGCCGGCGGTGAAGCCGATGAAATACGCGCTGAGGACGACACCGGTGCCGGTCGGGCCGAAATCCTCCATGGTCAGGCGCAGCGAGAGGAAGGTGTTGAAGAAGCCGTTGGCCAGCTGAACAAGGCTCGTCGCAGCGATGAGAGTTCCGATCTGCACGAGCATCGGCCGGCCTCCTTGGTCTGGTCGTGGTGGAAGACCCCTACGGGCGAAAAGTGGAGTGAATGCGTCCCTGAAACAGCTGCTCCGCGATCGGGTTCCGAAACCGCCGCATTCAGTTGCCCGGAGAGGCCGGAGCGCAACCGTCGGATGCGAGGAACGCGAAGAGCGCGCGCGCCGGAGGCGTGAGCTCCTCTTCATGGTGGACGCAGACCGCCAGGCGGCGCGTGGTCCAGGCATCGGTGAGCCGAAGCCGCATGAGCTTCATGGACCGTCCGCAGCGGCGCGCCGCCACCTCGGGCACGACGCCGAGACCGGCGCCCGCGGCCACCATGTGGCAGATGCCGTCGAAGCTGGGCATGCGCACGCGCATCTTGAGCCGGGCGCCCATCCGCGCGGCCTGCGCATCGATGTGCTCCTGCAATGCGCCGCCGGCCAGACCGACGACCTGCTCGTGCAGGATCTCGGCAAAGGCGATGCGTTTGCTCGCCGTCAGCGGATGACCATGTGGGGCAACCACGAC
Source organism: Chelatococcus sp. CO-6 (assembly GCF_001271345.1). NCBI lineage: Bacteria > Pseudomonadati > Pseudomonadota > Alphaproteobacteria > Hyphomicrobiales > Chelatococcaceae > Chelatococcus > Chelatococcus sp. CO-6. Next base: position 1,315,367 of record NZ_CP012398.1, on the reverse strand, counting down.
GAGGCGGTCGACGGCAAAGGGCCGCAGCACGAGGCCGGAGGTGTCGACGGCGTCCGAGAGAATGCCGATTTCCGCCAGCCCGGACGTGACGGCTCTCGCGACCTCGGCGCTCTGCCGCTCCTTCAGCGCCACGTCGATGCGCGGATTGGCCGCCATCCAGGGGCCGAGCCGTTGCGGCAGGAATTCGCTGAGGGCGGCGGTGTTCGCAGCCACCTGCACGGTCGCGCGCAGGCCGCTCGCGTGCTCGCCGAGGTCGCCGCGCATCTGCGCCATCTGGCGCAGGATGATCCTGGCATGATGCGCCAGCGCCTCACCGGCCGCCGTCGCCGTGACGCCGCGGCGGCCCCGTTCGAGAAGCGCGACCTTGCCGGCTTCCTCCATATCGCGCAGCCGCTCGCTGGCTGCGGCGAGCGACAGGCCGGCCTCGGCCGCGCCATGGGTGATGCTGCCGGCATCGAGCACGGCGAGGAACAGGCGAAGGTCCGTCAGGTCGAAGCGCATGGGTATGAGCATAGGCGGTGCCTTGCCTTCGGGCCAGCCGAAGGCAGGCTGCGGCTTATCCGCATTGCGGCGGGTGACCGATCCGCTATCCGGATGCCATGATGGATCCTTCGTTCGTGCTCGTCGCCGTTGCTGCGGCGACCTTCTTCGGTGCCGGCATCGTCAAGGGCGTCACCGGCATGGGCCTGCCGACGGTCGCCATGGGCGTGCTCGGCGCGCTGGTTTCCCCGCTCGCGGCGGCCAGCCTGCTGATCGTCCCGTCCTTCGTGACCAATGTCTGGCAGCTTCTCGCCGGTCCGCGCTTCGGCCCCGTTCTGCGCCGCCTCTGGCCGATGATGCTCGGCATCGTGGCGGGAACGATGGTCGGTGCGCCGCTGCTGGCGGGCAGCGATACCGGCGCGACGACGGCCCTGCTCGGGGCCGCGCTCGTCGCCTATGCCGGCTATACGCTTCTTGCGCAACAGCTGCACGTGCCGCGGAGGCTGGAGGCGTGGCTGGCACCGGTCGTCGGCGTGACGACCGGCCTCGTCACCGGCGGCACGGGCGTCTTCGTCATTCCGGCCGTGCCCTATCTTCAGGCACTCGGCCTCACGAAGGATGATCTCGTCCAGGCGCTCGGCCTGTCCTTCACCATGTCCACCGTGGCGCTTGCGGCCGGGCTTGCCTGGCGGGGCGCCTTCCAGGTCGACGACGTCGCCTTGTCGGCGCTCGCGGTTGTTCCCGCGCTCGCCGGGATGTGGGCCGGACAGGCGATCCGCTGCCGCATCGATCCGGCGACCTTCCGGCGCGGCTTCCTGATGTGCCTTCTCTTCCTCGGTGCGGAGATGCTCGCAAGGCCGTTTCTTTGAGATGAAGGGCCTCGCGGCATTTCACGCATCTTTCCGCGTGAAGGTCATGTGCGTCACGCCGCCGGGCGAGGAGGTGGCTTCGATCTGGTAGTCGCTCTCGAGGCCCTCGAGCCCCTCCCAGAGACGTACGCCCCGGCCGAGCAGGATCGGGACCACCGCGATATGCGCGTGGTCCACGAGCCGGGCGGCCAGGAAGTCGCGAACGACGATCGACCCTCCGCCGATGCGCACGTCCTTGCCGCCGGCCGCCTCGCGGGCGACCTTCAGCGCTTCGGCCGGCGGGGCATCGATGAAATGGAAGGTCGTGCCGCCTTCCATCGCGATCGACGGGCGCGGGTGGTGGGTGAGGACGAAGACCGGCGTGTGAAACGGCGGGTTCGACCCCCACCAGCCCGTCCATTCCGGGTTCTCTTGCCAGCCGGGAGGGCCGAACTTCCCGGCACCCATGATCTCGGCGCCGATGCCGGGATAGAACTGCCGCGCGAAGGCGTCGTCGACGCCGCCGGTGCCGCCGGGCGGCAGGCCGAACATCTCGCGGCCCCAGCGGGTGGCGAACATCCATTCGTGCAGCCGCTCGCCGGCGTGGCCGAACGGCTCGTCACGGCTCAGGCCTTCGCCGGTGCCGAAACCATCGAGCGAGACGGAGAAGTTCTGAACGCGGGCGAGCGACATGGCTGGTGCTCCTCTTCGTCGGTATGCGGCGCCTCGGCGAGGCCGTTTCGCCGCCGCCTGGGCTCACGATGCGCGGGCCTCGTCCGCGAACTTCCTGCGTCGCGCCAGTTCCGCGTCGGACGGCGCGCCGGGGACGAACGATCCCGGTTTCACCTCCCCCGCCGGCCGGTAGGTGTTGATCACCACGCCGGTCGATGAGGTCGTCGTGTCGGTGAGCGCGAGCGCCCGTGCCGGGAGGCCGTCCTTGAACAGGCGTTTGCCGTGCCCCAGGACGAGCGGAAAGATCCAGACGCGGTATTCGTCGATCAGTCCGGCGGTTGTCAGCGTCTGCAACAGGTCGCTGCTGCCCCAGGTCTGGATGTCCGGGCCGTCGCCCGATTTCAGCCGTTTGATCTCGGCCGCCACGTCGCCGTCGATGCGGATGGAACCGGCCCAGTCGAGACGGTCGAGGCTGCGCGTGGTGACGTATTTGGTCGCCTCGTTGAAGCGGTTGGCGATCGGGTTGTCACCTGCGTGCGGCCAGTGGACGGCGAAGATCTCGTAGGTCCGGCGCCCCAGCAGAAGGTCGTAGGGCTCGGCCATGCTGTCGATGATGCGCTTGTTCATCATGTCGTCCCAATAGGGCACGAGCCATCCGCCATAGGCGAAGCCGCCTGTGGGATCCTCTTCCGGGCCCCCGGGGGCCTGCATGACGCCGTCGAGTGACACATAGGCGGTTGTGATGATCCTTCTCATGTCGGCTGCTCCTGCTGGTGCTCACTGCCGGGCCCGCGAGGCGGAGGCCGTCGGGAGCCGCGTGTCACGGCTTACCGGCTGCCGGCCTGCGTGGATATTCGAGCTGCATGGCGACCACGTCGGCGGTGGCGCCTCCGTAGCGTGCGGCGATCGCGTCGAGCGTCCGGTCAAGCGCATGGGCCGGCCGCTCGGCCGGAAGGGGCATGATGCGCCGGGTTTTCGGCCAGTCATGGGCAAGGCTGTCGGGGACGAGCCGAAGGCCGTTGCGGGACTCGATCGCATCCGCCGAAGCGGCGAAACTCGTGACGCGCGACCGGTAGGTGCGCGACCAGGCATCGGCCACCAGCGCCAGCGACACCTCGTCCACGCCCGGCTCGAGGCGGAGGCCGAACTCGTCCCGGTTCCAGAAGGCGATCCTGTTCGCGAGCACGGTCACCGCGAAGGGGCGTGTGAGCCTGAACGCGCCGCTCGCGTGCCGGGCGTCCCATTCCCCGATGCCGAGGTCGCGTGCCACCGCTTCTGCCCTGGTCCGGCCGGCGATCGCCTCGATCAGTGTCAGCATCATCGGCATGGAGGCGCTGATGCCCGTGGTGGTCGTGACGGCCTCGTCGCTCACCATGCGCCGGTCGGCGACATGGGTGGTCGTCGGGCTCCGGCCCAGCATCTCGCGCAGGTAATACCAGTGGGTCGTCGCGCGCCTGCCGTCGAGCAGGCCGGCGGCAGCGACGATCTTAGCGCCGGCGCAGATGCCGATGATCCGCGCCTTCTTCGCCGCCTGGGACTTCAGCCAGTCGAGCACGGCCGGGTCGTCGTCGCGGCTCATGGCGGGCACGATGACATAGTCCGCCCCTTCGGGATGCGCGGCATCGAACTGCGCGAGGGTCGCATCGGGGACGACCTTGAGGGCCGGATAGAGCGTCACCGTCCCCGGGCCGGTCGCCAGCATCACGACATCGGCGACATCGGCCCGCCGCAGGATGCCGGCCGGCACCAGATAGTCGGTCGTCTCCGTCGCCTCGTTGAGGGCGATGACGGCAATGAGCGGGCGCTCGCGTTTCACGGGTTTCAGTGCAGCGAGCATGGCATCCGCCTCCTCCCGTGGCACCGGCGGCGCCTCGACAGCCGCCGTTGCGACCGGCAGGCTGAGGATCCAGCCGCCGAAACCCGCGAGGCAGAGGACGAGGACCACCAGAATGCCTGACAAGAGGTGGACTTTCGACATGCGGAGCTTCTCCGGCATCCAGCGCCTCTCAGCGCTTCCAGAGCAACACTAGATGCCGCGAGCCCTGGCAGGAATGACAAACAGCTGATAATTTCTGCCAATGCATCACGTCGCCTTTGTGGTCTATCCCGGTTTCGAGCTGCTCGACCCCTCGGGGCCGGCTTCCGTCTTCACCGGCGCCAATCGTGCTCTCGGCCAGAGCGGGAAGCCCGCGTTCTATCGGGTCACGCTGCTCTCGGCCGAAGGCGGGGCCGTGGAGAGCAGCAGCGGGGTCGCGGTCGAGACGCGGTCCATTGCCGATGTGCGCCCCGGGGACATCCAGACCGTGCTGGTCGTCGGCGCGGAACGGGAGCACCTCCTGCCGGCGGTGGCGGACCCGGCGTTGCGGGCCGCGCTGCCGCCGCTTGTCCGGCAGGCCGAGCGCTTCGGCTCCGTCTGCACCGGCGGCTTCGTGCTGGCGGCGCTCGGTCTCTTCGACGGCCATCGCGTCGCGACCCATTGGGACGCCTGCCGGCCGTTTGCCGACGCCTTTGCGAAGGTTGCGGTGGATTCGGACGCGCTCTATGTCGTCGACGGGCGGCTCTGGACCTCGGCGGGGGTGACGACCGGCATCGACATGGCGCTGGCGATGATCGCGCACGACCTCGACGCAACGATCGCCGGCGAGGTCGCGAAACGGCTCATCCTCTATGCCCGCCGCCCCGGCTACCAGTCCCAGTTCAGCCCGGTCCTCAAGGCGCAGGTCAAGGGCGACAGCCCGTTCGCGGACCTGATCGGATGGATGCAGGCCAACCTCGATGCACCACTCGACGTGCCGTCGCTCGCCGCTCGCGCCGGCATGACCGAGCGCACCTTCTATCGTCGGTTCGTGGCCGCAACGGGCGAGACGCCCGCCCGTTTCGTGGAGGCCGCGCGGCTCGATGCGGCGCGCATGCTGCTGTCGCGCGGTCTCTCGCTGAAAGCGGTCGCGGCGCAGGTCGGCCTCTTCCCGCCCGCGCGGCTCGCCGAAGCCTTCGAGCGCCGCTTCGGCGTCGCGCCGCGGCTCTTGCGCGACATGCATGCCGTGCTGTAAGGCCCGCACGTGTCAGGCCGGCTTTGCGCCGGCGCGGCTGGCGAAGCCGGCCAGGCGGGCGTAGCCGCGCACGACGGCTTCCCGCTCGTCGTGGGACGCGATCGCCTCGATATCGTCGAAACCGTCCGGCGCCCTTGCCTCGATCATGTCGATGACGCCTTCGGGGCCGCCCTGGCGGTTTGCGAGCACGATGGCCGATGTCGCGGGCCGGCGTTCCGCGTCATAGGCCGCGAGCGCCGCTTCGACCGACCCGGCCGAGGCGAGGTGGCCGGCGAGGCTGCGCGCATCGAGGATCGCCTGGCTCGCCCCGTTGGAGCCGACCGGGTACATCGGGTGGGCGGCGTCGCCCAGCAGCGTCACGCGTCCGAAAGACCAGCGGTCGAGCGGATCGCGGTCGCAATTGGGGTATTCGTAGAACGTCCCGGTCGCCCGGATGATCTCTGCGGGATCGACGAAATCCAGCCGGAAGCGGTCGCGCACGAAGGGTACCACCTCCTCCAGCCGGCCTTGCCGGGTCCAATCCTCCCGGCGCGGAGGCGCGGCGCCCGAGGCTCCCGTTCGCGCCATCACCGCCCAGTTGGTGAGGCGCGTCTGCGGCTCTGCCGCATCGGCCTCGATCGGATAGAACACGAATTTCGCGAAATTGCCGCCGGCGATCGCCATCGTGCGGCCGTCGCGCCAGGTCGGCCAGCGGGTGCAGCCGCGCCACAGCATCACGCCGTTCCAGATCGGCGGACCTTCATCGGGGAACAACCGGGCGCGCACCGTGGAGTGTATGCCGTCCGCGCCGACGAGCAGGTCGCCGGAGGCGCGGGTGCGTCCGCCGGGGCCCGACAGCGCGACGGCCACGCCGTCCGCCGTCTGGCGAAATCCGTCAACCTGGCAGCCGGTGCGGATGGCGTCGCGGCCCAGCCGGTCGATCACCGCCGCGTGGATCAGCTTCAGGAGCCTGCCGCGATGGATGCTGTATTGCGGATGGTCGTGCCCCGCCTCGATGCCGCGCAGGTCCCGCCACACCTCCTGGCCCAGCCGGTTGGCATAGATGAGCTCGCGCGTGCGGATGCCTTGGGCGTCCAGCTCCGGCTGAAGCCCGAGGCCCGCCAGTTCCCTTGCGGCATGCGGCAGCACGTTGATGCCGACGCCGAGCTCGCGGATCTCGCCGGCGCGCTCGAAGATCTCGACCTCGATCCCGATCGCATGCAGGAACAGGGCCGTGGTCAGCCCGCCGATGCCGCCACCGGCGATCAGCGCCTTCATGGGGCCACCTCTCGTCCTGATGTTCGGACGGCAGCCTAGGGGCGCGGTGCGCTGGCCGAAATGACATAAACGGCGGGATGTCTGCCAAAGCCGGTGTGCCGGCAGGCAGGACGTGCCTCATACATGTCATGTATAGTTCGCGCAAACGCCGCACCGCGAGGGGCATCATGACCCATCCAGTGGAGCACCCCGTCACGCGCATCCGCTTCCTCGCTCTGCGCCTTCTCTTCATGGTTCTGTTGATCAGCGCGCCACTCACTGGCCGCGCACAGTCCTTCGAGCACGCGACCAGGGACAGGGTGATGGCCGTCCTGCCCAGGCTGGAGGAGATGGCCCGGCAGATCGTGGACAAGGACGAGGTTCCAGGCCTGTCGATCGCGATCGTCTACCGGGACGAGGTCGTCTTCCTGAAAGGGTTCGGCGTCAGGGAAGTGGGCGGCGGCGCACCGGTCGACGCCGATACCGTCTTTCAGCTCGCCTCGCTGTCGAAACCGCTTGCTTCGACCGTGGTTGCGGCGATCGTAGGCGAGGCCGGAACGAGCTGGGATGCACGCATCGCGGACATCGACCCGGGCTTCCAGCTCCACGAGGCCTATCCCACCGCGCAGGTGACCGTCCGCGATCTCTTCTGCCACCGCAGCGGCCTTCCGGGCGGCGCCGGCAACGAGCTGGAGGAGCTCGGCTACGGGCGCGATGCGATCCTCCACCGGCTTCGCCAGGTCAAGCCGTCGAGCAGCTTCCGCTCGGGCTATTCCTACAGCAACTTCGGGCTCACTGCGGGGGCCGTCGCCGCGGCCGCGGCCATTGGCATGAGCTGGGAGGATGCAGCCGAGGCCAAGCTCTACAAGCCGCTCGGCATGGTCTCGACCAGTTCGCGCCATGCCGATTTCCTCGCACGCGTCAATCGCGCCACGCTCCACGCGCGGCACGACGGCCGATGGCAGGCGCTTGCCAGGCGCGATCCCGATGCGCAATCGCCGGCCGGCGGGGTCAGCTCCAATGCGCGCGATGTCGCGCAGTGGATGCGGCTTCATCTCGGCAAGGGCAAGTACAACGGCCAGCAGCTGATCGATGCGGATGCGATCGGCCAGACGCACCTGCCGCACATGTCGCTCGGCAGGCATCCCATCACCGGCAGCCCGGTCGTCTACGGTCTCGGTTGGAACCTGGAGTATGGCCGTTACGGCGAGGTCTGGGGACATGCCGGCGCGTTCAGCGACGGCGCCCGCACGCTCGTCAGCCTGCTTCCCGACGAAGAGCTCGGCATCGCGGTCCTTGCCAACGCCTTCCCCACCGGCGTGCCGGAAGGCCTTGCCGATACGTTCTTCGATCTGGTGATGCGGGGCGAAGCCACCCGCGACTGGAGTGCGGACTGGGGCAGGCTCTACGATCAGCTCTTCGGGCCGGCGATCGAGGCGGCAGTCAAGCGCTACGGCACGCCGCCCGCGTCGCCGCGGCCGGCCCTCCCGCTCTCGTCCTACGCCGGTACCTATGCCAATCCTTACGTCGGACAGGCCGTGGTCGCCGAGAAGGACGGTGGGCTCGAAATCAGGCTCGGCCCGGACGGCAGCCGGATCGTCCCGCTCAGCCATTTCGACCGCGACCTGTTTACCTATCGCCCCTATGCGGAGATGCCGGCCATGCTCCTCGCCATCACCTTCGCGATCGGGCCGGATGGGAAGGCCTATCAGGTCGAGATCGAGCACCTCAACGATCTGGGGCTCGGCGTGCTGAAGCGCGCCGGCTATTGAGCAGGCAAGGTCGTCGGCTGAGAGGGGGACGAGGCCCAAAGCCGGCGGTCCGGTTTCATGAGACGGGTTCGATGCTTCAACGAGCGAGCCGGCAGTTCCGGTGATCCGGGGGAGCCGGCGAAGCATTCGAAAGGTACCGGCGATGGAGTTCGATTGGACATTCGGTGGCAGCCATGCACTCATCGCCATGCTCGGGCTGCTCGGCGCCTTGCTGCTGATCGTGTCGCTGTTCATCAATAACCAGGTTGTTCACTATACGGCGCGCGACGAGCGGCACAAGGAGAAGCAGCTTGAGTATTACAGGAACACATTTTCACAGCTCGGCGTGATCCTCCTCGGGATCGGCATATCGCTGTTCATCTTCTTCTTTCAGCAGAACTATCTGGAGCGTCAGCGACAGGACGCGCAGGCGCAGGAGCTCCTGGCGAAACTGGCGGTGAGATTGAGCCGCGCGGCGCCGCTGCTCGAGTTCGTGGCCGAGATCGATCCGGTGCTGGACGACGGCGGCGCCTATGTCGATCCCGAGGATGGCGGCTCGAACCGGGCGGTGACGGCAGCCGGCGCCGATCTTGCCGCCCAGGTCGCGGCCATAAGGCTCATCGAGCGGGAGGTCGACCTCGATGAATTCGCGGCCATGCAGTTCTCGAGCGACTTCCAGTCGTCACCCCTGGTCCATCGGCTCGATCCGAACCTGTGGTTCGGCCTGGTCAAGGACGAGGCGGATCTCCAATATGCGGTCAAGCAGCTGCGGGAGGACTATGGCGACCTGCGGCGCGTCCTCGCAAATCGCCAGCCCGACGAGATCGTCACCGACCCCGAGCTGACCGCCAACGTCAAGCGCGAGGTGCTGGACGTGCTGTGGGACTACGCCTGGCTGCGCGACCGCAGCCGGCGCCTCGTCGCGCGCGCCTGCCGCTTCCTGGGCCACGGCCGGCAGTTCCTCGCGCTGAAGCCGATCGAGGCGGTCGAGGCGCGCTACAATTCGCACCGCGAATGGCTGCAGCAGGCGCAGAAGGCCTACGAGCCATTCTCCGCCGGTGGGGAGACCTGCTACGCCATGCTCAAGGCCGCGTCGTGAAAGGCCTTTCCCCGGCAGGCAGGTCCATCACTTCCAGCCGAAGACCTGGATGAGGGCCGGGGTGATGATGACGACGAAGAGCACCGGCAGGAAGAAGAGGATCATCGGCACGGTGAGTTTGGGCGGCAGGGCCGCCGCCTTCTTCTCGGCCTCGTTCATGCGCTGGTCGCGGCTCTCCTGTGCGAGGACCCGCAGCGCCTGGCCGAGCGAGGTGCCGTAGCGCTCGGCCTGGATGAGCGCGGTCGCGACGTTCTTGACGATGTCGAGGCCCGTGCGGGTGCCGAGGTTCTCGAAGGCGGCGCGCCGGTCCGGCAGGTAGGAGAGCTCCGCCGTGGCGAGCGTCAGCTCCTCGGCGAGCGGCACGGACTGGGGGCCGATCTCCTGAGCCACCTTGCGGAAGGCCTGCTCGATGGACATGCCGGATTCGACGCAGATGAGCAAAAGGTCGAGCGCATCCGGCCAGGCGCGGCGGATCGAGACCTGCCGCTTCTGGATGGCGTTGGAGACGAAGAGCTCCGGCAGCTTGATGCCGGCATAGGCGGCGAAGATGACGATGCCGAGCCGGATGGCGAGCGGCTGCTGCAGCTTGAGGAGCACGAAGACGTAGAAGGCCGTGAACAGGCACAGGCCGATGGGCAGCACCATGCGGAAGAAGAGGAAGGCGATCTCCGCCTGCTGGCCGCGGTAGCCGGCCATGGTCAGGCGCGCCCGGGCCGTGTCGGTGCCGAGCCAGTGGCCGAGGTTGAAGCGGTCGACCACCTGCTTCATGTAGGCCTTGGGCTGCTGGCGCAGGGAGGCGCGCTGCTGGCCCATCATGCGCTCGCGCTCGCGGGCGCGGATCTTGTCCCGCTCCAGCGCCACCGCCTTCATGCGCTTGTCGAGCGCGTTGCGCTCGGCGAGCGGCAGGGCGAGCGTCAGCACCGTGCCGGCGGCCGCGATGGCCGCGAGGAGCGCCAGCATGAACTGGCTGTCGAGCAACCGGTCGGTGAGGGCCTCGACGATCGCCACCCGCGCCTCCTCAGAAGTCGAAATTGATCATGTTGCGCATGACCATGATGCCGACCAGCATCCAGCCCCCCGAGACGGCGAGGGCGATCTTGCCCGTGTCCTTGAGCCACAGGAGCTCGATGTAGCTCGGGCTCGTGATGTAGACGAGGATGGCGACGACGAAGGGCAGGGAGGCGATGATGCCGGCCGAGGCCTTCGCCTCCATGCTCATCGCCTGGATCTTGCCCTTCATCTTCTTGCGCTCGCGCAGGACGCGCGAGAGGTTGCCGAGCGCCTCGGACAGGTTGCCGCCCGCCTTCTGCTGGATGGCGATGACGATGGCGAAGAAGTTCGCCTCGGGGATGGGCATGCGCTCGGGCAGGCGTGCGCAAGCGTCCGTCACGGACAGGCCGAGCGCCTGCGCCTCGACGATGGCGCGGAATTCGGAGCGCACCGGTTCGGCCGCCTCCGAGGCGATGATCTTCAGGCAGTCGCCGAGCGGCAGGCCGGCACGCACGCCGCGCACCACGACGTCGAGGGCGTTCGGCAACTCCTCGACGAAGCGCTTCATGCGCTTGTTGCGCAGGTGGGCGAGCAGCCAGCGCGGCAGGCCGAGGCCGCCGACGAAGAGGCCGGCGAGCGCCATGACGGGCCGGTGCGTCATGAGGAAGAGCAGGAGCGCGGTGGCAAGGCCGAGCCCGGCGCTGACGAGGAAGAAGCGCGGCTTCGTCCAGGCGAGGCCGGCCTGGGTGATGCGCATCTCGAGGGACAGCCTGTTGCGCCGCTTCTCGCGGGCCTCGATCTCCTTGAGGCTCTGCGCCACCTGCTCGCGCTTGCTGGCCGTGGCGGCGTTGAGGCGCTCGGCGGCGCGCTGGGCCGAGGTGCCGACGAGCGCCTTCTGCCGCTCCTCGGCCCGCCTTTCGCCGGAGAGCCAGGGATAGACGAACACATAGGCGATGCCGCCGACCGCGACCGTCACCAGCGCCGCGACGGCGAGGTTCGCCGGGGCGAGGGAGCCGAAGAGGGTGAGGAGCATCTCGTCCATGGGGCGGCCCTCACGCCACGGCTTCGCCGCCCGCGCGCTCCATGGCGTCGAGCGCGGCGGCGAGGCGCTGGTCCTCGCCGAAGTAGCGCGCCCGCTCCCAGAAGCGGGGCCGGCCGATGCCCGTCGAGCGGTGCTGACCGAGGAGGCGCCCGTTCGCGTCCTCGCCCGTGATGTCGTAGGTCATGACGTCCTGGGTGATGATGACGTCACCCTCCATGCCCATGATCTCGGTGATGTGGGTGATGCGGCGCGAGCCGTCGCGCAGGCGCGCGGCCTGGATGATGACGTCGACGGAGGCGCAGATCATCTCGCGGATGGTGCGCGAGGGCAAAGCGAAGCCGCCCATGGTGATCATGGATTCGAGACGCGACAGCGCCTCGCGCGGCGAGTTGGCGTGGAGTGTGCCCATGGAGCCGTCGTGGCCGGTGTTCATGGCCTGCAGCAGATCGAAGGCCTCCGCGCCGCGCACCTCGCCGACGATGATGCGCTCGGGACGCATGCGCAGGCAGTTGCGCACGAGGTCGCGCATCGTCACCTGGCCCTGGCCCTCGAGGTTGGGCGGGCGCGTCTCGAGGCGCACCACGTGCGGCTGCTGCAGTTGCAGCTCGGCCGCGTCCTCGCAGGTGATGATGCGCTCGTCGTGGTCGATGTAGCGGGTGAGGCAGTTGAGCAGCGTCGTCTTGCCCGAGCCGGTGCCGCCCGAAATGATGGTGTTGCAGCGGACACGGCCGACGATGCGCAGGACCTCGGCGCCCTCCTGCGAGACGGAGCCATAGGTCACCAGCTGGTCGAGCGTCAGCTTGTCCTTCTTGAACTTGCGGATGGTCAGCGCCGGCCCGTCGATGGCGAGCGGCGGCACGATGACGTTGACGCGCGAGCCGTCCGGCAGGCGCGCGTCGCAGATGGGGGAGGCCTCGTCCACGCGCCGGCCGACCTGGCTGACGATGCGCTGGCAGATGTTCATCAGCTGCTGGTTGTCGCGGAAGCGCACGTTGGAGCGCTGGATCTTGCCGGCGACCTCGATGTAGGTGTAGCCCGCGCCGTTGACCATGATGTCGGCGATGTCGTCGCGGGCGAGCAGCGGCTCGAGCGGGCCGTAGCCGAGCACGTCGTTGCAGATGTCGTCGAGCAGCTCCTCCTGCTCGGCGATCGACATGACGACGTTCTTGAGGGCGATGATCTCGGTGACGATGTCGCGGATCTCGTCGTGCGCCGTCTCGGTGTCGAGCTTGACGAGCTGCGACAGGTCGATCGCCTCGATGAGGGCGCCGAAGATCATGCTCTTCGTCTGGTAATATTCCTCCGAATGGCGCTTTTCCGGCCGCGGCGGCTCGGGCTGCGGGGCGGACGGCGCCGGCGCGGCGCGCGGCGGCGGATCGATCCTCGCCGGCGCGGCGGCCGGGCCGAGCCGCGCCGGCTGGGGGGCCGGTGCCGCCCCGCCGAGGGGGCCATTCTGGCTCGTCCGCTTGCCGAACATGTCGCGTCCAGTTCCGTTTCCGTGTCGCCGTTACGATTTGCGTCGGGCGAGCCGGGCGATGATGGGCGAGAGGAAGGCGCCGGCCCGCGCCCGCCGCTGCTCCGCGCGCCCGGTGATGGCCGCGGCGAGCTCGTCGAACACGGCGGGCACCTTGCCGGAGGGCTGCACCTCGGACAGCATCTGCCCGCCGTTCGCCGCCGTGCCGAAGAGCTGCGCATCGAAGGGGATGGTGGCGGCGAGCTCGGCGTCGAACGCCTTCAGGAAGTCGGCAGCCGTGATCTCCGGCCGCTTTGGCACGCCTACCCGGTTGAGGACGAGGCGCGGCTTGCGGTCGTTCGGCCGCGTTTGGCGCAGCAGGTCGGCGAGGTTCTTGGCGTTGCGCAGGTTGGCGAGATCCGGCTCGGCGACGATGACGACCTCGTCGGCGGCGATCAGCACCCGGCGCAGCCAGGCCGTCCAGACGTGCGGCATGTCGAGGACGATAGCCGGGATCGAGGCGCGCAGGACGTCGACCAACTGGTCGAAGGCGCTTTCGTTGAGGTCGCAGGTGCGGTCTAGCACGGCCGGGGCGGCCAGCAGGCTGAGGTTGTCGCTGCAGCGCGACAGCAGGCGGTCGACGAGATTGGCGTCGATCCGGTCCGGCGAGAACACGGCCTCGGCGATGCCCTGCGGCGGGTCCTGGTTGAAGTCGAGGCCGGCGGTGCCGAAGGCGATGTCGAGATCGGCGATGACGGTGGCAAGATGCGCCGAGCGGGCGATGGACCAGCCGAGGTTGTGCGCCACGGTCGAGGCGCCGACGCCGCCCTTGGCGCCCACGACGGCGATGGTGCGCCCGAGCGGCTCCGCGCCGGGCGTTGCGAACAGCTCCGAAATGGCGGCGATGGTGTCGACGACGGAGAGCGGCGCGATGAGATAGTCGCTGACGCCGCGGCGCACGAGCTCGCGGTAGAGCTGAACGTCGTTGACATGGCCGACGACGAGCACCCGGGTGCCGACGTCGCAGACCTCCGACAGGCTGTCGAGATGGGTGAGGATCGCCTCGCGGTCGCTGTTCGTCTCGAGGATGATGACGTTCGGCGTCGGCGCGTGGCGGAAGGCCTCGACCGCCGCCGAGGCGCCGCCCATGGCGAGCTTCGTCTGGGCGCGGGCGAGGCGCCGGTCGGCGGCAACGATCTCCATCACCGCGGCGACGGCCGGTGTCTCGCAGAAGGCCTCGATGGTGATGCGCGGCACCGGCGCAATGAGGCGCTCGCCGGTCTCGCTGCGCGTAAGGTCCTGAGCGCTTGCCATCAGTTGCCTCCGGCCGCGTCGCTGATCTTGGTGGCGTCGATTTTGTATTCCGTCGAGGGGTCCTCCCCCCGACGCAGCTTCTCGTTGGCGTTGAGGCGCTTGACGGTGTCGATGCGCCCCTCCGGCCGCGACCGGGCGAGGTCGAGCGGGTCGGCGACCTGGGCCGCGAAATTCGCCTGATAGGCGCAGCCGAGGTTCCAGTAGGGCCGGTTCTTCCAGCCGTCGACGCTGCTGCCGCTGGCGAGGTCCTGAGGCCACTCGCCGCACTTGCTGTCGACGCGGGCGCTGAGCTTGGCATAGCTCAGGCGGATGGGCGCCGTGAGCATCGGCTCGGTCGGGGTGTAGCGCGCCACGGTCAGGGCGGAGGCCGGCACGCCCGCCTCGGAAAAGACCTGCCGCACCGCCTGCAGCGCCCCGTGAAGGGCGCGCTCCTGCCCGGTGCCGGCCGGCATGTAGGCGGTGACGAGGCTCTTGCCGTGGCGGCGGTATTCGGCGGCGTAGGCCAGGATGTCGGTGCGCTGGCGGGCATCGATGCCGCGGGCCGACGTCACGAAGACGTCCAGCGTCTCGGGCGCGTCGACGAGCGTGATCGGATGGCGCTCGCGGAAGTCCATCGGATAGGTCGCGTTGGTGACGTAGCGGTCGGCCCCGCAGGCGGCGAGCGGCAGGGCAACGAGCGCCGCGGCGAGGCGGGGGACGGCTGTTCTGCGGGTGCGGGGCATGGCGGCGTCTCCGCGCGTGAGGCTGGGCCCGTCAGTCATTGATGAAACCGAAGATACCGCGCGCCACGGCGGGCTGCGGGGCGTTGCCGCCCTTGCCGTAGACGCGGTTGAGGCGGCCGAGGAAGACCGTCTGCGGGTCCATGGCGTCGGCGAAGCCGGCATCCGGCCGGGTGACGGCATTGGCGCTCATGGGCTTGGCGATATAGGGCGTGACGGCGATCATCAGCTCGCTCTCGTCGCGCTGGTAGTCGCGCGAGCGGAAGAGCGTGCCGAGGATCGGGATGTTGAGCAGGCCCGGGAAGCCGTTGATGGCCTGGCGCGACTTCTGCTGGATGAGGCCGGCCGTGACGAGCGTGCCGCCGGAGGGCAGCTCGACGGTCGTCTCCGACCGGCGCACGTTGAAGCCGGGGATGATCAGCGTGTTGCTGCGGTAGGTGTTCTGGTTGTCGATCTCCGACACCTCGGTGGCGACGCGCAGGCTCATGCGCGCTTCCGACTGCACGACCGGGGTGAAGGTGAGGGCGACGCCGAACTTCTTGAACTCGATGGTGGTCGTGCAACCGCCGCTCGGGCCCTGGCAGGCGTAGCCGGTCGGGATCGGCACCTCGCCGCCGACGAGGAAGGTGGCCGTCTCGCCCGACACGGCGGTCAGCGTCGGCTCGGCGAGGGTGCGGGCGACGCCAGCCTGTTCGAGGGCGCGCAGGGTGGCGGAATTGCCGCCGCCGCTGACGCTGATGTTGCTCGACGGCGACTCGTTGCCGAGGCCGAAGGCATTGGTGATCGCGCCCGTCAGCGTCATGTCGCCGAGGCGCCATTCGCCGGTCGTGTCGATGCCGAGCTGCTTGACGACGTTGCGCTTGATCTCCGCCACGGTGACCCGGAGCATCACCTGGTCCTTGCCGCGGATGGTCAGCGCGTTGATGACGCGGCTGGAGCCGGGGCTGCCCCCGCCATTTCCACCATTCCCTCCGCCGATGTCGCCGCCGAGGAAGGCGCTGGCGATGTCGCTCGCCTGCTGGGCTTCGCCCGTATTGGCGACGGAGCCGATGAGGAGCACGGATTCGCCCGCCGGCTTCACCTCGATCTGGGCATGCGGCATCGCCGTGCGCAACGTCTGGCGCAGGATGTTGAGGTCGCGGCCAACCGTGATCTCGA
Organism: Chelatococcus sp. CO-6; assembly: GCF_001271345.1. NCBI lineage: Bacteria > Pseudomonadati > Pseudomonadota > Alphaproteobacteria > Hyphomicrobiales > Chelatococcaceae > Chelatococcus > Chelatococcus sp. CO-6. Next base: position 1,299,555 of record NZ_CP012398.1, on the reverse strand, counting down.
AGGCCGCGATCTGCCGGCCGGCGGCGTCCATGACAAAGATGGAGGTAGCGCCGTCCGCGACGCCGATGAGGAAGACCTTGCGCGTCGAGCGCACCACCGCATTGGCGACCTTGGGGTCGGCGACGAAGACCTCCTTGGCGTCGCGCGGCAGGTCGACCACGATGGAGCGACCGATGGACAGGTCGATGCGGCGGGCGATGGCGTGCTCGTCGCCGCCGACGGCGAGCGTCGGGGCGGCCATCGTTCCCTGCGCGGAAGCCGCCGCCGGCAGGGCGAGCGCCGCGGCGGCGAGGCCGGCGAGCAGGAGAAGCCGCAGGCTCCCTGGCCCGGCGGTTCTGGTGGCTCGCGGCCCTGGCGCCGCCGTCTGTGCTGTCTCGTGCATCGGGGCCGCCATGGCTCAGCGTCTCGGGGTCTGCACCGGCACGCCGAAGCGCACGATGGTGAGGGAGCCATCGTCGCCGCGGGTGATCGAGCCGGTATCGTTGGCATCGGCAAGGGAGCGCAGGGCGAGCGAGATCTGCCCCACCTTCTGGGCGAGCGTCAGCACCTCGGCCTGGCCGGGATCGACCTCGAGCGTCGCCGTCTCGCCCGTGACGACCTTCTCCCCGTCCTTCTCCTGCACCGTCTGGCCGATGGCGAGCACGCGGATGTTGGTGAGGACGGTCTCGGCCACCGTCACGTCCACGCCCTGCTGCTTCGAGGCCTCCTCGTCGCGATAGGTGCGGATGACGTCGACATGGTCGTTGGGCAGGATGAAGCCGCCGGCGGAGGAGGCGCCGCGGTTGTCGATGCTGATGGCGATGGCGCGCTTGCCGGTGGGCAGGATGGCGGACATGAAGCCCGAGCCGTCGGCCTTGATCAGCCGCTCGTGCCGGACAGGCTCACCCGCCAGGATAGCGGTGCGGGCGATGGCGCCCGAGACGTCTTCCATCGCATTCGGGCTTGCCGCGCGGGTGACGGCGCCCTTGGGCACGCCGTCCTCCGGCCAGGCCTGCCAGCGCAGGTCCGCCGCCTTGAGGCCGTTGCCCATGGGCACGTCGACGGCGGCGACGAGCACGTCCTCGGTCTTCTGCGCCGGGGCGGCCGCGACGGGCGCCGGTGCCGGCGGCGGCTTGCGGCCGGTGGCAAGATAGGCCGCGGCCACGCCCGCGACGAGCGCGACGCCGAGGATGACAAGACGGGCTGGCTTCATGTCGATCAGAGACCCCGACGAGGGTCACTCCCCCATTGACGGGAATCTGATCAGCCAATCGTCAAATTATGGTTAACAGAACGTATGCCCGACCGCTCGAATGGCACACTTTCGCGGGTCCGTCAGCGGACCATGAGCGCCGCCTGCCAGATGTCCGTCTGCGGATAGACGAAGAGCGCGGCGCCGGCGAGGGCGACGCCGTAAGGGATGCCGCGGTTGGCGGCATGCAGGCGCTGCGCCCAGCCCCAGCCGAGGGCGAAGGCCGGCAGCGGCGTCTTGCGCAACTTCAGGAAGGCGAGGGTGAGGACGCCGCCGAGGAGGGAGGCGACGAGAAGATAGGGCATGAGCTGGCCGAAGCCGAACCACAGCGCGGTCGCCGCCGTGAGCTTGGCATCGCCCCCGCCGATCCAGCCGGCCGCGAAGAGGGCGAAGGTGATCGCCAGGACGAGGACCCCGGCCGCGAGGTGCAAGCCGATCACCGGAAGCGGCAGGCCAGCGGCGAAGGCGACGAGGAAGAAGCCGGCGACGAGCGCAAGGCTCACCTTGTTCGAGATCGTCATCGTCGCAATGTCGCTCGCCGCGGCAAAGGCCATGAGGGCGGGAAAGAGCGTGAGGATGGCGATGTCGGTCATGCGCTATACTGCTTGCAGCCAATGGATACAACGGCCAGTGACGAGGCCGTTGTATCCTGATTCATCCAGTTTAATTTTTGGCCTTGGTCGCTTCTTCCGAGAGCCTTTCGCCGACGCCTTCAAAAATGTCGGTCAGCCCGCCGCCGAGCGTGGTGAGCGCGGTAATGATGGCGACGGCCACCAGCGCGGCAATCAGGCCGTACTCGATGGCGGTGGCGCCGGACTCGTCGCTGACAAAACGGGAAAACAGCGTCTTCATGGATGAACTCCTGCTATCACTGCTGCACTGTCCGCCGGTTGTTTTCGCTGCACCGCTCGGAACTGACGCCGACGTTATCGCCTGCTTCTTTCGGCAAAGTTAAAGTGATCAGAGAAAGTGGCACATGGCGATGACTTGTGCAATATAGTTAAACGGCTGTTATTACAATTGTCGACAAATAGTAACTGCCCATTCAGGAGGAGGGGTGTCCGGCAGGGATGTCCAGTCCAGTCCCGCGCCGGGTTTTCCGAAGTTGTTCCGCATGCGAGCGTTTCGGCGGCGCTGGGCAGACCCTTCCCGTCATGGCCGGGCTCGTCCCGGCCATCCACGCCTTGACGTTGCGCGACTTTCCGGGACGTGGCTGCCCGCGACAAGCGCGGGCATGACGGCGGGGGCAGTTGCGCACCCCAGCGCCGCGCTGTTGCACCGTTTGCATCGGCGGACACGGGGGCGAGGTGCGTTAGGCAAAGTTTCACCATTCTCCGGCAAGTTGTCGGCAATATTCGTGGGAAGGTGAGGGGTTGGCGGGCATGATGGGGCGCCGGAACGTGGGCTCGGCCAATGGCCGGGCCGGACTTGCCGCGGTTGCAGCAGCGCTTGCCTGTCTTGCAGCCGCCTCGCCGGCACCGGCCCTGACGGCGGGCGAGACCGTCACGGTCACGGCCGACCAGGCGCGGCTCGTGCGCCTGCCGACAGGCGCGCAGACGGTCGTCGTCGGCAATCCGGCCATCGCGGACGTGAACCTGCAGCGCAACGGCGTCCTTGTCGTCACCGGCAAGAGCTACGGCACCACCAATCTCATCGCGATCGACGCGGGCGGCAATGTCGTTGCCGAAGCCCTGATCCAGGTGGAGGCGCCGGCGGCGACGGTCGTCACCGTCATGCGCGGCACCGGGCGGGAGTCGCTGTCGTGCACGCCGAATTGCCAGCCCATGCTGACGCTGGGCGACGACATGAACTACTTCTCCGAACGGACGGAACAGGCGAAGCAGCGCAACAAGCTCGCGACCGGCGAATAGTTGTCGTAACCAACACCTGATCTTTCGCTGGCGCGCGGGAGTGCATGACAATTATCTTGCACCTTGGCAGCACCGGCGATGTGACGCCCGGCAATGGCGATGATGATGTGCAAGGGGGCAACCGCGATGGCTGCGAAGAGGCGAGCTTCCCGCCGTTTCGTGTCCCTGTTGCGGCTGTTCCGCCGCAACAAGGAGGGCGCGACGGCGGTCGAATTCGCCATCGTCGTCATCCCCTTCATCGCGCTGATGTTCACGTTGATCGAGACGGCGCTCGTCTTCTTCACCGAACAGTCGCTCGAGACGGCGGTGCAGAATTCGGCGCGGCTCATCCTCACCGGCCAGGTGCAGGCGGGGGGCTACGGCGGATCGACCGAGGAAAAGCTCAAGAAGTTCAAGGAAGACGTGTGCGCACAGGGCCCCTTCGTGCTGGTCAGCGCCGAGGACTGCCGCGCCCGCGTCGCCATCGACGTGCGCACCTTCTCCGGCTTTTCCGGGGCCGATACCTCGCTGCCCATCAACAACCGGGGCGAGGTCGATACGCGCAACTTCACCTTTTCCCCGGGGCAGGCGGGCGACATCGTCGTGGTGCGCGTCGCGCTCGAGGTGCCGATCTTCGTGCCGCTGCTCAACCCGGGCCTCGGCAATCTTGCCAATGGCAACCGGCTGATCATGTCCTCGGCGGCCTTCCGCAACGAGCCCTTCCCGCAGCCGCAGGCCTCGGGGGCATGAGCGCATGAGCGTTGCCGGCAAATTCCTGATGGTCTCGAGCCGGTGGCTGGCGGCGGGGCTCGGCGCCTTCGGGCGTGACCGGCGCGGCGTCGCCGCCGTCGAGTTCGCCCTCGTGCTGCCGCTCATGCTCGTCATGTATCTCGGCATGGCGGTGACGACGATCGGCATCAGCATCGACCGCAAGCTGACCATCGCCTCGCGGGCGCTCGCCGACCTCACCGCCCAGCGCAGCCGCATCAGCGACGGCGAGAAGGACAATATCTTCGCGGCGGCGGCGGCGGTGATGGCACCCTATTCGCCGGCCGGGGCGGAGCTTGCCCTGTTCAGCGTCTATATCGACAGCAAGGGTGCGGCGCGCGTGTGCTGGTCCGACGCCAACAGGGCCGGCATCGCGCCGGCGGCGGGGTCGGTCTACACCTTCCCGGCCTCGGCGGCGGACCTTGCCAGCAACGTCAGCTCCTCCGTCATCATCGGCCAGGTGACCTATCCCTATTCCACCGGCCTTGCCGGCGTTTTCGAGATGCTCGGCCTGTTCGGCAATGTCTTCGACAACGGCGTCCTGCGCATGAGCGAGACGACCTACATGCGCCCGCGCTCGGTGGCGCAGGTCGCGCGCGACGGCCAGTCGACCTGCAAGGTGAGCTGAACGCGGACCCGCGCCGGCGGCTTGTGCGCGCCGCCGCCGTGGCGCAGATTGCGGCCGAGGAGCCATCCCGAGGGAGCCCGCGCCGCACCATGATCGACCAAGAGGCCGCAACCAGGACGCGCATCACCACCGTCGTCTTCGACGTCGGCAACGTTCTCATTTCCTGGGATCCGCGCCACCTCTACCGCCGCATCTTCGACGGCGACGAGGAGCGGGTCGAGCGCTTCCTGGCGGAGGTCTGCACGCCGGAATGGAACCTGGAGCAGGATCGCGGCCGCTCCTTCGCCGAGGCAATTGCCGAACGCGTGGCGGCCTTCCCGCAATGGCGCGCCGAGATCGAGGCTTATGACCGGCACTGGCACGAGATGGTGCCGGGCGCCATCGAGGGCACGGTACGCATCCTGGAGGAGCTGCGCGCCGCGGGCGTGCCGACCTATGCCATCACCAATTTCTCCGCCGAGAAATTCGCGCTGGCACGGGCGCGCTTTCCCTTCCTCGACGGCTTCCTGGGCACGGTCGTCTCGGCGCACGAGCGGCTGGTGAAGCCGGACGAGGCGATCTATCGCCTGCTCGTCGACCGCTACGGCCTCAATGCCGCGGAGTGCCTGTTCATCGACGACAGCCCCGCCAACGTGGCGGCGGCCCGTGCCGTGGGCATGGCCGCGCACCATTTCACCGATCCTGTCCGCCTGGCGCAGGCCCTCAGGGCCGAGGGCCTGCCCGTGTGAGGCCGATGGTCAGATCGTCTGGTTGTAGGCGCCGACCTCGGGGTTCTCGCGCAGCACCGTGTCGACGGCCTTGAACATCTCGCGCATGCGCGCTTCCGACACCGGGCTCTCGACGACGACGACGAGCTCGGGCTTGTTGGAGGAGGCGCGCACGAGACCCCAGGTTCCGTCCTCGGCGACGACGCGCACGCCGTTGACCGTGACGAGGTCCACGATCTTCTGGCCGGCGACGGCCTCGCCCTTGTCCTTCATCCCGGTGAAGCGCTTCACCACGCGCTCGACGACCTCGTACTTCACCTCGTCGGCGCAGTGGGGCGCCATGGTTGGCGAGCCCCAGGTCTTCGGCAGGTCGCGGTAGAGATCGGCCATCGACTTCGTCGGGTTGCGGTCGAGCATGTCGCAGACGGCGAGGGCCGTCAGGATGCCGTCGTCATAGCCGCGGCCGACCGGCTTGTTGAAGAAGAAGTGGCCCGACTTCTCGAAGCCGGCCAGCGCCGAAAGCTCGCTGACGCGGCGCTTGATGTAGCTGTGGCCGGTCTTCCAGTAGTCCACCTTCACGCCGTTCTTCTGGAGGGCGGGATCGGTGTTGAAGAGGCCGGTCGACTTCACGTCCACCACGAAGGTGGCGCCGGGGTGGAGGGTCGACAGGTCGCGCGCGAGCATGACGCCGATCTTGTCGGCGAAGATCTCGTTGCCCTCGTTGTCGACGACGCCGCAGCGGTCGCCGTCGCCGTCGAAGCCGAGGCCGACGTCGGCGCCCGTCTCGCGCACCTTCTCCGCCATGGCATGAAGCATTTTCATGTCCTCGGGGTTGGGGTTGTAGCGCGGGAAGGTGTGGTCGAGCTCGGCATCGAGCGGGATCACCTCGCAGCCGATCGCTTCCAGCACCTTCGGCGCGAAGGCGCCGGCCGTGCCGTTGCCGCAGGCGGCGACGACCTTGATCTTGCGTCTCAGCTTCGGCCGGTCGGTGAGGTCGGCGATGTAGCGGGCGGGGAAGTTCTCGATGAATTCATAGGCGCCGCCGCCGGTGAGGTCGAAGCTTGCCGACAGCACGATGTCCTTGAGCCGGCCCATCTCCTCGGGGCCGAAGGTGACGGGGCGGCGCGCGCCCATCTTCACGCCCGTCCAGCCGTTGTCGTTGTGCGAGGCGGTGACCATGGCGACCGCCGGCACGTCGAGGTCGAACTGTGCGAAATAGGCCATCGGCGACAGAGCGAGGCCGATGTCCTTCACCCGGACGCCGGCGGCCATGAGGCCGGAGACGAGGGCATATTTGATGGCCGAGGAATAGCCGCGGAAGTCGTGGCCGGTCACGATCTCGGGCTTGACCCCCATCTCCTTGAGCAGCGTGCCGAGGCCCATGCCCAGCGCCTGCACGCCCATGAGGTTGATTTCCTTCTGGAACAGCCAGCGGGCGTCGTATTCGCGAAAGCCGGTCGGCTTCACCATCGGCAGCGATTCGTAGTCGTAGGTGTTCGGCGTCAGGGCCGGCAGGGGCTTCGGAAACATGGAGTTGGCTTCGTCCTTCTGATGGGCACTCGGGATATCGGGCTATGGCTCGGCTCCAAGCCTCGCCGCCAATGGCGGCGGAAGCTGGACCGAGGGGATCAACGTCGCTTTTGCCTCAAGGTTTCAACACCATGATGTCGGCGGTGGTCTCGAAGCCGCCGAGGCGGGAGAGGAACGACATGCCGAGGAGCCCGCCGGTGGCGAGCGCCTCGCGCTTCAGGATGACGGCATCCACGTCGCGTACGACGATGCTCCCGAGCCGCACCTCGCGCAAGGTGCTGCGGGCGCCCAGCGTCACGCCGTTCGCGGTGCTCAGCCGATGCTTGTAGTCGCTCGGGAAGGGGCGGATGCCGGCGCGCGCCGCATCGTCCTCGTTGAGGACGACGAGGCTCGCGCCCGTGTCGACCAGCATGCGCATGGCGACGCCGTTGATGCGGGCCTCGGCCACGAAATGGCCGTTGCGGGCCTTCGTCAGGCGTTCGCTCGTGCCGCTCGCCGGTGATGGGGCAGGGATGTCGACGGCTGAGGCGGCGGCCTCCGTGCGGGCAGGCACGTTGGGTCCGGCGAGGCGGCCGGCGAGATCTGTCGTCACGAACAGGGCGAGCGCGACCACGACGAGCGCCGCCGCCGTCGTCTTCACCATGAGCCCCGTCATGCAGCCTTTCCTCGCAAGCGGCGAAGTCCGGCGCCATCATGCGGGGCAAGCATGAACGGCGCGTGAACCGGGAACCATCAGTTCGAACGGTCCTCACGCAGCGGGCGCAGCCTCGAGGATGGAGATGGGCGCAGAGGTCTCGATCACCCGCTCGAGCTGCAGCCCGGCGGCTGCGAACAGGTCGGCATATTGCGCCTCGGTCCGCTCCAGGCCGCCGGTGACGGCGAGCATGATGACGTCGACGGTCTTGATCTCGCCGGGCTCGTCGCCCGGCGGCACGAGCGTTTCGGCAACAAGGACCTTGCCGTTCGGCGGCATGGCCTTGCGGCAATTGCGCAGGATGAGCGCGGCGCGCTCGTCGTCCCAGTCGTGGATGACCTTCTTGATCATGTAGACATCGCCGGCGGGCACGCTCTCGAAGAAATCGCCGGCAACGATCTCGGTACGCGGCAGGTTGCCTCCGATCTCCTGGCGGGCCGCCTCGGTGCCGGACGGCAGATCGAACAGCACGCCGGTCAGGTGCGGGTTGCGGGCAAGGATTGCCGAGAGAAGCTGGCCGTGCCCGCCGCCGACGTCGACCACGCGCGTGAACGAACCGAAATCGTAGGCTCCGGCAACCGCTTCGTTGCTGCCCTGGCTTATCGCGACCATGGCACGCTGGAACAATGCGGCCCTCTCCGGATGGCGCGACAGCCAGTCGAACCGCGGGCTGCCGAACACCTTGTCGAAAGCCGGCTTGCCGGTGCGGACGGAATGCAGGAGCTCGGCGAAGGCGAGATAGGCTTCGCTGTTGAGCATGCGCACCAGGTCGCCGGGACCCGCAGCGCCGCTGCGCAAGGTGGCACCGATATCCGTCAGCGCGAAACGATGGGGTTCGACCTCCCGGAACACCCCCTCCGACGCGAGCAGCCGCATGACCCGGTAAAGCGCTTCCGGATGCGCTCCCGTGGCTGCGGCAAGTTCATCCATCGGCCGTTCGCCATCGGCCAACAGGTCAGGGACGCCGAGTTCGATCACGGCGCGCAGCGCTTGTGAAATGGCGAACCCAAATCCGAGCCGGATGGCCTGTTGCGATGGCGTCCGCATGGCCGTTCCTCGCCTGACGAGGCAGCCTACCAGAAGAGCGCGATTCAGGCACCGCCCTTCCGGCCGGTTCGCTTCGCCCGGCGCCTAAAAGGTGGTGCGCTGGCGGATGGCGGCCGAGAGCGTGCCCTCGTCGAGATAGTCGAGCTCGCCGCCGACGGGCACGCCGTGGGCGAGGCGCGTGATCTTCACCGGCAGATGCGAGAGGAGGTCGGTGATGTAATGGGCCGTCGTCTGGCCGTCCACGGTGGCGTTGAGGGCGAGGATGACTTCCTTGACCTCCGGGGCGGCGGCGCGAGCGACGAGCCCGTCGAGGTTGAGGTCCTCCGGCCGCACGCCGTCGAGGGCCGAGAGCACGCCGCCGAGGACATGGTAGCGCGCGTTCATGACGGCCGCGCGCTCCAGCGCCCACAGGTCCGACACGTCCTCGACGACGATGAGGACGGAGGGGTCGCGCCGCGCATCGGCGCAGATGGCGCAGGGGTCGCTGGTGTCGACATTGCCGCAGCTGGAGCAGACGACGACGCGCTCGGCGGCGACGCGCACCGCCTCGGCAAGCGGCGCGAGCAGTTGCTCGCGCTTCTTGATGAGATGCAGCGCCGCCCGCCGGGCCGAGCGGGGGCCGAGCCCGGGCAGGCGGGCGAGAAGCTGGATGAGACGCTCGATCTCGGGTCCGACGGGTGAGGGCATGCAGGATCTCTCAAGCGGGCGCGGGTGCGATATCGTCATTTTCCAGGTGTGCGCCTGCGCGGCCTGCCTCCCCCTTGAGGAGGGCGATGCAATCCGCGCTCTTGATCCTCCCCTGCAAGGGGGGAGGTGGCGCCGCGCAGCGGCGACGGAAGGGGCCGCGACTGCCATTGTGGAGCGCCATACCCGGCCTTGACCCCACCCGTCTCGCGCCTTTGGCGCGATCCACCCTCCCCTCGAGGGGAGGGACCAGCGCCCCCGCGCCATATACATCGAGCCGCTCAGGGGAAGGGCTACGCCCCTCAGAACGGCAGCTTCATCCCGGGCGGCAGCGGCAGGCCCTTGGTCAGCTCGGCCATGCGCTCCTGCGCGAGGCGCTCGCCTTTCTGGCGCGCGTCGTTGCTGGCGGCGACGAGGAGGTCTTCGAGGATCTCCTTCTCGTCGGCGTTCATCAGGCTCGGGTCGATGCTCACGGCGCGGACCTCGCCCTTGGCGGTCATGCGGATGGTGACCACGCCGCCGCCGGCCGTGCCCTCGACCTCGAGGCTGCCGAGCTCGGCCTGCATGTCGGCCATCTTCTGCTGCATGGCCTGCGCCTGCTTCATCAGGCCCATCAGGTCCTTCATGGTCGTGGCTCCCGCTCAAGCGATCAGAACATCGGGCGACCGGACGAGCGTCCGATCAGAAATCATCGTCGATATAGGGCTCTTCGTCCGCCGGGGCGAGCCCTTCCTCCACGGTCGGCGCCGCGGCGGCCTCCTCGGCCGCGATGTCGCGCACGTCGACGATCGCGGCGCCGGGGAAGCGCTGCATCACCGCCTGGACGAGCGGGTGGCCGGCGACGCCGCTGAGGCGCTCGGCAGCTTCCGCTTCCGCCTTCTCGTGCAAGGTCGGGGTGTCGGATTCGCGGGCGATGGAGACGACCCAGCGCCGACCCGTCCACTCCTGCAGGCGGCGGGAGAGGTCGCCGGCGAGCGTCTTGCTCGCCCCGTCGACGAGCGCAAATTCCACGTGCCCGTCCTCGAAATGGGCGAGGCGCACGTCGCGCTCCAGCGCGCGCTTCAGCCCGATGTCACGCCTTTCGCCGGCGAGCGCCACGAGATCCTCGAAGCGGGCGAGCCGCATCTGCGGCACGGCCGGCTCCATGGCCGGGGCCGCGGCGGGCGCCCGGGCGAGGGCAGGGCCGCTCGCGGCCAGCATCGGGCGCGGGCGTTCGGCGCCGCTCATCGTCGCGCCGCCGCCGGCGGGCCCGGCACTGCCGCTGCCCGCGGGCGCGGAGGCATTGCCCTCGCGCAGGAGGCGCAGCGCCTCGTCCGGCGTCGGCAGGTCGGCGGCATAGGCGAGGCGCACCAGCACCATCTCGGCGGCCGCGATGGGCCGGGGCGCCGCCTGCACCTCCGCGATGCCCTTCACCAGCATCTGCCAGGTGCGCGAGAGGATGCGCACCGAGAGCCGCGCCGCAAAGTCGGCGCCGCGCGTGCGCTCGACGTCCGTTATGGCGGCATCCTCGCCCGCGGCCGGCACGAGCTTGAGGCGGGTGACGAAATGGGTGAAGCCGGCCAGGTCGGTGAGGATGACGGCGGGATCGGCACCGGCGTCATACTGGCTCTTCAACTCGCCGAGCGCCGCCGGCAGGTCGCCGCGCATCACGTGCTCGAACAGGTCGATGATGCGGCCGCGGTCGGCAAGGCCCAGCATGGCGCGGACCTCCTCGACACCGACGCGGCCCGCCCCGTGGGCGATGGCCTGGTCGAGCAGCGAGAGCGAATCGCGCACCGAGCCCTCGGCGGCGCGGGCCACCATGGCGAGGGCTTCCGGCTCGGCCTCCACCGCCTCGGCGGCGCAGATCCGCGTCAGATGCGCGACGAGCGTGCCCGCCTCGACGCGGCGCAGGTCGAAGCGCTGGCAGCGCGAGAGGATGGTGACGGGGACCTTGCGGATCTCCGTCGTCGCGAAGACGAATTTGGCGTGCGGCGGCGGCTCCTCCAGCGTCTTCAGGAAGGCGTTGAACGCCTTCTCCGAGAGCATGTGCACCTCGTCGATGATGTAGACCTTGTAGCGGGCCGAGACGGGGGCGTAGCGGATGCCGTCGATGATCTGGCGCACATCGTCGATGCCGGTGTGCGAGGCCGCGTCCATCTCCATCACGTCGACGTGGCGCGATTCCATGATGGCTTCGCAGTGCACGCCGAGCTCGGGCATGTGGACGGTGGGGCCGGTGATGCCGGGGCGCTCGTAGTTGAGGGCGCGGGCGAGGATGCGCGCCGTCGTCGTCTTGCCGACGCCGCGCACGCCGGTCAGCATCCAGGCCTGCGGAATGCGGCCGGTCTCGAAGGCGTTGGAGAGGGTGCGCACCATCGCCTCCTGCCCGATGAGATCGGGGAAGGCGCGGGGCCGGTACTTGCGGGCGAGGACCCGGTAGGCGCCGGACTTCGGCGCGGGGGCCGGCTGCGGCAGGCCCGGCAGGGCGGGCGCATCGTCCGTTGCGCCGCCTTCGTCCGTCACGGTGTCGAAATCCGTCATCGGCCCCTTCACGCTGCGGCTCGCGGGAAGCGTGGCCGCAACCACGTGTCCGACGCCGTGGGCGACGTCCCGAGAGAGAGGCCAGATCCCGGTCTGATAGGTGGGAGGCTGAACGAAGACCCGCCCGTGCTCGTTAGGGCTGCTTCCTTCCGGACCTGACCCGGTTGGCGAGTGGAACGTCCAACGCCAACCTCCCGCCCCCTATATCGGGGATCGCGGCCGCTTGTGCAAGCTTCAAGCTGGGGCCGCTCCACAGCGCAGGGGCGGGCGACAGCGTTCCGGCTGCTTTCGCCGTTGGCCGATCGGCGCGGCGGGCCTATAGATTGGGCAGCGGCCAGAACGGCCCGGATGCGGACCTCCCCGACATGCCAGACAGCACCACCGATGCCTTCCAGCTCGACGCACGCCTCGCGGCCGATACGCGCCCCATCGGCGAGCTCGGGCTGTCGCGGCTCCTCCTGATGAACGACAGCCGCTTCCCCTGGGTCATCCTCGTGCCGCGCCGGGCGCAGGCGCGCGAACTCGTCGACCTGTCGGAAGCGGACCACGCGGCGCTGAGCGCCGAGATCCGCCAGGTGTCGCAGGCGTTGCGCGATCTCGTGCCGACGGACAAGCTCAACGTGGCGGCGCTCGGCAACATGGTGCCGCAGCTGCATGTCCACGTGATCGCGCGCACAACGGGCGACGCGGCCTGGCCCGGCCCGGTCTGGGGCGTCGGCCGTGCCGAGCCTTATGATGTCGCCGCGGCGGAGCGCCTCACGGCCGGGCTGCGCGCCCGGCTCGGCCTCTGACAGGAATGGAACGCATGGCCCGCAACATGTCCGACGACACCGCCTCCCCGTCCGGCGAGATCTTTCCCGAACGTTCGGCGCGGATCGGCTTCTCCCGCAACCGTCTCGTCCGCCACTCCGAGCGACGCGAGAAGGCGAGCGACATCGCGGCGATGATGGCGCTGCCCGAGGCGCGCTCCTTCGTCATCGCCGGGGACGTCCCGATCCTCAGGCGCGATGGCGAGGCCTTCACGCCCCGCTTCACCATGGCCGAGGCCGGGGCGCTCGCCCCGGTCGCCGAGACGGCCCTGCTCGGCACGCTCGACGGCACGCCGCTGTTCGCGACGCTGATCGCGGCCGGCGAGGCGGAGCGGCTCAAGGAGAGCGGCCTGTTCGCCATCGACCTGCGCTCCATCGCCGTCCAGGGCCTCCTGCCGCAGGACGAGCTCGGCCCGCTCGGCGAGGGCAAGGCCCTGATGGACTGGCACCGCCGGCACGGCTTCTGCGCCAATTGCGGAGCGCGGACGGCGAGCGCCAGCGGCGGCTGGCGGCGGGATTGCGCCGCCTGTGGCGCGCAGCACTTTCCGCGCACCGACCCGGTCGTCATCATGCTGTCGGTTCGTGGAGAGCGCTGCCTGCTCGGCCGGCAGGCGCGCTTCGCGCCCGGCATGTACTCCTGCCTCGCCGGCTTCGTGGAGCCGGGCGAGACGGTGGAGGACGCCGTGCGCCGCGAGACCATGGAGGAGGCGGGCATCCGCACCGGGCGGGTGCGCTACCTCGCCTCGCAACCCTGGCCGTTTCCGTCGTCGTTGATGATCGGCTGCCTCGCCGAGGCCCTCGACGAGGATCTCGTCGTCGACGCGATCGAACTGGAGCACGCGCGCTGGTTCACGCGGGCGGAGGTCGGTGCCATGCTGCGCGGCGAGCACCCGGACGGGCTCACCGCCCCGCTGCCCTTCGCCATCGCGCACCACATCCTCAAGGCTTTCGTCGAGGAGGGCGAGGGCTTCTGAGCGGCCGCTCAGCCGCCCGGCCGCAGCCGGGCGAGCGCATCGGCGGCGACGATGTCGGACGCGGCGAGGCCCGGCGCCGTCCGGCCGGCGCGGGAGAGCGCGACCGGCTCCTCGTGCCAGACGGCGAGATCGGCGAGATCGGGCCAGATGACCGCGATCTCCTCGAGCATCGTCTCGCCGGCGCAAGTGCTGCGCGTGCCGGCGACCGTGCCGCCCAGCGCGCGGGCAAAGGCCACCGCCGCGACGTTGTCGCGCGGGATCCAAAGGCCGGCGCTGGCATGGCCGGAGGCGATGAGCGCATGGGCGAGGCCGCCCATCAGGCGTCCGCCGATGCCGCGGAACTGCAGCCGCCGGGCGACATAGGGCGGCGCGATCTCGGCCACGGTGCCGAGGCTGCCGTCGGTCGCGGGACCCGCCGCGGCGAAGCCCACGACCTCGCCCGCCCGCTCGGCGACGAGCGCGGCGCGGCCGTTGCCGTCGCTGTCGAGCCCGACGAAGCGGATGCTGCGCTCGCCGACCGGCACGGTCTGGGTCGCGAGCACATAGTCGGAGAGGATGCCGCGATAGGTCTCCCGCCAAACGTCGATGACGAGACGACCGATGGCCTCGATGTCGGCCGGTGTGGCACGTCTGATGATGATCGACATGACGCGGCTCCCTGATCTGGCGATTGGCGTGCAGTCTCGACCAGGAGAACGGCCACAAAAGGGCGACACTGGTACGACAACACGACTTTCGCTGAGCCGGCTGATGGGGGCCAGCTTCGTCTTGTTGGCTCACCATATCACGCGGCGGCGGGCCGCGCAGCACCGCGGCCGGCGGATTCTACTCGGCGGCTTCGCGGATGTTCTCGCGATAGGGGTGGGCGGGGAAGACGCCGAGGATGTTGAGCTCGCGCGAGAAGAAGCCGAGCTCCTCCAGTGCCAGCTTGAGCGACTTGTCCTCGGGGTGGCCTTCGACCTCGGCGTAGAACTGCGTGGCGAAGAAATGCCCCTCGATCATGTAGCTCTCGAGCTTCGTCATGTTGATGCCGTTGGTGGCGAAGCCGCCGAGGCCCTTGTAGAGCGCCGCCGGCACGTTGCGCACGCGGAAGACGAAGCTGGTGACGGCCGGTCCCTTGCCGGCTTCCATCCACTGCGCCGTGCGCGACAGGATGACGAAGCGGGTCGTGTTGTGGGCCTCGTCCTCGACGTCCTCCATGAGCGTGTCGAGGCCGTAGATCTCGCCGGCAAGGCGGGTGGCGAGCGAGGCCGAGGCGGGATCGTTCCATTCCGCGACCATGCGGGCGGAGCCTGCGGTATCGGCCGCGACCACGGCCTTGAGGCCGAGCTTGCGGATGATCTTGCGGCACTGGCCGAGGCCGTGCACATGGCTGTAGACCGTCTTGATCGTGGCGAGCGTCGCCCCCTTCGGGGCCAGCAGCTGGAAGTGGATGGGCAGGAAATATTCGCCGACGATGTGGAGGCCCGAGGTCGGCAGGAGATGGTGGATGTCAGCGACGCGCCCGGCGATCGAATTGTCGATCGGGATCATGCCGAGCTCGGCCCGCCCCTCCTGCACCGCGGCGAAGGCGTCCTCGAAGGTCGCGCAGGGCAGGGGCTCCCAGTCGGGATAGGCGTCCTTGCAGGCGATGTGCGAATTGGCGCCGGGCTCGCCCTGGTAGGCGATGATCTTCTTGGCCATTGGGGAAGTCCTCGCGGAAGATAAGGTCAGCGGCGCGGCGCGAGCATGGCGCGGGCGCGTTCGAGATCATGCGGCGTGTCGACGCCGAGCGGCACGTCGTCCACGACGACGATGTCGATGCGCATTCCCGCCTCGACGGCTCGCAGCTGCTCGAGCCGCTCGCGGCGCTCCAGCGGCGAGGGCGGCAGGGCGACGAAGCGGGCGAGCGCCGCGCGGCGATAGGTATAGAGGCCAATGTGGTGCAGCAGCGGCCCTTCGCCGTAAGGCGCGGTGGCGCGGGTGAAATAGAGCGCGCGCAGGTGGCCCGGCGCGATCTCGCTGCCGATGGCCTTGACCACGCTCGGCTCCGTCCGCTCCTCCTCGCGCGTGATGATCGCTGCGAGCGTCGCGATGTCGACGGCCGGGTCGACAAGGGGCCGCGTCGAGGCGGTGATGACGCGCGGATCGATGGTCGGCAGGTCGCCCTGCACGTTGACGACGATGTCGTGCCGGCCTTCCGGATCGAGGCTCTCGAGGGCCTCGTGGATCCGGTCCGAGCCCGACTGGTGATCCGGGCGCGTCATCACGGCCCGTCCGCCGGCCCTGGTCACGGCCTCGGCGATGGCCGGCGCGTCGGTCGCGACGGCGACCGGACCGATGCCGGCCTCCTCGGCCCGCCGCATGACGTGCACGATCATCGGTTCGCCCCCGATGTCCGCGAGGGGCTTGTCGGGCAGGCGCGTCGAGGCGAGGCGGGCGGGGATGAGGACGATGGGGTCGGACATGTCGGCGTTTCGCTGGTCGTTCTCGTTGCGGCGCGGCCGGGTATCCGCGGGGAGCGGCCCGGCGCGCCGGGCGCTTATAGCAGGCGCTGCGCGGTCCGTCCTCCCCGACGCGCGGTGGACAATTGCGCGCGCGGGGGCGGTGCGACGACATAACCGCACGCGCCTTATTGCCAAGCGCCCGCCAAAGCGGGTAATCATCCGCCGCCGCATGGGGCTGCCCCCGTGCGGCGCCCTTGCCTTTGCCGACACCTCGTCCGTAGCGACGGACCGGAGCTGCCGACCGATGGATTCCTTCGAGCTCAACAAGATCGCGGGCGCCGTGCTGGGCACCCTTCTGTTTGTCATGGGCCTCAATATCGTGGCGGGAATCGTCTTCGCCCCGCACCGGCCCGCGGTGCCCGGCTACGACCTGCCTTCGGCCGAGGAAGCAACCGGCGGCGGCGAGGCTGCTCCCCAGGCGCCGGCCGTGCCGCTGCCCCAGCTTCTGGCCCAGGCCGACCCGGCCCGCGGCGAGAAGGCCGTCGCCAAGTGCAAGGCCTGCCACACCTTCGAGAAGGGCGGCCCGAACAAGGTCGGCCCGCACCTGTGGGATGTCGTCGACCGGCAGATCGCCGAAGTGTCCGACTTCAGCTATTCGGCCACGCTCAGGGAGCATGGCGGCAACGGCGAGAAGTGGACCTATGAGCACCTCAACGAGTTCATCGCCAATCCGCGCGGCTACATGAAGGGCACGATCATGGCCTTCGCCGGCGTTCCCAAGCCGGAAGAGCGGGCGGACATCCTCGCCTACCTGCGCACCCTCTCCGACAATCCCGCGCCGCTGCCGGCGGAGTGAGCGGGACATCCGGGACAGCCGAGACGGCCGGGCCAAAAGCCCGGCCGAATCGTTTTTAAGCGCCGCGCCGGCGCTTCTCCCGCCACACAATTTCGACAACCGGGGTTCCGCTGACCCTGCCGGCCGTCCTACTGTGCCGATGCATCGCGCCTTGCGAGGTAGGGGCGCGCAGGAAGCCGGCCGCCCGCCTCCGTGCATCGGCGTGCCCGGCGCCCTTGCGGAAGGAGACGAGACACGTGAACGGACCGCTGTTCGACCCGACGCGCTTTTCCTTCACCCGGCGCGCCCTGCTCGCGGCGGGCGGCGCGACGGCCGCCGGGCTGTTCATGCCGCGCATGGGGCTGGCCGACGAGGCCGAGGTGCATGGCCTCTCCGCCTTCGGCGACCTCGCCTATCCGCCGGACTTCAAGCATTTCAGCTACGTCAATCCGGATGCGCCGAAGGGCGGCACGCTGTCGCTGCAGATCAAGCAGGCGGGCGGCAACCAGAACTTCGATACCTTCAACACGCTCAACATCTTCGTGCTGCGCGGCGACGGCGCGGCCGGGATGGACCTGACCTACGACACGCTGATGGCCGGCTCCGGCGACGAGCCCGATGCGCTCTACGGCCTCGTGGCGCGTGCCGTGCGCATCTCGCCGGACGAACTGACCTACCGCTTCGTGCTGCGGCCCGAGGCGCGCTTCCACGACGGCTCGCGCATCACGGCCGAGGACGTCGCCTTCTCGCTCGACATCCTCAAGACGAAAGGGCATCCGAACTACCGCGCCATCCTGACCGAGGTCGTCGGCACGGAGGTGGAGCGCGAGGATGTCGTCGCCGTCCGTCTGTCGCCGCAGCGCAGCCGCGACCTGCACCTCGTCGTCGCGAGCCTGCCGGTCTTCTCCAAGGCCTACTGGAGCAATCGCGATTTCGAGGCGACCACGCTCGAGGCGCCGCTCGGCTCCGGCGCCTACAAGGTCGGGCGCTTCGAGGTCGGCCGCTTCATCGAATTCGAGCGGGTCGAGGACTATTGGGCGCGCGACCTGCCGGTCAATGTCGGCGGCAACAATTTTGGCCGCATCCGCTACGAATATTTCCGTGACCGGCAGGTGGCCTTCGAGGCCTTCAAGTCCGGCGCCTTCAACTACCATGAGGAATATACGGCCCGCATCTGGGCGACGGGCTACGATTTCCCGGCCATGCGCGCAGGCCGCGTCAAGCGCGAGGAGATCCCGACGCGTTCCGCCGTGCCGACGCAGGGCTGGTACTTCAACACGCGCCGCGCGCAGTTCCGCGACCCGCGCGTGCGCGAGGCGATCGGCCTCGCCTTCGACTTCGAGTGGACGAACAAGAACATCATGTACTCGGCCTACAGGCGGCTGACGTCGTTCTTCGAGGCCTCGGAGATGAAGGCGACGGGCACGCCCTCGCCGGAGGAGCTGGCGCTCCTCGAGCCGTTCAGGGCCGAGCTGCCGGAGGAGGTCTTCGGCGAGCCCTACGTGCCGCCGGTGTCGGACGGCTCCGGCAGCGACCGCGCCCTGCTGCGGCGGGCGGACGAGCTCCTGCGCGATGCGGGCTGCAAGCGCGAGGGGCGGCGCCTCCTCTTGCCGGACGGGCAGCCCTTCACCATCGAGTTCCTCGACTTCCAGCCGACGCTGCAGCCGCACACCCAGCCCTTCCAGGAGAACCTGCAGCGGCTCGGCATCGAGGCGCGCTCGCGCATCGTCGATGCGGCCCAGTACCGGCGGCGCATGGACGACTTCGACTTCGACATGGCGAGCATGGCGCTGAGCGGCAGCCTGACGCCCGGGGACAGCATGCGTGTCGTCTACGGTTCCGAGGCGGCGAAGACGCCGGGCTCGCGCAATGTCGCCGGCATCGCGAACCCTGCCATCGACGCGCTCATCGAGCGCATCGGCCGGGCCAAGACGCGCGCGGAGCTCACCATCGCCTGCCGGGCGCTCGACCGCATCCTCAGGGCCGGCCGCTACTGGGTGCCGATGTGGTACAAGGACCAGACGCTGGTCGCCTACTGGGACATCTTCTCGCGGCCGGACAAGACGCCGAAATACGGCTCGGGCGCGCCGGGCACCTGGTGGTACGACGCCGACAAGGCGCGAGCCATCGGCTGGAAGGGATGAGAGGCGCGATGACCGGCGCCGCCGTGACCGCCTGAACGAGCCGCCCCATGCTGGCCTACGCGCTGCGACGCATTCTCCTCATGGTGCCGACGCTGTTCGGCATCATGCTCGTCTCCTTCGTCATCATCCAGTTCGCGCCCGGTGGCCCGGTGGAGCGGGTGCTCGCGCAGATCCAGGGCACGGATGCCGGTGCCACCGCCCGCTTCGGAGGCGGCGGCGCGGGCGATGCCGGCCAGTCGCGCTATCGCGGCGCCCAGGGGCTCGACCCGGCCTTCATCAAGGAGCTCGAGCAGCAGTTCGGCTTCGACAAGCCGGCGCCCGAACGCTTCGCCAAGATGATGGTGGACTACGCCACCTTCGACTTCGGCCGCAGCTATTTCCGCGACATCGCCGTCGTCGACCTCATCGCCGAGAAGTTGCCCGTGTCGATCTCGCTCGGGCTTTGGATGATGCTCATCTCCTATGCCATCTCGATCCCGCTCGGCATCGCCAAGGCGGTGCGCGACGGCGAGCGCTTCGACACCTGGACCTCGGCCGTGGTCGTCGTCGGCTACGCCATCCCGAGCTTTCTCTTCGCCATCCTGCTCATCGTGCTCTTTGCCGGCGGCTCCTTCTGGCAGTTCTTTCCGCTCAGGGGGCTGACCTCGGACAACTGGCGCGACTTGCCGCTCATGGCCAAGGTCGGGGACTATCTCTGGCACATCACGCTGCCGGTGCTGGCGCTCACGCTCGGCGCCTTCGCGACGACGACGCTGCTGACCAAGAACTCCTTCCTCGAGGAGATCCGCAAGCACTATGTGCTGACCGCGCGGATGAAGGGCCTGTCGGAGCGGCAGGTGCTCTACGGGCATGTCTTCCGCAACGCCATGCTGATCGTCGTCTCGGGCTTTCCCGGGGCCTTCATCAGCGCCTTCTTCACCGGCTCGCTGCTGATCGAGACCATCTTCTCGCTCGACGGCCTGGGGCTCCTGTCCTTCGAGGCCATTGTCAACCGCGACTATCCTGTCGTCTTCGCCAACCTCTACATCTTCGCCCTCATCGGCCTCCTCGTGAACCTCCTCTCCGACCTCACCTACATGTGGATCGATCCGCGGATCGATTTCGAGACGCGGGAGGTGTGAGTGGCCGAGACCTCGACCCTCACGACGCCAGAGGAGACGGCCAGGCTCGCCCCACCGCTGCCGCGCCGGGGCCTGCTGCGCCTGTCGCCGATCAACGCCCGCCGTCTCGCCAATTTCCGGGCGAACCGGCGCGGCTACTGGTCCTTCTGGATCTTTCTGGTGCTTTTCGTCCTCAGCCTCTTCGCCGAGTTCATCGCCAATGACCGGCCGATCCTCGTCTCCTACAAGGGCGAGCTCCTGGCGCCGGTGCTCATCGACTATCCGGAGGAGAAGTTCGGCGGCTTCTTCGCCGTCACCGACTACCGCGACCCCGCCATCGCGTCCGAGATCGCCGAGAACGGCTGGGCCCTGTGGCCGCCCATCCGGTTCTCCTACAACACGCACAACCGCAACCTGCCGGTGCCTGCGCCCTCGCCGCCGACGTGGCTGCTCGGCGACGGCGAGTGCCGCCCGTCCGCCGAGCGCGTCGGCGGCAGCACCTGCGCCGACATCGAATGGAACTGGCTCGGCACCGACGACCAGGGCCGCGACGTGGTGGCGCGGCTCGTCTACGGCTTCCGCATCTCCGTCCTCTTCGGCTTGACCCTGACCGTCGTTTCCTCGCTGATCGGCGTCGCAGCGGGCGCGGTGCAGGGCTATTTCGGCGGCTGGATCGACCTCGTCTTCCAGCGGCTCATCGAGATCTGGACGGCGATCCCGGCGCTCTATCTGCTCATCATCATCTCGGCCGTCATCACGCCGGGCTTCTTCGTGCTGCTCGGCATCCTGCTGCTGTTCTCGTGGGTGGCGCTCGTCGGCGTGGTGCGGGCCGAGTTCCTGCGCGCGCGCAACTTCGAATATGTGCGCGCCGCCCGCGCGCTCGGCCTGTCGAACGGGACCATCATGTTCCGCCACCTCCTGCCGAACGCCATGGTGGCGACGCTGACCTTCCTGCCCTTCATCCTCAACGGCTCGATCACGACACTGACGTCGCTCGACTTCCTCGGCTTCGGCCTGCCGCCGGGCTCGCCGTCGCTGGGGGAACTGCTGGCGCAGGGCAAGAACCACCTCGAGGCGCCGTGGCTCGGCCTCACCGGCTTCTTCGTCATCGCCATCATGCTGTCGCTGCTCATCTTCGTCGGCGAGGCGGTGCGCGACGCCTTCGACCCGCGCAAGACCTTTGGCTGAGCCGATGCTATGGTGAGGCGGACAAGGAGCCGACGATGGGCAGAGTTGTGCGCGAGCACTACCCCGTGAGCAAGCTGCCGGAGGATCTGCGGGACGATCTCGACCCGACGGCGACCGTGCGCGTCGTCATCGAGGAGGAGGTCCGGCCGGGGGCGAAAGCCCCGGAGCAGACAAGGGAGCGGCAGCAGATTTTCAAGAAGCTGGCCGATTTCCGGCGACAGGCCCGGCCGAGCTTCTCGTCCGCGGACGAAATCAATGCCCACGTGCGCAGTCTGCGGGACGAGTGGGACCGGTGACGTCGCCGACGAAGGTCTATTGCGACACCAACACCAACATCTTCATCGCCGCCATGGAGATGCAGGGTGGGCTCAGCGATCAGGCGTGGCAGGTGCTTGATGCGGTGGACGAAGGACGTCTCGTTGCCGTCACCAGCGAGCTCTCCCGCGCCGAAGTGCTCGTCAAACCTCTCGCCGCCCGGGACCGCAAGCTCGCTGACAGCTATGAAGGCCTCATTGCATCGCGCTCTTGTTTCGAGGTGCTGGCAGTGGAACGCGCCGTACTGGTGCGTGCTGCCAGCTTGCGTGCCGACAGGCCGGGTCTGAAGCTGCCGGACGCGATCCACGTCGCGACCGCCCTTAGCGGCGAATGTCGCTTCTTCCCCACCACCGACAAGCGGCTCGCCGTACCGCCGCCGCTGACGGCCCTCGATCTCGGGCCGCATCTTCTCCAAAAAATCGTCCGCGGCGCCCCATGACCACGCCCCTCCTTTCCGTCCGAGACCTCTCCGTCGCCTTCCGCCAGGCGGGCCAGGAGACGCTTGCCGTCGACCGCGTGTCCTTCGACGTCGCGCCGGGCGAGACGGTGGCCATCGTCGGGGAATCCGGCTCGGGCAAGACGGTGACGGCCCTGTCGGTGCTCAAGCTCCTGCCCTATCCGGCCGCGCATCATCCGTCCGGGCAGGTGCTGTTCAAGGGGCGGGACCTCATCGCGGCGAGCGAGGCGGAGATGCGGGCCGTGCGCGGCAACGACATCACCATGGTCTTCCAGGAGCCGATGACCTCGCTCAATCCGCTCCACACCATCGAGCGGCAGATCGGCGAGATCCTCAGGCTGCACCGCGGCATGAGCGGGCCGGCGGCCCGCGCCCGCACGCTCGAGTTGCTCGAGCTCGTCGGCATCGCCTCGGCCGGCGAGCGGCTCGAGGCCTATCCGCACCAGCTCTCGGGCGGCCAGCGCCAGCGCGTCATGATCGCCATGGCGCTCGCCAACGAGCCGGACCTGCTCATCGCCGACGAGCCGACGACGGCGCTCGACGTCACGGTGCAGGCGCAGATCCTCGCGCTCCTCGCCGACCTCAAGGCGCGGCTCGGCATGGCGCTGCTCTTCATCACCCACGATCTCGGCATCGTGCGCCGCATCGCCGACCGGGTCTGCGTGATGACGGAGGGGCGCATCGTCGAGACCGGCCCGGTGGAAGCGGTCTTCACGCGGCCGCAGCACGCCTATACGCGCAAGTTGCTCGCGGCCGAGCCGAAGGGCGAGCCGCGGCCGGTGGCCGGAACGGCGCCCGTCGTCGTCGAGGCCGGGCCGCTCAGGGTGTGGTTTCCCATCAAGAAGGGGCTGCTCAGGCGAACGGTCGGCCACGTCAAGGCGGTCGACGGCATC
Source organism: Chelatococcus sp. CO-6 (assembly GCF_001271345.1). Classification (NCBI taxonomy): domain Bacteria; kingdom Pseudomonadati; phylum Pseudomonadota; class Alphaproteobacteria; order Hyphomicrobiales; family Chelatococcaceae; genus Chelatococcus; species Chelatococcus sp. CO-6. The sequence continues at coordinate 1,276,752 of NZ_CP012398.1, read as the reverse complement.
TCGCTCTCCATCCGCGCCGGCGAGACGCTCGGCGTCGTCGGCGAATCGGGCTCCGGCAAGACGACGCTCGGGCTTGCGCTCCTCAGGCTCATCGCCAGCGAGGGGCCCGTGGTCTTCCTCGGCCGGAACATCGACGGCCTCAGGCAGAAGGAGATCCGGCCGCTGCGCAAGGACCTGCAGGTGGTCTTCCAGGATCCCTACGGGTCGCTGAGCCCGCGCCTCTCCGTCGCCGAGATCGTGGGCGAGGGGCTCGACGTGCAGAAGCCGGGCCTGTCCTACGAGGAACGGCGCGAGATCGTCGCCCGTGCGCTCGCCGACGTCGGGCTCGACCCGGCGGCGATGGACCGCTACCCGCACGAGTTCTCCGGTGGCCAGCGCCAGCGCATCGCCATCGCGCGCGCCATGGCGCTCGATCCGAAGTTCGTCGTGCTCGACGAGCCGACCTCGGCGCTCGACATGTCGGTGCAGGCGCAGATCGTCGATCTGCTGCGCAAGCTGCAGGCCGAGCGCGACCTCGCCTACATGTTCATTTCGCACGACCTCAAGGTGGTGCGCGCGCTCGCCAATGCGCTCATCGTGATGAAGGACGGCGTCGTCGTGGAAGAGGGGCCGGCGGAGACGATCTTCGCGGCTCCGAAGCACGAATACACGCGCAAGCTCTTCGCCGCGGCCTTCGCGCGCGCGGCAGAGACGACCTGAAAACGGGCGACCTGAAAACAGGCGACCTGAAACAATCTGCAAAGTTAAATGACTTCGCAGGCCGCCGGGCGCACCTTACAACCGGCGTCCCCACGCATTCCTCGAGACGCACGCCATGTCACGCGCTCTTCTCATCGTGCTCGATTCCGTCGGTGCCGGCGGCGCCCCTGATGCGGCCGCCTTCGGCGACGAGGGCGCCGACACGCTCGGCCACATCGCCGCGGCCTGCGCGTCGGGCGGGGCGGACAGGCAGGGCCTGCGCCGGGGGCCGCTCGCGATCCCCAACCTCGCCCGCCTCGGGCTCTCGCAGGCCTGCGAATTGTCGGCCGGGCGCCCGCTCGCCGGCGTGGCGCGGCCGGACGAGCCGGCGGGGCAGTGGGGCGTCGCGCGCGAGACCTCCATCGGCAAGGACACCCCCTCCGGCCACTGGGAGATCGCGGGACGGCCGGTACCCTTCGCCTGGGGCTATTTCCCGAACACCCACCCCGCCTTCCCGCCGGAGCTCGTGGCGAAGATCGTCGCGGCGGCGAAGCTGCCCGGCATCCTCGGCGACAGGCACGCCTCCGGCACCGCCATCATCGAGGAGCTCGGCGCCGAGCACGTGGCGAGCGGCAAGCCGATCCTCTACACCTCCGTCGATTCCGTGCTGCAGATCGCCGCGCACGAGGAGACCTTCGGGCTCGAGCGGCTCTACGAGCTGTGCCGCATCGTCCGCCCCTTGGTCGACCCGCTCAGGATCGGCCGCGTCATCGCTCGGCCGTTCGTCGGCACGCCGGACGACGGCTTCACTCGCACCGGAAACCGCAAGGACTTCGCCATTCCCCCGCCGGACGGGACCATTCTCGACCGGCTCGCCGGCGCCAGCCGCGCCATCGTCACTGTCGGCAAGATCGGTGACATCTTCGCCCACCGGCACACGGGACGGGAGATCAAGCCGCACGGCAACGACGCCGTGCTGACGGCGACCCTCGAGGCGCTCCGGGTGCTGCCGGACGGCGGCTTCGTGTTCTCCAACCTCGTCGATTTCGACACCGAGTACGGCCACCGCCGGGACGTCGCCGGCTATGCCGCGGCCATCGAGGCCTTCGATCGGCGCGTGCCGGAGATCGAGGCCCTGCTCGGCCCTGGCGACGTCGCCGTCGTCACCGCCGATCACGGCAACGACCCGACCTGGAGCGGCACCGACCATACGCGCGAGCAGGTGCCGGTGCTCGCCTTCGGCCCCGCCGTCGTGCCGGGGGCGATCGGCCTCAGGACGACCTTCGCCGATATCGGCGAGACGCTCGCCGCCCATCTCGGCCTGCCGGGTTCCGGGCCTGGCAGGCCGTGGTCCTTCTGCTGATCGCCGTCCCCTAGCGGCCCTCGCGCCCGAGGCTCGCCATGCGCGCGAGCCAGAGCCGGCGCTTCTCCTCGTTGGCCGTGCCGACGCCGCCGAACAGGCTGCGGCGGATCGGCCCCAGGCCGACGAAGGAAAGGATGTTGCGCTCGAGGCCGCGCAGGCCGTGGGCACCGTACCACCAGCGGTAGATGAAGGCCGGCATGCCCATCGTCACGACGATGCGGACGGAACGGCCGGTGAGGAGCTTCTCGGGCACTCCGCCGCCCTTGTAGCGGAAGGCGGTGCCGGGGCGCAGCACCTGCTCGAGGAAGGCCTTGGCAAGGGCCGGCAATGTCCCGAGCCAGAGGGGAAAGACGAGGACGACATGATCCGCCCAGGCGAGTGCCTCGCCCGCCTCGGCAAGGCCTTCCGGCATCAGCCCGAGCTCGAAATCGTTCTGCGTGCGCAGGAACGGCACGTCGAGCCGGGCGATGTCGACCTCCTTCACGCTATGGCCGCCGGCGCGGGCGCCTTCCGCATAGGCGGCCGCCAGGGCGCGGCACAGGCGGGCGGGATCATTGTCGGGGTGGCCCTGGAGAATGGTGATCTTACGCATGCACTCATCCCATCGATAAGGGCCGCCATGTTCGGCGCAGGCGACGCCGTTTGGTTTGATGCAGGTCACACGCGCACCATTTGCGCTGCGAGTTGACGCCATCGCCGCGGTGCAGCAAGCTCCCTCCGGTCGAGACCCTTCGAGCCCTCCAGCCTTTTCGGCGAGGGCTCGTTCTCTTCGGGGCACAGGCCATGACGACGCCGAATCGGTCGAGCCATATCCGTCTCACCTCCCATCCCGAGCCCGAGGCGCCCGCACGCTTTCCCATCCGCTGGGGCGCGGGCACTCCCGCCGAGCGGGGGCCGGTGATCGGCACCGTCACCAATCCGGGCCTGCGCAACGTCATCGGCGCGCATGGCGGCGCCTATGCGCTCTACCGTGCGCTCGCCGTCTCGTCCGGCGCGCTCAACCCGCTGGTGCGGCCGGACCTCACCAACACCGATCCCGTCGTCGCCATCGGGCCGCATCCGCAATGGAGCGAGCCTGGCCGCATCGTCTCGCTCGATCCCTTCGGCCACATGGTGGCGAGCGCCTTTTCCCGCGAGGTGGCGGAGGGGGCCGACATCCGGCCTTCCATCGCCGTCACCCGCGCGCGGCTCAACCTGCCCGAGATCCTCGCCGCCATCGCCGGACACCGCCTCGCGGCCGACGGCACCATCCTGCACGCCTCCGGCGACATCGCCGTCACCAAGATCGCGATCGACCCGGTCTGGCACCTGCCGGGGGTCGCCGAGCGCTTCGGCACGAGCGAGCAGAAGCTGCGGCGCACGCTCTTCGAACAGACGGGGGGCATGTTCCCGGAGCTCGTGACGCGGCCGGACCTGCACGTCTTCCTGCCGCCCATCGGCGGCACCACGGTCTACATCGTCGGCGAGGTCGCGGCGCTGACCGACGAGAAGCGCACCATCGCCTGCCGGGTGCATGACGAGTGCAACGGCTCCGATGTCTTCGGCTCCGACATCTGCACCTGCCGCCCCTATCTGGTGCACGGCATCGAGGAATGCGTGCGCGAGGCGCAGAAGGGCGGCGCCGGCGTCATCGTCTACAACCGCAAGGAGGGGCGGGCGCTCGGCGAGGTCACGAAGTTCCTCGTCTACAACGCCCGCAAGCGCCAGGAGGGCGGCGACCAGGCGGCCACCTATTTCGAGCGCACGGAATGCGTCGCCGGCGTGCAGGACGCCCGCTTCCAGCAGCTGATGCCGGACGTGCTGCACTGGCTCGGCATCCGCCGCATCGACCGGTTCGTCTCCATGTCCAACATGAAATACGACGCCATCACCGGCTCGGGCATCGAGATCGGGGAGCGGGTGCCGATCCCGGACGAGCTCGTGCCGCCTGATGCGCAGGTGGAGCTCGCGGCCAAGAAGGCAGCCGGCTACTATACGCCGGAGACGCCGCCGGACGAGGCCGCGCTCAAGGCGACGGTCGGCCGCGACCTCGATCGTTATTGAGGGACAGGCGGGTAATGACGGAACGGTCGGTGCGTACGAGCGAGGCCGGGGGCGTTTCGCCCGATGCGGTCAGGGCGCTTCTGTCGGCGCGGGCGGTGCGCGAGCGGGCCCGCACCATGCTCGGCCTCGCGCAGGGCGGGCACCTCCTCCACTGCGCCGTCGACATGGACCGGCTGCCCCTGGTGGCGGATTATGTCGTCGACACGATCCGGGCCAATTACCCGACGCTCGCCATCCCCTTCCACGCCCGCTGGCGGCATTTCGCCGCGGGCGGCCATGACCGCTGGGGGGCGCTCGCGGCGCGAACGCGCTGGCTGGACGCCGCGGCCAAGGCCCGGGCCGCCTTCGACCTTGCCATCCTCAGCGTCCTCCTCGATGCCGGCGCCGGTCCCGTCTGGCGCTATCGGGAGGACGAGACGGGCGAGGCCTACGCCCGCTCCGAGGGCCTCGCGGTTGCCTCGCTGCGCATGTTCGAGGCCGGGCTCTTCTCCTTCTGCGCCGAGGATCCGCTGCGCGCCGACGCCAAGCGGCTGCGCGACGTGACCGGGCGCGACCTCGCCGCCGGCTTCAAGGCGAACGAGCAGAACGCACTCGTTGGGCTCGAGGGCCGGGCCGCGCTGCTCTACGGCCTCGGTACGGTCGCTGCCGGCAGGCCCGAGGTCTTCGCCCGCGCCGACGGGCCGCGCCCCGGCGGGCTGTTCGATGCCCTCGCGGCCGAGGGCGCGGGCGGCGAAGTGCCGGCGGAGCTGATCCTCCACATGCTCCTCGCCCATCTGTCCGCGGTCTGGCCGGCGCGCCTCACCATCGCCGGCGTCGAGCTCGGCGACACGTGGATGCATCCGCTGATGCCGGGCGAGGAGGGGACGGCGGGCCTCGTGCCCTTCCACAAGCTGTCGCAATGGCTGGCCTATTCGCTCATCGAGCCGCTGGAGGAGGCGGGGCTCGCCGTCACCGGCATCGACGGGCTCACGGGCCTGCCGGAATATCGCAACGGCGGCCTCCTCATCGACCTCGGCGCCATCCGCCTGAAGGATCCGGAGGACCTGGCGCGCACCCACGAGGTGTCCTCGCCGCTCGTCGTCGAGTGGCGGGCGCTGACGGTGGCCCTGCTCGACGAGGTGGCCCGCCTGGTGCGCGAGCGGCTCGGCTGCGACGAGCGGGCGATGCCGCTTGCCCGCGTGCTCGAGGGGGGCACCTGGGCGGCCGGCCGGCGCATCGCGCGCGAAAAGCGCACCGACGGTTCTCCACCGCTTTCCATCGCCAGCGACGGCACAGTGTTCTGATTCCGCCTTCCCGCGGTGGCGCGCCGGTGCTTATTGTCGGGCAGGCGGCGCAGAACCGCACGTGTCAACCATCCAGAGGCCGGAGCCGATCCATGGAAGGCGTTACCGTCGTCGACCATCCCCTGGTGCAGCACAAGCTGACGCTGATGCGCGACAAGTCGCGCTCCACCAAGGGCTTTCGCCAGCTGCTGAACGAGATCGGCATGCTGCTGTGCTACGAGGTGACGCGCGACCTGCCGCTCGAGGATGTCGACATCGAGACGCCGCTCACGCCGATGCGCGCGCCGATGCTCGCCGGCAAGAAGCTCGTCTTCGCGCCCATCCTGCGTGCCGGCGTCGGCTTTCTCGACGGCATGCTCGACCTCGTGCCCTCCGCGCGCGTCGCCCACATCGGCCTCTACCGCGACCCCGAGACGCTGACGGCCGTCGAATATTACTTCAAGGCCCCGACCAACCTCGCCGAGCGCCTCGTCATCGTCATGGATCCGATGCTGGCCACGGCCAACTCCGCCGTCGCCGCCATCGATCGGCTGAAGGAGCGCGGCGCCAAGGAGATGCGCTTCGTCTGTCTGCTCGCCGCCCCCGAGGGAATCGAGAAGCTGCGCGGCGAGCATCCCGACGTGCCGATCTGGACCGCGGCCATCGACGAGCACCTGAACGACCACGGCTACATCATGCCGGGCCTCGGCGACGCCGGCGATCGCATGTACGGCACCAAGTGACTGAAGCCATGATCGTCGTCTTCGGCTCGCTCAACGCCGATCTCGTCACGCGTGTCGAGCGCATTCCGGCGCCGGGCGAGACCGTGATCGGTCCCGGCTATGCCGTGCACCCCGGCGGCAAGGGCGCCAACCAGGCGCTCGCCGCCGCCCGTGCCGGCGCGCGGGTGACCATGGCCGGGGCGGTGGGGCGCGACGGGCTCGCCGAGGCGGCGCTCGGCCTCCTCTCAGCCGAAGGCGTCGATCTCTCCCGCGTCGCGCGTCTCGACGAGCCGACGGGCGCTGCCTTCATCACTGTGGACGCGGCGGGCGAGAACGCCATCGTCGTCGCAGCCGGCGCCAACGGCCATGCCCGTGCCGAGGCACTCGCCGGGCTCGCCTGGGAGGACGGAGCGATCCTCCTCCTGCAGCGCGAGGTGCCGGAAGCCGAGTGCATCGCCGCCGCGCACATCGCGAAGGCCCATGGCGCGCGTGTCATGCTCAACCTCGCCCCGGCAGGACGGCCGGACCCGGAGCTCGTGGCGCTCCTCGACATCCTCGTCATGAACGAGCATGAGGCGCGCGTGATGGCGGAGGCCCTCGGCATCGCGGAAGGCGACCCCGACGCCATCGCCCGCGCGATCGACGCCCGCCACGGCATCGCGGCCATCGTGACGCTGGGTCCCGAAGGGCTCGTCGCCTGGACGGGCGGGGTGCGCCGGGCCGTGCCGGCGCCGCCTGTCACGGTGGTCGACACGACGGCGGCGGGCGATACGTTCTGCGGCGCCTTCGCCGCGGCGCTCGCCGGTGGCTACGGCTTCACCGGGGCGTTGCAGCGCGGCGTTGCCGCCGGCAGCCTCGCCTGCACGAAGGCCGGCGCGCAGCCGAGCATTCCGGACAAGGCGGCGATCGAGGCGCTGGTGGCGGGGCGGTTCGTTTGAGGACGTGAGGCGGCGGCTCCACGGGCCGTCATGCCCGCGCTTGTCGCGGGCATCCACGCTCGAACATTGCGCAAGGTAAGGGCGTGGATGGCCGGGACGAGCCCGGCCATGACGTGTGGTGGAAGCGCAAAGAGGTGACCTGATGGGTCGGCGCACCGCTTGTCGGACGTCGCCTATTCCGCCGCCCTGACGGAGCTGGCGATGGCCGGGCGCGGCTGCTCGGCGTCGTCGAATTCGAGGGCGTCGATGCGCTCGCCGCGCTTGACGATCTTGTCGGTCGAGATGCGGATCTGCCCGACATCCTCCTGAGCCTGGCGGAAATGGGTGTCGAGCTTCTCCACCCGGTCGCTCAGGCGCTTCACGTCGTCGAGCAGGCGCCGCACCTCCACCTGGATCTTCTGCGCCTCCTCGCGCATGCGCGCGTCGCGCACCAGCGCCTGCATCACCTGGATGGCGAGGGCCAGAAGCGAGGGGGAGACGACCACGACGCGGGCGCGGTGGGCGCGCTGCACCACGTCGTCGAAATGTTCGTGCAGGTCGGCATAGATCGCTTCGGACGGCACGAAGAGGAGCGCCATGTCCTGCGTCTCGCCGGGGATGAGGTATTTCTCGGCGATGTCGCGCACGTGGGTGGTGACGTCGGCCTTCACGCGCTGACCCGCCTGCCGGCGCGCCTCCTCGCTCTTGGCTTCGCGGAAGGCCGAAAAGCCCTCGAGCGGGAACTTGGCGTCGACGACGAGCGGATGGTCGCCCGGCAGGTGCACGAGGCAGTCCGGCCGCGTGCGGTTCGACAGCGTCGCCTGGAAGGTATAGGCGCCCGCCGGCAGGCCGTCGCGGATGATCGCCTCCATCCGCCCCTGGCCATAGGCGCCGCGCGCCTGCTTGTTGGCGAGGATGTCCTTGAGGCCGACCACCTCGCCGGTGAGATCCGTGAGGTTCTTCTGCGCCGCGTCGATGACGGCGAGGCGCTCGTTGAGGCGGGCGATGTTCTCGCTCGTCTGGCGGGCGGTCGTCTCCAGCCCCTGGCCGACGCGGTGCTGCAGGCCGTCGAGCCGCTCGCTCAAGAGGCGCGCAAGGTCCGCCTGGCGGGTGCCGAAGATCTCGGCCATCGTCTGCATGCGGCCCTGCATCTCCGCCTGCAGGCGCGTCATCTCCGCCACCTTGTCGTCGAACTCGCGCGCCCGTTCGGCCGCGGCCGCCGCCTCCAGCGAGCGCTCGCGCCCGGCCCGGGCGGTGCTGCGGGCGAGCAGCACGAGCAGGAGGATGACGGCGAGCGCGAAGCCGAGCGCCACCTGGGCATAGGTGAAGGCGTGGGCACCGATGGTGAGGGCGATGTCGTTCATGCGCCTAACGCTAGCCGATTCGTGCGCCGGATGCGAACGAAAGCGGAACACGTTGACCGGCGCGACGGGAATGATTATGTCGCCTGTGTTTCCAACCAAGCCGTGTGCCATGACCATCCGTCCCATCATCGTCATTCCCGATCCCCGCCTGAAGCAGCCGTCCGAACCCGTCGAGGCGGTGACGGACGAGATCCGCCAGCTGGCCGACGACATGCTGGAGACGATGTACGACGCGCCGGGCATCGGCCTCGCGGCGGTGCAGATCGGCGTCATGAAGCGCATCCTCGTGCTCGACGTTTCGCGCGAGGGCGAGGAGAAGCGCCCGATGGTGTTCATCAACCCGGAGATCGTGTGGTCGTCGGAGGAGACGAGCACCTATGAGGAAGGCTGCCTCTCCATCCCCGAATATTACGAGGAGGTGGAGCGGCCGGCGCGCGTGCGGGTGCGCTATGTCGACCTTGACGGCAAGGCGCAGGAGATCGAGGCGGACGGGCTGCTCGCCACCTGCCTGCAGCACGAGATCGACCATCTCGACGGGGTCCTCTTCCTCGACCACCTGTCGAAGCTCAAGCGCGACCGCGTGATGAAGAAGTTCTCCAAGGTGGCCCGGCGCGAGGCTGCCGGCTAATCAGCACCATTGCCCGTCATGCCCGCGCTCGTCGCGGGCACCGACGCCTTGAAACACTGTGCAACGTCGAAGGCGTGAATGGCCGGGACGAGCCCGGTCATGACGGGGGAAGGCGGGCATCGCATAGACCTAATTTCTGTCTGCAACGACGGCTCCCGGGAGGCCGTGAGCGGCGGCAGAGCGTGGCCACGCGGAGCATGGGGCTTGCCCTTGCCTGCCGCCGGCGTTTAGGGAAGGGCGCTCGCGGCGCCGTTCGCCGCCCCACATCCGGCAGGTGCCATGTCGCTGCGCATCGTTTTCATGGGCACGCCCGATTTCGCCGTGCCGACGCTCGCCGAAATCGTCGGCCAGGGCCACGAGGTCGTCGCCGTCTACACCCGTGCGCCGGCCAAGGCCGGTCGCGGCATGGGCGAGAAGCGCTCGCCGGTGCACGAGATGGCGGAGCGTTTCGCCATTCCCGTCTTCACGCCCAGAAGCCTGCGCGGCGAAGAGGAGCAGGAGACCTTCCGCTCGCTCGCGGCCGATGTCGCGGTCGTGGTGGCCTACGGCCTCATCCTGCCCGTGCCGGTGCTGGAAGCGCCGAGGCTCGGCTGCCTCAACCTGCACGCCTCGCTCCTGCCGCGCTGGCGCGGCGCTGCGCCGATCCAGCGCGCAGTCATGGCGGGCGATGCGGAGACGGGCGTCGCCGTGATGAAGATGGAGGAGGGGCTCGACACCGGCCCCGTCGCCATGGTGGAGCGCATCGCCATCGGCCCGGATATGACGGCGGGCGAGCTGCACGACCGCCTCGCCGGGCTCGGCGCCGACCTGATGGTGCGCGCCCTCGCGGCTTTGTCGCGCGATGCGCTCTCCTTCGTGCCGCAGGCTGCGGAGGGCGTGGCCTATGCCGCCAAGATCACCAACGAGGAGGCGCGCATCGACTGGTCGCGCCCGGCCGGCGAGGTACACAACCTGGTGCGCGGCCTCTCGCCCTTTCCCGGCGCTTTCCTCATGGCCGACCTCGGCAAGGGGCCCGAGCGCGTGAAGGTGCTGCGCACGCGCTACGCCGAGGGCGCCGGGGCGCCGGGCACGCTGCTTCCGGGCGGACTTGTCGTGGCCTGCGGCGAGGGCGCCGTCGAACTGCTGCAGGTGCAGCGCGCCGGGCGCGGCATGACGAGCGGCGAGGAGTTTTTGCGCGGTGCCCGCCTCGCGCCGGGCGACGTGCTGGCGTGAGCGGGGCCGGCTGCATCATCCGTGCGGAAGAGGTCGGCGACGAGGCGGCCGTCGATGCGCTGCTGCGGGCGGCCTTCGGCGGGCCGGTGGAGGCCGGTCTCGTGCGCCGGTTGCGGGCGGACGGGGATGTGCTGCTGGCGCTGGTCGCGGAAGCAGGTCGCGACATTGTCGGTCACATTCTCTTTTCGCCTCTCACGGGCCTTGCACCCGTGCACGCGGCAGCCCTCGCGCCGCTCGCAGTGCATCCCTCCCGCCAGCGGGCCGGCATCGGCACGGCTCTGGTCAGGGAAGGGCTCGTGCAACTGCGGGCCATGGGGGTGGATGTTGTGCTCGTGCTCGGCGAGCCGGGCTATTACGGCCGCTTCGGCTTCGATGCGGAGCGGGCTAGGGCCTTCCGCACGCCGTATGACGGGCCGTATCTGCAGGCGCTCGCGCTGAGCGACGCCGGCGGGGCGGCGCGGGGGCCGCTGCACTATGCCGCCGCCTTCGCGGCGCTCGGGTGATCGCCATGCCGCGCTACAAGCTCATTGTCGAATATGACGGCAGCCCCTATGTCGGCTGGCAGTGGCAGGAGACGGGGCGCTCCGTGCAGCAGGCGCTGGAGGAGGCGCTCGCCCGCTTCTGCGGCGAAAGCCCGCGCGTGCAATGCGCCGGCCGCACCGATGCCGGCGTGCACGCGACGGGCCAGGTGGTGCATCTCGACCTCTCCCGGTCCTGGCGCACGGACACGCTGCGCGATGCGACAAATGCGCATCTGAAGCTCATGGGCGATGCGGCGGCGGTGCTCCTTGCCGCCGAGGTGCCGGCGGATTTCGATGCCCGCCGCTCCGCCGTGAAGCGGCACTACCTCTACCGCATCCTCAACCGGCGGCCGCAGCCGGTGCTCGACGCGCGCCTCGTCTGGCACGTGCCGGGACCGCTCGACGCAGGGGCGATGCACGAGGCGGCGCAGCGCCTCGTGGGCCGCCACGACTTCACCACCTTCCGCGCCGCCGAATGCCAGGCGTCGGGCCCCGTGCGCACGCTCGATCGGCTCGACGTCGGCCGCCTCGGCGACGAGATCCGCATCGAGGCCTCGGCGCGCTCCTTCCTGCATCACCAGGTGCGCTCGATGGTCGGCACGCTGGAGCGGGTGGGCGCCGGCAAATGGCGGCCGGAGGACGTGCGCCGCGCCCTCGCGGCGCGCGACCGCAAGGCGTGCGGGCCGATGGCGCCGGCGGGCGGGCTCTATCTCGTCGGCGTCGACTACTGATCGTCAGCCGACGAAGGTGCGCACCAGCACGAAGGTGGCGATGTCCATGGCGACGATGAAGCCGGCAAGGCCCGCGGAGATGCCGAGCGCGATGCGGGCGAGGAGCCAGCGGAAATAGAAGACGATGAAGCCGAAGGCGAGGGCGTAGAAGACGGCAAGGCCCGCCGTGGCGAGGCCCAGCACATGCAGTGCCGGCGGCAGGGCGAGCAGGAGAAGGGCCGCCACGTTCGACCAATTATAGGCGACGATATAGCCGACATAGCGCCGCTCGAGCCCCATGAGCCGCACGAAGCCGAGCATCAGCAGCGGAAAGAGCAGCCAGGCCGAGGCGATGACCAGCGCCTGGGCGAACAGGATGTCGGGCATGTCGAAGAGCCCGCTGTCGTGCATCCAGTCCGGGCCGGAGCGGGTGAAGCGGGCGGCGGCGACGCCGACGACGAAGGCCGGTGCGGCGAGCGCCATGGCGAGGAACGAGTGCCAGAAGCCGGTGAAGCTGACGTCGAAGGTTTCAAGCGCGCCCTTGCTGCGGTTCAGGACCTGCCAGCAGCCGCGTAGCGAGCGGGCCACCTCGTCGGCCGTGATGAGCATGTCAGCCTCGGATGTTGCGTCGCATATAATACGAAAGTCGTAGGCCTTTTGTCTAGAGGTGGCGCGTCCCGCTCCGGCGTCATGCCCGCGCCTGTCGCGGGCATCCACGCCGTGACGGGTGCGCGCGGTTGAAGGGCGTGGATGGCCGCGACAAGCGCGGCCATGACAAGGGGAAGCATGGCGCTTTGCCGCTTCACGTCCGGCAGATCGGCACGCCAGGGCAGGGGCCAGGGGACGAGACCTCAATGCCGCTCGCGAAGGCTGCCGGCATGAGGCCTTTCTTAACCGCGCTCACGGGTCGTGCTTGCCCGCCGATCGCTCGGCCGAAATAATACGGAACCGAAACGATCCGGCCCCCTTGCGTTCCATGCCCGTCGAACTGCGGCCCCTCGAGGCTCTCACCCTCTGGCATCGCGTCACGCTCGATCTCGTGCGCGAGGACGGGCAGGATCTGTCGCATGACCTCTCCGCGCGGCAGCTTGCCATTTTGCTCACGATCTATCTGGAGCCGCCGCCGCACACGGTGCGCGGGCTCGCCGGCAAGCTCGGCGTGACGAAGCCCGTCATCACGCGTGCGCTCGACACGATGGGCCGGCTGGATCTCGTCGCCCGCCGCAGGGATGATGCGGACCGCCGCAATGTCGTGATACAGCGGACGGTGAAGGGAGCGCTCGCCGTGGAGCGGCTGGGCGATCTCATCGTCGCCCAGGGCAGGGTGCTGCCGCGATAGGGGAAACGGGAATGACGCTGACGGATCCGCGCATCACTCCGGCCCGGCCGGACCTTGCCGCCGATTTCCTTGCCGGCACGGTGGCGGCCACGCGCTACGTCAAGGCGCGGGAGCGGCGCATCGTCGCGGCGAGCGCGCCGCTCCGGCGGGAGCCGCGGCCCGATGCGCCGCTCGACACCGAGGCGCTCGCCGGCGAGGCCGTGCGCGTCTTCGAGGAAGAGGAGGGCTGGGCCTGGGCGCAGCTCGCCGGCGACGGCTATGTGGGCTACCTGCCGGTGTCGACGCTCGGCGCCATCGAGCCCGCGCCGACGCATCGGGTGGCCGTGCTGCGCACCTTCGTCTACCCCGGCCCGTCCATCAAGCTGCCGCCGGTTGGGGCGCTGTCGCTCATGGCGGGCGTGGCGGTGACCGGTTTCGAGGGCGATTTCGCGCGCCTCGCCGATAGCAGCGCCATCTTCGCGCGGCACCTCGCCTTCATCGGCCCGCCGCTCGCCGACGATTTCGTCACCATCGCCGAGCGCTTCGTCGGCGTGCCCTATCTGTGGGGCGGCAAGACCAGCCTCGGTATCGACTGTTCGGGCCTCGTGCAGCTCGCGCTCTCGGCCGCAGCCGTCGAGGCGCCGCGCGACAGCGACCTGCAGGAGCGGGCGCTCGGCTCGCCGCTGCCGATCACCGAGGAGTTCACGGGGCTGAGGCGAGGCGACCTCGTGTTCTGGAACGGGCATGTCGGCCTCATGGTCGACAGCGCCAACCTGCTGCACGCCAACGGCCATCACATGGCGACGGTGATCGAGCCGCTCGCCGTCGCAACGGCGCGGATCGAAGCCGCCGGCGCCGGGCCGGTGACCAGCATCAAGCGGCTCTGACGCTCAATATCCCCGCTGCCGGTCGACGAGGTGCTCCAGCGGCTCGCCAGCCTCGAAGCGCGCGATCTGGCGGGCGACGAGGCGGATGATGCTGTCCGGATCGCTCATGGCGGCGTTGTGCGGCGTCACGATCACGCTCGGGTGGTCCCAGAAGCGGGAGCTGTCGGGCAGCGGCTCGGTCTCGAACACGTCGAGCGAGGCCGCCATGAGCGTGCCGTCGTCGAGCGCCCGGAGGATGTCCTCCTCGACCTGCAGCCCGCCGCGACCGGCATTGACGAAGACCGGGCCGCCGAGGCGCCCGCCGCGGGCGAGGCCCTTGAACAGGGCGTAGTTGGCGATGCCGTGCGTCTCCGGCGTGAGCGGCAGGAGAAGGACGAGGATGTCGGTGCGGGCGAGGAAGGCGGCGCGCTCCGCCTCGCCGGTGAAGACCTGGAGCCCCGGACAGTCCTTGGGCGTGCGGCTCCAGCCCGCGACGTCGAAGCCCATGACGGCGAGCTTGCGGGCGGCATCCTGCCCGAGGACGCCGAGCCCCATGACGCCGACCCTGACGTCGCGCGCGGCCGGCTGGTGGCGGTCGTCCTCCCACATATGCGCGCGCTGCTGCGCGTCGTAGCGGCGCTGCTGGCGCAGGTGCATCAGGCAGTGCAGGACGACATATTCGCTCATGCGGTTGGTGAGGTCGTCGTCGACGACACGCGTGATCGGCACGTCCGGCAGGTCGGGATCGCCCATCAGGTGGTCGACGCCGGCGCCGAGGGAGAAGATCGCCTTCAGGTTCGGCAGGCCGCGAAAGGCGCCGGGCGGGTGCTTCCAGGCCACGGCATAGGTAACCGCCGCGGGGTCGTAGGCATCGCCGAGGCGCACGACGCGCCGGCCGGGCAGCAGCCGCTCCAGCCGCTCGACCCAGGAATCGACGTGCCAGCCCGTGAGGGCGACGAGAATGGTCATGCCACACGCTCCGCCATGCGCTCGAGGATGATGCCGCGCCCGGCCGGCTTGTCCTGCCCGATCACGTAGGCCCGGCGCAGCGCGGCCTCGGCCGCATCGGCCGTGCCTTCGTCGCGTGCGTGCACGATGGCGAGCGGCCGGCCGGGGCCCACCTCCTCGCCGGGGCCGGCCAGGTCCGTGAGGCCGACGGCATGGTCGATGGCATCCTCGGCGCGGGTGCGGCCGCCGCCGAGCGCGATGACCGCGACGCCGACCGTGCGCGTGTCGACCGACGTGACGAAGCTGGTGCGATGCGCATGGACGGCGCGCACCACCGGCGCGCGGGCGAGGTGGCGCTCGCTCGCCTCGACGAAATCCGCCGGCCCGCCGAGCGCCGCGACCATCATGCCGAAGCGTTCGGCCGCCCGGCCGCTGGCGATGGCCTCTTCCATGCGCGCACGGCCGTCGGCGACGCTCGCCACGATGCGGCCGAGGAAGAGCATCTCGGCGCCGAGACGCACCGTCACCTCGTGAAAGCGCGGCTCGCGCCGGCGGCCGGTGAGATAGTCGACCGCATAGGCGACCTCGACCGCATTGCCCGCCGCGCTGGCGAGCGGCGCGTCCATGTCGGTCAGGAGCGCGCTCGTCGGCAGGCCGGCGCGGTTCGCCACGGTCACGAGGCTTTTCGCCAGCGACTGCGCCTCCTCGAGGCTCGCCATGAAGGCGCCGGAGCCGACCTTGACGTCCATGACGAGGCCTTCGAGCCCCGCGGCGAGCTTCTTCGACAGGATCGAGGCCGTGATGAGCGGGATCGACTCGACCGTCGCCGTGACGTCGCGGATGGCGTAGAGCCGCTTGTCGGCCGGGGCGAGGTCACCCGTCTGGCCGATGATGGCGCAGCCGACGTTGCGCGTGACGGCGCGGAAGGTGTCGGCATCCGGCTGCGAGACATAGCCGGGGATGGCATCGAGCTTGTCGAGCGTGCCGCCGGTGTGGCCGAGGCCGCGGCCGGAGATCATCGGCACGTAGCCGCCGCAAGCGGCGACGGCGGGCGCGAGGGCGAGGCTCACCGTGTCGCCGACGCCGCCGGTCGAATGCTTGTCGAGCACCGGGCCGGGCAGGTCCCACTGCAGCACCTCGCCCGAGCGCATCATGGCCTCGGTCAGCGCCACCCGCTCGTCGAGGCCCATGCCGCGGAAGAAGACGGCCATGGCAAAGGCCGCCGCCTGGCCCTCGGTGACCCGCCCACGGGTCAGACCCTCGATGAGGAAGAAGATCTCCTCCTCGGTGAGCGCCGCTCCGTCGCGCTTCTTGCGGATGATTTCCTGCGGCAGAAAGCCCATGCGCGCCTCGTCGGGAATGCGCCGTGCCGGCGCCTGAATCATGCCGCCGCAGGGTGCCCGTGCCGCGCCGGCTTGTCCATGCCGGTGGATCCCGTCAGGACGGCATGAAATACCGGCCGAGCACCGTCTCATAGATGGCGGTGAGTGCCTCGATGTCGCTGACGCGGGCGCATTCGTCGACCTGGTGCATGGTCTCGCCCACGAGGCCGTATTCGATCACCGGGCAATAGTCCTTGATGAAGCGCGCGTCGGACGTGCCGCCCGTGGTCGACAGCGCCGGCCGCCGGCCGGTATGAGCCTCGACCGCATCCTGCACGAGGGTGACGAAATCGCCGGGCTCGGTCACGAAGGCGGTGGCGTTGGTGGGCGCGAAGGCGACCTCGTAGCGCACGGCATTGCCGGCCGCCGCGGCGAGGCGGCGCTCGATCTCGGCGGCGAGCGTTGCGGGCAGCCAGATGTCGTTGAAGCGGATGTTGAAGGTCGCTCGCGCCTCGGCCGGGATGACGTTGGAGGCGGGATTGCCCACGTCGAAGGTCGTCATCTCGAGGTTCGACGGCGCGAAATGCGCGGTGCCGGCGTCGAGCGGCTCGGCGAGCAGCGCCGAGACGAGGCGCACCATGCCGTGGACCGGGTTGTCGGCGAGGTGCGGATAGGCGACGTGGCCCTGCCGGCCGTGCACCGTCAGGTGGCCGGTCAGCGAGCCGCGCCGGCCGATCTTGATCATATCGCCGAGATGCTTCGGGTTCGTCGGCTCGCCGAGGATGCAGTGGTCGAAGCGCTCGCCCCTCGCCTTGGCCCATTCGAGCAGCTTGACGGTGCCGTTGACGGCCGGGCCTTCCTCGTCGCCCGTCAGCAGGAAGCCGATGGAGCCGCCGAAGCCGGGATTGGCCGTCACGAAGCGGATGGCGGCCGCGAGCATGGCGGCGACGCCGCCCTTCATGTCGCAGGCGCCGCGGCCGTAGAGGACGCCGTCCTCGACGGTGCCGGAGAAGGGATCGTGCCGCCAGCGGCCGGCGTCGCCGGGCGGCACGACGTCGGTGTGCCCGGCGAAGAGGAGGTAGGGCGCACCCGTGCCGTAGCGCGCATAGAGGTTCTCGACATCCGGCGTGCCGGGCGCCGAGAAGGTGACGCGCTCGGTCGCAAAGCCCGCCTCGGCGAGCACCTTTTCGCAGAAGGCGAGTGCTCCGGCCTCGTCAGGGGTGACGGAGGGGCAGCGGATCAGCGCCTCGGCGAGGGCGACGGGGTCGGCGGAGGTCATGGGGAGCCTCGGATAGGCGGCTTTACGGCGTCATGGCCGGGACAAGCCCGGCCATGACGTCCAAATGACGATCGACGAGCCTCAGTCCCGGAGAAGCTCGTTGATGCTGGTCTTCGCCCGCGTCTGGGCGTCGACGCGCTTGACGATGACGGCGCAGTAGAGCGAGGGGCCGGGCGTGCCGTCGGGCAGCGGCTTGCCGGGCAGGTTGCCGGGCACGACGACGGAATAGGGCGGCACGCGGCCGACGAAGACCTCGCCCGTGGCGCGATCGATGATCTTGGTCGAGGCGCTGATGAAGACGCCCATGGAGAGCACCGAGCCCTCGCCGACGATGACGCCCTCGACCACCTCCGAACGGGCGCCGATGAAGCAGTCGTCCTCGATGATGACCGGATTCGCCTGCAGCGGCTCCAGCACGCCGCCGATGCCGACGCCGCCGGACAGGTGCACGTTCTTGCCGATCTGCGCGCAGGAGCCGACCGTGACCCAGGTGTCGACCATGGTGCCCTCGTCGACATAGGCGCCGAGATTGACGAAGGAGGGCATCAGCACGACGCCCGGCGCGACATGGGCGCCGCGGCGCACCACGCAACTGGGCACGGCGCGGAAGCCGGCGGCCTTGAACTCGGCTTCGCCCCAGCCGTCGAACTTGGAGGGCACCTTGTCCCACCAGGTGGCCTTGCCCGGGCCGCCGGGGATGACCGCCATGTCGTTGAGGCGGAAGGAGAGGAGCACCGCCTTCTTGAGCCACTGGTTGACCTGCCAGGCGCCGTCCACCTTCTCGGCGACGCGCGCCTTGCCGGAATCGAGCAGCGCGAGCGCCGTCTCCACCGCCTCGCGCACGGGGCCGCGCGTCGCAGGCGAGATGCCGGCCCGCTCTTCCCAGGCGGTGTCGATGGTGGTGGCGAGATCGGTCTGGCTCATGGTGGGTTCCCGTTGGGCACGATGATTGTCCCGGTGATTAGCAATCACGCCGCACGGTGTCATCCGGAAACGCCATCAGGCGGTCGTCCGGGAGCGCCGACGGCGATCACAATCCGTGGGACGTTCGTAAGTGCTTGAATGCTCGCTGGTATGGCAAACCGTGAGAGCTTGTTTGATATTTCGCTTCCGGCCGGAGACGATGCTGTCCGTCGCGGCAGTCATGGGAGCCTCGTACGTAGAGGTCAAGAGATGGAAAAAGATCTGGCGCGCCACGTCATCCGGGTGGCGTTCCGCAATGCCGCAGAGCTCCAGGGCCTGCTCGTGCTATTGAAGGAGCACTGCAGCGCGGAGGAATACAAAGTTTATGCTGCCGGGATAGCGTCCGCCATCGACGGCATCGGTGCCGGACTGACGAACAAGGTCTTGTCCTCTCATCCCGATCTTGCGGAAGAGATCGAGGCGAGTTTGGCAAAGTACGACCGGTTGATCTAGCGCGCAGCCGCCCATGGAAACTGTCTTGCCGCGCGCTCCACGTCATCGTCCGGAGGGGCATGCCGTCCCCGGATCTGATCCGGGGACGGCTCCGACGAGGGCCTTCACTTTGCCGGCACGTAGATCTCGGCACCCTTGTCCTTGAACTCCTGCGCCTTCTGCTCGAGGCCGACCATGCGTTCGGCCTCCGCCCTCAGGTCCTGCGTGATCTTCATCGAGCAGAACTTCGGGCCGCACATGGAGCAGAAATGCGCCACCTTGTGCGCGTCCTTCGGCAGGGTCTCGTCGTGGAAGGCGCGCGCCGTGTCCGGGTCGAGCGAGAGGTTGAACTGGTCCTCCCAGCGGAAGTCGAAGCGCGCCCGCGACAAGGCGTCGTCGCGCAGCTTGGCCGAGGGGTGGCCCTTGGCGAGGTCGGCCGCGTGCGCCGCGATGCGGTAGGTGATGACGCCGGTCTTCACGTCGTCGCGGTTGGGCAGCCCGAGGTGCTCCTTGGGCGTGACGTAGCAGAGCATCGCCGTGCCGAACCAGCCGATCATCGCCGCGCCGATGGCCGAGGTGATGTGGTCGTAGCCGGGGGCGATGTCCGTCGTCAGCGGGCCGAGGGTGTAGAACGGCGCCTCGCCGCAATGGGCGAGCTGCTTGTCCATGTTCACCTTGATCTTGTGCATCGGCACGTGGCCGGGGCCCTCGATCATCACCTGGCAGCCCTTGTCCCAGGCGATCTTGGTGAGCTCGCCGAGCGTCTCCAGCTCCGCGAACTGGGCCGCGTCGTTGGCATCGGCGATGGAGCCGGGGCGCAGGCCGTCGCCGAGCGAGAAGGAGACGTCATACTTGCGCATGATGTCGCAGATCTCGTCGAAGCGCTCGTAGAGGAAGCTCTCCTTGTGGTGCGCGAGGCACCATCGCGCCATGATCGAGCCGCCGCGCGAGACGATGCCGGTGACGCGCTTGGCCGTCAGCGGCACATAGGGCAGGCGCACGCCGGCGTGAATGGTGAAATAGTCGACGCCCTGCTCCGCCTGCTCGATGAGCGTGTCCTTGAACACCTCCCAGTCGAGCTTCTCGGGCTCGCCGTTCACCTTCTCCAGCGCCTGGTAGATCGGCACGGTGCCGATCGGCACCGGCGCGTTGCGCATGATCCAGGAACGGATGTTGTGGATGTTGCGGCCGGTGGAGAGGTCCATCACCGTGTCGGCGCCCCAGCGGATGGCCCAGACGAGCTTCTCCACCTCTTCCGCCGCCGAGGAGGTGACGGCCGAATTGCCGATGTTGGCGTTGATCTTCACCAGGAAGTTGCGGCCGAGGATGGTCGGCTCGAGCTCCGGGTGGTTGATGTTGGCCGGGATGATGGCGCGCCCGCGCGCGATCTCCTGGCGCACGAATTCGGGCGTGATGAAGGGCGGGATCTCGGCGCCGAAATCCTCGCCGTCGGCGCGCCGCTCCTCGGCGCCGGCGAGGATGGCCGCGCGGCCGAGGTTCTCGCGGTGGGCGACGTAGACCATCTCCTCGGTGATGATGCCGGCGCGCGCGAATTCGAGCTGCGTCACCGGCCCGCCGGCCTTGCCGGCGAGCACGTCGCGCGGGGCGGGGCAGTGCGGCACCAGCTTGTCGGCCGAGACGTTGCCGTTGTCCTCCGGCTTGACGGCGCGAGCCTCGACCCTGGCGAAGCCGCGCTTGGCGATCCAGTCGCCGCGCACCGGGGCGAGGCCCGCCGCGAGATCGATCGCCGCCTCGGGGTCGGTATAGGGGCCGGAGGTGTCGTAGGTGCGGAACGGCTCCTCGCCGGAGGTCGGCGCAAGCACGATCTCGCGGAAGGGCACACGGATGTCGGAGCGGCCTTCGGGGCTCGTATAGATCTTCCGCGACCCGGCGATGGGGCCGGTGGTGACGGCGTCCGGAGTGGCGGTCGCGGGCTTGGTATGCACTGTCATGTGGATCTCCTCCTCGCTCGACAAGGAGACCCGGGCATCAGCGATTCGTTTGGGATTGGCGTCGATCGCGCGTTTCCGTCCCTTCGCCGGCATGACCCGGATCAGGTCCTAAGGGTCACCGCGTTGTCTGGACGTTTCGCGCCCGTCGCCGGCGGTATCTCAGCCCCCTAGCGGGGCCCCCCTCGGAACATGGGGCGAGACTCTTGGGCTTTTGCCGGGGTTTGTCAACGAGGGGCCGTAGTGCGGTGCGGTACGGGCATCTTCCTCGCGCAACGCTTCAGCCGTCACGCAGGTGTTGAGCGGTCACACGTTTCGGCCGGCGCTTTTCCCGGCTCGCCTCTGCGCCGTCATGCCCGCGCTTGTCGCGGGCATCCACGCCTTTAGGGTTAAGCAACGTCAACGGCGTGGATGGCCGGGACAAGCCCGGCCATGACGCGAGTGGGACGGACGGCCGCGCGACAGGCGCGGGCGTGAAGGGCGGCTCAGAGCCCCAGCTTCTTCCGGCGCTGGGCCAGCGTCCTCAGGCGCAGGGCGTTGAGCTTGATGAAGCCGGCGGCGTCGCGGTGGTCGTAGGCGACGGCGCCTTCCTCGAAGGTCACGAGCTCCTGGTCGTAGAGCGAATAGGGGCTGTCGCGGCCGACGAGGTGGACGCCGCCCTTGTAGAGCTTGAGGCGCACCTGGCCGGAGACGAGCTCCTGGCTCCTGTCGATGAGCGCCTGCAGCATCTCGCGCTCGGGCGAGAACCAGAAGCCGTTGTAGACGAGCTCGGCATATTTCGGCATCAGCTCGTCCTTGAGATGCGCGGCGCCGCGGTCGAGCGTGATCGACTCGATGCCGCGGTGGGCGACGTAGAGGATCGTGCCGCCGGGCGTCTCGTACATGCCGCGGCTCTTCATGCCGACGAAGCGGTTCTCGACGAGGTCGAGGCGGCCGATGCCGTTGGCCCGGCCGAGCTCGTTGAGCTTCGCGAGCAGCGTCGCCGGCGACATCTTCACGCCGTCGATGGCGACCGGGTCGCCCTTCTCGAAGTCGATGGTGATGTAGGTCGGCGTGTCGGGCGCGGCCTCGGGATCGATGGTGCGCGAATAGACGTAGTCCGGCACCTCCTGCGCCGGGTCCTCGAGCACCTTGCCCTCGGAGGAGGCGTGCAGGAGGTTGGCGTCGACCGAGAAGGGCGCTTCGCCGCGCTTGTCCTTGGCGATCGGGATCTGGTTCTGCTCGGCGAATTCGAGGAGCTTGGTGCGCGAGGTCAGGTCCCACTCGCGCCAGGGAGCGATGACGGTGACGTCCGGCTTCAGCGCGTAATAGCCGAGCTCGAAGCGCACCTGGTCGTTGCCCTTGCCGGTGGCGCCGTGGGCGACAGCATCGGCGCCCACCTTCTCGGCGATCTCGATCTGCTTCTTGGCGATGAGCGGACGGGCGATAGAGGTGCCGAGGAGATAGAGGCCCTCGTACTGGGCATTGGCGCGGAACATCGGGAAGACGTAGTCGCGCACGAATTCCTCGCGCAGGTCCTCGATGAAGATGTTCTCCGGCTTGATGCCGAGGAGCAGGGCCTTCTGGCGCGCGGGCTCCAGCTCCTCGCCCTGGCCGAGGTCGGCCGTGAAGGTGACGACCTCGCAGCCGTAGGTCGTCTGCAGCCACTTGAGGATGATGGAGGTGTCGAGGCCGCCGGAATAGGCGAGGACGACCTTCTTCACGCGCTTGTCGGACATGATCGGGAACTCGTGAGGCTCGTGTGAGCGGCCGCTGCCGCCATAAAGCAGTGAAAGCGGGCGGACTATAGTGAGGCTGCGGCCGGGTGCAAGCCGTGGATAGCGGGGACGGAGAGCGGTGGCGCGTGCATGCCACGCGAAAGCCGCGATTATGGGTGAGGGAACGTCGCTTCCCCGCCCCGCCTCCTCCAGCGTTTCGAGTTCTCAGTGCCTCAACGTCCCGTCCTCGACTTCTGGTACGACTTCGCCTCGACCTATTCCTATCTCGCCGCCATGCGCATCGAGCCCCTCGCCGAGGCGGCGGGCGTCGACCTCAGGTGGCGGCCCTTCCTGCTCGGGCCGATCTTCGCCAGCCACGGCTGGACGTCCTCGCCCTTCAATCTCTATCCGAGCAAGGGGCGCTACATGTGGCGGGACGTTGCGCGCGAGGCGGCGCGGCTCGACCTCGCGCTGACGCGGCCCGATCCCTTCCCGCAGAACAGCCTGACGGTGGCGCGGCTCGCCATCGCGCTGCGCGAGAAGGGGCTGGCGCCGGCCTTCACGCGCGCCGTCTTCGCCGCGCAGTTCGGAGAGGGGCGCTCGATCTCGGAGATCGCCGTCATTAGCGACATCCTGCGCGACCTCGACGTCGACGTCGCGTCCACCGTCTCGTCCGCGCAGGGCGACCCGGTCAAGGCGCGGCTCAGGGCGGAGACGGAGGAGGCGCGCACGCGCGGCATCTTCGGTGCGCCGACCTTCCTCACCGCCGACGGCGAGATGTTCTGGGGCAACGACCGGCTGGAGCAGGCGCTCGCCTGGGCGGCGGGCGAGCGTCCGGCGGGGCTTCTATAGGCGGGCAGCGGCTCTTTTCCGGCTGCGGGGCTTGCGCCGGCGCCCCGGCGCGATTATGTTGCGGCCATCCTGACATCCAGAATGGTTCGAATGGAACCGTGACGGAGTGGGCCCCGGCGGGTCCGCTCTTTTTCGTTCTGGACGTCGGCATCATTTGCTGCGCCCCCCTTCCGGGGCGGCGCCATCGGCTGGAGGACGCCGCATCATGGAGCTCGACGAGGTCCGCATCATCGAGGAGACGGGCGTCGCCGCGCGCGTCGCCGCGATCGTGGCGCCCGTGCTCGGGGACCTCGGCTATCGGCTCGTGCGCGTCAAGGTGACGGGGCAGAACGGCTGCACCGTGCAGATCATGGCCGAGCGGCCGGACGGCACGATGACGGTGGACGACTGCGAGGCGGTGAGCCGCGGCGTCTCGCCGGTGCTCGACCTCGAGGATCCGATCGAGCGCGCCTATCACCTCGAGATCTCCTCGCCCGGCATCGACCGGCCGCTGGTGCGCGCCTCCGATTTCGAGCGCTGGAGCGGCCACGAGGCCAAGGTGGAAACGAGCCTGCCGGTCTCGGGCCGCAAGCGTTTTCGTGGTATCCTTCTCGGGTTGGCCGACGGCGGCGTCAGGCTGCAGCGCAGCGACGCAAAGCCGGACGAGGAGCCCGAGGTGACGCTCGCCCTCGCCGATATCGCCGAGGCGCGGCTCGTCCTCACAGACGCCCTGATCACCGAGGCGCTGCGTCGCGGCAAGGCTGCCCAGACGGGCGACGATGCCGGCGAGGACGCGGGCGACGGCACCGGGGACGCAACCCACTAGCCGCGGCGGGGCCGCGGCAGCGCATTTCATCCTGCCGGCCGGGCGGTATGCCGGGCGGCGGGGCATCAGGAGGAGGAGTGACGGACATGGCCGTCAGCGCCAACAGGCTCGAGCTTTTGCAGATCGCGGATGCGGTTGCCCGCGAAAAGGTGATCGATCGCACCATCGTGCTCGCGGCGATGGAGGATGCGATCGCCAAGGCGGCGCGCTCGCGCTACGGGGCCGAGACGGACATCCATGCCGAGATCAACCCGCGCACGGGTGAGCTCAGGCTGGCGCGCCACCTCCAGGTGGTCGAGGACGTCGAGGACATGGCGACGCAGATCAGCCTCGACGATGCCCGCCGCCACAACCCGGCCGCCCAGGTCGGCGACGTGATCGCCGACACGCTGCCGCCCTTCGACTTCGGCCGCATCGCCGCCCAGTCGGCCAAGCAGGTCATCGTGCAGAAGGTGCGCGAGGCCGAGCGCGACCGGCAGTACGACGAATACAAGGACCGCATCGGCGAGATCGTCAACGGCACCGTCAAGCGCGCCGAATACGGCAACGTCATCGTCGACCTCGGCCGGGGCGAGGCCATCGTGCGCCGTGACGAGCTGATCCCGCGCGAGACCTTCCGCCCCGGCGATCGCATCCGCGCCTATCTCTACGACGTGCGCCGCGAGACGCGCGGGCCGCAGATCTTCCTGTCGCGCACGCATCCGCAGTTCATGGCGAAGCTCTTCGCCCAGGAGGTGCCGGAGATCTACGACGGCATCGTCGAGGTCCGGGCCGTGGCCCGCGATCCGGGCTCGCGCGCCAAGATCGCGGTCATCTCGCGCGACAGCTCCATCGATCCCGTCGGCGCCTGCGTCGGCATGCGCGGCTCGCGCGTGCAGGCCGTGGTGCAGGAGCTGCAGGGCGAGAAGATCGACATCATCCCCTGGTCGCAGGATGCGGCGACGTTCATCGTCAACGCGCTGCAGCCGGCCGAGGTGGTGAAGGTGGTGCTCGACGAGGATTCCGAGCGCATCGAGGTGGTGGTGCCGGACGAGCAGCTGTCGCTCGCCATCGGCCGCCGCGGCCAGAACGTGCGCCTCGCCTCCCAGCTCACCGGCTGGGACATCGACATCCTCACCGAGGCCGAGGAGTCGGAGCGCCGCCAGAAGGAATTCATCGAGCGCACCAAGCTCTTCATGGAGGCGCTCGACGTCGACGAGGTCGTCGGCCAGCTGCTCGCCTCGGAAGGCTTCAGCTCGGTCGAGGAGATCGCCTATGTCGATCTGCCGGAGCTCTCGACCATCGAGGGCTTCGACGAGGAGACGGCGCAGGAGATCCAGACCCGGGCCGAGGAATATCTCGCCAAGCTCGAGGCCGAGCTCGACGCTCGGCGCCAGGAACTCGGCGTCGCGGACGAGCTGCGCGAGATCGACGGCGTGACGACGGCGATGCTGGTCACCTTCGGCGAGAACGACATCAAGTCGATCGAGGATCTCGCCGGCTGCGCCACGGACGAGCTCGCCGGCTGGACCGAGCGCAACGGCCCGGAGACCACACGCCACAAGGGCATCCTCGATGCCTTCGAGGTCTCGCGCCAGCAGGCCGAGGACATGATCATGGCCGCGCGCGTCAAGGCGGGCTGGATCGAGCCGCCGGCCGAGGAAGAGGCCGAGGCCGAAGGGGACGGTGCGCCGGTGGAGGAGCAGGAAGGCTAAAGGCCGGGCATCCTGCGGTGCCGGCGGGACTGCCCGCCGGCCGCTTGAGGAGTTGGACGTGCCGCGCAGCAGGGACGAGGGGCCGCATCGGCGCTGCATCGTGACGCGCGCCGAGCGCGACCCGGACGAGATGATCCGCTTCGTCGCGGCGCCGGACGGCACGATCGTGCCCGATTTGCGCCGTAAACTGCCCGGGCGTGGCGTTTGGGTCGGCGCCAGTCGCGCGCTGGTCGACGAGGCGGTTCGCCGCAAGGCTTTCGCCCGGGGCCTGAAGGCGCAGGTGACGGTGCCCCAGACGCTGGCGGGCGACGTGGAGGGGCTCCTGCAGCGCGATGGCGTGCAGGCGCTCGCCCTGGCCAACAAGGCGGGCCTCGTGGTCACCGGCTTCGGCAAGGTGGAGGAGGCCGCAGCCGCCGGACGCGTCAAGGCCATCATCCATGCCGCGGAGGCGGCGGCCGATGGGCGGCGCAAGATCGCGCAGGCGCTTTTCCGGGGGCTCGGTGAGCGCGCCGCAGAGGTCGACGTGGTCGAAGTTTTTGCTGGCCACGATTTGGATTTGGCATTGGGGCGCTCTCATGTGATACATGCTGCCCTGATTGCCGGGCCGGGCAGCGAGGGATTTCTTGCGCGGTGGCGCCGGCTGGCGCGCTACCGCAATGGAGAAGGCGGCACGCCGCCCGGGGAGGAAGCCCCGGGCGCGCCGCGCGAACGAGATTTGGACAAACACGAAGGCGCAGGATTCGAGCCGAATGAGTGACACGAAAAACCCGACCGACAAGACGCTGAGCGTGACGCCGTCGAAGACGCTCACGCTGAAGCGCCCCGTCGAACAGGGCGTGGTGCGCCAGAGCTTTTCCCACGGCCGCTCGAAGGCGGTTGTGGTCGAGAAGGTGAAGCGTCGCGTTATCGGGCCCGGTGGTGAAGGCAAGGACCAGCCGGCTCCGGCTCAGCCGCAGGCAGCGCCCGCCGCGCCGGCGCCGCGCCCGGCCCAGCCGCAGGGCGGCCGGCCGGCGCAGGGCCGTGGTCCCGGGGGGCAGCGTCCGTCCGGCGTGGTGCTGCGTTCGCTCACCGACGACGAGCGCGATGCGCGCCTGCAGGCCCTGCAGGACGCCAAGCGCCGCGACGTCGAGGATCGCCAGCGCGCCGAGGAAGAGGCGCGTCGCCGTGCCGAGCGCGAGGAGCAAGAGCGCCGCGAGCGCGAGGCTGCCGAAGCGCGCAAGCGCGAGGAGGAGGAGCGCCGCCGCGTCGACGACGAGCGCAAGCGCAAGGCCGAGGACGAGGCGCGCCGTCGCCTGGGGACGGAGGAGCGCCCCGCCGCCGAGGCACCGCGCGCCGCTGCCGCGGCCCCGCGCGGCGAGATGCGCCCGGCGACGCAGGCCGAGGCGCCGCGCCGCCCTGCCGGCGCGCCCGCCGGCCGCGCCGCCGAGGACGACAGCGAGAGCCGCGCCCCGCGTCGGGTGCCCGGGGCCGCGCCCCGCCCGGCGCCCGCGCCGGCTCCCAAGCCGAGCCGCGCCGGTGGCGAGGAGCGCCGCCGCGGCCGCCTGACCGTGACCGCGGCCCTGACGGGCGACGAGGAGCGCACCCATTCGGCCGCCGCCTTCCGCCGTCGCCTGCAGCGCATGAAGGGCCACGGCCACAACGAGCCGAAGGAAAAGATCAGCCGCGAGGTGGTCATTCCCGAGACGATCACCATCCAGGAACTCGCCAACCGCATGTCGGAACGTGGCGTCGACGTCATCCGCCTGCTGATGAAGCAGGGCCAGATGCTGAAGATCACGGACGTGATCGACGCCGACAGCGCGCAGCTCATCGCCGAGGAGATGGGCCATACGGTCAAGCGCGTCTCCGAGGCGGACGTCGAGGAGGGCCTGTTCGACGAGCCGGACGCGGAAGGCACGCTCCTGCCGCGCCCGCCGGTCGTCACCATCATGGGCCACGTCGACCATGGCAAGACGTCGCTGCTCGACGCCATCCGCCACGCCAACGTGGTGGCGGGCGAGGCCGGCGGCATCACCCAGCACATCGGCGCCTATCAGGTGACCTCGCCGCTCGGCGGCAAGATCACCTTCATCGACACCCCCGGCCACGCGGCCTTCACCGCCATGCGCGCCCGCGGCGCCAAGGTGACGGACATCGTCGTGCTCGTGGTCGCGGCCGATGACGGCGTCATGCCGCAGACGATCGAGGCCATCAACCACGCGAAGGCGGCCGGCGTGCCGCTGATCGTGGCGATCAACAAGATCGACAAGCCCGACGCCAATCCCCAGCGCGTGCGCACGGAGCTGCTCCAGCACGAGGTGGTGGTGGAATCGATGGGCGGCGAGACGCTCGAGTTCGAGGTGTCGGCCAAGGCCGGCACCAATCTCGACAAGCTGCTCGAGGGCCTGCAGCTGCAGGCCGAAATCCTCGATCTCAAGGCCAACCCCGAACGCGCCGCCGAAGGCACGGTCATCGAGGCCAAGCTCGACCGCGGCCGCGGTCCTGTTGCCACCGTGCTCGTGCAGCGCGGTACGCTCAAGGTCGGTGACATCGTCGTCGCCGGCGCCGAGTGGGGCAAGGTGCGCGCGCTCGTCGCCGACAACGGCGAGCAGCTCAGGGAAGCCGGCCCCTCGATGCCGGCCGAGGTGCTCGGCTTCAACGGCACGCCCGAGGCCGGCGACCGCGTGGCGGTGGTCGAATCCGAGGCCCGTGCCCGCGAGATCACCGGCTACCGCGAGCGCCTGAAGCGCGATCGCCTTGCGGCGCGCGGCGCAAGCCAGGCCCGCTCGCTCGCCGACATGATGCGCGACCTCAAGGAAGGCGCCGGCCGCAAGGAGTTCCCGCTCGTCGTCAAGGGCGACGTGCAGGGCTCGATTGAGGCCATCGTCGGCGCGCTCGAGAAGATCGGCAACGACGAGGTGCAGGCGCGCGTCATCCATGCGGGCGTCGGCGGCATCACCGAGAGCGACGTGACGCTGGCGGAAGCCTCCGGCGCGGCCGTCATCGGCTTCAACGTGCGTGCGCACAAGGAGGCTCGCGAAGCCTCCGATCGCCTCGGCATCGAGATCCGCTACTACAACATCATCTACGACCTCGTGGATGACGTGAAGCAGGCGATGTCGGGCATGCTGGCGCCGACGCTGCGCGAGCACATGCTGGGCAACGCGCAGATCCTCGAGATCTTCAACATCACGAAGGTCGGCAAGATCGCGGGCTGCCGCGTCACCGACGGCGTCGTGCAGCGTGGGGCCAACGTGCGCCTCATCCGCGACAACGTCGTCATCCACGAAGGCAAGCTCAGCCAGCTCAAGCGCTTCAAGGACGACGCCAAGGAGGTCCTCGCCGGCCAGGAATGCGGCATGGCCTTCGAGAGCTACCAGGACATGCGCGCCGGCGACGTCATCGAGTGCTATCGCGTCGAGGAAATCAAGCGCAGCCTCTGAGGGCGGCGTAGAAGGCAGGTCCGCCTGGCAGGCCTCGTGGCTCGCCGGGCGCTGCCGGCGCGTGGACCGCGGCCCGTCCTTCCGGCCGCGGGGCGGGCGTCTCGTGGCAACCGGCCGCAAGGCTGCAGGACCCGGTCCGATCCCGGGGAGAAGACATGGCTAAATCACGTTTCGACACGGGCGCGGGCCCGTCCCAGCGGCAATTGCGCGTCGGCGAGGCGGTGCGCCACGCGATCGCCGAGATCCTCGCGCGCGGCGAGGTGATGGACGAGGTGCTCGCCTCGCACGTCATCACCGTGCCCGAGGTGCGCATGAGCCCGGACCTCAAGCTGGCGACGGTCTTCGTCATGCCGCTCGGCGGCCAGGACACGAAGCCGGTGCTCGCCGCGCTCGAGCGCAACCGCCGCTTCCTGCGCGGCGAGCTGGCGCGCCGCATCAACCTCAAGTTCGCACCCGACGTGCGCTTTCGTCTCGACGAGAGCTTCGACGAGGCGCGGCGGATCGACACGCTCCTGCAGAGCGACAAGGTCCGCAGGGACATTGTGCGCCCCGAGGGGGCAGACGACAGCGACGACGAAGCCTGACGGGCATGGATCACCTCTCGATGAGCCAGGACAAGGAACAGCAGGGCGACGGCGTCGCGCCGGGCAGCGGGGAAGCCGGCTTTCAGCCGCGCGAGGGCCAGCGGGGACCGCGGCCGCCGCGGCCCAAGAAGCGCGACGTGCACGGATGGGTGGTGCTCGACAAGCCCGTCGGCATGACCTCGACCCACGCCGTCGCCATCATCAAGCGCATCTTCAACGCCAAGAAGGCCGGCCATGCCGGCACGCTCGATCCGCTCGCCTCGGGGCTGCTGCCGGTGGCGCTGGGCGAGGCGACGAAGACCGTGCCTTTCGTCATGGACGGGCGCAAGGCCTATGCCTTCACCGTCAGCTGGGGTACCGAGACCGATACCGACGACGCCGAGGGCGCGGTGGTCGCGACGAGCGAGGGCCGGCCCGACCGCGCCGCCATCGAGGCGCTGCTGCCGCGCTTCACGGGCACCGTCATGCAGGTGCCGCCGCGCTTCTCGGCCATCAAGATCGACGGCGAGCGCGCCTATGACCTTGCCCGCGACGGCGAGGTGGTGGAGCTGCAGGCCAGGCCGGTGCAGATCGACCGCCTGAGCCTCGTCGCGCACGACGGCCAGTCGAGCGTCTTTGCCGCCGAATGCGGCAAGGGCACCTATGTCAGGGCCATCGCCCGCGACCTCGGACGGGCGCTCGGCTGCCTCGGCCATGTCGCGACGCTGCGGCGCACGCGTGTCGGCCCATTCGAGGAGGCCGACGGCATCTCCATCGACGCGCTGCGCGAGCTCGAGGGGCTCGACGAAGCGGCACGGGCGGAGAAGGGCCTGAGGCCCGTGGCGGTCGGCCTCGCCACCCTGCCGCAGGTCTCGGTGACGCGTTCGGACGCCGGCCGGCTGGCGCGCGGCCAGTCCGTGCTGCTGCGCGGGCGCGACGCGCCGCTCGGCGAGGGCTGCGTCGCCGTCTTCGCCCATGGCGCGCTCATCGCGCTGGGGGATCTGGAGCACGGGGAGCTGCATCCGCGGCGCATCTTCAACCTGCCGCAGGCGCGCTGACGGCCGCTCTGGCCTTGGCGCGCCAATGGGTATATAGAGACCGCTTCGCGTGGGGCATGTCCCCGCGCGCAGCATGCCGATGCGACCGCGCTGGACGACATCCCGGCCCGGCCGGCGGCAAACCGCCTCCCGCAAGAGCGGCGGCGGCATCGATGACATCAAGCGAAAGGAAGAACCGATGTCGATCACGGCCGAGCGCAAGCAGGCGCTCCTCAAGGACTATGCCCGCGAGGCGAACGATACGGGCTCCCCGGAAGTGCAGGTTGCGATCCTCACGGAGCGCATCGTCAACCTGACGGAGCATTTCAAGGTCCACGCCAAGGACAACCACTCCCGGCGCGGCCTTCTCAAGCTCGTGTCGCAGCGTCGTTCGCTGCTCGACTACCTGAAGAAGAAGGATGAGGGCCGCTACCG
The DNA here is from genome assembly GCF_001271345.1 of Chelatococcus sp. CO-6. NCBI lineage: Bacteria > Pseudomonadati > Pseudomonadota > Alphaproteobacteria > Hyphomicrobiales > Chelatococcaceae > Chelatococcus > Chelatococcus sp. CO-6. The sequence goes on along the minus strand of NZ_CP012398.1, from coordinate 1,245,750 downwards.
CACCCTCATCGAGCGTCTCGGCCTTCGCCGCTGAGGTTTCTGCCCGGAGCGTCCGCGCTCCGGGCATTTTGCCAGGTGCCGCGTCACGCGATGCGGCCGAAGATTGGTGCGGCGCCCCCGGGGCGCGGCACCTTCAGCCGGACGGGCCGTTGCATGTCGATGCACCCCTCCGGCTCTGCGTCAGGCCCTTCCATGGGGAGGGGCCGCGAACCGGCCAGGCTGACGACCATGGCAGGATCGCCAGACGCTTCCCGCCGTTCGCGCCCCTCGGGGCCGGCGGGGCGGGCAGCCTCTCGCCGTCTTGCTCATGGCGTCGACCACATGGCCCGACCATGAGAGAAAAGACATGTTCGATATCCAACGCGTGGAACTGGACTGGGCCGGCAAGCAGCTGACCCTCGAGACCGGCCGCGTCGCTCGCCAGGCCGACGGCGCCGTGCTCGCGACCTATGGCGAGACCACCGTGCTCGCCACCGTGGTGGCGGCGAAGGAGCCGAAGCCCGGCATCGACTTCATGCCGCTGACCGTCAACTACCAGGAGAAGGCCTATGCCGCGGGCCGCATCCCGGGCGGCTACTTCAAGCGCGAGGGCCGGCCGAGCGAGCGCGAGACGCTGATCTCGCGCCTCATCGACCGCCCGATCCGTCCGCTCTTCGTCGACGGCTGGCGCTGCGACACCCAGGTCATCATCACGGTGCTGAGCCATGACCTCGAGAACGATCCCGACATCGTCTCGATGGTGGCGGCCTCGGCGGCGCTGACCCTGTCGGGCGTGCCCTTCATGGGCCCCGTGGGCGCGGCGCGCGTCGCCTATGTCGGCGGCGAGTACAAGGTCAACCCGACCTCCGCCGAGATGGAAGGCTCCGACCTCGACCTCGTCGTCGCCGGCACGGCGGACGCGGTGCTGATGGTGGAATCGGAAGCCAAGGAGCTGCCGGAAGACGTGATGCTGGGCGCCGTGATGCACGGCCATGCGCATTTCCAGCCGGTGATCGACGCCATCATCCGTCTCGCGGAGAAGGCGGCGAAGGAGCCGCGCAACCTCGAGGCGGCCGACGTCTCGGAGGTCGAGAAGGCCATCCTCGAGATCGCCGAGGCGGACCTGCGCGCCGCCTACCAGATCGTCGAGAAGCAGGGCCGCTACGCCGCGGTGGACGCCGCCAAGGCCAAGGTGATGGCCGCGCTCTGCCCCGAGGAGGGCGAGGCCCGGTTCGAGGTCGAGAAGGTCAAGGCCGTCTTCAAGGAAGTCCAGGCCAAGATCGTGCGCTGGAACATCCTCGACACCGGCACGCGCATCGACGGGCGCGACGTGAAGACCGTGCGTCGCATCGTTGCGGAAGCGGGCTTCCTGCCGCGCGCCCACGGTTCGGCGCTCTTCACCCGCGGCGAGACGCAGGCCCTCGTGGTCGCGACGCTCGGCACGGGCGATGACGAGCAGTTCATCGACTCGCTGGAAGGCACCTACAAGGAGACCTTCCTGCTGCACTACAACTTCCCGCCCTATTCGGTGGGCGAGACGGGCCGCATGGGTTCGCCCGGGCGCCGCGAGATCGGCCACGGCAAGCTCGCCTGGCGCGCCCTCCACCCGATGCTGCCGCCGCATCACGAGTTCCCCTACACGATCCGCGTGGTCTCCGAGATCACCGAATCGAACGGCTCCTCGTCGATGGCGACGGTGTGCGGCGCCTCGCTGTCGCTGATGGACGCGGGCGTGCCGCTGCGCCGTCCGGTGGCCGGCATTGCCATGGGCCTCATCCTCGAGGGTGAGCGCTACGCGGTGCTGTCCGACATCCTCGGCGACGAGGATCACCTCGGCGACATGGACTTCAAGGTGGCCGGCACCGACCAGGGCGTGACCGCGCTGCAGATGGACATCAAGATCGCCGGCATCACCGAGGAGATCATGCGCGTCGCCCTCGACCAGGCGAAGGCCGGGCGCATGCACATCCTCGGCGAGATGGGCAAGGCGCTCTCGGGCGCCCGCGCCGAGCTCGGCCAGTACGCCCCGCGCATCGAGACCATCAAGATCCCGCAGGACAAGATCCGCGAGGTCATCGGCTCGGGCGGCAAGGTCATCCGCGAGATCGTGGAGAAGACCGGCGCCAAGGTCGACATCTCCGACGACGGCACCGTCAAGGTGGCCTCGTCCGACCTCAAGTCGATCACCGCGGCGATCAACTGGATCAAGGGCATCGCGGCCGAGCCGGAAGTGGGCGTCATCTACGAGGGCACGGTGGTGAAGACCACGGACTTCGGCGCCTTCGTCAATTTCTTCGGCTCGCGCGACGGCCTCGTCCACATCTCGCAGCTCGCGGCGCAGCGCGTGCAGAAGGTGACGGATGTCGTCAAGGAAGGCCAGAAGGTCAAGGTCAAGCTGCTCGGCTTCGACGAACGCGGCAAGGTGCGCCTGTCGATGAAGGTCGTCGACCAGGAGACGGGCGAGGACCTCGAGGCCAAGGGCAAGTCCGACGCCGAGACGGCCGCCGAGTAACGATGGGCCGATCCCTGGGAGGCCGGGCGGACCTGTGCTGTCCGGCTTTGCGGGGAACCGCGCCTCTTGTCCTGGCCGCGCTCGTCGCGGCCAAGCACGCTTTTTCCGTTGCTCAAGGTTGCAAGGTGTGGATGCCTGCGACAAGCGCGGGCATGACGGTGGGGTAGCGTTCAGTCGACAGAAAGCCGCCGGAGCGATCCGGCGGCTTTTCCTTTTCAGGGGGGCCTTCGGCTACTGGCTCGACCAGATGATGCGGGCCATCCAGGCGATGTCGCCGACCGCCACGGCGCGGTCCTCGTGCTCGGGGTTGAGCGAGCGCAGCTCCACCGTGCGGGCGGTGCGGCGCTTCAGCTCCTTGGCCATGAACTCGCCATCGGCCGTCTTGACGACGACGCGGTCGCCGCGCCTGACGCTCGATGTCGGCGAGACGATGATGACGTCGCCGTCGCGGTAGAGCGGCAGCATCGAATCACCCGAGACTTCGAGCGCATAAACCTTCTCGTCGATGCCGTCGGGGAAGGACACCTCGTCCCAGCCGGAGCCGACGGGAAAGCCGCCGTCGTCGAAGAAGCCGCCGCGCCCGGCTTGCGCGAAGCCGATGAGCGGGATGGTCCGGTGAGGCACCTGTTCCTGATGACGGACGACCGACAGGAAGTCGTCGATCGTCGCGCCGGTCGCATCAAGCACCTTGGCGATCGATTCCGTCGAGGGCCAGCGCGGGCGCCCGTCCGCACCGGTGCGCTTGGAGCGGTTGAACGCCGTCGGGTCGAGGCCGGCCTTGCGCGCAAGGCCCGAGGCACTGAGGCCGTGACGGGACGCCAGGGCGTCGATCGCGTTCCAGATCGATTCGTGCGACAGCATGCCCACCTCCCGCTCATCGGAAATGGCGCATCGCGCAGCGGGGGGCGCCGCCGCGTTAGGATGACAATCTAACTATAGGACTTATTGCCCCGTTTGTCTCGTGCGAAATCTTGCCGCAACAGCCCCTGAATGGGGTGTCCCGCGCATTGATCTTCGCAGCGCGAGCCCCTACAGCGGGAGGGCACTCGCGGGAGTATGGCGGTGGCGTTGGTATACAAGATCTGTCCGCGGCAGATGTGGGCCGAAGCGGAGGCTGCCGGTGTGTTTTCCGGTGCTCCCGTCGATGTCGCGGACGGCTTCATTCACTTCTCGACGGCCGCGCAGATGCGCGAGACGGCGGCGAAGCACTTCGCCGGCCAGCAGGATCTCGTGCTCGTGGCCATCGAGGCCGCAGCCCTCGGCGAAGCGCTCCGCTGGGAGCCATCGCGCGGCGGCGACCTCTTTCCGCATCTCTACGGGCCGCTCGCCCTTTCGGCGGTCCGCTGGGTCAGGCCGCTGCCGCTCGGCGCGGATGGGCGCCATCAGTTTCCGGACGACCTGTAAATGTTCTCGCTCCTCGCATCCTTCGCGCGGCCGGCGCTGCTCGCCCTCGATCCGGAACTCGGCCATCGCCTGGCCATTCGGGCGCTCTCGATGGTTTCCGCCGCGACGCCGGAGCCCGATGCGCCGGCGCTCGGCGTCAAGGCCTTCGGGCTCGACTTTCCCAATCCCGTCGGGCTTGCGGCGGGGTTCGACAAGAACGCCGAGGCGGTCGAGGGGGCACTCGGCCTCGGCTTCGGCTTCGTCGAGGTGGGCACGATGACGCCGCGCCCGCAGCCGGGCAACAGCCGGCCGCGGCTGTTCCGCCTGGTGCGCGACGAGGCGGTCATCAATCGGCTCGGCTTCAACAACGAGGGCCACGCGGCCGGGGTCGCGCGGCTTCGCCGCCGTGGCGGGCGGCCCGGCGTCGTCGGCGTCAACATCGGCGCGAACAAGGATACCGAGGACCGGATCAGCGACTATGTCGCCGGCATTCGCGCCTTCGCGCCGCATGCCGCCTATTTCACCGTCAACATCTCCTCGCCGAACACGCCCGGCCTGCGCGACCTGCAGCATGCCGCGGCCCTCGACGAACTCATCGCCCGCGTGCTCGACATGCGCGACGCCGTGGCTGAAGAGAACGGGCGCCGGCCCGTGCTCATCAAGATCGCCCCGGACCTGACGCTGCCGGAGCTCGATGCCGTCGTCTCGGTGGCGCGCCGCCGCAGCATCGACGGGCTGATCGTGTCGAACACCACGGTGACGCGCCCGCCCGGCCTCGTGGAAACGATGGTCGGCCAGGAGGCCGGCGGCCTGTCCGGCAAGCCGCTCTTTCCGCTTGCCACGGCGATGCTCGCGGCCACCTACCAGCGCGTGGAAGGAGCCTTCCCGCTCATCGGCGTCGGCGGCATCGATTCGGCGGAGACGGCCTGGACCAAGATCACCGCCGGCGCCACGCTGCTGCAGCTCTATACGGCCCTCGTCTACAAGGGGCCCGGCCTCGTGCGCGACATCAAGGAGGGCCTGCGCGCCCGCCTTGCGCGCGAGAGGCTCGGCAACCTGTCGTCCGTCGTCGGCCGCAACGCGGCCGACCTCGCCCTCAAGGCCTGAACGGCTCAGCCCGCCGCCGGCGGGAAGGACGCGCGGGCAAGGCGCGGGAAGAGGAGCCCCTGGCCGATGCCGCGCACGGCGAGGAAGACGAGGAGCGCCGTCCACAGGCCGGCATTGCCGAGCGGCAGCAGGACGAGGAAGGTGGCGAGGAAGATCGCGAACGCGATGAGCATCAGGTTGCGCATCGCCCGGCCCCAGGTCGCCCCGATATAGACGCCGTCGAAGGTGAAGGCTGCCGCCCCGACGACCGGCGTGAGGGCGGCGAAGACGAGGAAGTCGCGGGCCGCGGCCCGGACCTCGGCATTCGTCGAGATGAAATCGATGAAGCTGTTGCCGAAGGCGAGGAAGAGGAGCGAGCTGCCCGCGCCGAAGAGGAGGCACCAGAACAGCGCGAGCCCCGTCGCCCGGCGGAAGCCGCGCGCGTCCCGGCTGCCGAGCGCCTGGCCGCACAGCTGCTCGGTCGCCGTGGCGAAGCCGTCGAGGAAATAGCCGCCGATCAGGAACATGTTGTAGAGCACGGCGTTGGCCGCCAGCGTCACGTCGCCCTGGCGCGCGCCGTAGGCCGTGAAGACGCCGAAGGCGAGCAGCAGCGCGACGGTACGCACCACGATGTCGGCGTTGAGGCCGAGCATGGCGAGGAGCTTCTCCCGCTCGAGGAGATCCATCCGGGGCACGGCGAAGGGGCGCGAGCCGAGCCGCGCCAGCACGACGAGGCCGAGCCCCACCCCGGCGGCTTCCGCGAGGAGGGTGCCGAGCGCCGCGCCCCTGACGCCGAGGCCGAGCCCGGCGACCAGGACGAGCGTCAGGGCGATGTTGACGACGTTGATCGACACCTGCAGCACGAGGCCGAGGTCGGTGCGGCCGCGGCCGATGACGCTGCCGAGGATGGCATAATTGGCGAAGGCGAAGGGCGCGGACCAGATGCGCAGGTCGTAATAGGCCCAGGCCGCATCGGTCACGGCGCTGCTGGCGCCGACGAGCGCGAAGATGGCGAGGCCGACGGGCCATTGCAGGAGGACGAGGGCGGCGCCCGCCAGGGCCGCGATGGCGAGGGCACGGGCGAGCACGCGGTCGATCTCCCGATCGTCGCCGCGCCCGTAGGCCTGGGCGGTGAGGCCGGCCGTGCCCATGCGCAGGGCGGCGAAGCTCCAGAACAGGAAATCGAAGATGACGCCGCCGATGGCGACGGCGCCGAGCAGATGCGCCTCGCCGAGGCGGCCGATCACCGTCGCGTCGACGAGGCCGAGCAGCGGCGTCGTCACGTGCGACAGCATCATCGGCAGCGCCAGCAGCACGATGCGCCGATGGGTCGTTTCGATCCGGCGCGGGGCGATGGCGGGGTCGGCGCAGGCGCCGCTCACGGCCGGCTCACCTCTAGCGGCGGCCGAACAGGCGCACGATCAGCCAGACTGGCACGACGATGATGGCGCCGTACAGCAGCCATTGGCCAACCTCATGGAGAGCGGCGAAGCCGCGGCCGACGACGCGGCGGATGAAGTCGACGATGCCGTCGATGAGGCCGAGCGGCGTGATGCCGAGGAAGGCCATGATGGCGCCGACGAGAACCGACAGGAAAATGAGCTTGATCAGGACCGACAGGGGCGAGCCGCCGAGAAAGCGCTGAAGCGAGCCGTTCGCCATCGTCCGATCCCTTCTGTCCCTCGGCCGGCCCTTCGCTCTGGACCAGAGCTGGCCTCGCATGGTTTCCTCGCATCGGCGCCTGCCGGCCGCCGCGCATGTCGCATGCAACGTGACATGGACGATCCCTTCCTCGCGCGCAAGGTCCCGATGCTCGATCCCCGCCTCTTCCATCCCGACGCCGTCGATGCCGAAACCGCCGCCCTCAACGCGGACATCCTCGCCCGGCTCACCGGCGCGCCCGACCAGTGGAGCGCGCCCGCGGCCGTGGTGCGCGAGAACCGCGCCAAGGGGCTCGGGCCCTTCCCGCCACTGCCGAAGAGCCCGCGGGCGAAGGTCGTCACCATCGACGGGCCGAGCGGGCCGCTTCACCTGCGCGTCATCGCGCCCGAGACGCCGCGGGGCGTCTTCCTCCACATCCACGGCGGCGGCTGGATGCTGGGCGCTGCCGACGAGCAGGATCCCTTCCTCGAGTTCTTTGCCGAGCGGCTCGGCTTCGCCGCCGTGTCCGTCGACTATCGCCTCGCGCCCGAGCATCCCTACCCGGCGGGGCCGGACGATTGCGAGGCGGCGGCGCTGTGGCTGGTGCGCGAGGGGCGCGAGCGCTTCGGCACCGAGCGCTTCATCATCGGCGGCGATTCCGCCGGGGCGCACCTGTCGGTGGTGACGATGCTGCGCCTGAGGGAGCGGCACGGCCTCACGCCCTTTGCCGGCGCCAATCTCATCGCGGGCGTCTACGACCTTGCGCTGACGCCGAGCGTGCGGCGCTGGGGGGAGGAGAAGCTCATCCTCAACACGCGCGACATCTTCCTCTTCGTGCAAGGCTTCCTGCGCCGGGAGGGGGATATGCGCGCTCCCGACGTCTCGCCGATCCATGCCGATCTTTCCGGCCTGCCGCCGGCGCTCTTCACCATCGGCACGCGCGATCCGCTCATCGACGATTCGCTCTTCATGGCAGGGCGCTGGGCGGCGGCCGGCAACCGCAGCGAACTCGCCGTCTGGCCGGGCGGCTGCCATGTCTTCACGCGCTTCGACATCGGCCTGACGCGCGAGGCGCTGGCGCGGATGGAAGGTTTTGTGGCGTCGCTCTAGATCAGGCCGCGCTCGGCGCGGGCACCTGCCCGGCGGCGGCGATCTTGGCCGCGGCGATCACCGCCTGCGTGCGGCTCTCGACGCCGAGCTTCTGCAGGATGGCCGAGACATGGGCCTTGACGGTCGCCTCGGACACGGAGAGCTCGTAGGCGATCTGCTTGTTGAGCAGGCCCTCCGACAGCATCATCAGGACGCGCACCTGCTGCGGCGTGAGGCTGGCGAGGCGCTTGACGAGCTCGCCCGTCTCGCGGTCGACGGGGGCGGCGAGGTCGATGTCGGCCGGCGTCCAGTTGCCGCCGGCGAGCACGGTGCGGATGGCCGTGCGCATGTCCTCGGCGTCGAGCGCCTTGGGGATGAAGCCGGCGGCGCCGAAATCGATGCAGCGGCGGATGACCGACGGTTCGTCGTTGGCCGAGACGATGACGACCGGGATGTCCGGATGCTGGGCGCGCAGGTACATCAGCCCGGAGAACCCCTGCACGCCGGGCATGGCGAGGTCGAGCAGCACGAGATCGGCGGAGGCGTCCGCATTGAGCGCGGCGCACATGTCGGCGAAGGAGCCGGCCTCGACGATGCTCGCGTCGGCGACCACCCCCGCCAGCGCCTGGCGCAAGGCGCCGCGGAACAGCGGATGGTCGTCCGCTATGATGATGCGTGCTGCGGAATCGCTCACGGCCCACCCCATGCTCTGCCGTGCCATTTTTCGCCCCGGGGCGGCGAGACGGCAAGCCCTGCGTTCGTCGGTCCCGCACCCGTCAAGGCAAAATCCGCACAACCGCTGAACTTTGCGGGACTGAGCCGAGCAGAAGTTTGCCATGTGCGGTGCGTCATGTCACACGAAGATGCTGCGGACAATGGCGGGAGCGGGAGCCTCGGGACATGATGGCAGGCGGCAGGCCGGGGGGGCAGGCGCAGCGCCTTCTGCTCGCGGCGGCGATGGCGTCCGTGATCGGGCTGATGTGGCTGCTCGAGCGCATCGGCGTGCCCGAATCATTGCTGACGCCCGTGCTGCTCAGCCTGCCGCTCGTGCTCTTCCTCCTCGTCGGACTCGGGGCGCGGACGATGAGCCTCGCCACCTTCGATGCCGCCGACCGCAGCCTGCCGGCGGCGGTGGCGACCCTCGCCCTGCCGGTCGTCGTGCTGGCACTCGTCGTGCTGGCCGGCAATGCGCCCGCCCTGCGCTGGGGCGCCGTCGCCGGGCTCGTGCTGCATGCGGTCCTCGCTCCCTTCCTCCACGATATCGCCGCCCCGACGCCTGCAGGCACCCTCGCCGGGCGCTTCGGCGCGCCGGCGCGCTTCGCCGCCGTCGTCGTCCTCGTGCCCGTCACCTTCATCGCGCTCGCCCTGATGCTGCAGGATGCGGCCGTCGTCCTCGCGCAATCGCTCGCCCTCGGCTATCCCGCCACCCTGCGCCTCCTTCTTGTTCTCGCCGCGGTGGTCGCCATGGTGGGCGGGCTGAGGGCCGTCGCTGCGACGCTCGCCGTGCAGGGCGGGCTGGTGGCGGGGTTTGCCGGACTGCTGGCCGCGACCCTTGCCGCGGCCTGGTGGCACGCCTTCGTCGAGAGCGTGCGCTCGGGGGCGGACACCGTGATGCCCTTTGCCGGGGCGGTCGCGCCGCTTCTTGCCTGGCTCGCGGGCGGGCCGGCGGAGGAGGGCATGCTGGTGCCCTTCCTCGTCGCGATGCTGGGCGTCGCGGCCTTGCCCCTCGTGACCGGCCTTTCCGCGGCCCTGCCGGGCAGGGGCCTTGCCGGCCGTGTCTCGCTGCGGGCGGCGGTGGTGCTCGCAGCGCTCGTCCTCATCGCCGATGCCGCCGTGGTCTATCTTCCGGGGGCGCTGCTCGAAGGCTCATGGCTGCTCAGGCAGATGTCGGCCGTCGCGCATCTGGCGACGATGCTGGCGGGCGTCGCCGCCCTCGGCTTCCTTCTCGGCCTTATCCTGTCGCGCGACGTCTACCGAGTCAGCGCGCCGCGGGCCTCCACCGCCCGCAAGACCGTGATCGCGCGGCTCACCGTGCTCGCGGCGTTGGGAGGCGCCGCGGCAGCCGTTCCGCTCGCGGGCAACGTCGCGCCGGCGGTGGCGGTGAACCTCGTCCTCGGTGTCTCGGCCGGCGCTCTCCTGCCGGCGCTCCTCTTCGCGCTGCTGCCCGGCGGGCGGGGCTGGGCGGCCGCGCTCGCCATCCTCGGCGGTGCGGCGATCGTCGCCTCGACCGAGCTGCCCGCGCTGGCGCCGGCCCTCATCGCCGGCACGCCGGCACTCGCCTGGCCCGCCGCGCGGCTAGGGGAAGCGGCGCCCCTGTGGGCGGCGGCCTGGGCCGTCCTCGTAATGACGCTCGGCCTCGCGCTGTCGCGCTGGCGGGGCGGCACCGCCGGTCAGGCGCTCGCATCGTCCTGAGCGGCGCCGATCGCCGTGACGAGCACCTCCCGCGCGTGCGGACGGTCGCGGTGCTCGATGAGGTAGATGCCCTGCCAGGTGCCGAGCGCCAGCCGCCCCGAGACGACGGGCACGGCGAGCGAGGCGTCGGTCAGCATGGTGCGGATATGGGCCGGCATGTCGTCCGGCCCCTCGATGGCGTGCACATAGGTTCGGTTGCGCGGGGCGAGATGGTCGAGGGCCGTCGCGAGATCCGCGCGCACGTCCGGATCGGCATTCTCCTGGATGGTCAGCGAGGCCGAGGTGTGCCGGCAGAAGACCGTGAGGAGCCCGTCGGCGATGCCGCTCGTCGCGAGCCACCGCCGGACGGCATGGGTGATGTCGGTGAAGCCGGGCCCGCGCGTGCGGACCACGAGGCGCGCGCTCGCCTGGCGCGTCACGGGCCCGGCGCCGAGCGGCGTCGTCTCGATGGCGTCGCGTTGCGTCATGTCTTCCCCGCCCTCGTCTTCATCGTTCCCTCGCGCGGCAAGAGGCCGGCGAGATAGTCGAGCCGGTCGGCCTCGCGCGGCGGCTTGTCCCAGCGGATGCGGCTGATGCGCGGAAAGCGCATGGCGACGCCGGACTTGTGGCGCGTCGACTGCTGGACGCCCTCGAAGGCGACCTCGAGCACGAGGCCGCGCTCGCCCGTGTGGACGACCTCGCGCACCGGGCCGAAGCGGTTGACCGTCTCCCGCCGCACGAAGCGGTCGAGCTCCTTCAGCTCCTCGTCGGTGAAGCCGAAATAGGCCTTGCCGACGGGCACGAGCTCCTCGCCCTCGGGCCCGCTGCGCCACAGGCCGAAGGTGTAGTCGGAATAATAGGACGAGCGCTTGCCGTGGCCACGCTGGGCATACATCAGCACGGCGTCGACGAGGTGCGGGTCGTGCTTCCACTTGTACCACAGGCCCTTGGGCCGGCCGGGGACATAGGGGCTGTCGCGGCGCTTGAGCATGACGCCCTCGACGGCCTCGGCATCGATGCCGGCGCCGGCCTCTTCCGGCCGGGCGCGCGCGGCGACCAGTTCCTCCCAGCTGGCGAAGGGCACCAGCGGGGAGAGGTCGACGCGCCCGCCGGCGAGCCGCGCGACGAGCGCCTCGAGCCGCCGGCGCCGCTCCGCGAAGGGCAGGGGACGCAGGTCCTCCTCGCCCTCGCCCAGCAGGTCGTAGGCGCGGATATGGGCGGGGAATTCCTGCATCAGGCGCGGCGTGATCGCCTTGCGGTTGAGGCGCTGCTGCAGCACGTTGAAGCTCTCGACGCGCCCCCCGCGCAGGACGAGAAGCTCGCCGTCGAGCGCCCCGACGAAGGCGTCTTCCGCGATGAGGGCCTCGCAGAGGTCGGGAAAGGAGCCGGTGATGTCCTCGCCGGTGCGGGAATAGAGCCGGACGATACGCCGGCCCTCCAGCGTCAGTTCGCGCACGGCCTCGATGCGGATGCCGTCCCATTTCCATTCGGCACAGAATTCGGCCGGGTCGAGGCGCGAGAACTCCTCCTCGTCGAGCGGGTGCGACAGCATCGGCGGGCGGAAGGGGGCGACGACGAGCCCCTCCGGCCGCTCCGCCCGGCCTTCGAGCCAGGCGAAGAGCGGCTCGTAGGGCGGTGTCAGGCCGTGCCACAATTCCTCGACCGCATTGGGATCGACCCCGCCGAGCCCGGCGACGGCCGTCTTGGCGAGGCGGGCGGAGACGCCGATGCGCAGCGCCCCGGTGATGAGCTTGAGCAGCGCCCAGCGCCCGGTCTCGTCGAGCGCATCGAGCCAGCGCGCGAGAAGGCCGGGCAGTTCGGTCTTCGCCGTCATGGAGAGGCCCTCGACCACGTCGGCGAGGCGCGGCGGCGAGGCGTTGTGGCCAGTGCCCGCCTGCGATGGCGCCGGCCACATGAGGGCGACGGTTTCGGACAGGTCGCCGACATAGTCGTAGGAGAGGGCGAAGAGCACCGGATCGGTGCGCTCGGCAATGAGCGCGCGCACGAGGCCGGGCTTGGCGTTGCGGAAGGAGAGCCCGCCCGTGAGGGCGGCGAGGGCATAGCCGCGCTCGGGGTCCGGCGTCGTGCGGAAGAAGTCCTCCATCAGCCGCAGCTTGGCGTTGCGGCGCGGCTCGAAGGCGAGGCGGTCGAGCAGCTCGGCGAAGTCGTTCATGCCGAAGGCTCCGCGACGGATTCCTCCGCGACGGCTTCCGCCTCCGCCTCGTCGTCGCCGTAGCCGAGCATGTTGAGGGGACGTGCCGCGAGCCCCTCGCGCGTGCACCAGTGCACCAGCGCCTCCTCCTCGCCGTGCGTCACCCAGACCTCGCCCGCCCCGGTCTCGCGGATCGTCGCGCACAATTCGTCCCAGCCGGCATGGTCGGAGACGACGAGCGGCAGCTCGACGCCGCGCTGGCGGGCGCGGGCGCGCACCCGCATCCAGCCCGAGGCGAAGGCGGCGACCGGATCGGGGAAGCGCCGCGCCCACAGGTCCTGCAGGGCGCCCGGCGGGCACAGCACGACCGCGCCGCCGAGGCTCTCGCGGCTGCCGGGCTCGACCTTGCGCAGGTCGCCGAGGGCGATGCCGAGCTCGCCATAGAGCTGCATCAGCCGCTCCATGGCGCCGTGCAGGTAGACGGGCCGGTCATAGCCGCGCTGGCGCAGGAGGGCGACGAGGCGCTGCGCCTTGCCGAGGGGATAGGCGCCGAGGAGGTGCGCCCGCTCGGGAAAGAGCGTCAGGGAATGCAGCAGCTTGTCGATCTCGCCGGCGGCATCGGGATGGCGGAAGACCGGCAGGCCGAAGGTCGCCTCGGTGATGAAGACGTCGCAGCGCACGGGCTCGAAGGGCGCGCAGGTGGGGTCGCTAGCGCGCTTGTAGTCGCCGGAGACGACGATGCGCAGGCCGCCCGCCTCGATGAGGATCTGCGCCGAGCCGAGCACGTGGCCCGCCGGCAGGAAGGTGACGCGCACGGGCCCGAGCGTCACCGCCTCGCCGTAGCGCACCGCCTGGGCGGTGCCGCAGAAACCCTCGCCATAGCGCGCCGCCATGATGGCGAGCGTCTCCGCCGTCGCGAGCACGGCGCCGTGGCCGGCGCGGGCGTGGTCGGAATGGCCGTGGGTGATCAGCCCACGCGGCACCGGCCGCAGCGGGTCGATATGGACGTCCGCGAGGGGGCAATAGAGCCCGGCCGGAGTGAGCGAGAGGATGTCGCGCGCCTGCATGGAGGCAAGATAGTTGCTCGCTGCCGGCCGGTTAAGCCCGCGGCTCCCGCGATGCCGTCACTTTCGGCTTGACGAAGACGAGCGCCCGGCGTTCTTTCCGCCGCCCTCCAACCTTGTGTCCCCCACGCCCCATGCGGCCAACGAAGCTGATGACCTCCGGCGACCTCATCGTCGACCGACGCTACACCTTTGCCGAAAGCCTGATGCGGGAGAAGGAGTGGGAGGCGGCCGCCGGCCTCATCGGCGAGATCGTCCGCCTCGCGCCGCACTGGGCGCCGGCCTGGATCAGCCTCGGCGAGGCGCTCGAGGCGCTCGGCCGGAGGGACGAGGCGCGGGACGCCTTCACGACGGCGCTCAGGCTGTCGCCCGAGGACGATCTCGGCGCCGGGCTGCGTCTCGCCCGCCTCGGCGCGCTGCCGGCGGCCGGCGCCATGTCGGCCGGCTATGTGCGGGCGCTGTTCGACGAATATGCGGGGCATTTCGACCGCCATCTCGTCGAGAAGCTGGCCTATCGCGGCCCCGATCTCATCCTCGAGACGCTGCGCGGCATCTGCGGGGCGACCGGCCGGCCGCCGCGTTTCCGCCTGGCGCTCGACCTCGGCTGCGGCACGGGGCTGATGGGCGAGGCCGTGCGCCCCTATGCCGTCACGCTCGCCGGCTGCGACATCGCCCCGCGCATGGTGGAGCGGGCGCGCCGGCGCGGCTGCTACGACCGGCTCGCGGTCGCCGAGCTGACCGCGTTTCTGCAAGGCGAGGCGCCGGGCTGCGCCGACCTGGTGCTCGCGGCCGATGTGTTCATCTATGTCGGCGACCTCGCACCCGTTTTCGATGCGGTCGCCCGGGCGATCGGCGACGGCGGGCTCTTCCTGTTCACCGTGCAGGACGTCACCGAGGCGCCGCTCGGCTTCGTCCTCGGCGAGGACATGCGCTTCGCCCACAGCACCGGCCATGTGGAGGCGCTGCTCGCCGCGGTCGGGCTCGATGTCGTGGCGTGCGATCCCGCTGTCCTGCGCCACGACGGCGGCCGGCCGGTGCCCGGTTTCGTCGTCGCGGCGCAGAAGCCGGTCCGGCCGCTTTGACAGCAGCCGCAGGATGACGGATCGCGCGCGAGGCGCTACCTCTTGGGGGTGACGCCGCATCTTCCGTCGCCCGCCGCGGCTGCCCTGCCGCCTGCCTTCTCCGCCTGGTTCGCCGGGCGCGGATGGCACGTGCGCGCGCACCAGCTCGATCTCCTCGCGAGCGCGCGGGCCGGGCGCTCGGCCCTGCTCGTTGCCCCGACGGGGGCCGGCAAGACGCTCGCCGGCTTCCTGCCGAGCCTCGTCGAGCTCGCGGAGGCGCCGGACCGGGCCGGCCTCCACACGCTCTACATCTCGCCGCTCAAGGCGCTCGCCGTCGACATCGCGCGCAACCTCGAGGCACCGGTCACGGAGATGGGGCTGCCGGTCAAGGTCGAGACGCGCACCGGCGACACGCCGGCCCACAAGCGCGCGCGGCAGATCGAGCGCCCGCCGCACATCCTCCTCACCACGCCCGAGCAACTCGCGCTGCTCATCGCGCATCGCGAGGCCGAGACGTTCTTCTCCGGCCTGCGGCGTGTCGTGCTCGACGAACTGCACGCGCTCGTGACGTCGAAGCGCGGCGACCTCCTGTCGCTCGGCCTGATGCGGCTGTTCGCTCTCGCGCCGCAGGTGACGACGGTCGGCCTTTCGGCGACCGTGCGCGAGCCGGAGGTGCTGGCGCGCTATCTCGTGCCGCAGCGCGCGGGCGTGCCCTCGCCTGACGTCATCACCGTGAAGGAAGGCGCACGGCCGCAGATCGGCATCCTCGAAAGCCGGCTCGCGCCGCCGCTCGCCGGCCACACGGCGCTGCACGCCATGGACGAGATCTACCGGGCGATCCACGACCATCGCCTGTCGCTGGTCTTCGTCAACACGCGCATGCAGGCAGAGTTCGTCTTCCAGGAGCTGTGGCGGATGAACGACGACGGCCTCGCCATCGCGCTGCATCACGGCTCGCTCGATGCCGGCCAGCGCCGGCGCGTCGAGGCGGCGATGGCCGAGGGGCGGCTCAAGGCCGTGGTCTGCACCTCGACGCTCGACCTCGGCATCGACTGGGGCGACGTCGACCTCGTCATCAATGTCGGCGCGCCGAAGGGCGCGAGCCGGCTGATGCAGCGGATCGGCCGCGCCAACCACCGTCTCGACGAGCCGTCGAAGGCCTTCCTCGTGCCGGCCAACCGCTTCGAGGTGCTGGAATGCCGGGCGGCGCTCGACGCCGTCGCCGAGGCGGCGCAGGACACGCCGGACGCGCGCACCGGCGCCCTCGACGTGCTTGCCCAGCACGTGCTGGGCCGCGCCTGCGCCGGGCCCTTCGACGCCGATGCATTCTACGAGGAGGTGCGCGGCGCCGCGCCCTATGCCGCCCTGCCGCGCCAGGATTTCGACGATGTCGTCGCCTTCGTCGCCACCGGCGGCTATGCGCTGAGGAGCTACGAGCGCTTCGCGCGGATCGTGAAGGGCAAGGACGGGCTGTGGCGCGTCACCACCCCGCGCGTCGCCCAGCAGTACCGGCTCAACGTCGGCACCATCGTCGAGGAGCCGATGCTGCGCGTGCGCCTCGCCCGCCCGCGCCGGGCCGGCGGGATGACCGTCGTGCGCGGCGGCCGCGTGCTCGGCGAGGTGGAGGAATATTTCGCGGAGGGGCTGACGCCGGGCGATACCTTCGTCTTCGCCGGCGAGGTGCTGCGCTTCGAGGGCATCTACGAGAACGAGGTCATCACCTCGCGCACGGCGGCGGGCACGGACCCGAAGGTGCCGTCCTATGCCGGCGGCAAGTTCCCGCTGTCGAGCTTCCTCGCCAGCCGCGTGCGCGCCATGATCGCGCGCCCGGACGACTGGCACCGCCTGCCGAAGCCCGTGGCGAACTGGCTGATGGCACAGAAGATGAAGTCGCGCCTGCCGCGGCCGGGGGAGCTGCTCGTCGAGACCTTCCCGCGCGGCGGGCGCCACTATCTCGTCGCCTATCCCTTCGAGGGGCGGCTCGCGCACCAGACGCTCGGCATGCTGCTGACGCGGCGCCTGGAGCGGGCGCGCCTCAAGCCGCTCGGCTTCGTCGCCAACGACTACGGCCTCGCCGCCTGGGGCATCGCCGACATCGGCCTCGCGGTCACCCGGGGACGCCTGTCGCTCGCCGAGCTCTTCGCCCCCGACATGCTCGGCGACGACCTCGAGGACTGGCTGGCGGAATCGGCGCTGATGAAGCGCACCTTCCGCCATTGCGCGATCATCGCCGGCATGATCGAGCGGCGCTTTCCCGGCCAGGAGAAGACCGGCCGCCAGGTCACCATGTCGACCGACCTCGTCTATGACGTGCTGCGCCGGCACGAGCCGGACCACGTCCTCCTGCGCGCGGCGCGCGCCGATGCCGCAACGGGGCTGCTCGACGTGCGCCGGCTCGGCGATATGCTGGTGCGTGTCGCGGGGCGAATCGTGCACGCGCCGCTCGATCACCTCTCGCCGCTCTCGGTGGCGGTGATGCTCGAGATCGGCCGCGAGATGGTCTATGGCGAGGCCGCCGAGCACATGCTGGCGGAGGCCGAGGCGGCGATGATGGAAGAGGCGATGCAGTGAACGCGATGGGTGGCGAGGCTGGCACAGCGGGCGCGGCGCAGGTTCTGCGCCTCGGGCGGCTCGATCTCGTCGCCGATCCCGCCGGCGCGCTCTTCGTCGCGGACGAGGGGCTGCTCGTCGTCGCCGACCTCCATCTCGAGAAGGCCTCGTCCTTCGCCGGCCGCGGCGTCTTCCTGCCGCCCTACGACACGCGCGCCACGCTCGCCGCCGTGGCGCGCCTCGTCGCTCGCTATGCGCCACGGGCCGTCGTCGCGCTCGGCGACAGTTTCCACGATGCCGGTGCGCATGGGCGCCTCGACACGCGTGACAGCGAGGCGCTCGCAGCGCTGCAGCGCGGCCGCGACTGGCTGTGGGTGACCGGCAACCACGATCCGCAGGTGCCGCGCGCGGCCGGCGGGGAAAGCGCCGCCGAACTGCGCCTCGCCGACGTGGTGCTGCGGCACGAGCCTGCCGACGACGGCACGGCGGAGATCGTCGGGCACATGCATCCAGCCGCCAAGGTGCGGCTCACCGGCCGCTCCGTGCGCCGCCGCTGCTTCGCCGCTGGGGCACGGCGCATCGTCATGCCGGCGCTCGGCGCCCTGACGGGCGGGCTCAACCTGCGCGATGCCGCCTTCCGGCCGCTCTTTCCCGAGGGCGTCACGGCCCACGTGCTCGGCCAGCGGCTCTACGCCATCGGCTGGCCGCTGCTGCTGCCGGATTGAGTCTCGTCAGTCCCGCCGGAAGATGATCGTCGCGAGCCAGCCGAAGAGCACCGCCATGGTGACGACGCCGAGGCCGTAGAAGATGGCGTGGTCGTGGGCGAGGGTGACCGTCGCCTGTTCGAAGCCGGTCTTCACCACCTCGAAATTGGTGGTCTGCCGGGCGAGCTGCGCCCCGTCGACGAAGAGCGCGACCTCGACGTCGTAATTGCCGGTGGGGGCGACGGCGGGCAGGGTGATGGGCGCACGGAAGATGGACGGCGTCAGGAAGGTGACGCCGCGCGGCTCCTCGGCGAACAGCCTCTGGTCGTTCTTGAGCCGCAGCAGGGCCTCGCGGAACGGCTCCTCGCTCGTCAGGTGCTCCATGCCCGGCGTGGTGATCTGCATGCCGAGGCCAAGCCGGTAGCGGGTGAGAAAGGCCCCGCCCGCGATCTCGTCGATCGGTCGCGACGAGAGGACGGCCAGATAGGTCGGCAGGTCGACGAAGCGCCGCTGCGAGGTGTTGAGCCAGAGCGGCCCGACCCGCTCCTTCTCGCGCACGATCGTGGTGCGCCGCGGACCGCGCACGGTGATGACGACGTCATAGGGCGCGGCCCGCGCCACCGTGCGCTCGTCACGCTCGATGGCGCCAAAGACGACGATGGAGGAACCCGTGTAGGTCGAGGTGATCGAGACCCGGTGCGTCGACAGGGACAAGATCAGCGTCTCGGCCGCCGCCGGCGCGAGCGAGGCGAAGAGCCCTGCGAGGGCGGCCGCGGCGAGCAGCAGCCGGGACGTCGCCGTCCTTGTTGGCCCCGTCCTCGTCATGGCCGTGCTCCCACGGTGACGAGCGAGAAGGGCTCCTGCGGCCTCACCACGAGATCGATGGCAAAGCGGATGCCGACCCCGAGAACGAGGATGGCGAGGAGCAGGCGGAACGATTCGCCCTTGAGGTTCTGCCCGGCGCGGGCGCCGAACTGCGCCCCCATGACGCCGCCGATGATGAGCAGCATCGCCAGCACCACGTCCACCGACTGGTTGGTGAAGGCGTGCAGCAGCGTCGCCGCCATCATCGTGAAGAGGATCTGGAAGAGGGACGTGCCGACCACCACGGCGGCCGGGATGCGAAAGAGATAGATGAGAGCGGGGACGAGGATGAAGCCGCCGCCGATGCCGAGTACCGCCCCGGCGAAGCCGATGAGCATGGCGAGCGTGACGATGGGAATGACGCTGCCGTAGAGCTTGGAGCGGTGGAAACGCATCTTCCACGGCAGGCCGAGATACCACGGATGCTCGCCCGAGCGGCGGGAGAGGGGGACGACGCCGCGGCGCGTCGCCCACATGGTCTTGAGGCTTTCGGCCAGCATCAGCGAGCCGATGATGCCGAAGAGCGTCACGTAGCTGACGACGATGACGAACTCGAGCTGGCCGAGGCGGCTCATGACGTTGAAGAACCACACCCCGAGCAGCGTGCCGACGAAGCCGCCCGCGACCAGCACGCCGCCGAGCTTGAAGTCGAGCGCCTTGCGCCGCCAGTAGCCGAGGGCGCCGGTGACCGAGGAAGCCGTGATCTGCGAGGCCTGGGTGGCGACCGCGATCGCCGGCGGGATGCCGAGAAAGATCAGGAGCGGCGTCATCAGGAAGCCGCCGCCGACGCCGAACATGCCCGAGATGAAGCCCACCGCCGCGCCCATGGCGAGGAGGGTGAACATGTTGACGGACATTTCGGCGATGGGCAGGTAGATGTGCACGGCACGGTACTCGGACGCTCGGTCGAATGCGACAGCGGCCGCGGGCCGTCGGCACGCGGCTGCTTCGTCAGTCTAGGGAAGCGTCCCTTAACGTGGGGTCAAAACCAAGGCATGACAGCTACGGTTGTGCACAGGGCCGTGTACTGACCCCTTGGTCGCCGTGCGGAAGGCACCGGGTCGCGCAGTAGCCGTCAGAGCCGCGACACTTTTCCGGGGGGCTTCTGCGCCCCCGGCGACGGGGCGGCGGCGCTCAGCTCCCAGCCGCCCGCGGGCACCTCGTTGGCGGCGCGGACGGGCACCTTGACCTGCCAGCGGGCGAAGGCCGCCTTGCCGATGGCGAGCTCGCTCGCCGTCAGGCTGCGGGCGAGCTCATCGCGCTTGGCGGCGGCGTCCTTGTCGCCGTCGCGGGCGAGGACCGACAGCCAGGTGTAGGAGGCGACGAGATTGCGCTCGGTGCCGAGGCCGCGCGCGAGGAGGACGGCGAGGTTGAACTGGCTGTCGCGTACGCCGAACTCGGCCGCCTTGCTGAACCATTTCACGGCTGTCTCATAGTCGGGCTTGCCGGTGATGCCCTCGGCGTAGAGCACGCCGAGATTGTGCATCGCCCTAGCGTTGCCGGCCTCGGCCGCCTTCTCGTACCACATGCGCGCCGTGCCGACGTCGCGCGCGACGCCGATGCCCTTCTCGTAGTGGCTGGCGATGCGGTATTGCGCCGGCACGAGGCCACCCGTCGCCGCGGCCTCGAACAGCCGGGCGGCTTTGGCAACGTCGCGCGGCACGCCGCGGCCTTCCGCGAGGCGGGTCGCAACCTCGTAGACGGCGGCGGCCTCGCCCGCAGCCGCCGCCTTGCGCAACGGGGCGGGCAGGCCTTCCGCCGGCAGGTCGGCGACATAACTCGGCGGGATGAGAAGGGAGGGCGGCAGGCCCTCGTCGAGGCGCGAATTCTGCTCCGGCGCGGGGGCAGGCGGCGCGCTGTCGGGGATGCCCGGGGTCGCCGGGAGGGAGCCCGTCGTCGCCGGGCCGGTGTCGGGCGCGAAGGGGTTGGCGGCGAAAGGGTTGAAGGCGTCGGGGGCGGGAGCGTCCGCCTGCGCCGGCCGAGACGACGGCGCCTCGGCCTCCTCCCGCGGAGCGGGCGCGGTGGCGTCATGGGCCGCTGCGGGTTCCGCGTCGCCGGTGGGGAGGGACTTGCCGGCGAGGCCGCTCAGCACCTGCGCCGCGCCGACGGCGATGACGATGGCGGCGAGGCCGATCAGCAGGGGCTTGCGCCGGGCGGCGACGCCGTTCCTGAGCCGCGCGACCGGGGAAGCGGTGGCATTGCGGCGCGTGGCCGCCGTCGGCCGCGGCTCGGCCCGGAGCGCGTGGACGGGATCCTCGGTCCTTTCGGCGGCCTCGGTCTCCCTGGCGCGCGAGGTGGTGTCCGGCAGCGCGGCGGCCGTTTCCGCCGCGGCAGCCTGCGCGGCCCGCCGGGCCGCCGCGATGAAGCTCGCCTTGACCGCTGCGGTGGGCGCCTCATCGAACGCCGGCGCGGCGGGCTTCGCGTCCTTCGCTGGAGGCGGGGCGTCCTCTGCCGGCTGCGCCGCGAGGAGCGCGGCGAGGGCGGCGCGCGGCGTCGGCGCATCGGCTGCAGCCGGGCGCGCCGGCGGTGCGACCTCGTCCCCCGGCTGCGGGAAGGTTCGTTGGCCCTGAGCAGGGCGTCGAGGCTGGTGCGCAGGTCCTCGAACTCGACCGAATCGGCCGGATCGTCCTCGGACAGGCGCGACGGGGCGCCCGTTGCGGAGGGCCCGTCCGTCATGTCCTCCTCGAGCAGGGCGAGCCGGTCGACGATCCGCTCCAGCGTCTCGTGCACGGCTTCCAGCGTGTCCTGCGTCCGGAGGTCGGTGCTCGCCTGGGTCGTCTTCAGCTCGGCGAGGTCGCGCTTGAGCTGGCCGATCTCGGCGGGCACGGCCTCATAGGCATCGGGCAGCGCGGTGCGGGCCGCCTCGGCCGCGCGCCGGGCCGCCTGCTCGATGGCTTCGGCGGTGCCGTCCTGCAGCTCGCGCATCTCCTCGCGCAGCTGGTGGCGCATGTCGGCGAGGAGATCGGCCATCGTCCTTTCGAGCGAGGCCATGCCGTGCGCGATGCGCTCGCGCTCGGCAAGGGCCGGCGCCGCGCCGACCGCATCGATGCGCTCGGCGAGCTGGCCGATCTGCCGCTCGAGGGCGTCGAGGCCGGCCGTGTCGGTCTCGGCGGTGCGCACCTCCTCGATGCGTGCCGTCAAGGCGTGGATCATGCCTTCGATGCGCGCCAGGTCGGGCGCAGCGGCGGGCTGCTCCAGGCGCTCGTCGAGGCGGTCGAGGCGCGCGAGGACGTCGCCGATCGGCATCGCCGCCACCGGCCGCAAGGCCTCGTCGATCTTGCGCGACAGGGCTTCCAGCCGGACGATGATGGCCTCTTCGCCGAGGCTCGGGGCGGTGCGGTCGTGCGCCGCGGCCTCTCGTGCGATCGGTGCGTGGTTGCGGCGCGGGCGCTCGTCGAGCCGCCGGTTCATGGCGGCGAAGCGCTCGCCGAGGGTCGGGCTGTTGTCGAGCTCGCGCTGCCGGCGCCGGATTTCGGCGACGGCCGCCTCGAGCCGCCGGCGGGCCGCCCGTTCCTCGGACATCAGCGGACCGACGGTCTCCTCCTCGCCGGCTTCATCTCCGGCCGTGGCCGCGATGGCCTCAAGCCGCTCCCCGACATCGTCGAGCGCGTCGCGCAGCGCGTCGGCATCCTCATGCCAGCGCGGGGCGACATTGGGTGCCCTGTCGGCGGCGAGGTGCTGCTCGATGTCGCCGAGCCGCCGGCCAATGGCGATGAGGGCCTTGCCGATGGCGCCGGCCGTCTCGTCCTGCCGGTCGGCCATCGCGCGCGCGCTCTCCGCGACGTGCGTCTCGGTGCGCTCCATCCAGCGGGCGACCGAATCAAGCGCGCTGGCCGTGCGGGCCGCGGCAGCCCGCGTCTCGGCGAGGCTGCGCTCGCTGACGCGGGCCACGATCTCGTCGAGGCTCGGCATGTCGAGACCGGCGCCGGCCTGGGGACGGCGCGGGGGCGCGGCGGTTTGCGTGTGCTCGCGGGCAAACCGGGCGAGGCGCTCGCTGACGGCGGCGAGGGAATCCCGTCCTGGCGGGGGCGTGCCGCTGTCGCCGTCGGCCGCCTGGTCGGCAATGACGGTGCTGAGCCATGCGCCGAGCGTCATTCCCGCCTTGCGCGCCGCCTCCTTGGCCGCGTCCCGCGCCTGCGGGTCGATGCCCTTCACACTCCAGGGGGCGGTCTGTGCCATCGTGATCCCACTGCGCTGCCGCAGGCACGTCCTGCGCGATGCTGCCGGTGGGTCAAATTCTCCTGATTATGGTAAAGAAGCCGTTAACCATAACAGACAGGATGCGCATGCCGCCTGCCCGCGGCGCACGGGGCACCGGAAGGCAGCGCGATGAAAGCGGAACGGCGCACGCCCTTTCGAAAGGCGCCGAGATGGTTTATATGTGAACCATGATGTGCCCTGCCCGCCGCGCCGCCGGCGGTTGCCGGGTGGGCGCAACGCGGGAGGAGCCACGGAATGCCGAGCTACAAGGCACCAGTCGAGAATGTCCGTTTCCTGCTCGAGGACGTCTTCGGGATCGAGCGCTACAACAATCTGCCGGGCTTCGCCGAGGCGAGCCCGGACCTGATCGAGGCCATTCTCCAGGAAGGCGCGAAGCTGTGCGAGGAGGTGCTGCAGCCGCTCAACCGTACCGGGGATCTCGAAGGCTGCACCCGCCACGACGACGGGCGCGTGACGACGCCGAAGGGCTTCAAGGCGGCCTATGACGCCTTCGCCAAGGGCGGCTGGATCGGGCTCGCGGCCGATCCGGACTACGGCGGCCAGGGCCTGCCCTATACGCTCGCCGCGGTGATGAACGAATTCGCCTCCTCGGCCAACATGGCGCTCGCCATGTATCCGGGCCTGACCATGGGCGCCATCGCGGCGCTGATGACCCACGGCACAGAGGAACAGAAGAAGACCTATCTGCCGAGCATGATCGCCGGCACCTGGTCCGGCACCATGAACCTCACGGAGCCGCATTGCGGCACGGACCTCGGCCTCATCAAGACGAAGGCGGTGCCGAACGGCGACGGCTCCTATGCCATCACCGGCACCAAGATCTTCATCTCGGCCGGCGAGCACGATCTCACCGAAAACATCGTCCACCTGGTGCTCGCCCGCATCGAGGGCGCGCCGGAGGGCACCAAGGGCATTTCGCTCTTCGTGGTGCCGAAGCGGCTCGTTAATGGCGACGGCTCGCTCGGCGCGGCGAACGGCGTGTCCTGCGGCTCCATCGAGCACAAGATGGGCATTCACGGCAACGCCACCTGCGTCATGAACTACGATGGGGCCAAGGGCTGGCTCGTCGGGGCCGAGAACAAGGGCCTCAACGCCATGTTCGTGATGATGAACGAGGCGCGGCTCGGCGTCGCCATCCAGGGCCTCGCCCAGTCGGAGGTCGCCTACCAGAATGCCGTCGCCTATGCGCGCGAGCGCCTGCAGGGCCGCTCGCTCACCGGCGCCAAGGATCCGGACAAGCCGGCCGACCCCATCCTCGTCCATCCCGACGTGCGGCGGAACCTCCTCTCCATCCGCGCCTTCAACGAGGCGGCGCGGGCGCTCGTGCTGTGGACGGCCTTGAAGAGCGACGTCGCGCATCGCTCGGGCGATGCGGCCGAAAAGCAGGCGGCGGACGACCAGCTCGGCCTGCTCACCCCCGTCCTCAAGGGCGTCCTGACCGATGTCGGCTTCGACAATGCGGTGAAGGCGCAGCAGATGTTCGGCGGCCACGGCTACATCGCCGAGTGGGGCATGGAGCAGTTCGTGCGTGATGCGCGCATCGCCATGATCTACGAGGGTGCCAACGGCATCCAGGCGCTCGACCTCGTGGGCCGCAAGCTGCCGCGCGACGGCGGGCGGGCGATCATGGCCTTCTTCAACGAGGTCGGCGGCTTCGTGAAGGAGCATGCCGGCGACGAGGCCATGGCGCCTTACGTGAAGCCGCTCGAGGCCGCGCTCGGCCACCTGCAGCAGGCGACCATGTGGTTCATGAACAACGCCATGGCGAAGCCCGACAATGCGGGCGCCGGGTCCTACGACTACATGCATCTCTTCGGGCTCGTGGCCCTCGGCTACATGTGGGCGCAGATCGCCAGGACGGCGCTCGCGAAGAAGGCGAACGGCGGCGATGCGGCGGACATGGAGGCGAAGCTGCTCGCCGGCCGCTTCTTCATGGAGCGGACGATGCCGGAGAGCGCGGCGCATCTTGCCCGGATCTCATCCGGTGCCGACACGATGATGGCGCTGCCGGCGGAGATGTTCTGAGTTCGACCTCTCCCATTGCGGAGAGGCGCAGTGAGCCAAGCGAGCGGGGTTGGACGCCGGGCTCTGCCGGTCCCACCCCAAGCCCTGCTCCTCCCCAAGGGGAGGAGAGCCCAATGCCGGGAGGCCTTCATGCCTGACGCTTACATCTACGACCATCTGCGCACGCCGCGCGGCCGCGGCAAGGCGGACGGTGCGCTGCACCAGGTGACGACGCTGCAACTCGCGACGACGGCGCTCAAGGCGCTGCGCGAGCGCAACGACCTCGACACGCGCCTCGTCGACGACGTGGTGCTCGGCTGTGTCGATCCGGTCGGCGAGGCGGGCGGCGACGTCGCTCGCGCGGCGGCGCTCAATGCCGACTACGGCCACCATGTGCCCGGCGTGCAGATCAACCGCTTCTGCGCCTCCGGCCTCGATGCGGTGAACTTCGCCGCCGCGCAGGTCATGTCCGGCCAGCACGACATGGTGGTGGGCGGCGGCGTCGAATCCATGAGCCGCGTCGGCATCGGCGCCTCGGGCGGCGCCTGGCCGGTCGAGCCGGAGATCGCGGTGAAGTCCTATTTCATGCCGCAGGGCGTCTCGGCCGATCTTATCGCCACGAAATACGGCTTCAACCGCGACGACTGCGACGCCTATGCGGTGGAAAGCCAGAAACGCGCCGCCAAGGCCTGGGAGAAGGGCTATTTCAAGAATTCCGTCGCGCCGGTCACCGACGTCAACGGCATCGTCCTCCTCGACAAGGACGAGCACATGCGGCCGGGCACGGACATGCAGACGCTCGGCCAGCTCAAGCCCTCCTTCGTGCAGATGGCCGACATGGGCGGCTTTTCAGCCGTCGCCATCGATGCCCATCCCGAGGTCGAGGCGCTCGACCACGTGCACCACGCCGGCAATTCGTCCGGCATCGTCGACGGGGCGGCGGCCGTGCTCGTCGGCTCGCGCAAGGCCGGCCGCTCGGCCGGCCTGAAGCCGCGGGCGCGCATCCGCGCCTTCGCCAACATCGGCTCGGAGCCGGCGCTGATGCTCACCGGGCCGGTGGACGTGACGAAGAAGGTGCTGAAGCGCGCCGGCATGACCATCGCCGACATCGACCTCTTCGAGATCAACGAGGCCTTCGCCTCCGTCGTGCTGCGCTACATGCAGGCCTTCGAACTCGATCCGGCCAAGGTCAACGTCAACGGCGGGGCCATCGCCATGGGCCATCCGCTCGGCGCCACGGGCGCCATGATCCTCGGCACGGTGCTCGACGAACTGGAGCGCACCGGCAAGGAGACGGCCCTGGTGACGCTGTGCATCGGCGCCGGCATGGGCACGGCCACCATCATCGAACGGGTGTGAGGACAAGATGAAGTTCGAGAACTTCCGCTTCGAGACCGACGCCGAGGGCATCGCGGTCGCGACCTGGGACATGCCCGGCCGCTCGATGAACGTCATCACGCCTCAGGTGATGGAGGAGCTCTCCGCCATCATCGAGACGGTGGCGGCCGATGCCGCCATCAAGGGCTGCATCATCACCTCCGGCAAGGAAGCCTTCTCCGGCGGCGCGGATCTCACCATGCTGCAGGGCCTCGGCGCCGACTATGCGAAGCTCGCCAGGACGAAGGGCGAAGAGGCGGCCGTCGCCCATTTCTTCGCCGAATCGCGCAAGCTGTCGCAGCTCTACCGGCGGCTGGAGACCTGCGGCAAGCCGTTCGCGGCCGCGATCCACGGCGTGTGCCTCGGCGGCGCCTTCGAGCTGGCGCTCGCCTGCCACTTCCGCGTCGTCTCGGATGTCGATGCGACGCGGGTCGGCCTGCCGGAGGTCAAGGTCGGCCTCTTCCCGGGCGCCGGCGGCACGCAGCGCGTGGCGCGGCTGATGCAGACGGGCGATGCCCTGCAGATGCTCTTCAAGGGCGAGCAGATCCGCCCGCTGATGGCGCGCAACATGGGCCTCGTCCATGCCGTGGCGCCGCGCGACAAGATCGTCGAGACGGCGAAGGAATGGCTGCGCGCCGGCGGCAGCGCCGTGGCGCCGTGGGACGAGAAGGGGTTCAAGAATCCGTCGGGCCGCGTCTATTCGCCTGCCGGCATGCAGGTGTGGCCGGCGGCAAACGCCATCTACCGGCGCGAGACGCACGACAACTATCCGGCGGCGAAGGCCATCCTGCAGGCGGTCTACGAGGGCCTGCAGCTGCCGATGGACCTGGCGCTCGAGGTGGAGAGCCGCTACTTCGCGAAGATCCTGCGCTCGAAGGAGGCTGCGGCGATGATCCGCACGCTCTTCGTCTCCATGCAGGAGCTCAACAAGGGCGCCCGCCGGCCGGCGGACGTGCCGCAGGCGAAGCTGCGCCGCGTCGGCGTCATCGGTGCCGGCTTCATGGGGGCGAGCGTCGCCTATGTCACCGCGCTCGCCGGCATGGAGGTCGTGCTCATCGACCAGAGCGTGGAGGCTGCCGAGAAGGGCAAGGCCCATTCGCACAAGCTGATGAGCGACCAGATCATGAAGGGCCGCGCCAAGACGGCCGACCGCGAGGCGCTGCTCGCCCGCATCACGCCGAGCGACGACTACGGCCTCCTGAAGGACTGCGACCTCGTCATCGAGGCGGTGTTCGAGGACCCGAAGGTCAAGGCCGAGGTCATCGCCAAGGCGGAGGCGGCGATGCGCCCGCGCGCCATCTTCGCTTCCAACACCTCGACCCTGCCGATCACCGGCCTTGCCGCGAACTCCGAGCGGCCGAAGCAGTTCGTCGGCATCCACTTCTTCTCGCCGGTCGAGAAGATGATGCTGGTGGAGGTCATCCTCGGCAAGAAGACGGGCGATCGGGCGCTCGCCGTGGCGCTCGACTACGTGCGTGCCATCAAGAAGACGCCGATCGTCGTCAACGATGCGCGCGGCTTCTACGCCAACCGCTGCGTCATGGCCTATGTGCGCGAGGGGCACCAGATGCTCGTCGAGGGCGTGCCGCCGGCCATGATCGAGAACGTGGCGCGCATGGCGGGCATGCCGGTCGGCCCGCTGTCGCTCAACGACGAGGTGGCGCTCGATCTTGCGCTCAAGATCCTCAAGGCGACGAAGGCGCAGGTAGGCCCCGAGGCCATCGACCCGGCGCAGGAGAAGCTCCTCGTCGAGATGGTGGAGAAGAAGGGCCGCCTCGGCCGCAAGAACGGCAAGGGCTTCTACGACTATCCCGAAGGCGGCAAGAAGCGCCTGTGGCCGGGCCTTGCCGAGTTGCAGGAGACGAAGCTCGACCCCGACGCCATCGACATCGAGGAGCTGAAGCAGCGCTTCCTCGTGGCGCAGGCGCTGGAGGCGGCGCGGGCGGTCGAGGAGAAGGTCATCACCGACCCGCGTGAGGCGGACGTCGGCTCCATCCTCGGCTTCGGCTTCGCGCCGTTCACCGGCGGCACGCTGTCCTACATCGACGGCATGGGCGTCGCCGCCTTCGTCGACCTCGCCAAGGCGCTGGCGAAGAAGCACGGCGAGCGCTTCAAGCCCTGCCGCCTGCTGGTACGCATGGCCCGCGAGCGCACGAGCTTCTATGCGGCGCCCGCCGAGAAACCGGCCCGGAAGAAGGCAGCGTAAGAGAAGGTAGCGTAGGGTCGTCATGGCCGGGCGTGTCCCGGCCATCCACGCCCTTGTCGTTGCTCAGCCCGCAAAGGCGTGGATGCCCGCGACAAGCGCGGGCATGACGCCGCGATGCAGGTGTCATAGCCCGGCGGCTATTTTCCATGAACCTCTGGCTGCGCCTTCTCTGGCTCCTCCTGACGACGCCGTTCCGCGAGCGGCTCGCGATGCCCGACGGCGTCTCGCGCCTGTCGTTCCGCGTCGGGCTCCTCGATCTCGACACCAACGGCCACATGAACAACGGCCGCTATCTCACGCTCATGGATCTCGGGCGCATGGACCTTCTCCTGCGCAGCGGGCTGTGGCGGGCGGTGCTCGCCAACAAATGGACGCCCGTGTTGTCCGCGGCGAGCATCCGCTACCGGCGCGAGCTGCGGCTGTTCCGCCGCTTCCGGCTCGACAGCCGCATCGTCGCGTGGTCCGACAGCTGGTTCGTCATGGAGCAGCGCTTCATCGCGCGCAACCGCCGCGGCGAGGAGATGGTGGCAGCCGTCGCGCTGCTGCGCGGCGGGCTCTACGACCGCCGGGCGAAGGCCTTCGTGCCCGTGGCGCAGCTGCTCGAGACGGTGGGCGTCAGCGCCGCCTCGCCCGAGCCGCCGGAGGAGGTCAGGGCCTTCATCGCTGCGGAGGAGGCGATGAAAAACGCAGCCCGGCATGCGCCGAAGCGGGCTGGCATCGAGGCACCGGGCGGCTAACCTGTCCCCGAATGGAATCGGGAGGCCCGGCAGCATGCGCAAGATCGACTATTACTTCTCCCTCGTCAGCCCCTGGGCCTATTTCGGCCACGCGCCCTTCCTCGCCACGGCCGAGCGGCACGGGTGCGCCGTCACCTACAAGCCCGTCTTCCTCGGCGAGGTCTTTTCCGAGACGGGCGGGCTGCCGCTCGCCAGGCGCCATCCGGTGCGCCAGCGCTACCGGCTCGTCGAGCTGCAGCGCTGGCGCGAGAAGCGGGGCGTGCCGCTCAACATCCATCCGAAGTTCTGGCCCTTCGAGGTGTCGCTCGCCGACCGCTGCGTGATCGCCCTGCAGGCGGCGGGCATCGATCCGGCGGCCTTCACCTCGCGCGCCTTCGCGGGCGTGTGGGCGCGGGACGAGAACCTCGCGGACGAGGCGGTGCTGGCGGCGATCGCGGCGGAGGTCGGCGTCGATGCCGGGGCGATGCTGGCGGGTGCGCACGGAGAGGCGGCCAAGGCCACCTATGCCGGCAACATCGCCGATGCCCTCGCGGCAGACGTCTTCGGCTCGCCGTCCTATGTGGTCGACGGCGAGGTATTCTGGGGTCAGGACCGGATCGACCTTGTCGCCGACATGCTGGCGAGCGGTCGGCCGGCCTATTCGAGCGACGTCTGAGCCCTATTCCGCGGCGATCCTGAGCGCTTTCCAGCGCGTCAGCAGCGCGCGCAGGGCCGCCGGCTTCAGCGGCTTGTGCAGCACGTGGATGTCCTTGGCGGCGGCCTCGGCGCGCACGGAGGGCGAGCGGTCGGCGGTGAGCAGCACCGCCGGCAGCTCGCGCGCCAGTTTCCAGCGCAGGGCGACGATCGCCTCGATGCCGTCGCCCTCGTCGAGGTGGTAGTCGGCGATGATGACGTCCGGCCGGGTGCCCTTGCGGCGCAGCACGTCCTGCGCCTGCTTCAGGCCGGACGCGGCAAGGACGGTGCAGCCCCAGCCGCCGAGCAGCACCTGCATGCCCTCCGTGATCTGCTTCTCGTTGTCGATGGTGAGGACGACGAGGCCATTGAGCGGTGCTGCCGGCGCGGGCTCCACCTCGGTGGCGGCCGGGCCCGCCGGCAGCGGCGTGACGAGCGGCAGCTCGACGGAGAAGACCGAGCCGCGGCCGGGGATCGAGCGCAGCGACAGAGGGTGGTCGAGCACGCGCGAGATGCGCTCGACGATGGAGAGGCCGAGGCCGAGGCCGCGGGCCTCGCGGGCGCCCTGCTCGAGCCGCAGGAACTCGCGGAAGACCACCTTCTGCTTCGAGGCCGGGATACCGAGGCCCGTGTCCCACACCTCGATGCGCAGCCCGTTGCCGCGCCGGCGGCAGCCGACGAGCACCTTGCCGGTGGGCGTATATTTGATGGCGTTGGAGATGAGGTTCTGCAGAAGGCGGCGCAGCAGCCGCCGGTCGGTCCTGACCGTGCCGGAGGTGTTGACGAAGGCAAGCTCGAGGCCCTTCTCGCGCGCCATCGGGCCGAACTCGCGCCTGAGGGCGCGGAACATGTCGTCGAGCCGGAAGAGCGACGGCTCGGCCTTGAGCGCGCCGGTGTCGAGGCGGGAGATGTCGAGGAGGGCGGTGAGGATCTCCTCCACCGCGTCGAGGGCGCCGTCGATGTTCTCGGCGAGCGCGGCGTCGCCGGACTTGCGGTCGCGCTCGACGAGCGAGGTGGCATAGAGGCGCGCCGCGTTGAGCGGCTGCAGGATGTCGTGGCTGGCGGCGGCGAGGAAGCGGGTCTTGGAGGCATTGGCCTCGTCGGCGGCGGCCTTGGCGCCGCGCAGCTCCTCGTTGAGGCGCATGAGCTCTTCCGTCCGCTCGCGCACGCGCCGCTCCAGCGTCTCGTTGGCGCGCTCCAGCGCCTCCTCGGCGCCGACGGTCTCGGTGATGTCGGCGTAGGTGGTGACGAGGCCGCCGTCGGGCAGGTGGTTGGAACGGATCTCGATGACCTTGCCGGAGGGATAGAGCCTCAGCCGGACCGGCTCGGTGTCGTTGACGAAGCTCTCGAGACGCGCGGCGATGAGGTCGTCCGGATTGCCCTTGCCGTAGGAGCCGCGCTCGGCGTTGAAGCGCACGATCTCCTCGAGGCCGACGCCCACGTGCACGAGCTCCTCCGGCAAGTCGTAAAGCTCGCGGAAGGCCCGGTTCCAGCACATCAGGCGCAGGTCCTTGTCGAGCACCGTGATGCCCTGCCGCGCGTGGTCGAGGGCATGCTGCAGCAGGTCGCGGTTGTACTGGATGGCCGCCGAGGCGTCGTCGAGCAGCTTGAGGGCCGCCTTGGTGGAGACGTTGCGCCGGCGCAGCAGCAGCGACAGCACGAGGCGCGAGGAGGCCGCGCCGATGGCCGAGGCGAGCAGGTGCTCGGCAAAGCGCAGGAGGTGGATGTCCGCCTCGGCGCTGCCGTTTGGGGTGACGCCGCGGCTCGCGGCGAAGCTCGCGAAAGCGGCGTCCGTGCGCTCCGTGCCGAGATAGCGGCCGACGGTGGAGCGCAGGTCGTCGACGGTGACGGCCGAGCGGCGCAGGCGGAAGGCCTGGGCCATGGGCGCGCTGTCACGGGCGATGAAGACGTTGGCCTGCAGCCGCTCCATCGGGTTGGCCGGGCGCATGAGCGAGAAGCCGACATAGGCGGCGACGTTCACGGCGAGGCTCCAGACGACGCCGTGCGTAAGCTGCGGCAGGTCGGTGCCGAGCAGGGCCGTGGGCCTGAGGGCGGCAAGGCCGAAGGGCCCGTTGCGGACGAGGTCGTGCCAGATCCCCTCGCTGCCGGCGAGGCTCGGCAGGAGCAGCGTATAGGCCCAGATGGCGAAGCCGGCGGCGAGGCCGGCGCTCGCGCCGAGCGCGGTGCCGCGCCGCCAGACGAGGCCGCCGAAGAAGGCCGGGCCGATCTGCGCCACCGCGGCGAAGGACAGGAGCCCGATGGCGGCGAGCGCCGCCTCGCCCGACGCGCGGTAATAGACATAGGCGAAGAGGATGACGGCGACGATGGCGATGCGCCGCACCATGACGACGAAGCGGCCGAGGTCGCCCGCATCCGTCCGCTCGTCCTCGCCGCGGCGCCCGCGCCGGCGCAGCACGAGCGGCATGACGAGGTCGTTGGAGATCATGATGGCGAGCGCCACCGAATCGACGATGACCATGGCGGTGGCGGCCGAGAGGCCGCCGATGAAGGCGACGAGCGCCATCAGCACCGCGCCGTCGTGGAGCGGCAGGGCCAGCACCGTCATGTCGTAGTCGATGGAGCCGCGCGGGAAGATCACCTCGCCGGCGAGCGCGATGGGGATGACGAAGAGATTGATGAGGACGAGATAGAGCGGGAACATCCAGGCCGCGCGCCGGATATCGGCCGGGTGCCGGTTCTCGACGATCGTCATGTGGAACTGGCGCGGCAACAGGATGGCGGCCCCGGCGGCGAGCACCGTCAGGGTGAGGAAACTCACCGGTTCGGACGTGCGCGAGATGATGCCGGGATCCGCGGCTTCGCCCGCCCGCCGCCACAGCTCGCCGAGGCCGTCGAACATCCAGAAGGTGACGAAGAAGCCGACGGCAAGGAAGGCGAAGAGCTTGACGACGCTCTCGAGCGAGATGGCGAGGACGAGGCCGTCGTGATGCTCCGTCGCATCGATCTGGCGCGTGCCGAAGGCGACGGCGAAGGCGGCGAGCACGCCGGCGACGAGGAGGGCGAGGTCGCCGAAGATCGAGCGGCCGAGCCCGTGGTCTTCCGTGGCCGCGAGGAAGACCTCGAGCGAGGACGACACCGCCTTGAGCTGCAGGGCGATGTAGGGCACGGCCCCGACCACGGCGATGACGGCGACGAGTGCGGCGACGCGGTCGCTCTTGCCGTAGCGCGCGGCCACGAAGTCGGCGATCGAGGTGATGTTCTGCGCCTTGGCGAGCTGCACGATGCGCCCGACGAGGCGATGGCCGAGCCCGATGACGAGGATGGGCCCGATATAGATGGTGAGGAAATCGAGCCCCGAGCGCTCGGCGAGGCCGACCGAGCCGAAGAAGGTCCAGCTGGTGCAGTAGACCGCGAGGGCAAGCGCGTAGATCGTGGCGCGCATGCGCCCGTCCATCACGCCCCGGGCGAAGGTGTCGCCGGCATGGGCGACGGCGAAGAGACCGCACAGATAGACGAGGGCTGCGAGAACGACCACCCAGCCGGCCAGCATGTCCGACGACGCCTCCAACGACATCCGGTCGCGCCGCGCGACCTTCGGGGAGCCTACCGCCCCCGCGCGGCGAAGGCCATTGGACTAAAGCGCAGCCGCGGGTGGCGGCCGATGGTGCAGGATCTGCAATTTCCCCGTGTATCGCCTGCGCGCTTGCGGTAACCTGCGGCGCATCACGACACTGCATCGCTTTCGGCAGGGAGGGGCAGGATGCTGAAGGAATTCAGGGAATTCGCGCTCAAGGGCAATGTCGTCGACCTCGCCATCGGCGTCATCATCGGCGCGGCTTTCGGCGCGATCGTGTCGTCGATGGTCGACGACATCATCATGCCGATCGTCGGCGCCATCACCGGCGGGCTCGATTTCTCCAACTATTTCCTGCCGCTCGCATCCGAGGTGACGGCCAATTCGCTGGAGGAGGCGAGGAGGCAGGGGGCGGTGCTCGCCTGGGGCAATTTCCTCACCATCGCGCTCAAGTTCGTCATCATCGCCTGGGTGCTCTTCATGGTCGTCAAGGCGATGAACCGGCTGAAGCGCCAGCAGGAGAAGGCGCCGGAGACGGCTCCCGAGCCGCCGGCGGACGTCAAGCTGCTCACCGAGATCCGCGACCTCCTCAGGAGCCGGAGCGTCTGAGGGCGTGCGCGGCGGCCCTCGCCTGCGCATCCTTCATGAAGTTTGATCGGTTCATCGCCACAATTCATGGCTCGTGGCGCTGCGATGGTGTAGGAGCGCGGCAGTCCAAACTGCCGGCGAGCGTCCCGTCGTGACCGATCTTTCCCTGTTGTCCAGCCTGCGCCGCGAAGCCCGCGAGGCTCCCGCCAGCGGCATCGTCGACGTCGTCAACCACGGCCGCACGCGGCCCGGCCTGATCCCGCTGTGGGTCGGCGAGGGCGACATGCCGACGCCGGCCTTCATCGCCGAGGCGGCGACACGCTCGCTCGCGGCGGGCGAGACCTTCTACACCTGGCAGCGCGGCATCCCCGAGCTGCGCGAGGCCCTCGCGCGCTACATCTCGCGCCTCTACGGCAAGACCTACGAGGCCGAGCGCTTCTATGTCACGGGCTCCGGCATGCAGGCGCTGCAGATCGCCGTGCGCATGCTGGTCGGCAGCGGCGACGAGGTCGTCGTGCCGACGCCGGCCTGGCCGAATTTCGAGGCGGCCATCGGCATCGCCGGCGCGACGCCCGTCCCCGTGCCGATGCAGCTCAGCAATGCCGGCTGGACGCTCGACCTCGACCGCCTCGCGCGTGCGATCACGCCGGCGACGCGAGTCATCTGCATCAATTCCCCCGCCAACCCGACCGGCTGGACCGCGAGCCGCGAGGAGCTCGCCGCCATCCTGGCCCTCGCGCGCCGGCACGGCCTGTGGATCATCGCCGACGAGATCTACGGCCGCTTCGTCTACGACGACTCGGAGCGCGCGCCGTCCTTCCGCGACGTGATGGATGCGGAGGACCGCATCGTCTTCGTGCAGACCTTCTCGAAGAACTGGGCCATGACCGGCTGGCGCGTCGGCTGGCTCGAGGCGCCGCCCGTCCTCGGCGACGTGATCGAGAACCTCATCCAATATGCGACCTCGGGCGTCGCCGTTTTCATCCAGCGCGCCTGCATCGCCGCGCTCGACCAGGGCGAAGGCTTCATCGCCCACCAGACCGCGCGGGCGAAGGCGGGGCGCGACATCGTCTGCCGCGGCCTTTCCGCGACGGGCCGCGTGCGCTTCGCGGAGCCGGCCGGCGCCTTCTATCTCTTCTTCAGCGTCGACGGCGAGGATGATACGCGCCGCCTCGCCATCCGCCTCGTCGACGAGGCGAATGTCGGCCTTGCGCCCGGCACGGCCTTCGGCGCCGGCGGAGAGCGCTTCCTGCGCCTGTGCTTCGCCCGCAAGGCGGAGGATCTCGAGGAGGCCGTCGCCCGCCTCGCCCGCGCGCTGACCTGAGCGTCCTTCGCCCTCGGCAGGGCCGCCCTGCGCCGGGCGCCCTTGGCGAAGCCGTCCGGGCGGTGCATTGAAGGGGCATCGCCGGAGACAGGGAGACGGACGGGCGGATGCTGCGCGATCGCGAGACGGTGCGAAACGGCCTTCGGCAGGTTGGCCAGATCCTCGTTGCGGCGGCCGGCGGCTTCGTTTTCCATCTCCTCGACGTTCCGGCCGCCTGGCTGTCCGGCTCCGTCGTCGCGGTCGGCCTGCTGTGCGCCGCCCACCGCGCGGTGCCGATGGCGCCCGGCCTCGCCGATGCGGCCATGCTGCTCGCGGGCACCTCCATGGGGGCGGCCGCGACGCCGGAAGCGATGGCCGCCTTCGCCCGCTATCCGGCGAGCCTCATGCTGCTGGCGCTGAGCGTCGCGGCCGTCGTCATCACATCCGGCCTGTGGCTGGTGCGGCTGTCGCGGTGGAACCGGCTCGATGCGCTGCTCGCCTCCATGCCGGGTGCATTGTCCACCGTCATGGCCGTCGCGGCCGACAGGAACGCCAGCGTCGGCCCCATCGCGGTCGTCCAGTCCTTCCGCCTCGCCGTCCTCGTCGTCGTCCTGCCGAGCGTGCTCTTCGCGCTCGAGGGCGGGCAGGGCGGCATCGTCTTCGGCGGCATGGCGATGAGTGCCCTGTCGCTCGGCGTGGTGCTCCTCCTCGGCTGGGGCGTCGGCGAGGTCCTGCGCCGGCTGCGCATGGCCGCGCCGCTGCTGCTCGGCGCCACGCTGGTCAGCGGCACGGCGCATGCGCTCTCCATCGTCGATGGGCTGATGCCGCCCAGCATCACCACCTTCGGCCTCGTGCTGCTCGGCTGTTTCATCGGTGCGCGCTTCCGCTCGGTCGACCGGCACGCGCTCGTCGCCAGCATGCCGGCCGCCTTCGCCTCCTTCGTCCTGTCCATCATCGTCGCCTCGGTCTTCGCCTTCGCGGCGGCGGGCCTCGCCCATGTGCCCTTCGGCACGGCACTGGTCGCCTTCGCGCCCGGCGGGCTCGAGGCGATGACGGTGCTCGCCCTCATCATGGGGCTTGATCCGATCTTCGTCGGGTCGCACCACCTCGCCCGCTTCCTCGGCATCGGCATCGCGCTGCCGATGATCGTCAGCTGGATGGGTCGCCGCCGGCGCGCGTGATCGCCCGCACACGGCAATCCACCTTCGCCTCCCGTTTCCTCGCCTGTCCCGATGCCGGTGTGGCCTCGCACGGCCGGTCTGGCACGGCGCGTGCTCAGTTCCCCCCAGATGTTTCATAAGGGGAGGCGCCGGTGATGAGTTCGGCCTCGACTTCGGCCCATGAGCGCGGCCGCCCGGCTGGCCGGCGCAAGCGGATGCGCAGGGGCACGCTGGTCTGTTCCATCCTGCACCTGTGCGCCGAGACGCGGCGGCGTATCGCCGACTATGATCCGCGGCTGTGGTCCGTCATCTCGGTCAAGGACGGCCATGCCTTTCCCGTTACGGCGCTTGAGGATTCCGCCCTGTGCGCTGCCGCGCCGGACCTCGCGTTCGTGCTCGGCCACGCCCGCCAGGCCGGCTTCCGCTACGTGGTTCTGAGTGAGGACGGCGCGGCCATTCCGGCCCTGCCGCTTTACCCTTCCTGATCCGTCCCGGGCGGGTAGCTGTGCGTGCCGCCGTTGGGGTCGCTGATGGTGAACCGTTCTGCGTCAGGGGATGTCTCGATATAGGACGGGCCGACCGGCACCTTGCCGTGGCCGCCGGGGATGTCGAGCACATAGGTGGGCTGGCACAGGCCCGACCAGCGTCCGCGCAGGGTCCGCATCAGGGCCTGCCCCTCGCCAATGCCCGTCCGGAAATGGCCGGTGCCCGGCGCGAGATCGCCGTGGTGCAGGTAATAGGGCTTGATGCGGTTCTCGACGAAGCGGCGCATCAGCGCCCCGAGAACGGCGGGATCGTCATTGACGCCGGCGAGCAGCACCGTCTGGCTGAGCAGCACGATGCCGGCATCCGCCAGCCGCGCGAGGGCCTGGCATGCCTCCTCGCCCAGTTCGCGCGGGTGGTTGGCGTGGACGACGACATAGGTCGCCTTGCCCGACGCCTTGAGGGCTTCAACCAGTGCATCGTCGATGCGGCCGGGCTCCACCACGGGCACCCGGCTGTGGAAGCGCACCACCTTGACGTGATCGATGCCCGCCAGCGCCTGCATCACCTCGCCCAGGCGGCGGGGTGAGGCGACGAGCGGGTCGCCGCCGGTCAGGATGACCTCCCAGATCGCCTCGGTGTCGCGGATATAGGCGAGGGCCGCGGCGAGCGCGTCGCCCGAGAGCGTGCCGTGGCCGGAGGGGCCCACCATCTCGCGGCGGAAGCAGAAGCGGCAATAGACCGGGCAGACGTGCACGAGCTTCAGGAGCACCCGGTCGGGATAGCGGTGGACGATGCCCTCGATGGGGCTGTGGGCATCGTCGCCGATGGGATCGGCCCTCTCCTCGGGGCTTGTGACGAGCTCGGCCGCATCGGGCACGAACTGGCGGGCGATGGGATCGTCGGGGTCGTCCGCGTCGATCAGCCCCGCCACGGTCGGCGTGATGGAGACGGCATAGCGCGCGGCGACGGCCTCGAGCGCTTCGAGCTTCTCCGGGGGCGCAAGACCGGCGTCGACGAGTTGCCGGGCCCGCGTGAGCGGGCGCCTGAACGGAGCGGTCATGGCCGGCTCTCCTCTTCGCGCGGCATCGGTGTCCAGATGACGTCCTCGATGCGCCGAGCGCCGGCGAGCAGCATCACCAGCCGGTCGAAGCCGAGCGCGCAGCCGCTCGCTGCCGGCATCAGGGCAAGCGCGGCAAGGAACTCCTCGTCGATGGGGTAGCTCTCGCCGTAGATGCGCTCCTTCTCGGCCATGTCGGCCTCGAAGCGCCGGCGCTGCTCGTGTGGGTCCGTCAGCTCGCTGAAGGCATTGGCGAGCTCGACGCCGCAGGCATAGAGCTCGAAGCGCTCGGCAAGGCGTGGGTCGTCCGGCTTGCGGCGGGCCAGCGCCGCTTCGCTCGCCGGATAGTCGGTGAGGAGGGTGGGCCGGCCGCAGCCGAGCCCGGGCTCGATGCGCTCGGACAGGATGCGGCTGAAGATGTCCGACCAGGTGTCGTCGGTGGCGGTGCGGATGCCGCGCTCGCCGGCAAGCGCCGCGAGCCGGTCGCGGTCGTTGTCCGCCCCGTCCGGCCCGAGGGTCGGGGCAAGATCGATGTCGGCATGGCGCGCGAAGGCCTCGACGACGGTGAGTTCCTCGGGCTTCGCGAAGGGGTCCGCCTCGCGGCCGCGGAAGGCGAGGCGCGTGGCGCCCGCCGCCTCGGCGGCGCGCGGCAGGAGGCGGGCGCAGTCCGCCATCATGGCGCGATAGTCGGTTTCGGCCCGGTACCATTCGAGCATGGTGAACTCGGGATGGTGCAGGTCGCTGCGCTCGCGGTTGCGGAAGACGCGGGCGAAGTCGAAGATCCGCGTCTCCCCCGCCGCCAGCAGCTTCTTGCAGGCGAATTCCGGCGAGGTGTGCAGATAGAGCGGGCGCGGCACGCCATCGGCGCCGAGAAGGGCGCTGGCGAAGGCGTGCAGGTGCGTCTCGTTACCCGGCGAGACCTGCAGGATGCCGCTTTCGACCTCGGTGAAGCCCTCGTCGACAAACAGGCGGCGCAGGGCCTCCTTCACACGCCCGCGCGTGAGCAGCAGCGGCCGGCGATCGGCATGGAAATGGGGGCGCCACCAGGCGGTCGTGTTCGGCATGGCGGGACTTCTAGCGCGGCTGGACGAGCGTGAGAAGCCGCGCGGCGGGGAGGAAGCGAAAAGCGGTTCCCACTTTTCGCTCCGATGCTCTATGGTGCGCGCCGACGTTTCACGGGCCGGCCGGATATTGGAGCCGGGGCTGCCCAAGGACAAGCGACAACAGAGGTTACATCAGTGAAGGTCATCGCCAGCTCCGTGCGCAAGGGCAACATTCTCGAGGTGGACGGTCAGCTCTACGTCGTCCTTTCGGCCGAGAGCTTCTTTCCCGGCAAGGGCACGCCCACCACGCAGATCGACATGCGCCGCCTGTCCGACGGCACCAAGACGAGCCAGCGCTACAAGACGACCGAGCAGGTCGAGCGCGCCTATGTCGAGGATCGCGAGCACACCTATCTCTATCAGGATGGCGACAACTACATTTTCATGAACCCGGAGACGTACGACCAGTTGCCCGTGTCGGGCGACGTCATCGGTGATCAGGCCGTCTACCTGCAGGAAGGCATGGCCTGCATGCTCTCCATCTACGAGGGCAACGCGGTCGCCATCGACCTGCCGCAGCGCGTGACGCTCGAGGTCGTCGAGACGGAGCCGACGGTGAAGGGCCAGACCGCCTCGTCCTCCTACAAGCCGGCCATCCTGTCGAACGGCGTGCGCACCATGGTGCCCCCGCACATCGGCACCGGCACTCGCATCGTCATCATGACGGCCGACGGCTCCTACGTGGAACGCGCCAAGGACTGACGGGCGCGAGATCCGGCAATTGGGCCCGCCGCTCAGGCGGCGGGCACCGCCGGGTGCATTCGCGGCAGCGACCAGGTATCGGTCGGCCGGCTGTGTCCGCGCAGTGTCATGGCGCCCACGTGGACGAGGCCGGAGAGCAGGCCCGTATCGCCGCTGCAGGCCTTCAGCGCCGCCGCCCGCGTTTCCGTGCTCAGCACGATGGCGGCATCGATTTCCTTGCTCAGGCTCTGCAGCCGGCTCGCCACGTTTACCGTGTCGCCGATGACGGTCACCGACCGCGTCGTCTCCGAGCCGATGTCGCCGAGCATCACCTCGCCCGTATGCAGGCCGATGCCCATGTCGAGCGGCGCCTCCCCCGCGTGCGCCGCCGCTCGTTGATGCCGGCGAGCGCCTCCTGCATCTCGCGCGCGCAGGCGATCGCGCGCAGCGCATCGTCGGGCGAGGGCTCGGGCATGCCGAACACCGCCATGAGGCCGTCGCCGAGATAGCGGTCGAGCGTCCCCTCGTGGCGGAAGACGATATCCGTCATGGTGGCGTGGAAATCCCTGAGGAGGGCGATGGTCGCCTCGGGCCCCTCCGCCTCCGACAGGCGGGTGAAATTGCGCAGATCGCAGAACAGGACCGTGGCCGGCTGGCGGTGCGGCTTCTCGAAGGGGCGGCCGAGCCGGGCGATGAGATCGACTATGTTGGGCGAGAAGTGCTTGGAGAGATTGACCCGCTCGGCGATCGAGCGGCGGCTTTCCGTGATCGCGGCATAGAGCACGAGATGCGTCTCCACGATGGAGACGAGGTACAGCTGCACGAGAAGCAGCGCCACGGTCTCGCGGCGCAGGCCCTGCTGCGTCTCATAGATGTTGTCCACCACCACGGTCACGGCGATGAAGGCGCCGGACAGGACGATGGCCGTGAAGGCGCGCGGCTTCGTGGTCAGTGCCGCCGCGGCGAGTGTCGGCCCGAACAGGAGCAGCATCGCCGCGTTCTCGACATCGGGCGTGAAGTCGACGAGCCAGGCGGTTATGGCGGCGACGATGAGCGCCAGCCAGCAGGCGAGGCTGACGAGTGATGGCCGGCCGAACTCCTCGCGGCCGTTCCAGGCCATCAGCAGCGGCGTGACGAGCACGGTCCCGGCAAGGTCCGAGATGAACCAGGTCATGAAGCGCGGCGGCAGGTCGACGAGGCGCTCTGTGCCCGGGAAGGCGCCGGTCAGGTAGAGGACGAGAACGCCGATCAGGGCCGCGACGGCGGAGATGACGAGGCAGCCGGCAATGAGGAAGACGACCATGTCCCGCGTGCGGCCGAACATGTCGGCGGCACCGCCGGCGAGGCGGCAGGCATGGCGGGCGGCGAGGGCGCCGACGATCGTCGCCCCGACAAGGAGGAGCTCGGCGGCGAGGCGCAGCGGCTCCGCGTAGGCGTTGGCGACCGTTGCCGCGCCGCCGATGGCCACCGGCAGGAGGCCGGCCGGCCCGTGCCGGAGGACGAGGAACAGTGCGATGCCGATGGCCGGCCAGACCGGCACGATGCCGTCGGCGCCGCCGGCGAACATCTGCGCGTAGTACGCCAGCACGAAATAGGCGAGCGACCAGGCCAGGACCCGCGCGATCGACAAGTGTTGCCTCCCCATTGCCTTCCTGCGGCAGGATAGAGCCCCCGGCGCACGGTGCAACGCCTGCGCCTTCGAGGGCGCCAGACAAAAAAGCCCCGGCCAGGGGCCGGGGCAAGGCTCGGGAGGAAAAGACAGGCGCTTACCAGCTCGGCAGGACGGCGCCCTTGAAGGTCTCCTCGACGAAGGTCTTCACCTCCGGCGAGTGATAGGATTCGAGCAGCGTCTTCACCCAGGGCTTGTCCTTGTCGGCGCTGCGCACGGCGATCAGGTTGACGTAGGGACCCTTGGCGTCCTCGCGCAGGATGGCATCCTGCGGCGTGAGGCCGGCCGAGACGGCATAGTTCGTGTTGACCGCCGCGGCGGCGACGTCGTCCAGCGAGCGCGGCGTCTGGGCGGCGTCGACCTCAAGGAACTTCAGCTTCTTCGGATTCTCGACGATGTCGGCGACGGTGGGCTTGAAGCCGACGCCGTCCTTCAGCTTGATGACGCCCTTGTCCTGCAGGAGGAGGAGCGAGCGCCCGCCGTTCGTCGGGTCGTTCTGGATGGCGATGGTGGCGCCGTCCGGCACCTCGTCCCACGACTTGTGCTTCTTCGAGTAGATGCCGAGCGGGAAGTTCACCGTGAGGCCGACGCTCTCGATCTTGAAGCCGCGGTCGGCCACCTGGTTGTCGAGATAGGGCTGGTTCTGGAACGAGTTGGCCTGCAGCTCGCCGGCGTCGAGCGCGGTGTTCGGCACGACATAGTCCGAGAACTCGATGATCTCGATGTCGAGGCCCTTCTTGGCGGCGACGGGCTTCACCGCCTCGAGGATCTGGGCGTGCGGGCCGGGCGTCACGCCGATCTTGATCGTCTCCGCCTGGGCGGAGGCCGCGCCGAGGCCGATGGCGGCGGCAAGGGCGGCGGTGAGAATGCGGATGGACATAAGGAATAACCCCCAGTGGTGTGGAACTGCGGAAACGAGATCAGGCGTGGCGCAGGCGCTTGTTGAGCCTGAGCGCCAGGCGATCACCGAGGCTCTGCACGCCCTGCACGAGGACGATGAGCACGATGACGACGGCCGCCATCACCTCGGGCATGAAGCGCTGGTAACCGTAGCGGATGCCGAGGTCGCCCAGCCCGCCGCCGCCGACGACGCCGACGATGGCCGAGTAGCCGATGAGGCTGACGATGGCGAGGGTGAGGCCCAGCACGATGCCGGGCAGCGCCTCGGGCACGAGCACCTTGGCGACGATCTGCAGGGGCGAGGCGCCCATGGCGCGAGCCGCCTCGATAAGCCCTTGGTCGACCTCCCGCACCGCC
Organism: Chelatococcus sp. CO-6; assembly: GCF_001271345.1. NCBI lineage: Bacteria > Pseudomonadati > Pseudomonadota > Alphaproteobacteria > Hyphomicrobiales > Chelatococcaceae > Chelatococcus > Chelatococcus sp. CO-6. The sequence continues at coordinate 1,203,218 of NZ_CP012398.1, read as the reverse complement.
GCCTCGATCAGGCGGGCGATGAAGGGCGTCGCCGCCACCGTCAGCGGCACGATGGCCGCCGTGGTGCCGATCGAGGTGCCGGCGACGAGGCGCGTGAAGGGAATGATGGCGACGACGAGGATGATGAAGGGCGTCGAGCGCGTGGCATTGACGATGAAGCCGAGCGCCCCGTTGAGCCACGGCGCCGACAATAGCTCGCCGCGGCGGCTCGTGGCGAGGAAGACGCCGAGCGGCAGGCCGAAAAGCGTGCCGAGCGCCGTCGCGACGAGCACCATGTAGAGCGTGTCGGCGGTCGCCTGCAGGATGAGACGGGCGATTTCAGGCGACATGGCCGAGCACCTCCGTATCGAGATCGCGCTCCTTGAGGAAGGCGAGCGCCTTGTCGAGCGACGTGCCGTCGTTCGGCAGCCCGACGATGAGCGTGCCGAACGGACGGCCGGCGATGGAATCGACCGCGCCGCCGAGGATGTTGACGTCGATGCCGAGCTCGCGCGTCACCTGCGACAGCACGGGATGGGTGGCGAAGGGGCCGCGGAAGACGATGCGCACGACCACCTGTCCGCCGGGGATCGGCTCGGCCTGGATCTGGTCGGCGACGAAGGCCGGCAACTCGCGTCCGGATTCGGCGGCGAGGAAGCTCCGCGTCGTCTCGTGCTGCGGCCGGGTGAACAGGTCGAAGACGTCGCCCTGCTCGACGATGCGGCCGGCATCGAGCACCGCGACGCGCTGCGCGATCGCGCGGATCACCGCCATCTCGTGGGTGATGAGCAGGATGGTGAGGCCGAGCTCGCGGTTGATGGTGCCGAGGAGGTCGAGGATCGAGCGCGTCGTCTCGGGATCGAGCGCGGAGGTCGCCTCGTCGGACAGGAGCACCTTGGGCTGCGTGGCGAGCGCGCGGGCGATGCCGACGCGCTGCTTCTGCCCGCCGGAGAGCTCGGCCGGATAGCGCCCGCGCTTGTCGGCGAGGCCGACGAGATCGAGCAGCGGCGTGACCCGCGCCTTGATCGTCGCGGCGTCGGTGCCCGCGATCTCGAGCGGCAGGGCGACGTTGTCGAAGACCGTGCGCGACGACAGGAGGTTGAAGTGCTGGAACACCATCCCGATCGAGCGGCGCACGGAGCGCAGCGCGCCCTCGCCGAGCCCGGCAACGTCCGTGCCGTCGACGATGACGCGCCCGGCGGTGGGCTTCTCGAGCCCGTTGACGAGGCGGATCAGCGTCGACTTGCCGGCGCCGGAGCGGCCGATGACGCCGACGACGGAGCTGCGCGGCACGGCAAGGTCGATGCCGGCGAGCGCATGCACGGCGGCCGAACTCTTGCGCGCCGGGAAGGACTTGGCGACCCCCTCGAAGCGGATGATGGCATCCTCCGCCTCGTCGCTCGCGGGGATCGCCGCGTCGGCGGCGATGGGGGAATGGGCGTTCACGGTCATTCTCTTTTCCGGGGGCGTGCGGTGGCCTTGCGGCCTTATGCCGTCATTCGGCCGCGGGCGCGAGCCCCCCGTTGATCATCCTTCAGCGCGAGACGGGCGGCGCGCTGGGCCGTCCACGGGTCGGCGAAGATGCGGCCTTCGAGCGGCTCGTAGGCGCGCGCCGTGGCGTGGAAGCGGAACCGCTCCCCCTCGCGCGCCAGGATGCCGGCCGCCTCGCCGCCCACCTCGATGATGTAGGCGTGGAACATGGCGTTCTCCCGGGGCGTGGTGCATGCGAGCGGCGGGACCGCAGCCCCTCTCCCAACGTTGCGCGGAGAGGGACGGTCCGGCTCGGCGAGGATCGCCCGGCCTCACCAGGCCGGCAGCACCGCGCCCTTGAAGCGCTCGGCGAGGAAGTCGGCCACCTCCTTGGACTGGTAGGCGGCGACCAGCTTGGCGACGAAGGGCTTGTCCTTGTCGGCGGCGCGCACGGCGACGAAGTTGCCGTAAGGATTGTCCGTGCGGCTCTCCTGCACCAGCGCGTCGTCGGTGGGGTTCAAGCCGGCGCCGAGCGCGTAGTTGGTGTTGATGACCGCGCCGTCGAGGTCCGGCAGCTGCTTCGGCAGGAGGGCGGCGTCGGTCTCGACGAAGCTCACCTTCTTCGGGTTCTCGGCGATGTCGAGCGGCGTCGCCGTCAGGCCCGTGCCGTCCTTGAGCTTGATGAGGCCGTTGCCGGCGAGGAGGTGCAGCGCACGGCCGCCGTTGCTCGGATCGTTGGGGATGCCGATCTTGGCGCCCTCGGGCAGGGCGGCGAATTCCTTGTGCTTTGCGGAATAGAAGCCGATCGGCTCGACGATGGTGTAGCCGGCCGGCACGATCTTGTAGCCGCGGGCGGCGATCTGCGCATCGAGATAAGGCTTGTGCTGGAAGGCGTTGGCGTCGATGTCGCCGCGGTCGAGCGCCTCGTTGGGCAGCGTGTAGTCCGAGAAGGCGATGATCTCGATGGTCAGGCCGTCCTTGGCCGCGACCTTGCTGGCGACCTCCGCGATCTCCTCCTCGTCGCCGCCGATGACGCCGAGCTTGATGGTCTCGGCGGCGGCGAGGGCTGTGGAGCCAAGGAGGAGGCCGGCTGCGACGAGCGCCCCGAAGGCGCGGCGGTCGAGAGCGAAACGGGTCATGATTGTCCTCGTGCGTTGTCCGTGCCGGTCTCGCCAAAGCCGGCGAGGCACCCGAAATGTCACGGATGAGCGGATCGGCTGAGAAGGCGCGATTCCGGCTGATGAAAGAAGGGTAGTGTCAGAAAACGGCCGCACCGGGCCGGCTGCGGAAGGGTCCGTCAGCCCATCATGGAGCGACAACACATTCGCCGGCAGGGCCGGTGTGTCGCTTCGTCATGGAACTTCGCCAGGGGCGTCATCGTCATCTCCGATCCTCGAGCCACGAAGACCGTTCGTGGCGCTTTAGCGTTTGGTGACGCGGCGCAAGCTGCATGGGTCAAATCACCGCGGTGCGACCGCACGGGCGGCCGGCACGGGGCGCACTATCGGTCTGGCCGATCGGCCTGTCAATCGAAAAATTCCGCTAAACCGGACGATTTGTGCCTTTCTAAGAAACATACCACTTATAATTTCAGTGAAATTATCCTATTCACGAGAGACGGAAAGAATTGTACGATCGAACAAATATCGGATTGGGATGTGGAATATCGTGCTCTCGCCCGAACAGCTCTCGCTGCTCCGTCATGCGGCCATCGTCCTGGGCGCCTGGCTCGCCTTCCTGCTGCTGGCCTATTGGGCGCCGCGGCCGGGTGGCGATGGTCATGCTGCCATGGGCCTGGGTCCGGCGGCTGCAGCCCAGGCCATCTCGCAACGAGATTAATAACATATCAGTTTTGTATTTTTAATCCAATTATCACGTGGTACTGTGTTTAAAGATCAAATTCACGCAACTTGACGGTGAATTCGTGAGCGGCCTGCGCTATTTTCCGATCTCCTATGATGTCGGCGACCGGCTGGTCGTGATTGTCGGCGGCGGAGACGAGGCTTTCGCCAAGCTGCGGCTGCTCGGACGGTCGCAGGCGCGGCTGCGGCTCGTCGCGCCGGCGCTGGAACCGGCCCTTGCCGCGTTCGTTGAAACGAACGGCATCGATCACCGCGCCCGCGATCTCGCCGCCGAAGATCTCGCCGAGGCGGCGCTCGTCTTCATCGGCACGGGAGACGAGGGCGAGGACGCCCGGCTCGCCGCGCACGCCCGCGCCGCCGGCGTGCCGGTCAACGTGGTCGACCGGCCGCATCTGTCGGATTTCGCCGTGCCGGCCATCGTCGATCGGGCCCCCGTCGCCGTCGCCATCTCGACGGACGGGCTTGCCCCCGTCCTCGCCCAGCGCATCCGCGCCGCCGTCGAGGCGATGCTGGCGCCGGAATTCGGCCGGCTCGGCGAGCTCGCCCGCTCCCTGCGCACCGCCGTGACGGCGGCCATTCCCACCAACAGCGCGCGCCTCAGGTTCTGGAACCGCCTGTTCGACGGCCCGGCCGGGCGGCTCGCGCTCGCCGGCGACCTCGGCGGGGCACGCCGGGCCGCGCTCACGGCCCTGTCCGCCAGTGCCGGGGAAGACGGCGTCGTCTGGCTCATCGGCGCCGGCCCCGGCTCCGCCGATCTCCTGACCCTCCGGGCGCAGCGCCTGCTGCTCGAGGCCGACGTCATCGTCCATGACGGGCTCGTGCCGCAGGAGGTGGTCGATATGGGCCGCCGCGATGCCGAGCGCATCGCCGTCGGCAAGGCCAAGGGGCGCCATTCCATTTCACAGTCGGAGATCGATGGCCTCATCGTGCGCCTCGCCCGCCAGGGCAAGCGGGTAGCGCGCCTCAAGGCGGGCGATCCGCTCGTCTTCGGCCGGGCCGGCGAGGAGCTCGCCGCGCTCAGAGCCGCCGGCATCCGCGCCGAGGTGGTGCCCGGCGTCACCGCCGCGCTCGCGGCCGCCGCCGATGCGCAGGCCTCGCTGACGCTGCGCGGCGTCGCCTCTTCGCTCACCTTCGCCACCGGCCACGGCGCCGAGGGCGGCGAGCCGGCCGGCTGGCCGGCCATCGCCGCTGCCGGCGGCACCGTCGCCGTCTACATGGGGCGCACGGTGGCTGAGGAGACGCAGGCGCGTTTCCTCGCCGCCGGCGTCGCGCCGGACACGCCGGTCGTCGTCGTGGAGAACGCCGGGCGGGTGACGCGCCGGCTGCTCGCCGGCACGCTCGCCGACCTGCCGGCGCTGTCGGCGCGGGCCGACGTTGACGGCCCCGTCCTCATTCTCGTCGGCCCCGCGCTCGCCCAGGGCGATCTTGAGGCGGCCGAACCCATCGCCGAACCGATCCCCCGCAGGCAGCCGGCGCTCGCCGGCGCCGCCTGAAGGAGAGCCTGATGAAGAAGGATGCCAAGGGCGCCGGTCCCAAGGTCGTGACCGCCAATGCCCTCGACAGCGGCCTCGTCGTCTTCCGCACGGCGGACGGGCGCTGGTCGACCGACATCGCCGAGGCCGAGGTGGCCGAGACGAAGGAAGCGGCGGATGCCCTGCTCGCCCTGGGCGAGGCGGACGGCGCCCGTAACCTCGTCGTCGACGTCTATCTCGTCGCCATGACCGAGGCCGACGACGGCCGGCTCGTGCCGGTGCTGCTGCGCGAGGCCATCCGCGCCGCGCGGCGCCCCACCATCGTCATGCCGGGCGAAGATCCGTCCGTCATCGCCGCCTGAACCCCGCGCATCCGGAGACGACAGTCCCATGTACCGCTACGACGAATTCGACCGGCAGTTCGTGGCCGAGCGCGTGGAGGAATTCCGCGACCAGGTGACGCGCCGCCTCTCGGGCGAGCTGACGGAAGACGAGTTCAAGCCGCTCCGGCTGATGAACGGCGTCTATCTGCAGCTGCACGCCTACATGCTGCGCATCGCCATTCCCTACGGCACGCTGAATTCCCGCAAGCTCCGGCGGCTCGCCCATATCGCGCGGCGCTACGACCGCGGCTTCGGCCATTTCACGACGCGGCAGAACCTGCAGTTCAACTGGATCAAGCTCGAAGAGGTGCCGGAGATCCTCAAGGAGCTCGCGGAGGTCGAGATGCACGCCATCCAGACCTCGGGCAACTGCATCCGCAACGTCTCGGCGGACCATTTCGCCGGCGCGGCCGCGGACGAGATCGCCGATCCGCGCGTCTATGCCGAGATCCTCCGGCAGTGGTCGTCGCTGCACCCGGAGTTCACCTTCCTGCCGCGCAAGTTCAAGATCGCCGTCGTGGCGGCGGAGGCGGACCGCGCCGCCATCCAGGTGCACGACATCGGCCTGCAGGTGAAGCGGAACGAGGCCGGCGAGACCGGCTTTGCCGTCTGGGTCGGCGGCGGCCTCGGCCGCACGCCGATGATCGGCCGCAAGGTGCGCGACTTCCTGCCCGAGGCGGAGCTGCTCAGCTATTGCGAGGCGATCCTGCGCGTCTACAACATGCACGGCCGGCGCGACAACAAGTACAAGGCGCGTCTCAAGATCCTCGTGCACGAGACGGGCGTCGACGAGATCGCGCGCGACATCGAGACCGAATACGAGGACATCCGCGCCCGCGGCGCCCTGACGATGCCGCAGGAGGAGATCGCCCGCATCCGCGCCTATTTCGCGCCGCCGGCCTTCGCGGAACTGTCCGCGCGCTCGTCCGCCTTCGAGGCGGCGAAGGCGGACAGCCGCAGCTTCGCCCGTTTCGTCGAGCGCAACGTGGCCCCGCACAGGGTGCCGGGCTACGGCATCGTCACCATTTCGCTGAAGGCCATCGGTGCCCCGCCCGGGGATGCGACGGCGGAGCAGATGGAGCTGATCGCCGACCTCGCCGAGCGCTACAGCTTCGACGAGGTGCGTGTCAGCCACGAGCAGAACCTCGTGCTGCCGCATGTCAGGCTCGACGACATCCCGGCCGTCCATGCGGCGCTCGCCGAGGCCGACCTCGCGACGCCGAACGCCGGGCTCGTCACCGACATCATCGCCTGCCCCGGGCTCGACTACTGCGCGCTGGCGAACGCCCGCTCCATCCCGGTGGCGCAGCGCATCGCCGAGCGCTTCGCCGACATCGAGCGGCAGAAGCAGATCGGCGACCTCAAGATCAAGATCTCCGGCTGCATCAACGCCTGCGGCCACCACCACGTCGGCCACATCGGCATCCTCGGCGTCGACCGCAAGGGCGAGGAGTTCTACCAGATCACGCTCGGCGGCTCGGGCGACGAGACCTGCTCGATCGGCGAGATCGTCGGCAAGGGCTTCTCGTCGGAGGAGGTCGTCGGCGCGGTGGAAACCATCGTCGAGACCTATCTCAGGCTGCGCGAGGGACCGCAGGAGACCTTCCTCGCCGCCTTCCGCCGGCTCGGCGAGACCCCGTTCCGGGAGGCGCTCTATGCCGACGCTTGAGGAGCTGGCGCCCGGCAGTGCCCCGCCCGCGCTCGCCGCGCGGGCGAGCGAGCTCGAGGCCGCCCATGGCGACCTCGGCGCGCTCGCCATCATGCGCCTCGCCATCCGCAAGCTCTTCCCGGAGCGCATCACGCTCGTGTCGAGCTTCGGCGCCGAATCGGCTGTGCTGCTGCACATGGCGGCGACCATCGACCGCGACCTGCCGGTGACCTTCGTCGATACCGGCCGGCTGTTCCCGGAGACGCTCGCCTACCGCGACGAACTCGTCGATCTCCTCGGCCTCACCGACGTGCGCACCGTCGGGCCCGATGCGGCCGCGATGGAGCGGCTCGACCCCTATGGCGCCATGTTCGCCATCGACGCGGACGAGTGCTGCCGGCTGCGCAAGGTCGAGCCCCTGGCGCGCGCGATCGCGCCGTTCGAGGCCTGGATCACGGGCCGCAAGCGCTACCAGGCCGCGACGCGCACGGCGATGCCGGTCTTCGAGGCCGATGCGACGCATATCAAGGTCACGCCGCTCGCCGCCTGGGGCATGGAGGAGGTGCGGGCCTATCTCCGGGCGCACGACCTGCCGGTCCATCCGCTCGTCGGCCGCGGCTATCCCTCGATCGGCTGCGCGCCCTGCACCACGCCGGTCGCCGCGGGGGAGGATCCGCGCGCCGGACGCTGGCGCGGCTCGGCCAAGATCGAATGCGGCATCCACGTCTCCAAGGCGGGTGTCGAGAGGAGGAGCGCCTGATGGCCCTCTACAGGAACGGTTCCTTCGTCGCGGACGATCCCTGGCGCATCCTCGGCGCGGACGAGGCCCTGCCGGCCGAGGGGCCGGTGGCGCTGCCCAAGGCGCGCTTCCTCGCCGAACGTGACGGGCTCGCCGGGCGCAATGCGCCGCTCGGCGTCGTCATCGAGGCGGGGGAGGGGCTCGACGGGCTGGAGGACGACATCGACCGCCTGTCGCTCGTCGTCCTGACCTTCCCGAAATACACCGACGGGCGCAACTACTCGACGGCGCGCATCCTGCGCGAGCGCTTCGGCTATCGCGGCGAGTTGCGCGCCGCCGGCAACGTGCTGCGCGACCAGCTGCGCTTCATGCTGCGCTGCGGCTTCGATGCGCTCGAGATCACGCACGAAGGCACGATCGCGGCGCTCAGTGACGGCCGCATCAATCTCGTCTCCCTGCATTACCAGCCAGCGAGCCGCGACGAGGCCGCCCCGCCGGTTGCCGGCGGGCATCCCTGGCGCCGCAGCTCCGCCGGCCGGCTCTGATTTCGCGAAAGACGTCAACGACCATGTATCGCTCCGACGCCGCCGCTCTCTCCGTCCTCGAACCGGCCCGGGCCGAGGCTCCCCGCCTTGGCCTCGCGCCGCATCTTGCCCGCCTCGAGGCGGAGGCGATCCACATCATGCGGGAGGTGGCGGCCGAGTTCCGCAACCCGGTGATGCTCTATTCGATCGGCAAGGACTCGTCGGTGATGCTGCACATCGCCCGCAAGGCCTTCTTCCCGGGCAAGCCGCCGTTCCCGCTGATGCATGTCGACACGACGTGGAAGTTCCGCGAGATGATCGCCTTCCGCGACCAGACGGCGCGCGAGCTCGGCTGGGAGCTGATCGTTCATGTCAATCCGGAGGGCAAGGCGCGCGGCATCGATCCGTTCCGCTCCGGCTCGTCCCTGCACACCCAGGTGATGAAGACGGAAAGCCTGAAGCAGGCGCTCGACAAGTACGGCTTCGACGCCGCCTTCGGCGGGGCGCGGCGCGACGAGGAGAAGAGCCGCGCCAAGGAGCGCATCTTCTCCCACCGCAACGCCCAGCACGGCTGGGAGCCGCGCAGCCAGCGGCCGGAGCTGTGGAATCTCTTCAACACCCGCATCAACCCGGGTGAATCGATGCGCGTCTTCCCGCTGTCCAACTGGACCGAGCGGGACGTGTGGCACTACATCCTCGCGGAGAACATTCCCGTCGTGCCGCTCTATTTCGCCAAGGAGCGGCCGGTGGTGGAGCGCGACGGCGCGCTCATCATGGTCGACGACGAGCGCATGCCGCTTCATCCCGGCGAGAAGCCCGAACTGCGCAAGGTCCGCTTCCGCACGCTCGGCTGCTATCCGCTGACCGGCGCCGTCGAATCCGATGCCGAGACGCTGGAGGCGATCGTCGACGAGCTGATGGCCTCGCGCGCGTCCGAGCGGCAGGGTCGCGTCATCGACCGGGACGACAAGGCCTCCATGGAGCGCAAGAAGCGCGAGGGGTATTTCTGATGAACGCCGTCGCAACGCTCGCCCGCCCCGCGCCCTTGCCGGCTGCGCCCGCGCGCGGCCTCCTGCGCTTCCTCACCTGCGGCTCGGTGGACGACGGCAAGTCGACGCTGATCGGGCGGCTGCTGCACGAGACGGGCGCCATCTTCGAGGACCAGTTCGCGGCACTTGAGAAGGATTCGCGCCGCCACGGCACGACCGGCGGCGACATCGACTTCGCGCTGCTCGTCGACGGGCTCGAGGCCGAGCGCGAGCAGGGCATCACCATCGATGTCGCCTACCGCTATTTCTCGACGCCGCGCCGCTCCTTCATCGTCGCCGATACGCCCGGCCACGAGCAGTACACGCGCAACATGGCGACCGGCGCCTCGAACGCCGAGCTCGCCATCATCCTCATCGACGCCCGCAAGGGCGTCCTGACGCAGACGAAGCGCCACAGCGTCATCGCGGCGCTCACCGGCATCCGGCACGTCATCCTCGCCGTCAACAAGATCGACCTCGTCGGCTTCGACGAGAAGCGCTTCGACGCCATCGTCGCCGACTACGCCGCCTTCGCCGGCAAGCTCGGCTTTTCGTCCATCGTGCCGATCCCGGTCTCGGCGCGCTTCGGCGACAACATCGCCGCGCCGAGCGCCAACACCCCCTGGTACGACGGCCCGACGCTCGTCGGCCATCTCGAGGAGGTGGAGGTCGAGGCGGCGCGCACGGACGGGCCGCTGCGCTTTCCCGTGCAATGGGTCAACCGGCCGAACCTCGACTTCCGCGGCTTCTCGGGCACGCTCGCCGGTGGCGTCGTGCGCGTCGGCGACGAGGTGGTGGCCGCCTCCTCCGGCAAGACGAGCCGCGTGACGCGCATCGTCACCTTTAACGGCGACCGGGAGACGGCCCGCGCCGGCGATGCCGTGACGCTGGTGCTTGCCGACGAGATCGACGCCCCGCGCGGCGAGGTGCTGGCCGACCCGAAGGCGCGGCCGGCGGTCGCCTCCCGCCTCGCCGCCCGGCTCGTGTGGATGAGCGAGGACACGCTGGCGCCGGGCCGGTCCTATCTCATGAAGCTCGGCACGCGCACCGTGCCGGCCACCGTCCGGGCGATCCGCAACGCCATCGACGTCGAGACCTTCGACGAGCGCGAGGCGGGCGGTCTCGCCCTCAACGGCATCGGCGTCGTCGAGATCGACACCGTGACGCCGGTGGCCTTCGACCCCTATGACGAGAACCGCGCCACGGGCGCTTTCGTCCTCATCGACCGGTTCACCAACGCCACCGTCGCGGCGGGCATGGCGGTCGAGGCCCTCGGGGCGACGAACGTGCACCGCCACGGCTTCGACGTCGACCGGGCGGCACGCGCGGGTCTCAAGCACCAGCGCCCGCTTGCCGTCTGGTTTACCGGCCTGCCGGGGTCGGGCAAGTCGACCATCGCCAATCTGGTGGAGCGCAAGCTGCACGCCCTCGGCCGTCACACGACGGTGCTCGACGGGGACGACCTGCGCCAGGGGCTCAATGCCGATCTCGGCTTCGACCTTGCGAGCCGCGCCGAGAACGTGCGCCGGGCAGGCGAGGTGGCGCGGCTGATGCTGGATGCCGGCCTCGTCGTGCTCTGCGCCTTCGTCTCGCCCGTGCGGGCGGACCGGGAGCGGCTGCGCGAGCGCTTCGCGCCGGGCGAGTTCGTCGAGGTCTTCGTCGATACGCCGGCGGAGGTCTGCGCCGCGCGCGATCCCAAGGGGCTTTACGCGAAGGCGCAGGACGGCAAGATCGCGACCTTCACCGGCGTCGGCCAAGGCTACGAGCCGCCGCTGTCGCCGGACTTGCTGCTCGATGCGGCCGCGGCCGATGCGGAGGCGCTCGCGGAGCGGGTCGTCGCCTTCATCGAGCCGCGCATCACGGGCGCGAGCCTGACGGCGGAGGATTCGGCGGCGCTGTGAGCGTCGCCGGCCCGCGGGAGCGGCCTTACGCCGTCTGCCGGGCGACCGGCTTCTTCTCCTCGTCCGCCCGGTCGGGTTCCGGCTGCGGAGCCGCCATGATCGCATCGGCCAGCTGGTCGATGCGCTGCAGCAGCGAGGCATCATCGCCGGCCTCGGCCGGCAGCTTGCGAATGTCGCGCTGCAGGCGGTTGAGCTCCCGCTGCAGGCGGGCACGGTCGGCGCGGGCCTGCTGCAACGCCCCTTCGAGCGACAGTTTCTCGGCGCGCATCAGTTCGACCTCCTCTTCCAGGGCGCGGGCCGTCGACCGCTCCCTCTCGTCAGTCGCCGCCGCCTCGGCCCGGAGCTTCGCGATGAGATCGCGCGCACGGGCCAGATCCGCATCGCGCTCGGCGACAACGGTCTCGCGCCGCGACGCGGCGGCCGAGGCCTCGGTCAGGCGTGCGGCATAATCGACCTCGCTCGCCTCCAGCACCTCGATGCGCGTCGCCTGCTCGCGGCGCATGTCGTCGAGCGAACGGATGCGGGCCGACAGCACCTCCTCGTGCGTGCGCGCGCTCTCCAGCAGCTTGTCGCGCTCGGCAAGGCCGGCCTGCGCGGCGGCGAGATCGGCCCGCGTGGCGGCGAGCACCTGTTCGAGGTCGGCGATGCGGTCGACGTGGTTGGCGAGCTGGGTCTCGAGCCCCGCGACGGCGATGCGCTTCGTATCGATGTCGATCAGCGCGTCCTTGTGGGCCGTCTCGAGCACACGGTAGGCCTCGTCGCGGGCGCCGAGCCTGTCGGTCGTCTCCTTGAGGGCCGCCTCGAGCCGCGCCCCTTCCGCGCGCGTCGCCTCGAGCGTGGCGAGGGTTTCGGCGAGGCGGCTTTCGAGATCGCCGATGGTGGCGATGAGGGTCGCGCCTTCGTCCTCGAGCTGCTTCAGCTCCGCCGTTCGCCGGCCGATGTCCGCGAGCGCCGACGCATGCCGGTCCCGCGCCCGTTCGAGCTGCTGCTCGAGACGGCGCAGCGCGACGGCGAACTCGGCCCGCAGGTGGTCCTTCTCGGCCGTCAGCTCCGCGATCGAGAGGGGAAACTGCGCCTCGAGCCGGCGGCGGATCAGGCGCTCGGCGCGGCGGTTGACGGCGGGAAGCACGACGATCGCCAGGAGCGTGGCCGCGAGGAACCCGAGCGCGAAGATCATCAGCGCTTCGATCACGGCCCCGCTTCCCCTTCACGCCCGTTGCAGCCGGCCGGCCCCGAGCCGGCTTTTCATGAAAATGGCACGCCTTGACCGGTCTTTCCAGTCAAGGGCCCGTCATTCGAATCGCTCCGGCTGAACGCTCAGAAGGGATTCCAGGTCGCCTCCGGCGTGAACTTCAGGTAGCCGAGGTTGAGGCCGAGGCGGGCGCCGACGCCGGTGCGGATCGGCACGATGGTGATGCCATTGGCGTTCAGCGCCGTCATGCCGAAGCCGGCGACCAGATAGGCCGAGCCGTTGACGCCTGCGAAGCGCTGGAACAGCGAGTTCACCGTCGGCAGGTTGTAGACGAGCATCATGGTGCGCGCGCCGTCGCCGCCGAAGTCGAAGCCGACCGAGGGGCCCTGCCAGTAAACGCGCTGGTCGCCGGCGTTGCGCGTGTAGAGCACGCCCTCGCCGTAGCGCAGGCCGCCGACGAAGGCGCCCGAGGCCTCCTGGCCGACGATGTAGCCGTTGGGCTCGCCCCAGCGGCGCACGGCCTCCTCGATCGTCAGCGCGAGCCCGCGCGAGACGTTGCCGAAGGCCTTATGGCCCGATTGGACGAGTTCCTGGGGGGAGAACGTGTCCTGCTGTGCCGGCGCGCCCTGGGCGAGGGCGACACCGGGCGCGACGAGAAGGAGCGCCGCGACGATCGTCATGGCGGCACGCCAGGCCGCTTTCCAGCTGGCTCGCATCAGCAATACTCCATGCACTAAAGCCCGCCCGCTCCCCATCATGGAACACAAATCGTTAACGAGATTGCTAAACGGAAGCGGAAAGCTGCTCATTTCCCGGAAATAACCGCCCGCGGCAGCCTACCCGGAGGCGGTGCCGCAGCGAATCGCGGCGGGACGTTCTGCGTCAAAAATGTCAGGGCGAAGGCGGGCGCAGGCGGCGCCCGCTCAGGTCCGGCCGCCGACTGCGGCGGCGAGCAGCGCCGTGTCGCGGGCGAGGGCCGGATCGCCCCAGGCGATGAACGGGCCGTTGGCGAAGCCGTCCGTCATGTCGCCATAGGTGACACGCGTGCCGTCCGGCGTCGTCACCAAGCCGCCCGCCGCGCTGACCAGGGCGTCGCCCGCCGCGACGTCCCACTGCATGGTCCGCCCGAAGCGCGGATAGACGTCCGCCTCGCCCGCAGCGACGAGGCAGAACTTGAGGGCCGAGGAGGCATTGCGCCGCTCGCGCGGGGCAAGGGCGGCGAGGAAGCGGTCCGTTTCCGGATCGCCGTGGCGGGCGCTGGCGAGCGCCGTCAGCGCCTTGCGGGAGGCCGGCCGGGTGCGGATGGGCCGCAGGCCATCCCGCGCCGGCGGCGGGCCGCCGGCCGGCGCGATCGTCGCGTAGGCGGCTGCGCCGCCGATCCAGAACCGGCCGTCGGCGGGCGTGTGGATGACGCCGGCGATCGGGCGGCCCGCGACGATGGCGGCGATGTTGACCGTGAATTCCGACCCGCCGGCCACGAAATCACGCGTGCCGTCGAGCGGGTCGACGAGGAAGAAGGCCTCTTCCCGGCCGACCGGCGCCGCCGTATCGGCGCTCTCTTCCGAGATCACGCGCACCTGCGGGAAGGCGCGGGCCAGCGCGGCGGCGATGAACGCCTCCGCCGCCATATCGGCATCCGAGCAGGGGCTGCCGTCCTCCTTCGTGCGGGTGGCGAAGCCTTTGGCACGGCTTTCGAGGATCCTTGCGCCGGCGCCGTGGGCGATGGCGGCGAGGGTGATGGCGAGGGCGTCGGCGTCGGGAGAAAAGGGCGGCATCAGGGGCGCTGGGTCGTGACGGAACGAGGGCGGTTGTGCGCAAAACGGCAACGAATTGCAAGCAGCGCACCGGGTGCGATGCTCGGTGGTCTCGGGGCTTCCTGCCCCGCGCGAAGCAGTGTATCACCGAAAATCGTTCGCGCCCCGTTCCGGGGTGCATTCACCTCGCGTTAGCCCCTTCCGCGGAGCCGCCATGACCGCCGTTACGCTCGATGCGCTCGATCTCGCCGCTCTCCTGTGCAGCCGCGTGTGCCACGACGTCATCAGTCCGGTGGGGGCCATCGTCAACGGGCTCGAGGTGCTCGAGGACGAGAACGACACCTCGATGCAGGAATTCGCGCTCGACCTCATCAAGAAGAGCGCCCGGCAGGCCTCGGCCCGCCTCCAGTTCGCGCGCCTCGCCTTCGGCGCGGCCGGCTCCGCCGGGGCCTCGATCGATCTCGGCGATGCCGAGAACGTCGCCAAGGGCTTCATCCAGGACGACAAGGTCTCCCTCGTCTGGAACGTGCCGCGTCTGCTGCTGCCGAAGAACAAGGTCAAGCTGCTGCTCAACCTCATCCTCCTCGCCACCAATGCGATCCCGCGCGGCGGCTCCATCACGGTCGATGCCGAGGTGGACGGCGACGATGCGCGCTTCACCATCGCAGCCAAGGGCGTGAGCGCGCGCATTCCGACCCATGCGGAGCAGCTTCTGGCCGGCAAGGCGGAAGGCGGCAGCGTCGACGCGCATGCGATCCAGCCGTTCTACACCGGGCTCGTGGCGCGGGCGGCTGGCATGGATGCGCGCTTCTCGCTCGAGGACGACACGGTGCTGATCAAGGCCGGCCCGGTGGCTGGCTGAGCACCTGCGCGCCATCCGTGCAGGATGGCGCGGGATTTCAACCTAACTTAAACTCTTACCCCTGACACTGCCCGTCGGATCGCAGAGGCGCGGGCGGCCATCATCGGCCGCGCGCGCACTTTTCGGGTGTGCGTCATGGATGAACTGCTGCGCGAGTTCCTGACGGAGACGAGCGAGTATCTCGACACCGTCGACGTGGAACTCGTGCGCTTTGAGCGCAACCCGAACGACAGCGCCATCCTGCGCAACATCTTCCGCCTCGTTCACACCATCAAGGGCACCTGCGGCTTCCTGGGCCTGCCGCGGCTCGAGGCGCTCGCCCACGCCGCAGAAACGCTGATGGGGCGCTTCCGCGACGGCGAGCAGGCGGTCACGAGCCGCGACGTCACGCTGATTCTGGCCACGATCGACCGGATCAAGCACATCATCACCGAGCTCGAGCGCACGTCGGTGGAGCCGCCGGGCCGCGACGACGACCTCATCCTTCCGCTCGAACGCTCCAGCGGCGGCCCCGGGCGGCGCGGCATCGATCCCGCCATCCTGGCCGCCTTCGACCAGCCCGAGGCGCAGCCTCCCGGCGAGGAGCGACCGGCGCCGTCGCCGCAGGGCGCAGGCGCCGCCGAAGGTGCGGACGCCGCGGCCGGCACACGGCAGCAGACCATCCGCGTGGCGGTGAACACGCTCGAGCACCTGATGACGATGGTCTCGGAGCTGGTGCTGACCCGCAACCAGCTGCTCGACATCGCCCGCCGCCAGGAGGACAACACCTTCAACGTGCCGTTGCAGCGCCTGTCGCACGTGACGGCCGAGCTGCAGGAGAGCGTCATGAAGACGCGCATGCAGCCCATCGGCAGCGCCTGGCAGAAGCTGCCGCGGCTCGTGCGCGACCTCTCGTCCGAGCTCGGCAAGCCGATCGACCTCGTGATGCGCGGCGCCGATACGGAGCTCGACCGCCAGGTGCTCGAAGTCATCAAGGATCCGCTGACGCACATGGTGCGCAACGCGGCCGACCACGGGCTCGAAAGCCTTGCCGAGCGGCGGGCGCTCGGCAAGCCGGAGCGCGGCACCATCCGCCTCGGCGCCTATCACGAGGGTGGCACGATCACCATCGAGATCGCCGACGACGGGCGCGGCCTCGACCTCGCCGCCATCAGGGCCAAGGCGATCGCCCGCGGCCTCGCGCCGGCGGCCGAGGTGGAGCGCATGAGCGAGGCGCAGGTCGCCAAGTTCATCTTTCATCCCGGCTTCTCGACCGCCGAGGCGGTGACGGCCGTGTCGGGGCGCGGCGTCGGCATGGATGTGGTCAAGACCAACATCGAGCTCATCGGCGGCGTCATCGACATCCATTCCGAGCCCGGGCGCGGCACGGTCTTCACGGTGAAGATCCCGCTGACGCTCGCCATCATCGCGGCGCTCATCGTCAGCGTCGGCGACCAGCGCTTCGCCATTCCGCAGATGGCGGTGCTCGAACTGGTGCGCGTGCGCCCCGGCTCCGAGCAGCGCATCGAGACCGTCAACGGCGCGCCCGTGCTCAGGCTGCGCGAGCGGCTCCTGCCGGTGATGTCCCTCGCGCGCCTGCTCGGCCGCGCCGAGGTGAAGGAGGATGACGACGGCTTCATCGTCGTCATCCAGGTCGGGCGGCAGCGCTTCGGCCTTCTCGTCGACGCCGTCTTCCACACGGAGGAGATCGTGGTCAAGCCGATGTCGCGCAAGCTGCGGCATCTGCAGGTGTTCTCCGGCAATACCATCCTCGGCGACGGGGCCGTGGTCCTCATCATCGATCCCAACGGCGTCTCGCGCATCCTCGGCGCGCAAGGCGTCGATGCGGCGGCCTTTGCCGATGCCCTGGCGGAAATGGAGGAGGAGCGGGAAGAGGAGATCGAGGCCACGGCGCTCCTCGTCTTCCGGGCCGGCGGGCCGGGGCAGAAGGCGGTGCAGCTGTCCCTCGTCACGCGGCTCGAGGAGATTGATGCGACCCGGATCGAGTGGATCGGCGACCGCCCGTTCGTGCAGTACCGGGGCCGGCTGATGCCGCTCGTCACCGCGCACGAGCGCCTGGTGATCCGCAAGGAGGGCATGCAGCCCATCCTCGTCTTCTCCGATGCCGAACGCGCCATGGGGCTGATCGTCGACGAGATCGTCGACATCGTCGACGAGCGGCTCACCATCGACCCGGTGCCCCAGCGGCCGGACCTGGTCGGCTCGGCCGTCGTGCGCGGGCAGGCGACCGAACTCATCAACGTCGCGTATTTCCTGCCGCTCGCGCACGAGGACTGGCTGCGCCGGGCGGCGGTGCCCAACGCGCCGGTGCGCACCGTGCTGCTCGTCGACGATTCCGACTTCTTCCGCGGCATGCTGGCCCCGGTCCTCAGGGCGGCCGGCTATCGCCTGGCGCTTGCCGGCAGCGTTGACGAAGCCCTCGACGTGCTCGCCTCGCAACGCGTCATCGACGTCGTGGTGAGCGACATCGAAATGCCCGGAAAGACGGGCTTCGATCTCATCGAGAGCATGCGCATCGACCAGCGCACGCGGCATCTGCCGGTGATCGCGCTGTCCTCCTATATCAGCCCGGCCATCGTCGAGCGGGCGAGACGCTACAGCGGCGTGGAATTCGTGGCGAAGTTCGACCGCGGCGGTCTTCTCGCCGCGCTCGCGGCGAGCATCGACGGCTATGGAGCGGCGGCATGAGCGCGATCGATCCCGCCATCAGCGCCAGCGCCGTCGACGACGGCATCCAATACGTCACGGTAACCGTCGGGGAGCAGCTGTTCGGCATCCCCATCGCACGGGTGCGCGACGTGTTCGTCGTCGGCGGGCTGACGCCCGTTCCGCTCGCACCGCCCGAGGTCCGGGGGCTCGTGAATCTCAGGGGCCGCGTCGTCACCGCGGTGTGCATGCGCCGGCGCCTCGGCCTGCCGGCACGGGAGCGGACGGTGGGCACCGTGATGGCCGTCGGCCTGGAGCAGGGCGACGAGAGCTTCGGCCTGATCGTCGACGGGGTGGGGGAGGTGCTGCGGGTGCCGGCCGACACGCGCGAACCCAGGCCGCCTCATCTCGACGGCCGCTGGGCATCCCTCGCGTCGCACATCCACAGGCTGCACGACCGCCTTCTCGTCGTGCTCGATGTGGATGCGGTGCTTTCCTTCGACGGTGATGGAGGGGGCAATTGATCTTTGTCCCGCGCGGCGCCATGGCCGGCTATGATCGAGCGTTGACTGGGAGTCTCGCAACATGAAGCATTGTCTTGTCGTCGATGACTCGGCGGTCATTCGCAAGGTGGCACGCCGCATCCTCGAGGCGCTCGCCTTCGAGGTGAGCGAGGCCGAGGATGGCGCCCAGGCCCTCGCCAAATGCCAGGAGGCGATGCCCGAGGCGGTGCTGCTCGACTGGAACATGCCGGTGATGGACGGCTACGAGTTCCTGAAGGCGCTGCGCCAGCTGCCCGGCGGCGACAGGCCGAAGGTCATCTTCTGCACCACCGAGAACGACGTCGCCCATATCGCCAAGGCCCTGCAGGCCGGCGCGGACGAATACATCATGAAGCCCTTCGACAAGGACATCGTGGAAGCGAAGTTCCAGGAGGTCGGGCTGGTCTGAGGCGCTGCGCGCGGGCGGCGGGAACGGCTGCGGCCGGCCCGGGTGCCGGAGCATCGGCGGGGGCGGTGTCGTGATACGGGTCATGGTCGTCGACGATTCGGCCGTTGCGCGCGCCCTTGCGCTGCGCTGGCTGAGCGAGGAGCCGGGCATCGACGTGGTGGCGGAGGCCGAGACCGGCCGCGTCGCGCTCGCGCTCGTCGCGCGGGCCGCTCCCGACGTCATCGTGCTCGATCTCGACATGCCGGACATGGACGGCCTGACGGCCCTGCCGGAACTGCTGGCGGCAAGGCCCGGCGTCGCCGTTCTCGTCGTTTCGACGCTCACGCGACGCAATGCGGAGATCTCCCTGCACTGCCTGGCGCTCGGCGCGGCGGACTACGTGCCGAAGCCCTCCTCGCGCGGGGACGCGGACGCGCTCGCCACCTTCCGGAGCGAACTCGTCGAGAAGATCCGTGCGGTTGCGGGGCGGGGCCAGAAGCCCGACATCGTCGTGCCCCCGCGCCTTGCCGCGCCCGCGGCTGCGGCCGCGAGGCCTGCCTGTCTCGTCGTCGGCGCCTCGACCGGCGGCCCGCGGGCCGTCATGCGGCTGTTCGGCCAGCTGCCGGCATCGGTGCTGCGGCGCTTGCCGGTCGTCGTGGTTCAGCACATGCCGCCGATCTTCACTGCCGTCTTCGCCGAGCATCTGGCCGCCATCGCGGGCTGCGAGGTGCGCGAGGCCGAGGACGGCGAGGCCGTGCGGCCGGGGGTGATCCACGTCGCGCCGGGGGGACGTCACACCGGGCTCGTGCGAAGGGGGGCTGACGTTTTCCTGCATGTCCATGACGGCCCGCCGACCAACGTCTGCCGGCCGGCCGTCAACGTCCTGTTCGAGACGGCGGCCGCCGTCTACGGCCCGGCGGCGCTCGCCGTCGTGCTCACGGGCATGGGGCGGGACGGGCTCGCCGGGGCGCGCAGCCTCGCTGCCGCCGGCGCGCCCGTCATCGTGCAGGACGAGGCGACCAGCACCGTTTGGGGAATGCCGGGTGCGATCGCGCGCGAGGGGCTGGCGCGCGCCATTCTGCCGCTCGACGGCATCGCGCCGGCGATTTGCGTTTTCATGGAGGGGGGCGCCGATGACTGACGCCGATTTCGATTACCTGTGCACATTCGTCCGCGCCCGTTCCGGCCTCGCGCTGACGCCGGAGAAACGCTATCTCCTCGAAAGCCGGCTGCAGCCGCTCGGCCGCAAGCGCGGCTTCGAGACGCTGGAGGCGCTCGTAAGGGCGTTGCGGGCCGGCGATGCGGAGCTCGAGCGCGCCGTCGTCGAGGCGATGACGACCAACGAGACCTTCTTCTTCCGCGACAAGACACCCTTCGATACCTTGCGCAACGACATCCTGCCCCGGCTTCTGGAGGCGCGGGCGAGCACGCGGGCGCTGCGCATCTGGTGCGCGGCGGCCTCCACGGGCCAGGAGCCCTATTCGCTCGCCATGATGCTCGACCAGATGGGCGAGCGGCTTGCCGGCTGGCGCATCGAGATCCTGGGCACGGACCTCTCCACCCAGGCGCTGGAGCGTGCCCGCGCCGGGCTCTACAGCCAGTTCGAGGTGCAGCGCGGCCTGCCCGTCCAGCTCCTCCTGCGCTATTTCACGCAAACTGGCGACTCGTGGCAGATCGCGCCGGAGCTGCGCCAGCGCATCACCTTCCGGCCGTTCAACTTGATGCGCGACTTCTCGCCGCTCGGCACCTTCGACATCGTCTTCTGCCGCAACGTGCTGCTCTATTTCGACATGGCGATGAAGGCGGACATTCTGGCACGGATCGGGCGGCAGATCGCGCCGGACGGATGCCTGTTCCTCGGCGCGGCCGAAACCGTGATCGGCCTTGGCGACGAGGTCGAGATGCATCCCACCCTGCGCGGCGTCTACGTGCCGCGGCGGCGCGGCGCCACCCGGGCTGCGTGAACAGGGCAGCCGGCAGGGGCCATCGTCGCTGCCGGCCTCCATGATGAGAGGCGGACAAGAAAAAAGCCCCGCGATGCGGGGCTTTTCGTCGTGGCGCCTCTTGCCGGTCGGGAGGCGGCCTCAGGCGGAGATGCGCTCCTCGATCTCGCCGGGCTCGCGCAGCACGTAGCCACGGCCCCAGACGGTCTCGATGTAGTTCTTGCCGCTCGAGGCGTTGGCGAGCTTCTTGCGCAGCTTGCAGATGAACACGTCGATGATCTTGAGCTCCGGCTCGTCCATGCCGCCGTAGAGATGGTTGAGGAACATCTCCTTGGTCAGCGTGGTGCCCTTGCGCAGGGAGAGGAGCTCCAGCATCTGGTATTCCTTGCCGGTGAGGTGCACGCGGTTGCCCGCCACCTCCACCGTCTTGGTGTCCAGGTTGACCACGAGGTCGCCGGTCGTGATGACCGACTGGGCATGGCCCTTGGAGCGGCGCACGATGGCGTGGATGCGCGCGACGAGCTCGTCCTTGTGGAAGGGCTTGGTCAGGTAGTCGTCGGCGCCGAAGCCGAGGCCCTTGACCTTGTCCTCGATGCCGGCGAGGCCCGACAGGATCAGGATCGGCGTCTTGACCTTGGCGACACGCAGGCTCCGCAGCACCTCGTAGCCGGACATGTCCGGCAGGTTGAGGTCGAGGAGAATGATGTCGTAGTCGTAGAGCTTGCCGAGATCCACGCCCTCCTCGCCGAGATCGGTCGTGTAGACGTTGAAATTCTCGGATTTGAGCATCAGCTCGATGCTCTGCGCGGTGGCGCTGTCGTCTTCGATGAGCAATACGCGCATGTCAGGTCCCCAACCTCGCCCCGAGGCCCGCGCTGGCGGTGTCCCGGCTTTCCGACGCTGCCCGCGTTACGCCGCGGCGCTGGCGTCCGATCTTCCCACTCGTTCCGACTCGCGACGCTACGCCCAAATGGTTAACAAAAACTGATTCCCTCTTGCAAGAACCTCTCGCCAAAACATGTGAAAGTCGGCGTAAAAGATTGAATCGCAGTCGGTTTCCAGTTTCTACACAGTTAACGCAACGCATGAGGAAATCGGTGCAAGTGACTCATGTGACTCGCTTGCTCCGGCATGGCAGCCCGTGCCGCCGGTGGAGCAGACGTAGCCTCAGTCTTAACGACCTCGGTAAATGAAAGGTTGACGGGCGACCCCACGAACGGCGGCGTTGGATAACTCGCACGCGTCCGGGCGCTCGCGCTGGGGATCGTCCTGCTCGTCCGGGCCGGGTGCTGTTGCAGGAATGTCGCAATGGCCGCGTCATCGCCGTCGCCACGGCAGCAGATGCCTCCGGGTAAGGAAGAACTAACCTCCATCGGCGATGGTTCGACAGGTCAGCGGCCTTTTTGCGGCGGCTGTGCCCCGTCTTTGGCGGCTTGTCGAGGAGTAGTACAAGCGATGAAGTCGCGGAACACGCTTATTCGCCTGAAGCGCTTCCACGTGGAAGAGAAGCGCCGCAGGGTCCACCAGATCGAGACCATGTCGGCCGAGTTCACGCGCATGGCCGACGAGCTGGCGCGCGAGATCGCGGCCGAGGAGGCGCGGGCCGGCATCACCGATCCGGCTCATTTCGCCTATCCGACCTATGCGAAGGCGGCGGCGCAGCGGCGCGACAACCTGGTGCGCTCCGCCGAGGAACTGCGCGGGCAGCTCGACGAGGCCCGGGCCGAGCTCGACGAGGCGCTGGAGGAACTGCGCAAGGTCGAGCTGCTCGACGATCGCGAGACGGTTCGCGATTCCGCCCGCGAGGTGGTCGCCCACTGCTGACCGCGCCGGCCGCTCAGCGCGGCGGCGCGATCACCGGCACGTGCGGCGCCGCATCGGGCGGCAGGAGCCCTGCGAGACGCGGGTCGTCCATCACCTCGACGGCCCGCTTATAGGGGCGGAACCCCATCCGGACATAGAAGGGCAGGGCGCTCGGGTGGTCGAGGTGGCACGTGTGCACCATCAGCCGCCGGATCGGGCGCGACCATGCCCGTGCGAGGGCGGGCTGCATCAGCGCCCGTCCGGTGCCGCGGCCGACGGCTGATTCCACCAGCCCGCAATAGACGAGCTCGGCCTCGTCACCGCCGCGAAAGTCGAGTTCCAGCAGGCCGGCCTCTTCGCCGGCGAGCACGACGGCATAGGCCTCGACGTCCGGATCGGCGAGAATCCGGGCCACCTCCGCCGCCGGCATCGTCAGCCGGCTGGACCACAGCCACGGCCCGCCGACCGTCCTGAACAGCGCGAGATAACGGTCGACGTCGGCTGCCCCGAGCCGCCGCAGGGACAAATCGCCGCTGTCCCCCTTGCCGGTGGTCGGCGGCGCGGTCATCTCGAGGTAGGTGACCACCGTGGCGAGCTTGCCGGCAGGGATGTCGGTATAGCCGTCGCAAAGCATGGCCGGCGCTTCTCCAGATCCTGATAGGGGCCCGCGCCGTGGCCCCTGAAGCCGGCGGCGCGAGCCTTTCCCTGCCCTTGCACGAGAAGGCCGGCCGGCGTCAAGAAAGCCTTGCGGGCGGGCGCCCGGTCGGGCACAGATGCCGACAGGGATCGGCGAAGAATGCACCGGGAGTGCATCGGGGAATGCACTGAGGAAGCATTTGGCAGCGGGGGCGAAGCTCAAGGATCTATGAAGAAGAAGCTCGAGTATGTCTGGCCGGTCGTCGGCCTTGCCGCGGTCGTCTTTTCCGCCTGGCTCCTCTACCGGGAGCTGAAGGACATTTCCGCCAGCGAGGTGTTCGACAGTATCGCCGCCATCCAGTTGAAGCACTGGCTGCTCGCCGGCCTGTCCACGATCGTCGCCTATGGCGCGCTCGCCTGGTACGACCGCATCGCGCTCCTGCATCTCGGCAAGAAGCTCTCCTGGGTCGTCATCTCGCTCGTCTCCTTCACGACCTACGCGCTGTCGCACAATATCGGAGCCTCGGTGCTGTCGGGCGCCATGGTGCGCCTCAGGGCCTATGGCACGATGGGGCTCAGCCTCGCCGAGGTCGGCGTGCTCGTCGCCCTGTGCTCCTTCACCTTCGGCCTCGGCAGCGTCCTGCTCGGCGGGCTCGTGCTCGTCGGCGAGCCGGAGATCGTCAACCGGCTCGTCGAGGACGCGCCCATCTGGCTGTCGCGGCTTGCCGGCATTGCCATGCTCGCCTTCGTCGCGCTCTACGTGCTCGGGTCGTGGCGCGAGTTCAAGCCGCTGAAGATCGGCAATTTCGCCATCTACTACCCGCGCCTCAACATCACGCTGCGCCAGCTGTTCGCGGCCCCGCTCGAGCTGCTCGGCGCCGCCGGCATCATCTATTTCGCGCTGCCGGAAGCCGGCAACCCGGGCTATTTCGTCGTCCTCGGCGTCTTCCTCGCCTCCTTCTCGGCGGCGCTCATCTCGCACGCACCCGGCGGCCTCGGGGTGCTCGAGTTCGTCTTCCTCAAGGCGATGCCGGACATGGATCCGGCGGACGTGCTCGCGGCGCTGCTCGTCTTCCGGCTGTTCTACCTGCTGATCCCGCTCGCCTTCTCGATCGTCGTCGTGGTGCTGTTCGAGCGCTCGCGCATCGCCCGCACGCTCAAGGAGCGGGTCACGGCGAAGGTCGGCACCGGCAAGGCTGGCGCCTCTCGTTCGGGAGACGGCGCCTCCTGATGCCGGCATTGCGCACGCGCCTGCGCCGGCTCGCCTTCGGTCTCGGCACCGTCACTGGCCTTGCGCGCCGCGGCTATTTCATCCCCTACCGGCACGCCCGCGAGGCACGCTCTGCCCGCTATCCCGCCCTCGAGCCCCTCTTCGCGGCCGCAGCGCCGGCGATGGAGGCGACGCTCGCGGCGATCGACGTGGTGGCGGCTGAGCTTTCTGCCATTCCCGCCGAGGGAGCGGGGCTGCGCTGGCGGCAGATGTGGTTTCCCCGGCTCGACGCGGCGGCGGCCTATGCCATCGTGCGCCGCGAGAAGCCGGCGCGCATCGTCGAGATCGGCTCCGGCCACTCCACCCGCTTCATGGCTCGCGCGGTCGCGGACGGCGGCCTCGCGACCGCGATCACCTGCATCGATCCGGCGCCGCGCGCCGACATCGCCGCCCTGGCCGTGACGCATCGGCCGGTCGTGGTCGAGGATGTGGAGGGCGACGATTTTCCGCCATTGGCGGCGGGTGACGTCCTGTTCATCGATTCGAGCCACATCGCGATGCCGGGCAACGACGTCGACCGGCTGTTCCTCGACATCCTGCCGGGGCTGCCGGCCGGCGTCCTCGTGCATGTGCACGACATCTTCCTGCCCGACGCCTATCCGCAGGCGTGGGGCTGGCGCGGCTACAACGAGCAACTGCTCGTCGCAGCCCTGTTGCAGGGCGGCGGCTACGACATCGTCTTCGCAAGCCACTACGCCGCAACGCGCCTCGAACGGGCGGTTGCGGCGAGCGCCGCAGGCGCCCTGCCGCTGGTGGACGGCGCCTTCGAGACGAGCCTGTGGCTGCGCAAGCGCTGAGCGAGCCGCTGCTTCAGGCGGGAGCGTTGCGCGCGATGCCGCTGCCGGCCTCCGGCACGGCAAAGCCGGCGGCCGTGTAATCGGCGAGCTTGTTGCGCAGGGTGCGGATCGAGATGCCCAGCATGCGCGCGGCATGGGTTCGATTGCCGTTGCAGTAGACGAGCGTCGCGAGGATCAGCTCCCGCTCGACGACGGCCATGGGCTGGCCGACGAGCGCAAGCGCGGCGGGGAGGGTGGGCGGGAGCTCCCGGGGCGTCGCATTGCTCATCGCGCCGCACCGGCATCGCATGCCGTCATCAGCGAAGGTCCGGCAACGAACCGGCCGTGTGCCCGATAGGCCCATGTCTGCCGATATGCCCATCCCTGCCGAAGCGACCCTGCGTGCCGTGAGGGCTTCATTCCCATACCGCCGTCTCCGTGCGTGATGGCGCGAGCCGCAAGCCCCCGCCGCTGTGCGTGCGGATGTTTTCGCGCTTATGGTTAGGGAGCGGTTAAACGGCTCGCGACAATTGTCGCGTCCCGATGGAAAACGGTCACCGAGGGCGACGGCCGTTGCTTCGGAAGCGGAAACGCCGGCCCGGGGGCCGGCGTTTCCTTGTCTTTCCGAGGTTGCGTCCGGGAGACCGCACCACCCGGCGGAGACGGTTCACTGTCTGTAGTGCTGGATGCGCGTCGTCCGCAGGCCGGCGAGGCCGTGCTGGTCGATGGATTGCTGCCAGCTCAGGAACTCCTCCACCGTCAGCGTGTAGCGCTGGCAAGCCTCGTCGAGGCTCAGCAGGCCACCGCGTACGGCGGCGACGACCTCCGCCTTGCGCCGGATGACCCAGCGCTTGGTGGAGGACGGCGGCAGGTCGGCAATCGTCAATGGACTGCCGTCGGGCCCGATGACGTATTTCACCCTCGGGCGTTGGGGTTCGGTCATGATACGCTCACACTAACTCGACTGACCAACGTCGAGAGGGAGCTTAGACCTGCGTGATTTAAGATTTGCCTAAAGCAAAAGCTGCAGCGCATCCTCGTCGGTGATGCCGTCACGACGCTGCGAAGGCGGCAGGAATTGCCGGCTTCCAAGCCTGCAGGGCAGCCGCCGCCGCAAAGCCGACACACGGCCCGCCTAAGGGGAACACCGGGTTTTACTGCGCTTGCCGGGCATTATATGTATGCCCAAGCCAGCTGCACCTCCGCCTTGCCGGGCGGGGAGGAGAGGATGAGCCATGCTCAACAGCCTTGATCTCGCCAAGCCACCCGCCGAGACGCGCGTGGTCGTCGCCATGTCGGGCGGGGTCGATTCCTCCGTCGTCGCCGCGATGATGAAGCGCGACGGCTACGATGTCATCGGCATCACCTTGCAGCTCTACGACCACGGCGCCGCAGTCCACCGCCGGGGGCCTGCTGCGCCGGCCAGGACATCCATGATGCGCGCCGGGTCGCCGAGCGGCTCGGCATCGCCCACTACGTCCTCGACTACGAGTCGCGCTTCCGCGACGCGGTGATCGAGCGTTTCGCCGAGAGCTACCTTGCCGGCGAGACGCCGATTCCCTGCGTCGAGTGCAACCGGTCGGTGAAGTTCGCCGACCTCCTGGAGACGGCGCGCGATCTCGGCGCCGACGTGCTGGCGACTGGGCATTACGTCGCCAGCCGCCCCCTGGCGAACGGTCGCCGCGGCCTCTTCCGCGCCGCCGACCCGGAGCGCGACCAGAGCTACTTCCTCTATGCGACGACGGCCGAGCAGCTCGATTTCCTGCGTTTCCCGCTCGGCGACATGGCCAAGAGCGAGACGCGGGCGCTCGCCCACGAATTCGGCCTCACGGTGGCCGACAAGGCCGACAGCCAGGACATCTGCTTCGTGCCCAACGGCCGCTACACCGATATCATCGAGCGGCTGAAGCCCGGCGCCGTGGCGCCCGGCGACATCGTGCACGTGGACGGCCGGGTGCTTGGCCGGCACGAGGGCATCATCCACTACACCGTCGGCCAGCGGCGCGGCCTCGGCCTGTCGGTCGGCGAGCCGCTGTTCGTCCTCAAGCTCGATGCGGAGAAGGGCCGGGTCATCGTCGGTCCGCGCGAGATGCTCGGCACCGAGAGCATCAGGCTGCGCGACGTCAACTGGCTTGGCCCGGTGGCGCTCGACGCGCTGCCGCCCGAGGGCCTGGAGGTGGCCGTGCGGGTGCGCTCCACGCGCCAGCCCTGCCCGGCCTTCCTGCGACGCGACGCGGAAGGTGTGGAGATCGTCCTGGCCAGCGCCGAGGAGGGGGTTGCACCCGGTCAAGCCTGTGTCATCTACGATGGTGTAGATGGTCGTGCGCAGGTGCTGGGCGGCGGCACCATCCGCGCCACGCGTCCGGTGCCGATGCGCGAAACGCTCGGAGAGGGCGCGGTGGCCTGACGGAGACGGTTCGACGAGGGGGACAATGGCAGCGGCCGACATCAAGGGGCCCGATACGGCCTCGATGCGCAAGGCCTACGAGCGGTGGGCGCCGGTCTACGATGTCGTCTACGACAAGCTGACGGCGCCGGCGCGCCAGCGGGCGGTTGCGGCGGCGCTCGCCTGCGGTACGCGCATCCTCGAGGTGGGCGTGGGCACCGGCCTGTCGCTCGATGCCTATCCCAAGAGCGCGCAGGTGACCGGCGTCGACCTGTCCGAACACATGCTGCGGCGGGCGCAGCAGAAGGTCGACCGGCTCGGCCTTCGCCAGGTCGAGGCGCTCGCGGTGATGGACGCCTGCCGCCTCGGCTTCCCGGACGGGACCTTCGATGCCGTGGTCTCGCAGTTCGTCATCACGCTCGTGCCCGATCCCGAGGCCGCGCTCGACGAATTCGCGCGGGTGCTGCGGCCGGGCGGCGAGATCGTCCTCGCCAATCATTTCGGTGCTGCCGGCGGCGCGCTCGCCAGCCTCGAGGAGGCGGTGGCGCCGCTCGCCAGCAAGGTGGGCTGGAGCTCGGCCTTCAAGGCGGAGCGCATCGCCCGCTGGGCGCGCTCGCGCGGGGTGGCCGAAGTCGTCTCGCTCGAGTCGGTCTTCCCCGGCGGCTTCTTCAAGGTCATGCAACTGCGCAAGTTCGCCTGACCGTCGGGGAAGGCGAGAGACCGCGGGTTCTCCCGGCGGGCAATCCAAGGGCGCACACGCCTGCTGCACAATGCGTGGAAAGCGCGCGAGCTTCCTTGACAGCCGCCGCGCCACCTCATTATATCCCGCCGCACGGTGCCAAGCGCCGCGCCCGAAGGGGCGGAGTAGCTCAGCTGGTTAGAGCAGCGGAATCATAATCCGCGTGTCGGGGGTTCGAGTCCCTCCTCCGCTACCATCTTTCCCCACACCCCACGCACGCCGTTCGGATAGGCCTTCTCCCCGAGCAGGGCCTTGAGCCGGCTTGAGCCGGCCGGCGATCTCGACCTGGACCCCGCCCGGCTTCGAGGGATCGCGAGACGACCAGCCTGTCGGTCTCGCGGTCGAGTTCTCCCATCCTGGGTTGGAGCCGGCTCGGCACGCAGCTTCTCGATGATCGCGTCGTCGTCGGGATAGTTCCGGAAACCGCCGTCGGCGTCGACGACGCTCGTCATCCCGAGGCTGTTCCGCTCGCGCATGCAATGGCGGGACGAATTGATCTGGTACTCGCAATCCAGCTTCGGCCCCTTTGGCCAGCGGCGAACAGAGGATCGCCGCATTGGGCTGCGCCGGCAGCAGCTTGGTCGGATTGCCGGCGTCATCTCCCGAGGCCTCTATGACCGAGCGATGGCACGGTACGCGCCTCGCCACGATGTTCCGGGGCAGGAATCCGTCTGCGGCGGCAATCGGCCCGCAAGATCAGCACTTGCGCAGCAGCTTCCGCGCCGCAGCACGTTCGCCAACCCGCTAGAACCATCACGCGAAAAGCAGGTGGCAAGCGTTGCGACCCGGTGAGAGCGCCGCTGCGAAAGACTCCTGCCATTTCGGGTATCCGCTCAACCTGGTTTGGAAGGGGACGTGCAATGGCCACCATCACCACATCCGACGGGACCACCCTCTTCTACAAGGATTGGGGACCGAAAGACGCGCAGCCTATCGTGTTTCACCATGGCTGGCCGCTCAGCGCCGACGACTGGGACAACCAGATGCTGTTCTTCCTGTCCGAAGGCTACCGAGTGATCGCGCATGATCGGCGCGGCCACGGCCGGTCCGACCAGACCGACACCGGCAACGACATGGACACATATGCCGCCGACGTGGCTGAGATCGCCAAGGCGCTCGATCTGCGCGACGCGGTCCATATCGGCCATTCGACCGGCGGCGGCGAAGTCGCGCGTTATGCGGCGCGCGCCGAACGCGGCCGTGTGGCCAAGGCCATTCTGATCGCAGCGATCCCGCCGGTGATGGCTCAGTCCGACGCCAACCCGGGCGGCGTTCCGATGGAGGTCTTCGATGGGTTGCGCTCCGCCCTGGCGGCAAACCGCGCGCAGTTCTATCGCGATCTGCCGAGCGGACCCTTCTACGGCTTCAACCGGGAGGGCGCGAAGGTCAGCCAGGGCCTGATCGACAATTGGTGGCGCCAAGGCATGAGCGGCGGCGCCAAGGCGCATCATGACTGCATCGAAGTATTTTCGGAGACCGACTTCACGGAGGATCTGAAGGTAATCACCGTTCCCGTGCTGATCATCCATGGCGAGGACGATCAGATCGTGCCGATCGAGAACTCGGCCTTGAAGGCGATCAAGCTCGTCAGGGACGGCACGCTCAAGACCTATCCCGGCCTTTCTCACGGCATGTTCGCCACGCATCCGGATGTGGTGAACCCGGATATGCTGGCCTTCATCCGCGCCTGAGACGGCTTCGCCGAAGGCAGTCGGCGGCCGCGCCGGCCGCGATCGCCGCAAGCGCGCCTTCGTGCACGCCCTGCTCGCCGTCGCTGGCGCGAGGATAGACGGCCGGATAGGGTCGGCTTTCAACGGGAATGTGTTCGGCGCTGTTGGAAGCTTTGGCGATCCGTGCTCGATGCTCGAAGATAAGGCATTGAAACCATGAATGTCGTCAGGATCGCGATTGCCGGTTTCGGGGGCGTGGGCCGCGCCACAGCCAACCTTCTCCTGGCCCGCCGCGAGCGCTACCGGCAGGTCCATGGAGCCGACATTCGCCTCGTCGCCGTATGCGGCTCGCGATCCGGACTGGCCGACGCGGACGGTCTCGAACCCGGGCGCCTGGATGCGCTCGAGCCGGGTCTGTCGGGCCCGGCCTTCATCGAGGCGAGCGGCGCCGACATTCTCATCGAGGCGGGCCCCAGCGATTTTCGAACCGGGGGTCCCGGCCTCGCCTATATCCGATCCTCCCTCTCGTCGGGGCGCGACGCGATCGTCATATCCAAGGGTGCGCTGGTCCACAGCGGACCGGAGTTGCGGGCCCTGGCGCGATCCTCGGGCGCGATGCTGAAACTCAGCGGCGCCGCCGCCGCCGCGCTGCCGACGATCGACCTTCTCGAGCACAGCCTGAAAGGCTGCGAAGTGCTCGAGATCGAGGGCATTCTGAACGCCACCACCAACTACCTGCTCGACGCGATGATGAATCAGAACCTCGGCTTCGACGAGGCGCTGGCGCGCGCCCAGGCGGGCGGTTTCGCAGAAGCCGACCCGCGCAATGATACCGAGGGCTGGGACACCGCCAGCAAGCTCATCCTGATCGCCAATTTCGGCCTGGATGCCGACCTGACGATGGACGATCTCTCCGTCGAGGGCGTTCAGTCGATTGCGGCGCACGATATCGAAGCGTGGCGAAAGCAGCGTCTCGTTCCCAAGCTCGTCGGTCGCCTTGTCCGGACAGACAGCGCGACGCGGGCAGCCGTCGGCGTCCGGACCTACCCGCCGAGCGATCCGCTTGCGCATGTGTCGGGAAAGAACAAGGCGATCCGCATCACCACGGATGCGATGGGCGAGACGATCGCGATCGGATCCGGAACGGAGCCTCTCGCCACCGCGGCCGCCGCGCTGAAGGATCTCGAGCATATCCTGACGGCGAGAGCGGCGCGGGCTTCTCGTGGTTCGGGAGGAGAGGCATGACACGCTAATTCCATCGGCAAGCTTCCCGCCGCCAGGCGCCGCCATTGAAAGTCACTGCGGCGCGATAGAACGCACTGGATCGCGAATCGCCCGACGATAGTCGGTCGGGCTCATGTGCCGATGCTTGATGAACATCCGGGCCAGCACCTGGTTCGACGAATATCCCACCTCCTGCGCGATCTCGGTGACCGGAAGGTCCGTCGTCTCAAGGAGTTCGCAGGCTTTCTCCATCCTCAGCCGGGTCAGGTACACCCGTGGCGGCACACCGACGCTCTGCTTGAACATGCGCGCGAAATGAAAGGGTGAGAGTCGGGCCTCCGCGGCCAGTTCATCGAGGCTGATGTCTTCCGAAAGCCGCGCCCGCATAAGCTCCAAACACCGCTGCTGAGCCCACGGAGCAAGACCGCCCTTTGCAGTCGCCAACGGTGTCCCGCCCAACCGGCACAACTCGGCCATAATCTCCAAACCTGCAGCCCGCGCCAGCAGCCGCGAAGGTACCCCCTCGTCATTGCAGAGAGCCCACAGGTTCCGCAGCGCCGACCGGATGGCCGGTGAGTCGAACACTCGGCCGTAGATGCAGGAGTTGTCGAGCGAGAACCGGCCGCCGGCGGCTTCGTCAAGCACGCCTTGCCATTGTGCCACAGGGAACGCCAGGCTGCGGAGCCGATGGCTGTCGTCATTGATCACCGTGGTCGCGAAGTTCGGCGCGGCGACGGCGAGGGTGCCTTTCACGGTCGTGATATCGAAGCGGCCTCCTCCCAGGTCTCCCCTGACACGACTGCAGCCAAGCATGTCCTCCATCAGGACGATGTCCGGCAGGGCCGGGCGGGACATGTCCCCGGCTGGTCGCTGGACCTCAAGAAGGTCGAGAATTGCGCCCGGGGATTTCATCGTGCGCAAGTAGGACGCATGTCGGCCGTTGCTGTGCCACTGGGCGAATGACGAATGGGCATGGACGGTCATTGCCGTCCCTCCAGAGCCGGACGCGCGCGAAGTGAGATCGATGGGCGAACCGGATCGCGAACGGCCCGACGATAGTCGGACGGGCTCATGTGTTGATGCTTGATGAATACCCGGGCGAGAACCTGGTTCGACGAATATCCCACCTCCTGCGCGATCTCCGTGATCGGAAGGTCCGTCCGCTCGAGAAGTTCGCAGGCTTTCTCCATCCTCAGCCGGGTCAGGTACACCCGTGGCGGCACACCGACGCTCTGCTTGAACATGCGCGCGAAATGAAAGGGAGAGAGCCGCGCTTCGGCCGCCAGTTCGTCGAGGCTGATGTCTTCCGAAAGCCGCGTCCGCAGCAGTTCCAGGCAGCGCCGCTCCGCCCCGGGGGCAAGGCCGCCCTTTGTCGGAGTGAAAGGTGCTCCGCCCAGCCGGCACAACTCGGCCAAAATCTCGCAGCCTGCGGCCTGCGCCAACAGGCGCGACGGCGCACCCTCCTCATCGCACAAGACCCACAGGTTCCGCACCGCGGACCGGATCGTTGGCGAAGCGAACGCCCCCATACAGAGTTTCTGATAGTCCAGAGAAAACCGCCCTTCGGCGGCTTCATCCAGAACAGGCTGCCACTGCGCCAACGGAAACGACAAGCTGCGAAGCTCATGCGCTGCGTCGACAATGACCGTGTTTGCGAACCGCGGAGCAGAGAGAAAGAAGCTGCCCTTTTCACTCCTCACAACGAAGCGCCCCCCTCCCATATCGCCGCTGACACGACTGCCACCATGCAGGTCCTGGTATAGGACGAGATCCGGGACGGCGGGGTCGGACATGTCCCCGGCCGGCTGCGCGGCCTCCAGCAGATGAATGATGTCACCTGCGGACTTAATCGTGCGCACATAGTGCGCAAGGTGACCGTTGCTGTACCATTGAGCGAAAGAGGAATAGGCAGGCACGGTCATGCGGTGTCTCCTATGCTTCTCGCAGCCCTCCCAATCCGAGCCGGGGGCCTGTTTCGCGCCGCGCAGACCGACCGGTAGACGCAATTGGCCAAAGCAAATCCTTCCTTCCGGCGGTGTGCGAAAGGCATTGCCGCGATCTTCGTCTCCGGCCCCGAAGTCAGTCAGAAATACCCGCTGAAGCTCGCCTCGATCTCTTCTCACGCATAGGTTGAGACGCTACCGTTCCATCCACAGTGGAGGGCTTTTGGATGGAACGCAAGAGTGTCGACCTCACAAAAAGACGGCAACCGAGTGGGGCGGCGGTCATCCGGCCCGAACTGACGACGGCGCTGTTCAGAGCCTTGTTCGAGGAGTGGGCAGAAACCGGCTTTGCGGCAGTAAGCCTGGAGCGCGTGGCGGCACGGGCGGGCGCCGGCAAGGCGGCGATATACCGGCGCTGGCCGTCGAAGCTGGAATTCGCGTGCGAAGCGATACGAAGTGTCGAGGTCATGCGGTTGGGTGCCACAGACCAAGGCTCTCTGCAGGCGGACATCAGGGAGTACCTTCGAGCGACGCGCGCGGTCCTGCGGCATCCTCTGGTCCGCCGCATAATCCCCGATCTGATTGCCGAACGTCTGCGATCGAACGAATTGGCGTCGATGCTGCATGGCATCGCGGAGGCACGGCGACAGTTCGGACATCGACTGCTGGATCGCGCCATTGCCCGAAACGAATTGCGCGCGGATCTCGACAGGGAGCTGGCGCTCGATCTTCTCTTTGCTCCCCTCTACTCACGCATGATCGTCCGAGGGAAAAGCTTCACGAAGGCCGAACTTGACAGGTTGGGCATCGCCCTGCATGCCGCCATCAGGACCTGTTGAAGCAGGGCCGGCACCAGCGCGGGGACGCAGCACGTCGTTCCTGCCGGCATGGCGCGACCGTCCGTCGATCTCCGACCCGCAGCGAAACATCGCAAGAACGGCAGATCGAGCTTTTTCGGCAGGTCCATCCGGACTTCGGCGCCGAGGTCTGCGCCGCGCTGGACGCGCTGGACCCGCAGTTCTGATCGAACGAGGTCAGCTCCTGCGCATCAGGATCATCTTCTCCTGCGTCATGTCGCGCATCGTGTAGGGAATGCCGCCGGTTCCGTATCCGGACTCCCTGCGGCCGGCAAAGGGCATCCAGTCGGTGCGGAAGGCGGTGGGATCGTTGATCATCACGGCCGAGGCATCGAGGCGGTCGGCGGCGCGCAACGCGACATCGATATCCTGCGCGAAGATGCTCGCCTGGAAGGCAGTCGGCAGCGCATTGGCCTGACGGATCGCGTCGTCGAGATCGCGGTAGCGATAGACCGCGACGACAGGGCCAAAAACCTCCAGCATCGAAATCTTCGCATCGGCGGCGGGGTCGAGCAGAACCGCCG
The DNA here is from genome assembly GCF_001271345.1 of Chelatococcus sp. CO-6. Classification (NCBI taxonomy): domain Bacteria; kingdom Pseudomonadati; phylum Pseudomonadota; class Alphaproteobacteria; order Hyphomicrobiales; family Chelatococcaceae; genus Chelatococcus; species Chelatococcus sp. CO-6. The sequence goes on along the minus strand of NZ_CP012398.1, from coordinate 1,169,057 downwards.
GCTGCAGGGTCGTCTCGGACAGGCGCTTGCCGCCGGTCGCAAGCGTGGCCCCGCCCTTGACCGCTTCCTCGATCCACTGTCCGACCCTGTCGGCCTCGCGCGGCAGGATCAGCGGTCCGACTTCGGTGTCCTTCAGGGTGGGGTCGGCGGTGCGCAGTTTGTCGACGCGGGTGACGAGCTTCTGCGTGAAGTCATCGGCGATGTCGCTATGGACGAAGATGCGCTGCGTCGACACGCAGACCTGCCCGGCATGATAGTAGCCGCCCTTGACGATCGGCTCGATGACCTTGTCGAGATCGGCGCTGCGGTCGACGATCGCCGGCGCGGCGCCGCCATGCTCCAGCGCCGAGCGCGCGCCGGGGGCGAGCTTGGAATGCAGGGACCAGCCGACCCGGGCAGAGCCGATGAAGCTGAGGAAGGCAACACGGCTATCGGTCGCCAGCCTTTCGGCCAGTGCGTTGTCTTCCGTGACGAAGGTCTGGCACCAATGCTCGGGAAGGCCGGCCTCGCGAACCAGCGCCACGAAATCGAGGCAGGACAGCGGCGTCGTGGTCGCCGGCTTGACGATGACCGGACAGCCGACTGCGATGGCCGGCGCGACCTGGTGAACGATCAGGTTCAGCGGATGGTTGAAGGCGGAAATCGCCGCGACGACCCCGATGGGCTCCTTGGTCGTGAAGGCCCAGCGGTTCTCGGCGGCCGTCGACAGTCCCATCGGGATCTCGCGGCCGGCGAAATTGCGCAGCTCGTCGGCGGCGTTGTGGACCCCGTCGATGGCGCGATTGGTCTCGACGGTGGCGTCGGGCAGCGGCTTGCCGCCCTCGCGCGCGATCTGCAGGGCGAGATGATCGCGTTTGCCCTCCATCAGCGCGGCCAGCTTGCGCAGGATCGTAATGCGCTGATGAGGCTTCAGCCAGCCGTCGCGATCCCTGAAGGCGCGATCGGCGGCTTGCAACTTGCGCTCCAGCGCGGGGGCATCGTCGGACTCGATCTCCGCGATCGGCGCGCGATCGAAGGCTTGCACGACTGTCAGCATTGGCGGTGCTCCTCGACCTGCATTCACGCGCATTCCACGTCGGGCGTGCGGTTGCGCAATTCGTCGACCAGCACGCGCGTGTTTTCGGAATAGTCGATCGGCACATCGACCAGATGGACCCCGCCGCCGGCGAAAGCGGCCTCGAGCGTCGGCACGAGATCCTCGACCGCCGTAACCCGTGAACCCTTCGCGCCATAGGCCTGGGCATAGTGCACGAGGTCGGGATTGCCGAAGCTCATGCCGAAATCCGGAAAACCGTCGACCGCCTGCTTCCAGCGGATCATGCCATAGGCGCTGTCGTTGAGAATGACGACGACGAGATTCAGGCCGAGGCGCACCGCCGTTTCCATCTCCTGCGAATTCATCATGAAGCCGCCGTCGCCGCAGACCGCCATGACGCGGCGGTCCGGATGAAGCATTGCCGCCATCATCGCCGAGGGCAGGCCGGCGCCCATCGTCGCAAGCGCATTGTCGAGCAACAGCGTGTTGGCGACATGGGTGCGGTAGTTGCGCGCGAACCAGATCTTGTACATGCCGTTGTCGAGGCACACGATGCCGTCCTCCGGCATCACCTTGCGAACGTCATGAACGATGCGCTGGGGCGTGACCGGAAAACGGTCCTCCTCGGCGCGGTCGTTGAGGCGGGCGAGAATACGCTGGCGCAGATCGAGCATTCCCTCGTCGGGCGTCAGCTTTCCTTCGAGCCGCTCGGCAAGCCCCTCGACGGCAGCACCGATGTCGCCGATCACCTCGATATCGGGGTGGTAGACCTGCTCGACCGTGGCGGACTGGTAGCCGACATGGATGACTCGTGGCCCGCCGGCGCTTTTCATCAGGAAGGGCGGCTTCTCGACCGTATCGTGGCCGATGGCGATGATCAGGTCGGCGCGCTCGACGGCCTCGTGGACGTAGTCGCCCTCCGACAGCGCCGCGGTTCCCATGTAGAGATTCGAGCCGCCGGTGACCGCGCCCTTGCCCATTTGCGTGTTGAAGAACGGCAGCCGCGTGCGTCTCACGAAGCTCGAAAGCGCCTCGACCAGAGCAGGCCGGTTGCCTGCCGCACCGATCATGACGAGCGGTCGGCTGGCGCCAAGGATTATCTCAGCCGCGCCGTCGAGCGACAGGGCCGAGGCGACAGGCCGCTCTGCGGTGTGGACCGGAATGACGGAGGCGTTCTCGACCTCTTCGGCCGCGACGTCCTCCGGCAATTCCAGATGCACCGGCCCGGGTCGCTCTTCCGTCGCGACGCGAAAGGCGTCACGCACCGTGGAGGGTATGGCGGCTGCGCTGACGATCTGACGCGTCATCTTGGTCAGCGGCTTCATCGACGCCACGATATCGACGATCTGGAATCGGGCCTGCTTGGCGCTCATCACAGGCTTCTGGCCAGTGATGAGGATCATCGGCATGGCCCCGAGATGCGCATAGGCCGCACCGGTGGAGAAGTTCAGCGCGCCGGGGCCGAGCGTAGCCAGGCAGACACCGGGTCTGCCCGTCAGCCGCCCATGCGTCGCGGCCATGAAGGCCGCGGCCTGCTCATGACGCGTCAAGACCAGCTCGATACCGGAGGTTCGCAACGACTCCAGGAGGTCGAGATTCTCCTCGCCCGGCACACCGAAGACGCGATCCACGCCCTCGTTCTCCAGCGCGGCAACAAGAAGGTCCGATCCTTTGGGCATGGTTTAGAGCCTTGTGTTGACGGTTTCGACGGAACGCGCGGCGATCATACAGGGGTAAGTGCAATTGCCACCATCGCCCCGGAGTCATGTCGCCGACGACCGATCAGATCATGTGCGGTCCCTGATGAGATGCCCGGACGATTGGGGCGACTTGTGCCAAGAACCTCGATGGACCGCTTCATCGCGAGGCGGTGCTCATCTGGAAGGTGACGCGCGGGATGCCGCCGAGCCCCTCGCTCGGCTGGTCCCGGTGAGATGCGCCCAGCCGGGAAGGAGGGCCGCGAAACTGTCGACGCCCGTTCCATGACGGGTTCTCACAAGTCATTGTCGATCCTGATGGACCGCATCGGATGGGGTGGTTCGCGACTATCCCGGCTTCGGCGCAGCGCCATGTGCTCCTTCCTCGGGGTCGAACATCGAAATGCCGCTGTCGGCCGCCGTCGCAGCCACCTCGCTCTGCAACACGTCCCAGTGCTCGGCCAGCCTGCCGTCCTCGATCCGAAAGATGTCGACTGCGATCAGCGGTTCGTCCGCCCAGCCGCGGATGCGTCCGTGGATGGCGACGAGATCGTCGCCGGCGACGATCAGTCCGGGCTCGTAGAAGACGTGCTCCGGCAGGCCGGTGACGATCGCCTGCAACGCGTCGCGACCTTGGGGAATGTTTGGGTTGTGCTGGATGTAGTCCCGGGCGTAGAGCCGTTCCACGGCCGACGCGTCACGACGCTGGAAAAGAGAGGTCATCGCCTCGAGGACGAGTTCCTTGTTGCGCCGCGGCCGATCGTCGGAGCTGCGATGCGCGGGCCGTGTGATCGCCATTTTGCCGGTCATTCGTAGGAACTGCCCGTCGGGCAGTGTCGCAAACGAGAAGACCAGACTGCGATCGTAGTCCTGAACATTCGTGACCGTCGCGCCGCTCTCCTCCTGCCAGCTGACCGCGAAGATGCTGTTGCCGATCGGCACGACCTGAATATCGACGGTTTCGGTCCGGGCGAATGGCCCTTCCTTGATCTCGAACCTCAATTGCTCAGTGGACAGAAGCGTCAGGCTGACTTGGAAATTCGGATAGGAGACATCCATCTCCAGTCCCACAGGAAAGCCAGATCCGGTCATGTGCAGCAGCTCCTTTAAACCGACAGAGGCCCCGGCGGGGTCGTCGCCAGCTTGGCTCTCCGCTCAGGACGCCATCCCCATTCAAGGTCCCGGTTGATCGAGGAAAACAAACATGCAGGGTTCGAAGGAGGCCGCCTTCGACATGCGCGACATCGGTGCCCGTGGCCGCGAACGGACCTCCGGCCGGGCCGACGCCCCACTGCAAGCGACCGACGCCGTTGTGGCCCACTGCCGGCCTCAACGCGGTGAACACGAAGCCCGGAGGCAGATGCTCCAGAACGTCCGCTACGGCCTGCGAGATCGCTTCATGTCCTCGCGCCGAACGCTCGGGTTCGTGAAGCTCCGCGTTTTCTGCGTAGATCCTTTGGATCGCCGCGATGCGCCGCGTGGGGTCACGTTCGCCGAACACCAGATCGAGGTTGGCCTGCATGAGTTTCTCGAAATCCATCCGTGCCTCCTTCGCGGCAGCTTTGAGCAGCGCCATGGATGACGAGGCCACGCCCGTTCGCGGGATGCCTCGGGCTCGCCTCGCCATCGCAACTCAAATCAGCTCGCCGGGCTCGGCACCGGCGTGTTGAGCAACTGCTGCTCCCACAGATAGGCGATGCCGCTGCCCGCGGCATGCTGGATGACCACCTCGTTGAGCGCCCCGGCGGTCTCGCTCCGCGCCCAGTCGCGCTGCCATTCCGCCGCCAGCGCCATCCAGGTGATCATGTTCACGCCGGCCGCGATCATGCGCTGGATGGCGATTTCATGCGCCTCTGTCGAAACGGCGCCGGACGCATCGGTGACGACTGTCACGTCCCAGCCTTCGCCGGCCGCCTGGATTGCCGGCATCGCGACGCAGACCTCGGTCCACAGGCCGGCCAGGACCAGTTGCTTGCGACCTGTCGCCTTGACCACGTCGACAACCTTGGGATCCTCCCAGGTGTTGATCAGCGTACGGTCGATGATCTCCTGGCCGGGAAACACGTCGGTGATCTGCGGGAAGATATGACCGCCACGATCCGCGACGACGCTGGTCAGGATGGTGGGCACGCCGAAGACCTTCGCAGCCTTCGCCAGCGCGGCCGAATTGTTGACCACGGCATGCGGATCGTGGCTGTTCAAGTTCGCCAGCTGGTAGGGCTGATGGTCTATCAGGACCAGTACGGAATCCTCGGGGCGAAGAAGCGAAGCAAGGCCGTTGCGAAAAGTCATTCCAATCTCCTGAGTCCTGAGGGAAGCGCTCATCGGCGGCTGGTAACTAGCGAATGCGCTTGGGCCTTGCGGTGCAGGACATGCCGCTCTGGTGCCGTTCTTGCTCCCTTTCCGGCGCGTCGCGACGCGGAGGCTTGAGTTCGTTCGTTTTCTCGGAAAGGGTGCGACCAAATTTCGACGCATCTGCCTGCGGGAATGCGTGACTGCCAGACCGATACGGCAGGGCCTGCTCCTGCCACGCTGCGTCGCGGACGTTCGCGGAAATTACCGATGTCGGGGGCGTTTCGGCCGCCAGCTCCGACGATCGCTCGGCAGGATCAGGCGCTCCGAAGACAAGGGATAACGCACATGAGCTGGAACCCATCAATCGAACCGGGCTGTCCCGACGAGGTCGGGGTCGATGCGATCGAGACCCTGATCGTCCCGCGCTCGCGCGACCTTGGCGGCTTCGAGGTCCGGCGCGCCCTGCCCGCACCGAAGCGCCAGATGGTCGGGCCGTTCATCTTCTTCGACCAGGCCGGGCCGGCCGAGTTGCTGACGGGACAGGGCGTCGACGTCCGGCCGCATCCGCATATCGGCCTTGGCACGGTCACCTATCTTTTCCAGGGCGACTTCCATCACCGTGACAGCACCGGCGCCGATCAGATCATTAGGCCCGGTGCGCTCAACTGGATGGTCGCGGGGCGCGGCGTCACGCATTCGGAGCGCACCTCCGCGACGGCGCGGAGCGGCCCGAACAGCCTGTTCGGGATCCAGACCTGGCTGGCCTTGCCGGACAGCCATGAGGATGTGGCCCCCAGCTTTGAGCATCATGGCAAGGAGACGCTTCCAGTCATCGAGGACCGTGGCGTCTCGGTTCGGCTTATCCTCGGAAACGCCTACGGCATGGCGGCGCCCGCCACGATGCTCTCCGAGACATTCTACGCAGATGTAAGGCTCGAGCCGGGAAGCCGGCTGCCGATGCCGGACAACCACGAAGACCGCGGCATCTATATCGTCGAAGGCTCGATCTCGGTTGCCGGACAGGAATTCGAGGCAGGCCAGATGATGGTGTTCCGGCCGGGGGACCGCATCTCGGTTGCTGCCGGGGACCGCGGCGCGCGGCTAATGATCCTCGGCGGCGCGACCTTCAACGGACCGCGCTACATCTGGTGGAACTTCGTCGCCTCGTCGCAGGAGCGCATCGAACTCGCCAAGGCCGAATGGCGCGCCGCGAACTGGGGCAACGGCCGCTTCGATCTGCCCGTCGACGACCGCAACGAGCACATTCCCCTTCCGGATTGACCGGAGCCAGCCTGGAGGACCGAAATGACCAAGTGGCCCGACCTCGACTACCTCAGCTGGCGCGAGACGTGTTCAGCGCTGCATCTCTACGTCCAGGTCGCCGGCAAGTACCGGCTCGCCCACACGCCATGGCTCAACCATTCGTGGAACGCGACCTTCTACGTCACGCCGAACGGTCTCGCCTCCTCGCCCATTCCCGACGGCCCGGGCATCGAAATCCTGTTCGACCTGCGCGAGCACAAGGTCTTGGGCACCAGCGGCAACGGCCGCAGGGTGTCGTTCGATCTCGGGCCGACCACGGTCGCGACGTTCCACGCGCGCTTCGTTCGACTGATCACGGAGCTCGGCGGCACCCCGACCTTCAACGGCCGACCGAACGAGGTGCCCTTCCCGGTACCCTTCGCCGAGGATGATCGCGACCGACCCTATGATCGCGAAGCCGTCCAGCGCTTCCATCAGGCCCTGATGGCGGTCGACAGGGTCTTCAACCGGTTCCGCACGTCGTTCCTTGGCAAGTCCAGTCCCGTTCATCTGTTCTGGGGCGCGCTCGACCTGGCGGTCACCCGCTTTTCGGGCAGGCGCGCGCCGCTTCATCCGGCGGGCATCCCCGCCTTGCCCGACGACGTGGCGCAGGAGGCCTATGACCGCGAGGTGTCCTCGGCGGGCTTCTGGCCGGGCGGTAACGGTATCGACTATCCGGCCTTCTATGCCTACGCCTATCCGGCCCCGGCCGGCTACCGCGCAGCGTCGGTCCGGCCCGACGCCGCGTTCTGGCACGAGGGCCTGTCGGAATTCGTCCTCCCCTATGATGCCGTGCGGTCGGCCGCCGATCCCGACGAAGCCCTGATGGCGTTCCTCGTCTCGACCTACGAGGCCGCCGCCGATCTGGGCGGATGGGACCGCGAGCTTCTCGAATGCGCGCATGGAGCGCCGCGGCAGGTCCGCACGCCCGATGCCGAAACGGTCAAGCCCGCGGCCCCGACCGGCGAGGAACGGGTCGAGCGCGAGGATGGCGCGTCGAAGGGACGCTACCGCCTCGTCGTCGACGGCATGGAGGCCGAGATGACCTACAGCCGGGCCGGCGAAGGCCTGATCATCATCGACCACACGGAAGTGCCTGCGGGCTTGCGCGGCCGCAAGGTCGGCGAGCGGCTGGTGCGCCAGGCGATCGAGGATGCGCGGCGCGACGGCATTGCCATCATACCGCTCTGTCCTTTCGCGAAAGCACAGATCGGTCGCCACCCGGAATGGCAGGACGTGCTGCGTCGGTCACAAGAGGGAGCCGGCGGATCGTGACATCGCTCCCCGGCATCTTGATCGGCCGGCCCGCTGCTCCCGAGGAAGTCGCCGGGAGCCAAATGAGAGCGATGATGTGTACCTGCCCATAAGGCTCCTCCCCTCAATTGGGTTTGATAAAGGGTGAGATCATGACCGACACGATGAAAGCGATCGTCCTCGAAAAGTTCGGTGGCTACGACGCGTTCGAGCTGCGCGATGTTTCCGTACCGGCTGTCGGGCCGCGACAGGTCCGGGTGCGCGTTCACGCCACTGCCATCAATCCCCTGGACTATCAGATCCGCCGCGGCGACTACGTCGAATATGTGCCGCTCCCCGCCATCATCGGTCACGACGTTTCCGGCGTCGTGGAAGAGAAGGGGGCCGACGTGAGCGTGTTCGAGATAGGCGACGAGGTTTACTACACGCCCAAAATCTTCGGCGGCCCCGGCTCATATGCGGAGCAGCACGTCGTCGATGTCGATCTGGTCGCTCGCAAGCCGCACAATATCAGTCATCTGGAGGCTGCCAGCCTGACGCTGGTTGGCGGTACGATCTGGGAAGCCTTGGTGACCCGCGCCCAGCTTGCCGTCCATGAAACGATTTTGATCCACGGGGGCGCCGGCGGTGTGGGCACCGTGGCGATCCAGCTTGCCAAGGCGATGGGTGCGCGGGTCATCACGACGGCGCGCTCCAGCAACCATGACTTCGTCCGTTCGCTCGGAGCGGACGAGGTAATCGACTACGCCTCCGATGACTATGTCTCAGCCGTGGCGGACCTGACGCATGGGCAGGGGGTGAACGTCGTGTTCGACACCATCGGCGGCGACACCCTGACGAAAAGCCCGCTCGCCCTCGCGGATGCCGGACGGGTGGTCAGCATCGTCGACATCGCACAGCCGCAAAACCTGATCGAGGCGTGGGGCAAGAATGCCGCCTACCATTTCGTGTTCACACGGCAGAACCGCGGCAAGCTCGACGCGCTGACAAACCTCGTCGAGCGCGGCCTGATCAAGCCTGTCATCGGCGCGGTACTGCCTCTGGCTCGGGTCGGCGATGCGCATGAATTGCTCGAAGGCGGAAGCTCCCGTGGGCTTCGCGGCAAGGTGGCGATCGATGTTGTGGGCCAGACTATCGAACTCCCCACGCAGAGATAGATACAACGATTAGGACAGCGGCATTTTCCCAAAGTACCCTCGTTTTCGGGACGGCAGCATCGCCGCCTTCCGCCGGAAAGCGGCCGTTTCCCTGTTCACCCCTGTCGGCCATCGGCGCTGACGTTTCGAGGTCGATCGCCGTTAGGACGAGACTTCGTCCCGGCCGCATTCCCCCGGCCGCCGGTTCGGCTGCTCAGGTCGATCTTCTCGATCTCCTCCATCCAATGATCCGGCCCGGGCCGGTTGTCGGCGAACGGAACCGTTCCTCCGGCTCGATGCGCTATCGTTCAATCGCTTACGCCGGAGCGCGCCAGCGCGGTAAATGAGATGGCCTGCTTCTCGGAAGGCCTGATCCATGTGCATCAGTCATTTTTCTGCTGCACACTTGTGTCCGTGTGCATCAAAATATTATTTGATGCACATAGCGCGGAGACATGGAGCGCCATGAAAATCGTTGCTCACAGCCGTCCGGCCGTCGTGGCCTATCAGGACCTGCTACGTCTTCATCTCGACGAAAGGGCCTCCGGTCTGGTTGGCACCATCGAGGAGCGGCAGCGCAACGGGCGAACCTATCTCTATGAGCGCTTCCGGATCGGAACCGAGATGATGAGCCGGTATCTCGGCGAAGACAAACCGGAGCTGCGTCAACGCCTGGAACGCGCGGAAGCGCTGAAGGCCGACGCGGAAGAGCGCAGGAAGCGGATGGCGAGGCTCACCAGGACGCTCCGAGCCGAGGGCTTCATCACGACCGATCGCGAAACAGGATCATTGCTTCTCGCTTTTTCTCGGGCAGGGGTGTTCCGGCTTGGCGGTACGCTCGTGGGAACATCAGCTTACAGCCTCTACCAGGGCGACCTCGGGGTGCGCATGGATTACGAGGAGCTGGCCCAAACCGGCGACATCGATTTCGCCAGTTTCGAACGGCTGTCGGTTGTTCTGGAAGACAAGGTTGAAGAGAATCCCGCCGAGATACTCAAGTTGCTCAAGTTTGATCCGGTGCCCGGTATAAATGATCGGCAGATTTGGAAATGGCGGCAGAGTCACTCGGAAGCAATGGTCGAGTTTCTGACGCCGGCCTTTGGCGAGGAAAAGGTCAAGCCGCTGCCTGCATTGGGGGTGAGCGCCCAGGCCCTGAACTATCTGAACTTTCTGATCGCCGACCCGATTCACGTGGTCGCTCTATACCGTTCTGGCGTTCTGGTTCAGATACCGCGGCCCGAGCGATTCGCCATTCACAAGCTGATCGTGGCCGATCGGCGCCTTGGCGGGCCTGATCAGTTGAAGGCTCGAAAGGACCGGGCCCAGGCCGAGTTCCTTGTGTCGGTTCTTTCTGAGGACCGCCCGGACGATCTCGCAGAAGCCTATCAGGATGCGCTGTCGCGTGGTCCTCGCTGGCGTGACCGGATCAAGGCGAGTTTGAAACGCATGCCCGATACGGCAGAACGGCTTTCGGCACTGGTTTGATAAGGGCTCGGAAGGCTCACGTCCGGTGCTGCGCCTTCCGCATGAGCGCGTTCGCTCCATGCCCTTGAGCAAATCTTGCTCTCCTCAAGGCGATTACCGCTTCGCGCCCCATGGCTGTCATTCTTGGCGACCACGCCTGATCCTAAAAGCTGCGGGCTGCTTTTCGTATTCCGCCGACCAAGGAGCATGAGGTCGCCGCATGATTGCGGCAACCAGGAGGATCGGGATCGCCGGATTGGCGACCTCAATTGCGACGAGGGTGTTTTCGCCGAGCGAGCCCATCAAAAAGGCTCCGAGCGTCAGGATCAGCACCGCATGCACTACGATGCCGCCGGCGATTGTGGCGGCCACCATTCGCCATCCAAGGTCCGGCCTCCGCAACGCAATCCACAAGGTCCAAAGCGACAGCGGCAGGAACAGAAGAACCGCGGTGAGCAGGCCCGGGTTATAACTGCCGGCCGCGAATGCCGGACCGATGTGCGCGAAGGCATTGACCGTCGGCACACCGAAATAGCTCAGCGCGATGGCCGGCCAGCGGCGCCCCAGCAGGGCGGCGATGGGACCTGCGAGCCACGCCACGGGAATATTCACCGCGGTGATGAAGGCATCCGGAATGGGGCAGGCTGCCGCACTGGCGAATCCGAAGAAGGTGCAAAGCGTGCCGCGGAAGGCGTAGGGCGCGCCTCGCGCGTCGATGCCATGCTCTTCGAACTGGTGGAGCAGATAGGCGGCAGTGGCCGCCCAGGCGAGCCACACCATGTCATGGGTGTGCGGCACGGCGCGATCGCCGCGCATGTCGCCGATGGTGAGCCCTAGCAGGAGCATCGCGGCCAGGCCGAGCCCCATCCAAGGCCAGAGATGCGAAAATTCCATGAGACGCAGTAGAATACAGGTCGCGTTACATCAACGCCAACTTCAACGTGCTGGAAATCATCCCTGCGTCCCATCCCAAATGTAAAGTTCCGAATTGCTCCATCAGGTCGGCGAAGCTGCTGGATGCACGACCAAAGATGTCGACGGCTTCACCCTTTTCACCTGAAAGCGGTCCGCAAGCGGCCCCTTTGGCGCAATCGTAAAATGGCCTTGCGGCAGTCTTGCGCAAACGTACAGAAGGGCGTCGCGAGAGAAGGCTTGACCTCGGTAATTCCGCATTTCACCATTTTCATTTTCAGCAGCGGAACAACCTATCCCCAGAGACAATGCCAATGCGCCACGGCCAACTGTCCGATGTCTATCGGAGCTATATCGACTGCCTGAACCGCCAAGACTGGGTGAATCTCGGACAGTTCGTTGACGACAATGTTCACTATAACGAAAGGTGGGTGGGGCTGGCGGGTTATCGGGAGATGCTGGAAGGCGATTTTCGGGCCATCCCTGATCTTTACTTCAACATTGAGCTTTTACTGTCCGATCCGCCGCGCATCGCCAGCCGCCTGCATTTCGACTGCACTCCGACCGGCAGCTTATTTGGCCTGCCCGTCAACGGTAAGCGCATCCAGTTCGACGAGAATGTGTTCTACGAATTTGCCGATGGAAGGATCGCAAGGGTCTGGTCGATAATCGACAAGGCAGCGATTGCAGACCAGATCTGAGGCACTTCGATTGGTCGGAAGGGCTCTTTGCCCCGCTTGTCGGTCATTGGCGGCCGGCCGACGCGGGCACACAGCGGACCGTCGGCTTCGCGGCGCGCCCCCGTCCCCACGTCGTCCGCTCAGAGCCCGGCTCTTGCATCATATCGGCGCTGGGCTTCCTCGATGTCGTCGAGGTGGTGGATTGCCCAGTCGTAGACCGCCCCGAAGGGAGCTTGCAGCGTGCGGCCCAGATCGGTGATCGAATACTCGACGGCGACCGGCGACGTCGCCATCACTTTGCGCGCGATCAATCCGTTGCGCTCGAGCCGCCGCAGCGCCTGGGTCAGCGCCTTATGGGTTATCCCTTCCAACCGGCGCATCAACGCGTTGAAGCGCGTCGGTCGCTCGGCGAGGATGGTCAGGATCATCACCGACCATTTGTTGGCCACCTGGTCGAAGAAGGATCGCGCCGCGCAATCGGCGAAATAGACGATGTCCACGTCCGCAGGTCGGGTCCTCGGCATGCCGATATCCTCGCGTATATCTACGCACCTCAAAGTGCATAATTGATCGTAGATATCCAAGTTATATTTATCCCCTCCAGGCGATCAATTCCGGCCCGCGCTTCCCTGGCGCTGCCGGTGCAAGGCAAAGGAGGGCTCATGGCAGATGAAGGTCTTGAACTTTCCCGGCGCAAGTTGCTGGGATTGATGGGGGCGACCACGGCAGCCGCTGCAATCGGCACCGGAACAGGAACTGCCGCGCCCGCGGTGGCGCACGAGCGACGAACCGCACGGCTATTCTTCACCGATGTCGGGAGCGGTCCCGACGTCATGCTGCTCCACGGGTGGACCTGCGATTCGCACGACTGGAGCTGGCAATTGCCGGTGTTCGAGAGCAAGTACCGCGTGGTTGCCCCCGACCTGCGCGGACACGGCAGGTCAGAAGTCATGCCCCCCGGGTCCTACACCCCCGCCGATTATGTGGCGGACATCGAGACGTTGATCCTCGCCGCCTATCAGGGACGCAAGTTCGTCCTCGTCGGGCATTCGATGGGTGCCCAGATCGCGGCGCGGCTCGCGGTGAAGAGACCGGACCTGATCCGCGCCGTCGTGTCGATCGACGGTGCGCTCGGCTTCGATGCCGCGGCAGCGCGGCTCTTCGGCAAGACCACCCGGGACCTCGCCACCGGCGACCCTGGCACGGTGGTTCCCGCGCTGTTCGCCGGCGTCTACGACCGCGCCACCGATCCGGCCTTCAAGCGCTGGCACGCACGACGTGTCCAGGGTATGCCCAATCATGTGGTGCGTGAGTCCTTTGGTCCGCTTTTCACAGGACCCGATCAAGTCGGCGTGGAGGAGGCGAGCGCCCGATTCTGCCGGCTACTGTCAATGCCGTTCTACCACCTGTGCCGGGATCCGGCCCAGGCGCGCCGCATGCGGCCGTGGTTCTCGAATCCCAAGTCCAAGGTGGAAGCGTGGACCGGAGCAGGACACTGGATCATGCTCGATCGCAAGGACGACGTGACCGCCGCCGTGACCGCGTGGATCGACGCGTTGTAGTCATGCTCAAGCGTCTGCGAGACACGAGAGACTGGCTGCACCAGTCTGGCTGGAGCAAGGTACATCTGGCGGCGTGGTCAGGGGTAGAGAGACCATTGGTGGTCTTTGCTACCGAATGGTTCAATGGACGATCTGGCTGAGAAACGCTCTCGTGCGTTCGCTTGCCGGGTTGGCGAAGAACATCTCGGGAGGTGCACTTTCCACGATCTCGCCCTGGTCCATGAAGACGACCCGGTCGGCCACCCGCCGCGCAAAGCCCATCTCGTGCGTGACGACGATCATGGTCATGCCCTCCTCGGCGAGAGCGACCATCGTGTCGAGCACCTCCTTCACCATCTCGGGATCGAGGGCCGAGGTCGGCTCGTCGAACAGCATGATCTTGGGTTGCATGCACAGGGCCCGCGCGATTGCCACACGCTGCTGCTGGCCTCCGGACAGCTGGCCGGGAAACTTGTGCGCCTGTTCGGGAATGCGCACGCGTTCCAGGAAATGCCTGGCCGTGGCCTCCGCCTCGGCGCGAGGCGTCCTGCGGGCGAGGACGAGCGGCACGGCGCAGTTGTCGAGCACACTCAGATGCGGGAAGAGGTTGAAGTGCTGGAACACCATGCCGACATCGCGCCGCACGGCGTCGATGTTGCGAAGGTTGCCCGTGAGTTCGACGCCGTTCACCACGATATGCCCGCTCTGGTGATCTTCCAGACGGTTGACGCAGCGGATGAGGGTCGACTTGCCCGAGCCGGAGGGGCCGCAGACGACCACCCGTTCGCCGCGGCGGATGTCGAGGTTCACCCCTTTGAGGGCATGATAGGCGCCGTACCACTTGTGCACGGCCTCGATCCGAACGGCCGGCCCGGCCTGCGTCATGTCCGCCGCTCGACGGGGCTGCGAGGTCGCAATCATCGATAATCCCTTTCGCGCACGCGCCGCTCGAGCCAGAGCGAATAGCGCGAGATCCCGTAGCAGATGAGGAAATAGGCCGCGGCCACGAAGAGATAAGTCTCCGCGTAAGGCGCGGGCCAGGCAGGGTCGGTCGCCGCGGAACGGCCTGCGTTCAGCATGTCGAACACGCCGACGATCATGACGAGGCTTGTGTTCTTCACCATGACAATCGCCGTGTTCGTCAGCGGCGGGATGACCTTCTGGATCGCCTGCGGCAGCACGATGTGCCAGACCGTCTTCCAGTAGGGGATGCCGAGCGCCCTCGCCGCCTCGTCCTGCCCCGCCGGCACGCCCTGCAGGCCGCCGCGGATGACCTCGGCGAGATAGGCCGCGGAAAACACGGTGAGCGCCGCGACCGTGCGGCCGAGCTTGTCGATCGTCCAGTCGGCCGGCAGCAGAAGCGGCAGGAGGATGGAGGCGACGAACAGGAGGCCGACGAGCGGGAGGCCCCGCACGATCTCGATGGTGAACACCGAGAGCACGCGCGCGACCGGCTTCGCGGAGCGCCGTCCGAGCGCCAACAGCACCGCGAACGGAAAGCCAAGGCCGAGGGACAGCACCGCCAGGAGAAGCGTGACGGGAAGTCCGCCCCAACTGCTCGTCGGCACGAAGGCGAGCCCGAGGAACCCGCCCCACATGAGCGCCAGCATGGCGCCGATGATGAGACCCCAGCCGAGGATGAGCCGCCGGCCCCACAGCGCGGGCGACAGGGTCATCAGCACGCCGGCGATGATGAGGCCGATCACGGCGAGCGGCCGCCACTGCTCCTCCGGCGGATAGACGCCGAACAGGATGAAACGGAGCTTGTCGGCAACGAAGGCCCAGCACGCCCCCGCCCCTTGGCAGGCGCGCGGGTCGGCCGTGACGAAGACCGCGTCGAAGACAGCCCATTCCAGCATTTTCGGGACTGCGAGGATGAGGAGCCCGCCGGTCGCGACGGTGATGCCGGCGCTCGCAAGATCGCCGAAGAGAAGCGTGAAGGCGGAGCGGCGCGGCGCGACGGGCGGGCGCAGGACCTCGATGGGGGCCGATACGACGGAGGTTGTGGAGGTCATCGCTGCACCAATGCGACTTTGCGGTTGTACCAGTTCATGAACAGCGACACCGCGAGGCTGATCGAGAGGAACACGGCGAGCATGATGACGATGCTCTCGATGGCCTGGCCCGTCTGATTGATGACCGTGCCGACGATCAGTCCGAGCTCGGGATAGCCGACGGCGAGCGCGAGTGTCGTGTTCTTGACGGTCGACAGATATTGCGTCGTCAGCGGCGGGATGATGATGCGCAGCGCCTGCGGGATCACGACCTTGCCGAGGGTCTGGCGCTCACTGAGGCCGAGCGCCCGGCCCGCCTCCCACTGGCCCTTGCCCACCGCATCGATGCCGCCACGAACGATCTCGCCGATAAAGGCGGAAGTGTAGACGACGAAGCCGACCATGAGCGCCGTGAACTCGGTCGACACCCTGAAGCCGCCTGTGAAGTTGAAGCCGCGCAGCTCCGGCCGCGTGGCGGAGATGCCGATGCCGCAGGCAAGGGCGGCGGCGGCGAACGCAACAAGAGCCGCCGCAACGACATGGCTGGCGCGCAACCGCAGGCCCGCGCGCCGGCCGAGGACAAGCGCGGCGGCCGCGGCAATGATGATGGCGACGCCGAGGCCTGCGAAGCTTCCGACATCGCCGGTCAGCGTCAGCTGCGGCAGGAACACGCCCCTGAGCGACACGAACACGCCGTCGATCGGATTCCAGGCGTTGCGTGGCGCAGGCAGGGCGGTGGTCGTCAGCGCGTACCAGAAGAGCAGTTGCACGATGAGCGGCGTGTTCCGCACGGCGGTGATATAGGCGCCGGTGACGCCGGCCGCGAGCGGGTTTCGCGAGCGCCGCGCCAGACCGACGACGAGGCCGAACGCGGTCGACAGGGCGATGGCGAGAACCGAGATGAAGAGGGTGTTGGCAATGCCGACCACAAAGGCCCAGAAGAAGGTATCCGCGGGGCTGTAAGCGATCACGCTTTCCGAGATCGGAAAGCGGGCCGGCCGCCACAGGAAGTCGTAGCCCACGCGAATGCCGCGGGCGGCGAGATTCGCGACCGTATTGGCGGCGAGCCAGGAAAAAAGGGCGATGACGGCAGCGAGGAGCAGCGCCTGCATCAGCCAGCTGCGTGCCCTTTCGCTGTACCAGAGGCTGGTGAGCATGAGCGCCTCCCGTTCCGGGCCGTCGGCTACTGGAAGTCGAGCGGGAACAT
The DNA here is from genome assembly GCF_001271345.1 of Chelatococcus sp. CO-6. Lineage (NCBI taxonomy): Bacteria > Pseudomonadati > Pseudomonadota > Alphaproteobacteria > Hyphomicrobiales > Chelatococcaceae > Chelatococcus > Chelatococcus sp. CO-6. Next base: position 1,152,539 of record NZ_CP012398.1, on the reverse strand, counting down.
GAGGCCGCCGTCCCTGAACAGGCGGTTCGGGCCGCGTTCGATCTTGAGCGGGCTCCCCTCGCCGAGATTGCGGTCATAGATCTCGGCGTAGTTTCCCAGTTGCTTGACGACGTTGTAGGCGAACTTCTCGTCGAGCCCGAGGGCCGCGCCGTTGCCGGGCTCCACGCCGAGAAAGCGCCGCACGCGCGGGTCGCTCGAGGTCAGCATCTCATCGACGTTGGCCTGGGTGATGCCGTACATCTCGGCCGCCAGGAGTGCCTGGATCGACCATTTCACGATGTCGAACCACTGGTCGTCGCCATGGCGGACGGCCGGCGTCAGGGCGTCCATATATTGCGTGGCCGGAAAGATGACGTAGTCGTCCGGGTTGCTGGCCTGGGTCGCCCGCACGGAGGCAAGGGCGGCCGCATCGGTGATGAGCGCATCGCAGCGCCCGGAGAAGAAGGCCTGCCGGGTCGCAGCGACATTGTCGAAGATCACCGGCTTCAGGCCGAGGTTGTGCTTCGTCGAGACGTCGTTGACGACAACCTCGGTCGTGGAGCCCGTCTGCACGCAGACGGAGGCGCCGGCCATGTCCTCGACTTTGGTGACTCCCAGTTCCCTGGGCACCATGAAGCCGGTGAACTCGTAATAGTTCGGAACCGAGAAATTGATGCCGTTGGCATCCCGGCGCAGGGTCCATGTGAGCGTGCGCGGCAAGAGATCGATCTCGCCGGTCTGCAAGGCGGGGATGCGCTGCTGGCCGCTGAGCGGCACGAAGGCGACCTTCTCCTTGTCGCCGAAGACGGCAACAGCGACGGCGCGGCAGGTCTCGACGTCGAGGCCGCGCCAGTAGCCGTTGCCATCCGGGGCGCCGAAGCCGACGGTGCCCTGGCTCGCTCCGCAGATGACATGGCCGCGCTTCTTGACAGCATCCAGGGTCGACTGGGCGGCGGCCGGGCTGCCTGCCGCCGAGGCGACGAAAACGAAGCCGGCCAGCGCCGACAGGATCGGTGATTTCTTCGACATCTTGTTCCCCTCTCTTCTTGTTGGGTCAGAGCGCCGCCAGCCGCGCGGCAGGCGGCTTCGCCGCGGCGATCGCCGCGACGATGGGCGCGAGATCGGCCCAGAGGTCCTCCGGGTCCTCGAGCCCGATGCTGATGCGCAGGATCGTGCCCTGATGAACGTTGCGGCTGACCCGGCGGTCGGCCACGACATTCATGGGCGCGATCAGGCTGTGGGTGCCGCCCCACGACGCGCCGATGGAAAAGACCTTCGCCGCCGTGAGCAGGTCCGGGATCGCCGCCTCCGCATCCGGCGGAACGAGGAGGCTGAAGACGCCGCTCGCTCCCGAAAAGTCGCGCTTCCACAGGGCATGGCCGGGACAATGCGGCAGGGCCGGGTGGAGCACGAGTTGCGGAGGCACGAGATCGGCCATCCGCTCGGCGAAAGCGGCCGCGACCCGCGCGACGTGCGCGAGGCGCACGCCCATGGTCTCCAGGCCGCGCAGCGCCAGGCTCGCGTCATCGGGCGAGACCCCGATGCCCAGCATGCGCATGGTATCCTTGAGACGCCGGTGGAGCGGCAGCTCCCGCACGCTGATGGCGCCCATCAGCAGGTCGGAATGGCCGCCGACATATTTGGTGAGCGCCTCGGCGACGAAATCGACGCCGTGCACCAGGGGCTTGAAGTAGACCGGGGTCGCCCAGGTGTTGTCACAGCCGACCAGCGCCCCGCGCCGGTGCGCGGCGGCAACGATGGCCGGAATGTCCTGCACCTCCATCGTCGTGGAGCCGGGCGACTCCGTCCAGACCAGCTTGACGGTCGGATCCATGAGGTCGGCGATGCCCCCGCCGATCAGCGGATCATAGACGCGATAGTTGATCCCGCGCGGCTTGAGGAAGTTTTCGCAAAGGCCCGTCGCCGGGGGATAGGCCGTGTCGGGGACGAGCACGGTGTCGCCCGGCATCAGGACCGTCAGCATCACGACGGCAATGGCAGCCTGCCCGGAGGGGACGAGGGCCGTGCGCACGCCCTGCTGCAATTCCGTCAAGGCCGCTTCCAGCGTGCGCGTCGTCGGCGTGCCGTGCAGCCCGTAGGAATAGCCGTCCGGTCCGCGCTGCTTGCGCTCGGCATAGGAGCGCGCATCGGGAAAAACGATGGTCGAGGCGCGATAGGTCGGGATCGCCAGACTTGCGAAGCCCTCCTGAGATACGGCCGGTCTGTGAACGCAGAGCGTCTGGTCGCGCATGAAAACTCCTGCTCAAGGCTTGCGGGACCATTGATCCACACTCACTGTAGAAGGACAATTGACGGACAAGCCTGAGTCCATGCGCAAAGCTTATAGGATGCCCGACCGGTGAACCTGCGGCAGCTCGAAGCCTTCCGTGCCGTGATGATCAGCGGCACCGTCTCCCGCGCGGCAGAATTGATGGGCATCACGCAGCCGGCCGTGAGCCGCGGCATCGCCGAGCTCGAGGCCCAGGTCGGCTTTGCCCTGTTCGATCGCATCAAGGGGCGGCTGGTGCCCACGCCGGAAGGGCAGCTGTTCTTTCGAGATGTCGACGCCAGCTTTGTCGGTCTCGACCGGCTCAGGGCATCGGCGGCGCGGATCCGGGATTTCGGATCCGGCAGCCTGAAGGTGGCGAGTCTCGCCGCCCTCGGCTCCACATTGGTGCCGAGGGCGATCCGGTTCTTTCGCGAGCAGCACCCGTCGATCACGGTGACCCTGACGGTCATGTCATCCTCGGCCGTCCGCAACCACGTCGCGGACGGGCAGTACGACCTCGGCCTCGCCGCCGACGAGGTCGATCTCTCGGGCGTCGATCACCAGCTCTTCGGCAGCTTCCCGGGCGTATGCGCCATTCCCGGCGGGCATCCCCTTGCCGCGCGCAGCATGATCACCCCGCCCGATCTCGACGGCCTCGACTACATCGCCCTGTCGCCCGAGGACCGCGTGCGCCTGCGGTTGCACCAGATCTGCGAACAGGCCGGCGTGAAACCCCGCCTCGTTGCGGAAACGCCGAATTCGGCGACCGTCTGCGCGCTGGCCCTTGAAGGTGTCGGGATCGGCATCGTCAATCCGCTCGCGGCCGACGGCTTCCAGGAACGCGGCCTCGTCCTGCGGCCGTTCAAGCCGGAGGTGCCGTTCAGAAGTCACCTCCTCTTCCGTCCCGATGTCCAGAAGGGCCGCATCGTCCGGGCCTTCGTCGCCGCACTCCTCAAGGCGCGCAACACACGGCGAAGCCTGTCTGCGGATCAGAGCTGACGGGAAACCGGCTAGCGGTTCTGAGGATATCGCGTGGCTTCGGCTTGCATCGGCCCTGCTCATCCGGTTAATGAAACGATATAACATTTCGTTTCGAGGCTCAGATGCGCATCGCATGGTTCCTTGCTGCCGCGCTGGCGGCCCTGTCCACGGCCGTGGCGGCGAAGCCGCTCAAGGTCGTCGGCCCCTGGGAGATCGCCGGTGTCGATCCGGCGCAGTCGGGCTACGTGTTCAGCCGGCTGCAGGTGGCCGAGACGCTCGTCACCGCCGACACGAGCGGGCGGCTCGTGCCGGCGCTCGCCGCGGCGTGGTCGGTCAGCGACGACGGCCTTGTCTGGCGCTTCACGCTGCGCCCCGATGCCGTCTTCCACGACGGGACGCCCGTGACGGCTGAAGCCGCCACGACGAGCCTGGAGCGCGCACGGGCCGGGGTCGGCGTGCTCACGCAGGTGCCGATCGCCGGCATCGCAGGCGACGGACGGGACGTGGTGATCCGCCTCGACAAGCCCTTCGCCGCCCTGCCGGCCTACCTCGTCAATTTCAGCGCCATCATTCTCGCCCCCTCGTCCTACGATGCCGGCAAGGTTTCGCGGATCGTCGGCTCCGGTCCCTACAAGGTGAAGAGCCTGACGCCGCCCCTGAAGCTCGAGCTCGAAGCGTCGCGAGGCTGGTGGGGCGGGGAGCCGGGCATCGCCGAGGTCAGCTATCTCGCCGTCGGGCAGGGCGAGACGCGCGCGCTCATGGCCGAGAGCGGCGAGGCCGATCTCGTCTTCTCCATGTTGCCGGTCTCCGTCGAACGCCTGCGGCGCAACGGCAAGCTCGACGTGCAGATCGCGACGATCCCGCGCACGCGCATCCTCAAGGTCAATGCCGGCTCGCCCTTCTTCGACGACGCGAAGGTGCGGCAGGCCGTGAGCCAGGCCATCGACCGGGCGGGCATCGCGAAGGTGATCCTGCGCAATCCCGACCTTGCCGCCACGCAGCTCTTCCCGCCCGCGCTCGCCGGCTGGCACGTGCCTGATCTCGCGCCGCTCGGCCGCGACCTGGAGGCCGCAAAGCGGCTGCTGGCCGAGGCGGGCTGGAAGCCGGGAAGCGACGGCATTCTCGAGCGCGACGGCCGGCGCTTCAGCGTGACGCTCGTCACCTACGCCAACTGGCCCGAGCTGCCGCCCATCGCCACGGCGCTGCAGGCGCAGTTGAGGGAGGTGGGCATCGAGGTGAAGGTGTCCGTCGGCAACAGCTCCGAGATCCCGAGCCGCCATCGCGACGGCACGCTGGAGATGGGTCTCGTCTCGCGCCTCTATTCCATCGTCCCGGATCCGATCGGAACCCTGCTGCAGGACTATGGCCCCGGCGGCAGCGACTGGGGCGCCATGGGCTGGTCGAACGAGGAGCTGCCGGCGCTCGTCGGCCGGCTCGTGGGCATGAGCGACCCCGGCGCGCGCGCGCCGTTGCAGCGGCGGGCGGTCGAGATCCTGCAGGAGGAGCTGCCGAGCATCCCCGTCACCTGGTCGGAACTCGCCATCGTCGCCAGCAAGCGCATCACGGGCGTCAAGGTCGATCCGCTCGAGGTCAATTACGGCCTCGCCGCCGTCCGCTGGGCCGAATAGGAGACGCTTCGTGAGACGCTTTCTCCTGGCCCGCCTCGCACAGGCCGGCCTCGTGGCGCTGGTCGTCGGCACCCTCTCATTCGCGCTGATGCGGGCGCTGCCCGGGGATGCTGCGATGCGCATCGCGGCCGGTCGCTATGGGCCGGATGCCATGACCGGGCAAGCCGCGGACAAGGTGCGGCTCGAGCTCGGCCTCGACCGGCCATGGCCCGCCCAGTTCCTGGACTGGCTCGAGACCCTCGCCCGGCTCGACCTCGGCCACTCCCTCGTCACCGGCGCCCCGGTCATCGAGGAGCTGAAGGTCCAGCTCGGCGCTTCGCTCTGGCTCGCCGCCGCGGCGCTCCTCATCTCGCTCGCCATCGGCCCCGTGGCCGGCGTCCTCGCGGGGCTCAGGCCGACCGGCTGGGCCGACCGGCTGGGGCTCGCCGCCTCCGTCAGCCTGCGCGCCGTGCCGCCCTTCGTGCTCGGGCTCGTCCTCATCCTCGTCTTCGCCATCTGGCTCGGCTGGCTGCCGCCCGCCGGCTTCGGGACGGCGCGGGACCTCGTGCTGCCCGCGCTGACGCTCGCCCTCGGCCTCGCCGCGGTGTCGAGCCGGGTCACGCGCGATGCCGTTGCGGCGGTCGCGAGGGCGCCCCATTTCGCCTTCGCGCGCCACAAGGGGCTGCCGGAAGCGGTCGTCGTGCGCCGGCACGGGCTGCGCAACGCCGCCATCCCGGTCGTCTCCTATCTCGGCCTGCAGGCCATCTATCTCGTCGAAGGGGTCGTCGTGGTGGAAAGCCTCTTCGCCTATCCCGGCATCGGCCATGCCCTCGTCCACGCCATCGTCGAGCGGGATATTCCCATGGTCCAGGGCACCGCACTCGCCATGGGGCTCATCTTCGTCGCCGTCACGGCCTGTGTCGACGCCGCCTCCGCATGGCTCGACCCACGGCTGAGGAGCGCGCGATGAGCACCGGCCTCGACGTTCTCACCGCGTCCCGGCCCCGCGCCGTGACGGCACGCGGGGCCGGCGCGGCCCTCATCGCCGCTCTCGCCGCCTTTACCATCCTGGGCCCGCTCGTGATCGAGGTCGATCCGGCGGCGCAGGACCTGTCGGCGAGCCTCGCGCCCGTCGGCGGCGACTATCTCCTCGGTGCCGACCATTACGGGCGCAGCCTGCTGGCGCGGCTCGCCCATGGCGCGCGGCTGTCGTTCGGCATGGCCTTCCTCACCATGCTGACGGCCGCCGTGCCGGGCATCCTCCTCGGCCTCGTCGCCGCCTGGCGCGGTGGCCTCGCCGAGCGGGCCTTCGAGCTTCTGGCGAACATCGTCCTGGCGCTGCCCGGGCTGATGCTCGTCCTGCTGCTGCTCGCCTTCGCGCCCGGTCATTTCGGGCCGCTCTACCTCGGCCTTGCACTCACGCTGTGGGTGGAGTTCTACCGCGTCACCCGCGCCACGACGACCTCGCTCCTCAAGGAGCCGCATGTGGAGGCGGCGAAGCTCCTCGGCTTCGGGCCGGTATACATCCTGCGCTGCCATGTCCTGCCGGTCATCGCGCCGCTGATCGCGACGCTCGCCGCCTTCGCCATGGCCACCGCGATCATCGCGATCTCCACTTTGAGCGCCATCAGCGTCGGCCTGCAGCCGCCAACGCCCGAACTCGGCAGCATGATCGTCGAGTTGCTTCCCTATTACGCCGAGGCGCCCCTGCACGTGCTCGCCCCCGCGGTGCTGATCGTCCTCCTGGTCCTCGGGCTGCAACTCGTCGCACGCGGAGAAGGCCGATGAACGTCGCCACCGATATGCGCGACCTGTCGATCGCGGGGCTGAGCGTCAGTGGCGGTGCCGGGCCCATCGTGCGGGACGTCACCCTTTCTGTCCGGCCGGGACAGCCGCTCACGCTGCTCGGGGAAAGCGGCTCCGGCAAGTCACTCGTCGCCCAGGCGGTGATGGGCAGCCTTCCGCCGGGCCTGACCGCCTCGGGGTACATCCGCCTCGCGGGCATCGATCTCCTCGCTGCCCCGGCCGCGGTCCGCCGCAAGAGCTGGGGACGCACCATCTCGCTCCTGCCGCAGGAACCCTGGCTCGCCCTTGATCCGACCATGCGGATCGCCGGGCAGGTGGTCGAGGTTCACCGCTTCGTGCATGGGCGCAGCGCGCAGGAAAGCCGGCTTCGGGCCGGGGAGAACCTCGCCGAGGTCGGCCTCGACCGTGCCGGGACGCTCTATCCCTTTCAGATGTCGGGCGGCATGTGCCAGCGGGCGGCGATCGCCATCACCCATGCGAGTGACAGCGCCCTCCTGATCGCGGACGAGCCGACCAAGGGGCTCGACGCCGCGCTGCGCGACGGCGTGGTGGAGCGGCTGAAGCAGGAGATCGCGGCCGGCCGGCTCGTCTTCACCATCACCCATGACGTGGCCGTCGCGGGCGCGCTCGGCGGCATGATCGGCGTGATGCTGGACGGGCGGCTCGTCGACTACGGGCCGGCGGAGGAGGTTCTGTCGGCTCCCACCCATCCCTACACCAAAGCACTCCTCGCCGCCGATCCGGCGACGTGGCAGCGCCGGGTGCCGACACAGGCCGGCGCCCCGGTCGTGACCGGCCGCGCTCTCGCCAAGGCCTATGGCGGGCGAAGCCTGTTCGAGGGGCTCGACATAGAGGTTAGCGCCGGCGAGATCGTGGCGGTGGTCGGGCCGAGCGGCTGCGGCAAGACCACGCTCGGCAACATCCTCCTCGGCCTCGCGCCGGCCGACAGCGGCAGCGTGGAGCGGCAAGGTGGCGTGCCGTCGGTGCGGTTCCAGAAGCTCTATCAGGACCCGCCAGCGGCCTTCGCCCCGCATCAGACGATCCGGCGCGCGCTGGCGGATCTCGCCAGGCTCCACGGCCTCCCCTGGGACAAGGCTGCGGCGCTCATCGCGCGCCTGCGGCTCGGTGAGCACCTCCTCGACCGCCGGCCGGGCGAGATCTCGGGCGGCGAGCTGCAGCGCTTTGCGCTCGCCCGCGCGCTCCTGCTCGACCCCGTCTTCCTCTTCGCCGACGAGGCGACCTCGCGTCTCGATCCGGTCAGCCAGAAGGAGGTGGTCGAGCTGCTTCTCGAGATCGTGCGCGACACCGGGCTCGCCGTGCTCCTGGTCACGCACGATGGGGCGCTCGCGGACAAGATTGCGGACAGGGCCGTCCTGCTTGATTGACCTGCAGAATGGGTATCCCGCCGAGCCTGCGATGCCTTGACAACGGGGTTCGCGCCATGTTTTTGAACGCCGGCCGCCACATTTCGAACAAATTTTATTAAAAGTTGTGCACGCAATATATATCCAATCAGGGGTTGTGATTATGGTCGGCCCCTGCTAGATCGCCCGCGGCTCGTCCCCCATTGCGATCCGGTCATGGTCCTCGCGCTTTCCTCCCGCGTTCACGCCCTCCTGCCCGTCGTCCTGGCTGCCGCTTTCGGCGCCGGCCTTGATCGCTCCCTCGCCGCGCCGGCGGTGGAGCGGTTCGACGATTGGGAGGTGCATTGCGGGGAGGGGACGGGGGCGACGGCCGCGGCGAAGGGCAACTGCAAGGCCGTGCAGCGGCTCGCGGTGAAGGACAGCGGCGAGACCGTCTTCCTCCTCACCGTCCTGCCGGACGCCGGCGGCAAGGGGCTCGTCGGCATCGTCTCGGTGCCGCTCGGCGGTTATCTCGCGCTGGGCATCGAGCTCAGGATCGACGGGCGCAAGCCCTACAAGCTGCTCGTCGAGACCTGCAACGCCTCGGGCTGCCACGCCGGCTTTGCGCTCGCCGGCAACGTGCTCGCGCAGATGAAGGCGGGCGACAAGGCGGTGTTCCGCGTCTGGACGGCGAAGGAGAAGCCGGCCGACGTGACCGTGTCGCTCGCCGGCTTCACCAAGGCCATCGGCGCGCTGGACGGGCCGGCACGATGATCCCCTCCCGTCGATCGGGGCGGCCGCTCGCGCTGGCCGCCGGCTTCGCCGCGTTTGCCCTCGGTGCGAACGGGGCGGCCTTGGCGCAGGCCGTGCAGGCCGATGGCGGCACCGCGACAACGGTGACGGTCGGCGCCGGCGGCCGGATCACCGTCGGAATCGCGCCGCCCGGCGCTCATGACATCAGCCGCAACACCTACACGCATTTCTCCGTGCCGGCCGCCGGCGTGGTGCTGGACAACAGCGCCGGGGCCGGCGCCAGGACGATCCTCAACGAGGTCACCTCCGCCAATCGCAGCCGCATCGAAGGGCCGCTCGAGGTGCTCGGGAACAGGGCGCACGTCATCCTCGCCAACCCCAACGGCATCACCGTCAACGGCGGCTCGTTCATCAACACGAGCGGCGTGCTGCTGTCGACCGGCCAGGTGCGCATCGACGGCGGCGCCATCACGGCGACGTCCGGTGCCGGCGACATCGAGGTCGGCCCCGGCGGGCTCGGCGGAACCATGGCGAGCCTGCAGATGCTCGCCGCGAGGATCAGGATCGACGGGCCCGTCACCAACACGAACACGATGTCCGAGGCCGACGTCGGCCTGACGGCGGGAGACGCGGAACTGACGCTCGATGCCGCCGTCCGCGCGGGCGACAGCATTCCCGGCTGGATCACGAGCCGGAGCTTCAAGGCGGGTGCTTCCGAGGACGTCCTCGTCGACGTCACGCAGCGCGGTTCCCTGTCGGCGAGCCGCGTCAGCATCGCCGTCAACGCCAAGGGCGCCGGGGTGAGCTATGCCGGCGCCGGCCAGGCGGCGCGCGGCACTTTCACGATCGACGCCAACGGCAAGGTGACGCTCGCGGGCGCCGCGATCGAGGCGGACCGGGCGGTGAAGATCGCCGCCGATGCCGTCGAGGTTCTCAACACGCCGGCGCGCCAGAGCACGCTCGCCTCGAGCAAGTCGGCCGTGACCCTGCTGGCGCGCGCCGGAGACCTCGTCCTGAAGGGCCGGGTGACCGGCGCGGCGATGGATGCGGACGATCCCGATTCCAGAGGCGACGTCACGCTCTTCGCCTCCGGCGATATCCGCCTCCTGTCCGACAGTCCCGACAGGCTCGCCATCGCCTTCGCCGCGGGCGACGGCGGGCTCTCGGTGACGGCCGGCGGCACGGTGGAGAACCGCACCGGCCGCCTGGTTGCCGCGGAACGCGTGAACATCACCGCGGCACGGCTGGAGAATGTCACCGACATGACGCCGGCCGGTACGCCGCAGGTGGCGGTCGTGCAACGGGCGCATGGGTCGTTCTTCGGACGGCTGTTCGGCAAGCGCCGCCGGTTCACGGTGGCGAGCATGGACTACGGCCTGCCGCGCATTCCGCTCCAGCTCGGCTATATCGCCGGCGAAACGGTCCTCATCTTTGCGGCGGACGTCGTCAACAGCGGCCAGATCGACGCCTATGGCGCGCTGGTCATGGAGACCGAGCGCCTGCACAACATCGGGCTGGCGAGCGGCTCCTGGAGCTACAGCGAGACCTGCGGCTTCACCTGCACCAAGAGGGGAGCATCCACCGCGGCGATCGTCGGCGGCAACATCAATGCCGAGGCCGGCATGCTGATCACGGCCGGGGAGAGCGTCGTCAACGACGGCGGGCGCATCTGGGCCATCGGCGAGTTGGTCATCACCGCCCCGGAGGTGCGCGGCACCGCCCGCAGCGTACCGGTCTTCGCCACCATGCCCGGCGGCCTCGGCAATGCCTTCGCCGGCCCGACGACGGTCGTCTCCTTCCAGCAGGTCGGCGGCGTCTTCGAGACGACCTTCGGCACCTTGCGCATCGTCTCCGACGGGCCGGTGATCCTCGATGCCGGCGCCATCCTTGCCGGGGCCGCGAGCGACATTGCGAACGGCATCCTGGCGGTCTCTTCTCCCGATACGCGTCCGGCGGCCCCGCGGCGCAAGATCGGCCTCGTCGCGGACTGGCTCTGAGATGGCGAGAGCGCTCCGGTCCATCGTGCGCGGCCTCGGCGCGGCCCTTGCCTGCACGGCCTTCGCCTGCGGCGCGCTCGTGGCGCCGGTCATCGCTGCAGAGGGCGAGGCGGCCGGCAGGCAGAAGCCGCTGCAGCCCACAGGGCGCTCGCTGACCATCGCGAGCGGCGCCGGGCCACAGGAGGGGGCCAAGGCGTCCGGCTGCTTCGCCATCGACGAGATCCGCATCGCCGGCATCGAGCTCATCGACGACGAGGACATCCGGCAGGCGGTCGCGCCGAAGGTGAGATCCTGCGTCACCACGGACGATCTCAACGCCATCGTCGGCGCCGTCAACGCGCTGCACGCGGACCGCGGCTACGTCACCACGCAGGCCTATGTGCCGGAGCAGGACGTGGTGGCGAGCCGGGCGCTCGCGCTCAATGTCTTCACCGGCCGGGTCGATGCCATCACCTACCGCGAGGAGGCCGGCGACGAGGCGCTGCCGCTCGGCGAACGCCTCTCAAAGGCCTGGGGCAGGGTGGAGGAGGCGCGGGGGCTCTGGGGCGTCATCTCGGGCCTCTCCGGCCTGCTCGACACGCTCGACGACCCGCTCGACCGCTTTCAGATCCTCGACGGGACGTCGTATTCCGGCCTCAAGCCGTGGTTCGCCTTTTCCGTCGGGCCCGGCGACGTGCTGCAGCTCCACGACGTGCAGCACGGCGTCGACCAGATCAACCGCGTCGGCTCGGGCCATGCGGAGGCCAAGCTCGAGGCGGGCGAGGTGCCGGCGACGAGCAACGTCGTCGTCGTCAACAGGCCAACCGACAGCTTCCGTCTTCTCGCCGGCTACGAGGTCAACGGCGCCGATATCAACGGCTCGGGCCAGACCGTCGCCAACCGCCTGCGGCTCGACCTTTCCAAGGACAATCTCATCGGCATCAGCGACGCCTGGCAGCTGTCCTATGCCGGCGGCGTCGACAGCAACGAGGTGCGGGCCGCCGCCTCACTGCCCTTCCGGCGCTTCACCTTCTCCTTCGCCGCCGGCTACTCGGAATCCCTGACGGAAATCGTCCCCACCGTCGATCTCTTCAGCCGCAGCGGCACGGTGACGGGCGGGCTGTCGTATGCGCTCGTCAAGAACGCCGACCGGCTCGTCGCCATCGACGGCTCGCTGCAATGGCGACGCTCCGAGCGGTTCGTCAATTCCGCCCGGCTGACGCCGCAGGCGCTCTCGGTGGCCCGCCTCGGGCTCTCCGAGACCCTGTTCTTCGACAAGGCGCAACTCTCCTACGGCGCCGGCATCAACCGCGGGCTTCCCGTCCTCGGGGCGACGAAGGATGCGCCGGACCTGCCGGCAGACGCGCCGCACGCCCAGTTCTGGAAGCTGGACGCCTTCGCCGGCTTCGCCAAGGCCGTTCCGGACATCGGCCTCCTGCGCCTCGACCTTGCAGCGCAGTTCTCGCCCGTGCCGCTCTACGGCGACGACGAGATGACGCTCGGCTCCTCGTCGACCGTGCGCGGCTTCACCAACGGCGCCGTCAAGGTCGACAGCGGGGCCGTGCTGCGCAGCGAATTCGCCTTCGCCGTGCCGGCCGACGCGATCATCGGCGACCTGAAGGACGACCTCGTCCTCGCCCACGAGGTGCTCTCGGCCCTGCAGCCTTATGTCTTCGCCGACCTCGGCTACGGCCGCAATCTCGCCGAAGGCCGCAACCTCGCCCGCGCCGGCCTCGGTGCCGGTCTGCGCTACCGCCATGGCCGGCTCAACCTCGACGCCAGCATCGCCCAGCCGGTCTACCAGCGCGGGCTGAAGGGGCCGACGACACCCGAAGTCTACCTCACCGCCAGCTTCAAACTGCTCTGAAAGGTCTTTTCATGCGCCCTTCGGTCGCGCTCGCCGCCATCCTCCTGACAGCCACCGCGGCTGTCGCCCAGCAGACACCGGCCGGGTCGCCCGCCACCCCGCCGGCGAAGGACAAGCGCGCGGCGGCGGCGAAGGCTGCGGACAAGGCTCCCGCAGCGCCGGCCGCAGACGCCCTGGCCGCGGGCCTTGCGGCGCTGGAGAGCAAGGACTTTTCGACGGCGCTCGCGCGCTTCAATACGGCCTTCAACGCCGGCGCGCCGGACGGGGCCTTCTATCTCGGGCGCATGGTCGAGCTCGGCATCGGCGTCGAGGCGAGCTTCGACAAGGCGCGGGTGCTCTATCTCGCCGCCGCCGACAAGGGCTCGGCCAAGGCCATGAACCGCCTCGGCCTCATGCATTACCGCGGCGAGGGCGTGCTGCAGGACTATGCGGCGGCGCAGGAGCTGATCTGCGAGGCGGCCGGGAAGGGCGATGCGGACGCCGCCTTCAACTGCGCCGGGCTCTTCGCCGAGGGCAGAGGGATCGACAAGGATCCGGCCAAGGCCCGTGCCTGGTACGAGAAGGCGGCCGCCGAGAACAACATCGGCGCGCTCAACGCGCTCGGCTTCATCTGGCGCGACGGCCTCGGCGTCGACCGGGATCCAGGGAAGGCGGCGGATTATTTCGGCAGGGCCGCCGCCCTCGGCAATCCGGTCGCCCTGTTCGAGCTCGGCGCCATGTACGAGGCGGGCCTCGGCCTGCCGCCCGACCTCATGAAGGCGCACGTCCACTACAACCTCGCCGCCGCCCGCCAGCACCCGGGCGGCACGGAGGCCCTCGCCCGCGTCACGGCCGGGCTGTCCCCCGAGGACGTCACAAAGGCGCAGGCCGAGGCCAAGGCGTGGAGGGCGGCGCGGTGAGCGCGAATTTTCTGCCGGCGCCGATGCCCGGCCATTTACGGAAGAAGATGATGACGACTGTTCTTGGACGGGCCGGGGCGCTCGTTGTGATCGTGTCCGCCGGTCTCGCACTGTCCGGCTGCGGCGGGCGTGAGGCGAAGCCCGTCCCCGCGACCAATGTGGCGGACGTGTCGCTCGATTGCCCGGCAATCGCGCGCGAGTTCGAGGCCAACGAGCGCCAGATCGTCGCGACGATCAAGGAAAAGGACAGCGCCAACGTCAAGAACGCGGTTTTGGCGACGACCGGCGTCGTCCTCTTCCTGCCCGCGCTCTTCTTCATCGATCCGAAGTCGCCGGAGAAGGTCGAGATCGACGCGTTGCGCAACCGCAACCGCGTGCTCGAGGACATCGCCAGGACCAAGCGCTGCCCGGCTCCGGAATCGACCCTGGCCGAGGTCTACGCCCGTCTCGACGGCATGCCCGAGGCTCCTCCGGAGCGCTGAGCACCATTCCGCCACGCCTGTTCGCCCGCCCACGTCCGAGATCCCTCCCGATGCGTCCTTTTCCTGTCGATGCCATGCGTCCGAGCGCCCGTCCGGCTGGGTTTCGCCTGTCGCGGATCGGAGCCTCGCTCGTGGGGCGGGCCGGCGGCCTTCTGGCGGCGGTGCTGGTGGCGTTGCAGCCGCTGACGGCGGGGTTGGCTGAGGCGCAGGTGATCACGGATCCGACGGCGCCGATCGAATTCCGGCCGCGGGTGGGGGTCTCGCCGCGCGGGGCGCCCGTGGTCGACATCACGGCGCCGTCGCTGGGCGGGCTCTCGCACAACAAGTTCCGCGCGTACAACGTCGACACGCGCGGCCTAATCCTCAACAACTCGGGGCTCGGCGGCACCTCGGTGCTGGGCGGCGAGATCGGCGCCAACCCGAACCTCGTCGGCCGGCGGCCGGCGAGCGTCATCCTCAACGAGGTCACGGGCACCGCGTCCTCGCTGCTCAACGGCCCGACCGAGGTGTTCGGCGCCAAGGCCGACGTCATCGTCGCCAACCCGAACGGGGTGACCTGCCGTTCCTGCGCCTTCCTCAACACCGGCCGGGTGACGCTGTCGACCGGCGTGCCGGTGCCGGACTACACGACCGGCACGGTCGGCTTCGCGGTGCGGCGCGGCACCGTGTCGATCGAGGGCACCGGCGTCTCGGCGCCGGACGGCGCCCTTTCCCGCATCGATCTCGTCGGCCGCCAGCTCGCCATCGACGGGGCGGTGACGGCGAGCGAGCGCGTGCGCCTGAGGGCCGGCGCGGTCCACTGGGACCAGCAGAGCGACGTCGCGACGCCGCTCGCCGGCGTCGACATCCCGGTCGTCTCCGGCCCGGCCATCCGCTCGAGCGCGGCGGGCACGGTCAGCGCCGGCAGCATCTCGGTGCTGTCGCGCGACCTCGACCTCGGCGTCCATCTCACCGGCACGCTGAGCGCGGGCGAGGGCGACCTCGTCGTGCGCTCGCTCGGCGACCTGTCGCTCGCCGGCGCCGCGGCGGCGGGCGACCTCGACCTCAAGGCGGAGGGCGCGCTCAGCCTCGCCGGGGACCATGCCGCGGCCGGCCGGCTCACGGCGCGCGGCCGCGACGTGACGGTGGCGGCGGGGGCGCGCCTCGCCGCCAACGAGCACATCGTCGCCGAGGCGATCCGCTCGCTCGACAGCCGCGGCACGCTCGCCGCCGGCGGGGCGATCAGCCTGCGCGCGTCGGGCACACTGTTCGCCACGGGCACCGCCTCGGCGCTCGGCAACGTGGCCATCGAGGCCGATGACGTCACGACCGACGGCTTCGTCGCCGCCGGCCGGCACATCTCCGTCTCGGGCCTCGGCCGCATCCGCCTCGACGCCACGGGGCTCGCCGCCGAGACCGACGTCACCGTCGCGGCGCCCGACCTGACGCTCGGGGAGGGGACGGCCTTCTCGGCGCCCGGGCGCGTTACGCTTGCCGCGCGCGAGACGCTGACCAACGCCACGGTCCTCGACTATCCCGATCTTGCGCTCACCGTCGGCAAGCGCTTCGAGAACCGCGCCACGGGCGCGCTCGTCCAGGATCACCTGGCGCTCACCGCGAGCGAGGCCATCGTCAATGCCGGCACGCTCTACGGTCGCCTGACGGCGACGCTGGCGAGCGACGTGCTGACCAATGAAGCGGGCGGCGTCGTCTACGGGCCGGAGCTGACGCTCGCCGTCGCCGGCGACCTCACCAACCTCGGCCGCATCCTGTCGCCGCGCAGCCTCGCCATCGTCGCCGGCGACGTCACCAACACGGGCGGCGTCATCGCCAGCGACGGGGCGCTGACGCTGCGCTCCGCCTCCTACCGCGCCGGCTCGGCGGCGAGCCTCCTGTCGGCCGTCACGGCGGACCTGATCGTCGCCGGGGCCTTCGACAACGGCGGCCGCGCCATCGGCGCCGAGAGCCTCGCGCTCGCCGCCGGCTCCCTCGCCAACCGCGCCGGGGCGAGCCTTGCGGGCGGGCTCGTCGCGCTCGCCGTCACGGACAACGTCGACAATGCCGGCGTCATCGAGGCGCTCGGCCTCGTCGAGGCCGAGATCGGCGGGGTCCTCGCCAATGCGGGCCGCATCGAGAGCGGCGGCGCCATCGGCATCGCGGCGGGCGGCACCATCGCCAACAGCGGCACGGTGAAGGCGGCCGGCGATATCTTCCTGGCGGCCGCCGGGCTCACCAATGCCGCCGGCGCCCATGTCGAGGGGGACAATGTGACGCTGGCGCTCGCCGGCGCGCTCGTCAATGCCGGCATCGTCGATGCGGCAGGCGCCCTGCAGCTTGAGGCGGCGAGCCTCGACAGCCGCGGCACGGCCGGCAGCCTCGCCGTCCTGTCCGGCAAGACCCTGACGGCGCTCGTCGCCGGCCATCTCGCCAACCGCGCCCATTCCGTCCTGCAGGGCCGCGACGGCGCCGCCGTCCAGGCGGCCACCACCGACCTCGACCTGACGCGCGCCGGCGGCGCCGATCGCGGCACCTTCAACTTCGGCAAGGACCTGGCGCTCACCCTGACGGGGCAGGGGCTCACCATCGGCGCCGGCGAGCAGCTGATCGTCGACGGCAGCCTCGCGCTTGCCGTGGCCGGCAACCTCACCGTCCTCGGCACCATCGCCTCGCGCTCTTTCCTCGGCCTCGCCTCGACCGGCGGCTCGATCCTCGTCGGCCGCAATGATCCGGGCAATCCCGGCGGCGGCGTCCTGTTCACCCGCGGCGATGCCGACATCCGCGCGGCCGGCGACCTCAGGAACCACGCCTCGGTCATTGAGGCGCTGGGCGACATGGCGATCACCGTCGGCGGCACGGTGCTCAACACCCGCACCGACGTCGGCATCTCCAACCACGACTACGTCATCCCCGGCGGCACCGACGCCTACGGCAACGAGAAGACGCAGTACGAGACCTCGGGCGCCGCCACCATCCAGGCCGACGGGCGGCTCGCCATCCGCGCCGGCGCCGTGCGCAACCTGGCCTCGTCCATCATTGCCGGCACCGACCTCGTCATCACCGCCGGCACCGTCGAGAACCTCGCCCGCACCCTGACGATGACGCAGACCGCCATCCGCAAGGGCGTGTTCTACGGGCCTTATGTCTATGCGGTGGGCGAGACGCCGGCCCTCTTCCATGCCGGCGGGGCCTTCGGCGCCAATGCCAGCGGCAGCTTCACCAATACCGGCACGGTGCAATCCCAGACCGCCCAGATCAAAGCGCCGGCGATCACCATCGGCATCACCGACCGCAACCTGCCGACGGCGGCGCCGCGCCTGCCGGATGCGGCGATCGACCTTGCCGCCTATGCCGGCGCCGTTGCCGCGCCGAAGCCGGTCACCGTCGGAGACGTCACCTTCCTCAACGGCGCGCCCATCCCCGGCGGCACCGACGAGCGCAGCCCGGGCTGGATCCTCGCCGAGGTCGGCGACGTGCGCGGCCCGATTACCGTCTTCGCCGACCCGACCACGGAGCGCCGCCTCATCCGTGAGGCGCTCATCGAGCAGACGGGCCGCGCCATCCTCGACCCCGCCTACCGCAATCCGGTCGAACAGCAGGAGGCGCTCTACCAGGGCACGGTCGCGTTCCTGAAGGCCAATCCCGACATCCGCCTCGGCCAGGCGCTGAGCGACGATGAGAAGACCCGCATCGCCGAGCCCATCCTCTGGTACGAGGAAGAGCTCATCGACGGCCGTCCGGTCCTCGTGCCGCAGCTCCTCCTGCCCGAGGACCGGCTCGGCGAATGGGTGAAGGGTGCCGGCGGCGAGCTCATCGCCGGCGACATCCTCCTCGAGGGCGAGAGGGTGCACAACACCGGCGCCATCCTCGCCGAGAATACGCTCACCATCACCGCCGGGGAGTTCCTGAACGAGCAGCGCGCCGCCTGGACAGCGCAGGGGCGCTACGCCTGGCAGGAGCTGCAGTCGGGCGGCCTCATCGTGGCCGACAGCCTCCTCATCACCACCGAGCGCGACCTCGTCAACCGCGGCGGCGTCCTCAGCGGCAACGACAGCCTCGCCCTGAAGGCCGGCGGCGACGTCATCCTCGAGGCGCAGCAGATCGCCAACAGCCTGTTCGAAGGCTCGAAGAAGCGCTGGACTCGGATCGACACCGTCGAGCACGCCGCCGGCCTCGTCGCCTCCGGCGGCAACCTCACCATCGCCGCCGGCGGCAATCTCATCGTCGCGGGATCGACGGTGGCGGCGGCGGAGGATGCCACCCTCGCGGCCGGCGGGGAAATCGTCATCTCGTCCGTCGTGGACGTCACCGACGTCGCCGCGGGCGGCAGGAAGGGCAACGCCCTGCGCCGCTCGTCCTTCGGCTATAGCGAGCATGAGGAGCGCAACGTCGCTTCGCTGATCTCGGCCGGCGGCAATCTCACCGTCGCGGCGGCCGGCGACGTCACGGTCGTGGCGAGCCATCTGGCGGCCGGCGAGGACCTCCTGGTCGCGGCGGGTGCCGGCGCCGACGGCCGCGAGGATGCCTCCGTGCGCATCCTCGCCGGTGAGGATGTGCGCGACACGGCCTACTGGAAAAAGACCTCCGGCGTCGGCCTCCACTTCGGCGACGGCTGGATGGACGTCTACCGCTCGAAGAAGGTCGCCGCGACCACGGCCGAGGTCGACAACGTCGCCTCCTCGCTCACCGCCGGCGGCAATGTCGACATCAGCGCCAAGGGGGACATCGACATCGTCGGCTCGGCCATCGCCGCGGTGGAGGAGGCGCGCCTCGCCGCCGGGCGTGACGTCACCATCGCCCCGGGGATGGAAGCCGAGGGTTCGACCTATTCGCGAAAAGTCTCCGGCGTCGGCATCGGCGTCTCCGCCGGCAACGGCTCGGTCTCGCTGTCGATCGGCGCCCATCGCGACAGCCTCTATCAGGCGCACGAGAAGACGGTCGCCGAGGCCTCGCTCATCCAGGGCGGCAGCGGGGTCGTCATCACCGCCGGGCGCGACGTCACCGCCACCGCGGCCGACATCGTCTCCGGCGGCGACATCGACATCGCCGCCGGGCGCGACCTTGCGCTCCTCGCCGCCACGGAGGTGGAGCGCGAGCTCGAGATCCGCAAGCAGAGCTTCGTCGGCCTGAAGGCCGAGGTCAGCCAGAACGTCTCGGGCGCGCTCGAGCAGCTGAAGGGCGCCGCCTCCACCTTCAACTCCGGCTACGGCAACGACGCCTACAAGGCGATCGGCATGGCCTCGGGGATCATGCAGGGGGTCGACGCCGCCCTGCAGCTGTCGAACCCGACCCTCTCCGGCTCGATCACCGCCGGCGCCTCCTCCTCGACGAGCCGGCAGTGGGCCTACGGCGAGACGGCGCGGCCGACGACGCTGACCGCCGCCGGCGACCTGACGCTGACCGCCGGCCGCGACATGCACCTTCAGGGCACGCAGGCGATTGCCGGGCAGGACCTCATCCTCGACGTCGGCCGCGACCTCCTCGTCGAGAGCGCCCAGTCCGGCTACGGCTCGTTCCAGTCGTCCTCGTCGAAGAGTTTTGGGGTGGGCGCCGGGTTCAGCCTCAGCGCCCAGGGCGGCTTTACCGTCGGCCTGACCGCCAACGGCTCCATCGCCCATGCCCGCGACCAGATGAGCGGGCTCCAGAACCTCAACGCCCGGCTCGATGCCGGCGAGACGCTCACCATCGTCACCGGGCGCGATGCGACGCTCGCGGGCGCCAACGCCACCGGCCGGGACGTGCTCCTCGACATCGGCGGCGACCTCACCGTCGCCTCGCGCCAGGACACCGGCCACGGGGCGAGCCGCTCCAGCAATATCGGCGGCAGCGTGTTCGTCGGCGTCGGCACCAGCCCGGTCTCGGGCTCGATCTCGGTGGGCGCGGGCCGCGGCTCCTCGGACCATGCCTGGGTCAGCGATCAGACGTCGATCGTCGCCCGCGACACGCTCGACGCCCGCGTCGAGGGTCACACGCAGATCGACGGCGCGGTCATCGCCTCGCTCACCGGCGACCTCGTCCTCGACACCGGCACGCTCGGCTTCTCCGACATCCACGATCATGACAAGGGCTCATCCTGGAGCGCTCAGGCGGGGATCAGCTTCGCCATCGACCGTGACGGCAAGGGGCAGAAGGAGCCGGGGGCCGGGCAGGGAGCCCCTTCTGCCGGCGGCGACAAGCCCGGCTACACGGCGACGGGCGCGCCCACCGGCGCCAGCCTGTCCGGACACGTCGCCAATTACGACCGCGAGCAGGAAACCCGCGCCACGGTCGGTGCCGGCGAGATCATCATCCGCGACACGGAGAACCAGGCCCAGGACGTTGCGGCTCTCAACCGCGACCTCGACAAGGCGCAGGCGATCACGAAGGACGAGCGCTCCGGCGTCGAGTTCTACGTCTCCTCGTCCGCCATCCAGGAGATCGCCTCGGGCTTCGCCGGGATCCGCGACAACCTCGACAAGCTCGGCAAGGCGGCTGCCGAGGGCTTCCCGCAACTACCGGCTGATATCGTCGGTGCGCTCGCTGCCATGCAGCTGGTGGGCGGCACCCTGGTCGATGCCCTGTCGAGCCTGTTCGACACCCGCAGCGATATTGCTGCCGCGACAAAGGCCGAAGCGCTCGATCTGATGGGCGAGGTGCTGGACGGCAAGCTTCCCCGTGCCGCCCTGCAGGCCTGCGCCAGCCAGGGCGGCTTCAACCTGCTCGATTTCCTCATCGGCCCTGCCTACGCCGGCGTCTGCGAGCAATACAGCCGGGAGGCCATCGACCTTTGCCTCGACGGGCTCGACAAGCTGCGCTCGGCCATCGCGCCCTACGGGGCGCCGATCGTGGATTATTTCGCCGATCGTATTGCCGCCGATCCGGACGGCTTCGCCAAGGCAATGCGCGCGCTCGACCTGCTGCCGTCGGGCCTGATCATGGATCAGTTCGCCGCGGAAGCGAGGCAGGCGTTCGAGAGAAGCGGCGGCCGCGTCGAGGACCTCGCCGATGCCATGGGGACGTTCCTGGCGAAGCAGCTCGTTGCCCTCGGCAACGGCGAGTTCAGCCCCGAGGTCGCCACCGGGCTGATCGCCGCCGCTGTGATCGCATCGATGAAGTTCGTCTCCAAGGACGCGCGCGCTGGCTTTACCGCCAAGATTTCTGATACCGTGCGCGAGCTGTACGGCGCTGTGAAGGGGGCAAATAGAGCACAGCTTATTGATGATCTGGTAAGGGGCGGAACCAAGATCACACCTGCGAATGTGGTTGATATCCGCAGGCTTCCGGACGGAAGAACAGTCTGGATTGAAATAGGCAGTGATTCTGCAGGATTGCAGCATATTTATAAGAGACATGAAGTTGATTTCGTTAATAAAGGAATACCTCGCGAGAAGATACAGACGGTCGTTATGAATGCTATTGAACAAGGAAGTATTGTAGGAACGAACGGATCAGCAAATGTCTACCGCACTATACACAACGGTGTCGAGCAGTATATAGCGATTGGTATTGGATCGAATGGATTTGTTGTTCGAGCAAATCCGGTCAGCACTTGGAAGCCATTGCCATGATGACGGTACGGCTTGCGAATGAGTATCTGGCGGGGCCTGTCTTCTGTCCCGACTCGGAAAAAATGGGTCATATTGATGTTGATGATCTCCCCATTTCGGAGGAGCTGAAGCGAGCCATTCTAGCTTGGGACGATGAGTATCAGGCGACTTTCAACAGCGAATATCCGCCTGATTCTGGCTTTAAGTCGTCTGATCTGGAGGCGGTCCATATTATAAAAGGTGCCGAGCTAGCCAAGCGATTACAGAAGGAGCTCGGTAACAACTATACTGTGGAATACAAACCATGATTCTGTGGTTGCGCTTTTCGCGGACGGACAGTCAACGCAAAAGCGCTCGCCTTCGTCAAGCTCGCCTCCATCCGCCTCATAGGAGCCCGTCCCTAAAGGGTTGAGCGGCTGGGGCCGGACCTGCCTTGGGACGCCCCCGAAGGGAAGCCGGCCAGTACCCTGTCCGCTTGGCCCTAAATAGGGCTGGCAGGCTCCGTTCGCACACAACCGGGTGAGCGCCGCGGTGAAGCGGAAGACGGAGGTGTCTTCAGGGCATCTTCGACGAACGACCTTGTGGTCACTCATTTGGGCTTCCGACAGTAGCAGGGCGTTGGGCGGCCCTCACCGTCGCCTGAACGCCCGGCTCGATGCGGGCGAGACGCTCACCATCGTCGCCGGGCGCGATGCGACGCTCGCCGGCGCCAACGCCACCGGCCGGGACGTGTTCCTCAACATCGGCGGAGACCTCACCGTCGCCTCGCGCCAGGACACCGGCCACGGGGCGAGCCGCTCCAGCAATATCGGCGGCAGCGTGTTCGTCGGCGTCGGCACCAGCCCGGTCTCGGGCTCGATCTCGGTGGGCGCGGGCCGCGGCTCCTCCGACCATGCCTGGGTCAACGACCAGACGTCGATCATTGCCCTCGACACGCTCCACGCTCGCGTCGAGGGCCACACGCAGATCGACGGCGCGGTCATCGCCTCGCTCACCGGGGACCTTGTCCTCGACACCGGTACGCTCGGCTTCTCCGACCTCCACGACCACGACAAAGGCTCGTCGTGGAGCGCTCAGGCGGGAATCAGCTTCGCCATCGACCGTGACGGCAAGGGGCAGAAGGAGCAAGGGACCTCGCCTGCCGGCGGCGACAAGCCCGGTTACACGGCGACGGGCGTCCCCACCGGCGGCAGCCTGTCCGGCCACGTCGCCGAGCATGACCGCGAGCAGGAAACCCGCGCCACGGTCGGTGCCGGCGAGATCATCATCCGCGACACGGAAGAACCAGACCCAGGACGTCGCAGCGCTGAACCGCGATCTCGACAGGGCGCAGGAGATCACCAAGAACGAGCGCTCCGGCGTCGAGTTCTATGTGTCGGACACGGCGGTGCGGGAGGCGATCAAGGCTGTTGAATTCGTCGGCAAGACACTGGCCGAGATCTCCACCGGCGTGTTCGGCGAACTGGGGCGGCAGGGGAACGCCACGTTCTCCGATCTCGCCGCTGCCAAGGAGCGGGGTGCGCTCAGCGATGCTGATATTGTCGCGCAGCTGGGTGCCTGCAACCCGAGCCAGGGCTTCAACCTGTTCGACCTGTTCATCGGCACCGCACATGCTGCCGGCACGTGCCAGGTCAAGACAGCGGACGGGCAGACCATCACCTTCTCTGGCGACGATCGCCAGAAGTGCCTTGAAGCCTACATGGCTATGATGGCTGCCCGGCCGGATACCATCCAGCAGATCATCGGCGGATTGACCCTCCTCAACGGCTTCGCGGGACCTCTCGGCAACCACGCCGCGATCTACGGCGACGGGCCGGTCATCATCGGCACGGATGAGAACGGAGGCAACTTCGGGGCAGTCGACGAAAGCGGTCGCCTGCTCTATCAAAACCGGCTAACCGGTGAGTACTTCTTCGCCAATCCCAATGATCCGCGCGATCAGAAGGTCATCGACACGGCCTTCGACATCGCGGGGATAATCGCCGGCGCCAGCGCCGCGTCGAAGGTGCGCTTCAGCACTGCTCCCAGTGCTCAGATACCAGGAGCTGCACAAGACACCGCCACCCGCTTTCTTGCCAGAGCAGATGGGGCCATTCTGGACACGTCAAAAATTGCCATTCCGGGCCCAAATAACAGCCCCTTCGGGAAAATCGACTATTTGCTCGGGAAGGTAGCATATAGCCAAGACAGCCTAGGGAAGGGTGGATATTTTAAGGATTATCTCGGCTTTGCGGGAGACGACCTTGGCGTTGCATTGACAAATCAACTTAAGGATAACTTTGGGTCGGCCTCTGTAAGGGGCTCAAAAATTGAGGTATCGTCTGAGATAACAGGGCCAAATGGAGTGACGGCAGGCGTGAAGTCCGTTTGGCAAGTTCGCAGCAATGGCAGTATTGAACTAATTACAGCGCTCCCGGCCAGGAGGTAAATAAGAAATGAGGTCGTTTTCTCTGATTGCCCACCAATTAGCGCTGACTCTCTTGGAGACGGAATTGAACGGCGAGATGTCTATTTATAAAGTTGATGTAGATGGCCTTATAATTGGAGAATGTGAGTTCATTTCGGCCTATACGCCTCGCTTCTCCGTTTCGCGTTCTGGGGATATTTCGGTATACGCTGGCCGGAATTGGATATTTATTAAAAATAGAACGCTTGCCAGGCTCTTCGAGGGAGAGGATATTCAAAGAATATACCTTAATTCGGAGGGCGTTTTTATTATATGTGACTCCGTTGTAATATATAGAAATATGTCGAATATGGATTTTTCGAAGACTCTACTTGATCATGATGAATTGATCGTCTCCTCTGTTGCGTCTGGCGGTAAGATTATCGTTACTGATTTCCGGGGACGAGAATATCGCATCGACAGTGACTTACGCGGCTGATCTACGGCTGTGTGCCCGGCGGTTTCGGCAAGGACTTCTCAGGCCATGCCTCGGCCAGTGACCAGATGGCACTCGTCGCTCGGGAGATGCTCGATGCCCGCGTCGAGGGTCCAATCTATGAATATTCGTTCAACGGCCAAACGCACCGAATGGCTATCACTGTTGGGAGCAACGGTTTCATTGTCGGCGCCAATCCCACTTCGTTGCCGTGAGGGGCGAGAGATGAAATCGAAGGTACGTAAAATCAAACTGATGGCCGACTATGACTGCTGGCCTCTTTGGGATCTTGACGAAATCCGAAATGTCAATCCTGAGACTTTGCCACTTTCAGCGACGCTGAAAGCGGCCCTCGAAGCATGGGCAGCAAGCTACAGCGAAACGTTGGATCGCGATAATCCAGTAGAATCTGGGTTTTCTTCCAAAGCGGCCGCTATCGCCTTCAACAAAGAAGGGCGGAGGCTACGGGATCAGTTGAAGGTGGAGCTGCCCAGCTTTCAAATTGTCTATTTCGATAATGAGCTTTGGCGAGATCCTAAGCGAGCGTCCTCTTTCGGGACCTGACTCTGACCGTCGGCCGCGACCTCCTCGTCGAGAGCGCCCAATCCGGCTACGGCTCGTTCCAGTCGTCCTCGTCGAAGAGTTTTGGGGTGGGGCAGCAGGCGAGCTTCAGCCTGGGCGCTCCGGAAGGCTCGCGCGGCTCGCTCGGCATCGGTGCCTCCGGGTCGATAGCGCATGCCCGCGACCAGATGGGCGGGCTCCAGAAAGGCATCGCGGGCAACTTGCGCCGAGAGCACTCGGATTTCAGGCGCCCAATGCCTCCAGCACCCGCTCGGTCAGGAACGGGTAGTGCCGGAGCCGTACGCCGCCCGTGAGGCGCGCCACCGCGTTGGCGATTGCCGGCCCGACCGGCGGCAGGCCGACCTGGCCCATGCCGCCGACGGGACTCCCGGATGTCGGGACGATGGCCACCTCGATGTCAGGTGCCTCGGACATGCGTATCACCCGATAGGTGTCGAAGTTGCCTTCCTGCACCTCGCCATTGACGATGTTGATCTGCTCGAACAGTGCGTGGCTGATGCCATTGGCGATGCCGACGATCATCATGCCTTCAATGTGTACCGGCTGGATCGCCACCCCCGGGTCCACCGCACACCAGACCTTGTGCACCCTGATCGCACCGGTTTCCCTGTTGAGCGACACTTCGGCGATTTGCGCGCAGTGGGAGCCGAAGGCGTCGGAATAGGCGAGCCCCAGCGCCCGGCCGTCGCGCTTCCGATCCCATTCCGCCATCGCCGCGACGGTTTCGATCACGTTGCGGGCCCGGGGCTGTTCGGGGAGGAGCTTCAGCCGGAGCTGTACGGGATCGGCCCCCGTGGCCGCCGCAACTTCGTCGATGACGCATTCGATGCCGAACCTGGTGTAGCCGACCCCGACCGCGAACCAGAAGCCGATGTCCAGACCGTTGTCCTGGCGGATGTATTCGATCCGATGGGCCGGGACGGCGTAGTTGAACTGCGCCCCCTCCGTCACGACGTCGTCATGCCCACCCCGGCTCGCGAACAGGTCGGGCATTGTCCGGGCGAAAATGGAATCCGCCACGATGCGATGCCGCCAGCCGAGGATGTTGCCGTCGGCATCGAGCCCGACCTGGATGTGCTGCGCCTCGAGAGGCCGGAACTTGTCGTGCCGGATATCGTCCTCACGGCTCCAGATGACCTTGACCGGCCGGCCCTCGACCTCCCTTGCCAATGACACCGCATCGACGATGAAGTCCGCCTCGGCCTTGCGGCCGAAGCCGCCGCCGAGGAGAGTCGTGTTCACTTTGACCCTGTCGGGGGTGGTGCCGACGACCTCCGCGGCAAACCTCTGGGTATGCGTCGGGCCCTGGGTCGGCGCCCAGATTTCCACGCTATCGCCCTTCACAAGCGCCGTCGCGTTCATCGGTTCCATGGTCGCGTGACAGACGAGATCGCTCATATAGTCGGCCGTGATGACCGTAACGGCTCCCGCGAGCGCCCCCTCCGCATCGCCTTCCGAGAGCGCCTCGACGCCCGTCTGCGAGAGGTCGCGCCCCACGCTGCGGTAGTGTTCCAGCAGGCTGCCGCTCGTATAGCTGCGGACCCGCGACGACCTGCTCCAAGTCACCTTGAGCAAATCCTTGGCCCGCTGCGTCGCCTCGACCGTCTCGCCGATGATTCCGACGCCGTAGGAGAGCGGAACGATCTGCACCACGCCCGGTACGGCCCTGCTTTCGGCGTCGTCGATGGCTTCAGGCCGCTCGCCCTGGACTGGCGCCCGCAGGACCGTGCCGTAAAGCATGCCGGGGCGCTGCACGTCCATGCCGTAGATCGCGGAGCCGTCGACCTTCGAGGGCACGTCGACACGCTGGACCGTGCGCCTGCCGATATAGCGCCATCGATCGGCCGGCTTCAGATCGGCCTCGGTCGCCTGCGGCAGCGGATCGGGGAGCGCGCCATCGGCGGCGATCTCGCCGTAGCCGAACGAGCGGCCGGAGCGTGCATGCACCACCCTGCCGGGCTCCGTCGTGAGTTCGCCCACCGGCACGTTCAGCATGCCGGCCGCGCTCGCCAGAATGACCTTGCGGGTCTGCGCGCCGGTCAGCCGCAGCAGGTCGTAATAGCCGCGCGTGGATTCGCTGCCGCCCGTGAGCTGAATGCCATAGAAGCCGGGATTTCCATATTTCTCCGCATCGGATGGAGCCTGAACAATGCGGATCCTGTCCCAATCGGCATCCATTTCTTCGGCGATGAGAAGCGGCAGCGTGGTCATGATGCCCTGGCCCATTTCCGAGGCTGGCGACATGATGCTGACGATGCCGTCGGCCGCGATGGTCACCCAAGCGTTCGGGCGGTAATTGCCCTCGGCGGCCGGCGCCACTGCGGCACCCACGGCCTGCCCGGGTAGGCCGCCGAAGGCGACCGCGACGCCGAAGCCGCCCGCCGTGATCAGGAAACTGCGCCGCGAAAGCGTGCGGCTGTGAAGCTTGATCATCTTGATCATGTCTCAGCCCTCCCGCGCGGCGCGCTGAATCGCGCTGATGATCCGCACATAGGTTCCGCAGCGGCAGATGTTGCCGTCCATGTGCTCGACGATCTGCTCGCGCGTGGGGTTGGGGTTGCTCTCGAGAAGAGCCGCCGCCTGCATGATCTGCCCGGACTGGCAATAGCCGCATTGCGGGACCTGCTCGGCAATCCAGGCCTTCTGAAGCGGATGGCCGGCATCCGGCGACAGGCCCTCAATCGTCGTCACTCGCCGCCCGGCCACGTCCTCAAGCCAGGTTACGCAGGAGCGCGTCGGCGCGCCGTCGACATGAACCGTGCAGGCTCCGCACTGTGCGATGCCGCAGCCAAACTTGGTGCCGGTGAGCTTCAGATGCTCCCGGATCACCCACAGAAGCGGCGTGTCTGGCGCGGTGTCGACGTCCACCGCGCGTCCATTGATCGTGAACGCGGTCATGAATGCATCTCCCGGGGGATTTTCGAGATAGGCGGTGATTGCCGCACCGGGTGTCGTCGGGGACGATGGCGGTCATCCGCCGCAACCACCTCACGCGGCGCGGCCAAGCGATGGCACGCGGCGGCGGCCGATTCCGTTCCGGCCAACCTGAGGGCTGTGACAGCTGCTGTGGTGTTGTTGAAAGAGCCGCCTGCTGCCGGCTCCCTTTGCAGCTACCGCCGATGCAAGTATACAGCAGACGAGCTGCGGTGATCAGTTGAAGGTCTGCGGGATTGCGGGGCGTTGTGTCTATATCTATTTAGTGCTTTCGTTGCCGTTGACAAAAAAAGTTAATTCCTCTGACGGACTGCTTGTCTGTTTGTCTCATAAACTATAATCACTGGGATGAGTTCTATCTATGCTAGGATGTCCATATTATCTTCGCGATCGTCCAGGAGGATTCATGGACCCGCTGTCAGACGTGCTGTCCTTGCTCAAGCCGCGCAGCTATGTGTCCTCCGGTTTCGATGCGGGCGGCGACTGGTCGGTCCAGTTCTCCCATCAGCAGAACCGAATGAAGTGCTACGCGGTGATATCGGGTGAATGCTGGCTGCTCGTGGAGGATATCGCTGAGCCCGTGAGGCTCCGAGCGGGCGACTGCTTCGTATTGCCGAGCGGCCGGGACTTCCGGCTCGCCAGCGACATGGCCTTGACGCCTGTTGATGCCAGCGCGTTCTTTCCGCCGGCCAACCCGGGCGGTGTTGTAACGGTCAATGACGGCGGCGACTTTTTCCTGGTAGGCAGCCGCTTCGCCGTGAGCGGCCGAAACTCGCCCAGCCTTCTCCGCATGCTTCCGCCCATCGTCCACATCCGCAGAGAGCCTGAGCAGAGTGCGTGGCTTTGGTCGGTCGAGCGTATGCGGCAGGAGTTGCGTGAGCGGCGTCCGGGCAGTTCGCTCATTGCGCAGCATCTTGCGCACATGATGTTGGTCCAGGCCCTGCGGCTGCATCTGGAGGAAGGGCCGGCCGCCGGCGTCGGATGGTTCTTCGCCCTTGCGGACAAGCAGCTCGGCGCTGCGATTGCCGCCATTCATGCCGATCCAGCGTGTCGCTGGACCCTTCAGACACTCGCCGAGCGCGCCGGCATGTCGCGATCCAGCTTTGCCCTGAAGTTCAAGGTGACGGTCGGCGAGACGGTTATGGACTACGTGTCGCGCTGGCGCATGATGCTCGCCGGCGACAGGTTTGAGAACACCAATGACCCGGTCTCGGCCGTCGCGCTGTCGCTCGGCTACGAGTCGGAAAGCGCCTTCAGCACAGCCTTCAAGCGAGTCATGGGATGTACGCCGAGACAGTATAGGCGCGGTTCGCCTCCCGCGTCCCGTTCCACTGACGGCCAAGTCGTCGGCCAAGCCACCGGCCAAGTCACCCGCCAGGACGATGCCCAGAATGGGAGGCATCGGTATTCGGAATCGCGCGTTTGACAGCGCTCGACGGCGCCTGTTCGAGCGGAGGGCCATCCCCCGCTGATTGGCTTCCGACGTGTCGCACCGAGCGCTGCAATCACCGCGCAGGCGCAGCCGAAGCGGCGGCGGTGCCGGCTCCTAGCAGGTTAATGGCGTCAAGCGATCAGCCGAGCCAAGGATTGGCGCAGAGAAGCGGGAAAGACCTTGCGCGGCCAGCGGGCCGTCGAGCGCCTTGCCTGTGGGCCAAGCGGATTGATCAGCTTTCCCGCTTTTCCCGCCGAGCGAAGATCCGGCTCACCTCCGCCAGGTTCTGCGTCCCCCAGGTGCAGAGCGGTACGAGGGCTTCGGCCAGGCTGACGCCCAAGGGGCTCAGGCTATAATCGACCCGAGGCGGGACCTCCTTGTAATCGGTCCTCTTCACCAGACCATCGGCCTCCAGCTCCTTGAGCTGCTGGATCAGCACCTTGTCGCTGACATCGCGCACGGCGCGCCGCAATTCGCCGTAGCGGGTCGGCCCACGCTGGGCGAGGAAGTAGAGAATCAGTGGCTTCCACTTGCCGGCGATGACCCGCAGCGTCACGTCGAGGCCGCATGTGAAACCGGCCAGCGCCGGGGTGCGGGCATGATCGGGCGGCGAAGCGTCCGTCACCGAGGCGGTCGGGTCTCGATCATCCAATGACATTTCTATGTACTTACCAAAAGGTGCATACTTGTCAATAGGTGTATGCCCCGCCAGCTTAGTGCGACGTCATTCAAGGAGCACGTAATGAGCAGATTGCAGGGTAAGACGGCGGTGGTGACAGGGGGCGGAAGCGGCATCGGACTTGGGGCCGCCAAGCGGTTCGTCGACGAAGGCGCGTTCGTCTACATCTTCGGGCGGCGGCAGGCGGCGCTGGACGCCGCCCTGGCGCAACTGGGTCCCAACGCCCGCGCGATGCGGGGCTCGGTCACGGACATGGCCGATCTCGACCGGCTGTACGAGACGGTGAAGGCCGAGCGCGGCGGCCTTGACATCCTGCTCGCCAACGCGGGGACAGGGTCTTTCGCGCCGCTCGGCGAGATCACGACCGACCACTACGACCAGATCTTCGACCTCAATGTGAAGGGGCTGGTCTTCACGGTGCAGAAGGCCCTTCCGCTGATGAAGGAAGGCGCGTCGATCATCCTGACCGGTTCAAGCACGGGCGTGATGGGAACGCCGGCCTTCAGCATCTACAGCGCCACCAAGGCGGCGGTTCGCAACCTGGCGCGCAGCTGGGCACTGGATCTTCGTGGCACGGGTATCCGCGTCAATGTGCTGTCGCCGGGGCCGATCAAGACAGAGCTGGCGCTCGAAGTCGTGGGTGAGGAAGGAATGGACGCGCTGGGGGCCACGACGGCGCTCGGGCGCATGGGCGATCCGGCGGAAACTGGCGCGGTCGCCGCGTTTCTGGCGTCCTCCGACAGCAGCTTCATGACCGGCGGCGAGGTATTCGTCGATGGAGGCCTGGCGCAGGTCTGAGGCGGCCGATCGCCCGCGCGGGAGCGCTTCGATCATTACGGTTGCGGAAGGCGGCGCATATGCGCCGCCCAACCTCCAAACGGGATGCCGAGCGCCTTGCCGTTGATGGCGGAGCCGGCGCAGTGCACCCGCGCCGGATGCCGCTCTGCCCCGAACAGTTGGCGTGGCCTGATGGTCGCCGATCCAAGGCGATGATTACTCCGCCACGCTGGCGTCAGTTCGAGCGCGCGGGGCTGGAGGACAATGCAAGGATGATCGCGCCAGCGACGATCAAAAGCGCGGCGACGATCCGCGCAACTGTCGGAGGCTGCGCCGTGAGACCGAACCATCCGCGCGCGTCGACGGCTACGGATGCCAGGGCTTGCCCCGCGACCATCAGGGCGACCATCGTCATGGCTCCGATTCGGGGCGTGGCCGCCGCGGCCGCGAAGAGCACAATGGCGCCGCAGAAACCTCCGCCCCAAGCCCACCATGGCGCCTGCCACGTTGCTCCCGCCCATCGACCGTGCCCCGCTATCAAACCAGCGACGGAAAGCACGACCGCGACGCCCAGAGCGGAAAGAGCCGTGGCCCAGGTCGTTCCACCGACGCCCTGCGCAAGGCGGGCGTTCATCGCGGCCTGAACGGGCATCATCGCGCCGCCGGCCATGGCGAGCATGAGATAGAACCCGTTCATGCGAAGCGCTCCGTGCGTATGGACGCCGGCTCGAAGAACGCGAGAAGCTCTGCCGCAATCTCGTCGGGGCATTCCTCGGGCATGTAGTGGCCGCAGTCGGAGACGGCGCGGCCCCTGACGTCGCGCGCGAGCGGAGTCAAAGCCTCGACCATGGCCTCGCCAAGGCCCCGTTCCGCCCCGAGGACATGAAGGGGAATCTCGAGTGGTCTCTCCGCGCGGCTCCGATTGGCGGCGATGCCTTCGGCGGAGAAGGCCGCTTTGTAATAGGCGGTCGCCGCGCGGATCGCGCCCGGGGCCGCCAACTGGCGCGCATATTCGTCGATATCGTCAGCCGTGAAGGCCCATGGGCGGACCGACTTCGCTCGAAACAGCCACGTCAGGAACGCGTGCTCCCGGCCCGCCAGCAATAGCTCGGGCAAATCGTCAAGCTGGTTGAAAGGAAAGTGCCAACTGCGCAGATGGCCTTCCCGAACGCCGAGGTCGACGCGGGCGGCCGAAAGGCCCGGAATGAGCGCGTCGAGAAGCGCCAATCGGCGAATGTCGGATCGCCAGTCCGACGCATAGGCGTAGGCGATCCAGGCCCCGACATCGTGTCCTGCGACATCGATCGGACCGCTTGACAAGAGATCGAGCGCCTCGACCAGGCCATGGATATCCGCCGCCACGGTGGCGAGGTCATAGCCGTCGAGCGGGCGGTCGGATTCTCCTGTCCCGCGTGGGTCGACCGCGATCACCCGGCGTCCGGCTTCGACGAGAAGCGGCATCACGTGGCGCCAGGCGTACCAGGTTTGCGGCCACCCCGGGATCAGCAGGATGGGTCTGCCTTCTCCGCCCTCCACATAGTGGAGATGCAGATCCCCCACGCGGGCTGTGCCGTGACGAAAGGCCTGCGGAAACGGCAAGGGCTTCGCAGCTGCCGGGGGCGACTGGCGTAACACGTTCATGGAAGGCTCCCTGGTTAGGAAATGATCATTTCCTAATTTGGCAAAAAAATTAGTCGAGGATGCGCATTGCCTGCTCGGCGACCTCGATCATCTCGGCACGGGTGCGGCCGGTCTTGCCGAGTACGCGCATGCCTTGCGCCATGCATAACAGGGCGCGGGCGGCGGTCTGCGCATCGATCTGGCGGCCGATCGAGCCGTCGGTCTGGCCTTCCTCGATGAAGCGACGCAGGCTCTTTTCGCGGGCTTCCAGAAGCAGGGCGACGTTTTGTGCAAGCTCCGGGTCGCAAGCGCCGAACTCGACCGCTGTGGCAACGACAAGGCAGCCGGTGCGCCCGGCCTCGCCATGGCTTAGATCGGCATATTCCAGAAGAAAGCCGCGTACCCGCTCCCGTCCGTTGGGCGCAGCTCGAAGCGCGGCCGACGTCCGCTCGTATCGCTGCTCCACATAGCGCTGAAGCGCTGCGGTGAAGAGACCACGCTTGTCTCCGAAGGCCTTGTAGATGCTGCCGATCGTCAGCTTGAGCGCCTGGGAAATATCGGCAACGGAACTGGCGCTGTAGCCCTTGCGGCTGAACAAGGTGATGGCGTCGTTCAAGACCTTGTCTTGATCGAAGGCGCGCGGGCGTCCGGGGCGGGAGTTGGCCTGTCTGCTCAATGCCTGTTCCATTCAGGCAAATTAGGAAATGATCGTTTCCAATGTCAAGGGCGGACAATTGAGGCGTCACAGCCCTGCTTTCAACCACTCAGGACAGAGACAGATAGTGCCGCACCCGCGGCGGTTCCGCGCCAATGTGGAAGCGGCGAATCTCGGCGTGGACGTCGGCGTCGGCATGGGACGCCCGGCGATGCTGCCTGAGGTGCTCGGCCCAGGATTCAACCGTGAACCATTCGACGATCGCGCGGGGATTGGCTGCGTCCTCGGTGACACCCCAGTTGAAGGCGCCGTCCCGGCGACGCATCTGCGACTGCCGGGCGAGCGCGGCGAGAAAGGCGGGCCGGTCGTCGGGATCGATCTCGTATTCGATCAGGATGAGGACCGGGCCGCGATCGCCCGGAACCGGCGCGGCGAGGATCGGCTCGGGCCAATGGTTCGACGGCGTGAGGTCGGCTTCACCCGCCGGCAGGGGCAGGCGGTGCAGGGCGAGGCCGACCGCGAGGAGCCCGAGCGCCGACGCGACGAGCGCTCCGGAGAGGCCCGCGACCTGGGCGACGAAGCCCCAGGTCAGGCTGCCGCCGGCCATGGCGCCGTTGAAGACGGTGAGGTAGACGGCGAGCCCGCGGCCGCGCACCCAGTTGGGCAGCACTGCCTGCGCGGTGGCGTTGAGCGTCGTCAGCGCCGCGATCCACGCCGCTCCCATGGCGAGGAGGACGAGGATCGCCGCCCATTGCGGCGGGGACAGCGCGAGCGTGGCGCTCGCTGCCGCGATCACGACGGCGGCGGCGAGCATCAGTCCGTCGACGCCGAGGCGCGAACGGACCCACGGCATCAGCACCGCACCGAGGATGGCCCCGCCGCCGACCGAGCCGAGGAGCGCCCCGTAGAAGGCCGCTCCCCCTCCCAGGAGATCCCGCGCGATGAGCGGCAGGAGGGCCCAGATGGCGCTGGCGAAGGCGAAGAAGAACAGGGCGCGCAGCAGCACGACGTGAAGCTCGCGGCTGAAGCGGATGTAGCGCAGGCCGGCCCGCAGGGCGCCGCCGAAGCGTTCGGAGAGGCCGTCGTCCTCGTTCGCGGGGCGCTTCCACCACAGGAGCGCCGCGATGACGATGACGTAACTGGCGAGATCGACGCCATAGGTAAAGGCCGCCCCGAAGGCGGCGAGCAGCAGGCCGCCCGCCGCCGGGCCGATGGCGCGGGCGATGTTGATGCCCAGCGAATTGAGCGCCACCGCGCTCTTGAGCTCCGCCCGCGGCACGAGCTCGGGCACGATCGACTGCCACGTCGGCGCCATCAGGGCGGCGCCGATGCCGCCGACGAAGGTGAGCGCGACGAGGGCCGACACGGTCATCGCTCCGGTCGCGGCGAGCACGAGCAGCGTCAGGCTGACCAGCCCGAGGAGAAGCTGCACGGCAATGAGGAACCGGCGCCGGTCGAGAATGTCGGAGAGCACGCCTGCGGGAACAGCGAGCAGGAAGACCGGCAGGGTGCCGGCGGCCTGGATGGCGGCAACGGCGGCCGGGGACGCCGACAGGTCGGTGACCAGCCAGCCGCTCGCCACGTCGCGCATGAAGGTGCCGGTGTTTCCGAGCACCGTCGCCGCCCACAGAACGGCGAAGGCCGTGTGGCGCAGCGGCGCGAAACCGCCACCCGCCGGTACAGCCGTGGCGGGCGCGCTCACCTGCCCCTCCGGAGACGATTTGTCCATCTCACACTGCCCAGCAGGCGCAGCCGAGGACGCCCCAGAAGCTGCGGGTATCCGAGACGGGGAGTGTCGATCCCCAGGCCGCCGCATGGGCGTGCCCGTGGACGCCGCAGGCCGTGGCGCAGCCGCAGCCCGCCGCGAGGGCATATTGCGTTCCGAGCCCCGCCCGTCGCTGCTGGTAGCCGCCGAAGGTACGCACCGGCGACCAGTCGGGCATCGGCGGCGGCAGGTCCGGTGCGAGCGGCGCGAAGGCATCGCTGCCGTGCACCGGCTTGCCGCCGAGCAGGGTCAGCACCGCGGTGATGTCTTCAATCGCATCCTCCGGGACGGCAAAATAGTCGTCGGACAGCACGGCGAGATCGGCGAGCTGGCCGGCCTTGATCATTCCCTTCTTGCCCGTCTCGGTGGAGAACCAGGTGTTCTCGTGCGTCCACAGGCGCAGCGCCGTCTCGCGGTCGAGCCGGTTGGCCGCCGGGTAGAGCGCAAGGCCGCCGAGGGTACGGCCCGTGACGAGCCAGGCCAGCGACACCCACGGATTGTAGGAGGCCACCCGCGTCGCGTCGGTGCCGGCGCCCACCGGTACGCCCGCGGCCAGCATGCGGGCGACGGGCGGCGTGCGCTCGGCGGCACGGTGGCCGTAGCGCTCGGCGAAATATTCACCCTGAAAGGCCATGCGGTGCTGCACGGCGATGCCCCCGCCGAGGGCGGCGATGCGCTCGATATTGCGGTCGCTGACCGTCTCGGCGTGGTCGAAGAACCAGTTGAGCCCGGCGAGCGGGATGTCGCGGTTCACCTTCTCGAACACGTCGAGGGCGCGCGAGATCGTCTCGTCATAGGTGGCGTGCAGCCGCCATGGCCAGCGGTTCTCGGCCAGCAGCCGCACCACCGGCTCGAGGTCACCTTCCATGTTCGGCGGCATCTCCGGCCGCGCGACACGGAAATCCTCGAAATCGGCGGCGCTGTAGACGAGCATCTCGCCGGCGCCGTTGCTCCTGTAGAGATCGTCGCCCGCCGCAGGGGAGACCTGCTTGGCCCAGGCCGTGAAGTCGGCCAGTTCCTCCTTCGGCCTCTGGGTGAAGAGGTTGTAGGCGATGCGCACCGTGAGCAGGCCCTCGCGGTGAAGCTCCTCGATGATGGTGTAGTCGTCGGGATAGTTCTGGAAGCCGCCGCCCGCGTCGATGACGCCGGTCACGCCCAGGCGGTTGATCTCGCGCATGAAGTGGCGCGTGGAGTTCTTCTGGTAGTCCGGCGGCAGCTTCGGCCCCTTGGCGAGGGTCGCGTAGAGGATGGTGGCATTGGGGTTGGCGAGGAGGAGCCCCGTCGGGTTACCTGCCGCGTCCCGCACGATCTCGCCGCCCGGCGGGTTCGGCGTGTCCTTGTCATAGCCGACGACCCTGAGCGCGGCCGCGTTGAGCAGTGCGCGATCATAGAGATGGAGGATGAAGACCGGCGTATCGGGCGCGACGGCATTGATCTCGTCGAGCGTCGGCAGGCGCTTCTCGGTGAACTGGTGCTCGGTGAAGCCGCCGACGACGCGCACCCATTGCGGCGGCGGGGTCACCGCGACCTGACGGCGCAGCATCTCCATCGCCTGCGCCAGCGAGCGCACGCCGTCCCAGCGCAGCTCCATGTTGTAGTTGAGCCCGCCACGGATGATGTGCATGTGGCTGTCGATCAGCCCGGGGATGACGCGTCGCCCGCCGAGGTCGATCGTCCGGGTTGCGGGCCCCGCGTGCGCCATCGCATCGGCCGCCGTGCCGGCGAAGAGAAAGCGGCCGTCGTGGATCGCCACCGCCTCCGCCTGCGGGTTCTGCCTGTCGAGCGTGGTGACCTTGCCGTTGAGGAGGATGAGATCTGCCGTCTCGTTCATGGTCTCAGCCCTCGCCGAGGTTGGGATCAGGCCCGAAGCCGCTGCCGCGGCCATGCCGGCGACGATCTCGCGACGGGTGGTCATCGACGCCTGTCTCAGCCGCCGGGCCCCCGGCCGGCATCGCCAGCCGCGGCCTCGGCGGAATTGGCCGGCAGTTCGCCGAGGATGTGGTTGCCGCAATTGGCGCGGCCGACCGCCTCGCGGAAGCCGCAGCCGGCAACGATGTGCCTGGCGACCGGCATGATCTGCTCGCCGACGAGGATGCCGAGCAGGCCGAGGAGCGCCACTACGGGCGGTGCCGGCGAGCGCACGTTGATCAGGCTGTAGACGATCCCGACCAGAATGCCGGCGCCGAGAGAGGCGAGATAGAGCTTCATGGACCTTCTCCTGCCGCTCCGGCGCCGGACCGTCACGCCCGCACGAAGGCGAGCAGATCGGCGTTGATCACGTCGGGATGGGTCGTGCACAAGCCATGCGGGAGCTTCTCGTAGACCTTGAGCGTGCTGTTCCTGACGAGCTCCGCCGACAGGAGGGCGGAGTTGGCGATGGGCACGATCTGGTCGTCGTCGCCGTGCATCACCAGCGTCGGCACCTCGACGGCCTTCAGGTCCTCGGTGAAGTCCGTCTCCGAGAAGGCCTTGATGCCGTCGTAGTGGGCCTTCGCGCCGCCCATCATGCCCTGGCGCCACCAGTTGCGGATCACGCCCTCGGAAACCTCCGCGCCGGGCCGGTTGTAGCCGTAGAAGGGGCCGGTCGGGACATCGAGGAAGAACTGGGCGCGGTTGGCGGCGAGCGCGGCGCGGAAGCCGTCGAACACCTCGATGGGCAGGCCGCCGGGGTTCGCCGCCGTCTTCACCATGATCGGCGGCACCGCGCCGATCAGCACCAGCTTGGCGACGCGGCCCCTGCCATGGCGGACCGTGTAGTGCAGCGCCTCGCCCCCGCCGGTGGAGTGGCCGATATGGACGGCCCCGCGCAGGTCGAGATGCTCGACCACCGCGGCGATATCAGCCGCGTAATGGTCCATGTCGTGCCCGTCGGCGACCTGGGTGGAGCGGCCGTGGCCGCGCCGGTCGTGGGCGACGACGCGGTAGCCCTTGGCGAGGAAGAACAGCATCTGCGCGTCCCAGTCATCCGCGCTCAGCGGCCAGCCGTGATGGAAGACGATGGGCTGCGCATCCTTCGGCCCCCAGTCCTTGAAGAAGATCTCGACACCGTCCCTGGTCGCGATGCTGGGCATGAAGGTCACTCCCGTTGCTGCTGCGGAATGCCGCGGTGGTGGAGCTCAATGGCCTTCCGAGGCGCCGAACATCGTCTTGGCGTAGATGATGCCGAGCCCGTAGGCGCCGCCGAACTCCTTGGCGATGCCGGTGGTGAGATCGTAGGTCCCGGCCCGCGCCCAGTCGCGCTGCAGCTCGAGGAGGTATTGCAGGGCGGTCATGGGCACGGCGCCGGCCTGCACCATGCGCGCGACGGCGCGCTCGTGCGCCTCCTCCGAGACGTCGCCGCAGGCGTCCGTGACGACAACGACCTCGAAGCCCTGGTCGAGCGCCGACAGCGCCGGGCCGACGATGCATACGCTCGTCCACA
The DNA here is from genome assembly GCF_001271345.1 of Chelatococcus sp. CO-6. Classification (NCBI taxonomy): domain Bacteria; kingdom Pseudomonadati; phylum Pseudomonadota; class Alphaproteobacteria; order Hyphomicrobiales; family Chelatococcaceae; genus Chelatococcus; species Chelatococcus sp. CO-6. The sequence continues at coordinate 1,114,328 of NZ_CP012398.1, read as the reverse complement.
GCCCCGCGAGCACGATGCGCTGCCTGCCGATCTCGTTGACGCGCGCGATGACCGACTCGTCCTCCCAGGTGTTCATGGAGGTGCGATCGAGCATCGGCTGATCCGGGAAAGCCTTCGTGATCTCGGCGAACATCGGTCCCGAGAAGCTCTTCTCGGCCACCGTGGTCAGGATCGTGGGCACCTTGAAGCCGGCGGCCGCATGGGCCACGAGCGCCGCGTTGTTGCGCAGGAGCACGGCATCGATCGATTTCGTCGCGAAGGCCATCTGCGACTGGAAGTCGATCATGATCAGCATGTGGTTCGTCGGATCGAGGAGGCTCCGCCCCGGCGCAGCGCTTGCCTGTGCCATCTCTCTGGTCCCTTTCCCATCGCTCGTGCGGGTCGCGGACGTGCGTGATCCTTCCTGTGCGACAGGCTCGCGGATCCGGACCTCGGGCTGAAATTCAGGCGCTCCCGCCGGGAACGCGTCGAGTGACGGCAAGGTAGGGTCGGATGGTCGATCAGCGCAATTGTGCAGGCGGATAGTGCCGCCTATCCCCCGGTATAGTGTTGGGGGCAGCGGCGCTCCTGCGTCCGCCGGGAAAGGCCGGGGCTGTCAGTCCTGGGTCAGCGCGATCCCCAGCCGGTCGGTGATGCGGATCAGGTCGGCCAGGGTCCGCGCCTGCAGCTTGTGCATGATCTGCGCCCGGTGGACCTTCACGGTGACCTCGCTGAGGCCGAGCCGGTCGGCCACCTGCTTGTTCATCAATCCCGAGGCGACGAGGGCCGCCACCTGCCGTTCCCGCGGCGAGAGCGTCTCGTAGCGCCCCTGGATCTGCCCCATGGCGCTCGCCTCATCGCGCTCGCGCCGGTGGCGCTCGATGCCCTCGTGGACCGCGTCGAGGAGGTCCTGGTCCCGGAAGGGCTTCGTCAGGAACTCGACGGCTCCCGCCTTCATCGCGGCGACCGACATCGGCACGTCGCCGTGGCCGGTGACGAAGACGATGGGCGGGCTCTGGCCGCGGCGCGCCAGTTCGCGCTGGAACTCGAGCCCGCTCCTGCCTTTGAGGCGCACGTCGAGCACGAGACAGGCGGGGGCATCGGCCTGATCGGCGGCGAGGAAATCCTCCGCGGATCCGAAGGTCCGGACCGCGTAGCCGACCGAGGCCAGCAGGCTCTCCAGCGAGGCGCGAATAGCAGGGTCATCGTCGATGACATAGACGACGGGATCGTCGCTCATGGATGCACGCCCACCTGGTTGCTGGCCTCCACCACAGTGGACGCGGGCAGGGAAAAACGGAAGACCGCGCCGGTCGGCGCGTTGGCGGCGATCCAGAGCCGGCCGCCGTGGGCCTCGATCACCGACCGGCAGAACATGAGGCCCATGCCCATGCCGTCGGGCTTCGTCGAGACGAAGGGGAGAAAGATGCGGTCGGCGATGTCCGGGCTGACACCGGGACCGGTATCGGCGAAAGAGGCCTCGACCTCCCCCGGCTCGCCGTCCTCGATGCTGATGGTCAGCCGGCGCACCCGGCCGCCGCCCGCCTTCATGGCGTCGACCGCGTTGTCGATCAGGTTCGAGACGACCTGCAGCAGCTGGATCGGATTGCAGATCACCATCTTGATCTCAGGCGGATAGACGGTCTCGACCTCGACTGCCGCGAGCGCCCGCTCGGAGGCGCTCCTGCCGAGCGCCTCGTCGATGACGCACTTGAGATCGACGGCGACCCGCTCCTGCGCGCCCTTCAGGAACATGGTGCGGATGCCGGACACGATCTTGTCGGCCCTGTGGCCGTCGTCGACGATGCGCTTCAATGCGGCCTCCGCCTCGCCGATCTGCGGTTCGGCGCGGGACAGCCAGCGCAGGCCGGCGTTGGCGTTGGTCACCATGCTGGCAAGAGGCTGGTTGATCTCATGCGCGATCGAAGCCGACAGGGCTTCCATCGCGGTCATCCGGTCGCGCCGCGCCCGGCGCTCGTTGACCGCCGCCTGGGCCAGGCGGGCGTAGCTTCCGGTCGTCTCCGCGAGCAGCACGAGCAGGATGGAGCCCGCCGCCACCAGGCCGAAGAAGCGCCCCGACCACCAGCCGATGCTGAGCCGCACCGCGGCCCCCATGTAGGAGATCAGCAGGATTTCCACGAAGAGCGACAGGAGGGCGACAGACATCCAGATGTCGAGCGTCGAACGGCGCCGCGTCAGCAGCACGGCGATGCCGACGGCATAGAGCAGGAGCGCGAGCGGCGGCACATAGGCCCAGGCGGGAGCCGTGCTCCGGGCGTCGGCCATGAAGGCGGGAAGGCTCTGCGTCGCCGTTACCACGAACCAGAGGACCGCGGCCGCGCCCGCGAGGAGCCCGCCGACACAGGCCAGCACCCAGCGGCCCGGCGACCTGACCGTCCGGCGCGGATCGGACAGGGCAAAGCCGACCACCGCGACCGCGAAGCCGATGCGCCGGATCGCCGCGATCCAGGCCGTCGCCTGCAGGTTCTGATCCCATGCGAGCACCGAGAACACGCCCGGGAAGCTGAGCGCCCAGGGCACGGCGAGAATGGCAGACAGCAGGTAGCCCGAGGCCAGGACGAGAAGCGGGACCGAGCGCTGCACGCGGAAGGTCGCGAACAGAAGGGCCGCGGTCGTCATCTCGATGACGAAGACGGCAGCCGCATAGGCGGGGAGGAAGATCTCGGTGCCCCGCGTCGGACGCCCCGCATAGGGAGCCGTCACAGCGAGAGCGACGACGAGCATGACCACGACGGCGAATATGACGCGAAGCTGCGTGTCCGACGGCAGGGAGGTCGAGATCAGTCTCTGGTCGGAGCTCGGTGGCATCGAGGGCGTTCTTCTCGAACAGCGGTGAGGCGAATCCGAGCATAGCACCGAGCGCGCCGGGCATAGGCCAGGCGCTTCCGGCAGGCGTCACGTCCAGCAAAGTTGGAGGGGAGCACGACCGGCGCTCGGCCGCGATGCGACCTTGCAACAGCCGGATCAACTCACCGGAGGCAATGAGCTCTCGACACGGGACTTCCCAGGTGCCGGCGGCGCGGTGAAGCTTCCGGCCGAGGATTCCTGAAGATATGGCCTCAGAACGGGCCGCCGTCATCGTGCCTCAAAATACCGCCTCACGATCCAGGCGGCTGGTGTCCTGAACGTGTCCCGCCCATTCCTGATCCAGCTCGCGGTGCAGGGAAAGATCCGTCCGTCCCCGCGTCCGGTGCGGATCCGGGCCGCACCGCAACGCGAGGGCAGCGGTCAGCCCTTCGCGGCGACGGCGACCACCTCGATGAGCGCTCCGCCGCCGAGGTCGGCGACGCCGACGGTGGCGCGGGCGGGCAGGGCGTCGCCGAAAACCTCCGTCCAGACCGCATCCATCTCCTTCTTGCGCGACAGGTCGGTCACGAAGATGGTGGCGGAGACGACCTTGCCGAGGTCGCAGCCGACCTCCCTCAGGTAGCCGGCAAGCTTGGCGAGGATGTTGCGGGTCTGCTCGCCCATCGAGAGGCCGGTATCGTCGGCGATGATGCCGCCGACATGGACGAAGCCGCCCGCCTCGACCGCGCGGTGCATGATGGGCGTGCGGATGTTGCGCTTGATGCTCATGGCTGTCCTCTTGGAGCAGGGGGGAGGGGAAGGGCGTGCGAAGCGGCCGATGCCCAGGCCGTCGATGGGCGTTGTGGTGCTGCCGTCGACGATGAGCTCCGCCATGACGGCGCCGGCGCCGGGGCCGAGCTGAAAGCCGTGCAGCGAAAAGCCGAACTGGTGATAGAGGCCCTCGTGCACGGCGCTCGGGCCGAGGACGGGAAGGTCGTCGCCCGTCCTCGCCTCGATCCCCGCCCAGGCGCGCACGATGGTCGCGCCGCGCATGACGGGAAAGAGCTCGAAGACCGTCCGGGCGCTCTCCTGCAGCTTGCGCCAGTCGAGGATCGTCTCGCCGGTATCGCGACAGGGCGTCGCGAGATGGCCGCCGCCGATCAGCACCGTGCCGTTGCCGAATTGCTTGAAGGAGAGCTTGCGCCCGCGCAGGATCACGACGGGCGCGATGAAGGGCGGCACCCGCGAGGTGATCATCAGCATCGGCGCCACGGTCTCGACCGGCACGGGCTCGCCGAGCCCGGCGGCGATGTCCCCGCCCCAGGCGCCGGCGGCATTGACGAGGACGGGCGCCTCGAAACGCTCCGGCCCCACATCAACCTGCCAGAGCCCGTCCTGCCTGCGGATGCCGGTCGCGCCCGTGCCCTCGCGCACGATGGCGCCGAGCCGTCCGGCCTTGCGCCGGAACGCGGTCGTCGTGCGCGCCGGGCTGGCGGCGCCGTCGCGGCGCGAGACGATGCCGCCGGGGCAGCTGTCGGAGACGGCCGGCACGAGGCGGCGCAGCTCGGCCGCGTCAATCAGTTCCTCGTGGCTGAAGCCGAGGGCTTCGAGCTCGGCCACGCGGGCGCGGCAGGCCGTGAGTTCCTCCCCGGTTTCCGCGACGAGCACCTGGCCGTGGCTCTCGAACTCGCAATCGTCGTCGACGATGTCCGCGATCCGCTCCCAGAGACCCATGGAGCGGATGGAGAGCGGAATTTCCGCCACGTGGCGGGCGAGCTGGCGCACGCCGCCGGCATTGACGCCGGAGGCGTGGCGGCCGGCATAGTCCCTCTCGATGAGGACGGGACGCAGCCCCTTGAGGCAGAGGTTGACGGCCGTGGCGCAGCCGTGAATCCCGCCGCCGATGATGATGGCGTCGGCGCGCGTCATCCCCTGACCACGGCCTTCGTCGCGTCCTCGCCCTTGGGCAGCGAGGCGAGCTCGGCGAGCGTGATGGGCTTCACCGGCGCGCGCAGCCGGTAATAGCCGATCTCCGCCGGCGTCCTGCCGCGCGCCTCGGCCATCAGTTCCGTCACCGTCAGCCCGCACAGGCGGCCCTGGCACGGTCCCATGCCCGTGCGGCGATAGGCCTTCAGCTGGTTGGGGCCCGTGGCGCCCAGGGCGACGGATTCGCGGATGTCCCGCGCCGTCACTTCCTCACAGCGGCAGACGACGGTCTCGTCGGCGGGGATGCGGAACTGGCGCGCCGGCCGGAACAGCACATCGAGGAAGGTGCGTCCGCGCTCGGCCCTGGCGAGCTCGGACGCGAGCGTGGCATGGTCGGGCAGGGCCAGGCCCGCCTCCGGCTTCAGCGCCTCGATCACCGCCCGCGCGGCGATGCGCCCGCGGTGCACCGCCACGCCGGCCCCGCCGATGCCGGCGCCATCGCCAGCGACGTGGATGCCGGCGACGGAGCTTTCGCCCCGCTCGTCGAGCTCCGGGACCCAGCACAATTGGACGTCGTCCCACCGGTGCCGGACGCCGGCCGCCATGGCGAGATTGACGTTGGGCACGACGCCCTGATGCAGCAGGAGCACGTCGACCGGTATCTCGGACCGGCGCCCGCCCGCCTCGTAGGAGAGGGCCTCGACGCGGCCGCTGCCCTTCGCGGCGAGGCTGGTGACGCTGCCGACAACCTGCGTGCGGGCGCGGACCTCGCGCATCATGGCGAGCCCCTTGAGGAAATAGGGCGAGGTGAGGAACTGCGGCACGTGCGGCAGGGCGCGCAGGCGGTTGCGGCGATCGGCCGTGTCGAGCACGAGGTCGATCGTGCCGCCCATGCGCAGGATCTGGGCCGACAGCAGCCACAGCAGCGGCCCCTGGCCGGCGACGACGACCCTGCCTTGCGGCAGCAGGCCGGAGGACTTGAGCATCGTCTGCGCGGCACCCGCCGTCATCACGCCCGGCAAGGTCCAGCCGGGGATCGGGAACGGCCGCTCCAGCGCACCGGTGGCGAGGATGACGCGCTTTCCCCGGACGAGCCGGGCGCCGCCGTCGATGGACAGGCCGATCTCGAGGGTCCGGTCGAGGCTCCAGACGGTCGCTCGCTGGAGGATCTCGGCGCCGCTCGCCCGCACATCGTCGACGAGGCGCTGCCCCGCCCAGTAGTCGTCGCCGAGAAGGCGCTTCTCCTTGACCGGCGTCGTCGTGATGGCGCGCCAGACCTGGCCGCCCGGGCCCATGTTCTCGTCGACGAGGAGGGTGGCGAGGCCGGCCCCGGCCGTGAGCGCCGCGGCGGCGAGGCCGGCGGGACCTGCGCCGATGACGACGACGTCATAGGCGTCGCGCTGGGGGATGCTGGTCATCGTCCGATCTCTCTCCTGCCCTTCTGGATTTCGATCCTCATGCCCTCGCGCACCGGCACGAGGCAGCCCTGGCGGTTGCCCATGCCGTCGATGGTCACGAGGCAGTCGAAGCAGACGCCCATCATGCAGTAGGGCAGGCGCGGCGCCCCGCTCACGGCGGTGGACCGGCGCACGTCGAGGCCGGAGGCGAGCAGGGCCGCGGCCACGGTGTCGCCTTCGCGGGCGGTGACGCTCTGCCCCCCGACGAAGATCTCGACCGCCCGGCGGCGGTCCTCCTCAATGCGCTTGAACATTCCGCTTCTCCTGAGCCTGCCGGCCGTGCGGCCCCGCGGGCATGTCCGTCCCGTCCTTCGCCGCCTCGGCAAAGCGCCGGGCGCTGAAGGCGCCGGTCCTGTCCGGATCGAGCCGCCCCGCGGCGATCATCGGGGCGAGCTCGTAGGCGTGGATCGCGGCCAGCGTCACGCCCGAGTGGCAGCAGGCGACGAAGGCGCCGGGGCAGGTCTGCGACTGGTCGTAGATGGGAAAGCCGTCCTTCGGCATGACGCGGATGCCCGCCCAGCTGCGCACCACGTTGAGCCGCCCGAGCAGCGGGAACGTGCGCCGGGCCCGGTCGGCCATGACCGAGGCGATCGGCAGCCGGGCCTCGCTGTCGTCGAGCGCGTCCTCCTTGCTGTCGCCGATCATCACCGTGCCCTCGTCGGTCTGGCGGATGGTCGTCAGCGGATGGGGGAGGAAGGGGGCCGTCCGCTCGGTGACGATGACCTGGCCGCGCGTCGGCCCCATCGGCGCCGTGAGCCCGACCATGGGGGCGAGGGTCTCGTTGGCGTTGCCGGCGGCGAGCACGACCTTTCCGGAGGCGATCTCGCCTCCCGCCGTCGTCAGGCGAAAGCCGCTGCCGGTGTAGGTGATCGCCGTCACGGCATGGTCGGGGCGGTAGTCCACCCCGAGACGGGCGAGGCCCGTGTGGAGGGCGCGAAAGGTGCGCAGCGAGTTCACATGGCCGTCGAGCGGGCAGAAGCTGCCGCCGACGACCTCGGGGCCGATGTGGGGCAGCATCTTCGCCACCTCGGCGTGGCCGAGGATCTCGAAGTGGTAGGCCGCGCCTCCCGGCTGCTCGCTCATGCGCTTCACCGTGTCGGCGCGCTGCGCCAGCTCCTCCTCGCTCAGGGCGAGGTGGAAGCCGCCGTTGCGCTGGAAGCAGACGTCGAGCCCCGTCTGCTCGCGGATCTCCTCCGCCAGTCGCGGCCAACTGTTCGAGGCTGCGACGGTCCAGCGGGTATAGGCGGGCATGCCGAGGCCCTTGCTCTGCACCCACACGAGGGCGAAGTTGGCGCGCGAGGCGCGCTTGACCATGTCGCCTTCGTCGAGCACGCAGACGCGCTGGCCGAGGCGCCCGAGCCCCCAGGCGATGGCCGAGCCGAGCAGTCCGCCGCCAACGACGGCGACGTCATAGTCCCTGGACATCTCAGCTCTCCCTAACTGCTGCGGTCGCTATGGCCGGCGAGCACGCGGTCGAGCCCGTAGAACCGGTCGAGCAGGACGAGCGCGATCATCGTGATGGCGATGACGCAGGCGGAGACGGATGTGACGAGCGGATCGATATTGTCCTGCACGTAGAGGAACATCCGGACCGGGAGCGTCTCGACGCCGGGCGCGGCGAGAAAGACCGTCATGGTGACTTCGTCGAAGGATTGGATGAAGGCGAGCGCCCAGCCGCTGACGACGCCGGGCAGGATGAGCGGCAGGGTGATGCGGCGGAACAACGTCCAGCCGTTCGCCCCGAGCGACACGGCGGCCATCTCGACCGAGCGGTCCATGCCGACCGCCGCCGCCAGCGTCAGGCGCAGAGCGAAGGGAAACACCAGGATGACATGGGCGACGAGCAGCGCCGGAAACGTCCCGTTGATGCCGATCTGGGTGAAGAAGCGCAGGAAGGCCACGCCGAGCACCACATGGGGGATCATCAGCGGCGAGAGGAAGAGCGCGGAGATCGCCTCGCGCCCGGGGAACTGGTGGCGCGCCACGGCGAGCGCGGCCGGAATGGCGAAGCCGAGCGCGATGAACGAGGAGGCGGCGCCGACCCACAGGCTCACCCAGAACGCGTCGATGAACTCCGGATAGCTCGCGAGCGCCCGGAACCAGCGCAGGGAGAAGCCGTTGACCGGCAGCGAGAGATAGCCCTCGGGCGTGAAGGCGACGAGGCACACCACGGCGATCGGCGCCAGCATGAAGACGACGAAGACCGCGTGGAACAGAAGCGACAGGGGACCGTTGCGGCTCATCGGAAGACCTCCGCATAGCGGCGCTCGATCAGCGCGTTGCTGCCCACGACGATGAGGACGATGGCCAGCAGCAGCAGCACGGCGACCGCGGCGCCGAGCGGCCAGTTGAGCGTGTTGAGGAATTCGTCGTAGGCGAGGGTCGAGGCCACCTTCAGCCGCCGGCCGCCGATGATGGCGGGGGTGGCGAAGGCGCTGGCGGACAGCGAGAAGACGATGATGCCGCCGGCGAGGATGCCCGGCATGATCTGCGGCAGGATGATGCGGCCGATGACGGTGAGGGAGCCGGCGCCGAGCGACGTCGCCGCGTTCTCGATCTGCGGATCGAGACGCTGCAGCGCGGCCCAGACCGAGAGCACCATGAAGGGCATCATCACATGGGCGAGCGCGATGACGACGCCCGTCTCCGTGAACATGAAGGGCAGCGGCCTGTCGATCAGGCCGAGCGCGATCAGCCCCTTGTTGGCGACGCCGTTCTCGCCGCCGAACAGCAATGCCCAGCCGAGCGTGCGCGCCACGACCGAGATCAGGAGCGGCCCGAGCACCACCAGAAGGAAGAGGCCCTTCCACGGCGGGCGCATGCGGTGGAGGATGTAGGCCTCCGGCGCGCCGAGCAGTGCGGTCAGCACCGTCGCGAGCGCGGCGATGCGGAAGGTGCGCACGAACATCTCGAGGAAATAGCTGTCCGACCAGATCTCGGCCCAGTTCTTCAGGACGAGGACCGGCTCGATCCCCGTGTACTGCCCCCAGTTGTGGAACGAGAGCAGGACCGTCATCGCAAGCGGCACGACGAGCACCGCGACGAACAAGGCGAGGGCGGGCAGGACGAGCGCCCAGGGCGCCCTCTGCGCGGAGGCGCCGGTGCTGGCGGCCGCTGCGGCCGGCGGGGCGGCGGTGGTCGTGGCGGCGGTCGCGGTCATGCCTCGCCTCCCCGGCGCAGGCCCATGTCCTCGGCGCGCCAGACGAGGCGCACGGCCTCGCCCTCGGCCGGCTGCCGCTCGCCGTTGTTCTGCCGCACCACGAGGGCGGCGCCGCACTCCGTCTCGCACTGGAAGAGCCAGTGGTTGCCCTGGAAGATGCGGTTCGCGATCCGGGCCGCAAGACCGTCGGCGGTGCCGTCGGCGAAGGCCACCTTCTCCGGGCGCACGGTGATCGTGACGGCGCCGGAGGGACCAGCCGGCGCCGGCCACCGGCAGGAGCCGGCGACGAGCACCCGGCCGCTGCCGTTCGGCCGGACCTCGGCCGGGAATTCGTTGGTCTTGCCGAGGAAGTGCGAGACGAAGGCCGAGGCCGGGCGCTCGTAGGTCTCGTGCGGGGTGCCGATCTGCTCGATGCGCCCCTTGCTCATGACGACGATGCGGTCCGACAGCGCCATGGCCTCGGTCTGGTCGTGGGTGACGAGCACGGTCGTCGTGCCGAGGTTGCGCTGGATCTGGCGCAGCTCGATCTGCATGTCCTCGCGCAGCTTGGCGTCGAGATTGGACAGCGGCTCGTCGAGCAGCAGCACGTCCGGCCGGATCACGAGCGCGCGGGCGAGCGCCACGCGCTGCTGCTGGCCGCCGGACATGCGGCGCGGGTGGCGCTCGCCGTAGCCGGCGAGCCCGACCATGGCGAGGGCGTCGCGCACGCGTGCCTCCCGCTCGGCGCGCGGCACGCCGCGCATCTCGAGGCCGAAAGCGATGTTCTCGGCCGCCGTCAGGTGCGGGAAAAGCGCGTAACTCTGGAAGACGATGCCGAGCCCGCGCCTCGCCGGCCTGACCCGCGCAAGGTCGCGCCCGTCGAGGCGAATGGTGCCGCCGGAGGGATCGAGGAACCCCGCGATCATCTGCAGGGTGGTGGTCTTGCCGCAGCCGGAGGGGCCGAGGAACGAGATGAACTCGCCCTTCGCCACGCTGAGGCAGAAGCCCTCGACGGCGACGTGGCCGCCGAAGCGCTTGCTGACATGGTCGAGTTCGAGGAAGGCCACGGCCGTGTCCCATGAAAGGAGGAGTGGAGGGCGCCGGCTGCCGGCCGGCGCCGCGAGCAGGGGCGAAGGGGGCGCGCGACGGCGGCTGCGCGGATGCCGCGCAGCCGGAGGGTCAGCGCTCGACCTCGCGGTTCCAGCGCTTGGTCCACTCCTCGCGCTTGGGATTGATGCGCGCCCAGTCGGGATTGTAGAGCGCCTTCACCCGCTCGCCGATGGGCGCCATCCGCCCGAGCTCGGCGGGCACCTCGACGTTCCTGTTGACCGGGCCGTAGCCGTAGTCCCTGAGCAGCACGAGCTGCAGCTCCGGCTTCAGCAGCGCCTTGACGAATGCCGAGGCGAGGGGCGAGGCGCCCGGCTTCTCGATCGGGCAGGCCGAGGCGAGCAGCGTGACGGCGCCTTCCTTGGGATAGATGAAGTCGACGGGGAAGCCCGTATTGGCGAAGGACTGCGCCCGGCCGGTGCCCCAGACGGCGAGCGCCGCCTGCCCCGACTGGAAGAGCTCGGTCATCTTGCCCGGCGAGGGCTCGTAGGCGAGGACGTTGGCGTTGACCTCCTTCATCGCCTTGAAGCCCGGCTCGATGTCGTCCTCGCCGCCGCCGTTCATGCGGGCGAACATGAGCAGCGTGTAAAGGCCGTAGGTGTTGTTGATCGGCGGGATGACGATGAGGTTCTTGAACTTCGGATCCTTGAGGTCGTCCCAGGACGCCGGGGCGCTCCAGCCCTTCTCGGCGAACAGATCCTTGTTGTAGACGAGGCCCGTGGCGACAAGGCCGATAGCCACCGCCCGGTCGTCCTTGAAGCGCGCCGCGTCGTAGAGATCGGCCGCAGGCAGGTCCGCGATGCGGCCGCAGAAGCCGAGCTCGATCGCCTGATACATCGGCCCGTCGTCGACGATGGCGACGTCGATCTGCTGGTTGCCCTTCTGCGCCTGGAGCTTGGCGAGCGTATCGGTCGAATTGCCGGCGACGTACTGGACCTTGACGCCGTGCTCCTTCTCGAACTGCGGGATGACCTCGTCGCGCATGGTCTTTTCGAAGGAGCCGCCGTAGCCGGCGACATAAAGCACTTTCTCCTGCGCGAAAGCGGGCGGGGCGAACGCCATCGTTGCCGCGAGACTGGCCGCGGCGATCAGCTGTGAGCGGTGCATGAGCTTTGATTCCCCTGTTGGCCAGGACGCAGGGGGGGCGGCTTTTTCTGTCTCACCCGCGTCCTGAGTGCCCTCAAATCCTTCCAAAGAAGCGGATTGATCGTCAAATTCATAATGATATCTTTGTTATAAACGAATGTTATGATCGAGAACGCGATGGCGCGGATCAATCTGAGGCAGGTGGAGGCGTTCCGCGCCGTGATGCTGTCGGGCAGCGTCACGGCGGCCGCCGCGGTGATGGGCGTGACGCAGCCGGCGATCAGCCGCATGCTGCGCGACCTGCAGTCGTCCCTGAACATGCGGCTGTTCGAGAAGAAGGGGAGCGGCCTCGTTCCCACGGCCGCCGCCAGCGCCCTCTATGCGGAGGTGGAGCGCTCCTTCCTCGGCCTCGACCGCATCCTCGCGGCGGCCGAAGAGATCCGCACGCGCCGCACGGGCATGCTGCGCGTCGCCGCCCTGCCGGCGCTCGCCAACGGCTTCCTGCCGCGCTTCTCGGGCGGCTTCCTGCTCGAGCGGCCCAATCTCAGCTTCGCGCTGTTCGGCGTGATCTCGCCGATCGTCGTCGACTGGGTCCTGAACCTGCAGTGCGACGTCGGCTTCGCCGAGGTGCCGATCGCCCATTCCGGCCTGCCGATGAGCCGCATGCCGGCCCTGGCGCGGGTCGCCGTGCTGCCCCGGGGGCATCGGCTCGAGAGCAGGGCCGTCCTCGAGCCGCGGGATTTCGAGGGCGAGACCTTCATCTCGCTCACGCCGAGCAGCTCCGGCCGGCACCTCATCGACAACATCTTCGCCAAGGCGGGGGTCTCCCGCGTCCTGCGCGTGGAGACCGCCCTGTCGGAGATCATGTGCGGGCTCGTCGCCTCGGGCCTCGGCGTGTCCATCTGCGATCCCTTCACCGCGGCCGAATACGCCTCGCGCGGCGTCGTCGCCCGCCCCTTCCTGCCGCGCATCGACTTCGACTTCGCGGCGGTGTTTCCGCCCCATCGAAGCCCGTCGCCCGTCGCCGTGGAATTCGTCGAGGCCTTCGCGCACCACATCGAAGGCCTCGGGCTCATTCCAACATAGGCGCGATTTTCGAGGGCACGTCCCGGGCTGGTGGCGGACCGCGTCGAGACGTTGCGTGCGGGTTCCTAGATGCCGCGAGCATGATCGTCCACGGGTACCGGACGCGGCATGGCCGTGCTCCAAATGCTATTTCTGTTATGACGCGGATCGTTCTGCCGCTCGCACGGGCACCGCTTCATAGTTCTCCCGACATCGAGGAAGCCCCGCCGCGCTCCTGCGCTCCGGGGCTCTCTGCAGGGAGAGCGTCGCGTGGCGGCACAGGTGCTTGGGTTCGTTGGTCTTGGCCGCATGGGCGGCCCCATGAGCGGCCGGCTCGTCGAGGCCGGCTACGAGGTATGCGTCTTCGACGCGAACGGTGCCGCCCTCGAGGCGGCCGTCGGCCAGGGTGCGCGGGCCGCATCCTCGCCGTCCGATCTCGCATCCCGCGCCGACATCGTCTTCGTCAGCCTGCCGACGCCGGACATCGTCAGGGCGGTTGTGCTGGGCGAGGGCGGGATCGCCTCCGGCAGCCGCGCGCGGACCGTGGTGGACCTGTCGACCAGCGGGCCGCGGACGGCCAAGCTCCTCGCAGAGGGCCTCGCGAAGAGCGGCAAGATCGGCGTCGATGCCCCCGTGAGCGGCGGAATCGCCGGTGCCAGGAACGGCACGCTCGCGGTCATGGTGTCCTGCCCGCGGGAGACCTACGAGACGCTCGAGCCCATCCTCAAGATCTTCGGGCGGCTGTTCTATACCGGCGAGAAGCCGGGCCTCGCGCAGACGGCCAAGCTCGCCAACAACCTCCTCGCCGCCGCGGCGCTCGTGGTCTCCTCGGAGGCCGTCGTGATGGGGGTCAAGGCCGGCATCGACCCCAAGGTCCTCATCGACATCCTCAATGCTAGCACGGGCCGCAACAGCGCCACCCAGGACAAGTTCCCGCGCGCCATCCTGACCCGCACCTTCGACTTCGGCTTTGCGACGGGGCTTTCCTACAAGGACGTGCGCCTGTGCATCGACGAGGCCGAGGCGATGGGCGTGCCGATGGTCGCCGGCGCCATCGTCCGGCAGATGCTGGCCGTCACCAACGCCAAATTCGGCCCGGACTCCGACTTCACCTCCATCGCCAAGGTGGTCGAGGAGTGGGCCGGCGTCGAAATCCGGGGCTGAGCATCGAGCGCGAGGGCCGCCATGACCGCGTCCGCGAAACACCAATCCCTTGCCGGCCGGCTGGCGCGCCGGGCGCTGGATGCTGCGGGCGGGCCCCTGCCGGAGGCCGTTGCGGCGAAGGCGAGGACATGCCTCATCGATTTCATGTCCTGTGCCTTCGAGGCGCGCGACCTGCCGTGGAGCCGGCAGGCGCTCGCGGTGACGAAGGCGACCGGGACGGGCGCCCATGTCGTCGGCTTCGATCATGTCGCCTGGCCGCGCGATGCGGCCTTCGTCAATGCCACGCTCGGGCACGGGCTGGTGCGCGAGGACATGCATGCCGGCAGCATCAGCCACCACGGCGTCGTCGTCTGGCCGGTGCTGCTCGCCCTGGCGCAGCGCCGGCCCGTCTCGGGGGGCGATCTCCTCAGGGCCGCCGTGATCGGTTATGAAGCCGGCTGCAGGATCGGCCGCGCGCTGTTCGACGCCGATCTCGCCCGTCTCTTCCGGCCGACGGGGCTCACCGCGCCGCTGGGCGCCTCGCTCGCGGCGGCCCGGCTCCTCGATTTCGACGCCGAACAGGCGACCTCGGCCCTCTCGCTCGCGGCGAATACCGTCGGCGGCTTGAACCAATGGCCGCATCACGGCGGCAGCGAGATGTATTTCCAGCCCGCCTTCGCCGCCCGCAATACCGTCACGGCGGTGGAACTGGCGGAAGCGGGCGCCTTCGCGTCGCCCGACATTCTCGAGGGCGAGGCCGGCCTCTTCGCGGCCTTCGCCCGCAGGCTGCCGCCGGACGGGATCGAGCTGTTCGCGGATGGGCATTTCGAGATCCTCGACGTCTACAACAAGCCCGTTCCGGCCTGCAATTTCGCCCAGACGCCATGCCAGGCCGCGGTCGCGGCGCTGCAAGAGGCGGGTGCCGGCTCCGAGGCCGTCCGATCCGTGTCGATCCGGGTGACCAGGGCGGCGCTGCGCTATCCGGGCTGCGACTTCGCTGGCCCGTACGAGCGGCCGCTGCAGGCCAAGATGAGCATCCAGTTCGGCGTTGCCGCCGCCCTCGCGCGGGGGGCGATCGAGGAGGCGAACTACGCCCGTCTCGCCGACGCGGAGATCATGCGCCTCGTGTCGGTGACGCGCCTCTCGGAAGACGCGGCGCTCACCGCCGCCTTCCCGGCCGCGCAGGGGGCCGAGGTCGTCCTCGGCCTTGCCGACGGCAGGCGGATCGCCCGGCGGCTCGAGGACGTGGTGCATGCGACGGCCGACGACGTGCGCCGGCGCTTTCGCGAGGCGGCCGGTGCCGTGCTCGGCGAGCGCCGGGCGCGCGAGATCGAGGCCTTCGTGGACGATCTCGACGCAATCGCCGATGCCGGGCGCCTGCTCGTGCTGTGCGCTCCGAGGGGCGAAGCCAAGCGGCGTGCCGAACCTCTGTCGGCCGCCGAATAAGCCAATTCCGGCGCTGGGGCGCCGGCCAAAGAGAGCCGCCCAAGCGGCTGGAAGAACCGGGAGGAACGTGGCGCGATGCACGCTTCAGTCATGTCGACAGTCTGGCGCGTGGGCGCCAGCGGGCACCGGATGCGGAGGACAGGCCCGTGACCGCGCCCCAGATCATCGAGAACATCCTGCAGGCGCTCGTCGCCGGCGTGCTCGTCGGCTCGCTCTATGGGCTTATGTGCGTCGGGCTGGCGCTCATCTTCGGCGTCATGCGCGTGATCAACTTCGCCCACGGCGACTTCATGATGCTGGGCATGTACGCCGCCTACTATATCTTCACGGCGCTCGGCATCCACGTGCTCTTCGGCAACGGCTTCGGGCCCTATGTGGCGGCGGTGCTCGCCGGGCCGCTGCTGTTCGTCGTCGGCTACGGCATTCACCGGGCGCTGATCTCGCAGGTGACGGGAACGCGCACGCTCGGCCTCGACGGCGAGGGCCATTACGCCCAGCTCGTCCTGACGCTCGGCATCGCGCTCATCCTGCAGAACGGCGCGCTCATCGCCTTCGGCTCCATGCCCGTGTCGATCCGCACGCCGCTGTCGATCAGCGCCTGGGAGCTCGGGCCCTTCTGGGGCGACTTCGTCAGCGTCTTCATCAACAAGTCCCGCGGCATCGCCGCCCTGATATCGGGGGTGGTGATTGCCGGCATCGCGCTCGTCATCACGCATTCGCGTCTCGGCAAGGCGTTGCGCGCCTCGGCCGACAATCCCGTGGCGGCGACCTACATGGGCATCGACGTCGACCGCGCGCACCGCGTCGCCTTCGGGCTCGGCGTCGCCATCACGGCGGTGGCGGGCGGCCTGCTCGCCACGACCTATCCGTTCCACCCCTTCGTCGGGCTCGAATACGTCATCGTCATGTATGCCGGCGTCGTGCTCGGCGGCATGGGCAGCATCATGGGCGCCTTCTGGGGCGGCATGACCATCGGCCTTGTGCAGCAGATGTCGACGCTCGTCCTGCCGACGCAGCTCCAGAACACCGCGATCTTCGTGATGTTCCTGCTGATCGTCTTCCTGAGGCCGCAAGGGTTCTTCGGCCGCGTCGTGGAGAGGACGTGACATGAGGCAAGACCGCTCTCTCCTCGCGATCCTCGTCTTCGCCGTCGTCTATGCGGCGCTATCGCTCACCGTCACCAACTCCTACTACCAGCTCATGATGACGCTGGTCCTCGTCTGGGCGACGATGGGCCTGTCGTGGAACCTGCTCAGCGGCTATACGGGCCTCGTCTCGTTCGGCCATGCGGCCTTCTTCGGCCTCGGCGCCTATACGGTCGCGCTGGCGCAGAACTATTTCGGCCTCTCGCCCTGGATTTCGATCCCCATCGCGGCCGTGCTGGGCGGCATTGCCGGCCTCGTCGTCGGCCTGCCGACCTTCCGGCTGAGGGGGCACTATTTCGCCCTCGCCATGCTCGCCTATCCGCTGGCGCTGCTCTACGTCTTCGAGTGGCTCGGCTACCAGGAGGTCTCGCTCCCCATGGAGCGGGTGCATCCGGCAGCCTACATGCAGTTCTCGGACGGGCGCATCTACACCTTCATCGCGCTCGTCATCCTCGTTCTCGTCATGCTCGTCACCCGAAGGGTCGAGCGCTCGCGCTTCGGCCTCGCCCTCATGGCGATCAAGCAGAACGAGGCAGCGGCGGATGCCGCCGGCATCGACACGCTCGGCTGGAAGCTGCGCGCCATCGCCCTCAGCGGCATGATCGCGGGCGGCATCGGCGGCTTCTACGCCGTCGTCCTCCTCGTGGTCACGCCGATCGCGGTGTTCGGCATGCTCGTCTCGGCGCAGGCCCTGACGGTCGCCATGTTCGGCGGTGTCGGCACGGTCTGGGGCCCGGTGATCGGCGCGCTCATCCTCATTCCGGTCAGCGAGACGCTGCATGCCGAACTCGGCGCCTGGGTGCCCGGCATCCAGGGCGTGATCTACGGCTGCGCCATCATCGCGGTGATGATCGCCGCCCCCGAGGGCCTGTTCTGGACGCTGCGCGACCGCTTCTTCAAGCGGGCGCCGGCTGCGGCGGCCGAGGCTCCGCCGCCGTCGCCGGAGAATGTCGTTGCCTGGTCGGCGCAGCGCCCGCGCCGCACGGTCGGGGACGAGGTCATCCTCGACGTGAAGGGTCTCTCCAAGTCCTTCGGGGGCCTGAAGGCCGTGCAGGACGTCAGCTTCCAGGTCCGCAAGGGCATGATCCTCGGCATCATCGGCCCGAACGGGGCGGGCAAGACCACCGTCTTCAACCTGCTCAACGGCTTCCTGGTGCCGGATACGGGGGAAGTGCTGCTCAACGGCCGCAACATCGTCGGTCGCAAGCCTCACCAGCTGTGCGCCATGGGCATGGGCCGCACCTTCCAGATCATGCGCCCGTTCCAGCGCATGACGGTGGCGGATAACGTGCTCGTCGGCGCCTTCGTCAAGGCGGCGACCGACGAGGAGGCTCGCAGGCTCGCGGCCGACGCGATCCGCCGGGTCGGGCTCGCCGACCATGCGGACGAGATCGCCGGCGGCCTCGCCACGCGGCAGCTCCGCCTAATGGAGATCGCCCGGGCGCTCGCCGGGCAGCCCGAGATCCTGCTGCTCGACGAAACGCTCGCAGGCCTCGGCCACGGCGAGGTCGACGATGTCATCGCCGTCATCCGCAGGCTGGCGGACGAAGGCACCACCATCGTCATCATCGAGCACACGATGCAGGCCATGGTCCGCCTCGTCGACCACTTCCTCGTGCTCGACCACGGCGCCGTGCTCGTCGACGGCGAGCCGGAGGCGGTCACGCGCGATCCGCAGGTGGTCGAAGCCTATCTCGGCAAGAAATGGGGCGCCTATGCTCACAATTGATCGCCTCGACGCGGCCTATTCGGTGCTGCCGGTCCTCAAGGGCGTCTCGATCGAGGTGGCCGCCGGGCAGTTCGTCGCCATCGTCGGCCCGAACGGGGCCGGAAAGACGACCCTGTTCAAGACGATCTCCGGCATCGTCATTCCGTCGGCGGGGCGGCTCGTCTTCGACGGGCAGGACCTCATGAGCGTGCCGCCGTCGGCGCGCGCGCATCTCGGCATCGCCCACGTGCCGGAAGGCCGCCAGGTGTTCCCGTCGCTGACCGTGATGGAGAACCTCGAGATGGGCGCCTACACGGCGGCGGGCCGGCGCGCCTGGCGGTCCAACCTCGACATGATCCTGACCCTGATGCCGGTGCTCGCCGAGCGCCGCCACCAGCCGGCGGGCACCCTGTCGGGCGGCCAGCAGCAGATGCTCGCCATCGGGCGCGGGCTCGCCTCGGCGCCCAAGCTGCTGATGCTCGACGAGCCGTCCATGGGCCTCGCGCCGGCGATGGCCGACTTCATCTTCGAGCGGCTCATCGACATCCGCCGCCAGACGAACCTCACGATCCTGCTCGTCGAGCAGCGGGTCGCGGAGGCGCTGGAGACGGCCGACTACGGCTACGTGCTGGAGACGGGGCGCGTGGTGCTGGAAGGCACCAACGCGACGCTGCGCGCCGATGACCGTGTCCGGCAGGCCTATCTCGGCATGTGACGACAACAGCCGCCGCAAAGGCGGGAACGGGAAAAAAGGGGAGGACGGGATGCACAGCAAGGGATCGTTGACGAGGCGCGGCCTCATCGCGACGGCCGCGGCTTTCGGGGTTGCCGGCGCGGCGCGGGCGCAGCAGCCGGCCGAGGTGAAGATCGGCCTCATCGTGCCGTTGTCCGGCCTCTACACGCGGCCCGGCACGGTCATGCGCATGGGCGCGCAGATGGGCATCGAGCACATCAACGCACAGGGCGGCATCAAGGCGCTCGGCGGCGCCAGGCTGCGGCTGGTGACCATCGACTGCGGCGACACGACGGAGAAGGCCAAGAACGCAGCGCAGCGCATGGTGGCGCAGGAGCCGGACCTCGTCGGCGCCACAGGCTCCTATCTCAGCTCCTTCACGCTTGCGGTGACGGAGGTCACGGAGCGGGCGCAGCTGCCGGTGGTGACGCTGTCCTACTCGGACCTGCTCACGGAACGCGGCTTCAAGTTCATCTTCCAGACCGCGGCGACCGCAGGCGCGCAATCCGCCATGGGGCTGCCGGAACTGATGAAGCTCGCCCAGTCGGCGTCCGGCAAGCGGCCGAAGACGGTCGGCATCGTCATGGACAACACGGCGACCTCCGTCGCCACCGCCAAGGCCATCAAGGAGAAGCTGCTCGACGAGCTCGGCCTCGAACTCCTCTTCGATGAGGTCTGGACGCCGCCGCTCGCCGATGCGACGCCGCTCGTCCAGCGCGTCCGCTCGGCGCGTCCTGATCTTCTCCTCTTCATGCCGAACGCCGTGTCCGACGCAAAGCTCGGCCTCGAGAAGCTGAGCGAGTTCGGCCTCGGGCAGGGGCGCATCCCGACGATCTCCTTCTCGATCACGGTGGCCGAGCCCGACATGCTGCAGAGCGTGACGCCGGAGGTGGTGCAGGGCCTCATGACCATCGTCGCCAACTGGGGCTCGAAGGGCCAGGAGGCGCTGATGGCGGAGCTGAAGGCCAAGTACGGCGAGCCCTGGATGACGCAGAACGCCATCTCGACCTATGGCGATATGTGGCTGTTCAAGGAGGCGCTGGAAAAGGCCGGCAAGGCCGATCGCCTCGCCGTTGCCGAGGCGCTGCGCAACCTCGATGGCGCACCGTCGCGGTACTACCCGGGCGGCATCCTGAAATTCGACGAGCGGGGCCGGCGCATCGGCGCCGGCATCACCATCGTGCAGTGGCAGGACGGCGTGCCCGTCACCGTCTATCCGCCCGATCTCGCCACGGCGCAGCCGTTCTGGCCCAAGGCCTGAGGGTGCCCGGCGCAAGCAAGACCATCATCCAGGGAGGGACAATCATGAACACGAAGACGTGTGGTGCGAGCCGCCGCGCCGTGCTGGCCGCCGGGCTTGCTCTTGCGGCATCCGCGATCACCGGCGAGGCCGCGGCGCAGCAGCCCGCCGAGGTGAAGGTGGGCCTGCTCGTGCCGCTCTCGGGCATCTACAGCCGGCCCGGCCAGGTGATGCGCATGGGCGCCGAGATGGCGGTCGAGCACATCAATGCCGCGGGCGGCATCAAGGCGCTCGGCGGCGCCAAGCTGAAGCTCGTG
Source organism: Chelatococcus sp. CO-6 (assembly GCF_001271345.1). Lineage (NCBI taxonomy): Bacteria > Pseudomonadati > Pseudomonadota > Alphaproteobacteria > Hyphomicrobiales > Chelatococcaceae > Chelatococcus > Chelatococcus sp. CO-6. Next base: position 1,094,029 of record NZ_CP012398.1, on the reverse strand, counting down.
CAGATCGATGCCGGCGACAGCACCGAGAAGGCCAAGAACGCCGCCCAGCGCATGGTGGCGCAGGAGGGCGACCTCGTGGCGGCGAGCGCCGCCTATCTCAGCTCCTTCACCCTCGCCGTCACCGAGGTGACGGAGCGGGCGCACCTGCCGGTGCTGACGCTGTCCTATTCCGACCTCATCACCGAGCGCGGCTTCAAATATGTCTTCCAGACCTCGGCGACCGCGGCGGCGCAGGCCGAGACAGCGCTGCCCGAGATCATGAAGCTCGCCGAGGCGACCTCCGGCGAGCGGCCGAAGACGGTGGCCATCATCACCGACAACACCGCCGCTTCCGTCGCCTCGGTGAAGCCGATGAAGGAGCGGCTGCTCAAGCAGTATGGCCTCGAACTCGTCGTCGACGAGACATGGACGCCGCCGCTCGCCGATGCGACGCCGCTCGTGCAGCGCGTGCGCGCCACGCGTCCCGACATGCTCTTCTTCCTGCCGACCGTGATCTCGGATGCCAAGCTCCTTCTCGAGAAGATGAACGAATTCGGCCTCGCCCAGGCGCGCATCCCGGTCATCTCCTTCGGCATCGCCGTCGCCGAGCCGGACCTTCTGAAGAACATGAGCCCGGAGCTTCTGCAGGGCGTGATGACCGTCGTCGGCAACTGGGGCTCCAAGGGGCACGAGGCGCTCATCGAGGAGCTTCGCAACAAATATGACGAGCCCTGGATGACGCAGAACGCCATCTCGACCTACGGCGACATGTGGATCATCAAGGAAGCGCTCGAGCTGGCCGGCAAGGCCGACAAGGAGGCCGTGGCCGAGGCCCTGCGCAGCATGGACCTGACGTCCGGCCCGACGAAATACTTCCCGGGCGGCCGCATGAAATTCGACGACAAGGGCCGCCGCGTCGATGCGAGCTTCACCATCGTGCAGTGGCAGGACGGCCTGCCGGTGACGGTCTATCCGCCCGATCTCGCCATGGCCAAGGCCTTCTGGTCGAAGAAATAGATTTCACCCGCGGTCGTTCACCGAGGGCGGCCGCGGTTCCTTCCCCCAACAGGAGACAGCGCATGAGCAGGGACGTTTTTGACCGCGGCCTCGAGATCCGCAAATCCGTCCTCGGCAAGGAGTTCGTCGAGAAATCCTTCGCCGCGGCCGACGATTTCAACATGCCGCAGCAGGAACTCGTCACCGAATATTGCTGGGGCGCCGTCTGGGGCCGCGAGGGCCTCGACCGCCGGACGCGCAGCATGCTCAATCTCGCCATGCTGAGCGCGCTCAACCGCCCGCATGAGCTCAGGATGCATCTCAAGGGGGCGTTGCGGAACGGCGTCACCCGTGAGGAAATCCGCGAGGTGCTGCTGCAGGTGACGATCTATTGCGGCGTGCCGGCCGGCGTGGATGCCTTCCGCACGGCGCGCGAGATCTTCGCCGAGATCGACGGGGCGAAATAGCGGCAGAGGAGTGTGGGAGCGTGAAGACCTATCGGATGCTGGTCGGCGGCGCCTGGATCGAGGCTGCCGGGGGAGAAACCTTCGAGACCGAGAGCCCGTTTTCCGGGGAGGCCTGGGCCCGCATTCCGCGCGGCACGCCGGCCGATGTGGACAAGGCGGTCGCGGCAGCGGCCGCCGCCTTCGCCGATCCCGCCTGGCGGCGCATCAGCGCGAGCGCCCGCGGGGCGCTGCTGCGCAGGCTCGGCGATCTCGTCGCGGCAGAGGCCGAGCGTCTCGCCGAGATCGAGACCCGCGACAACGGCAAGCTCATCACGGAGATGCGCGGCCAGCTGCGCTACATCCCGCAGTGGTTCTACTATTTCGGCGGCCTCGCGGACAAACTCGAGGGCCGTGTCATCCCGATCGACAAGCCCGGCGTCTTCAACTTCACGCGTGAGGAGCCGCTTGGCGTCGTCGCCGCCATCACCCCCTGGAATTCGCCGCTGATGCTCGCGGCCTGGAAGCTGGCGCCGGCCCTCGCTGCCGGCAACACGGTCGTCTGGAAGCCGTCCGAGTTCTCGTCGGCGTCGGCGCTCGAATTCGGGCGGCTGTTCGAGGAGGCGGGGTTCCCGCCCGGCGTCGTCAATATCGTCACCGGCTTCGGCAACGAGATCGGCGAGCGGCTCGTCGCGCATCCCCGCGTCGCCAAGGTCGCCTTCACGGGCGGCGACCGCACCGGCCAGAGCGTCTACGAACTCGCCGCCCGCTCCATCAAGCCCGTGACGCTCGAACTCGGCGGCAAGTCGGCCAATATCGTCTTCGAGGACGCCGAGATCGACAACGCCGTCAAGGGCGTCGTCTCCGGCATCTTCGCCGCGACGGGGCAGACCTGCATCGCAGGCTCCCGCGCCCTGGTGCACCGCTCGCTGCACGACGATTTCGTGGAGCGCCTGCTCGCCGTGGCGAAGACTGCGCGCATGGGCGATCCTCTTGACGAGGCCACCCAGGTCGGCCCGGTCACCACGCGTCCTCAGCACGCCAAGGTGCTCGAATATATCGAGATCGCGAAGGCGGAAGGCGCGCGCTGCGTGCTCGGCGGCACGCCCGCGACCCGGCCGGAATGCGGCAAGGGCTGGTTCGTCGAGCCGACCATCTTTACCCATGTGAAGCCCACCATGCGCATCGCGCAGGAGGAGGTGTTCGGGCCCGTCCTCTCGATCATCCCCTTCGACGACGACGAAGAGGCGATCGCCATCGCCAACGGCACCCTGTACGGGCTCGCCGCCGGCGTCTGGACGCAGAGCATCGGACGGGCGCTCACCATGGCGGAGCGGCTCGAAGCGGGCACCGTCTGGGTCAACACCTACCGGGCCGTCAGCTACATGTCGCCCTTCGGCGGCTACAAGCGCTCCGGCATCGGGCGCGAAAGCGGCCTCAGCGCCGTGCGCGAATACCTGCAGGAGAAGAGCGTCTGGATCGACACCAGCGGTGAGGTGCCGAACCCCTTCGTCATGCGCTGACGCCGCAAAACCGGGAAAGGGAGGCCATGGGCGACGACATCTACGAGGTCTATGCGGTCCGCTACGGCCACAGCGCCCGACGGTCGCCGGAGAACTTCATCGGCGGCGATGCGCACGACGTCGACATGCCGCTCGACTACTTCGTCTGGGCGATCGTCGGCGAGAAGCGGACCTTCGTCGTGGACACGGGGTTCAATGCCGAATCCGGCGGCCGGCGCGGGCGCGAGTTCGTGCTGCCCGTGGCCGAGGGCCTGCGGGCCGTCGGCGTCGATCCCGGCACGGTCGAGGATGTCATCATCACGCACATGCACTACGACCATGCCGGCAACAACGACCTTTTCCCCCGCGCCCGCTTTCACGTGCAGGACTGCGAGATGCAGTTCGTCACCGGGCGTTGCATGTGCCACCACGTGCTGCGCCACAGTTTCGAGGTCGAGGACGTCGTGGGCATGGTCCGGCGCGTCTATGCGGACAAGGTGCGCTTCCACGACGGCACGTCGGAGATCGTGCCCGGCATCACCCTGCACCACATCGGCGGCCACTCGAAGGGCCTGCAATGCGTGCGCGTCAGGACGCGGCGCGGCCATGTGGTGATCGCCTCGGATGCCGCCCATTTCTACCGCCATCTCGACGAGCGACGCGTCTTCCCGACGGTGCACAGCCTCGAAGGCGTGCTGGAGGGCTATGACACGGTCGAGAGGCTGGCGACGTCGAGGGATCATATCGTGCCCGGGCACGATCCGCTGGTGCTCGCGCTCTATCCGGCCGCCGCGCCCGGCCTCGAAGGCATCGCCGCCCGGCTCGACCTCGAGCCCAAGCGGCGCGACGGATCGTGATCACCACCGGTTGACCGGCAGCACGACGATCTCGGCGATCTGCACCTCGGGTGGCTGATCGAGCGCGAAAAGGATGCAGCGCGCCACGTCCTCTGGCGCGAGGGCCATCTTGAACTCGGCGAAATAGCGCTCGGCCGCCGCCTCGTCGCCGCGATAGCGGGCGGCGATGATGCCGGTGCGCGTGAGGCCGGGCATGATCTCGGTGACGCGGATGCCCGTCTCGGCGAGCTCGCCGCGCAGGACGCCGGTGAAGGCGTGCACTCCGGTCTTGCTCGCCGTGTAGGCCGCCATGTCGGGCACCAGCCGCAGGGCGCTGATGGAGCTCATGTTGACGATGTCGCCGCGGTTGCGCGTGACCATGTCAGGCAGGATGGCGCGGCTGATGCGCATGAGGCCGATGAGATTGGTCTCGATGATGGCGGCCCAGTCGTCGGCCGAGCCGATGTCGAAGCGGGTACGCCCGCCGATGTCGTGGCCGGCGTTGTTGATCAGGATGTCGATGCGGCCGAATGCCGGAGGCAGGGCGGAGGGCAGAGCGGCGACGGCGGCGCCGTCGCTGACGTCGAGCACGACGGCATGGGCCGCCCGGCCGAGTTCCGCCTGGAGTGCGTGCAGCGGCTCCGGCGCGCGGTCCACCAGGACGACCTGCCGGCCGCTCGCCACGAGGGCCCGCGCGATGGCCTTGCCCATGCCGCCGGCCGCGCCGGTGAGCAGCGCCGTGCGACGTTCCAGTGCTTCCTCCATCGTCATTCTCCCTTTTGTCGAAGCGCATGGTGCGCCTTGCCCGGGGCCGGATGGTGGCAGACGAATGCCTGCAAGTCGCTGTCGGGCTTGCGCTAACTGTTATGACAACTTTGTGCTATTGCTGGACAACGCCGGGCACAACGGCTGGACAAGAAAGAGTTGCAGGGATGGATATCAGGCAGCTGAAGATGTTCGCCGGTGTTGCGGAGTCCGGGAGCTTTTCGCGGGCAGCGGCGATACTTTCGGTGGCACAGCCCGTCCTGAGCCGGCAGATCAAATCACTCGAGCAGGAGCTCGGCGTGGAACTGCTCTATCGCAACGGCCGCGGCATCGTGCTGACGGAGGCGGGCAAGCTCCTGGAGCAATATGCGCGCAGCATCTTCGACACCATGGCCCGGGCCGAAGGCGACATCGCGGCCCTGCGCACGAGCCCCAAGGGGCAGATCATCATCGGCATGCCGCCATCGGTCGGCTCGGTGCTCACCGTGCCGCTGGTCCGCAGCTTCCGGCGTGATTTCCCGCTCATCGCCATGCGCGTGATGGAGGGCTTCAGCGGCCATGTGCTGGAATGGCTGATGACGGGCAAGATCGACGTGGCCGTGCTCTACAACGCGCCGGGCGTCAGCAACCTCATCTCCGAGCCGCTGCTGCAGGACGAACTCTTCCTGCTCGGCGCCGACACCGATCCGGAACGGCTGCCGCCCGGGCCGGTCCTTGCCTCGCGCCTGTCGGCGCTGCCGATGATCATGCCGAGCCGGCCGCACGGCCTGCGTCTGTTAGTCGACCAAATTCTCGGCGCGGCGCATATCAAGGTGAATGTCGAACTCGAGGTGGAGGCTATGCCCTCGACGCTCAATCTCGTGGAGCAGGGCTTCGGCTACACCATCCTGTCCTATTCGAGCTGCCATCAGCTCGTCCGCTCGGGGCGCATCAAGCTCTGGCGCATCGTCGAGCCGCAGCTGACGCGCCAGCTCCTCCTCGCCACCTCCACCCAGCGCCCGACGACCACGGCGACGCGGGCGCTGGCCGACATGGTCCGCAGCCAGGTTCGGGAACTCCTGACACGCGGCGCGTGGATCCCGCCGCAAGCGGTGCTGTCACACCCGGCCTGTGCATCGTAACGGGCGGCGCCGGGATACGGTGACGCCCCCCTCAACCGGCCTCGCGTCGGGCGCGGCGGCTCTCGAGATTGTGGACGTGCACATGTTCGCCGGCTGCGACCGGTGCGGTCGTGATGCCGATGCATTCCCCGTATTTGAGGACGGGCTCGCCGGCCGCGAGGTCGCGCGTGGCGAACTTGTGCCCCATCGCAATGGGCGCCGCGACACGCATGACGTGAACGGCATCGCCGATACGGACATTCACGTCGCCCTCGATGTCGCATAGGGCGACGGCGACGTTGTCGGCGGCGTTGATGGCCATCGCCTCCCAGGCGGCTTCCGGCTTCTCGGATCCCGACATCAGAAGGAGCCTCCGCTTCGGAACAGGCATTCCTCGCCTTCGGCGAAGATCTCGCCCCATGTGGCTGTGCCCGACGCCACGTCCACGAGGCGATCGAACAATTGGTCGGCTGCATCGTCGACCGTCGCGCGGGCGAGAAGGACCGCGCTCGCATCGAAATCGACCTGTTCGGCCAGCGCCCTCGTGGCATCGGGATGGGCGCTGATCTTGATCGTCGGCGCGACAAGGCTGCAGAAGCTGTTGCCGGGGCCGGTGGTGAACAGCATGAGCTGGGCACCCGCCGCGGCGAAGCCCGTGAGCGATTCCGGCGAGAAGCCCGGCCCGTCCATGACGTGCAGGCCGGGACCGGCCGGTTGCGCGGCGAAGGGCAGGACCGAGCGGATCGGCCGGCTGCCGGCCTTGGCGATCGCGCCCAGCGATTTCTCCTCGATGGACGAGAGCCCGCCGCGTACGTTCTCGTAGCCGGGGTTGTTGTAGAGGAGATCGACCCCAAGCGCGGCGACGGCCTTCTCGCGCCGGGCGACCGCCTCGACGATCGCTTCGCCGATCGAGGCCTCGGCTGCCCGTCCGGCGAGGACATGTTCCGCCCCGAGCCATTCGAGCGTTTCGCCGACCACGGCCGTGCCGCCGCGATCGACGAGGCGATCGGCCACCGCGCCGGCGAGCGGATTGCTCACGAGCCCGGAGGTCGCATCGGAATGGCCGCATTCGATGCCGATGAAGAGGTCGCTGACCGCCACCGGCTGGCGCCGCTCGGCCGAGATCGCCCGCGCCAGCGTGCCGCCGAGCCGGATGCCGCGCTCGGTCAGGGCGAGCGCGTCCTCGTGCACGTCATCGAGGGTGACGATCGCCACCTGCTTTCCGGACCGCGCCACGATCGCCTCTGCGATCATCTCGGCCGTCGGCCGGTCCGCGCCCACGACGAGCGTCGCGCCGATATTGGGATGGGCGCCGAGGCCGATGAGCTGGGCGAAGTGCACCTCCTTGTCGGGGCCGAGCTGGCCGCGACCATAGGGCGTCGCCACGAGCCTGCTGCCGGGAAGGGCCTGGGCGATGCGGCGCGCCGCGGGCGCCACGAGCCCGTTGATGCCGAGCACGAGGAGCGCATTGCGGATCCCGGCACGCCCTTTAGGCCGGGGAAAGCCGAGGAAGCTGGCATCGTCGCGGCGCGCGCCGCCCGTCTTGCCGCCCGCCGGCCCCGGTCCCGTCGCCCCTTCCTGCATGGCAGCCTCCCGTTGTCTTGTCGTTGCGCCTGTTCCGCGCCGCCTCATCCGGCGAAAGCCGGCTCCGCGAGCCCGCCTATGCCCGGCTCGAAGGCAAGGACCGCGCCGGCGAGCGGTTGCGCCCGGCGTTGCGCGTCGTCCAGCCCTTGCGTGGCGGTGGTCACGAAGAGCGTCGCGTGATCAGGCCCGCCGAAGCTGCACGAGGTCGGGTTGGACACCGGCAGCGGCACCACGCGCTCGAGCCGGCCGTCGGGCGAAAAGCGCGCCACGATGCCGGCCCCGAAGCGGGCGTTCCAGAGGAAGCCCTCGGCATCGACCGTCGCGCCGTCCGGCTTGCCCGGCACCACGCCGGCCGGCACGAAGACTTGAGGCGGGCCGAGGGCGCCGGTTCGCGGATCGAGGGCGAGGCAGTGGATCGCGCCGTCGGCGCTGTCGGCGAAATAGGCCCGGTCGCCGGCGGGCGAGAAGGCGATGGCGTTGGGCACGGCGAGATCCCGGATGATCGATTCCAGCTGCATCACGGCGCCGTCGAGCCTGTAGAGGCTGCCGGTGCGCCGCCGGCCGAAGTCCCACATCGTGCTGAACCACAGCCGGCCCGCCCTGTCGCAGCGCGAGTCGTTGATGCGGTTTTCCGCATGGCCCTCGTCGATCGGCAGCCATGGTACGAGCCGCCCATCGGCGGGATCGAAGGTATGGAGCCCCGTGCGCAGGCCGAGGAGGAGACGGCCGTCCACACGCAGGACGACGGCGCCGACGAGATCGGGCATGGGCCAGGTCTCGACCGTTCCGCCGCGGTTCAGCCGCCTGAGCGCGGGCGCGCGGATATCGACCCAGTAGAGCGCCGCCTCGCGCGCGTTCCAGACGGGGGATTCGCCGAGAATATCGACCGGCTCGGAGACCGCCCGGATCGCGTATCCCATGGACCGCTCCTCCCTCACCCGCCTGTGCCGGCCGGCCGCTCACCCGCCTCGGCGCGGACCTTCGGCTGGCCTGCCGTGGCCGCGGTCGATTCCCGCCTGATGATCTCGAAGCCGAGGTCGACCACCGGCGTCTCGACCGGCCGGCGGGCGATGCGGTCGAGCAGCATCTCGCCGGCCTTGCGGCCGATCTCGTAGCGGGGGATGCGCACGGTCGTGAGCGAGGGATTGAGATTCTCCGCGATCTCCAGGCCCTCGAAGCCGGCGATGGCGAGATCCTGCGGCACGGTGAGGCCGAGCCGCTGCGCCTCGAACAGCGCGCCGGCCGCGATGAAGTCGCCCGTGCAGAACAGCGCCTCGACATCCGGGCGCCGCTCGAGCAGAAGCCGCAGCTGCCGCGCCGCGGCCTTCAGATCCATCTCGAGCTCGGCGACGAGCCCTTCCGGATCGTCGTCGAGGCCGAATTCATGCACGGCGGCGTGATAGCCCGCCTGGCGTTCCACCTGCCGTTCGTTGTCCTTGGTGAAGGTCGTGAACAGGGCGACCTTCCGATAGCCCTGTTCGGCGAACATCTTCGTGACCGCATAGGCGGCGCCGAAGTTCGAGAAGCCGACCGCCAGGTCGATCGGATCCTCCGGCAGGCTCGCGATCTCGACGGTCGGCACGGCGTTGTCGCGCAGCAGCTTGCGCGTGCGCTCGGTATGGGTGGAACCGGTCAGGTAGATGCCGTCGACGCGTCGCGACAGGAACTCGACGACGATGGCCTCCTCGTCCTCCGGCACGAATTCGCTGTTGCCGAGGAGGAGATGGTAGCCGCGGGCGCGGAGCACCTGGTTGAAGCCCTCGGCGAAATCGGCGGCGATCGAGTTGCGCAGCGTCGGGATGACCGCGCCGATCGTCATGGTCTGGTTCGACGACAGGCTGCTCGCCACCCGGTTGGGAATATAGCCGGTGGCGGCGATGGCGGCGGCGACCTTCTCGCGGGTTTCCGCCGAAACCAGATGCGGGAAGGAGAGGGCGCGCGACACGGTCATGGGCGCGACGCCGGCGAGCCGCGCCACGTCGCGGATCCCCGCGCGCTTGGCGCCCCGGCCTGTTGGATCGGACATCTTGGTCATGCGCGCTTCATCTAGCCCAGTCGCTTGACGCTGTCGAATGGTACCGGTACCATTACCCAATAGACAAGAAAAATGATCCTGAAAAGCGATCCTGGGAGGAGCCCTTGACGGCTCGTGATGAGAATGGCGCCGCCGTGGCGCCGGGCGGCGCCACTCCATACTGGCCGACGCCCCTTGCCGCGCGCATCTACGCGTCGATCGGCGGCCTGTTCGTCTATGGGCGGGCGATGGCCGTCTTCCTCGTCATCTGGCATCTCGCCTCGCTGTGGATCGGCAATCCCATCCTTCTGCCTTCGCCGATCGCGGCGGCCGAGGCGCTCGTCGATCTGACGCGGCAGGGCGAAGTGTTCAGCAACGTGGTGGCGAGCCTGACCCGGCTCGGCACGAGCTTCGCCCTCGCGATCCTCCTCGGGGTGCCGCTCGGCTTCGCCATGGGCCTGAGCCGCAACGTCTTCGCCATGGTCGATCCCCTGATCGAGCTTTTGCGGCCGATCTCCGGCATCGCCTGGATCCCGCTCGGCATGTTCATCCTCGGTGTCGGCGAGGCGCTGCCGACGGCCATCATGTTCTACGGCGCCTTCTTTCCGATCGTGATCAACACCGTTGTCGGCGTGCGCTCGGTCAATCCGGGGCTGGTACAGGCCGCGCGCGTGCTCGGCGTCGGCCGGGCACACATCGTCCGGCACGTGATCTGGCCGGCGGCGCTGCCCAACATCCTCGTTGGAGCGCGGCTCGGGGCCGGCGCCGGCTGGATGGCCATGGTCGCGGCCGAGCTCATCGGCGCGCCCTCCGGCCTGGGCTTTGCCGTCGAGTGGTATCGCGAGCTGCTGATGACGCCGAGCGTGCTCGCCTTCGTCTTCCTCATCGGCCTGCTCGGCTATCTCTTCGACCGGCTGCTGCGCTGGCTGCAACGCGTGCTCACCCCCTGGGCCCAGACGCAGGGAGGCGCATTGTGAATCTCGCCCTTCGCCTGCGCCCCTTCGTCCTGCCGGCCCTGCTGCTCGCGCTGTGGCAGCTCGCGGCGATGCAGGCGGCGCCCGCCGACCGCATGCCGGTGCCGGCCGATGTCGTCGCCACGGGCTGGACGCTCATTGCCAGCGGCGAACTGCCGCTCGCCCTGCTGCAGAGCCTGCAGCGCGTCATGCTCGGCTTCACGACATCCGCCGCGCTCGCGCTCGTCCTCGGCACCGCCATGGCGGTCTATCGCCCGGTCGGCCGCAACCTCGATCCGATCGTCGAGAGCTTCCGGCCGATCGCGCCCATCGCCCTGTTGCCGCTGGCCATCCTGTGGTTCGGCACGGGCACGCCGGCGGCCGCCTTCATCGTCGGCTATGCGGCGTTCTTCCCGATGATCGTCAACACGATCCACGGCGTGCGCAGCATCGACCCCGGCCTCATCCGCGCCGCGCGTACCCTCGGCGTCGGCCGCCTGACCATCCTGCGCACGGTTGTCCTGCCCGGCGCCCTGCCCAATCTCTTCGTCGGCGCGCGTCTCGCGCTCGGCGTCGCCTGGACATCGATCATCGCCGCGGAGCTTGCCGTAGGGGCGAAGGCCGGCGGCGGCGCCTCCGGCGGCATCGGGCAGATGATGTTCGTCTTCTACGCCTACAGCGTCGATCTCTCCGGCATCATCGTCTGCATGATCGGCGTCGGCGTCGTCGCCCTTCTCATCGACCGCGGCGTGCGCGCCCTCGAATACTGGATGATCCCATGGAAGCGCTAGATCAAGCCGCGCCGAAGATCCGTCTCGACGGCATCAGCAAGGAATACATCGTCCCGCGTACGGGCCAGCGCACGCTTGCGATCGCGGATGTCTCGCTCGACATCGTCCAGGGCGAGTTCCTCTGCATCGTCGGCCCGTCCGGCTGCGGCAAGAGCACGATCCTCAACATGATCGCCGGGCTCGCCGAGCCGTCCGCCGGCACCGTCGCCATGGACGGCGCGCCGGTCCGCGCCCCGGGGTCCGAGCGCGGCGTCGTCTTTCAGGACTATGCGCTCTTTCCCTGGAAGACGGTGCGCGAGAACATCGAATTCGGTCCGCGTTTCCGCTCGGATGCGCGGCTTAGCGCCGCCGAGCGCGACAAGCTGGTGCGCCATTACATCGACCTCGTCTCGCTCACGGGGGCCGAGCACAAATATCCGCACGAGCTCTCCGGCGGCATGCGCCAGCGCTGCGCCTTCGCGCGCGCCCTCGCCAACGAGCCCGAAGTCCTGCTCATGGACGAGCCCTTCGCGGCGCTCGATGCGCAGACGCGGCTCATCCTGCAGGAGGAGCTTCTGCGCATCTGGGGCGAAGACCTGCCGCGTGCGGAGCGCAAGACCGTGATCTTCATCACGCACGGCATCGACGAGGCAGTGTTTCTCGCCGATCGGGTCGCCGTGATGAGCAACCACCCCGGCCGCATCAAGACGGTGATGGACATCGATCTGCCGCGGCCACGGCGCGAAAGCCTGCGCGCCACCAGCGAATTCCAGACGCTCGCCGACGAGATCTGGCAGCTCATCCGCCGCGAGGCCTACGAAGCCACCATCGACAGGCGCTGAGGGGAGCCCGCAGCAAAGCGGGCCAAGGGAGGACTGACATGAGGGATACCAGCAAGCCAACGCGTCGCCGTTTCCTCGCAACGGCCGGAGCGGCCGGCATCGCGGTCATGGCCGCGCCGCGCATCGCGCGGGCGCAGGCCGTGAGCGTCTCCGTGGGGCGTCAGCCCTGGGCGGCCGGCAATTCGCCCGTCACGCAATACATGCTCAACAACAAGGTCTTCGAGAAGAAGGCGAAGGAGGCCGGCTACGACCTGACGGTCGACTGGCGCGACTATCCCTCCGCGCAGCCGATGGTGGAGGCCTTCGTCAGCAACAATCTCGACCTCGGCATGTGGGGCAACACGCCCATCATCCGCGGTCTCGCCGCCAAGCAGCCGTGGACGGTGGTCAATGTCGGCGAGGGGCACTTCCGCTTCGTCGTCGCGACGCGGAAGGGGTCCGAGATCCGCAATATCGCGGATCTCAAGGGCAAGACCGTCGGCGCGCTGCTGGGCGGCGACCCCTACAACGCCTTTTCTCAGATCCTCCTCAACGAGCTCGGCTCGGGCAATCCGCGCGACTTCGACATCAAGATGATCAACACGCCGACCCAGGCGCAGGCGGCGACCATCCCGCGCGGCATGGATGCGGCCGTGCTGATCTATCCCGCCTTCCTCAAGGCGCAGAAGGAGGTCGGCACCGTCGGCATCGTCAATTCCTTCGGCTACACGGAAGACCACTACAAGGGCCCGGAAGGCGAGGGGGCGGGGCACCTGCTGCCGTCGGTCAAGAAGTCCGCCTTCTACCCGGACGGCTATTATCTGCACCGCTCCTTCTGGATGACGCGGGATGAACTCCTCGACAAGCACCCGAAACTGATCACGGCCTTCGTCGCCGCCCAGCAGGAAGCCGTCGATGCGCTGAAGGGCATGTCGCCCGCCGCCATTTCCGACAGCGTCGAAAAATACTGGGGCCTGCCGTCGGATCTCGGGGCCAAGGTCGTGGAGGACGAGGTGCTCTTCCGCCGCGGCTGGGTGTGGCCGACGCAGGGTGACGTCAGCGCCATCGTCGAGACCTCGAAATTCATGGTGGCGGGCGGGCTGATCCCGGCCCCGCTCGAGTGGCAGCTCGTGCACGACAATGTCGCCAAGGCCGCGCCGCTCCTGCGCGAGGCCTACGAACTCTCGGGCAGCAAGCCCGACGAGAGCGCCTTCACGGCCTCCGACGCCGGCGATCTGCGCGGATTGCCGACATGGCAGCAGGACCGCTGGCAGACGAAGAACTGATCCGTTGCCGGATCGAACAAGGATGGAATCGATGGACAGGATCGGGTTTCTGGGGCTCGGCACCATGGGTGGCCCCATGGCGCGCAACATCCTGCGCAAGGGCTATCGCGTGAAGGGCTTCGACCTGAACCGCAACGCCATCGAGGCGCATGTCGCGGCCGGCGGCGAGGCCGCGGCCTCGCTCGCCGACCTCGCCGACGGGGCCGATGTCGTCATCACCATGCTGCCCGACGGGCCGGACGTCGAGCGGGCGGTGCTGGGCGAGGGCGGGCTCGCCCACGCCATGCGCCCGGGCGCCGTGCTCGTCGACATGAGCACCATCGATCCCGCCGTGACGCGGCGTGTCGGCCAGGCGCTTGCCGAAAAGGGCATCGCCATGGTCGACAGCCCCGTCGGCAAGACGCAGGATCACGCCATCGCCGGCACGCTGACGCTGATGGTGGGCGGCGATTCCGCCGTCGTCGAGCGGGTGCGCCCGATCCTCGCCTGCATGGGCAGCGACTTCTTCTATTGTGGCGGGCTCGGCATGGGCGAGGCGCTGAAGCTCACCAACAACTTCCTCGCCGCCACCATCTTGTCGGCAACGAGCGAGGCCCTCGTCATGGGCGCCAAGGCCGGCCTGTCGCTCGAACTCATGACCGAGGTCATGCGCACGACGATGGCGTGGAACAACCAGCTCGCCATCGCCCTGCCGAAGAAGGGCCTCGCCGGTGACTTCTCGCCCGGCTTCATGGTCAAGCTCGGGGAGAAGGACCAGCGGCTCGCCATCGGCATGGCGAGGGCGCTCGGCGTCGACACGCCGGTCGGCGATGCCGCCCATGCGGTGCTGGTCGAGGCCAAGACGACGGGCTTCGCCGATTTCGACGTCACCTCGGTGCTGCACCTGCGCGAGGAGCAGGCGGGTATCACCGTTCGCGCCAGCAAGGACGCCTGAGATGACGGAGGATGTCCCGACGCGCCGGCTCGGCCGCACCGACCTTGCCGTTTCGGTGCTCGGTTTCGGCGCCGCCCCGCTGGGCGGCGTCTACCGAGCGCTTTCGGATGCCGAGGCCGATGCGACGGTGGCGGCGGCCTATGACGCGGGCCTGCGCTATTTCGACGTGGCGCCGTTCTACGGCCTCGGGCTCGCGGAGCATCGCCTCGGCCGCGCCCTGCGTCAGCGCCGCGGCGATTGCGTGCTGTCGACCAAGGTCGGCCGGCTGCTCCGCCCGGTGCGTGGCCGCGCGCCCGAGAGCATGTATGTCGACCCGCTGCCCTTCGAGGTCGTCTACGATTACAGCTACGACGGCGTCATGCGCTCGATCGAGGATAGCCAGCAGCGCACGGGCCTCGTCGATTTCGACATCCTGTTCATCCACGACGTCAACCGGCGCTGGCACGGCGATGCCGTCGACCGCCGCTTCGACGAGGTGATGGCCGGCGGCTACCGCGCCCTCGACGAGCTGCGCCACAACGGCCATGTGAAGGCGATCGGCGTCGGCGTCAACGACAACGAGATCCTCGTGCGCTTCGCGGAAGCCGGCCGCTTCGACTGCTTCATGCTGGCGGGCCGCTACACGCTGCTCGACCAGTCGCCGCTCGACCAGCTCTTTCCGCTCTGCGAGCGCGAGGGAATTTCCATCGTCTCGGCGGCGCCGTTCAATTCCGGCATCCTCGCGACCGGTGCGCGTCCGGGCGCGAAGTTCTTCTATGCCGATGCGCCGCCTGCGATCCTGGAGCGGACGCGGCAGATCGAGGACGTCTGCGAGCGTCACGGCGTGCCGTTGGCGGCGGCGGCGCTGCAATTCGCGCTCGGTCATCCGATGGTGGCGAGTGTCGCCGCAGGCTTCAGTTCGCCCGCCGAGGTCGAGACCAATGTCGCGATGATGCGCTTTCCCATTCCGCCCGCCTTCTGGGAGGAGCTCAAGGCCCAAGGCCTCGTCCGCAAGGAGAGCCCGACCGCCAACACGGCGTGAGACGAGCGCCCTTCGGGCGAAGCACAGAGGAGGCGCCCTTGGAAACGTCTCGCGCAGGCGGCCGGTGGCCCCTGCCCATCACGTCCGTCGAGGCCTTCACCGTCCAAGTGTCGGCGAAAACCGTCTGGATCCTGCTGGAGCTCAGGTTCGCCGACGGGGTGACGGGCTGGGGCGAGGCGACGCTCGCCGGTGCGGAAGAGGCGGTGCTCGCCGAGATCGGCCATGCCGGGACGCTTCTCGCCGGCCGGTCCTTCGCGGGAGCGGGCGAGGCCGTCGCCGGCCTGCGCAGTGCCCATGCCTCGCAGGCGCGGCTGACGGTGATGCGTGCCGTCGAGCAGGCCTTCCTCGACGCGCTTGCGCGCCGTGCGGGCCTGCCGCTCGCCGCCCTGCTCGGCGGGCCGGAACGGCAGTCGGTTCCGGTCTACGCCAATATCAACCGGGGCATTGCCGATCGCTCGCCGCAGGGCTTTGCCGCGTGCGCCCGGGAGGTGGTGACGCAGGACGGCTACAGGGCCGTGAAGATCGCGCCCTTCGACGGGCTCGACTGGTTCCGCGTCGACCATCAGGCGGGCACGCGCCTCCTGAGCGCCGGCCTTGCCCGCATTGCCGCGGTGCGCGAGGCGATCGGTCCCGATGTGGCGCTGCTTGTCGATTGTCACGCCCGCCTTTCGCCGGTGATGGCGCGCACGATCCTGCGCGAGGTCGGTGACGCGGGCCTCTACTGGCTGGAGGAGCCGCTCGCGGAGGATACCTTCGACGCCGAAACGGGGCGGGCCTTGCGCCATTTCGCCAATGACCGCGGCATCCGCATCGCCGGCGGCGAGCATCTGGCGACGCTGGCGGAGGCCCGGGACTTTCTGGCGCGCGGCACCTGCGATGCGATCCTGCCGGACCTGCGCTGGACGGGCATCCGCACCGGTCTTGCCATGCTCGAACTGGCGGCGGCCTCGGGCGTCGGGGTGAGCCTCCACAATCCGGTCGGGCCGGTGCTCGACCGGATCAGCGTGCAGGTCGCGGCGGCCCTGCCGTCCTTCCTCATCCTCGAACGGCAGGCGCGCGAGAGCCCCCTGTTCGATGCGATCCGCGGCGGGCCGCAGGATCTCGTGGAGGGCGCGGTCCCTCTCGACGGCGCGCCCGGTTCTGGCCCGGCACCGGACAGGGCGCTGCTCGAACGCTGCACCCGGCAAGGCTTCACCCGGCCGGCGAGCCTTGCCGGCATCGCCGGCGCCGGCGGCGATACGTGATCGCGGCCGGCAGCTGCATCAGAGCTGGGTCGGCCCGTTGCGCAGGAGGGAGACCAGCATGGCGCCGGCGCGCAGCCGGTGCTCACGGTGGATGCGGGCGGCGGCTTCCGGGTCGCGCCGCTCGATGGCATCGACGAGGGCCTGGTGGTCCCTGTTGGAATCCGTTGGGCGCGGACGCAGCGTCAGGGTCAGCATGCGCACGCGGTAGGTCTGGTCCCAGAACTGGTAGACGAGCGCGCGCAGGCGCTTGTTGCGGCAGGCCTCGATGAGCAGCGTGTGGAAATGGCCGTCGGCCCGCGCCCAGGCCTTGAGGTCGTCGGCCGCCAGCGCGTCCTCCATCTCCTGGACGGCGCCCTTGAGGGCGGCGAGTTCCTCCGGCCCCAGCCCCGTGCGGGCGATCTCGGCGGCGGCGTCCGATTCGAGCGCGGTGAGGATCTGGTAGATCTCGGCCATGTCGTCGGCCGAAACCGGCAATACGCGCATGCCGTGGCGCGGGCGCACCTCGACCATGCCCTCGTTGGCGAGCCGGATGAGCGCTTCGCGGACGGGCGTGCGGCTCATGGCGAGCATGGCCGCGAGCTCCTGCTCCAGCATCATGG
Organism: Chelatococcus sp. CO-6; assembly: GCF_001271345.1. Lineage (NCBI taxonomy): Bacteria > Pseudomonadati > Pseudomonadota > Alphaproteobacteria > Hyphomicrobiales > Chelatococcaceae > Chelatococcus > Chelatococcus sp. CO-6. The sequence continues at coordinate 1,077,182 of NZ_CP012398.1, read as the reverse complement.
TGCCCGGCGGCATCTCGTTGTCGAGGATGCGCCGGCGGATCTCGCCATAGGCCCGCGCCGTGAGCGACAGGCGCTCTTCGCTGTCTCGGTTCTCCATCCGCACGATCGTCACTGCCCTCCGTCTGCACTCTATCTACACCGGTTCCCAGTCCCGTGCCGCCGACCGGTAGATCGCCTCCTCGATGCGCAGGTTGACGAGGTAATCGCGGCCGGTGTTCACCACGGGCCGCCCATGGCGCAGATTGTCGACGACGTGGCGCTGCAGCTTGTAGACGCTGTCGCCGGCAAATCCACGCCGTTCCCATTCATAGGCGATTTCCTCCTCGGCGTTTTCCCCGAAACGGCGGAAGAAGAGACGGCCGTAGCCATCGAGGCGCAGCGTGCCGTTCTCGCCCTCGACGAGCATCTCGCCCATCGTCAGGCGCCTGTCGTCGGCGGCGTGGTCCGAGAGACGGTTGCCGTCGAAGAGGGCGGCGGCGCCACTGGCGAGGGAGAAGACGATGATGCCCGCGTCCTCGCCGCGCAGCACGGGATTGACCCGCCTCAGCCGCGCATCGACCCCCACCACCTCGCCGAACAGGAAACGGAAGGTGTCGATGAAGTGGATCGCCGTCTCGTGGATGAGAAAGCGCTCCATGGTCTGGAAATAGGGCTGGCGGTCGAGATAGGCCCGCTCGCCCCGCCCGTCGCCCGGGCGCAGGCGAAAGCTCGCCTGGTAGAGCGGCCCCACGAGGCCGGCATCGATGAGTTCCCGGATCTTCAGGTGCCAGGGCTCGAAGCGGAAATTCTCGTGCACGATCAGCGGGATGCCGGCGCCCTCCGCGAGTGCGACCGTCTCCTCCGCCTCCGCCAGGGAGCGGCAGAACGCCTTCTGGCAGATGGCGGGAATGCCCCGCTCGGCAGCGAGGCCAACGAGTTCGCGATGGGATGCGGGGGGCGCGATGATGTCGAGGAGGTCCGGCGCAACCTCGTCAAGCATCCGCGCGGCGTCGGCATAGACGCGCTTAATCGCGAAGCGCTGCGCGAAGGCCGCCGCCTTGTCGATGTCGCGGTCGCAGATGGCGACGATCTCGACGTCGTCCATCCGCGCCCAGGCGTCGTGGTGGAACTGGCTGAAATATCCGGCGCCGATGGTGGCCACGCGCAGCCTTGCCATGGCTCAGGCCCGTCCGCCGGCCGCCACGCGGGCGGTGTCGTCATCGATGGCGGCGAGGATGGCGCGGGTCACCGCGGCGGTATCGGCATCGCCGCCGAACTCGCAGGTGCGCAGGCGCCCGTCGGCGAAGGCCGCGTCGATCGCATCGGTGATGAGCCGCGCCGCCGCCCGCGCGCTCGGAGCCGCGTGGCGCTCGCCCAGCCAGTCCAGCATCATCGCCGCCGACTGGAACATCGCCGTCGGATTGGCCTTGCCCTCACCGGCGATATCCGGCGCGCTGCCGTGACAGGGCTGGAAGACGGCATGCTCGTCGCCGATGTCGGCGGAGGGGGCATAGCCCATGCCGCCGATGAGGCCGGCCCCGAGGTCCGACAGGATGTCGCCGAACATGTTCTCCGTCACCATGACGTCGAACTCCCAGGGCTTCAGCACCAGCGAGAGCGCCATGGCGTCGATATAGACGTGGTCGGCCGCAAGATCGGGGAAGCGCCCGGCGCGCTCGTCGAAGATCTTGCGGAAGAAGGCGAAGGAGGCAAAGACATTGGCCTTGTCGACGCAGGTCACCCGGCCCTTGCCGGTGCCGCTGCCGCGCCGGTCCTCGGCGAGGCGGAACGAGAAGTCGAACAGGCGCTCGCAGACCGGGCGCGTGATCACCATCGTGTCGCGCGCCTCCCGGTCGTCCGTGACGACGCCCTTGCCGCGCGAGGCGAAGAGGCCTTCCGTCGATTCGCGGATGATGACGAAGTCGATGGCCTCGGCCCGGGGGCTGGCGAGCAGGCTCGGCACGCCGGGGATCGTGCGGATCGGCCGCACGCCGGCATAAAGGCCGAGGTCGAAGCGCAGGTCGAGCTGCGGGGCGATCTCGGTGCCGTCGGGATAGCGGATGTGCGGCATCCCCATGGCGCCGAGGAGGATGGCATCGGCCTTCGCGCAGGCGTCGAAGGTCGCCTTCGGCAGGGCGTTGCCGGTCTCGCGATAGGTGTTGGCGCCCGCCTCCAGCCATTCGTAATCGAGCGCGACATTGCCGACCCGGCGCATGGCCGCCTCGAGGACGTCGATGCACGGCTGCATGACCTCGACGCCGATGCCGTCGCCGGGAAGGACCGCGATGCGGAAGGTGGAGGAGGGGTTCATTCTGCGGATGCTCCGTTTGCGGGGTAGGGACCGGTCGCGGCAAGCGAGGCGAGCGGGCCGAGCGGATGGGACCAGTGCACCGGCGGCGCGCCGGCGACCGGACTGCGGAAGGAGAAGAGGCTGTCGCCGAGCAGGCAGCCCAGCCAGGCCGTCGAGAGATCCGGCCCGCCGAAGGCGAGGCTCGAAATGTTGCGCAGGAGCCTGCTGCGGACCGTGTCGAGATGCGGGCGCCCGAGCCGGCCGGCGGCATAGGCCTGTTCGACGGCATCGAGGTGTCCCGCGTCCGCATCCTCCAGCATCACCTCCTGCCCGCCGTCCGGGGTGACGCGGATGAGGCGGTTGCTGACGATCGACGTGATCCAGATGCCGCCTTCCGCATCGAAGGCGAGGCCGTCGGGAAAGGTGCCGGGTCCGAAGGTGGCCACGACTTCCTTGCCGGCGAGCGAGCCGTCGGCACGCAGCGCGTAGCGCGACAGGTGGCGGGTGAAGGTCTCGTTGACGTAGAGATAGCGCCCGTCCGGAGAGACGTGGCACTCGTTGGTGTAGCCGAGCCGGTCGGCGACGATGCGCGCGCCCCGGCGATCGATGCGCACGATGAAGCCATCATCGACATCGGGCCGGTAGCCGAGGTCGCGCGGCACGCGACGGGTGCTCACCGTCACCCAGAGCCCGCCATCGGCATCGCGGTAGACGAAGTTCGTCGCGGGGAAGGGACGCCCGTCGATTTCCGTCGCGACGGGCTCGATGCCGCCGTCCGGCTGGAGGCGGAAGACGCCGCCTTCCTCCGCGCCGAGATCGGCGAGGAGGAAGCTGCCGCCCGCCTCGAGGGCGATGCCGTTCGGGCGCATGGTCCGCGGCGCGCCGCGCGCCGTGATGCGGCTGACATGTCCGTCCGCGCCGATGATCGCGACGCCGCCTTCGCCGTGCCAGTCCGCCGTGAAGACGAGGCCGCTCGCGTGGGCGATGACGCATTCGGGCCGCACGAGGCCGGAGCCGACGGCAGTGAGACTGGCGAGTTCGATCATGGTTGACGGTGCACTCGTTTGTGTATACGTAAATGAATACCGGATCGTGAGAAGAAATCAATAGCCCGGTCAACCGGGGCCGGAATGAAGGCCAGGGAGGAAGGAACCATGAGAAAGTTCATGGGTGCGGCAGGTGCCGCAGCCGCAGTGGCGCTGGTCGCCGCCGCGACCGTGGCGCGTGCCGAGGATTATCCGGCGCGCGACATCAGCGTGGTCGTCGTCTGGGCGGCCGGCGGCGGCACGGACACGGTGAACAGGCTCATCGCGGCGGAGATGCAGCAGCACCTGCCGGCACGCATCAACGTCGTCAACCGCACCGGCGGCGTTGGCGGCTCGGCCGGCATGAGCTTCGTCTACGGCCAGCCCGCAGACGGCTATACGCTGGCCGGCATCTCGGAATCGAACGTCACGGCGGGGGTCCAGGGCGGCTGGGATCAGCGCTTCGAGGTGTGGCAGCCCTTCATCGTCGGTGGCTCGCCCGATCTCGTGTCGGTGTCGGCGAATGCGCCCTATCAGACGCTCAAGGAGCTCATCGAGGCGGCGAAGGCAAAGCCCGGCGAGATCCGGGCCGGGGCGAGCGCCGCGGGCTCCATCCACCACCTCAACCTGCTCGCCCTCGAGAAGGGCACCGGCGCCAAGTTCAACTACATTCCCTATGACGGCTCGGCCCCGGCGCAGAACGCGGCCGTCTCGGGCGAGGTCGCCGTCGTCGTCACCTCGCTCGCCGAGCAGCAGCAGCTCATCCGCGCCAAGCGCCTGCGCCCGCTCGCCATGCTGACGCCGAACGCGGTCAGCGTGGAAGGCATCGGCGATGTGCCGTCCGCCTTCGCCGATTTCCCGGACCTCAAGGAGCACCTGCCCATCCAGCAGGCCATCGGCTTCGCCGTGCGCGCCGATGCGCCCGACGCGGTCAAGAAGACCCTGACGGATGCCTTCGACAAGGCCCTGCAGTCGGACAAGGTGAAGGGGTGGGCGGCCCAGAACTTTTACGAGATCTCGGGCAAGAGCGGCGAGGCGGCACGCGAGGAGTTCCAGCGTCTCGAGAGCCTGTTCGCCTGGACGCTGCACGAGCTCGGCGCCGCGACCGTGAGCCCCGAGAAGCTCGGCATTCCCAAGCCGGCGAAGTGAGAAGCCGGGGCGGGTCGACCGCCGGCGCTGAAGGCCGGCGGCCGGGCCCGTCCCGTCCCTGCCGTTGTCACCAATGCTCCCGCGGGGTGCGTCGTGAGCCGAAACGATCAGTCGGTGCCCGGCCTGCGCAAGGCGGATTTCTGGACCGGGCTCGTCCTCGTCGCCATATCGGTCTTCATGCTGGTCGAGACCCTCGGCTATCCGCTCGAAGGGTCCTATGCCGGGGTGCGCAACGCGTGGTACGTCTCGCCAGCGCTGCTGCCGCTGATCGTCTCGGCCGTCCTGATCCTCCTGTCCTGTTCCCTGCTTGCGACCGCCGTGCGTGCCGGCGCGGCGAGCGCCGCGCTCGCCGATGTCAAGCCGCGGGCGCTGCGGGGCCATGCGGGGGCGGCGCGGGACATCTGGATCGTCGCCTTCGTCCTCGGCGGCTACATCTATTGCCTCGTCCCCTACGTCGACTTCACGGCGGCGACGGCGCTCACGCTCCTCACCCTCGCGGCGGCGTACCACCTGCCCACCGCCCGCGTGCGGAAGGCGGGCCTTGCCGTCTTCGCCTGCGCGATCGCCGCGGTCCTCCTGGCGACCTTCGCCGCCGGCTGGCGGCCGCAGCCCCGCTCCACGGGGGCGGACCTGCGCGACCTTGCGGTCTGGGCGGCATTCCTCGCTGCCGCGGTGAGCGTCGCCTGGGCCGCCGGCGCGCCGGAGCGCAGGCGCTGGCGCCGCTGCCTCGTCGTGGCGCTCGGCACGTCCCTCATCCTCTCCGTCGTCTTCAAATGGGGGCTGCTCGTGCCCCTGCCGGTGGAAGGCGTGACGATCAATACGCTCGACGCGGCGCGCCGCCTCCTCCTCCTCCGGTGAGCGAGCCATGATGGTGTGCTCATGACGGTTCTCGATCAGTTCGGCGCCTTTGCCGGGGCCCTTGCCGGGCTCCTGTCGCAGCCAGTGAGCTGGCTCCTGCTCATTGGCGCGAGCCTGCTCGGCATCACCTTCGGCGCGCTGCCCGGGCTCACCGCCACGCTCGGCGTCGGCCTTCTCGCCACGCTGACCTATTCGCTCGACCTCAACATGGCGCTCATCGCGCTCATCGCCATGTATGTCGGGGCGGTCTATGGCGGCTCCTATTCGGCGATCCTGCTCAACATTCCGGGTACCGCCGCCTCCGCCGCCTCGGCCATGGACGGCTATCCCATGGCGCAGCGCGGCGAGGCCGGCCGCGTCCTCGGGCTCACGACCACGGCCTCCTTCGTCGGGACGGTGGTCGGCATGCTGGCCCTCGTGGTGGTCGCGCCGCTTATCCTCGAGCTGGCGCTGCAGTTCACGTCCTACGAGTTCTTCCTGCTCGCGCTCTTCGGCATCATCATCTCGGGCACGCTGCAGAGCTCCGATCTCGTCATCAAGGGTTGGATCGCCGGTTTCCTCGGCCTTGCCCTGTCGACGGTCGGCCGCGACGGGCTGATGTTCTTCCCGCGCTTCACCTTCGGGGTTCCGGAGCTCGATTCCGGCATCGAGGTGGTGCCGGTGCTGATCGGTGCCTTCGCCATTCCGCAGATCATCCACGGCCTGCGGGAGGGGGACGGCGCCGTCAGGCTGCAAGCCGTCGGCCGCATCCTGCCGGACATCCGGACCATGCTGCGCAACCTCAAGCATGTCATCCGCTCAGCCATGATCGGGGTCGGCATCGGCGCCGTGCCGGGCGTGGGGGAGGACATCGCCGGCTGGGTCTCCTACGGCACCGCCAAGGCCAGTTCGCCCAACCCCGAGAATTTCGGCAAGGGCGAGCCGGCCGGGCTGATCTCGTCGGAGACGGCCAACAACGCCTGCATCGGCGGTGCGCTGATCCCTCTCGTCACGCTGGGCATCCCCGGCAGCCCGCCGGCCGTCATGCTGCTCGGGGCGCTGATGCTGCACGGCCTGACGCCCGGGCCGATGCTGTCGATCGAGCAGCCCAACTTCCTCGTCGAGCTGGCGGCCATCATGGTGCTCGCGTCGCTCGCCATGTGGATCAACGGCATGCTGCTCGCCCGCCAGGTCGTGAAGCTGCTGCGCATCCCGCCGTCGCTCTTCCTGCCGGTCGTCGCCATCCTGTCCGTCCTCGGTTCCTATGCGCTCGGCCTCAGCACGTTCAACCTCTACCTGATGTTCGCGGTGGGGCTCGCGGCCTATTTCCTCACGCGCATGCACTACCCGATCTCGGCGCTGGTGATCGGCGTCATCCTCGGGCCGATGGCCGACGAGAACCTCAGGCGCGCGCTCATGGTGGGGCAGGGGGATCTCACGCCCTTCGTGACCCGTCCTCTCAGCCTCATCCTCGTGCTCGCCATCACGCTCATCGTGCTCTCCCAGCTGCCGGCCTACCGGCGCTGGCGGGCGCGCGCCCTGCAGCGCCTGCGCACCGCGGGGGCAGGCGGCGACGGGGCCTGAGGCGCGGGATCATCATCCGCGGATGGTGCGGCCGTCGATGCGCGGCTCGCGTCTGCCACCGCGACCTCTGGCACGCGGCCGCGACAGGCCGAGAAACGAAGGAGCATTCGCGATGACCGATCCGGGCCCGTCCCTCCACGAGCCGGTATCCGGGCCGGAGAGCCGCGACGAGCGCTATGCCATCCTCGTCGAATTCGCCGTCCGCAAGGGGGCCGAGGAGGCGTTCGAGGCGCTCATCTGCGAGAACGCGTGCCGCTCACTCGCCGACGAGCCCGGCTGCCTCGTCTTCGACGTCTGCCGCCGCCCCGGCGATCCCTTCAACATCGTCCTCTATGAGATCTATGCGGATCGGGCAGCGTTCGCCGCGCATCTCGCCGCGCCGCACTTCCGCGTCTTCGACGCTCAATGCCGGGCGCTCATCGACGGCAAGCGCGTGACGGAGCTCGACCTTCTCCTCGCCGAGGCGCCCCGGTGACCGCCTGCTGCCGTTCAGGCGCTCTCGCGGGCGATCAGCTCGAAGCCCACATCGATGCGCTTATGGCCGCTCTCGCTGCCTTCGATGCGCGCCAGGATCAGGTTGCCGGCGACGAAGCCGATCTCGTGGCGGCGCACGCGGATGGTGGTCAGGGAGGGCACCATCTCGGCGGCCAGCTCCTGGTCGTTGAAGCCGGCGATCGCGATGGCGTCCGGCACCGCGATGCCGCGGCGCGTGCATTCATAGACCGCGCCGGCGGCCCACAGGTCCGAGGCGCAGAACAGGCCGTCGAGCTTCGGCTCCACCGCGATCAGATGCGCGAGCGCCTCCCGCCCCTGGGCGATGCCGAAGCGTGCCCGCACGACGAGGCGGGGATCGAAATCGAGCCCCGCCGCCTCCAGGGCGACGCGGTAGCCGTCGAGGCGCTGGGCATGGCGGTCGTTCTGGGACGGATCGGCGCCGACGAAGCCGATGCGCCGCCGCCCGCCGGCGATCAGCCGCTCGGTCATCGCGATCGCGGCCTGCCGGTTGGAATAGCCGACGCAGCAGTCGATGGGCTCGTCGGGGAGCGTGCCCATCTCGACGACCGGGATCTGCGCCTTCTGCAAGAGTTGCCGCGTGGCGGGGGAATGATTGGCGCCCTGGATGACGAGGCCAGCCGGCCGATGGCCGAGCAGCGTGCGCACGATGGCCTCCTCGCCTTCGCTCGATTCGGCGGTGTTGCCGAGGAGGACGCAGTATTTCGACGGGCTGAGCGCGTCCGACAGGCCCTGCACCGCATCGGCGAAGACGCCGTGCTGGATATAGGGCACGATCGCGGCGACCACCTGGGTGCGGGTGGCCGCGAGTCCGCCGGCGACCAGATTCGGCACATAGCCGACCTCCGCCATCGCCTCTTCGATCCGCCGGCGCGTCTCGGCGGTGACGAGATCCGGCTGCCGCAGCATGCGCGAGACCGTGATCATCGAGACGCGCGCCTGCCGGGCGACATCGGCCATGCTCGCCTGCTTGGCCGAGGCCCGGTTGCGGCGCGCCGGCGCCATATTGTCGGTCGTCATTCGATCCGCCCCTTGACCATTCCGAATGATAGACGCTAACATCATGTTAGCGTGCATCAATAAGCGCGGTAAACGCGCAACCCCGCGCCGTCAATCCCAATGGAGGAAGAGCCCATGATCAACACCCGGCTGTGCCGGCGAAGTCTTGCCGCGTTCGCGACCCTCTTCGCCTTCACCCTCTCTGCCGAGGCGGAGCCCTTGCGCCTGCAGGCCGCCACCATCGCGCCGCCCGACAATATCTGGTCCAAGGTCGGCGACCGCTATGCGCAGGCGGTGAAGGAGCGCACGAACGGCCAGGTCGTCATCGATATGTCCTATTCGGGCGCGCTCGGCAGCGCGGCCGAGACGATCGAGGCCCTGCAGTTCGGCACGACCAACATCGTCATCCAGGAGGTCGGGCATCTCGACAGCTACGATGCGCTCGCGGGCCTCGGATCGTACCCTTACCTCATCCGTGACTACGACCACTTCAAGGTCGTCATGCAGAAGGGCGGCGTCGGCCAGGCCTTCCATGACGAGATCGAGAAGCGTGCCGGCTTCAAGCTGGTCGGGGCGGGCTTCCGCGGCGCGCGGGAAATGGCGACGCGCCGCCCCATCGAGAAGCCGGAGGATCTCGCCGGCCTGAAGCTGCGCGTGCCCAACCAGCAGATCTTCCGCGCCACGTGGGAAACACTCGGCGCGAGCCCCACGCCGATGCCCAGCCTGGAAGTTTACTCTGCCCTGCAGCAGGGGATCATCGACGCTGCCGAGAACCCACTCGAGGCGCATCTGCGTTCCAAATATTACGAAGCCGTGCCCTATGTCATCATGACGGGGCACGTGAACGCCTATTACACCTTCATCTTCGACGCGGACTTCTTCAACAAGCTGCCGGAGGAGACGCAGGCGGTCCTCGTCGAGGAAGGCGAGAAGGCCATGGCCTGGGGCTCCGAGGAGATGCAGAAGCTCCTCGCCACCTATGAGGGCGAGCTCGAGAAGCACGGCGTCAAGATCGTGCGGCCCGACGTGGCGGCCTTCCGCGAGAAGCTCGTGCCCCTCAAGGACAAGTATCCCGCCGATTTCCAGGAGTGGATCGTGCGCTTCCAGCAGGCCGGCCAGAGCTGACCGGCCGGGCGGGCCTGCCGGGCCCGCCCCTTTCTTTCGCCCGCCGTCAGGCGAACCGGCTGCCGGAAGGCGGCCAGAACCCGATTTTCCGAACGGCTCCCATGTCCCGTCTCGTCCATCTCGTCGAGCGTGTTCTCGACAAGGTCCTCATCGGCTTGTTTCTCGTCATGGTCGCGGCGATCGTCTGGCAGGTCTTCGCGCGCTACGTGCTGCACGCGCCGACGATCTGGTCGGAGGAACTCGCCCGCTTCCTGCTCGTCTGGGTGACGATGCTCGGCAGCGCCTACGTGCTCGAACACGGCGGCCACGTCGCAGTGACCGTCTTCGTCGACATGCTGCCTGAGCCGCTCGAGCGGGCCGTCTCGGTGGTGCGCGATTTCATCCTCATCGCGATGGCGGGCTCGCTCGCCTATTTCGGCTACGGCTTCGCCGCCTCCGGCCTGCGCCGCATCTCGACGGGCCTCGGCCTGCCGATGAGCTGGGCCTATGCGGCCGTGCCGATCGGCGCCGGGCTGATCGCCTTCTTCCTCCTCGCGCGCCGCCTGTCCCGGTGAAAGGACCGCCGTGATGCTCACTATTCTGGCCGTCTCCTTTCTCCTCCTTATGCTCATCGGTGTGCCGATCGGCTTTGCCGTGATCATCGGCAGCATGCTGGCGCTTCTCTTCGGCGGCACCGTCAATCCGCTCATCATGCCGCAGCGGATCTTCGCCGGCATGGACAACTTCTCCCTGCTCGCCATCCCCTTCTTCCTTTTCACCGGTGCGCTCATGAGCCTCGGCGGGCTCTCGGACAGGCTCATCCGGTTCGCCAATGCCCTCGTCGGCCGCTTCCGCGGCGGCCTCGCCATCTCCAACGTGCTCACGTCGGTGCTCTTCGGCGGCATTTCCGGCTCGGCCGTAGCGGACACGAGCGCGCTCGGGCGCACCTTCATCCCGGCCATGGTGCGCTCCGGCTATTCGCCGGCCTTCTCGGTGGCGGTCACGGCCTGCTCGGCGCCGCTGTCGCCGATGATCCCGCCCTCCATCGCCTGGATCCTCTACGGCTTCCTGACCGACACCTCGATCCTGCGCCTCTTCATCGCGGCGATCATTCCATCGCTCCTCTGGGCCGTGGTCATGATCGCGGTGGTCGTGTGGAAGGCGCATCGGGGCCAGATGACCGTCCAGCCGCCGGCCCCCATGCGGGAGGTGCTGTCCACCGCACGGGCGGCGGGCTTCGCCCTGCTGCTGCCGGTCTTCATCCTCGTCGGCATCCGCATGGGCGTCTTCACGGTGACGGAGGCGGCCGCCATTGCCGTGCTCTACGCTATCGGCATCGGCCTCATCTATCGCGAGCTCAACCTCGCGACGCTGGCGGCAAGCCTTCGCAGCACCGTCCAGTCGACCGCCGTCGTCATGATCATCATCGGCGGCGCCGGGCTCTTCTCCTGGGTGCTCGCCTATACCAAAACACCCGAGACGGTCGCGGCCTGGATCCTGAGCGTCGCGGACACGCCGGTCGCCTTCCTCCTCCTCGTCAACGTGGTGCTCGTCATCCTCGGCACCTTCATGGAGGTGAACGCGGCGAAGATCATGATCCTGCCGATCCTCTTTCCCGTCGCCCAGCAGCTCGGGATCGACCCTGTCCATTTCGGCGTGATCGTCACCGCGAACCTCTGCCTCGGGCTCCTGACACCGCCCGTCGGCATCGTGCTGGCGCTCGCCTGCCGCATCGGCGACGTGCCGCTCGAGAAGGGCGTGGCGGCGACCTTCCCCTTCTTCATGGCCGGGGTCGCCACGGTCCTCATCCTGACACTCGTGCCGGGGCTCTCGCTCTGGCTGCCCAACCTCGTGCTCGGCGCGCCCTGACCCGCGCGTCCCAACAAAAGGAAAAATGCTGATGAAACTCCTCGAAGACGGCTCGTATCTCGTCGATGCCCCCCGGCTGGAGGCCCTGGTCCAGGCCATGCTCGAGAAGGTGGACGTTCCCGCGCCGGACGCCGCCCTCGTCGCCGGATCGCTGGTGTCCGCCGATGCCAGGGGCATGAATTCGCACGGGGTGCTGCGCCTGCCGGTCTACATCCGCCGGCTGCAGCAGGGTGGCTTCAAACCGGCGAGCCGGGGGACCGTGGTCAAGGAGACGGCCGCCACCATGCTGATCGACGGCGGCGAAGGCCTGGGGGCGGTGCTGACCTCGCATGCGATGGACATCGCCATCGAGAAGGCGCGGACGACCGGCATCGCAGCCGTCGGCATCCGCAATTCCAACCACAACGGCGAGAACGCCTATTACGTCCAGCGGGCGATCGCCCAGGACATGATCGGCATCGCCACGACCAACGGCTCGCCGATCATGCCGGTCTGGGGCGGCAAGACGCCGCTCACCGGCCCGCTGCCGATCGCCATCGGCGTGCCAACCGGCGAGGCCCTGCCGATCGTGCTCGATGCGGCGCTCGGCATGTCCTCGCGCGGCAAGATTCTTTACTACGCCGAAAAGGGCATGCAACTGCCCGACGGCTGGCTCGTGGACGCGGAAGGGCGGCCGACGAACGATCCGAACTGGGTCAAGAACGGCGGCTGGATCCTGCCCATCGGCGGGCACAAGGGCTGGGGGCTCATCCTCGCCTGCGAGATCCTGTCGGGCCTGCTCACCGGCGGCGCCTTCGGCCAGGAGCTCACGAACCTCTATGACGACCTCGACCGTCCGCAGCGCAACGGCCATTTCGTCATCGCCATCAACATCGCCGCCTTCACCGACGTTGCCGCGTTCAAGGAGCGGATGGACACCTATATCGCCATCATGAAGGCGTCGGAACGAGCGCCCGGCGTCGACGAGATCCTGATGCCCGGCGAGATCGAGTTCCGCAAGGAGAAGAAGCAACGGGCGGAAGGGCTCGCGGTGAGCCGCTCCGTCATCGACGAGGTCGTCGCCGTCGCGCGGGGCCTTGGTCTCGACGCCACCGCGATGCTGTGAGGAGCCGAAGACGATGCACGATCCCCTTCTCGACCGGCTGCGGAATCTCGACACCGGCCAGGTCAGCGACGTCCTCGACGAGGCCGGCCTGCCGAACCACGCGCTCGCTTCGGCACTGATGCCGCTCGCCCCTGGCCAGCGCTTCGCCGGGCGGGCCGCCTGCCTCAGGGGCGAGCGCAACGTCGCCGGGCGCGCGCAGACGCCGGCGGCGCCGGCCGACACCTTCGAGCGTGTCGCGAAGCCGGGAACCGTCGTCGTGATCGAGGCCGGCGGCTTCCAGGGCGGGGCGCTTCTCGGCGGCTTCGTCGCCTTGAGCCTGCAGCGTGGCGGCTGCGTCGGCCTCGTTACCGACGGTGCCATCCGCGATGCCGATGAGATCCGGGACCTCGGGTTTCCCTGCGTGGTCGGGGCGGTCACGCCGGTCAACGGCGCGCGCCGCTGGCGCCTGAGCGAGGTCGATGTCCCGGTCTGCCTGCCTGGCCAGTCGGACGGCCCTGTGCGGGTTTCGCCGGGCGACTACATCCTCGCCGACGGCGACGGCGTCGTCGCCATTCCCGCCGGGGTCGCCGAGCAGATCATCGCCGATGCCGAGGAACTGCAGCGCATCGAGCGGCGCATCGGCGAGGAGATGCGCGGCGGCGGCAGCCGCACGACGGTGTTCAAGGCCAACCCGCGCTTCGACCACGTCCGCCCTGCGCGCGGGTGACATCGGAAATCGGGCGGGCGGTGGCTGCATACCGTCCGCCCGTTGAACTCCCTGCCTACATCACGGCGCCGATCTGCCAGGGCACGAATTCGTTGTCGCCAAAGCCCTGGGCTTCCGACTTCGTCGCCGTGCCGGAGGCGGTGGCGATGATCTTGTCGAAGATCTCGCGGCCCATCGCCTCGACGCTCGCGGAGCCGTCGATGATGCCGCCGCAGTTGACGTCCATGTCCTCGGCCATCCGGTCGTACATGGTCGTGTTGGTGGCGATCTTCAGGCACGGGGCGGGCTTGTAGCCGGAGACCGAGCCGCGGCCGGTGGTGAAGCACACGACATTCGATCCGCCTGCAATCTGGCCCGTCACCGATGCCGGGTCGTAGCCGGGCGAATCCATGAAGACGAAACCCTTGGCGGTGACGAGCTCGGCATAGCGATAGACCTCGACGAGGTTCGTCGTGCCGCCCTTGGCCGCAGCGCCGAGGGATTTTTCCAGGATGGTGGTGAGCCCGCCGGCCTTGTTGCCGGGCGAGGGATTGTTGTCCATCGTGCCGCCGTTGCGCCGGGTGTAGTCCTCCCACCAGCGGATGCGCTCGATCAGCTTGTCGGCCACCTTCTGGCTGACGGCGCGGCGGGTGAGCAGGTGCTCGGCGCCGTAGATCTCGGGCGTTTCGGCGAGGACGGCCGTGCCGCCGTGGCGCACGATGAGGTCGGCCGCGTGGCCGAGGGCGGGGTTGGCCGTGATGCCGGAATAGCCGTCGGAGCCGCCGCACTGCAGCGCGACGGTGAGTTCGCTCGCCGGGCAGGGCTCGCGCCGTGCCTCGGCGGCATGGGGCAGCATCTCGCGGATGATGGCGCAGCCGGCCTCGATCGTCTTGCGGGTGCCGCCCGTGTCCTGGATGTTCATGACCCGGAAGAGGGGGCCCTGCGCGATGCCGTAGGCGTCGAGCAGGAAGTTGATGTGGTTCACCTCGCAGCCGAGGCCGACGAGCAATATGCCGGCAAAATTCGGGTGGCGGGCATAGCCCCAGACGGTGCGCTGCAGGTTCGCGAAGCCCTCGCCCGAATCGGCCATGCCGCAGCCGGTGCCATGGGTCAGAGCGACGACGCCGTCGACGGCGCCGAACGGCTCGAGCGCGCCGGACAGGGTCATCTGCGCCGCGATCTGCCGTGCGACGGTCGCCGAGCAGTTCACCGTCGTCAGGACGCCGATGTAGTTGCGCGTACCCACCTTGCCATTCGTGCGCCGAAAGCCCTGGAAGACGGCGCGTTCGTGGTCGGCAACGTAGGCCGTGGGCCGCACCTCCTGGCCCGCCGCGTAGTCGCGGCCGAAGTCGCGCATCTCGACATTCTGCACATGGACGTGCTCGCCGGGCTCGATGTCGGTCGAGGCGAAGCCGATGATCTGGCCGAACTTGCGGACCGGTTCGCCCTTCGCGATGGGCCGGGTCGACACCTTGTGGCCGATGGGCACGCGCGTGTGCGTCCGCACGCCATCATCTGCGACGGCGACGCCGGGCAAGAGGTCGGTTCGCGCGACGACGACATTGTCGTCCGCGTGCAGGCGAACGGTTGGATTCGGATTGGCGATCATCGGTCTCGTTCCATCGGCTGATCCGGGTGCAGTGGCCGAACCTTACTTATTGCTCCTTGCATGCACAATGCGTTTCTGAATAGGATGGCGGCAAGACCCCGCCCAACAAGGGGCTGACGTTTATCGAGGGATAAGGAGACGGTCGATGAAGGGGCTTCTTTATGCAGGCATCGCCGCGCTTGGCGTCGTGCTGGCGCCTGTCGGCGAGGCGGCGGCGCAGAACCTGCGCTTCGGGCACGCCAATACGCCCGGCGAAATCGCGGCCGCGCTGTTCGACGAGTTCGCCGCGCGCGTCAAGGAGCGCACCGACGGCAAGGTGACGATCCAGGTGTTCCCCGGCGAGCAGCTCGGCAAGGAGGTCGAGCTCGTCCAGCAGGTCCGCGACGGCGCGCTCGACATTTCCGCCCCGTCGATGGCCGCGGCGAGCACCCTCGTGCCCGCGCTCGAGATCCCGAGCACGCCCTTTCTCTGGACCGACTGGCGCGAAGCCGAGGCGGTGATCTCCGGCCCGGCCATGCAGCCCGTCTTCGACGAGCTCGAGAAGAGCCAGAACATCATCCCGCTGACCAAGATCTGGTACTGGGGCTGGCGCAACTTCACCTTCGCCAACCGGGAGGTGCGCAAGCCCGAGGACATGAAGGGCCTCAAGATCCGCGTGCCCGAATCCCCCGTCTGGGTGGAGATGGTGAAGGGCCTCGGCGCGGCGCCGACACCGATCGCCTTCAGCGAGGTCTACACCGCCCTGCAGCAGGGCACCGTCGACGGGCAGGAAAACCCGATCCCGACCATCTATTCGCGGAAGTTCTACGAGGTGCAGGGCGTGCTCACCATGTCCCGGCACATGCTGCAGAACAACATGATCCTCATCAACAAGGCCTCGTTCGAACGCCTCGATCCGGCGCATCAGCGCGTCCTGATCGAGGAGGCAAGCGCGATGTCTGCGAAGAACACGCTCCTGCAGCAGAACCGCGAGCAGGGCATGCTCGAGCAGATCCGCGAGGCCGGCAACACCAAGATCATCGACGACGCCGACCGCCCGGCCTTCGCCGAGAAGACGAAGGATGCGGTCTTCTCCGCCCTTGCCGGCCGCTGGGGCCAGGAGAACATCGACCGCGTCGTCTCGACGATCGAGACCCTGCGCGCCGACTGAGACCTGAGCCCGGGCGGGCGGCCCTTCGCCGTCCGCCCTTCTGCCTTCAGCGCTATCAGGGCGGCCCCATGCTGCAGATCCTTGCCCGCGTCGACGATGCCGTGCGGCGCGTCGAATACCACCTGCTGTGGACGCTTCTCGGCATCATCGCCGCGACCCTGCTCGCGGCGGTCTTCTTCCGCTATGTACTCGCCTCGCCCTTCACCTGGACCGAGGAGCTCGTGACCATCCTGTTCACCTGGATGGTGTTCATCGGCGCCAGCGCCTGCTTCGCCAGCCATCAGCACATCCGCGTCGACAGCCTGCCGCGCATCGCCCCGCTGCCTGTCCGTGTGGCGCTCGGCATCCTTTCGGTCCTCGCCTGTTTCCTCATTCTGGGGATCTGCGTGCGCTACGGCCTGCTCTACGCGCAGCGTGTGGCGAACGACCGCACGCCGATGATGAACCTGTCCTTCTCGGTCGTCGCGCTCGCCCTGCCGGTGACGAGCGTCGCAGCCATGCTCCACATCCTGCGGGAGACCCTCTCCAGCGGGCCGGAGCGGGTGCTCATGTCGACGATGGAAATGGCGGAAGACGAGCCCGGAGCGCCTCTCTGATGCTTCTCACCCTCGGCGCCCTCGCCGTTCTCCTCATGATCGGCGTGCCCACGGCCTTTGCGCTCGCGGGCTCGGCCCTCCTCGCCATCTGGTGGGACGGCATTCCGCTCACCGTCGCCGCCCAGCGCATCGCCGCGGGCGTGCAGTCGTTCCCGCTGCTCGCCATTCCGCTGTTCATCCTGGCCGGGACGCTGATGAACGCCTCCGGCATCTCGGAGCGCCTGTTCGACCTGACGCGGGCTCTCGTCGGGCACATCCGCGGCGGCCTCGCGCAGGTGAACGTGCTTGCCAACGTCTTCATGGCCGGCGTCTCCGGCTCGTCGCTCGCGGATGCGGCGGCGACCACCCGGGTCTTCGTGCCGCAGATGGTGAAGAACGGCTACGACAAGGCCTTCAGCGTCGCGCTGACCGCGGCGGCAGCCACGCTCGCGCCGATCATTCCGCCCTCGATCCTGCTCGTCGTCTACGGCTGGCAGGCCAATGTGTCGATCGGCAGCCTGTTCATCGCCGGCATCCTGCCTGGCCTGTTCATCGCGGCCTGCCTGTTCGGCGTCGTCGCGGTCATCGCGCGGGTGAAGGGCTATGCCCGTGGCGAGCCGTTCTCCGGGGCGCGCCTCAAGGCGTCGTTCCGGCAGGCCATCTGGGCCCTCCTTATGCCGGTCATCATCGTCGTCGGCTTCCGCCTGGGGGTCTTCACGGCGACCGAGGTCGCCGCCGTCGCCGCCGGCTATGCCTTCGTCGTCGGCGTCTTCGTCTATGGCACGGTGCGGTTCGCCGACCTGCCGTCGATCCTCGCGCAGACGGCCCGCGATACGGCCTCGATCCTGATCATCGTCGCGACATCAGCGCCCTTCGCCTGGGTGCTGTCCATCAACCAGGCGCCGCAGCAGCTGCTCCAGCTCATCACCGGCATCTCCGAGAACCCATGGGCGGTCCTGCTCATGCTGAACGTGCTGCTGCTCTTCATCGGCATGTTCATGGAGACGATCGCGGTCATCATCATTCTCATTCCCGTGCTGATGCCGCTGCTGACGACCCTACAGATCGACCTCGTCCACTTCGGCATCCTGATGATCGTCAATCTCGTCATCGGGCAGATCACGCCGCCGCTGGGCGTGCTGATGTATGTCACCTGCGCCATCTCGCGCACGAGCCTCGGGCGCTTCCTCGTCGCCGTCGCCCCGTTCCTCGGCGTGCTCATCGTGGCGCTCCTCGTCATCACCTACGTTCCCGCCATCTCGCTCCTCCTGCCGGGGCTCATCCGCTGAGCGCGGCCACTCGGGAGAACCGTCGATGCCAAAGATCACGCGCGTCGAGCTGCATGCCTTCTCCTTCGACGCGAAGGACCTCGCGCCAGACGGCAGCGGGTTCAATCTGGTCTATGCGCCGGGGGCGCGAACGCCGCTCTCGAAATACGCCCTCGTCATCGAAGCGGAAGGCGGCGCGCGGGGGGAATATGTCGCCCTGTGGGGCGGCACGCCGATGGCCTTCGCCCAGACGGTGGCGCTCGCGCCCCATCTCGTCGGCCGCGACGCGTTCGCCCGCGAACAGATCTTCGACGACTTCAAGCGGGCGCACCGCCAGTACGACCACATGGGCTTCGGCGCCATCGACATCTGCCTGTGGGACCTTGCCGGAAAGGCTTATGGCGCCTCCGTCTCGGCGCTTCTCGGCGGCTACAGGAAGCGGCTTCCCGCCTATGCGAGCACCTTCCACGGTGACCGCAACGGCGGGCTGGACAGCCCGGCGGCCTATGTCGCCTTCGCCGAGGCGTGCCACGACATGGGCTTCCGCGCCTTCAAGATGCACGGCTGGTGCGAGGGCAACACGGCCGAGGAGGTCGAGACGGTGCTGGCGCTCGGGCGCAGCGTCGGTGGCCGCATGGCGCTGATGCTCGATCCCGCCTGCGAGCTGCGCACCTTCGCCGATGCGCTCGCCGTGGGCCGCGCCTGCGACGAGGCAGGCTTCTTCTGGTACGAGGATCCGTATCGGGACACGGGCGTCTCGATGCACGCCCATGCGAAGCTGCGCCAGATGATCGCGACGCCTCTGCTGCAGGGCGAGCACATCCGCGGCATCGAGCCCAAGGCCGATCTCATCGTGGCCGGGGGAACGGATTTCGTGCGGGCCGATCCCGAATACGACCTCGGCATCACCGGCACGATGAAGATCGCGCATCTTGCCGAGGCCTTCGGCCTCGACTGCGAGATCCACGCCAGCGGCCCCGCCCATCGCCATTGCATGTCGGCGATGCGCAACTCCAACTATTACGAACTGGCGCTCGTCGGCCCGAAATGCCGCAACGCGATGCCGCCGGTCTATGCCGACGGCTACAGTGACGAGCTCGACGCGGTGGGGCAGGACGGCTGCGTGCCGGTGCCGGAGGGGCCGGGCCTCGGCGTTGCCTACGACTGGGATTTCATCGCCCGCAACCGCACGGCGCTGCAGGTCTTCGAGGCGTCGTGAGCGCCCGCCCTATTCCGGCAGCAGATAGGGCGGTGGGGGCGGTGGCGGCGACGCGGACAGGATGTCGAGCCGCTTCAGCACCTTCGGCAGCGACAGCTGGAGATGGACGTCGAGCGCCGCCGCGGCGGCGTCGCCGTCGCGCCGGCCGAGGCATTCGAGGATGGCCTTGTGCTCGCCGAGGAAGGGATCGAGCTCCGGCAGGCGCAGGTAGCTGCCGAGCATGTGCTTGTTCGAGATGAGCAGCGCCTGGTTGATGCGCAGGAGCTTGATGAGTTCGGGATTGCCGCAGAAGCTGGTGCAATCGACGTGGATGTCGCGCTCCAGCTGGTCGAGCTCGCTCTCGCTGACGTTCGGGTAGCGCTCGAGGGCGCTCGTCAGGCGCAGCCACATCTGCGTCAGCAGGGCCTGGGGGATGGCGCTCGCGGCGCTGCGCAGGGCCGGCGGCTCGAGATAGCGCCGCACCTCGTAGAAATGGCCGATGCGCTCCCGCGTCAGGGGCACGACGTGCCAGCGCGACCGCTGGTCCTTCTCGATCAGCCCTACCCGTTCGACGCGGGTCAGCACGTCACGGGCGACGGTGCGGCTGACGTTGTAGTAATGGGCGAGCTCCAGCTCGACGACGGACAGCCGGCCGTAGATCGAACAGCCGCTGATCTCGCGCTCGACCTCGTCATAGATGCGCGTCCAGGCCGCGGGCGATCGCTCGGCGGCACCGCTCGAGGTGATGGCGGCGAATTCCTGCCGGGTGATCCGCCGGCGCCTTTCCGGCACGGTCCGGCCTTCGCCGAGGACGAGATAGCCGCGGCCGTCGAGCTTGCTGAGCCGTCCCTCCTGGGCGAGCAGTTCGAGCGCCAGTTTGACGGGTGTGCGGCTCGTGTTCATGACGTCCGCGACGACCGCCTCCATGACCACGCTGCCCTGCCCGAGCGCACCGGACGAGACCGCGGACCGGAGCGCGTCGAGGACGCTTTGATAGAGGGCGGCCGCTGGTGGCCGCTCCTCCGACGGCGGGGCTATGGAGATGCCGGGTTCGAGCATGCCCGCACCCTAGCAGAGGATCGCCCGGCCGGGAATTGTCCTTACGTTCCAGTCCGATGCGGCCGATCAAGCGCCCTTGGGGCAGAGACGATGTCGCAGGGCTGGGGTGCGGGCCGACTCCAGAAAGGGCCCGCTTTTCCCGCACCAAATATCAGATGTTTAACATCAGATGTTTGTTGCGCGGTGGGTAGCGGCCGTGTCATGCTGACACGACTGCTCAGGGAGGATCCGATGGCGACGCTCGCCGACAGGCTGGACCGATGCTATTCCGGCGCGATCTACGACGTCATGCGGGACATGGGCCTAAGGCCGGGCGTCCTGCCGCGCACGATCCGCGGGCTCGTGCCCGACCAGCGGGTCGCGGGTCCGGTCTTCACCGTGCGTGGCCGGCCCGATCCGGAGGTCGATGCGCACACCTCGCTGCTCGAATGGACGGGCTTCCTGTCCCGGGCGCCGGCTGGCCATGTTATCGTCTGCCAGCCGCAGGACGACACGCGCGCCCTCATGGGCGAATTGTCGGCGGAGGCGCTGAAGCTGCGCGGCGTGCGCGGCTACATCGTCGATGGCGGCTGCCGCGACACGGAACTGATCATCGAGCGGGGCTTTCCCGTCTTCTGCCGCTACACCACGCCGGTCGACATCGTCGCCGCGTGGCGGCCCGAGGCCTTCGACGAGCCGGTCACCATCGGCAACGTCACGATCCGTGCCGGCGACTTCGTCCTCGCCGACCGCGACGGCATCATCGTCATCCCGGCCGACCGGGCGGAGGAGATCATCGCGCGTACCGAGGCCGTCATCGCGACGGAATCGGAACTGCGCCGCGCCATTCGCGCGGGCGAGGACCCGCAGCGGGCCTACCTGCAGTACGGCAAGTTCTGAGCGGAGGCGCAACGTGGTTCGCAGGCAGAAGCCGGGCCGCATCGGCGCGGTGGTCGCGGCCCTCGGGGCCGAGATCGCCGGGGGCAGCCATGCCGAGGGGGCGACGCTGCCCGCCGAGCACGAGCTCGAGGCGCGGTTCGGCGTCAGCCGCAGCGTCGTGCGCGAGGCGATGAGGACCCTGGCGGCGAAGGGGCTCGTCAGCGTTGCGCCGCGCCACGGCACCCGCGTCCGCCCGCGCGCCGAATGGAGCCTGCTCGACCGCGACGTGCTGACCTGGCTGACGGGCGAGCGGGGGCCTGAGCGCGAGTTGCTCCTCGCGCTCGAGGAAACGCGCGCCATCATCGAGCCGGCAGCCGCGGCTCTAGCCGCGCAACGCGCAACGGCCGAAGACCAGCTGCGCCTGACGGAGGCGCTCGTCGCCATGCAGCGGGGGCGCACGGATGCCGCTGCCGCGGTGGCGGCCGACCGTGCCTTCCACCTCGCCGTGCTCGATGCCACGCACAACCCGGTGCTGCAGAGCTTTCGCGGGGCCATCGACGCGATCCTGTCGGCCATCTTCGCCGCCTCGATCGACGAGATGCGCTGGTTCGAGGAGAACCTGCCCAACCACGCCAGCGTCGTGGAGGCGATCCTGCGCCGGGACGCAGCGGCAGCCCGGCGCGCCATGGAAGCGACCATCGGCTTCACGCGCCGCAATCTCGAGGCGCGGGGCTGAACGAAACCAACAAGGAAAGCGGAGGAACCCCCATGTTCAAGCGCATCGTGTCGGCCGCCATCCTCTTGGGCGCGGCCATCGTGCCGGCACAGGCCGCCTGGCCGGACCGTCCCATCACGCTCATCGTGCCGTGGGCCGCCGGTGGCGGCACCGATGCGGTGGCCCGCGTCATCGCGTCGGGGCTCGAAAAGGAGCTCGGCCAGCCCGTCAACGTCGTCAACCGCACGGGCGGCGGCGGCGTGGTCGGCCACACCGAGATCGTCAGCGCCAAGCCGGACGGCTACACCATCGGCCTCGCCACCGCCGAGATCACCACCTACTACTGGGCCGGGACGGCACCGTTCACCTATGCCGACGTCACGCCGGTCGCGCTGGTGAACTTCGACGCCGCCGCCCTCCATGTCGCCGCCGACAGCCCGTGGCAGGATGCGGCGCAGGCGCTCGATGCCATCAAGCAGGCGAAGCCGGGCACCTACAAGCTGTCGGGCATGCCGGTCGGCGCGGCATTCCATCTGGCCTTTGCCGGCCTGCTGCAGGCCGCCGACATCGATGCCAAGGCCGTGGCCGTCGTGCCGAGCCAGGGCGCAGCCCCCGGCTTCCAGGAACTCGCCTCGGGCGGCGTGCAGATCGTGCCGTCATCGCTGCCCGAAGGGCGCGCGATGGTCGACGCTGGCCGCGTGAAGGCCCTGCTCGTGCTGGCCAACGAGCGCATTCCCGCCTTCCCGGACGTTCCCGTCGCCAAGGAGGCGATCGGCAAGGAGGTGGTCGGCGGCACATGGCGCGGGCTCGCCGCGCCGAAGGGTCTGCCCGATGACATCACCGCGAAGCTTACCGAGACCGTCGAGAAGGTCGTGAAGGCGCCGGAATTCGCGAAATTCATGGCCGATCGCGGCTTTGGCGTCGCCTTTGCCAAAGGCGACGAATTCCGGATCTTCCTCGAGGACCAGCATGCCCGCAACGGCGAGCTCATGGGCGCGCTCGGCCTTCGCCAGCAGGGCAAGTGACGGGCGCGAACCGTCATGCCGAACCTGTCGAGGCTGCACCCGCCCGGCCGGCAGCCTCGGCGGCACGGGTCCACCCTTTGCCGCGCCTTCCGGATGATGGGCGGCCCGACGAGAGAGCCACATGAACGCAAGCAGCCCATTCAGCGGCATCCACGCCGTCGTCTACGCCCTGTTCGACGGGCATGAGCGGCTCGACCGGCAGGCGATGCGCCGGCAGACGCAGCTCTGCCTCGATGCGGGCGTTCACGGCATGGTGGCGCTCGGGCTCGCGACCGAGGTCGCCAAGCTGACGGCAGCCGAACGCCGCCAGCTGATGGACTGGGTGGCGCAGGACACGAACGGTCGCGTGCCGCTCGGCTTCACCATTTACGGCGCCTCGGTGGCCGAGCAGGTCGAGGGCGTCAAGGCCGCCGCGGCAGCGGGCGCCGACTGGGTCATCCTGCAGCCGCCGATGGTGGGCAGCTATGGCGCCGGGGAGTACATCGACTTCTTCGGCCGGGTCGCCGGATCGACCGATCTGCCCGTCGCCATCCAGAACGCACCGGCCTACATGGGGCGCGGCCTGTCGGCGGACGACATCGTCACCCTCACGACACGCTTTCCCAACATCCGCCTGCTGAAGGGCGAGGGCGCGAGCATCGATATCGAGCGCCTCATTGCGACCACGGCCGGCCGGCTGCCGGTCTTCAACGGCCGCGGCGGGCTGGAGCTGATCGACAACCTGCGCGCCGGCTGCGCCGGCCTCATTCTGGCGCCCGAATGCATCGACCGCGCCGTGCACATCCACGAGCGCTGGCGGGCCGGGGACGAAGAGGCTGCCATGGCGGGCTATGCGGAGATCCTCCCCGCCATCGTCTTCGTCATGCAGTCGCTGGAGACGATGATCGCCTATGGCAAGCGCCTGTTCGGCGAGCGCGCCGGGCTCGCGATCCACGACCGCGCGCCGGCGCTGCGGCCGACCGACTTCGGGCTTGATATGATGCGGCGCTACGCGCGCCGGCTTGGCCCCCTGACGGGGCGCTGACGGAGCGCTGCCCGGCTCGTCCGATCGCGGCCGTGACCCTCAATGCGCCCAACAATAGCCGAAGGCGCAGCCCGAGACCGTCACCTTCTGCGACACGGCGAAGGAATTCGGCTGTTCGAGGCCGATCCGCACCAGCCGCGAGCGGTCGCGCGGGCGGAACATGTTCTGGAATTCGGCCGGCAATGCATCTGCCACCGTCAGGATGGATTCGATGCGCCCTCGCGCCGACTGAGCGCCGCCCTTCACCTTGACGGGCATGGCCTCGGTGATTTCGAACAGATATTCGTCCGGCAGATAGGCCAGGATGTACGACTGGCCGCCGTTGATCTGCATCAGCTCGTCGCCGAACTTCACGATCTGCCCGGGGATCGGCACCTTGGCGCCGATGACGCCGGGTGCAATCGCACGGAGGTAGCCGTCGTCATAGAGCGCGCTCAGCTTGTCGATGGCCTCGCGAAAAATGGTGCGGGACCGCCTGAGGAGGATTAGCTCGTTCTCGGTCGCGGCCTTCTCGCTCTGCAGCGCCGCCAGGCGCTCGGCAGCCTGGAGGCTGTTGCGCAGGGCGTCGTCCTTCGACAGCAGGGAGACGATACCCCGGCCGGAGATGGTGTCGAACTGGCTGGACGTCGCCCCGGTCTCCCGCGCCGTCCGTTCCGCCAGCGGCGCGACGGCTGCGATCGAGGTCAGCCTGCCATTCAGCTGGCCCTCGCGGATGGAGAGCTCGCTGTCGCGCAGGTCGAAATTGGCGAGCTCGCGGATCATCTCGAAAGATTCGAGGCGGGCGAGCGGCGTTCCCGTCTCCACTTTGTCGCCCTCCTTGACATAGACCTCCATCACCTTGCCGGTGTAGCTGGCGCCGACCGAATAGCGCTCCTTGAGCACCGTGCCGTCGATCGAGAGGACGAACATGCTGCCGATCAGGTAGTAGGCCAGCGAACCGAGGAACAGGATGACAAGCACGAGATAGACCGTGCGGCCGAGCCTGCCCGAAGCCGAGCGCTGCTGGGCATCCAGGAGGTCGACACGGGGTTGTTTGCGCAGGCGTTTCACGTGAGCACCCGTCTTTACCAGGGCCGCTGCATGCGGACCTTCATGGGGGTGTAGTTGTCACGATGCGAGCCCGAGAACGCCCATTCGTCGATGTAGGCCGAGAGGCGGACGAGGCGCATGACATAGGTCATGAACAGCGAATAGCCGGGCAGGAAGAGCAGGTTGCGCAGGAAGACGCGACGGCCGGTGCACCAGGTGGACGCCGCCAGAATGAGCGTATCGATGATCATCAGGCCGATCTGCATGCCGACGAGGATGGCGAGCGCGAACGACCCGTACTGGACGAACAGCCAGACGAGATAGACGGGGAAGGCGAAGGCCGCGACCACGTTGAAGAGGGCGAAGTCCCACTCGTGGATGGCCTCGGTCAGGCGAAAGGCCGGCGACAGCGGGTTCATCAGCCGCGCATGCTTGCGGAAGCGGATCCAGATCGCGTCGCGCTCCCAGCGCAGGCGCTGGCGGATGTATTGGTAAAGCGTCACGGGCACGTCGGTGTAGCAGATGGCTTCGGGCGCAAAGACGATGCGCCAGCCTTTCAGGCGCAGGCGGATGGTCGTGTCGAGATCCTCCCCGCCGCCGACATCGAAGCCGCCGATGTCGTCGAGCGCCCTGCGACGGAAGGCGCTGAACGCGCCTGAGGCGCAAACCACCTGGTTGACGGCGCCGGCGATGCGCTTGCCGACCGAGATCGACTGCAGATATTCGATTTCCTGGAACTGCGCGATCACGCTCGCGCCGCTGTTCCTCGGCGCGATATCGCCGCAGACCGCTCCCACGCGCGGATCGGCGAAGGGCGCCACCAGGCGCTCGATGGCATAGCGGTCGAAGGAGCAGTCGCAATCGACATTGATGATGATGTCGCCGGTGACGAAGGCGCAGGCGAGATTGATGCCGCTCGACTTGCCGCCCCGGAGATCCGTGGACAGCACCCGCGTGGCG
This sequence comes from Chelatococcus sp. CO-6, assembly GCF_001271345.1. NCBI lineage: Bacteria > Pseudomonadati > Pseudomonadota > Alphaproteobacteria > Hyphomicrobiales > Chelatococcaceae > Chelatococcus > Chelatococcus sp. CO-6. The sequence goes on along the minus strand of NZ_CP012398.1, from coordinate 1,051,573 downwards.
AGGCCGCGCCTGACGAGGTCTCTCGCGACCTCGCGCATGCGGTCGGTCGAGCCGTCGCTGGCGATGACGATCTCGAACTCGCGCAGCGACTGCTCGTGCAGCGAGCGCACGCAGGCCTCGAGCGCCTGCTCCTCGTTGTGGCCGACGAGGATGATGCTGACGCTGGGGCGCGCCGAGGGTTCCTCCTCCGCCGGTGGCACGTGCTCGTCCGGCGAGCGCATGAGATGGCCGACGACCAGAAACGGCAGGATATAGCGGGGGAACTCGAAGATCAGCGTGTACCAGAAGACCATCGCGATGCTGAGGGTCGTCTGGCTCAGCAGGAAAGAGAAGCCGAGCTCGAGCGCGGTCACGGCTGGGCTCTTCCCAGGAGCTGCGCGATCGCGAGCCTCGCGTCGAGCTTGTAGCGCAGGAGATGCTCGCTGCGGGCGAGCAGGCTGTGCAGCCAAGCTTCCGCATGGGGCTCGAAACATTCGATCAGGATGTAGGCCACGTCCTCGGCCACGTGCAGCGAGCCGACGCCGGCCAGCCGGTTGCGGAGGTTCTCGACGAGCAGATCGCGCGACTTCTGGAAGGCCGGACGGCCGCTCGTTGCGATCAACGCATCCTTGCCGGCAAAGCGGATCTCGGCGATTGCGGCGCGGGCACCGGCGGTGGCGTTGAGGCGCGCCACCTCCCGCTGCAGGGACACGGGCAGGTTCGCCGCGAGCACCGCGGCGTGTCCCTCGAGGAAGGCCCTGGCGGCATCGGTGAGCGAATAGCTGAAAAGATCGACGCGGTTGGCGGCATCGCCGTCCATGCGGGCGCTGCAGTCGAGGCAGACGAAGCCGACCTCGAGCTCGGAGGAGGTGGTGTCGCAGGTGTTGCAGACATGGGCGTGACCGGGGCGGTCGTAGTCCTTGCCGTAGTTGCGCAGCTGCCGCTTGCACTTGGGACAGACGAGCGCCGTGCCGTGGCGGAACAGCTCTTCCGGCATGAGGGCGGCGCAGTGGAAGTGATGGATGAGGGCGGTCTCGCGCAGGTCCGCCGAGCGGCAGGAGGGGCACTCCTCGCGCGCGCTCAGCCGGCGCGAGCGGCAGGAACGACATTCGTGCAGGCGATCGAGGAAGGTCTTCTTGAGGAAGCCGCGCAGGACGAGCTCCTCGGCGATCGGAACGACCCGGGCGGCTGAAAAGAAGCCGGGATAGCAGACGGCTTCCGGCGTCAGCGGATAGCGCATGCCGCGCAACGGCCGGCCGGAGACATACATGTGCGCCAGGATCTCGAGGTCCGGCTCGCGGGTATGGCGATATTGCGGGGCGAGCCTCTCGCGCTGCTGCCGGAAACCGACGATGCGTCTTGCGGTCTCGGACCAGGTGTTGGGGCGCATGATGTCGAAGGCGGCGTCGGCGAATTCCCCCGCCCGGCCCTTGATATCGATCATCGGCAGCTGCAGCCCGCCGACGAAGTCGCGGATATCGTGCAGCGGCGAGGAACTGCGCTCATCGGAAAAGAGGATGGCGTCGACGTCATCCCCTTCCGCCGGGTCGAACAGCCAGCCGAAGACGATGTCGAGGTGAGGCGGGATGCGCGGAAACCAGCGGACGCGCGGCTTCCAGGAGAGTCCGGCCTCGCGCCACACGGTGAAGATCTGGCCGACGAGCTGCGCCCAGGCGGTCATCACGCCGCTTGTGGAAGGGGAGGGGCCAGTGGGTAGCGTCATGACCGTCCCTCGAACGTCCTGTCGGCGGACCCCGCGCAGGACGCGTTTGCGATCCGAACCGATCCGGACAAGTGTATCCGTCGGCGGACCTCCCGGCCCACGAACGTCAGACTTTAGAGCAAGCCGCAAGCCATGGCATGATGCTGGGCTAATCGGATCGGGTGATCGGAGAGCCTTTGCAAGGCGTGGATGGCAGGTTTCCGGCCGTCAGAGCTTCACCGCCCGCAGGCGGATGGCGTTGCCGATGACGCTCACGGACGAAAGCGCCATGGCCGCCGCCGCGATGATCGGCGAGAGCAGGATGCCGAGGAAGGGATAGAGGACGCCCGCGGCAACCGGCACGCCGAGGGCATTGTAGATGAAGGCGAAGAACAGGTTCTGCCGGATGTTGCCCATGGTGGCGCGCGACAGGCGCCGCGCCGCAACGATCCCGGTCAGGTCGCCCTTGAGCAGGGTCACGCCGGCGCTCTCCATGGCCACGTCGGTGCCGGTTCCCATGGCGATGCCGATGTCCGCCGTCGCAAGCGCCGGGGCGTCGTTCACGCCGTCGCCGGCCATGGCGACGGTGCGTCCGGCGCTCTTGTAGCGCTCCACCACGGCACTCTTCCCGTCCGGCAGCACCTCGGCCTCGACCTCCTCGATGCCGAGCCGGCGCGCGACGGCCCGGGCGGTCGTCCAGTTGTCACCCGTGAGCATCACCACGCGGATGCCCTCGGCGGCGAGGCCGGCGAGCGCCTGCGGCGTCGAGGCCTTGACGGGGTCGGCGATGGCGATGGCGCCGGCGATACGGCCGTCGATGCCGACGAAGATGGCCGTGGCGCCGTCCTGCCGAAGGTCGTCGGCCTGCTGCTCGAGCGGCGCGGCATCGATGCCGTGCTCGGCGAGGAAGGCCTTGTTGCCGAGCACGACATGGCGGCCGTCGGCCGTGCCGAGCACTCCCTTGCCGGTCGGCGAGTCGAAGTCGGCGACCGGAACCGTCGCGATGCCGCGTCGCTCGGCCGCCTCGACGATGGCCACGGCGAGCGGATGCTCGCTCGCGCGCTCGACGCTGGCCGACAGGCGCAAGACCTCGTCCTCGGCAAAGTCGAGTGCCGGCACGACCGCCGTGACGGCGGGCTTGCCTTCGGTCAGCGTGCCCGTCTTGTCGACCACGATCGTGTCGACCTTCTCCATGCGCTCCAGGGCCTCGGCGTTCTTGATCAGCACGCCCGCCTGGGCGCCCCGCCCGACGCCGACCATGATGGACATCGGCGTGGCGAGGCCGAGCGCGCAGGGGCAGGCGATGATCAGCACCGAAACGGCGGCGACGAGGCCGAAGGCGAGGCGGGGCTCGGGCCCCCAGACGCCCCAGGCCGCGAAGGCGAGGAGCGCCACGACGATCACGGCCGGCACGAAATAGCTCGAGACCTCGTCGGCCAGCCGCTGGATGGGCGCGCGGCTGCGCTGCGCCTCGGCCACGAGCTGGACGATCTGCGACAGCATGGTGTCGCGGCCGACCTTCTGCGCTTCGATCACGAGCGCGCCGGACCGGTTCATCGTGCCGCCGATGACCTTGGTGCCGACCTCCTTGGTCACGGGCATCGACTCGCCGGTGACCATGGACTCGTCGACCGAGCTGCGCCCTTCGACGACGTCGCTGTCGACCGGCACCTTCTCCCCCGGGCGCACCCGGAGACGGTCGCCCACCGCGACGGCATCGAGCTGGACCTCCTCCTCGGTTCCGTCCGGTCCGATCCGGCGGGCGGTCTTCGGCGCAAGGTCGAGCAGCGCGCGGATCGCCCCGCTGGTATTCTCGCGCGCCCTGAGCTCGAGCACCTGTCCGAGGAGGACGAGGACGGTGATCACGGCGGCGGCCTCGAAATAGACGGCGACCGACCCGTCGCCGCCGCGGAAGGCGGCGGGGAAGACGCCGGGGGCGAGTGTTGCGACCAGGCTGTAGAGCCAGGCGATGCCGGTACCCATGGCAATGAGCGTGAACATGTTGAGGCTGCGGTTCACGAGCGAGTACCAGCCGCGCACGAAGAACGGCCAGCCCGCCCACAGCACGACCGGCGTCGCGAGGAGCAACTGGACCCAATTGGACTGCTGCTGGCCGAGATAGTGGCCGAGGCCCGTCAGGTGGCCGCCCATCTCCAGAGCCACGATCGGCAGGGACAGGGCGAGGCCGATCCAGAACCGGCGGCTCATGTCGACGAGTTCGTGGCTGTGGCCACCGTCCGCTTCGGCCACGACCGGCTCCAGGGCCATGCCGCAGATCGGGCACGATCCCGGCCCCACCTGGCGGATCTGCGGATGCATCGGGCAGGTGTAGATCGTCTGTCCCTCGGGAACGCCCCGGGCCTTTTGCCCCGCCGGCCCGGCGTATCGCGCCGGCTCCGCGACAAACTTCGACTGGCACCCCGGCGAGCAGAAATAATAGGTGCGGCCGGCATGCTGCGCCCGGTGCGGTGTGGTGTGCGGATCCACCATCATTCCGCAGACCGGATCCTTCACCGTCCCGGGCTCGCCCGCAGCTGCGTCATGATGATGGTGCCCCGCGTGGGCACCAGGCGCGCGATCGTCGGCGTGGCCGTCAGGGCCACCGTGCGAATGTCTCATGCCGGCCTCTGCCTTGGCGTGGAGGCCAAAGCATCGCCCCTTCCACGGTGGGAAGGTCAAGCGGCCATTTGGTGCCGGTTCACGATCGTTGCCGCCTCATTATCCCGAGACCGGTTGACGAGTGGCACAAGCTGACATATCAGAATCATAACTGAGATTTCAGACATGGAATTGATATGTCAGAGCTTGTCGAGTTGCCGTCGCTTCCCCTGACGGAACTGCTCAGCCCCGCGGCCCTCACCGGCGGCGGCAGCGGCGGCATGGCGGGGGAGGTCTATCGGCTGCTGCGGCAGCTCATCATCGAGGTGAAGCTGCTGCCGGGGCGGGCGCTGTCCGAGAAGGAGGTCGCGGCCGCCCTCAGCGTGAGCAAGACGCCGGTGCGCGAGGCGATCATCCGCCTTGCCGAGGAGGGGCTGCTCACCGTGGTGCCGAAGGGCGGCACCTATGTCGCGCCCATCGATATCCAGCGCTACATGGAAGCGGTCTTCGTGCGCGTTCGCCTCGAGGAGAGCGCGGCCATGGAGGCGGCCCGCCGCCACTCTTTCGAGGATCTCGGCCGCCTGGACATGTGTGTCGCGATGCAGGTCGAGGCGGCCCGCAGCGAGGATTTCGCGGCCTTCTTCCAGCTCGACGAGGACTTCCACCGGGATATCTTCGTCGCCGCGCGGCTGCCCGGCGTCTGGACGATCGTCAACCAGGCCAAGGGCGAGGTTGACCGCATGCGCCACCTGAAGCGGGTGTTCGCGGTGCGGCGCACCGAGGACGTCATCAAGGAGCACAAGGCGATCGTCGATGCCATCCGCTCCGGCGATCCGGCGCGGGCGCGCGAGGCGCTCGTCGCCCATCTCGGTTCGCTCGAATCGAAGCTCGGCGAATTGTCCGGCAACCCCAAGCTCTGGTCCTACATCGAGAAGATCAACACGCGCTCGGGCCGCAAGCGCGCGCCACGACACGCGGCGTCCTCGACGGCCTGACCGGCCTCGAAGGCAGCCAAGACCAAGAGCAACGAAGCGGAGGGAACGACAGTGGCAGGAGCGAGCACATGTCGTCGGTGGAGCTGAGCGGCGTCGTCAAGCGCTATGGCACCGTGGAGGTCGTGCACGGCATCGACCTTGCCGTGGCGCTGCGGGAATTCGTCGTCCTCGTCGGACCGTCGGGCTGCGGCAAGTCGACGACGTTGCGCATGGTCGCCGGCCTCGAGGAGATCTCGCAGGGCACGGTTGCGATCGACGGGCGCGTGGTGAACCGCGTGGCGCCGAAGGACCGCGACGTCGCGATGGTGTTCCAGAACTACGCCCTCTATCCGCATCTCAACGTGGCGGAGAACATCGCCTTCGGGCTGCGTGTGCGGCGGGAGCGGAACGAGGTGGTCACCGCCGCGGTCGCCGAGGCGGCGGCGATCCTCGGGCTCAGCGACTATCTCGATCGCAAGCCCGCCGACCTATCGGGCGGCCAGCGTCAGCGCGTCGCCATGGGCCGGGCCATCGTGCGCCGGCCGCAGGTCTTCCTCTTCGACGAGCCTTTGTCGAACCTCGACGCCAAGCTGCGCACCCAGATGCGCGCCGAGATCAAGCGGCTGCACCGGCGGCTCGGCGTGACCAGCCTCTATGTCACGCACGACCAGGTCGAGGCGATGACGCTGGCCGATCGCATCGTGATCATGAACGGCGGGCGCATCGAGCAGGTCGGAAGCCCCATGGAGGTGTTCCACAAGCCGGCGAACACCTTCGTCGCGAGCTTCATCGGCTCGCCGCCGATGAACCTGATCGAGGCCGTCATCGGCACGGTCGAGGGACGCCCCGTCGGCGTGCTGGCGGAGGGGACGACGGTGCCGCTGCCGGCGCGGGCGCTGCCGCAGGCCAGCGACGGGCGGCCCATCATCCTCGGCGTGCGCCCGGAAGCGATCGGGCTGGGCGCGGGCGCATCGGGCATCGCCTGCGAGATCGACCTCGTGGAGCCGCTCGGCTCCGAGGCACTGCTGCACGGCCGCGTCGGCGGCCAGGCCATCATCGCCAAGACCGAGACCCCGGACGACATCGGGGCGCTGGCGGGGATCGGGAGGATCCATTTCGATGTCGACCGCATCCAACTATTCGACCGGGAAAGCGGACGCGCTCTCGCGTGACGCCGGCCGGTCGTCGGCGACATCCGTTGCCGGCGCCTATCTGAGGCGGCTCGCCGAGGACGTCGCGGCGAACTGGCAGCTCTATGTGCTGCTGGCGCCGATGCTGATCTGGTTTCTCGTCTTCCTCTACAAGCCGATGTATGGGCTCGTCATCGCCTTCAAGGACTTCAGCGCCTTCAAGGGCATCGCCGGCAGCCCCTGGGTGGGCCTCGAGAACTTCTACACGTTGTTCGAGAACGAGCTCTTCCGTCGCGCCTTCGCCAATACGCTGATCATCAGCTTCCTCGGTCTGATCTTCGCCTTCCCGGTGCCGATCATCCTGGCGCTGATGTTCAACGAGGTGCAGCATGCCGGCCTGAAGCGGTGGGGGCAGACCATCGTCTACCTGCCGCATTTCATCTCGGTCGTGATCGTGGCCGGCCTCGTCATCAACCTCCTGTCGCCGTCGACCGGCGTCGTCAACCTGGCGCTCGGCGCGCTCGGGATCGAGCCCATCTACTTCCTCACACAGCCGGAGTGGTTCCGTCCCGTCTTCATCGGCTCGGGCATCTGGAAGGAAGCCGGCTTCGAATCGATCGTCTATCTCGCCGCGATCGCCGGCATCAGTCCCTCGCTCTACGAATCCGCGCGCGTCGACGGCGCCTCGCGCTGGCAGATGATGTGGCGCATCACGCTGCCCTCGATCCTGCCGACGATCATCATCATGCTGATCATCCGCGTGGGGAACCTCGTCGAGGTCGGCTTCGAATACATCATCCTGCTCTACCAGCCGGCCACGTTCGAGACCGCGGACGTCGTCTCGACCTACATCTACCGCACAGGCCTGCAGGGCATGCAGTACGACGTCGCCACGGCGGCCGGCCTCTTCAACGCGGTCATCGCCTTCATCCTCGTCTTCACGGCCAACCGGCTCAGCCGGAAGGTCTCCACCGCGTCGCTGTGGTGAGGGAAAGCCGATGTCCGCCTTCACGCTCCATTCGCGCGGCGACCGCTTCTTCGGCTACGCCAACGGGTTCCTGCTGGCGCTGTTCGTGCTCGGCACGCTCTACCCGTTCATCTACATCCTGGCGGCGTCCATCAGCTCCGGCGCGGCGGTGACCTCGGGGCGGGTCTTCCTGTTCCCGGTGGACCTCACCCTCGCGGCCTACGAGCGGGTGCTGTCGGACCGCATGTTCTGGGTCTCCTACGGCAACACCTTCCTCTACACCTTCGGCGGCACGGCGATGAGCCTGCTCATCATCGTGCCCGGCGCCTATGCGCTGTCGCGGCATCAGTTGCGCGGCCGGCGCTTCTTCAACCTGATGGTGGCCTTCACCCTCTGGTTCCACGCCGGCATGATCCCGTTCTTCCTCAACATGCGGGACCTCGGGCTGCTCGACTCGCGCCTCGGCATCATCATCGGCTTCGCCTGCAACGCCTTCAATATCATCCTGCTGCGGAACTTCTTCGAGGCGGTGCCGAAGGCCTTCGAGGAAGCCGCACGCATGGACGGCGCGAGCGACTTCCAGCTGCTGTGGAAGGTCTTCATCCCGCTGTCGAAGCCGGCCATCGCCACCGTCGCGCTGTTCTGCATCGTCACGCGCTGGAACGGCTACTTCTGGGCCATGGTTCTCCTGCGCGGGGAAGAGAAGATACCGCTGCAGCTCTATCTGAAGCGCGTCATCGTCGACCTGAGCGCCAATGACGAATTCGCAGCCTCGCTGCTGACCTCTCGCTATTCGTTCGAGACCGTCTCCGCGGCGATCATGGTCGCGTCGATCATACCGGTGCTGCTGATCTACCCCTACGTGCAGAAGTATTTCAGCAAGGGAATACTTCTGGGCGGGGTGAAGGAATAACGATACATCCCCGGGAGGAAAGCATGAGGAACGGGTTGCCGCGGGCGTCCATTCTTGCTCTTTGCGCGGCGCTTGCGCTGCCGGGAGCCGGGCAGGCGCAACAGGCCGCGAAGATCACCGACAAGCCGCTCGAATTGACGATCCACTTCCACTTTCGCGACAAATACGTCTATCGCGAAGACTGGCCCGTGGAGAAGAAGGCGGCCGAGCTCACGGGCATCAAGGTCAAGAACGTCGCTTCGCTCGCCACGACGTCGAGCCGCGATGCCTTCAACCTCCTCATGGCGTCCGGCGACCTGCCCGACATCGTCGGCGGGGATGCCGTCGGCGGTCTCAAGGACGACTTCATCCGCTTCGGCCTCGAAGGCGCCTTCGTACCGCTCGACGAGCTCATCGCCGCCCATGCGCCGAACATCAAGGCGTTCTTCGATGCCCATCCGCAGATCCGGCAGGCCATCTCGGGCCCGGACGGGAAGCTCTATTTCATCCCCTACGTGCCGGACGGGAAATTCGCGCGCGGCTGGTTCATCCGTCAGGACTGGCTCGACAAGCTCGGCCTTGAGCCGCCGCAGAATGTCGACGAGCTCTACACGGTGCTGAAGGCCTTCCGCGAGAAGGACCCGAACGGCAACGGCAAGAAGGACGAGGTGCCGTATTTCGCGCGCGAGCCTGTCGATGCCATCCGCCTCATCAACATGTGGGATGCGCGGGTCTCGGGCTCGGACCGCTACGGCGACTTCGCCGTCTACGACGGGCAGATCCGCCATCCCTGGGCCGAGGAGACCTACCGCTCCGGCATCGCCAACCTCGCCAGATGGTACAAGGAAGGCCTCATCGACCACGAGATCTTCACGCGCGGGCCACGGGCGCGCGAATACCTGCTCGGCAACGACCTCGGCGGCATGACGCACGACTGGTTCGCCTCGACGGCGAGCTATACCGACGCCCTCAAGGGCAAGATCGAAGGCTTCCTGTTCAAGCCCATCGTGCCGCCGGCGACCGTCTCGGGCCGGCGCTTCGCGGACAATCGCCGCGCCCGCGTGCAGCCGGCCGGATGGGCGATCTCGACCACCAACGAGCACCCGGTCGAGACGATCAGGTACTTCGACTTCTGGTTCTCGCCCGAGGGGCGGCGCCTGTCGAACTTCGGGCTCGAGGGCGTGACCTACGAGATGGTCGATGGCCAGCCGACCTACAAGAAGAGCGTCCTGGAGAGCCCGACGCCGGTCAATGCGCAGCTGTGGGAGATCGGTGCGCAGGTCCCGCGCGGCTACTGGCAGACCTACGACTACGAGAAGCCGTGGACGAATGCGCTCGCCCTCGCCGGCATCGCCGAATACGAGAAGGGCGACTACCTGATCGACGACTTCCTGGGCGTGTCGCTGAACGCCGAGGAAAAGGCCCTCTACGACAAGCACTGGCCCGCGATCCTCACCTACATGACCGAGATGCAGCAGACCTGGGTCCTCGGCGCACGCGATGTCGAGAAGGACTGGGACGGCTACCAGGCGCGGCTGAAGAGCCTCGGCTACGACAAGGTCCTCGCCGTCATGCAGAACGCCTACCAGCGCCAGTATTCGCAGAAGTAACGCCGGCGGGGCGGGTGTCTGCACGGCGCCCGCCTCCCGACGCACGAAGGGTGGTCCCGTTTCATGGAACAGACGACAGTGCAGCGGCCGCGTCGCGTCTTCCTCGACGAGCCCAGGGCGGGCTCGCTGACGATCTCCTACGCTCCCGACGAAGGCGCGCCGCCGACCGAAAACCCGCCCCGCTTCTCCTGGCTGCCGGCGCTCGACGATGCGGCGCGCTATGCCCTGCGGCTGTCGCGCAGCGAGGCCTTCCCGGACGATGCGACGACGGTGCACGAGGACATCGCCTGGAACTTCTTCACGCCCGACGCCGTGCTTGCGCCTGGCCGGTATTTCTGGAGCTACGCCCTCTGGGACGCGGCGGCCGGGCGCGTCGTGTCCGACTGGAGCCGGACGCGCAGCTTCGAGATCGCCGAGGGCCTGCCGCAGACGCCGCTGCCGCGGGCTGGGGATCGCTACCGGGGCGTGGACATGAGCCATCCGCGCCTGTGGCTGCGGCCCGAGGAGGTCGCCGCCTTCCGCCAGGCGCTCGCAGCCGATCCGGACCACTGCGGCTGGTCGCGGTTCCACGCCAGCTCGGTCGCTCCCTGGATGATGCGCGAGATCATCGCCGAGCCCTCGCCCTATCCCGACAACGTCAGGGTCGCGGGGCTGTGGCGGCAGATGTACATCGACTGCCAGGAGGTGATCTACGCCATCCGCCATCTCGCCATCGCCGGGCGCGTGACCGGCGACGAGGCGCTGACCGCCCGGGCGCGCGAATGGCTTCTTGCGATCGCCTCGTGGGATCCGGCCGGCACCACCTCGCGCGCCTACAACGACGAGGCGGCCTTCCGCGTCGTCACCGCGCTCGCATGGGGCTACGACTGGCTGCATGACGGCCTCAGCGAGGACGAGCGCGCCGAGGTCCGGGCGGTGCTGCTCCAGCGCACGCGCGAGATCGCCGATCACGTCATGCGCCATGCGCGCATCACCGTGTTCCCCTACGACAGCCACGCCGTGCGTGCGCTGTCGGCAGCGCTCGCGGCAGCGTGCATCGCACTCCTCGACGAGGAGCCGGAGGCGCAGGTCTGGCTCGACTACACGGTCGATTTCCTCTTCACGCTCTATTCGCCGTGGGGCGGCGCCGACGGCGGCTGGGCCGAGGGGCCGCATTACTGGACGACGGGCCTTGCCTATCTCATCGACGCCGCCAACCTCATCCGCAAGTTCCTGGGGCTCGACCTCTACCGCCGCCCGTTCTTCCAGAGGACGGGGGACTTTCCGCTCTACACCAAGGCGCCTGACACGCGCCGTGCCTGCTTCGGCGACGATTCGACCCTCGGCGACCTGCCGAGCCTCAAGGTCGGCTACAACATGCGCCAGTTCGCCGGGGTCACCGGCAACGGCCATTACCAGTGGTATTTCGAGACCGTCCGGCGCAACGCCGCCGGGACGGAGATGGAGTTCTACAATTACGGCTGGTGGGATCTCGCCTTCGACGATCTCGTCTATGCGCATGACTATCCGGCCGTCGCGGCGCGGGCGCCGGATGATCTGCCGCCCGTCAAGTGGTTCCGGGATGTCGGCTGGGTCGCCATCCAGCAGCACCTCCACGATCCCGACCGGCACATCCAGTTCCTGGTCAAGAGCAGCGACTACGGCTCGCTCAGCCACAGCCACGGCGACCAGAACGCCTTCCTGCTCTTCGCCTATGGCGAGGATCTCGCCATCCAGAGCGGCTACTACGTCGCCTTCAACTCGGCCATGCACCGCGAATGGCGCCGGCAGACCCGCTCGAAGAACGCCATCCTCATCGATGGAAAGGGCCAGTACGCCGACCGGGACAAGGCGCTTGCCCGCCAGGCGCGGGGGCGCATCGTCGAGGTGCGCGAGGCGAGCGACCACGTCTTCATCCGCGCGGATGCGACCGCGGCCTATGCCGTCGCCAATCCCGCCGTCAGCGCCGCGATCCGGGATGTCTATTTCGTCCATGGCGAATATGTCGTGCTGGTCGATCGCGTCGAATGCACGGACGCCCTGCCGATCACCTTCCTCTATCATGCCGCCGGGCCGCTGGAGGTCGGGCACAACACCTTCCGCTACACGGGGGCGAAGGCAGGTCTTTACGGCCAGTTCGTACTCGCGACGGCCGGGCCGCCGAAGCTGACGGAAGTCGTCGGCTTCCCCGGCATCGATCCGGCGGAATACGAGGGACTGCCGCTCCACCACCACCTGCGCGCCGACGTGCCGGCGGCGAGGAAGCACACGCTCGTCACGCTCCTCGTGCCCTATCCGCGTGGCGACGCGCGCAGGATCTTCTCCTTCATCGACGACCAGGGCTTCACGTCCGACGTCTATTTCACCGACGTCGACGACCGCCGCTTCCGCATCGTCCTGCCGAAGGACTTCTGAGCCCGGGACGGCTCTTCCACGCAATCAAGGACCAGAGACATGCGTCGCTTCGACAACAAGGTAGCCCTCGTCACCGGCGGCGGGCGCGACATCGGCCGCGCCTGCGCCCTGCGGCTGGCCGGGGAGGGCGCCGCCGTGGCCGTCACCTACAATGCCGCCCGCGGCGGCGCGGACGAGACGGTTGCGCTCATCGAGCGGGCGGGCGGCAGGGCCGTCGCCATCCGGGCTGATCTCACGCGCGAGGACGAGGTGGCCTCTGCGGTCGCAGCGACGGCCGCTGCCTTCGGCGACCGCATCGACGCGTTCGTTCACGTCACGGGGGGGCTCGTGGCGCGCAGGACGCTCGGCGAGATGGATCTCGGCTTCTGGCGCGCGGTGCTCGACGTCAATCTCACCTCGCTCTTCCTGACCGCGAAGGCCGTGGTGCCGCGCATGGCCGGCGGCGGCGCCATCGTCGCCCTCGCGTCGCAGGCCGGCCGTGACGGAGGCGGCCCGGGCGCGCTGGCCTATGCGACGTCCAAGGGCGCGGTCATGACCTTCACACGCGGGCTCGCCAAGGAACTCGGGCCGCAGATCCGGGTCAATGCCGTCTGTCCGGGCATGATCGCGACCACCTTCCACGACACGTTCACGAAGCCCGAGGTGCGCGAGCGGGTGGCCGGCGCGACGCCGCTGAAGCGGGAAGGGCAGTCGGACGAGGTCGCCGCCGCCGTGGCCTTCCTGGCGTCCGACGATGCCGCCTTCGTCACGGGCGCCTGCGTCGATGTCAACGGCGGCACGTTCTTCTCCTGAGCGGAGCGTCCAGCATGGCCGGGCTGAAGGGCTGGCGGGCGGCGATCATCGGCACGTCGCTCGTTCAGCAGAACCACTTTGCCGACGAGCGGTTGATCGCCACCTCGTCGCGCGGCTGGGCGGCGTGGGCCGAGGTCCTGTCGACCGGCCGCCTGTCGCTGCCGGTGTTCCACGACCAGCGCCTGCGGCCGGGATGGGAGCCGAGCAACCGGCCCGGCGGGACGCGCGGCTTCGGCGGCCTCAACTTCGGCGTCTCCGGGCAGAAGGTGCGCGACATCGAGGCGCGGCTCGGGGACGTCCTCGCGGATCGCGCGGCCTTCGACTTCATCATCGTCGATGCCGGCACCAATGACATGATGGTGGAGGCGAAGGAGACCATTCAGGCCGGGCGCGAGCGGATCTGCGACCGTTTTCTCGATGCCGGCTGCGCGGTCATCCTCCTGCCGATCTTGGCGCGCGGCACCGAGAAGTGGCCAGCCGGCGGTGTGGAGCGCGCCAAGGCGCAGTGGATCAACGAGCGCAGCCGGGCCTATGCCCGGTCGCGCGGGGGCGTGTTCCTGTTCGACTGGAACGAGCCGTGGATCGACCGGGCCTCGCCGTTCGGCGTGCCGCGTGACGGCTATTCCGACGACGGGACGCATTTCGCCCCGGCCGGCGGATATGCGGTCGGCAAGGCCCTCGCCGCCTATCTCGCCGGGCTCCTGCCGCTCCAGCCCCGCCGCACCCTGTCGCGCGACGATCGGTTCGATCCGCGCGACAACCCCCTCGGCAATCTCTGCGACGATCCCTTCCTCATCCGCGCGGCGGCGGAGGGCGAGGGCCTTCTCGTCGAGACGTCGCATGCTGTCGACGTGAAGGCAGCCTTCGCTCGCCGGCCGGACGGCCTGGGCTTCTGGCAGAAGCTGGACATCATAGGCGCCGGCGGGGATCCGGGCTCGGTCCGGCTGACGGTGCCGGTGGACGTTCCGGCCGCCGCTCTGCCCGCGGGCGGCTGGATGCAGGCGTCGGTCGAGGTCGAGGTCGGCGCCTCGCCGGCCTGGCGGGGCGTGACGCTGCGCCTCGCCGAGGATGCGCCGGACGGGCTCGTGAGCGCGGGCATGGATCCGTTCCGCGACGGCGCGGGCAAGCTCCATGCCTGGCCGGCGGAGGCGTGGTGCGGGCTGATCGCGACGCCGCCACTTCGCCCGCGGCCCGGCGGGCGGCCGAGGCTGAGCCTCGACATCCTCGTCGCGAATACCGGCGCTCGTCCCGCGACCCTCGCCGTGGGCGGCTTCGAACTGCGCGCTGTCGCCGATCCGCCTCTCGCCCCGGCGCCGTGAGGCCCGGCGAGGCGATCGTGCCTCAGTGGCCGAGCAGCTTGCTGAGGAACTGTTCGGCTCGTCCGCTGCGCTCCTTGCCGAAGAAGTCCTCGGTCGGCCGGTCGTCGACGATCTCGCCCTTGTCGATGAAGATGACGCGATCGGCCACCTTGCGGGCGAAGCCCATCTCGTGGGTGACGCACATCATGGTCATGCCCTCGCGCGCGAGGCTCGTCATGACGTCGAGCACCTCCGACACCATCTCCGGGTCGAGCGCCGAGGTCGGCTCGTCGAAGAGCATCGCGACCGGGTCCATGGCGAGCGCGCGGGCGATGGCGACGCGCTGCTGCTGCCCGCCGGAGAGCTGCAGCGGATATTTCTGTGCCTGCGCGGAGAGGTCCACCCGCGCCAGAAGCTGGCGGGCCTTCTCCGCCGCCTCGCTGCGGCTGCGGCCGAGCACCTTCTCCTGCGCGATCGTGAGATTGTCCATGATCGACAGGTGCGGGAAGAGCTCGAAGTTCTGGAAGACCATGCCGACGCGCGAGCGCAGCTTCGGCAGGTCGGTGTCGGGCGCGCCGACCGACGTGCCGGCGACGGTGATCGTCCCTTCCTGAAAATCCTCGAGCCCGTTGACGCATTTGATCAGCGTCGATTTACCCGAGCCCGAAGGGCCGCAGACCACGACCACGGCGCCCTTCTCGACCGTCGTCGTGCAGTTCTTCAGCACCTGGAAGTCGCCGTACCATTTGCTGACGCTGTCGATGGTGATCATGGCGGGGCTCCTCGTCAGGTGCCGAAGCGGGTGATGGAGAAGGCGGCGACGTCCTGGTCCGTGCGGCCGCGCGTGATGAGATCGGCAGTAATGCGGCCGACCATGGGGCCGAGCGTGTAGCCGTTCGAGGTGACGGCGTTGAAGAAGCCGGGTCGCGCGGGATGCTCGCCGAGGATCGGTGCGCCGTCGATGTTGATGTTCATGGCCGCCCAACTGCGGATCACGTTGAGCCGGCGCAGCGCGGGCACGACGTGCTGTGCCACCCAGAGATTGCCCTCAAGGCTGGCGCGCAGCGGCCGCGGGCGCCGGTGGACCGGATCGAGCCCCGCCGTCCAGCCGCCGCCGATGATGACATTGCCGTTCGCCGCTTGTTTCAGCGTGAGATGCCGGTCGGCATGGGCGACGAGATGCGACAGGAGCGGCGCCACCGCCTCGGTCACGATCATCTGCAGCGGAGCGCCGAAGACGGGCACGGCGATGCCGGCCATGCGGCCGATCTCGCCCGCGAAGGCGCCGGCGGCATCGACGATGCGTCCGGCGTGGATCGTTCCGCGGTTCGTCCGCACGTGATAGTCCGACCCGTCGGCTTCGATGCCCGTCACCTCGGTATCGGAAACGACCTTGGCGCCGGCGGCCAGCGCGAGGTCCAGCACCGCCTGGGTCGCGACGAGCGGATTGATCTTGCCCTCCTGCGGGCAATAGGCGGCGCCGATGAAGCGCTCGTCGAGGGCCGGCTCGAGCCGGCGCAGGGTCGCCGCGTCGATGACGTCGCAGTCGACGCCCTGCGCGCGCTCGATGCGCGTCTTGCCCACGAGGAAGGCGAGCTGCTCCTCCGTCTCCGCCACCATGAGCCCGCCGGTGATCTTCACCTCGATGTCGCGGGTGCTCTCGCGCGCCAGCTCCTGCCACAGTGCGATCGACTGTAATTGCAGCGGCAGCGTGCGGGCGGCGGGCGAGCCGCCGCCTTCGGCCCTGGCGCCGTGGTCGAAGGACAGGAGCTGCGCATGCAGGCTGCCGGCATTGCCGCCTGAGGCCTGGCCGTTGGGGCGCCCGCGGTCGAGCACCACGACCTCCCGGCCGGCACGCGCGAGGAACAGCGCCGTCGAGAGCCCGGCGATGCCGGCGCCGACGATGACCGTATCGGCCGCGGTGAGATCGAGCGGCGGCAGGCCGGCCCTCGGCTGCGAGGGAGGCAGCAACGCCCGTTTGTGTCCGCCCCATTCCGGCTTCTCGACCGCCAAGGCGGCGAGGGGCACCGGTCGCAGCGGCATCTGCGGCGCGAGGAAGCCGGCCTCTTCCTTCGGCGGTGCAAGGAGCGTGGCGAGACGCGGGGTGCAGTAGCGGCCCTGGCAGCGGCCCATGCCCGCGCGGGTGAGGCGCTTCAGGGTCGCCAGATCGCCGGCACTGGCCTCGGCGGCGGTCTCTTGCAGCGCCGCGCGCGTCACGGCTTCGCAGCGGCAGAGGATCGTATTGTTGTCCGCGTCGGCGAGGCCCGGCTCCTCTGCGGCGAAGAGCCGCCATAAGGCCTTCTGGAAGCGGCGATGGCGTCCGAGCCTTCGCCGTGCGGCTTGGTCGTCGCCGGTGCCGCGGCCGAGGCGGCGCAGGCTCTCGGCCCCGGTGAGACGCCCCTGCGCCATGGCGATATGGGCGCCGCCGAAGGTGCCGGCCTCGCCGACGACGAAGATATCGGCAAGGGAGGTCGCCCCGGTATCGTCGCGCATGACTTCCAGATGCGGAAAGCCGTCAGCGCTCACCGTGTGGGCACAGCCGAGCAGCCGCGGCAGCTCGTTGGCGGGCGCGAAACGCTCGCCGATGCAGACGGCATCGACTGCGAACGGCCGCTCCTCACCCTTCGCCCCGACGAGCACGGCCCGCCTCGCCCGTCCTTCTCCTTCGACGCGGGCGAGGCGAGCGCGCCAGAGCACCGGCACGCCGTGCCGCTTCAAGGTCGCGAGCTGGCGGAGGCCCGCCACGGCGAGCGACGGCTCCGCCCGCATCAGCGCCATCGCCTCGCCGGGTCGCGTCCAGGGGGCGGGGGCCGCCTCGGCGACGGCGACGACATGGGCGCCGCCGCGCGCGAGCTCCGCCGCCACCTGCAGATTGAGCGGGCCGTTGCCGGCGACGAGGATGCGCTCGCCCGGCGCGACGCCGTAGCTGCGCACCAGCGTCTGCGCGGCGCCTGTCGTCATGACGCCGGGCAGGGTCCAGCCGGGGAAGGGGCGCGGCTGCTCGAAGGCACCGGTGGCAATGACGAGGATGCGCGGCCTGACGTAGCCGGCCCTGCCTTCGCGCAGATAGCCGATAACGAGCCGCTCGTCCTCGCGAAAAGCGCCCCACAGCAGCGTGTCACCGCGCAGCTCCGCCCCGACCTCGCTCGCTGCGGTGATCAGGGCGGCGCCTGCGCGGGCCTGCGCATCGGGACCCTCGGGCGGGGCGCTGCCGGACGAGGCCGGCTGCTTGAAATATTGGCCGCCCGGCATCGGCCGCTCGTCGAGCACCAGGACGGAGGCTCCGCCGCGGGCCGCGACCTCGGCCGCCGACAGGCCGCCGGGGCCGGCGCCCACGACGAGGACATCGACCTCTTCCTCGGGCAGCGGTGCCTCCGGAACGGCGGCCAGATCGCCGCCGGCGCCGATGTCGGGGATGGCCGCCTGGGAAGCGACGACCATCCCGTCCGCCGCCTTCATCAGGCAGGCGCGCTGGCTCGTCCGGCCATCCACTGTGACGAGGCAGTCGTGGCAGACGCCCATGCCGCAGAAGGGCCCGCGCGGCGCGCCGTCCTTGCCGCGGCAGGTGGTGTTGAGGCCATTCGCGAAGAGGGCGGCGGCGATCGTCTCGCTGGCACGAGCTGGCAGCTCACGTCCGTCGAAGCGGATGGTGATCGCTTCCTCAGTGCTTCCCATGGGCCTCAGGCGCACCGTCGCGTCCCCGTGTCGGCCGCCTCACGCGGCAAATTGCAGGCCGAACGCCTCGACCAGCCGGCGCATCTCGGCATCGACGGCGGCGGGCAGGGGCAGGCGTGGCGGGCGCGGCGCGCCGGCAGCAAAGCCCATGTGTGTGAGCAGCGATTTCGTGCCGGCGACATAACGCTGGCCGCCTACGGCCTCGATGACGGGCAACCACTTGAGGTAGAGCGCGCGCGCTTCCGGGATGCTCCCCTCGTCGGCGACGAGGGAGAAGAGGCGGGCGAGCGGGCCCGGGGCCACGTTCGAGGCGACGGCCACCCAGCCCTCGGCGCCCTCGACGAAGGATTCGAAGCCGAGAATGCCGCCGAAGACGGTCATGCGTTCGCCGCACAGGCGGATGATGTCGCGCACGCGCGTCACCTCCAGCGTCGATTCCTTGATGTAGTCGCAGCCGTCGATGGCCGCGAGCCGCGCCACCAGCTCCGGCCTCAGGTCGACATTGGCCGTTGCCGGGTTGTTGTAGACCATGATCGGGATGCCGATGGCCCCGGCGACGGTCTTGTAATGGTGATAGAGCTCGTCGTCGGTCGGCGTCGAATAGAACGGCGGGATGATCATGACGCCGTCGGCGCCGAGGGCCTCGGCCTCGCGGCTGAGGCGCACGACCTCGCGCGTGTCTTCCGCGCCCGTGCCGACGAGGACGGGCACCCGCCCCGCCACGGTGCGGATCACCGTCTCGGTGATCGCCGTGCGTTCGTCCGGCGACAGGGACAGGAACTCGCCCGTCGAGCCCAGGGGGATGAGCCCGTGGATGCCCTCGCGGACCTGCCAGTCGGTGAAGGCGGCGAGCGCATCGAGGTCCACGTTGCCGGCCTCGTCATAGGGCGTGATCATCACCGTATAAGTGCCGCGAAAGGTCTTTGTCATGTCTTTGCCCGCGGTTTCGGCCGCGCCTTGCCCTTGGTTGCCGTTGTCGTTGGTTCCTGCCGTCAGCGCTGTTCGGTGGCGCTGCCGAGTTGCTGGTAGGCGCGGCCGAAGCGGCGCTCGATGCGGCGCTGCACGATGTCCCACAGCGTCGTCATGACGAGGTAGTAGATGGCGGCCACCGCGAAGAGCTCCAGCACCATGAAGCGCTCCTGGATCAGCACCTGCGTGCGGCGCAGCAGCTCCTCCATGGAAATGACGGAGGTGACGGAGGTCGTCTTCAGGAGCCCGTTCACGGAGTTGCCGAGGGGCGGGATGATGATCCGCAGCGCCTGCGGCATGACGATGTAGCGCATGATCTGCGCCTCGCGCATGCCGAGCGCCCGCGCCGCCCGCACCTGGCCCTGCGGCACGGCCGTGATGCCGGCGCGCACGATCTCGGCGAGATAGGCGGCCTCGTTGAGGGTGAGGCCGATCAGCGCCGATTCCACAACGCTGAGCTTGATGCCGAGCTGCGGCAGGCCCGTGTAGATGACGATGAGCTGCACGAGCAGCGGCGTGCCGCGGAACAGCCAGATGTAGGCGGCAGCCGGCGCCGACAGCAGCCGGCTCGGCGCCATCTTCATCAGGGCCAGCACGAAGCCGAGGACGAGACCGCCGACGATGGCAACCGCCGTGAGCCAGAGCGTCGTGAAGGCGCCGCCGAGGATGAAGGGGTTGGTCAGATAGTCGAAGAAGCCCGACCAGTTCCAGATCTGCATCACGTGCTCCAGCCTTCGCGCTCCCGTGCGGGTATCGGCGGACCGTGGCGCGGTCCGCCGCGCATTAGAGCCGGACCGCCTACATGCCGGGGCCGGCGAGGGCGAGCTCCCCGTCCGTTGGCACGACGCCATAGGCGTCGAAGAGCTTCTGGTAGGCGCCGTCGGCCTTCATCTCGTTGAGCACCTTGAGCGCCGCCTCGGCGAGGTCCTTCTTGGCGAAGGCGAGCGCGACAGGCGTGGCGTAGAGCCCGGAGATGGCGCGGTCGAAATCGCCGCGGTCGGCATATTCCTTGGCGACGCCGTCGATTGAGACGACCGCCTCGACCTGGCCGGCGCGCAGCGCCTGATAGGCGAGGGCGAAATTGTCGAAGGTGCGGATGGTGAGGGGCGCGAGGCCCTTCCCCTTCAGCTCCTCGCTCAGCTGCTTCGTCTTGTTCTCCTCGAAGCCGCCGATCTCGACGCCGACCGTCTTGCCGGCGAGATCCTCGGGCTTCGTCACCGTCGCGCCCTTGCCGGCGGGGACGGACAGGCTGATCGCCTGCTTCTCATAGGGGATCATGTACATCAGCTTGGCGCGCTCGGGCGTGAAGAAGATGCCGGTGTTGATCATGTCCCAGCGGCCGGACTGCAGGCCCGGGATCATCGCCGAGAACTCGATGCGGATGTATTCGGGCGTGAGGCAGAGGCGCTTGGCGACCTCCTTGCCGAGCTCGACGCGCATGCCCTTGAGCTCGCCCGACTGGTCGATGAACTGCAGCGGCGGCAGCGTGGGGTTCGTCGACATGACGAGCTTGCCGGCACCGATGAGCGCCGTGTCGGGCACGGCGGGCTTGCAGTCGGCGGCGAGCGCTGCGCCGCTCGTCAGGAGGGCGAGGCCGAGGACGGCGGAAAGGCGGAACGATGCGGTTCTGAACATGGCTGTCCCCTCTGTGGGACCCCGGCCGACGCCGGGCGTTGCGGCGATGTTGGCAATGGAACCAGTGTGCCATTGAGCATTCTACTGGTATACCAATTTAATGCATGGAATGTACGATCACGCAAGCGCACCACTGCGCGATTGTTGGGCAGGCGGTGCTGATAAGACGGTCCTTCGCCCCCTCAGAGGCCGGCGAGCGTACGCTTGCGGACCTTGCGGATGTGCTCGGCCATGGCGGCCTTGACCTTGTCGGCGTCGCGGGCGGCGAGGGCCGTGACGAGCTTGCGGTGGTCGACCAGCCCGGCGCTCAGGCGCATGGGCACCGTCTGGCGCTCGAAGATCTTGGTGTAGCGGCGCATCTCGTGGATGGTGCGGGCGAGGAAGGGGTTGCCGCTGCGCTCGGCGAGCGTGCCGTGCAAGGCGTCGTCGAAGGTCCAATGCTGCTCTGCCGTCGGCTCCTGCGTGTCCTCCAGCGTGGTGAGGAGGGTGTCGAGCCGTTTGATTTCCTCATCCGTGATCCGCGGCGTTGCGAGGGCGGCCGCCTGTGGCTCGACGAGGGCGCGCAGGTCGAGGCTGTGGAGATAGTCCTGCAGGGTGATGACGCGCACGGTGAGCAGCCGCTCCGTCAGGCGCACCAGCATGCCTTCGCCTTCGAGCCGGTTGAGGGCGTCGCGCATGGGGCTGCGCGAAACGCCGAGGGCGGCTGCGAGCTTGCGTTCCTGGATCACCGAGCCGCCGGGCAGGCGGCAGCTCAGGATGTCGCCGAGCACGGCGCGATAGACGTTGTCGGCGAGCTTGCCGGTCTCATTGGTGATGCTGCGGTCGCTGGCCATGCCGTCTCGCCCGTTCCTCGGCGGCAGGGTGCCGCTCGCGCGATTATCCGGAGTGCGGCTAGCTTGTCGATAGCCGGTATGCCGATGGCGCTTCGCCGGCATGCCGGCAGGTCAGGCGACAAGGTCGAGGGCGTAGCGATAAAGGCTGCGGATGTGCGTCTGCACGGCGCGGCGTGCCGCCTTGGCATCACCGGCCTCGAGAGCGTCGAGAATGGCGATGTGTTCCGATGAATCGGGGCCGAGCCGGTCGGCGAGCTGGGCGATCTCGAAGAGGCGCGTCGTCACCCGGAGCGAGCGGATCATCTGCGCCATCACCGCATTACCGCAGGCGGCGATATAGAGCTCGTGCACGGAGGTGTCGGAGCGCCAGTGCGTCTCGATGTCGTAGACCGGGGCCGAGACCAGCGCATCGATCTCCTCGCGCGCGGCGCGGATACGGCCGCGGTCGATGCGGCCGATGGCGAGCGCCGCCGCCTCGGGCTCGAGGATCTCCCGCAGTTTCAGGCTCTGCAGATATTCGGCGAGATCGACATTGCGCACCATGAAGGAGCGGTGCGCCGCCTTGACCACGAGGCCCTCGCCTTCGAGCCGCTGCAGGGCCTCGCGCAGCGGCGTGCGCGAGATGCCGAGCGCCTCGGCGAGCTTGGCCTCGACGATGACCTCGCCGCCACGCAGGCGGCGCGTATGAATCATGTGCGAGACGATCCGGTGGGCCTGGCTCGACAGATTCTCGTGCGTCTCGTGCGCTGCTGCTTCATTGACGGCCATGGCCGCTCCGGTGCGAAAGGCGGGGCGAATCCCCGCCCGATCTTATGCGAGCGTCGCGGTCCGCTCCATGCCGGCCGGGCGCCGCCCTGTCAGGGGCCGCGACGGCCGGCGTTCGGCAGGTCGCGGGAAAGATGCGTGCCGAAGCCCTTGCGGCCGACGAGCGCCCCGTCGCGAACCACGGTCTGTCCGCGCACCATGGTCAGTTCCGGCCAGCCGGTCACCTCGATGCCTTCGTAGGGCGTGTAGTCCGCGCCGTCCTGCATGAGCGCGTGGGTGATGGTGACGCGGCGCTCCGGGTCCCAGATGGCGATATCCGCATCGGCGCCGATGGCGATAGTGCCCTTGCGCGGATAAAGGCCATAAATCTTCGCGTGGTTGGTGACCGACAAGGCAACGAACTGGTTGAGGCTGATCCGCCCCTTCACGACACCTTCCGAGAAAAGGATAGGCAGGCGGGCGGCGACGCCAGGGATGCCGTTCGGCACCCAGCGGAAGCTGGTGCGCCCCTTGGGCGCGAGCTTGCCGGCGGGATCATCGTAGCGGAAGGGACAGTGGTCGGACGAGAAGGTCGAGAAGACGCCGGTGCGCAGCCCTTCCCAGCAGGCCGCCTGGCTCGCCTCGTCGCGCGGGGGCGGAGAGCAGACGTATTTCGCCCCTTCCATGTTCAGCCCTTCGAGATCCCGCGCCGTCAGCACGAGATATTGCGGGCAGGTCTCGCCATAGATGTTGAGGCCCTTCTGCTGGGCGCGGCGGATCTCCTCCATCGCCTCGCGGTTCGAGACGTGCACGATCATGATCGGCACGTCGACGAGCTCGGCGAGCGAGATCGCTCGGTGCGTCGCCTCGCGCTCCACGGCAATCGGGCGGGAGGCGGCGTGGAAATGCGGCGCCGTCTTGCCGGCGCGCTCCAGCCGGTCGGTCAGGAAGCGGATGGCGTCGTAATTCTCGGCATGGATCATGACGAGGGCGCCGGTCTCGCGCGCCACCGACATGACTTCCAGGATCTCCCGGTCGGAGAGGGCGAGGCCCTCGTAGGTCATGAAGACCTTGAAGGAGCTGTAGCCGTCGGCGACCAGCGCCGGCAGCTCCTGGCCGAGCACCGCCTCGCTCGGATCGGAAATGATGAGGTGGAAGGAGACGTCCGTGTAGCAGTTGCCTTCGGCGAGCGCGTGGTAATTCGTCAGCGCCTCGCGCAGCGGGCGACCCTTCTCCTGCAGGCAGAAGGGCAGCACTGTCGTGTTGCCGCCGAAGGCGGCCGAGCGCGTGCCGGTCTCGAAATCGTCGGCCATGACGATACCCTCGCCGGAGGGCTGCGAGATGTGGACATGGCTGTCGATGCCGCCGGGCAGCACGAGGCGCCCGGTGGCGTCGATGATCTCGCGCGCGTCGTCGAGGCCGCGGCCGAGCGCGACGATCTTTCCCGCCTCGATGCCGACATCGCAGGTGAAGGTGTCGGACGCCGTCGCCACGGTGCCGTTGCGGATCACGGTATCGAAGGTCATGGAATCGCTCTGCCGCCGTTGCTCGTTTCAACCCGATGCAGCGCGATGATAGACCAAGTGTATGCAATCGGGATGCACAAATCGGCGTCAGTGATCGTCCGCGTGTCCGCGTGGAGGCCCATTCCCGCGGCCTCGGGGGCCCCTAGACGCGCAAGCGGGCGCGCATGTCTGTCGCCGAGATCACCTCGAGGTCCGCCTCCAGCTCGATGCGCTCGATGGAATAGCCCACGTCACGGCCGTAGAACACGCGTGTAATGTTGGGTAGCGGCACGACTGCGAAACGGCCCTGGTAGGCGCGCAACGCCGTCTCGATCCGCAGCTTCACATCCTCGAAGGAGAACGGGTTCTTGGGATCGGTGCCGTGGGTGTCGCGGATGGCGATGCAGGCCTGGCCGACGCGGCGCAACCCTTCCTCGATCAGGGCTTTGTGGCCGTCGTGGAAGGGCTGGTAGCGGCCGATGAAGAGGGCTGTCGGGGCCTTGGGATCGAAATGCGGACGTAGCTGGCGCACGGCCTTCTCCGCCCAGTAATCCGGCTCGCCGGTGGCGGTGACGTGCAGGTCGACCCGCGCCGGCGGCACGAACAGGCGGTTGGTGTCCTCGAAGCGGCCGCTCTTGATGCGGTCGACGAAGATGATGAAGGCGTCGCGGCCGAAGGCCTCGCGCGTCTCTTCCGTGGGGCAGACGAAATCGGCGATGGCGAAGGCGCCGGTCTTGGTCACCTGGTCGCACAGCCAACCCATGCGGCGGGCCTGCTCGATGCGGTCCTCCACCGAGAAGCCGAGATCCTTGTTGACGTTGGTGCGGATGTCATCGGCATTGAAATGCACGGCGTTCAAGCGTTTGGTCAGCGCCTGGGCGAGCGTCGTCTTGCCGGCGCCGGGCAATCCCATGATCAAGATCTTTTGCGGCATGATCTCCCCGCGGTTCGAGGTTGCACGAAACTCTCAGCCATAGCCGAAGCGGCCGGCCACAGCGGCGGTGCGGCGCGCGATGGTCGCCCGCTCCTCTTCCGTGAAGGCCGGCTGGTAATAGTCGGGTGCGCTGATGCGGGCGGCCGCGGCCTCAGGCAGGCTGCCCGGCGGGAGCGCGCAATGATCGAGCACGCGCGCCATCACCTCGGCCGGCGCGGAGCAGAAGTCCTCGTAGCGGACAACGAGGGTGGCGGCGGCGAGATCCGGATCGGCGGCGAGGCGGTCGGCCAAATGGCCATAGACGAGCGCCCAGTGCGCCGCCCAGCCTTCGACCTCCTCGCCCTCCGCCCACAGCCGCGTCACTTCCGCCGCCCCGTCGCCGACATTGATCGGCCGGCGGCCGAGGCCGAATTCGAAATGGCCGCTGCGCCGCATGTGGCGTAGCACCCGCTCGTCCTCGCGCTCGGCCGCGGCGAACAGGCGATGCTGTTTCATCAGCGAGGCGATGTGCCATTGCGGATCGCGGATCGGCACCACGAAGCGCGCATCGGGGAATAGCTTGTGGAGGTAGGGCAGGCGCGTGACGTTGTAATTGCCCTTGGCGAGATAGCGTGAGCCGCCGCGCAGCGCGAGGAGCTTGCGGATATGGTCGCGATAGAAGGCCTCGAAGGCGGGGTGGCTCGTGTCGTGGCCGAGGGCGGCATCGCGGCCGGGATCGTGGATGTCCGGGAAAAAGGCCATCCAGATGACCTCCTCGAAGGCCTCCGGGCTTTCCGACGTCACGGTGATGCGATCGCGGTGCGCCCGCTCACGCGCCACCGCCTCGCCACGTCCGGCGCGGTCCACGAACCAGTTCCAGGCCCAGGGCGTCAGCACCAGCGGGAAGTCGCGGTAGCGATGGGCCACCGTGTCCGGATGAAGCGCGAGGAGCTCGAGCAGCACCGTCGTGCCGGATCGCGCGAGGCCGGTGACATAGATCGGCCGGTCGACGGCGACGGCGTCGAGGCGGTCGGCGACGAGACGGGTCTCAAGGTCGCCGAGGCGCGTCCACAGGCGCGGGTAGCGCTCGAGGAGGCCGCCGAGCCG
Source organism: Chelatococcus sp. CO-6 (assembly GCF_001271345.1). Lineage (NCBI taxonomy): Bacteria > Pseudomonadati > Pseudomonadota > Alphaproteobacteria > Hyphomicrobiales > Chelatococcaceae > Chelatococcus > Chelatococcus sp. CO-6. Next base: position 1,025,856 of record NZ_CP012398.1, on the reverse strand, counting down.
ATCGGTCCAGGGGTCGATGTCTATGCGGGCGGACGTCTTTTGAGCGGACGTCTTGTGGGCGGCGGTCTCGTTCATGGCGTTCGGTCCGGTCTCATTCGATGCGGCGCACGGACTTGAAGACGAGCGCGAAGAGCACCAGGGCCGCGAAGAAGGTGGCTTCCCAGCCGCGCAGCCAGCTCGGCCCGACCGGCAGGAACTCCTGGCGCGGCAGGGCGATGTCGATGCGCTCCACCGGCGCCTCGTCCGGCAGGTAGCCGGCCGGGTTGCCGACGAGCATGTTCCACCAGCGGCGCTTGTGGACGACGGCGATGGGCGTCGTCAGCAGCACGTCGAGCACGGGCTCGCCGGCCGGATCGACGACCTCGGCCCGGGGCGGCGCGCCGTCCCCCCGGTCGATCCAGCGCCCCTCGAAGGCGCCGGGCACGGCGACGCTCACCGGCTCGCCCGTCGGCGGGAAGGTGCCGCCGTAGTTGCCGTCCAGCCAGATGATGAAGACGAGCACCGGCAGCGAGGCGAGCAGGGTCGCCGGCAGGACGATGAACACGCGCCGCAGGGCAAGCGCGAGCATGCGGCGGATATGCGGCCAGGCCTCCGCGAACTCGCCGTCGAAGCGGGAGACGTGATTGCGCGTGCGCTCCAGCGCGGCCTTGATCTGGCCGATACGCCGCTGCGGCGACAGGAGGCGGTAGATCTCCATGGACAGGATCGCCCCCAGCGCCGCCCACAGGACCAGCTTGGCGAGCGGCGGCACCTGATCGAGCCAGCGGTCGATCTGGGTGAGGATGGGCGATGGCAGATCGAGAAGCCCCATGACCTCGTCCCTCGCATTCAGCGCCGCTGCGACACCTCGTTGCCGAAGCCCGGACCGGTCTGGGGAGCACCGGCATGGGGCGCATCGACCGTCGGCTCGCGCGACGCGGCCGCGCGGTCGGCCCGGCGGCGGCGCAGCATGTTGCGGATCGGCCAGGCGAGGACGAAGACCAGCGCGGTGCCGATGGCCGCGACGAGGGCCCACAGCGCGCCGAGCAGGCCGAGCCCCGCGCCGGGGCCGACATAGGCGAAGGCGGCCGTCGGCAGCACGGCCATGAGGAGGGTGAGGGGGACCGTGAGCTTCCTCATAGGTCTGTCTCCTTCCGGGATGGGGCGGGCTGCGCGGGCTCGAGCAGCGCCGGATCGAGCCCGGCCGGGTCGAGCCGCATGGCCCAGCCGATGATCGGGATCTGGTTGCCGTCGGGGCCGTCGCGGACCGGGTTGATGAATTCCCATACGACCTCGCCTGCGTGCGTCACCTCCACGAGACGCCCGCCGCTCGATTCGTTGATGAGCGTGTTGCCGTTCGGCAGGCGCTGCTGGTCGGCGCGGATCTCGCTGATGAGGGGATTTTCCGGCGTGCCGGCATATTCCCAGACGACGGCCATGCTGCGCGGGTCGATCTCGATGACGCGCGAGAGCCCCTCGGGCTTGTCGTAATTGCCGTAGTTGTCGAACAGCAGGATGTTGCCGTTCGCCAGGATGTCGGGGTCGTGCTGGCCGATCCAGTAGCCGTCGGTGGCCCAGGTGACGGCCTCGGTCTCGGGATCGAGGACCATCAGCGTGTTGGTTTCCCGCAGGGACAGGAGCACCTGCCCCTCCTTGCCGAAGGGGAAGTTGGCGGCGGCGGTGCCGTCGATGTAGGTCACCGCATTGGCGTGAAGCGGATCGGCTGCCGAGAACCCGGGCATGCGATGCAGGAGGGTGCTGAAGGGCGAGCCTGCGATGGCGGGGATCAGGCGGATCTTCTTGAGCTCTTCGCCGTCCGGCGAGAGCACGACGAGGAAATCCTCCAGCCGCGGCCGGGCGAGATGGTTGAGCCCCTCGTGCACGTCGTCGACGATCTCGTGCGTCAGCGCATAGATCTTGCCGTCCGGGGCGATGTCGAGCTGGTGATGGGCGCGGCCGGAATAGCTCCAGATGACCTCGGAATTGCGGTCGAGCTTGGCGATGCCGTAGCCGTAGGGCGTGTCGCCGACACTCTCGTAGATCACGAGCAGGTCGCCGTTGGGGAAGACGCGGGCATTGCGGAAATAGACGTGGGAATCCGGCATCGGCCGCTTCACGGCGCCGGTGCCCGCCGCCCACACCAGGCTGAAGGGGCGGCGCCATTCGTGCAGCACCTCGCCCTTCATGTCGATGAGATAGGCGGCCGCCTCGTGGCCCGACGTGTAGAGCGTCACCCCCTCCTGCGCCAGGCCCTCGGCATGGACGGTGACGCCACGCTCCGGCCGGCGCTCCTGCGGCCACAGGTCGCTCGTGAAGACGTCGCGGTAGTTGACGATCTGGTCATAGAGGGCCTTGCCGCCCTGATAGGCGCGGGCGATCTGGGGGCCGGGGAAGACGTCGCCGGCCGTGACGATGGCGCCGCCGACGAAGGTGAGCAGCAGGAGCGCGGTCACCGCCGCGCCCTTGAAAATGGCATCGATACGAGAGTGCGGCGCGCCGTCCGACGAGCGCCTTTCCTGGGCGTGCGATTCGGTCATGTCTAAGATCGAAATGCTCGGGAAGCGGGGATGGTTCCGCCCGCGGTTGCGTTTCGGTCGTCGATTTGCTGCATCGCACGCAACTCTGACGGCTTCGTGGCGCGCCCGCAATGATCACCCGATCGTGTGGCGGACGAACCCTGCCGCCGGCGCACCTCGGATCGCTGACGGCACCCCGAACGCCGCTGGTCGGAAGGTTGCGTCAGATATCAGTCGTGGATTCTGGCGGAGTTGTTTCGCCTGCGAAGACGGCGCCGAAGGTCCGCAGCGGCGCGGTTGGCACATTCATGACGTCGAGGCAGCTCCACAGCGTGAAGGCGACGGAATCGAGCACCGGCACGCCGAGCCGGCGCTCGAGGTCGGGGGCGATGAGCGGTCCGCGCATGTTGGTGCAGACGATGGCAATGGCGTCCGGGCGGGCCGTGGCCACGCGCTCGCACATCGCGGCGATCTCCGCCTCGGTCACGTCGGAGAAGGAGAAGTTGTCGCGCAACCCGCTGTGCGCCTCCGCCACGATCGTGATGCCGTGGCGGGCGTAATTGGCGATGATGCGCTCCTGCACGTCGGCGGTGTAGGGCGTGACGAGGCCGAGGCGGCGCACGCCGAGCCGCTGCAGCAGCTTGTTGAGGCCGATGATGGCGCTCGTCGCCGGGATGCCCGTGCGCTCAGTGATGGCGGCGCACAGGGCGGCGTCCGTGTCGAAGCCGAGCCAGCTCGCGGATGTGCCGTTCCAGGCGATGACATCGCAGCGTGCGTCCGCGAGCAGCTCGGCCGCCTCGAGGATCGGCGGCAGCGAGAACTGGCGGTTCGCCGCTTCGTCGAGGGCGATCTCGGTGACGCGGAAACGCCCGAAATGGGCGGAAACGTCCGGATAGAGCGGCGCGAGCATCCGCGCCGTCAGCGGCTCCAGCACGGTGTTCGAGGAAGGGGTCAGCATCCCGATCAGCCTGCGGCCCGATTTTGCATTCATTTCCTGCACTCCGCGCTCGCCGCTCGATCCGCGGAAGAGGGTCCGCGGCGCTATCAGATCGCATGGGATCTGCGGCGGTGACAATAGAACGAGGTCTTCGGGTAGGTTTCCCGTCGACTGCGATCTGGGTAATGCTTGTGCACCGCTGCCCGATATTCAAGCAGTGCAGGCATCAAGATCCTGAAAATAATAAGCTTCGGTGCAGGTGCGTCTGCACAACATTTCCCGTTTGAGCGGTGGGAGGAACCTGCAACGCTTCAGGAGCGCAGTTTGAATTCAAAATCGCGCCTCGGAGGCTCCACCCATGAAGCATTTTCTTCTGTGCGCCGGCGCGCTCGCCGCCCTGACCGTCGGCTCGGCCGGCGCGAGCGCCGAAACGGCGCTGCGTGTCGCCGGCAACTTTTCGCAGAACACCAAGCAGGTGGCCATCGAGCGCGCCTTCTTCGAGGGTCTCGGGGCGGCGGCCGGCGTCCCCATCGGCATGAACTACAATCCGATGGACGTGGTCGGCGTGAAGGCGCCGGACGCGCTGCGCATGCTGCGCGGCGGCTCCTTCGATGTGATGTCGGTGCAGATCGGTATGGCCTCGCGCGATGATCCCTTCTTCGAGGGCATCGACCTGATCGGCGTCTCAACGGATATGGGCGCCCTGCGCAAGGCGGTCGACGCCTATCGCGAAGCCTTCGACGCCCGGCTGCAGGAGAAGTTCAACGCCAAGGTCCTCACGCTGTGGCCCTTCGGCCCGCAGGTGTTCTACTGCAACAGCCCGGTCAAGACGCTGGACGACCTCAAGGGCCTCAAGGTGCGCAGCTTCACGCCCTCGATGTCGGCGATGCTGGAGCATTTCGGCGCTACGCCGGTGACCTTGCAGTTCTCGGAGGTCTATCCGGCCCTGCAGCGCGGCGTCGTCGCCTGCGGCGTGACCTCGCCGACCTCCGGCAACACCGGCAACTGGCCGGAGGTGACCAGCCATTTCCTGCCCTTGTCCGTGTCGGGTTCGGTGCAGGGGCACTTCATCAATCTCGACACCTGGAAGAAGTTCTCGCCCGACGAGCAGGCCAAGCTCGCCGCCGCCTTCCGGACGCTCGAGGACCAGCTGTGGGATTTCGCCATCACGTCCAATGACGAGGCGGTGGCCTGCAACACCGGTGGGCAGAGCTGCACGAACCACAAGAAGTTCTCCATGCAGCTGGTGGAGATCGCGCCCGCCGACCAGGCGCGGATCAAGGAAGCCGCCGAGAAGGTGGTTCTGCCGATCTGGCGCGACACCTGCAATGCGGTCGACCCGAAGTGCACTGCGACCTGGAACGACACCGTCGGCAAGGCCGCAGGCCTCGCCATCCATTGACGTAAGGCCTGGACAAGCCGATCCGCCGCCGGCGGGTCGGCTGCCGATGAACGGGACGGGGAGCCATGCGGACCAATCCTGTCGAGACCTGTCTCGGGCCGCTCGCAAGGCTCATCGCCCTCGTCGCGGGCTACGGCGTGCTCGCGCTCTCGCTGCTGATCACGGCCGAGGTGCTGCTGCGGCGCTTTCTCAACCTCTCGCTGCAGGGCGGCGACGAATTCGGCGGCTACGTGCTCGCCATGTTAGCCGCCTTCGGCTTTGCCTATGCCCTGCTCGAGCGCTCGCACACCCGGGTCGAGATCGTGCTGGAACGGCTGCCCGCGGCCGCGCGCCGCTGCTTCAATCTCCTCTCGGCCCTGTCCCTCGCCGCGATGGCGGTGTTCTTCGCCTGGCGCGGATGGACGACGCTCGCCGAGAGCATCGAATACCGCTCCCTCTCCGGCACGCCGATGATGACGCCGCTCTGGCAGCCGCAGGCGGTCTGGGTCGCGGGCCTTGCGTTCTTCGCCCTCGTCGCCGTGGCGAGCGCCGTCCATGCGACCATTCTCTTCTTCTCCCGGTCGCCCAACCTTGCGCGCTGGTACGGCATCAAGACGCTGGGCGAAGAGCTGCACGAGCATGCCGCCCAGCTCGGCGAGCGGAGCGCCGGGTCATGATCGGCCTGCTGCCCGCCGCAGCGGGCTTTCTCGTCATGCTCGGCCTCATGCTCGCCGGCGTGCCGGTGGCGGTCGCGTTGTTCGCCACCGCCGCGCTCGGTGCGCTCACCTATCTCGGCATGCCCTCGCTCCTGGTGTTCGGCAATCAGGCGTGGAGCGTGCTGAACGATTTCATCCTGACGGCCATCCCGCTCTTCATCTTCCTCGGTGAGCTCCTGGTGCGCTCGGGCGTCACGGACGGCATGTACAGGTCGCTCACCGATTGGCTGCGCCGCCTGCCGGGCGGGCTCCTGCACACCAACATCGCCGCGAGCAGCCTGTTCGCGGCGGTATCGGGCTCCTCCGTCGCGACGGCGGCGACCATCGGGACGGTCGCCATCCCGACCATGGAGAGGTATCGCTACGACGACCGGCTGACGCTCGGCTCGATCGCTGCCGGCGCCACGCTCGGCATCCTGATACCGCCGTCGATCAACATGATCATCTACGGCTCGATGTCGAACACCTCGATCGGGCAGCTGTTCGCGGCCGGCCTCGTGCCGGGCATCGTGCTCGCCCTGCTGTTCATGGGCTACATCCTCGTGGTCAGCCTCGTCAGGCCGTCACTTGCCGGCGCCACGCCGCCGGCCGTGCCCTTTGCCGAGCGGCTGCGCAACCTCGTCGACATTCTGCCGCCGCTCGTGATCTTCGTGCTCGTCATGGGCTCGATCTATCTCGGCTGGGCGACACCGTCGGAATCGGCCGCCATCGGCGTCGTCGGCGCGCTCCTCGTCACCATGGCCAAGCGGCGCTTCTCCATCGCCATGCTGCACGAGGCGATGCTCTCCACCGTGAAGATCAGCGCCATGATCCTGCTCATTGTGGTGGCGGCGCAGTTCCTTAACTTCGTCATCGGCATCCTCGGCATTCCGCAGACGCTGACACGGGCGGTCGGCAGCATCGCCTCGAGCCCGCTCGAGGTCATCCTGCTGCTGGTCGTCTTCTATTTCGTCCTCGGCTGCTTCCTCGAAACGTTGTCGATGATGATCGCGACGATCCCGATCGTGATGCCCATCGTCGTGCACTTCGGCATCGATCCGGTCTGGTTCGGCATCTTCCTCGTCATCATGATGGAGGTCGCCCTCATCACGCCGCCGCTCGGCATGAACCTCTTCATCGTGCAGGGCGTGCGCGGGCGCGGCTCGATCGGCGACGTCATGCGCGGCGCCATGCCGTTCGTCGTGATCATGCTGGCCATGGTCGGGCTGCTCGTCGCCTTTCCCGCCATCGCGCTGTGGCTGCCGGGCCGCCTGTTCCCGTGACCGACGACTCCGATATCCCACGCGACGACGATACCGCGCCGGGCGGCCGGACGAGCCTGCATGCGCTGCTGACGGCGCAATTGCGGTCGCTGCTGCTCGACGGCACCCTGCCGGGCGGCAGCCGCATTCCCGAGCAGGAGCTGTGCCGACGTTTCGGCGTGTCGCGCACGCCGCTGCGCGAGGCGCTGAAGGTGCTGGCCGCGGAAGGTTTCGTGACGCTGCGGCCGAACCGCGGCGCCATCGTCGCGCCGATCGACCCGGAGGAGCTCGCCCCGATCTTCGAGGTCAAGGGCGCGCTGGAACGGCTGATCGGGCTCACGGTGCCGGAGCGCGCGACGGCGGAGGACATCGCCGCGCTCGAAGAGCTCCACCGGAGCTTGCGGGCCGCGCTGGCGGAGGGCGAGCATGCGGCCTACACCCACATCAACCACGCCTTTCACCAGAAGCTCGCGCAGGCGACGCGTAACCCGGTCCTCATCCAGAACTATGCCGTCCTGCAGCAGAAGATCTGGCGCTATCGCTTCGCCGTCAACGAGGTGCCGCATCGGCTCGATGCATCCTTTGCCGAGCATGAGCGCATCATGGTGGCGCTGCGCGCCCGCACGCGGCTCGACCTCGCGGAACGGCTCGAGGAGCACAACAGGCTGACCGGTGAGGCGATGGCGCGTGCGCTCGCGGCGCCGCCGGTGACCCGCCGCTCGCCCAAGGTGGCGTGACCGGGGTGGCGTGAACCGGCCCGCGCCGAAGGACGAGCCTGTCCCGCATGGTGAATGACAGCTGAGGATCATTTCGGCAAAGAGCTCTTCGCTGTTGCGCGATGAGCGCCCGTATTTCGATAGAATTTTACAGAAATCCGGTGTGTTAGTTCCCGCCTTTCCAACAATTAATCATCCTTCAGCTTGCGAAGCGCACGTGGTGCGGCATAGCATGCGCTCCTCGCCAGCCGGCGGGCTGACGAAGCTGACGAAATCCTGCCGTTTCCTGGAGACGCGCGCATGCGCCGTTGGATGACCCTTGCCGGCTATATTCTCGTGCCGGGCAGTCACTTTGGCGGCATGTGGCGGCACCCCTACAGCGAGACCGATTTCTGCGACCGCAGCCTCTATGAGGATGTCGCCCGTACGTTGGAGCGCGGCGGGTTCGACCTTGCCTTCGTGCCGGAATCCCTGAGCATCGCGACCGGCCCGGGCGGCGACTACCGCACCTTCGTCGCCCACGGCGCGGTCGGCTCCATCCGGCACGACCCCTCGCATCTCGTGGCGGCCATGGCCGGCGTCACGCGGCATCTCGGCTTCACCGTGACGCTGTCGACGACCTACATGGAGCCCTACCATATCGCCCGCATCTTCAGCACGCTGGAGCATTTCAGCGGCGGGCGCATGGCGTGGAACATCGTCACCTCGGCCGGGGAGAGCAACGCCCACAACTTCGGCCACTTCGCGCCGCTCGATTCACCCACCGCCTACCGCCGGGCCGACGAGACGCTCACCGTGTGCTCGCAGCTGTGGACCTCGTGGGACGAGGACGCGCTGCTGCGCGACAAGGACAGCGGCCGCTTCGCCGACCCGGACAAGGTCTCGACCATCGACCACGCGGGGGAGTTCTTCCGCTTGCGAGGGCCTCTGTCCCTTCCCGCGACGCCGGGAGGCGGGCCGGTGCTCATGGCCGCCGGCGTCTCTCCCCGCGGCCGGGATTTCGCCGCCCGCTGGGCGAACGTGATGTTCGCCATCCAGAACGAGGCCGCTGGCATGGCCGAGCTGCGCAACGACGTGCGCCGCCGCGCCGAGGCGCTCGGGCGCGATCCCGCCTCCATCCGCCTGCTGGCGGCGGTGCAGCCCGTGCTCGGCGAGACGCGCGCCATCGCCGCCGCGCGGGCCGCCTATCTCGACGAGATCATCCACCCGGAGATGGCGCGGGCTTTCCTTGCGGCCATGCTCGGCATGGACCTCGCCCGCTTTGCCGCCGACACGCCGATCGAGGAGGTGATCGCGGCAACGCCGATGCGCGCCGCCGTCGATGCCGGCGCCGCCGTGCCCTGGCTCGACCAGGTGCGTGCCGAGGATCCCGATCGCAACTGGACGCTGGGCGAGATCGCGCTGCGCCTTGCCCGCTCGTCGTCGACGCCGCGGCTCGTCGGTACGGCGCGCGACGTCGCCGATGCGCTCGAAGCCTTTTTCGCGGCGGAAGCCTGTGACGGCTTTGTCATCACGCCCACGCACTTTCCGGGCAGTTTCGACGAATTCGCGCGGGCCGTGGTGCCGGAACTGCGCCGGCGTGGGCTCGTCCGTGCCGATCCGCCGCCGCAGGGGCTGCGCGCGCGCCTCGGCCTCTGAGGCGGCCGGGCCACCGCGTCAGGAATGGATATGCCTCGAAGCCCTCGAGGCGGACAGAAGAGGCCGGATTGGGGAATCCGGCAGACGGGCTGGGGAGGCCGTCGACCATGTCGTTGCCGATGCTCGGGCCGGAATCGCGGCCGCGCGGCCACCTGCGCCCATGCCTCCGCACGCCTGCCGGATCGCCGGCCGGCCGCTCCGGCCTGGATGATCGGACACGCGCATGAACCGTGCCGTTCATCCCGCCGAGGGCCGTGTTGCTGCCGAAGCCCGTCTGCCGCACGGCTGGAATGCGACGGCGCACGCGCTGCCGGCGGCGCATCTCGCCCAGCTGTTCGAGGCCCAGGTGGCGCGCTCGCCCGCGGCGCCGGCCCTCATCCTGGAAGACGGCACCCTCGACTACGCCACCCTCGACGCGCGAGCCAACCGCCTGGCGCACCACCTCATCGGCCTCGGCATCGGCCCCGACGACTTCGTCGGTCTCGCCCTGCCGCGCGACGCCGGGATGGTGGCCGCCCTTCTCGCGGTCCTGAAAGCCGGCGCCGCCTATCTGCCGCTCGATCCGGATTATCCGCCGGAGCGGCTCGCCTATATGGTGGGCGATGCCGCGCCGGCGCTCGTGCTGACCGCCGCGGGAAGCGAACCCCTCCTTGCCGCCATCGCGCCCGGGCAGCGCCGGCTGCAGATCGACACGCCCGCGATGGCGCAGACGCTCGCCGCCGCGCCGGCGACGGCCCCCGCCGAGGGCGATCGCCGTCAGCCGGTGCAGGCCGGGCATGCCGCCTATCTCGTCTATACCTCCGGCTCCACCGGGCGGCCGAAGGGCGTCGTCGGGCTGCAGGGCGCCATGACGAACCGCCTCGCCTGGATCGGCTCGGCCTGTCCCTTCGGTGCCGGCGAGCGTGTCCTGGCGCGCACGTCGCTCAACTTCATCGACGGCTCGACGGAACTGCTGGGCGTCCTCCTCAACGGCGCGGCGATGGTCATGGTCGAGGCGGAGGCGGCGCGGGACGTCGCCGGCCTCGTCGCGGCCATCCGCCGCTTCGGCATCACCCGCCTGACGGTGGTGCCGAGCCTCCTGGCCGCGCTGCTCGATATCGGCGAGAGCGAGGACCTCGCAGGCTGCCGCACGTGGGTGACGAGCGGCGAGGCGCTGCCGCCGGCCCTCGCGGCCCGTTTCGCCGCCCGTCTGCCGAAGGCGCGGCTCTACAATTTCTACGGTTCCTCGGAGGCGACGGGCGACAGTCTCTACGGCCTCTGCTCTGCCGGGGACGTCGGCATTGGCAGCCCGATCTGGAACACGCGCATCCATGTGCTCGACGATCGGCTCAGCCGTGTCGGGCCCGGTGTCGCGGGCGAGCTCTACATCGGCGGCGCGGGCCTTGCCCGCGGTTACCACGGCCGGCCAGAGCTCACCGCCGAGCGCTTCGTCGCCGATCCGTTCGGCCCGCCAGGCGCGCGGCTCTATCGCACCGGCGACGTCGTGCGCCAGCGCGCGGACGGCACGCTCGAATTCATCGGCCGCACCGACCATCAGGTGAAGATCCGCGGCGTGCGGGTCGAGCCCGGCGAAGTCGAGGCGGCACTTGCCGGCCATCCCGCCGTTGCGCGCTGCGTGGTCGTGGCGCGGGACGGGGCGGCGGGCGACAAGGAGCTCGTCGCCTATGTCGTGCCCTGTCCGGGCGCGGCGGTGGAGAGCCGCATGCTGCGTGCCCATCTCGCCGCCCGCCTGCCCGAGGCGATGGTGCCGCGCCTCTTCGTCCCGCTGCCGGCGCTGCCGCTGACGCCGAACGGCAAGATCGACCGCAAGGCCCTGCCGGCGCCGGCCGAGGTGCCCGCGGCGACGGGGCGGCGCGCGCGCGATGCACGCGAGGAGACATTGTGTGCGCTCTTCGCCGAGGTTCTCGGCCTCGGTGCCGTCGGCATCGACGACGACTTCTTCGGTCTCGGCGGGCACTCCCTGTCCGCGGCGCGGCTCGTCAACCGCATCCGCAGGCAGTTCGGCGTGGGCGTCACCCTGCGCGACCTGTTCGCCGCGCCGACGGTTGCCGGTCTCGCCGGCCGCATCGGCGGCGCGCGTGACGAGCGTCCTCCACTGGGGCCGCAGGAGCGGCCGGCCTCCATCCCGCTCTCGCATGCCCAGCAGCGCCTGTGGTTCCTCCACCAGCTCGGCGAGGGTCAGGGCGCGGCCTATCACCTGCCGTTCGCCGTGCGGCTGCACGGCTTTCTCGACATCGCCGCGCTGCGGCTCGCGCTGGCCGACGTCGTCGCCCGCCACGAGAGCCTGCGCACGGTCTTTGCCGAGAGCGACGGAATGCCCCGGCAGGTCGTGCTGCCGGCTGCGGGCATCGTGCCGGAGCTGCCGCGCCTCCACGGCGACTGCGCCGCGGACGCATTGCCGGCGGCCCTCGCCGAGGCGGCGGGGCGCCCGTTCGACCTGGCGCGGGACCTGCCGCTGCGGGCCGATCTCTTCACGCTCGGCGCCGGGCAGCATGTCCTCCTTTTGACGCTGCACCACATCGCCGGCGACGGGGCGTCGCTCGCGCCGCTCTGGCGCGACCTTGCCGCAGCCTATGATGCGCGCCGTCACGGGCGCGCCCCGGCCCTGCCGCCGCTGCCGGTGCAATATGCCGACTATACGCTGTGGCAGGCCGCGCTCCTCGGCCCGGCGGATGCGCCGGACAGTCCCCTGGCGCGGGAACTCGCGCACTGGCGCGGCGTGCTCGCCGGCATGCCGGCCGCCATCGACCTCCCGGGCGACCGGCCGCGGCCGCTGCGTGGCTCCGGCGAAGGCGGCCTCGTGCCGGTCGTGGTGCCGGCGGCAGTCCATGCGCGGTTGCGGGAGCTTGCCCGGTCGGCGAATGCAAGCCCCTTCATGGTGCTGCAGGCGGTGCTCGCCGCACTCCTTGGCCGGCTCGGGGCGGGGACCGACATCGCCATCGGCGCGCCGGTCGCAGGGCGAGGCGACGAGGCGCTGGACGATCTCGTCGGCTTCTTCGTCAATACCCTCGTCCTCAGGGTCGACACCGCCGGCGACCCGAGCCTCCGCACCCTGCTGGCGCGCGTGCGCGACATCGATCTCGAGGCTTTCGCGCATCAGGACCTGCCCTTCGACCGGCTGGTCGATGCGCTCGAGCCGGAGCGCTCGCTGTCGCGCCATCCGCTCGTGCAGGTGGTGCTGTCGCTGGAGCCGGGGGCGGAAGAGACGATCCGCCTGCCGGGCCTTGCGGCCGAGCCGTTCGCGGTCCCTCTCGGTACGGCGAAGTTCGATCTCGCCTTCGAACTCGGCGAGACCCACGGCCCGGACATGGCGCCGGCGGGCATCGTCGGGACGCTCGAATACAGCCGCGACCTGTTCGATCCCGAGACGGCGGCGCTGATCGCGGAGCGCTTCGTGCGCCTTCTCGGCGCCGCCGTCGCCGCGCCCGACCGTCCGCTTGCCGACATGGACCTGCTGTCGGCCGGTGAGCGGGAACGGCTGGCGCGGCTCGGGCGGGGGGCCGCGGTCGCCGTGCCGCAGGCGCTCGGGACGATGCAGACGGCCTTCGCGGCTCAGGTCGCGGCCCGGCCGCAGGCCGTCGCCCTGCGCTGCGCCGGCGGGGTGCTGACCTATGCCGCGCTCGACCGCAAGGCGAGCGCGCTGGCGCGCCGGCTCGCAAGGCTGGGCGGCGGGCCGGAGCGGCGCATCGCCGTGCTCATGGAGCGGTCCGCCGATCTCGTCGTGGCGACGCTCGCGGTGCTCAAGGCCGGCGCCGCCTTCGTGCCGCTCAATCCCGCCGACCCTCCGGCCCGCCAGCGCCAGGTGGTTGCCGAAACCGGCGCGCTCGCCGTCGTCACCGACAATGTCGCCGCGGCTGCCGCTCTCGGCGACGTGCCGGTCGTCCCCGCCGACATGGCGGAGGAGAGCGATGCCGAGGGGACGTTTTTCGTGGCGGGGGCGCCGGACGATCTCGCCTATGTCATGTACACCTCGGGATCGACCGGCCAGCCCAAGGGCATCGGCGTCTCCCACCGCAACGTGCTGCACCTCGTCCACGACCGCTGCTGGGGCGAGGCGGAGCGCGCCCGCGTTCTGCTGCATTCGCCCTATGCTTTCGATGCGACGACCTACGAGCTGTGGGTGCCGCTGCTCAGCGGCGGCGAGATCGTCGTGGCGCCACCCGGCCCGCTCGATCCGGCGACGCTGCAGCGCCTGATCGCGGAGGAGCGGCTGACCGCCTCCTTCCTGACGACGAGCCTGTTCAACCTCGTGGCGGCCGAGAACCCGGCCTGCCTTCAACCGCTCGGCGCAGTGTGGACCGGGGGAGACGCGGCGTCGCCGGCGGCGGTACGGGCCGTGCGCGCCCATTGCCCGGCGACGCGCATCGTCAATGCCTACGGGCCGACGGAAGGCACGATGTTCGCGACCTTCCACGTGCTTGCCCCGGACGAGGCGCTGGATGGCGGCATCGCCATCGGCCGCCCGCGCGACAATGTCACCGTGCATGTGCTCGACGAGAAGCTGGCGCCAGTCGGGCTCGGCGTGCCGGGCGAGCTCCATATCGGCGGCTGCGGCGTGGCGCGTGGCTATCCCGGCCGCCCTGACCTGACGGCGGCGCGCTTCATCGCCGATCCCTTCGGACCGCCCGGGGCGCGGCTCTATCGCACCGGCGATATCGTGCGCTGGCGGCGCGATGGCACCCTCGCCTTCGTGGGCCGGGTCGACCAGCAGGTGAAGATCCGCGGTTTCCGCATCGAGCCCGGCGAGATCGAGACGGTGCTCGCCGCCCGGCCCGACGTCGGCCAATGCGCCGTCGTGGTGCGGGAGGACCGGCCGGGCGACAAGCGCCTCGTCGCCTATGTCGTCGGCGCGGCTGGGCAACGCCCGGAGGCCGGCGCCCTCCGCCTCGCGCTCGCGGCCGAACTGCCGCCCTACATGGTGCCCTCGGCCATCGTCATTCTCGACGCCCTGCCGCTGAACGCCAACGGCAAGCTCGACCGGCGGGCGCTGCCGGCGCCGGAGCTGGAAAAGCCGGCCGAGGGCCGGGGCCCGTGCGACGGGCGCGAGGCGCTCCTCTGCGCGCTGTTCCGCGAGGTGCTGGGCCTTGCCGAAGTCGGCATCGACGACGGCTTCTTCGCGCTCGGCGGCGACAGCATCATGTCGATCCAGCTCGTCAGCCGCGCGCGTCGGGCGGGCCTGCAGTTCACGCCGCGTGACGTCTTCGCCGAGAAGACCGTGGCGCGCCTTGCCGCGGTCGCGACCGAGGCGCCGCCGCCGCGCACACCGTCCGACGTCCTGCTGAGCGGGCTGTCGCAGGCGGAGGTGTCGGGTCTGGAGCGAGAGATTGCGGGCCTTGCGGACGTTTGGCCGCTGACGCCGCTGCAGGAGGGGCTGCTGTTCCACGCGCTCTACGACGGGGTGGGACCGGACGTCTATACGGTGCAGCTGGTGCTGGAGCTGGAGGGACGGCTCGAGGCGGCGGCCTTGAAGAAGGCGGCGGAGCGGCTGGTGGAGCGGCACGCCAACCTCAGGGCCTCGTTCCGCCACCGCGGCCTGTCGCGGCCGGTGGCGGTCGTCGTCGAGGGGGCAGGGCCGCAGTGGCAGGAGATCGACCTCTCTGGTGCAGGAGACGGCGAGGCGGCGCTTGCGGCCTGGCTCGCCGGGGACCGGGCGCGGCGCTTCGACCTCGAGACGGCGCCGCTGATCCGCTTCGCCCTGCTGCGTCACGGCGGCGAGGGCGAGACGGCGCGGCACAGCCTCGTCGTCACCAACCATCACATCCTGCTCGACGGCTGGTCGATGCCGGTCATGGTGAAGGAGCTGTTCGCCCTCTACCGGGGCGAGGGCCGGGCGCTGCCGCGGGTGACGCCCTACCGGGACTATCTCGCCTGGCTCGCCGGGCAGGACCGCGAGGCGGCCCGGGCGGCCTTCGCGGCGGAACTCGCCGGGCTCGAGGAGCCGACGCGGCTCGCCGGCGGCCACGGGCCGGCGGCGGGCGAGGCCGGGGCGGTGACGCTCACGCTCGACGAAGCGGAGACGGCGGCGCTGCAGGGGCTGGCGCGCGGCTCGGAGGTGACGCTGAACACGGTGGTGCAGGCGGCCTGGGCGATCCTGCTCGGGCACCAGACGGGCCGCGACGACGTGGTGTTCGGGGTGACGGTATCGGGCCGCCCGGCGGAGCTCGCCGGGATCGAGGCCATGGTCGGCCTGTTCATCAACACCGTGCCGGCGCGGGTGCGGCTCGCCGGGTCCATGAGCGTCGCGGAGCTGCTGGCGGCGGTGCAGGGGGCGCAGTCGCGGCTCCTGCCGCACCAGCACCTGAGCCTGAGCGAGATCCAGGCGCAGGCGGGGCTCGGGGAACTGTTCGACACGCTGGTGGTGTTCGAGAACTACCCGCTCGACGAGGCCGGGCTCGGGGCGCTGCCCGGCGCGGGGCTGCGGCTCAAGGGTCTGCGGGCGCATGACGAGACGCATTACCCGGTGAGCCTGATGGTGATGCCGGGGCGGCGGCTCACGCTGCGGCTGGACCATCGCCGGGGAGCGGTGAGCGAGGAGGAGGCGCGGGTACTGGCTGGGCGTCTCGGCACGATCCTGCGCGGGCTCGTGCGGGGAGCGCAGCAGCGCATCGGGGCGCTGCCGGTGCTGCCGGCGGAGGAGCGGGCGGCGGTGCTCGGGCGGGTGGAGGACACGGCCCGGCCGGTGCCGGAGCGCAGCCTGCCGCAGCTGATCGCGGAGGCGGCGCGGCGGCGGCCGGATGCGACGGCGCTGATCGCGGGCGAGGAGCGCCTGAGCTACCGGGAGCTCGAAGAGCGGGCGAACCGCCTGGCGCATCATCTGCGCGGGCGCGGCGTTCGGCCGGAGGGGCTGGTGGCGCTGGCGCTGCCGCGGGGCGCGGCGATGGTGGTGGCGCTCCTCGGCGTGATGAAGGCGGGCGGGGCCTATCTGCCGCTCGATCCGGACTATCCGCGGGGGCGGCTGGCGGACATGCTGGCGGATGCGGGCCCGGCGCCGGTGGTGACGCTCCGCGCGACGGCGGCGGCGCTCGGCGAGGTGCTCGCCGGGCGGGAGGTGATCTGTCTCGATGCGCCGGAGATCATCGCGGCGCTGGCGGACGAGCCGGACACGGCGCCGGACGAGGCCGGCCACGACCTCGCCCATCCGGCCTATGTCATCTACACCTCGGGCTCAACCGGACGGCCAAAGGGCGTCGTCGTTACCCATGTCGGCATCGCCAGCCTCGCCCTCGGGCAGATCGAGCGCTTCGGCGTCGGGCCCACATCCCGCGTCCTGCAATTCGCCTCCTTCAGCTTCGATGCGGCGGTGTCCGAGGTCGCCATGGCGCTCGTGGCCGGCGGCACCCTCGTGCTGATGCCGCCGGAGGGGTTCCAGTCGCCCGAGCAGCTCGCTGCGCTCCTCGCCGGTCATGGCGTGACGCATGTCACGCTGCCGCCGGCGGTGCTGTCGGTCCTGCCGGTCGAGGCGGTGCCGCCGGACTGCACCGTCATCACCGCGGGCGAGCACTGCCCGGCCGAGGTGATGGCGCGCTGGGCCGATGCCCGCACCATGATCAACGCCTACGGCCCTACCGAGACGACCGTCTGCGCCACCATGAGCGGGCGGCTGACGGCGGGCGGGACGCCGCCGATCGGCTCGCCGATCTGGAACAGCCGCGTCTATGTGCTGGATTCGGCGCTGCGGCCGGTCGGTTCCGGTGTCGCCGGGGAGCTCTATGTCGGCGGCCTCGGCCTCGCCCGCGGCTATCGCGGCCGGCCGGACCTGACGGCCGAGCGCTTCGTCGCCGACCCCTTCGGCCCACCGGGAGCGCGCATGTACCGCACCGGCGACATCGTACGCCGGCGCGCCGATGGCGAGCTCGTCTTCGTCGGCCGGGCGGACCAGCAGGTGAAGATCCGCGGCCACCGCATCGAGCCGGGCGAGATCGAGGCCGTGCTCAATGGCCATGTCGCCGTCGCCCGGGCCGTGGTCATCGCGCGTGAGGACAGGCCGGGCGACCGCCGGCTCGTCGCCTATTGCGTTGCCCGGGCGGGGACGGCCATCGACGGCGAGGCGCTGCGGGCCCATGCCGCGGCGCAGCTTCCGGCGCATATGGTGCCGGCGGCCTTCGTCATGCTGGACAGCCTGCCGCTGACGCCGAACGGCAAGCTCGACCGGCGCGCGCTGCCGGCGCCGCAGCTCGCGCCCGTCGGCACCACGCCCCCGCGCAACGACCGCGAGGCCTTGCTGTGCCGGCTCTTCGCCGAGGTGCTCGGGCTCGACGCCGTCGGCATCGACGACGGCTTCTTCGCCCTCGGCGGTGACAGCATCCTGTCGATCCAGCTCGTCGGCCGGGCCCGGCGGGAGGGGCTCGGGCTGATGCCGCGCGATGTCTTCGAGCGGCGCACTCCGGCAGGGCTGGCGGAAGCCGCCATTGATCTTGGCGCCGAGGAGGCCGCGCCGGAGCCCGGCGAGGGACCGGTGCCCCTGACGCCGATCGTCGCCTGGCTGCGCGAGAAGGGCGGCCCGATCGACGCGTTCAACCAGGCCATGCTGCTCGAGGTGCCGCCCGCCATCGAGGAGGCCACCCTCGCCGGCGCGCTGCAGGCGATGATCGATCACCACGACATGCTGCGCCTCAGGCTGCTGCCGGGCTGGGCGCCGGCCGTCTCGCCGGCCGGCAGCGTCGTTGCGGCAGAGTGCCTGCGTCGGGTCTGCGCCCGCGATGCCGATGGCGCGGCGCTCGAAGCGCTCGTCGCCGAGGAACGGGCGGCGGCGGAGCGGCGCCTGTCGCCGGAGGACGGGGCAATGATCGCGGCGGTCTGGTTCGACCGCGGCGCGGCACCGGGCCGGCTGCTCCTCGTCCTGCACCATCTCGTCGTCGACGGCGTCTCCTGGCGTATCCTCGTCGAGGATCTCGGCAGCGCCTTCGCGGCGCTGGAGGCGGGCGAGCCGGTGACCCTGCCGGCGGTCGCCACATCGTTCCGCCGTTGGGCTGCGCATCTCACGGAAGCGGCGCGCCAGCCGCAGCGGCTGGCGGAACAGGACCTGTGGCGCGGCATGCTGGCGGATGCCAGCGCGCGGCTCGCCCTGCCGCCGCTCGATCCTGCGCGCGACACCGCCGGTTCGGCCGGGGTGCGGCGATGCATCCTCGGGCCGGACGCGACGGCGCCGCTGCTGACGCGGCTGCCGGCGCTCTTCCACGGCGGCGTCAACGACGTGCTGCTGACCGCCTTCGCGCTCGCCGTCGCCGACTGGCGCGAGCGACACGGCCTCGGCCGCGGCGAGGCGGTGCTCGTCGACCTCGAGGGCCATGGCCGCGAGGCGCCGGCGGGTGTGGACCTCAGCCGCACGGTCGGCTGGTTTACCAGCCTCTTTCCGGTGCGGCTCGACCCGGGCGCCATCGACCGGCGCGCGGCGCTCGCCGGCGGCGAGGCGCTGGGGCTTGCCCTCAAGCGCATCAAGGAGCAGCTGCGGGCGCTGCCGGACAACGGCCTCGGCTACGGCCTCCTGCGCTATCTCAACGCGGAGACGGCGGAGGCGCTTGCGGTTCAACCGGCGCCCCAGATGTCGTTCAACTATCTCGGCCGCTTCCCGGCCGCGCGCGGCGGCGCGTGGCTGCCGGCGCCGGAAGGCGAGGGGCTCGCCGGCGGCGCCGATGCGGCCATGCCGCTCGCCCATGCCGTTTCGCTCGATGCGCAGGTGATCGACGGGGAGGACGGCCCGCGCCTCGTCGCCGACTGGACCTTCGCCCCGGCGCTGGTGGCGCCGCAGGCCGTCGAGGAGCTGGCCGAGGACTGGTTCGCCGCCTTGTCGGCCCTCGTCCGCCATGCCGCGCTGCCAGGCGCCGGCGGCCGCACACCGTCCGACGTCCTGCTGAGCGGGCTGTCGCAGGCGGAGGTGTCGGTCCTGGAGCGTGAGGTGTCGGGCCTTGCGGACGTTTGGCCGCTGACGCCGCTGCAGGAGGGGCTGCTGTTCCACGCGCTCTACGACGGGGTGGGACCGGACGTCTATACGGTGCAGCTGGTGCTGGAGCTGGAGGGACGGCTCGAGGCGGCGGCCTTGAAGAAGGCGGCGGAGCGGCTGGTGGAGCGGCACGCCAACCTCAGGGCCTCGTTCCGCCACCGCGGCCTGTCGCGGCCGGTGGCGGTCGTCGTCGAGGGGGCAGGGCCGCAGTGGCAGGAGATCGACCTCTCTGGTGCAGGAGACGGCGAGGCGGCGCTTGCGGCCTGGCTCGCCGGGGACCGGGCGCGGCGCTTCGACCTCGAGACGGCGCCGCTGATCCGCTTCGCCCTGCTGCGTCACGGCGGCGAGGGCGAGACGGCGCGGCACAGCCTCGTCGTCACCAACCATCACATCCTGCTCGACGGCTGGTCGATGCCGGTCATGGTGAAGGAGCTGTTCGCCCTCTACCGGGGCGAGGGCCGGGCGCTGCCGCGGGTGACGCCCTACCGGGACTATCTCGCCTGGCTCGCCGGGCAGGACCGCGAGGCGGCCCGGGCGGCCTTCGCGGCGGAACTCGCCGGGCTCGAGGAGCCGACGCGGCTCGCCGGCGGCCACGGGCCGGCGGCGGGCGAGGCCGGGGCGGTGACGCTCACGCTCGACGAAGCGGAGACGGCGGCGCTGCAGGGGCTGGCGCGCGGCTCGGAGGTGACGCTGAACACGGTGGTGCAGGCGGCCTGGGCGATCCTGCTCGGGCACCAGACGGGCCGCGACGACGTGGTGTTCGGGGTGACGGTATCGGGCCGCCCGGCGGAGCTCGCCGGGATCGAGGCCATGGTCGGCCTGTTCATCAACACCGTGCCGGCGCGGGTGCGGCTCGCCGGGTCCATGAGCGTCGCGGAGCTGCTGGCGGCGGTGCAGGGGGCGCAGTCGCGGCTCCTGCCGCACCAGCACCTGAGCCTGAGCGAGATCCAGGCGCAGGCGGGGCTCGGGGAACTGTTCGACACGCTGGTGGTGTTCGAGAACTACCCGCTCGACGAGGCCGGGCTCGGGGCGCTGCCCGGCGCGGGGCTGCGGCTCAAGGGTCTGCGGGCGCATGACGAGACGCATTACCCGGTGAGCCTGATGGTGATGCCGGGGCGGCGGCTCACGCTGCGGCTGGACCATCGCCGGGGAGCGGTGAGCGAGGAGGAGGCGCGGGTACTGGCTGGGCGTCTCGGCACGATCCTGCGCGGGCTCGTGCGGGGAGCGCAGCAGCGCATCGGGGCGCTGCCGGTGCTGCCGGCGGAGGAGCGGGCGGCGGTGCTCGGGCGGGTGGAGGACACGGCCCGGCCGGTGCCGGAGCGCAGCCTGCCGCAGCTGATCGCGGAGGCGGCGCGGCGGCGGCCGGATGCGACGGCGCTGATCGCGGGCGAGGAGCGCCTGAGCTACCGGGAGCTCGAAGAGCGGGCGAACCGCCTGGCGCATCATCTGCGCGGGCGCGGCGTTCGGCCGGAGGGGCTGGTGGCGCTGGCGCTGCCGCGGGGCGCGGCGATGGTGGTGGCGCTCCTCGGCGTGATGAAGGCGGGCGGGGCCTATCTGCCGCTCGATCCGGACTATCCGCGGGGGCGGCTGGCGGACATGCTGGCGGATGCGGGCCCGGCGCCGGTGGTGACGCTCCGCGCGACGGCGGCGGCGCTCGGCGACGTCTTCGCCGGGCGGGAGGTGATCTGCCTCGATGCGCCGGAGATCGTCGCGGCGCTGGCGGACGAGCCGGATACGGCCCCGGACGAGGCCGGCCACGACCTCGCCCATCCGGCCTATGTCATCTACACCTCGGGCTCAACCGGACGGCCAAAGGGCGTCGTCGTCACGAGGGCCGGGCTCGCCAATTTCCTTGCGGCGATGCAGGACCGGCTCGGCTTCGCCGCGACGGACCGTCTCGTCAGCGTCACGACGCTGGGCTTCGACATCGCCGTGCTGGAGCTGTTCGGCCCGCTCGTTCGCGGCGGCACGGTCATCCTGCCGCGGCCGGAGGAGGCACGCGATCCGGAAGCCCTGCGCCGGCTCATCGTGACCGAACACGCCACGATGGTGCAGGCGACGCCCTCCCTGTGGCGGGCGCTCGTCGATGCCGGCGAACTGCCGCCGGTCAGGATCCTCGTCGGCGGCGAAGCGCTCGACGGCGACCTCGCCGAGGCGCTGCTGGCGACGGGATCCGAGGTCGTCAATCTCTACGGGCCGACGGAAACGACCATCTGGTCGACGGCCGGCACGGTCAGGCGCGGCGACACCCGCCCGCCGCCGATCGGCGCGCCGATCTGGAACACGACGCTGCATGTGCTCGACCCGGCGCTGCGGCCCGTCGGGCCCGGCGTCGCCGGGGAGCTCTACATCGGCGGCCTCGGCCTTGCCCGCGGCTATCGCGGCCGGCCGGACCTGACGGCCGAGCGCTTCGTCGCCGACCCCTTCGGTCCACCGGGAGCGCGCATGTACCGCACCGGCGACGTCGTGCGCCGGCGTGCCGACGGCGAGCTCGTCTTCGTCGGCCGGGCCGACCAGCAGGTCAAGATCCGCGGCCACCGCATCGAGCCGGGCGAGATCGAGGCCGCGCTCAACACCCATACCGCCGTCGCCCGGGCCGTGGTCATCGCGCGTGAGGACCGGCCGGGCGACCGGCGGCTCGTCGCCTATTGCGTCGCCCGGGCGGCGAAGACCATCGACGGCGAGACGCTCAGGGCCCATGCCGCGGCGCATCTCCCCGCCCATATGGTGCCGGCGGCCTTCGTCATGCTGGACAGCCTGCCGCTGACGCCGAACGGCAAGCTCGATCGGCGGGCCCTGCCTGCGCCGCAGCTCGCGCCCGTCGGCACCACGCCCCCGCGCAGCGACCGCGAGGCGCTGTTGTGCCGGCTTTTCGCCGAGGTGCTCGGCCTCGACACGGTCGGCATCGACGACGGCTTCTTCGCCCTCGGCGGGCATTCGCTGTTGGCGACGCGGCTGGTCAGCCGCATCAGGCAGGAAGCGGGGATCGAGCTCACGCTGCGCGACCTCTTCGAGCGGCCGACCGTGGCCGACCTCCTCGGCGCGCCGGCCGCGGCTGCCGGCGGCATGCTCGACGTGCTGCTGCCGTTGCAGCCGCGCGGGAGCGAGCCGCCGCTCTTCTGCATCCATCCCGGCTACGGCCTGTCCTGGTCCTATGCGGGCCTTGCCCGGCAGCTGGGGCCGGATGTGCCGCTCTACGGCCTGCAGGCCCGCGGGTTCCGCGCCGGCGAGGCCCTGCCGGCGACCGTGGAGGCGATGGCGCGCGACTATCTCGGCCAGATCCGGGCGGTGCAGCCGCGCGGCCCCTATCGCCTGCTCGGCTGGTCCTTCGGCGGGCTCGTCGCGCAGGCCCTGGCGACGGCGCTGGAGCAGGCGGGCGAGACGGTGGCGCTGCTCGCCGCTCTCGACAGCTATCCGCTCGCCGACTGGCGCGCACCGCTGCGGATGGACCGGGACAGCGCCCGGGCCGCGCTGCTCGACCTCATCGGCTATCGTCCGCCGGAAGGCGAAGAGGACGGCACGGAGGGCTGGGAGGCGGTGCGCGCCTTCCTCGCCCGCACGCAGAACCCCCTCGCGACGCTGCGCCCGGAGGATTTCGAGCGCATGCTCGCCGTCGCCAACAACAACGCCCGCCTGGCCGGTGCCTTCCGGCCGCAGCGCTTCACTGGCGACATCCTGCATGTCGCGGCAACGCTCGGGCGGGAGCCGGATGCGCCGACGGCCGAGGCCTGGGCGCTCCATGTCGCCGGGCGCGTCGTTTCCCACGACATCGCCTGCGACCACAATTCCATGACCGCTCCGGGGCCGCTGGCCGAGATCGGCGCGATCATCGCCGCCGCCCTTCGTGGCGCGCGGGCAGACGAATGACGGAGGACGTGCAGTGAACGCGAGGACCATGCAGCCGGAAGACAGCGTCGCCAGAGGCGGGCGCCCGTTCACCGGCGCCGAATACATCGCCAGCCTGCGCGACGACCGCTCGGTCTACATCAACGGCGAGCGCGTCGCCGACGTGACGACCCATCCCGCCTTCCGCAATTCCGTGCGCTCGCTCGCCCGGCTCTACGACGCGCTGCACGCGGACGAGCGCGAGGGCAGGGGCGAACTGACCGTGGCGACGGACGCGGGCGAGGGCTTCACGCATCGCTATTTCCGCGCCGCCCGCTCGGGGGAGGACCTCGTCGCCCAGCAGCGCGCCATCGCCGGCTGGGCGCGGCTCTGCTACGGCTGGATGGGCCGCACGCCCGACTACAAGGCCTCGATCATCAACACGCTCGGCGTCAATGCCGACTATTACGGGCCCTTCGCGGAGAATGCGTTGAAGTGGTATGCGCGGGCGCAGAACACGACGCTGTTCATGAACCACGCCCTCGCCAATCCGCCGATCGACCGGGCAAAGCCGGCGAGCGAGGCGCGCGACGTCTATGTGCGCGTCGAGCGCGAGACGGATGCCGGGCTCTATGTCTCCGGTGCCAAGGTGGTCGCCACCTCGGCGGCCCTCACCCATTTCAACTTCCTCAGCCATCACGCGACCGTGGCCAAGAGCGACCCGAGCATGGCCGTGATGTTCTTCACCGCCATGAACGCACCGGGCCTCAAGCTCTTCTGCCGCAACTCCTACGAATATGCGGCGCATGTCGCCTCGACGCCCTATGACTCGCCGCTCGCCTCGCGCTTCGACGAGAACGACGCCATCCTCGTGCTCGACAATGTCTTCGTGCCCTGGGAGAACGTGCTGGTGCACGGCCCGGCGCACCATCCGGTCAATTTCACGCTCGATTCCGGCTATCTGCACGGCACCTGCTTTCACGGCTGCACGCGCTTTGCCGTGAAGCTCGACTTCCTTACCGGCCTCCTGACCAAGGCCCTGCACGCGACGAGCGGCGATGAGTTCCGAGGCAACCAGGTGCTGCTCGGGGAGGTGATCGCGCTGCGGCACCTCTTCTGGTCCCTGTCGGATGCCATGGCGCTGAAGCCGCAGGCCTGGACCGGCGGCGCCGTGCTGCCGGGGCTCACGGCCGCGCAGGCCTATCGCGCCCTGGCGCCCGACGCCTATGGCCGGGTGAAGGAGATCGTGCACAAGATCGTCGCCTCGGCGCTGATCTATCTGCCGTCGTCGGCCAGAGACTTCCAGAACCCGGAGATCGACCCCTATCTCGCGCGCTTCGTGCGTGGCTCCAACGGCATCGGCTACAAGGAGCGCATCAAGATCATGAAGCTGATGTGGGATGCGGTCGGCTCGGAATTCGCCGGCCGGCACGAGCTCTACGAGCGCAACTACGCCGGCAACCACGAGGAGATCAAGCTGCAGCTGCCGGCGCTGGCGCGGGCCGACGGATCCATGGCGGCCATGCTGTCGCTGGTCGACCAGTGCCTCGGCGACTATGACGAGAACGGCTGGCTCACCGAGACGTGGCTGGCCTGAGCGGAAGTGAGAGGAGTGAGCGCATGGCCAATCCCTTCGACGATGAGGACGGCGTCTTCCTGGTGCTCGTCAACGACGAGGGCCAGCATTCGCTCTGGCCGTCCTTCGCGGACGTGCCCGCGGGCTGGCAGACGGTGCACGGGCCGGCCGCCCGCCAGGAATGCCTCGATTATGTGTCGGCCCACTGGACCGACATGCGCCCGCGCAGCTTGATCGCGGCCGAAGAGACGTGATCCATTGCGCCAACAGGCTCGGGGCTGCGGCTGATTCATGAAATTCTTCAGGCTTCTCTACGACGAGGCGGGCGAGGGTCGCCTTCAGCTCCTCATCATCTCGCTCGTGCCGGGCATCGCCATGGCGCTCGTCATCGCGGTCGTCAGCACGGTGACGGACTACGAGCAGTCGGAGGGCCTGCAGTGGCAGCTCCTCGCCTTCTTCGTCCTCGGCTGCGCCGTCGTCCTGTTCACCATGAACAGGGCGCTCAACGCCATGACGGCGATCGTCGCCGGCTATCTCAGCCGCATGCGCATCCACATCGCCGACCAGGTGCGCAGCCTCAATCTCTCCGCCTTCGAGAACATCGGCATCGTCCGCATCCGCAACGCCGTCGGCCATGACCTGCAGACCGTCGAGGAGACGGCGCCGGCCGTCGTCGGGCTCATCTATTTCACGATGCAGCTCATCGTCTCGGCCATCTACATCGGCTATCTGTCGCCGACGGCATTCGCCGTGACGATGGTGTTCCTCGCCGGCGCCGTCTATTTCTACCGGCGCAGCTACGCCGACGCGGAGAACCTGTGGCGACGCGCCAGCGCCGGCGAAGCGGCCTTCCACAAGAGCTTCGAGCACCTCCTCGGCGGCTTCAAGGAGGTGAAGCTCAACTCGAGCCGCAGCGAGGACCTCTACGCCAACTACATCGTTGCCCGCTCGGAACTGGTGGAAGACCTGCGCATCCGCTCCGGCAGGCGCTTCAACCACGGCCAGTCGATCAGCGACGTCTTCTTCTATGCCCTGATGGGGGCGATGGTCTTCGCCATCCCGCACTATGTCACCGACCTCTCGGTGCCCGGCAAGATCATTACCGTCATCGTCTTCTCGAGCGGCGCCATCACCAGCATCGTGCGCACCCTGCCCATGGTCTCCCGCGCCAACCTCGCGGTCGAGAGCCTCGAGGCGCTCGACGAGGAGTTCGCCCGGCGCGTCAAGGAGGCGGAGAAGCCGGTGATCACGGAGCCGGCCTCGCTCGGCAGCGGCCTCACCATGCGCCGGCTCGCCTATCGCTACGACGCGCGGGACGGCGAGCGCGGCTTCTCGGTCGGCCCCTGCGACCTCGACATCGACGCCGGCGAGCTCGTCTTCATTGTCGGCGGCAACGGCAGCGGCAAGTCGACCTTCGTCAAGCTGATGACGCGGCTCTACGAGCCGAGCGACGGCGTCCTCCTCTGGGACGGGGCGGCGGTCGCGAATGGCAATGTCGAGGCCTATCGCAGCCTGTTCTCGGTCATCTTCACCGATTTCCACCTGTTCGACCGGCTCTATGGCATCGACGACATCGATCCGGCCCACGTGCACGCCCTGCTCAAGGACATGCAGCTGGCCGACAAGGTCGCCTTCCGCAACGGGCGCTTCAGCACCACCGACCTGTCGACGGGGCAGCGCAAGCGCCTTGCGATGATCGTCGCCCTGCTCGAGGAGCGGCCGGTCTGCGTCTTCGACGAATGGGCGGCCGACCAGGATCCGGATTTCCGGCGCAGCTACTACGAGGCGCTGCTGCCGCGCCTCAAGGCCGAGGGGCGCACGGTCATCGCCATCACGCATGACGACCGCTACTTCCATCTCGCCGACAAGCTGGTGTGGATGGAGGAGGGGCGCATCGTGCGGGTCGATGCGCCGCAACGCGCCCTTGCCGACGCCGACGATGGTCCCCCGCTCCACCCCTGATGCCGGCGCTCCGCGCCATTGGCCGATCGGGCCGGGCGCGCCGCCCTGGCCCGGGGACGGCGAGGTGCACGTCTGGAGCGCGGCTCTCGACGAGGGCGACTGGGCGGAGAGGGTGCTAGGCCCCGACGAGCAGGCGAAGGCCGCGAGCTACCGCTTTATCCGCGATGTCGAGCGTTTCAGCCGTGCACGGACCCTGCGGCGCCTCGTGCTTGCGCGCTACCTCGGCTGCGCGCCCGGTGACATCGCCTTCGGCGAAACCGGCATCAGGCGTCCGTGCCTTTCCCATCGGGGAGGGGCGCTTGGCCAGGGCCTCGATTTCAATGCCTCGCGCAGCGCCGACATGGCGCTGGTCGCCGTCGCAGCCGGCATGCGTGTCGGCATCGACATCGAGGTGGCACGCGCCATGGACGATATCGACGACATCGCCCGACAGCATTTCCATGCACGTGAATGGCGCGCCATCGTCGCCGAACGCAACCCGGCCGCAAAGCAGGATGCCTTCCTGCGCTGCTGGACGCGCAAGGAGGCCCTGACCAAGGCCATGGGCGTCGGACTGCACGCGCCGCTCGACACCTTCGCCGTCGGCACGGCGCCCGAGGGGGCGACGTTCCGGCCGCTCTTCGACGCCGGCGCGACCGGGCAGCCGGGGTGGTGGCTCACCGACCTGTCGGCGCCGCCGGCCTATGCGGCCCTTGCCGCCGACGGCGCTCCGGCGCGGGTGCATCTGTGGCGCATGCGCGTCTGACCGTAGCGCGACCTTACTGCCGCGCCACATCACTCGGGTGCGGAGAGAGCAGCACCAGCGCCAGGAACACGAGAATGGGCGTCAGGAACACGCTGGCGATCAGCGTGCCGAGGAAGCCGAGCTGCGTGTGCCGCCCGCGGAAGGCCACGAGCAGGCACAGCAGCGCATAGATGGCGATCGGGATGGCGACCATTACGCCCCCGCTTCCACCGTCGCCGGCTTGGCGGCCTTGGCCGGCCGCTTCTTGACGACGACGACCTCCTCGATGTCCTCGGCCTCTTCCTCGGCTACCTTCTTGCCGCGCTTCATCATCTCGCGGAAATAGGCGCGGTAGGCGCCGGGATCGAGGTCGAGGAAGGTGCCGTTCGATTCGAAATGCTGCTGGAACACCTTGCCGATGGCATAGGTGAAGGCGCCGATCGAGACGCTGGTGCCGGCGACGCCGACGGCGGTGCCGAGGACGGGGATCGCCTTCACGAAGCTCATCGCGGCGATCGCGCCCGCACCGACGGCGCCGAGGCTGCCGAAGAGCGCGGTGATGGTCGACTTCGCCGCATTCTCGCGGAAGGGCACGCCATAGAGCTGCGACAGGCGCCGCACCAGATTGAGCTGCGTGCCGAAGGCAAGGACCATGTCGATGCCCGGGCCCGGCACCAGGCCCGAGGCGGCGCCCACGAGGACGTGGTCCTTGATGATCTTCTCGGCCCGCTTCAGCCGCTCTTCCGGACTGACCGCGCCGGTCTCCACCTGCCCGTCGGTCTCTTCGACGAGATGCACCTTCTGGCCTGCGTCGTTGACAGAATTCATGACTGCCTCCTCGTCTTTCGTCCGTGTGCCGGCGCTCCGGCGGCTCTTCGGTTCAACTGCCGTCGCGGGTGCCCTGGGGCTGCCGAGGCGGTACACGCGTCGATGCCGGTTCGGGGCGCGTCGTGCCGGTCCCGGTTGCGTCGCTGTCGGATGGTCCTGCCGACTGCGAGGTCTCGCGCGATCCGTCACGCGGCGCAGGCGCCTCGGAGGTCGAGCCGGGCGAACCCGGCCGGGTCGGGAACAGGGGCGGCAGGCCGTCGAAGGACGGCAGGCGGTGGGTCTCGGGATCGACGGCCGGCGGCGCCGGCATGTTCGGCTGGGTGGCGATGTCGCTGCCGAGGATGAGCGGCAGCTGATCCTTGCCGCCGCCGACGATGACCACCTTGCTGTTGTTGGAGCGGGCGATCTGCACCGTCGCCTCGATGCCCCGCCAGGTCAGAAGCTGCGGCGAGAGCGCGTCGGCCACGATCGAGTAGAAGGTCTGGATGCCGACGGCCTCGATGCGCTTGCGCTCGGCCTCCTTCTTCTCCTGATCGATGATGTATTCGTAGGCCTGGGCGTTCTGCTCCTGCGTCAGCTTGTTCGTGATCGCGGTGTTCAGCGTATCGGGCAGGTCGATGTTGCGGATGACGACGCCCTGGTAGGTGATGAGATCGACCGGCGAATCCTGCAGTTCCAGGAGGATGTCCCGCTCGAGCTTGCTGACCTCGATGCGGTAGAGGTCGTGCGGGCCGAACTTGCCGATCACGGCGCGCACGGCCTCGATGGTCAGCGGCTTGACGAGCCGCTCGACGTAGTCGGGCCCGACCTGCTGGTGGAGGACGCCGGCCTTTTCCGCCTGGGGACGGAAGAGCACCGTGACGTCGATGTTGATGCTGAGGCCGTCATGGGCCAGGCCGTGGACGCGCTCTTCCTGCGCCTGGGTACGCACCTCGTAGCGGTAGATGGTGTTCCAGGGCCATTTGATGCCGAGACCTTCGCGATAGACGAAGGTCGTCTCGGTGCCGGTGGTCAGCACGCGGAAGAGGACGCCGACCTCGCCCGGGCGGATGATGAAGAAGGTGAACGGCCACAGCAGCAGCGCCAGGAGGCCGAAGAAGAGCGTAAAGGCGATGATCTTGTCGCCGCGCTTCAGGCGAAAGTCGCGCCGCTTGCGTGCCGCCGCAGGCCTTGCATCGGCGAGGGTCATCGGCGCGCCCCGCCGCGGAGCGAGCGCCTCCGGGCGCCCGGCGGGGCCGGCTCACGACGAACACTCCCTGTCTGCATGAGCACGGGCACGGCTTGCATCAATCCTGATCTTCGGGGCGAAGCCCACACCATTCGCGAATGCTGGCTGAAACTTGCAAGATCAGGCGTGGCGCGCAAGTCTAAATCGTATTTCCTGTATCGACTCGCCGGGATTTCGGGCATCTTGCCGCCTCGTCCGGATGCGGGGCAAGCAAGTGCTCCGTTTCGCCGGCGAAAGACCGTCATCCGGCGGCGTCGTACATCACCCGATCGCGAAAGATGGACCCGGAGGTCCCGAAGTGCGCCTTCCGTCTCCCGATACCGCATGCACGCCGGCGGACCTGCGCGGCTTCTTCTACGACCTCTACGAGGACGCGCCGAAGCCGCTGCGCCTCCTGAGCGCGGCGCGGCCCTATGTCTGCCCCTACGACCGGATCGTGCCCTTCGTGCCGCAGGGCGCGCGGGTGCTCGACGTCGGCTGCGGCACCGGGGCGCTGCTGGCGCTTCTCGTGGCGATCGAGCGAATCGCCGAGGGGGTCGGCTGCGACGTCTCGGCGCCGGCGCTTTCCTTCGCGCGCGGCGCGGCAGGCCGTCTCGCCGGCGGCGAGCGCCTGCGCTTCGACCATATCGAGACGATCGACGGCGTCGTCGACGCGCCATTCGACGTCGTCGTCATGGTCGACGTGCTGCACCATGTGCCGGAGGCCGAGCGGCAGAAGGTCGTCGCGGCGGCCGCCCGGCGGACCGCGCCGGGCGGGGTGTTCATCTACAAGGACATGACGGACGAGCCGGGCGGCCGGCGGCTTGCCCACACCATCGACGACCTCATCTTCTCCCATGAGCTCGTGCGCCAGGTGTCGCCGGAGGCGGTGGAACACTGGGCGGCCGGCGAGGGGCTGGAGCTCGTCGCGTCCGAATATCTGCCGCGGCTCGTCTACGGCCATGTCCTGCGGGTGTTCCGCAAGCCGGCGGATGGGCCGAACGCGGGCGCCGACGCCTGAGGCGGCCCGGCCGTCACGGATTGCAGGTGGTCAGGACGACGGCGCCGAAATAGGTGAACACACTCGCGGCCAGAGCGGCGATGGCCGCGAGGCGGGCGGCCGAACGGAGAAACCGGTCCGTCGCAGCGTCGGCGCGAGATTGCCGCGCCTTCAGCCCGACGACGAGGGCGACATGCAGCGCGAGGAAGATCCCGAGCAGCAAAAGAAGCTGCAGGCGCTGCAGCGACAGGCCGAGCACGAGGCTTCCCCTGTCCCAGCCGAAGGCGCAGCCGACGGAGAGCATCGCATAGAGCACCACGAAGGCGACCGCCCACAGGCCGAAGCCCGCGGCGAGCGACAGGAGCAGGACCGTGCGGCGGGACGTTGCATCGATCATGGCCGCGTCTCCGGGACGACGGCCAGAAGCGGCAGCGCAACGATGACGGCCAGCGCGACGATGGTGGAGACGGCCGTGTAGTCGTGCCACAGCGCCGCGATCCGCAGGTCGAGGCTGCGCCGGCGCGAGAGATAGCCGCCGCCCTGGCGCCAGAGGCAATAGCCCGCATAGACGAGGCCGATGCCGGCATGCAGCCCGGCATAAAAGAGAAGGGTGAAGGTCACGGCATGGAGGCTGTGCGTCGTCGGGCCGGGCACGGCGGCGGCCAGCGCGGCGAGGAGCGCGACGGTGGCCGCATGCATCAATGCGCCGAGCCCGAGCCAGAGGGCGGGCGAACCACCCGCTCTCAGGACGGCGACGGCCTTCCGGCCCGCGATGGCGGCCAGCACAGAGACAGCGACGCAGCCCGCGACGGGCACCGGTGCGGGCAGGACGACCTCCCCCGGCGGCCAGCCCGGCGCCACGAGCCAGAGGAAGAGCGCGCCGAAGACGAGGGAGAGGAAGAGCGTCCCGTCGCCGGCCAGCGTGAAGATCATCGCCCACCATGACGGCGGGCGTTCGGCCTCCCAGTGTGGCGGCAGCTCCCTTCCGCGGCCGACCGGCAGCGGGCCGAGGTCCGCCTTCGCGGCGGCGGCGGCCGTCCAGCCGAGAAAGAGCCACACCACCGCGATGAGCGGCAGGAGCGACAGGAGGTAGAGCTTGAACAGCAGGCAGAGCACGAAGGCGCAGGTGGCGAGACCGCTCCAGAGGGGCAGGCGTGTCGGTCCCGGCAGTACGATCAGCTGCTCGGGCCTGCCGGACACCATGTCGACGCCAAGCGTCTCGAGCCAGCGGTTGCGGGCGAAGCCGAGATAGCCCTCGCCCCGGGCCAGCCGGTTGCCGAGGCCGCCCGGCTCCAGCCTGTCGGCCCGGTCGGTGATGTCCGGCAGGGAGGCGAAGGCATAGGGCGGGGGCGGCGTGGGCATCGCCCATTCGAGGGTGCGGGCCTGGTGGGGATTGCGGCGGAAGCCCTTGCCGAAGCGGATCTGCACGAGAACGTCGGCGGCGAAGAGGGCGAAGCCGACCGTCATCAAGAAGCCGCCGACGGAGGACAGGAGGTTCAGCCATTCCCAGCCGGCCTCGGCGGCATAGGTCGCGACGCGCCGCGGCATGCCGAGGAGGCCCGTCAGATGCATCAGGAAGAAGGTGAGGTTGAAGCCGCCGAAGATCAGCCAGAACGCCGGGACGGACAGGCGGTGGTCGGCGAGGCGGCCCGTGAAGTGCGGCAGCCAGTAATAGGTGGCCGCCATCATCGGGAAGACGAAGCCGCCGATGAGCACATAGTGCAGGTGCGCGACGATGAAGTGCGTGTCGTGGGCCTGGAGATTGAAGGGCACCATGGCGACCATGACGCCGGTCAGCCCGCCGATGACGAAGATGACGAAGAAGCCGGTGAGATAGAGCATCGGCACGTCCCAGCGCAGGCGTCCCTGCGCCAGGGTGGCGATCCAGGCGAAGATCTGCACGGCGGTGGGGATCGCCACCAGCCCGCTGGCGGCCGAGAAGAAGGCGAGCGCCAGATGCGGGATGCCGACCGTGAACATGTGGTGCACCCACAGCCCGAAGGAGAGGAAGGCCACCGCGATCACGGCCACGACGATGATGCGGTAGCCGACGAGCTCATGGCGGGCGAAGGTCGGGAGGATGGTCGATATCGCCCCGGCCGCCGGCAGGAAGATGATGTAGACCTCGGGATGAGCGAAGAGCCAGAACAGGTGCTGCCAGAGCAGGGGATCGCCGCCCCGCGTCGGGTCGAAGAAGGGCAGGTCCGCGGCGCGCTCGAGCTCGAGGAGGATCGAGCCGAGGATCAGCGGCGGGAAGCCGAAGAGCATCATGAAGGCGACGATCAGCAGGTACCACGCCATGATCGGCATGCGGTCGAGGGACATGCCGGGCGCGCGCAGCTTCAGCACCGTGACGATGATCTCGACCGCCGCCGCGAGCGCCGAGATCTCGACGAAGGTGATGCCGAGCAGCCAGACGTCGGCGCTGATGCCGGGCGTATAGGCGGAGGAGGAGAGCGGCGTGTACATGAACCAGCCGCTCGCAGGCGCGACGCCGGCGAGCATGGCGCCGACGAGGATCGAGCCGCCGAGCACGTAGCACCAGAAGCCGTAGGCGGTGAGGCGCGGGAAGGCCATGTCGCGCGCACCGAGCAGCTTGGGCAGCAGGTAGATCGCGAAGCCCTCGAACATGGGGATCGCGAACAGGAACATCATGACCGTGCCATGCATGGTGAAGATCTGGCCGTAGATCTCCGGCCCGACGAAGGCGCTGCCCGAGGTGGCGAGCTGCACGCGGATCAGCATGGCGAGCAGGCCGCCGATGACGAAGAAGACGAAGGCGGCGATGATGAAGCGCTTGCCGAGAATGGTGTGGTTGACCGCCGAGAGCCGTCCCCAGCCGGGCGGCGTGCCCCAGATCGCCGACAGCTCCCTGTGCAGCCGGAGGGCAGAGGGAGGCGCGGCCGGCGGGGCCTCGCGCGATTGGTGCGGAGCCGTCGTCATCGCGCGGCCTCCGAGGTCAGCGCCGCCTCGTAGTCCTCCGGCGCGTGGGCGATGACGGTGAAGCGCATCGGCGCATGGCCCTCGCCGCAATATTCGGCGCAGATGCCGCCATAGGTGCCCGGCGCGTCAGCCCGCAGCCGCACGATGTTCTCATGCCCCGGGATGGCGTCGATCTTGCCTCCGAGCCGCGGGATCCAGAAGGAATGGATGACGTCCTCGCTGGTCACGGCGAAATCGATGTCACGCCCGACCGGGATGTGCAGCACGTCCCGCGTCGCCACTGGCGTACCGGGATAGCGGAATTCCCACGCGAACTGGCGCGCGACGACCTCGATGCGCAGGGTCTCGGCGCCCTGGCGCGGCAGCAGGCGCTCGCCGAGCGCGAAGGCGCCCGCGACCAGCGCGGCGAGCCCGAGCGAGGGAACGACGAGCCCGCCCCACAGGATGAGCCGCTTCGGCGTCAGGAGAGGACGGACGGAGGGGATGAAGGCGCCCGCCAGCGCCAGCGACGTCGCGAGGAAGATGACGGTCGCGCCGGCGAGCATGATCCACCAGATGAGCGCGATGGCCTCGGCCGCGGGGCCCGCGGGGGCGAGCGTCGAGTAGGCGCGGCTGCAGCCGGCGGCGGGAAGGGCCGCGGCAACGGCGGCGGCGCGGTGGAACCATGGATGTGGGCCGACGTTGTTCGAGATCGGTCGAGGAATGCGATGAACGACAAGAGCGAGGCGCCCAATCCGGTCATGGAGGAGGTCGCGGGGAAGGACACGAGTTCCACCGTCGCGGTGGCCGGCCATCCCATCCATGCCATGACCGTGCATTTCCCCATCGCGCTCGTCGTCGTGACGCTGGGCTGCGATGTCTTCTACTGGTGGAGCGGGGATCCGTTCTGGGTGCGGGCGGGCCTGTGGTCCTCGGGCGGCGCCTTCGCCGCCGGCATCGGCGCGGGCCTCGTCGGCACCGCCGAACTGCTGCTCGTGCCCGGCATCCGGGTGCGCGTGGCGAGCTGGAGCCATGCGGTGGCCGCCATGAGCCTCATCGCCGTCATGGGCCTGAACTGGGGCCTGCGTCTTTCCGGCGACATCGAGGTGCTGCCGCACGGGCTGCTCGTTTCGGCCCTTGCCATGGTTCTCACGGGGATGGCCGGCTGGCACGGCGGCAAGCTTGTCTTCGATCACGGCATCGGCCTCATGATTTCGGACAAGGACTGAACCCACGGAAGCAGGCGGCGCAGCGCCCCCGGCTCGCCGAACGCGTCCGGCAGCAGGGCCGGCAGATCCGGCTTTCCCAGCACGACGGTCAGGATCGACGTCACCACGACCAACGTGAGCAGCGTCGTCGCCGTGAAGCGCCAGAGGGGGTAGATCTCCTCCTCGTCGAAGAGGCGGAGGATGACCTGGCCGGTCATGACGTGGATGACGGTCATCGCCCCGACGAGGGCGAGCTTCACCGAAAACCAGGGCTCGAAGGTCTCGCGCAGGAAGATGAGGGCGGTCCCGGAGGCGATGGCGAGGAAGGCGGCGGGCGACAGCACGTTGACGTAGAGAAAGCGCACGAGCGCCTGCAGGCGGTGGAGGGAAGCCGTGCTGTCGACATGCGCGCGCTGGACGTAGAGGGCCGGCAGGCTGATGAGGGCGCCGCTCCACAGCGCGATGGCGGCGATATGCACGAGCTTGAGCCAGATCATCCCGCCCGCGGCTCCGCCGTGCCGGCACCGAGCCGCACGAATGCCAGGTAGAGCGCGGCGGCGAGATAGGGCAGCGCCGCCGGCACCCACATGACGAGCCCCGCGAGCTGCTGGTCCTGCCGCGGGTCGAGGCCGAAGGCCGCCGTCGTCAGGAAATGGGCCTGGTACAGCGGTTCCCGGGCGAAGGTGAGCAGCGCGCCGAGGAAGCCCATCTGCACCACCGTCGCGAGCAGCGCGAGGAGCGCGGCGCCGGTGCGGGTATCGCGCAGCACCGCCCGCCACAGGAGGACGCCCGTGCCGAGCAGGCTCAGCTGCATCGGCCAGTAGAGCACCGGCGAGCGGATGGCGGCGTCATAGAGTGCCGGCGCGTGCCAGGCCCAGAACACGAGGCCGTGAAGGGCCACGAGGAGCGCGAGGCCCCTTGGCCGGCCGCCGCGGCGGCGGGTGGGGAAGCTCGCGGCGAGCAGGGGCGCCGCCACGGCCACGAGCAGCACGTGGTGGACAGCGCGGGCCGAAAACAGCGCCGCCGTCAGGGCGCAGAGCGGCGACATGAACAGCGCAGCGACGAGCAGCACCGCCGGCACGAAGGCGGCGCGCCGGTCGCGCTCGCCCCGCACGGCATAGAGCGCGATCAGGAGAAGGCACAGGACGGCCGCGGGCGCGTCGATATTCCAGCTCGCCGGCAGGGTCGCTGGCGTCGGCGCGGGACCGCAGTAGATCTCGTCCATCATGGGCCTCGGCGTTCGAGCGGCCGTGTCACGGCCGGCTATTCGATGACGGCGCAGGCGATCCTGTTGCCGGCATTGCCGGAGGGCTGGCTCTCGTAGTCGTCGGGCTCGGCGTGGATCATGAGCGCGCGCCCGACGATGCCGGCCTCGCCCTTGTCCAGAGTGACGGCGGGATTGAAGACATCGGCCCGCAGCGTTCCGTCGCTGCCGACGTACTGGTTCGGCATGTCGCCGGCATGGGGCCCGCCCGCCACCTTGTAGCCGTGTTCCTTCGAGGTCGGGTTGAAATGGCCGCCGGCGGAATCATGGCCGGTGGTGTGGTCGCAGCTGCCCGTCTCGTGCACGTGGAAGGCGACCCGCTGGCCGGCAGGCAGGCCCGTGATCTCGATGGCGATCAGGACGCCGCCGCTGGGAACGGCGGTCAAGCGGGCGTTGCCGTTCGCCTCGCCCTTGGCATCGACGAAATTCGCCGTCGCGGTCGCGGGTTCCTGAGCGAGGGCCCCGCCGGCCGTGAAGGCCAATGCTGCGGCGATAGCTCCGATCATTCTCATGGCAATCTCCCTCCTCGTCAGGTTGCCGGGCGGCCGCGACCCCAGGCCTGGCGCGGGCGTCCAACAGCAGGGTCCGGTGGTGAGGCGGCGTGCGCCCGCGTGAACCGCGGCTCGACGCGCGGAGGGCGGATGGCCATGCGCGCAACCGCCACTTCCGGCGGGTCGGACCTGCCGTCGCCAGTCGAGGATATCAGGAGGTATCGCTCAGGGACGCGCCCGCCGGACACTCGCAGCCTCCGTTACGTCCGTGGGGTAACGTCACGAAGGCCGAATGGTTCCCGGGGTGTGGCGCCGGGCGCGGGACGCCGATCCGTGCCGCTATTTCGCGAAATAGAGCGACAGGCGCTCGGCGGCATTGCGCAGGTGGGTTTCCGCCGCGCGCCGCGCGCCGGCCGGGTCGGCCTTGGCGATCATGTCGAAGATCGCCTGGTGCTCGGCCTGGACTGCCTGGGTCAGGCCGCCCATGCGCGCCGTGTTGGCGCGGGCGGTGCGGATGAAGTGGCGCACGCGCCTGTCGAGGAAGTCGGACAGGTCGCGGAAGAAGGGATTGCCGGTCGCGTCGACGATGGCGCGATGGAAGGCCATGTCCTCGTCGACGCCGGGCTCGCCGCGGTCGATCGCCGCCTGCATGGCGTCGAGCTGCGCCTGGATGGCGGCGAGGTCCTCCTCGCCGCGGCGCTGGGCGGCTAGCTCCGTCGCGGTCGCCTCGACGGCCATGAGCAATTCGACGATGTTGCGGATCTCGTCGCGGTTGGTGAAGTCCTCGACATCGAGACGGAAGACGGCGAGCGCGCCGGGCTCGGCGATGAAGGCGCCGGCGCCCTGGCGCGTGACGACGAGGCCGTCGTGCTTCAACCGGCCGATGGCCTCGCGCACCGTCGGCCGGCTGACACCGTAACGTTCCGAGATCTGCTGCTCGGTCGGCAGGCGTTCGCCCGGTCGCATGCGTCCGGCGGCGATCTCCTGGCGCAGCTTGTGCGCCAGCGTGTCGGCGAGCGAGGGGGCTCGGTCGAGAAAATCGTGGGACTGGGTCATCGCATCATTCCAGGCATCGACTGGCCTTTCCCGCCCCTGTGCCGCCGTCAGCTCGCAATGTACAGCCCGCCGTTGACGTGCACAGTCTCGCCGGTGACGAAGGAGGCCCAGTCCGAGCAAAGAAAGGCGACGACGCGGGCTACCTCGTCCGGCGTGCCGAGGCGCTTGAGCGGCGTCTCAGCAAGGAGCGCCGGCCCCCGCGCCTCCATCAGATGCTGCACCATCGGCCCTTCGACGAGCCCCGGCGAGACGGCGTTGACCCTGACGCGCGGCGCAAGCTCCCGCGCGAGCGAGCGGGAGAAGGTGAGCACGCCGCCCTTGGCGGCGGCATAGTCTGCATGCGCGAGGCTGCCGCGATGGCCGGCCATGGAGGCGATGTTGACGATGGCGCCGCCCTCGGCGAGATGCGGCTCGACGGCCCGGCAGGTGTAGAACACGCCGTCGAGATTGACGGCGAGCGAGCGGCGCCAATGCTCCTCGTCCATGTCCTTCACGAGCCGCTCCCGGTAGATGCCGGCGGAGGTGACGACATGATCGATGCGGCCGAAGCGCTCGGCCGTGCGCCGCGCCGCCTCGTCCGCATCCGCCTGCGACGCCGCGTCCTGGCGCAGCACGATGGTGCGGGCGCCGGCGGGGTCGAGTTCGCCTGCGAAGGCCGCGAGGCCTTCGACATCGAGATCGGTCAGGGCGCAGTTGGCGCCGAGCGCATGGAAGAGGCGGACGACGGCGCGGCCGATGGCGCCATTGGCGCCGGTCAGCAGCAGGGTCTTCTGCGAGAAGTCGATTGCGGGCGCGCTCATGTCATCAGCCATCCGCCGGCGACGTCGCAGATCTGGCCGGTGACGAAGGCGGCCTTGTCGGAGGTGAGGAAGAGGCACATCCCGGCGACCTCGTCGGGCGTGCCGAGCCTTTGCAGCGGCGTCGCCAGCCGCACGGCTTCGTTGGCTTCCGCGGCCGTGCCGCGCATGAGGGGAGTGTCGATTCGGCCCGGGGCGACGGCATTGACCGTGATGCCCGAGGGGCCGAGCTCGCCGGCCAGATGCTTGGTGAAACCGATGAGGGCCGCCTTGGTCGCCGCATAATGCACGCCGACGATGTCGCAATAGGTGCGGCCGGCGACGGAGGAGATGCTGACGATGCGCCCGTAACCGGCCTCGCGCATCTGCGGCACGACCGCGCGCGTCACCAGGAAGGCGCCCGTCAGGTTCACGTCGAGCACGCGGCGCCATTCGGCCGCCTGCATCTCCCAGAGGAAGGCCTTGCCGCCGGCGCTGCCTGATTTCGGCGAGATGCCGGCGTTGTTGACGAGCAGCGTGACGGGGCCGAGCGCCTCGGCGCCGTGCCTGACGGCCGCCGCGACGGAGGCCTCGTCCGCGACATCCGCCGCCACGGCCGCGGCGCGCCAGCCCCGGGCCGTCGCGGCCCCGGCCGCTTCCTCTGCGAGCGCCCTGTCGTGGTCGAGATAGATGACGCCGGCGCCGGCAGCCGCATGCGCATCGGCGATGGCGCGGCCGATGCCGCGCCCGGCGCCCGTCACCAGCGCCACCCGGCCGGCATGGGAGCCCGCGTCAGTCACGGCGCATCTCCAGCATGATCTTGCCCTGATGGGCGCTCGATTCCATCAGCTCGTGCGCGGCGCGCGTCTCGGCAAGCGGGAAGGTGGCGTGCACGATGGGGCGCACCCTGCCCGCTTCGAGAAGCGGCCAGATCTTCTCGCGCAGTTCGTCGGCGATCGCCTTCTTGAGCGCGACGGAGCGGGCGCGCAGCGTCGATCCGGTGATGGTCTGGCGCTTCAGCATCAGCGGCATCAGGTCGAGCTCGACCTTGCTCGTCTGCAGGAAGGCGATCTGCACCAGCCGGCCCTCGACGGCGAGGACGCTGAGGTTGCGCGCGATATAGGGGCCGCCGACCATGTCGAGCACCACGTCGACGCCGCGCCCGCCGGTGAGCGCCTTGACCCCGGCGACGAAATCCTTGTCGCGGTAGTTGATGGCGGCATCGGCGCCGAGACCGAGGCAGAAGTCGCATTTCTCCTGCGATCCGGCGGTGGCGTAGACGGTGGCGCCGAAAGCCTTGGCGAGCTGGATCGCGGTGGAGCCGATGCCGCTCGAGCCGCCGTGGACGAGCAGCGTCTCGCCCTCCCGGAGCCGCCCGCGGGTGAAGAGGTTGTCGTAGACCGTGAAATAGGTCTCCGGCAGGCCGGCCGCCTCGGTCAGGGAGAGCGGCGCCGGCACGGGCAGGCACAGCGGGGCGTCGGCCACGCAATATTCCGCATAGCCGCCACTGATGACGAGGGCGCAGACCTTCTCGCCCGGCCGCGGGCTCGTCACACCTTCGCCGACGGCGACGACGGTGCCGGCGACCTCGAGCCCCGGGATGTCGGTCGCGCCGGGGGGCGGGGGATAGTTGCCGGCCCGCTGCAGGCAGTCCGGCCGGTT
This sequence comes from Chelatococcus sp. CO-6, assembly GCF_001271345.1. NCBI lineage: Bacteria > Pseudomonadati > Pseudomonadota > Alphaproteobacteria > Hyphomicrobiales > Chelatococcaceae > Chelatococcus > Chelatococcus sp. CO-6. The sequence continues at coordinate 986,291 of NZ_CP012398.1, read as the reverse complement.
GACGCCGGCCGCCGCCACTTCGATGAGCACCTGTCCGGGGCCGGGTGTCGGGACGGGCGCGGTTTCGACGCGGATCACCTCGGGGCCGCCGGCACCGTCGAAACGGGCCTGCCGCATGGAAGCGGGAACGGTCATGGACTTTCCTCCGGCTGTGCAACTTGGCCGGCCCGGGAGCGGGCCACCGTCGCATCTAATCATCATCGTCGTTCGTAGCAATTTGCCACTTGTCAGGCAACTTGGTTATCTTCATTATCCGCGCCGGACCGGGAACAATAAGACCGGCCGCCGGCCCAGGGACTGCCAAGAGGCCGCCTGCCATGGGGCTGCCCGCGCGGCGCCGCCGCGGGGTAGAAGGAGGAAACGATGAAGGTTCTTATCAAGGCGGCGCTGGCCGCCGGCCTGGCGCTGTCCGCAGCGCCGTCTTTCGCTCAGGATGCCGTCAGGATCGGCGCGCTCTATCCGTTCTCCGGCGGCCTTGCCCTGCTCGGCGACGAGAGCTTCCGCGGCCTCGAGCTCGCCATCGAGGAGCGCAACGCCGCCGGCGGCCTCAACGGCCGCAAGATCGAGATGGTGCGGGGCGACGCCGTCGATCCCAACCAGGCGGTGGGCGAGGCGCGGCGCCTCACCTCCGTCGACAAGGTGTCGGTGATCTTCGGCACCTATTCCTCGTCGCTGTCGCTTGCCGCGACCCAGGTCGCCGAACTTGCCGGCGTGCCTTACTTCGAGCTCGGCGCCATTTCCGATCCGATCACCGAGCGCGGCTTCAAGAACGTCTACCGCACCAATCCGACGGCGCGCATCTTCGCCAACCGCATGGTCGATGCGGTGGCCGAGGCGGTGGCGCCGGCGCTCGGCACCGACGCCAAGAGCCTCAAGGTGGCGATCATCCACGAGGATTCGCTCTATGGCCAGACGGTCGCCGGCTACCAGCAGGCGCGCGCCAAGGAGGTGGGGCTCAACCTCGTCGAGACGCTGCCCTATTCGGCGAAGTCGGTGGACCTGACGCCGGTCATCCTGCGCCTCAAGTCGGCCGGGGCCGACGTCGTGCTGCAGACCTCCTACCAGAACGACACGGTGCTCTTCTTCCGCCAGATGAAGGAGCAGGGCTTCAAGCCCAAGGCCGTGATGGGCGCGGGCGGCGGCTATTCCCTGCGCGACACCATGCAGGCGGTGGGCCCCGAGAACATGGAAGGAGCGCTCAACGTCGACTTCACCCAATACCGCACCAATCCCAAGGCCGCTCCCGGCATCGGGGAATTCGTGAAGAAGTACGAGGCGAAGTACGGCACGGCGCCGCGCTCCGGCCACAGCCTCGCCAATTACATGGGCGCCAAGGTGCTGCTCGACGCCATGGCCGCCGCCAAGGACCTGACGGCCCCGGCCATCCGCGAGGCGGTGATGGCGGTCGACGTCGCCGAGGGCACGACGGCGACCGGCTGGGGCGCCAAGTTCGACGAGGCCGGCCAGAACGAGCGCGCCACGCCCTTCCTGATGCAGTGGCAGGGCGGCGAGCTCGTCACGGTCTTCCCGGCCGATGCCGCGGTCGCCGAGATGAAGACCGGCATCGGCGCCGAGTAGCGCGCCCGCCCGAGCCGGGGCGCGCTCGCCGCGTCCCGGTCAGCAACGAAGAACAATGTTTCGCGGTCGGGAGGCCTCGCGATGGACGTGCTTGTCCAGCTCATCCTCAACGGCATCATGCTCGGCAGCATGTACGCCATCATCAGCGTCGGGCTGACGCTGATCTTCGGCATCGTCAGGGTCGTCAACTTCGCCCACGGCGAATTCCTGATGGTCGGGATGTATGCGGTCTATCTTCTGTCGCTGCATCTCGGGCTGCACCCTTACGTCTCCGCGGTGCCGATGGTGCTCATGCTGTTCGCCGTGGGGGCGCTGGTGCAGCGCTTCATCATCCAGCCGCTTCTCGGGGCCGACGAGCACATCCAGATCTTCGCCACGGTCGGCCTCTCCACCGCGCTGATCAATCTCGCGCTCCTCGTCTTCGGCGCCGATCTCTATTCGGTGCAGGCGCCCGGCGTGCGCCAGCCGCTGTCGATCGGCGGCTACACCGTGCTCTATGCCCAGGTCGTGATGCTCGTGAGCGCGCTCGTGCTCGTCGCCGGCCTGCATCTCTTCATGCAGAGGACGCCGCTCGGCCGCGCCATCCGCGCCACGGCCCAGAACCGCAACGCGGCCCAGCTCATGGGCGTCCGGGTCGACCGCATCTACGTCATCGCCTTCGGCCTCGGAGCCGCCTGCGTCGGCCTTGCGAGCGCGCTCATCTCGCCGCTCTTCCCGGTGACGCCGACCATCGGCACCTATTTCGTGCTTACCGCCTTCGTCGTCGTCGTGCTCGGCGGCATGCGCAGCATGTACGGCGCCTTTCTCGGCGCCATGATCATCGGCATCGTCGACAGCCTGTCCGGCTACTACATCGCGCCCGACCTCAAGGAGGTCGTCTATTTCGCGATCTTCATCCTCATCCTCATCTTCAAGCCGACCGGCCTGTTCGGCTTCGGCCGCGGCACGGAGTGAGCCCATGACCGTGAGAGTCTCGTTGAGCGAAGCTCCCCCCGCCGGCCGTCTCGCCGCGCTCATGGCCTGGCTCGGCAACCCGCGCGTCTACACGTCGCTCGCGGCCCTGTCGCTCATCCTCGTCATTCCGATCGTCGTCGATTCGCCCTTCATCGTGCACGTCTTCGTCACGATCTGCGTCTTCGCCGGCCTGTCGACGGCCTGGAACATCGTCGGCGGCTATGCCGGGCAATTGTCGCTCGGCCACATGGTGTTCTACGGCATCGGCGCCTATACGACGGCGCTGCTCATCCAGCACTTCGGGCTGACGCCGTGGCTCGGCATGTGGGTGGGCGCCGCCGTCTCCGTCGCCGTCTCGGTCTTCATCGGCTATCCGTGCTTTCGCCTGCGCGGGCCGTTCTTCGCGCTCGCGACCATCGCCTTCCTCGAAGTGGTGCGCCTGCTCGCGATCCATTTCCACGGCTTCACCGGCGGGTCGGCCGGGCTCATCGTGCCGCTCAAGCTCGGCTGGGCGTGGATGATCTTCCAGGACAAGATCAACTATCTCTACATCGCCTTCGGCCTGCTGCTCCTGACGCTCGCCGTCTCCTACGCCATCCGCACGTCGCGCCTCGGCTACTACCTCACCGCCGTGCGCGAGCGCGAGGAGGCAGCCTCGGCGGCCGGCATCTCCAACACGGGTGCCAAGCTCAAGGCCGTGATGATCTCGGCGGGGCTGACGAGCCTCTTCGGCTCCTTCCACGCCATGTATCTCACCTTCCTCGAGCCGGAGACGATGTTCTCGCTGGCGAATTCCGTGTCGATCGCCATGTTCGCGCTCATCGGCGGGCTCGGCACGGTGGCGGGGCCGCTCCTCGGCACCGTTCTCGTCGTGCCGATCGCGGAGCTCGCGCGCGGCTGGCTCGGCGCTTCCGCCAACGGCCTGCACGGTTTCGTCTACGGCGTCGTGCTGGTGCTCATCACGCTGACGCTGCCGGGCGGCCTCGCCGGCACCTTCGGGCCGCGCGTCACGGCGCTCATCGACAGGCTGCCGGGCCGGCGCGTGCCGCCCGACAGGGAGGCGCCGGCCCTGCGCCGCATCGAGGGTACGCCCGGCGAGCCGGTGCTCGAGACGCGCGACCTCGTCATGAAATTCGGCGGCCTCACGGCGACCGACCATGTGTCGATCACGCTCAGGCGCGGCGAGATCCTCGGCATCATCGGGCCGAACGGCGCCGGCAAGACGACGGTGTTCAACCAGATCTCCGGCTTCCTGAAGCCGACCGCTGGCACGGTCGTCGTCTATGACGCCGAAGGCCGGCCGGTGACGCCGGCGCGGGCGGACGAATATGCCCGCCTCGGCGTTGGCCGCACGTTCCAGATCGTGCAGCCCTTCGGCAAGCTGACGGTGATCGAGAACATCATGATCGGCGCCTTCATGCGCCACACGTCGGTGGACGACGCACGCGCCGCGGCCCTGCGCATCGCGCGGCTCGTCGGCCTCCTCCACGTGAAGGATGTCGAGGCGCGCAACTTGCCCATCGGCGACCTGAAGCGCCTCGAGGTCGCCCGCACCCTCGCCACCGAGCCGTCGATCCTGCTGCTCGACGAGGTCATGGCGGGCCAGAACCAGACCGACACCCAGAAGATGGTGGAGCTCATCCGCACCATCCGGGACACGGGCGTCACGGTCATCGCCATCGAGCACAACATGCAGGCCATCATGAGCCTGTCGGACCGCATCGTCGTCATCGATTCCGGCAAGGTCATCGCGGAGGGCGATCCCCAGGAGGTGGTGCGCAACCGCCGCGTCATCGAGGCCTATCTCGGAGAGGACTTCGTCGATGCTCAAGGTCTCTAACATCACCGCCGGCTACGGGCGCACCGTCATCCTTCAGGATGTGTCGATCGAGGTTGGGCGCGGCGAGGTCGTCACCATCATCGGCGCCAACGGCGCGGGCAAGACGACGCTGCTGCGCGCCATCTCGGGGCTCGTGAAGCCGAGCGCCGGCCGCATCACGTTCGACGGCACCGACATCGCCGGCATGGCGCCGGCCGACATCGTGGGCCGCGGCCTCGTCCAGGTGCCGGAGGCGCGCCAGCTCTTCCCGGTGATGAGCGTGCGCGACAACGTGCTCATGGGCGCCTACCATCCCGCCGCGCGGGCCGGAGCGGACAGGCGCTTCGCCGAGGTGCTCGACCTCTTCCCCCGCATCGGCGAGCGGCTCGACCAGCTCGCCGGCTCCCTGTCGGGCGGCGAGCAGCAGATGGTCGCCATCGCCCGCGGGCTGATGGCCAATCCCAAGCTGCTGATGCTGGACGAGCCGTCCCTCGGCCTCGCGCCGATCATCGTGCAGCAGATGTTCGGCATCGTCGACCGCATCTGCGAGATGGGCACGACCGTGCTCCTCGTCGAGCAGAAGGCCTTTCACGCGCTCAAGATCGCCCATCGCGCCTATGTCATCGAGAACGGCCGCATCGCCATCGAGAACACGGGCGCCGGGCTGCTCGCCGATCCGCACATCAAGACCGCCTATCTCGGCATCTGACAGCCGCGGGAACCCAAGATGAACATCACCGGAACCACCCGGGTCTGGGGCATCCTTGCCGACCCGATCCACCACGTGAAGACGCCGCAGGCGCTCAACCCCATCATGGCGGCGCGCGGTGTCGACGGCGTCATGGTGCCGATGCATGTCGGCGCGGGCGAGCTCGCCGCGGTGGTCGGCGCCATGCGGCATGTGCGCAACCTCGGCGGCTTCATCGTCACCGTGCCGCACAAGACGGCTGTCGTCGCGCTGTGCGACGAAGCCTCCGAGACCGCCCGGCGCGTCGGGGCCGCCAATTGCGTGCGTCGCGAACAGGATGGCCGGCTCGTCGCCGACATGCTCGACGGCAAGGGCTTCGTCGCCGGCCTCAAGCGCGAGGGCATCGATCCGAAGGGGATGGGCGTTCTCCTCGCCGGTGCCGGCGGCGCGGCGAATGCCATCGCCTTCGCGCTCGCCGAGGCGGGCGTGAAGCGCCTCGCCATCGCCAATCGCACCAAGGCGAAGTCCGATGATCTGGCCGCACGCCTCAGCAAGGCCTTCCCCGCGCTGCCCGTCACGACGGAGCCGGGCGGCGTCGGCGGCTACGACCTCGTCGTGAACGCGACCTCGCTGGGGTTGCGCGAGGGGGATCCGCTGCCGGTCGATGCTACGGGGCTGACGAGCGGCCAGACGGTGGCGGAGGTCATCATGCAGCCGGCGGAGACGGCGCTCATGGCCGCGGCCCGGGCGCGCGGCTGCCGCGTCCATCCCGGCAAGCCGATGCTCGAATGCCAGCTCGACCTGATGGCCGATTTCCTGGGGATGCGCGCATGAGCACGGATCGCTCGCAGGATCTTGCCGGCCGCGTCGCGCTCGTCACCGGCGGCGGCTCCGGCATCGGGCTCGCCATGGTGCGGCTGCTTGCGGCGCGCGGCGCGCGCGTGGCGGTGCTCGACCGCGATGCGGAGGTGGCCGGGGCCCTGCCCGCGGGCGTCGCGCTCCACACGGCCAGCGTCGAGGATCCGGACGCCGTGGCGCGGGCCTATGATGCGGTCGAGCAGGCGTTCGGTCCGCTCGACATCGTCATCGCCAATGCGGGCGTGTCGCAGAACGGCCCGACGCTGGAGCTCGACCTCGCCGGCTGGCGGCGGGTGATGAGCGTCAATCTCGACGGCGTCTTCGTCACGGCGCACGAGGCGGGCCGGCGCATGGTGCCGCGCGGGCGCGGCGTCATCCTTCTTGTCTCCTCCATGTATGGCGTGGTCGCGGCGCCCGAGCGCCTCGGCTACTGCGTGTCGAAGGCGGGCGTCGCCATGATGGCCAAGGCGCTCGCCATCGAGTGGGCGCGCCACGGCGTGCGAGTCAACGCCATCGCCCCGGGCTACGTACGCACGCCCTTCCTGGAGGAGCTGATCGCGCGCGGCCGGCTCGACCCCGCGGCCATGGAGGGTCGTACGCCCATCGGCCGCCTCATCCGCCCGGACGAGATCGCCCAACTCGCCGCCTTCCTGGCATCGGACGAAGCCTCCGCCATCACCGGCCAGGTCGCAGGCGCCGACGGCGGCTGGACCGCCTACGGGTACATCTAGGGGCTGCCATGATGCAGACAAAGCCCACAGCCGGGGCACCGGTGGAGTGCCGCCCTCAACGGCGGAGCGCCGCCATCCCCCTCTCCCCGCTTTGCGGTGGGGAGGGCCGGGGTGGGGGGCGGTGCCGCATGCCGGCGAGCCCGAGGATCTCAGCGGGGGCAAGGGATCGCATCGCAGCCGCGCACGCCAGCCCCCCACCCCTCGCCCCTCTCCGCCACTTCGCGGGGGGAGGGGACGCTCTGCGCTCTCTTCCGCGCGCCGAGCCCATCGCCGACAAGCTTTAGGAGCCGTCCGTGGTCACCCGCACGACATTGTCCGCAGCAGCGCCCTGGACGGCGCTCGCCACCGGCCCGGAGGACTGGGATGCGGCCGATCCGGCTCTCCTCGGGAAGATGCTGGCGCAGATGCATCTCATTCGCGCCTTCGAGGAGGAGGTGCTGGTGCTCGCGGGCGAAGGGCTGGTGCACGGGCCGGCGCACTCCTCCATCGGCCAGGAGGGCGGGGCGGTCGGCTCCATCGTCGGCCTGCGGCCGAGTGACCAGATCAACGGCTCGCATCGCGGGCATCACCAGTTCCTCGCCAAGGCGCTCGCCTATGCGGCGCCGGGGCTCGATCCGACAGGCGCCTTCCCCGACGCGGTCGACGGGGTTCTCTACCGTACGCTCGCGGAAATCCTCGGGCTCGAACCCGGCTTCGGCCACGGGCGCGGGGGCTCGATGCACCTGCGCTGGGCCGAGGCCGGGGCGCTCGGCACCAATGCCATCGTCGGGGGCGGGGTGCCGCTGGCGGCCGGCGCCGCCATGGCCCACAAGCTCGCCGGCACCGGCGACATCGCCGTCACCTGCTTCGGCGACGGGGCCATGAACATCGGCGCGACGCTGGAGACCATGAATCTCGCCGCCGCCTGGTCGCTGCCGCTCCTCTTCTTCGTCGAGAACAATTTCTATGCCGTCGCCACCCGCGTCGACGAGGTGACGCGCGAGGCGCGCCTCTCCGCCCGCGCGCCGGGCTTCGGCATTCCCGCCTGGCGCGTCGACGGCATGGACCCGCTCGCCGTTCATCTCGCCACCGAGGAGGCGGCGGCGCTGCTGCGCGCGGGACGCGGCCCGGCGCTCATCGAGGTCGAGGTCTACCGCTATTTCCACCAGAACGGCCCCTTCCCGGGCTCGGCCTTCGGCTATCGGCCGAAGGAGGAGGAGGCGGCGTGGCGCGCGCGCGATCCACTCAAGCGCACCGCCGACGAGATGATCCGCCGCAAGCTCATCGACGAAGCGGCCGTTGCCGATCTCAGGGACCGTTGCGAGGCGCTGATGCGGGACATCGCCGGGCGCCTCGTCGAGCCCGAGGCCAACCGCCGGCGCATCCGCCCCGGCCTGTGGCCGGACAAGGCCTTCGTCGACGTCGGCATCCGCGCGCCCCTGCCGGCCCATCCGCCCGGGCGTCGCAGCGAGGAGGAGGCGCGTGGCCTCGCCATGGCCGAGCGCCGCTTCGTCGATGCCATCGCGGACCTGCTCAACCGCCGCTTCGCCACCGATCCCTCGCTCGTCCTCATGGGCGAGGACGTGCATCGCCTCAAGGGCGGCACAAACGGGGCGACGCGTGGCCTCGCCGATGCCCATCCCGGCCGCGTGCTCGGCACGCCGATCAGCGAGGGCGCCTTCACCGGCCTTGCCGGCGGGCTCGCCATCGATGGGCGCTACCGGCCGATCGTCGAGTTCATGTATCCCGACTTCATGTGGGTCGCGGCCGACCAGGTGTTCAACCAGATCGGCAAGGCGCGCCACATGTTCGGGGACGACACCGACGTGCCGCTCGTCCTGCGCACCAAGATCGCGATGGGCACCGGCTACGGGTCCCAGCATTCGCTCGATCCCGCCGGCGTCTTCGCCACCGCGCCCGGCTGGCGCATCGTGGCGCCGGCGACGCCCTTCGACTACGTGGGGCTGATGAACGCGGCGCTCGCCTGCCGCGACCCGGTCCTCGTCATCGAGCACGTCGATCTCTACCAGATGACGGGCGAGGTGCCGGCGGACGATCTCGACTATCTCGTCCCCTTCGGCCGGGCACGGATCGTGCGGCACGGCACCGAGATGACCGTCCTCACCTATTCCGCCATGGTTCACCGCACGCTGGAGACGGTGGACGCGCTCGGCCTCGACGCGGAGGTCATCGACCTGCGCACGCTCGACCGCTTGAGCCTCGACTGGGAGACGATCGGCGACAGCATCCGCCGCACGCACAATGTCCTCATCGTCGAGCAGGGTGCGCGCGGCACGTCCTACGGCGGCATGCTCGCCGACGAGATCCAGCGCCGCTATCTCGACTGGCTGGATCAGCCGGTGCAGCGGGTACACGGGCGCGAAGCCTCGCCGACCATCTCCAAGGTGCTGGAGCGCGCCGCCTTCGCCGGGCCGGCCGAGATCGCCGCAGGCCTTGCGCGGACGATGGCCGAGAAGGGCAGGCCGCTCGATGCGGCGGCGCTGGAGGCGCTGGCGTGACGGCGGGCAGGACAGGTATGCGCCGGCCGGTGAAGCGATGAGCACGGACAGCATGGAGACCTTCGATTTCATCATCGTGGGCGGCGGCAATGCCGGCTGCGTCCTCGCCGATCGGCTGAGTGCCGGGGGGCGGCACAGCGTGCTCCTCCTCGAGGCCGGCGGGCGTGACAGCGGCTTCTGGATCCCGATCCCGGCCGGGTTCAGCAAGCTGCTCGTCAATGACGTCTACAACTGGCGCTTCGCCACCGAACCCGAGGACAGCGTCAAGGGCCGCTCCATCGCCATCCCGCGCGGCAAGGGGCTCGGCGGCTCGACGCTCATCAACGGCATGATCTACGTGCGCGGCCAGCCGCAGGACTACGACACCTGGGCGCAGATGGGCTGCACCGGCTGGGGCTTCGACGACGTCCTGCCCTATTTCCGCAGGCTGGAGGCCTTCGACGGTGCGGGGGACGAGACCCGCGGCCGCGATGGGCCGCTCGCCGTCACGACGGTGGCCGAGCGGCCGGTGTTGGCCGAGGCCTTCATCAAGGCGGCGGGCGAAGCCGGCTTTCCACGCAACAGCGATTACAACGGCCGCGACCAGGAGGGCTTCGGCTATTACCAGGTCAACCAGCGGAACGGCCGGCGGGTCAGTGCGGCCGATGCCTATCTGCGCCCGGCCCGCGGCCGGCCGAACCTGGCCGTTCGCACCCATGCGCATGTCCTGCGCGTCGATTTCGACGGCCGCCGCGCCGCGGGCGTCACCTATCGCAGCGGCGGCCGCGACGTCAGCGTCAAGGCGCGCGGCGAGGTCATCCTCGCCGCGGGCGCCATGCAGACGCCGCAGCTGCTCGAGCTCTCGGGCGTCGGCGATCCGGCGGTGCTCGCCGCGCTCGGCCTGCCGGTGCGGCACGCGCTCGCCGGGGTCGGCGCGAACTACATGGACCACTTCTGCACGCGCATGAACTGGCGCGTGAAGCAGAAGGTGACGCTTAACGAGGCGACGCGCGGCTACCGCCTCGCGCTTGCCGTCGCGCAATATTTCCTGACGCGAAAGGGCATCCTGACGCTCGGCACCGGCCTTGCGCACGGCTTCGTCAGGACGCGGCCGGAGCTTGCGGGGCCGGACATCCAGTATTTCTTCATGCACGCGAGCTATGCCAATGCCGCCGAGCGCAAGCTCGACCGCGAGCCGGGCATGACCATCGGCGTCACGCAGCTGCGGCCGGAATCGCGCGGCAGCATCCACGCCCGTTCGCCGGATCCGCTCGCCCCGCCCGTGATCCGGCCGAATTTCCTCGCCACGCAGGAAGACCGCGACTGCATGGTGGAGGGCATGCGCATCGCGCGCCGCATCGTCGAGCAGCCGGCCATGGACGCCTTCCGCGCCCACGAGATGAGCCCGGGCCCCGACTGCCGCAGCTATGACGACTGGCTCGAATTCGCGCGCAGCAACGGCCAGACCATCTATCACGCCTGTGGCACCTGCCGCATGGGTGCGGACGAGAAGGCGGTCGTCGATCCGCGCCTCAGGGTGCGCGGGCTTGAGGGGCTGCGCGTCGTCGATGCTTCCATCATGCCGACCATCGTCTCCGCCAACACCCAGGCGGCGGTCTTCATGATCGCCGAGAAGGCTGCGGACCTCATCCTCGCCGACGCGGCGCAGCGTTAGCGCCACCTGCGGCGTGGGGCTGGCGCGTCCGGCAACCCACCGGAAATACGGGCGAAACGCGGGTCGACGAGGGTGCCCCGATCGCGGCGACACGAGGTCGCCGCCGGAACCGGGTGGCACAGATGAAAAGCGGGCAACAGGACACGGACACAAGCGCGCGCAACCTTCTCGCGGGCGTTCATCTCATCATCGGCGGCCTTGCCGCCCTTGAGGTGGCAGTGCCGCTCACTGCGGCGCTGCGGGCCGGGCAATGGGATCATCCGGGCCTCGTCACCCCGATCATCACCTACGTCTATCTGCCCGTCCTCGGTCTCTACGCAGGCCCCAGCCTTCTCGGCGGGGCCGGGGTTCTCCTCGGCCACCGCTGGGCCGCCCGGGCGCTGCGGTTCGCGGCCGTGATCCAGTTCCTCATCCTGCCGCTCGGACCCTTCGTCGCCGTCCTCACCTTTACGCTCCTGCGCCAGCGCGACGGGAGCGGGCCCGAACGGCAGGGCGCAGGCCGGCCACGGCGGCCTCTCGGGATAGGGAGAACGGCCCTTGTGCTCACCGCGATGGCGCTTTCGGCCATGGTCCTGGCCCTCAGGCTGTCCTTTGCGACCTTCCTCGTCACGCTGGTCTTCCCGCAGGCCGTCGCCATCTTGCTCGCCGGCGGCCTCGTGCTCGCCCGGTCCTTCCGCATGGGTCAAGCGGGATCGGCGTGATCCAAGGCGGGAACAAGTCCGCGTCAGCGGACCTGCGCCTGCCAGAGGCTCGGCCAATCCTCGGACAGGATGCCCCGGCAGCTCGGCATCGCCTTCAGGTGAACGAGACGGAAGCGCTTGCCGTCCCAGACCCAGCGCGCGAGGGATCCGCAATCACCCATGCCGCGGCTCTTCGTGTAGCCGGTCAGCGTCATGTCGGCCGGCGAGAAGAAGCCGTTGACGAGCTCCGCGCCGTTGAGCCGCTCTTCGAGGGGGGTAGGGACTTCCAGCTCGATCTGCTCGACAGGGCCGTCGTCCCGGCCGACGAGGAGCGTGTTGCCGAAATTGTAGGCGCCTTCCGAGCAGCGCAGACCCCACAGGTTGAGATCGGGCGTGAGCCGCTCGGCGAAATCGACCAAAGCCTTCAGGTTCACGCCGGGAACGCCTAGCCCGGCCTGGCGCGCGTCCTCGCAGAGGTGATCACGAAGGACTTCCGGCAGCGCCGCGGGCGGCGCATCCGCCGGCGTTCGTGCGGCGATGATCTCGGGCACGGCTGGCGCCTCGGGAACCGCACTCGCCGGCCGGCCGCCAGGCGACGCGAGGGCGGTGACGGTGCCGTCGCGGCGCTGGATCCGGTCCATGCCGGACAGGGCCTTCATGGCGCCTTCAAGATCCACGACGAAGGTCGCGGGCGCATCCGGTGCGGTCGGGATGGTCAAGAGCACCCGGTCGGCCTTGCGCAGTCCCGCCAGAACATGCCCGTGGTCCTGCGCCGGAAGAGTCGCGTGACCGCTCGCGTCGTCATCCTGGGACACGGCGAGTGGTCCCGGCAGGCCGGGCGTCTGCCCTTCGAAAGCCAGACCGACCGGCCGTTCATCCGGGTCATTGTCGTCGAGCAGCCCGCCGACCGACAGGACGACCGGCGCGTCCGGCCCTGCCTCCCGCGAAATCCGCAGGAAGACGGCCCGGTCCCGCTGCGGGCGTGTGGCTCCGAGGACGGTGCAGGCGTTCAGGTTGCTGCAGGCGAGCATCCAGTCGCCGTGAGTTTCGAAGACCTGCGCCAGGGCCGGCTGAGCCGACAGGCCGAGGCAGAGCGCGAAGGAGAGAACGGGGAAGCGCATGGACGGCGGTACCCTGGGTTCGAGGTGCTCGATGCACTGTCAGCACGCGGCCTGCGGGGCAGCGCCACTGCACGATCGGGGGGCTCGGTTTCACGCCGATATCGGGAATTGTTTCGTCGGTGCCGGATCATGGCCGGGACGAAACAGAGCTGAACGAGAGCGGAAACGCGGAGCTGTCATTGAGGGGGAATGAGCAAGCATTCACCCGTCGCCGCGCATGCCGAGCGGTTCGCTCGCCACCTGCGGCGTCATGAGAGCCTCATCTGGGCCGGGCGCAGCAGCACGTGCGCCAGCTTCCGGGCTTATGCGAGGATGTGGGTGGTCACGCTGCCCGCCGCCCTCGTCACCTATCCCTTGGCGCAGTCCGGCGGCATCGCCGCGATGCCGTTCCTCGTCTTCACGGCGCTGACGGTCTGCGCGGTACCGGCTGCCCTCATCGCCGGGCGGACGTTCTATGCGCTCACGCAGCGCCGGGCGCTCTTCGTCATCGACGGCTTCGGCCTGTCGGCCTTCACGTCGATCGATCTCTGTCACGGGCTCAGGCCATGGATCGTGCCGGAGAGCTGCGGCACCGCCACGCTCTTCCTGTCGCGCAGGGCCGGCAATCACCGGCGCGACCGCTTCGTGGACGCGGACGGCAACATCGGCTTCCGCCGCATCGCGGATGCCGATGCGGTCGCGTTCCTCGTGCGCGAGCTCTCGGGGGCTCGCTCGGATGGATGACATGCGCCTGAAGCAGCCAATCCCAAGGCCTCGACCACCTCAGCAGGAGCACACCATGTCCATCACCAGACAGGCTCTCCGCAGCCTTTTCACAGGAGCTTTTCTCATGTCGCTTGCCGTCCCCGTCCAGGCCGAGGATGCCGTCACGCTGTTCAGGATCGTCACGGTGAAGGATGAGATCGTCGTCGGCGTCACCGACCGGGATATGGACGACGTCCAGGGGCGGGACGTATCCGCCGTCGGTCGCGCGCTTGCCGCGCGGGGCGAACTGACCCTCTGGCAGTTCGCCGTGCGCAAGGGCCCGGACGGCGAGCTCGAGCAGGCGCCGCTGCGGCGCATCAGCATCCTCAACCACGCCAGCCTGCGGGTCGAGCCCTATGCGAGCCCGCTGCGGGTCGTGCCGGTGTCCGAGTGAGGGGCCTTCATGCGCACGGCAACTCCCCTTCTGCTCGCTTTCGTTGTGCCGGCCCTCCCGGCGGCGGCCGAGGCGGGGCCGCCCGGCTGGTTCGCCGAGGCTGCCGCCAGCATCCCCGACGGCTGGGTTCCCGGGCGGATCTACCGCGTCGTGGATGACGGTCGGAAGGTCTTCATCGCCGTCTTCCCGGCCGGTGCGGATCATCCGGCGACGCCGGGCAACGCCTTCGATGCGGGCCAGGTGCTCGAGGTTACGCTGAAGCGGGAGGGCGAGGCCGATGTCATCGTCTCCGCGAGCCTCCACGCGCGTTCGCCGGAAGACCGCTTGCGGACCGGGAACGAGGATCATCACGCCGGCATCCTTCAGCGGCTCTATGCACGGGCCGAGGCCGAGCCGGGCGTCGTGCCCTGCCAGATCCGGGGATGGGCGGCATCGGACGCCGGCACCGGCACGCCCGTGCGCGGCGCGCCCGATGACGGGGCCGGCATCGTGGGCCGTCTGGGGCCGCCCGTCTGGCAAGGCCTGTCGGAGGCTGCCGGCATCGAGGGGCTGCGGGCGGAGTTCGACATCACGGGCTATGTCGACGGTTGGTTCCGGATCGAGAACGCGACCCCGCCCGGTGCGGCCTATGGCGAGCCGTTGCCGCCGAACCATCCGCCGACCTATGGGGGTGTCGGCTGGCTGCGCGCGACGGAAGTCCACGCAGGCTATGCCAATACGCAGATGCCTGTTCCCCGCCTCCTGCAATATCCGCACGTCGATGCGGCCGATTATCAGCCCGCAGAGGGCGCGCGAGGGCACGACGGCCATCTCGACGGTGACGGCACGCTCATGCGCCTGCATGCGTGCTCTGCCAACTGGGCGCTGACCACGGCCCGCGATTTCCAGCGCGGCTGGTGGCGCGGCACATGTTCCAATCAGGTGACGCTCTGCAACTGAGGCGACGGCGCCCATGTTCGTCTGGCGCCCAGAATCCTGTCGTCTCCTGCACAGACGGTCGCCGCTTCGACGCTTATCAGGAAACGTTCCATTTCCCGGAGGCCGACGGAAGGCATGACGACACAGGTTCTTTCAGAGGCCCCTCAAGGGTATCGGATCATCGTCGTGGACGACGAAGCCGGGGTGCGCGAGACCGTGTCCGAATTTCTCGCCTCCCAGGGCTTCGCCGTGCGCGCCGCCGGCGATGGCCGCGGGCTCGACCAGTTGCTCGGCGAGGCGGCGGCGGACCTCCTGCTCGTCGACGTCAACATGCCGGGGGAGGACGGGTTCTCCATCGCCCGGCGGGTGCGCGCCACGACGCAGATCCCGATCATCATGCTGACCGCGGCCGGCGATATCGTCGACCGGGTGGTCGGGCTCGAGCTGGGGGCGGACGACTACGTCACCAAGCCCTTCGACCTGCGCGAACTGAAGGCCCGCATCCGCGCGGTGCTGCGCCGCCATGGTTCTGCCGGGGGCGGCTTGCCGGAGCCGGCCGGCGCGCAGGCGTCCCTGGTGCGGTTCGGGACGGTCCTGCTCGACCTCGACGCCCATTGCCTCGTACGCGCCGACGGAGCGCGCGAGATGTTGACGGCGATGGAATTCGACCTGATGCACGTCTTCCTGAAAAACCCGAACCGGGTGCTGACGCGCGACCGGCTGCTCGATCTCGCCCACCATCGCGACAACGAGCCGTTCGACCGCAGCATCGACGTGCGCGTGACGCGGCTGCGACGCAAGGTCGAGGCGGACCCGGCCAATCCCAAGGTCATCAAGACGGTGCGCGGCGTGGGCTACATGTTCTCGCCGGGCGGCAGCCGGTGAGGGACACGGTCTCCACCGGCTGATGCGAGGGCAGCGACGCCGGGCGTGCCGTCTGCCGACACCGGGCCCGGTCGGTCAGGCGACGGCGGGCGCTCGCGACCGCACGGCTGCTTCGCGCATGATGGTGCTGACGAGGTCGTAGGCCTCGGTCCAGGCTTTCCGCAGCTCCGGCGTGAAGCGGGCGCCGAAGCTCAGGGCGAGCGTCTCGATGAGCGCGGTGCCGACGGTCGTATAGTGGCTGTCCCTGACGCCGTAGTCGAGATGGCGGATCGCGAGGCTCTCCAGCGTCGGGACGACCGTTGCCGGCTTGCGCAGGCCGCCGACGACGAAGCCGAGCGCCGCCATGAGCTTCTGCCCCTGGGCCTTCATGTCGGCCCCGCCGAAGAGGCTGCGCAGCGACGGGTCGTTGGCGAAGAGGCGCTCATAGAAGAGGGCGGCCGCCGGTTCCCTGATGGCGGCGACTTCGGCGAAGCTCGTTTCCAGCAGATGGATGGTTTCGTCGTTCATGGATGCATCCCGCAAGGCACAATTGAATGCCAGCATCCTGGAGGAGGCGTGTTTCCGCCGTCGTACGTCAGTGTTTCAGGCGGTGAGATCGGCCAGAAACACGCGGATGTCGGCCGGCACGAACGGCTTTTCGAGAACCGGGCTGCCGGAGCGGGCGAGGAAGCGCCCGGCGCTTGGCCCGAGCGCGTCGCCGGTGATGAAGCCGATGCGCTGCCCGAGGGCCGGGCAATGTTCGAGCAGCCAGTCGTACAGATTGGGGCCGTCCCCGTCTGGCATGCGGATGTCGCACAGGATGGCACTGAAGCGCTCGGCCCCATGCGCAAGCACGGCCTTGGCCTCGCGGCCGGAATGGGCGAGCACCGGCGTATAGCCGAGGGCCTCGACGATCTCGCCGAGGAGCGCGGCTATCTCCGTCTCGTCGTCCACGATCAGCACCTGCCCGCCTCCGGCCGCGTGGGGCGCGGGGCGGTCCTCCGCTGCGGCGGGCCCGGGTCCCGTAGCCTTGACCGGCAAGCGCAGGGTGAAAGCCGCGCCGCCGCCGGCGGGCCGCTCGAGCTCCAGCGTCCCGCCATGGGCCTCGATGAGACCGCGCGAGACCGCGAGGCCGATGCCGGTGCCCGATCCCTGCGGCTTCGTGGTGAAGAACGGGTCGAAGATGCGTGACGCGATCGCCTGCGGCACGCCCGGGCCATTGTCGGCCACCGTGAGCCGCACCGTTCCCGTCTCCGGAACGGCCGATATGCGGATGCGCCTGTCGCCGTCCTTCTCCTCGAGCGCATGCTGGGCATTGACGATGAGATTGAGCAGCACCTGGTGGATCTGCCCGGCATCGAGCATCAGGAGCGGCAGGCGTGCAGGCATGTCCCTGTCCACGGTGACGCCCGCGGCGCGCAGATTATAGGCCAGCAGCTCGACGGCCTCGTCGATCACTGCGGCAAGATCCGCCGGGCGACGCTCCGCCTCGCGCTGGCGGGCCATGGCGAGAAAGCTGCGTACGATCCTGGCGCAGCGGTCGGCGGCGGCGCCGATGCGGTCGCAGCGCTCGATCAGCCGCTCGTCGCCGATCCGGATGGCCTGGTCGCGCAGCATCAGCGTCTGGCCGGTGACGATGGAGAGCGGGTTGTTCAGCTCATGGGCGACACCGGCCAGCAGCGAGCCGAGAGCGGCGAGCTTCTCCTTCTGGTGAAGGGCGCCGCGCTGGCGCTGGATCTCCTCCTCGGCGGCCTTCGCCGCCCTGAGGTCGCGGACATGGGCGGCGAAGATCCGTTCCTCGCCGTCGCTGATGTCGGTGACCGCCAGCTCGACCGGGATGCGCTCGCCACCGGCGAGCATTGCCGACAGCTCCAGCCTGCGCCCCAGCACGCGGGCGTCGCCCGTCGCCAGGTAGGCGGCAAGGCCCGCCCTGTGGGCCGCGCGGTATTCCGGCGGGACGATGAGGTCGGCCACGGGGCGGCCGATCGCCTCGCCGCGCCCATAGCCGAAGATGGCCTGTGCGGCCGGGTTGAAGTCGACGACCGTTCCGTTCGCGTCCATCACCACGATGCCGTCGAGGGCGGAGCGGACGATGGCGGCGTGGCGGGCCTCGGCCGCTTCGTGGGCGGCAATGCGGCCGGCAAGCTCCTGCTCGCGCAGCTTGAGGTCAGTCAGATCGCGCGCGATGGCGAGGAAGCCCTCGACGGGCCCTTCGGGCATCGGGCGGTACGGCGTCACGCTTTCCTGCACGTAGCGCCGGCCGAGGGAGCCGTAGTCGGCCCAGCCCTCCCAGCGCAGGGGCTCCCCGGCGAGGAGGCGCGGGATCACCGGCGCATAGGAGGCATAGACGTCCGGATCGAGGATATCGGAGACGTGGGCCCCGATCACCTCGGCTTCGCTGCGGCCGACGAAGTCCAGGAACTCCTGGTTCACAAGGCGATAATGCCCTTGCGTGTCGACCAGGACGGCACGGCCGGGAATGCCCTGAAACAGAGCGGAAAACAGCGCCCGGTGCCCCTCGGCGATGAGGCTCAGGTCCCCGCCGACGGTTTCGGGTGCGATTTCGTTGATGTCGAGGGGCAAAGGCTTGTCGGGGTCCGGCATCCCTCGCTCGTCCCAGGCTGCAGAAGCGGAACAACTGTCGATACACTTATCTGCCGCTGATTTCAGCAACGTTTCGGCGGTGTTTCAGCTTGATCGTCTGCGGGAAATGTGGCGGGCTCACTCTCAGGCAGTGTTCTTCAAATGGGGGGGTGGGCATTGTCTGTAAGGGAAGATGCGGGTGCCGCGGACACGTCACAGGCGCCATTGCTGAAGCTGTCGTCGCGCGACATCACAGGGCCGGACAAGGCGGCGGCCCTGCGCGAGTTCTACGGCCGGGAGCTGATGCGCCTCGACGTCATCGCCCAGGACACGGGCGGCCCGACGTATTTCGATGCGCGGATCGCGAATCTCTCCTGGGCCACCTGGGCGGCCTGCGATGGTTCGGCATTCGCGGGCGTCCGCACCAAGCCGCTGCTCGAGGACGGCTGCGACGACCTGTTCTTCGCGGTGACCACTGCTGGGCTGCAGGTGGAGGTGGGGCAGGATGCGTTCGCCGTGCAGCCGGGAGGCGCCCTCCTCCTGTCCAAGGCGCGGGCCTATCGCTATCTCAACAACGGCCCGGATAAGACGGCCTGCATCCTCGTCCCGCGTGCGCGGATGGCGATGCTGCTCCCGCATCTGGGGGAGGCGCCCCACATGCATTTTGCGCCGGGGACCGCCGGGCTCGACCTCGTCTTCGGCTATGCCTCGCTCGTCGCCACGAGTGGCTCCGCGACGCCGGAACTGAGGGAGAAGGCTGCTGCCCACCTCCTCGAGCTGATGGCTTCGATCATCGACCCCGGCCGCGAGGCGGGCGGCGCGAGCGACCCGGAGCGTCTCGCCGAGGCGCGGTTCGAGGCGATCAAGCGCAGCATTCGCAGCAATCTCCTGCTGCCGGGGCTCAGCCTGGAGCGCATCGCGCAGCTGCACGGCATCACGCCGCGCTACGTCCAGCGACTGTTCGAGCGCTCGGGGGACAGCTTCTCGGATTTCGTGCGCCGGGAACGGCTCGCCCAGGCGTGGCTGACGCTGACGGATCCGCGACAGGCGGGCCGGCGCATCCTGTCGGTTGCGCTCGAATGCGGCTTCAACGACATCACCACCTTCAACCGCGCCTTCCGCCGCACCTTCGGCGTCACGCCGCGCGAGGCGCGGGAGAACCGCCTCAGGCAAGATCGCTGACGATGGCCGGGAGGGCGATAGCGAGCCCGAGGGTCCACAGGCACCAGATGCCGACGACGATGCGGTCCGTCACGGCCCGGTTCACGAGGCTCGTGGCCGGGGCGAGGATGCCCGCCCGGATGGCGAGGGCGACGAAGCCCCGCACCATCAGCGGCATGAGGCTGTAGGCGAGGACGAGCATGCCGAGGCCGAAGGCGGCGACGGCCGCGGTGCGCAGCGCAGGCGACGGATCGGCACCGAGATGCGGGGCGAGGGCGCCGAGGGCTTCGAGGGCGAGAAAGGAGGTTCCGGCTGCGATGGCGAAGAAGCCGTTGCACGGCAGGAACGGTCGCATTGCGCTCATCGTGGCTCGTCTCCCTGTCCGACTGCCGGGTAGGCCCTGACGTCCTGCACCAGCAGGGCTGTATGCGGCTCGTCCCCTGCCCATTGCACAAAGGTGTCCGTCGAGGCGTGGCGGGTGCCGTCGCTGGTCACGAAAATTGTCCATTCGCCCCGTGCCGCGTCCAGGAAGACGCGTGACCACGGCCCGCGGCCGTGGTTGGCGATGCGGAAGAGCGTCAGAAAGCGTCCGTCGGGCGAGAAGCCCACGGCCCGGTCCTCTTCCAGCCCATAGCGGGCGGCGTCGCCCGCCTCGGCCCCGGCAGGCGCGACGAGCTCGCCCGACGAGGCGCGGACATGGATCTGCCGCCAGACGATACCGTCGCGCGGCAGGCATTCCGGGCCGCTCAGCACAACTACGGCGGCGCCATGCCCGACGAGCCGTTCAGGGGGAGGATCGCAGAGGTCTGCCGCCGACGCCGGCGAGGCGCTGAGCGGCAGACCGAACAGGCCAAGACCGAGAAGTCCTTTCATCCACGTCTCTCCGGTCGTTTCCCATTCCTTGCCGCTTTCCGGTTTCCGCCCTGTTTCCGCACGCGAAACGCGAGGGACATGGGCCTGAAATCCTCTTCGGCCAAGTACGGCAGGACAGCGAAATCAGCCGAGGTGCCGCGGTGCAGAAGACACTCATGAAACCTTCCATTCCCCTCCTTGCGGCGATCGCGACAGGGGTGGTGTTCAGCGCCGCTGCCGCCATCGGCATCGTGACGCTGCTGAGAGGGGAGGCACCGGCCGGGAGCGGGCTTGGCCTCGATCCCTTCCGTGCCGCGGTGGGCGAGGTGCGGGAGGCCTATTGCCGCTATGCGCTCGCGCAGCTCGTGCCAGGCGCCGGCTCCCCTCGCCTCGTGAACATGCGGGAGAGGGGCGAGCCCCCGGTGGTCGTCCTGACCTTCGACGCCGGCACGCAGCGCAGTATTTCCTGCGAATTCGTGCCGCCAGACCTGATCGCGGGCCACACGCGGCTGGCGGTTATCACCCTCGATGCCGAGCCGGTGTCGGTGGAGCGCCTCGACGGCGTCAACGTCGCGCTCGCTCACGAGGAGCGGCTGTTCAGGCGCTAGGGCCGCCCGGTCCGAGGGCCGGGATGTTGCCTTCGTGCAACGATTCCCACCGATCCGTTCGCAGTTCGCCTCACGCCTATTTCCGTGTCGCGCAACGCCGGGACAGGCGCCGGGGCATCGCTACCTTCCGGGCTGGATGGGCAGGTCTGCCGGATCATCAAACAATAATTCGCAGCAAGAGGGCGCGATGGTTTCTCGCAACGCCAGAGGCAACAACGGTTCCTGTCCAAACGGGGGCATCGCTCCCATTGCCCGCAAACGGCTCTCGTCGACATCCGCGCTGACGCTCGCCATGACGATGCTGCCGGGCCTCGCCGCCGCGGCGGACTGGACGGGTGCCGTCTCGAACGACTGGGCGACGGCGGGGAACTGGGACACCAACACGGTGCCGACGGCGGGGGTCGACGTCATCATCAACAATACAGGGCCGGCACCTGCGATCAACGGAACGAATGAGCAGGGGCGGGTGGTGGTGGTGGGCAGCACCGTTGACGGAGCGGCGTTGCAGATTTTCAACGCCGGCACGCTCGCGAGCGCGGGTGCCGAGATTGGCCTCAATAACTCCGGTTCGGTTTCCGTTTTCGGCGCAGGCTCCGCCTGGACGCTGAACGGCAATATGAACGTCGGCTTCCTGGGCACCGGCACGCTCAATATCCAGGACGGGGCGACCGTCACGAACAACAACGCCCTTCTTGGCTATCATGCTTTTGGCGTCGGCACTGCTGCAGTCGGCACAGGGGCGTCCTGGGCGAGTACGGGCAACTTAATGGTCGGCCAAGGGGGCGTGGGCGTTTTGAACATCTTCACCGGTGGGACGGTGTCCGCCGGAGCTTTCGGCTTGGGGTGGGGTGCCGGCTCCGCCGGGTTCGCGACGGTCGACGGCGCTGGCAGCACGTTGACTTCCGTCGGCGATCTATATGTTGGGTTTGGCGGCACCGGCGGGCTGACGGTGACGAACGGCGGCGCCGTCACGAGCGGCGGCGGCGCTGCGCTGGGTATCAGCGCTGATGCGAAGGGAAGCGTCACCGTCGATGGCGCCAGTTCCACCTGGACCGCAACATCCCACGTCACTGTCGGCGTCCTTGGCACCGGCACGCTCACCATTTCCAATGGCGGCGTGGTGACGAGCATGGGAGAAAGCCATGTTGGCAACGGTATCGGCGGCTTCGGAACCGTTACCATCGACGGTGCGGGCTCCAGCTGGGACAATAACGGCGATCTCACCATCGGCGGGTTCGGGACGGGCACGGTCAACATCTCGGCCGGCGGCGCCCTGAGCAATGCGGAGGGGCACATCGGCTGGGAGGCCGGGAGCAGCGGCAGCGTGACCGTGTCCGGGGCCGGCTCCAGCTGGACGAACACGTCCTTCCTCCATGTCGGCGGCGCCGGCACGGGCGTGCTGAACATTGCCGACGGTGGCGTCGTCACCAGCGGCGAGGCAAGCATCGGTTATCTCCTCGGCGGCTCCGGCGCCGTCACGCTCACGAACGGCGGCCAGTGGAATCTCACCGGAAACTTGTTCATCGGCGACGAAGGCACGGGGACCCTTGCCATCCGGAGCGGCAGCGTCGTCGCCAATGGCGAAGGTTTCATCGGCTATGCGGGGGGCGACGGCGCCGTCATCGTCGACGGTGCCGGCTCGCGCTGGGAGAATGCGGGGCTGTCGGTCGGGGCCAGTGGTATTGGCGAACTGCGCGTTTCGAACGGCGGCAAAGTCAGCGCGACGGGTGGGGCCGAGGTCGGCAGCGATGTTGGATCGAAGGGGCTCGCCGTCGCCACGGGCACCGGCTCCGCGCTCACGGTATCCGGCGGGCTTGTCGTCGGCCAGTTCGGCGAGGGGGCACTCGCGGTCGCGGACGGCGGCGCCGTGAATGCCGCGGGTCTGACGGTCGCCGGGGAGGTGGGCTCGCGGGGCGAAGTCGTCGTCACCGGCGGCGGCTCGTCCATCATCGACAGCGTCGGCACGGTCGTCGGCCGGCTAGGCGAGGGCCGGTTCGTGGTTGCCGACGGCGGATCCTTCGCAAGCACGCATCTGACGATCGGCGGTCAGGCAGACGGGGTTGGGACCGTCGTCGTCACCGGCAGCGGCTCCTCCTTCACCGATGGTGTCGGCACGGTCGTCGGCCGCGAAGGCGAGGGCCGGCTCGTGGTCACGGACGGCGGGTCCTTCGCAAGCATGGACATGCGGGTTGGTTTCGAGACGGACGGGGTCGGGACTGTCCTCATCTCCGGCAGCAGCGCCGGTGTGCTCGCCAGCACCCTGACGGTGGGCGCCAAGGGCGCAGGCACGGTGACCGTGGTCAACGGCGGTGGCCTGCTGACCGGTGCGACGTCGATCCTCGGCGAGGACATCGACTCGACCGGCACGGTCACGCTTCGGGGCGCCAACACGATCTGGCGTTATTTCGGAGAGGTGACCCTGGGACGCGCCGGCACGGGGATGCTGACGCTCGCGGACGGTGCGGTGCTGATGGAGGATTCGATCTTCGGCAACGTCAGCCTGCATCTGGCGCAGATGGCGGGGTCGACGGGAACACTCAACATCGGCGCGGGCCTCGGTGAGCAGGCAGCCGGTGCTGGGACCCTGCAGTTCGGCGGCCTCGACTTCGGCGCCGGGACCGGTGTCGTCAACTTCAATCACACGGAACTCGACTACACGTTCATCCCCTCGCTGAACGGCAATGGCACGGTCAATCACGTCGCCGGCGTCACCAAGCTCGCAGCCGATTCCTCGGGCTTCACCGGCGTCGTCAACGTCACCGGCGGACGCCTCTACGTGAACAACCTGCTCGGCGGCGACGTGCTGGTGACGGGAGGGGTGCTCGGCGGTTCCGGCATGCTCGGCGCTGCGATCATCAACGCCGGCGGCACCGTCGCGCCGGGCAATTCCATCGGCACGCTCACCGTCGCGGACATCACCTTCAACCCGGGCTCCATCTACGAGGTGGAGGTCGATGGAGCCGGCAACAGCGACCTCATCGTTGCGACCGGCACGGCCACCCTCAACGGCGGCACGGTCAATGTCGTGCCCTTTCCCGATTATGCGTTCGGCACGACCTACACGATCCTGACGGCGAACACCCTCAATGGCGCTTTCGACACGGCCGTGTTCAACGGCGGCTCGCTCTTCGTCACGCCGACGCTCTTCCAGGACGCGAACAACGTCTATATCTCTCTGGCGAAGAACGCCTTCACCAGCGCGGCCTGGACCCCCAATCAGCAGGCGGCCGCGGGCGCGGCGGACAGCCTCGGCGCCGGCAACGCCGCCTATGACGCGATCCTTCAGCTGACCGATGGAACCGTTGCCCGCGCCGCCTTTGACGCGCTCTCGGGCGAGATCCACGCGTCGGCACGCACGGCGCTGATTGAGGACAGCCGCTTTGCGCGCGAGGCGGCGATCGGCCGGCTGCGCAGCGCCTTCGGCAATGCGGGCGCTGGCGCCGTGGCGGAGCGGCCGCTGGCGGAGACCTTCGCCCTGTGGGGCCAGGGCTTCGGCGCGTGGGGCTCCTGGGATGGCGACGGCAATGCCGACAAGCTCGAGCGCAGCATCGGCGGCTTCTTCCTCGGTGGGGACGCAGAGGTTGCGGACAACATCCGCCTCGGCGTGATGGGCGGCTACAGCCGGATGAGCTTCGACGTCGACGGCCGCATGTCATCCGGCTCAGCCGATACCTATACCCTCGGCGCCTATGGCGGCGGCCAATGGGGCGCGCTGGCGCTGCGGGCGGGCGCGGCCCTCGGCTGGCACGACATCGACGTCAGGCGGCAGGTTCTCTTCACCGGCTTCGCGGACAATCTCTCCGCCTCCTATGACGCGCGCACGGTCCAGGCATTCGGCGAGCTCGGCTACGGCATCGCCGCCGGTGCGGTCCGGTTCGAGCCCTTCGCGGGCCTCGCCTACGTGAACCTGCATACGGACAGCTTCGCCGAAAGGGGCGGGGCTGCCGCGTTGGCGGCGAACGGGCGCACGAGCGCGGCCACCTTCGCGACCCTCGGCGTGCGGGCGGAGACGTCCGTCAGTCTCGGCGGACGGGACGCCACGCTGCGCGGCACGATCGGCTACCGCCATGCCTTCGGCGACGTGCCCACCTCGCGGCTGTTCTTCCTCGCCGGCGGGAATCCCTTCACCGTCGCCGGCGTGCCGATCGCCCGCAATGCCCTCGTGCTCGACGCCGGCCTCGATGTCGCGCTCGCCGCCAACGCCACGCTCGGCCTCGCCTATGGCGGCCAGTTCGGCTCGGGGGCCAGCGACCAGAGCCTGAAGGCGAACATCAGCGTGAAATTCTGATGCCATCCGCTGGGCAGTCGCCCGTCCTTCCACGTTGCCGGAACCTGTCCATGTCGTTGCGTCTTGGGATCGCGGCCATGATGTTCGCCGCAGTGTCGACCGGCTTTGCCGGCGCCGCAGCCCAGGAGGCGGCGCTGCCCGGCGGCGCCACTTCCCTGCGCGAGGCGCATGGCGACTGGCTCGTCACCTGTGCCGTGAAGACCGGGGGCGGGAAGAAGACACGGGTCTGCGCCTTGTCGCAGGAGCAGTTCCATGCGCAAACGCGCCAGCGCGTGCTCGCCGTCGAGCTGAGGCCGGCGGGCGGCGGCGCCAGGGGCACCCTCGTGCTGCCCTTCGGGCTCCTGCTCGACAAGGGGGCCGCCTACCAGCTCGACGAGGGGCCGGCCGGCCCACAGCAGCGTTTCCGCACCTGCCTGCCGGCCGGCTGCCTGATCGAGGTCGATTTCGACGCCGCCACCGTCAAGGCGCTCAGGGGCGGCAAGGCGCTGCGCGTCAAGGCAACGACCGACGGCGGGGAGGAGACAAACCTGTCCCTTTCCCTGGCAGGCTTCGCCGGCGCCTATGATCGCACCGTCATACTCCTGAAGTAGGCGGCTGCCTCATGCCGGATGGCGACCCGTGAACTGGCCCGTTTCGCTCGCCATCGGCCTCGCGACGGCGATCTTCGCCGCATTCTACGGCTTTCTCGTCGCCCATGCGGCCGGGGAGTGGCTGCGCATTCCCGCCTTCGAGGGAACCTTCGGCTATTTCGTGGTCTTCTGCGCCCTCGTCGCGCTCGTGGCCGGCCTCATTATCGGCATTCTCGTCGGGCGCCTGTGGGCGGGCGGAGGCGGGTGGTGGACGCTCGTCCGCGCTGTCGTGGTGGCCGGTGCGCTCATCACGGCGTTGGGCGGCCTTGCCTGGCTCTCGGACCGTCGCGAGCCGCCGCTCAGGGCCCCGCTCGATCTCCTGCTCGACATCCGCGTGCCGGTGGCGCTCGTCGCCACCATGGCAGAACGGGGAGAACTGCCCTTCGTCATCCTCTACGGCGGCGAGACCTGGCGGCGCGGCGACATCACCGCGCAGGCGGGAAGCGGCGACGACGGCCGGGCCCTTCTTGCCGCGCGCGTGGAGATCCACAACGCGGCTGCCCGCCGGCAGATCGGCGTCTTCCTGCGCGTCGCGCCGGAGCAGTTCTTCGACCTGCCCTTGCCAGCGATGCCGCAGCCGTCAACCGCATGGAGCGACTGGCTCGGGGCGTCCCGCCTGCTCGACGGCTCCGCGCCGGCGCCCGAAGAGGCCTTTGCCCTGCGCTTCCGCGTGGTGCCGCGGCTGGCGGAGGCCGGTCCGTCGCAGCCGTGAAAACCGGCGCGCTACCGTTTGAGCTTACCAGGTCATGGCGGCTATGATGCCGGCAGGCTGGCCGGGATGCATGGCCTGCCTGCCGAAAGTGGGGGGACCGTGCGTAGGGTTGCCGTCATTTCCGTCGCCGGCCTCATGGCCATGGCCCTCCAGCTGATGCCGGCCATGGGACAATCGGTGAGCGAGTTTCCACTGCATGCGGCGGCGGCCGAGGGGAACGTCGCCGCAATCCGCGGGCTCCTGTCGCAGGGGGCTGCCGTCGATGCGCGTGATCGCAACGGCCGCACCGCGCTGCTGGTGGCGACCCATGCTAACCACATCGCGGCCGCGCAGGCGCTGATCGAGGCGGGCGCCGACGTCAATGCCAAGGACGACATCGAGGACAGCCCCTATCTCTATGCGGGCGCGCGCGGCCACCTCGAGATCCTGCGCATCACGCTCGCGCATGGTGCCGACCTCAGGAGCACCAACCGATACGGTGGCACGGCGCTCATCCCCGCGGCCGAGCGTGGCCATGTGGAGACCGTGCGCACGCTGCTCGAGGCCATCATCCTCGGCGACGGCGGCCAGTGTCATCAGCAGATCGTCCAGCTTCTGGTTGACGCCGGCGCCAGGGTCGATCTCGCAGACCGGGACGGCGTGACGCCCCGCGCGCATGCGCTGAGCCGCGACTACGCCGAGATCGAGCGGATCCTCGTCGCAGCAGGAGCCGAAGGGAGAAAGCCATGACGGCCCGGGAGCGCTTCCTCTGCGAGGC
Source organism: Chelatococcus sp. CO-6 (assembly GCF_001271345.1). Taxonomy (NCBI): domain Bacteria; kingdom Pseudomonadati; phylum Pseudomonadota; class Alphaproteobacteria; order Hyphomicrobiales; family Chelatococcaceae; genus Chelatococcus; species Chelatococcus sp. CO-6. Next base: position 959,200 of record NZ_CP012398.1, on the reverse strand, counting down.
GATCGAGCTCGCCTATGCGAATGTCGCCAAAGGCGGGCGGCCCTTCGGCGCCGTCGTCGTGAGGGACGGCGAAATCATTGCGACCGGCGTCAACGAGGTGGTTGCGACGCATGATCCGACGGCCCATGCGGAACTGCTGGCCCTCAGGGCGGCGGGGCGCAGGCTCGGCTCGGCCAATCTTCAGGGCTGCACCGTCTATGCCAGCGGCCATCCCTGCCCGATGTGCCTCGCCGCCATGCGCCTGTCCGGCGTCGGCGCGGTCGTCTACGCCTATTCGAACGAGGATGCCGCGCCTTACGGTCTGTCGACGGCGGCGATCTATGCCGATCTTGCGAGGCCCTTCGCCGAGCAGTCGATGACCATCGGCCACGATCCCATCCGCCTCGACGGGCGTCCGGACCTCTATGCGGCCTGGCGCCAGCGACAGGAGAGGCAGGAAAGCTGCGGCGGAGGCTGACCGGCGCGCCTGTCTGTGCGGTAACACGCTTTCCTCCTTCACCCCGTGCGAGTAGAATTGACGCACGATGAGAAGGGGGCTGCGGTGATCGCAAGCATTCTCTCGTTGCCTTTCTGCGGATTGTCGTATCGCCCTCGTCGCTCCGGGCGGGGCGCCCTTGCGACGTTCCTCGGCGCATGTCTGTGCGCTCTCGTCCTCGCCGCTGGCACCTTCTCATTCCCGGCACAGGCCGACACGCGCCGCGTCGCGCTCGTCATCGGCAATGCGCGCTACGCCGCCCTGCCATCCCTCCAAAACCCGGCCAACGAGGTCGAGGAGGTGACGACGACGCTGCGGCGGGCGGGCTTCGACGTCATTGCCGGCATCGACCAGGACCGGCTGGCGCTGGAGGAGAGCATCAAGCGCTTCTTTCGCTCGCTCAATGGGGCCGATGTCGGGCTCTTCTACTATTCGGGCCACGCGGTGCAGTTGTCTGGCCGCAACTATGTGGTGCCGACGGATGCCACCTTGTCCACGGCCTACGACGTGGAGATCCAGACCGTCGACCTCGAGGCGATCCTCGACCAGATGCGGCGCACAGCGAAGACGCAGATCGTCTTTCTCGACGCCTGCCGCAACAATCCCTTCCGGGCCGAGCGCTACTGGGTGGCGGAGAAGCTGCAGCCGGTCGAGCAGCGCCAGGGCCTTGCCGACATCCGCCCGGGCATCGGCACCCTCATCTCGTTCTCGACCGAGCCGGGCAACGTCTCCTACGACGGCGAGGGGCCGCTCAGCCCCTTCACGCGTGCCTTCACCTCCCGTGCCCTGACGCCCAACCAGGAAATCCGCTCGCTCCTCACGGACGTGCGCCGCGACGTCATCAAGGCGACCGGCGGCCGGCAGGTGCCGTGGGAGAATTCGTCGCTGACCGACGCGTTCTATTTCATCTCGCGCGACGTGGCGCCGGTGGTCGCGCCGATGCAGCACGTGCAGCTCGCGGCCGGCAGCACGATCCGCGTCGGCATCCCCGAGCCGCAGACCTACCAGGAGGCGGACCTCAGGGTCTCCTTCGACCTTCTGCCGGAGCAGGGCCAGATCCTGCTCGACGGCGCGCCCGTCGCCGTCACCGAGCCCTATCCGTCCTCCGCCCTCGGGCGGATCGTCTACCGCAGCGAGGGGGCGGCGCCCGGCTTCGTCGGCATTCTCGGCTATACGGTGTCCAACCGCTTCGAGCAGTCGAGCCGCGGGCTTGTTGCGCTCACCGTGACGGAAGCGACCGTCGCGCAGGCAGGAGCGCGCGATACGAAGACCGGGCCGACCCGCTCCGCCGAGGCCGACGACGGCGCCGTGATGGAGCGCTTCGCCAAGGGCCTCGCGGCGCACAAGGCGCGCGTGCCCATCGGTGTCGGCCCCGTGCCGCTCGGCTTTCCCGCTTTCGAGGCACCGGCCGGTGCGGGCGAGCCCATCGTCTCGGTCGACGCCATTCCGCCGAAGGGCGTGTTGCGGCTCGACGGCAAGACGGTGCTCGCCGGGGCACGCATCGGCGCTTCGGGCCTCGCCCGCCTCACCTATGAGCCGCAGATCGGCACGCAGGCCCAGGCCTTTTCGCTGACGCTCGGCCTGCCGACGGCGGCGGCGCGCGCGCCCCTGGCGGCGAAGGTCGCCGTCGAGCCGGTGCTGCATGCCTGCGATGTGCTGGCCGGCGAGCCGCTCGACCTTGCCGGCGTCACGGCCGGCGTCCTGCCCAACGAGGTCGACGGGCCGAAGGCGCTTGCCGCCTGCAACGAGGCGCGCCGCGACTATCCCCAGGTGACGCGCTTCCTCTACCAGCTCGGCCGCGCCCAATTGGCGAGCCGCGAGCGCGACGCGGCCTGGGCGAGCTTCGAGGAGAGCGCGGCGCGCGGCCATGTGCGCGCGCTCTACCAGCTCGGCTATCTCTACACGGTCAATGCCGGCCGGCCGATGGATCGGGCCAGGGCGAACGACTACTACAAGCGCGGCGCCGACCTGGGAGACCCCTACAGCGTCTACAATTACGGCCGGGCGCTCTTCTACGGCCGCGGCCTGCCGCAGGATGTGCCGGGTGGCCTTGCGATGCTGCTTAGGGCAGCCGAGATGGGCCACACCTATGCCATGAACGAGCTCGGCGCCATCTTCCTCTACGGCCGCAACATATCGCCGGACGAGGGCCGGGGCGTCGCGTTCTACCGTGCCGGGGCGGCGCGCAAGGACATCTATTCCTTCAACAATCTCGGCCTTGCCTATCTCGGCGGCACTGGCGTGCCGAAGGACCCGAAGCGGGCCTACGATTTCTTCACGGCCGCCGCCAAGGACGGGCATCCGGCCGCCCCCTACAACATCGGCCGCATGTACCGCGATGGCATCTTCGTGAAGCGGGATGCGGCGGCGGCGGCGCGCTGGTTCGAGCAGGCCGCCGAGCGGGGCGACACCTGGGGCGCATCGGCCCGGGGCGAGCTCGTTCTGGCCAAGCCGACGCCCCGCGACCGGCAGATCGCCGCGCAGTTCTTCGCCCTCGCCGTGGCGCTCGACCGCACCAACGGCAATACGGCGGCGCGGGAGCGCCTCACGCAGCTTCCCGCCGAGGCCAAGACGGCCGCCGCCCGCGAATTCGCCCGCCAGCTCGGGCGCAGCTTCGACGCAGGTGGCGGCGCACTCGACGACACCCTCGTCGCGCTCGCCCGCGACGCCTGGCAGCAACGCAATCCCCGGGTCGATCTCTTCTGACGGAAAGGAAGACGCAGATGTCCCACGGTGCCCCGACGAGCGTCGCTGTGGCGGCGTTATTGCTGATCGGCGCAACCTCCCTTCAGGGGTGCATGACGCAGCCACGCCCCTATGACACGGCGATGGAGCCCCGCACCTCCCGCACGACGACGGCGGCACCGCGTGGAACGCCTACTAGGGCTCGGGTCGTACCAGCCGCCGCACCTAGGCCCCAGTACTTCCCACCACCCGATTCCGGCAACGGTGGTAATGGTGGTGGCGGCGGTGGTGGCTGGGGTTAATGTCCCGTCAGCACGATCTTGGCAGGCGGAACAATAAAGTTACGCGTATCGCGTCCTGGCCGGGCTTGTCCCGGCCATCCACGTCTTGGAGCCTGCGTACTGTTTCCACGTCGTGGATGCCCGCGACGAGCGCGGGCATGACGGCCTTGAGGTATAGGCGGGCGCTCCAGCTCGCCTGATAAGCCGTTGCCGGCCGCTGACGCCGGGCCCTCATGGCAGGGCCCGGCGTAACCTGCTCCTACCGATACCCGTAACTCGGCGAAGTCGGCATGGGCTGGCGCTGCGGCATCGGCTGGCGCGGCATCGGGCGATAGCCGCCGCCATCACCGCGCATGCGCGGGGGGCGTGGCCGGCTCATGCCGCCGAGGATGGCGCCGCCGATGATGTCGACCGCGATGGCCGGGCCGGGGTCATAGCTGCGCACGGGCCGCTCGACCCATACGGGCTCGGCGTAGTCGTCGACCGGCGCGCGGCGCGGCTTGGTCGTGGCCTTCTGCGTCTTCTTCGGTGCCGGCGCGGGCGTCGTCTTGGTCTTCGTGGGCTTGAGCGCGGGTGCCGGCGCGGGACATACGGCCGCCAGCTGCAGCCTTGCGCGTTCCGGCGCGGTGGCGGCGAGACGCGTGGCCGCCTCGGCGTGCGAGGAGCCGGGGAAGAGGCGCAGATAGAGGGCGAAGGCGTCCTTGGTGCCGTCGCGCACGGCCTCGGCCCAGGCCATCTCCTCCTGCCGCAGCGTCAGGATGCGGTGCACGCGCAGCGCCAGCACGTCGTCGGGATGGGCGGCGAGGAACAGGCGGTAGGCGTCCGGCGTGTCCCAGTAGAGGGCGGTGCGGAAGGCCTCCGCCGCGGTGTGCCCGCCGAGCGAGGCGGTCGTGACGTGGGCAGGGCCCGTCGAGCCGGTGGTCTCGACCGTGTCCGCCGCCGTCTGCAGCGATCCTTCGAAAAAGCTGAACTGCGTCGTCAGCGACGAGGTTTCCCAGGGCGTCTGCTGGCCGCCGGTGGTCTCGTAGACGGCGAGGCGCACCTGGCGGAACAGCTGCTCCACCGGCAGGCCCGGCTCGCGCACCAGCTTGAGGAAGGCGGCGGCGAAGGGGCTGTGCTCGCCGCTGCCGTCGGCCGCCGTCGCGCCCGGGGAGGTCGAGAAGGCCACGAGGGTGCCACCCTTCGATTCGATGCGCGCGAGACCTGTCTCGCCCCGCAGGGTGGCGTCGGCGCCATCGAGGAGCGTCAGCGCGAGGCCGCGCGCCCCGGCCGGGTTGACGAAGGGATTGTCGCGGCAGGAATCGAGGATGACGATCTTGGTGCGCGCTTTCGTGGCGTCGAGGCGCTTCAGGATGTCGGTGAGCGAGACCGACTGGCCGGGCACGTCGGCATCGGTGCGGGGCTTGACGTCAATTGGCAAGAGGTAGTTCGTTCCGGCAAGCTGGACGGCATGGCCGGCGTAGAAAACGACGGCTGCCGCATCCTCGCCCGCCGCCTCGACCTTCTTGGCGAAGGCATCGAGCGTCGCCTGGAAGGCGGGCAGGGTGGCGTCAGCGAGATGGACGACGTCGAAGCCCGCCTCCGTCAGGGCATCGCGCGTCGCCGCCGCGTCCCGCATCGGGTTCGGCAGCGCGGGGATCGCCTCGTAGGACGCATTGCCGACGACGAGTGCGACGCGCTTGGCGGCTTCCGCCGGCCATGGGGTGAGGATGACTGCAACGACGGCGGCGGCAAGCCAGTTCATGAGATGGCCCGGCCGCATCGGCCGGGGAGCCACGGCTGGACTGGTCATGGAAATACCCTCCTCAGCCTGCGAGACGGCGTCTCGCGCGCGCACCGGGCATCTCTTCACAGGCGGCAGGCTGTCGGCCTCGTCTCTTCCGGGCGATTTCGCCGCGCAGGCTGCCGCGCCTGCCTGCCGGTGCAGTCCGACGTTAGGCGGGTCTTTCGCCAGCTGCCGTGAGGCGGCGCACATGCCGGCCCGCCGACCGTTCCCGCCGGCTTCCGTGCCATCAGCCCTCTTCGTGCTGTTGCGCACCGCTGCCGGTCTCTTCCTCAGGCATTCTACGCCTGTCTCGACCAGAAGACACGACTTTCGCCCCTCCGCTTCCCATGGTGGAGGGGCTTTCTTTTGCTCGTTCATCAGCGCCAGGCATAGGCGAAGGCGCCATCCTCGATGAAGACCCGGGCCTCTTCGACCTCTCCCTTGCCAAGGGAGCGCTTCAGGAACTCGCGCGAGAGGGCGGGCAGCAGCGTGTTGGTGATGACGTTGTCGATCATGCGCCCGCCGGATTCCGGGTCGCGGCACAAAGCGACGATATGGTCCACCACCTGATCGTCATAGACGAAGGCGGCGCCGTGGGCCTCGTCGATGCGCCTCGCGATGCGGCCGAGCTGCAGGCGCACGATGCCGGCGAGCACCTCCTGCGACAGCGGCAGGTAGGGAATGGTGACGATGCGGCCGAGCAGCGCCGCCGGGAAGACGCGCAGCAGCTCCGGTCTGAGGGCGGCGGCAAGGGCTTCCGGATTGCCGGCATAGCCCGGGTCCTGCCCGAGCTCCATGATGACATCCGTGCCGACGTTGGAGGTGAGGAGGATGAGCGTGTTGCGGAAATCGATGCGCCGGCCCGTGCCGTCCTCCATCTGGCCCTTGTCGAAGACCTGGAAGAAGATCTCGTGCACGTCGGGATGCGCCTTCTCCACCTCGTCGAGCAGGATGACGCTGTAGGGCTTGCGCCGCACGGCCTCCGTCAGCCGCCCGCCCTCGCCGTAGCCGACATAGCCGGGTGGCGCGCCCTTGAGGGTCGAGACCGTGTGCGCCTCCTGGAACTCGGACATGTTGATGGTGATGACGTTCTGCTCGCCGCCGTAGAGCGCCTCGGCGAGCGCCAGCGCCGTCTCCGTCTTGCCGACGCCGGAGGGTCCGCAGAGCATGAAGACGCCGATGGGCTTGTTCGGATTGTCGAGCCGCGCGCGGTTGGTCTCGATGCGCTTGGCGATGATCTCGAGCCCGTGCGACTGGCCGATGACGCGCCGGTTGAGGATATCCGGCAGCGCTAGCACGGTCTCGATCTCGTCGCGCACCATGCGGCCGACGGGTATGCCCGTCCAGTCCGAGACGACGGAGGCGACGGCCGCCTCGTCGACATGGGCGTAGATCTTGCGCGCCTCGGCTTCCATGGCATCGAGCGCGGCGAACCTTTCCTTGAGCGCCGTGCGCGTCGCCTCGGCATCGGCCTCTGTCTCGGCCTCCGTTTCCCCCTCCCCCTTCGGCGCGGCGAGCTTGTCGCGCAGGGCGCGGATTTCGGCGACGATCGCCTGTTCCGCCTGCCATTCCTCCTCGAGGCGGGCGAGCTTTTCGGTGAGCGCGCCGATCTCGGTATCGATTGCGCCAATACGCGCCTCGTCGGCGGTGCCGAGGTCGCGCTCGGTGATGAGGCCGGCCTTCTCCTTCTCCCGCGCCGCGATGGCGACGCGCGTGTCCTCGATCGTCGCGGGCGTCGCGTTCTGGCTGATGGCGACACGGGCCGAGGCCGTGTCGAGCAGGCTCACGGCCTTGTCCGGCAATTGCCGGGCGGGGATGTAGCGATGCGACAGCTCGACGGCGGCGACGATGGCCGCGTCCGAGATGCGCACGCCGTGGTGCTTCTCCATGGGGGCGAGGATGCCGCGCAGCATGTCGCAGCAGCGCTGAACGTCGGGCTCGTCGATCTGGATCGGCTGGAAACGGCGGGTCAGTGCCGGATCCTTTTCGAAGTATTGCCGATACTCCGCCCAGGTCGTGGCCGCGATGGTGCGCAGCGTGCCGCGGGCCAAGGCGGGCTTCAGCAGATTGGCGGCATCGCCCGTGCCAGCCGCGCCACCGGCGCCGATGAGGGTGTGCGCCTCGTCGATGAAGAGGATGATGGGCTGCGGTGAACTCTGCACCTCGTCGATGACCGAGCGCAGGCGCTGCTCGAACTCCCCCTTCATGGAGGCGCCGGCCTGCATCAGGCCGATGTCGAGGGCGCACAGGCGCACGCCGCACAAGGGCGGGGGCACGTCGTCGGCGGCGATGCGCTGGGCGAAGCCCTCGACCACCGCCGTCTTGCCGACGCCGGCCTCGCCGGTGAGGATCGGGTTGTTCTGGCGCCGGCGCATGAGCACGTCGACGATCTGGCGGATCTCCTCGTCGCGGCCGACGATCGGATCCATCTCCCCCGTGCGCGCCTTCGCCGTGAGGTCGTGCGAGAAGCGGTCGAGCGCCGTGGTGCCGGCCTGCCCCGCCACGGCCTCCGCCCCCGGCGTACCGGCGGCCCGAAGGCCCGCGCCGTCGAGCGGGCGCAGGTTCTCCTCCTCGGAGCCGGCCCAGATGGCGCGATATTCGCTCGCCAGCTGATCGACCGGGATCTTGCCGAACTCGCGCGAGGCGCTCGTCAGGGCGCGGCGCAGTTCGAGCGACTTCAGCGCGCCGACGAGGATATGGCCGGTGCGGATCTGCGTCTCGCCGAAGAAGAGGGTGGCGTAGTGCCAGCCGCGGTCGAGCGCATCGATGACGGCGTTGGAGACGCCCGGCATCTCCGTTTCGTTCTTGGCGAAGCCCTCGACGACATGGCCGATGTCGGCGAGCAGCCGACCGCGGTCGAGGCCGAAATGGTCGACGGTCAGGGTGATGTCGGCCGCGTCGTGCTGCAGGATGTGGAACAGCCAGTGCGCCAGCTCGACATGGCGATTGCCGGCGCCCTTGGCGTGGCGCAGCGCCTGGATGAAGGTCTCGTATCCGATGCGGTTCAGCTTGCCGGTGACTGCTTCGAGCGAGATGTCGGCCATGGATCGCCCCCTTTGCTATCGGGCGTTGGTTTCGCGTGCGCGCCGCAGACGCTCGGCGGGGTGGAAGCGCGCATCCCGCCGCATTGTTTCGTCCGTCGCGGCCCAGTTCGGGGCCATCCAGCTCGTCCAGCCGAGCTCGCCGGAGCGGCCGAGGCGTACCGGCTCGACGCGGCCGGCGGGCAGGGCGAGTTCCACGTCCCAGTCGAGTTCTTCGCCGAGGACGTGGAACACCGCATCCGCCAGCATGGCCGAGCGGTCCCCGCTCGGCAGGAAGCGGCGGTAGTCGGCGAGGCTCGCCGTGAACAGGCGGATGCGGAACTTGTCCTCCACGCTGAAGACGCTGGCGCCGAGCAATGCGTCCACACCGAGGCCGCAGTGCTGCCGGCCGAGATGGGTGCGCTCGTCCTTCTGGAAGACGAGGCGCGAGCCGACGAACTCCTCGATCTCCACCTCGGTGCCGAAGAGGCCGGCGAGGAAGCTGCGCAGCCGCGAAGCCGAGCGCGCCTGGGGCGCAAGGAGCCCGGCGAAGGCGAGCTTCTCGGCATCCGGCACCGTGTCGCGCCCGCGCATGTGCGGGGAGGCGATGCCGACGGCCGCGCCGATATAGGCGCCGAAACGGTCGAGATCGGGCCGGTCGTGCTGTGCGACGGGCCGTGCGTCGGCCCAGGCGCGGAAGAAGAGCTGCAGGAAGCGGTGGTTGAAGATGTCGAGGAAGCGCGGAAAGGCGTCGTCATGCGCCAGGTGCCAGGCGTGGGCCTCCTCGGTGGTGGCGAGCGGCAGGGCGCCCTGCGGGCCGAGCAGGCCGAGGAACTTCACGAAGAGCCGCACGCGCTCGCGGCTGTCGCGGTCCGCGCGGGCGAGCGTCGAGGCGGGGAAGTCGAGGTAGGGATCCTCGCCGAGCGCGACGTAGTCGTCGCGGCGGGTGGCGCTGTCGCCGATGCGCGGGCGCCCGGGATGGCTGCGCTCGAGATGCCGCAGGACCGTGAAGAAGTCGAAGCGCCAGGGCTCGCGCCGAAGAGCGTCGAGGAAGCGGTCCGGTGTCGCGCCGGTGTCTTCCGCAGCCGGCAGTTCGGCGGCGTCGGCCATGGCGATGCGCGCATCCTCGTTCACGGCGGGCCCCCGGCGGTCACAGCAGCCTCCTCGATCCGGCGCGCGGCGGGCCGCGCAGGATCTCGCCGCGCTCGGTCGAGCGGATCACCGTCTCGGTGAAATGGTTGAGCGTGACATATTCGGCGAAGAAGCGGTCGAGCACCGTGCCGAGCAGGAAGGCGCCGCTGCCTTCGAAGGCCTTCTCGTCGAGGGTGACCGTGATCTCGAGGCCGCGTGCGGCACCGGTGCCGGCGCGCTCGCGCAGCCGCCGCACAACCGGCCGGCTGCTCAGCGAGCGGATGCCGCGCAGCTTGCGCTCTGTGGCGCTGTCGGAGAGATCCGCGAAGAGCGACAGGATCTCGCGCAGCGCCTCGGCATTCTGGCCGGCGCCGTGGCGGACGAGGCCGAGGTGGTTGAGGCTGAGCATGTCTATGAGCCGCCAGGCGACCGTGCCGGTGGAGGCGCTCTCCCCGCGGCTCTGCCGGTGGGAGACGACGGGCTCGCGCGGCGGCGTCGGCCCGGCGATGCAGAAGACGTCGAGTGCCACGTTGTCGATGAGCCGGAAGTCCGCCCCGCCTTCCCCGATGGGCAGATGCTCCGGCAGGTGGCGGTTGGAGCACAGGGCCCGCACGCTGAGCTCGGCGATCGCCTCCCCGTCCTCCATGTCTGCCGGCTGGGTGAGCGCGATGAAGACGTCGGTGCCCGTGTAATCCGAGGCGGCGCCCCAGCGCCGCTCCTCGGCGGAGCGGCGGCGCGGCAGGCGGCGGACGGTGTAGAACGGCCCGCCGGGATGACCCGCCGCCGCGGCGGAATAGAGCGGCCGCACGGGCACCTTCTCGCGCCCGCCGGTGTAATGGGCGTGCACCTCGAGGATGCGGTGCGGCTCGTAGTCGAGGTTGCGGCTCCGGTCCGGCACGACGTGATATTCGTGCTGGTTCGGCCGGACGGGAATACGCTCCGTCGTCTTCTCGAACAGGTTGATCGCCGGCACCGCATAGAGGGCGAACATCCCGGGCTCCACCGCCGCCGGAAGGCGCGCGTGCGCCTCGTCGAAGGCGAAGAGGATGTCGAGCGACTTGGCCTTGACCTGCGGCAGCACCTCGGCGAGCCGCTTCAGCCGGAAACCGAGGAACTTGCGGGGGAAGAGGAAATATTCGCGCAGCAGCTCGAAGCCGCGGAAGATGCGCTTGTCCTGCGGCAGGAGCGCCTCGTCCTCGCCGAAGCCGACCGCCTCGATGATGTCGGCCGGCATCGGGATGACGACGGGATCTCCATAGGTGTCGAGATAGCGGAAATAGACCCCGTTGCAGTGGGCGAAGAGCTGCTCGTAGAGCGCGATCGCATCGGCCTCGGCGCCGAGGATGTGGACCGGAAGATCCGTCGTGCGGCAGCCGGCGAACCATCCCGTGGGCTCCCTGGCATCCTTGTCGGCCGGCTCGTCGTCCCGCCGCGCGGCGAGGCGGTGGGTGAGGGTGAGCCGCAGGCCCGCCGCCACGTCGGGCCCGATGGCGGCGCCGAGCGCCTGGAGGCTCGCGGGATTGGCGATGTATTCGGCCGCCGCCACGTCGAAGGGCCACAGCGTCACGTCGGCGGCGAGCCGGTAGCGGCAGGTCACGCGCCGGTCGCGCTCGCGATAGGTTGCGTCAAGGCTGGCGCCGCGGCGAATGCGGCTGCCGTCGCGCAGGGCAGGGTCGGAATAGGGCGGCACGATCTTCGCCAGCATCGCCGAGGGCGTCGGGGCGAGATAGTTCGGGACGAGCTGTTCGATGAGGTTGTTGGTGAATTCCGGGAACTCGTGCTTGAGCTTCAGCTGTACGCGGGCGGCGAGGAAGGCCGCGCCTTCGAGGAGGCCGGCGACCATGGGGTCCATGCGCTCGGCGACGAGCCCGCCGAGGCGCTCGGCGATGCCGGGATATTCCTCGGCGAATTCGCGCGCATGCTCGTTGAGGAGCTGCAGCTCGCGATTGTAGAGATCGAGGAATTCCCTGTTCATCGGCGGCCGGTTCCTTTCCGGTCGTCCTGTCGCAGCCTCAGCGGCGGGCGACGACCACCTTGCCGGTGTCGAGCTCGACATCGGCGACGAATTCGACGGGGATAGCGAGGGGCTCGCAATCGAGCTCGGCCCTGATGAGGAAGCGCACCCGCAACGCTGCGGCATCGACGCTGTCGTCGCGCACGACGGCGAGGGCTTCGCGCGCAAGGCGCGGCTCGAAGCGGGCGAGCGCCTCGGCGATCTCCGTTCCGATGCCGCCGACGGAGAACTCGTCGATGGAACGGTGCACGAGGTCCGGCCGGCCGTAGTTGAGGATCGAGCGGCGCACATGCTCGGCGGGGCCGAGCGGCAGCGAGGAGGCGAGATCGACCGTGTTGAGGAGCACCTCGAGGTCGCGGATCACTTCCTGCTTGAGCCTGGGTTCGGTGATGGCGAGGCGAGGAGCGGCGCGCCGGCCGGCGATGATGCGCTCGCCCGCCTCGTCCCTCAAGTCGAGCTTCTTGCGCGCATCGCGGGCGGCGTGAGCCTCCCGGAACGCGTACATGAGCGGCGGGCGCAGCCTATCCTTGGTAGTCGGGCTCCCCATGGCCGTCCGGGCCTCCGTCGCCTCGATGCGGCCGCGGCGCCACGTGGGGCGGCGCCGCGGTCCTGGCCCGTTAGGCCTTGACGCCCTTCTTCACGTCCCAGCCGAACTCGACCGGGCCGCCGAGGTTGCCCTCGCGCGTCTGCGGCTTGTAGACCATCTTGATCTTGGCGAAGTTCAGCGACATCTGCTCGGTGGGCACGATGTCGGAACCGCCGCCGTCATGCCCGGAGCTGTTGATCGACGAGATCAGGATGTCCTCGAGCTCGTAGGTGAGATACGGCTCCTGCTTGCCGCCCGCCTTGCGGATCGTCAGCTTGCCCTTCGGGATGTGCTTGCCCTCGGCGCATTTGAGATAGAGCGTCGGGCTGGCGTTGTTCACCCGCATGGTGACGTGCAGGTCCTGGAACTGCACCTTGCCCGCGCCGGAGCCGCCGCCGTAGTGGCCGGCACCTGACTGGCTGGCGCCCCAGGAGAAGGACAGGATGTCGATTTCATCCTTGTGCTTCTCGTCCTGCGACTCGCCCTTCACACCTTCCAACTTGAGGAAGTAGTCAGCCGTTGCCATGGTAGTTCTCCAATGATTGCCTCTGGCCTGAACTCGACCTTGGACACTGGAGCCGAATTGCCACGTCCATCGTCATCGGATGGCGTCGGGCGGCCCTTCTGCGGCGTCGGTCCTCACTGGTTCGTCGGCGCCGGCAGGCGCGACACCAGGCTCAGGCCGACGTCCATGCCCTCGAGCTGGTAGTGCGGCCTGAGATAGAATTTCGCCGAGTAATAACCTGGGTTTTCCTCGTTCTCGAAGATGTCGATGCGCGCATCGGCCAGCGGCCGCCGCGCCTTCGTCTCCTCCGTCGAGTTGAGCGGATCTCCGTCCACGTATTCGAAGATCCAGTCCTGCAGCCACTTCTTGAGCTGGTCCTTCTCCTTCATGGAACCGATCTTGTCGCGCACCATGCACTTGAGGTAGTGCGCGAAGCGCGAGACGGCGAACATGTAGGGCAGGCGGGCCGAGAGGTTGTCGGAGGCTGTAGCTTCCACCCCGTTGGGCCCGAAATAGGTCTTCGGCTTGTAGAGCGACTGGGCGCCGATGAAGGCCGCCTTGTCGGTGTTCTTGCGGTGGATGAGCGGAATGAGGCCCGCCTTGGCAAGCTCGGCCTCGCGCCGGTCGGAGATGGCGATCTCCGTCGGGCATTTGAGGTCGACCCCGCCGTCGTCCGTCGGGAAGGTGTGGGTGGGCAGGTTGATGACCTCGCCGCCCGACTGGACGCCGCGGATGCGCGTGCACCAGCCGAATTCCTTGTAGGCGCGGTTGATGTTGACCGCCATCGCATAGGCGGCATTCATCCAGCCGTATTTCTCGCCCTTGTGCCCGTCCGTCTCCTCCTCGAAGGCGAATTCCTCGACCGGCTCGGACTTGGCGCCGTAGGGCAGGCGCGACAGGACGCGCGGCAGGCAGAGCCCGACATAGCGCGCATCGGGGGAATCGCGCAGCGACTTCCAGGCCGCATAGTCCGGCGTGTCGAAGATCTTGCCGAGATCGCGCGGGTTGGCGAGCTCCGTCCAGGCGTCCATGCCGAGCAGCGTCGGATCGGCGCCCGTGAAGAAGGGCGTATGGGCCGCACCCGCGATCTTGCTGAGGTCGCGCAGCAGCTGCACGTCCGTCGGCGTGTGGCTGAAGTGATAGTCGCCGATGAGGCAGCCGTACGGCTCGCCGCCGAGCTGGCCGAACTCGTGCTCGTACACCTTCTTGAACAGCGGGCTCTGGTCCCAGCGGGCGCCGGGGAAGAGGCGCAGGTTGCGGTAGATCTCGTTCTTCGAGATGTTCATCACCCTGATCTTCAGGGACGAATCCGTCTCGGAGTTGAAGACGAGATAGTTGAGGCCGCGCCAGGCGCTCTCGATCTGCTGGAATTCCGGCGCATGCAGGATCTCGTTCATCTGCGCCGTCAGCTTCTCGTCGATGCGCGCGATCATGTTCTCGATGGTGTCGAGCACGTCCTCCTGGATCACGCTGGTATCGGCGAGGGCCTGCTGCACCAGCGTCGCGACGGCGTTCTCGACTTCCGTCGCCGCCCGCTCGGTGCGTGGCTTGAAGTTCTGCTTGAGGATCGAAGCGAATTCATCGGCATCGCGCGTCGTTACGACGGCTTCGTTCGCCTGCCGTTCGGGTCCAGCTGCTGTGGCCATGGTACCCTCGCCTTACTCTTGCGGTTCGTTCTGAGCCGCCTCGCCGCCCGCCGGCTCGGCGAGCCGTTCCTTGAGGGCGAGCATCAGCTGCGGATCGGCCAGAAGGGCCTTGATCTGGTCGCTCGCCGCGACCTTCCCGTCCATGTAGCGCAGGAGGTTGGCGAGCTGCTCGCGCGCTTCGAGGAGCCTGGCGAGCGCCGGCACCTGCCGCGCGACGGCGGCGGGACCGAAGTCTTCCATCTTGCGGAAGCGCAGGTTGACGGAGAGCTTCTCACCCTCCTCGGTGCCGAGCCTGTTGGTGACCTTGAAGGACACGCCCGGCTCGATCGCCGCCATGCGCTGGTCGAAATTGTCCATGTCGACGTCGAGGAAATTCCTGTCCGCGACGTCGGGCTTTTCCACCCCGGCGTCGTTGCCGGAGAGATCCGCCATGACGCCCATGACGAAGGGCAGCTCGATCTGCCGCTCGGCGTCGTAGGGATCCTCGTAGGAGATGTGCACGCGTGGCGCGCGGTTGCGACGAATGAACTTCTGTCCGGAGTCTGCAGCCATCGGATATCCCCTCCTGCGCGTCAGCGCGTCCGTCAGGGCGCAACTACTCGGATTGCCCGCGGGCAATTCGACGAACCAAGAAGAGCGACGTCGTTTTCACAAGCACGACCTCAGTCTTCGGTATCGGATGACCTTAGCTGATCCGATAGTACATCTTTTAGCAGACCGAGGAAATCGCGCTGTGCGAGCCCGCACGCGCGATCCGTCAGGAGCGGGATGGGGCTCGACGGCTCTGCGGTGCGGTAGTAGGCGCCGACCGCCTCGATGAGCGTGAGCGCCTCGCGCCGGCTCGTTGCCGCCGGGCGCGGCCGCGGCCCGCCGGCGTCGTTCACGGGAGAGGATGTTCCCGGAAATGCGACGACTTGCGCCCCCGCCTCGTCTTCTCCGCGGTCCTCGTCGGCCGGCTCCCGCGGCGGCGCGTCTTCCTCCCCGCCGTTGCCGTCGGGCACGAGACCGGCGAGGCGCTCCAGCGGCAGCTCGAAGACCTGACGGTTGCCGATGTTGAAGGCTGCCCGGTCGGCGAGGTCCGGCATCAGGATGCGCACCACCTCGGTGAAGGACTTGCCGATCAGTTCCTGGGCGAGGCCGACGAGGAGGATGGCCGGGTTCGACGGCTCCGCGCGGCGGAAATAGGCGGCGGCGGCCGCGAGGGCGGCTGCGGCGGCCTGCGGCGAGGTGATGGTCCCGGCCGCCGGAGGGGGGACGCGGCCGGCCGCGGTGCTTCGGAGGGCATGGCATCGGAAGGCATGGCATCATGCGGTTCGGCGGGCGGGGCCGACCGCGCGTCGGGGTCCCGCCGGGCCACGGCCTCGTCGAGAAGCTTGAACATGGCGTCTGCCAGAGGCGACAGCCGCTCGAAGCTCACCGCCTCCGCCGCGCCCGCATTCTCGAGCGTCGCGAGGCGAATGCCCGCGAGCGCCGCCCGCAGGGTGACAAGGGCATCGCGGGTCGCGACGAGATCGGGCAGCGGCGTCTCGCTGAAGGCGGCCTCGATCGCGGCGGCGCCGGGCGCGTCCTCGCCTTCGCGCGGCTCGGCGGTGCCGCTCGCGACGAGATGGCCGCGATAGCTGACGGCGCCGAAGCGCCGGCTGTGTCCGATGGGCACGTGCTGAAGCGGCATGACCACCGTCGGCATGTCGTCGAGGGTCTGCAGCGCCGCGCAGCGCAGCGTGAAGTCGCCGTCTTCCCCGGCGGGATGGACTTCGCCCCAGCGCTCGGCCAGGAGGGCTGCGATGGCGGAGAGACAGCCGGAGAAGCGGCCGAGATCGCGGTTGAGGACGAGGAGCTTGGCGAGCAGCACGAGGAGGCGCAGGTCGCGCGTGCTCGCGAGCAGGCCGCCGAGCCCGGCGACCTCCGCCGGAATGTCGATGCTCGCCCTGTCGAAGGGCACGAGCCGCCCCTCGGCGTCGTGGCTGAGGAAGGAGGCCGGCAGCAGGCCCTCGACGCGGGCGACGAAGTTCATGTAGTCGGCGTCGCCGGCGAGCTCGAGGTCCGGCCCGCAGGGCTCATCCTGCGAGACGGGGGTGGTGAGGGCGGCGAAGTCGATCTCCGGCATCGGCGGGTGACGTTCCTTGCGAGGGGCCGCCGGTATGCCGGAGACCGCGTCTAGCGGATCTCCAGGCGCGTCTCGACGCGCCTGTTGGCAGCGTCGAAGGGATTGGCGGTGCGTGGCCGCATCTTGCCGTAGCCCCTTGCCGTCAACCGCGAGACGTCGATGCCCTTCCCGGTGAGATAGCGCACCACGGAGCTCGCGCGCCGCTCCGACAGGCCGAGGTTGTACGCCTCGCTGCCGGTCGCGTCCGTATGCCCCTCGACGAGGAAGGTGGCGGTGGCGAGCCGCTGGTCGGCGAGCGCCTTGGCGAACTCGTCGAGATTGCGGCGCGCCTCGCGCGTCAGGACGTCGGAGTTGTAGTCGAAGGTGACGACGAGATCGAAGGGCTCCACCACCGGCTTGGCCGGGGCGGACTTGCACTCGGCCTCGGTGCCGATGCACAGGCCGCGGGTCGCGCCGAGCCCTGATTGCGGCGCGAAGTGCTGGATGATGTCGTTGGCGTTGTAGGCCGTTTGCGCCGTTGCCGTTTGACAGAGGGGAACAAGCAACGCAAGGGCGAATACTGCAGGGACCTTGTTGCGCATGGGAGCACACCTGGTCTTTGATTGCTCGACGATGCCCCTATTTTCCTATACTGTCAAGTTCCGTAAGTGTGCCACAACACGCGTCGAAGGCTGATCCATGAGCACCGATCTCAGTCAGGCACGGCGTATTGCTTCCTTCAAGACCCCGTTAGGCGACGATGCATTCGTCTTAACTCGCTTCGATGCTCGCGAGGGGCTGAGCGAACTGTTCGAATACAGAATAGATGCTCTGAGTAGCCAGCGAAGTGCCAATCTCGAACCGCTCCTGGGCGAGAAATGCTCCGTCAGCTTCAAGCTGCGTGACGGCAGCGAGCGGCATTTCAGCGGCATTGCGGCCGAATGCCAGCGCCTCGACGTGCGCGAGCAGGAGCAGGTCTACCGCTTCGTCCTCAGGCCCTGGCTTTGGCTTCTGTCGCAGAAGGCGACCTGCAGGATCTTCCACAAAAAGCGCGCTCCCGAGATCATCTGCGACGTTCTCGACAAGGAGAAGGGCGCCCGCTACGAGCTGCGCCTGTCCGACGACTACCAGCTGATGGATTATTGCGTCCAATACCGGGAGAGCGACCTCGATTTCGTGCAACGCCTGATGGAGGAGCACGGGATCTATTATTACTTCAAGCATTCGTCAGACGGGCACACGCTGGTGCTGGCGGATTCCCGCTCGGCGCACGATGAACTGCGCCCCTCGGCGGCGCGTGGCGGAGCGCCCGCCGACGGCGCCTTTCCCTTTCTGCCGCGCGGGACGCAGGACCAGCGCCAGTGCGAGCACATCACCCACTGGCTCAGCGAACGGCGCCTGCGGACCGGGCGCGTCGAGCTCAATGACTACGACTACACGAAGTCTGGCGCCGACCTGAAGCGCTCGAAGGAGGACGGGGCCGCCAAGGCCAAGGCCTACGAGTTCTACGACTATCCCGGCCGCTACACCGACCGGAAGGACGGCGAGCGCTTCGCCGAGATCCGCGTGCAGGCAGCGCAGGCGCAGGACGACAGGCGCCATGCCGGCGGCGACGCCGTGAGCCTCTATCCCGGGGCGCTGGTGCGCGTCGGCGAGGTGCCCGGCGAGAGCTACAAGGGCGACTATCTCGTGACCAGCGCCCGGCACGGCTTCTCGACCGAGGCCTACCGCTCGCAGGCCGGCTCGGGCGAGGACGAGATCTACAGCGGCTCCTACGAATTCCTGCCGACCGAGCGCCGCTTCCGCGCGCCGCTGGTGACGCCGCGGCCCGTCATCACGGGGCTGCAGACGGCCAAGGTCGTCGGCGAGAACCGGGAGGAGGGCGAGGAGATCGACGTCGACAAGTACGGCTGCATCTATGTCCAGTTCCACTGGGACAGGGACGACAAGACGACGTCGCGCCGCGTGCGCGTCGCTCAGATGTGGTCGGGCAAGGGCTGGGGCGGGCAGGTCATCCCGCGCATCGGCCAGGAGGTCGTCGTCGCCTTCCTCGAGGGAGATCCGGACCAGCCGCTCGTCGTCGGCACCGTCTATAACGACGAGCACGACCTGCCTTATGAGTTGCCGGCGAACAAGACCGTCTCGGGCCTGAAGTCCAACTCCACGAAGGGCGGCGGGGGCTACAACGAGCTGAAGTTCGAGGACAAGAAGGGCGAGGAGGTCGTCACGCTGCACGCGCAGAAGGACCTCGCCTCCGTAATCCGGCACCAGGAGACGCGGGAGATCGGCCAGGATCTCAAGAAGCCGACCGGCGATTTCGCACGCAAGACCATCCTGAAGAAGGGCGACGATCACCTCGACATCGACCAGGGGTGCCTCTACGTCACGGCCAAGCTGAAGATCCGCTTCAAGGTCGGCATGAGCACGATCACGATGGATCCGACGGGGGTGACCATCAAATCGCCGACCGTGACGGTGAAGAGCACGAAGACCAGCGTGAAGGGCGACGCGACCGTCGTCATCAAGGGTGGCATCGTCCAGATCAACTGAGGCCGGCCATGCAGCGGGTGCGCTTTCCCACGGCGAAAAGCTTGTTCGAGGCCTTTCCGGAGGCGGGGGAGGACATCGCCGCGCCTCCCACGGAAGAGCCGCCGCTCACCTTTGCTAGGCGCCTCGCGGCGGGCGAGACGCCGGAGGAGGCGATCACCTTCTGCGCCTATCTGCTGCCGCGGCGCGAGGCCGTCTGGTGGGCGTGCCGGTGCGTCCGGGCGCTCGTGCCGCAGCCGGCCGGCGAGGATGCGGCAGCGCTCGCCGCCGCCGAGGACTGGGTGCGCGAGCCGGAGGACGGGCGGCGCCGCGCAGCGCTCGCCCTCGGCTCGGCCGGCGACCACGGCCGCCCGGCCACCTGGGCGGCGCTGGCTGCCGCCTGGTCCGGCGGCAGCCTGGTGGAGGGACACACGGTGCCGTGCCCGCCCCACCTCACCGCCAAGGCGGCGCAGACGGCCGTCCTTACGGCACTGGCGCATGTGGATGCGCACGAGCGCGGCGGTCAGATCGCGGCCTGCCTCGAAACCGGGCTGTCGCTGCTGACGCCGGACGGCGAGAGGCGCTGAGCCGATACAACCGGCGCGCAAATTGGTCTAGGATCGGCAAGCGATGCGACGTGCGCGGCGCCGATGCGAGGAGGGCGAGCCCGGCGATGGCCCTGACGCTCACGATCGAGAACATGGCCAGCCTGCCCGACGGCGGCCCGCTCAGCGTCTCCGTCTCCGGCCCCCGCGGGCTCGACATCGGCCGCGACCAGCACCTCGACTGGACCCTGCCGGACCCGACCCGCACCGTCTCCGGCAAGCATTGCGAGGTGCGCTATCACGACGGCGCCTACTGGCTGACCGACGTGTCGACCAACGGCACCTATCTCAACGGCTCGGGGCAGCGCATGCAGTCGCCGCACCGGCTGCGCCATGGCGACCGCATCGAGATCGGCGACTACATCATCGCGGTCGCGCTCGATGCGACCGAGCCGGCGTCGCTGCCGGCGGAGGAAGCCCCCGGACCGTCTGCCCGCGCGACCGAGTTCTGGAGCAGCGCGCCCGATGCCGCCCCGCCCGCGCCGCGGCGCGACTTCCAGCCGGCGCGCGAGTTGCGTCCCGTGCGGCCGGATTTCCTCGACTGGGCGGTCGAAACGCCCGATGTCGCCGCGGCAGAGGGTGGCGCGGGTGCGGCAGGGCCGGCTCCCGCCCCTGGCGGCGCCCCTGCCGGCGAGGACCTGTCCTGGGCGGCGGGTCCCGTGCCGCAGCCACCGGCCGTGGCGGCCGTGCCGCCCGTCCCGACGCCTCGCCGGCCGCCGGCGGCTGCAGCCGCCAATCCGTGGAGCGAGCCGCCGGAGCCGTCGTCCGCGCCGCCCCCCGCACAGGAGCCTGCGCGTGCGGCAGAGCAGGGACCGCCGCCAGCGGTGCCGTTTCCTGCCGCGCAAGGCGCCGATTTCCTCGCCCGCTTCGCGCGCGGCGCCGGCCTGCCCGAGGAGGCGCTTGCCGGCCGTGACGTGGGCGAATTCGCGGAGCATCTCGGCGTGCTCATGCGGCTCGTGGCCGACGATCTCAAGCAGTTGCTCGCCGCCCGCGCCGAGGGCAAGCGCCTTGCCCGCAGTGCCAGCCAGACGACGATCCAGGCCGTCGACAACAATCCGCTCAAGTTCTCGCCGACGGTGGAGGATGCGCTGCGCCTGATGTTCGGCCCGCCGGCGAGCGGCTATCTCGATGCCCGGCAGACGCTGGCGCAGAGCTTTCGCGATCTCAAGATCCACCAGGTGAAGACCTATTCGGCCATGCAGCACGCGCTGCGCATGCTGATGGAGGACCTTGCCCCCGAGGCCATCGACGAGGCGACCGGGGACGCGGGGATCGGCGGCCTCATCGGCTCGCGCAAGGCGCGCCTGTGGGACGCCTATGTGGCGCGCTGGCAGGCGAAGACGGCGCCGCACGAGCACGGCCTCGTCGATGCCTTCATGATCTATTTCGCCGAGTGCTACGACAAGGGCGGCCGGGGCGGCTGAAGCGCGTCCCTTCATGGGCCTGCAGTCAGGACTGGCCGAGGATCTCGTCCATCTTGTGCGGCCGCAGCTCCGGCGGCGCCTCGTCGAGGCTCGCCCCATAGCGCATGAGGATGCGGATCTGGTCGTGCACGTCCCATTGCGACTGGCCGGCTTCCTCGATCTCGTCGAGATTCACGATGTTGCGCTCGAGATCGTAGACCGGCGAGGGCACCGAGGGGCGCGACCGCTTCTGCTCCTCTGCGGCCGCATAGGCGGCGCGGGCACCGGGAACCCACAGCGTGCGATAGGCTGCGGTGATGTCCTGCCGCAGCGGGCCACGGCCGTGCAGCACGTATTCGCCGGCGGCGCGGAACGCCTCGGTCAGGCCCTTGCCCTCGGCGGCGCTGTCGGCCTTGTTGAAATTGGCGGGCAGGGCGCGCACCTCGGCGAAGAGCAGCTGCAGGTCGCGCGCATGGGCGGCGTCCTTGAGGTAGAGCCACGGATAGCGTCCGTCGACCATGATCTGGCCCGGCAGCAGGTGCGCCGCCTGGCGCGGGTGGCTCTCGCGGAAATGCTGCCACTGCGCTTCCCCGCAGGTGACGCGCGGGCGCGGCGGCAGGGGCAGCGACCGGTTCTGCGCATCGCGCAGGAGGGCGAGCCAGCACAGCACCTTCACGACATGGCCGTTACGCGTCTCGGCATGGGATTTCGCGAGCTGCGGATCGCTCCTGAAGTGCTCGACGGTCTGGTGCGTGAACCGCGCCGCCTTGGCGGCTTCGCGATCGGGAACCCTGCGCGTGGCCATCGGCGCTCCTTCCTCGCAACGGCCCTTGCGCTCATCATCGTTCGTTCGCGCGGCCCCGCCGTGCGCCGGGGCACGCGCTACGGGCCGATGATGACGGTCGGCAGGCCCATGGCGATCTTGTTGGGCGGGCCCACCGCCTCGACGATGGTGTCGCCCATGCGGCAGGCGGCAAGATCGTTGATGAGCACCGTCGTCGAGCCGTCGACGACGACGCCCGGCCCGTGCGGCGGGATCGGGAGCGGTGTCGTGCATAGATGGATGTCCGCACCGCCGGCCGCCGCGGTGATGGTGGAGCCCATCGCCGTGGCAGCGGCCGCCTTGGCCGCTTCCTCCGCGGCCTTGGCCGCGGGGGCGCCCGGCGTGCCCGCGGCGGCGATCGTCGCCGCCTCGGCCGCGCGGATGGTCGTCTCCGAGGCCGTCTTGGCCGACTGGATGGCAGCCGCCGCGGCAGCGGTGACGCCGCGCCAGGCCGGCAGGCCGCCGATGAAGACAGTGGGGCTGCCCGGCCCGGGCGTCAGCAGGCCCGGGAGGGGATGGACGACCGGGTCCGTGACCCGCGCGGCAAAACCCTTCGGCATCCGGCCTTCCTCGGCAGATGGGCTTCATGCCTCGTGCGCGCCCGCACGCCGGTCATCTTGCGCCGGCGCCATCGTGCGATCAAGCGCACTGCTTGCGCGACGACTTTGGACGGCTCCCGCGACAACCTGCAGGCGGCAGGTGACGGCGGGGCGGGTGCAGTCTATACTTTTTCGGCGAGACCGGCGGGAAAGCAAATGTCCTGGTATAGCAAGGTCGTTTGGTCGGAAGGTCTCTTCCTGAGGCCGCATCACCTGCAGCAGAGTGATCGTTACCTCGAAAATCTGGTCGAGAGCCGCCTCCGCCATATCACGCCCTATCCCTGGGGCTTCTCCGCGCTCGAAATCGACCGGGACCTCGCGCAGCAGAGCAAGTTCGGCCTGCGCCGGGCGAGCGGCGTGATGCCGGACGGCACGCCCTTCAGCGTGCCCGACAACAGCCCCTTGCCCGCGCCGCTCGACGTGCCGGAGGATGCGGCCAAGCAGGTGGTGTGGCTGTCGCTGCCGGTCGGCGCGCCGAACACGCGCGAGGTCGAGGACGGCGAGGCCGACAGCGCGAGCCGCTTCGTCTCGGCGAGCGCCCTCATGATCGATTCCACCTCGCCGCTCAGGGTCGAGGAGGAGATCGACGTCGCCTATCCGCGCCTCGCCTACGAGCTGCGCCGGACGCCGAAGCCGGGCTTCGTCAACCTCGCCGTCGCGCGCATCCTCGAAGTGCGCGACCGGGCCGTCATCCTCGACGAGAAATTCGCGCCGCCGGTGCTGACGTGCAGCGCCCATCCGGTCATCGACGGCTGGATCGACCGCGTCATCGGCTGGATGGACAACAAGCTCGAGGAACTCGCCCGCTATGCCGCCGACCCGACGGCAGGCGGCGGCCTGCAGAGCGCCGACTATCTCATCCTGCAGCTGCTCAACCGGCACATCCCGGTGCTCAAGCACTTCCGCCGCTCGCGCTACGTGCATCCCGAGCGGCTCTACGAGGAACTGCTGCGCATCGCCGGCGAGCTCGCCACCTTCGTCACGGCCGAGCGGAGGGCGCGCGACTACCCGGCCTATGACCACGACGACCTCGAGCCGGTCTTCGCGCCGGTCATCCGCGACATCCAGGACTTCCTCAGCGCCCAGATCGGCCGCCGCGCCATCCGCCTCGAGATCGTCGAGCGGGCGCACAACGCCTTCACCTCGACCATCCGCGACCGGGCGCTGTTCCGCAACGCGACGCTCGTGCTGGAAGTGGCGGCACAGCGACCGCTGACGGAGATCCAGAACCAGTTCCCGCATCTCTTCAAGGTCGGGCCCAACACCAAGATGAACGAGATCGTGCATGCCCACCTGCCGGGTGTGCCGCTCATCCACCTGCCGACGCCGCCGCCGCAGATCCGGGCGATCACCGATCACGTCTATTTCTATCTCGACCGCACCTCGCCGCTGTGGCCGGAGTTCAGCACGGCGACCTCCATCGGCATGCATTTCTCCGGTGACTGGCCGGGCCTCGAGCTCGAACTCTGGGCGGTGCTGGAGGGGCGGCGATGAGCGGCGACGACAACGGCCCGCGCGATCCCTTCGGGCGCAGCGAGCGCACCATCATCCGGCCGCGGCCGGCCGGGCGCGGCCCGGCGGCGCCGCCTCCGAGCGCCACGCCTCCGCCGGCCACGCCTCCGCCGCCGGCGGCGAGCTCACAGCCGGGGCAGGGGGCAGGCGACGAGTGGGTCGCCGCCGTCCCGCCGCCGCAGGCCGCGGGCGGGGAGCGGCAGGAGGGGCGGGCCCGGGCGCTGGTGCTGCGGCGCGAGGAACTTCTCACCCCGAACGACAATCCCCTCATGCGGGCCGCCGGGCCGCTTCTTCTCCTTCTCGGCGAATTGCGTGTCGGCACGCTCAGGGCGCCCTTCGCCCAGCTGATGGAGCAGGTGGCCGACAGCATTGAGGAATTCGAGCGCGACGTGCGCGCAGCAGGCCTTCCCGCGGAAGAGACGCGCGTCGCCAAATACGTGCTTGCGGCCACCGCCGACGACATCGTCCAGAACATTCCCGGCGAGGATCGGCATGTGTGGACGCAGTACAGCATGCTGAGCCGCTTCTTCGGCGAACGCGTCGGCGGCGTGCGCTTCTTCGACGAATTGGAGCGGGCGAGGGCCGATCCGAGCGTCAACTACGCCCTTCTCGAGCTCATGCACGCCTGCCTTGCCCTCGGCTTCCAGGGCGTGCACCGCACCTCGGCCGGCGGGGCGGCGGCGCTGCAGCAGATCGAGCGCGGCCTCTACGAGACGCTGCGCCGGGTGAAGCGGGCGAACGAGGAGCTGTCGCCGCGCTGGCAGGGCCAGGCCGTTCCGGTGGAGGCGGCTCGCCTTCGGGTGCCGGTGTGGGCCGTCGCCTCGCTTGCCGGGGTCGTCCTGCTCGGCCTCTTCCTCCTCCTGCGCAGCCTGCTCGGCAACGATTCCGAAGCCGTCGCGGCGTCGCTCATCGCCGTCCACCCGACCTCCGAGATCGGCATCCAGCGCCGCGTCTTCTCGGCGCCGCCGCCTCCACCGCCCTCGGCCCAGGCGAGCCGCCTGCAGCAGGACCTCAAGGGCGAGAAGATCCTCGTCCAGGAGAGCGGCAACAAGGTGCTCATCCGCATCTCCGACCTGCCGCTGTTCGCGCCGGGGCAGGCGGTGGTGCGCAACGAGTTCAAGCCGCTTCTGGCGCGCATCGCGGCGGCGGTGGAGAAGGAGCCGGGAACGGTCAAGATCGTCGGCCACACCGACAGTGTGCCGATCCGCACCGTTCGCTTCCCGTCCAATTTCGTACTGTCGCAGGAGCGGGCGAAGGCGGTCGCCGACCTCATCAAGGCGCAGCTCACCAACCCGGGCCGCGTCGTCACCGAGGGCAAGGGGGCCGACCAGCCCATCGCCTCCAATGCCACGGCAGACGGGCGCGCCAAGAACCGTCGCGTCGAGATCCTCATCGAGCGGAGCAGTTGACGTGCCATGCCCGCAACTGAAGCCAGAGGGACAAGCAGAGGCCGCCTGACGCTGGTGGGTGCGCTCGCGCTCGGCGCGACGCTCGCCGGGCTCGTGGCCTTCGGCCTGCTGGTGTGGCTGGCGGGGCCGCTTCTCGCCTTCGGCGAGATGCGGCCGCTGGAAGAGGCATGGGTGCGTGCCGCGCTCATCGGCATCGTCGTGCTCACCGTCGCAGGGCTCCTTGCCTGGCGCCTCTACCGGCGCCGCAAGGCGAGCCGCGAGCTGGAGGAGGGGATCGCCGCCGAGGTGGCCGAGGAGAGCGATGCCGCCGCCCTCAAGGAGGGGATGAAGGATGCGCTCGCCACCCTGCGCCAGTCGAAGGGCGGCAGCGGCGACTATCTCTACGACCTGCCGTGGTACCTCATCATCGGCCCGCCCGGGGCCGGCAAGACGACGGCGCTGATCAATTCCGGCCTCAAGTTTCCCCTCGCGCGCGGGGGTACGCCGCAGGCGGTCGCCGGCGTCGGCGGCACGCGCTACTGCGACTGGTGGTTCACCGAAGATGCGGTGCTGATCGACACCGCCGGCCGCTACACGACGCAGGACAGCGACGCCAAGGGGGACCGCGAGAGCTGGCTCGCCTTCCTCGACCTCCTCAAGGAGAACCGGCCGAAGCAGCCGATCAACGGCGTCCTCGTCGCCATCAGCGTCGAGGATCTCCTGACCGCGAGCGGCGAGGAGATCACCGCCCATGCGGCCGCGATCCGCAAGCGGCTGATGGAGCTCAACCAGCGCCTCGGCGTCGATTTCCCCGTCTATGCGCTCCTCACCAAGACGGATCTCGTCGCCGGCTTCCGGGAATTCTTCGGCAGTTTCACGGAAAGCCAGCGCCGCATGGTCTTCGGCCATACGTTCCAGACCGGCGACAGGACGCGCAACATGATCGCGGACGTGCCGGGGGAATATGACGCGCTGATCGCCCGGCTCAACGGGCTGCTGCCGGACCGGTTGCACGAGGAGCCGACGCCCCAGGCGCGGGTCGCCCTCTTCAGCTTCCCGAGCCAGATGGCGACGCTGAAGCGGGTGGTGGTCGACTTCCTCGACCGCGTCTTCGAGCCGACGCGCTATCACGTCAATGCGACGCTGCGCGGCTTCTACTTCACCTCCGGCACGCAGCAGGGCACGCCGATCGACCAGCTCATCGGCACGCTCGCCAGGAACTTCGGCGCCGAGGCCGCGGCGGGCGCGGCCTATTCGGGCCTCGGCAAGAGCTATTTCCTGACGGATCTCTTCCGCAAGGTGATGCTGGGCGAAGCCGGCTGGGTGTCGACGAACCGTGCCGCCGTGCGGCGCGCGCGGGTGCTGCGGGCGGCCGCCTTCGGCGTGATCGCCGCCGCCGTCATCGCCGCCGGGGCGCTGTGGTGGCTGAGCTACAGCAAGAACCGGGACCTCATCGCCTTCTCCGGCAATGCGGTTGCCGAATATCGCGAGATCGCCGCGCCCGTGCTGCGCGAGACGACGGTGATGGAGCGCGACTTCGGCAAGATCCTGCCGCTCCTGCACAAGCTGCGCTACATGCCGGCCGGCTACGCCCAGCGGGAGGAGGCGACGCCGCTTGCCGCCACCTTCGGCCTCAGCCAGCGGGAGCGCCTGCAGTCGGCCTCCGAGACCGCCTATCACGTGGCGCTCGAGCGCATGCTGCGCTCGCGCCTCATCTTCCGCCTCGAGGAGCAGCTCGAGGCCAATCTCAACAATCCGAGCTTCCTCTACGAGGCGCTCAAGGTCTATCTGATGATCGGCGGCCAGGCGCCGACGGACGCTGATTTCGTGCTCGCCTGGATGCGGCGCGACTGGGCGGACAATCTCTTTCCCGGCGCCGCCAACGCACGCGGCCGCGAGGCGTTGGAGGAGCATCTCCTCGCCATGCTCGAGCTCGAGACGGGCGAGGCGACGATCGCGCTCAACAACGCCCTCATCGAGGACGCGCAGCGGACACTGGCGCGCATGAGCCTCTCCGAACGGGCCTACGAGCTGCTGAAGTCGCAGGCGCGCGGCCAGAGCCACAAGGACTGGGTGGTCGCCTTCCGCGGCGGGGCGGACACCGCCCTCGTCTTCGAGGGCACGGGCGGCGAGGACCTCGAAAGCATCCGCGTGCCCTATTTCTACACCTACGACGGCTTCCACGAGGCCTTCATCGCCCGCCTGCCGGACATCGGCGCGCAGGTCGAGCGCGAGCGCTGGGTGCTTGGTCCCGCCGGCCAGCAGGCGGCAGTGGCGACGCAATACCAGACGCTCTTCCAGGACATCCTGCGCCTCTACACGCGCGATTTCGTCGCCGCCTGGCAGCAGGCGCTGCTGCGCCTGAAGCTGCGCCCGCTGACGGCCGACAAGCCGCAATATGTCGCGCTGAGCGCGGCCTCGGCCGCGACCTCGCCCATCAAGCAGCTGCTGGAATCGATCCGCGACGAGACCAGGCTGACGCGCGAGCGCCCGGCGCCGCCCGTCGAAAGCGCCAGCAACGGCAAGGCGGCCGCGGCGGCCATCGACGCGGCGGCGCGGGCCGCTTCGCAGCTCGGCGGTACAGTCGGCCGCGTCGGCTCCACGGCCGGGCGCGTCGGCTCCATCGCCGGGCAGGCCGGCGTCGGCCAACTCGTGACCGGGGGCCGGCCGGCTCAGCCCCCATCTCCGCCGACGGGCAGGCGCCGGGGGCCAATATCGAGGCGCTGTTCAAGCAGTTCCACGTGCTCGTCGATGGCGACCTCGGCCGCCGGCCCGTCGACCAGCTGCTGCAGAGCCTCAGCGAGATCAACCAGAACCTCGCCGTCTCGGCCATCAACCCGGCCCAGGCGACGCAGGCCAACAACGCCCTCGTGCCGCAGATCGCGGTGCTCCGGGCCACGGCCTCGCGCTTCCCCGCGCCGTTCGACCAGATGATCCGCTCGGCGGCGGGCGACTTCGAGGGCGATGCGGCCGGCGCCTCGGTGGTCAATCTGCAGCAGGCGCTCGCCGACCAGGTGACGCGCGTGTGCCAGCAGATCGTCACCAACCGCTATCCCTTCGTGCGTGGCAGCGGGCGCGAGGTGCCGCTTGCCGATTTCGCGCGCCTCTTCGCCGCCGGCGGCATCATGGACCGCTTCTTCAGCCAGAACCTCGCCCCCTATGCCGACCAGTCGGGCGCGCAATGGACCTGGCGGGGCGACAACCGGGTGGCGCAGTCGCTCTCGGCGGCGACGCTGCGGGAATTCCAGCGTGCGGCGCAGGTGCGCGACGCCTTCTTCCCCACCGGCGGCAACATGCCCTCCTTCACCATGGCGGTGACGCCGCTGACGCTCAGCGGCGATGCGCAAAGCGCCCAGCTGGAGATCAACGGCACGGTTGTCGCGAGTCAGCAGGGCGTCAACACGCCGACCAACGTCAACTGGCCGGGCGGCGGCATCGGCCGCACGTCGATCACTCTCGGCGGCGGGTTCTTCAGTGAGGGGGCACAGCTGGAGCGGCAGGGCACGTGGTCCTTCTTCCGGCTGCTCGATGCGGGCTCCGTCCTGCGGCGCGGCGACAGCATCGTCGCGAGCTTCCTCGTCGGCGGCCGCGAGGTGTCCTACCAGTTCAACGTCGGCTCGCTGCTCAACCCGCTCGTGCTCCCGGCGCTCCGGGAGTTCCGCTGCCCGACGGGGCTGTGACATGCGCCTCGGCCTCTTCGGCAAGCTGCCGGCCAAGCGGGACTTCGTCGCCACCGGGCTGCCGCGTGACCTCATCGGCCTGTGGGAGAAGTGGATGGAGGGCGGGCTATCGACCAGCCGCCTCAGGCTCGGCGCGGGCTGGCAGGAAGTGTTCCTGAAGGCGCCGCTGTGGCGCTTCTGGCTCGGCGCCGACCTCTGCGGCGCGACCGTCGCCGGCGTCTTCATGCCGTCCGTGGACGGGATCGGCCGCTATTTCCCGCTCAGCCTCTTCGCCGTGGCGGAGGCGGGCGAGGCCTTTCCCCCGCCCGAGCTCGACCCGCAGGATGGATGGTTCGCCGGTGCCGAGGAGTTCCTGCTCTCGGCGCTCGCCGAGGGCGCCACCTACGAGGGCCTGCTCGCCGCGCTCGCCGCCCTGCCGCCGCCGGTCGCGCACCTGGCGATGCCGCCGCCGGAGGGTATGATGCGCCTTGCCGACGGCAGCGTGGCGATCAGGGCGCCACTCGCCACCCTGCCCGAGACGCTGGCTGCCATCCGTGTCGAGGATTATGCTCGCGCCTATGCGGCCACCAGCATGTGGTGGACGGCGGGCGGAGCCGGCTTTTCCCCCATGCTGCTGGTGGCCCGGCGCCTGCCGGACCCGCATCTCTTCGCCGGCATGCTGACGGGCGCCTTCGACCGAGCCGTTGCGTGACGGAGCCGCTGCCCATGCACCAGATGGCCGCAAGGTTCGAAACCGGGGCCGCCACCCATGCCGGCAAGGTGCGCAGTCTCAACGAGGACCGTTTCCTCGCCCGGCCGCAGGCCGGCCTGTGGGCCGTGGCCGACGGCATGGGCGGCTATGAAGGCGGCGAGATCGCCAGCGCCGCCCTCGTCGCGGTGCTCGAATCCATCGGCGCGCCGGCCTCG
This sequence comes from Chelatococcus sp. CO-6, assembly GCF_001271345.1. Taxonomy (NCBI): domain Bacteria; kingdom Pseudomonadati; phylum Pseudomonadota; class Alphaproteobacteria; order Hyphomicrobiales; family Chelatococcaceae; genus Chelatococcus; species Chelatococcus sp. CO-6. The sequence continues at coordinate 929,564 of NZ_CP012398.1, read as the reverse complement.
GCGCCCGATCTTCTCGCCCGTCTCGAGGACCGGGTGCTGCGCGCCAACCGGCAGCTCCGGGAGATGGGCCGCGCGCGTGGCGGCGTTCTCGGCACCACGCTCGCGGCGCTGCTCGTCTTCGACGGCGATCATGCCTGCGTCTGGTCGGGCGACAGCCGCATCTACCTCGTGCGCGACGGCGCCATCGCGCAGCTCACGCGCGATCACAGCGAAGCGCAGGAGATGGTGGACATGGGGCTCCTCACCGCGGACGAGGCGCGCGTCTGGCCGCGGCGCAACGTGATCACCCGCGCCATCGGCGTCAGCGACGAGCCGGAGCTCGAGATCCACCAGGGGCGGGTCGAGCCGGGGGACATCTTCGTCCTGTGCAGCGACGGGCTCACCGTCCATGTCGCGGACGAGGAGATCCTCGCCCATGTCGCCGGCGCGCCGCCGCAGGCGGCCTGCGACGACCTCGTCGCGCTGACGCTGGAGCGCGGGGCGAGCGACAACGTCACCGTGGTGGCGGTGCGCTGCATGCCCGGGCCGCGGGCGGGAGGCTAGCCATGGACGAGAAGACGCGCATCGCGCCGGCCCGCCAGCGCATCGCCGCGGGCACGCGCCTCAACGACATCTACGAGATCGAGCGGCTCGTCGCGGTCGGCGGCATGGGCGAGGTCTACAAGGGCCATGCCATCCAGACGGGCGATGCGGTCGCCATCAAGACGATCCGGCCGGATCTTGCCGAGAACGAGGCGGCCATCGCGCTCTTCCGCAAGGAGGCCTCGGCGCTGCACGAGCTCTATCACGAGGCCATCGTGCGCTATTTCGTGTTCTCGCGCGACCCGGCGCTCGACCTCACCTATCTCGCGATGGAATTCGTGGACGGGCAGGCGCTGTCGGAGCGCGTGAAGGCGGGGCCGCTCGGCTTTGCCGAGGTCGACCTGCTGCGCCGCCGCGTCGCCGCCGGCCTTGCCGCCGCGCACGAGCTCGGCATCATCCACCGCGACCTCTCGCCCGACAACGTCATCCTGCCCGGCGGCAACGTGGGGCGCGCCAAGATCATCGACTTCGGCATCGCCCGCTCGACCAAGCTCGGCGAGGCGACGGTGATCGGCAGCGGCTTCGCCGGCAAGTACAACTACGTCTCGCCCGAGCAGCTCGGCCTCCACGGCGGGGACGTCGGGCCGAAGTCCGACATCTACAGCCTCGGGCTCGTGCTGGCGGAGGCGCTCCTCGGCCGGCCGCTCGACATGGGCGGCAGCCAGAGCGAGATCGTGGAGAAGCGCCGGGCCGTGCCGGATCTTGCGGGCATCGATGCGCGCATGCGGCCGCTCATCACGCGCATGCTGCAGCCACGGCCGGAGGACCGGCCGGCGTCCATGGCCGAGGTCGCCGCCTGGCAGCCGCCGGCGGAGAAGGCCCCTGCCGGGCGCCGGCCGCTGGTTCTTGCCGGGCTCGCCGGTGCGGCGGCCGTCGCGGTTGCGGCCGGGATCGCAGGCATGCCGCTGCTGCAATCGCTGCTTGGTCCGCAGCCCGGCGAGCGCAGGGTCGAAGCCCCGGTGCTGACGCCGGCATCGCGCCCTCCGGCCGTGGAGGAACGCCCGACGCAGGGTGAACCGCCGGCCCTTGTGCCGGACAACGGCGCGCCGACGCAGCAGGAGACTGCGACACGGCCGGTGCCGCAGGCCGCCCCGCCGGCCGAGACTGTTGCGCCTCCCACCCTGGCGCCAGAGCAATCTCCGCCCCCTGCCGCACCAGAGCCTTCTGCAACGGAGGTGGACAGCACGCCTCAGGAAGCGCTTGCCCCAGCCCCAGCGCCGGCTCCGCCCCCGGCCCAGCCAGCGGAGGCACGGCCCGAGGCCGGCAGCGCCGATCCGCCGCCGCTGCTTCCGGCCCCGTCGCAGAGCAGGACCGATGTCGCCGCGCGGCCGGCACAGCCGGAGCTCGCTCCCGCGACGCCTGCCGTGACGGCCCCCGCACCGGCCGGGCCGGTGCCGCGCATCACGGAGATCACGCGCTATATCGACGAATACAGCGGCGGGGATTGTTTCTTCCTCAATCCCGTGGAGGTCAGCGCCAATGCCGCGCAGGTGGAGGGCTATGGCGCCGCGACGCAGCCCTTCGTGGCGTTCGACGAGGCCTTCCGGCAGGTCAACGGCTTCGAGGCGCAGATCAGCCTTCGGCAGGTGACGGGCGCGCAATGCCCGCTCGTCGCCTTCCTGCGCCAGATGGGACCGCTGCGAGGGGAGCCGCCGCGGCTCGACATCGCCGCCTTCAGCCTGCGCAGCGGCGAGACTCTGAGCGGCACGGTAGCCGGTACGGACGGCCGCGAGGTCACGGTGCTGCTCGTCTCCGACGACGGCTATGTGCACAACCTGGCGAGCTTCCTGAAGAAGGACGCCGAGGCGCTGTCCTTCAACCTGCGCGTGGAGCGTACCAGCGGCACCGGCGCCCGGCCGCAGGTCGTCCTGGCGCTCGCCAGCCCGACGCCGCTTGCGACGCTCGCGGGCGGCAAGACCTTGGATGCAGCGACGCTCTTCCCGCTGCTTTTTGCCGAGATCGACCGGACGGGCCAGAAGGTGGGCGTCGCGGCGAAGTACTTCAGGCTGGAGGAATAGGCCTCAATCGACGCGTTTGCCGGGCGCCTGCTCCACGGCCGCCTGGATGCGCTTGACCTCGCGGTAGCGGGCGAGGCGCACCGAGATCATGGCCTCGAACTTCTTGTGCACCTCGGCGAGGGAGAGGGTGCCGCCGGCCTTGTCGTAGAAGATCGGGCGGTTCGCCTCCGCGGGCTTCGGCAGGAGCTCCGCCGCCACCCGGTCGGGCGCACCTTCCATGGCGTCGATGAACAGCTCGGCCCCGCCCGGCCCGAGGAAGTGGACGAGATAGACCTCGCCGCCGGTCAGCGGCCGACCGATGCGGCGCTGGATGCGCAGCGTGTCACGCTTCAGCATCTCGCCGGCGAGCAGTGCCGAGAGATAGGGCTCGCGGCGCAGGTCGAGGATGCGGGCGCGCTCGCCGGGGTCGGTGACGACATGGCGCCGGTCGACGCGCTGGATGAGCGCCGCCTCGTTGGCGAGGCCATGTTTGGCGCCGAAGTCCTTCACCACGCCGAGCCAGGTGCTCTCGATGAACTGGTAGAGGCCGGTCGCCGAAGAGGTCTTGGCCTTCACCTCGGTGGCGAAGCTCGATTCCTTGTCGGCGACGGCCATGAGCAGCGAGGGATCGGCCCCGACCACGCGGGCGGCGCGCACGATCGTCTCGACGAGGTGGCGCCGGATCTTGATGGGGCCGAAGGTCAGGATCTGGTTGGCGTTGCCGGGGGAGGTGACGATGGGGTCGGCCCGCTCCTGCGGCACGACGCTCGGCTCCTCCTTCTCGATGAAGTCGACCGCCTGCTGGGCGGCGGCGAGATCGTCCTCGACGGCGGAGAGCAGGATCGAGGGCGGAGTCGGCGCCGCGACCAGTGCCGGCACACTGTCGGACGGCACTGTGGCGGTTTCCTGCCGCAGGGCAAGCACGGCGGTGCCGATGGCCGCCACGACGATGAGGCCGCTCGCCGCGGCAACGAGATGATGGCCACGAAGGCGCGCCCGCGCGGGCGCAGCGGCTTCCGGGACGACCGGCGCGGAGGGATCGGCAGTCGGCGCGGCTCCTGCCGCGCCGCCGTCTCCCACGCGCCGGGAGATGGCCGCGTACCATCCGGCGAGGGGGCCGGCGGCGTCGGCAGCCGCGAGGCGCTCCAAGGCCTCATGCATGTGCCGTGCGGTTCCGGGCGGGCAGCCGAGCCGCCGCTGCAGCGCGCGCGCCGAGGGGCCGCCGTCGCGGCCGGTGCCGAGCTTCACGGCGAAGAACCAGTCCGACAGTGCAATGCGCAGCGGCTCGAGGGGCGTGCCGACGCAGGGGTAGAGGGCGTGCCCGCAGGCGCGGCAGGCGAAGGCGCGGTGCTTCACGTCGCGCGCGAAGCTGCCGTTCTTGCCGCAGGCCGGACAGTCGATGGCGGTGCCGCCGAAGCGCAGCGCCATGATGGTGTCGAGACAGGCGCTCTCCGGGAATGCTGCCCGGAACTGCCGCAGGGCTTCGTCCATGTCTGCCGTCTCGCCCTGGAGCCGAATCCGATCAGGTTGAACCAAGCTGATCGGCGAATCCGTCTCTCTGTAAAAGGCGGCGGTGTCCCGCTTCTTCTTCTTCTTCCTATTCATAGCACAGGAGGGGCGCCGACGGGTGTCGGCGCGCACGCGCAGCCTGCTTCCGTCGCGCGCCAAAGGCCGCTACAACCGACAGGCGACATGGGCTTGGCGATGGGCCCGGGCGACAAGGGGATGGTGGCGACGATGGCCGGCCAGTCCTGCGAGATCGGCATCCTGTTCGGCGACATCTCCGGCAGCACGCAGCTCTACGAGGTGCTGGGGGACCGCGCCGCGCTCTCCGCCATCGAGGGGTGCCTGCGCACCGCCACGGGCGTCGTCACGGCCCACGGCGGCGCCGTCGTCAAGACCATCGGCGACGAGCTGATGGCGGCCTTTCCCGATCCCGCGGCGATGTTCGATGCGGCGCTCGCCATGCAGCGCTGCATGGAAACCCAGGCGGGGCCCGAAGGTGCGACGCGGCTCGCGCTGCGCATCGGCTTTCACTACGGGCCGGCCATCCGCACCGGGGCCGATTATTTCGGCAACACCGTCAATGTCGCGGCGCGCATGGTGCAGATCGCCCGCGCCGGGCAGATCATCACCAGCGGCGACATCACGGGGCTCCTCCCGCCGACGCAGCGGGCGGTGACGCGGGAGCTGACGCGCTTTCCCGTCAAGGGGAAGAGCGAGGCGACGCGCATCGTCGAGGTGGTCTGGCAGGAGAGCGGCGGGTTGACGGCGGTCGACGTGCTGTCCCGTTCGCCCCGCACCGTCCTGCGGCCAATGCTGCAGCTCAGCTGCGGCGGCAGCGAGCGCATGTTCGAAGGGGAGCGCGAAGTGACCCTCGGGCGGGACGCGGGCAACGACCTCGTCGTCGCCCATGACCGGGTGTCGCGCCGGCATGCCACCCTCGGGCTCCGGCGCGACCGGTGGGTGCTGACCGACCACAGCACCAACGGCAGCTTCATCGCCTTCGACGGCGAGCCGGAGCGGCCGCTGCACCTCGACGCCATCGACCTGCACGGCGCCGGCACCATCGGCCTCGGCCAGCCGGCGGCGCTCGGCGGGGGCGTGCGCTTCTCGGTGCTGCTACGCCGCCGGTGACGGCGTGGGCGCGCTCCTTTAAGCCCACTCGCCCTTGCGGAAGACGGGGACGCGCGTGCCGTCCGGCTTGATGCCGTCGATGTCGATCTCGTTCGAGCCGATCATCCAGTCGATGTGGATGAGGCTCTTGTTGCCGCCGCGGGCGGCGATCTCGTCCGGGCTCAGCGCGCCGCCGCCCTCGAAGCACTTGGCATAGCACTGGCCGAGCGCGATGTGGCAGGCGGCGTTCTCGTCGAAGAGGGTGTTGTAGAAGAGGAGCCCGCTCTTCGAGATGGGCGAGGAATGCGGCACCAGCGCCACCTCGCCGAGGCGGCGCGCGCCCTCGTCGGTGTCGAGCACCTTGCCCAACACCTCCTCGCCGCGGCTCGCCTTGGCCTCGACGATGCGCCCGCCCTCGAAGCGCACGGCGATCTCGTCGATGAGCGTGCCCTGGTAGGAGAGGGGCTTGGTGCTGACGACGCGGCCCTCGACGCGCAGGGCGTGCGGGGTCGTGAACACCTCCTCGGTGGGGATGTTCGGGTTGCAGGTGATGCCGTTCTTTGCCGTGGAGGCGCCGCCGTGCCACTCGTGGCCGTCGGCGAGGCCTACCGTGAGGTCGGTGCCCGGCCCGGTGAAGTGCAGCGCCGCGAAGCGCTCGCCGTTGAGCCAGGTCGTGCGCAGCCTGAGCGCCGCATTGTGCGCCTCCCAGGCGCCGACGGGGTCCTCGCCATCGACGCGCGAGGCGGCGAAGATGGCCTCGGCGAGGCGCGCGACCGCGACGTCCTCCTCGTCGCCCGGGAAGACCTGCTTCGCCCAGGAGGCGGTCGGGTAGGCGATGATGTTCCAGTTGATGTCGAAGCCGGCGATCTTCTCCAGCGCCGGCTGGTAGGCGAGCGAATTGGCCTTGTTGGCGCGGGAGACCTTGGCCGGATCCTGGCCGGCGAGCAGCATGGGGTTGTCGCCGACGATGGCGAGGCGGGCCGTGTCGGCAGAGAAGGCCTTGGCGACGCCCTCGTAGAGCCAGACCGGGGCGCGGTCGAAGCTCGCGTCCTTGGCGAAGCGGTAGCGGGCGAGGGTCAATTCCTCGTCGGACAGGATGGGCGTGACGAGGCCGGCGCCGGCCTTGTAGGCGTGCTCGGCGATGCGCCGCACCAGCGGCAGGGCGGCGACCGGCGCGGTGAGGAACAGATCCTGCCCCTCGCGCAGCTGCAGGCCGACCCTGACGGCGACCTCCGCCAGCCGGTCGAGCTTCACGGGGTCGATCGATGCGACGATGGTGCGCTGGTGCGTGGTCATGAGATGCCCTGCCTGCGAGAAACCTGTGCGCATCGATATACGCTCGCCGGCAGCGATCACAATGGCGAATGCCGCCTTTATGGCTCAGGCGGGCGTGCCGCGCGTCGCCTTTTCCGCGTGATAGAGTTTGCGGAAACGCGCGAGCCGCTCGGCATAGCCGTCGGGTCCGCGCGGCGAGAAACGCTCGCGCAGCGGCGGCTTGCGGCAGATCTCCGCCTCGCTGCCGGCCCCCGCTGCGAGCATGCCGAGCCGCGCCGCGCCGAGCGCCGCGCCCGCCTCGGCCCCCGCCGGCAGGTCGAGCGGGAGGCCGAGGATGTCCGCCAGCATATGCCCCCAGAAGCGGCTGCGCGAGCCGCCGCCGACGAGCATGCAGCTATCCAGCCGGGCGCCGGCTTCGTTGAGCACGTCGAGGTCGTCGGCAAGGCCGAAGGAGACGCCTTCGAGCACGGCATAGGTGAGCGCCTCCGGTCCGTGCTCGGCCCGCAGGCCGGCGAAGAGCCCGGTCGCGTCGGCGTCGTTGTGCGGCGTGCGCTCGCCGGTGATGTAGGGAAGAAACAGGGGCGCGTGGATGCGGTTGCGCTCGCTCTCCGCAAAGAGCTCCACATCGGCGAGCAGGCCCGCGATGTCGCCGCCGCGGCCCACGAGGGTCGCGACCCAGGTGAGCGCCGAGGCGGCGGCGAGGGTCACGGCCATGCCGTGCCAGCGGCCGGGCAGGGCGTGGCAGAAGGCGTGCAGCGTGCGTTCGGGCAGGGCGGTCAGCCGGTCCGTGACGGCGAAGAGCACGCCGGAGGTGCCGAGGGAGAGGAAGCCCTCGCCGGCGCGCGTCGCGCCGATGCCGACGGCCGAGGCGGCGTTGTCGCCGCCGCCGCCGGCCACCGGCACGCGCCGGCCGGCAAGGCCGAGGAGCGCCCCCGTGTCGGCCGACAGGTGGCCGGACAGCTCCGAGCCCTCGACGAGATCGGGCATGTGGGTGCGCGTGAGGCCGCAGGCTTCGATGAGCACGTCGTCCCAGCGGCGGGCGTCGACGTCGAGCCACAGCGTGCCGGCGGCGTCCGACATTTCCGAGACATAGCCGCCGGTGAGGCGGAAGCGGATGTAGTCCTTCGGCAGCAGCACCTTGCGCGTCGCCGTGAAGACATCCGGCTCGTGCCGGCGCACCCACAGGAGCTTGGGCGCCGTGAAGCCGGGCATGGCGATGTTGGCGGCGCGGCGAGTGAAGTCCGGCACCTTCTCCTGCAACTCCCGGCACTCGGCGGCGCAGCGCCCGTCGTTCCAGATGATGGCCGGGCGCAGCACACGTCCCTCGCCATCGACGAGCACGGCGCCGTGCATCTGGCCCGAGAGGCCGATGCCGGCGAGGCCCTGCCATGCCTCGGGCGCGGCGTCCCGTACTCTGGCGGTGGCGGTGAGCGTCGCCTGCCACCATTCTTCCGGGTCCTGCTCCGACCACAGCGGATGGGGCCGCGAGATGCCGACCGGCACGGTGGCCTCGGCGACGGTCGCCTGGCGCTCGTCGAGCAGCAGCGCCTTGACCGAGGAGGTGCCGATATCGAGCCCGAGATAGGTCGGCATGGAGATCTCCGATCAGATGGCGCGGCCGGCGCCGTCGAAGAGATAGGCCTGGGCGGGATCGAAGCCCGCGCGGATGTCCTCGCCCGCCGCGAGGGAGCGGCGGCCCGGCACCTGCAGGATCAGCGTCTCGCCGTTGCCGGTCTGCGCATAGAGCTGCGAGGTGGCGCCGAGGCTCTCGGCGAACTCACCCCGGAGGGCGAGGCGCGCGGCCCCGCCGTCGCCGACGGAAAGGTGCTCCGGCCTGAGGCCGAGCACCACGTCCTCGCCCGGCTGGACCGTCGGCGCATGGCGCGTGGGCAAGGTGAGGTCGTCGGCGAGGGCCGGGTGGCGCACGGTGACGGCGCCGCCGTTTACCGCCGCGACGGAGGCCTTGAGGAAGTTCATCTTCGGCGAGCCGATGAAGCCGGCCACGAAGATGTTGTCGGGGCGCTCGTAGAGGTCGGCGGGCGAGCCGATCTGCTCCACCTTGCCGGCGCGCAGCACGACGATGCGGTCGGCGAGCGTCATCGCCTCCACCTGGTCGTGGGTGACGTAGACCATGGTGACGCCGAGGTCGCGGTGCAGGCGCGCGATCTCGACGCGCATCTGGCTGCGCAGCTCGGCATCGAGGTTCGACAGCGGTTCGTCGAAGAGGAAGAGCTTCGGGTTGCGCACGATGGCGCGGCCGATGGCGACGCGCTGGCGCTGGCCGCCGGAGAGCTGGCGCGGCTTGCGCTGCAGCAGATTCTCGATCTGCAGGATGCGCGCGGCCTCGGCGACGCGGCGGTCGATCTCCTCCCGCGGGGTCTTCGCCATTCGGAGGCCGAAGGAGATGTTGTCGTGCACGCTCATGTGCGGGAAGAGCGCGTAGGACTGGAAGACCATGGAGACCTGCCGCGATGCCGGCTCCGTGTCGGTCACGTTGGCGCCGTCGAGGTAGATGTCGCCCTCGCTCACCTCCTCGAGGCCGGCCACCATGCGCAGCAGGGTGGACTTGCCGCAGCCGGAGGGGCCGACGAAGACGACGAACTCGCCGCGCTCGGCGGTGATGTCGACATGGTCGATGACCGTCGCGTCGCCGAAGCGCTTCACGATCTTCTCGAGCTTGAGAAAGCTCATGTCGGGCGGGCTCCTTTCATCTGTCCTGGCCGGAGGCGGCAAGAGCCTTCGCCTCCCGCTCGATGTCGTTGCGGAAGGCGAACAGCTTCAGATAGACGCCGTAGGCGGCCTCGTGCGCGGCGCGCCAGCGCGGGTCCGGGGCAAGGCTCTCCTGCGCCGGGGCCATGGCGTCGAGCGCGGCGAAGAGATCCGGCTGCAGGCCGGCGCCGACGGCGGCGACCATGGCCGTGCCGAGCAGCACCGGCTCGGCGCTGTCGCTGAGGACGAGCGCGGCATCGCCGAGCGCGTCACGATACAGCCGCACCATGAGCGGGTTGCGCAGGTGTCCGCCGGAGAGGGCGACGCGATCGAGCGCATAGCCGTGGGCGTTGAGGTGCTCGATGATATGCCGGGCCTGCAGGGCGAGCGCGCGGGCCGTGGCGTAGTAGGTTTCGAGGAAGGCGCGTCGGCTCATGTCCTCGCCGACGCCGACGAGGATGGCGCGCACGCTGCCGTCGCCGAGCGGCGCGCGGTTGCCGAGGAAGTCGGGCACGAGATGCCGGCGCGCGGCGAAGGCCGGCCCCTCCGCTTCGAGAAGGGCGAGGATGTCGCGGACCGCGGCCGCATGCTCGTCGGCCGAGGCGCGCCGCGGCCCGCCGGGATGGTGGGCGAGCACGGCGTCGAGCGCCGCGCCGGCGAGCGACTGGCCGGCCTCGTGCATCCAGTAGCCGGGGAAGATCGCGTCCCTGAACGGGCCCCACACGCCGGATATGCGGCGCTCGTCGGGCGCGAAGGCCATGTAGCAGGTGGAGGTGCCGCCGATGAGCGCCACCGTGCGGTTCATGTTGCCGGCAAAGCCGCGGCCGAGGACGCCGAGCGTGCCGGCCTCGGCGTCGATGAGGCCGACGGCGACGGGGATGCCCGCGGGCAGGCCGAGCCGCGCGGCGACGGCCTCCGTCACCCGGCCGTGCCGGTGGCCGACAGGCAGCGGCGGGGCCGCGAGCGCGCCGAGCTGCGGCAGGCGGCCGAGGCCCAGGCGCGCGAGGAGTTCGTGCCGCCAGGGCTCGGCATCAGCCGGCAGGTAGGCCCATTTGCAGGCGAGGCCGCAGAGCGAGTGATGGTCCTCGCCGGTGGCCCGGCGGGCGAGCTCGTCGCACAGGTCTCGCGCGCCGGTGACGCGGGCGAAGGCCTGCGGGTCGCGCCGCGCCAGCCAGGCGAGCTTCGGCGTGTGCATCTCCGGCGACATGGAGCTGCCGGTATAGGCGAGGAGCCGGTCGCCGCTTGCGCCGATCTCCTCGGCTTCCGCCTCGCCGCGGTGGTCCATCCAGCAGAACACGTCCGCCTCGCCGGCGAGCGGCGGCGGCCCTTCGTACGAGAGCGCGAGGGAGGAGGTGGCATCGAAGGCGAGAGCGGCGACGCGCCCGGCCGCATCCGCGCCGGCAGCAGCAAGGCAGGCCCGGATCGCCTCCTCGACCGCCGCCCAGATGTCGTCCATGCGATAGACGGCGTGATGCTCCGCCGGCCGCAGCAGGGGGAATTCCCGTGCGGCGGTGGCGAGGAGGTGGCCGGCGAGGTCGAACAGGCCGGCGCGGGCCGACAGGGTGCCGACGTCGACGGCGAGAAGCAGCTTCGGCGGGGGCGACGTCATGACGCCTTCTCCAGCGGCATGGCGAGGATGGCGCGGGCGCAGTCCTCGTCGGTGACGAGGCGGTTGACGTAGCCGCCCGACAGGATGGCGTGCACGACCGGCGCCTTGTTGAGCCCGCCCGAGGCGAGGATGGAGCGCGAGACGGCCTTCAACTCCTGGGGCGAGAGGGCCATGACGCACTGGTTGAGGCGGTGGGCGATGGGCCGCCCGCGCGCGTCGAGGAAGGTGCCGAGCAGGTCGCCGATGGTGCCGGCGGCCTCGAGCGCCTCCTGGTGCTGGCGCACGGTCTGGGTGGTGGCGAGCAGCGAATGGCTCGAGACGTCGCCGCAGGAGACGAGGGCGACGTCGACGGCGCGCGCCCGGCGCATCACGTCGGCGAGGCCGTAGTGGGTGAGGAGGTCGTTGCGGCTGTGCTCGCTCGGGCAATAGATGGGTGCAGCGAGATAGTGGCATTCGCCGCCGATGGCCTCGGCGAGGCGCGTCGCCACCTCGAAAGTGTTGGTGCCGGACCCGCGCGTGAGCCCGCCCATGAGCGACACGACGCGGCTCGCGGGCAGGCGCCGCGGCCCGAGCGTTGCGACGCTGGCGCTCAACGTGCGCCCCCAGCCGATGCCAATCGACTGGCCGTCCCCCATCAGGCGGCTCAGCATGGCGCCGGCGGCCTCGCCGATGACGCGCTGCTGATCCTCGTAGCCGGGCACGGCCGGCACCACCGCCACCTCGGCGAGGCCGTAGCGGGCGGCGAGTTCCTCTTCCAAGGCGACGCAGGAGGCGAGCGGCAGGCGCACCTCGATGCGCACCGAGCCGTCCACCCGCGCCTGGCCGATGATCTTGTTGACGCGCAGGCGCGTGAGGCCGAGCCGGTCGCCGATCTCCTGCTGGGTCAGATTGCCGACGTAGTAGTACCAGACCACGCGGGCCGCGACCTCGTCGCCGGCGCTGCGCTGGGCGGCGCGCGGCGGGTCGGTCATGGTGGTGCCCGCAACGGGATCGTTCATCGCGTCATTCCCCACCGAGCACCGGCGCGAGCACCGCGACCGAGCGGCGGACCCGGTCGAGCACCGCGGCATCGGTCTCCTCGAACGGGTAGAAGACTTCGAGGAAGACGGGCCGGTCGGCAAGCCCGAAACGTGCGAGCGTCGCCGCGATAGCCTCCGGATCGACGATGCCGCGCTCGGTGAAGTCCCAGTGGCGGTCGAGGCGGCCGTCGCTCTGCTGGATGTGGATGGCGCCGGTCTCGCGGCCGATCGCCTCGAGCCACGGTTCGACGCGCGCCTCCTCGGGCGCGTAGGGCGGCGAGAGGATGGCGTGGCCCCAGTCGAGGCAGTAGCGCCAGGGGACGGCGGAGCCGGCGAGGTCGTCGGATAGGCGCCGCGCCTGCGCGGGCGTCCACGGCCATTCGCGCCGGAGCGGCGTCGGCTCGATGTAGAGCTCGGTGAGGCCTTGGCTCTGCGCCTTCTCGGCAAGGCGTTTCAGGCGGGCGGTGAGGTCGACATAGTCAGCGGCCGGAATCTCCTTCGCTTCCACGGCGTCGGGCCGGGCGGCGATGGCGCCGAGGGGGCCGCCCGCGGCGCGGATGCCGGCCTTGCCGCAGAAGGCATAGGCGCGGGTGAGCCAGTACTCGGCCGCATCGCGCACGCCGGGCTCGGGGTGGAGCAGCTGGTTGAAGGTGTAGTGGGCGAGGCCGATGAAGCCGCTGTGCACGGTGATGCCGTGCTCGGCGCAGGCCTGGCGCAGGTCCGTGGCCGCCTTGTCCAGCACCTCGTCCGGCCACAGCGGATCGACGAGGTCGAACGAGAGCTGCACGAGGCCGAGGCCGAGGTCCTCGCGCACGAGGCGGGCCCAGAGCGCGGGCGTCACCCAGCGCTTGACGCAGAAGGAGAGATTGATGCCGAGCGCCATCGCCGCCTCCCTATTTGGTCGCGCCCATGGTGAGGCCGCGGATCATGTGGCGCGAGACGATGAGGGCGAAGATGGTGACCGGCAGGACGATGACCGTGCCGGTCGCCATGATCTTGCCCCAGGGCAGCTCGTAGCCGGACATGAAGCTCGTCGCCGCCACCGGCGCCGTCTGCACGTTGCGGCGGGTGAGCACCAGCGCATAGAGCAGCTCGTTCCACGAGAAGATGAAGCTGAAGATGGCCGACACCGCGACGCCCGGCAGGCCGAGCGGCAGGTAGATGCGCCAGAAGACGTCGAACTGCTTCGCCCCCTCGAGCCGCGCCGCCTGCTCCAGCTCGGGCGGGATCGAGCGGAACTGGTCCGTGCAGATCCACACCACGATCGGCAGGTTGAAGGTGAGATAGATGAGGATGAGGACGAGGTGCGTGTCGAGCAGGCCGAGCGACTGGGCGAGGAGATAGACCGGCAGGGCGAGCACGATCGGGCTGATCATGCGGTTGGAGATGAACCAGAACCACAGGTCGGACTTGCCGCGGAACTCGAAGCGGGCCAGCGCATAGGCCGCCGGCGTGCCGAGGAGGACGGCGAGCGCCGTCGTCGAGACGGCGACGATGAGCGAGTTGACGATGGCCGCTGTCACCTTCTGGTCAGCCCAGATCTCGGCGTAGTGCTTGATGGTCGGCTCGAACAGCCACATGGGCGGCGAGGCGAGCAGGTCCGCCTGGTCCTTGAAGCTGGACGAGACCATCCAGTAGAACGGGAACATCGCGAAGGCGAAGACCAGCACGAGGCCGGCAAGATGCGCAAAGCGTGCCGCGGGGCGGGACACCATCACTGGATCTCCCGGTAGAAGATGCGGATGTAGAGCCGGCTCAGAAGGATCGTGAACAGGAGCAGCAGGATCGCCTGGGCGGAGGCTGCGCCGAGGTCGAACACGCGGAAGCCGACGCGCTGGATGTAGATGGAGATGAGCTCGGTCGCCGTGCCCGGCCCGCCGCGCGTCATGGTGAAGATCATGTCGAAGAGCTTCAGCACGTCCGCCGAGCGCAGGATGAGCATGGCCGTGAGGCCGGGCAGGAGATAGGGCAGCTGCACGTGGCGCAGGAGCGCCCAATGGCTCTTCGTTTCCAGCCGCGCCGCCTCCTCGATGTCGACCGGCACCATGGAGAGCCCCGACAGGAAGATGAGGGCGCAGAACGGCGTCCACTGCCACACGTCCATGATGACGATGGCGGCGAAGGCCCCGCTCGGGTTGCCGAGCCAGTCGAAGGGCGCGAAGCCGAACCAGGACAGGAACTGGTTGGCGACGCCGAAGTTGCGGTTGAAGATGAGGTTGCCGAGGAGGCCGACGACGGCATAGGTGGTGGCGAGCGGCACGACGAGCGAGACGCGCGCGAGCGAGCGCATGAAGCCCCAGCCCGGCCGGTGCAGCATCAGGGCGATGAGGAGGCCGAGCGCCACCTGGATCGGCATGACGGTCAGGAAGAACCGGCCCGTCAGCAGGAGCGTGTCCCAGAAGGTCTGGTCGCTCAGCACGCGCCCGTAGTTCTCGAAGCCGACGAAGGGGAAGCCCTCGCGCGCCCGGGTGAGATTGTAGCGGCGGAAGGAGGTGACGAGCGCGAACAGCATCGGGTAGAGGCCGATCGCGAGCAGCGTCACCACAGCCGGGGCGAGGAAGAAGAGCGGCGTCCAGCGGCCGTGCTCGAGCCGGCGCCTGCGGGCGGGCCTTGCCCGGGCCGCTTCCTGTGCCAGTGCCTGTCCCTCGACGCTCATCCCGTCCCTATTCCAGATTGGTGTGGTTGGCGCGCATGGCCTCGGCGCTCACGCCGAGCTTATCCTTGAGCTTGAGGATCATCACCTCGAAGAGGATGTACTGCGCGCCCTCGTAGAGCGAGCCCATGGGCAGGACGGAGGAGGCGGGCCCCCTGTCATCGGCCATGGTCTGGGCGGGGATGGCCAGGACCGTGTCGGCCTGTTTCGCCGCCTCGCCGCCCGGCTGCGCGGTGACGAGGAGGCAGGCGGCGCCCGCCTTCCGCGCTTCGCCCATGAGCGCGAGAACCGTCGAGAATGCGCCCGGCCCGGCCGAGACGATGAGCAGATCGCCTTCTGCGAGCGGCGGCGTCGTCATGTCGCCCACCACCGCGGCCGCGCGGCCGAGGTGGAAGAGGCGCATGGCGAAGCCCTTGATCTGCAGGCCTTCCCGGCCGACGCCGTAGAGGGCGATGCGTCTTGCCGCGGCGATGCGCTCGACCGCGGCATCGACGGCCTGTTCGTCGATGCGGGCAAAGACGGCGCCGAGCTCGTCGAGCGCGCGTTGATAGAGCGAGGGCATGGAAGAGGCTCCGCCGATGCTGTCACGAACTGGAACGATGCCGGCCGGCACGGGGCTCGCCCGGGCCGGCCGGAGCGTCTCGTTACTGCAGCAGCGCCTTCTTGCCGTCGTAGTAGCCTTCCTTGGCGAGGATGTCCTCCATGCGGGTGCCGATCTCCTTGGCGCCCTGCTCGGTGGACACCTCGCCGAGCATCATCTTGGTGCCCCACTCGGCAACGATCTCGGAGATGGCCGGCCAGGCGGGGAAGCGCGGACGGAACTCCGGCACGCCCTTCTGCCAGGAGGCGACCATCGGCTCGACGAACTTGTACTTCGCCTTGATGTCGGCATCCTCGTAGATGCTCTTGCGGCCGGAGACGCCGCCGGCCTCCACATAGGCGCGGGCGATGTCCTCCGAGGTCGCCCACTGGATGAAGAGCCACGAGGCCTTCTGCTCCTTCTCCGGCGCCTGGGCGGCGACGGCGAGCGAGAAGCCGCCGAGGGCCGGCAGGCGGCCGGCGGGGCCGGAAGGCTCGGGCGCGACGGCGAGGCAGTCGACGATCTTCGACGTCGCCGGATCGATGAGCGTCGAATAGAAGGCCGACCATTCGGTGATCATGGCGACTTGGCCCTGGGCGAGGGCATTGACCGCCTCGGCATGGTCATAGGAGACGATGCCCGGCGGCATGTACTGCATCAGGTCCTGGCGGAACTTGAGGCCGGCCTGGCTCTCCTCGCTCAGGAGGTTCGACTTGAATTCCTTGTCGAGCAGCGAGCCGCCGAAGGGCCACAGCACGCGCATGAAGCTGTCGGCGGACTGCGTCTCGCCGCGGCGCGACTGCAGTGCGAAGGCGAACTGGTTCTTCGCCTTGTCGGTGAGCTTCGGCGCGTAGGTCTCGTAGAGCTCCTGCCAGGTTTCCGGCGGCTTGTCGAAGCCGGCCTCCTTCAGCATGCACTGGTTGTAGAAGAGGAGGCCCGAATAGTTGTCGAAGGGCAGGCCATAGACCTTGCCGCCCCAGGAGCCGAAGGCGTCGAGCAGCAGCGGAAAGAAGCCGTCGAGGTTGAGCTTGGGATCGGTGACCGCGGGATCGCTGGTGAATTTCTCTACCGGCACGATCCAGCCGTTCTCGGCGAATTCGCCGATCCAGACGAGGTCGACGAGCGCGATGGTGAGGTCGCCGTTGGAGCTGAAGTTGAGGACCTGCTTCTCGCGCGAGCTCTCGTAGGGCACGATCTCGTAATTGACCTTGATGCCCGTCTTCTTCTCGAACTCCGGCAACAGCTGGATGATGGCGCGATAGCCGGGGCGGTCGAGAAAGACCACGTTGATCTCCGCACCCTTGAGCGGCTCGGCCGCCTTCTCGAGCGACCAGTCCTGCGCCTCGGCCGGCGCGCAGACGGCCGCGGCGGCGAGCGCGAGCGCACCGACCGCTGCATGCGTGAACAGTCTCATGAGCGTCTCCCCTGATTATTGTCGTTCGGAATAATGATGCTCTTGACCATGCCGGGGGCGTCCTCAGCGTGCAGGCGGAAGGCCTCCGGCGCCTCGTCCAGCGTGAAGCGGTGGCTGACCAGCGCGTTCACGTCGACCTTGCCGGTCGCGACGAGTTCGATGGCCCGCGGATAGACCTCCCCCATCCGCCGGGCGAACTTGATCTTGAGGCCGCGCCGGCGCGCCTCGGCGGCCGGCAGCGTGTAGGTGTCCCCGTCCGGGATGCCGACGAGGACGACGCGCCCGCCGATGCGGGCGGCGAGCACGGCATCGCGGAAGCCTTCGGGCGCATTGGTGGCTTCCACCACGAGCGGGCAGCCCTCGCCCTTCGTCCAGTCGCGGATCTCGGCGACCGAGGCGCCCGTGCGCGTCGCGCCGAGCTTCGTGGCGAGGTCGCGGCGGTGCGCCTGCGGGTCGACGGCGAGAATCTCCCCAGCGCCCGCCGCCTTGAGCACCTGCAGGATGAGAAGGCCGATGGGGCCGCAGCCGACGAGCGCCACCCGCTCCAGAAGCCGCGGCTTGGCGAGGTCTACCGCATGGATGGCGACGCCGAGCGGCTCCAGCATCACCGCCTCTTCGGGCGTGAAGCGATGGGCGAGCGGCACGATCAGGTCTTCCGGCACCCAGATGCGCTCGGTCATGGCGCCGTTGAAGGGTGGGGCGCCGATGAACTCGACGTTGGGGCACAGGTTGGGATGGCCCGAGCGGCAATGGTCGCAGTGGCCGCAGGCGTGATTGGGGTCGACGGCGACGAGGTCGCCGCGGGCAAGACCGCGTGCCGGCAGGTCCTCGGCAAGATAGCCGGCAAATTCGTGACCCGGGACGAAAGGCGCGAGGATCTTGGCCGAGCCGATGCCGCCGTCCTTGTAGTAGTGCAGGTCGCTGCCGCACAGGCCGACGGCCGCCACCTCGAGCAGCGCCTCGCCCGGCTGCCCCTCGCGCAGGTTGAAGGGGGCGACCCGTGCATCGTGCGCGCCGTGGAGGAAAAGAGCCTTGCCCATATGGTCGCCCCGTTGGTCGCCCGTTCCGAATGCGACTCGGTTATACAGATGTAAATCGATCTTTACAATCGTATCGATGGCCGTGCGGCATGGATGCAGAAACGGGCTGGCGCAAGCAGCGGCTGCGGTCCACATATGAAAGGAAGTCGCCGCCAACGGTTGCGTGCGGGCAGCAAGGAGTTTTTTCTTGTTACTCGAGCTTGCCCTCGTTCTTGCGCTGACGGTCCTCAACGGCCTGCTGGCCATGTCGGAGCTCGCCATCGTCTCGGCGCGTCCGGCGCGGCTGCGCGTTCTCCACGACCAGGGGGCGACGGCGGCGGGCGTGGCGCTCGCCCTCGCCCAGACGCCGGGACGCTTCCTGTCGACGGTCCAGATCGGTATCACGCTCGTCGGCATCCTGTCGGGCGCTTTCTCGGGCGCGACGCTCGGCGTGCGGCTGGCGAACGTCCTCGAGGACTTCGGCTGGTCGCGCGGGGCGGCGGATGCGGTTGGCGTCGGCGTGGTCGTCGTCGCGATCACCTATCTCTCGCTCATCGTCGGCGAGCTCGTGCCCAAGCAGATCGCCCTGCGCCATCCGGAGCGGATCGCCGTGCGCGTGGCGCCGGCCATGGCGCTGCTGTCGCGTCTCGCCGCGCCGCTCGTGTGGCTGCTCGACACGTCGGGTGGCCTCGTCCTGCGTCTCCTCGGCCAGCGTGGCCGGCCGAAGGAGAAGGTGACCGAGGAGGAATTGAAGAGCGTCATCGCCGAGGCGGAGCAGGCGGGCGTGCTCGAAAGCGAGGAGCGCGACATGATCGCCGGCGTGATGCGCTTCGCCGATCGTGCGGCCAAGGCGCTGATGACGCCGCGGCGCGACGTGGAGCTGCTCGATCTGTCCGACGACATCGAGACGATCAGGGCGCAGGTGCGGATGACGCGCCGCTCGCGCCTGCCGGTGCGCGACGAAGAGCCCGACGCCATCGTCGGCATCGTGGCCGTGAAGGATCTCGTCCCGCTCCTCGCCACCGACGCGCCCGACATCCGCAGCCTCATCCAGGAGGTCCCGATCGTCGCCGACAATGCGCGCGCCCTCGATGTCCTGCAGGCGATGCGCGCGTCGACCGTGCACATGGCGCTCGTCTATGACGAGTACGGCCATTTCGAAGGCATCATCACCTCGGCGGACGTGCTGGAGGCCATCACCGGCGCCTTCCAGGAGGAGGGCGAGGAGGAGGCGCCCTACGTGGTGCGCGAGGACGGCTCCTTCCTCGTCTCGGGCTGGATGCCGATCGACGAGTTCGCGGACAAGATCGGCGTGCCGGTCGAGCGGGACGGCGATTTCGAGACGGTGGCCGGCCTCGTGCTCAACAGGCTCAACCATCTGCCGGACGTAGGCGAGTGTTTCGAGCTCGGCCCGTGGAAATACGAGGTGGTTGACCTCGACGGCCGGCGCATCGACAAGGTGCTCGTCAGCCGGCTCCAGTGACACGCGACGGTTGCGGCGACTTGAAAGCGCCGCATTGCGCTCCCATATCCGGATCTCGGGCAGGACCCTGATGCGCGGGATGCGCGGAAGGGCCGGGAGGATAACTGATCTTGGGGCTGCGTCTGAACCGCACCCCCGATGCCCGTTTACCCAGAACAAGAAGGACATTGCCGTGGCGTGACCGCGGCAGAGATATCGTGAGTACAATGAAAAACTTGAAGAGCGTGGCCGTTCGGGTGCGCCCGGTGCCGCATGTCGCGGCCTCGGGGCAGGCTCAGCGGCCCGGGACATCCCATCGGCCGGGCGTGGCGATGCTGCGCCGGGCACAGGAGCCGATCTGGCATCCCGAACCCTGCGGCCTGTCGCGCGGCGAACTGCGCGCCATCGTCGCCGACGTGCTCGGCTGAGCCGGGTGCGAATGCAACCGGAGCCGGCGAGGCCGGCTTCACGGTCATGACCATGAACCAACACCAACCTCAGGCTGTCCGCCCGCGTCAAGCGGGCCGGCAGCCGACCGGCACCGAGGCGCGCCGCGCCTACGAGCGCTATCTCGCGCTTGCCCGCGACGAAGAGCGCAGCGGACACCGCATCGAAGCCGAACGTTTCTATCAATATGCCGAGCACTACCTGCGTATGAGCAAGGGACGGAACGAACCGTAGCCGGGCCGTGCCGGCCCCTCGTCAGCGCAGGCGTGCAGGATATTGCAGGGCGAGTTGATCCTGCTTGCGCAGCTGCGAGCGCAGCATGTCGAACGGCCCGGCCTTGCTGAAGCGGAAGCCCTGCGCCGCATCGCAGCCGATGGCGCGCAGGAACTCGAGCTGCACGTCCGTCTCCACACCCTCCGCAATGACCGTCAGGCCGAGATTGTGCGCGAGCTCGATGAGCGCGCGGATGATGGCGGGGCTTTCCGCCTCCCGGCCGATACCGGCCACGAACGAGCGGTCGATCTTAATGCAGTCGATCGGGAAATCCCGAAGGTGCGTCAGGGACGAATAGCCCGTGCCGAAATCGTCGAGCGCGATCGGCACGCCGGCATCGCTCAATTCCTCGACCGCGAGGCGCACGTTGCGTGCCTGCTCGCCCATCAGCACCGTCTCGGTGACTTCGAGCTTGATCCAGGAGGGCGGGATGTCGTGCTCGCGCAGCTGGTGCAGGAAGCGCTCGGCGAAATCACCGCCGGCGAACTCCGCCGCGCTCGCATTGACGCCGATGACGATCGGCCCCTCGAAACCTTCCGCACGCAGCTCGGCGAGATGGGTGGTCACCAGGCTGAGAACGCGCTCGCCGATGCGCCGCGCGCTGTCCTGGTCGGCGAAGGCGTGGGAAAAGGCCTGCGGCGACATGAGCACGCCGTCGCGCCCGCGGATGCGCACGAGCGCCTCGTAGCCGGTGAGCTGGCCGTTCCGCAGCTTCACGATGGGCTGGTAGAACGGCAGCAGCCGGTTGCTGGCGAGGGCCTTGCGCACCGTCTCGATGGCGAGGCGCCGCTCGTCGAACAGCGATGCGACCTCCGGCGCGTAGGTGCCGACCGCGCCACGCTCGCGCCGCTTGGCGGTGTAGAGGGCAACGTCCGCGCATTTCAGCAGCCCGTCTGCCGTGGCGGCGTCATCGGGATAGGCGGCAAGGCCGACGGTCGTCGTCACGTAGTGACGGTCGTTGCCGATGCGAATGGGCTTGCGGACCGCGGCGACGATGCGGGCGGCCATCCGTTCGGCTCCGCTCGCCTGGCCGTTCTCGTCGAAGATGACGGCGAATTCGTCGCCGCCGAGGCGGGCGAGGAACATGTCCCGGCCCCTGCAGAGTTGCCCGAGCCGCTCGGCGACCGCGATCAGCACCCTGTCGCCGACGTGGTGGCCACAGGTGTCGTTGATCTCCTTGAAGCCGTCGAGGTCGAGCAGCAGGAGCGAGACGCGTCCGCCGCCGGAGGTCGCTCTGTCCACCACCGCCTCGAGATGGGTCTTGAATGCGGCGCGGTTGGCGACGCCGGTCAGGCCGTCGAGGTGGGCCGCCCGCCACAGGGCCTGGGTGGCTTCGATCTCGCGGGTCACGTCCTGGACGACCCCGACGACGCGGACGTGGCCATCGTCGCCGCCCACCAGGCGCTCGCCGATGGCGCGCACGGTGCGCCGCTCGCCGGAGCCGGTGACGAGGTCGGCCTCGAATGAATAGGGACTGCCCGTCGTCGCGGTGAGCTCCAGCTGGCGGCGCATGGCCGCGCCGGCCTCCGGCCCGTACCGCTCGACCACCTCGTCGATGTCGAGACGGCTGCCGACCTCGAGGCCGTGCAGGCGATAGACTTCGTCCGACCAGATGACCTCGCCGGTCGCGGCGTCGTACTCCCACCCGCCGATGGAGGCGAGGTGCTCCGTCTGCGCGAGCAGCCTGTTCCGGCGGGCGAGCGCTTCGCTCTGGCGCCGGGCGTTCGCCTCCGAAAGGGCGAGCTTGACCGCATTGGCGTGGGCGCGGATCAGCCCCTCCACCACCTGGCCGAATTCGGTCAGGATACGGGCCTCGTCCACGCCGAAGCTTCTCGGCTTCGTGTCGAGCAGGCACAATGTGCCGAGCTGGTGGCCGCTGTCGCTGCGCAGCGGGCAGCCGGCATAGAAGCGCGCATGGGGCGGCCCCTGGACGAACGGGTTGTCGTGGAAGCGCGGGTCTGCGTGCGTGTCCTTGATGACGAAGACGCCGTTCTCGACGAGGGCATAGTTGCAGAAGGCGTAGCGCCGCGGCGTCTCCTCGATGTCGAGCCCGTGCCGGGCCTTGAACCACTGCCTGTCCTTCTCGAGGAAGGAGATCACGCTGATCGGGCAACTGAAGAAGGATGCAGCCAGCCGTACCACGGCATCGAAATCCGGCCCGGTGGGGGTGCCGACGATGCCCAGCACCTCGAGGGAATGTAGGCGGGCCTCCTCATCCCCTGCGATCGGGTATGGCAGCATGTGAAGACCCGCGTGCATTTAACGAATCAATCAATCATAGAATCTTGATGCCCGCCGACAATAGATTGCCTCAGGTCCCGCTGGCCCGGCGGAATGGCTCCCGAGAGGGCACGCTTCCGGCCAATCCATGACCAGTCTGCCCATCTATTGGGCGGCTATGTGGCGGTTGCCGCCGCGCATCGGCTTTCTTCGGGTGAAGTGGCACACAATTTGATAGGCTCCACCAGGTGAGTTGCTGCGGGAGGACACATGAAGCCGAGAGCCTTCGACGAGATGGGCGGCTTCGGGGAAGGGTGCAGGCCCTGCTATGCGGCGCTGAAGCGGTGGCTCGACGACGCCCCTTCGGACCTCCTCGACCAGCGGCGCAAGGAGGCGGAGCTCCTGTTCCGCCGCATCGGCATCACCTTCGCCGTCTACGGCGAGCAGGCGGCGCAGGAGCGGCTCATCCCCTTCGACATCATCCCCCGCGTCATCGCGGGCGAGGAATGGCGCAAGCTCTCGCTCGGGCTCGAGCAGCGGGTGAAGGCGCTCAACGCCTTCCTGAAGGACGTCTACGGCAATCGCGAGATCGTGCGCGCGGGTGTCGTCCCCGAAGAGCTCATCCTCTGCAATCCCTACTTCCGGCCCGAAATGGCGCAGCTGCGCCTCGTCGGCGACATCTACGTTGCGATCGCGGGCATCGACGTCGTGCGCGTCGACGCCGATACGTTCTACGTACTCGAGGACAATGCGCGCACGCCCTCCGGCGTCTCCTACATGCTCGAGAACCGGGAGGCGATGATCCGGCTCTTCCCGGAATTATTCGCCCGCCAGAGCATCGCGCCGGTCGACGGGTATCCGGACGAACTGCTCGCGACGCTCCACTCCATCACGCCGCGGCGCGGTGAGGAGCCGTGCGTGGTGCTGCTGACGCCGGGGCCCTACAACAGCGCCTATTACGAGCACTCCTTCCTCGCCGACAAGCTGGGCGTCGAGCTGGTGGAGGGCCGCGATCTCTTCGTGCGCGACGAGATGGTCTTCATGCGCACCACGCAGGGACCGAAGCGGGTCGACGTCATCTACAGCCGCATCGACGACGACTTCCTCGATCCGCTCGTCTTCCGGCCGGATTCCGTCCTCGGCGTGCCGGGGCTGATGCTCGCCTATCGGGCCGGCAACGTCAGCCTCGCCAACGCGGTCGGCACGGGCGTCGCCGACGACAAGGCGATCTACAGCTACATGCCGGAGATCGTGCGTTTCTATCTCGGCGAAGAACCGATCCTGCAGAACGTGCCGACCTGGCGCTGCCGCGAGCCGGAGGCGCTCGCCTATGTCCTCGATCATCTCGGGGACCTCGTCGTCAAGGAGGTCAACGGCTCGGGCGGCTACGGCATGCTCGTCGGCCCGGCGGCGGATGCGGCGACGCGGCGACTCTTCGCCGAGAAGCTCAAGCGCCGGCCCGACAACTTCATCGCCCAGCCGACGCTGGCGCTCTCCACCTGCCCGACCTTCGTCGGCTCCGGCATCGCCCCGCGCCACGTCGACCTGCGCCCCTTCGTGCTGACCGGTGCCGACAAGGTGCGCATCGTCCCCGGCGGGCTGACGCGGGTGGCGCTCGTCGAAGGCTCGCTCGTCGTCAATTCGAGCCAGGGCGGCGGCACGAAGGACACCTGGATCCTGGGCGAATGATGGCGAGTGACCGATGACGCTGCTCTCCCGCACGGCCGACAATCTCTTCTGGATGGCGCGCTACATGGAGCGGGCCGACAGCGTGGCGCGCATCCTCGATGCCGCCTATCGCCTTTCCTCGCTGCCGACCGCCTATGGCGGGCTGACGAGCGAGTGGGATTCGGCGCTCGCCACGGCGGGCTGCACCGATGCCTTCGCCGCCGCGCACGAGAAGGCGACGCCCGAAGCGGTCGTCCACTTCCTCGCCGTCTCGCCGGAAAACTCCTCCAGCATCCGGCGCTGCCTCGAGATCGCCCGCGCCAATGCCCGCGCCGAACGCACGGCGCTGACCATCGAGATGTGGGAGGCGATCAACGACAGCTACCTGACCATGCAGGGCTGGGTCGACCGCGGCGTTTCGCTCGCCGATCTGCCGCGCTTCCTCGCCTTCGCCAAGGAGGCGGCCCTGCGCTTCGACGGCTCGGCCCACCGCACCATGCTGCGCACCGACGCCTTCTGGTTCACCTGCCTCGGCCTGTGCACCGAGCGCGCCGACAATACCGCCCGCATCCTCGACGTGAAGTATCATGTGCTGCTGCCGGACCATGCCCGCGTCGGCGGCGGGCTCGACTATTACCAGTGGGCCTCCATCCTGCGCTCCGTCTCGGCGCTGACAAGCTACCGCTGGGTCTACCGCGATAGCGTCAAGCCGTGGCTCGTGGCCGACCTCCTCATCCTCAAGGAGGACATGCCGCGCTCGCTCGCCGCCTGCTATCGCAATGTCAGCGGCTACCTCGACGAGCTCTCCGCGGCCTACGGCTGGCAGGGCAACAGCCAGCGCCTCGCCCGCAGCGTCCACATGCGTCTCAGCAACACGTCCATCGAGACGATCTTCCAGTCGGGCCTGCATGAATTCGTCCAGAGCTTCCTCTTCCAGAACAACGAGCTCGGCGCAGCCATCGCCGAGCAATACCTGAGCTGAGCCCATGCGCATCCGCGTGTCGCACACCACCCGCTACGACTATTCCCCGCCCGCCAAGTCGGCGATCCAGCTCCTGCGCCTGACGCCGCGCAGCCACGAGGGCCAGCACGTGCGCCACTGGCGCATCGATGTCGACGCCCAGTGCCGGCTGAAGGCGGGGGAGGATGCGCTCGGCAACATCACCCATGCCTTCACGCTCGAGGGGCCGATCCAGTCCTTCTCGGTGACGGTCGACGGGGAGGTGGAGACGCAGGACAGTGCCGGCGTCGTGCGCGGCACGGTGGAGCGCTTCCCGCCTGGCCTCTTCCTGCGCACGACGACGCTCACCGAGCCGGACGATGCGATCCTTGCGCTTGCCGGCGAGGTGCGCGAGGCGATGAGGCGGGATCCCATCGCCGGGCTGCACGACTTGTCGGGCACGATCCACGCCCGCATGGCCTTCGACACCGAGGCGACGACCACGGCGACGAAGGCGGGCGCGGCGCTCGCCCTCGGCCACGGCGTCTGCCAGGACTTCGCCCATATCTTCATCAGCGCCGCGCGCTTCCTCGGCGTGCCGGCGCGCTACGTGTCCGGCTATCTGCTGCGCGATGACGGGCTCGTCGTGCAGGAGGCGGGGCACGCCTGGGCGGAGGCCCATGTCGGCGAGCTCGGCTGGGTCGGCTTCGACCCGGCGCACGGCCTCTCGCCGACGGACGCCTATGTAAGGCTTGCCGCTGCGCTCGACTACTACGGCGCCGCGCCGATCCTCGGCAGCCGCTATGGCGGCGGTCAGGAGAGCCTCGACGTCAGCGTGCGCGTGGAGCACGCCCGGCGCCAGATCCAGAGCTGAGTGTTGACGCGGGCTTGCCTCCGGGCGCGGCTTCGTTCTATCGCAACGTCGCCGCCCGAAGGCCGGCGGCGAGGGATTTGCGGGAAAGGCGGGCGCAGCCATGACCTATTGTGTCGGCATCCTGGTGCGCGAGGGGCTCGTGATGCTGGGCGACACCCGCACCAATGCCGGGCTCGACAACATCGCCACCTTCCGCAAGCTCACCGTGCTGGAAGAGCCCGGCGAGCGCGTGATCATGCTCGCCACCGCCGGTAACCTGTCGATCTCCCAATCGGTCATGACCCTGCTCACCGAGGGCATCGAGACGGAAGCGGGCATGCGCAAGACGCTGATGGACGTCGAGAGCATGTTCGAGGCGGCGAAGCTCGTCGGCGAGGCGATCCGCCGGGTCTACGGCACCTACGGCGAGGCCCTGCAGCAGCAGAGCATGTCCTTCGACGTGACCTTCCTCATCGGCGGCCAGATCAAGGATCGCCGGCTGCGC
Source organism: Chelatococcus sp. CO-6 (assembly GCF_001271345.1). NCBI lineage: Bacteria > Pseudomonadati > Pseudomonadota > Alphaproteobacteria > Hyphomicrobiales > Chelatococcaceae > Chelatococcus > Chelatococcus sp. CO-6. The sequence continues at coordinate 903,723 of NZ_CP012398.1, read as the reverse complement.
CTCTTCCAAATCTATGCCGCCGGTAACTTCATCGAGGCGACGCAGGACACGCCCTATTTCCAGATCGGCGAGCACAAGTACGGCAAGCCCATCCTCGATCGCTCGATCTCCTACGACGTCGAGCTGCTCGACGCGCTGAAGCTCGCGCTCATCTCGATGGATTCGACCCTGCGCTCCAACCTGAGCGTCGGCCTGCCGGTCGACGTGGCCGCCTGCCGGCGCGACGAACTGAAGGCCGCCGTCTCCTATCGCATCGCGCCCGACGAGCCCTATTTCCGCGACCTGCGCGAGCGCTGGTCGAAAGCCCTGCGCCAGGCGCATCTCGCCATCCCGCGCCCGCCGTGGATCGGGTGATCGCTGCCTGACCGGTGGTTATCGGTTTGCGTGGTGCGAAGCGCAGGGCTGCGGAGCGCAACGGTTCCCCGTCTTGGCCGGGCTTGTCCAAAGCAAGTCGAGCCTGCCCGACTTGCGTCACTTCAAAGACTTGCATCACTTCAAAGAGACGCAACGCGCGCGTTGCTGTTGCCATCCAAGCGTTTCAGTTAGTGCCGGCGTTACGGCGTGGATGCCCGCGACAAGCGCGGCATGACGGGGAGGATGGAGCCGGAGCGTTTTTCAGTATGGACACGCTTCGCATAAACCGGACGGCTGTGACTGCGGCCGATCCCATGCACCATAAGCGCCTCTTTGACGGCATTAAGACGGGTGGCATGCCCCTCATGCATGTCTTTTCCCGCAGTTAGGTCTCGTCCTTCCTTGCCGGCGCGGGTCGGTCGCGGGTAGAACGGTCATCATCCCGAAAATTGCCGCCCCTGCCTGCTGCGGGGATGCGACGGATCTATCATGCGAGCCGACCTGTCAGCCCAGCCCCAGACCGGCGGCGAACGTTTCGCGCCGGCCTACCCGCCGTTCTTCGAGTTCGTGGCGCTCGTCGCGCTGCTGATGAGCCTTGCCGCCTTCTCGATCGACAGCATCCTGCCGGCCTTCGGCCATATCCAGCAGGAGTTCGGCGTCGTTGATGGCAACGACCTGCAACTCGTCGTCTATGCCTATATGGCGGGCTTCGGCATCATGCAGCTGTTCTTTGGCCCGGTGGCCGACGTCGTCGGCCGCCGGCCGACGCTGATGGCGGGTCTTGCCATCTATGTCGCCGGCACCGGGCTCGCTTTGATGGCCGACGGCTTCCACATGCTGCTCGTGGCGCGCTTCGTGCAGGGCACGGGGGCGGCGGCGGCGCGCGTGCTCGTCGTCACCTTGGTGCGCGACCGCTATTCCGGCCGCGAGATGGCCCGCGTCATGTCGCTCGTCATGATGTTGTTCATCACGGTGCCGATCATCGCGCCGGCCGTCGGCAGCGCCATTCTGGCGGCGAGCGAGTGGCACATGATCGTCGTCGCCATGTTCGCCATGGCCGTCCTCGTTTTCACCTGGTTCGCGCTGCGCATGCCGGAGAGCCTCAACCCGGCCTATCGCAAGCCGGCGGCGGTCAGGCCGATTCTCGTCGACGTGCGCCGCATCCTCGCCTCGCGCCTGTCCTTCGGCTACGCGAGCGCGATCATGCTGATGCAGGGCTGCATCATGATCTACATCGGCCTTGCCGCGCAGGTCTTCGAGACCGACGGCTACCGCCTCGGCCCCGTCGGCTTTCCACTCGTCTTCGGCCTGCTCGGCGTCATGCAGGGTGTGGCGTCCTACCTCAATTCGCGGCTCGTCGGCCGCTTCGGCATGCGCCGCATGTCCCATGCCGCGCTCTGCGGCTTCTGCGTGACGACGGGCCTGCTGCTCGTCATCGCCCTTGCCGCGGGCGGGCTGCCGCCGCTCTCCGTCTTCGTCGGCCTGCTGGCCGTCAGCCATTTCCTCTTCAGCCTGACGATGCCCAATTTCAACGCCATGGCGATGGACGAGCTCGGCGACATCGCCGGCACCGCCTCGTCCTTCATCGGCTTCTATTCCACCGTTGCGAGCGCGATCACCGGCGCCCTCATCAGCCGCACCTTCGACGGCACGGTCATTCCCCTGTGCGGCGGCTATCTCGGCCTCGGCCTTGCCTGCCTCGCCGTGGTGCTGTGGGCGGAACGGGGCCGGCTGTTCAATCCGCACCAGGCCGAAGCAACGCGATAGTGCAACGCCCTGCCGGGTTGTCCGCCCCGGGCTTTCATGGTCTCATCGCGCCCTCTTTCCGGGCCCTCAGGCCCCACAGCTTGCGGGATGATCCCATGACGCAGACGATGCCCATGCGGCGGCTCGGCCGCTCGGGCCTGACCGTGTCGCGCCTCGTGCTCGGCACCATGATGTTCGGCGGGCGCACCGACGAGGCGGAGGCGGGCCGCATCATCGCCCATGCGCGCGATGCGGGCGTCAATTTCATCGATACGGCGGACGCCTACAACGACGGCCGGTCAGAGGAGATCGTCGGCCGCGCCATCCGGGCGCAGCGCTTCGACTGGGTGCTGGCGACGAAGCTCGCCAATCCGATGGGCGAGGGGCCCCACCGGCGCGGCCTCTCCCGCCGCTGGATCATGCAGGCGACGGAGGATTCGCTGCGGCGCCTCGGCGTCGAGGCCATCGACATCCAGTACCTGCACAAGGAAGACAACGAGACGCCGCTCGAGGAGACCGTGCGGGCGATGGCCGACCTCATCCGGGCCGGCAAGGTGCGCTATTTCGGCGTCTCCAACCATCGGGCCTGGCGCGTGGCGCGCATCGCGGCGCTGTGCGACGAGATCGGCATCGACCGGCCGGTGGTGTGCCAGCTCTACTACCATGCGCTCTACCGCCCGGCGGAGGTGGAATTGCTGCCGGCCTGCGCGGCGCTGGGCATCGGCACGGTCGCCTACAGCCCGCTCGCGCGCGGCGTGCTGACGGGCAAGTATGCGCCCGGCGCCGCCGCCCCCGAGGGCAGCCGGGCCGCGAGCGGCGACAAGCGCATGGGCGAGACCGAGTTCCACCCCGCCAATCTCGAAGCCGCGGCGCGGCTCAAGGCCCATTGCGAGAGGCGCGGCCATGACATGGGGGCCTTCGCCGGCGCGTGGGTGCTGGCCAATCCGCTGATGACCGGCGTCATCGCCGGGCCGCGCACCATGGAGCAGTGGCAGGCCTATCTCGCCGCGCTCGACCTTTCCCTCGACGCGGACGACGAAGCGGCCGTCGATGCCGTGGTCCGACCCGGCACGACGGCCATTCCGCAATATGTGGACCCGGCCTATCCGGTGGAGGGGCGGCCGGTCGCGTGACGCGCTGCCGCCCGATCGGGCATTCTGCCTAGAGAACGAGCAGACCGATGCCGGCGAGCGCGATCGCGCCGCCGGCCGCGCGCGTCGCCATGAGCGGCAGGCGCGGCACGGCGCGGGGGGAGAGCCCGATGCCGATGCCGTGCAGCAGGGCCGTGGCGGCGACGAAGCCCACGGCATAGCCAGCCGCATCGGCGCCGGCCGCCATCTCGGCCCCGTGCGCATAGCCGTGGAAGACGGCGAAGGCCGCCACAAGTGCGGCGCCCGCGGCCGCCGGCAGCTTCAGGCCGAAAGCGAGCGCCGCCCCGAGCACCACGACGGACAGGGCGATGCCGGTCTCGACAGCGGGCAGGCCGACATCGGCGATGCCGAAGAGGCCGCCGACGACCATGAAGGAGAGGAAGGCGAGGGGATAGGACCAGACCGCGCGGCCGCCCGAGACGCCGGCCCACAGGCCGACGGCGACCATGGCGAGGACATGGTCGAGGCCACCGAGCGGATGGAGGAAACCGTCCATGAAGCTCGCGGCAGCGCCCGCTCCGGTGTGGGCGAGCGCCGGGGATGCGGCGAGGGCGAGGACGCCGAGGGCGGCAAGGCGGGCGGTTCTGGTCGGCATGGATGCTGGCCTCGTTGGTTGCCTGTTGCTACCGCATCACGCAAATGTCGGGCCATTCACGCAGCCGATTTCAGCCCGCCGGCCTGCTCGATGAAGCGCGCCACCGTCTCGACGCCTTCCCCGCTGCGGATGTTGGTGAAGACGTAAGGCCGCGACGGACGCATGAGCCTGGTGTCGTGCTCCATCACGGCGAGGCTCGCGCCGACATGGGGCGCAAGGTCGATCTTGTTGATGACGAGGAGGTCGGAGCGCGTGATGCCGGGCCCGCCCTTGCGCGGGATCTTCTCGCCGCCCGAGACGTCGATGACGTAGATGGTGATGTCGGCGAGCTCGGGCGAGAAGGTGGCGGCGAGATTGTCGCCGCCGGATTCGATGAGCACGAGGTCGAGCCCGGGGAAGCGGCGCATCATCTCGTCGACGGCGGCGAGATTGATGGAGGCGTCCTCGCGGATGGCCGTGTGCGGACAGCCGCCGGTCTCCACGCCCATGATGCGCTCGGCCGGCAGGGCGCCGGTGCGCGTCAGGATCTCGGCGTCCTCCTTCGTGTAGATGTCATTGGTGATGGCGCAGAGGTCGTAGGTACCGGCGAGGCGCTTGCACAGCGCCTCCATCAGCGCCGTCTTGCCGGAGCCGACGGGGCCGCCGATGCCGACGCGCAGGGGACCGTTGGGGGAGGGCACGGGTTCGTCTCCTTGAGGCTCGGCCCGTTCACGAGCGGAACAGGCGGGTATATTGCGTCTCGTGCCTGAGCGAGGCGAGGTCGGAGCGGAAGGCGGCGCCGCCGAGATCGTCGAGGCCCGCTGCCTCGGCCTCGCCCGCCACCTGCCGGCAGAGCGGCACGAGCGCAGCCGTCACGGCCTGTCCGTCGGTCTGGCCGACGACCCCGAGGCGCACGGCGGCGGAGACGAGATTGGCCGTGAAGGCGGCGAGGAAGGCTTCGAGCGTCATGGCGAGCGGCAGGCCGTGGCCCGCCGCCGCGACGCCGAGCGCGACGGGATAGGCGATGTCGCCCTCCCACGCGCCCTTCAGCAGGTCGAAGGCGGGCGTCGGCCAGGTCTTGCGGGCCGTGAGCACGAAGGCATTGCCCTGGGTAACGGTCTCCAGCAGCCGCTCGCGGCTCGTGGCGAGGGCGAGCGCCAGCTCCGCCACGCCGGCGAGGGCGGCTCGGTCGCGGGCCGTCACAGCCCGGTGGGACGCGGCGAGCAGGATGGCGTCGTTGCGGCCGGCGCCGTGGGCGAGGATGTCGGCGAGCCAGCCTTCGAGGCTCGCCGCATCCCGGATATCGCCGGTCTCGGCCGCCCATTCGAGCCCGTGGCTGTAGGCGAAGGCGCCGACCGGGAAGGCCGGCGACAGCCACGTCATCAGGGTCAGCATGGGCGAGGCGCCGGCGGGCGCCGCCTCACCTGTGGTCATGCCCGTGATCGTGATGGCCATGCTCGTGATGGTCATGGTCGTGATGATCGTGGCCGCAACCGCAGGCGCCATGCTCATGGTGATGCGCGTGGTCGTGCCCATGGGAATGATCAGGCCCGTGGCTGTGACCATGCCCGTGATCGTGCCCGCCGTGATCGTAGGCGCCGCGCTCGGGGCGGAAGGGGCGTTCCACCCTGGCGACGGCGCAGCCGAGCCCGCGCACCATCTCGGCGAGCACATGGTCGTCGGCGATATAGATGGCGTCCGCCGTGATCTCGGCCGGCGTGTGGCGGTTGCCGATATGCCACGCGACCTTGAGCAGCCTCAGCGGTCTCTCGGCGCGGATCTCGAGGAGCTTTTCCGGCGCGGCGCGCACGGCGACGAGCCGCCCGTCCTCGAGCTTCAGGGCGTCGCCGTCGTCGAGCACGGTCGCCTTGTCGAGGTCGAGCAGGAAGGAGAGGCCGCCGTCGGCGGTCAGGGTCACGCGGCGGCGGTGGCGGTCGTCATGAACGAGGGTGACGGTGTCGACGACGCGCTCGGCCTTGACGGCCGGGCGGCGGACGACGGAAGCGGCACGGAGCATGATGTTCTCCAGTTCAGTCGGGCGATGTGCCCGCGTTAGTAGCAGGAAACAGCATTTGTGCTACTAACCTGCCCGATGTCGGATGTGCCCGCATCAGAACAGGAAATACCGCTGCGCCATGGGCAGCACCTTGGCCGGCTCGCAGACCAGCAGTTCCCCGTCGGCCGTCACGGCATAGGTCTCCGGATCAACATGGATATCCGGCGTCGCGCCGTTGTGGATGAGCGAGGCCTTGGAGATGCCGGAGCGGGTGTTGTCGACGGGCAGCAGCTTCTTCTCGACGCCCAACCTGTGATCGATGCCGCGGTCGAGGGCGGCCTTGGAGACGAAGGTGACGCTCGTCTCCGTCAGGGCCTTGCCGAAGGCGCCGAACATGGGCCGGTAATGCACCGGCTGCGGCGTCGGGATGGAGGCATTGGGGTCACCCATGGCGGCCGCCGCGATGGCGCCGCCCTTGATGATGAGGTCCGGCTTCACGCCGAAGAAGGCGGGCGACCACAGCACGAGGTCGGCGAGCTTGCCGACCTCGACCGAGCCGATATGGGTCGAGACGCCGTGGGCGATGGCCGGGTTGATAGTGTACTTGGCGATGTAGCGCTTGACCCGCTGGTTGTCGTTGCCGCTCTCGCCGGGCAGATGGCCGCGCTGCACCTTCATCTTGTGCGCCGTCTGCCAGGTGCGGGTGATGACCTCGCCGACACGGCCCATGGCCTGGCTGTCGGACGACATCATCGAGAGGGCGCCGATGTCGTGCAGGATGTCCTCGGCCGCGATCGTCTCCTTGCGGATGCGGCTCTCGGCGAAGGCGAGGTCCTCCGGGATCGACGGGTCGAGGTGATGGCACACCATGAGCATGTCGAGATGCTCGTCGAGGGTGTTCACCGTGAAGGGCCGCGTCGGGTTGGTGGAGGAGGGCAGCACGTTCGGCAGGCCCGCCACCTTGATGATGTCCGGCGCGTGGCCGCCGCCGGCGCCCTCCGTGTGGAAGGCATGGATGGTGCGGCCCTTGAAGGCGGCGATGGTGTCCTCGACGAAGCCCGACTCGTTGAGCGTGTCGGTGTGGATCATCACCTGCACGTCATAGTCGTCGGCGACGGAGAGGCAGCAGTCGATGGCCGCGGGCGTCGTGCCCCAGTCCTCGTGCAGCTTCATGGCGCAGGCGCCGGCCTCGATCTGCTCGATCAGCGCGCCCGGCAGTGCCGCATTGCCCTTGCCGGCGAAGGCGAGGTTCACCGGCAGCGCGTCGGCGGCACGGATCATCTGCTCGATGTGCCAGGGGCCGGGGGTGCAGGTGGTCGCGTTGGTGCCCGTCGCCGGGCCCGTGCCGCCGCCGAGCATGGTGGTGATGCCGGACATCAGGGCATCCTCCACCTGCTGCGGGCAGATGAAGTGGATGTGCGCATCGAAGCCGCCGGCGGTGAGGATCTTGCCCTCGCCGGCGATGACCTCGGTGCCCGGACCGATGACGATGGTGACATTCGGCTGGATGTCCGGGTTGCCGGCCTTGCCGATCGCCGCGATGCGCCCGCCCTTGAGGCCGACGTCGGCCTTCACGATGCCCCAGTGGTCGACGATGAGCGCATTGGTGATGACGGTGTCGACCGCCCCCTGCGCGCGTGTCGCCTGGCTCTGGCCCATGCCGTCGCGGATCACCTTGCCGCCGCCGAACTTCACCTCCTCGCCATAGGTAGTGAAGTCGCGCTCCACCTCGATAAAGAGCTCGGTGTCGGCGAGGCGCACCTTGTCGCCCGTGGTCGGGCCGAACATGTCCGCGTAAGCCGCGCGGGAGAAGGGGAAGGGCATGGGCGTCCTTTCTAGCTAGACGGAACGGAAGAGCCGGCTTCGGCTCGCCTTTCCGTCGAAGGTCAGGGTGCCGTCGCAGCCTGCGCGCGTGTTCAGGGCGGCGATCAGAGCGTCGGCGAAGTCGAGTTGCTCCGCTTTCATGATTTCGAGGCCGTCGATGACGGCATCGCGGTCCGCGATGACATAGCCGGGGCTTTCCAGCAGCGCCTCGATGGCCATGATCACGTCGGTGCGGCTCGCCCAGTAGCGCCGCTGCAGGCTCCAGACGAGCTCGACAAGGACGACACTGTTGACGAAGCCCGGCGCCTCGGCGCTCAATGTCTCGAGCAGCCGCACCGCTTTCGGCGATTGCGCCGGGTCGTCGTTGGTCAACGCCCGCAGCAGGACGTTCGTGTCGAGCCCGATCACGGGGCTTCATCCGAAGCGGAGCGCTTCGACCTTTCGTCACGCGCAGCCGTTTCCGCGGCAATGGCCTCATCGTCAGACCCGAAACGAGGATCGGGCTTCAGATGGGCCAGCATGCCGGCGAGCGCCGCGGCGCTCTTGGCCCTGATGCGCATCCTGATCGTGCCGTCGTAGCCCTCGAAGAACTCGACGAGGTCGCCGGACCTGATGCCGAACTTGTCGCGCAGGGAGGCAGGAAGGGTTATTTGCCCCTTGCTGGTAACCGTAGAGGCGCCTATGTGCGGCATATTGGATATCTCCTTACAAAGTCGAAGGAGTATAGCATTTTAACGGTACGCCTTACAGTCTGCCCATCACCTGCTGGCGGAAGCCATAGACCTTGCGCTCGCCGGCAAGCGCAACGAGCGTGACCTCGCGCGTCTGGCCGGGCTCGAAGCGCACGGCGGTACCGGCGGGGATGTCGAGGCGCATGCCGCGGGCCTTGTCCCGGTCGAAGGACAATGACGGGTTCGTCTCGTAGAAGTGGTAGTGCGAACCAACCTGGATCGGCCGGTCGCCGGTATTGGCGACGGTGAGCGTCACCGTCTCGCGGCCTTCGTTGAGGACGAGTTCGCCCGGCGCGGCCAGCGTCTCGCCGGGCTGGAGCGCGCCGGTCGCGCCGCGGATGGGATGATGCACGGTGACGAGCTTGGTGCCGTCGGGGAAGGTCGCCTCCACCTGCACGTCGGGGATCATCTCGGCGACGCCGTCCATCACCTGTTCCGGGGTGAGCACGTGCGCGCCCGCCTCCATCAGCTCGGCGACCGAGCGGCCGTCGCGCGCGCCCTCGACGACGAAATCGGTGATGAGGGCGATGGCCTCCGGGTAGTTCAGCTTGACGCCGCGCTCCAGGCGCCGGCGGGCGACCATGGCCGCCATGGCGATCAGGAGCTTGTCCTTCTCACGCGGGGTGAGGTTCATCGCGTCTCCTCCAGCTACCAATAGCGCGGCACGCTGCGGCCGCGGAAAGTTTCGATCGTGCGCACGATGTCGGCGCGCAGGGCCGCCGGGTCGGGTCCCATCAGCCGGGCGACGAGCAGGCCGTTCCAGGCGCTCGCGCCGCATTCGCTCGTCGCGCCGGCGAGGGCCGCGCGCATGGCGTCGAGCCGCGCCTCGGCGTCGGGGGCGACGTGGAGGATCGTGGCGAGCGCGCGTGCTCCACCGCCGATGGCCGGACGTACGAGCCGGGCCGCGATGCCGCCGTCGAGCCTGACCGCCTCCGCGAAGATGAGCCGGCCGTCCCGGCGGATCGACCAGCGGTCGTCGAGACGCCCTTCGGTAACCGCCTCGCCCATGGCGGTGCGGCCGAAGACGAGGCTCTCGGCGAGGGTGAGCGAGGCGTCCGGCGCCATCTCGACGTCGAGCCGGCGCACGAGCCGCGCCCGGTCGAAGAGGATCATCTCCTGCGGCAGCCAGGCAAGATCGCTGCCCGCGCCGAGCCTGAGCGCGATGTCGATGCGGGTGGGAGCGTCCTCGGCCCGGTAGAGTTTCTCCGCCGCCTGGCTGGTGACGAGGGCTTGCGCGCCCGGGGCGAGGGCGATGTCGACGCGCATGTGGTCGCCGCCCGCCATGCCGCCGCCGGTGTTGATGAGGGCGCCTTCGCAGATCTCGGCGTTGCGCGGGAAGCGGATGCGGTAGCCGCCGCTCTCGGCGACGGTCAGCGGCTGGGTGCGTCCGCCCGCCGTCCCGAAGGCGACGCGCACGCCGCCTTGCGCACGCACGAAAGCGGGCATGCTGGGGGCGGATGCGGCCGGAGCCGCGCCGGCGTGGCCCAGGTCGGATCGCATATCAGACCGCAAGGCGCTGGCGGACATCGTCCTCCACCATGGTGTCGCGCGTTCCGGCAAGGACGATCTGGCCGCGCTCCATGACCGCGAAGCTGTCGCACAGGTCGCGGGCGAATTCGAAGAACTGCTCGACGAGCACGATCGCCATCTCCCCCTTGCCGCGAAGATAGTCGATGGCGCGGCCGATGTCCTTGATGATGGAGGGCTGGATACCCTCCGTCGGCTCGTCGAGCACCAGCACCTTCGGCCGGGTGACGAGCGCGCGCGCGATGGCGAGCTGCTGCTGCTGGCCGCCGGAGAGGTCGCCGCCGCGCCGGCCGAGCATGTCCTTGAGCACGGGGAAGAGCGCGAAGATCTCGTCCGGCACGTGGCGCTCGCCGCGCTTCAGGGGCGCAAAGCCGGTCTCCAGGTTCTCGCGCACGCTGAGCAGCGGGAAGATCTCGCGGCCCTGCGGCACGAAGGCGATGCCGCGGCGGGCACGATCATAGGGCTCGAGCCGCGAGATGTCCGCGCCGTCGAGGCTGATGCGACCGGCCGAGATCGGCTGCCGGCCGACGATGGCGCGCATCAGCGAGGTCTTGCCGACGCCGTTGCGGCCGAGCACGCAGGTCACCTTGCCGGGCGCGGCCTCGAGCGAGACCCGGCGCAGCGCCTGGGCTGCGCCGTAGTGCAGATCGATGGAATCGACGCTCAGCATGGCATTCTACCGTCCGAGATAAACTTCGATGACGCGCTCGTTGGCCGAGACCGCGTCGATGGAGCCTTCGGCCAGCACGGAGCCCTCGTGCAGGACGGTGACCTTGCAGCCGAGGTCGCGGACGAAGGCCATGTCATGCTCGACGACGACGACCGAATGCTCGCGGGCGATCTCCTTGAGCAGATGCGCCGTCTCGGCCGTCTCCGCGTCGGTCATGCCGGCGACGGGCTCGTCGACGAGCAGGAGCTTCGGGTCCTGCGCCAGCAGCATGCCGATCTCGAGCCACTGCTTCTGGCCATGCGAGAGGTCGGCCGCGAGGCGCGTGCGATGCTCGGTGAGGCGCACGGTCGACAAAATGGCGTCGATGCGCTCCCCGGCGATCCGGTTGCGGGCGCCGAAGAGGGCCGAAAAGGGCGAGCGCGCGCCGGCGAGCGCCAGGCGGATATTGTCGGCCACCGTGTGGCTCTCGAACACCGTCGGCTTCTGGAACTTGCGCCCGATGCCGAGTGTCGCGATCTCGGCCTCGTCGAGCATGGTGAGGTCGATCATGCCGCCGAAGAAGACCTCGCCCTCGTCGGGCCGCGTCTTGCCGGTGATGATGTCCATCATCGTCGTCTTGCCGGCGCCGTTGGGGCCGATGATGGCGCGCATCTCGCCCGGGGCGATGGCGAGCGAGAGATTGTTGATGGCGCGGAAGCCGTCGAAGGTGACGGAGACGCCGTCGAGATAGAGCACGGTGTTGGTGAGGGTGGGGCTGGTCATCGGCTTCACTCCGCCGCCTCGGCCGCGATCCCGGCGGGCTTTGCCGTGGCCGTCGCCTGCCGCTTCTCCCGCCACTCGGCGAGCGTGCCGACGATGCCCTTCGGCAGGTAGAGCGTGACGACGATGAAGAGCGCGCCGAGGGCGAAGAGCCACAGCTCCGGCAGGGCGCCGGTCAGCCAGGACTTTGCCATGTTGACGACGACGGCGCCGAGGGCCGCACCGACGAGCGTGCCGCGGCCGCCGACGGCGACCCACACCACCGCCTCGATGGAATTGGCCGGCGAGAACTCGCTCGGGTTGATGATGCCGACCTGCGGCACGTAGAGCGCGCCGGCGACGCCCGCCATCATGGCCGAGACGGTGAAGGCGACGAGCTTGTAGTGCTCCACGCGGTAGCCGAGAAAGCGCGTGCGGGATTCAGCGTCGCGAATGGCGACGAGCACCTTGCCGTAGGTGGAGGTGACCATGTAGCGCGCCACGCCATAGCCGAGGGCGAGCGCGATCACCGTCGCGACGAACAGTGCAAGGCGCGTGCCCTGCGCCTGGACGGAAAAGCCGAGGATGTCCTTGAAGTCGGTGAGGCCGTTGTTGCCGCCGAGCCCCATGTCGTTGCGGAAGAAGGCGAGCATCAGGGCGAAGGTCATCGCCTGGGTGATGATGGAGAGATACACGCCCGTGACGCGGGAGCGGAAGGCGAGCCAGCCGAAGACGAACGCAAGCAGCCCCGGCACGGCGAGCACCATCAGGGCCGCGAAGGGGAAGATGTCGAAGCCCGACCAGTACCAGGGCAGTTCCTGCCAGTTGAGGAAGACCATGAAGTCCGGCAGCACGGGGTGGCCGTAGACGCCGCGCGGGCCGATCTGGCGCATCAAGTACATGCCCATGGCATAGCCGCCGAGGGCGAAGAAGGCGCCGTGGCCGAGCGAGAGGATGCCGCAGTAGCCCCAGACGAGGTCGAGCGCCAGGGCGAGCAGCGCATAGGAGAGGTACTTGCCGAGGAGCGAGACCGCATAGGTCGGCACGTGCAGCGGCGATGTCTCCGGCAAGAAGAGGTTCGACAGCGGCACGAGGACGGCGAGGGCGGCGAGGACGCCAAGGAAGATGGCGCCCTTGCCGTCGAGCATCGCAAGGAGGATGGGGCGTCGCGTCATGCTTCCACCGCCCGTCCCTTGAGGGCGAAGAGCCCGCGCGGTCGCTTCTGGATGAAGAGGATGAGGAAGACGAGGAGCAGGATCTTGCCGAGCACGGCGCCGGCGAAGGGCTCCAGGAACTTGTTGGCGATGCCGAGGGTCAGCGCCGAGACGAGCGTGCCCCACAGGTTGCCGACGCCGCCGAAGACGACGACCATGAAGCTGTCGACGATGTAGCTCTGGCCGAGGTTGGGCGAGACGTTGTCGATCTGCGACAGGGCCACCCCGGCCACCCCGGCGATGCCGGAGCCCAGCGCGAAGGCCATGGTGTCGACCCACGGCGTGCGGATGCCCATGGAGGCGGCCATGCGCCGGTTCTGCGTCACGGCGCGGATCTTGAGGCCGAAGGAGGTGGCCTTCAGCGCGACGATGAGGGCGGCGAAGACGGCGAGGCTGAAGACGACGATCCACAGCCGGCCGTAGGTGATGGTGAGGCCGCCGAGGTCGAAGGCGCCGGCCATGTAGGAGGGGGCGCCGACCTCGCGGTTCGACGGCCCGAAGAGCGAGCGCACGGCCTGCTGCAGGATGAGGCTGACGCCCCAGGTGGCGAGCAGCGTCTCCAGTGGGCGGCCGTAGAGATGGCGGATGATGCCGCGCTCGATCGCCGCGCCGACGAGCGCGGCGACGAGGAAGGCCATGGGGATGGCGACCGGCAGCGTCCAGTCGAACAGCCCGGGGGCGTGGGTGCGCGCCAGCTCCTGGATGACGAAGGTGGTGTAGGCGCCGATCATCACCATCTCGCCGTGGGCCATGTTGATGATGCCCATGACGCCGAAGGTGATGGCGAGGCCGATGGCGGCGAGCAGCAGCACGGAGCCGAGCGACAGGCCGTACCAGACATTCTGCAGCATCGACAGCACGGCAAGCCGCCGCTCGACGGCGGTGATGGCGCCTTCCGCAGCCTCGCGCACCGTCGGCGATCCCTGCGCGGCGGCGGCGCGCAGGAGCGCGAGCGCATCCTGGTCGGCCCGTGTGGCGAGGATGTCGACGGCCTCGATCTTCTGAAGGTCCGAGGCTCCGGCATCGCCGAGCAGGATGGCGGCGCGGGCCTCGCCCATCAGCCGCCGGATGCCGGCGACCTCCTCGCGGGCGATGGCCTCGTCGAGGGTTGCGAGGGCGGTGGCATCGCGCGAGCGGAAGACCGCTTCGGCCGCCTGGCGGCGGGCGGCGGCGTCGGGCGCCATCAATGTCAGGGCGCCGAGCGCGGCCTCGACGGCGCGGCGGATGCGGTTGTTGAGGCGCACGGCCTTGGGCGACGGAGGCGCTTCGGCGAGGGCTTCCCCCGTCGCCGCGTCCGACCAGCCGCCGTTCGCGCCCTCGATGACCACGCGCTTGTCGGCGGCAACCGCGAGGCGGCCGTCGCGCAGCGCCTCGATGATGGCTTGCGTGCGGGCATCGCCCGAACGGGCGAGGAGATCGACGCCCTTCTCGATATCGGGAAAGCGGCCGCTGGCGATGAGGGTGAGCGCCTCCCCCGCATCGGCCGGCGCTGCGCGGACCGGCGCGGCGAGAAGGCCGCAGGCGAGCGCAAGGAGGAGGCAGAGGAGGCGTGGCATCGCGCTTCTTTCGGGAGAGGGCCGGCGGCGTGGGCTCCGCCGGCCTGAGGTGCAGGGCGGGTTACTGGGCGACCGGACCCTGGCCGCCGCACTTGCCGGTCTTGGCGTTGAAGTTGCCGCAGGAGAGCGGGGCGCGCCAATCGGCGATGAGGTCCTTCGAGCCGTCGAGATAGTCCGACCACTCGTCGCCGACGACGAGGCCCGGTGTCTGCGAGACGACGGAGAACTGGCCGTCCTCCTGGATCTCGCCGATGAGCACGGGCTTGGTGATGTGGTGGTTCGGCATCATCGTGGAATAGCCGCCCGAGAGGTTGGGCACCGAGACGCCGATGAGCGCGTCGATGACGGCGTCGGGATCGGTGGAGCCGGCCTTCTCCACCGCCTTCACCCACATGTTGAAGCCGATGACATGCGCCTCCATCGGGTCGTTGGTGACGCGCTTGTCGTTCTTGGTGAAGGCCTTCCACTTGGCGATGAAATCGTTGTTCTCGGCCGTGTCGACGGACTGGAAGTAGTTCCAGGCGGCGAGATGGCCGACGAGCGGCTTGGTGTCGATGCCGGCGAGCTCCTCCTCGCCCACGGAGAAGGCGACGACCGGAATGTCGGTGGCCTTGATGCCCTGGTTGGCGAGCTCCTTGTAGAAGGGCACGTTGGCGTCGCCGTTGATGGTGGAGACGACCGCCGTCTTCTTGCCGCCCGAGCCGAACTTCTTGATGTCGGCGACGCGGGTCTGCCAGTCGGAATGGCCGAAGGGCGTGTAGTTGACGGAGATGTCCTCGTCCTTGACGCCCTTGGCCTTGAGATAGGCCTCGAGGATCTTGTTGGTCGTGCGCGGATAGACGTAGTCGGTGCCCTCCAGCACCCAGCGCTCGACGCCCTCGTTCTCCATCAGGTAGTCGACGGCGGGGATGGCCTGCTGGTTGGGGGCGGCGCCCGTGTAGAAGATGTTGCGGGAGGATTCCTCGCCCTCGTACTGGACGGGGTAGAAGAGGATGCCGTTCAGCTCCTCGAAGACCGGCAGGACGGACTTGCGCGACACGGACGTCCAGCAGCCGAAGGTGGCCGCCACCTTGTCCTTGGTGATGAGCTCGCGCGCCTTTTCGGCGAACAGCGGCCAGTTGGAGGCCGGGTCGACGACGACCGCCTCGAGCTTCTTGCCGAGGAGGCCGCCCTTCTTGTTCTGCTCCTCGATGAGCATCAGCATCACGTCCTTCAGCGTCGTCTCGCTGATGGCCATGGTGCCCGAGAGCGAATGCAGGATGCCGACCTTGATGACGTCCTGAGCGCTCGCGCCTGCCGTCGGCAGCGCGATTGTCGCCGCCGTCGCGAGCGTTGCGAGTATCTTCTGGAAACGATTTCGCATTGTCGTTGCTCCACCCCCGGATGATTGTTGCGCCGGGAGGGCAGCAAGCCCCGTGCCAGCCTCGCCGGGCGGGGCACAGCCTGCGGGCAGGGCCTGATCGGCAAACAGGCTGCTGATTTTTTGGGCAGCGGGATGCCCGTTTGCTGCGCGTCTGTGCGCCCGCCGGGCGGAACCTTCTCCCCGCAGGCGGCCGGGCTATCGCGATGAGTATCGAGGCCTCGATCCTCCCCCGCATAGGGGAGGTGGCGCCGCGAAGTCGGGCTCGCCCGACTTCGGTTTCCAAAGGTCGAACCCGGGCAAGCCCGAGTTCAATGGCGGTGACGGAGGGGGCACACGGTTAGCATCAAGAGCCCGTACCCCGTCTTGACCCCACCCGTCTCGCGCCTTCGGCGCGATCCACCCTCCCCTCGAGGGGAGGGATCAATATCGTTCGTTCACATGGAGATAGCACTGCCGCCATCTTCGCATGGCGCTCAATGAAAATCGCGCGACTTGGGCAGGATGCGCACGTTGCGCGGATGGCCCGCGGAGCGCGGATGTTGCGGATGGGCGAATACGTCGGCGCGTGACAGCGTCGTGCGCGCCTCGTGCGCCTGCGACAGCGCGGCGAGGTCCTGCGAGCGGTCATCGACCGCCTCGGCCATGAGGTGGACGACACCCTCCGGGCTCTTCTGCACCCGCCCGGCGACGAGGGCGAGGCGTGCGCTCATGACCTGCCGGCGGAAGCGCTCGAAGCGCCGCACCCACAGGACGACATTGGTGATGCCCGTCTCGTCCTCCAGCGTCATGAAGATGGCGTTGCCCTTGCCGGGGCGCTGGCGCACCAGCACGACGCCGGCGACCCTGGCGAAGGCGCCGTCCGGCAGGGCTGCGACCTCGGCCGTGGTCCTGACGCCCTCGCGCCGGAAGCCCTCGCGCAGGAAGGCCATGGGGTGAGCCTTCAGCGAGAGGCGCAGCATCTGGTAATCGGCCACTACATGTTCCGACAGCGGCATGGCCGGCAGGGCGGCGTCGGTTTCGTCCGCCAATTCGCGCGCCGCGGCGGCGGCGAAGAGGGGCAGGGGCGCGTCGTCGGGCAGGCGGCGCACGGCCCACAGGGCCTCGCGCCGGTCGAGCCCGATGGAGCGGAAGGCATCGGCATCGGCGAGGATCTTCAGGGCGCGCTGCGGCAGGCGGGCGCGCTTCCACAGGGCCTCGACGCTGTCGTAGCCGGTGCCGCGCGCGGCCAGGAGCGCCTGCGACCAGTCCGTGCTGAAGCCGTCCACCTGGCGAAAGCCCAGGCGCAGGGCGAGCGTGCCGTCCGGCCGTTTTTCGAGCGTGTTGTCGTGGGCGCTCGCGTTGATGTCGACGGCGCGCACCTTAACGCCGTGCTCGCGCGCATCGCGCATGATCTGCGCCGGGGCATAGAAGCCCATGGGCTGGGAATTGAGCAAAGCGCAGGCGAAGACGGCCGGGTGGTGGCATTTGATCCAGGCCGAGATGTAGACGAGCTTGGCGAAGGAGGCGGCGTGGCTCTCGGGAAAGCCGTACTCGCCGAAGCCCTTGATCTGGTTGAAGCAGCGCTCGGCGAAGGCGCGCTCGTAGCCGCGCGCCACCATGCCCTCCACCATCTTCTTCTCGAAGGTGTGGATGGTGCCGACGTGGCGGAAGGTGGCCATGGCGCGGCGCAGGCCGTTCGCCTGCTCGGGGGTGAAATCCGCCGCTACCATGGCGATCTTCATCGCCTGCTCCTGAAAGAGGGGCACGCCGAGAGTGCGCTTGAGGACATTGCGCAGTTCATTCGGATCGTGCGGCGGCCGAGGTGCGGGATAGTCGACCTTCTCCTCATCGTTCCGCCGGCGCAGGTAGGGATGCACCATGTCGCCCTGGATGGGTCCCGGCCGGACGATGGCGACCTGGATGACGAGGTCGTAGAACTCCCTCGGCCTGAGGCGCGGCAGCATGTTGATCTGCGCCCGGCTCTCCACCTGGAAGACGCCGATGGAATCGCCCTTGCAGAGCATGTCGTAGACGGCGGGATCCTCCCTCGGCACGGCGGCGAGATCGAGGTCGAGGCCGCAGTGGCTGCGCAGGAGATCGAAGGCCTTGCGGATGCAGGTGAGCATGCCGAGGCCGAGCACGTCGACCTTCATGAGGCGGACGGCGTCGATGTCGTCCTTGTCCCACTCGATGAAGGTGCGCTCGTCCATGGCGGCATTGCCGATGGGCACCGTCTCGTCGAGGCGGCTGCGCATCAGCACGAAGCCGCCGACATGCTGGGAGAGGTGGCGGGGGAAGCCGAGGAGCTGCTTCGCGAGGTCGACGGCGCGGCGGATCACCGGGTTCTTCGGGTCGAGCCCGGCCTCGCGGATGTGCTTGTCGGCGATCGGCGAGCCCCAGCTGCCCCAGACCGTGCCGGCGAGGCGCGCGGTCACGTCCTCCGTCAGGCCGAGCGCCTTGCCCACCTCGCGGATGGCGCTGCGCGGGCGGTAGCTGATGACGGTGGCGGCGATGCCGGCATGGTCGCGGCCGTAGCGTTCGTAGATGTGCTGGATCACCTCCTCGCGCCGCTCGTGCTCGAAGTCGACGTCGATGTCCGGTGGCTCGCGCCGCTCGCTGGAAATGAAGCGGGCGAAGAGGAGGTCGTTATCCTCCGGGTCGACGGCGGTGATACCGAGCACGTAGCAGACGGCGGAATTGGCGGCCGAGCCGCGCCCCTGGCAGAGGATGCCATGGTCCTCCGCATAGCGCACGATGTCGCGGATGGTGAGGAAGTAGCGCGCATAATCGAGCTCGGCGATGAGGGCGAGTTCCTCCCGCAGGAGCTTCTCCACCTTCTTCGATATCCCCTCCGGATAACGCAGGGCGGCGCAGCGCCAGGTCAGCTCCTCGAGCCAGCCCTGCGGCGTCCTGCCGGGCGGCACCGGCTCCTCCGGATAGTCGTATTCCAGCTCGGAGAGCGAAAAGCTGATGCGGTCGAGGACCTGCAGCGTTTCGCCGATCGCCTCCGGCGCATCGCGGAAGAGCCGCACCATCTCCTGCGGGGGCTTCAGGTGCCGCTCGGCATTGGCGGCCAGGAGGCGCCCGGCCGTGTGGATGGTGACGCCCTCGCGGATGCAGGTCAGCACGTCCTGCAGCGGGCGCTGGGCGGGTTCGTGATAGAGCACGTCGTTGACGGCGAGGAGCGGCAGGTCCACCCGTGCCGCGATCTCCTTCAGCCCGGCGAGGTCGCGCCGGTCGCTGCCGCCATAGGCCATGGCGGCGGCGAGCCAGGTGGCGCCCGGGGCAGCCTCCTTCAGTTCGCGGAGGATGTCGAGGGACATGCCCTCGGGCCGGCCGGGCATGACGAGGAGCAGGAGGTCGCGCGCATCGGCCACGAGGTCGGCGCGGGTGAGGATGCACTCGCCCTTGTCCGCCTTCAGCTTGCCCATGGTGAGGAGGCGGCACAGGCGCCCCCAGCCGGTGCGGTTCACCGGATAGGCGAGGATGTCGGGCGTGTCGTCGGCGAAGACGAGGCGGGCACCGACGACGAGCTTGAAGGGCGGCAGCGTCTCCCCCTTCTCTGCCAAAAACGACCTGATCTCCTCGAGCGCCGAATGGGCCCGCACCACGCCGGCGACCGTGTTGCGGTCGGCGATACCGATGCCGGCAAGGCCGAGGAGGAGCGCCTGCTTGACGAGGTCCTCGGCCTTGGAGCCACCGCGCAGGAAGGAGAAATTGGTGGTGACGGCAAGCTCGGCATAGGCTGCCGCCGGCATCTGGGCGCGCGTGCTCATGCGAAGATCCCGTGCAGGAACCAGCGCGGGGCGGGCGCCTCGCCGAAGAGGCCCTGGCGGAACACCCAGAAGCGCCGCCCCGTCGCATCCTCGACGCGGTAGTAGTCGCGCGTCGGCTCCTCGCCCGCCTCGTCGCGCCACCATTCGGGCGCGATCCGCTCCGGCCCCTCGGCGCGGGCGATCTCGTGCAGCACGCGTCGCCAGCGGAAGCGCAGCGGCGGCCCGTCCGGCACCTCGGCAAGCGCCTCGATGGGCTGTGGCGGATCGAAGAGATGGACCGGCCGCGCCGGGGGATCGGCCGGCCGCTCGACGGGCCAGCCGCAGGGCTGCGCCGTCCCGCCGTCGCCGAGGCCGGCCGCCGGCACCATGCGCACGGCCCTTTCGGGAATGTGCGTGTCGACGAAGGCCGGGCGGAGGACGGCCGCCCCGCCGAAGCGGGCACCGAGCCGGTCGACGAGGGCGGCGACCTCCTCGTCCTCGACCATTCGCCCGTCGAGGCTCACCTGGCTCTCGCCGAGCGGCTCGCAGGCCGTGACGGCAAGGCGCAGCAGGTCGAAGCCGAAGCCGGGGTCGAGGGGATCGGCGAGCGCCGCGAGCCGCTCCCGGAACAGGCGCATGACGACGGCCGCGTCGCGCGCCGGCCGGCCGGTGGCGACCGCAAGGCGCGTGACCCGCCCGTCGGCGCGGAAGAAGGCGGCCTCGAAGCGCCGTCCGCCCTCGCCGCGCTCCGCGAGGATGCGGCCGGCGCGGTGGGCGAGCCCGGCGAGGGCGGCGTCGATGTCCTCCTCGCGGGCCACGGGCTCGGCGAAGCGCCGCTCGACGAGGCAGGGTGGCAGCGGCCGGCGCGGCGAGATGCCGATGTCCTCCTGGCCCAGGATACGCGCGAGACGGACCGGCAGGTCCGCGCCGAAGCGGGCGGCAAGCGGCGCGCGCGGGCGCTCCGCCAGGTCGCCGACGGT
Source organism: Chelatococcus sp. CO-6 (assembly GCF_001271345.1). Classification (NCBI taxonomy): domain Bacteria; kingdom Pseudomonadati; phylum Pseudomonadota; class Alphaproteobacteria; order Hyphomicrobiales; family Chelatococcaceae; genus Chelatococcus; species Chelatococcus sp. CO-6. The sequence goes on along the minus strand of NZ_CP012398.1, from coordinate 883,565 downwards.
CTTCAGCCCCGCCCGGGTGAGGGCGAGCAGCACTTCCGGCGAGACGCCGAGCGCGGCCGCCGGCAGCGGCCGCACCGCCATCTCCTCCTCGCCGGGCGGGACGATGTCGTGCCGCCCGAGCGCCTTGCGGCCGAAGCGGGCGAGCGCCGCTGCCGCCTGCGGCGTGCCGGCGACGCTGCCCCGCACGTTCAGGCCGCCGCGGGCGAGGCCCTGCATCACCGCCCGGCGCAGGCCGGCCTCGCCGGCGAAGAGATGGAGGCAGCCGGTGATGTCGAGCACGAGACCGTCCGGCTCCTCGACGGCGACGAGCGGCGTATAGCGGTCGCACCAGTCGGCGAGGCGGGTGAGCAAGGCGGCATCGGCCGCGCGGTCCATGTCCACCGCGACGAGATGGGGAATGCGGGCGCGCGCATCGGCCAGGGTGAGGCCGGGGGTGAGACCGAGCGAGAACCCCTGCCGGTCGACGGCGGCGAGCCGCAGCGCGCTCGAGACCTTCTCGACGAGGACGAGCGGCGCCTCAGCCTGTGCGGGCGAGGGGGGCGAGGTCCGGCGCTGCCGGTCGGCCGGCAGGAAGGGGAACCACAGGGCGAGATAGCGGCGCGGGCTCGCGGAAGAGACGGTGCTCACGGTGCCACTCCAGGCGCCAGCGGCGGCCCTCAAGGCCGGCGCGATGGCGCAGCAAGGTGATGTCGAAGGCGGGATGGCCGGGGGCGTTGGCGGCCAGCGGCCGGGACGGGGCAGCGGCGGCCGACCAGCGTGTCGCCGCCGCGCTCGGCCGGGGCGTCGCCGCGATGCGCAGCAGAAGGGCGGGGACGCCGGATTGCTCGGCCGCGAGCGCGAGGCGGCGGCTCGCCGTCAGGTCGAGGGATTTAGGGTCGCCCCACGGCTCGATGACGACGGCGCCGAGCGCCGGGCAGCGCATGGCCTCCGCCCCCGCCTGCAGCACGCAGGTGGCATCGGGCCCCGTCACCACGACGAGCAGGCGCGGGTCGAGCCCGAGGGCGGCAAGGCCCGGTGCGTGAAGCGCGCCGGTTTCCGCCACGGAAAAACCCTGCCGCACCCAGACCACGCGGCGGCCATCCGCCGCGGCCCGCGCCGCAAGGGCGGCGGCAAAGCCGGCAGCGGCGCCGGCATCCGCCTCCTCGCGCGCGAAGATCTCGTGCGCCGCGGCCCGGAGGAAGCCGCCGCCCAGCAGCCCGTCCACGGCCGGCGCTCCGCATGTGAAGCGCCGGCCCGCTTCGGAAGCCGCCGGTTCAATCGCGGCAATGCTCCGCCGCAGCGCCTGCAATGTCTCCTGCACCGCGCTCATGACTCTTGTTCCCGTTTCGTTCTATAACGACTCAGGAGGATGCGAGAGTCAATGCCGGGCCATAAACACCGTCAGTGGACAGCCGGTACCCGGCGGCCGTTCATGCCGCCGCCTGCCGACTGTCCACTGACGGAAGGGGAATGGGCGTGGGGATATTCTTCAGCGGAAGAGGGAATCGACGTCGTCCTGCGACACGACGTCCACGTCGCCGGCGAGCGGCGGCCCGTTGAGCAGGGCTTCGTCGCCCTTCTCCTCCTCTTCCTCCACCTCCACCTCGGCAAGGCTCGAGAGGCTGTCCGGCCCGCCCCAGATCTCCATCATGCTGGTGACCCGCTCCTCGATGAACTTGAGCGTGCCGACCACCTTGCCGATGCGCTGGCCGGTGAGGTCCTGAAAGTTGCAGGCCTCGAAGATGCGGATGACCTGCTCGTAGATGTGGTTGGCGAGTTCCTGCTGCTCGCCCGCGAGCTGCTCCATCAATACGCCGGTGGCGTCGTTGATGGCCTCTGCCGAGGAGAGGATCGTCTCCGTGGCGCTCTCGGTGTCGGAGACGACGGCGTCGAGCTCGTCCGTCACGCGGCTCTTCTGCTCGCCGCGCAGGCCCTTGGCATGCAGCGTCGCGAGCTCCAGCTTCGTCTTCTGGATGCTGCGCTGGATGGCGTCGACGTCCTGCCAGAAGGCGCCGCCTTCCGAGATCTGGCCGATTCGCTCGTCGCGGCTGTTGATGGCTTCGACCAGGGTGCGCAGCTCGGTGAGCTGCTGCGTGATCTGTTCGAGCTGCACCGACACCGCCGGGCTCCCCATGAGTGTGTCGCCGAAACCGGTCTCGACCATGGATTCGATGCGAAACGGCCGATGGCCCGCAGTCATCGGCACCTCCCTTTTTAAGGATTGGTCAATTCAGGCCGTTACTATACGTGCTCGGCTTCAACCAAGGCAAACGGTCCGGCTTCCGTCATGCAAGCTTCGTGCAAGTTTTCTGCAAGAGTCTCCGCGCAGCGAAATGCGCCCCTGTCAACAAAGTGCAAAGCGGTGGAGTGAACTATGGCGCTTGATCTTTCGATGCCGATCCTCGTGGTCGACGATTATAAGACCATGGTTCGCATCATCCGCAACCTATTGAAGCAGCTCGGCTTTCAGGATGTCGACGAGGCAGCCGACGGCACCGAGGCCTTCGCCAAGATGAAGGAGCGCGACTATGGCCTCGTCATTAGCGACTGGAACATGGAGCCGATGACGGGCTACGAGCTCCTGAAGCAGGTTCGCGCCGACGAGAAGCTCGCTAACACGCCTTTCATCATGGTCACCGCCGAGGCGAAGTCCGAGAACGTCGTCGCCGCCAAGAAGGCCGGCGTCAACAACTACATCATCAAGCCGTTCAACGCGCAGACGCTGAAGGGCAAGATCGAAGCGGTCTTTGCCGAGCAGTAGTCCGCTCGGCATCTGCTGGAATAGGACTATGGCGCACGCCCCGCCGGAAACGGGGCGTGCCGCTTTGTATTTGAAACGTGTAGATCCGTCGGCCTCTGCTGGTGCATGCGACTTGATCGGCGCTCGTCGATCCGGCTTGTCGCCCCCTGTGGAAGCTTTTAATATCAAGCACTTATAGAATAGGCGCCGCTCGACTTCGAGCAGGCGTCCTTAATGATTGGGGGGCGGAAGTTGCGTCGTCCTGCGGCGTCTCTTTCCTGCCCGGTCTCCTGCGGGAGGCCGGAATGATTTCCGAGAAAAGCATCGCTCAGCGCCTCAGGGCGGCGCGGCGCCGCGCCGGCTTTGCCAGCGCGGCTGTGGCGGCACGGACCTTCGGCTGGAGCGAGGTGACCTATCGGGCCCATGAGAACGGCCTGCGCGGCATCCGGGCAACCGTCGCCGAGCATTACGCGGCGCATCTCAACGTCAGCCTCGCCTGGCTGCTGACGGGCGAGGGCCGGCAACCCCGGCGGCATCATCTCGACATCGCCGGGGAAGTCGGCGACGACGGCAATGTCCGTCGCCGGCTAAGGGCCGGGCCGCCGCGGCCGGTCTTCAGCGTCGAGACGCCCGTCGCCATGTCGCCACAGGCGATAGGCTTCCGCATCGTGGGGACCGCGCTGCAGCCGCGCTACGATCCTGGCGACATCGTCGTCTGCGACCGGGCGGGGGATCCTCTTTCGAGCCTCGTCGGCCGCGAGGCCGTGGTGATCACCAGCCAGGGCCGCGGTTACCTGCGCATCGTGCGCAGGGTCATGCGCGCCGGGCTCGCCGATCTGCAGAGTGTTGACGGGCGCGTGACGCGCGCCGTCCCCGTCGCCTGGAGCGCGGCTGTCACATCGGTGGTGCGCGCCCGCCGCGGGTGACCATCGACGGGCGGTGGCGCCGCCTGTCGGGGCACGGCCGCATGCGCCGTTGCTAAAGCTCCTCGGGCGAGCCGCGGAGACATCCTCAAGCGGGTCCTTTCCGCCGCGCGCCGGCACGCATCTGCGGTTGCGGGCTTGAAGGCCAATGCATTCGGGCGATCGAGTCCCGATGAGGCGGCGTGTTCCAGGCGCTTTTCGCGCGCTGGTAGCGAAGAGCCGTCGTTAAAATTTTAACGATAATTGTAACGAAGCGATGCAAAAATGACTCAGTGGAGCACATGCATTCCAAATCGATACAAAACGTATTGACCCTTAACGGGCGATTAATAATTCTTGGATTGCTGATTCGCTGTTTGCGCGGCCGCTTCAAGTGTCGCGAATGGGGCTTCAGGGTCGTTGGCGCTGTTGGTGTTCCGCCGTCGATGAACGAGCCGCCGCTTCATGTGGCGGCATCTTCCATGCCCAGGCTTGTCCGGGCATTGCCTGTCGCTTTTGGCGGTGATGCGCGGGGCGGAAGTGCGTACCCTCTCTCGCGAAGAGGGAAGACGGGACGGGCAACAACAAGAAATAAATACATATCTATTATATAAATGTAATAACCAAACGATATATGTCGCCTTATCAAAGTAAATCAGTGGTGCGTACCTGGTCGTGATTCGCCGGGCGTGACGTAATGACTGATTTTTCGAACGGGCTGGGGGGTCAGGCTGTGTATATCGTTGTTGACGAAAGGCAACTTGTCACATCGGGCTATGTGGCAAGCTTCGGACGCGAAGGCGTGCCGTCCATGGGCTTCTACTCGGGCGAGTTCCGGGAATGGCTCGAGACGGCATCGACGGTGGATCTCAATGCGGTGCAGGGGTTCGTGCTCGGCGACTTCGCCGACCGCTCGAGCTATCCCGAGCTCATCCGCAACCACAGCCGCGCGCCCATCATCGCGCTGAGCGAGACGCGCTCGCTGGAGCAGACGCTCGAACTCTTCACCGCCGGCATCGACGACGTGGTCCGAAAGCCGGTCCATGTCCGCGAGATCCTGGCGCGGGCTGAGGCCGTGTGGCGGCGCGTGAACACCGCCGAGGAAAAGACCACGATCGGCCGGCTCAAGGTCTTCTATGACGGCCGCGATCCGGAGATCGACGGCGAGCCGGTGACGCTGCCGCGCCGCGAGCGTCACATCCTGCAATATCTGGTGCGGGCCCGCGGCCGGCGCGTGAGCAAGATGCAGCTCTTCAACGCCATCTACGGCATCTACAACGAGGCCGTGGAAGAGAGCGTGGTCGAAGGCCACGTCAGCAAGCTGCGCAAGAAACTGCGCGAGCGGCTCGGCTACGATCCGATCGAGGCCAAGCGCTACATGGGTTACATGTTCGTCGACCGCGGCTGACCCGCCGCACGTCCCTTATCCCCTTGAAAGCGCTTCCCGCGCCAGCCGGCGCGGGGAGCGCTTTTATTTTGGGCGTGCACGCATGGCAACAAACCGGTAATATTTGCAAGCTAAGGTGGAAAACATAGCGGATTGAGGCGGTCCTAGCTTGCGCCTCAAAGGCATGATGCCGCTCCGCTATGCCGGTTCAAATCCGGCATGTCCCTTTCAAACAATCCACATCTCAATGTGAAGGGACGAAAGCATGTCCAGCTTGCTGACCAATTCCTCGGCGATGACTGCTCTGCAGACGCTGACGGCCACCAACAAGAACATGACCGCGACGCAGACCCGCATCTCGACGGGCCTGCGCGTGTCCAGCGCTTCGGACAACGCCGCCTACTGGTCGATCGCCACCACCATGAAGTCCGACAACGCCGCTCTCTCGGCCGTGAAGGACGCCATCGGTCTCGGCGCCGCGACCATCGACACGATGTACACCGCGCTCGACACGACGAAGGAAATCGTCACCGAGATCAAGAAGAAGCTCGTCGCTGCCCGTGACGCCGGTGTCGACCGCGCCAAGGTGCAGACCGAGATCTCGGACCTGCAGAAGCAGCTCAAGAGCTCGGCCTCGTCGGCCGTGTTCAACGGCGAAAACTGGCTCGACGTCGACTCGAGCGCTGCCGACTACAACGCGACCCGCGCTGTCGTCGCTTCGTTCTCGCGTGCCGGTGGTGCGGTCTCGATCGACAAGATCGACATCGACATCTCCAAGATGCACCTGTTCGATGCGAACGGCGACGTCGGCATCTTCGACAAGGACCGCAGCGCCGACTTCTCGGCGGGTGGCAACGTCACCGGCACGTCGGTCTACGACTTCGACATCTCCGGCGTGACGAACGAGGCCAACGACCTCGCCGACCTCGAGGGTCTGACCGGGGCTGTCGACGCCGCGCTGCAGGAGCTGACGGACGCTGCGTCCTACCTCGGCTCGATCAAGAACCGCGTCGACATCCAGAACGACTTCGTCAACGCGCTGTCGGACGCCATCACGCGCGGCATCGGCCAGCTGGTCGACGCCAACATGGAAGAAGAGTCCACCAAGCTGCAGGCGCTGCAGGTGCAGCAGCAGCTCGGCATCCAGGCGCTCTCGATCGCCAACTCCTCGACGCAGAACATCCTGTCGCTCTTCCGCTAAGACGACGGTAAGCTGCACCGTGAAGGGGCCGCGCTTCGCAAGAAGCGCGGCCTTTTTCTATGAGGATGCTTCCATAAGTATCCGCCACGGCTGCGCGGCGGTTCGATTGACGGATGCCGGAGCGGGGGTTGCGAAGCGCAGCACTTCCCCATCGTCATGCCCGCGCTTGCCGCGGGCATCCACGCCCTGGAACCTCGAGCAACGTTGGAGGGCGTGGATGGCCGGGACAAGCCCGGCCAAGACGAATAGGCAGGGTGTGCTGCACTCCCAGCCAAGATACCTGAACGGCGGTTTCCGGCGTCATGCCCGCGCTTGCCGCGGGCATCCACGCCCTGGAACCTCGAGCAACGTTGGAGGGCGTGGATGGCCGGGACAAGCCCGGCCAAGACGAATAGGCAGGGTGTGCTGCACTCCCAGCCAAGATACCTGAACGGCGGTTCCCGGCGTCATGCCCGCGCTCGTCGCGGGCATCCACGCCTTGAACCGTCGGGCAACGTTGGGGGGCGTGGATGGCCGGGACAAGCCCGGCCATGACGACATATAGCTGGCTCAGTGCTGTCATAGGCTGGATGTTTGTATGTAGGGTGGCAGGGATGATCGGCTCCCTGTGTCCCGCAGTGCCGGCACCCGCCACCACGCAAGCCTCGCACAAGCTTGCCCTTCTAATCTCGGCTCACCTATAGCGGATTGAGGCTGCGCTGTGCCGCGGCGCCCCTCAAAGGCATGAAGCCGCTTCGCTATGCCGGTGTGAGCCCGGCATGTCCCTTTGAAACAATCCACATCCTACTGTGAAGGGACGAAAGCCATGTCCAGCTTGCTGACCAATGCCTCGGCGATGACTGCCCTGCAGACGCTGACGGCCACCAACAAGAACCTCGCCGGCACGCAGAACCGCATCTCGACGGGCCTGCGCGTGTCGACGGCGTCGGACAACGCCGCCTACTGGTCGATCGCCACCACCATGAAGTCCGACAACGCCGCCCTCTCGGCCGTGAAGGACGCCATCGGTCTCGGTGCCGCGACCATCGACACCATGTACACCGCGCTCGACACGACGAAGGAAATCGTCACCGAGATCAAGAAGAAGCTCGTCGCTGCCCGTGACGCCGGTGTCGACCGCGCCAAGGTGCAGACCGAGATCTCGGACCTGCAGAACCAGCTCAAGGCCTCTGCCTCGTCGGCGGTGTTCAACGGCGAAAACTGGCTCGACGTCGACTCGAGCGCTGCCGACTACAACAACATCCGCGCCGTTGTCGCCTCGTTCTCGCGCGCTGGTGGTGTCGTGACGATCGACAAGATCGACATCGACATCTCCAAGATGCACCTGTTCGATGCGAACGGTAACCTCGGCATCTTCGACCTCGACCGCAGCGCCGGCTTCTCGGCGGGCGGCAACATCGCCGGCACGTCGGTCTCCGACTTCGACATCTCCGGCGTGACGAACGAGGCCAACGACCTCGCCGACCTCGAGGGCCTGACCCAGGCTGTCGACGATGCCCTGCAGGAGCTGACGGACGCTGCGTCCTACCTCGGCTCGATCAAGAACCGCGTCGACATCCAGAACGACTTCGTCAACGCGCTGTCGGACGCCATCACGCGCGGCATCGGCCAGCTGGTCGACGCCAACATGGAAGAGGAATCCACCAAGCTGCAGGCGCTGCAGGTGCAGCAGCAGCTCGGCATCCAGGCGCTCTCCATCGCCAACTCCTCCATGCAGAACGTCCTGTCGCTGTTCCGCGGCTAATACTGACGCCTTGCCGAATGCGAAAGGCCGCGCCCACCGGGCGCGGCCTTTTTCTTTGCAACCTCCGGACAAGGTTCGCGGGCGAGACTGCGGCACCACAATGCGGCGTTGTGCGCCGCAGCGTCGCGGTGGGATGCGGGGCATTCGCCTCTCGCCCAAAGCCGCAGCGGTCCGCGCGGCAAGGGCGACAAGAGCACTTTTGGCAGGAGCAAGAAGCAGTTCATGACCTCTCGCGCACAGGCCGAACAGCTCTGGGCCAACATCCGGGAACTGGGGACGCGGCGTCTGATCGCGCTCGGCTTCATCGGCCTTGCCGTCTTCCTCGTCGTCGGCCTCGGCGCCTATTATCTCAGCCGGCCCCAGCAGGAGCCGCTCTACACGGGCCTGACGCGCGAGGACGTGTCGCGCATGGGCGCCGTCCTCAAGGACGCCGGCATCCCCTTCGACGTCAGCGCCGACGGCACGTCGGTGCTCGTCAACTACGGCAACACGGCCCGCGCGCGCATGCTGCTCGCCGAGAAGGGCCTGCCGCAGAGCGCCAACTCCGGCTATGAGCTGTTCAACGACCTCGGTTCGCTCGGCCTCACCTCCTTCATGCAGGAGGTGACGCGCGTGCGTGCGCTCGAGGGGGAACTCGCGCGCACCATCCAGACGATGAGCGGCATCAAGGCCGCGCGCGTGCACATCGTGCTGCCGGACCGCGGCTCCTTCCGGCGCGAGGAGCAGCCCGCCTCCGCCTCCGTCGTCATCCGCACGGAGACGGCCGACAGCGTCACGCCGGCGCGCGCCATCCGCCACCTCGTCGCAGCCGCCATTCCGGGCATGCAGATCGACAGGGTGACGGTGCTCAACACCGATGGCACGCTGGTGCTCGCCGGCGACGACGCGGCCAGCGCCGCGACGGGGCGGATGGCCAATCTCGAGCGCACCGTCAGCCTCGAGATCCAGGACAACATCCGCAAGACCCTCGTTCCCTATCTCGGCCTCAGCAATTTCGAGGTCAGTGTCGCCGCCCGCCTCAACACGGACCGCACGCGCACCAACGAGACGATCTACGATCCCGAGTCGCGGGTGGAGCGGTCGATCCGCACCATCCGCGAGACCGAGGTCTCGCAGAACAGCAACAACCAGAACCCGGCGACCGTGCAGCAGAACCTGCCCAACGAGCAGGTGCAGGCCAACGGCGGCGAGGTGTCGAGCGAGGACAACCAGCGGCGCGAGGAGGTCACGAACTACGAGATCTCCAGCAAGACCGTGGAGACCGTGCGGGACGGCTACCGCGTCGAGCGGCTGTCGATCGCGGTGCTGGTCAACCGCGAGCGCCTCGCGTCCCTCGCCGGCGAGGGGGCGAACGACGCGGCCATCGACCAGCAGATCCGCGAGATCGAGCAGCTGGTCGCATCGGCGGCGGGAACGGTCACGGACCGGGGCGACCAGGTCAAGGTGTCGTCCGTCAGCTTCATCGCCGATTCGCGCAATCTGGAGCCTGTCCCGCCCATCGGCATCGGCGAGCTCCTGGTGCGCCAGTCCGGCAACTTCATCAATGCCGCGACCATTCTCGTCGTCGCGCTGCTCGTCATCTGGTTCGGCCTGAGGCCGGCCGTCACCGCCATCCTCGCCCGTCCGCCGGCCGAGGAGACGCAGGTGGCCGCAGCGGCAGGCGACCCGGCCCTGCCGCCGGGGGCGGAGGTGCCGCAGCTCGCCGGCCCGGCCGAAGGCGCAAATCTCATCGAGGAGCTGACCATCCGCATGAACCAGTCGCCGCAGCGGCGCCTGGAGCAGATGGTCGAGTTCAGTGAGGAACAGGCGGCGGCCATCCTCAAGCAGTGGCTGTATCAGGAGGATGCCGCCTGATGCCGCGACCGCCCCTGGTCAGCTTTCTCATCGATTTCGACGCGGAGGAGCGCCGGCTGCCACAGCCGGCGCCCCGGCGTGCCGGGCCTCCGCCCTTCGTGCAGCCGCCGACGCGTGACACGGAGGTCATGATCGCCCAGGCGCTCGACAAGGGACGCAACGAAGGCTGGGCCGCCGCCGAGGCCGCCTGGGAGGACAAGCTGCGCGTGGAGCGCGAGCAGTTCCAGGAGCAGCTGGCCGCCGCGCGGGCGGAATGGGCGCGAACGGAGGGGGAGGCCCTTGCCGGGACGATCCATACCGCCTTCGACGCCATGCAGTCGCGGCTTTCCGCCGCCCTTGCGCGGACGCTGACACCGTTCCTGGAGCAGGCCCAGCGCCAGCGCTCGCTCGCCGCGCTCGCCGATGCCGTGCGCACGCTCGCAGAGACGACGCGCCACGAGCTGATCGAGATCAGCGCGTCGGACGACCTCGCCGCGGCACTCGGCAGCCACCTCGGCGATCTCGCGGCCTCCGTCCGCTTCGTGGCCGGGGCCGGCCCGGACGTGCGTGTCGTCGCCGACGACACGGTCATCGAAACGCGGCTCGCCGACTGGGCGGCCGAGCTTGCGACAGCCGTTGGGCAGGACGCGTCATGAACGACAAGACCCCTTCCGAAATCATCCTCGTCCGGCGCCAGCTCGACGAAGAGGAAGCCCACCACGGCGGCGTGTGGAAGATCGCCCATGCCGACTTCATGACGGCGATGATGGCCTTCTTCCTGGTCATGTGGCTGATCAACGTGACCGACCAGACGACGCGCAGCGAGGTCGCGAAATACTTCAACCCGCTCAAGCTCGCCGACAGCGTCACGGACCGGAAGGGGCTGCGCGACCCGACGGTCGGCCACCCCTCGGGCGAGCCCGACAACCAGGGCCAGCCGCTCAACGTGCAGCCCGGCCAGGGGCCGGGCGCGGGCAACAACGACGGCCGCCAGGCCCGGGAGCCAGGGCAGAGCGCCGGGGAGGGCACGGCCAACCGCAGCGCGCAGGCACCCCAGGCCAAGTACAAGGACAGCGCCCTCTTCCAGGACCCCTACGCCATCCTGGCGCAGCTCGCGTCCGAGGCGGCCGCGACCAATGATCCGAAGCCGGTGCCGACGAGCGTCGACCTTGTCATGGGCGAGACGGCGGAGATCGGCATCACCGGCGGGGAGGCCCATCGCGATCCCTTCGATCCGACCTACTGGCGAACGGTGCCGCTCGGGCCGGCGCGCGAGGAAACCCCTGGTGAGCCGCGCACCGTGAACGAGACGCCGAAAGCGGCCAAGCCGGACGCGCTGGCGCGCGATGCGGCGGGCGTCCCGGCCGCGACGAGCGAGAGCGCGGCCGGTGAAAAGGCTGCTGCGGTTGCCGAGGCCGGCGACGAACTGGCGGCCCTTCGGCAGGAGTTGCAGGCGGCCTTCTCCGGCGAGGGGGCGGCCGTGCCCCATCTGCAGATCGAGAAGTCGGGCGAGGGCACGCTGATCAGCCTCACCGACGAGGCCAATTTCAGCATGTTCGCCATCGGCTCGGCCGAGCCGCAGCCGCAGGTGGTCCGCATCATGCAACGCATCGCCGAGACGCTGTCGAAGCGTCCGGGCAAGGTCGTCGTGCGCGGGCATACCGATGGCCGCCCCTTCCGCTCGGCGGATTACGACAACTGGCGCCTGTCGACGGCGCGCGCGCACATGGCCGTCTACATGCTGGTGCGTGGCGGGTTGTCGGACAGCCGGGTCGAGCGGGTGGAGGGTCACGCGGACCGTCTTCTCAAGGTTCCCGATGATCCGAATGCGGCGGAGAACCGGCGCATCGAGATCCTCCTCAAGGAGGAGAGCCCGTGAGGGCGCTGGCCGCAACCGTTCTTGCCGGCTTCATCGCGCTTGCCGTGGCCGTACCGGCCGTGGGCGAGGAGGTGGAGGCGCAGCCGTATGAGCTCGTGCGTACGCTGCAGCGCATGCAGGATCAGATCGCGGCAGGCTCGACGGCAGCTCATACGGGTCAGCGTGCGCTGCTCAAGCTGATCGAGGAGCGTTTCATGGCGGCGCCGGCGACGGTCTGGCAGGAGCCGCGGAACGCGCGCGCCGCCGTCGTCTACCTGCTGAGCGGCGGCCAGCCGAGCGTCATCCGTCATCTCCTCGGCTTCGAGCTGCGGCCCAATGTGGACGAGCGGCTGCTCCTCGGCGCGCTCGCCTATGTCGAGGGGCGGGAGGACGAGGCGCGCAGCCTGCTCCAGCCGGTGGCGCCGCGTGGCCTGGCGCCGGGGCTCGGCGGGCAGATCGCCCTCGTCAAGGCGGCGCTGCTCGTGCGCGACAAGCCGGCCGAGGCCATGGAGATGCTGGCCGTCGCCCGTCTGCTGATGCCGGGAACGCTGGTGGAGGAGGCGGCCATGCGCCGCGAGATCTTCGTCGCCAGCCAGCTCGGCGACCTCGATCGTTTCGAGATGCTGGCGGAGCGCTACATGCGCCGCTACCGGCATTCGGTCTATGCCGGCAATTTCCAGCAGCGCTTCGCCGCGGCCCTGACGCGCCTTGACTTCACGAAGGATCGGGAACGGTTCGGCCGTCTCGACGGGATGCTCTCGAGCCTCGACCCCGCGACCCGGCGCGACCTCTACCTGCTCGTTTCGCGCGCATCGGTCTATGAGGGCCGCATCGAGGCGGCGATCCATACGGCCCAGCAGGCGCTGGCGCTCTCGCCTCCCGGCGAGGAGCCGGCCGAGCGGGCGCGCCTCTACCAGGCCGCGGCGATGATCGTGACGGAAGCCGGCTATGACGAAGCGCGCGCGGAGCTGCGCCGCATCGACCGGACGCGCCTGTCGGCGGCCGACGTCGAGCTGCTCGACATCGCGCAAGGGCTGGCGCGGCATATCCGGCAGTGGCCGGCCGCCCTGCCGGAGGCGGCGGAGCCCGACGAGCCGATCGCACCAGCGCCGCAGGCGACAGCCGATCCGAAGGCGAAGCCCGGGCAGGCCCGCACCGGCGAGAGGGCCGCGCCGGCGGCCGGTGCTGCGGCGCCCGGACCGGCGCCGAGAGGGCGGCCCGCTTCGGCTCCGGCACCGCAACGCACGGCATCGCCTCCCGCCGGTCCTCGACCGGCGGTGCAGGCGGAGGAGCCGGCACGACCGGCGCCCGTTCCAACATCCGTCGTACAGCAGCCGACGCCTACGATCACACGGGCGCAGGAGCTCATAGGGGCGGTCGACGCCCTGCTCGAGGGAGTCCAGGGAGGCAAAGAATGACGATGCTCGATCCGTCTTTCCTGCGCATGCCGGCCCAGCGCGACGTGGCGGCCGACGGCGCCAAGGGCGAGGCGCACGGCAAGCAGGATGGAGATGCGTTCCGCGCCCTCCTCGAGAAGGTGCAGGGCGCGGGAGCGCGCGGCCCGGCGGCCCGGGAGGATGGCCGCGCCGAGGCCATGCCCGCGCGAACGCTGCGAGCGCTGGTGGAGCGGCTCGGGGAAGCGGCGGGCGCCGGCGACGACGCGGCTTCCCCCGATCCGCTCCCGGCCGAAGGCGACGGTGCCGATGTGCTGCTGGACGGTGCGGAAGGAAAGGCGGGCGACGGCGCCGAGGCGGCCGCACGGCAGGCCCGCTCAGTCGCCGAGGGAGCGGCCCTGCAGGCGGCGGAACGGGCCCCGGCGAAACAGGCCGGAGCGGAGCCCGAGGGTGCGGCGGGCGTCGAGCCGGAGGCCGACGTCGACGAGCGCTCCGCCACGGCGAAGCGGCTTGCCGACACCAAGCAGGGCTTCGGCGTCGATATTGCGCCACAGCCCAAGGAGCGCCCCCTGCCGAAGATGACGGTGGTCGGGCGCGAGACACATTTCGAGCCCGTCGGCACGGTGAAGCCGCAGGCAGGCGAGGGCGAGCCGGTCGAGGAGGCGCTGCCGCGGCTGAAGGGGCGCGTCGAAAGCTCGCCGCCGGCCAGCCTGCGCGAGGGCCGGCGCCAGGCCGTGCCAGTGGCTGAAACCGCTTCGCTGCGCGCCGCGAAGATCGAGGTGCAGAACACCGGAACCGGGGCCGGGCAAGGGGAGGGGCTGCCGGCTCCCACCCTGCAGCGGCTCGGCGAGCGGCTCGCCGGCGAGGTCCGCAGCCTGTCGTCCAGCAATGCGCAATCCGGTGCGGCGACGGCGGCGGCGCATAAGGCCCAGCCGGGACAGCAGGCGGCTGGGCCGGTCCGGGTCCTGCACATCCAGCTGCATCCGGCCGATCTCGGCAGCGTGAGCGTGCGCATGCGGCTCGTCGGCGACGGCATCGAGGTGCACATGCGTGCCAGCGACGCGCGCACCGTGCAGATGCTGCAGAACGACAGCGAGGCGCTGACCAACGTTCTGCGCGCGGCCGGATACCGGCCCGAGGTGATGACTCTCCAGATCAGCTCGGCCGATACCGGCTCGGGCCAGTCGCTGCAGGGCGGCGGCCAGCAGTCGGCGGCCGGCCAGCAGGCGTTCCATGGCGAGGCTTCCGGTGGCGGGCGCGGTGCGTCCTCGTCGCAGGGCGAGGAGCAGGCCCGCGAGTCACGGCGTGAGGGAGAAGGCGATGGCCATGCGGGCCGGGCTTCTGATCGCGATAGCGGCGGCGGCATCTATCTCTAGCAGCGCCGGCGCGGGGGCTTCCGCCAGCGGCGGCTCCGTCTGCGAAGGCGAGATCACCCGGGCCGCCGCCAAGTACGGGGTGCCGGTCGGCGTGCTCTATGCCGTCGGCTTGACGGAAACCGGCCGGCGCGGCTCCATGCAGCCCTATGCCATGAACATCCACGGCACGGCCTATTTCGCGCCGGACGCGCGGGCGGCCGTGCGCCGCTTCCACGAAGCGCGCCGTGACGGCATCAAGCTGATCGACCTCGGCTGCATGCAGATCAACCATCACTACCACAGCGATCGCTTCCCCTCGCTCGAAAGCATGCTCGATCCACGTCGCAACGTGGAATATGCGGCCCGCTTCCTCAAGGAGCTGAAAGAGCGCGAGGGAACCTGGACGATGGCGGTGGCGCGCTATCACGCGGGGCCGAACAACGACGCGGCGCAGAAGCGCTACGTCTGCCGTGTCATCGCCAACCTCGTCGCCGTCGGCTTCGGCGCGTGGACGCCGAACGCCCGCAGCTTCTGCGGCTGAGCCCCGGGGAAGACCCCAGACAGCTTCGTGCAAGGTTAACGACCTATAAACGCCTCGGCATTCGACAGTAGGAGGCGTTCTGTTGGACCCTGTCTATCTTTTCAAGGTCGCGGCCCGCCAAGCCGACTGGCTTTCGGTCCGGCAGTCGACGGTCTCGGGCAACATCTCCAACGTCAACACCCCCGGCTACAAGGCGCGGGACGTCGTGCCCTTCGACGAGGTCATGGACAAGACGCGCCTGACGCTCGCCGCCACCAACGCGCGGCACATCAGCATCGACGAGGCGGGCGCCAAGACGACGAAGGTCGGCAAGGGCGACAGCTGGGAGGTCGTCCACTCGGGCAACAGCGTCAGCGTCGAGCAGGAGATGCTCAAGGCCTCCGAGATCAACCGCGGCTATTCGCTGAACACGAACATCGTGCGGTCCTTCCACCGCATGTACCTGATGAGCGTGAAGGGATCCTGATGATCGACCCGCTACAGGCTTCCGCCCGCCTTTCCGCCGCGGGGCTCGAGGCCCAGTCGGTGCGCCTGCGCATCGTCTCCGAGAACATCGCCAACGCGCAGTCGACCGGCTCGGCTGCCGGGGCCGATCCCTACGCGCGCAAGACCGTCACCTTCAAGGGCGAGCTCGACCGTGCCCTCGGCGCCGCGACCGTCAAGGTCGACCGCGTCGGCAAGGACAAGGCGCCGTTCCGCGTCCAGTACGAGCCGGGCAACCCGGCCGCCGATGCGGACGGCTACGTCAAATATCCCAACGTCAACATGCTGATCGAAATGGCCGACATGCGCGAGGCCAATCGCTCGTACGAGGCGAACCTGCAGATGATCAAGCAGGCGCGCTCGATGATCTCCATGACGATCGACCTGCTGAGAAGCTCCTCATGATTGACCAGATCTCGTCCCTGACGTCGAACCTCGGCGGCACGCAATCGATCTCCCAGGCGCGGCTCTCGGCGATGCAGGCGGTGAACGCCGCCGCGACCGTGCGCCAGACGACGAACTTCAGCGAGATCCTGGCCCAGGTCGCCGGCCAGGCGGTCGAGACCATGCGCACCGGCGAGGCGACGGCTCTCTCCGGCATCCAGGGCCAGGCCTCGGTCCAGCAGGTCGTGCAGGCCGTGATGTCGGCCGAACAGACGCTGCAGACGGCCATCGCGATCCGCGACAAGGTCGTCTCGGCGTACCAGGAAATCAGCCGGATGGCGATCTGAGGAGGATCCGATGAGAGCACTCGCCATCGCGGCGACGGGCATGAACGCCCAGCAGACCAATGTTGAGGTCATCGCCAACAACATCGCCAACATCAACACCACGGCCTACAAGCGGGCGCGCGCCGAATTCGCCGACCTGCTCTACCAGGTCGAGCGGATGCAGGGCATTCCGAACGTCGCCGATACGGCGCCGATCCCGGAAGGGGCGACGCTCGGCCTCGGCGTGCGGGCGGCGGCCATCCGCTACGTGCACCGCCAGGGGCCGCTGACCCAGACGACGAACGAGCTCGACCTCGCCATCAACGGCCGCGGCTGGTTCCAGGTCACGGGGCCGGACGGCGAACTGCTCTACACGCGGGCCGGCTCCTTCAACAAGAATGCCGACAGGCAGCTCGTCACCATCGAGGGCTACCTCGTCCAGCCGAACATCGTGGTGCCGGAAAACACCATCGAGGTCTCGGTCAACGCCACCGGCCAGGTCTTCGCCAAGGTGGCGGGCGAGGACGCACCGCAGGAGCTCGGTCAGCTGGTCATGGCGAATTTCGCCAATGATGCGGGCCTCGAGCCGCTCGGCGACAACCTCTATCGCGAAACGACCGCCTCGGGTGACGCCGTCCTCGGCGTCGCCGGCGATCCGGGCTACGGCAGGATCCTGCAGGGCTATCTCGAGGCCTCCAACGTCGATCCGGTGAAGGAGATCACCGAGCTCATCAGCGCCCAGCGCGCCTACGAGATGAACTCGAAGGTCATCCAGGCCGCAGACGAGATGGCGGCCACCGTCTCCAAGGGCATCCGTTGATCGGGCTCCTGAAAACCATGGCAACCGGCACGGCATCGCGCATGTTCGGCCAGACCAGGCTCCTGGCCGGCCTCGCCGCCGTGCTGGCGGCGTTCGCGCCGGCCCTTGCGCTGGCCGACATGCTGCCGGTGCCGGCGGCGACCATCCGCCCGGGCGACGTCATCACCGAGAGCATGCTGACCGAACGGGCCTTCCCGCCCGGCTACACGGCGCGCTTCGCCACGGTGGAAGACGCCCGGCAGGTGATCGGCAAGAGCGCCCGGCGCGTGCTCCTGCCAGGCAATCCGATCCCCTACAACGCGGTGAGCGAGCCCGAGATCGTCAAGCGCGGCGTTGCCGCGCGTCTCGTCTTCGAGGCGGAGGGGCTCGTCATCACCGCGCTCGCGACGCCGCTGCAGTCGGCAGGCGCCGGCGAGTTCATTCGCGTGCGCAACGTCGACAGCGGGCTCATCGTCTCGGGCATCGTGCAGCCGGACGGGTCGATCCGGGTGGGCATGCCATGAAGCGGCTCGTGCTCGCCATCGCGGCCTGTCTCGCCGGTGCGCTGACCCTTGCCGGGCCGGCGCCGGCCGCGACGCGCATCAAGGACATCGCCAGCATCCAGGGCGTGCGCGACAATCAGCTCATCGGCTACGGCCTCGTCATGGGCCTGTCCGGCACGGGCGACACCTTGCGCAACTCGCCCTTCACCGAGCAGTCGCTGCAGTCGATGCTCGACTACATGGGCGTCAACGTGCGCGGCAGCAACCTGCGCACGCGCAACGTCGCGGCGGTGATGGTGACGGCCAACATCCCGGCTTTCGCCGGTGTCGGCTCGCGCATCGACGTCACCGTGTCCTCCATGGGCGATGCGACGTCGCTGCGCGGCGGCACGCTGCTCGTGACGCCGCTGACGGGTGGCGACGCCCAGGTCTATGCCGTCGCCCAGGGGCCGATCGCCGTGTCCGGCTTCTCCGCCCAGGGCGAGGCGGAGACGCTGACCCAGGGCGTGCCGACGGCCGGGCGCATCCCGAACGGCGCGCTCGTCGAGCGGACGGTGCCCGGCGGGCTGCGCGACATCGGGCGGCTCGTGCTCGAGCTGCACAATCCGGATTTCCGGACGGCGGCGAGCATCGCCGACGCGATCAACGCCTATTCCATGCGCCGCTTCGGCCGCCGTGTCGCCGGCGAGCGCGATTTCCGCAGCGTCGTCCTGGAGCGGCCGGCCAACATCAACCCGGCGCGCTTCATCGCCGAGATCGGCGAGCTGCGGGTGGCGCCGGATACGCCGGCGCGCGTCGTCATCGACCAGCGCACGGGGACCGTCGTCATCGGGGCCGACGTGCAGATCTCGACCGTCGCCGTCACCCACGGCAACCTGACGGTCCGGGTCACGGAAACGCCCATGGTCTCGCAGCCGGAGCCGTTCGCGGAGGGGGCGACGGTGGTCGTGCCGCGCACCGAGATCCAGGCGCGCGAGCAGACGGGACGCGTCGGCATCATCGAGGGATCCAACCTGCAGACGCTGGTGCGCGGCCTCAACCAGGTCGGCCTGAAGCCGAGCGACATCATCTCCATCCTGCAGGCCATCAAGACGTCGGGCGCCCTGCAGGCCGACCTCGTCGTGCAGTGAGGCCCGCGTGCGGCGCGAAGGGACAGGCGGAAAGAGGATGCGGGAAGACATGGTCAACCCGTGCGGCAGGGCAGAAAGGTCGCTGATCATGCGCATGTTCGCCACGATCACCGTTGCGGTTGCGATTGCCGGCTTCGGCGGTGGAGCCGCGGCCCAGGATGCGGTGCAGACGGCGCGTGCCCAGGCCGAGGCAGCCCGTGCCAATCCCTATTGCGCCAATGTGGCGGACGCGGCGGCGGACGCCCGCTTCGCCTGGCAGATGCAGACGCTCTCCTCGCTCGAGAAGGACATCGAGCAGCGCATCGTCCAGCTGGAGAAGAAGCGCGCCGAATACGAGGAATGGCTGCGCCGGCGCAACGAATTCCTGAAGCAGGCGGACGAGGGGCTCGTCGCCATCTTCAGCCGCATGCGGCCGGACGCCGCCGCCCAGCAACTCGCCAGCCTCAAGGACGAAAAGGCGGCCGCCATCATCGCCAGGCTCAACCCGCGCATCTCCAGCGCCATCCTCAACGAGATGGAGCCGGGGCGTGCCGCCCAGCTCACGGGCACGCTCATCGACAGCGCACCGCGCGAGCGGGCGGCGGAGAAATCGTGATGAAGACGACCGTTTGCGGCACTTTCGCCGTTCTCCTCGCGCTCTTCGCCGGCGGCTGCGCCGTCAAGGTGGACGAGATCGGGCGCGAGCCCAACATGACGCCGGTGGGCTACGGCCTCAACGTGCAGCGCGAGCCGCTGCCGACGACGGCCTATGCCGCCTACAAGCGGCCGGGCAGCTATCATTCGCTGTGGTCCGGCCGCACGCGCGACCTCTTCGCCGACCCGCGCGCGCGCCAGGTCGGCGATGTCATCACCGTCACCATCCTGATGGACGACAAGGCCCAGTTCGACAACGAGAGCGACCGCTCGCGCAACTCGAACGTCAACTTCGGCCTCGACCTCGGCTACGGCAACAGCACCACGAGCGACTCGATCTTCGGCAATCTCGCCATCAATTCGCGCTCGAACACCAAGGGCAAGGGCCAGATCGACCGCTCCGAAAAGCTGCGGCTCACGGTGGCCGCGGTGGTGACGGAGGTGCTGCCGAACGGCAACCTGCTCATCAGCGGCTCGCAGGAGGTGCGCGTCAACTACGAGCTGCGCGTCCTCAACATCGCCGGCATCGTGCGGCCGTCCGACATCTCGCGTCACAACACCATCGCCTACGACAAGATCGCCGAGGCGCGGGTCGCCTATGGCGGGCGCGGGCGCAGCATGGAGGTGCAGCAGCCGGCGCTGGGGCACCAGATCTACGATCTCATCGTGCCGTTCTGACGCGGCAGGCAGGCGAGAGGCAGGCACATGGCGCGGGCGCCGTTGATGAAGAAGCGGAAGAAGGAGGGGGGCGGCGGCGAGCGCTGGTTCCCCGCGCTCGTCATGCTGACGCTGATCGCGCTCGGCGTCGGCAGCCTGTCGGGCATCCACCTCGCCAATACCGTCAAGCGCCTCGCCAATGCGGAGAAGGAAGCGGCGCAGAGCGCGTCGCGGCCCCTCAAATATTCCGGCAACACCGTCATCAAGACGCTCGAGCCGGTGGTGGCGAACCTCTCCGAGCCGGCCGACGTGTGGGTGCGCCTCGAGACCTCCATCATCTTCGACAACGGCACCATCGAGAATCCGGACGTCATGAGCGGCGAGATCCGCCAGGACATGATGGCCTATGTGAAGACGCTGACACTGGCCCAGATCGAGGGGCCGAGCGGTCTGCAGCACCTGCGCGAAGACCTCAACGAGCGGGCCCGGGTGCGCGCCGACGGGCGCGTGCGCGAGCTGCTCATCGAGACGATGATCGTGCAGTGAAGGGTACCCGGTCCATGAAGTTGCGTTGTCGACCGCTCCTCGCCGCAGGGCTCGCCCTGCCGATCGTCGCCCTGATGGCGGGTGCCGCCTTCGCCCAGGCCAACAACCAGCTGCCGGACCTCGGCCAGCTCCTGCCGGGCGGCGAGGGCGCGATGACCGGCCGCATCGTGCAGATGATCGTGCTGCTCACGGTGCTGTCGCTGGCGCCGGGGCTGCTCATCATGGTGACGAGCTTCACCCGCTTCGTCATCGCCCTGTCGTTCCTGCGCTCGGGCCTCGGCCTGCAGAGCACGCCGGCGAATATCGTGATGATCTCGCTCGCGCTGTTCATGACCTTCTACGTCATGGCGCCGACCTTCGACAAAGCCTGGGAGGAGGGCCTCAAGCCCCTCACCGAGAACCAGATCTCGCACGAGGAGGCCTACCAGAAGGTCTCGGCGCCCTTCCGCGAGTTCATGCTGCGTCACGTGCGCGAGAAGGACCTGCAGCTCTTCGACGACCTCGCCGCCGGCTCCTTCGCGCCGCGCGCCGAGGGCGAGGCGATCGACCTGCGCATCGTCATCCCGGCCTTCATGATCTCGGAGCTGCGCCGCGGCTTCGAGATGGGCTTCCTCATCCTCCTGCCCTTCCTCGTCATCGACATGATCGTCGCGACGCTCGTCATGTCCATGGGCATGATGATGATGCCGCCGACGGTGATCGCCCTGCCGTTCAAGGTGCTGTTCTTCATCCTCATCGACGGCTGGAACATGCTCATCGGCGGGCTGGTGCGGTCCTTCTTCTGACCCCCTCCCGCCGCTCGCCGATAGTTGATCGGCCGGGCGTTGACCGGCTGCCGTGCCCTCCCTACCGTTTGCGGCCATCGTAACCGGTGGGAGGGGAGTGCACCATGGGCCCGCAGCTGTCTGCCGGATCCTTAGCGCGTATCCTGATGGTGCGCGTCCTCACGGCATCGATGCTCGCCCTCCCGGTCCTGTCCGGCGCCGCAGCCCATCACGGCTGGTCATGGGCGGATGCGGACCAGATCGAGCTCAAGGGCACGATCCGCGACATCTATATCGGCCCGCCGCACCCGACGCTCGACGTGGAGACGGCCTCCGACGGCGTGTGGCGCGTCGAGCTCGGCAACCCGCGCCAGACGGAGCGGGCGGGCTTCGTCGAAGGCTCGGCCAAGGTCGGGGACGAGATCGTCGCCATCGGCAACCGGTCGCAGGATGCGGGCGAGAAGCGGATGAAGGCCGTGCGCATCACCGTGGGCGGCAAGACCTACGACATCTATCCCGAACGCATCAGGACCAATTGAGCGACCTCTTCAGCGAGGCGCTGCAGGCGCTCGCCGCCTGGCCGGGCGCGGTGCTGCTGCGGCGCTCGAGCCTCGCCTATCTCCTCGTCAATGCGGCGCATATCACCGCGATCGGGCTCATCATCGGCGCCATCGTGCCGCTCGATCTGCGGCTGCTCGGCCTCTTCAGGCGCCATCCGCTCGCGGTGCTGGCGCCCTTCCTGGCGCGTATCGCGGCGGCCGGCGTCGCGCTCGCCGTGCTGACCGGCATGCTCCTGTTCTCGGTGCGGCCGGCGGAATATGTCGCGAACCCGGCCTTCCTGACGAAGCTCGGCCTCGTCGCCATCGGCATCGCCAACGCGCTGCTGCTGCGCCGCCGGAGCTCCTGGCAGGCGGCCGCGGCGGGCGGGCCGGTTCATGCCGGCGTGCGGCTCGCGGCGGCGCTGTCGCTCGTCACCTGGATCGGCGCTGTCGTCGCGGGGCGGTGGATCGGGTTTCTGTGAAACGAGCCTGCCGGCTTACTTCAGCAGGGGGCGGTCCATGCTGTGCGGGCGCGGCTGGGCGCCGTTGCCGCCTTCGCGGGTGTAGACGTAGTAGAGCACCTGCGCGACGGCCTTGAAGAACTCGGGCGGGATCATGCGGTCGACTTCCGCGGCGTCGTAGAGGGCGCGGGCGAGCGGCTTGTCCTCGATGATCGGGATGTCGTGCTGGGTCGCGATCTCGCGGATCCTGAGGGCGATGAGGTCCTGGCCCTTGGCGACGACGAGGGGCGCGCCACCTTCCTCGCGCACGTAGCGCAGGGCGACGGCGAAATGGGTCGGGTTGGTGATGACCACGGTCGCCATCGGCACCGAGGCCATCATGCGCTTGCGTGACTGGTCGAGCGCCATGGAGCGCATGCGCGACTTGATGAGCGGATCACCCTCGGCCTGCTTGAACTCGTCCTTCACCTCCTGGCGCGTCATGCGCAGCTCGCGGTGCCAGCGCAGGCGTGCCCACACGAGATCGGCGGCGACGAGCAGGATGGTGGCGACGCAGACGGCCGAGACGAGCCGGAGAGCTATGGTCAGCAGGGTTTCCGGCAGGAGGCTCGGATCGGTGAACATGGCATTTATCGCCCGTGATTGCTCCGAGCCCAGCAGGATGACGCACGCCAGGCCGACGACTGTGAACTTGAACAAGGATTTGAAAAATTCAACAAATCCCTGCTTGCCGAAGATGCGTTTGAAGCCGGCCTTCGGCGAAATGCGCTGCCATTTGGGCTGGATGCGCTCGCCAACGACGCGCGGGGCGTTCTGGAAGAGGGACGCGCAGGTGCCCGCGATGGCGATGACGACGATGATGGGCAGGACGAACTGGCCCGCGTCCCAGACGACGGCCTGCATCAGAACGGATGCGTCGTGGCCAGTCGCCAGCGAGAACCCGCCGGGCGTGTCGACGAGGCGCGTCAGCCGCTCGCTGAGCCGAGCCCCGTTGTCCCGCGTCAGGAAGGAGAAGGCGATCAGGATCGCGCCGAGCGAGGCGAAGATCGACGTCTCGCGCGAATAGGGCACATTGCCCTTGTCGAGCGCGTCGCGGACCTTCTTCTCGGTCGGCTCTTCGGTCTTGCTGTCCTGATCGGGCTGCTCGGCCATGGCGCGCGCCTGGCGGCACCCTCACTCGCTCCGCCGGCCGGAACCGTCCGGCCGTGCTCCCCCGCCCGCGGCGCCCGCGTGGCCGGCTCAGCGAATGAAGGCGTCGTCGTCTCCTTCGGGGTTGAGGTCGATCTCGCCCCGCCCGGCGAGCTCGAGCGCCAGGTCCGTGATGGAGCGCCGCGCTTCGAGAACGTCGCGCTGGGCGGCCGGCTCGCGGCCGTTGAGCTCGTGCTCCACCATGCGGCGCACGCGCGAGGCGAGCGCGGACAGGATGATCTCCCGGAAGGACTGGTCCGTGCCCTTGAGCGCCAGCACGATCCTGTCGTTGGGGATCTGGTCGAACAGCAGCGTGCGCGCCGCCGGCGTGAGGTTGACGATGTCGTCGAAGGTGAACAGCAGGCCCTTGAGGATCTCCGCCGACTTCGGCCGCGTGGCGCTGAGCGAGTTCAGCACGTCCTCCATATGGTCGCGCTCCATCTTGTTGATGATGTCGGCCATCTTGGCGTGCGTGTCCGCGCCCGCGTTGCGCGAGAAGTTCAGCATGAAGTCTTCGTGGATGGTGCGCTCGATGATGCGCATCGTCTCGTCGACGATGGGCTTGAAGGTCAGCATGCGGCGCATGATGTCGTTGCGCATGTCCTGCGGCAGCTGGCCCATGGCCTTGGCTGCGCAGGCGGGCTTGACCTTGGAGAGGATGAGCGCCGCCGTCTGCGGGTGTTCCTTGAGGAGGTAGCTCGCGAGCACGTTCTCGGAGACGTTCGAGATGCGGTCCCAGATCGAGCGGTTGGAGTTGCCCATCAGGCCCGACATGATCTCGGCGATCTGCTCGGGCGGCAGGACGCCCTGCAGCAGTTTCTCCACCTCGCTCGCCGTGCCGAAGAGGTTCTTGCCGGTGGCGAACTGAGCGGCGAATTCCTCGACCAGGGCCTCGATCTGCGGCGCAGGAATGGGGCCGAGCTCGGCCGCCGTGCGCGTGATCTCCTTGATCTCCTCGGACGTGAAATGCGTGAGCAGCCGGCCGGCGGTCGGCTTCTCCATGGCGAGCAGCAGCGCCGCCACCTTCTCGATGCCGCGCGTCAGCGTCCCGCGCGGCACGATCGGTTGCGGTGCCGCCTTCGAGGGGATTGCCGTCGCCGCCATCAGCTGCCGAGCTCGGATCCGGGCGGGCCGACGATCTCGGTCAGCGACACGCCGAAGCGGGAATTGTCGTCTTCGACCACGACCACCTCGCCGCGGGCGATGACACGGCCGTTGACGACGACGTCGACCGGCTCGCCGACCCGGTGGTCGAGCGGCACGATAGCGCCGCGGCCGAGCTTCATGAGGTTCGCGACCGGCATCGTCGCCGAGCCGAGGACCACCTGCATGACGACCGGGATGCGCAGGATGGTGTCGAGGTTGCGCGGGCCGCCGAGCGGCTCGTCCTTGCCCGTCGCCTTGCGCGGCTCGGTGCCCTGGGCGAACAGGGCCTCGTCGTGGGAGGCGGGCTCGCCGAGCCCGTCAAAGTCGTCGTCCGACTTCTGGTTCATTCGATCACTTCCTCGTCTCGAGCCGTTTCAGGGCGTCACGCCGTCGTGTCGTCGCCGACGAGCCGCAGGGCGACGCGCCCGCTGCCGGCCTGGTGCTGGGCGGCCTTCTCCAGGCTCGCCAGGGTGTCGCGCGCCGTGGCGATGCCTGCGTCGAGGCTGGCGAGCGTCTTGCGGGCATCGTCGATGCGCAGGGCGAGCTCGACAAGCGTCTTCTGGCCGTCGGCGGTGAAGCTGCCCATGGAATTGCCGGCAGCCTTCAGCGCGTCCGCCGTCTCGTCGAGCGTGCGCTTGTAGTCGTAATGATTGCGGTCGAAATGGCGCAGCTTGAGGTACGTTGCCAGCACGCAGACGCTCGTCAGGGCGAGCGCCGCGAGAAGGACGTAGTCAACGAGAGAGGACGTCATCGATAAACTCCTGCTCCTGATCGATGTAATCCTCCACGCGCAGCATGTAGGACCCGTCGGATTGACCGAGGCGGCACCAGAAGAGCGGCTGGTCGTTGCCTTCGAGCTTGACCCGGCTGCGCGGCGTCGCCTGCAGTTCGATGACCTGCCCGATCTTGAGATCGGCGATGTCGCCGAGCGCCATCTCCCGCTCCTCGAGCACGGCCCGGAGCTTGACCTCGGTGCGGCTCACCTCGCTGCGGATCTGCTCCGTCCAGCGCGGATCGCGCGTGGAATTGTCGCCGGAGAGCACGCGCGCCAGCGTCTGGCGCATGGGGTTCAGGGCCGACTGCGGGATGATGACGAACATCTCGCCGCCGCGGTTGAGGGCCTGCAGCAGGAACTTGGAGACGACGGCGAGGTTGTTGCGCCGGCCGATCACCGCGAAGTCCATGCGCGTCTCGAGGCGCTCGAACTTGAAGCGCGCGTCCGACACCATCGAGAACGAGGCCTGCAGCGCCTTGCCCACCTGCTCGAAGATGGCCATGGAGATGCGCATCTCGATATTGGTGAAGCCGCGCTCGTCGTCGACGGGCGGCTCTGTGCCGTCGGCCCCGAGCAGCACCTCGACCATGGTGAAGACGAAGTCGCGGTCGAAGCCGACGAGGATCTCGCTGTCCCACTCCGGCACGTTGAACACGCCGGCGACGGCGTTCGCCTCGTAGATCTCGAGGATGTCGCTGACGCGGCCGCTCTCGATGGTCGAGAGCGAGAAATAGGACGGCGAGGCCGAGAGGTGACGCAGGTTGTCGGCGCAGTATGTGGCCATGCGATCGAAGATCACATGCAGCATCGGCAACCGGTCGAGCGACAGGCCCGCCGCGTCGAGAAGCCTGTCGCGAATGTCGTTGCTGACGGCCTGGCTCATGCTGTTGTCCATGGATCAGGCAGCCTCCGCGGCGGGCGCATCGTTGCGGCCGATGACGGTCTCGTTCTCC
This sequence comes from Chelatococcus sp. CO-6, assembly GCF_001271345.1. NCBI lineage: Bacteria > Pseudomonadati > Pseudomonadota > Alphaproteobacteria > Hyphomicrobiales > Chelatococcaceae > Chelatococcus > Chelatococcus sp. CO-6. The sequence continues at coordinate 857,344 of NZ_CP012398.1, read as the reverse complement.
ACCTCGTCGATGGTCGGCCGCTCGGGCGCGGAGATGGCCTTGCGGCCGTGCTCCAGGGCGATCTGCGGCAGGGCGCCGTTCATGTAGGCGAGCAGCGTCTGCTTGACGATGACGTAGATGCGGGCCTGCTTCTCGCGCGTCAGCTTGATCTTCTGCGCGAGCGGCGTGAGCACGGCATAGGACGTGAAGATGCCGATGAAGGTGCCGATGAGCGCGGCGCCGATGAGGCCGCCGAGGATGGCGGGCGACTGGTCGATGGCGCCCATGGCTTTGACGATGCCGAGCACCGCCGCCACGATGCCGAGCGCGGGCAGCGCCTCGGACACGACGGTGAGCGAATTGTAGGGCTTGAGCTTGTGCCGGCGCATGGTGACGAGCTCCTCGTCCATGAGGGACTCGATCTCGTGCGGACGGGCGTTGCCGATGATGAGCAGGCGCACGTAGTCGCAGACGAAGTTCGTCAGCTCCTGGTTCTTCAGCACGCGCGGGAAATTGTTGAAGATCGGCGAGTTGTGCGGATCGTCGATGTGCGCCTCGACCTCGTTGCGGGCCTTGCTGCGCAGCTCGCGAAGCAGGTTGAAGAGGAGGCCCAGGATGGCGAGATAGTCGTCGCGCTTGGGCACGTCGCCGACGATCGCTTCCTTGATCGCCTTGCCGGTGTCCTTCACGGTGGACATGGGGTTGGCGATGATGAAGATGCCGAGCGCGATGCCGCCGATGATGACGAATTCGAACGGCTGCCAGATGACGGACACCTTGCCGCCGAGCGCCATGAAACCGCCGAGCATCGAGCCGATGGCGATGATCAGGCCGATGAAGAAACTCAAGTCCGATCTCCTCCGCTTGCCGGCGTGGTGATTGCCAGTCCTCCCGCTGGGCGGTGATGGCCGTTTTCTATCGCGCGAGGCTTGCGCGGGGCTGAAAGGGCGTGGGGCAGGGACAGGTCAGGCTCGGGCAAGCTAGCGGGTCCAACCTCCTCGCAGGAGGCTGCCGCCATGATGTCGACCCTCGTCAGCTATCAGATGCTCACCAAGGACCTGTCGCGCTCGCTGGAGCGTACGGCGTCGGCGCCGCTGGTCTCGCGTGACAGCAAATATTATCTGGAGAACATCCAGAACGTGAAGTCGATCGACGACTTCCTCGGCGATCATCGGCTCTATTCGTTCGCCATGAAGGCTTTCGGCCTGGAAGACATGATCTATGCCAAGGCCTATATGCGCAAGGTGCTGACGGAAGGCGTGGACGACAGCAAGAGCTTCGCCAACAGGCTGGCCGACAAGCGCTTCGTTGAATTCACCAAGACCTTCAACTTCGCGCGCTACGGCGCGACGACGACGGTCTTCTCCTCGACCCGCGAGGGCACCGTCGAGCGCTACGTCCGCCAGCAGCTCGAGGAGGATGCGGGGGCGCAGAACGAGGGCGTCCGCCTCGCGCTCTACTTCGCGCGCAAGGCGCCGGAGCTGAAGTCCGTTTACGGCATCCTGGCCGACAGGGCGCTGCTCGCAGTGGTCCAGACCGCGCTCGGCATTCCTCAAGAGGCGGCGGCGGCCGACATCGAGGTCCAGGCCAAGATGATCGAGGCCAAGATCAACTTCGAGGATTTCAAGGATCCCGAGAAGCTCGACAAGTTCCTGCAGCGGTATGCGGCGGTCTACGACGCCGTCAATACGCCGCTCACCGTCTCGGCACCGGTGCTCACGCTGTTCGGCAACAGCGGGCAGACGGCGGGGATGGGGGTCGACCTGCTCATGAGCCTGCAGAAGATCAAGACGGGACTGTAAGATGCAAGCTGCGCTCTATGTCGGGCTTTCGGCGCAGGTCGCGCTGGAGCGTCGGCTGAACACCATCGCCCAGAACGTTGCCAACATGTCGACGGCCGGCTACCGAGCCGACGAGGTGAAGTTCGAGACCGTCCTGTCGCGCACGGCGCGGGACTCCGTCGCCTTCGCCACGAGCGGCGAGAACTTCATCTCCCGCCGGGCCGGCGGCATCACCAAGACGGACAATCCGCTCGATCTCGCCATCGACGGGGAGGCGTGGTTCGCCATCACGACGCCGGCCGGCATCGTGCACAGCCGCGACGGGCGCCTGCAGATAGGCAACGACGGCATGCTGCGGACCGTGACCGGCTATCCGGTGCTCGATGTCGCCGGCGCGCCGATCATGATCGAGGCCGATGCCGGCCCGCCGACCATTGGCCGCGACGGCACGCTGAGCCAGAACGGGCAGCAGATCGGCGCGATCGGCCTCTTCACCATCGCGCCGGGCGCCGATCTCGAGCGCTTCGAGGCGTCGGGCATTATCGCGCGGACGGGCGTCGCGCCGGTCCAGGATTTCGTCGCTCATGGCGTCGTGCAGGGCTATGTCGAGGAATCGAACGTCAATCCCATCATGGAGATGACGAAGCTCATCGCCGTCTCGCGCGCCTTCGACAATGCCTCGACGGCGGTGAATGACGGCGAATCCTCGCTGCGCGAGGCGATCCGCAGCCTCGGCCCGTCGACCTGAGCCGGCCATGGACACGCTCGAGCGACTGGCCGCCGTCGTCACGGCCGGGGCACAGGAACTGCCGAGCGTGCGCATTGGCGGCGTGGTGCGGGAGGTAACGCCCACCTACTACCGCGTCGCCGGTCTCTCCCGCTTTCTCAAGCTCGGCGATCGCGTCGCATTGTGTGCTAACGGGCGCGAGCACGCCGGCGAAGTCGTGCGCATCGACGACGGCGGCGCGACCGTGAAGCCGTTCGACGGCTATGTCGATATCGGCATCGGCGCGCGCGCCTATCGCCTCGGCACCATGGCCCTGCGCCCGCACGAGAGCTGGAAGGGGCGCGTGATCAACGCCCTCGGCAAGGCGGTGGACGGGCTCGGGCCGCTCGGCGCCGGCGAGCGCGCCATGCCGGCCGATGCGCCGCCGCCCTCGGCGATGACGCGCGGGCGCGTGACGAAGCCGCTGCGCACCGGGGTGCGCGTCATCGACCTCTTCCTGCCCATCTGCGAGGGCCAGCGCATCGGCATCTTCGCCGGTTCCGGCGTCGGCAAGTCGACGCTCCTGTCCATGCTGGCCCGTGCCAGCGGCTTCGACACGGTGGTCGTCGCCCTCGTCGGCGAGCGCGGCCGCGAGGTGCGCGAATTCCTGGAGGGGCCGCTCGCCGCGAGCCGGGAGCGGGCGATCACCGTCGTCTCGACGGGCGACGAGAGCCCGATGATGCGGCGCCTTGCGCCGCGCACGGCCCTCAGCATCGCCGAATATTTCCGCGATCGGGGCGAATCCGTCCTGCTCATCGTCGATTCCGTCACCCGCTTCGCCCATGCGGCGCGCGACGTCGCGCTCTCGGCCGGCGAGCCTGCCGTCGCGCGCGGCTATGCGCCGAGCGTCTTCAGCGACCTGCCGAAGCTCCTGGAGCGAGCCGGTCCGGGCGAGGAGGGCAGCGGCACCATCACGGGCGTCTTCTCCGTGCTCGTCGACGGCGACGACCACAACGACCCGGTGGCCGACAACATCCGCGGCACGCTCGACGGCCATATCGTGCTCGACCGCGCGATCGCCGACCAGGGCCGCTATCCGGCGGTCAACGTGCTCGCCTCCATCTCGCGCCTCGCCGACCAGATCTGGTCGGGGGACCAGAAGGAGCTGGCGCTGCGCCTCAAGGGCATGATCGCCCGCTTCGAGGACACGCGCGACCTGCGCCTGATGGGCGGCTACCAGACCGGTTCGGACGCGGCGCTCGACCAGGCGGTGACCCTGGTGCCGCGCATCTACGACGCCCTGCGGCAGGACCCCGGCATGCCGCCGAGCGTCGACGCATTCGGCGAGCTTGCGCAGGTTCTGCGCCAGTAGCGCCGGACGGCTGCCGGCAAGCGGCAGCTTCACGCAAGCTTTTGCCCGTTTACTGGGGGCAACCACGGATAGCGAGGATAGGGTCCCATGAGCCTTTATGGTGTGCTGCGCACCGGCGTGTCCGGCATGAATGCCCAGTCGAACAAGCTTGGCACCGTTGCCGACAACATCGCCAACGCCAACACGGTCGGCTACAAGCGCGCCTCGGCGGAGTTCTCCTCGCTCGTGCTCTCCTCGGGCAAGGGCAGCTACAACTCGGGCAGCGTCGTCACCAACATCCGCTATTCCATCAGCCAGCAGGGGCCGCTGGTCTTCACGACGTCCTCTGCCGACCTTGCGGTGCAGGGCAACGGCTTCTTCGTGGTGTCGGACGAAGGCGGCACGCCCTATCTGACGCGCGCCGGCAGCTTCGTGCCCGACAGCGAGGGCAACCTCGTCAACACCGCCGGCTACTACCTGATGGGCTACCCGCTAACGAACGGCAACCCGAACGTCACGCTCAACAGCCTCGACGGTCTCGAGCGGGTCAATCTCGCCAACCTCGCCATGTCGGCCAACCCGACGACGCAGGGTTCGCTCGGCGGCAACCTTCCCATCGCCGCGGCATTGGGCGACACGTTCCAGTCCTCGCTCATCGTCTACGACAACGTCGGCAACAAGGTGCAGTTCAACGTCACCTTCGAGAAGATGACCGATTTCGATCCGCTCGCGCCGGCCAACCAGCAGTGGCAGGTCACCATCGACGGCGTCGAGCCCGCGGGCTGGACGGCCGGGCCGTTCGCGCTCGAGTTCGACACCTCCGGCCAGATCGTCGCCGGCGCGGCGCTGACGCCGATCAACATTCCCAACGGCCAGGCGATGACGCTCGACCTCTCGGGCATGCAGCAGCTCGCCTCCGAGTATGCGCCGCTCGACCCGATCGTGAACGGCAACGCGCCGAGCCAGGTCGACAAGGTGGAGTTCGGCAAGGACGGCACGGTCTACGCCGTCTACGAGGACGGCACGCGCATCGCCACCTACCGCATCCCGCTCGCCAACGTGCCGAGCCCGGACAAGCTGACGCCCGAGGCCGGCAACGTCTATTCGGCCAGCATCGAGTCCGGCAACGTGCAGGTCGGCTTCCCCGGCCAGGCGGGGCTCGGCTCCATCCTCTCCGGCGCGCTCGAGCAATCCAACGTCGACATGGGCGAGGAGCTGACGGCCATGATCGAGGCCCAGCGCAACTACACCGCCAATTCCAAGGTGTTCCAGACGGGTTCCGAGCTGCTCGACGTTCTCATGAACCTCAAGCGCTGACGGGACGTCCTACACAGCCTTGCCGGAGCCCTCGTCATGAGCCTTTCCGTCGCCCTCAACACGGCCCGCTCGTCCCTGCTGACGACCTCGACGCAGATCGCCGTGTCGGGAGCCAATACCAGCGGGGCGCTCGATCCGAGCTACTCGCGCAAGATCGCGATGTCCGTCACGGCCGGCGACGGCAGCGTGCGCATCGTCTCCATCGGCCGGGCGGCCGACACCTCCCTCTACTACCGCATGCTCGACGCCACCTCGCGCACGGCGGCGAGCCAGGCGCGGCTCGAGGGGCTCGACAAGCTGCACCAGACGGTGGGCGACACGGAAGATGCGCGCTCGCCCGCCGCTCGCCTCGGCAAGCTGCTCGACGCGCTCAACCAATATGCCAACGCGCCGCAGGACAAGGTCCTGGCAGGCCAGGTGCTGAGCCAGGCGAGCGGGCTCGTCACGACGCTGAACGAGGCGGCCAAGACCGTCACCACGACCCGCCAGGAGGCGGATGCCGAGATCGCCAAGTCGGTCTCGCGCGTCAACGACCTCCTGTCGCAGTTCGAGGAGCTCAACCGGGCGGTGGTGAAAGGCACGGCGACCGGCGCCGACGTCACCGACCTGCTCGACAAGCGCGACATGGTGCTCGCCCAGATCTCGGAGGAGATCGGGGTCAACGTCGTCACGCGCGAAAACAACGACATGGTGCTCTACACGGACGGCGGCGTGACGCTGTTCGAGACGAGCGCCCGCAAGGTCGAGTTCACGCCGACGCTGGTCTATGGCGCGACGACGGTTGGCAACCAGGTCGTCATCGACGGCGTGCCGGTCACCGGCAACACCACGATGCCGCTGCGCTCGGGCCGCATCGTCGGGCTGATGGAAGTGCGCGACGTGACGACCGTCGCCTACCAAAACCAGCTCGACGAGATCGCTCGCGCCGTCATCGACATCTTCGACACCGGCACGGCGGCGGGCGGGCTCTTCACCCAGGTCGGTCTGCCCGCGGGCGGCGGACTGCGCCCGGGCCTTGCGGCCGACATCCGCATCAACGCGGCCTACGACCCCGACCAGGGCGGCTCGCTCGACGAGTTGCGCGACGGCGACACCAACCCGACCGGAGAAGCGAGCTATTCGGCGCGTCTCTTCGAGCTCATCGACCGGTTCAATGCGACGCGTGGCTTCGACCCGGCCGCCGGCATCCAGACGAGCGGCTCGCTGGTCGATTTCTCCTCCTCCTCGGTCGGCTGGCTGGAGGCCCGGCGCTCGAGCGCGCAGACCGACGCCGCCTACCAGGAAACGGTGCTGGCCCGCGCCTCCGATGCGCTGTCGACCGCGACGGGCGTCAATCTCGACGACGAGCTCGCGCTGCAGCTCCAGCTCGAGCGCTCCTATTCGGCAGCCTCGCGTCTCATCGCGGTGATCGACGAGATGCTGCGCTCGCTCCTCGAGGCGGTGAGGTAAGCGCCATGAAGACGACGTTCATCTCCACTTATTCGCTGCTCAACTCGCCGCGCTCGTCGCTCGTGCGCATGCAGGCGGATGCGGCGCGCCACAACCAGGAGATCGCCACCGGCCGCCATGCCGATGTCGGCCTCACCCTCGGCGGCAGGACGAGCCAGGCCGTGTCGCTGCGGGCCGAGTACGACAACCTGACGGCGATGGTCGACGCCAACAGCCGCACCAAGACGCGGCTCGACGTGACGGTCGAGGCGCTCGGCAACATCCGCGCCATGGCCGACGAGTTCCAGGCCGAGCTCCTGTCGGTGCCGCATGCGCAGCGCGGCAGCGAGGTGATCCGCAATGCGGCGCGTGACAAGCTCGCCGCGCTGATCGGGAGCCTGAACTCGGCCGTCGACGGCCAGTTCCTCTTCGGCGGCACCAACAGCGGCGTCACGCCGGTCAACAACTATGCCGCCGGCTCGGCCAACAAGGCCGCCCTCGATGCGGCCTTCCTCGCCGAATTCGGCATGACGCAGGACGACCCGGCCGTCGCCAACATCCCGGCGGCGGACATGGCGACGTTCCTCGACAACGCCTTCTCCGATCTCTTCTTCGACGACGCCCAGTGGGCGGACTGGTCCAACGCCTCCGACAACGCCCAGCGCAGCCGCATCTCGCAGAGCGAGACGCTCACCTCCTCCGTCTCGGCCAACGACGCGGCCCTGCGCCAGCTCGCCGCCGCCTACACGATGGTCTTCGACCTCGGCAGCGACAAGCTCAACACTGAAGCGCTGCAGGTGGTGATCGACAAGGCGACGGAGCTGATGGGCGGCGCCATCGCGCAGATCATCGACATCGAGGCGCAGATGGGCGTGGCCCAGAACCGGATCGAGACCGCCAACACCAACATGGAGGCGCAGAAGAAGATCCTCGCCACCCGTGTCGGGAAGCTGGAGGATGTCGATCCGGCCGAGGCGAAGGTGCGGCTCGACGCGATCCTGACGCAGATCGAGATGTCCTATTCCCTGACGGTTCGCCTGCAGAGCCTCAGCCTGCTCAGATATCTGTAACCCTGTTAGTGAGGCGGACGGATGTATCGGCATTCCTATGCGGAAATCCTCGACGACGCGGCTTCGGAGGGCAGGGCGCGCGAGCGCATGGCCTTCGATCACGCCATCGAGCTGATGCAGGCGGCCGAAGCGAAGGGCGCCGATTCGCGCGAGGCCGTGGAGGCGATCTATTTCCTCAACCGGTTGTGGAACCTCCTCATCGAGGATCTGGCGAGCGAAGAAAACGGACTGCCGCAGGAGCTGCGCGCGAGCCTCATCTCCATCGGCCTGTGGGTTCTGCGCGAAGCGCAGCGCCTCCGGCAGGAGATGGCCGGCAGCTTCTCCGCCCTGATCGAGGTCAACTCCGCCATTCGGAACGGTCTTGCATGAAGCGTTCGATGCAACTGTCGCTGCGTGCCGGCGAGCGTATCTACATCAACGGCGCGGTGCTGAGGGTCGATCGCAAGGTCGCGATCGAGCTGCTCAACGACGCGACCTTCCTCATGGAGAACCACGTCCTGCAGATCGAGGACGCGACGACGCCGCTGAAGCGCCTCTACTTCGTGCTGCAGACGATGCTGATGGATCCGGCCACGGCGCAGGAAACGCTGAAGCTGTTCCGCCAGCTCTTCGATCTCGTCCCCTGCAGCTACAGCCAGGCGCCTGAAGCGCCCTTTCTCGAGACGCTCGAGAAGGTGCGAGGGCTTGCGGAAGAGGGGCGCCCCTTCGAGGCCATGCGCGTCCTGCGCGGTCTCTACTGCGACGAGCTGCCGCTCCTCGACGAGCACGAGCGGGAGGCCGAGGCGCCGCTCCTGCGCAAGCAGGCCGGCTAGGCGCAGGGCCAGACACCCGGGAGAAGACCCATGACCGTACCCTCGGTATCCAACGTGACGAACAACACGCCGACCAATCAGTCGGCGGGCACGTCGAAGACCTCGGTCGATTACGACACCTTCCTCAAGCTCCTCGTCGCCCAGCTGAAGAACCAGGATCCGACGGAGCCGATGGATTCGACGCAGTACATGGCGCAGCTCGCCACCTTCTCGCAGGTGGAGCAGAGCGTGATGATGAACAAGAAGCTCGATTCCCTCCTCGTCGCCAGCTCCCTGCAGCAGATCGACGGGATCATCGGGCGCACGCTGACGACGGCGGACGAGAGCATCTCCGGCACGGTCAAGTCGGTCTGGATCTACGACGAGGGTGCCGTCGCGGAGCTCGAGGACGGCACGCGCGTGCTGCTCGGCCCGGGCGTCAACATCAGCTGAGCCGATGAACGAGGCTGATGCGCTCGACATCGTCCAGATGGCCATCTGGACGATCATCATCGGGGCGGGGCCGGCCGTCGCCGCGGCGATGCTCGTCGGCGTCGGCATCGCGCTCATGCAGGCGCTCACCCAGGTCCAGGAGATGACGCTGACCTTCATTCCGAAGATCCTCGCCATCTTCGTGGTCATCGCGCTCACCGGCTCGTTCACCGGGGCGCAGATCTTCGCCTTTACCGAACAGGTCTACGGCCGCATCACCACTGGCTTCTGAGGCGGCGGGCCGACGCGGCAAACGAGGGAACAGGCGATGTCGGACGTGACGGCGGGGCAGGCGGCGGCAGGCGGGCGCAGGGGGCTCGATGTCGGCTTCGCCATCGGCATCATCGCCATCCTCACCATCCTCTTCCTGCCGGTTCCGACGTTCCTCATCGACATGGGCCTGGCCCTGTCGATCGCCTTTTCCGTGCTCATCCTCATGGTGGCCTTGTGGATCCACAAGCCGCTCGAATTTTCCGCCTTTCCGCAGGTGCTGCTCATCGCCACGATGCTGCGCCTCGCCCTGTCCATCGCCACGACGCGCCTCATCCTCGCCCACGGCGACCAGGGCGTCACGGCCGCCGGCTACATCATCAACGGCTTCTCGCAGTTCGTGATGAGCGGTGACTTCGTCATCGGCATCGTCGTCTTCCTCATCCTCATCACCGTCAACTTCCTCGTCATCACCAAGGGTGCGACGCGTATCGCGGAGGTGGGCGCCCGCTTCACCCTCGACGCCATCCCCGGCAAGCAGATGGCCATCGACGCGGACCTGTCGGCCGGCACCATCGACGAGAAGGAAGCGCAGCGGCGCCGGCGCGAGCTCGAGGAGGAGAGCGCCTTCTTCGGCTCCATGGACGGTGCCTCGAAGTTCGTGCGCGGCGAGGCGGTGGCGAGCCTCATCATCACCGCGGTCAACATCTTCGGCGGCATCATCATCGGCGTCACGCGGCACAACATGTCGCTGGCCCAGGCCGCCGACGTCTTCACCAAGCTGTCCGTCGGCGATGGCCTCGTCTCGCAGATCCCGGCGCTCATCGTCTCGCTGGCCGCCGGCCTCCTCGTCTCCAAGGGCGGCACGCGCGGCTCGGCCGAGCAGGCGGTGCTCGGCCAGCTCGGCACCTATCCCAAGGCGCTGTTCGTGGCGGCCGGCCTCATGTTCACGATGGCCGTCGTGCCGGGCCTGCCGTTCCTGCCCTTCGTCGCGCTCGGCGGCCTCATGGCCTTCGTCGGCTACGCCATCCCCCGCCGCATCGCCGAGCGGGAGGCTGCCGCCGCCGCCAAGGTCAAGGAGAAGGAAGAGCAGACCAAGCGCGAGGCGCAGGATTCGGTCAAGGAATCGCTCAAGACGGCCGAGATCGAGCTGTGCCTCGGCAAGCAGCTGTCGATGAAGCTGCTCAATGCCCACGGCGAGCTCGCCCACCGGGTCGGCAAGATGCGGCGCAAGTTCGCGCAGCAGTACGGCTTCGTGGTGCCCGACATCAAGCTGACCGACACGTTGTCGCTGCCCGGCAAGACCTACCAGGTCAAGATCCACGGCACGGTCGTCGCCACCCAGGAGATGCGCATCGGCGAGATGCTCGTCGTCACCGGTGACGGCCCGCAACCGGACGTGCCTGGCGAACTGACGCGCGAGCCGGCCTTCGGCATCAAGGCCATGTGGGTGGCGGAGACCTATTCGAACGAAGTGCGCCGGCAGGGCTTCACCACCGTCGACAACGTCTCGGTGCTCCTGACGCACCTCAGCGAGATCATCCGCAACAACCTCTCGCAGCTCCTGTCCTACAAGGACATGCGCGGGCTGCTCGATCGGCTCGACCCCGAGTACAAGCGCCTGATCGACGACATCTGCCCGGCGCAGATCTCCTATTCCGGCCTGCAGGCGGTGCTGAAGCTGCTCCTCGCCGAGGGCGTCTCCATCCGCAACCTGCACCTCATCCTCGAGGCCATCGCCGAGATCGTGCCGCATGCGCGCCGGTCCGAGCAGGTCGCTGAGCACGTGCGCATGCGCATCGCCCCGCAGATCTGCGGCGACCTCGCGGAGAACGGCGTGCTCAGCGTGCTGCGCCTCGGCAACCGCTGGGACCTTGCCTTCCACCAGAGCCTCAAGCGCGACGCCCGCGGCGACGTCGTCGAATTCGACATCGACCCGCGCCTCGTCGAGCAGTTCGGCAACGAGGCCTCGCAGGTCATCCGCCGGCACCTCAACGAGGGCGCCACCTTCGTCCTCGTCACCGCGCCCGACGCCCGGCCCTACGTGCGCATGATCGTCGAGCGGCTGTTCCCGACCCTGCCGGTGCTGTCGCACGTCGAGATCGCGCGGGGCATCGAGATCAAGTCGCTCGGAACCATCTCGTGAGCGCCCAGCTTTCGCAGTCGCTCCTCGCCGTCTTCCTGATCTTCTGCCGCATCGGCGGCTGCCTCATCGTCGCGCCCGGCTTTTCGAGCGCACGCGTGCCGACGCGCGTGCGCCTGTTCATCGCGCTCACCGTCTCGCTCGCGCTGACGCCGCTGCTGCTGGGGCCGGTCGGCGCGCGGGTGGGAGATGCGGCTCCGGCCGACATGCTGCGCCTGATCGCTTTCGAGACCTTCACCGGCTTCGTCATCGGCTTCATGGCGCGCCTGTTCTTCATGGCGCTCGAGACGCTGGCCGTCGCCATCGCCATGGCCATCGGCATCGGCGGCATGCTCGGCACGCCGGTCGATGACGGCGAGAGCCTGCCGTCGCTCGCGACGCTGATCACCCTGACGGCGGTCGCGCTCGTCTTCTTCGCCGATCTGCACTGGGAGCTGCTGCGCGGCCTCGTCGCGTCCTACCAGCGGCTGCCGCCGGGCGAGACCTTCGGCACGCGCCTGGCGCTGACGGAGGTCGTCGACAAGCTGACGGACGCCTTTCTCATCGCCCTGCGCATCAGCAGCCCCTTCATCATCTATTCGCTTGTCATCAACTTCGCCATCGGCGTCGCCAACAAACTGACGCCGCAATTGCCGATCTACTTCATCATGATGCCGCTCGTGATCGGGCTCGGACTGTTGATCTTCTACCTTCTCTTCCGTGAATACATGACCCTCTTCATGCTCGGCTTCGCCGAGTGGCTCCGGAACGGATAGCCCATGGACGCCCGCCGCAGACTGGACAAGATGCGCCGCCTCATGGACGTGCAGGAGCGGCTTTGCCGCATGGCCGAGGCCAAGCTCGTCGAAATCGAGCGCCAGCAGGCCGAGCTCTCCCGCGCGCAGACGGACATCCTGGCGAGCCTCAACGAAGGCGAGCCGCTGCACGGCCTGTTCGTGGAAACGATGGCCCGTCATCTCCACCGGCTCGCGGGCCACGCCGGGGAGCTGGAGGCGGCGCGGCAGACGCAGGCGCAGCAGGTGCTGCAGGAGGCGATGAAGCTCAAGCGCGTTGAGCGGCACGCGGCCAAGGTGGCGCGCTCCTCCCGTGAGGAGGAGGACAAGCGCAGCCTCGCCGAGATCCTCGACGCCCTGCAGGCGCGCGCGACGCAAGCCTGACATAAGCCAGCGCGGGCAAATTACCCCACGGCGCACAGACTCTATCCGCTCTGCGCCGTGAAAAGGGTAAGCCATGGCCATTCAGCCGCCGTCGGATATCGTGCTCGAGGTGACGCGCGCCGTCGAGCCGTCACGCTATCAGGCCGCGCTCCAGCGCCTGCAGAGCATGCCGGCGAGCGCCGCCGGCGTCGATTTCGCCGATACCTTCGACGAAGTCCGCCCGCCGGTGCTCGGCTCGACGCACGACGTGGAGGGCGCCCTGACGGCGATGCGCAGCCGCGCCGCCTCGGTGCGCAAGAGCGACGGCGACCCTTATCGGAAATTCGAGGCCTTCGTTCTCCAGAATTTCATCGAGGCCATGCTGCCGGAGAACGGCGAGGTCGTCTTCGGCACCGGGACGGCCGGCAAGATCTGGAAGTCGATGCTCGCGGAGAAGATGGGCGAGCAGGTGGCGGCGTCGGGCGGCATCGGCATCGCCGACATGCTGCGCACGGCCACCGAGCGGTCCCAGCAGGCGAAGCAGCAGTTTGCGCACAACGACGGCGAGGGTGCCGCCAGTCCCCTTCCGGCAGCCGGAACAGGTGAGGAGAACAGAGCATGACGTTCGATGATGTGAACGGGTCCGAGGCCGGCGAGGGACTCGACGCTGCCGAGCGCCGCGGCGAGGCGAGCATCCTTCCCCCCGCCGGGCCGCGGGTGTCCGCCACGGGAACGGCCCTGCTGCGGGCCATGGACCGGCTGGAGTTCGTCGTCGACGTCGAGACCCGTGCACTCGAGACGCACCACGACATCGATCTCGACGAGACCAACCGGCGCAAGAGCCAGATCCTGCTCGAGCTGAGCCGGCTCATGAAGGTGGTCGACCAGGAGCCGATGGAGCGGCAGGTCATCGACCGCATGAGCGGCGTGCGCCAGAAGCTCGCCCGCAACCACGCGGTGCTCGAGCTCAACCTGCGCGCCATGAACGAGGTGGCCGAGATCGTCGCCGCCTCGATCCGCGCCGAGGATTCCGACGGCACCTACAACCCCGCCGGCCATCTCCAGGGTTCCGCCCGATGATGCGTCTGCTGCTGACCGGGTTCTGGGTGGCCGCCATCGCCCTGATGTCGAGCTACGCGACCGCCTACTGGGTCGCGGGCGGCAATCCGCTCGGCACGCAGCAGACCTATCTCGAAGGCCTTGAGTACAAGAAGCTGGCGCCGATGAACGTGCCCGTCATCCTCGATGGCGAGCTCCAGGGCTACATCGTCACCCAGCTCATCTTCACGGCGGATGCGGGCACGCTGCGCGAGATGTCGGTGCCGCCCGATCCCTTCCTGATCGACGAGGCCTTCCGCCGCATCTATGCCGAGGATCGCATCGATTTCCGGAACCTCTCGCGGCAGAACCTGGCCGAACTGCTGCAGGTGATCAAGGACCGGACCAACGAGAGGATCGGTAGTCCGATCGTTCGCGACGTTCTCATCGAAGAAATCAACTACATCAAGAAAGACGAGATGAGGCCGTAGGGCGAAGCCTCATGTCGAGCGTGCAATGAGTACGTTCTTCCAGAACGGGAAAGCGGGGCACATGAAGATCTCCGGCAAGATATACGCGATTGTCGCAATCATGGGTGGCGTGGCGGTGATGGTCGCGGCGATGGCGATCCATGCGCTCCGGCAATACGACGATCAAAGCACTCTGCTCAATCAGACCGCTCAGCGTGCCTATTATGCGGAGCATCTGAACCGCCTCATCACGGCGGTCGTCATGGACTCGCGCGGCATCTACATGTCGGAGACGAGCGATTCCGCGGTGCAGTTCGCCGACGGCATCCGCAAGCACCTCGAGGAGATCGAGAAGACGCTGGCGGACTGGCGCCATCTCGTGCCGCCGGACCGGCTCGGCAGCTTCGAGGAGATGGCCGCGCGTGCAGCGGAGTTCCGCACGTTCCGGCTCGAGACGGCACGGCTCGGCGTCGACGTCTCACCCTCGGCGGCGAACGAGCAGGGCAACAACGAGACCAACCGCCGCAACCGCAAGGAATTCCAGGCATCGCTCGACCAGCAGGTCGACGGCATCCTCGGCCAGCTCGACCGGGTCCGCGGCAACATGCGCGACTTCCAGTCACGCATGATGGGTCTCGTCGTCGGCACCGCGGCCATCGGCCTCCTGCTCGGCGCCGGCCTCGCCGCCTGGATCGGCACCTTCCTCCTCAGCCGGCCGCTGCGCCGTGTCACAGGCGTGCTGCAGCAGATGGCCGCCGGCGAGTACGACGTCGAGATCGAGACGCGCCGCTCGCGTGACGAGGTGGGAGCGATCTGGGGCGCCACCGAGCATTTCCGCGAGGCGCTTCTCGAGGGCGAGCGGCTGAAGGCCGAGCAGGCGGAAGCCGATGCGCGTGCCGAAGAGCGCAAGCGCGCGATGCTGAACGAGCTCGCGGACGCCTTCGAGGCGCAGGTCATGGGCGTCGTGCGGTCGGTCTCGGCGGCGGCGGCCCAGCTCGAGCAGAATGCGGCGGCGATGAATGCCGCCGCCGAGGAGACGAACCACAAGTCGCTCGCGGTCTCCTCGGCGTCGGACCAGGCGACCAACAACGTGCACACGGTCGCCTCAGCCGCCGAGCAGCTCTCCGCATCCATTCGCGAGATCGGCCACCAGGTCACGAACGCCGCCGCCATCGCCAGCGAAGGCGCGCAGCAAGCGGGCTCCACCGTCTCGGTGGTGCGCGGCCTCGACGACAGCGCCCAGCGCATCGGCGAGGTCATCCGCCTCATCAACGACGTGGCGGCGCAGACGAACCTCCTCGCCCTCAACGCCACCATCGAGGCGGCGCGTGCGGGCGAGGCGGGGCGGGGCTTCGCGGTCGTCGCCATGGAGGTGAAGAACCTCGCGGCCCAGACGGCCAAGGCGACCGAGGAGATCTCGGCCCAGATCGGCGCGGTCCAGGGTGCGACCGGCGACGTCGTGCGGGCCATCGAGGGCATCTCCGAGACGATCGCGCGCATCGACGAGATCTCCGCGACGATCGCCTCCTCCGTCGAGGAACAGGGCGCGGCGACGGGCGAGATCGCCCGCAACGTCCAGCAGGCGGCGCAGGGCACGCAGGAAGTCTCGGCGCATATCTCGGGCGTGACGCACGCCGCCGCCGACACCGGGCGCGTGTCGTCGGAGATCGTCAGCGCGGCGAGCGAGCTGACGGACCAGGCCGGGCGGCTGCGCGAGGAAGTGGATCGCTTCATCGCGCGGGTGCGGGCGGCCTGATCGGTACGGGTTGAGAGGCCGGAGCGGGGCTCCGGTCGGGCTGAACGGGAAGGGAGCGGATGCGCGGGCCGAGATGGCCGGCATCCCTCCGGCGCCATGCGGGCAGGCCGCACGGCGGGCTTTGGGGAGTTGGGCGCATGGACGATCTGCTTCGGGAGTTTCTGACCGAGACGAACGAGAACATCGACGTCGTTGACGTCGAACTCGTGAAGTTCGAGCGGGACCCCAACAACGCTCAGGTTCTCGACAACATCTTTCGCCTCGTCCACACCATCAAGGGGACGTGCGGCTTCCTCGGCCTGCCGCGCCTCGGTGCGCTGGCTCATGCCGCGGAAACCCTCATGGGCAAGTTCCGCGAGGGGGCGCCGGTCACGACGGAGGCGGTCGGGCTCATCCTGCGCACCATCGACCGGGTGAAGGAGCTGCTCGTCGAGCTCGAGAACAACGTCGGTCAGGAGCCGGCCGGCACCGACGACGACCTCATCGCCCCGCTCGAGGCACTGGCCTTCGGGCCGCCGGCTCCGCCGGAGCCTGCGCCTGCTCCCCAGCGCAAGGTCTCCGTCGGCACGCTGAGCGACCAGGTGCTGGAGCGCGAGCTGCTGCCGGGGGAGGATTCGCTCGATGAGATCGAGCGCGCCTTCCGCGAGGCGGAGGCTGAAGTGCCGCGGCCGAAGCCCGTCACCAAGCCCGCAGCCCAGCCTGCCGCCAAGGCTCCGCCGGCGCCCGAGGTCGAGGCCAAGGCCGAGGCCGAGGCGAAGCCCGCTCCCAAGGCCGAGGCCAAGGCGCCCGTCGCCGAGGGCGACGAGCAGGGCGGCTCCGGCAAGGGCTCGGTCTCCTCGCAGTCGCTGCGGGTCAATGTCGACACGCTCGAAAAGCTGATGACAATGGTCTCGGAGTTGGTGCTGACGCGCAACCAGCTCATGGAGATCGCCCGCCGCCAGGGCGACACCGAGTTCAAGGTGCCGTTGCAGCGCCTGTCCAACGTCACCGCCGAGCTGCAGGAAGGCGTCATGAAGACGCGCATGCAGCCCATCGGCAACGCATGGCAGAAACTGCCGCGCATCGTGCGCGACCTCGCCCAGGAACTCGGCAAGCAGATCGACCTCGAGATGGTCGGCGCCGAGACCGAGCTCGACCGGCAGATCCTCGACCTGATCAAGGATCCGCTGACGCACATGGTGCGCAATTCGGCGGACCACGGCCTCGAGACGTCGGAAGGCCGCCGCGCCGCCGGCAAGCCGGAGCGCGGCAAGATCCGCCTCTCCGCCTATCACGAGGGCGGACACATCATCATCGAGATCGCGGACGACGGGCGCGGGCTCGACGTGGCGCGCATCCGCGCCAAGGCGCTGGAGAACGGCCTCGCCACCGAGGCCGAGCTCGAGAAGATGAACGAGGCTCAGATCCACAAGTTCATCTTCCACGCCGGCTTCTCGACCGCCGCCAAGATCACGAGCGTGTCGGGCCGCGGCGTCGGCATGGACGTGGTGCGCAACAACATCGAGATCATCGGCGGCACCATCGACGTGCGCTCCGTGCTCGGGCGCGGCACCACCTTCGTCATCAAGATCCCGCTGACCCTCGCCATCGTCTCGGCGCTCATCGTCGAGGCGGCGGGCGACCGCTTCGCCATCCCGCAGCTGGCAGTGATGGAGCTGGTGCGGGTGCACCACAAGTCCGGCCACCGCATCGAGCGCATCAAGAACACGCCGGTGCTCAGGCTGCGCAACAAGCTCCTGCCGGTCATCCCGCTCGCCGAGCTGCTCGGCACGGCCGAGCCGGAGGGCGGAGCGTCCGGCGTGGAGCAGGGCGAGCAGGGCTTCATCGTCGTCATGCAGGTCGGCAACCAGACCTTCGGCATCGTGGTGGACGCGGTCTTCCACACCGAGGAGATCGTGGTGAAGCCCATGTCGACGCTGCTCCGGCACCTGTCGATGTTCTCGGGCAACACGATCCTCGGCGACGGCAGCGTCATCATGATCATCGACCCGAACGGCATCGCGCAGGCGGTGGCGCATTCGGCGACGCTCGGCTCGGGCGAGGTGGCCGGCATCGACGCCGAGCGTGCCGCGGGCAAGGGCAACACGGTGGCGCTGCTGCTCTTCCGCGCCGGCGGGGCCGAGCCGAAGGCGGTGCCGCTGTCGCTCGTCACCCGCCTCGAGGAGCTGCCGGTCGAGAAGATCGAGCGTGCGACGGGGCGGCAGGTCGTGCAGTATCGCGGCTCGCTCATGCCGCTGGTGCCCGTCAACGAGCGCATCGAGCAGCGCGAGGGCGGCACGCAGCCGGTGCTCGTGTTCTCGGATTCCGGCCGCTCCGTCGGCCTCATGGTCGACGAGATCATCGACATCGTCGAGGAGCAGTTCGAGGTCACCCTCGCCTCGGAGGTGCCCGGCATCCTCGGGTCGGGCGTGGTGCGCGGCCAGACCACCGAGATCATCGACATCGCCCATTACCTGCCGATGGGCTTCAAGGACTGGTTCCATCGCCGCGGCGCGATGCAGGGCGCGCCGGAGCGGCGCAGCCTGCTGCTCGTCGACGACAGCGCCTTCTTCCGCAACATGCTCGGCCCGGCCCTCAAGGCTGCCGGCTATGACGTGACGCTGAGCGACTCGGCGGTCGCCGCCCTGCAGCTCTTCGAGCGGGGCGCCATGTTCGACGTCGTCGTCACCGACATCGAGATGCCGCACATGGACGGCTTCGAGTTCGCCGGCCACCTGCGCCGCGACCCGCGCATGGAGGGGCTGCCGATCATCGCGCTCTCCGGCCTGTGCACGCCCGAGGCGATCGAGCGCGGCCGTTCCGTCGGCTTCTCCGACTACATCGCCAAGTTCGACAAGCCCGGCCTCCTCGAGGCGCTCAAGGAGTTCGCCGGGATCCAGCAGGAGGTGGCCGCATGACCAAGCCGATCGAGGCGGCGGGCAAGCCCGCCGACACCATCCAGTACGTCACCGTGCGCATCGCCGGGCAGCTCTTCGGCCTGCCCATCCTCTCCGTGCACGACGTCTTCATGCCCGAGCGCACGACGCGCGTGCCGCGGGCGCCGCGCGCCGTGGAGGGCGTGCTCAACCTGCGCGGGCGCATCGTGACGACGATCAACATGCGCCGGCTGCTCGATTTTCCCGACGCGACCGACACCCTGCAGCCGATGGCCGTGGGCATCGACTACAAGGGCGAGTCCTACGGACTCATCATCGACACGGTCGGCGAGGTGCTGGCGCTCGACAGCTCGACGCGCGAGCCCAACCCCATGAATCTCGATCCGCGCTGGGCGCAGGTGGCCGACGGCATCCACCGGCTGGACAGCGAGCTGATGGTCATTCTCGACGTCGAGCGCGTCCTGTCCCTGCGGCAGGGGGCGATGGCGGCCTGAGCCGCAGCAGTCGGAGCCGATGAGTATAGAGGCGGCTGATGAAAACGTGTCTGGTGGTCGACGATTCCCCCTTCATCCGGAAGGTGGCGCGCAAGATCCTCGAGGAACTGTCCTTCGAGGTGAGCGAGGCGGGCAACGGGCAGGAGGCGCTAGACCATTGCATCGTGACGATGCCGGACGCGATCCTGCTCGACTGGAACATGCCGGTGGTCGACGGGCCGCAGTTCCTCGAGGCGGTGCGCGCCCTTGAGGGCGGCACCAGGCCCAAGATCGTGTTCTGCACGACGGAGAACCATCCCGGCCATATCGCGCGGGCGCTCATCGCAGGGGCGGACGAGTACATCATGAAGCCCTTCGACCGGGAGATCCTGGCCTACAAGTTCCAGGAGGTCGGCCTCATCGATGCGGAGGCCGAGGCCGACGCTCTCGCCGATGCCGGAAAGCCGCTCGCATGACGGGTGTCACGGGAGCCGCCACGGCGGGTGATCAGATCCGGGTCATGATCGTCGACGATTCGGCGATCGTGCGCGGGCTCGTGTCGCGCTGGCTGGAGGAAGAGCAGGATTTCGCGGTCGTCGCCACGCACCGGCACGGCCGCCTCGCCGCGCAGGACATGACGCAGTCCCGGCCGGATGTGGTGATCCTCGACATAGAGATGCCGGAAATGGACGGGCTCACCGCCCTGCCGCTCCTGCTCAAGGCCAAGCCGGACACCGTCGTGCTCGTCGCCTCGACCCTGTCGCAGCGGGGCGCGGAGACGAGCTTGAGGGCGCTGGCGCTCGGCGCCGCCGACTACGTGCCGAAGCCGGACCCGACGGGGCGGCTCGCCACCTCGGCCGACTTCCGCCGCGAACTCGTGGAGAAGGTGCGCCATCTCGGACAGCGGGTGCGCACCCGCTCGGCGGCCGGCCTGCGCCTGCCGCTCGGGGCACCCGCCGTCAAGCCGGCCGCCCCGGCGCCGGCGCCTGCGACACCGGCCTTCCAGCCGCGGCCGCAGCCGCCGCGGGGGACGGAGAAGCTCAGGCCCTATACGGGGATCCCCGCACGGGTCCTGTGCATCGGCAGCTCCACCGGCGGGCCGCAGGCGCTGATGCAGTTCCTGCAGGGCGCGGGGCTGGCGCTGGCGCGGCTGCCGGTCCTCATCGTCCAGCACATGCCGCCGACCTTCACGACCATCCTCGCCCAGCACCTCGGCCGCACGGCCAACCGCGAGGCGGCGGAGGGCGTCGACGGCGAGCCGCTGGCGGCGGGGCGCATCTATGTGGCGCCCGGCGGCCGGCACATGCTGGTGGAGAAGGTGGGCGAGAAGCCCGTCATCCGCCTGTCGGACGCGCCGCCCGTGCATTTCTGCCGGCCGGCCGTCGACCCGATGTTCGAGTCCGTCGCGCGGGTCTTCGGCTCCGCCGCGCTCGGGGTCATCCTGACCGGCATGGGCAGCGACGGTGCCAAGGGCGCGCTCGCCATCGCCGATGCGGGCGGCAACGTCATCGCGCAGAACGAGGCGACGAGTGTCGTGTGGGGCATGCCGGGCGCGGCGATCGCCGCCGGGGCCTGCGCGGGCGTGTTGCCGATCGAGGACATCGGCCCCAGGGTCAGCCAGCTGATCGTCGGAGGTAGAGCATGATTGCGGCCGGCGATTACGAATTCCTGCAGCAGTTCCTCAAGCAGCGCTCCGGGCTCAACCTGTCGCAGGAGAAGCAGTATCTCATCGAGAGCCGCCTTGCGCCCGTGGCGCGCAAGGTGGGGCTCGCCGGCGTCGAGCAGCTCGTGACGCGCCTGCGCGCTGCCCCTTCGGGTGCGGTCGCGGATGCCGTCGTCGAGGCGATGACGACGAACGAATCCTCCTTCTTCCGCGACAAGACGCCGTTCGAGACCTTCGTCTCCTTCGTGGTGCCGAACCTCATCGACCGGCGCGGCTCGCGGCGCATCCGCGTCTGGTGCGCCGCCGCATCGACGGGGCAGGAGCCCTATTCCCTGGCGATGACGCTGAAGGAGAACGCCCATCTCCTGCCGGGCGTCACGGTCGAGATCCTGGCGACGGACCTTGCCGGCCACGTGCTGGAGCGGGCGCAGGCGGGGCTCTATTCGGCCTTCGAGGTGCAGCGCGGGCTGCCCATCCAGTACCTGCTCAAGTACTTCGAGCAGAAGGGCGACCAGTGGCAGATCCGCCCGGAGATCCGGGCGATGGTGCAGTTCCGGCAGTTCAATCTGCTGCAGTCCTTCGCCGGGCTCGGCACGTTCGACATCATCTTCTGCCGCAACGTGCTCATCTACTTCGACATCCCGACGAAGGCGGACGTGCTTTCGCGCATGGCGAAGGTGCTCGCGCCCGACGGCTACCTGGTCCTCGGCGCAGCCGAGACGGTGATGGGCATCTCCGATGCCTTCCGGTCCGCCTCGGGGCGGCCCGGGCTTTATGTGGCCAACCGGCTGGCGGAGGCCACGGCATGATGGCCGCCGCCCTGCCGCCCCTTTCCCCCTTTCCGTTCCCGCTCACCGCCGCGACTTGCCGCGGCGCGCGGGACGAGTTCGCGTGGTAGGAATGATGTCCGAAGCGGTTCTTTCCCTGAACGAGCGCCTGGCCTTCTACAAGATCGACGCTGCGGTGCGCGGTGACCTCGAGACCGCCTGGGGTCTCATCGCGCCCCACATGCCGCGCATCATCAGCGACTTCTACCGGCATCTCGCCAAATTCCCGATGACGGCGCGGCTCGTCGACAAGCGGCAGGACCGGCTCGCCAAGCTGCAAGCCGAGCACTGGCGCCGGCTCTTCACCTCGGGCTTCGATGAAAGCTATCTCACGAGCGTGCGGGCCGTGGCCGTGGCCCATGTGCGCGTCGGCGTCGAGCCCGACTGGTACATCGGCGGCTACAGCGTCATCCTCGCCGAGCTGACGACCGTGCTCGCGCAGGAGACGCGGCTGCGTTCGGGCCGGCTGGCGCGGCTCGCTAGCGCCGTCGGCAGCGCGGTGATGTTCGACATGGGCATCGCGGTCTCCGTCTATCACGAGACCTTGCTGACCGCAGGCGAGGAGCGCCGTACGCGGCTGACCGGCGAGATCGGCATCTTCGATCAGACCTTCTCGCAGAGCCTTTCGGCGCTCAACCAGGCGGCGCACGTCATGCGCGGCGCGTCCGAGCAGCTCGGCGCGGCGACCGGCCGCACGAGCGAGCAGGCCGACAGCATGACGATGACCGCCGAGGAAATGGCGGAGCGGGCGGCCCGCGGTGCGGCTGCGGCAGGCACGATGGCGAGGTCCATCGAGACCGTCGAAGGCTATGCCCAGCGCGCCTACGAGATCGCCGGCAAGGCCGCGGAACAGGCCAAGGCGGCCGACGCCGGCGTGCGCGGCCTCGCCGAGGTCACCGAGCGCATCGGCTCCATCGTCGAGCTCATCGGCGGCATCGCCCGGCAGACGAACCTTCTCGCCCTCAACGCCACCATCGAGGCGGCGCGCGCAGGCGAGGCCGGGCTCGGCTTCGCCGTGGTGGCGCGCGAGGTCAAGACGCTGTCGACGCAGACCGCCAAGGCCACCCAGGAGATTTCCGACCAGATCGCGGCCATCCAGCAGGCGACGCGGGCCACCGTCGGTGATCTCGACGGCATCGGCACCGTCATCCGCGAGGTCGTGCAGTCGGCCGAGGCGATTGCCGCGGCCGTCGAGAACCAGGCTGCGGCGACCCATTCGATCCTCACCGCGGTCGAGGAGATGTCGCAGGATGCGCAGGGCGTGGCGGAGGCCGTGGCGACCGTGCGTGCCGCCGCGCAGGACATCGGCGGCATCGTCACCACTGTGCAGACGCTCGCGTCCTCGCTCGACGAGCAGGCGGCGCACATGAACGGCGACGTGCGCCAGTTCTTCGACCGTGTGGCGGCGGCGTGAGCGGCGACGACGAACAATCGGGAAAGAAGAAGGGGGCGCGGCGCGTGCGGCCAGGTCTCGATGCCCTCTTGCAACCCGGTCTGGCGAAGGCGCCGGACCGGGTGAAGCCGTTTCAGCCGCCGCGCTTGCCCGGCCCCCTCAAGAAGCGGGCGCAGCCGCCGAAGGCCGCGCCCGTGCCGCCGCCCGCAGGCCCCACCCGCGCGCCCGGCTCCGCGCAGGAGACGGGCGGGCGCGAGCTGCTGCCGGTCGTCGCCCAGTACGGCGCGGATTCGGCCGCCCGCGGCGACGGCCAGGGGCATGTGGTGGAGGCGCGCAACCGCCGGGCGCGGGTGCAGTTCTCCTTCGGCGGCGTGTCGGCGGGCCAGTGGTGCGAACTGACGTTCGCCCTCACCTGGGCGGATGACGAGAAGGCCGGCAGGGTGCCGGACGCCGTCCGCCTCGGCTTCGACTTCCAGACGGGCGACGGCGTCAGCCTCGACCTTCCGGCCGTCGCCGGGTTGATGCGGGGAAGGATCGACCCCTTCTCGATCGACGTCGCCGGACCCGCCGCGCCTGGCCGCAAAGTCTCGCAGGTGCGCGTGGCCTTCCAGCTGCCGGCCCATGCCGAGCGCGTGGAACTGACGGTACGCAGCTGGCGCAACACGGCGCCGTTCGAGATCGCGACGCCCCGCCTGCGGCCGTTGCCGCAGCCGCCCGCAGAGGCCGCGGCGCCGCCGGGACCCCAGCTCCTCGACGCGGAGCCGCAATGGGAGAGCTGGGGTGTCGTGCCGGGCGGCGGGCTGACGGTGCGCGGCCAGCTGCTCTGCGCAACGCCCGCGCCGGACATGGCCTTTGCGCGCATCGTCTACCGCGATGCCAAGGGCCGGGCCTTGCCGCGTCCCTATGAGGGCACGCTCGAGGCCGAGGGCATCGGCGCCTTCGTCATGCTGCCGACGGACCGGCGCGCGCGTCGCTTCACGCTGCGCCTTGCCCCGCCGGCCGGCGCCCGCTCGGTCGATATCGGCTTCCAGGCGCGGGGCCGGGCGGATATCCGGCGCATCCTCCCTTACGAAGTTTCGCCCGACGATGGACTTGCGGACGGGACCGAAGACGACCCGCTGGGGCTGCTTGGCCGCCTGGCCGAGCGGTTCGGCATCGCCGAACGCGACGCCCGCGGGCTGCTCGCGTCTTTCGTCGACGAAGCGGCGCTCGCCGCGGCGCCGTTCGTCCAGGCCGATCTCGCCGGCTGGCTCGCCGGCGGCATGGGCAGCGTGGCCGACGGGCGCCTTCGCCTTGCCGGGCACGAGGACTGGTCGCTGCCGGAGATCATCGACTGGCAGGAAGACCCGTTTGGCTGCGGTCTGTGGCGCGCCCGCTATCACGCTCTCGGCTGGCTCGTCTCGCTGACGGAGGGCGGCGAGCGCAAGAGCCTCGCCCAGGCGGTCGCCCTCGCACTGTCGTGGCAGGCGGCTGCCCCGCGGGCGGACGTCGACGACGAGGATCGGTTCGGCCCGCGTACGGTGGCGATCCGGGTCGAGGTGTTGCTGCAGCTCCTCGCGCAGTCGCTCGCGGCCGGTCTGCCGGTCGGCAAGAGCGCGGGGCTGGTCGCCGAGATCGTGCGGCATGCCCGGTTCCTCGCCGAGGCGCTCGGCGACAATCTCATCGGCGAGGCGCGCGAGCGGCTGCATGCGGCGGCCGGGCTCGCGGTCGTCGCCGCGGCGCTGCCGCGCCTGCCGCTCGCGGCCCTGTGGCGCTCCATGGCGCTCAACCACATCGAGTGGTCGGCGGCGCAGCTCTTCGCCGAGACGGCGATGCCGAGCGAGGGCTCGTCGCATCTGCATTTCGAGGCGCTCGCGGTCGGCCTGGCGCTGCAGGGCGTCCTTGCCGTCCTGCCGGGCACGGAGGGCCTGCGCCGGCGCATGGCGCTGCCGCTCGGCCGGGCCATCGCGACGAGCGTGGCGCTGACCGACCCCGACGGCTGCCTCGCGCCCTTCGGGGAGACGACGGGCGGTGCGGAGCATCTGCCCATCCTGCGGGATCTCATCGCCCGTTGCGGGCGGGACGTGATGGCCGAACCGGCGGTGGCCGAGATGCTGGCCGCCCGTGCCTCGGCGCCGCTTGTGCTCGACCGGCAGGCAGGGCTCGTCACGGCGCGCCACAGGGACGGGCGGGACTGGGCCTATTTCGCCACCCGCTTCGGTGCCAGCAGTGCCCGTGGACACGATGACTGCGGCTCCTTCGTCTATGCCGCCAGAGGCATCCGCTGGATCACCGATCCCGGCGGCATCGCCGTCAGGGGCGATGGCGGGGCGGGCAGCCACTTCCGCACGGGCGCCGCCCACAACATCCTTCGGCCGGTCGATGCGGAGAGCGTTGCCGGCTGCGGCTGGCTCGCGGCGGATGTCGCCCTCGAGGGGGCGAGCGCCTTTCTCGTCGACAGCAATGTCCACGGGACGTCCCATCATCACCGGCGCCTCTTCCTGCTGCTCGACGATCTCTCCGGCATCGCGGTGTTCGACCGGCTGGCGAGCGTCGAGCCCGGTGCCGATCTCGCGGCCGAGGGCTTCCTGCATCTCGGGCCTGGCGTCGCCGGGGTGCTCGTCGCCGCCAATCTCGGCCTTGCCCTCGCCGGCAACAGCCGGCTGCAAATCGTGGCGCAGGCGCGGGCAGGCGTGCTGAACGGCCTGTCCTTCATCTGCGGCCAGGAGGCCGGGACGGGGGGCGAGCAGGGCTTCCTGTCGGGAGCCTGCGGCGAGAAAGAACCGGCGAACGTTCTTCGTTATTCGGTCGCGGGAAAGGGCGACGTCACCGCCGGCGTGCTGATCGCCACGGATGACACCGCCCGCCGCCGGCTGGCCGAGGGCCTCGGCGATCCCCGCCTGACGATGCAATTCGAGATGCCTTTTGGGGGCATGGCATGAAACTGACGCGCGAATTCACCGCCCCGATCGGGGCGACGGGCGGGATGCGGTCGCCGGCTGCCTCGCAGGCGCTCTGCCGCCGTGCGGGGCCGCTCCTCGGCCTCCTCGTCCTCGCCGGCTGCTCATCGGGCGACTTCAACAGCTGTGAGCGCTATTACACCAGCCCGTGGAACCCGCCGGCGCGGTGCTACCGGGCGGCGCCGCCATCCGTGGAGGTCGAGGCCGTCGTCGTGGCCCCGGCCGTGGGCATGCGCCCGCGGGGCGTGGTCGTGCGCGAGGCGCCGATGCCGCCCCTGCCGGCGCAGCCCTTGCCGGCGAAACCGGCGGGCCCCCCTCCGCCCCTGGGCGGGGCGACGGCTCCCGGCCCGCTGCCGGCGCCGAAGGTGGTCAAGGGCTACACGCCGCCCCAGGCTGGACATGCGAAGCCGGTGCCGCAGCGGTCCCAGGTCTCCGGCCGCTGGCGCATGACGGAAGCGGGCGGCAAGGCCTGCGAGCTCGTGCTGACCAATGCCGGCCTCCTCGACCAGTACCGCGCCTCGACGAGCGGCTGCGCGAGCGAGGCGCTGCGCAGCATCAACGGCTGGGACCTGAAGGGGCCGGACGTGGTGCTCTATGCACGCGGCGCGATCATTGCGCGCCTTGCCGAGGATCGCGGCGGCTATCGCGGCGTCGTCCTCAGTTCCGGGGCCGGCCTCGCGCTGGCGCGCTGAGGCCGTCCTCCAGCTTCGCACAAGGCTGGCGGCCTAAGCTGAACATGGTGTTGGTGGGAGAACTGCGTTCTTCGGTCCTGCGCGGGTCTCCGCGGCCGGTCTGACCGGGGAAGCGCCGGCGGCTCATTCGCTCAGCGGACACCGCCGAGTTGCGTCTATTCCGAAATGCGACCGAGGAGGTCCTCCGGCCGACGGAGGGCCCCATCGGCGAGGCAACGCCGCGCACCGGCAAGGGTGGGCGGCACCAAACGAAGGGCGACCGGCTGGCAAGAGCCGGTCTGCGAATGCGGGGTGGCTGGCATGGAAACTGCCAAGGTTCGAAACGGATTGGGTCGCTTTCTCGGAAAGATCGGCCTCAGGACGATCGGCGCGCGGCTGGCGGCGGTCGTCGCGCTCTTTGCGGTCAGCACGGCTGCGATCGTGGCCATCCTTGCATCCATGCAGGCCACCTCGATCCGCGATGCCCGCGTGGACATGCTGCAGTCGGTGACGGGTGTCGTCATCAAGGCCATCGACCAGCAGTTCCAGGAAACGGCGAAGGGCCTCATCGGCGAAGGCTGGGCGCAGCAGCGCGCCCGTGCCGTGGTCCGCGCCATGCGCTACAACGGCGACGAATATTTCTTCGTCATCGATGACGAGGGCAATTCCATCGTCAACGGCGGCCAGCCGGCGATGGAGGGCAAGAACATCATGGACGCCAAGGACGCCAAAGGCGTGGCGTACGTGAAGGAAATGATCGCCATCAGCAAGGACAAGGGCTCCGGCTACGTCTCCTACGACTACCCGCGGGCGGGCGAGGACATGTCGCAGGCGGTGCCCAAGCTCGCCTATGTCGAGCGCTTCGGTCCCTGGGGCTGGACCGTCGGCACCGGCGTCTACACCGACGACGTGACGGCGCGCATCCAGCACGCCGCGCTCGTCGCGGCTGCGGTCGGCTTCGCCTTCTTCCTCGTCATCGGCGGCTTCGCCTTCGTCTTCGCCCGCAACCTGACGCGCCGCATGCGCAACCTGCGCGACGTGATGCTGCGCCTCGCCGACGGCGACAGCAACGTCGTCGTGCCGCCGGTCGTCGGCCGTGACGAGATCGACGAGATGACGGGTGCGGTCGAGGTCTTCCGCGAGAACGCCATCGAGCGCGAGCGCCTTGCCGCGGAGCAGGAAGCCGAGCAGCTCGCCAAGGAAGAGCGGGCGCGCAACGTCGAGGCGCTGGTGAACAAGTTCGAGGCCGAGGCGATGGGCGTGGCCCGTGCCGTCGCCGCCGCGGCCTCGCAGCTGCAGCAGAATGCCGGCGCCATGAACTCCGCCGCCGAGGAGACCAGCCGTCAGTCGACGACGGTCGCCGCGGCCGCGGAGCAGGCGACGAGCAACGTCAACACGGTCGCTTCGGCCGCCGAGCAGCTCACGGCCTCCATCCGCGAGATCGGCCAGCAGGTGACGACGGCCGCCCGTGTCGCGAGCGCCGCCAACGGCCAGACGAAGTCCGCGGCGGACGTGGTGCGCGGCCTCGCCTCCAGCGCCCAGCGCATCGGCGAGGTGGTGAGCCTCATCACCGACATCGCCTCGCAGACGAGCCTGCTCGCCCTCAACGCCACCATCGAGGCGGCGCGGGCCGGCGAGGCGGGCCGCGGCTTCGCCGTCGTCGCCACCGAGGTCAAGAACCTCGCGGAGCAGACGGCCAAGGCGACCGACGACATCTCGGCCCAGATCGCCGCGGTGCAGAACGCCACCAACGACGTGGTCGGGGCCATCGACAGCATCACCGAGACGATCCGCCAGATCGACGAGGTGTCGACGACGATCGCCTCGGCGGTGGACCAGCAGGGCGCGACGACCAACGAGATCGCCCGCAACGTCTCGCAGGCGGCGCAGGGCACGCAGGAGGTGTCGTCGAACATCACCGGCGTCAGCCGTGCGGCGGCCGAGACGGGCGTCGTCTCCAGCCAGATCGTCGAGGCGGCCAATGACCTCGTGCGCCAGTCCGATGCACTGCGCCAGCAGGTCGACGGTTTCATCCGGCAGGTGAAGGCAGCGTGACGAAGGCGACCTGAGCCGTCCCTCGGAGGGTTCAACGATCATCCGCCGCGCGACGAGCGCGGCGGATTTTTTTGTTCGCAAGGGAGCGAGAGGCACGGAGTAGGGGCCGGCCGATCCCGCGACTAGGCCTCCTCGCGCCTGAAGCCCTCGCTCGCCACCATCAGCTCGCGCGTATAGGGCGTCTCGATGCGCCGGGCGGCGAGGTCGGCGGAGGTCAGGAGCTCCACCGGCCTGCCGTGCTGCATCACCAGCAGGCGCTCGCACATGTGCGTGACGACGGCGAGGTCGTGGCTGACGAGGACATAGGTGAGCCCGCGCTCGCGGCGGATCTCCTCGAGGAGATTGAGCACCTCGGCCTGCACCGAGGCGTCGAGCGCCGAGGTCGGCTCGTCGAGCAGCAGGATCGTCGGCTCGAGGATGAGCGCGCGGGCGATGGCGACGCGCTGGCGCTGGCCGCCCGACAGCTGGTGCGGATAGCGGAAGCGGAAGCCCTTGCCGAGACCCACCTCGTCGAGCGCCTTCAGGATGCGCCGCTCTGCATCGCCGATGCCGTGCACGGCGAGCGGCTCGGCGAGCGCCCGGTCGATGGTGTGGCGCGGATGCAGCGAGCCGTAGGGATCCTGGAAGACCATCTGCACCCGGCGGTAGAAGGCCTTGCTGCGCGCATGGCCGATCGTCTCGCCGCTGACGGAGATGGCGCCCTCGGTGACCGGTGCAAGGCCGGCGACGGCGCGGAGGACGGTGGATTTTCCCGAACCGGATTCCCCAACGAGGCCAAAGGATTCGCCCTCGGCGACCGAGAAGCCGACGCCATCGACGGCGCGGAAATCGTCGAACTCGACCGCAAGGCCCTTGATCGCGAGCGCGTCCGTCATGCCGCCCACTCCGGCTTGCGGTCGAGCACCGGCAGGGGATGGCGGCTCTGCCCGAGCTTCGGCAGGCAGTTCATCAGGCCCTGGGTATAGGGATGCTGCGACTGGTGCAGCCTGTCGGCGGCGATCTCCTCCACCACGCGGCCGGCATACATGACGAGCACCCGGTCGCAGAAGGAGGAGACGAGCCTGAGGTCGTGCGAGACGAAGATGAGGCCCATGCCGCGTTCGGCGACGAGCTTGTCGAGGATGGAGAGCACCTGGAGCTGCACGGTCACGTCGAGGGCGGAGGTCGGCTCGTCGGCGATGAGCATGTCCGGCTCGGCGACGAGCATCATGGCGATCATGGCGCGCTGGCCCATGCCGCCCGAGACCTCGTGCGGATAGAGGTTGAAGACGCGCTCGGGATCGCGGATCTGCACCGCCTCCAGCATGGCGAGCGTGCGCCGGCGCGCCTCGGCGCCCGAGCCGCGGCCGTGGGCGGCGAGGGTTTCCATGATCTGCTCGCCGATGCGCATCACCGGGTTGAGCGAGAACTTGGGATCCTGCAGCACCATGGCGATGCGCTTGCCGCGCAGCGTCCGGCGTTCCCTCTCGCTCGCGGCGAGCAGGTCGGTGCCGTCGAAGACGAGGCGGTCGGCAGTGACGGATGCATGCGGCGGGGTGAGGCCGAGGATGGCGCGGCCGGTCTGCGACTTGCCCGAGCCCGATTCGCCGACGATGCCGAGCCGCTCGCGCCCGAGGGTGAAGGAGACGCCGCGCACGGCCTCCACCACGCCCGAGCGCGTGGGAAAGCTGACGCGCAGGTTTTCGACGTCGAGGAGCGCGCTCATTGGCCGGCCGCCTTCGGGTCGAGCGCGTCGCGCAGGCCGTCGCCCAGGAGATTGAAGCCGAGGCTGACGACGAAGATGGCCACGCCCGGCGCTGCAGCGACCCACCACTGGTCGAGCACGAAGCGCCGGCCCGAGGCGATCATGGCGCCCCATTCGGGCGAGGGCGGCTGGGCGCCGAGGCCGAGGAAGCCGAGGCCGGCCGCCGTCAGGATGATGCCGGCCATGTCGAGCGTCACGCGCACGATCACCGAGGACACGCACAGCGGCATGATGTGGCGGGCGATGATGCGGGCGGGCGAGGCGCCCATCAGCCGCACAGCGCTGATGTAGTCCGCATGGCGCAGCGTCAGCGTCTCGGCGCGGGCCATGCGTGCGTAGGGCGGCCAGGAGGTGATGGCGATGGCGATGACGGCATTGACGATGCCGGGGCCGAGCGCCGCGACGAAGGCGAGTGCCAGCACGAGGCGCGGGAAGGCGAGGAAGATGTCGGTGATGCGCATCAGCACGGCATCGATCCAGCCGCCCGCATAGCCCGCGACCGTGCCGATGAGGAGGCCGACGGGCGCGGCGATGACCGCCACCAGGATGACGACGAAGAGGGTGATGCGCGAGCCGTGCACCAGGCGGGCGAAGATGTCGCGCCCCTGGTCGTCGGTGCCGAACCAGTGCGCGGCGCTCGGCGGCAGCAGGCGCGCCGTGCGCAGGTCACCGTCGGTCACGGCCGAATAGGGCGCGATCACGTCGGCGAAGGCGGCGACGAGGAGCAGGGCCAGGATGATGAAGAGGCCGGCCATGGCGAGGCGGTTGTCGGCAAAGCGCGACCAGGCGGCATAGGCGCGGCCGAGGCGGGCCTGCCGGCGCGAGGCCGGCCGCTCGCTCGTCAGCCATGCGCGCCAGGTTTGAGCGTCGTTCGTCATCTTGCGCGGGTCCGCTATCGGGCTCGGGTTCTGGGGTCGAGGACGCGGTAGAGCAGGTCGGACAACAGGTTGAGGCCGATGAAGACCGAGCCGACGACGATGGTACCGCCGAGGACGGCGTTCATGTCCGCGTTCTGCAGCGAATCGGTGATGTAGAGGCCGAGGCCCGGCCAGGAGAACACGGTCTCCGTCAGCACCGAGCCTTCGAGCAGGTTGGCGTAGGACAGGGCGATGACCGTGACGAGCGGCACCAGCGCGTTGCGTAGCGCATGGCGCCAGATGATCGTGCGCTCCGACAGGCCCTTGGCCCTTGCCGCCACGACATATTCCTGGCCGAGCTCCGTCAGCATGAAGGAGCGCGTCATACGGCTGATGTAGGCCATCGAGAAATAGCCGAGCAGCGATGCCGGCAGGATGAGATGGCCGAAGACGTTGCGGAACGCCTCCCACTCGCCCTGCATGGCCGTGTCGAGCAGCAGGATGCCCGTGACGGGCGTCACGGTGTATTCGTAGACGACGTCGATGCGGCCGGGCCCTTCCACCCAGCCGAGGCGGGCATAGAAGACGAGCAGCGCCATCAGCCCCAGCCAGAAGATCGGCACCGAATAGCCGACGAGGCCGATGACGCGCACGATCTGGTCGAGGAAGCTGCCGCGCCGCACCGCCGCAAGGACGCCGAGCGGCACGCCGAGGAGGGCGCCGATGAGCGTTCCGAGCGTGGCGAGTTCCAGCGTCGCGGGGAAGACGCGGCGGATGTCGGTCATCACCGGGTTCGACGTCAGCACGGAGATGCCGAAATCGCCCGTCAGCGCCTTGCCGACATAGATGACGAACTGCTGGTAGAGCGGCAGGTTGAGGCCGAGTTCCTCGCGCACGCGCTCGACGACATGCGAGGGCGCCCGGTCGCCGACGATGGCGAGCACCGGATCGACGGGAATGACGCGGCCGATGAAGAAGGTGACGGCGAGGAGGCCGAGATAGGTCAGCGCGACGACGACGAGAAAGCGCGCGACGGCCATGGCCGTGGAACGCAGGCGGGCGCGTCTGCGCCCGCCCGCTCTGGCGGAACCCGCGAGTGCCATGCGGGCCTCAGTTCTTGGAAACCCTGAAGACGTAGGTCGAGTCGGAGGTGGAGCCGAGGACGAAACCTTCGACGTTCTTCCGCACGCCCGCGGTCTCGACCATCTGGTAGATGATGACGAAGGGGCTCGTCTTCAGCAGGTCGCGCTGCAGCTCGGTGTACATCTCCACGCGCTTGGCCGGGTCACGCTCGAGCACGGCGGCATCGGCCTTCTTGGTCAATTCCGGAATGTCCCAGGCGTTGCGCCAGGCGAGCGGCTTGGAGGCCGCGTTGTCGGAATTGTCCGGGTTGCGCGCGAAGGTGTCGGCGTTGGTGTGGGGGTCCCAATAGTCGGCGCCCCACTGGCCGATGTAGAGGTCGTGGTTGCGGGCGCGGTACTTGGTCAGCGTCTGCTTGCCGTCGCCGGGGATGATCTCGAGCTTGATGCCGGCCTGGGCGAAGGTGCGCTGGACGGCCTCGGCGATGCCGGCGACCGGCTGCGTCTGGCGCACGTCCATGGTGATCGAGAAGCCGTCCTTGAGCCCGGCCTTCTCCAGCAGCTCCTTGGCCTTGGCGACGTCGAGCTTGTAGGGCTTCTCGTCGATGGCGCCGAGCAGGCCCATGGGCAGGAAGGTCTGGTGGACGGTGCCGATGCCCTTGATCAGCGTCTCGCCGATGGCGTCGTAATCGACCAGCCACTTCATCGCCTCGCGTACCTCGGGCTTGGCGAGGGTCGGGTTCTTCTGGTTGAGGCTGATGTAGTAGATCGTGCCCTTGGGCCGGTTGGTGATGGCGACGTCGGCGTTCTTCTCGACCGCCGCAAGATCTTCCGGGCTGAGGTTGCGGGCGATGTCGACGTCGCCCTTCTCGAGCAGGAGGCGCTGGGTCGCGCTTTCCTTCACGTGGCGGTAGATGACGCGCGGCAGCTTGGCCTTCTCGCCGTAGTAATTGTCGTTGCGCTCGAGCGCCAGGATCTCGTTGGCGCGCCAGTCGCGGATCTTCATCGGGCCCGAGCCGGCATAATTCGTCTTCAGCCAGGCATAGCCGAGGTCGCCGTCCTTCTCGTGCTCGAGGACGAGCTTCTTGTCGATGATGGCGGCGACATTGGCGGTGAGGCAGTTGAGCACGAAGGTCGGCGCATAGGCCTTGTCGGTCTCGATCACGACGGTGAGGTCGTCGATCTTCTTCACCTTGTCCTCGACATTGTCCTTCGACAGGCCGAACTGGGTGAGGATGAAGGCCGGCGACAGGTCGAGCTTGACCGCGCGCTGCAGCGAGAAGGCGACGTCGTCGGCCGTCAGCGGATTGCCGGAGGCGAACTTGAGGCCGGGCTTCAGCTTGAAGGTATAGGTCTTGCCGTCTTCAGAGACCGTCCAGCTTTCGGCGAGGTCGCCGTAGAGCTTGGAGGGATCGGCCACGTCGAAGCGCACCAGCCGGTCATAGGTGTTGCCCATGATCTCGCCGGCGCTGATCTCGAAGGATTCGGCGGGGTCGAGGGTGATGATGTCGTCGATGGCCCAGGCGAGGACGAGCGTGTCCTTCGGGGTCGCGGCAAGGACGACGGGGCTCGTGGTGGCGATGAGGACGGCCGCGGTGGCGCCCAGGAGGCCACGGCGGGTGAGGCCGCGGGCGACGAGGTTCTTCACGGCGGTCATGGGCGTGCGGATGGGCATTCGGGTCATGGACATGGATTGTTCCCCCATTTTGCGCCATACGAGGGCATGACGAGGGGCGGGCGTCAAGAGCGCGCGGTGGGCAATCCCGGGTGGAGAAAGGGCACAAGCTGCCCATGCGGGAGGCAGTCCCTAAGAGGCATGCCCGCGAGGCTGTGCAAAGGCGGCGCCAGCGGCTATGAAGCGCTGTCCGCTGCTGCGGCAGGCGGGCGAGTGGACGGGCCAGGTATATGACCATTCTCGTCACCGGCACGGCCGGGTTCATCGGATATCACACGGCCGAGGCGCTGCTGGCGCGCGGCGAATCCGTGGTCGGCCTCGACATCGTGAACGACTATTACGACCCGGCCCTGAAGGAGGCGCGGCTCGCGCGCCTTGCCGGCCGCGCCGGCTTCGTCGAGGCGCGGGTCGACATCGCCGACCGGCCGGGGCTCGAGGCGGTCTTCGCCCGCCATCGGCCACGCGGGGTCATCCACCTCGCGGCGCAGGCGGGGGTGCGCTATTCGGTCGAGAACCCGCATGCCTATGTCGGCAGCAATCTCGTCGGCTTCCTCAACATTCTCGAATGCTCCCGGCAAGGGCGCGTCGAGCATCTGGTCTACGCCTCGACGAGCTCCGTCTATGGCGCCAACGCCGCCCTGCCGTTTTCGGAGCAGCACGGCGTCGGCCATCCGATGAGCCTCTATGCCGCCACCAAGCGGGCCAACGAGGTGATGGCGCATTCCTATGCGCATCTCTACGGCCTGCCCTGTACCGGGCTGCGCTTCTTCACGGTCTACGGCCCGTGGGGGCGGCCGGACATGGCGCTGTTCAAGTTCACGCGCGCCATCCTCTCGGGCGAGGCCATCGACGTCTACAACAACGGCGACATGCGCCGTGACTTCACCTATATCGACGACATCGTCGAGGGCGTGGTGCGCGTGTTCGACCGGCCGGCACGGCCCGATGGCGCCTGGAACCCGGCATCGGAGCACCCCGATCCCGGCGCGAGCGGCATCGCCCCCTTCCGCATCTACAACATCGGCCGCGGCAGCCCCGTGCCGCTGATGGACTTCATCCGCGTCCTCGAGGACAAGCTCGGGCGCCGGGCCCTCTGCAACATGCTGCCGATGCAGCCGGGCGACGTCGCCGCCACCTTCGCCGACACGAGCGCCCTTGCACGCGATACCGGCTATGCGCCCTCGACCTCGGTCGAGACCGGCGTCGGCCGCTTCGTCGACTGGTACCGGGAGTATTATGGTGTCTGACAGGCCAGACCGGGTCATTTCGGTCGTCGGTCTCGGCTATGTCGGCCTGCCGGTGGCCTGCGCCTTCGCCGCGGGCGGCTATCGCGTCATCGCCTTCGACATCGACGCGGGCCGGATCGCGGAACTGAAGGACGGCATCGACCGGACGGGCGAGGTCGAGCCGCAGGAACTGGCGGCGCCGTCGCTTCACCTGACGGGCGATGCCGAGGCGCTGCGCGAGGCGGACTTCCACATCGTCACCGTGCCGACGCCGATCACGGGTGAGCGCCTGCCCGACCTCAGGCCACTCCTCGCCGCCTCGCGCACCGTGGGGCGCGTGCTGAAGCGGGGCGACATCGTCGTCTACGAATCGACCGTCTATCCCGGCGCGACCGAGGAGGACTGCGTGCCGGTGCTGGAGGCCGAGAGCGGCCTTATCTTCGGGCGCGACTTCACGGTCGGCTATTCGCCGGAGCGCATCAACCCGGGCGACCGTGCCCACCGCTTCACCACCATCACCAAGGTCGTCTCCGGCTCGGACCCGGCGACGCGCGCGACGGTGGCCGCGGTCTACGGCGCGGTGGTGCGGGCCGGCGTCCACGAGGCGCCGTCGATCAAGGTGGCGGAGGCGGCGAAGGTCATCGAGAACACGCAGCGCGACCTCAACATCGCGCTGATGAATGAACTCGCCCTCATCTTCGACCGGGTGGGCATCGCCACCAGCGACGTGCTCGACGCGGCGGCGACGAAGTGGAACTTCCAGCGCTTCTCGCCGGGCCTCGTCGGCGGCCATTGCATCGGGGTCGATCCCTACTACCTCACCGCCAAGGCCGAGGCGCTCGGCTACCACCCGCAGATGATCCTCGCCGGGCGGCGCATCAACGACGCGATGGGCCATTTCGTCGGCGAGAAGCTGGTGAAGCTGCTTCTGGCGCGCGGGCGCGACCTGCGCACGGCGCGCGTCGCCATCCTCGGCCTCACCTTCAAGGAGAACGTGCCGGACCTGCGCAACAGCCGCGTGCCGGACATCATCGCCGAGCTCGGCGAATACGGCATCCGCCCGCTGGTGCACGACGCCCTGGCGGAAGCACGCGAGGCCGAGCGCGCCTACGGCGTCGCCCTCGCCGACTGGGGGGCCCTCGACGCGCTCGACGCGGCGGTGCTCGCCGTCCCGCACGGCGCCTATCTCGCGGATGAGGGTGCTCGCATCGCATCGATGCTGGCGCCGGGCGCCGTCGTGATCGACGTGCGCTCGGCAATCAAGCCCGGGTGCCTGCCGGCGGATGTCCTGCACTGGCGTCTGTGAGGAGGAGCGCAGCCTTCGTCCCACGCTCCCGTCATACTTCAAGCCCTATTGCCCTTTCCGTCGCGGGGCGGCAAGAACGACGCCGGCTGATGCCAGAATTCGGGGGGCGGGGATGAAGTGGGCAGCAATCGCGCTGGCGCTCGCGGCAAGCGTCGTGGTCGCCGGATGCAAGACGACGGAAGAGGCCAACAAGGCGCTCAGGGGCAAGTGGATCGGGCAGACGGCCGACGCATTCTTCATCGAGAATGGTCCGCCGGTCTCGAGCTATGAACTCGACGGCGGCGGGGTGATCTACACCTGGCGCGGCGGCGAGACGAGCTATGTGCGGCCGGCCCGGGTGCAGACGCAGGGGGCGACCCAGCCGCTCAACCGCTCCCAGCGCACGGTGACGACCGTTTCCAATCCGGCGCCGGGCACCACGGTCACGCGCACGAGGACCACGTCGACCTCCTTCGGCGCCGCGGTGCCGACGTCCGTGATCGTCGAGCCGGCGCGACGCGTCGACCTGTTCTGCGAGGCGCAGATCGCGACCGATGCGCAGGGCGTCATCACCTCAGTGCGCATCAACAAGGATACGGAAGGGGCGGGCCTGTCCTTCTCGCGCTGCGCCGAGCTGTTCGGCGACGAATAGGCGCGTGGCGACGCCGTGGCGCATGTCGGCCTGGCCGGCGCGCCGCTAGAACGTCCGGCGGAAGAGGAGACACGGGCCGATGGTGACGATCGAAGCCGTCTTCGCCGGCAAGGCGGTGCCCTATGCGCGCGAGGGCACCCTGAGCGCCATCGACAAGCGGCGTCTCGACGCGCCGGTCGAGATCCGCGCGGAGGGGCTCGCCGGCGACGAGCAGGGCGACCGCAAGAACCACGGCGGGCCGGACAAGGCGGTGCACCATTATCCGGCCGAGCATTACGACGCCTGGGCGGGGGAGGGCATCGACCTGTCGTCGTTCCTGCCCGGCCGGGCGGCCTTCGGCGAGAATCTCCGCACGCGGGGGCTCGTCGAGGCGGACGTGTGCATCGACGATATCTTCCGCGTTGGCACGGCGCTCGTTCAGGTCTCGCAGGCCCGGCAACCCTGCTGGAAACTGAACCACCGCTTCGGCCGCAAGGACATGGCGCGTCGCGTGCAGGAGAGCGGTCGCACCGGCTGGTACTACCGGGTGCTGGAGCCGGGGATGGTCGCGTCGGGCGACCGGATGGTCCTCCTCGAGCGGCCGCAGCCGCAATGGCCGCTGTCGCGCGTGCTCCACGTCCTCTATGTCGACATGCTCGACCGCGAGGCGCTGGCGGAGCTGGCGCGCCTGCCGCATCTGCCGGCCTCGTGGAAGGCGCTGGCCGCCCGGCGGCTGGAGCGCGGGGCGGTGGAGGACTGGTCGCGGCGGCTCGGCGAGGGCTGATCAGGCCGGTACCAGCCCCGGCGCCGGCATGGCGAGCTCGATGCTGCGCTCGCTGGCGCAGGTGGTGTCGAGGGGCCGCGCGGCGAGCTGGCGCACATAGGCGCGGGTCAGGCGCTCGCGCAGCGGATTGAGCGACCCCACCGGCTCGTCGTCGGCAAAGCGGCAGCTCAGCACGAGCCCGCTCTCCCGGCGCACGGCGGTCAGCTCGACAGCGCGATGCGTGCGGCGCGCCTCGTCGAGATAGGCCGGCAGCAGCGCCGCAAGGTAGAGCCCGATGCCGATGGCGCGGTCGAGGTCGACCGTGACGTCGCGGGCGGCGACTTCGATCCGCACCTGTTCGGCCGGCAGGGCCGCCGAACGGCGCAGGCCGTCGACGATGTCGTCCAGCAGCTCGGCGAGCGGGGCATCGGTGATGTCGCCGAGCGCGTAGCAGACGCGATAGGCCACGGCCATGGCCTGCACGTGGTCCTCGATGAAGCGGATGTCGTCGCGCCGCTCCGCGGGCAGCGCCTGCTTGTGCAGGCTGAGCAGGCTGACGATAACCTGGAAGTTGTTCTTGACCCGGTGATGCAGCTCGCGCAGCAGCTGCGACTTCTCCTCGGCCACCGTCTCCAGCGCCTCGGCGTGCTGGGCGATGTTCTCGGCCATGTTGTCGAAGGCCTCGCCGAGCTCCGCGAGCTCGCTCGGCGCATGCACGAGCCGCACGGCGCGGACCGAGAAGCGGCCGCTGCCGTAGACCCTCGTCAGGCGCTTGAGATAGTGCAGCCAGCGCAGCACCAGCCGGTCGACGGCGAAGACGATGCCGATCGTCGCGCCCACCAGCATGATGACGGGCGGCATGATGGCCCCCCACAGCTGGCGCTGCTCATTGCTGAAGAAGGCGGCCGAGGGATAGCCGGTGACGACCGTGATCCCCGTCCTCGACGAGCGGGTGGCGAAATAGCGGTAGCTTTCCCCACCGCGGCTTTCGTCCATGAAGACGTGTGATCCGCTGCCGAACTGCTGGGTGGTGATGCCGCCCTTGGGCAGCCAGTCGGCCGGGATGTTCTCGGTCCGGTATTCGGCGACGCGCCGGTCGGACGGGGAGAATACGACCGAGCCGTGCTCCTGCGACACCCGGGCCGAACGCAGGGCGATTTCCAGGATGATGTGGGAAACGGAGAAGATCGCGATGGCATCGCGGTCGCTGCCGGCGGCGATCGCACTCGCGAGCAGCACCGGGCCGCCCGTGACGGGACTGTCGAGAACGGCGGTGAGCCCCTGCGCGAGCTGGGCGGACAGCCGCTCCCGGGTCGTCGCGCTGGCGCGGGCGACGAGGGCATCGCGATCGAAGCCGTAGGCGCAGCGCAACGTATCGCCGGCAAAGACGGCCACCGCCGTCAGCTCCGGGTAGGAGCCGAGGACCGGTGCCGCGGCGGCGCTGCAGCTGTCGGGCGCGCCGCCGGCCTTGGCCAGGTGGGATTCGAGTTCCGCCGCCGCGAGCTGCGCCTCGCGCAGTACCTCGTCGATCTGCGCGGCGACATAGGCATTGGCCTGAGTGGCGGCGTCGATCCGCTCCTGGCGCAGCTGCCGGTTCTGCGCCACCGTCCAGCCGAGGGCGATGAGGGCCGCCGGCAGCAGGACGAGCGCCAGGGCCGCGACGAGGCGGCCGCGCAGGCTGCGGCTGAGGCCACTCACGCCCTCCATCGCCTGGACCTGGCGGTCTTCGTTCGGGCTGCCGGTGCCGGTATTCCGGAGGATGGTCATGGCGCGCCGATCAGCTGATCGATGCGGCGCGGCTGCCATGGACCGGGTCCATTCGCGGCCTCACGGACAGGGATGGCAAGCGCTCATGCCGCCCTGCTTCCATCATTGGGGAGACCGCCAGCACGTCGATCGATCCTCATTGCTTTTCCCCACCCTCGTCCGGTTCGTCGGGGGCGGAGGCGGTCCCGCCAATTCTGGCGTCCAGCTCCGTAAGCAGCTTCATGAAACGGTCGGGCACCTCTTGCTGCAGGATGTCGTCGTAGACGGCACGCAGCTGCTGGCCGATCTGGGCCTGGATGTCCTTGCCGACAGTCCGTCCCCCGCCTGCCGCCCTATCCGCGGACGGGGGGCGGCCGGCCGTGGTGTCCTTCTGCCGTTGGGTGACGCCACCCTTTGCGCCCTTGTCTGCGCCCATATGCCTGCTCGTGTTCCGTCTGCCATTGCCCCGCTACATCGATAATGGGCGGAATTTTAAATTGTTCCTGACCTACCGGAACTTTTTTCGATGGACTTCGTTTGCTCATGATGGTGCTGTCGCCGCGTGAGTGGCGGGTCGGCCCCCACCGCGATGGCGGTGTGCAGACGACGACAACGAAACAGAGGTTGTTCATGTCCCTCGCTCAAGCGATTGCTCCCCATCTGCCCTATCTGCGCCGCTTCGCGCGCGTGCTCGCGGGTAGCCAGAGCGGAGGCGATGCCTATGCCGTCGCGACATTGGAGGCGATCCTTGCCGATCCGGCGGCGCTCGACCGGCAGATCGACCTGCGCGTTGCGCTGTATCGCGTGTTTCTGCGGGTGTGGCAGTCCATCCAGCTCAATGCGGAGGCGCCCCTAGCCATCGACACCGAGCCGCAGGATGAAGGTTTCACACGGCTCGAGCAGCTGACGCCGCGTCCGCGCGTCGCCTTCCTTCTCGCCGCGGTCGAAGGATTCTCGACCGCGCACGTCGCCCAGGCCCTCGACTGCAGCGAGGACGAGGCGGCGGCGCTTCTCGCCGAGGCCGGCCAGGAGCTCTCCGAGCAGCTGGCGACCGACATCCTCATCATCGAGGACGAGCCCATCATCGCCATGGACCTCGAGGCGCTGGTCGAAAGCCTCGGCCACCGTGTCATCGACGTCGCCCGGACCCACAGCGAGGCCCTCGAGGTCGTGAAGCGGCAGCGTCCGGGACTGGTGCTCGCCGATATCCAGCTCGCCGACGGCTCGTCCGGCCTCGATGCGGTCAACGACATCCTCGCCGAGGCGGAGATGCCGGTGATCTTCATCACGGCCTATCCGGAGCGGCTGCTGACCGGGGCGCGG
Organism: Chelatococcus sp. CO-6; assembly: GCF_001271345.1. Classification (NCBI taxonomy): domain Bacteria; kingdom Pseudomonadati; phylum Pseudomonadota; class Alphaproteobacteria; order Hyphomicrobiales; family Chelatococcaceae; genus Chelatococcus; species Chelatococcus sp. CO-6. The sequence goes on along the minus strand of NZ_CP012398.1, from coordinate 816,450 downwards.
CCCGAGCCGACCTTCCTGGTCACCAAGCCGTTCAGCCCGGATGCCGTGAAGGCGGTGATCAGCCAGGCGCTGTTCTTCGACCGACGCTCGCACCAGGCAGGTCCCGTCGCGGCGGCAAGCTGAGCGCGTCGTCCGCCGGCGCCCGAGCTTGCGAAGCGCGGGCCCGGCGGCGATCCGCCCTGCTATGCCTAATCCTTCCGTTTCGATCGTCCGGGGCGCTCCAGCAGGCGCCCCGAGACGAACCCGGCTATGAGGGCGGCAAGCATCAATTGCTTGCCGTCCAGAGACCGGGCAAGCTCACGCCCCACGTTCAGAGCGGAGGCTTCGAGCGCTTCCTGCCGCGACAGGCCGGCGGCAGTGGCTGGGTGGGCAGCGACGTCGCGGGGCCGATACCGACCGGCGCGCGCGCCCAGAAGAAGCAGGATGGCCACGAGCACGAAGGTCCCGGCGATGATCGACGGGGCCGCAATCGGCCCATACAGGTCTTCCAGCCACCGGTGAGCGGCGATCGCGGCGAAGACCAGCCCGATGCCGAGGGACAAGGCCGCCAGCAGGCACAGGACGATGCTGCGCACGATGCGCGCGGCTCCTTCTTGCACCTGCCGGCGCGCAGCGCTGGTGACGAGCGAAAGAAGCCCGCCCATCAGCGCCGGCTCATCATGCCGAGGATGAGGCCTATGCCGCCGGCGATCAGCACTGCCGTGAGCGGGTTGCGTTCGATGCCGTGCTCGATTTCGGAGCCGACGGAACGCACCCGGCGCTCGGCATCGGCAGCGGCGTCGCGCGTTGCCCGGGCGATTTCCTCGGCCGTGGCCGTGAAGCGGTCCATCGTCTCGCCGGCTGCCGTGCGCACCCGCTCGCCGGTTTCCTCGAGCTCGCGCTGCAGGAGGTTGGAGACGGCCTCGGTCAGACGACCGATGTCGCCCCTGAGGGTGTCGATCTCCCGGCGCAGCTCAATCGCCTCAGCGGACCCGCCATCGGTCTTGGTGGCCATCCTCTCCTCCTCGCTTTCAGTGGGTTCAACGCTCTTTCAGTGCCGGCTCAGCCAGGTGTCGATCTCGCGTTCGGCCTGGTCCTTGGCATAACCGTAGCGCTCCTGGAGACGGCCGACGAGTTCGGTCCGCTTGCCCTCGATGACGTCGAGGTCGTCATCGGTGAGCTTGCCCCACTGCTGCTGGGCCATGCCCTTGAATTTCTTCCAGTTACCTTCGACCTGATCCCAGTTCATCTCCACCTCCGTTTGCAAGGAATGTCCGACAGGCCGCAGCGCCGTGCGGCTTTGCCCGGAAAGAACGCCCCTGCGACATCGATGGTTCCGTCGGTCCCCGTTGGGAACTTCTCGTCCGGCGCGACGTTGATGGATGATTGAACACAGGACGGTATGATGATTGTGGCAGCGTTTACGGAGACCTCGGTATGACCATGACGAGCGACGGAAGAGCCGGAGACGGCCATAACCGACGCCGTGATGCTGCCCTGGGCGGCAGCCGGGCAGCCCTTCGGATGCGCGATGGAGACGGCGGATCCGTCATGGCTGAAAACAAGAACGATGCGGTGGTTGTGTCGCACGCGGCTGTTGCTGCGCCGTTGCCCGAGCACCTGACGCGGTGCCTCAGGGCGATGTACGACGACGTTCTCGACGAGCCGGTGCCGGACCGTTTCCGTCAGCTCCTCGAAGCGCTCGATCGTCAGCAGGGAGCCGCCGATGCAGCCGACTGAGAAGACCAAGCAGGATCTGCTGAAAGCCATCCCCAGCCTGCGTGCCTTCGCGATGTCACTCACCGGCAATCCGGACCGCGCGGACGACCTGGTGCAGGAGGCCCTCATCCGTGCCTGGGCCAACCTCGGTTCCTTTACCGAGGGCACCAATATGGTCGCCTGGCTCTATACGATCCTGCGCAACGCCTTCTATTCGGAGTATCGCAAGCGCAGCCGCGAGGTGGAGGATGTCGACGGCCGGGCCGCCGCGGCCCAGGCGATGCCGCCCTCGCAGCTCGACCACATGAACATGTGCGACTTCCGCGCCGCGCTGATGACCCTGCCGGCCGACCAGCGCGAGGCGCTCGTGCTCGTCGGGGCGGCCGGCATGTCCTATGAGGAGGCGGCGGAGATCTGCGGCTGCGCGCTCGGCACCATCAAGAGCCGCATCAACCGCGCTCGCACGCGCCTTGCCCAGGTCCTCTCCGTGGAGAACGGCGCCGATTTCAGCGCCGATCCCGAATGGCAGGCGGTGATGGACCAGCCGGTTCCCACGGCGCGGGCGGGCTGACCGCTCAGCAGGCTTCGCCCGCGAAGGTCGCCTTCAGGGCCTTGCCGAGGCGGCGGGTGTCGCCGTCGAACAGCCGATCGGCGGCGCGTGAGATCCTCTTCTCCAGCCGCCGCTGCTCCTTGCCGATGAGGCTGCCGAGGGTGGCGAGTTCCGCCCCATCGACAAGGCCGGCACCCGCAATGGCCCGGCGGGCGTCGTGCAGGTCGTGGTGGCGCCCGAGGAGGTCGCGCAGGTCCTGCATGCGCTTGCGGCGCGTCTCCATGAGACGGCCCGCGGCTGTGAGGAAGCCGAGATGGTAGCGGTGGCGCACCACCCAGCGGCGCGCGGCATGCAGTTCGTCCGCATCGCGGCTGGAAAGGCCCTTGGCGAGGCGCCGCCGCGCCCGGCGCACCGTGTGCTTCGCGCCCTTGAGGAGCTGGCGCCAGCTATCGGGCACGGGCCAGTCGCCGACGCCTTCGCCAAGGCCGTGCAGCGCTTCCGCCACCTGCGCGACGCGCTGGTGGCTCAGGACCTCGCCCTCGGCAGCGGAGGCACATTCGTCGGCCCACCGGCACAGGCGGGCGAGCAGGGCGCTCGCCTTCTCCGGAGCATGATGGGCCAGCGCGCCGAGGGTTTCGGCGAGGACGCGCGCCTCCCGGGCGCCCGCGAGCAGGGTCGCGCTGTCGCGCAACTGCGCATCGACCTCGCACAGCCGTTCGCATTCGGGATCGGCGAGACGCAGCAGCGCCCGGAGCGCCTTGATGCCCTTGCGCGTCTCATGCGCGGCGGTCGCCGGCATGGCGTCGAAGGCGGCGAGCGCGCGGGACATGTCGGCGAGGAGGGCCCGCGCGAGGTGTCGCACGGCCTCGTCTGCCGGCAGCGAGGGGTCGAGCGCGTGTTCCGCGATGGTCGGCGGGCGTGCATCCATGGCGCTATTCGCGGCATTGCCCCGCCTCCTGTCAACGGTGCGCTGCCCGACCGGCGCCCAATACCGCCGTGGAGCACGTCACGGGGCGGCTTTCAAATCTGCAGCTTCCTGATCTAATCTCGTCACAGTGCCGTCATGGGCGGCAGCGGGCGCGTGCCCGCATCTCGGGAGGCAATCGATCATGCAGAAACTGTTCTCGCGCCGCGATGTCGCGCGGCTCGGTCTGGGGCTGGGCGCCGTTGCGCTCATGGGGCGCGAAGCCTTCGCGCAGGGGCCGGCCTTCTTCCGCATCGGCACCGGCGGCACGGCGGGCACCTACTATCCCGTCGGCGGCCTCATCGCCAACGCGGTCTCCAACCCGCCCAACCTCATTGTGACGGCGCAGGCGGCCAACGGCTCCGTCGCCAATGTCAACGGCATCGCCTCAGGCGCCATCGAATCCGGCTTCAGCCAGGCGGACGTCGCCTACTGGGCCTATACGGGCACGGGCCTGTTCGAGGGCAAGGGCAAGGTCGACGTGCTGCGGCTCATCGCCAATCTCTATCCAGAGAGCATCCACCTCGTCGTCTCCAAGGCCGCCAACATCAAGTCGGTCGCCGACCTCAAGGGCAAGCGCGTGTCGCTCGACGAGCCGGGCTCGGGCACCCTCGTCGACGCCAAGATCATCCTCGGCGGCTGGGGCCTGACCGAAAAGGATGTCGCGGCGGACTACCTGAAGCCGAACCAGGCGGCCGAGAAGATGCGCGACGGCGGCATGGACGCCTTCTTCTTCGTCGGCGGCTATCCGACGAGCGCCATTGCCGAACTCGCGGCGACCAGCTCCGCCGGCATCGACATCGTGCCGATCGACGGCGAGGGCGCGGCCAAGATCATGAGCGAATACAAGTTCTTCGCCGCCGACGAGATCCCCGCCGACACCTACAAGGGCGTCGGCGCCGTCAAGACGCTCGCCGTCGGTGCCCAGTGGGTGACGTCCTCCAACGTGTCGGACGATGTCGTCTACGAGGTCGTCAAGGGGCTGTGGAGCGACAAGACCCGCCAGGCGCTCGATGCCGGCCATGCCAAGGGCAAGCTCATCCGCAAGGAGACGGCGCTCGCCGGCGCGGGCATTCCGGTCCATTCGGGTGCCGAGAAGTTCTACAAGGAAGCCGGCCTCTTGAAGTAAGAGCCTGGAGAGGCAGTAGGCAATCGGCCGTCGGCAGTCGGGATCCCGGCCGCCGAGGCGCGATTGCCTGCTGCCAAGCCTTTTGGGGCAGTCAGCCCCGACGACTGCCGACTGCCCATTGCCCATTGCCGTGTCCCTGACAATGACCAATGCAAACCTTCACACGGTGACCGAGAGCCGGTCGCTCGAGGAGAAGTTCGATCCGGAGATGCGCTTCCGCCCCCTCCAGCCGGGTGTGGCGTGGCTGGTCGCGGGGCTGCTCTTCGCGCTGTCGGCATTCCATTACTACACGGCCGGTTTCGGTCTCCTGCGCGAGACGACGCATCGCGGCATCCACATGGCCTTCGTCGTCGGCCTCATCTTTCTCGTCTTTGCCGCCCGCAAGGTCGACCAGGAGAGGCTCGCGCCATCGCGATGGTGGCGTCCCGGCGGCATCCCGCTCTTCGACTGGGCCTTCGCCGTCGCCGCCGTCGCCGCCAGCCTCTACGTGCCTTGGATCTTCAGCGAACTCGCCTTCCGCGTCGGCAACCCGACGCCGACCGACGTCCTCATGGGCACGCTGATGATCGTCACGCTCATCGAGGCGACCCGGCGCGGTGTCGGTTGGCCGCTGCCGATCATCGCGACCGGCCTCATGGCCTATGCCTATTTCGGCCCCTCCATGCCGGGCATCTTCCAGCATCCGGGCGCCTCCTGGTCCAACATCGTCAACCACCTCTACCTGACGAGCCAGGGCATCTACGGCATCCCCCTCGGCGTGGTGGCGACCTATGTCTTCCACTACGTGCTGTTCGGGGTGCTCGCGACGCGCATCGGCCTCGGCAAGCTGTTCATCGATCTTGCGTCCTGCGTCGCCGGGCGCTTCGCCGGCGGGCCGGCGAAGATCTCGATCTTCGGCTCCGCCCTCTTCGGCATGATCTCCGGCTCGTCCATCGCCAATACGGTGACGGTGGGCTCGCTCACCATTCCGGCCATGATCCGGCTCGGCTATCCGCGCCATTTCGCGGCGGCGGTGGAATCGACCGCCTCGACCGGTGGGCAGATCACGCCGCCGATCATGGGGGCTGCGGCCTTCCTCATGGTCGAGTTCCTCGGCATCGCCTACACCAGCGTCATCCTCGCCGCCGCCGTGCCGGCCTTCATGCATTTCTACGGCGTCTTCGCGCAGGTGCATTTCGAGGCGAAGAAGAGCGGCCTGCGCGGCCTGACCGCGGCCGAGCTGCCCAATCCGCTCAAGGTGCTGCGCGAGGGCTGGCAGACGCTGATGCCGCTCGCGGCGCTGCTCACCATCCTCTTTTCGGGCTACACGCCCTATCTCGCCGCCTTCTGGGGCATCACCGCCTGCATGGTCGTCGGCCTCGCGCGCGTGCCGGCGATCACCGTCGGCTATTTCGCGGCACTCGCGGTGGCCGTCGCCTTCGGCGTTGTCACGCAGCTCTGGTTCTCGGTGCCGATGGTGCTCTTCGCCATCGGGCTCGGCGTCGCCGGCTGGCTGCGCGACGACCGGCACAAGGCGCTCGTCATCGATGTCGCCGACGGCTTCGTGGTCGGTGCCAAATATGCCATTTCGGTCGGCGCCGCGGCGGCGACCGTCGGCATCATCATCGGCATCGTCACGCTGACGGGCGTCGGCTTCAAGATCTCCTACATCGTCACGAGCCTTGCGGCGGAGATCGGCCAGGCGGTGCTGTCGGTCGTGCCCGGCGGGCTTTTAACCGACAAGGGCCTGACGCTCTTCTTCACCCTGGTGCTGACCGCCATCGTCTGCATCCTGCTCGGCTGCGGCGTGCCGACGACGGCCAACTACATCATCATGGTGACGGTGGCCGCGCCGACGCTCGCGCTCTTCGCCATCGAGCCCGTGGTCGCGCACTTCTTCGTCTTCTACTACGGGGTGCTGGCGGATGTGACGCCGCCCGTCGCGCTGGCGGCCTATGCGGGCGCCAGCATGGCGGGGGCCGATCCGTTCCGCACGGGCAACACGGCCTTCCGCCTCGCGCTCGGCAAGGTGCTGGTACCCTTCGTCTTCGTCTATGGCCCCGCGATGCTCATCGTCACCCAGGGCTTCAACTGGCCGGACTTCCTGACGACGACGGCGGGCTGCCTCATCGGCATCACGCTGCTCTCGGCGGCCTTCGCCGGCTATGGCCTTGCCCCGCTCGCCGGCTGGGAGCGGTGGCTCATCGGCATCGCGGCGCTGCCCACCGTGGCGCCGGGGCTGACGAGCTCGCTCGCCGGCGTCGCCCTCGCGAGCCCGGTCGTCCTGCGCCAGCTCCTCGCCATGCGGCGCGCGGCGGCGCCAGGCCTCGGCTGAGACCGGCGCTGGTTCAGGCCTTGACGTAGACCCAGGCCTCGCGGCCGGAGGCGAGGCGCACGAGGATGCGCCGGTAATCCGCCACCTCATAGGCGTCGGCGGCCGCAAGCTCGGCCTCGGTGATGGCGAAGACCTTGCCGGGGACGCGGTCGGCCGGGTTACCGGTGGGCGCGACGATGGGGTGGAAGCGGCTGCCGCTGGTGCGGACCACCTCCGGATCGGTGATCTCGACGAAGGATTGCCGGTACCCAGGCATGGCGTCGTCGCTGCCGTCGAGCAGCCGGCCGAAGGAGGCGAGCTGCACGTTCTCCTGCTGCAGGGTGCCGTAGGAGAACAGGAGAACGGTGCGGCTGTCGCTCATCGGTTCGCTCTTCAGTCGGAACATCGCGGGGGCCGCTACGTTAGCGCCTCGCGCCCCGCCGGCCAGTGGGTGTCGCCGCGGCAGGCTGCGACATCGTCGCGCGGGTCCCTGCGGCGCATCTCGCCCTTCGCCGCGGAACGAAGGTGGCCGCGCTTCGTTCGAAGACTGTCCCCGACAACGAAAGGGAGAAGACAGATGCAGGATATTTCCGGCAAGCGCGTCGCAATTCTCGCCACCAACGGCTTCGAACAGTCGGAGCTCGAGGTGCCACGCGACAAGCTGCGCCAGGCGGGTGCCGAGGTTCACGTAATTTCGCTCGAGGGCGGCGAGATCAAGGGGTGGGACAAGAGCGACTGGGGCCGCCCGGTGCCGGTCGACAAGACCCTCGACGCAGTCCGGCCGCAGGACTACGACGCGCTGGTGCTGCCCGGCGGGCAGATCAACCCCGACCTCTTGCGCGTCGAGACGAAGGCGCTCGCCTTCATCAAGAGCTTCTGGACGGACAAGAAGGTGATCGGCGCCATCTGCCATGCGCCGTGGCTGCTGATCGAGGCCGGCATCATTCGGGACCGCCGCGTCACCTCCTACAAATCCATCAAGACCGACGTGATCAACGCCGGCGGCAAGTGGGAGGACAGCGAAGTGGTCACCGACCAGGGCCTCGTCACCAGCCGCAATCCCGGCGACCTCGACGCCTTCTGCGGCAAGCTCGCGGAGGAGATCCGCGAGGGCCGGCACGAGCGTCGGGCCGCGTAACCGCCGCCATCAACAGCCGCAGGTTGGGAAGGCGTCCCTCAGGGGCGCCTTTTCCATTCTGGAGCGGACAGCGTGCCGCCGCTACCATCCCGGAAGCGTCCATCAGCTTGACAGGGGCCCGGTCCCGATTCATAGGAGAATGAATGTTCATTCTCATCGGGTGAGTGTTGCGTAGCGACCTATGGGAGCGTCCGGCCGAGGGCGAGGGGAGCGCCGACAGGCGCTCGCGTATCCTCGATGCGGCCGAGAGGTGTTTCGTCCGCAGCGGCTTTCATCGCACGACGATGCAGGACGTTGCCGCCGAGGCAGGCATGAGTGCGGGCAATCTCTACCGGTACTTCCGCTCGAAGGGCGCGATCGTCGCGGGCCTGACGGAGCGGGACCGGGCGGAGATGGCCTCCGACCTGTCGGTCATCGGTGCGGGGGACGATTTCATCGCCGCCTTCCGCGAACTGGGGCGCAAGCACTTCGAGGACGAGCCGCGCGAAAGGGCGGTCCTGTGCCTCGAGATCTGGGCGGAGGCGACCCGCAACCGCAAGGTGGCCGCGACGGCGCAGGAGTTCGAGCGTGATCTCATCACGCGCCTGACCGATCTGATCGCCGCCGCGCAGGCGAATGGCTCGGTCTCGCCGCTCAGCGAGGCGCGCGACATCGCGGTGCTGATCGCAACGCTCGCCGATGGGCTGTTCGTACGCCGGGCCCTCCTGCCGGATTTTGATGCCGATCGGGAGGTCCGTCATGTTCTCACAATCCTTGGCGCCTTGTTGAAGGGACACATTTGTCTGTCACAAGGCGGTTGCGGCGCGGAGGCGTCCTCATGAAGGCCAGTCGAGTTCTTGCCGTCGTCATTCTGATCGGCGCCGTAGCGTGGATCGGATCGGGCGTGTTCGGCCGCGACGGCGAGCAGACCGCGGCGCTCGCGCCGCAGGCCGAGACGCAGGCGCAGGCCCTGTTCCGCGTCGCCGTGCTGCCGGCGACGGTGGAGGACCACGCACGCCGCGTCGTCCTGTCCGGCCGCACCGAGGCGGACCGGCGCGTCAACGTGTCGGCCCGTGCCGACGGCACCATAGAGCAGCTCAACGTGCGGCGCGGCGCGCGGGTCAAGACCGGCGACGTCCTCGCCGTCATCTCCGACGAGGCGCGCGAGGCGCAGGTCGCGCAGGCCAAGGCCAAGCTCGAGCAGCGGCGCGTCGAGCTCACGGCGCGCCTCACCCTCATCGAGCAGGGCAACCTCGCTCCGCTGCAGAAGCCGCAGCTCGAGGCGGAGCTGCGCGCGGCCGAGGCCGCGCTCGCCCAGGCCGAGACCGAGCTCAGCAAGAACCAGGTGCGCGCGCCCATCGACGGCATCGTCATCGAGGTGCCGGTCGAGGCCGGGCAGCCGTTGCAGGTCGGCGCCAAGGTAGCCGAGATCATCAGCCTCGATCCCATGCTCGCCGTGGTCGAGATCGCCGAGCGGCAGCTCGGCGGCATCACCGTCGGCGACACGGCGAAGGTCAAGACGGTGAACGGCGTCGAGGCCGCGGGGCGGGTGCGCTTCATCTCCGCGGCAGCGAGCCAGCAGACCCGGACTTATCGCGTCGACATCGAGCTCGCCAATGCCGACGGGCAGCTGCCGGACGGAGTGACCTGCGAGGTGGTGCTGGAGCTCGCGCCCCAGCCGGCCGCGCATGTGCCGCGCTCGGCATTGACCTTCTCCGCCGAGGGGCGGCTCGGCGTCCGGGTCGTCGGCACGGGCGACGAGGTGGCCTTCGTGCCGGTCACGATCATCGAGGACGGGCTTGAGAAGGTGTGGCTCGGCGGCCTCCAGACCGGCCAGCGCGTCATCGTGCAGGGGCAGGATTTCGTCAAGGAAGGCCAGCGCGTGACGCCCGTCGAGGCGCCGGCGGCGGTGGTCAGCAAGGGCTGAGGCCCACGCGGCTCCCCGCATCCGGCCCGCCGGCGGGCGGTTCGGGAGCCCTCATGCAGCTTCAACGGCGGAACGGCGCGAGCGGCCGTTCCGCCTGCAACGTTCGGGGACCGGGCCCATGGCCAATCCTGTCGATTACGCCATTTCCCATGCCAGGCTGACGCTTGCGACGCTCGCGTTCCTGCTCATCGCCGGCTTTTCCGCCTATCTCTCGATCCCGAAGGAGGCGGAGCCGGACGTCAAGGTCCCGATCATCTACGTCAGCGTGACCCAGCGCGGCATCAGCCCGCAGGACGCGGAGCGGCTCATCCTGCGGCCCATCGAGACGCAGCTCAAGTCGGTGTCGCACGTCAAGGAGATGCGGGCGGCCTCCTATGAGGGCGGCGGCTACGTGCTGGTCGAGTTCGAGGCGGGCTTCGATTCCAACGCGGCGCTCGCCGACGTGCGCGCCAAGGTGGACGACGCCAAGAGCGACCTGCCGCGCGAGGCGGACGAGCCGAAGGTGCAGGAGGTCAATCTCTCGCTCTTCCCGGTGCTCGTGGTGGCGCTCGGCGGCAATGTGCCGGAGCGGACGCTGCTGCAGCTCGCGCGCCAGGCCGAGACGGCGATCGAGCAGCTGCCGGGCGTGCTCTCGGCCGACCTGCGCGGCGCGCGGGACGAGGTGGTGGAGATCATCGCCGAGCCGATGCTGATGAAGAGCTACGGCATCTCGCTCGACACGCTGGTGCAGTCGTTTTCCGCCGGCAACAGCCTCGTCGCCGCCGGTGCCATCGAGAGCGCCTCGGGGCGCTTCGCGGTGAAGGTGCCCTCGCTCATCGAGCGGCCGGAGGACGTGCTGAAATTCCCGGTGGCGGCGACGCCGTCCGCCGTCGTCACGCTCGGCGACGTCGCCGAGGTGCGGCCGACCTTCAAGGACCCGACCTCGATCACGCGCATCAACGGCAAGCCGGCGATGACGCTCGAGATCGTCAAGCGCACCGGCGCCAACCTCATCGAGACGGTGGATGCCGTCAAGCAGACGATGGCCGATCTGCAGAAGACCTGGCCGTCGACCGTGGAGGTGGCGTTCACGCAGGACAAGTCGAAAGACATCCGGACGATGCTGCACGAGCTGCAGAACAGCGTCATCACGGCCGTTCTGCTCGTCGTCGTCATCATGCTGTTCGTGCTCGGCGGCCGTGCGTCGATCTTCATCGGCATCGCCATTCCGGCCTCGTTCCTCGCCGGCATCCTCGGCCTGCAGCTCGCCGGACTGACGGTCAACATCGTCGTCCTGTTCTCGCTCATCCTCGCCGTCGGCATGCTGGTCGACGATGCCATCATCGTCTCGGAATTCGCCGAGCGGCGCATGGCGGAGGGCATGCCGGCGAAGGCGGCCTATTCGCTCGCCGCCAAGCGCATGGCGGGGCCGGTGATCGCGGCCACGGCGACGCGCGTCGCCGCCTTCTCGCCGCTGATGTTCTGGCCCGGCATCGTCGGCGAGTTCATGAAGTTCCTGCCGCTGACGCTGATCGCCACGCTCTCGGCCTCGCTGGCGGTTGCCCTGTTCTTCACCCCGACCCTCGGCGCCATCATGGGCCGGGCCACCGAGATCAAGGACGAGCGCGCGGCCGACCGGGGCGTCTACATGCGCACCGTGCGCCTCGCCCTCAAGCATCCGCTCGCCACGCTCGGGCTCGCGGTGCTGCTGCTCGTCGGCGTGATCCAGGCCTACGGGCGCTTCGGCCACGGCGTCGAGTTCTTCCCCGAGGTGGAGCCGGACTATGCGCTCGTGCAGGTGCGCGCGCGCGGCAATCTCTCCATCGCCGAGAAGGACGGGCTCGTGCGCCAGGTGGAGGAAACGCTGCTCGGCATGAAGGAGCTGGAGACCGTCTATGCGCGCGCCGGCGAAGGCCAGCGCGGCTCCGACGAGGTGACCGAGGATACCGTCGGCACCATCCAGTTCGAATTCGTCGACTGGCGCGAGCGGCGTCCGGCCTCCACCATCATGGAGGAGATCCGCCAGAAGACGGCGGGCCTCCCGGGCGTGATCATCGAGGTGACGAAGCCGGCGGCCGGCCCGCCGACGGGCAAGCCGATCACCCTGCAGATCACCTCGCTCGATCCCGAGAAGCTGTTCCCGACGGCCGTGCGCGTCGGCGACCTGCTCCGCTCGATGCCCAATACGCGCGACGTCGACGACGGGCTGCCGCTGCCGGGCATCGACTGGCGGCTCGACGTCGACAAGGCCGAGGCGGCCAAGTACGGCGCCAATCCCTCGTCCGTCGGCACCGCGGTGCAGCTCGTTACCAACGGCGTGAAGATCGCGGAATACAGGCCCGACAATACCGACAAGTCGGTCGACATCCTCGTGCGCTTCCCCGGCGACCGGCGCAGCATCGACCAGCTCGACGACCTCAGGATGAACACGCCGTCGGGCTATGTCCCGATCGGCAATTTCGTCACGCGCACGCCGGACCAGAAGGTCGGCCTGATCAACCGCGTCAATGCCCAGCGCGTCGTGACGGTGACGGCCAACGTCGCCGAGGGCGTGCAGACCGCGCAGGTCCAGCAGGCGGTGATGGAGGCGCTCGCCAAGGAGAACTTCGGCGACGGCATCTCCTTCAAGATGAAGGGCGAAGACGAGGAGCGCGAGAAGGCCGGCGCCTTCCTGATGAAGGCCTTCGGCGCGGCGATGTTCCTGATCTTCGCCATCCTGCTGGCGCAGTTCAACAAGTTCACCAGCGTCCTGCTGGTGCTGACGGCGGTCATCCTGTCGACCATCGGCGTGCTCGTCGGCCTCATGATCATGGGCCAGGCCTTCGGCGTGGTGATGACCGGCATCGGCGTCATCGCCAATGCGGGCGTCATCGTGAACAACAACATCGTGCTGATCGACACCTACGACAGGCTGAGGCGCGAAGGCTGGACCGCCTATGACGCCATCATCGAGACCTGCCGCGAGCGTGCCCGGCCGGTGGTGCTGACGGCGGTGACGGCGGTGCTCGGCGTCGCGGCCATCGCCTTCGGGGTCAATATCGACTTCGTTACGCGCGACGTCTTCGTCGGAGCGCCGTCGACCCAGTGGTGGATTCACCTGTCGACGGCCATCGTCTTCGGCCTCGGCTTCGCGACGATCCTGACGCTCATCGTCACGCCGGCCGCGCTCATGGCGATCGCCAACCTCGCCGCCTGGCGCGACGCGCGCCGCGCCCGCCGGCGCGAGCGGAAGGCGGGTGGAGCCGGCGGCGGCTCCGCGGCGGGCGCGACGCCGGCGGAGTAGCCGAGACAGAGCGGGGCCGGCCGGGCAGGGTGATTGCCGACAGGACCCCTCTCGTGTCGACGGTCTTGAGTCACAGCGTCATGCCCGCGCTCGTCGCGGGCATCCACGCCTTGGGAGGTCGTGCAGCTTCAAGAGCGTGGATGGCCGGGACAAGCCCGGCCATGACGGTGGTTTTCGATATTATTCCGCCGCGTCCGGCACCTTCAGCACGCCGCGGCGGATCTGGTCTTCCTCGATGGATTCGAAGAGGGCGCGGAAGTTGCCCTCGCCGAAGCCCTCGTCGCCCTTGCGCTCGATGAACTCGAAGAAGATCGGCCCGAGCACCGTGCCGGAGAAGATCTGCAGGAGCACGCGCGTCATGGTGCCGCCGCGCGCGCCGACCTTCACGGCGCCCTCGCCGTCGATGAGGATGCCGTCCTTCTTCAGCCGCTCCACGTCCTCGCCGTGGCCGGGCACGCGCGCGTCCACCTTCTCGTAATAGGTCGGTGGCGGGGCGGGCATGAAGGGCAGGCCGTTTGCCTTGAGGCGCTCGACGCTCTCGTAGATGTCACGGCAGCCGCAGGCGATGTGCTGGATGCCCTCGCCCTTGTAATCCTTGAGATATTCCTCGATCTGGCTCTTGTCGTCGACGGATTCGTTGATCGGGATCCGGATCTTGCCGCAGGGGCTGGTGATGGCGCGGCTGATGAGGCCGGTCAGCTTGCCCTCGATGTTGAAGAAGCGGATCTCCTTGAAGTTGAACAGCTTCTCGTAGAAGCCGGCCCACACGTCCATGCGCCCGCGGTGCACGTTGTGGGTGAGATGATCGATGTAATAGAGCCCGACGCCTTCGGGCTTCTTTTCGGCGCCCGGCAACGGCTCGAAATCGGCCATCCAGTCGTCGCCCTCGTTGGAGACGAAATAGATGACCGAACCGCCGATGCCCTCGATCGCCGGCGCATCGACGGCGAGCGGCCCGCGGTCCTCGCGCACGGGCCTGGCGTCGAGCGAGAGCGCGCGCTTGCGCGCGAAGGCGGGATCGACCATGCGCCAGCCCATGCCGACCGCGCAGGGGCCGTGCTCGGCGGCGAAGGCCGCGGCATAGCTCGCCGGCTCGTCATTGGCGAGGTAGCAGACGTCGCCCTGGCGCCACAGCGTCACGGCGCGGCTCTTGTGCCGGGCGACGGGGGCAAAGCCCATCTTGGCGAAGAGGTCTGCGAGCTTCTCGGGCTCGGGATGGGCGAATTCGACGAAGGCGAAGCCGTCGGTGCCCATGGGATTGGAAGCATCGATGACGGCCGGCTCGGCATCGTGCGGGAAGGGACCCATGCTGTTCTCTCCTCTCTGGTGATGTAGGACAGAATGACGCATGATCGGTGCAAGGTGCTTGCAAAGGGCGGCATTCTTGCCGGCACGGATGCCGGTTTCGTGCATGAAATGGGGATCGGATGCAGGAAGCGATCGCTCTCGACGGGTTCGACTGGCGCCTCCTTCACGCGCTGCAGGAGGATGCCTCGCTGACCAATGCGGGGCTTGCCGAGCGCGTCGGCCTGTCGGCCTCGCAGGTATCGCGGCGGCGGCAGAAGCTGGAGGAGGCCGGGATCATCCGCGGCTACCGGGTCGATCTCGACGGGCGCAGGCTGGGCCTCGGCGTCACGGTCTTCGTCCATGTGACGCTCAACACCCATTCGCGCGACAATGCCCGGCGCTTCCGGGATCTCGTGCGGCGCACGCCGAGCGTGCTCGAGGGCCATGCCCTGACCGGCGAGGCCGACTATCTCCTCAAGCTCGCCGTTGCGGATCTCGGCGAACTGTCGCTCGTCATCAACGATGTCCTCCTGCCGGACCCGAGCGTTGCCCGGGTGCGCTCGGAAATCGTGCTTGAGACGCTGAAGGAGGCGGCCGGACTGCCGCTGCCCGGCCTGCCCGCCTGAGGTGGGGCGGAAGGCCGGCCGGTGCGATTTGCGGCCGGGCGAAGCAGGGCTCCATCTGGCAATAGCCGCCCGGCGATCCTACCTGCCGGAAGGAGAGGGCGGCGAGCAGCGCCCGCAACAGGGAGAGAGGGATGTTCGACGCCAAGAAGCTTCTCGACGCGCTCGTCGGTTCGGCCGCCGCCGGCGGCGGCAACGGCAAACAGGGGGAGGCCGGCCTCGGCAACATGCTGAACGACGTGCTCGGGCAGTTCACCGGCGGTGCAGGCGCGGCCGGACGCCCCGGAGCACCGGGGGCGGGCGGCAACATCGCCGAGAAGGCGATGGGCTATCTCAACACGCCGCAGGGCAACATGGCGGCGAGCGCCGTCATCGGCGGCCTCGCGGGCCTGCTGATGGGCTCGAAATCCGGCCGCAAGCTCGCCGGATCGGCCGCGAAGGTCGGTGGTCTCGCCCTGATCGGCGGCCTCGCCTATACCGCCTACCGCAACTGGAAGGCCGGGCAGCAGCCGGCCGCCTCGGCCGGTGCGCAACCCGGCGGAGTGCAGATGCTGCCGCCGCCGTCGCAGTCGCCCTTCAGTGTCGAGGGCGCCTCGCAGGACACGGCGCTGGTGCTGCTGAGGGCGATGATCGCCGCGGCGGCCGCGGACGGGCACGTCGATACGGTCGAGCGCGGCCGCATCATCGGCGGGCTGAAGCAGGCGGGCTTCGACATCGAGGCCACGCAGTTCCTCGACAACGAATTCGCCAATCCCGCCCCGATCACGACGCTCGCTGCCGCCGCGCGGACGCCGGAACTGGCGAGCGAGATCTACACGGCGGCGCGCCTCGCGATCGAGCCGGACACCTTCGAGGAAAAGACGTTCCTGACCCAGCTCGGCGACGCGCTCGGCCTCGACAAGGCGCTCATCGCCCATATCGACGCCGCGGCGACGGCGGCGAAGGCGTAAGCCGCAGGCAGAACATGGGGCGCCGACGCGCTCGTCGAGGGGATGACGGCGTGACGCTCGCCCGGGATTGAAGGGCGTGGATGGCCGGGACAAGCCCGGCCATGACGGGCGGAGAGGTTCTGCCTCATTCCTCCTGTTCCATCTGCGTAACTGTCTCGGCCGTCATGCCCGCGCTTGTCGCGGGCATCCACGCCGTGACGCTCGCCCGGGTTGAAGGGCGGGGATGGCCGGGACAAGCCCGGCCATGACGGGCGGGGAGGTTGTGCCACGCTCTTCCCGCTCCCTTTGCGCAGCCGTCTCCACCGTCATGCCCGCGCTCGTCGCGGGCATCCACGCCGTGACGCTCGCGCGGGGTTTAAAGCCGTGGATGGCCGGGACGAGCCCGGCCATGACGAACGGGGAAGTTGCGCCACGCTCTTCCCGCTCCCTTTGCGCAGCCGTCTCCACCGTTGTGCCCGCTCGTCGCGGGCATCCACGCCGTGACGCTCGCGCAGGGGTGAAAGGCGTGGATGGCCGGGACGAGCCCGGCCATGACGGACGGAGAGGTTCTGCCTCATTCCTCCTGTTCCATCTGCGTAACTGTCTCGGCCGTCATGCCCGCGCTCGTCGCGGGCATCCACGCCGTGACGCTCGCGCAAGGCTGAAAGGCGTGGATGGTCGGGACGAGCCCGGCCATGACGGGCGGGGAGGCTACGCTCTGCCGTTGAGCGAGGCAGGCTCGTCACGCCGCCTTGCGCGAGGCGAGGAAGGCGCCCATGCGGTCGAGCGCCTTCAGGATGTTTTCGGTCGAGTTGGCATAGGACAGGCGGATGAAGCCCTCGCCATGGACGCCGAAGTCCGGCCCGCCGATGACGGCGACGCCCGCCTCCTCGAGGAGGGCCGAGGCGAGCGCCTTTGCCTTCCAGCCCGTGCGCGAGACGTTCGGGAAGGCGTAGAACGCGCCCTTCGGCGTGGCGCAGGAGACGTCCGGCAGCTTGTTGAGACCCTGGACGACGACCTTTCGCCGCCGGTCGAACTCGGCCACCATCTCGCTGACGCAGTCCTGCGGGCCGGTGAGGGCGGCGAGCCCCGCCCATTGCGCGGCGGCATTGACGCAGGAATAGGAATTGACCGCGAGCTTGCGCGCCGCCTCGTAGAGCGGCTTCGGCCAGAGCGAGAAGCCCATGCGCCAACCGGTCATGGCATAGGTCTTCGACCAGCCGTCGAGCAGGATCAGGCGGTCGCGGATCTCGGGATAGGCGAGCAGCGACACGTGCTCCTCGCCGTCGTAGGTCATCTGGCCGTAGATCTCGTCCGACATCACGGCGACGTCCGGGTGGGCGGCAAGGCCGGCGACGAGGCGGTCGATCTCGGCCTTGGGCGTGACGCCGCCGGTCGGGTTGGCGGGGGAGTTGAGGATGAGGAGGCGCGTCCGCGGCGTGATCAGCGACAGGGTCTCCTCGGCGGAGAAGGCAAAGCCATTCTCCTCGCGGATCGGCACCGGAACGGGCGTCGCCCCGGTGAACTCGATCATCGAGCGGTAGATGGGAAAGCCGGGATCGGGATAGAGGATCTCGGCCCCCGGCTCGCCGAACATGAGGATCGCCATGAACATGGTGACCTTGCCGCCGGGCACGATCAGCACCTCGTCGGGCGAGACGGAGACGCCGAGGCGGCGGTGAATGTCGGCGGCGACGCTCTCGCGCAGCGGCAGGATGCCGGTGGCCGGCGTATAGCCGTGGTGGCCGTCGCGCAGGGCCTTGACGGCCGCCTCGACGATGTGGGGCGGGGTCGGGAAATCCGGCTGGCCGATGCCGAGGTTGATGATGTCGCGCCCCTCGGCGGCGAGCGCGGTGGCGCGGGCCAGCACGGCGAAGGCGTTTTCCTCTCCGATGCGCCCGAAGGCGTCGACGATCCTGAGCATTCTCACTCCCTAGATCTTCAGTTGATGTCCTGGTTCTTCATCGGCTTGCCGAGGGCGCAGTCGCGGTTGGCGCCCGTGCCCGGGGCGTTCTCGAAAGTGCATCGGCGCTCCGGCTGCGGTCCGCAGACCTTCGCGAGGTCGCGAAAGCCGACGCAGCGGCCGTCCGGGCCGCGGTAGCCGGGGCCGCCCTTGCAGCCGCAACCGCG
This sequence comes from Chelatococcus sp. CO-6, assembly GCF_001271345.1. NCBI lineage: Bacteria > Pseudomonadati > Pseudomonadota > Alphaproteobacteria > Hyphomicrobiales > Chelatococcaceae > Chelatococcus > Chelatococcus sp. CO-6. The sequence goes on along the minus strand of NZ_CP012398.1, from coordinate 798,541 downwards.
GCACGCCGGCCGCTCGGGACAGGCCGCGAGGACCGGACCGGCCCAGGCCAGCACGGCAACGGCGAGCGCCGCCGCGAACAGCCGCATGGTTCGGCCGCCACACCCCTTCCGATCGCTCCCCACCCCTCGCGTCCCCCGCCTGTTGCCAGCGTGAGGCAACGGAGCCCTGCCTCCAACGCATCAGTTCAGCGATTGATTTTCCGCTGCATTTAGGGCGATGCTGGCAGGGAAATCAAACGGCTAAATCGTTTTTATAGCGCCTTGCAGAAGGCGTGGGACGGGAAGGACAACGCCACATGACTGCGCATAACCGGGACAAATCGCAGCTGCGCTCGCGCCTGTGGTTCGACAATCCCGACAATCCGGGCATGACGGCGCTCTATCTCGAGCGCTACCTCAACTACGGCCTGACGCGCGAGGAGCTGCAGTCGGGCAAGCCGATCATCGGCATCGCCCAGACGGGCTCGGACCTCTCGCCCTGCAACCGCCACCATCTCGACCTGGCGCAGAGGGTGCGCGAGGGCATTCGCGCCGCCGGCGGCGTGGTGATGGAATTCCCCGTCCATCCCATCCAGGAGACGGGCAAGCGCCCGACCGCCTCGCTCGACCGCAACCTTGCCTATCTCGGCCTCGTCGAGGTGCTCTACGGCTATCCGCTCGACGGCGTGGTGCTGACGACGGGCTGCGACAAGACGACGCCGGCCTGCATCATGGCCGCGGCGACGGTGAACATTCCGGCCATCGTGCTCTCCGGCGGGCCGATGCTCAACGGCTGGTTCCGCGGCGAGCGCACGGGCTCCGGCACCGTGGTGTGGAAGGCGCGCGAGCTGCTCGCCGAGGGCAAGATCGACTACGAGAAGTTCATCGAGCTCGTCGCCTCCTCGGCGCCGTCCGTCGGTCACTGCAACACCATGGGCACGGCCTCGACCATGAACTCGCTGGCCGAGGCGCTCGGCATGAGCCTGCCCGGCTGCGCCGCCATCCCCGCGCCCTATCGCGAACGCGGGCAGATCGCCTACGACACCGGCAAGCGCATCGTCGAGATGGTGTGGGAGGACCTGAAGCCCTCCGACATCCTGACGCGCGAGGCCTTCGAGAACGCCATCGTGGTCAATTCGGCCATCGGCGGCTCGACCAATGCGCCGATCCACATCAATGCCATCGCCAAGCACATCGGCGTGCCGCTGAGCGTGGAGGACTGGGAGACGGTGGGGCACAAGGTGCCGCTGATCGTCGACCTGCAGCCGGCCGGCAAATATCTCGGCGAGGAATATCACCGTGCCGGCGGCGTGCCGGCGGTGGTCAACGAATTGATGCAGCACGGCCTCATCCGCGAGGGCGCGCTCACGGTGAATGGCAGGACCATCGGCGAGAACTGCCGTGGGCGCGAGGCGGAGGACCGCGACGTCATCCGCAGCTTCGACAACGCGCTGATGCAGGATGCCGGCTTCATCGTGCTGAAGGGCAACCTGTTCGATTCGGCGATCATGAAGACGAGCGTGATCTCGAAGGAGTTCCGCGACCGCTACCTGTCGAATCCGAGCGACCCCGACGCCTTCGAAGGGCGGGCCATCGTCTTCGACGGGCCGGAGGACTACCACAAGCGCATCGACGATCCGGCCCTCGGCATCGACGAGCATTGCATGCTCTTCATGCGCGGCGCCGGGCCCATCGGCTATCCGGGGGCGGCGGAGGTCGTCAACATGCAGGCGCCGGACTATCTCCTCAAGAAGGGCATCACCTCGCTGCCCTGCATCGGCGACGGGCGCCAGTCCGGCACGTCGGGCTCCCCGTCGATCCTCAACGCCTCGCCCGAGGCGGCGGCTGGCGGCGGCCTGGCGCTGCTCAGGACCGATGACCGGGTGCGCATCGACCTGCGCAAGGGCACGGCCGATATCCTCATCTCCACCGAAGAGCTCGCCGCCCGCCGGGCCGAGCTGGAGAAGAACGGCGGCTACCCCTATCCCGCCAGCCAGACGCCCTGGCAGGAGATCCAGCGCGCCATGGTCGATCAGCTCTCCGAGGGCATGGTGCTGAAGCCGGCGGTGAAATATCAAAAGGTCTCTCAGACCTTCGGGGTGCCGCGCGACAACCATTGACGTGGTTCACACGGCTCGCCCTTCCCGACGGAGAGACCAGTGAGCTCCATCCACGACCGCCGTCACGCATTCCGCCGGCTGCACGAGGCCGGCGGGGCCTTCGTCATGCCGAACCCGTGGGATGTGGGCACCGCCCGCTTCCTGCAGAGCCTCGGCTTCAAGGCGCTCGCCACGACGAGCGCCGGCGTCGCCTTCTCGCAGGGCTTCCCGGACACCGACTGGGCCGTCCCGCGCGATGCGATGCTGGCGCATATCCGCGAGATCGTCGAAGCCGTGGACGTGCCGGTGAACGCCGATTTCGAATCGGGCTATGCGCACGAGCCGGGCGACGTCGCCAAGAACGTGCGGCTGTGCGCCGAGACCGGCGTCGCGGGCCTCTCCATCGAGGATGCGACGGGGGAGCCGTCGCGCCCGCTCTATGACCTCAGCCTCGCGAAGGAGCGGATCGCGGCGGCGCGTGCCGCCATCGACGAGGCCGGCAAGGGCGTCGTGCTGACGGCGCGGGCGGAATGCTGGCTCGTCGGCCACGCGGCGCCGCTCGACGAATCCATCCGCCGGCTCGTCGCCTATGCCGAGGCCGGGGCCGACTGCCTCTATGCGCCCGGCTGCCGGACGCCCGAGGAGATCCGCGCCATCGTCGAAGCCGTGGCGCCCAAGCCCGTCAACGTGCTCATTCCCGCCGGCACGACCATGGGCGTCGACGAATTTTCGGCCCTCGGCGTCAAGCGCCTCAGTGGCGGCTCGGCCTTGTGCCGGGTTGCCTGGGGCGCCTTCATGCAGGCGGCGCGCGATGTGGCGACGACCGGGCGCTTCGATGCGCTCGCGCAGGCCGTGCCCTTCGACGAGATCAATGGCTTCTTTCGCGACGACCTTGCGCACGGGCGGAGGCCGACGCGATGAACGATCCGGTCATCGGCCCGGCGCGCGGCCTGCCGCCGCGGCGGGAGCATGAGGGGCGCACGGTCGTTCTCGCGCCGCTCGACGCGCGGCTGCATGCGGCCGACCTGTGGGCGGCCGTCGCGGGGCACGACAGTCTCTGGGACTACATGGCCTACGGCCCCTTCGCCGATGCGGAGGCCTTCGGCCTCTGGCTCGAGGGGCGGGCGGAGCTGAGTGATCCGTTCTATTTCACCGTGATCGACCGCGGCACGGGCCGGGCCGTGGGCCTCGTGACGCTGATGGAGATCCGCCCCGCCCACGGGGTGGTCGAGGTCGGGAACATCGTCTTCTCACCGGCGCTGCAGCGTACCTGCGCGGCGACGGAGGCGATCTATCTCCTTGCGAAGCATGTCTTCGACGATCTCGGCTACCGCCGCTTCGAGTGGAAGTGCAACGCGGCCAATGCCGCCTCGCGTCGGGCAGCCGAGCGCTTCGGCTTCACCTTCGAGGGCATCTTCCGCCAGCACATGATCGTCAAGGGGAAGAACCGCGATACCGCCTGGTTCGCCATGCTCGACAGCGAGTGGCCGGCGCGCAAGGCGGCCTTCGAGAGCTGGCTGGCGCCCGGCAATTTCGACGCGGCGGGGCGCCAGCGCGTCCCGCTCGCCGCTTTTCAGAAGAAACCTCAAGCGACAATCTAGGGAGTAACGCAAGTGGCTGGACGCCTATCGGGCAAGACATGTGTCGTGACGGCGGCAGGGCAGGGCATCGGCCGGGCCTGTGCCGAGGCCTTCCTGCGCGAGGGGGCCAAGGTCGTCGCGACCGATCTCGACGAGGCCAAGCTCGCCGGCCTTGCGGGCGCGCGCTGCAGCAAGCTCGACGTGCGCTCGACCGCCGCCGTCGAGGCGCTGGCGCGCGACGTCGGCCCGGTGGACGTGCTGCTCAACGCGGCCGGCTATGTCCACCACGGCTCGGTGCTGGAGTGCTCGGAGGAGGACTGGGACTTCTCTTTCGACCTCAACGTGAAGTCGATGCACCGCACGGTGCGCGCCTTCCTGCCCGGCATGCTGGAGAAGGGCGCCGGCTCCATCATCAACATCGCCTCGGGCGCCTCCTCCGTGCGCGGCATCCCCAACCGCTACGTCTATGGTGCCAGCAAGGCTGCCGTCGTCGGCCTCACCAAGGCGCTGGCGGCCGACTTCATTCGCAAGGGCGTGCGCGCCAACGCCATTTGCCCCGGCACCATCGAATCGCCCTCGCTCGACGAGCGCATCGCCACCCTGGCGCGCGAGACCGGCCAGAGCGTGGAAGCCGTCCGCCAGGCCTTCATCGACCGCCAGCCGATGGGCCGGCTCGGCAAGCCGGAAGAGATCGCCGCGCTCGCGGTCTATCTCGCCTCCGACGAATCGGCCTTCACGACGGGCCAGATCCATCTCGCCGACGGCGGCTTCGCGCTCTGAACGACGATTGGTCTAACGGGGCGAGCGCATCCCGTTCCCTCCCCCCTTGCGGGGGAGGGTAGGGAGGGGGGTGGTGCAGCATGCAGGGCTTCATGGCTCTTGCGTCGCGACCCCACCCCAACCCCTCCCCGCAAGGGGGAGGGGCTCCGTCCCCACCGCAATGCAAAGGAACTCTAGGTCATGCATATCCTCATCATCGGCGCGGCGGGCATGGTCGGCCGAAAGCTCACGGAACGGCTGGTCCGGGACGGTGCGCTCGGCGGCAAGACGATCACGCGCGCCACGCTGCACGACATCGTGGAGCCGCTCGCCCCGGCCGGCGCGCCTTTCGCCGTGAAGACGCTCGCCTCCGATTTCTCTGAGCCGGGCGAAGCCGAGAAGCTGGTGGCGGAGCGGCCGGACGTGATCTTCCATCTCGCGGCCATCGTCTCCGGCGAGGCCGAGGCGGATTTCGACAAGGGCTACCGCATCAATCTCGACGGCACGCGCTATCTCTTCGACGCGGTGCGCGTGATCGAGGGCTATGTGCCGCGCCTCGTCTTCACCTCCTCGATCGCGGTGTTCGGCGCGCCCTTCCCCGACGCGATCGGCGACGAGTTCTTCACCACGCCGCTGACGAGCTACGGCGCGCAGAAGGCGATCGGCGAGCTTCTCCTCGCTGATTACACCCGCCGCGGCTTCTTCGACGGCATCGGCATCCGCCTGCCGACGATCTGCGTCAGGCCGGGCAAGCCGAACAAGGCGGCGTCCGGCTTCTTCTCCAACATCATCCGCGAGCCGCTGTCCGGCATCGAGGCGGTGCTGCCCGTGGGCGAGGATGTGCGCCACTGGCACGCGAGCCCGCGTTCGGCCGTCGGCTTCCTCATCCACGCCGCGACCATCGACGGCGAGACGGTGGGGCCGCGTCGCACCCTCACCATGCCGGGCCTCTCCGTGACCGTGGGCGAGCAGCTCGAGGCGCTGCGCCGCGTCGCCGGCGACAAGGCGGTGGCGCTGGTCAGGCGCGAGCCGGATCCGGTCATCGTGAAGATCGTCGCCGGCTGGCCGCGCAATTTCGACGCGAGCCGCGCCCTCTCCCTCGGCTTCAAGGCGGAGACGTCCTTCGACGACATCATCCGCGTGCACATCGAGGACGAGCTCGGCGGCAAGCTGGGCGTGTGACTCGAGGGGGACTCACGCGGGCATGCTTCGATGCGGTCATCCCCGCGCTTGTCGCGGGCATCCCCGGTTGAGCAACGGCAAAGGCGTGGATGGCCGGGACAGGCCCGGCCATGACGTGGGGAGGCGGTAGCACTTCATCTGAACCGAACAGCCGTGGGGCATCAAGCGCCCGTGGCGGGCGAGGAAGGTCTGATCCGAACGCCCCCGGTCGCGCCTTCCCCCACGAAGCGGCGGGGAGGGGCGGGGGCGGTGCCGCAGGCAGGCGGTCGCCGATTGAAAGTTGGGAGAGAGCGTTGCTGGTCGGGGATTGCCGGCATGCTCGTGACGAGCGTCGGCGCCCCCCACCCCTAGCCCCTCCCCGCCGCAAGCGGGGGGAGGGGGACAGGGGGCTCTCGCGGCCTGCGCCGTTTGATCAGTTCAGCTGCGCGTCACTTCCGCGGCCAGGGCGTCTCGGCCACCGGTGTCTTCGGGCCCTTGCCCTCGAACCAGGACACGAGGTTGTCGACGACGAGCTGGCCCATGGCGTTGCGCGTGTAGACCGAGGCCGAGCCGACGTGGGGCAGCAGCACCACGTGATCCATGGCGATGAGCTCGGCCGGCACGCGCGGCTCGTCCTCGAAGACGTCGAGGCCGGCGGAGAGGATCTTGCGGTCGCGCAGGGCGGCGACCAGCGCCTTCTCGTCGACGACGGTGCCGCGGCCGACATTGATGAGGATGCCGTCCGGGCCGAGCGCCTCCAGCACCTCGGCATTGACGATGTGATGCGTCGCCGTCCCGCCCGGCGCGACCACCATCAGCACGTCGACGTCGCGTGCCATGGCGACGAGGTTGTCGTAATAGCGGTAGGGCACGTCCGTCTGGCGGCTGCGGCCGTGATAGGCGATGTCGAGGCCGAAGGCGGCGCAGCGCTCGGCGATGGCCTTGCCGATGCGGCCGAGGCCGAGAATGCCGACCTTGCGCTCGCGCAGCGTGGCGGTGAGCGGGTAGGGCTTCTCCAGCCACTTGCCGGCGCGCAGATAGCGGTCCACCTGCGGGATCTGGCGCACGGTGGCGAGCAGCAGGCCGAGCGCGAGATCCGCCACCTCGCCCGTGAGCACGTCCGGCGTGTTGGTGACGATGATGCCGCGCTCGGCCGCCGCCTTCACGTCGATGCCGTCATAACCGACGCCAAAGTTGGCGATGATCTCGAGCGCCGGCAGCTTCTCGATCAGCGCCCGGTCGGCCTTACCGGCGCCGCCGGCCGCGACGCCGCGGATGCGCGGGCCCACCTCGCGGAAGAAGGCCGCCTCGTCCGCGACCTCGGCGAGCTTGTGCAGGGTGAAATGCTTCGTCAGCCCGTCCTCGATGAGAGGCATGATGGGGCGGACGAGGAGAATCTCGGGCTTGCTCACGAGCGCGTTTCCCTGGCTGTCGTTCGGTTTCGTCGGGCTTAAGCGTTTAAACGATTGAATTCAAGTTGAGACGCAGCTAGCGTTAGGTCAACAAGGATGTCGCCTTCGCGCGGCAGACCAAAAAAGCCGGATACCGGCGACGGGGAAACAGCCTTCACGGGCTCAGGGGAGGGGACGGCGTGCACAACCGGCGGCGCGGCATCTCAGCTTTTCGCGATGGACTGGTTTTCGTCTTGCGCAGCGGTTGCGTTTGACGAACGATCTCGCGTGTCCCGCTGCCTTTCGGGGAGGGCGTCGGGAAGAGTGGTGATGCGGCCGGCGGCGCCGCTTGAACAGGGACGGTCGACTTAAATGGCATCGGTTGAAATTCGAGACGTGCGCAAGGCGTTTGGCGCGACCCAGGTCATCCACGGCGTGTCCATCGACATCGTGGACGGCGAGTTCGTGATTCTCGTCGGCCCTTCCGGATGCGGCAAGTCGACCCTGCTGCGCATGGTGGCCGGCCTCGAGAACGTCACCGGCGGCGAGATCCGCATCGGCGAGCGCGTCGTCAACGACGTGCCGCCGAAGGAGCGGGACATCGCCATGGTGTTCCAGAACTACGCGCTCTATCCGCACATGACGGTGGCGGACAACATGGCCTTCTCGCTCAAGCTGCGCAGCGCGCCCAAGAGCGAGATCGAGGAGCGCGTCAAGAAGGCGGCCGACATCCTCGGCCTCGGCCATCTGCTCGAACGCTACCCCCGCCAGCTCTCGGGCGGCCAGCGCCAGCGCGTCGCCATGGGCCGGGCCATCGTGCGCAACCCGCAGGTCTTCCTGTTCGACGAGCCGCTGTCGAACCTCGATGCCAAGCTGCGCGTGCAGATGCGCACGGAGATCAAGGAGCTGCACCAGCGCCTCAAGACGACGACGGTCTACGTGACGCACGACCAGATCGAGGCCATGACCATGGCCGACAAGATCGTCGTCATGCATGACGGCATCGTCGAGCAGATGGGCGCGCCGCTCGAGCTCTACGACAGGCCGGCCAACATGTTCGTCGCCGGCTTCATCGGCTCGCCGGCCATGAACTTCGTCAAGGGCAACATCACGGTCAACGGCAAGGCGGTGTTCAAGACCGAGGGCGGTCTCGAGCTGCCGCTCGCCACGGCGCCGGCGGGAGCCGACGGGCGCCCCGCCGTCTACGGCATCCGGCCGGAGCACTTCGTGATCGATGCGGCGAACGGCATCCCGGCCGAGGTCGTGGTCGTCGAGCCGACGGGGTCGGAGACCCAGGTCTTCGCCAAGCTCGGCGGGCAGGACATCGTCGGCGTCTTCCGCGAGCGCGTCACCGTCGGCCCGGGCGACACCATCCCGCTCACGCCCAATCCCGCGCTCGTGCACCTGTTCGACGCGCAGACGGGTCAGCGCCTGTAAGGCTTCGGCCGCGGCCCTTGCGGCCGCGGCTGTATGGCGGTGTCGTCACAAAGAATGGCCAAGGGACGGCCGCACCGCGCCATGAGTTGCGTCCCATCATATCGGAGGATTGCCCATGACCGTTTCGAGACGCGATCTGCTTCTCGGCAGCGCCGGCCTTGTCGCCGGCGCGGCCGGCATGTCCATGCTCGGCTCCGTGCCGGCCCGTGCCCAGTCGGCGATGAAGTTCACGCCGGAGCAGGGCGCCTCGCTGCGCGTGCTGCGCTGGTCGCCCTTCGTCAAGGGCGACGAGGACGCCTGGCTCGCCAATACCAAGAAGTTCACGGAAGCCACCGGCGTCGAGGTGCGCATCGACAAGGAGAGCTGGGAAGACATCCGGCCGAAGGCTGCCGTCGCGGCCAATGTCGGCTCCGGGCCGGACGTCATGTGGGTGTGGTTCGACGACGCGCACCAGTATCCCGACAAGCTCCTCGACGTGACCGACCTCGCCAACGACCTCGGCTCGCGTTACGGCGGCTGGTATGCCGGCCCCGAGGGCTATGCCAAGCGCGAGGGGCGGTTCATCGGCCTGCCGCTCGCCACCATCGGCAACGCCCTGTGCTACCGCGAGAGCTGGGTGAAGGAGGCGGGCTTCAGCGAGTTCCCGAAGGATACCGCAGGCTTCCTCGAACTCTGCAAGGCGCTGAAGGCCAAGGGTCATCCGGCCGGTTTCCCGCACGGCAAGGCCGTCGGCGACGGCAACAACTATGCCCACTGGCTGCTGTGGAGCCATGGCGGCAAGATGGTCGACGAGAGTGGCAAGGTCGTCATCAACAGCCCGGAGACGATCGAGGCGCTGAAATATGCCCGCGAGCTCTACCAGACCTTCATCCCGGGCACCGAGAGCTGGCTCGACGTCAACAACAACCGCGCCTTCCTGGCGGGCGAGGTGTCGGTGACGGCCAACGGCGTGTCGCTCTACTACGCCGCCAAGAACGATCCGAAGCTGGCGGAGATGGCGGCCGACATCAGGACGACCAACCTGCCGATCGGGCCGGTCGGTCAGACCGTCGAGCTGCACCAGACGACGACGGCGGTGATCTTCAAATATTCGAAGTTCCCGCAGGCGGCGCAGGCCTATCTGCAGTTCATGTTCGAGGCCGACCAGATGAACAACTGGATCCAGGGCTCGAGCGCCTATTGCTGCCAGACGCTGAAGGCCTTCGCGAACAACCCCGTCTGGACGTCGGATCCGGTGCACGCGCCCTATGCCAAGGCGTCCGACACGCTGCGTCCCAACGGCTATGCCGGCCCGCTCGGCTACGCCTCGGCGGCGGTGATGGCGGACTACGTGCTCGTCGACATGTTCGCCGAGGCCGCCACCGGCCAGCGCACGCCGGAGGATGCGGCCAAGCGCGCCGAGCAGCGCGCCAACCGCTACTACCGCGTCTGATCGACCAGGAGGCGGCGGCAGGGCCGCCGCCTCTTCAAGACCGCCGCCACTCGTCAGGTCCGGCAGGGCGACGGTCTCTTTCACTGAGAAACCGGAGAGCGGCGTATGTCCGTCAGTGCCGATTCGATCGCGGCCGCCCCGTCATCGCGCTGGAGCCTGTCGCGGCTCGCGCATGACCACAATGTTCTCGGCGTCCTGTTCCTGCTGCCGGCAGCCGCCTTCCTGCTGGTCTTCCTCACCTATCCGCTCGGCCTCGGGGTCTGGCTGGGTTTCACCGATACGCGCATCGGCCGCTCGGGCATCTTCATCGGGCTGGAGAACTACCAGCTCCTGTGGGAAGATCACATCTTCTGGCTGTCGGTGTTCAACACCATCCTCTACACCACCGTCGCCTCGGTGCTGAAATTCGGGCTCGGCCTGTGGCTCGCCCTGCTTCTCAACGAGCGCCTGCCGTTCAAGGCCTTCTTCCGCGCCATCGTGCTCCTGCCCTGGGTCGTGCCGACGGTGCTGTCGGCGATCGCCTTCTGGTGGATCTACGACGCGCAGTTCTCCATCATCTCCTGGGCGCTGATCAAAATCGGGCTGATCGAGTCCAACATCAACTTCCTCGGCGACGCCACGAATGCGCGGGCCTCGGTGATCGCGGCCAATGTCTGGCGCGGCATTCCGTTCGTCGCCATCTCGCTGCTCGCCGGCCTGCAGACCATCCCGCCCTCGCTGCACGAGGCGGCGACGCTGGACGGCGCCTCGTCGTGGCAGCGCTTCCGCCACATCACGCTGCCCATGCTGACGCCGATCATCGCCGTGGTGATGACCTTCTCGGTGCTGTTCACCTTCACCGACTTCCAGCTCATCTACGTGCTGACGCGTGGCGGACCGCTCAATGCGACGCATCTCATGGCGACGCTCAGCTTCCAGCGCGCCATTCCCGGCGGGCAGCTCGGCGAGGGCGCGGCCATCGCGGTCGCCATGATCCCCTTCCTGCTCGCCGCCATCCTGTTCAGCTACTTCGGCCTGCAACGCCGCCGCTGGCAGCAGGGCGGGGCCGATTGAGGAGACACCGATGAGCGCTTCCACCCAAACGGCGCCCGTTCGCGAGCCCCTCGTCGGCGACGAGGGCGGGATGGGCTATCTCGAGCGCCTGCCGCGGCGGCTCGTGACCGTCTACCTGCCCCTTCTCGTCTTTCTCTTCGTCCTGCTGTTCCCGTTCTACTGGATGGCGATCACCTCCATCAAACCGAACGCGCAGCTGACGGACTATCACAACTACAGCCCCTTCTGGGTGGTCGACCCGACGCTCGACCACATCCGCTACCTCCTGTTCGAGACCTCCTATCCGGGCTGGCTCGTGAACACGATGGTTGTTGCGGTGGCGGCGACCTTCGTGTCGCTCGTCACCTCGGTGTTCGCGGCCTATGCCATCGAGCGGCTGCGCTTCACGGGCTCGCGCTTCGTCGGCCTCGCCATCTTCCTCGCCTATCTGGTGCCGCCGTCGATCCTGTTCATCCCGCTGGCGCTGATGGTGTTCAACTTCGGCATCTACGACAGCAAGCTCGCGCTCATCTTCACCTATCCGACCTTCCTCGTGCCGTTCTGCACGTGGCTGCTGATGGGCTATTTCCGCTCCATCCCCTACGAGCTCGAGGAATGCGCGCTGATCGACGGCGCCTCGCGCTGGCAGATCCTCGTCAAGGTGCTGCTGCCGCTGTCGGTGCCGGGGCTGATCTCGGCCGGCATCTTCGCCTTCACGCTCTCGTGGAACGAGTTCATCTATGCGCTCACCTTCATCGCCTCGTCGGAGAACAAGACGGTGCCGGTCGGCGTGCTGACGGAGCTGGTGCGCTCGGACGTCTATGAATGGGGGTCGCTGATGGCCGGGGCGCTCATCGGCTCCCTGCCGGTGGTCATCCTCTATTCCTTCTTCGTCGAGCACTACGTCTCGTCGATGACCGGCGCGGTGAAGGAATAGGGCTCGCTGGTCTGGCGGCTGGTCTGGTCGTCATGCCCGCGCTCGTCGCGGGCATCCACGCCCTCACAAGCATGAGCGACGTCAAAGGCGTGGATGGCCGGGACGAGCCCGGCCATGACGAGGGGGCGTGCGCCAGGCCATTGCAGACGACACGTCGCTCAACCCGGACGGGGCGCGCGTTGTGCGGGCGCAGCGATCAAGGGATGACTGAGCCTGCGGTCCGCCGTCCGCCCCTTGTCACCGCAGCGGGCAGGTCGAGTTGCGCACGACGAGGCGCGGCTCGAGGAGGACGCGGCGCACCTCCGCCTGCGGCGAGGCGATGCGGCGGATGAGCAGCTCGGCGGCGCTCTGGCCCATCTCGAGCTGGCGGTTGTGGACCGTCGTCAGGGCCGGATACCATTGCGCCGCCTCGGCGACGTCGTCGCAGCCGACGACCGAGAAGTCGACCCCGGCCTCGCGCCCGGCATGGCGTAGGCCGAGCATCGCGCCGAAGGCGACGAGGTCGTTGAAGCAGACGGCGGCCGTGGGCGGCTCGTCGAGCTCGAGCAGGCTCTGCACGCTGCGGAAGCCGAGCTCGCGGGTGCCGAAGCCCTCGACGACGAGGGCGGGATCGAAGCGGATGCCGTGGCGGGCGAGGGTGTTGCGATAGCCGGTCCTGCGGTTGTGCCCGGTCGAGATCAGCTCGTTGCCGCCGAGGAGCGCGATGCGCCGGTGGCCGAGGGCGAGCAGGTGCTCGACCGCCAGCTCCATGCCGCGCGCATCGTCGGAGCCGGCGAAGTCGAGGTGGGCGTCCGGCACCTCGCGCGACACCTGCACGACGGGAATGCCGGCCGAGGTCAGGATGCGCAGGTTGGCGACCGTGGTGCCGCCGGCGGGGCAGATGATCATGCCGTCCGGCCGGTATTCCCGAAGCGTCGCGAAGACCTTGTTCTGCTTCTCCAGGCTCTCGGCATAGGTGCCGAGCAGGATAGTGAGGCCGTTGCGGCTCGCCGTGTCCTCGATGGTGCTGAGCAGCTCGGTGAAATAGGGGTTGGTGATGTCGTGGAAGGCGACCGCGATGATGTTGGTGCGGGCGGTGCGCAGGCTGGCGGCGCTGCGGTTGTAGATGTAGCCCAGCTCACGGGCGAGTTCCTGCACCCGCTGCTTGGTGCTCTCGGCCACGACGGCGCTGTCGCGCAGGGCGAGCGAGACGGTGGCCGTGGAGAGGGAGAGCTTGTCGGCGATGACCTGCAGGGTTACGCGGCCGCGTTCCTGGCCTTCTGTCATCAAGCCATCGACGGTCATGGTCTGCGCTTCCCCCTCGTCCGCCCCGCTTCGGCGGGGCCTTTGCTTGTCCCGCAAGGACGCATTTTCAATCGAATTAAGTCAAGGGGCCATTTGAGGAATCGACTTTTTGCGCCGTGGCACGCGAGCAAAGACCAGCCTCAGCCCGCGGCCTGGCTCGGCGGAGCCTTCCGCACGCGCTCGCGGTAGAGCAGATAGAGGCCGGACATGACGACGATGCCGGCGCCGGCGAGCGTCCATCCATCCGGCACGTCGCCGAAGACGATGAGGCCGAGCGCGATCATCCACACGATCTGCGTATAGATGAAGGGGGCGAGAATCGGGGCCGGGGCGCGCCGGTGCGCGAGAATCAGCATCCAGTGCCCGAGAGCGCCGAAGGCGCCGACGGCGAACATGATGAGCCAGACCATCGCCGAGGCGGGCGCCGACCAGACGAAGGGAATGATCGGCGTCGTCAGCACCACCCCGGCGAAACCGGAATAGACCATCGTCGTCTCGGACGAATCATGGGCGGCGAGGACGCGCGTGGCGATGCTGTAGAGGGCATAGCAGAAGGCGCCGGCGACGGAGAGCAGCGCGGCCGGATGCAGCCCGCCGATGCCCGGCCGCGTGACGACGAGGACGCCGATGAAGCCGACGCCGATGGCGGCGAGGCGTCGCGGCCCCGCCCATTCGCCGAGGAGCGGGCCGGCAATGAGCGCGACGATGAGCGGTGTCGAGAAGAGGATCGACATCGTCTCGACGAGCTGCAGATAGCGCAGGGCGAAGAAGTTGAGGATCGTCGACAGGAATAGCAGCAGCGAGCGCGCCACCTGCAGCGCGAGCCGGTTCGTCTTGAGAACGCCGGGATGCGTGGCGGGGTTGATGAGCGCCGTGACGAAGATGATGCTGCCGATATAGCGCACCCACACCGTCTGGATCGGATCCATGTAGCGGTTGAGCCACTTGGCGCTGGTGTCGAGGCAGGCGAAGCACAGGAGGGCCCCGCACATCAGGGCGATCGCGACGAGCCGGTCCTTGCGCGCCTTCTCATCCGCCGCTTCGAGCGAGGCCTGCGACGTCATCCTGCCGATTTCAACCGTTTTGAACGAGCCATGCCCGACGCTAGACGAGGTGCGGGCGAAGAGCGAGTCGTCCCCCCGCAAGGCTCCCCTGCGCCTTGTGCGGTGCTGTGATGATGCGGGCGCTCAGCCGACGGAGGCGATCGCGGGCGCGTCCTCGATGTCGTCGGCGTCCGGGTCCTCGTCGAGGCTCTCGCCCTCGTCGGACGTGCTGCCGGCGAGGTTCTTGGCAGCCTTGCGCAGGAGCTTGCGCAGGCGCTTGCGGTCCTTGTTGTCGAAGCCCTGCAGCAGTTCGTCCTCCACCTCGTTCCAGAGGTTGTCGATCGAGGCGGCGCGGCGGGCGCCTTCCTCGGTCAGCCTGACGACGACGATGCGGGCGTCGCCCGGCTCGGTGGCGCGCTGGACGAGCCCCTGGGCCGCAAGGCGGGCGATGGTCTTGGAGGCGGTGGGCGGCTTGACGCGCAGGAGGCCGGCGAGCTCGCCCATGGTCAGCGTCTTGCCGCCGACGAGGGCCTGGAGCACCTGCTCCTGGCCCGGGAACAGGCCGAGGCCGTTGAGCCGCTCGCCGACGCGCGTGCGGTGGAGGCGGGCCGCGTGGACAAGTGCCCACCCGACACTCTTGGCGACCGGGTGCTTCATTGCGGGCCTCGAACAGTTTCGCTCATCGAAGGGCTTGCCTTGCCGTCGAAATAATGACCGGCAGGCCGTGACACTTCAATGACGGCCTGAGCCTATCGTCGGTCAGACACGGCCGAGGACGCGCGAAACCCTGGCGAGAAAGCGCCGGCGTTCGTCCGCCGTCACGGTGTCCATGCCGTGCAGGCCGAGCCAGAGGCGCTTGCACCTGAGGCCGCACAGGGCGCCGATGCCGGTCAGCAGCATGCGCCGGCCTGGCATGCCCATGAACCACCACCACCAGCGCGGGCTGCCGAGGGTGGAAACGACGGCGAGAAAGCGGATGTGGCCCATGGCGCCGAGGGTCGTCTTGCCGCGCTCCGGCATGCGGAAGGTGGCATGCGGGACGAAGACGCGGTCGAGCCAGCCCTTCAGCATGGCCGGCGGCCCGTACCACCAGGTGGGATGGACGAAGACGAGGCCCTCGGCCCAGCGCAGCAGGGCGAGGTGACCGGCGACCGGCTCCTCGTTGGCGCCGGGCGTGTGATAGCCGCGGCGCTCGTCCGCGCTCATCACCGGGTCGAAGCCCTCGGCGTAGAGATCGAGCAGGCGCACGTCGTGGCCCCGGCCCGACAGGGTGGCGAGGGCGGTGTCGCGCACCGCCGCGGTGAAGCTCTCCGCGCAGGGATGGCAGTAGACGAGGAGGATGCGCATCGCTGCCGCCCGGCGTCAGGCGGCGCGGTCGGCGAGGCCCGGGAAGAGGTAGGTCTTGCCCGCCGTGTAGTCGTAGTCCGGGTTCTCCCAGGCGATCATCTTGCCGGGGTTGAGGAGGCCCCGCGGGTCGGCCTCGCGCTTGAAGGCGAGCTGCACGGCATCGGTCTGCTTCATGCCGCCTTCCTCCAGCGTGTAGCGATGCGGATTGAACACCGGCACGCCCATGTCCTCGTGGATGCGGATGATCTCGTCGAGGCGCTCCTCGCTGGTGAAGCGCACGAGCGGCAGGCCGAAGCAGGTGATCTTGCCGTCGAAGCGTACGAATTCGAGATGGGCCGTCACCTCGTCGCCGAAGCGCTCGTGGGTCTTCTCGACGAGGCCGAGCTGGTTCGGGAAGGGATAGAGCGTCTGCAGATAGGTGATGCTCGGGTCGATGCGCAGGGCGCGCAGCGTCGTGTGGTTCCAGGCGAGCTCGAAGGCGGGCGGCAGGCCGCGCAGCTCCTCGGGGCTCATCACGTCCTGGCGGAAGAGCACCTCCGCCCCCGCGAAGCGGCGGGTGAAGGCGAGGGTGGCGTCGAGCGCGTGCTCCGCCACCATGACGACGGCGATATGCTTCTCGCGCGGCAGGAACTTCTGGTGGCGCAGGAAGACGTCGTGCGGCACCGGCGCGGCGATGACGGCGAGCTCCTTCAGGAGGAGCCCGTCCTGCTCGCCGAGGGCATTGGCATAGGCCGCGGCCCCCGCCAGCGTGTCGAAGCCGACGATGAGGTCGACCCAGGCGTAGGCCGGCGCCAGCGGCACCGAAACTTCCGTGATGATGCCGTTGGTGCCGTAGGCATGGGCCACCTTGTGCAGGTCGTCGCCGGTGAGCGTCAGGACGCGCGGGCTCGCCTCCATGGTCGCGACCTTGAGCGAGAGGACGTTGCCGGCATCGCGCAGGCCGCCCCAGCGGATGGAGCCGACGCCGCCCGAACCGCCGGCGATGAAGCCGCCGAGCGAGGCGGTGGCATAGGTGGACGGGAAGAGGCGCAACTCCTGCCCGGAATGCGGGCGGGTCTGCCGGTCGATCTTGGCGAGCATGGCGCCGGGCTCGGCCACGAGGCGCCCGGGGCTGATCTCCTTGACCTTGTCCATGCCCGACATGTCGAGGACGATGCCGCCGGATAGGGGCATCGCCTGGCCGTAGTTGCCGGTACCGGTGCCGCGCGGCGTGACCGGGATGCCGAGCTCGTAGGCGGCGGCGAGCACGCGCAGCACCTCGCTCTCGCTCGCGGGCGAGACGAGGATGTCGCCGGTGACGTTCTCGAGCTGGCGCTTGAGGGTCGGCGAATACCAGAAGAAGTCGCGGCTCTTCTGGCGCACGAGGGCCGGGTTGTCCTCGGTCTTGATGCCCTCGATGCGGCTCTTCAGCCCCTCGATGTCGTAGCGGTGGGTCATCGGTCCTGTCCCTCTCGTTGCGCTGCGACCAGCCGGTCGAGTTCGCGATAGTCCGGCAAGGCCTCGTCGATGGCCCGGCCGGCGATCATAACCGTCCGGTCCGCCTGCGGCCGTGCCAGAAGTTCCGTCCAGCTGCGCGCCCGCGTCACGACGAGGTCGGCAGGGCCACCCTCGGCGAGCCGGCCCGCGTCGGCGAGGCGCATCACGTCGCCCGGCGTCGTCGTCACCGCCGCGATCCAGTCGTCGCCGTTGTGGTCGAGATGGGCGATGCGCGTCGCCTCGCGGACGACCTCGACCATGTCGAGGTCGCCATAGGCGTAGAAGGGATCGCGCGTGTTGTCGCTCGCCACCATCACCGGCACTCCGGCGGCCTTCAGCTCGTGCAGGGGGGTGACCCCGCGCCAGCGCGGCGTGCGCCCCGGGCGGCGGTCCTGCAGGTACATGTTGCACATCGGCAGCGAGACCACGGCAATGCCGGCTTCGCCCAGCTTGTCGATAACGCGCGCGGCATCGGTTTCGTTCTGCAGGGCGAGCGAGCAGCAATGGCCGGCGAGGATGCGGCCCTTGAAGCGGTGGCGCAGGGCGGCGTCGGCGATGCGCTCGAGGCTGCGTGCCTCGGGGGCGTCGCTCTCGTCGACGTGGAAGTCGAGGTCGAGGCCGTTGGCCGCGGCGGCCATGAAGATGCGGTCGAGGGCAAGGTCGAGCGCCGCATCGGGTGCCGCCCCGAGGAAGGTGACGCCGCCGAGGACGCCGCCATGACGGGCGACGGTGGCGACAATGTCGCGGAACTGCGGCTCGTCGCCGGTGACGATGTCGCAGGTGAAGAGTGCGGTCGCCTGCAGGGTGATGCGCCCCTTCCACGCCTCGCGCATTTCGGCGAAGACCGGCCAGGAGATGGCGGTCTGCGGCCCGAGCGAATCGAGATGCGTGCGCACGGCGCCCGTGCCGTGGGCGAGGGCGCAGCGCAGGGAGAAGTCCATGCGGGCGGCGACGTCCTCGGCGCTCCAGAAGGCGATGCGATCCCGCCCGGCGCTGTCGAGCGCGCCCATGAAGCTGCCGTCGGGGTTCGGCGTGCGCGGCCAGATGTGACCCTTGTCGAGATGGGTGTGCACGTCGACGAGGCGCGGCAGGACGATGCCGCCGTCGAGGTCGACCCGCGCCGGTGCGGGCGCCGTCTCCTCGCCGCCGGCAGGAGCGATCCGCGTGATGCGGCCGTCGGCTACGTGGATGTCGCAGCGCACGAGCCCTTCGACGGCGCTGCGTACGGCCGCAATGGGCAGCACCGCCGCCGGCACCGTGGCGTCGGCGAGCACGAAAGCCGGAGCGTCGGGGAGCGGAAGGAAGCCGCGGCTCACCTCAGGCCTCCCGCTTGCGGGCGCTCTCGTGCCAGCGGTGCAGCAGGAGATGGCTGAGGGCCGTGAAGAGGAGGAAGATGAGGATGCCCGCCACCGAGATCAGGAAGAGCGCGGCGAACATGCGCGGGATATTGAGCCGGTAGCCCGATTCGATGATGCGGAAGGCAAGGCCCGAGCCCTGGCCCGCCGTGCCGGCGGCGATCTCGGCGACGATGGCGCCGATCAGCGCCAGCCCGCCGCCGATGCGCAGCCCACCGAGGAAATAGGGCAGGGCGGCCGGCAGGTGCAGGTAGACGAGCTGCTTGAAGCGCGAGGCGCCGTAGAGGTCGAAGAGGTCGCGCAGGTTGTGATCCGCCGAGGCGAGCCCGAGCGCGGTGTTCGACAGGATGGGGAAGAAGGCGACGAGGAAGGCGCAGACGAGCACGGCGGTGCCCGGCTCGAGATAGATGAGCAGCAGCGGCGCGATGGCGACGATCGGCGTCACCTGCAGGATCACCGCGAAGGGGAAGAAGGACAGTTCGATCCAGCGCGACTGGGCGAAGAGGATGGCGAGCAGGACGCCCCCGACGACGGCGGCGAACAACGCGAGAAAGGTGATGCGCAGCGTCACGAGGAGCGAGCCGAACAGCACCGGCCAGTCCTTGAGGAGCGTCGCCGCGATCTGCGACGGCGCCGGCAGGATGTAGGGCGGGATTTCGTTGATGCGCACCACCGCCTCCCAGCCGGCGACGGCGAGGACGAGGATCGCGACCGGCAGGAAGATGGCGGCGAGGCGCGCCGCATCCATGCGCGAGGGGCCGGAGGTTGCGGGCGTATCGTCTGTCGAGGCGCTCATCGTGGCCCTGCTAGAGATGATCGTCGGGCGCCATGGCGCCGTGCAGGGCGGCGGAGGCCTCACGGCACAGTTCGGCATAGCGCGGCGTGGCGCGGAAGCTCTCGCTGCGCGGCATCGGCGCGTCGACCTCGATCGTCGAGACGACGCGGCCCGGGCGCGCCGCCATCACCACGATGCGGCTCGACATGTAGACGCTCTCGTAAACCGAATGGGTGACGAAGACGACCGTGCAGCCGAGCTCGGCCTTGAGGCGCAGGAGATCGTCGTTGAGCTTGAAGCGGGTGATCTCGTCGAGCGCCGCGAAGGGCTCGTCCATCAGGAGGATGGAGGGTTTGGTCGCCAGCGCGCGGGCGATGGAGACGCGCATCTTCATGCCGCCGGACAATTCGCGCGGATAGGCGCCGGCAAAGCTCGCGAGACCGACGAGCGCGAGGCTGTCGCGGATCACCGCATCCGCCTTCGCCCGCGAAACGCCCTTGAGGCGCAGGGGCAGCCAGACGTTGTCGGCCACCGTTGCCCAGGGCATGAGCGTCGGCTCCTGAAAGACGAAGCCGATGTCGCCGCGATGCTCGCCGGGGTCGTGGCGGGCGATGGAGACCTCGCCGCGCGTCGCCCGGCCGAGGCCGGCCATCAGCCGCAGCGCCGTCGATTTGCCGCAGCCCGATGGCCCGAGCAGCGACAGGAACTCGCCCGGGAAGACGTCGAGATCGAGGTTCTCGAGCGCCACCGTGCCGTTGGAGAACGTCTTGCCGACCCCGCTGAGGGACACGACCGGTTCCCGGTCCGCGAGGGTCGGCGACAGCGAAGCGAGCGTCATTGGGTCTCGAGCGTCGTTGGATCTCATGCCGCCGGGCGGCATGCCGCGCATTCGTCTTGGCGTCGATTGCGTCAGTGCTTGCACTCCCCGCCCCGGCGCGTCAACCGCCCGGGGCGAGCCGTTGCCGGTTTCCCGGCCGCTTCGTGTCCCATCAGTTCTTGGGCTTGAGGTCGAGGCCGACGCCCTTGTTCACGAACTGAAGGGTGTAGCTCTTCTTGTAGTCGAGGTCCGCCGGCACGACGCCGGCCTTCACCATCTTGTCGAAGAAGTCCTTCATGCGCTCGTCGCTCATCGCGCCGATGCCCTTCTCGACCGCGTCGCCCGAATCGACGATGCCGTATTCCTTCATTTTGGCGATGGAATAGGCGATCTGCTCGTCGGTCATCTCCGGGTTGTCGCGCTTGATGGCCTCGTTGGCCTTGGCGT
Organism: Chelatococcus sp. CO-6; assembly: GCF_001271345.1. NCBI lineage: Bacteria > Pseudomonadati > Pseudomonadota > Alphaproteobacteria > Hyphomicrobiales > Chelatococcaceae > Chelatococcus > Chelatococcus sp. CO-6. Next base: position 778,190 of record NZ_CP012398.1, on the reverse strand, counting down.
TGTCGCCGTAGAGGTAATTGTACCAGCCGATGGCCGAGGCATCGACGAAGCGCTGCACGAGATCGGGGTTCTTCTCGACGAGGTCGCGGCGCGTCTCGACGGTCGTCGCATAGGTCGAGAAGCCGTAGTCGGCGAGCAGGAAGACGTTGGGCTTGAAGCCGGCCTCGCGCTCGACGGCGAGCGGCTCGGAGGTGAGGTAGCCCTGCTGGCCCGCCTTCTTGTCCGCGATGAAGGGGGCGGCGTTGTAGTTGTAGGGGCGGACCTGGCTCTCGTTGAAGCCGTACTGGGTCACCATCCACTGGTAGAAGGAGGCGAGGCCCTCCTTGGAGATCAGCAGCGTGGCGCCCTTGAGGTCCTCCCACTTGTCCATACCGGGGTGGGAGATGATGACCTGCGGGTCCTTCTGGAAATGGGCGGCGACGATGAGGGTCGGGATGTTCTCCTGCACGGCCGAGAAGGCCTGGATCATGTTGCCGCCCATGTAGAAGTCGAGCTTGCCGACCGGCAGCAGCATGCGGTTGTTGGATTGCGGCCCGCCGGGGACGATCTCGACGTCGAGGCCGTATTTCTCGTAGGTGCCGTCGACGAGGGCCTGGTAGTAGCCGCCGTGCTCGGCCTGGGCGACCCAGTTGGTGCCGAAGCGTACCTTGTCGAGCGCCTCTGCGCCGCCCGTTGCCGCGAGCATGGCCAAGGCCGTCACACCTGCCGCCAGTGCCTTTGAACCGATCATGCGCTGCCTCCCTCTTGCGCAGCCTTCCAGCGAAGATGCCTGTTGTGCGATGCCAGCGCGCCGGTTGGCAAGGTTCAACGGCGATCCGGGCACGGCGCTGGCAAGACCCGTGCCGGACGGCGAGGCGGCGGTCCCGCCCGGCGCATGGCGCCCTTCCCATTCGGGCGTTGCCGTGATGCGGCGCGTCCGCGATGGTGTGGCAAGTCTCCGAGCAACGGACGGACAAGAATGAACAAGGCCCATAGCCCGGCGGGTGTCCGCCCGCCCTTCGCCCGCTACAGCCATGCCGTCGAGGTGCAGGCCGGCAGCCGCATGCTGTTCGCGTCCGGCCAGCTCGGCATCAGCGTCAACGACGAGGTGCCGGACGATGCCGGCGCCCAGGCCGAGCTGTGCTTCCGCGCCATCGGCGCGATCCTGGCCGAGGCGGATATGGATTTCGGCGACATCGTGCGCATCAGCGCCTATGTCACCGACAGGGCCTTCATGAAGGCCTATATGGAGGTGCGCGACCGATTCGTGCGCGAGCCGCCGCCGGCCTCCACGCTGATGATCGTCTCCGGCTTCACGCGCGAGGAGTTCAAGGTGGAGGTGGAGATCATCGCCGCCGCCAAGGGCTGACGCCGGGCTGACATTCCGCAAGCCGAGGACCTGCCGCCATGTTCCCCTCCCGCTACTGGATCGACCTGACGAGCGACGATTTCCGCCGGCTGCCCATGGGCGAGGCGATCGCCGTGCTGCCGGTCGCTGCTGTCGAGCAGCACGGCCCGCACCTGCCGGTCGGCGTCGACACCCATATCATGCAGGGCTATCTCGACGCGGTGGCGCGGCGTCTGCCCGACGATCTGCCCGTGCTCTTCCTGCCGGTGCAGGCGGTCGGCAAGTCGAACGAGCATCTCGCCTATCCGGGCACGCTCACTTTATCGGCCGAGACGGCGATGCGGGCCTGGACGGACATCGGTCAGAGCATCGCCCGGGCCGGCTGCCGCAAGCTCGTCATTGTCAACTCGCACGGCGGCAACGTCGCCATCATCGACATCGTGGGCCGCGAGCTGCGCGTTGCCCACGCCATGCTGGTGGTCTCGGCCTCCTGGCACCGTTTCGGCTATCCCGACCTCTTCGCCGCGCGCGAACTGAGGCACGGCATCCATGCGGGCGAGGTGGAGACCTCGCTGATGCTCGCCTTCCGGCCCGATACCGTGCGCATGGACAAGGCCGAGAACTTCGAGCCGCGCTCGCTCGCCATGGAGCAGCGCTATCGCCACATCGGCATCGGGACGGCGACGTCCTTCGGCTGGATGAGCCAGGACCTGCACGAGGCCGGCGCCATGGGCGACGCCGCGAGCGCCAGCCGCGAGAAGGGCGAGGCCTGCGCCATCCACGGCGCCGAGGCCTTCATCGCCATGCTGCGCGAAGTGGCGGACTGCCCGCCGCCGCAGCCGTGGCGGGACGGGAAGACCGGTCTGGCTTGAGCGCGGACAGAGACGAGGGAGCAGCCTGTCCTCCTCCTCCCACGAAGTGGCGGGGAGGGGCTAGGGGTGGGCGGCGGTGCCGCCTGCAGGCGGCAGCCCGTCATTCTCCGGCCATCGTCCCGACCTTGGCAGCACCGACGATAGGTGACCAGCCAGCGGCACTGCCCCCAACCCCGGCCCTCCCCTTCGCAAGGGGGGAGGGGATAGTGCACCCGGCTCACGCTCGTTGGTTCCCAGAGCGCCCGAAAAAGTCCCTTACTGGCTCGACCAGGGATAGATCCAGGTCTCGGTCAGCGCCTTGTCGCCGGCGCGCAGGAAGGCGCGCACGTCGCCCGTCTGGCCTTCCGGCACCTCGATGTCGATGGAGGCGCGGAAGCCGCCGATGGCCGGGTTCGGCAGCACGAAGGCGCGCGTGACCTGGCCGGCCGAGAGGCTGGCGTCGACCTGCACCAGCTGCGGATCGCCGAGATAATAGGGCAGGTCGTCGCCGTTGAAGTCGACGAGATAGCGCCGCGCCCCCGCGGGCACCGGCTCGTTCGAGCCGTGGGCCTTCGGCACCGTGACGAAGGTGTTGAGCACCTTGCCGCCGGTGTGCATCTCCGTCTCCCGGTCGAGGGCGGTGATGCGGTAGCCGAAGGTCAGTTCCTGCCCGCGATCCGGCGCCTGCTGGGGGATCCATGCGGCGACGATGTTGTCGTTCGTCTCGTCGCCGGTGGGCAGCTCGATGAGCTCCACATGGCCGTCGCCCCAGTCGCCGCGCGGCTCGATCCAGTAGCTGGGACGCGTCTGGTAGTGGAGGTCGAGATCCTGGTAGTGCGAGAAATGCCTGTCGCGCTGCATCAGGCCGAAGCCGCGCGGGTTCTTCTCGACGAAAGCCGCGATGGAGGGCCGCGTGGGATTGCGCAGCGGTCGCCAGATCCACTCGCCCGAGCCGGAATGGATGAGCAGGCCGTCCGAATCATGCAGCTCCGGCCGGTAGCCCGTGTCGAGGTGGCGGTCGTTCTCGCCCGAGAAGAACATCGAGGTCAGCGGCGCGATGCCGAGCTTCGGGATGCTGGTGCGCGGGAACAGCGTCGCCGTCACGTCGAGGACGCTTTGCGCCGAGGGATAGAGGTGGAACTGGAAGGCGCCGGCGATCGAGGGGCTGTCGAGCAGGGCGTAGATCGTGGCGCGTTCGGCATCGGCCTCCGGGTTCTCGACCCAGAACTCGCGGAAGACGGGAAATTCCTCGGGCTCCCCGCCCGCGTTGATCGCGAGCCCGCGTGCCGAAAGCCCGTAGTGCTGGTTGCGGCCGAGGAAGCGGAAATAGCTCGCGCCGAGGAACGAGATGACCTCGTCGAGCACCTTCGGGTTGTTGAGCGGATAGTGCAGGCGAAAGCCCGCGAAGCCCGTGTTCACCGGCAGCGGCTTGTCGAGCTTGGTGCGGCCGTAGTCGAACATCTGGGCGGAGAAGGGCACCGGCGTCGGCACGCCTTCGCGGATGACGTTGATCGTCACCGGCTGGCGGAAGAGGAAGCCGGGGTGGAAAAGCTGCATGCGGAAGGGCCCGCCGCTCTGGGCGAGCAGGGCCTTGTCCGGCCGGAAGCGGATGTCGCGGTAGGCGTCGAAGTCGAGCTTGGCCAGCACGTCGGCCACGGCGCTCGCCGGCCGCTCGTAGGGCAGGGAGCCGAGATCGCGCGCGCGGCGAACGACATCCTCGAAGCCGAAGGGCGGGCGGGTCTGCGGGCCGCGGGCGGAGGGGTCGACCTGCTGGGCGAGGGCGGCCCGCGGCATCAGGGAGGCGGCGGCGGTGGCCGTGGCGGCGATCTTGAGAAGGGTGCGGCGGTCCATCGTCATCTGCTGCGCTTTTCTGGTCCTCGTCCCGTGGGAGCAACGACGCCGGAACGATGCCATTCCGACCTTTAAGATCCCATCAATCCGCCCATGCGGCAGCATCAAGGCGGGGCTGCGCTGAGGGCACGAAATTTTTCGACATTTTTGCACGCTTCGGGTCTTGAGAGAGGCGAGCAACGATACTATTAAACGCATGCCCAATTTCGCACGTGCCTGTGGTCGCGTGCCAGTCGGTGGGCATCCGGACAAGAGGCCGGACAGCCGCCCGAAGCGCCAGCGCTTCGAACACTTGACTGGCAGCCGGAGGCGAAACCGGCGCACTCCGCTCTCCGCGGGGGACGCGGCTTAAAGCAACGACGGAACGGGCTTTTTTGGTCTCTACCGACCCTCCAAAGGTCGGCTCGGGCTACCGAAGAGGCTTGTCCATCATTGCCAGGCGTGCGGAAGGCATTCCTTCCAAAGCGTAGGCAGCACGTTCGGGTGTGAAACCCCTCGTCGTCGTCACGTCTCCACAGCGTGGCGGCGCAGGCTATCGCATCCGTGTCATGCCGGGCGGTTTCGCCCCCTGTTGAGCTTTGGGAGCAGGTCGATGACCGAGCGCATCCGCGAATTTCTGCGCAACCGACGAGAGGATGGTCCCTGCCTCGTGGTGGACCTCGACGTCGTGCGCGACAACTACCTCGATTTTGCGCGCGCGCTGCCGGACACGCGCGTGTTCTATGCCGTCAAGGCCAACCCCTCGCCGGAGGTGCTGACGCTGCTCGCCGGCCTCGGCTCGTGCTTCGATACGGCGTCCGTCGCCGAGATCGAGATGGCCATGGCCGCCGGCGCGACGCCGGACCGCATCTCCTTCGGCAACACCATCAAGAAGGAGCGCGACATCGCGCGCGCCTTCGCGCTCGGTGTGCGCCTCTATGCCGTGGACTGCACGGACGAGGTGGAGAAGGTCGCCCGCGCCGCCCCCGGTGCCAGGGTCTTCTGCCGCATCCTGTGCGACGGCGCGGGTGCGGAATGGCCGCTGTCGCGCAAGTTCGGCTGCGAGCCCTCGCTCGCCGTCGACGTGCTGGAGCACGCCCACCGCCTCGGCCTCGAGGCCTATGGCGTGTCCTTCCACGTCGGGTCGCAGCAGGGCAACACCGAGGCCTGGGACCAGGCGCTCGCCTCGGCGGCCGGCATCTTCCGCGAGTGCGCGGAGCGTGGCATCAGCCTGTCGATGGTCAACCTCGGCGGCGGCTTCCCGACGCGCTACCTCAGGGACGTGCCGGCGGTCGAGGCCTATGGCTCGTCGATCTTCCAGGCGCTGTGCCGCCACTTCGGCAACGCGATCCCGGAGACGATCATCGAGCCGGGCCGCGGCATGGTCGGCAATGCCGGCATCATCGAGGCCGAGGTCGTGCTCATCTCGAAGAAGAGCGCGAGCGACGAGGTGCGCTGGGTCTATCTCGACATCGGCAAGTTCGGCGGCCTCGCCGAGACGATGGACGAGGCGATCCGCTACCCCATCCGCACGCCGCGCGACGGCGATGCGGTGGAGCCTTGCGTGCTCGCCGGGCCGACGTGCGATTCCGCCGACGTGCTCTACGAGAAGGTGCCCTATCCGTTGCCGGTCAGCCTGTCGATCGGCGACAAGGTGCTGATCGAGGGCACGGGCGCCTATACGACGACCTATTCGGCGGTCGCGTTCAACGGCTTCCCGCCGCTGAAGGCCTATCACATCTGAGCCGCGGCCCGTCTGGGTCCCGGCTCCGCCATCGTCGGGAGCCGGGCGGCCGGCTCCCCTTCCTCACGAAGCAACGCAGGTTGCACGGAACGTCCCGCCCGCGGGACGGGGAAGGCATTGCCATGATCATCGGGAAAGAAGAGCCGCGCGACATCGCGGCACGCGAGGCGCTGCTCGACGAGGCCTTCGGGGCGGCGCGCTTCACGAAGACGTCGGAGCGCCTGCGCGAAGGGCGCCTGCCGGCCGAGGGGCTCGCCTTTGCCGCGCGCGAGGGCGGGCGGCTCGTCGGCACCCTGCGCCTGTGGCACGTCACGGCCGGTCCGTCACGGCCGGCGCTCATGCTCGGCCCGCTCGCGGTGGCGGCGGACATGCGCTCGGCCGGCGTCGGCGGCGCGCTGATGCGCCGCGCCATCGCCGATGCGGCCGATCTCGGCCACGGCGCCATCCTGCTCGTGGGCGATGCGCCCTATTATGCGCGCTTCGGGTTCTCGGCGGCGCAGACGGGCGGCCTGTGGCTGCCCGGCCCCTTCGCGCGCGAGCGCTTCCTCGGGCTCGAACTCGCCCCCGGCGCGCTGGCCGGGGCGCGCGGCCTCGTCTCACCGACCGGGCTTCCCGCGGCCCTGCCCGACCTCGGCCAGCTCGTCGCCGCGGCGCACGGAGCCGGCGAGGGGTACGCCCGGGCGGCCTGATTCCTGCTTTTCTGATTGACTGCGCCGCACGGACACGCATTCGTGCGGTCGCAGCCGTTTTGTCCGTCCCGCCCGCGGGACATCACCCGCCAGCCCAGGAGAGTGAAGAGATGACCGACTGGCCCGTGCATGCCCGCTTCGACGGCCCCATCGTCATGATCGGCTTCGGTTCCATCGGCAAGGGCACCCTGCCGTTGATCGAACGCCACATCGCCCATGACCGCTCGAAATTCGTGGTCATCGATCCCGATGCCAAGAACCGCGGCGTGCTCGACGAGCGCGGCATCCGCTTCATCAACGAGGCGATCACGCGCGAGAACTTCGACCATCTCCTCAAGCCGCTGCTGACGGCCGGGCCGGGACCAGGTTTCCTCGTCAACCTGTCGGTCGAGGTGTCGTCGACCGAGATGATGCGCCTCGCGCGCGAGTGCGACGCCTTCTACGTCGACACCGTGGCCGAGCCCTGGGCCGGCTTCTACACGGACCCGCGCCTCACGGTCTCGCAGCGCTCCAACTACGCCCTGCGCGAGTCGGTGCTCGACATGAAGAGCGCGCTCGGCCCGGGCCGCACGGCCGTGAACTGCTGCGGCGCCAATCCCGGCATGGTGTCCTGGCTGGTCAAGCAGGCGCTCCTCAACCTCGCCGCCGACCTCGGCCTCGACGAGCCCGAGCCGGCGAGCCGGGAGGAATGGGCGCAGCTGATGATGAAGGCCGGCGTCAAGGGCATCCATGTCGCCGAGCGCGACACCCAGCGCGCGAAGAAGCCCAAGGAACGCGGCACCTTCGTCAACACCTGGTCGGTCGACGGCTTCATCGCCGAGGGCCTGCAGCCGGCCGAGCTCGGCTGGGGCACGCACGAGAAGACGCTGCCGCCCGAGGGACGCGGCCACGATTTCGGCTGCGGCGCCGGCATTTATCTCATGCGCCCCGGCGCGGGCACGCGCGTGCGCTCCTGGACGCCGACGGCCGATGCCCAGCACGGCTGGCTCATCACCCACAACGAGGCGATCTCCATCGCCGATTACTTCACCGCCCGCGAGGGCGGGAAGGTGGTCTACCGTCCCACCTGCCACTACGCCTACCACCCCTGCGACGACGCGGTGCTGTCGCTGCACGAGATGGCGGGCGGCCAGTGGAAGATCCAGGACGTGTGGCACATCCTCGACGAGGAGGAGATCGTCGACGGCATCGACGAACTGGGCGTGCTGCTCTACGGCCATGCGCGCAACGCCTATTGGTACGGCTCGCAGCTCTCCGTCGAGGAGACGCGACGCCTCGCGCCCTACCAGAACGCGACCGGCCTGCAGGTGACCTCGGCCGTGCTCGCCGGCATGGTCTGGGCGCTCGAGAACCCGGATCGCGGCGTGGTTGAGGCCGACGAGATGGATTTCCGCCGCTGCCTCGAAGTGCAGCGGCCCTATCTCGGCCCTGTCGTCGGCCGCTATACCGACTGGACGCCGCTCCAGGACCGCGGCGTCCTCTTCCCCGAGGACGTCGACCACGACGACCCCTGGCAGTTCAAGAACGTCATCGTGCGCTGAGGCGGGGCCGACAGGCCCTCGTTTCCGCTTCGACAGCAGCAGGCGCCGTCGCGGTTGACGCGGCGGCGCGGGCATGGACAGACTGTCGGCAACAGTGCGATCCGCGCGGCCCGCAGGGTGCCGGTCCGGCTACCCCGAGGTCGTCCGGCGTCTGTCGCCAGCGTTGCCTTATCCGCGTTGCCTTATCCGCGTAGCCTTGCCCGCGTAGCCTTGCCCGAGTTGTCGCGCCCATGCCCTTCTTCGACGACATCTATGCAGCCAAGCTGCGCGGCAATCTCGGCCTCGCCGATGCCGAATCAGTGATCGACCTGCGCGGCGTGGCCCGCCAGCGGGCGCTCGCGTCCATCAAGGAGATGCTGGAGCGCAGCCGCTTCGCCGCGGGCAAATCCGTCGCCGTGCTCATCGACCCCGCCTCGCCGACGAGCGGAGAGACCCTGTTCCAGCCCGTGGGCCGCCTTCTGCTCGAGGCGCGGCGCAAGGGCTGGGTCGAGCGGCTCACGCCGCTTCCGGCTCGCGACGGCGCCGGTTTCTACGTCGCGCTTTCGGGCCGGCCCGACAACGGCGATTGAACGCCGTCAGCCGGCGTCCTCCGGCAGGCCCGCGCCGGCGATGGGCAGGGTCTCGTGGCGGTTGCGGAAGCCGGCGATCAGCGGCCGCGCCTCGGCGATGGCGGCCTTGACCGCCGGCAGGTCGAGCGAAGCGGCGTGGCTGTCCCTGTCCTTCCACACCTCCGTCACCCACAGGGCGTCGGCATCCTCCATGTCATAGGCGACGACATAGCTGATGCAGCCTGGCATGTCGGCCGTGCCCTCGACGAGGATGGCCGCCAGCCTGTCGCGCGCGCCGGGCGTGGCGATGATCTGGCCGAGCAGTCCGTACATGGCGTCGCCTCCCCCAGAATGCCGGTGTGACGGCAGGTTAGGGCGGGCGGAGGGGACTGGCAATTGGAGGGGCGGCGCCCGTGTGTGCGCCGCCCCTCGACCGGTCTCAGAACCGGTATTCCATGACGACCTCGCCCCCGATGACAGCGCCGGTGCGCCGGAAGCCGAAGCTTTCGTAGATGCGGCGCGCCCGCTCGTTCTCGGGATGCACGCCCAGGACGACGCAGGGGCAGCCGGGCAGCCGCGAGAGCTGCTCGACGATTTGCCCCAGGGCGGCTCGCCCATACCCCTTGCCCTGGAACCGAGCGTCGATCATCAGGCGATAGATCCAGTAGTTCCCGTCGTCCTCATCGCGTGCATACATGGCGAATCCGACGGGCTCACCTGCCGCGGTTATGATGAGCGGTACGCAGGCACTATTGTCTTCTGCTTCTTCAAGCGATTCCTCGTTGCCGGCGATATACGCTGCCTGGTGCGGATGGGGCCGCAGCGACAAGATCGAGCGATAGTCCTCACGCTTCGGTGGTCTGACAGTAACGGCGGCGCGCACTTCGGCAGCCCGCTGCTCGATGTCTTTCATGAACAATTCCGGAGTTGTTCGCGCGATCGCCACCCTTTGCCCGGAGTGGGATCGGCCGACATGGCAATGCACACCGTTCTTCTCAAGCCCGTGCGGGCCGAGCAGAACCGGTGACTGGTGAACTGGCTCAGAAGGGACCGGGCGCGACCGGCCTAACGCCTGTCGCTCTGTCCGATACCAGCGAGCGCGCTTGGGGCAGAAGTCTTGGACATGAGCGCGCCTCCCTGGTTCGCATTGCACGTCGCAGTGAGCTAGCCGATTGGGCGATGGCTTGCAAGCATAGGCCCTGTTGCGGCCCGATCCGAACACGGCGCCGATGCCGTCGCGCTTTAGCGACAGTCGGGAGTACTCGCCAAGAGCAGCCGGATCACTGGCAGCGGCTTGCCAAACCATTTGATCGGTCAGGTTTCATCGCCCTCGCCCTGCGCTGCATCCGTCCGCTCAAGTCTTCGAGGAGCTTCCTGCTCGCTCGCCCGCTTGAGCCGGCTGAGCATGGATGCGGCATAGGCCGCATAGGGGCCGATCCAGCGCTCATGGATGGCGTGGATCGGCAAGGCGTCGAGGTGGTTCCAGCGCTCGCGCCCGCGCCGCTCGACCACCACGACGCCCGCGTCCTCCAGCACCTTCAGGTGCTGCATCACCGTGCATCGGTCGAGCTCGGGCAGGAGGTCGCACAGCATGCCTGTCGTGCGAGGGCCGGCCTTGAGCGCATCGAGAATGCGCCTGCGCGAGCGATGGGCCAGCGCCTTGAACAGTCGGTCGTCTTCGTCGTCGGTTGACATGTTATATTTTTATAACATATCTTTGCCGGAACAGCAAGGGAGACCTGGCCATGGACCTGACGTTCACGATCACGGGCCGCATCGCAAAACCGGTCGCAGAGGTCTTCGAAGCGGTCGTCAACCCGAACCATCTCTCCGAATATTTCACGACGGGAGGCGCAAAAGGGCGGCTCGAAGCCGGCGCGGTGGTCACTTGGGACTTCCACGACTTTCCCGGGGCATTTCCCGTCCATGTGGTGGAAGTCGAGAAAGACAGGCGCATCGTCCTTCGATGGGACGGCGAGGAGAACACCGTTCCAGCCGATTCCTCCGGCGCTCGCAGAACCACCGTCACCATGACCTTCGAGCCGACCGACGACGGTCGCACGCTCGTCCGGATCTCCGAACACGGCTGGCTGGAGACGCCGCAAGGCCTCTCGGCCTCATACGGCAATTGCGAGGGGTGGACGGGAATGCTCTGCGCCATGAAGGCCTGGCTCGAACACGGCATCAAGCTTCGCGAGGGATTTTACAAGTAGCGGGGCAGGCGGCCAGCGGCTTTGCGGGCCGAATGGCAATACATGGCGGCGCTCTGCCATCCGCATCCGACGGGGGGAATTTCTTGGCGGCGTCCGAAAGCAGTCATTCGCCTGTGGTTAGAAGCCTTTAGCCAACGCGAAAACGCTATACCGAAACTGAGCAAAGGCCTGCCAGGAAGGCACGATGATAAATATCCGCCCAGTCAAGTCTGCAGACATTGAAGCGCTGTATGCTGTATCTCTCCTCACTGGTTTTGAGGGACGAGATGCTTCACATCTCTATGATGACCCAAAGATGATGGGTCACATCTACGCCGCGCCTTACGCAGTGCTTGAGCCTCAGCTTGCGCTAGTTATCGAGGACTCCCAAGGTATCGCAGGTTTCGCTGTTGGAGTAATCGACACAAAAGAGTGGGAAGATCGTCTGGAAAGAGAATGGTGGCCGCAACTTCGGCTGCGCTATGCCGATCCACCTGAAGCGTCACGGGACGTGTGGACGCCGGACGAGCGGCGGGCATCCATGATCCACCACCCGACGCGAACGCCAGCAGGCGTGGTTGGCAAGTATCCGGCCCATCTTCACCTGAAGATTTCGCCCCGTATTCAAGGGGGTGGGTTTGGCTCAAAGCTGTTCGATAAATGGCGAAGCATTGCGGTGCAGCAAGGTGCCAAAGGTATTCATGTCGGGGTCAATCGCGCGAATACGCGAGCGATCCGCTTCTGGGGAAGGCTTGGCTTTGGGGAGCTGACCATCGAGGGGGCAGCAAAAGCGCGAACGGTTTGGATGGGCAACAGCACAAGCTAGCGCCCGCTATGGGCTCTCCTTAGCCGTTTATCGCGCCGAAAGCGCATGCCGAAGGCTTTGCCCAACCCGGCGAAGCGCGCAGCGCGAAGTAGGATGGGGGCCGAGAACGAAGAAGCAGAGAACTATGTCTACATCATTAACGTGCTAGGGAGCTCCTTAATACCTCCTTAGCAATGTCGGCATGGGTGAGGAAACTGTTGTCGTCCGACAGTCTGAGCTATGGAGAGCCTCTGAGCGCCCGATCAAAGGCAACGTGCGGCTCGCTTCCTCTATCTGGAGCGCCTCTCGTTTGGCGGCAAGGTGGCCGGTCGGGTGTTCGGCATCGACACCCAGGCGCCGGGCCGTTTCGACGTGCGCAAGCTGGGGCCACTCTTGGAGGCGGCACATGAACGCCTCGCTGGTGTCTGGATCGAGTGCCTGCCGTGGCGGCAGTTTATCGAGCGCTGGGACCGTCCGGGCACGTTGTTCTATCTCGACCCGCCGTACTGGGGCACCGAGCACTACTACGGCCGGGAGCTGTTCGGGCGCGACGAGTTCTCCGAGATGGCAGCCGTTTTGAGGGGCCTTCAAGGCCGCTTCATCCTCACGCTGAACGACGTGCCCGACGTCCGGGAACTATTCTCATGGGCACGGATCGAGACGGCCGAATTGACCTACACGGCAGGCGGGAATGGCGCGGCCAAATCCGTGCGCGAGGTGATCATCCGAGGGCCGTCTTGAGGGCGCGGCGCGCGCTCGCATGTGATGTTGCGCAGAGTCGCACGCGATTTTGCGCGCTACAGTCGAGCATCGGGCAACAGCGTCGAATTGACGGTTCGCCATACCACCTAGCGGTGTGCTGCAATCAGCGGTAATGGCGGAGAGAGAGGGATTCGAACCCTCGATACGGTTGCCCGTATACACGCGTTCCAGGCGTGCGCCTTCAACCACTCGGCCACCTCTCCGGGTCCGGATGCGCGCCCGTTGGTCGGTTAGCCGACATGGGGCGCGTTCGGATGGGGCGCGTTATATAGCCCGTCGGGCGGCGAGCGCAAGGCGTTCCGGCGGCAATTCACCGATGCCGTCGATTTGATTGCATGGAACGTCGCGCCCGGTGATAGATGGGACGGAAGCGAGCGGTCGGAGCAAGCGCGGCGGCATCGGCTGTCACTGCCGTCTCGGGGCCGCTCCGCCCGTTCCGGCCGGCGGTGTCGAGCCGCGGCCGCCTTGTCGAAGCGTTTACGGGTGCAAGATGCGGTTCGTCCTGCGGGTTGTCGGTTTTCTGGTGATCGTCGCCGGCTTCGTGTCCTTCGTCATCGACAGCACGCGCGGCATCGCCAACGGGCATTTCGATTTCACCCCACTCGGGGCGACGCTCTTTGCCCTGTTGCCGCACAGCTTCCCGCTCATCGAACCGGCGGTGGCGCGGCATATCCATCCCTTCCTCTGGGATCCGGTGCTGCTCACCCTCTTCACGACGCCGACCTGGGTCGTGGCGCTCGTCATCGGCGTCCTCGCCATGTGGATCGGCCGGCGCAAGCCCGAGCCCATCGGCTTTGCCACCGACCGCTGAGGCGCGTCACGAAAGCTTGAGCGTCCCCGGCCTCGTGATGGTGGTTGCGCCTTCCTACATGATGCGGTGCCTGTTTCGAGCAGTCCGGCGGCCGTTGCGGCGTCGCTGCACGGGCGTATCGTGCCTGACGGGCCTGGTGGCGGACGTATAATACGGATGTTGAATGTGAAAATCGTAAATTAACAAAATAATTGAGTTTATAAGCGTCCGCGGTATGGTGCTGCGGGCGCGGCGGATGAAGGCCACGCCGGGGCGACTGCGGGGCATTCATGGTCTCCGATTTTCTTCTTCTCGCGCTCGTCGGCTTCTGCGCGCAGCTGGTCGACGGGGCGCTCGGCATGGCCTTCGGCCTCATCTCGACATCGGCCCTGCTGGCGCTGGGCGTGCCGCCGGCCCATGCGAGCGCGGCGGTGCATACCGCGGAGCTGGCGACGACGGCCGTGTCCGGCGTGTCCCACCTGGCGCACGGCAACATCGACAGGCGCCTGCTCGTGCGCCTCGCGCTCGCCGGCGCGGCGGGGGGCAGCCTCGGCGCCTTCGTCCTGTCCAATGTCGAGGGCAGCGCCATCCGTCCCTTCGTCGCGGCCTATCTCCTCGTCATGGGCGGGCTCATCCTCCTGCGCGTCGCGCGCTCGGCGCGCAGGACCGACGTTTCGCCGGCGGGCGCCGCGCCGCTCGGCCTCGTCGGCGGCTTCCTCGACGCCATCGGCGGAGGCGGCTGGGGGCCGATGGTCACCTCGACGCTGATCGGCTCCGGCCATGCGCCGCGCAAGGTCATCGGCTCGGTCAACGCGTCGGAGTTCTTCGTCACGGCGGCCATCTCGGCGACGTTCTTCGGCCAGCTCGGCGCCACGCACCTGTGGAACGTCGCCGGCCTCATCGTCGGCGGCGTGCTGGCGGCGCCGCTCGCCGGCTACCTCGTCAAGCGCATCCGGCCGGAGCCGTTGATGATCGCGGTCGGGCTCGTCATCTCGCTGCTGGCGCTGCGCGAGCTCGCCATCGCCTTCAAGGTGTTCTGAGCACCGTTCCTATTGCGCCACGAGGACCGATCGGCAGGCTGCCGGCAGGTCGTCCAGGGTCAGGGGCGGGGCGGGGCGCGTGGGCTTCGGATGGCGTGCCTCGTCGGAGAACCACCAGGCGAGCTCCTTGCCGCAGCCGTCGTCCTTCGGCGGCGGCGCCTGCGGGCGACAATCCGCCTCGCCAGGCGGGCAGGCAAGGCGGATGTGGAAATGGTAGTTGTGGCCGTATGTCGGCCGCACCGTCGCGAGCCATGCCCTGTCCCGCCCGGCCTCGCGGCACAGGGCCTTCTTGATGGCGGGGTTGACGAAGACGCGCTCCACCGCCGGCTCCTTCGCGACGGCGCGGATGAGCGCGGTGTGCGCCTTCGTCCAGGCCGTGGGGTCGACGTCGTTCCAGTCGCCGGCGACGACATTGGTGGCGGAGATCTCGTCGCGCTCGGCGAGCGACAGGCGCCGCGACGGCATCGGCGTCAGCCACACGTCGGCATCGAGGCCGACCTGGTGGGAGGCGTGGCCGGTCAGCATCGGGCCGCCGCGCGGTTGCGAGATGTCGCCGACGAGCAGGCCCGGCCAGCCGTTGATCTCCGGCACGCGCGCCGAGAGGCGCTCGAGGAAGGCGATGAGGGCCGGGTGCCCCCAGTTGCGGTTGCGCGAAGTGCGCATCACCTGCCATGTCTCGCCGTCGACCGGCAGGGCGCTGGCGCCGGCGAGGCAGCCGCGCGAATAGAAGCCGATGGCGCGGGCGGCAAGGGGGGCGGCGCTCGTCTGCGTGCCGAAGAAGCGCTTGGCGGCATCCTCGGGCAGGGATTTCAACGCGGCCGCACGCCGAGCCGCCTCCTGGCGCGCGTTTTCCTGCGCATGGACGGGCATCACCCAGGCGGGCGCCAGCGCAAGGACGGCGAGGAGGATGACGAACGGCAGGCGGGCAGGGTGCATGGTGACGATCCCGGTTGCGAATCACCTCGATTGAGTATGACCAGAATGGCCCGGAATGCGGCCGCGATGCGCCTCGAGGGCGCCGCGGGCGCGAGGGTGAACGGAAGGAAGGATGCCGCCATGGCTTGGTCGCCGCAACAGGACGAGGCGCTCGCCGCCGTCGCCGCCTGGCTGCGCCGCAAGGACACGCAGGTGTTCCGCCTGTTCGGCTATGCCGGCACGGGCAAGACGACGCTGGCGCGCCACCTCGCCGAGGGGGTAGACGGCGGGGTCATCTTCGGCGCCTTCACGGGCAAGGCGGCCTCCGTGCTGAGGGCCAAGGGCTGCCCCGGCGCGGCGACCCTGCACAGCCTCATCTACCGCACGCGCGAGACCGAGGGTGAAAGCCCGACCTTCGTCCTCAACCGCGACAGCCCGGCCGCCAAGGCGGCGCTCATCGTCATCGACGAGTGCTCGATGGTGGACGAGGATCTGGGCAAGGACCTCCTGTCCTTCGGCACGCCGGTGCTGGTGCTGGGCGACCCGGCGCAGCTGCCGCCGGTCAAGGGCGGGGGCTTCTTCACCGAGGCGGAGCCCGACGTGATGCTGACGGAGGTGCACCGGCAGGCGCGTGACAACCCCATCATCCGCATGTCGATGGCGGTGCGCGAGGGCGAGGGGCTGTCGCACGGCACCTATGGCGAGAGCCGCATCATCGGCAAGCGCGACATCGATGCCGAGGCCGTCATGCGCGCCGACCAGGTGCTCGTCGGCCTCAACCGCACGCGCCGGGCCTACAACAACCGCATCCGCAACCTCATGGGCTTTCGCGACGCCATGCCGGCGGCGGGCGAGAAGCTCGTCTGCCTGCGCAACAACAAGCAGAAGGGCCTGCTCAACGGCGGCACCTGGCTGATCAAGGAATTCGCGACCTCGCGCTCGAAGAAGGCGGTGGTGACGATGCGCGTGCAGTCCGAGGAAGATGCGCGCAACGTCGTCAAGGTGTCCGTGCCGCAGGAGTTCTTCGACGGGCGGGAGGAGGAGCTGACGCCGCAGATGCGGCGCGAGTTCGAGGAGTTCACCTACGGCTATGCGCTGACCGTGCACAAGGCGCAGGGCTCGCAGTGGGACGACATCGTGCTCTTCGACGAATCCTTCGCCTTCCGCGAGCACCGCAGCCGCTGGCTCTACACCGGCATCACCCGCGCCGCCGAGCGCCTGACGCTGGTGATGTGAGCCCCTGCTACAGCGGCCAGACGATCAGCAGCATCGGCACCGAGACGGCGAGCACCACGACCTCGAGCGGCAGGCCCATGCGCCAGTAGTCCGAGAAGCGGAAGCCGCCCGGGCCCATGATGAGCGTGTTGTTCTTGTGCCCGATGGGCGTGAGGAAGGCGCAGGAGGCGGCGATAGCGACACCCATCAGGAAGGTGTCGGGATTGACGTCGAGCTCACGCGCAAGCCCGATGGCGACGGGCCCGGTGATGACCATGGTGGCGACGTTGTTGAGGACGTCCGACAGCGTCATGGTCGCCACCATGATGGCGACGAGCGCGACGACGGGTGAATAGTCGCTCGTCAGGGTGACGATGCCTTCGGCGATGAGCGCGGTGCCGCCCACCTCCTCGAAGGCTGCGCCGATGGGCAGGAGGAAGGCCAGCATGACGACGATCGGCCATTCGATCTGCAGGTAGAACTCGCGCGCCGGCACGATGCCGAGCGCCGCATAGGCAGCGACCGCCATGGCGATGGCGATGGTGAAGGAGACGACGCCGAGGGAGGCGGCCGCGATGGCGGCGGCGAACAGGCCGATGGTGATCGCCACCCTGCCCGGCGAGGTGCCGGCGACGCTCGCGCGGCTGAGCGGGATGACGCCGAGCAGGTCGAGCGTCGCGCTGTCGGTGCCGCGGCCGGTCAGGAGAAGCACGTCGCCGGCTGCGATGTAATTGTCGTGCACACCCCTGCGGGTGAGGGTGCCCGCGCGGGCGATGCCGAGCAGCGTGACGCCGAAGCGGGGCCTGAGGCGCATCGCGCCGGCCGAGCGGCCGACGAGCAGCGAATCGGCCCGCACCACCGCCTCCACCACCTCCGGTCCCTTGTCGCGCTGCTCCTCCTCCTCGCCCTCGGATTTCCTGTCTTCCTTCCTGCCGCTGCGCTGTCCGGTTCTTCCGGCGGGCTGGTCGGCCTTCCCCTCGGCGCTCCCGTCCTGTTCGCCCGGCTGCTGCATGTCGAGCGCCTTGATGAAGGCGGCGATGGCGTCGCTCGAGCCCTTGAGGCGCAGCTTGTCGCCGGCCGCGATGGCCGGCATGCGCGTGCGCGGCAGCTTGCGCCCCTCGCGCACGAGGCCGAGCACGATGACGTCGGCGGTGCGGGCTTCCTCGTCGATGTCCGCCGCATGGCGGTCGATGGCGGCGGAACCTTCGGGCACGCTCACCTCCGCCTCGAAGGAGGACGGCTTCGTCGCAGCCGCCTGGTCGGCGCGGCGCGGCACGAGGCGCCAGCCGACGAGCGCCACGAAGGCGAGGCCGGCGATGGCGACCGCGCCGCCGACGGGAGCGAAGTCGAACATGCCGTAGGGACTGCCGAGCAGGCGCTCGCGGATGCCGGAGGCGATGATGTTCGGCGGCGTGCCGATCAGCGTCACCATGCCGCCGAGGATGGTGGCGAAGGCGAGCGGCATCAGCGTGACGCCGGGCGGGCGGCCTGCCTTGCGCGCCGCCTCGACGTCGATGGGCATCAGAAGGGCCAGCGCGGCGACATTGTTGATGATCGCCGAGAGCGCCGCCCCGATGCCGCCGGTCATGGCGATATGCCGGCTCGTGGGGCGGTGGTCGCTGACGAGCCGCCGCGTGACGAGCGTCAGCGCGCCGGAGTTCTCGAAGGCGCGCGAGACGATGAGCACGAGCGCGACGATGACGACCGCGGGATCGGCAAAGCCGGAAAAGGCCTTCTCCTGCGGCACCAGGCCGAGCATCACCGCCACCAGCAGTCCGCTCGCCGCCACCAGATCGTAGCGCAGGCGCCCCCACAGCAGCATGGACAGGATGGCGCCGAACAGGGCAAAGAGCAGGATCTGGTCGAGGGTCATCGAGGCTCCCTGGGTCTTGCTGATCTCGGACCATGGCAGAACGGGCGCCGTGCGACAAAGGTTCGGCCGGCGCTCCCGACGACGCGAGCGGCATGGAGATGGCAGGGATGGATGCGAAGCCGGTCTGGGCCATCGGCCTGATGACGGGGACCGCCCTCGACGGGCAGATCGACATCGCGGCGGTGCGCACGGACGGCGAGCGGATCGATGCGCTCGGGCCCTATGCGCTGTCGCCCTATCCCGCTGCGGTGCAGGCCCTGCTGCCGCAGGCGGTCGCGGCGGCGCGGGCGTGGAACTTCACCGGGCCCGAGCCGGCGATCTTCGCCGAGGCGGAGGCGGCGCTGACGCGCGCGCAGGCCGAGGCGGTGAGGGCCTTCATGGGCCTGCATGGCCTCGCTGCGGCGGATGTGGCGGCGGTCGGCTTCCATGGCCAGACCATGCTGCACCGGGCGCCGCAGCCGGGACGGCCGGGGGACACGCGCCAGCTCGGCGACGGCGCCCTGATGGCGGGGATCGTCGGCGTGCCCGTCGTCTTCGACTTCCGCACCGCCGACGTGCGGGCCGGCGGGCAGGGGGCGCCGCTCGCGGCGAGCTATCACGCCGCCCTGCTGCGGCGCGCGGGCCTCGGGCCGGAAGCGGCGGTGCTCAACCTCGGCGGCGTGGCGAATGTCACCTGGTGCGGCGGCGGGGATGAGCTCGTCGCCTTCGACACCGGTCCGGCCAACGGCCCGCTCAACGACTGGATGACAGAGCACGGCGCCGGCGCGATGGATGTCGACGGCGCGGCCGCACGGCGCGGCCGGGTGGACGAGGCGCGGCTCGCGCGGCTTCTCGATCATCCCTATCTCGCCGCGCCCTACCCGAAGTCGCTCGACCGCTACGATTTCACGGCCGCGATGGCGGAAGGCCTGACGCTGGACGACGGGGCGGCGACGCTGACCGCCTTCACCGCCGCGGCGGTCGGGCGCGGGCTCGACCTCCTGCCGCGCCGGCCGGACAGGCTCGTGCTGTGCGGCGGCGGGCGCCGCAACCCCGCCCTCGTTTCGGCCATCGCCGAACGGGCGGGCGTCACGGCTGTGATGGCGGAGGATGCGGGCTGGCGCGGCGATGCGGTGGAGGCGGAGTGCTTCGCCTTCCTCGCCGTGCGGCGCCTCCGGGGGCTGCCGATCAGCTTCCCGACGACGACGGGCGTGCCGCAGCCGATGGCGGGCGGGCAGGTGGCGATGCCGTAAGGGGGCCCTGGTGGATCGGCTACCGCGTCCCCTCCCCGCAAGGGGAGGGGGGCAGCGAGCGTCGTTCCTGGATCTTGGGAAAACCGCCTATTCTGCCGCGATCGGCAGCGGCAGCGTGCCCTGCACCTCCTCGGCCGCCTCTTCCTCCTCGGCCCCGCCGCGCTCGTCGAGATGCTTGCGGAACCACAGGGCGTAGAGCGCGGGCAGGAAGAGCAGGGTGAGGAAGGTGGCGACGAACAGCCCACCCATGATGGTGATGGCCATCGGCCCCCAGAAGGCGGAGCGGGACAGCGGGATCATGGCGAGGATGGCGGCGAGCGCCGTCAGGATCACCGGCCGGGCCCGGCGCACCGTCGCTTCGACAATGGCCTCGCGGCGCGCGAGGCCGCCGGCGACGTCGGTCTCGATCTGGTCCACCAGGATCACCGTGTTGCGCATGATCATGCCGGCGAGCGCGATGAGGCCGAGCAGCGCCACGAAGCCGAAAGGCCTGTCGAAGACGTTGAGGGCGAGCGAGGCGCCGACGATGCCGAGCGGGGCGGTGAGGAAGACGAGGATCAGCCGCGAGAAGCTCTGCAGCTGGATCATGAGGATCGTCAGCATGACGATCACCATGATCGGGAAGAGCGCGAAGATCGAGGCGTTGCCCTTCTGCGATTCCTCGATGGCGCCGCCGATCTCGAGGCGATAGCCGGGCTCGAGCTTGTCGCGGATGTCCTTGAGGGCGGGCCAGATCTGGTTGGTCACGTCCGGCGCCTGCATGCCGTCGACGATGTCGGCCCGGGCGGTGATCGCCATGTCGCGGTTGCGCCGCCACAGGATCGGCTCCTCGTGGCCGTAGTCGATGCGCGCCACCTGGGCGAGCGGCACCGCGATGCCGCCGCGCGTGGTGATGGTGAGGTCGGGCAGGCGCGCGAGGTCGAGGCGCTCCTCGGCGACCGCGCGGGCCAGCACCTGGACGCGTTCCGTGCCGTCTCGCACCACCGTCACCGGCGCGCCGGAGATGAGCGTCTGCAGCGACTGGGCGATGTCGGAGACGTTGAGGCCGAGCGCCCGGGCCCGCTCCTGGTCGACGGAGAGGGAGATCGACGGCGTCTTCTCGTTCCAGTCGAGGTGCGGATCGACGACGTTAGGATTGGCGCGCATGACGTCGCGCACCTCGTAGGCGATGCGGCGCACGGCGTCGGGATCCGGGCCGACGATGCGGAACTGGACGGGGAAGCCGACGGGCGGGCCGAAATTGAAGCGGTCGACGCGCACCCGCGCCTCCGACAGGGCGCCTTCCGAGAGGGCCTTCTCGATGCGCGCCTTGATGCGCTCGCGCTCCTCGACGCCCTTCGCCACGATGACGATCTCGGCGAAGGCCTCGTTCGGCAGCTGCGGGTTGAGGCCGAGCCAGAAGCGCGGCGAACCCTGCCCGATATAGGTCGTGTAGGTCGCGACGTCGTCGTCGCCCGCGAGCAGGCGCTCAGCCTCCTTCGCCGTCGCCTCGGTGACGCCGATGGCGGTGCCCTCGGGCAGGCGCATCTGGAAGAACAGCTCGGGCCGCTCGGAGAGCGGGAAGAACTGCTGCTGCACCCGGCCGAAGCCGACGATGGAGCCTGCGAAGATGAGGACCGTCGCGATGATGGTGAGCCCGCGCCAGCGCACGCAGAAGCGCACGAGGGCGCGGAAGCGCTCGTAAAGCGGTGTGTGGTAGATGGCGTTCGGGTCGTCGTGGATGCCGTGGCCGTGCTTCTTCGCCATCTTGGCCGCGAAGTCGGGCAGGAGCTTCATGCCGAGATAGGGCGTGAAGATCACGGCGACGAACCAGGACGCGACGAGCGCGATGGCGACGACCCAGAAGATGCCGCCCGCATATTCGCCGACCGAGGAATTGGCGAAGCCGATGGGCAGGAAGCCGGCCGCCGTCACCAAAGTGCCGGTGAGCATGGGAAAGGCGGTGGAGGTCCAGGCGAAGGAGGCTGCCTTCACACGATCCCAGCCCTGCTCCATCTTCACCACCATCATCTCGATGGCGATGATGGCGTCGTCGACGAGCAGGCCGAGCGCGATGATGAGGGCGCCGAGCGTGATGCGGTGCAGGTCGAGCCCGATCGCGTACATCGCGATGAAGACGAAGGCGAGCACCAGCGGCACCGACAGGGCGACGACGATGCCCGTGCGCCAGCCGAGCGACAGGAAGCTGACGAGCAGCACGATGCCGAGGGCTTCGGCGAAGACCTTGACGAACTCGCCGACGGCGCCGTCGACGACATGCGGCTGGTCGGCGATGCGCTCGATGTCGACGCCCTGCGGCAACGCCGCGGTGAAACGCGCCATCGCCTCGTCGAGATCCTCCCCGAGCTTCAGGATGTTGCCGCCCTTGGCCATGACGACGCCGACGCCGAGGGCCGGCTCGCCGCGCTGGCGCACCAGGTAGTCGGACGGGTCCTCGAAGCCGCGCGTGACATTGGCGATGTCGCCAAGGCGGAAGGTGCGGCCGTTCGCCTCGACAGGCGTCTCGGCCACGGCCTGCGCCCCGTCGAGCGCGCCGGTGACGCGCAGCGGAATGCGCTGGGCGCCGGTCTCGACCGTGCCGGCCGGCGTCACCGCGTTCTGCCGCTGCAGCGAATCGAACAACACCTGCGGCGACAGGCCGAGGGTCGCGAGGCGCGCGTGGCTGAACTCGACGAAGATCTTCTCGTCCTGCACGCCGTAAAGATTGACCTTGGTGACGTTCGGCACCTTGAGCAGGTGCTGGCGCATCGCCTCGGCCACCCGCTTCATCTGGGCGTAGTCGAGGCCCGCACCGGTGATCATGTAGAGCACCGAATCGACGTCGCCGTATTCGTCGTTGACGTTGGGGCCGATGAGGCTGTCCGGCAGCTCGCTCCTGAGATCGGTCAGCTTCTTGCGCAGCTGATAGAACAGCTCCGGCACCTCGCGCGCCGGCGTGTTGTCCCGGAACGTCACCTGCATCGCCGTGAAGGACGGCTTGGTATAGGTCTGCACCTTGTCGAAATAGGGCAGCTCCTGCAGCTTCTTCTCGATGCGGTCGGCGACCTGCGCCTGCATCTCGGTGGCGGTGGCACCGGGCCAGATGGCGGTGACGACGGCGACCTTGATGGTGAAGGACGGATCCTCGGCCCGGCCGAGGCGCAGGTAGGAGATCGTGCCGCCGACGGCGAGCGCGAGGATGAAGAAGAGCACGAGCGCCTGATGCGTCACCGCCCAGTGCGAAAGGTTGAAGCGCTGCATGGTGGTGACTCTCGGCAGTAACTCTTGAGGTCGTGGCCTTCGGCGGCGCGGCGGGTCAGTAGGCGAGGGCCTCGACGACGCGGACCTTCTGCGCGGGGTCGAGCTTCTGCACGCCGAGCGCCACGATCTCGTCGCCCTCGGCGACGCCGTCCGTTACCAGCACCTCGCGGGCGTCGTAGCGGACGACCGTCACAGGCTTCAGGCCGACGGCGCCGGTCGCGCGGTCCACCACCCAGAGCGCCGGGCCGGACCCCTGGTTGAACAGCGCCGAGAGCGGCAGGCGGGCCGCCTTCTCGCCGGTGCCGCCCTTGACGGCGAGCGTCGCGCTCATGCCGAGCGCCACCTCGTCGCCAGCGTCGGGCATGGCGAAGCGGGCGAGATAGGTGCGCGTCGTCGGGTCTGCCGCCGGCGAGAGCTCGCGCAGGCGCGCCGCATAGCGCCGGTCGCGGTCCGACCAGAGCGCGACGGAGGCCTCGCCCTGGCGCACGCGCGAGAGCAGCGCCTCCGGCACGGCGACGACGGCTTCCTTCTCGCCGAGCTCAGCGATGCGGACGGCGGTCTGGCCGGCGGCCACCACCTGGCCGGGCTCGACGAGGGTCGCGGTCACGACGCCGTCGGTGTCGGCGGTCAGCGTGGCATAGGAGAGATTGTTGCGGGTGAGCTCCACGGAACGCTCGGCGCGGGCGAGGCGCGAGCGGGCCTCGGCGGCGGCGGCCTTCTGGCGGTCGAAGGCGGCTTCGGAGGCCCAGCCGCGGCGGCGCAGCTCGGTGCTGCGGTTCTCCTCGGCCTCGGCCTGGGAGAGGGCCGTGCGGGCGGCGTTGAGCTCGGCCTCCGCCTGTTCCGCCTGCAGGCGCAGGTCGGTCTCGTCGAGCTCGGCGAGCGGCGTGCCCTTCGCCACCGTGTCGCCGACCTGGACAAGCCGGCGGGCGACCTTGCCGGTCACGCGGAAGCCGATATCGCTCTCGACCCGCGGCCGGATGCTGGCGACGAAGGTCCGCTCGGGAACGATCTCCTCGAAGTGCACCTTGGCGACGAGCACCGGCCGGTCCGGCTTCGCCTCCTGCTCCGCCACGCTGTCCGTGCAGGCCGCGAGGCCGAGGGAGAGGAGAGCGGCGGCGACGAGCGCCGGCATGCGGGGGAGGCGGCCGCCGGCCGGCTGCGGCGAGAAGTGGTGCATCGGTCCTGGGCTCCATGGGGTGACCGGCCCGGGGGCGGAACCCGTGGATCGGGGGGCACCGAGAGCGGACCACGCGCCACGCCCCCGGACCGGCTGCAGCAAAGGTAGATGATGGCTGACGAATGTCAATTTTCGTCACTAGGCACCCCACAAATCGCGCGATCGGGATGTGCGCTGGCGCACATCATTGAAGGGCGATCGGCAGCGGGCAGTGGGCAGTCGGGCGTCGCGCCGTTCTTCGCCAATGACGTGCCGCGCCGAGCTGTGGCATATCTCGGCTGTCGACCGACTGCCGATTGCCTACTGCCACCGCCCGTCACGAGGAAAACGATGAATTCAGTGCTGGCCGGATTGCCGACGACGGTCTTCGAGGTGATGTCGCGCCTGGCGCGCGAGACCGGGGCCATCAATCTCGGCCAGGGCTTTCCGGACGATCCGGGACCGGCGGACGTGCGCGCCAGGGCGGCGGAGGCCGTGGTGGACGGCTGGAACCAGTATCCGCCGATGCTCGGCCTTCCGGAGCTGCGCCAGGCCGTCGCCGACCACTACCAGCATCATCAGGGCCTAGCCCTCGATGCCGAGAGCGAGGTGATGATCACCTCCGGCGCCACCGAGGCGATCGCCGGCGCGCTTTTCGCCCTCATCGAGCCGGGCGACGAGGTCGTCCTCTTCCAGCCGATGTACGACGCCTATCTGCCGCTGGTGCGCCGGGCCGGCGGCGTGCCGCGCTTCGTCACCTTGAAGCCGCCCCACTGGCGGCTGAGCGAGGAGGCGCTTGCCGCAGCCTTTTCGGAGCGCACGAAGGTCGTCCTCTTCAACAATCCGCTCAATCCCTCCGCCGTCGTCTACGGCCGCGAGGACCTCGAGCTGCTCGCCCGGTTCTGCAAGCGCTTCGATGCCATCGCCATCTGCGACGAGGTGTGGGAGCACCTCGTCTTCGACGGGCGCCGGCACCTGCCGCTGATGACCTTGCCCGGCATGCGCGAGCGCTGCGTCAAGATCGGCTCCGCCGGCAAGATCTTCTCGCTGACCGGCTGGAAGGTCGGCTTCGTCTCGGCGGCGCCCGAGATCCTCAAGGTGCTCGCCAAGGCGCACCAGTTCCTCACCTTCACGACGCCGCCCAACCTGCAAAGCGCGGTCGCCTACGGCCTTGCCAAGGACGACGCCTATTTCGAGGGGATGCGGCGCGATTTCGCGCGCAGCCGCGACCGCTTCACCGAGGGGCTGAGGAGCCTCGGGCTCGCCGTGCTGCCGAGCGAGGGCACCTATTTCGTGAACATCGACATCGCCCCCCTCGGGGAGGAGGACGACGTCGCCTTCTGCAAGCGGCTCGTCGCCGAACGGGGCGTCGCCGCGATCCCGGTCAGCGCCTTCTATCACGAGAATCCGGTGCGCAACGTGGTGCGCTTCTGCTTCGCCAAGAAGGACGCGACGCTCGACGGCGCGCTCGAGCGTCTCGCCGGTCTCGGCCGTTGAGAAAATGCCCGTAACCGCTTAGCCTTCACGGGGACGCTCGCCGTGAGCGTCCGCTTTCCATCTCGCCTTGGGAGACTGCCCGGAAATGGTCCGCGCTCTCGTTGCCTCACTCGTTGCCGCGCCGCTTCTTGCGCTCGCCGTGCCGGCGGCCGCGCAGGAGAAGACCGTCCACGTCTACAACTGGTCGGATTATGTCGATCCGAAGATGCTCGAGGACTTCACCAAGGAGACCGGCATCAAGGTCGTCTACGACACCTACGACAACAACGAGATCGTCGAGACGAAGCTGCTCGCCGGCAAGTCCGGCTACGACATCGTCGTGCCGTCGGGGCCCTTCCTGCAGCGGCTGATCAATGCGGGCATCTTCGCCAAGCTCGACAAGGCGAAGATTCCCAACCTGCAGAACGCCTGGCCCGAGGTGGCGGAGCGGCTCCAGGTCTTCGACCCCGGCAATGCGCATGCCGTCAACTACATGTGGGGTACGACGGGCATCGGCATCAATGTCGACAAGGTCAAGGAGCGGCTCGGCGACATCCCGCTCAACACGTGGGACATCGTGCTGAAGCCCGAGCTCTCGGCCAAGCTCAAGGACTGCGGCATCCACATGCTCGATGCGCCGGAGGACATCTTCCCGGGCGTGCTGAGCTATCTCGGCCTCAATCCCGATTCCAAGGACGCCAAGGACTTCCAGAAGGCCGCCGATCTCCTCGTCAAGGTGCGCGGCAACATCCAGAAGTTCCATTCGTCCGAATACATCAACGGGCTCGCCAACGGCGACATCTGCGTGGCCGTCGGCTATTCCGGCGACATCCTGCAGGCCAAGGCCCGTGCGGAGGAAGCCAAGAACAACGTCGACGTCGCCTACATCATCCCCAAGGAGGGAGCGCTGATGTGGTTCGACTCGATGGCCATCCCGGCCGATGCGCCGCATCCGGACGAGGCGCACGCCTTCATCAACTTCATGATGAAGCCGGAGGTCGCCGCGGCGAACAGCAACTTCGTCGCCTATGCCAACGGCAACATCGCCTCGAAGGAGCATCTCGACGAGGAGATCCGCAACGATCCCGGCATCTATCCCGATGACGAGACGATGAAGCGCCTCTTCACCAACACGGCCTATGACGAGCGCGCCCAGCGCACGCTGACCCGGCTGTGGACGCGGGTGAAGACGGGCCGGTAAGCGGAACCGGACCGCAGCGGATCACAGGGCGGCATGCCGGGCATGCCGCCCTTTTTCGTTGCCGGCGCCCGACGGGGATTGTCGAAGGCGCCCTTGTGGGTGTCTCATATCCCCACCGCCGCCGCCGGGGCGACGACGCGCCAAGGGGACATTGAGAGGCCCCGCGCGAGGGGAGGCGAACCATGCGCGACATCTACTGGGAGTGGCTTCACGCGCCGGGGCAGGAGCATCTGCGCCTGATCGAGAAGCCGGAGGCGATCCTCGCCGAGGGCGTCGTGGCCGGCACGCTGGAGAGCGGCACCTTCCGCATGCACTACCTCGTGACCTGCGATCGCGCGTGGCGCTTCCGCCATGCCGAGGTGCAGCTGGAACAGGGGCCGGTGCGGCGGGAGCTCCACCTCGGCCGCGAGCCGGACGGGCACTGGCACGCCGACGGCGTCGAGCGGCTCGATCTCAGATCGTGCACGGAGATCGACCTGATGGGTTCGCCCTTCACCAATACGCTGCCCATCCGCAATCTCGGGCTCGCGCCCGACGAGGCGCGGGAGATCCGCGTCGCCTATATCCGCGTGCCGGACCTCGCGGTGACGCCGGAAGCCCAGGTCTACACACGGCTCGACCGGGGCGAGCCGCCGCGGCGCTTCCGCTACCACGGTGTCGCGACCGGGTTCACGGCGGACCTCACCGTCGACGAGGCGGGCCTCGTCGTCGACTATCCGGGCATCTGGCGCCGGCGCGGGTGATCCGGATCCTGGCTTCGGAATGGCGTGCTCTTGAAGCGGAAAGCATATTTCCGCGCAGTACATTGCCATGAGCTGGCAAGTATGAATGCGTGATTCAGGAATTGTCGAGCAACATAGAAGCTATACGTTTTGCGGCATTTTCAATCATTGCTTGGATTTTGATGATGGATATTCCCGGATCCGGTCAGTCGTGTGGCGTCCCCCGCTCCGACGCGCTCCCGAATGCCGACAAGTGGCGCTCCTCGATGGAGCGGAGCGGGTCGCGCGCGGAGCCTTTTGCGAGAGAGACCCTGGTGGCGCAGGTTGCCGCCCTCGGGCATGACGCCTGGCGCGCCGAGCGCCGCCGCGCCGACGGCGGCTATGAACCGCGCGTCAAGGAGGTGAAGGACGAGGCGTGGATGGCACGCTCCGGCCGGACCACGGTCGACATCGCAAACACCGACTATCGCGATCTGCCGAGCGACTGGCAGGCTGAGAACAAGGCCTCGGCGGAAATCGCCGTCGATTGCGTCCTCAAGGCGTTCAGGCAGGGCGGTGCGCTCGACGGCGCCTTCGTCGAAAGAGCGGCCGAGGTGGTCCATGACGCCTGGCTCGCGCGCAATGGAGCATGGGCGCCGGAGGAGCAGAAGCTGCCTTATCCGCAACTGACGGAAGCGGAAAAGGACAAGGATCGCTTCTGGATCCGCAATGCGGTCGCCCTGGTTGCGAATCCGGCGCAGAACCGCACAGCCTGACGAGCGCAGCCGCTGGATGGGCGCAGAGCGGTGGAGCGCGATTTGGCCGAAGCTCGCTCCACCCGGGCGCGGGATTCGACGTCTCCCGGACGGCGATGCCGCCGGCCGGCTCAGCCGAGGTTGAGCTCCTTGAAGAAGTCGTTGCCCTTGTCGTCGACGACGATGAAGGCGGGGAAATCCTCGACCTCGATGCGCCAGATGGCTTCCATGCCCAGCTCGGGATATTCCACGACCTCGACCTTCTTGATGCAGTCCTGCGCCAGGCGGGCGGCGGGGCCACCGATGGAGCCGAGATAGAAGCCGCCGTGCTTCTGGCAGGCTTCACGTACCTGCGCCGAGCGGTTGCCCTTGGCGAGCATCACCATGGAACCGCCGGCGGCCTGGAACTGGTCGACATAGGCGTCCATGCGCCCGGCGGTGGTCGGGCCGAAGGAGCCGGAGGCGTAGCCTTCCGGCGTCTTGGCCGGGCCGGCGTAGTAGATGGGGTGGTTCCTGAAATAGTCGGGCATCGGCTCGCCGCGCTCCAGCCGCTCGCGCAGCTTGGCGTGGGCGAGGTCGCGCGCCACGATCATCGGCCCGGTCAGCGACAGGCGGGTGCGGATGGGATGGCGCGACAGCGTGGCGAGGATCTCGGACATCGGTCGCGTCAGGTCGATCCTGACCACCTCGCCGCCGAGCGCGGCCGCGTCGACCTCCGGCAGGTACTGTGCGGGGTTCGTCTCGAGCTGCTCGAGGAAGACGCCGTCGCGCGTGATCTTGCCTTTGGCCTGCCGGTCGGCCGAGCAGGAGACGCCGAGGCCGATGGGGAGCGAGGCGCCGTGGCGCGGCAGGCGGATGACGCGCACGTCGTGGCAGAAGTACTTGCCGCCGAACTGGGCGCCGACGCCGAGCTTCTGCGTCATCCTGTGGATCTCGGCCTCCATCTCGAGGTCGCGGAAGGCGTGGCCCGCTTCCGAGCCCTCGGTCGGCAGGTCGTCGAGATAGCGCGTGGAGGCGAGCTTCACCGTCTTCAGGTTGAGCTCGGCGCTGGTGCCGCCGATGACGATGGCGAGATGATAGGGCGGGCAGGCGGCGGTGCCGAGGGTGAGGATCTTCTCCTTCAGGAAGGCGAGAAGCCTGTCCCGCGTCAGCAGCGAGGGCGTGCCCTGGTAGAGGAAGGTCTTGTTGGCCGAGCCGCCGCCCTTGGCGACGAAGAGGAACTTGTAGGCATCCTCGCCCTCGGCATAGAGATCGATCTGCGCCGGCAGGTTGTTGCGCGTGTTCTTCTCCTCGAACATGGAGAGCGGCGCGAGCTGGGAATAGCGCAGGTTGCGCTTGAGATAGGCGTCGCGGATGCCCCCGGCGAGGGCGGCCTCGTCGTCGCCGTCCGTCCAGATGCGCCGGCCCTTCTTGCCCATGACGATGGCCGTGCCCGTGTCCTGGCACATGGGCAGGATGCCGCCCGCCGCGATGTTCGCGTTCTTGAGGAGGTCGTAGGCGACGAACTTGTCGTTCGCCGTCGCCTCGGGGTCGTCGAGGATGGTCTTCAACTGCGCGAGATGGCCGGGGCGCAGCAGGTGGTTGATGTCGCCGAAGGCGGCCTCGGCCAGCTGGCGCAGGGCCTCGGGCTCCACGACGATCATCTCGCGGCCGGCGAAGGTCTCGACCCGCACGCCGTCGCTCGTGATCTTGCGGTAGGGGGTGCTGTCGGCGGCGAGGGGGAAGAGCGGCGTGTAGGCGGCGTCGGCGGACATCGGGGTTCCTCATCTGGCGAGGGGAGGGGCACGGCCGTGGACCCTGCGGCCCGAGCGTGCTTCTAATGGCTCTCTCGCATCATTCCAAGGCGTGGAAGATGCGAATGCGTCCCCCCGTCGCACGGGGGGCCATCGGCAGGACAAGGAACGCTCAGGAAACCGATGTTCGCCTATCCTCTTCTCGTCGCCGACATCGGCGGCACCAATGCGCGCTTTGCGGTGGTGATGGAGCCCGGCGGGCCGCTCAGGCCCCTCGCGCAGCTGCACACCGGGTCCTATGCCAGCCTCGTCGCCGCGGCGGAGGCGGCCCTCGGACGGGCGGGCGACCTCTTTCCCCGCTCCGCCATCCTGTGCGCCGCGGGCCCTTGCGACGGCCGGCGCATCAAGCTGACCAACGCGTCCTGGATCATCGACGGGCCTGAGATCGCCGATGCCCTGTCGCTCGACCAGGGGCTGCTGCTGAACGATTTCGAGGCGCAGGCGCTCGCCTTGCCTGCCCTGCCGGAGCACGGCCTGCGCGACCTGACCGCCGGCCTCGCGGCGCACGGGCCGACGCGGGTCGTGCTCGGGCCTGGCACCGGGCTCGGCGTCGCCGGCCTGACGGAGGCGGCCGGGCGCTTCATCCCGCTGCCGAGCGAAGGCGGGCATGTGGATTTCGCGCCGATGGATGCGGCCGAGGCTGCGATCTGGGCGGCGCTCGAGCGGGTGGAGGGACGCCACACGGCCGAATCGATCCTCTCCGGACCCGGCCTTGTCCGGCTGCACCGGGCGCGGCTCGCCGTTGCGGGCGGCGAGGGATCGACGGACGAGGCGCCGCAGATCGTGGAGCGGGCGCTCGCCGGCCAGGACGGAGAGTGCCGAGAAACGGTGGCGCTCTTCCTGCAGCTCGTCGCGCGCTTTGCCGGCGACATGGCGCTGACCTTCGGCGCGGCGGGCGGCGTCTATCTCGCCGGCGGCATCCTGCCCCGGCTCGCCCCGCTGATCGATTCCAAAGCCTTCGTGGCCGCCTTTGCCGACAAGCCGCCGGTCGCGGCCTTCGTGCAGGCCATTCCCGTGCGGCTCGTCACGACGCCGGATGCCGTGCTCTACGGGCTCGCTGCCATCGGCCGCGCGCCTGAGCGCTATGCGATGGAATGGGACAGACGGCTGTGGCGGCCGTGAAAAGAGCTATTCGCTCGGCTGGTGGGCGACGGTCGGCGCCTGGGTGAGGATGGCGAAGAGCGCCGCGGGGTCGCGCGTCGCGCGGATGCGCTCCAGCACGTCCGGCTCGCGCAGGATGCGGGCGACGCGCGCGAGCGCCTTGAGATGGTCCGCACCCGCCGATTCGGGCGCGAGCAGCAGGAAGACGAGGTCGACCGGCTGGCCGTCGAGGGCCTCGAAGTCGATCGGCCGTTCGAGCCGCGCGAAGAGGCCGAACAGCCGGTCGATCCTGGCCGGCTTGCCATGCGGAATGGCAATGCCGTCGCCGATGCCGGTGGAGCCGAGGCGCTCGCGCTGGAGCAGCGTTTCGAAGATGTCCCGCTCGTCGAGCCCGGTCAGCTCGGCCGCATGTGCGGACAGCTCCTGAAGGGCCTGTTTCTTGCCATTGACTTTGAGCGCCGGCAGGACGGCCTCAGGCGAAAGCAAATCGGTCAGAGCCATATCTCAACACACAGGTGCGCGGCCATCGGGCTGGAACAGGTCCGGCCCGCCGGCACACGTCAGGCCTTGTCAGCGGTGCCGTCAGCCGGGGGATCGACCCAGCCGATGGTCCCATCGTGGCGCCGGTATACGACGTTCAGGCGTCCACTGCCAGCGTGTCGAAACACAACGACCGGCGCACCGGTCAGATCGAGCTCGACCACCGCGTCGCTGACGGACAGCACATGCAGCTGCTTGGTCGATTCCGCCACGATGACCGGGTGGAAGTCAGGGCCGCTCTCGTCCTCCTCATCGCCCGGGGCCTCGAGGACATAGGCAGACATGTCCTGCGGGGTGCCGTTGGCCACGCCATTGGCCGCCTGACGGTCCTTGAGGCGGCGCTTGTAGCGCCGCAGCCGCTTCTCGATGCGCTCGGCGGTCTGGTCGAAGCTCAGATAGGCGTCATGCGCCATGCCGGAGGCCTCGAGCGTGATGCCCGAGGCGAGATGAAGCACGCATTCGGTCCTGAAACCCGTCCCCTCCTTGGCGACCGTCACATGGCCCGCGTGCCCGCCCTCGAAATATTTCGAGATGACACTGGCCACGCGCTCCTCCACCTGGCCGCGCAATGCCTCGCCGATGTCGATGTTCTTGCCCGAAACCCGCAGCGTCATTGTTCTCTCCCTTTCTGGCGACCTTTTACGGTGCCACCTCGAGGGGCCCCTTTCGGCAGGTTGTCACAGTATGTCGTAGAAAGAGCGCCGGCCCAAGTCAACGCGGCCAGCCGCCACGCCGGCTTTCATTGAGTGCCGCGACCTTGGGCGCGCTTCTGCCTGCGACGCTCGACGGAGGAGGGAATGCGCAGGGATTCCCGATATTTGGCCACGGTGCGGCGGGCGATGTCGATCCCCGCGCCCTGAAGCTTCTGGACGATGGCGTCGTCGGAGAGGACGTCGTCCGCCGGCTCGGCGTCGATCATTTGTTTGATACGGTGGCGCACCGCCTCGGCGGCATGCGCCTCGCCCCCGGGCGTGCCGGAAATGGCGGCGGAGAAGAAATATTTCATCTCGAAGACGCCACGCCGCGTGCCGATGGACTTGTTCGACGTCACGCGCGAGACCGTCGATTCGTGCATGCCGATGGCGTCCGCCACGGCCTTCAGGTTCAGAGGTCGCAGATGCTCGATGCCGTGGGCGAAAAAACCGTCCTGCTGGCGCACGATCTCGCTGGTGACCTTGAGGATGGTGCGCGCCCGCTGCTCGAGGCTGCGGGTCAGCCAGTTGGCCGTCTGCAGGCAATCGGCGATGAAGGTCTTGTCCGCCTCGCTGCGGGCGTCGCGCGAGACGCGGGCATGATAGGTCTGGTTGACGAGCACGCGCGGCAGCGCCGCCTCGTTGAGTTCGATCAGCCAGCTGCCGTCGGCCGCCTCGCGCACGAAGACGTCCGGCACCAGCGTCTGCGCCACGCCGCCGCCGAAGGCGCGGCCGGGCTTCGGGTCGAGCCGGCGCAGCTCGGCGAGCATGTCTGTGAGGTCCTCGTCGTCCACCCCGCACAGCCGCTTGAGAGCGGCGACATCGCGCCGGGCGACCAGCGGCAGGTGGGCGACGAGCGCCTGCATCGCCGGATCGAACCGGTCCTGCTCCTTCAGCTGGATGGCGAGGCATTCGGCGAGGCTGCGCGCGGCGATGCCGGAGGGCTCGAAGGTCTGGACGAGGGCGAGCACCTCCTCGACGCGCTCGTTCGTGGTGCCGAGCCGCGCGGCGATGGCCGCCGTGTCCTCGGCGAGATAGCCGGTCTCGTCGACGGCATCGATGAGATGGCGGCCGATGAGCCGCTCCGCGGGGTCGCTGGTCGCGACGAGCAACTGTGCCTCGAGGTGGTCGTGCAGCGACAGGTCGGCGGCGAGCGTCGCCTCGAGGCTCGGTCCCTCGTCGTCGTCGAAGGAGCCGTGCCCGCTGCCGCTCCACAGGGAGGACGAGACCGGCAGCTGGTCCTCGGCCGCGCGGGCCTCGCGGGCCTTCGCCCCGCCTTCGTCCTGGAAGACGTTGTCGAGGCGCGTGCCGAGGCCTGCCTCGATCGTGTCGCGCGAGACGGCGAGCTCGTCCTTGAACCACTGGCGCTCGTCGTCGACGCCGGCCGGCTCGGCGGCGGGCTCCGCCATCTCGGCCGGGCGCTCGCCGTCGGCGCCGTCGGCCCGTTCGAGCAACGGGTTGCGCTCGAGCTCCGCCTCCACATAGGAGACGAGCTCGTTGTGCGAGAACTGAAGCAGCTTGATCGCCTGCAGCAGCTGCGGCGTCATCACCAGGCTCTGGCCCTGGCGCAGCTCCAGTCGGTGCATCAAAGCCATGTTGCCGCCGCCGTCCCCAAACCCCGCGCGCCTTCGGCACGCTTCTTGCTTGGATCACGGTTTTAGCGAGTGTCGCACCCTGCGTCAAAGGGACGGTGCGCCCGGCACGGCCTTCAGAGGTGAAAATCCTCGCCAAGGTAAAGACGGCGCACGTCCGCATTGGCGACGATCTCGTCCGGCCGGCCTTCCGTCAGCACGCGGCCGGAGTGGATGATGTAGGCCCGGTCGATGAGGCCGAGCGTCTCGCGCACGTTGTGATCGGTGATGAGCACGCCGATGCCGCGGCTGGTCAGGTGCCGCACGAGGTTCTGGATGTCGCCCACCGCGATGGGGTCGATGCCGGCGAAGGGCTCGTCGAGCAGCATGAAGGACGGCTGGCCGGCAAGCGCGCGCGCGATCTCGCAGCGCCGCCGCTCGCCGCCCGACAGAGCGATCGACGGCGACTTGCGCAGCCGGGTGATGTTGAATTCCTCGAGCAGCGCGTCGAGCTCGCGCTCACGCTCGCGCTTGTCCCGGATGACGACCTCCAGCACCGCCCGGATGTTGTCCTCGACGGACAGGCCGCGGAAGATCGAGGCCTCCTGCGGCAGATAGCCGATGCCGAGGCGCGCGCGCCGGTACATGGGCAGGTGGGTGATGTCGTGCCCGTCGAGGGTGATGGTGCCGCGGTCGGAGGCGACGAGGCCCGTGATCATGTAGAAGATCGTGGTCTTGCCGGCGCCGTTGGGGCCGAGCAGGCCCACGGCCTCGCCGTTGCGCACGTTGAGCGCCGCATCCTGCACCACGGTACGCCCGCGATAGCTCTTCTGCAGGCCGCGCACGGAGAGAATGCCGGGGCCGCCATAGGCACCGTCCTCGCCCTCGTGCGAGCCGGCCGCATAGAGGGGGGCGAAATCGTCGGGGGCCTGGGGGCCGCCGAAGGGGGGCACGCCACCGGCAAACGGCTCGGCGGTCTCCAGCCCTTCCGGGCGGTGCGCGGCGCCGGCATGGCGCTTCAGGGAGAATTTCACGTCTGTGATCCGTCCTCGGTCGACGAGCGGTGCGGCCTCAGCGGGGGCGCGCCGGCTTCTGCGGCTCGTTGCCGCCCGGCACGAACACGCCCTGCACGCGCCCGCCCGGCTTCGACTCGCACCGCGCGATGCTGGTGTTGAGGTCGTAGACGATGTGGTCGCACTGCTGCACGTTCTGGCCCTGGCTGAGCGCCACCTTGCCGGTCAGGAACACGCGGTTGGCCTGGCGGTCGAAGGTGGCGTTGTCGCCGGTCGCGGTCTGGTCCTTCGAGACCACCGTCACGGGCCCGGCGCATTCGAGCTTCTTGATGTTGTTTTCCGCCGGGGTGCCTCCGGCCTGCGCACCCGCCGGCTGGCCGGCGGCGGCCTGGTTGCCGCCGGTCTGACCGCCGCCCTGGGTGGCGCTCTGGTCGTAATGGACGACGAGCTGCGAGCAGCGCATGGTCGTGTCGCCCTGCACGGCGACCACGTTGCCCGAGAAGACGGCGCGCTGCTCCTTGTCGAAGATCTCGAGCCGGTCGGCGTCGATCTTGATCGGATCCTTGCTGTTGCCGAGGCCGCCGAAGGGCGACGCGCTCTCCTGCTGGGCGAAGGCCGGGGCCGCCATCAGCGCAAGGGCAAGGAGGGCGTAGGGCTGAAGCCTGATGGTCATGGACGGTCTTCTCGGTTGGATCCGGTCTCGGCGCCGCCGGTCGTCGGCGGGTTGGCTGCTTCGGGCTGGCGGGCAGCCTTGGCCTCGATCGTCGCCTGCACCCGTCCGGCGAAGGTGATGTGCTGCCCGTTGTCGGTGACGTCAAGCGTGTCGGCGGTAATGGTCGCGCCGGTGATGGCGACCTCGACCGGCTGCTTCGAGGTGACGGTGCCTGCCTTGAAGTCGACGGAGGCCGACTTGAGGCGCGCATCGTAGCCGCGCTCCGTCGTCACGCGCACGTTGCCGTCGAGCTCGAGCTGCTCGTTCTGGGAATCATAGAGGCCGCTGTCGGCGCTCAGATGCGCGCGCCCCTGGTCTTTCAGCGTGACGTGGCCGTCGATGGTGGCGAGCTCGATGAGGTTGGGCTTGCGCGTGTCCTGGGTGGCGGCCGAGGCGGTGAGCTCGTAGGGCTGGGTGCCCTCGCGGAAGCCGCGCAGCTTGGGCGCGCTCATGGTGATCTTGGTGCCGGACAGGCTGACGGGGCCGAGCGACAGGCCGCCGATCGCTCCGAGCGGCGCGAGCAGGCTGATGCCGACGATGGCAAGGACGGCGAGAAGCGCGCCGACGGGGATCGCGCGCCGCAGGAAGCGCACCCGGCCCGAATGGCGCAGGGCCGCGCCATAGGCATCGCCCTCGCGCGCAACGCGGTGGCCGGTCCTGTTAGACGACACCCCGACGGACATGGGACAGGTTCTCACCCTCGCATGGCGAACGCGCAGCTGGGCGGATCATTCCAGCCCCGATAAGGCGCGCGATCGACGGCAATATCAAAACGCAAGATACCTCGGCATGCACGGCAATGCACGCCGAGGCAAGCCTCATGTAGTGATGCCGAGGCGCAAGGTCAAAGCCTTGTGCCAACCGGCTCACGAATGGGCGAAAATGTCGACTTCCGGCCAGCCCGCAAGATCGAGCCGCGCCCGCGTCGGCAGGAAGGCGAAGCACTGGCGCGCGAGCTCCGTGCGACCCTCGCGGGCGAGCAGCGCCTCGAGCTTGTCCCTCAATGCGTGGAGATGCAGCACGTCCGAGGCCGCATAGGCGAGCTGGGCCTCGCTCAAAGTCGAGGCGCCCCAGTCGGACGACTGCTGCTGCTTCGAGATCTCGACGCTGAGGAGCTCCCGCAGCACGTCCTTGAGGCCGTGGCGGTCGGTGTAGGTGCGGGTGAGACGCGAGGCGATCTTGGTGCAGAACACCGGGCCGGGCATGACGCCGAGATAATGCTCGATGACGGCGAGGTCGAAGCGGGCGTAGTGGAAGATCTTCAAGACCTTCTCGTCCGCGAGGAGGCGCGCGAGATTGTCCGGCCGCGGCCCGTCGGGACGGATCTGGACGAGGTCCGCCGTGCCGTCGCCGCGCGACAGCTGCACGAGGCACAGCCGGTCGCGCTGGGGCACGAGGCCGAGGGTTTCGGTGTCGACGGCCACGGCGTCGCCGAAGTCGGCGTCGGCCGGCAGGTCACCGATGTGCAGGCGGATCGTCATGTCGCAGCGTCCTTCTTTCGCCCCGGGCTACCACCGCGCCTGCGGCAGGGCAAGGGGCCGGGAGAACGATGGCGATGGTCAGGGCGGCGGCAGTTCGGCCGCGGTGCCCCGCCTGTGGCCGGACGTTTGCGGCACGATGAGGGTGCCGGTCGCCTCGGCCGTGTCGGAGATCGAGCCGCCGAGGCGCTCGACGTGCGTGCCGTAGTTGCCGCGCGAGGTCTCGTCGAGGACTGAGACAGGGGCGCTGATGACGAGGCCGGCGGCGGTGCCGACCGTGCTCGCCGCACCCGCGGTCAGCTGGATGATGCGGTCGCCGAGCCCGACGCGCTGGTCCGTCATCGTCTGGCCGGCGACGAGGCGCTGGCCGATGATCTGCACGACCTCCGGGCTCTCGGCGAACTTGCCGTGGTTGAGCCGGTCGCCCGTCTGCAGCTTGGTGAGATCGATGACGGTGATGCCGTCGCGTGGCAGGTCGGTGTGGTAGGGCTCCATCTCGGGGTCGATGGCGCCGAGCCGGGCCGAGCTGCCCCAGATCCGGCGCGAGACGGCGAGCGCCCGGTCGTCCTGCGAGACGAACAGGGTGACGTTGGGGCGCGGCGCCCGGATGGCGGCGAGCTGGGTACGGAAGACGTCGACGTCCACGTCGGGGGCCGCCAGCATGACGTTGCGGATCTTCGGGGCCACGCGGCCGTTGCGGATGGCCATCTGGCGCAGCGCCTCCAGCGTCACCCAGTTGCCCATGGAATGGGCGAGCACCGAGATCTCGCCGACCGCCGGATCACGGGCGAGCGCGGTCAGCAGGGTTTCCAGCGCGTCGCGGGAATAGGTGCTGCTCTCGCGGTCGTAGCCGTAGGCAAGAATGCTGGCGCGCGACGGCCAGGTGAACAGCACCGGCACCACGGGCGAGCCCGAATCGTGGACGATCTGGGCGAAGCGGAAGACCGCGTCCTCGAAGCGGTTGTTGAAGCCGTGGATGAACACGAGCACGCGGCGCTTGGGCGTGCGCGCCACCGCCTTGTGGAACCAGTCGAGCGCCGCCTGGCGATCGAGCCTGTCGGCCCGCAGCGTGACGAAGTCGGTCGCGGGATTGCCAGGCACGCGGCTCGGCCATTGCACCTCGCCGGCGGTGCGGGCGCTGTCCGGCGGGATCGAGACGGTGATATTGGCGAAGGCCGGCTCGCGGCCACGCTCGCCCGTGAACATATCGACCGGGGTCTCGCCCGGGCTGCGGGTCGTGGCGACGATCATGTCGACGGTCGCGGTGCCCGGCGCCCGCTCGGCGACCGGCAACAGTACGCCCTTGGGCGGGCCGGCGCAGGCGGCGAGGCTCGCGCAGAGGAGAATGCCGGCCAGCGGGCTCAGCCATGACGCTCGCAAACCGCCAATGATCATTGCAAGACCGCTCCCCAACCCGCTGGCCCGGCATCGGCCGGCGCCGCAGCTTTGCCCGGCAGGGGCGGGAATGGCAAGGGACAGGGAGGAAATGACCGATCGGCTCAGGCCTGCGGGGCTGCGGCTGCGGCGCCAAGGTCTTCGTCGGTCACCTCGGCGGCTGCCTTGGCGATCTTGAGCGCCCGGGTCCTGCGGCCGGGCTCCATGACGAGGACGATGGTCTCGAGGCCCGGGCAGGCGGGATCGGCGCAGACGATCTCGTTCACGGCGACGGTCGCCTCGTCGGAGAGGCAGAGCACGATGCGGGCCCGCTCCTTCAGGGCGGCGAGCGCGGCCTTGGCCCCGTCGTCGCCGTCCTTCCTGCCGAAGAGGCCGAAGCGCAGCGCCATGGCCCCTGCTCAGGGCAACGTGAGGATGCCGGCCGCCCCCGCGGCCGTGCCGAAGGCGAGGCGCTTGCCCTTGGCGTCCCAGGCGAGGGCCGTCACCGCCGCATCCTCCTGCGCTTCCACGCTCGCGCGGCGCACCAGCAGCTCCGTCGCGTCGGTGAGGCGGATGAGGAGGATGCAGCCGTCCTCGTAGCCGGCGGCGACGACGAGCGCGCCGGGGTGGAAGGCGACGCGCGAGACCTTGGCGTGGCGCACGCCGCATTCCCGCGGGGCGCGGCCCATCGGGCCGTCCTTGTCGAAGGGCCAGACGATGATGGCATCGGCGCCGGAGGTGGCGAGCCAATTGCCGTCGTGCGACCAGGAGAAGGAGCGCGTCTTGGCCGGATAGCCGGTCATGCGCATGTCGCGCCGGTCGGAGAGGCGCCAGCCGTGCAGGGCGTTCTCCTGCATGGAGGTGACGACGAAGCGCGCGTCCGGCGACCAGGTGACGCCGAGGTGCGAGCCCTTCCACTCAAGCTTTTCGGGCTCGGCGTCGGTGTTCGGGAACCAGAGGCTGACGGCATTGTAGTGGGCGATGGCGAGGCGGTAGCCCTTCGGCGCGAACGCAAGGCCCTGGGCTGTCGATGGTGCCTCGAAATGGCGCAGGCGGCCCTTGCCGTCACGCGCCGTGACGCGCTTGCCGGCGCTCCAGGCGAGGGTGCCGTCGCGACCGGCGACGATGGCGTCGATCCAGCGGCCCTTCTCGTCGCCGATCTCCTCCACCGTGCCGTCGCCGGCGACGGCGACGATGCGGCCGTCGTCCCCGCCGGTCACGAGCCGCCGGCCGTCGCTCGTCGCGACGAGCGCGGCCCCGTCCGGATGGGCCGCGACGCG
Source organism: Chelatococcus sp. CO-6 (assembly GCF_001271345.1). NCBI lineage: Bacteria > Pseudomonadati > Pseudomonadota > Alphaproteobacteria > Hyphomicrobiales > Chelatococcaceae > Chelatococcus > Chelatococcus sp. CO-6. Next base: position 738,753 of record NZ_CP012398.1, on the reverse strand, counting down.
TTTCTGGTCGTCGCCGGCAACGAGCAGCGCCGCGCCGTCGGCCAGTGCGAATGCGGTGGTGCCGCCGAGCCAGGCGAGGGCGGTGACATGCGCGCCGGCAGCGAGATCGGCGACATGGTCGGTGAGGGAGGAGATCGTCGGAGCGGCCATGGGATCTTTATGATCGAGCGTCGGTCGGAGACTCCCCTCCCCCTTGCGGGGAGGGGGTAGGGGTGGGGGCGCGACGCAAGAGCACGACCGCCTGCGTGCTGCTCCACCCCCCTCCCTACCCTCCTCCACAAGGGGGAGGGGACAAGAGGAGTCGTTCGGCAAGCCGGGGGAGCGAGCAATGCCCGCCGCGTCACGCCGTACAGGCCAGGAAGCCCTCGCGGATCGCCTCCTTGTCGAGGTTGCGGCCGATGAAGACGATCTTCGACCGGCGCTCCTCGCCGGGCTTCCACTCGCGCTGCAGGTCCCCGTCGAGGATCATGTGCACGCCCTGGAAGACGAAGCGGCGCGGCTCGTCGCGGAAGGCGAGGATGCCCTTGGAACGCAGGATGTTCGGGCCTTCGCGCTGCACGAGGTCGTTGACCCACGGCAGGAACTTGTCGGGATCGACCTCGCCGTCGATGGTCAGCGCCACCGACTGCATGTCCTCGTCGTGATAGTGCTTCAGCCCGCCGTGATGGTGGTGGTGATCATGGTCGCAGTCCGGGCCGCAGGCATGGTCGTGGTCATGATCGTGGTGGTGATGGTGGTGGTCGTCGTCCTCGAGGAAGGCGGGCTCGAGTTCGAGAACGCGCTCGAGGTCGAAGGCGTTGCGGCCGAGCACCTGCGAGATGTCGACGGAGGCGCGCTCCGTCTTGTGGATCATCGCATAGGGGTTGATGGCGCGGATGCGGCCTTCCACCTCGGCGAGTTCCTCGGGCGAGACGAGGTCGATCTTGTTGAGGATGATGACGTCGGCGAAGGCGATCTGGTTCTTCGCTTCCGGCGCGTCCTTCAGCCGGTCGGTCAGCCACTTGGCGTCGGCGACGGTGACGACGGCGTCGAGCTTCGTCTTGTCGGAGACGTCCTGGTCCATGAAGAAGGTCTGGGCCACGGGCGCCGGGTCAGCGAGGCCGGTCGTCTCGACGATGATGGCGTCGAACTTGCCCTTGCGCTTCATCAGCCCGTCGAGGATGCGGATGAGGTCGCCGCGCACGGTGCAGCAGATGCAGCCGTTGTTCATCTCGAACACTTCCTCGTCCGCGCCGACGACGAGGTCGTTGTCGATGCCGACTTCGCCGAATTCATTGACGATGACGGCGAAGCGCTGGCCGTGCGGCTCCGTGAGGATGCGGTTGAGAAGCGTCGTCTTGCCGGCGCCGAGATAGCCGGTGAGGACGGTGACGGGAATCTTGTCGGCCATAGATGGGCTCCAAGGAACGCCGGGCGCAGCCCGATCCTGACGGACCCTGCCGCACGGGCGTGATCAGACCTCGCGAAAGGCGGTGCCCCGGATGCGGGGCTTTCCACCCCCTCCTAGCACCGCCGCCGGGCCGCCGTCGACCGTCACCGGGCGAGGGCGGCGTTCAGCGCCTTTATATTGTGCTGCATCATGGCGATGTAAGTCCCCGCCGCGCCGTTTTCATCCGACAGGGCATCCGAATAGAGGCGGCCGCCGATCTTGGCGCCGGTCTCCTTGGCGATGCGCTCGACGAGGCGCGGATCGGTGACGTTCTCGAGGAAGACGGCGGGGATCTTGTCGCGCTTGATCTGGCGGATGATGCGGCCGACGTCACGGGCCGAGGCTTCCGCATCGGTCGAGACGCCCTGGGGGGCGATGAAGGTGAGGCCGTAGGCCCTCGCGAAATAGCCGAAGGCATCGTGCGAGGTGATGACCTTGCGGCGGTTGCGCGGGATGGCCTCGACCGCCGCCTTGACCTCGGCCTCGAGCGCATCGAGTCTGGCGAGATAGGCCTCGGCATTGGCGGCATAGGCCTCCTTGCCCGCCGGATCGGCGGCGGCGAGCCCGTCGCGGATCGCCGCGACATAGAGCTTCGCATTGGCCACATCCTGCCAGGCGTGCGGGTCGAGCCCGCCATGCTCGTGGGCGTGCTTCTCGTCGTGTTCGTCGGCGTGGCCGTGTCCGTGGGCGTGGCCATGCGCGTGGCCATGACCGTGGCCGTCGTCCTCCATCTCCAGCGGCTTCACCTCGGCCGCGGCCTCGACGACCGTGGCCTTGGTGCCGGAGGCCTGAACCAAGCGGTCGATCCAGCCTTCGAACTTGAGGCCGTTGACGAAGATGACCTTGGCCTCGGCGAGGTTGCGGGCGTCGGCGGGCGAAGGGGAATAGACATGCGCGTCGCCATTGGGCCCGACGAGGACGGTGAGATCGATGCGCTCGCCGCCGACCTCGCGCACGAGATCGCCCAGGATGGAGAAGGTGGCGACGACCTTCGTCTTCGAGGGCGTCTCGGCCTGCTGCGCGAAGGCAGCGGGAGCGAGCGGCAGCGCCATGAAAGCGGCGGCGGAAAGTGCTGATATAACGTTGCGTCTGGTGCGCATGGTTGATCCTCCAGAGCCCGCCGCGGGGCGGCGGTGATTTCAGGCTTCGAGATGTCGTCCCGGCACGAGGCGCCACAGGAGGCCGTCGACGGGGCCGACGAAGAGCGAGGCGATATAGGCGCCGCCCGCGACGAGGATGATGGACGGGCCGGCCGGCAGGCCGGTGTGGTAGGACAGGATGAGCCCGGCCGCGCCGGACAGCATGCCGACGAGCGTGGAGACGCCGATCATCACGGTGATGTCGCCGCTCCAGAAGCGGGCGCTCGCGGCCGGCAGCATCATCATGCCGACGGCGAGCAGGGTGCCGAGGGCGTGAAAGCCGCCGACGAGATTGATCACGACGAGCGCGAGAAAGGCGAGATGCGCGACGGCTCCCGCGCGGCTCACCGAGCGCAGGAAACCTGGATCGACGCATTCCAGCACCAGCGGCCGGTAGAGGACCGCCAGGGCGGCGAGGGTCACGGTGGCGATGCCGGCGACGAGCAGGAGCGTCGCATCGTCGAGCGCGAGCACCGTGCCGAAGAGGACGTGCAGCAGGTCGACATTGGAGCCGCGCAGCGAGACGAGCGTCACGCCGAGTGCGAGCGAGATGAGGTAGAAGGCGGCGAGGGCCGCGTCCTCCTTCAGCGCCGTCGTGCGCGCGACGAGGCCCGCGGCGAGCGCCACCGCGAAGCCGGCGGCGAGCCCGCCGATGGTCATCGCCGGCAGCGACAGGCCGTAGAGGAGGAAGCCGACGGCGGCACCGGGCAGGATGGCATGGGCCATCGCGTCGCCCGTCAGGCTCATGCGGCGCAGCATCAGGAAGACGCCGACCGGGCCGCCCGACAAGGCAAGGGCGGCGGCCCCGACGAGGGCCCGGCGCATGAAATCGAATTCCACGAAGGGGTCGATGAGAAGGTCGTAGAGCATCGCCGCTCAGGCCGCGTCGCGTGCGCAGATCGGCGCATGCGTGTCGAAGGCCTCGACGAGGTGGCGGGCCCGCAGCAGGTTCTCGGCCGTCAGCACCTCGTCCGTCTCGCCCCAGGCCACCGGCTCGCGCGCCAGCAGGAGCGTGCGCGGGAAGGCCTGGCGCACCATCTCCATGTCGTGCAGCACGGCGACGACCGTGCGCCCCTCGTCGTGCCAGCGGCGCACGAGGGCGAGAAGGTCCGCCGTGGTGCGGGCGTCGATGGCGGTGAAGGGCTCGTCGAGCAGGATGATGTCGGCATCCTGCAACAGGAGGCGGGCAAAGAGCGCCCGCTGCATCTGCCCGCCGGAGAGCGTGCCGATGGTGCGCTTCTCGAAGCCGGTGAGGCCGACGGCGGCGAGCGCCTCCTCGATCCGCACCCGGTCCTTGCGGCCGATGCCGCCGAACAGGCCGGCGCGGCTCCACAGCCCGACGCAGACGAGGTCGTAGACGGTGATGGGGAAGCTGCGGTCGATGTCGGCCGCCTGCGGCAGATAGGCGATGCGGGCCTTCGCCCCGCGCGGCGTGCCGAGCGACAGGCGGATATGGCCGGACAACGGCGGCAGCGCCCCCACGATGCCCTTGAGCAGGGTGGACTTGCCGGCGCCGTTCGGCCCGACGACAGCCGTCAGGCTGCCGCTCGCCAAGGCGCCGTCGAGATGGTGCACGGCCGGGTGCCGGTCGTAGCCGAGCGTCAGGTTCTCGAAGCGGATGGCGTCGCTTGTGCGCGCGGCATCGGTCATGGGCTCAATCCAGCACGGACAAAACGGCGATCCACAGCAGCACGAGCACCGCACCCGCGCCGGCAAGGCGCGTCAGCGCCGACATGCGCAGCAGCGACATGGTCGGCTGCGCCGCTTCGGCATGGTGATGGTGGTGGCGATGCGCGTGCGAATGCGTCATGACCATTGAATTAGATGTTCTACTATAACATTGCAAGCATGCGGGGCCGCGTCAGGGCGCCGCTGGGAATGTTCCGGGGACATCATGGTTCGGCGCCCTCGGCGCGTTTCAAGCGCTGGATGCGGGCTCGCATTCCGCTCACGCTCCATGCGTCCGGCAAACGAGGCTGCGCTCGTCCGGCACGCGCTCCAGCCCCCCACACACCCTCGTGCCCCGGACGCACCGCAGCATGAAATGATGCGGTGCTGAGCCGGGGCCTATTCATACGGTGCCTTCGGCCGATCATGCGCTGGATCCCGGCTCGCATTCCGCTTCGCTCAATGCGTCCGGGAAACGAGGTTGTGCGGGGGATCCCCGCTGCCGCTCAGAACGGGTGGTACTGGTAGAGCCAGGTCTCGGTCAGCACCTGGTCGCCGAGCTTCAGGAAGCAGCGCATCTCGACCGGCTCGGTGCCCTCGACGGTGAGGTCGAACTGCACGCGCCAGTGGCCGGGCACGTCGTTGGGCAGGGCCTCGGCGAGGATGTAGGAGAAGCTGCCGCGCGAGGCCCAGAGCACGGGCTCGGGCTCCTCGCCGAAGGGAATGGTCGCGAGCGGCGGGCCGCGGAACTCGAGCATGAACTTGCGCACGCCCGCCGGGCGCGGCTGGCCCGGCTGGCCGCCGTTGCCGAGGCGCGTGGCGACGCAGCGGCCGAGGGTCGTCGGAAAGGGCTCGTCGGCGAGCCAGTGCAGGCGGTAGGAGAGGTCGTGGCGCGTGCCCGCCTTCGCAGGCTCGCGCGGCACCCACATGGCGACGATGTTGTCGTGGATCTCGTCGTCCGTCGGGATCTCGATGAGCTCGACGGCGCCCTTGCCCCAGTCGCCCTTCGGCTCCACCCACAGGCTCGGCCGCCGGTCGTAGAAGACGCCGTCGAGATAGTGGTCGAAGGCGCGGTCGCGCTGCAGGAGGCCGAAGCCGCGCGGGTTCTCGTCCTGGAAGGCGGAGGCGATGGTGCGCGGCGGATTGTTGAGCGGCCGCCAGATGTGCTCGCCGGCCCCGGTCCACAGGGCAAGGCCGTCGGAATCGTGGATCTCCGGGCGCCAGTCGACGGCCGTCGGCTTCACGGTCTCCGAGTACCAGTACATCGACGTCAGGGGCGCCAGGCCGAAGCGGGTGACGTCGCTGCGCAGGAAGAGCGTGCTGTCGATATCCATCAGCACGCCCTCGCCGCGCTGCATGACGAAGCGGTAGGCGCCGGAGATGCTCGGCCCGTCCAGCAGGCAGCAGACCGTGACCGTGTCGCTGCCGTCCGCCGGCGTGTCGAAATAGACGTGGGTGAAGGCGGGAAATTCCTCCGGCTTGCCGGCGACGGCCACCTCGAGCGCGATGCCGCGCGCCGACAGGCCGTACTGGTAGAGGGCGCCGATGGCGCGGAAGTAGGAGGCACCGAGGAAGGCGACCCAGTCGTTGCCGCGCCAGTCGCGCTTCGGATCGGTGCCGAAGCGGCTTTCCTGGAAGCGGAAGCCCGCGAAGCCCGATCCGGCCGGCAGTTCATGCGCCGGACTGTCCGCCGGCATGTCGAAATAGCGCTCGTCGTAGACGATCTCGCGCGCCTTGCCGTTGGCGACGACATGCATGCGCACCGGGCTCTGGAAGTAGCGGCCGAGGTGGAAGAAGGTGACGGGGAACTGGCCGGGCCCATCGGCGAAGAGCGCATAGTCGGGCTTGAAGCGGATCTTGCCGTGGGCGTCGTAGTCGATGCGCTCGAGGATGTCGGACGGCGGCGCCGGCGGGGCCTTGTAGGGGCGCTTGGCCATTGCTTCGGCCCGCGCCACGAGCGCGTCGAAGGAGAACGGTGCCTCGTTGCCGAACTTCAGGCCCTGGGCCGCGAGCGCGGCTGGGGCAAATCCCGTTGCCGCAAGGCCGGCGGTGGCGGCAGCGGAAGCAAGAAGCGTACGTCTGTCGATCATGCGTCGGGCGCTCGTTGTGGCGTCGTGGGTCGGGCTCTCAGGCCATGTGGTGCCGCGGTGCCGCCTTGTCATCCCCGCAAGGCGGCAACGGCATGATTGGGTTATCGCGGGGAAGATGGCGGGGGAATGGCGAAAACCGTGCGCTTCCGGCGCTGAAGACTTGAGCTTGCTGCCGTCGCCATGGATAACTCTGAACTCGACGGGGGCGCGGCCTCGCGAGGCCGCGTCCGCTCAACGCATTCCGGGAGGAGGGAAGATGCGTCGCTTCATGAAGACGATGACTGCAGGAGCTGCGGCACTCACGGCCGTGCTGATGGCTTCGAGCCTGCCGGCCCGCTCGGCCGAGTTCATCAACGTGCTCACCGGCGGCACCTCGGGCGTGTACTATCCGCTCGGCGTCGCCCTGTCGAAGATCTATGCGGAGAAGATCCCGGACACCCGGCCGTCGGTGCAGGCGACCAAGGCCTCGGTCGAGAACCTCAACCTGCTGCAGCAGGGCAAGGGCGAAATCGCCTTCGCGCTCGGTGACAGCGTCAAGCTGGCCTGGGAAGGCGATACGGAAGCCGGCTTCAAGGGCAAGCTCGACAAGCTGCGCGGCATCACCGCGATCTATCCCAACTACATCCAGATCGTCGCGTCCAAGGAATCGGGCATCAAGACCCTGGCCGACCTCAAGGGCAAGCGCCTGTCGGTCGGCGCGCCGAAGTCGGGCACCGAGCTCAACGCCCGCGCCATCCTGGAGGCGGCCGGCCTCGGCTACAACGATCTCGGCAAGGTGGAGTATCTGCCCTTCGCCGAATCGGTCGAGCTGATGAAGAACCGCCAGCTCGACGCCACGCTGCAGTCGGCCGGCCTCGGCGTCGCCTCGATCCGCGACCTCGCCGCCTCGGTCGACATCACGGTCGTGGAGATCCCGGCCGACGTGGTCGAGAAGGTCGGCGCGCCCTACATCGCCGGCACGATCCCGGCGGGCACCTACAACGGCCAGGCGGGCGACGTGCCGACCGCTGCGGTCGTCAACTTCCTCGTCACCCGCGAGGATGTCTCCGACGATCTCGCCTATGCGATGACGAAGACGATCTACGAGAACCTCGATCAGCTCGCGGCGGCCCACAGCGCGGCCAAGGCGATCAAGATCGAGGACGCCCTCGGCGGCATGCCGGTGCCGCTCCACCCGGGCGCAGAGCGCTTCTTCAAGGAAAAGGGCGTGTCCCAATAAGCCGTTCGACGGACGGCACGGTGGAAAAGCGGGCCTTGCGCCCGCTTTTTTCATGGCTGGTTTCGTGCTCCCCCACGCGGCGGCGATATTCGTTCGCGGCATCGGGCCCTTGCAAATTCGGCATGGGTGGTGTTGAGACGGCGCACGAAAACCGGCAGGCGCGGGCCGTGTCGGGAAGAAGGGTACTGGCGCTCTCCCACGGCCGCGGCACGCGCCGCGAACAGGGGCGGGTGCTTCGCTTCGGGAGTAGACAATGGCAGAAACGGCCGGCCGTGAGGCTGCAGCGACGGTGAACGCCGAACACGGGATGCCCGAGGGGTTCGGCGCCGGTGCGACGGCCCGGATCCTCTTCTGGATCGCCGTCGCGTTCTCCTTCTTCCAGATCGTCACGGCCTTCGGCATCCCGCTCGACCGCGATTTCCTGCCGGGCGTCGACCTCATCGTCGTCACCGGCGCCGTCTTCGCCCTGTGGGCCGTGAAGATCGCGGTCGATGCCGCGCGCGGCCGCCCGGTCGCCGAGGCGCTCTATGCCTTCGTGCCGCTCGCCCTGACGATGGTGCTGCTGTCGCGATTCGGCGGCGGCGTGCCGAGCCAGATCGTGCGCACCATCCACGTCGGCTTTCTCTGCCTCGTCGCCGGCGGCCTGCTCGCCATGCACCGCTCGCAGACGCCGTGGGGCCGCGCGATCGCCTGGGCGCTCGGCATCGGCGGCTTCCTCGTCGGGCTCTACCACTGGGTCTTCTATTTCGACCTCGTGGTGCGCGCGGGCGAGCTCATCCCGTCGGATTTCGTCGTCGGCATCGCCGCCATCGTCATCCTGTTCGTCCTCGTCTGGCGCGTGATGGGGCCGGCCCTGCCGATCGTGGCGGGGATCTTCCTCGCCTACTGCCTCTTCGGAAACTACCTGCCGGCGCCCTTCGACCATCGCGGCTACACCCTCGAGCAGGTCGTCGAGCACATGTCCTTCGGCACCGAGGGGCTCTATGCGGTGCCGACGGCCGTGTCGGCGACCTACATCTTCCTGTTCATCCTGTTCGGCTCCTTCCTGGAGCGGGCGGGGATGATCCAGCTGTTCACGGACGTGGCGATGGGGCTCTTCGGCGGCGCCCGCGGCGGTCCGGCCAAGGTGTCCGTCTTCTCCTCGGCGCTGATGGGGACCATCTCCGGCTCGGGGGTCGCCAATGTCGTCTCGACGGGGCAGTTCACCATCCCGCTCATGAAGCGCTTCGGCTACCGGTCCGCCTTCGCCGGCGGCGTCGAGGCGACGGCCTCGATGGGCGGGCAGATCATGCCGCCGGTCATGGGCGCGGTCGCCTTCATCATGGCCGAGACCATCGGCGTGCCCTATGCCGAGGTGGTGCAGGCCGCCGTCGTGCCCGCAGTCCTCTATTTCGCCTCGGCCTTCTGGGCCGTGCATCTGGAGGCCGGACGCTGCGGGCTCACCGGCATGCCGAAGGCGGAGCTGCCCAACGCCTTCAAGGCCTTCACCTCGAAGTGGTACCTGGTGCTGCCGCTGGCGGTGCTCGTTTACCTCCTCTTCGCCGGCTATACGCCTCTCTTCTCGGGCTCGGTCGGGCTTGCCCTCACGGTAGTGCTGATCCTCGGGGCGGCCGTCGCGGCCGGTCTCGTGCACGAGGTGGTGCGCGTCGTGTTCTGGGTCGGCCTCGGCCTTCTCGCCGCGACTTTCCTGATCTGGGGCGTCCTCGTCATCCTCGGCCTCGTCGCCGTCCTCGTGGTCGCCAGCCTCTTCGTGCGCGGCGGCGTCGAGACGCTGGCGGCGTGCCGCGACGCGCTCGCCGAGGGTGCCCGCCAGGCGCTGCCCGTGGGCCTCGCCTGCGCCGTCGTCGGCATCGTCATCGGCACGATGACGCTGACGGGCATCGGCACCATCTTCGGCAACTGGGTCGTATCCATTGGCAAGGGCTCGCTCGCGCTATCGCTGGTGCTGACGATGTTCGTGAGCCTGCTGCTCGGCATGGGCATCCCGACCATCCCGAACTACATCATCACCTCGTCGCTGGCGGCGCCGGCGCTGCTCGAGCTCGGCGTGCCGCTGATCGTCAGCCACATGTTCGTGTTCTACTTCGGCATCATGGCGGACCTGACGCCGCCGGTGGCGCTCGCCGCCTTCGCGGCGGCTCCCATCGCCAAGGACAACGGCTTCCGCATCGGCTTCCAGGCGCTGCGCATCGCGCTGCCCGGCTTCGTCATCCCCTACATGGCGGTCTACGATCCGGCGCTGATGCTGCAGCCGGTGGCGGGCCTCTCGGGCGCCGCCTACTGGCTCGACGTCAGCTACATGATCTTCAAGACCGGCCTCGCCATCGGCCTGTGGGGCATCGCCTCCATCGGCTACCTCTGGTCGCCGCTGCAGACATGGGAGCGCGTCGTCGCGACCATCGCCGCGCTGTCGCTCTTCGCGGCCTTGTCGATGACCGACGAGATCGGCTTCGCGCTCGCGGCCGTGGTGCTCGGCTGGCACTGGTGGCGCACGCGCCGCGGGGCACGGCCGGCCTCGGCCGCGTGAGCGGCCTGTGCCTCGCGGCGGCGGGGCTCGTCGTGCATCTCGGCACGGCCGCCCTGACGCTCGGCTGGACCCATTCGGTGGAAAAGACCGTGTGGGAGGAGGACTGGCGGCTGACGGAGCAGGGTCTCGTCATCGCGGAAGCGCGCGTCAAGGGTTCCGGCGCGGGCATGGACCCGGCGCCGGACGCCCGGCTGATCGATGGCTTCTGGCGCTGGACACCGTCGCTGCCGCCGCAGGACATGGTCGTCATGCGGCGCTCGCAGGCGGTGGCGGACTGGTATCTCTGCGTGGAAGGGGCGTGCAGGCCGCTCGAGCGGCTCGTGCCGCAGGCAGCCGATCCGGTGACGCTGCGGGCGTGCGACCGGCCCTGATCAGGCCATGATCAAGCCTTGTGGCCGCCGGCCCCGTGGGCACCCTCGGCTCGCGCGGCCTGGCGCATGAAGCCGACCATCGCCCACAGGCCGACGAGGGCGAAGAGGCCCATCAGCACATAGCCGACGGTCTGGCCGAGCTCGAAGATGCCGGCAATGGCCCAGCCGGCCGCGATGGCGACGGCGAACACCTCGGTGCCGACGAGCACGGCCACGCTGATGAGCGTGACGAGGGTGCGGGAGGTGCGGGCCTTCTGCGCTTCAGCCACTTCTGTCTTCCCCGTGCCGCGCGGCGGCTTCATGGTGACGTCACGGTCTTGGCACTACAGCATGGCGGCGGCGAAAGGCAAGAGGCCTCGGCTTTCGGCCTCGTCGCGGCGGCTGGCGAAAGAGCCCCGGCCGCTCTATGGCTTAACGGTGCACTCGCTCGCACGCCCGGCCGAATCGCCAAGCTCCCCGCAACCATTCCCGAAACGAGTGGTGAGATGTCATCCAACGGTTCGCGTTACGCCATCTATTTCGCGCCCCATTCCGACGATCCGCTGTGGCGTTTCGGCTCCGGCATCCTCGGTTATGACGGGGCGACGGGCGAGGAGGTGCCGCAGATCGTGCCGCGCGGCCTCGATGCGGAGGCCTTCCACAGGCTGACGGAGGAGCCGCGGCGCTATGCCTTCCACGCCACGCTGAAGGCGCCGTTCCGCCTGGCCGAGGGCCAGGCCGAGAGCGACCTCATCGCGGCTCTCGTCGACTTCGCCGAGGCGCGGCCGGCCTTCACCCTGCCGCGCCTCATCCTGACGGCCATCGGCCGGCGGCCGGCGGAAGGGGCGTTCCTCGCGCTCGTCGAGGCCCGGCCATCCGCGGAGCTCGCGCAGCTGGAGCGGGCGCTCGTCCCCGCCTTCGAGCCTTTCCGCGCACCAGCGAACGGCGACGAGATCGCCAAGCGCCGGCCGGAGACGCTCTCCGAACGCCAGCGGCAGCATCTCGAGACCTACGGCTACCCTTATGTGCTCGAGGAATTCCGCTTCCACATGACGCTGACCGGGCGCGTGCCGCGCGAGGACGTGGCGCGCACCGAGGCGGCGCTCGCCCTCGCCTATGCGGAGCACGTGCCGCCGGCGGACGTCCTCGTCGATGCGCTCGCCCTCTGCCGGCAGGACGGGCCGGGCGAGCGCTTCCGCATCGTCGGCCGCGCCGCCCTCGGCGCTTAGAGCCGGATCCGATCGGGTTGAATCAAGCCGATCAGTCCGGGCTCTAGCCGTAGAGCGCCCGCGGCAGGGCCGTCGCGAGCGCGGGGAACAGCCATAGGATGGCGAGCACGGCGAGCTGGATGGCGACGAAGGGCGCGACGCCCCTGTAGATATCGGCGGTGCGCACCTCCGGCGGGGCGACGCCGCGCAGGTAGAACAGCGTCGGCCCGAAGGGCGGGGTGAGGAACGAGGTCTGCAGGTTCACCGCCATCATCACGCCGAGCCAGACGGGATCGATGCCCTCCATCTGCAGCAGCGCGGGGGCGACGATCGGCACGACGACGAAGACGATCTCGAGAAAGTCGAGGAAGAAGCCGAGGAAGAACATCACGGCCATGACGAGGAGCACCGCTCCCGCCGGGCCGCCCGGCATGGCCGAGAGGGCATCCTTGACGAGGTCCTCGCCGCCGAGGCCGCGGAAGACGAGGCTGAACAGCGTCGCGCCGATGAGGATGGCGAAGATCATCGCCGTCACGTCCGTCGTGCCGCGGGCGATGGTCTTGAGGAGCCCCTCCGTCGCGAGCCGCCAGAGGGCGTGGAGGAGGCCCGCCGCGACGAGCGCGCACAGCGCCGCCGCGACGAGGATGCCGGCGGACTGGCCCGCTGTCACGACCTCGCGCCCGAGGCGCAGGTCGACGAAGGCGGTGAGGACGAGGAGAGCGAGCAGCGCGGCGGCGGTGGAGCGCGCGACGAGGGCACTCCTGCGCCCGCGTCGGTCGGCGGCGATGAGGATGGCGCCGACCGCGCCGACGGCCGCCGCCTCCGTCGGCGTCGCCACGCCGCCGAGGATCGAGCCGAGCACGGCGACGATGAGCGCCACCGTCGGCACGACCGCGCGCACGACGGTTGCGACCGGCGAGGGGCCGAGGTCGCGCGCCTCGGGCGGCAGGGCCGGCGCAAGCGCGGGCCGCAGCCAGGCGACGAGCACCTGATAGAGCACGTAGAGCAGGACGAGCAGCAGGCCGGGAACGACCGCGCCGGCGAAGAGGTCGCCGACCGACACGGTCTCCGGCGCGAAATTGCCGAGCGCGAGCTGGGCGCTCTGATAGGCCGTGCCGAGCTGATCGCCGAGCACGACGAGCACGATGGACGGCGGGATGATCTGGCCGAGCGTGCCGGCGGCCGCGACGGAGCCCGCCGCCAGCGAGCGCGAATAGCCGTGGCGCAGCATCGGCGGCAGGGCCATCAGCCCCATGGTGACGACGGTGGCGCCGACGACGCCGGTCGTCGCGGCAAGGAGCGCGCCGACGAGGAAGATCGAGAGGCCGAGCCCACCGCGCACGGCGCCGAACAGGCGGGCGCAGGTGTCGATCAGCTCCTCCGCGACGCGCGAGCGCTCCAGCACCACGCCCATCAGCACGAAGAGCGGGATGGCGACCAGCACGTCGTTGGTCATGATGCCGTAGATGCGCTGGGGAAATGCCTGCAGGAAGGCATAGGGTATCGCCCCGGTCATCAGGCCGATGGCGAAGAAGACGAGCGCGCAGCCCGCGAGCGCGAAGGCGACGGGAAAACCGGTGAGGAGCAGCGCGAAGGCGCTGCCGAACATGGCAAGGCCGAGGATGTCGTGGAGCACGCTCAACGCTCCCTGCCGGTTGTGAGCGCGGCGAGCGCCTTGAGCGCCATGGCGATGCCCTCAACGGCGAGAAGCACGGCAAAGGCGGGGATCAGGGTCTTGAGCAGGTAGACGAACGGCAGGCCGCTCGTCTCGCGCGAGCCTTCGAGGATGGCCCAGGAGCGCGTGACATAGGGCAGGGCGACGTCGAAGGTCAGCAGCGCCAGCGGTACGACGAAGAGGAGCGCCCCGAGCAGGTCGACGAGCGCCCGCGAGCGGGGGCCGAGCCGGCTGTAGACGACATCGACGCGCACGTGCCCGTCCCGCGCCAGCACAGCGCCCGAGGCCAGCATGAAGGTGGCGGCATGCAGGTAGATGACGCTCTCCTGCAGGGCGATGAAGCCGATGCCGAAGACATAGCGCATGAGCACGACGGCGAATTCGACGACCACCATCAGGATGGCGCACCAGGATACGATGTTGCCGATGGCGAGGACCGGCACCTCGAGCGCGGCGGCGAGGCGTGCGGGCAGTGGGCGTTCGGGCTGGGCGTTCGGCACGGGAACTCTCGTGCGGCAGGGAGCGGGACTTGAAAGCGAGGGACGTGCAGGCGAGGGACTAGGGGGGAAGCGGCCGCGGGTCAATCACCAACACGGGGGAAAGGCGGCGCGTGGGAAGGGGAGGCAGGACCGGAACGGGCTCGCTCCCCCGGCGAGCGGGCGCTATGATCGCCGCCGATCCTGCCCTTCGGTGCGAGGCGCCATGCACGAGCATTCCCACGGCCATCACCACGATGATCACGACCACGATCACGAGGGCAGCGAGCTCTCGCCCATGGCGCTGCGCGTCAGGGCGCTGGAATCGATTTTGGTCGAGAAGGGCTATGTCGATCCCGCCGCGCTCGACGTGCTGATCGAGACCTATGAGACGAAGATCGGCCCGCGCAACGGCGCGCGGGTGGTGGCCAAGGCCTGGGCGGACGAGGAGTACCGTGCCTGGCTGCGCACGGATGCGACGGCGGCGATCCATTCGCTCGGCTTCACCGGCCGCCAGGGCGAGCACATGGTCGCCGTCGAGAACACGGCGGAGGAACACAACCTCGTCGTCTGTACCTTGTGCTCCTGCTATCCGTGGCCGGTGCTGGGCCTGCCGCCAGTCTGGTACAAGTCGGCGCCCTACCGCTCGCGCGCGGTCATCGACCCGCGCGGCGTGCTGGCCGATTTCGGCATCACGCTGCCCGCGGCGACGCGTATCCGCGTGTGGGATTCGACGGCCGAGACGCGCTATCTCGTCATCCCCATGCGCCCGGCCGGCACCGCGGGCTGGGACGAGGAGGCGCTGGCGCGGCTGGTGACACGCGATTCGATGATCGGCACGGGCCTTGCCCGCACGCTTGAGGAGTTGCGGCCATGAACGGCGCGCAGGACCTCGGCGGCATGATGGGCTTCGGCCCCGTGGAGCCGGAGCCGGAGGACGTGCGCTTCCACGCTCCTTGGGAGAAGCGGGCGCTCGCCGTCACCCTCGCCGCCGGCGCCATGGGCGCGTGGAACATCGATGCGAGCCGGCATGCGCGCGAGACGCTGAACCCGGCCGACTACCTGTCGTCGAGCTACTACGAGATCTGGATCAAGGGGCTGGAGAAGCTGCTGCTCGCCCGCGGGCTGGTGACGGCGGAAGAGCTGGCGGCCGGCCGGGCGCTGGCGCCGGGCGATCCCGGCCAGCGCGTGCTGAAGGCCGCGGACGTGCCCGCCGTGCTCGCCCGGGGCACGCAGTACGACCGGCCGCCCGAGGCGACCGCCCGCTTCGCGGTGGGCGAGCGGGTGCGCACGAAGGTGATGCACCCCGCCGGCCACACGCGCCTGCCGCGCTATGCCCGCGGCAAGGTCGGCACCATCGCGCGCGTCAACGGCGTCTTCGTCTTTCCCGACACGCACGCGCACGGCAAGGGCGAGTGTCCGCAGTGGCTCTACACCGTCGCCTTCTCGGGCGCGGAGCTGTGGGGCGCGGACGGCGATGCGACGCTCACCGTCTCGATCGACGCCTGGGAGAGCTATCTCGAAGGAGCGGCGGCATGAGCGCTGCGGATGCACTGCTCGATGCCGTCTGCGGCATCACGCCGGTGGCGCGGGACGCGGACGGGCCCGTCTTCCGCGAGCCGTGGGAGGCCGAGGCCTTCGCCATGGCGGTGGCGCTCAACGAGGCCGGGCTCTTCACCTGGAGCGAATGGGCCGAGGCGTTGTCGCAGGAGATCCGCCGCGCGCAGGCGGCGGGTGATCCCGACCTCGGCGACAGCTATTACCACCATTGGCTCGCGGCGCTGGAGAGGCTCGTCGCCGAGAAGGGCGTCGCCGCGCCCGAGGCGCTTGCCGAGCGCTGCGCCGCCTGGGACAGGGCCGCACGGGCGACGCCGCACGGACGGCCCATCCTGCTCGAAAACGATCCGCTGGCCCCGGCGTGAGGCCGTTCAGCTCGGCGCGGCGCCGGCCCACAGGCCGGCGAGGAGGGCAAGGCCGAGCACGAGGACGAAGGCTCCGGCAAGGACCTCGAGCCCCCCGACGATGCGCGCGCCCGTGAGGCCGCGCCCGCCTGCGAGCCGCAGCGCGAGTGCCTTGGCGAAGACGGCGAGGGCCGCGAGCGCCCCGGTCGTCAGGGCCGTGCCGAGCGCCATGGCGAGCGTCGCGGCGACGCCGGCGGCGAAGAGGCCCTGCGACAGGGCGAAGACGAGGACGATGAGCGCCCCCGAACAGGGGCGGATGCCGGCGGCGATGGCGATGCCCGCCATCTCGCGCCAGTCGCGCATCCGGTCGAGCGCCTCCGGCGGGGGGATGTGCACGTGGCCGCAGTCGTCGTCGCAGGATGCGGCGCCGGCCTGCGGCAGGCCGATGGCGACGAAGCGGCCCGCCTTGCGCCACAGCACGGCGGCCCCCATCAGCGCGACCGCGGCGAAGCTCGCGAGTTCCACGAGGCGCGCGGTTTCGTTGATGGAACGCGCGGTGGCGTTGAGCGCGAGGGCGAGCACGGCGATGAGCGCGATGGCGACCAGCGCCTGCACGAGGGCGGCGGCGAAGCTGAGGCCGACGCCCCGCTTCAGCGAGCGGCCGCTGGCCACGATGTAGCCGGAGATGACGCCCTTGCCGTGGCCCGGACCGGCGGCATGGAAGACGCCATAGGCGAAGCCGATGGCGACGAGGCTCCAGAAGGCGGCGCCATCCTGTTTCATCGCCTGCACGGCGGCGGTGAGCTGGCGGTAGTACTGGCTCTGGACGGCGAGGATAAAGGCGCCGAAACCCGTCGGTTCGGGGGCGGCCTCGCGCAGGCCGGTGCCGAAGGGGTTGCGCGCCGGCGGCGCAGGTGTCGCGCTCCCCTGCAGGAGGTGGGCGATGAGCGCGAGCACGCCCGCGACCACCGCCACAGCGACGATCGCCACGACGAGCCGGCGCGCCACGAGGCGCGGCCCTGCCGTCGCTCCTGCCAGGCCGAGGCTCGTCACGGGCAGGCCACGAGCACGCGGTTGGCGAAATCGGCCCCGAAGGTCGAGTTCGCGCTGAGGTTCTCGAAGAAGCTCTCCGACAATTCCTGCATCTTGGCCGGATCCGGCGTCTTCGGGCGGGTGACGTTGGTCTTGCAGCCGCTCGGGCCGCCGGCGAGCCGCACGGCGTCATCGCCCTCCGCCATGGCGAAGGAGACGAAATAGGTCGGGTCGTAGACCTCGAGCGACAGCAGCTTGTCGGCGCGCGCGGGCTTCGCCGTGGGCAGCGTGAAGGTGAGCGTCAGGGCGCCGTTGTCGTAGGTAAGGCCGTAGTCCCTGGGGTCGGCGAAGGCGACCTTGGCGCCGTTCGCCTTGGCGACCGTGAAGTAGTCGTACTCGTTGAGGGATTCGACGTTGACCTCGGCGAGTTCCTTGAGCTCGTCGGGCGAGATCTTGCCGTCTCCGTCCTTGTCGAGGCCCTGCACGGCGAAGGCCGAATAGGCCGCGTCGAAGGTCCAGACGTGGCGCACGCCGGTCATCTCCCCCTTGCCGTCATAGAGCACCTCGCTGCGCGCCGTCACCCAGACATGCGGATGGGCGGCGGCGGGTGCTGCGGCGAGCACCGTGATGAGGGCCGCTGCGATCGCGGCGGCAGGGCGTTTGATCATCGGGGTCATGTCGCCGTCATTTCATCCGAGCGAGCGCAAAGCGTTCCGTCGAGCCTCGGTCGACAGGGTTAACCATTGCTTGCGATCTTGCACGCAGGTGCGAGAGCATCGCTTCCGTTTCTATCACATGTCGGTGCGAGTGGGGCGAAATGGAGGCGCCGGTGAGTTGGGAAGCGCCTCCAACTGGAACCATTCTCATCTCGTTGACGCGGATTCGGAATTATGTCAGCATTACTGACATATCGACATGGCCAAGACCGGGAAACAATCCGGCGGCAAGCGCGTCCGAGGGGGCGCCAGGAGGAGGATCGGCATGGGCCAGCCCGCCATTCCGCTTAGGGACGTGTCGCTCGACGACAAGTACGACCTGACGAAGAGCAGCGTCTTCATCACCGGCACGCAGGCGATCGTACGCCTCATGCTGATGCAGCGGGAGCGTGACCGGCGGATGGGCCTCCATACCGCCGGTTTTGTTTCCGGCTATCGCGGCTCGCCGCTCGGTGGCCTCGACCAGCAGTTCGAGCGCGCCAGGCGCCATCTCGACCCGGCGGGAATCGTCTTCCAGCCCGGCCTCAACGAGGATCTCGCCGCGACCGCCGTCTGGGGCACGCAGCAGGCCGAGATGCGCGGCGAGGGCAAATACGACGGCGTCTTCTCGCTGTGGTACGGCAAGGGCCCGGGCGTCGACCGCTCGGGCGACGTCTTCCGTCATGCCAATATGGCCGGCACGTCGAAGCATGGCGGCGTCGTCGCCATCATGGGTGACGACCACACGGCCGAATCCTCCACCGTGGCGCACCAGACGGAGTTCAACTTCGTCGACATGATGGTGCCGATCCTCAACCCGGCCGGCGTGCAGGAGCTGATCGACTACGGCCTCTACGGCTATGCGCTCAGCCGCTTCGCCGGCACCTGGGTGGCCCTCAAGGGCATGAAGGACACGGTGGAATCGACCGCCATCGTCGACGGCTCGCTGGACCGGCTCGACATCGTCCTGCCGGAAGACTTCGTTCTGCCGCCGGGCGGGCTCAACATCCGGCCCTTCGACAACATCCTCCAGCAGGAGGAGCGGCTGCACGAGTTCAAGCGCGAGGCCGTGCTCGCCTTCGTGCGCGCCAACAGGCTCAACCGCATCATCACCTCGGGTGGGCGCAACCCGAAGATCGGCATCGTCACCGTCGGCAAGAGCTATCTCGACGTGCGCCAGGCGCTCGAGGACCTCGGCATCGACGAGGTCCGCGCCAACGACCTCGGCATCCGCCTCTACAAGATCGCCTGCCCGTGGCCGCTCGGCCGCGCCGACCTGCTCGACTTCGCCCGCGGCCTCGACATGGTGATCGTGGTCGAGGAGAAGCGCTCGCTCATCGAGGTGCAGCTGCGCGAGGAGCTCTACGGCACGGCCGACCAGCCGATCTGCGTCGGCAAGAAGGACGAGGAGGGCAACTGGCTCTTCCCGGTCAAGGGCGCGCTCGACCCCAACGACATCGCCATCGCGGTCGGCGAGCGCGTGCTGCGCTACCACCCGAGCGAGGAACTCGCGGCGCGCGTCGCCCGCATCAAGGAGTTCCAGCGCGCCCTCAAGGAGGCGCCGGAGATCGCCAACCGCCTGCCGCACTACTGCTCCGGCTGCCCGCACAACAGCTCGACGGTAGTGCCGGAAGGCATGCGCGCCTATGCCGGCATCGGCTGCCACTACATGGTGCAGTGGATGGACCGGCGCACCGACGGCTTCACCCAGATGGGCGGCGAGGGCGCCAACTGGATCGGCGAGGCGCCGTTCTCCAAGCGCGGCCACGTGTTCCAGAACCTCGGCGACGGCACCTACAACCATTCGGGCATCCTCGCCCTGCGCTGGGCCATCGCGACGAAGACCAACATCACCTACAAGATCCTGTTCAACGACGCCGTCGCCATGACCGGCGGCCAGCACCACGAGGGCAGCCTCACGGTGGACATGATCGCCCGGCAGGTGCGCGCCGAAGGCGTCGAGCGCATCGCCCTCGTCTCGGACGAGCCGCACAAATATCCGGCGACCATCGCGTGGCCGGCGGGCATCACCTTCCACCACCGCGACGATCTCGAGGCCGTGCAGCGCGAGCTCGCCGAGATCCCCGGCGTCACCGCGCTCATCTACGACCAGACCTGCGCGGCCGAGAAGCGCCGGCGGCGCAAGAAGGGCGAGTTCCCGGATCCCGACAAGCGCGTCATCATCAACGAGCTCGTCTGCGAGGGCTGCGGCGACTGCGGCGTCAAATCGAACTGCGTCTCGGTGCAACCGCTGGAGACCGAGTTCGGCCGCAAGCGCCTCATCGACCAGTCGAACTGCAACAAGGATTTTTCCTGCGTCAACGGCTTCTGCCCCTCCTTCGTCACCGTGCATGGCGCGCAGCTGAAGAAACCGGCTCCGGCCAAGGTGAAGGAGAGCGCGGATGACTGGGGGATGCTGCCCGAGCCGGAGCTGCCGGACTTCAACGGCCGGCCGTGGAACATCATCGTCACCGGTGTCGGTGGCACGGGCGTCGTCACGATCGGCGCCATCCTCGGCATGGCGGCGCATCTCGAAGGCAAGGCCTGCGGCATGATCGACATGGCGGGCCTCGCCCAGAAGGGCGGCGCCGTCTTCAGCCACGTCCGGCTGGCCGAGAAGCCCGAAGACATCCACGCCATCCGCGTCTTCGCCGGCGAGGCGGACCTCATCCTCGGCTGCGACCTCGTCGTCACCGGCATGAAGAAGGTGCTCGCCGCCATCCGGCAAGACGGCACCACCGTCGTCGTCAACACGGCCGAGGTGCATCCGGGCGAGTTCACCCGCAACGCCGACTACCACCTGCCGAGCGAGCGCATCAAGCGGGCCATCGCGGCCGCTGCCGGCGAGGGCGTCGCCTTCGTCGACGCGACCGGCATCGCCAACGCCATCCTCGGCAACGCCATCGCGGCCAACATGTTCATGCTCGGCTTCGCCTACCAGCGCGGCAAGGTGCCGGTCTCGGCCGCGGCGCTGGAGAAGGCCATCGCGCTCAACGGCCAGGCGGTCGGGCTCAACAAGGCGGCCTTCCTGTGGGGCCGGCGTGCGGCGCTGGAGCCGGCGCGCATCGAGCAGCTCGTGGCGCCGACGCGCGAGGCGACGCCAGCCCGGCACATCTCGCAGACGCTCGACGAGATGGTGGAGCGGCGCGTCGACTTCCTCACCGCCTACCAGAACAGCGCCTATGCGGCGCGCTACGCGGCGCTCGTCGAGCGCGTGCGCGAGCGCGAGACGGCGGTGAAGCCCGGCGCGACGGCGCTGGCGACGGCGGTGGCGCGCTATCTCTTCAAGCTCATGGCCTACAAGGACGAGTACGAGGTGGCGCGGCTCTATACCGACGGCAGTTTCGAGAAGCAGGTGAGGGCGACCTTCTCCGGCGAGAACCTGCGCTACGAATTCCACCTCGCGCCGCCGATCCTCGGGCGCAAGGATGCCAAGGGCAACCCGAAGAAGACGAGCTTCGGCCCGCGGATGCTGCCCGTGTTCCGCCTGCTCGCGAGGCTCAAGGTGCTGCGCGGCACGGCGCTCGATGTCTTCGGCTATACCGCCGAGCGGCGCACGGAGCGGCAGCTGATCAAGGGTTACGAGGCGCTCGTCGCGGAGCTCACGCAGGGTCTCACGCAGGAGAACCACGCGCTCGCCGTCGCCCTCGCCTCGATCCCCGAGAAGATCCGCGGCTTCGGCCACGTCAAGCTGCGCCATCTCGAGGCGGCGAAGAAGGAGGAGGCCGAGCTCATCGAGCGCTGGCGCGCCGGCGAGCCGCCGCTCGCCATGGCGGCGGAATAGGCCGCGCTCACCGGTGCAGGCCGAGCCCCTTGAGGGCGCGGTCGACATCATTGCGCGGCCCGTGCACGGAAAAGCCCGCAAGATCGAGCTCCGGGCTCGGCACGGCGGCGACGGCGGCGCGGTTTGCCGCGTCGTGGCCCGTCGCGAACAGCTGCTCGGTGAAGACGGCGAGGCCGAGGCTACGCGACCAGGCCCGCTCGTAAGCGGCCTTGAGCGCAGCGCCGTCCGCGGCGGTCAGCACGACCACGGGCTGGCCGAACATCGACCAGTATTGCCGGCCCGAGCCGTCCCGATAGGGCTCCCCGATGGTGCCGGGCCTGCCGGCGGCGATGCCGCTCGCGAGGAAGGCGACCATGTTGAGCTTCTGCCAGACGGCGAGATCCTCGCGCACGGCAATGGCGATCTTGGTGTCGAACTTCATGTGATCCCGGCTCTCCTGCCTCTTCGTTGGGCTGTCGTGTCCAGGATCGTTTCCGGTTGCGCCCCGCGTCTTGTACGCTGGTGCGGCGAGGAGAGATGGTCTTGCAACAGGCAACTGCCGACGACTGGTTCCGAACACGGCGCGACGACACGCGCGGCGCCGAGGCGCTGCAGGCCGGCCTCAGCCGGCACGCCTACGGCCGGCACGCGCATGCGACCTATGCGGTCGGCTTCACGGAGCGGGGATCGCAGAGCTTCTGGTGCCGCGGCGCCCGGCACCGGACGCAGCCGGGCTCCGTCATCCTGTTCAGCCCCTTCGACCTGCATGACGGCCATGCGACGACCGACGCGGGCGTTGTCTACCGCATGCTCTATCTGGCGCCGGAGCCGTTATCGGCCGCGCTCGCCGAGCTCGGCCCCAGGCACGAGATCGGCTTCCGGGATGTGGTGGCGGAGGATCCGCCGCTTGCCGCCGCGCTTTTCGCCTATGCGCACGAGCTCGACGCTGGGGATGATCCCTTCGCGGCGGGGGAGCGCTACCTCGGGCTCGCCGCCACGCTCATGCGTCACGCCGGGCGGCGCGGCCGGGCGGAGGATGCAGGCCATGGAGCCATCGCCCGGCTCGCCGCGCGCATGCGGGAGGAGATGGCGGAGCGGCTGACGATCGAGGCGCTGGCCGAGGGAGAAGGGCTCGGGCGCTTTCAGCTCATCCGTGCCTTCCGGCGCCGCTTCGGCCTGCCGCCGAGCGAATATCTGCGCGCCATCCGCCTGGAGGCGGCCAAGGGCGCGCTCGCCCGCGGCATCCCGCCCGCCGAAGCGGCGGCGGAGGCTGGCTTCACGGACCAGGCCCACCTTACCCGGCTCTTCAAGCGCGCCTACGGTTTGACCCCGGCGGCCTATGCGCGGCAGGCCGGTGTGCCGCGCCTGCCGCGGCGCACCTGACCGTTGCGGTCTTGCGTCACTTGATCAGGGCGAGCGCTTCTTTGAAGCGCGGGTGCTCGCAATCCTGCAGCCATTCGAAGACGACCATCTCGCTCGTAACGATCTCGACGCCGTGGCGGGCGAGCCGGTCGAGGGCGGCGGCCTTGCTCGCCGGCTGGCGCGAGCCGATGGCGTCGGCCACGACGATGGGGGCGAAGCCGTTCATCTTGAGGCCGAAGGCCGTCTGCATGACGCAGACGTGCGCCTCCCAGCCGGCGATGAGCACGGTGTCGCGGTTCTCGTCGAGGGCATCCTGCAGTTCGCTCTGGCGCGAGGCGTCGAAGGCCGTCTTGGCGATGACGAGCTCCGGCAGGTCGCGCAGGGCTTCGATCGTCGGGCCGAGCCCCTGCGGGTTCTGCTCGCTGGCGATGACGGGCACGTCGAAGAGCCGGGCGGCGAGCGCGAGGCGCCGCGCCGCAGCGACCGTCTCCATGGCGCCTGAAATGGCGGGGGCGAGGCGGCCCTGAAAGTCGACGAGGAGAAGGCAGGAGCGTTCGGCTTCGATGATCATCGCAGGATGGTTCCCCCAAGGTTCACCCGGTTTCTGCCGCCAAGGTTCCATTCCCGACGAGGCTGGACAAGAGGACGAAAGAAGGGAGACGCAAGGCCGAGCCCCCGGGCGGCGCACGATGCTTCGCTTGGCCGGCAAGCCTCTCTATAGTGTGCCGGCGACGCGGCCACGGACAGTGTCTTGATCACGACCGAGCATCTTCTTTCCATTGCGCGCTGGGCGCATGATCTTTCCCCGGCCGAACGGGAGCGGGCGGCGAGGGGCATCGTCGAGCGCAGCTTTGCGCAGGGAGAGTATATCTGCCATCAGGGGGACCGCTTCGACAGCTGGTCCGGCGTCGTCAGCGGCCTCGTCAAGGTCAGCACGGTGTCCGACACGGGCAAGGCCGTCACCTTCACCGGCATGCCGGCGGGCGGATGGTTCGGCGAAGGCACCCTGCTCAAGGACGAGCAGCGCAAGTACGACCTCGTCGCCATCCGTGCGACGCGCCTTGCGCTGATGAACCGGGCGACCTTCCTCTGGCTGTTCGACAACAGCGTCGCCTTCAACCGCTTCCTCGTCCATCAGCTCAACGAGCGGCTCGGCCAGTTCATCGCCGTGCTCGGCTATGACCGCATGCTCGACGCGCAGGCGCGGCTCGCGCGCGGCCTCGCCTGGATGTTCAACCCGGTGCTCTATCCGAGCGTCGGCAGCTATCTCGACATCAGCCAGGAGGAGCTCGGGCTGCTCTCCGGCCTGTCGCGCCAAATGACCAACAAGTGCCTCCGGGCGCTCGAGGACGAGGGCCTCCTGAAGATCGAGCACAGCGGCGTGCGCATCATCGACCTGCGCCGGCTGGCCCGCTACGGCGAATGAGGCCGGATGCGAATCGCCGCACGATTTCTGCGGATCGCTCCCAGGTGATATTCGTTTTTCCGCACAGAATGCTGCGACGCCAAACAGGTCCCGCATGACGGAGGAACGGGACGAAATGGACAAAAAAGGCGGGGAAAACGGTCGGCACAAGCCGGCATCCCAGCCAACACGGGCCTGACTTGTCTGTCAAGCGGATGCTTGCGGAGATGCGGCCCTCCGCGCACTATTCGAGCATCAACGAGAGCCGGCAAAACCCGGCCTGTAGGGAAACGCCATGGCCGATGGGGCCGAAGGGAGGAACGTGCCGTGACAGCGGTCGATTCCGTGCGGGCGGACACTTTCGCCAAGCTTCTGGCGCACAACGCGGCGGTGCGCGGCGACCGGCCGGCCTTCCGCCACAAGGATCTCGGCATCTGGCAGACGTGGACGTGGGCCGAGGTCTACGAAAACGTGCGCTGCCTTGCGGTGGGGCTCGAGCGGCTCGGCCTCAAGCACGGCGAGGCCATCGCCATCGTCGGCGCCAACCGGCCGAAGCTCTACTGGACGGTGATGGCAGCCCAGATGCTCGGGGCGGTGCCCGTGCCCGTCTATGCCGACGCCGTGGCGGACGAGCTCGCCTATGTCCTCGCCCACGCCGAGGTGAAGTTCGCGGCGGTGCAGGACCAGGAGCAGGTCGACAAGATCCTCTCCGTCTCCGAGCGCCTGCCCCTGCTGCGGCACATGATCTACGACGAGCCGCGCGGCCTGCGCGACTACGACCATACGCGCCTCCACCCGATGGCCGAGGTCATCGCAGAGGGCGAGGAGGCGCTGAAGGATCCTGCGGTCTCATCCTGGCTCGACGGCATCATGGCCGCCGGCAAGGGCTCGGACGTATCCATCATCCTTTACACCTCGGGCACGACCGGCCGCTCGAAGGGCGTGGTGCTGACGGCGGAGCGCTGCATCGCCGCGGCGCGCGACACGGTGACCTTCGACAAGCTGGGTGAGAAGGACGAGGTGCTCGCCTACCTGCCGCTCGCCTGGGTCGGCGACCATTACCTCAACTATGCCCAGGGGCTCGTCGCCGGCTTCTGCATGGCCTGCCCGGAATCCGCCGAGACGGCGATGCAGGACCTCAAGGAGATCGGCCCGACCTTCTATTTCGCGCCGCCGCGCGTCTTCGAGCAGATCCTGACTCGCGTCATGATCCGCATGGAGGATGCGGGCGGGCTGAAGCGGCGCATGTTCCATTACTTCATCGGCGTCGCGAAGCGCTATGGCGAGAAGATCCTCAACGGCGAAGACGTGCCGCTCGGCGGGCGATTGCTCTACGGGCTCGGGCGGCTCCTCGTCTACGAGCCGCTGAAGAACGTGCTCGGCTTCTCGCGCATCCGCGTCGCCTATACGGCGGGCGAGGCGATCGGGCCGGACCTCTTCTCCTTCTACCGTTCGCTCGGCCTCAACCTGAAGCAGCTCTACGGCCAGACGGAGGCCTTCCTCTACGTCACGGCCCAGCCCGACGGCGCCATCAAGCCGGACACGGTCGGCCCGCCGATGCCCAATGTCGAGATCCGCCTCTCCGAGAGCGGGGAGGTGCTGTTCCGCTCGCCGGGCATGTTCACCGGCTATTTCAGGGATGAGGAGAAGACCAGCGAGGTGCTGACCGAGGACGGCTTCATCAAGACGGGCGATGCCGGCTTCTTCGACCCCGCCGGCCACCTCAAGATCATCGACCGCGCCAAGGACGTCGGCAAGCTCAACGACGGCTCGCTCTTCCCGCCCAAGTACATCGAGAACAAGCTGAAGTTCTTCCCCAACGTGAAGGAGGCCGTCGCCTTCGGCCACGAGCGCGACTACGTCTCCTGCTTCATCAACATCGACCTCACCGCCGTTGGCAACTGGGCCGAGCGCAACAACGTGGTCTACGGCTCCTACCAGGAGCTCGCCGGCCATCCGCTCGTCTATGACATGCTCGAGAAGAACGTCGACGAGGTGAACCGCTCCCTCGCCGCCGAGCCGATGATGGCCGGTGCGCAGATCCGCCGCTTCCTCATCCTGCACAAGGAGCTCGATGCGGACGACGGCGAGCTCACGCGCACGCAGAAGGTCAGGCGCGGCTTCATCGCCGAGCGCTACGCGCCGCTCATCACGGCGCTCTACGACGGCTCGCGCGAGGCCGACATCACGACCGAAGTGACCTTCGAGGACGGCCGCAAGGGCACGATTTCGGCGCGCGTCAAGATCCGCGACATGCGGATCTATCCCGCCGCGGCGAAGGAGAAGGCCGCATGAGGGCGCCCGACATGGATGCCGGTGTCACGGCCGGCGACGTCCTGCTCGCCGTCGAGAACGTTTCCCTGCGCTTCGGCGGGGTCAAGGCCATCACGGATGTCTCCTTCGACATCCGCAAGGGCGAGATCCGCGCCATCATCGGCCCGAACGGCGCGGGCAAGACGTCGATGCTCAACGTCATCAACGGTTTCTACCACCCGCAGGACGGGCGCATCACCTTCAAGGGCAGGACGCGCTCGAAGATGCGCCCCTATGTGGCGGCGAGCCAGGGCATCGCGCGCACCTTCCAGAACGTCGCGCTCTTCAAGGGCATGACGACGCTCGACAACATCATGGCCGGGCGCACGCTGAAGATGAGGCGCGGCTTCTTCTGGCAGATGCTGCGGCACGGGCCGGCGATGGCCGAGGAGATCGAGCACCGCAAGGTGGTGGAGGAGATCATCGATTTCCTCGAGATCGAGGCCATCCGCAAGGTGCCGGTGGGGCGGCTGCCCTACGGCCTGCAGAAGCGCGTCGAGCTCGGCCGGGCGCTCGCCATGGAGCCGGAGCTGCTGCTGCTCGACGAGCCGATGGCGGGCATGAACCTCGAGGAGAAGGAGGACATGTGCCGCTTCATCCTCGACGTCAACAGCCAGTTCGGCACCACCATCGCGCTCATCGAGCACGACATGGGCGTCGTCATGGACCTCTCGGACCGCGTCGTCGTGCTCGAATACGGCCGCAAGATCGCGGACGGCGTGCCCGACGAGGTCAAGAGCAACCAGGCCGTCATCGACGCCTATCTCGGCGTGCCGCACTGAGGGCGTATTGATGGACATCCTGTACAACATCTTCATCGACCCCTTCGTGCAGATGGGCTCGGCGCCGGACCTTCTCGTGCAGACGCTGTGGGAGGGGCTCGTCTCGGGCGTGCTCTATGCGCTGATCGCGCTCGGCTTCGTGCTCATCTTCAAGGCTTCGGGCGTCTTCAACTTCGCCCAGGGCATCATGGTGGTGTTCGCGGCGCTGACCCTCGTCGGACTCTACGAGGCCGGCGTGCCGGCGATCCTGGCGCTCATCCTGACCATCGGCGTGATGTTCGTGCTCGCCGTCGGCGTCGAGCGCATCGTGCTGCGCCCGCTCGTCAACCAGCCCGACATCATCCTCTTCATGGCGACCTTCGGGCTCACCTATTTCCTCATCGGCTTCGGCGAGCTCGTCTTCGGCGGCAACCCGAAGGTGATGATCACCGACCAGCTCTACCTGCCGCGCGGCTCCGTCGAGTTCGAGATGCTCGGCGGCTTCGTCAGCCTGCAGAAGATCGACATCACGGCGGCGGTCATCGCCTCGATCATGGTGGCCTCGCTCGCCGTCTTCTTCCAGAAGACGCGCATCGGGCGGGCGCTCAGGGCGGTCGCCGACAGCCACAAGGCGGCGCTGTCGGTCGGCATCTCGCTCAACCAGATCTGGATCATCGTCTGGTTCACCGCCGGCATCGTGGCGCTCGCCACCGGCATCATGTGGGGCGCGCGCTCGGAGGTGTCCTTCGCGCTGCAGATCATCGCGCTGAAAGCCCTGCCGGTGCTGATCCTCGGCGGCTTCACCTCGGTGCCCGGCGCCATCGTCGGCGGGCTCATCATCGGCGTCGGCGAGAAGCTCGGCGAGTTCTACTGGGGGCCTCTGGTCGGCAGCGGGATCGAGAGCTGGCTCGCCTATGTCATCGCCCTCGGCTTCCTGCTGTTCCGGCCGCAGGGCCTGTTCGGCGAGAAGATCATCGAGCGGATTTGAGGAGGCGGCATCCGTGTTCTACCGCGAAGCAGGCCAGTTCAAGACGAACTATGCCGCAGACATGGCGGTCTTCCCGATCCTGCAGGACAAGATCGGCATCGCCCTCATCCTCACGCTCGCCCTCGTGGTCATCCCGCTCGCGGGCAACGCCTTCTTCCTGTCGGTGGTGATGATCCCGTTTCTCATCTTCGCGCTGGCGTCGATCGGGCTCAACCTCCTGACCGGCTACACCGGGCTCCTGTCGCTGGGCACGGCCGGCTTCATGGGCGTGGGGGCGTTCGCCTGCTACAAGCTGACGACGATCTTCCCCGGCGTGAACATCATCGTCTGGATCCTCACCTCGGGCCTGTTCGCCGCGGCCGTCGGCGTGTTCTTCGGCCTGCCGTCGCTGCGGATCAAGGGCTTCTACCTCGCGGTGGCGACGCTTGCCGCGCAATTCTTCCTGCAGTGGTGCTTCATCCGCATCCCGTGGCTCTACAACTACAACGTCTCGGGCGCGATCGAGGTGCCGACGCGGACCCTCTTCGGCATCCCGGTGACGGGCCCCAATGCCTCGCCCGAGATGCGCTACTACGTCGTCCTCGGCATCGTCATCCTGCTGACGTGGGTCGCCTCGAACCTCGTCCACGGCCGCATCGGCCGCTCGTGGATGGCGGTGCGCGACATGGACATCGCCGCCGAGCTCATGGGCATCAAGCTTTTGCCGACGAAGCTGCTCGCCTTCGCCGTCTCGTCCTTCTACTGCGGCGTCGCCGGCGCGCTGATGGTCTTCCTCTGGTACGGCGGCGCCGAGCCCGAGGTCTTCTCCATCAACCAGTCCTTCCTGATCCTCTTCATGGTGATCATCGGCGGGCTCGGCAGCCTCACCGGCTCCTTCTTCGGCGCGGCGCTCATCTACATCCTGCCCATCGTGCTGCGCGGGGCGCCCTCACTCGTCGGCCTCAACATCGGGGCCGCCACGGTCGAGCACCTGACGTTCATGATCGTCGGCGCGCTCATCATCTTCTTCCTGATCGTCGAGCCGCACGGACTGGCGCGGCTCTGGCAGACGGGCAAGCAGAAGCTCAGGGTCTGGCCCTTCCCCTACTAGCGCGGCAGGACCGGGAACGAGCCGGACAAACGGACGGGCGCCGCGTCGCAGGCGGGGCGCTTCAACGGGAGGAAACGAAACATGGTGCGCAAGCTTTCCACCATCCTGGCGACCGCGGTCGTGGCATCGGCGGCCTTCGCCGTGCCGGCCAAGGCGCAGGATTCGGTCTATGTGCCGCTGTTCACCTACCGCACCGGCCCCTTCTCGGGGTCGGGCATCCCGATCGCCAACGGCATGCGCGACTATCTCACCATGCTCAACGAGCGTGATGGGGGCATCGGCGGCGCCAAGCTCATCCTCGAGGAGTGCGAGACGGGCTACGACACCAAGAAGGGCGTCGAGTGCTACGAGGCGGTGAAGGGCAAGAACCCGGTGATGATCAACCCGTGGTCGACGGGCATCACCCTGCCGCTCATCCCGCGCGCGGCCGTCGACAAGATCCCGATCCTGTCCATGGCCTATGGCCTCTCGGCCTCGGCGGACGGCGACACCTTCCCGTGGATCTTCAACCCGCCGAACACCTACTGGGATGGTCTGTCGATGATCATCAAGTACATCGGCGAGCAGGAGGGCGGCCTCGACAAGCTCAAGGGCAAGAAGATCGGCTACGTCTATCTCGACGCGGGCTTCGGCCGCGAGCCCCTGCCGCTCTTCGACCAGCTGTCGCGCGACCTCGGCTTCGAGCTCAAGCTCTATCCCGTGCCGGCCGACAGCATGCAGAACCAGTCCTCGCAGTGGCTGAGCGTGCGGCGCGACCGGCCCGACTACATGGTGATGTACGGCTGGGGCGCCCTCAACCCGACCGCCGTGAAGGAAGCGGCGAAGATCAACTTCCCCATGGAGAAGTTCATCTCCATCTGGTGGCCAGGCGATGACGACCTGCGCTCGGCGGGCGCCGGCGGCAAGGGCTTCAAGACCCTCAACTGGCACGCGGTGGGCACGGACTTCCCGGCCCTGCAGGACATCCAGAAGCTCGTCGTCGACAAGGGCCTCAGCCAGGCGCAGAAGAACACCCTGGGCGAGGTGCTCTACAACCGCGGCGTCTACAACTCGATGCTGATCGCCGAGGGCATCCGCAACGCCCAGCAGCTCACCGGCAAGAAGGTGGTGACGGGCGAGGACGTGCGCCGCGGCCTCGAGACGCTCGACCTCAACGAGGCCCGCCTGAAGGAGCTCGGGCTCGAGGGCTTCGCCGGCCCGATCAAGCTCACCTGCACGGACCACAACGGCCATCGCCCGGCCTTCATGCAGCAGTGGGACGGGGAGAAGTGGGTGAAGATCTCCGAGCCCATCGAGCCGATGGCCGACCGCGTCAAGCCGCTGCTCGAGGCCGCCGCGAAGGACTATGCCGAGAAGAGCACCGGCTGGCCGAAGCGCACGGAGCCCTGCGACAAGCAGTCCTGACGGAACGTCCGCAGCCTCGTCCCTCTCCCCTCGCGGGGGGAGGGGCAGGGGGCAGGGCGAAACGTGACCTTCACCGTCCGCCCCCAACCGCTCCCGGAGGGCCAGGGGGGAACGAGGGAACCAGCATGAGCACCGCAGCCGCGCCCGCCGCCGAGGCGGCGACAGAGACGATCCTCTCGGTGAACAACATCGAGGTGATCTACGACCACGTCATCCTGGTGCTGAAGGGCGTGTCGCTCACCGTGCCGCGCGGCGGCATCGTCGCGCTGCTCGGCGCCAACGGGGCGGGCAAGACGACGACGCTGAAGGCCGTCTCCAACCTGCTGCGCGCCG
Source organism: Chelatococcus sp. CO-6 (assembly GCF_001271345.1). Classification (NCBI taxonomy): domain Bacteria; kingdom Pseudomonadati; phylum Pseudomonadota; class Alphaproteobacteria; order Hyphomicrobiales; family Chelatococcaceae; genus Chelatococcus; species Chelatococcus sp. CO-6. Next base: position 707,925 of record NZ_CP012398.1, on the reverse strand, counting down.
AGCGCGGCGAGGTGACGAAGGGCTCGATCGAGTTCGACGGCGAGCGCGTCGACCGGATGACGCCGAACGAGCTGGTGCGGCGCGGCTGCATCCAGGTGATGGAGGGGCGCCACTGCTTCGGTCACCTCACCATCGAGGAGAACCTCCTGACCGGCGCCTTCACGCGGCGCGACGGAGGGGCGGCCATCCGGCGCGACATGGAGATGGTCTACGATTATTTCCCGCGCCTCAGGCAGCGCAAGAGCTCGATGTCGGGCTACACCTCCGGCGGCGAGCAGCAGATGTGCGCCATCGGCCGCGCCCTCATGTCCCGGCCGAAGATGATCCTCCTCGACGAGCCGTCGATGGGCCTGGCGCCGCAGGTGGTGGAGGAGATCTTCGAGATCGTGAAGGACCTCAACGCCCGGGAGGGCGTGTCCTTCCTGCTCGCCGAGCAGAACACCAACATCGCCCTGCGCTATGCCACCTACGGCTATATCATGGAGACGGGGCGCATCGTGATGGACGGCGACGCCGCCTCGCTGCGCGAGAACGAGGACGTCAAGGAGTTCTACCTCGGCATCGGCGAGGGCGAGCGCAAGTCCTTCCGCGAGGTGAAGAGCTACAAGCGCCGCAAGCGCTGGCTGATGTAGGAGCGAAGGATGGACGTGGTCGACACGGGGCGGATGGCGGCTTTCGCGCTGATCGCGCTCGGCATGGTGCTGACGCCGGGGCCGAACATGATCTATCTCGTGTCGCGCTCGATCACGCAGGGCTGGCGTGCCGGCGCCGTCTCGCTCGTCGGGGTGGCGGCGGGCTTCGTCTTCTACATGGTTGCGGCGGCCGTGGGGCTGACGGCGCTCGCGCTCGCGGTGCCCTTCCTCTACGAGGCCATCAAGTGGGCGGGGGCCGCCTATCTCCTCTATCTCGCCTGGCAGGCGGTGAAGCCCGGCGGCGCGACGCCCTTCGAGGCGCGGAACCTCGCGCCCGACAGGCCGGTCCGCCTCTTCGCCATGGGCTTCCTGACGAACCTGCTCAACCCGAAGATCGCGGTGCTCTACCTGTCGCTGCTGCCGCAGTTCGTCGATCCCGGAAAGGGCGACGTGCTGCTGCAGAACATTCTCCTCGGCTCGATCCAGATCGGCGTGAGCGTCAGCGTCAACATGCTCATCGTCGTATTCGCCGGCGCCATCGCCGCCTTCCTTGCTCGCCGGCCGCTGTGGCTCAGGGTGCAGCGCTACCTGATGGGACTGGTGCTCGCCGGGCTCGCCGTACGGCTTGCGACCGACCGTCGCTGAGAGGACCGATGAAGGAATTCTACGACCATCGCGAAACGCGCGACCCCGCCGCGCGGGAGGCGGAGCTTCTCGCCCATCTGCCGACGCTCGTCGCCAAGGCGATGCAGGCGCCCGGCTGGGCCCAGCATCTTTCCGGCATCCAGCCGCTCGACATCACGAGCCGCGAGGCGCTGGCGAGCCTGCCGGTGCTGCGCAAGTCCGACCTGCCGGCCCTGCAGAGCGCGGCGCCGCCCTTCGGCGGCTATGTCGGCGACGCTCCCGGCAGCTTCAGCCGGCTCTTCGCCTCACCCGGGCCGATCTTCGAGCCGGAAGGGGCGCAGGCCGACCCGTGGCGCTCGGCGCGCGCGCTCCATGCCGCCGGGTTTCGCAGCGGCGACGTGGTGCTCAACACCTTCTCCTATCACCTCACGCCGGGCGGCTTCATCCTCGATTCCGGCGCGCGGGCGCTCGGCTGCGCGGTCATCCCGGCCGGGCCCGGCAATACCGAGCAGCAGCTGCAGGTCATCGCCGCCTATCGCCCCACCGGCTATACCGGCACGCCGGATTTCCTGAAGATCCTCCTCGAGGCGGCCGATGCGGCGGGGCTCGACACCTCCTCCTTCCGCAGGGCGGTGGTATCGGGCGCTGCCTTCCCGCCGTCGCTGCAGAGGGCTTTCGCCGAGCGCGGCATCGACGGCTACCAGCTCTATGCGGTCGCGGAGTGCGGCGCCATCGCCTACGAGACGCCGGCCCGCGAGGGCCTCATCGTCAACGAGGACCTCATCGTCGAGATCGTGCGGCCGGGCACGGGCGATCCGGTGGCGGAAGGGGAGGTGGGCGAGGTGGTCGTCACCTCGCTCGACCCGCACCATCCGATCCTGCGCCTCGCCCTCGGCGACCTGTCCGCGATCATGCCCGGGACGAGCCCCTGCGGGCGCACCAACCTGCGCATCAGGGGCTGGCTCGGGCGTGCCGACCAGACGACGAAGGTCAAGGGCATGTTCGTGCGTCCGGAGCAGGTGGCCGAGATCGGCCGCCGCCATCCGGAGCTCGGCAAGCTGCGCCTCGTCGTCACGCGCGAGGACGAGATGGACGTGATGACGCTGCAGGCCGAGACGGCCAATGCCGATCTCGTCGACGCGGCGGCCGTGGGCGAGACGCTGCAGGCCGTCGCCAAGCTGAAGGGCGGCGTCTCCCTCGTCTCGCCCGGCGCCCTGCCCAACGACGGCAAGGTCATCGCCGACGAACGCAAGTATGATTGAGAGGCAACGGCAGTCGGGAATAGGCAGGCGGCAGCGGGCGCCTACCGGATTGATTGCGCCTCCCTTGCAAAGGCGTTGGGTGAGGGATCCGAGCAGTCTTGATCCTCCCCGCACGGGGAGGTGGCGCTGCGAAGCAGCGACGGAGGGGCACGCGGTCAACATAGACACGTCGTTCCCGTCCTCGACCCCGCCCGTCTCGGTCCTTCGGACCGATCCACCCTCCCCTGGAGGGGAGGGATCCATCCGTCGCGCTGGGGCGGCTAGTCCTAACTTCTGAGGCTGAAGGACGTCTCCCGGCCGCACCTACTGCATCACGATGCGGCCTTCGGGCTTGATGTCGATCGTGCCGAGCTTGCGGGCGTAGACCATCACGTCGTTCGCCATCAGCTTGCCGGCGACGTCGAGGTCGCCGCCCTTGACGCCGCTCGCCAGCATCGAATAGCCGTCGCCGCCCTTCAGCAGGAAGTCGTTGGTGGCGACCGTATAGGTCTTGTCGTCCTCGATGGGCGCATCGCCGACCGTCACCGCGACGACGCGGCTGCCGGCGGGGCGCTTGGGGTCGACCGTCACGGTCAGCCCCGACACCTGCGGGAAGCGGCCGGCGCGCTGCTCCATCTGCGAGAAGCCGTTCTCCAGCGCCGCCTTCACCTGCTTGCCGGTGAGGCTGGTGACGACGGTGCGGTTGCCGAAGGGCATCTCGGTGAGGATGTCGCGGCGGGTCAGTTCGTGGCCGGCCGGATATTGCTTGTTGCCGCGGATGCCGCCGCCGTTGGTGATGGCGATGGTGGCGCCCGTCGCCTCGCGCATCGCATCCGCGATGAAATCGCCGATGGCGGTTTCGTGCGAGCGGACGCTCGCGGTGCGGCTGTCGAGCGGGGCGGCGAGCGTGGCGACGGCGATGTCGAGCTCCTTCGACAAGTCCGCCTCGTAGCGCGCAACGACCGCGAGCACCTCCGGGTCGGGGTCGACGGCGCGGGAATCGTTGACGCGGAAGGTCGGCGTCCACGTCACCTTGCGGGCGCTGCCCTCGCCGCTCACGGAGGCGGTGAAGTCGATGGCCGTGACGTAATTGCCCTCCTCGTTCGATTCCACCATCACCGTCTTGCCGTCGAAGCCGATGGCGAGGTCGTGGTCGTGGCCGGTGAGCAGCACGTCGACGAGGCGCGAGCGCACGATCTCGTAGTCCATCGCCCGGTCCGTATGCGTGACCGCGACAACGAGGTCGGCGCCTTCCTCGCGCAGCTTCTTCGCCTCCTTGCGCAGCGTCTCCATCACCGGCAGGAAGGCGAGGTCGCCTGGATCCGACATCTGCGGCACGTTCTCGAGGATGAGGCCGACGACGCCCACCTTGATGCCGCCGAGTTCGAAGACGGCGCTGTCCTGGTGGCCGGGCAGGGGATTGCCGGCGGCATCGCGCATGTTGGCGGCGAAGAAGGGGAACTCGGCCTCGCGCTGGCGGGCGAAATAATCCTCCTTGCCGAAGTCGAACTCGTGGTTGCCGGGCACGAAGACGTCCGGCTTGATCATGTTGGTCAGCGCCACGATGTGGGCGCCGTGGTCGAAGCCGGACATCAGCGAGGGCGAGAAGCAGTCGCCGGCATGGCAGAAGAGCATGGGCACGCCGCGCGCCCGCTCGGCCTTGACGATGGCGGCAAGGCGCGGGAAGCCGCCGCGTCCCTTGTCCTCGTTCATCTTGTAGATGTCGTTGACGAGCAGGAGCGTGAAGCTCGCCGGCGGCGGTGCGGCTTCGGCGCCGGTGGTCAGCGTGGCGGCGGCGAGGCCGGCGGTCACGCCGAGGCGCAGGGTCTGGCGACGGGAGATGGGGCTCATGGGAGGCTCCGACCGGTGGCACCTTGCGAGGAGAATGGCGCGGGCGCGCCAAAGCATGATGTCGGGCCCATGATGTCGGGCCATGGAGCGGCCGGCAAGCGGCGCGAGCGGTGCCGTTGGAACTTATCTGCGGCGATCGGTCCCCCGGCGGCGGCGGCGCGTATATTGGACAGGCGGCGAAAGGTGTCTACATGAGGCCTGTCGTGCCTGTGCGAGCAACGAATGGAGAGCGATCCGGTGTCTTCGAGCGAAGCGGCATCCCGCGCTGTGCGCCTTCCTGCCGACCATCCGCCCGTCGCGGCGGGGCGCATCGGCGTGCTGCTGCTGAATCTCGGCACGCCCGACGCCACCGACTACTGGTCGATGCGCCGCTACCTCAAGGAGTTCCTCTCCGACCGGCGCGTCATCGAGACCCCGCGCATCCTGTGGTGGCCGCTGCTCAACGGCATCATCCTGACGACGCGCCCCGGCCGCAAGGGCAAGGACTACGAGACGATCTGGAACAAGGAGCGCAACGAGTCGCCCCTGAAGACGATCACGCGTTCGCAGGCGGAGAAGCTCACGCAGAAGCTCGCCACCATGCCGGGCGGAAGTGAAGGTCGCTTCGTCGTCGACTGGGCCATGCGCTACGGCAATCCGAGCGTCAAGGAGCGCCTCGAGGCGCTGCAGCGCGAGGGCTGCGACCGCATCCTCCTGGTGCCGCTCTATCCGCAATATGCCGCCGCGACCACCGCCACCGCCTGCGACAAGGCCTTCGAGGCGCTGATGCAGATGCGCTGGCAGCCGACCATCCGCGTCTCGCCGCCCTATCACGACGATCCCGTCTATATCGGAGCGGTGGTCGAGAGCCTGAAGGCCGAGCTCGCCAAGCTCACCTTCGAGCCCGAGGTCATCATCGCCTCCTTCCACGGCGTGCCCAAGGACTACCTCCTCAAGGGCGATCCCTATCACTGCCAGTGCCAGAAGACGGCGCGGCTGATGCGCGAGGCGCTCGGCCTGCCGCCGGAGCGCTTCATCCTCACCTTCCAGTCGCGCTTCGGCCGGGCCGAATGGCTGCAGCCCTATACGGACATGACCGTGAAGGGCCTCGCCGAAAAGGGCGTGAAGCGCCTCGCCGTGGTCATGCCGGGCTTTTCGGCGGACTGCCTCGAGACGCTCGAGGAGATCGCCGGCGAAAACGCCGAGATCTTCCACGAGCATGGCGGCGAGCACTTCGCCGCCATTCCCTGCCTCAACGATTCGCCGGAGGGCATGCGCGTCATCGAGCATATCGTGACGCGCGAGCTTCAGGGCTGGGTCTGATCGCTCGCCCTGGCCGCCCTCGGGCGAGCGAGAGCCCGCTGCGGATTACGCGACCCTCTGTGCGACCGTTGCCGGTGCTTTCGCGGTCGCCGGCATGTGATATGTAGCCTCGCCGCGAGGCGCCATGCGGGGGGCGCGGTTCAGGGGGCATCATGTTCGGCTTCGATATCTTCGTCATCGTCCTCGTCGGTCTCGTCATCCTGACGATCGCGCTCGGGGTGCGCACGGTGCCGCAGGGCTATGCCTATACGGTCGAGCGCTTCGGCCGCTACTCGCGCTCGCTCGGCCCCGGGCTCGGGCTCATCGTGCCCTATGTCGAATCCATCGGGCACAAGGTGAACATGATGGAGCAGGTGCTCGACGTGCCGAGCCAGGAGGCCATCACCAAGGACAATGCCGGCGTGAAGATCGATGCCGTCGCCTTCTTCCAGGTGCTCGACGCCCCGCGGGCTTCCTACGAGGTGTCGGACCTGTCGCAGGCGCTGCTGACATTGACGATGACCAATATCCGCACCGTCGTCGGCTCCATGGACCTCGACCAGCTGCTGTCGCACCGCGACGAGATCAACGAGAAGCTCCTGCGCGTCATGGATGCGGCCGCCTCGCCCTGGGGCGTCAAGGTGACCCGCATCGAGATCAAGGACATCCTGCCGCCCGCCGACCTCGCCGATGCCATGGCCCGGCAGATGAAGGCCGAGCGCGAGAAGCGGGCCAGCATCCTCGAGGCCGAAGGCGAGCGCCAGGCGCAGATCCTGCGCGCGGAGGGCGAGAAGCAGGCGCAGATCCTCGCCGCCGAGGGCCGCAAGGAGGCCGCCTTCCGCGACGCGGAGGGGCGCGAGCGCCTCGCCGAGGCCGAGGCGAAGGCGACCTCGCTCGTCAGCGAGGCTATCGCCCAGGGCGACCTCGCGGCGGCGAACTTCCTCGTCGCCGAGAAATATGTCGACGCGCTCAAGAGCCTCGCCGCGGCGCCCAACCAGAAGGTCGTGGTCGTGCCCATCGAGGCGGCGGGTGTCGTCGGCACGCTCGCCGGCCTCGGCGAGATCACCAAGACCGTCTTCGGCGAGGGCGGCTCCGGCACCGCCGTGGCGCGCCAGCTGCAGGCCTCGCGCCGCGGCAGCGTGCCCCCGAGCGGCGGGCCCGGCACTGCCGCCCCGGTCTGACGGGAGGCTCACGTGATCCGCGAGGCGATCATCGCCCTCGGCCCCTGGGCCTGGATTGTGCTGGGGCTGGTGCTCGTGGCGCTCGAACTCGCAGCGCCTGGCGTCTTCCTCATCTGGCTCGGCCTCGCCGCCATCGCGACAGGCCTGATCGATGCCCTGTTCGACCTCTCGTGGCAGGCGAGCGCCATCGTCTTCGCGCTGCTCTCCGTGGCGAGCGTCGTCGTGGGGCGGCTCGTCACCCGGCGCCGCGACGAGGGATCGGCCGACCAGCCCTTCCTCAACCGGCGCGGTGCGGCGCTCGTCGGCCGCAGCTTCACGCTCGATGTTCCGATCACGGGTGGGGAGGGCCGGGTGCGGGTCGACGACACCGTCTGGCGCGCCGTCGGGCCCGACTGCCCGGCGGGCACGCGGGTGACGGTCACGGGGCTCGACGGCGCCAATCTCGTCGTCGCGCCACATGAGGACGGCGACGCCTGAGGCGCCGCCGTCGCCCGCTTACTGCTGCAGGCAGATGCGGCCGTGGCGCGCACGGCCGGCGAGCTGGCGGAAGTCCCGGCCGGACATGTGGACGATCGTCTCGTGGTCGCCCGCTTCGAAATAGATGTCCGACAGGTCGGCCAGCATCTCGTCGACGATCATCGGCATGCCGTAGGCGGCGCCGAGCGGGGGAACCGCGCCGCGGGCGCAGTCCGGGAAGAGCCGCTCGATCTCGGCCTCGCGGGCAAGCTCGACCTCCTCGTCGAGCATCTCGCTGACGGCGCGCAGGCTGAGGTGCCGCGAGGCGGGCAGGACGGCCAGCATGTAGCCGGCCTTGTCCTTCAGCACGACCGCCTTGGCGATCATGTCGGCCGGCACGTCGCAGACTTTCGCCGTGCGCATCGAGGTGGCGGTGGGTTCGTGGCGCATGAGGTCATAGGCGACGCCGCTGCGCGACAGGTAGTGTTCTAGTCGTGGTGCGGTGGACATGACGCGTTCTCCCTTCGCGGGCGGGCCTTTCGCCCCGCTCGGGACCGACGCGTTATCCGTCACGGCCTTTCCGGACCCGTGACGATCCTGCTTCTCGCCGCGCCGCCCGACGGGCGGCCCCCCGGCTCCTGGCGGGGATCATATCGTCTGGTGCCGTGCGCGCAAAGCACGATCGGCGGGCAGGCGGGACGAGCCGGCCGGCTGTCAGGCGGCGCCGGCGCGCAGGAGATCGAGCACGTGGATGATGCCGACGGCGCGCCCGTCCTCGGCCACCACGAGGGCGCCGACCTTCGTCCGCTCCACCACCTCCAGCGCCTCGCCGACCAGCGTGTCGGGCGTGACGGCCTTGGGCGTGGGGTTCATCACCTCCTCGACGCGCTGGGCGAGGAGCGAGGGGTTCATGTGCCGGCGCAGGTCGCCGTCGGTGACGATGCCGGCGAGCCGGCCGTCGTCCTCGCTCACCAGCACGCAGCCGAAGCCCTTGGCGCTCGTCTCGACGATCGCCTCGGCCATCGACGTGCCGCGGCCGACGAGTGGCAGGCGTTCGCCGGTATGCATGATGTCGCGCACGAACTTGAGCTGGGCGCCGAGCTTGCCGCCCGGGTGGTAGACGCGGAAGTCCTGCGCCGAGAAGCCGCGGCTCTCGAGCAGGGCGATGGCGAGCGCATCGCCGAGGGCGAGCTGCATGGTCGTCGAGGTGGTGGGTGCGAGTCCGTTGGGGCAGGCCTCGCTCGCCTTGGGCAGGGCAAGGCACACGTCGGCCTCGCGGCCGAGCGTCGACTGCGCGCTCGATGTGAAGGCGATCAGCGGCACGCGGAAGCGCTTGGCATAGCCGATGATGTCGGACAGTTCCGTCGTCTCGCCCGACCAGGAGAGGGCGAGGATGGCGTCGTCCGCCTGGATCATGCCGAGGTCGCCATGGCTCGCCTCGCCGGGGTGGACGTAATAGGCCGGCGTGCCCGTCGAGGCCATGGTGGCGGCGATCTTGCGGCCGATGTGGCCGGACTTGCCCATGCCGGTCACGATGACACGGCCGCGGGCACCGGCGATCGCCTCGACCGCCGCCTCGAAGGGGGCGGCGAGATCGCCCCCGATGGCCTCGATCAGGGCCGCGAGCCCGGCCCGCTCGCTCGACAGCGTGCGCAGGGCCGAGGCCACGGCCGTGTCGGTCCTGCGCTGCGTCGTGCCGGGGTCGCGGGCTGCAAGGCTGCTCATGGTGTTCTTCCTGCTCTCGTCTTGCTCCTAGCGCCGGGCGCTCGGATTTCTCGTGGCGGTCTTAGCACGGTGAGTGGCGGCAGGCGACGTCGGCGCCGAAGCTTACCGGGCGTTAACCATGCCGCTTTAGCCTCCATTAACCACGCTGGCCATCCGCCGGAAAGAACCGTCACGGCGGCTGAGCCGCATCGCCTTTGCAGGAAAGCGACCACTTGCGCCAGGGCCCCTCCATTCCTTCTCGCCGGTGCGGCGGCGCGCCGCTGGCAACGTGCCTCGCCGCGGGCGCGATCATGCTCGCGGGGCCGGCCGCGCACGGCCAGGATGGTTCGTCGTTTTTCACGCTGCGCGGCACCGTGCAGCCCGATCGGGCCGGCGCCGGTGGGGGGCGGGTGTCGCTGCCAGGCGTGCTCGAAACGTCCGCCGGGGACGGGTCGCAGACGCCGCCGCCTTCGCCCGTCCATCGTCCGGTGCAGGCCCCCACCTCATTGGAGCAGAGCCCGCTGCGTCCGTCGCAGGTGCCGGTCGCGCGCCTGCCCGCGCCGCTCGACGCGCCTTTCGCCCCCCCGCGGCCAGGCGAGTTGGAGGAGGAAGATCCGTGGGCGCCGCTCGGCCTGCGCCTCGGCACGCTGACGGTCTTTCCGTCGATCGAGGTCGACGGCGGCTACGACAGCAACCCCCGGCGCGAGAGCGGGAACGTGAAGGGAGCGACCACCGTCGTCACGCGCGGCGGTGTGGCCCTGCGGTCCGACTGGTCGCGCCATGAGCTCACGGGCCATCTGCGCGGCTCCTACTGGGCCTTCCCCACCCTCGAGAAGGCGGACCGGCCGGAGGCGGACGGGCGCCTCAACCTGCGCCTCGATGCCACGCGGGATACGACCATCAATGTCGAGGGGCGGGCATCGCTGACGACGCAGCGGTCGGACAACCCCAACCTGCCGGGCGGCGTCGTCAACCAGCCGACGATCATCTCGTATGGCGCTTCACTGGGCGGCGCGCACCGCTTCAACCGGCTGACGCTCGGGGCAACCGGCGTCGTCGAGCGCAACGTCTATGGCGACGCCGAGTTCGCCGACGGCAGCCGCCTCGACCAGAGCTACCGCAACTACAACGAATATGGATTGCGGCTGCGGGCGGGCTACGAGGTGCACCCCGGCTTCATCCCCTTCGTCGAGGGGCTGATCGACCGCCGGCAGTACGACGAGCGGATCAATGCCGGCGGTTACGAGCGTTCGTCCAACGGGCTCGGGGCGCGCGTCGGCTCCACCTTCGAGCTCACGCGGCTCGTCACCGGCGAGGCGGCGATCGGGCACCAGGTGCGCAAGTACGACGATCCGCGCCTCGCAGACCTGCGCGGGCCCATCGGCGAAGTATCGCTGATCTGGCGGCCGACGGCGCTGACCACCGTCCGGCTGACGGGGGCGAGCAGCCTCGGCGAGACGACCATCGCCGGCTCGAGCGGCGTCGTGAACCGCAGTGCGACGCTCGCACTCGAACACGCCCTGCGCCGCAACCTCGTCTTCACGGCCTCGGCGACGCTCAGCGACAGCGACTACAAGGGCGTCGACCTCAACGAGAAGGGCTTTACCGGCCGTATCGGGATCGACTGGAAGCTGACGCGCTCGCTCGCGGTGCGCGCGGGCTTCACCCACGAGCGGCTCGACAGCACGGCGCCGGGAGACGACTACACCGCCAACATCTTCCTCGTCGGGTTGCGCCTGCAGCGGTGAGCTTCGCCGGGGGGCCGGGGTGCCGCCGCCTGCGGCGGCTGTCGACGGCCGGCCATATCAAGGGCTCCACGATCTGCCGCCGTCATGGTCAAGCGCATTGACCGCTTGTCCGTTCGCGCAGCGCGAAAGTGCGACCGAGAAGCGCGTGCCTCTCCACCGTCACGGCCGGGCATGTCCCGGCCATCCCCGCCTTTCACCCCTGCGCGAGCGTCACGGCGTGGATGCCCGCGACGAGCGCGGGCATGACGGCTGAGACAAATTCGCAAACGGAATGGGGCGGGTAGCACAACCTCCCCGTTCGTCATGGCCGGGCTTGTCCCGGCCATCCACGCCTCTCACCCCTGCGCGAGCGTCACGGCGTGGATGCGCCGCGACGAGCGCGGGCATGACGGCCGAGACAAGTTCGCAAATGGAATGGGGCGAGTAGCGCAGCCTCTCCGCCCGTCATGGCCGGGCCTGTCCCGGCCATCCACGGCTCTCACCCCGCGCGAGCTTTACGGCGTGGATGCCCGCGACAAGCGCGGGCATGACGGCCGAGACAAGTTACGCAAATGGAATGGGGCGGGTAGCGCAGCCTCTCCGCCCGTCATGGCCGGGCCTGTCCCGGCCATCCACGGCTCTCACCCCCGCGCGAGCTTTACGGCGTGGGTGCCCGCGACAAGCGCGGGCATGACGGCCGAGACAGTTACGCAAATGGAATGGGGCGGGTAGCATAACCTCCCCGTTCGTCACGGCCGGGCCTGTCCCGGCCATCCACGCCTTTCAACCCCGCACGAGCGTCACGGCGTGGATGCGCCGCGACGAGCGCGGGCATGACGGCCGAGACAAGTTCGCAAATGGAATGGGGCGTGTAGCACAACCTCTCCGCCCGTCATGGCCGGGCTTGTCCCGGCCATCCACGCCTTTCAACCCCGCACGAGCTTCATGGCGTGGGTGCCCGCGACAAGCGCGGGCATGACGCTGGCGACAGGGGCTTCGCTCACCGTTTGGCGAGCAGCGCCTCGAGATCGCGGCGGTAGTCGGCGCCGAGCTCGGGGTTCGAGAGCGCATAGGCGGCGTTGGCGGCGAGGAAGCCGAGCTTGGAGCCGCAGTCGTAGATGTCGCCGTCGAAGCGCGTGGCGAAGAACGGCTGCGACTTCGACAAGGTGATCATGGCGTCGGTCAGCTGGATCTCGCCGCCGGCGCCGCGCTCCTGCCGCGCGAGCAGGTCGAAGATCTCCGGCTGCAGGATGTAGCGTCCCGAGATGGCGAGGTTGGAGGGGGCGGTGCCCTTGGCCGGCTTCTCGATCATCTGCGTGATCGGATAGACCTTGCCGTTGCCGATCGCCTCGCCGACGCCGGTGATGCCGTACTGGTGCGTCTGGTCGGCCGGCACCTCGTAGACGGCGATCATGTTGCCGCCCGTGGCGTGGGCCTCGTAGGCCTCGATCATCTCGGCGAGGCAGGGCCGCACGCCGAGGTGCAGCATGTCCGGCAGCAGGAGGGCGAAGGGCTCGTCGCCGACGATGTCGCGCGCGCACCAGACGGCGTGGCCGAGGCCGAGCGGCCCCTGCTGGCGGGTGAAGCTGGTCTGCCCGGGGCCCGGCAGGTCACGGCGCAGCTGCTCGAGTTCCCTGGTCTTGCCACGCGTCTCGAGCGTGCGCTCCAGCTCGAACTGGCTGTCGAAATGGTCCTCGATGACGCCCTTGTTGCGGCCCGTCACGAAGACGCAATGCTCGATGCCGGCGGCACGTGCTTCGTCCACCACGTGCTGGATGACCGGCCTGTCGACGACCGTCAGCATCTCCTTCGGCATCGCCTTCGTGGCGGGCAGAAAGCGGGTGCCGAGGCCTGCGACGGGAAATACGGCCTTTCGGATAGGCTTCTTCATGGAACCCCAGGGGCTGGAGGGCACAACAAGAAACACGGCCCGGCGCCCTCTCTTGCCATGGCCGTGCCCGCACGAGATGTTCGCCGATATTGACCGGCGAACGTGTCAATCGCGTAAAGCGATTGACGAATGAACGCAGCCGGTCTGTCAATAGTTCCACGGAGCCGGAGGGCCTGCGCCAGCGGGACGGCCTGGCGCAGGAAAGGGATGGGGGCATGAGCGTCCTGGTGACCGGCGGAGCCGGCTATATCGGCAGCCATATGGTTCTCGAGCTCGTGGAGGCGGGGGAGCGTGTCGTCGTGCTCGACGACCTCTCGACCGGCTTTGACGAGGCCGTGCCGCGCGAAGCCGTGCTGGTGCGCGGCGATGCGGGCGATCAGGACCTCGTCGCAAGGCTGATCGGCGAATATGGCATCGATGCGATCGCGCATTTCGCGGCCAAGATCGTGGTGCCCGAATCGGTGGCCGACCCGCTCGGCTATTACCTCGCCAATACGGGGAAGACCCGCAACCTCATCGAGGCGAGCGTGCGGGCCGGCGTGCGGCACATGATCTTTTCCTCGACCGCGGCGGTCTACGGCGACGTCACCGCCAACCCGGTGTCGGAAGACCTCACCCCGGCGCCGGTCTCGCCCTATGGCCGCTCCAAGCTGGCCAGCGAATGGATGCTGGCCGACACGGCCGTGGCGCACGACCTCAACCACGTCATCCTGCGTTATTTTAACGTCGCGGGCGCGGATCCCGCGGGCCGGATCGGGCAATCCACCCCGCGGGCGACCCACCTCATCAAGGTCGCGTGCCAGACCGCTCTCGGCCAGCACCCGGTGCTGGAGGTCTTCGGCACCGATTATCCGACGCCGGACGGGTCGTGCGTGCGCGACTTCATCCAGGTGTCGGACCTTGCCCGCGCCCATGTGGCGGCCCTGGCGCACCTCAGGGCGGGTGGCGGCTGCCTGACGCTCAACTGCGGCTACGGCAAGGGTTTTTCGGTGCTCGAGGTGGTGGCGGCGGTCAAGCGCGTGTCGGGCGTCGATTTCCCGGTGAAGCTCTCGCCACGCCGCGCGGGCGATCCGGCAGCGATCGTGGCGGATGCCTCGCGCATCCGCGCCCTGCTCGACTGGCAGCCCCGCTACGACGATCTCGACGTGATCGTCTCCCAGGCCCTTGCCTGGGAGAAGCGGCTCGCCCAGCAATCGGCGGCTTGAAGCCGTTCCGTCAACGATTTTGCAACCATATCGCGCGAGCTAGTGGAGTTGAGTGCGTATGCGTGGCGGCTTCGGCCGCGGTTCGAAACGGGGATCCGACATGCGGCATGGCAGCAGGGACGGTGAGACGAGCCTCGCGACAGGGAACGGCAGGAGGCGGGCGCTGCTTGCCACGCTCGCCGTCAGCCTCGTCCTCGGCTCCTGCGCCTCGGCGGACGTGATGTCCGTCGGCAGCATCACGCCCTATGCGCCGACCGAGCAGCGGGTCACCCCCGAGGCGCCGCGGACCCCGGCCAGGTTCTCGCGCGGCGAGGGGGCGCCATCCCCGTCCTTCCGCGCCTTCGTCTCCGCCCTGTGGCCGGAGGCCCAGGCCCGGGGGGTCTCGCGCTCCGTCTACGACGCGGCCTTCTCCGGCGTCACGCAGGACGAGAAGATCATCGCGCTCACGAAGAAGCAGGCCGAGTTCGTCAAGCCGGTGTGGGAATATCTCGCCTCGGCCGTGTCGCAGAACCGGCTCGAGCGCGGCACGCCCATGACGCGCCAGTGGGCCTCCACCCTCGACACCATCGAGCGCACCTATGGCGTCGACCGCAAGGTCGTCATGGGCGTCTGGGGCATGGAGACGAATTTCGGCGGCTTCACCGGCTCGCACTACGTCGTACGCGCCCTCGCGACGTTGGCCGAAGCGAAGTATCGCGGCGACTATTTCCGCAACGAGCTGCTGACGGCGCTCGTCATCCTGCAGCAGGGGCACGTCAGCCCCGACCGCATGGAGGGGTCGTGGGCCGGCGCCATGGGCCAGACGCAGTTCATGCCGTCGAGCTTCATGCGCTACGCGGTCGACTTCACGGGCGACGGGCGCCGCGACATCTGGACCTCGGTGCCGGATGCGCTCGCCTCCACCGCCAACTATCTCAAGCAGCACGGCTGGCAGCCGGGTCTGCCGTGGGGCTTCGAGGTCAAGGTGCCGTCGGGCTTCCGCTACGGCCGGGACAAGAAGTCCTTCGCCGCCTGGGCGTCGGAAGGCGTGCGCCGGGTCGACGGGCGGCCGCTCTCCGGGGCCGGCGAGGCGCGCCTCTTCCTGCCGGCGGGCGCGCGCGGGCCTGTCTTCCTGGTAACGGCGAACTTCGACGTCATCAAGCGCTACAACAATTCCGACGCCTATGCCCTCGGTGTCGCCCACCTCGGCGACAGGCTCTATGGCGGCGCGCCGATCCAGACGCCGTGGCCCACCGACCAGGCGCCGCTCGCCAAGCACGAGCGGGAGGAGGTGCAGCGGCATCTCGCCAGCCGCGGCTACGACATCGGCGACGTCGACGGGCGCATCGGCTCCCAGACGCGCGACGCGATCTTCGCCTTCCAGGAAAGCCGCGGCCTTATCGCCGACGGCCATGCCGACAACCGGCTGTTGGCGCAACTGCGCCAGACGCGATAGCATGAACCCGGCCCCGGCTGCGGCCGGGGCGGGAAACGGGCGATGCCGGGACGCAGCCTCATCGTTGCCATTCTCGTTGCGGCGGGATGCATCTTCGCCGCGGCGGTCGCGCACGCCCAGCAGGATCCGCTGACGCGCTTCCTCAACAACATCTTCCAGCCGAAGCCGCCGCCGCAGATGGAGCAGGTGCCGCGGCGGTCGTCCCGGCCCGCAGCCGCCCGGCCGCGCCAGACGGTGCCGCGGGCGGTGCCCGAGCAGCGCGGCGTCGCCGAGCGCACGCCGCGCGTCGAGGTCGACACCTATATCGTCGTCATGGGCGATTCCCTCGCCGAACTCCTGACGGAAGGGCTCGCCGAAACGCTGGCCGAAGCCGCCGACGTCGCGATCTATTCGCGCGCCAAGGGCGACACGGGGCTCGTGCGCAGCGACTTCTACGACTGGCCCAAGGCGGTGCAGGAGCTCGTCGCCAATCCCGAGCGGGTGTCGATCGGCGTGATGATGATCGGCGCCAACGACCGGCAGGCCTTCCGCACCCCGGCGGGGGAGGTGGAGCACGGCACGGCCGAATGGCGAACGCTCTATACGATGCGCGTCGACGAGATCATCCGCACCTTCGGCGAGAAGCGGATACCGCTCGTCTGGGTGGGCCTGCCGCCGATGAAGGGCGAGCGGCTGTCGGCCGATATGCTGGCCCTCAACGCCATCTTCCGCGAGCGCGTGACGGCGGCCGGCGGCCAGTATGTCGACATCTGGGAGGCCTTCCTCGACGCCGACGGACGCTTCTCGGCCTTCGGGCCCGATGTGAACGGCCAGAACGCGCGCCTGCGCACCAATGACGGCGTGCATTTCACCAAGGCGGGCGCGCGCAAGGCGGCGCATTTCGCGGCGCTCGTGCTGCGCCGGCTGATCGATGCGCACGGCGGCATCCAGCAGGCGCTGCTGCCGCTGCACGACGGCGTGCCCGGCCTCGACATGCGCGACCCCATCGAACGCATGATCGATGCCTCGATCCCGAGCCTGCCCGAGCCGAACGGCCTCATCTCCGTGTCGAGCAAGCCCGTGGCGGGGCCCATCCTGCCGCTCACGGCGCCGGACGCGGCGCCCGGCGGCATCCTCGTCTCGGCGCCGGCGGGTGCGGGCCAGGTCGACCAGCTCGCCGAGCGGGTGTTCATCCTCGGCGACGTGCCGCAGCCAAAACAGGGCCGGGTCGACGATTTTTCCTGGCCGCGGCGGCCGTAAGGGAGGCTGATCAGGTCAACGGTTCCGATTACAGGACCGTCATGCCCGCGCTTGTCGCGGGCATCCACGCCCTGAAAAGTCGAATGACCTCAAAGGCGTGGATGGCGACAGCAACGCGCATGCGCGTTACGTCTCTTCAAAGTGCTGCAAGTCGGACAAGCCCGACTTGCAATGACAAGCCCGGCCATGACGGGGGAGAACGTCGCTCACGAAAGCCGGCTATCCGGCCCCATGCGCTGCTTTCCCTCGGGCGGGATCCTGCGGGCCGGAGCCCGCAGCACCCGAGCGGAAAGAATTCTCAGCGCGGCAGGACGGACGAGCCCGTCAGATATTCGTCGATGGCGCGGGCGGCCTGGCGGCCTTCGCGGATGGCCCAGACGACGAGGGACTGGCCGCGGCGCATGTCGCCGGCGGAAAAGACCTTCTCGTTCGACGTGCGATAGTCGCTCTCGCTGGCGGCGACATTGCCGCGCCTGTCGAGCGTCACGCCCGCCTGTTCGACCATGCCCTCAAAGACCGGGCTGGCGAAGCCGATGGCGATGAAGACGAGATCGGCCCTGAGGACGAATTCGGTGCCGGCAACCGGCACGCGCTTCTCGTCCACGCGGGCGCAGCGCACGCCGATGACGCGGCCCTTCTTGCCCTCGAGGCCGAGCGTCGCGACCTGGAACTCGCGCTCGGCGCCCTCCGCCTGGCTCGAGGAGGTGCGCATCTTCGTCGGCCAGTAGGGCCAGACGGTGAGCTTGTCCTCCATCTCGGGGGGCTTGGGGCGGATGTCGAGCTGGGTCACCGAGAGGGCGCCCTGGCGGAAGGAGGTGCCGACGCAGTCGGAGGCCGTGTCGCCGCCGCCGATGACGACGACGTGCTTGCCGCCGGCGAGGATGGGATCGGAATCGAGGAAGTTCTCGCGGCCGTTGCGGCGGTTCTGCTGCACCAGGAAGGGCATGGCGTAATGCACGCCCTCGAGCTCCATGCCCGGCAGCTGGGGATCGCGCGGGCGCTCGGCGCCGCCGCACATCAGCACGGCGTCGTAGGCCTTCGCCAGCTCCTCGAACGGCTTGTCGACGCCGATGTTGACGCCGTAGTGGAAGACGACGCCCTCGGCCTCCATCTGCGCCACGCGCCGGTCGATGTGATGCTTCTCCATCTTGAAGTCCGGGATGCCGTAGCGCAGCAGGCCGCCGGCACGCGGCTCGCGCTCGTAGACGTGCACCTCGTGGCCGACGCGGGCAAGCTGCTGGGCGGCGGCGAGGCCGGCAGGGCCCGAGCCGACGACGGCGACGGACTTGCCGGTGAGGCGCGCCGGCGGCTCGGGGCGGATCCAGCCCATCTCCCATGCCTTGTCGGCGATCGCCTGCTCGATGGTCTTGATGGTGACGGGCACGTTCTCGAGGTTGAGCGTGCACGCCTCCTCGCAGGGCGCGGGGCAGATGCGGCCGGTGAACTCGGGGAAGTTGTTGGTCGAGTGGAGGTTGCGCGAGGCCTCCTCCCAGTCGTCGTTGTAGACGAGGTCGTTCCAGTCCGGGATCTGGTTGTGGACGGGGCAGCCCGTCGGCCCGTGGCAGAAGGGAATGCCGCAGTCCATGCAGCGGGCGGCCTGCTTCTGCAGGTCCTTGTCGTCCAGCGGCAGCGTGAACTCACGGAAATGCCGCACGCGGTCGCCGGCGAGCTGATACTTCTGCTCCTGCCGGTCGAATTCGAGAAAGCCGGTTACCTTGCCCATCGTCTCGTCATCCAGTCGTTGCGCCGCCGACCCACCTCCCCCTTGCGGGGGGAGGTCGGCCGCGTAGCGGCCGGGAGGGGGTTCCTGCCCGGACCGCGGCCTCCCCACCCCGGCGCCCTGGGCGCCGACCCGTCCCCCGAAGGAGAGGGTGGACCGCGGTCCCATGTCCTTATTCCGCCGCCTGCAACGTGCGCAGGCGCTCCATCTCGCGCAGGGCGCGCCGGTACTCGACCGGCATCACCTTGACGAATTTGGTGCGGTAGCCCGCCCAGTCGTCGAGGATGGCCTTGGCGCGGGCCGAGCCCGTGTAGAGCAGGTGGTTGGCGATGAGCTGCATCAGCCGCTCCTCGTCGTGGCCCGACATGTCGGCGAGCACGTCGATGCGGCCCTTGTGCTCGAGGTCGCCGCCGTGGTGGTGCAGGCGCTCCATGAGCTCCTCCTCCTCCTCGACGGGTTCGAGGTCGACCATGGACAGGTTGCACCGCTTGGTGAAGGTGCCGTCCTCGTCGAGCACATAGGCGATGCCGCCGGACATGCCGGCCGCGAAGTTGCGACCCGTCGGGCCGATGACGACGACGACGCCGCCGGTCATGTATTCGCAGCCGTGGTCGCCCGTGCCCTCGACGACGGCGATGGCGCCCGAGTTGCGCACCGCGAAGCGCTCGCCGGCGACGCCGCGGAAGTAGCACTCGCCGGCGATGGCGCCGTAGAGCACCGTGTTGCCGACGATGATCGAGCGCTCGGGCACCGCCTTCGTCTCCGCCGGCGGCTGGACGATGATCTTGCCGCCGGAGAGGCCCTTGCCGACATAGTCGTTGGCCTCGCCCGTCAGGTGCAGCGTCACGCCGGCGGCGAGGAAGGCGCCGAAGCTCTGGCCGGCCGTGCCCTTGAGGTTCACCGTGATGGTGTCCTCCGGCAGGCCCTCGTGGCCGTGCAGCTTGGCGATCTCGCCCGACAGCATGGCACCCGTCGTGCGGTCGACGTTGCGGATCGTCTCCTCGATGACGACCGGCGTGCCCTCGTCGATGGCTTCGCGCGCCTGCGCGATGAGCCTGAGGTCGAGCACGTCGTCGATCGGGTGCTTCTGGCGCTCGCTGTGGAAGACGGCGACGTCCGGGCCGACCTCGGGCCGGTGGAACAGGCGCGTGAAGTCGAGGCCCTTGGCCTTCCAGTGGTCGATGGCCTCCTTCTTGTCGAGGAGGTCGGTGCGGCCGATCATCTCCTCGATCCTGCGGAAGCCCATCTCGGCCATCAGCTCGCGCACTTCCTCGGCGACGAAGAAGACGTAGTTGACGACATGCTCCGGCAGGCCCTTGAAGCGCTTGCGCAGGACGGGGTCCTGCGTCGCCACGCCGACGGGGCAGGTGTTGAGGTGGCACTTCCTCATCATGATGCAGCCGGCGGCGATGAGCGGCGCCGTCGAGAAGCCGAACTCGTCCGCCCCGAGCAGCGCGCCGATGACGACGTCGCGCCCCGTGCGCAGACCGCCGTCGACCTGCAGGCGCACGCGGCCGCGCAGGCGGTTGAGGACGAGCGTCTGCTGCGTCTCGGCGAGGCCCATCTCCCACGGGCTGCCGGCATGCTTGATGGAGGTCAGCGGCGAGGCGCCGGTGCCGCCCTCGAAGCCCGAGATGGTGATGTGGTCGGCCCGCGCCTTGGCGACGCCGGCGGCGACCGTGCCGACGCCGACCTCGGAGACGAGCTTGACCGACACATCGGCCGCCGGGTTGACGTTCTTCAGGTCGAAGATGAGCTGGGCGAGATCCTCGATCGAGTAGATGTCGTGGTGCGGCGGCGGCGAGATGAGGCCGACGCCCGGCGTCGAGTGGCGCAGCCGGGAGATGACCGCATCGACCTTGTGGCCGGGCAGCTGGCCGCCCTCGCCGGGCTTGGCGCCCTGGGCCACCTTGATCTGCATCATGTCCGAATTGACGAGATATTCGGTGGTGACGCCGAAGCGGCCCGATGCGATCTGCTTGATGGCCGAGCGCTTGGAGCGCCCGTCCGCCAGCGGCCGGAAACGCGCGGCATCCTCGCCGCCCTCGCCGGTGTTGGACTTGGCGCCGATGGCGTTCATCGCCAGGGCCAGGGTCTCGTGCGCCTCCTTGGAGATGGCGCCGAGCGACATGGCGCCCGTCGAGAAGCGCCTGACGATCTCAGCCGCGGGCTCCACCTCCTCGAGCGGCACCGGCTGGGCGCCGCGCTCGGCGGCCGTCCGGATGCGGAAGAGGCCGCGCACGGTGCTGAAGCGGTTCTCCTGCTCGTTCACGAGGCGCGCGAACTCGCGGTAGCGATCCTGCGCATTGAGGCGCACCGCGTGCTGCAGCGTCGCCACCGTGTCCGGGTTCCAGACGTGGTCCTCGCCGCGCAGGCGGTAGGCGTAGTCGCCGCCGACCTCGAGGGAATTGCGCAGCACCGGCACGTCGCCGAAGGCGTCGCGGTGGCGGCGCACCGTCTCCTCGGCGATCTCGGCAAGGCCGATGCCCTCGATGGTGGTGGCTGTGCCGAAGAAGAATTTCGCGACGAAGTCGCTCTTCAGGCCGACCGCGTCGAAGATCTGCGCGCCGCAATAGGACTGGTAGGTGGAGATGCCCATCTTCGACATGACCTTGAGCAGGCCCTTGTCGATGGACTTGATGTAGCGCTTGATGATCTCCTCGTCGTCGACCTCCTCGGGGAAGTCGAGCGCCTCGTGCATCGCCGCCAGCGTGTCGAAGGCGAGGTAGGGGTTGATCGCCTCGGCGCCATAGCCGGCAAGCAGGGCGAAGTGGTGCACCTCGCGCGGCTCGCCGGATTCGAGGACGAGACCGACCGAGGTCCTGAGCCCCTTGCGGATGAGGTGGTGGTGCACCGCCGCCGTCGCGAGCAGGGCGGGGATGGCGATACGGTCCGGCCCCAGCATGCGGTCGGAGAGGATGATGATGTTGTAGCGGCCATGCACGGCCGCCTCCGCGCGCTCGCACAGGCGCTCCAGCGCACCGGGCAGGCCCTCCGCGCCCTGGCCGGCGGGATAGGTGATGTCCAGCGTCTTGGTGTCGAACTGGTCCTCGCTGTGGCCGATGCAGCGGATCTTTTCGAGATCCTCGTTGGTCAGGATCGGCTGGCGCACCTCGAGACGCTTGCGGCGCGAGGTGCCCTCGAGGTCGAGGATGTTCGGCCGCGGCCCGATGAACGAGACGAGGCTCATGACGAGCTCCTCGCGGATCGGATCGATCGGCGGGTTCGTCACCTGGGCGAAGTTCTGCTTGAAATAGGTGTAGAGCAGCTTCGGCTTGTCCGACAAAGCCGAGATCGGCGTGTCGGTGCCCATCGAGCCGACGGCCTCCTGGCCGGTGACGGCCATGGGCTGCATGAGGAGCTTGAGGTCCTCCTGGGTGTAGCCGTAGGCCTGCTGGCGGTCGAGCAGGCTCACGTCCGTGCGCGATTCACGCGCCTGGACCGGCGGCAGCTCCTCCAGCACGATCTGGGTGCGCTTCAGCCACTCCTTGTAAGGGTGGCGGCGGCTCAGTTCGCTCTTGATCTCCTCGTCGGAGACGATGCGGCCCTCTTCGAGGTCGATGAGCAGCATCTTGCCCGGCTGCAGGCGCCACTTCTCGACGATCTTCTCCTCGGGGATGGGCAGCACGCCCATCTCGGAAGCGCCGACGACGAGCCCGTCCTCGGTGACGAGGTAGCGCGCGGGGCGCAGGCCGTTGCGGTCGAGCGTCGCGCCGATCTGGCGCCCGTCCGTGAAGACGATGGCGGCCGGGCCGTCCCACGGCTCCATCAGCGCGGCATGGTACTCGTAGAAGGCGCGCCGCTCCTCGTCCATGAGCGGATTGCCGGCCCAGGCCTCGGGCACCAGCATCATCATGGCGTGGGCGAGCGAATAGCCGCCCTGGGTGAGGAACTCGAGCGCGTTGTCGAAGCAGGCCGTGTCCGACTGGCCCTCGTAGGAGATGGGCCAGAGCTTGGAGATGTCGTTGCCGAAGATCTCGGAATCGACCGAGGCCTGCCGCGCCGCCATCCAGTTGACGTTGCCGCGCAGGGTGTTGATCTCGCCGTTGTGCGCCACCATGCGGTAGGGGTGGGCCAGCGACCAGGTGGGGAAGGTGTTGGTCGCGAAGCGCTGGTGCACGAGGGCGAGCGCGCTCTCGAAGCGCGGGTCGCGCAGGTCGGCGTAATAGTCGCCGAGCTGGTCGGCGAGCAGCATGCCCTTGTAGACGAGCGTGCGCGTCGACAGGCTCACCGGGTAGTAGCCGGCGGTGCGCGGGTCGTTGAGGTCGTAGATGGCGTTGGAGACGACCTTGCGCAGGATGAAGAGGTGCCGCTCGAAATCGTCCTGCGTCGTCACGCCCTCGCCGCGGCCGATGAAGACCTGCACGTGCCGCGGCTCGGTGGGCTTCACGCTCTCGCCGAGCACGGAGGGATCGACCGGCACGTCGCGCCAGCCAAGGAGCACCTGGCCCTCCTCGGCGGTGACGCGCTCCAGCGTCTCCTTGACGATGGCGAAGCCTTCCGCGTCGCGCGGCATGAAGAGATGGCCCACGGCATAGTCGCCGGCAGGCGGCAGGGCGATGCCGAGCTTCTCGCATTCCTCGCGCAGGAAGCGGTCCGGCACCTGCACCAGCATGCCGCAGCCGTCGCCCGCCTTCGGGTCGGCGCCGACGGCGCCGCGGTGGTCGAGGTTCTTCAGGATGGCAAGGCCATCGGCGACGATGTCGTGGCTCTTGTCGTTCTTCATGTGGGCGATGAAGCCGACGCCGCAGGCGTCACGCTCGCGCGCAGGGTCGTAGAGGCCTTGCGCGGGCGGCAGACCGGGGTCCGCAGCGCGCGTTTTCTGAAGCAGCGCCGGGTTGGAGACCAGCTTTTGCTCGTTCGTCGCGCTCATGTTCTGCCCCATCGTTGCCGCCGCGGCGGCGTGTCCACGTCGTTCGTCTCTCGCGGGGTCACCGGTCCGTGCCGGCGGCCTGTCGCCGCCCGCCCGTACGCACCCTCTTGTTGGTCTTAGAGGTCCGGTCGCGCTGTTTCCGTTGCGCCCGCACCTCGCGGGCGTCTCGCGGCATAAAGCCGGGGCGCGCCCGCTAAGCCCGCGTCGTGCGGGCGGCAGGTTTCGTATCGCGTTTGGCGGCCGTCAGACGTGCCATAACCAAGACCTGCCTTGCCTTGCTCGCGGAAGGCCCGACCGGATGCCGGGCTCGGGTGATCATCGGAATGGGACAGTAAGGCTGTCCTAAACCGGGCGGACCTTGCCAGATTTTTTCTAAGGTGACAAGCGGGTATTTGCGAGTCGTTTGATCGAAACTTATACGCAGGCCCCAGCCTGGATTGCGTTCGTGACGAATTGACGGAGGCACGCGTAATTTAATTGCGCGCCGGTCGCGGCTGAGCCGTTGCCGTCCGGCAGCAGGGGAGCCAGAGCGTGCTGCCGGAAAGGCGCCGCCATGACCCCTGTGCGCTTCACGCGGGCAGAACCATGCTCTAGCTTCCGCTGGCGACCGGAGTGCGGAGGCAGGATTGAATTTCGCAAGCGACAATGTGGCGGGTGCGAGCCCGCGGGTGATGGAGGCGCTCGTCGCCGCCAATGCCGGCAGCCAGCGCGCCTACGGGGCGGACGAGCATACGGCGCGCGTCGAGGCGCGGCTGAAGGAGATCTTCGAGCGCGACCTTTCGGTCTTCCTCGTCGCCACGGGCACGGCAGCCAACGCGCTGGCGCTCGCCACCCTCTGCCCGCCCTGGGGTGCGGTGCTGTGCCACGCCGAGGCGCATGTGGCCGAGGACGAATGCGGCGCGCCGGAGTTCTTCACGGGCGGGGCCAAGCTCGTCGGCTTTCCCGGGCGGCTCGGCAAGCTCACGGCGGAGGAGATCGCGGCGCATCTCGCCGCGCCGACCGGGCGGCCGCCGCATCAGGTCATTCCCTCGGCCCTCTCGCTGACCCAGGCGAGCGAGGCCGGCACCGTCTATACGCTGGACGAGATCGCGACGCTCGCGGACATCGCCCGCCGGCACGGTCTCGGCGTGCATATGGACGGCGCGCGCTTCGCCAATGCGCTCGTGCGCCTCGGCGTGAGCCCTGCCGACATGACATGGCGCGCGGGCGTCGACGTCCTCTCCTTCGGCGCCACCAAGAACGGCTGCCTTGCGGCGGAG
The DNA here is from genome assembly GCF_001271345.1 of Chelatococcus sp. CO-6. Taxonomy (NCBI): domain Bacteria; kingdom Pseudomonadati; phylum Pseudomonadota; class Alphaproteobacteria; order Hyphomicrobiales; family Chelatococcaceae; genus Chelatococcus; species Chelatococcus sp. CO-6. Next base: position 683,606 of record NZ_CP012398.1, on the reverse strand, counting down.
GCCGTGATCGTCTTCGACCGCGACAAGGCGGCGCACATGGCGCAGCGTCGCAAGCGCGGCGGCCACCTCCTCTCCAAGGGCCGCCTGCTCGGCGCCCAGCTCGACGCCTATCTCGCCGACGGCCACTGGCTCGACCTCGCGGCCCGGGCCAATGCGGCGGCAGACCGGCTCGCCGCGGGCCTCGCGCGTCTCGGCTGCCGCATCGCTCTGCCGGTCGAGGCCAACGAGATCTTCGTCTTCCTGCCGCAAGCGATGGACGAGGAGCTGCGGGCGGCGGGCGCGCTCTACCACCCGTGGGTGACGTCGAGCCTGCCGGAGGGCGTTGCGGCCGGGGAGGGGGAGGTGCTGGTGCGCCTCGTCACCGCCTTCGATACCGCGGAGGCGGCCGTCGACCGCTTCCTCGCCATCGCCGGCGGACAGGCGGCGGCCTGACCTGCCGTTGCCGCGGCGGCGCCCAACGCCCGCCCCAATGCCGGTGCACAGACGAGGGTGACGAATGGCAATGAACGAGGCAGATGACGTGCTTGCTCCTGTTGCCGGACCGCGCCGCGCCCGGCGCGCTGCCGGGCTTCTCACGGCGCTCGCGGCGCTCACCCTGGCGTCGGGCGTCGCCCTCGCCCAGGGCTACTACGCGCCCGAGGTCTATGATGAGCCACTGAGCCCGCGCGAGGTGGTGCGCTCGGTGCGCTCGGAAGGTTTTGCGCAGATCTCCCGTCCGCGCCTGACGCGCGGTTTCTACGTCGTCGAGGGCACGGACGTGAACGGCTGGCGCATGCGCCTCTTCGTCGACGCCTATTCGGGTGCGATCGTCAATGCGCGCCCGCTGCGGTCGACGATCATGGCCGAGGAGCCGTACCGGCCCTATTCGCCCGACAGGTTCGGCGGCGAGATCGGCGTCGAGATCGATACCGGGCGCGGCACCACGATCTACGCGCCGGTGCCGCTCCGGCAACGCCAGCCGAGCATGGCGGCGCTGCCGCCGCCGCGTCCGAGCGACCAGGAACTCGGGCTGCGCGCACCGCTACCGCCGTCGCGCGGGGACGTGAGGCTGCCCGAGACCTCCGGGCAGGCGGATGCGGCTGGCGAGGCTGAGGAGAGACCGAGCGTCGTCCTCGCGCCGCCCGAGGTGCCGCCCGTGCCGCCGGCAGGCGATGTCATCGGCAATGACGGCGATGAGATCGGCGGGCCGGCCTCGGGCGAGGAGATCCTGCCGAGCGCGCCGTTCTGATACAGCGGCCGGTCGGACCCATCGCGGGCTCGATCCCGAAAACAAAAGGCGCCGGAACGTCCGGCGCCTCGTCTTTTCTGGAGCGTTCCATGGCCTCGGCACGCGAGGCCATGGCCTGCCGCGTCAGGCGGCTTCCTTGGCGCGATCCGCCACCTTGGCGTCGATGGCGATGTTCGTCGGCTTCGTCGCGATGGGGATGGTGCGGGGCTTCATCGCCTCCGGCACCTCGCGGACGAGGTCGACGTGCAGGAGACCGTTCTCCAGCGCGGCGCCTGTCACCTGAACGTGGTCGGCGAGCTGGAAGCGGCGCTCGAAAGCCCGGGCCGCGATGCCCTGGTAGAGCATTTCGGGCCTCTGGGCACCTTCGGCGACCTTCTTCTCGCCGCGGATCGTCAGGGTGTTGTTCTTCGTCTCGATGGCGAGATCATCGCTGGCGAAACCGGCGACGGCTACCGTGATGCGATACGCATCTTCGCCGGTTCGCTCGATGTTGTAGGGCGGATAGCTCGGGGAGCTGTCGACGCCGGCAACCTGATCGAGCATCGAGAACAGACGGTCGAAGCCGACCGTCGAGCGGTAGAGGGGGGACAGATCGAATTGACGCATGGCACATCCTCCATTTGAAGCGATATGCGGACAATGCCCGCCTGAAACGGCCAGGCATCCCACCGTGCAGCCGTCAGTGGCCTGCACGCCAGAGAGTTGGTGGCGCCCGGCCGGTCTTTCAAGACCTGTGGCGACGGGGCGGGTGCAGCGGCTATAACCGGCAGCGAGAGGCCGCAAACGGGCGGTGGGAGGGGGCGATGGAACTCGTCGCGACAGAGCTGAACCCGGTGCCGAGCCAGCCGGTGATCACGCCGGTGACCACCGCGGACGGCATCGTGCTGCGCGCCGTGCGCTGGCGGGCGACGGCGCGCCGGACGCGTGGCACGGTCTTGCTCGTGCAGGGCCGGGCGGAGTTCATCGAGAAATATTTCGAGACGGTGGCGGACCTGCGCCGCCGCGGCTTTGCGGTCGTCGCCTTCGACTGGCGCGGGCAGGGCGGCTCGCAGCGCGACCTCGCCAACCCGCGCAAGGGCCACGTCGACGACTTCTCGCTCTATGAGCGCGACCTTGCGGCCATCCTCGATCAGGTCATCCTGCCGCGCTGCCCGCCGCCCTATTTCCTGCTCGCCCATTCCATGGGCGGGACGATCCTCCTGCACGCGCTGAGGGGGAAGAAGACGCCCTTCGCCCGCCTCGTCGCGGCCGCGCCGATGATCGACATCGCCATGGTGCCCTGGCCGCGCGCCGCGCGCCTCCTGTCCGAGATGCTCGATGCCTGCGGCTTCGGGGCGAGCTACGTCCCCGGTGGCGGCGCCACGTCGATCTCCACGAAGCCCTTCGCGGGCAACCGGCTGACGTCGGACCCGGTGCGCTATGCGCGCAATGCCGAGGTGGCCGCCCGGGCCCCCGAGCTTGCCATCGGCGATCCGACCGTGGCGTGGCTCGACGCCGCCTATCGCGCCATGGGCGCCTTCGCCGATCCGAATTTCGCGCTCGAGATCAGGACGCCGGTGCTCGTCGTCGCGGCCGGGGCCGATCCGGTGGTCTCGACACCGGCGACCGAGCGCTTCGCTGCCCGCCTCAAGACGGGCCGCGCCATCGTGATTCCCGGTGCCCGGCACGAGATCCTGATGGAGCGCGACGGCATCCGCGACCAGTTCTGGGCCGCCTTCGACGCCTTCGTGCCCGGCTCGGAAGGGGCACTGCCGGATCAGGCCGAGAGCAGCTTGAGCGCGGCTTCGTGAATCCGCGGGTCGCCCGCGGCGACGACCGTGCCGCCCGCTGCCGGTGAATCGCCCTGCCAGTTGGTGACGACGCCGCCGGCCCCCTCGATGATCGGCACCAGGGCGACGATGTCGTAGGGCTTCAGCCCGGCCTCGATGACGAGGTCGATATGGCCGGCCGCGACCATGCAATAGGCGTAGCAGTCATAGCCGTAGCGCACGAGGCGCGTCTCCCGCTCGACCCGCTCGTAGCGCGGGCGCTCGTCCGCATCGAAGAGGGCGGGGGAGGTGGTCGAGAGGGTCGCCTCGGCCAGGCTCGCGCAGCGCCGCGTCTTGAGCTTGCGCGCACCCATGGGGCCCTTGTAGCCGGCACTCCTGCCGCCGCCGTAGAAGCGCTCGCCCGTGAAGGGCTGGTGCATCAGGCCGTAGACGGGCGCGCTGCGGTGGGTGAGGCCGATGAGCGTGCCCCACAGCGGCAGGCCCGAGATGAAGGCGCGTGTGCCGTCGATGGGGTCGAGCACCCACACGTAGTCGGCATCCGTGCGCTCGTCGCCGAACTCCTCGCCGCAGATGCCGTGCTGGGGAAACTGCCGGCGGATGAGCTGGCGCATGGCGGCCTCGGCCGCGCGGTCCGCCTCCGTCACCGGGTCGAACCTGTCGCCGAGCGCCTTGTTCTCGGCCATCAGGGCGGTGCGGAAGAAGGGCAGGATGGCGCGCCCGGACACGGTTGCGAGCTCGTCCATGAAGGCGCTGAAGTCGACCGCTGCCATTCCCATCCCCTCCGCCAGCCGTGCACGAGCCTCGCACCTCACGCGGGCAGGGCTGCGTTGCAGAGGGGTCTTATCGCGGGCGGGGCCGTTTAGAAAGAGAGGAACGAACGACAGGCCATGCGCCCGGTGGAGCGCGAGGCGGGAGGAGCGGGCATGAAGGATGGTCAGATCCCGGCGGATGCCGGCACGACGCCGGTGGGAAGCCAGGCGGTGCTGCTCATCGCGGTGCTCGCGGGCATCTACAGCGTCAGCCAGTTCCTGCGCAACTCGATCGGCGTCATCGCACCGAATCTCGCCGCGGACCTTTCGCTCTCCGCCACCGATCTCGGGCTTCTCTCCAGCGGCTTCTTCCTGACTTTCGCGGCGGCGCAGATCCCGGTCGGCATCTCCATCGACCGCTACGGGCCGCGCCGCGTCATGCTGGTGTGCTCCCTGATCGCGGTGGCCGGCGTCCTGCTCTTCGCGCTGGCGCGGGACGCGACAATGCTGGTCGGCGCGCGGCTTCTCCTCGGCATCGGCTGCTCCAGCTTCTTCATGGCGCCGCTCGCCATCTATGCCCGCCTCTTCCCGCCCGAGCGCTTCGCCTTCCTCACCGGCATCCAGCTCAGCATCGGCAATTTCGGCACGCTCGCCGCCACCGCCCCGCTCGCCTTCGCCGCCGAATCGATCGGCTGGCGGGCCAGCTTTCTGGTCGTCGCGGCCTTTGCGACGGCCGCGGGCCTCGCGGTCTTCCTCGGCGTGCGCGGTCCCGCCGTCACCGCATGGGCCGGCCGCGAATCGTGGCGCATGGCGCTCGCCGGCGTGCGCGAGGCGGTGCGCGTGCGCTCGTTCTGGCCGCTCTTCCTGATGCACGCGACCGGCTATGCGGCCTTCGGCACCGTCATCGGCCTGTGGGCGGGGCCGTTCCTGAGCGACGTGTACGGCTTCGACCTCGAGCGGCGCGGTGTCGCGCTCTTCGCGGCCTCGGCGACGCAGATCGCCGCCCTCTTCCTCTGGGGAGCGGCTGACCGGCTCTTCCGCGGGTACAAACCCCCGGTCGTGCTTGGCGCCTCTGCAACCATCGCATGCCTCGCCTACGCTGCCCTCATGCCTCTCGGCCCGGTCTCGGTGGTCGTCTGGCTAGTCGTCTTCGGGGCGGCCGTGGCCTACACGCCGCCGGTCATGGCGCACGGGAAATCTCTTTTTCCTCAAAATCTTATAGGTCGCGGCATCACGCTGATGAACATCGGCACCATGGGCGGCGTCTTCGTGATGCAGACGGTGACGGGGCGGCTCATGGACCTCTTCGGCCGTGGCCCCCTCGGGCACTATCCACAAGAGGCCTACAAGGCTGTCTTTTCCTTGCTGGCCCTTGCAATTGCGGCCGCACTCATTACCTACGTCCTCGCACACGACCCCCACCCCGGCCGGGATCGCGATCCCGGGGGCACAAAAAAATAGGTCAATCACCCTTGCTTTTTGTGCGGTGCGGTGGCATGTTGTTGCAGTGCGGTACGGCGATGTTCCGTCGCGGTGCCGCTGCCCTCCTTGGGCGTTTCCTCCCTAGACTTGGGCCGCGCACGCAAGTGTGCGGCCTTTTTTCTTGCCTGGCGCCGGACTGACGGGGCTGACGGCGAGCGCCGGCTATTCGGCAGCCAGGCGCCGCTCGGTGAGATCCGTGCCGGCCGTCTCGGCGATGAGGGAGAAGACCTCGGTGATGTCGCTTGCGAGGCGGGCGAAGCCCTCCGTGCGCTGCATCGTCCGCTCGTCCATGTAGAGGCTGCGGTTGATCTCCACCTGCAGGGCATGCCGGCCGGCCGCGGGCTCGCCGTAGTGCTCGGTGATAAAGCCGCCGGCATAGGGGCGGTTGCGGGCCACGCGATAGCCGAGGCGCTCGAAGGACTGCGCGACCCTGTCGCTGGTCGCCGCGGCGCAGCTCGTGCCGAATCGATCGCCGATGACGATGTCGGCGCGGGAGTTCTCGTCCCGCGTCACGCTGGAGGAGGGCATCGAATGGCAGTCGACGAGCAGGACCGAGCCGAACCGGCGCTGGGTGCGCATCACGATCTGCCTGAGGGCGCGGTGATAGGGCTTGTAAAGCCATTCGATACGGCGCATGGCCTCGGCCACGGGGAGCTTGCCGGGATAGATCTCCTGCCCGTCGCCCACGATGCGCGGGATGGTGCCGAGCCCGCCCGCGACCCGCAGCGAGCGCGTGTTGGCATAGGGCGGCAGCCGGCCGTCGAACATGCGCGGGTCGAGCTCGTAGGGCTCGCGGTTCACGTCGAGATAGGCGCGGGGAAAGCGGGCGACGAGCATCGGCGCGCCGAGAGCGCCCATGCCGGCGAAGAGCGCGTCCACATAGGCATCCTCCGAACGGCGCAGGGCGAGCGGATCGAGACGGGCGCCGTCGACGAAGCTCTGCGGGTAGACGGCGCCGGCGTGGGGCGCATTGAAGACGAGCGGCACCGTTTGATCGGACGGTTCGACGACCGTGAAGGGGACTGCGAGTTCCGGCTCGATCGGAGACGACATCGGGGACCATGACGCTGATACGGGGACGACGGCGCCCGCGGGCAGGGCCGTCTCGAACGGCGATTGTGGCCGATTTGCCGGCGCGTCGTCCATCGCCGCGTCGCCTGGCGCCCGTGCGATCCGTGCCGCGCCGTACGTCATGCGTGGTTTTTCACGCCTTTTTTACGAGGAACGTGGCTAGACGGTAGGGCACGGCGTCGGCAGCTCGGACGGAGCATTGTCCGGCGACGGACGTGCCACTAACCTCTCGGCCGGGCAGCGCGGCACGGCAGATCCGAGCCCGCAGCCCGCCCGATCACTTTCGACGCGTGCGCCATGAGCAAGATCCTTCTCGCCGAAGACGACAACGACATGCGGCGCTTCCTCGTCAAGGCCCTGCAGAACGCGGGCTACGAGGTGGTGTCCTTCGACAACGGGCTGTCGGCCTACAATCGCCTGCGGGAGGAGCCGTTCGAACTGCTGCTCACCGACATCGTCATGCCGGAGATGGACGGCATCGAGCTGGCGCGGCGCGCCACCGAGCTCGACCCGGACATCAAGGTGATGTTCATCACCGGTTTCGCGGCGGTCGCGCTCAACCCCGATTCGCAGGCGCCGAAGGACGCCAAGGTGCTGTCCAAGCCCTTCCACCTGCGCGAACTGGTGTCGGAAGTGGAAAAGTTGCTCGCCGCCTGAGTATTTTTCGCGGACGGCTTGCGCACCCCGCCACAAGCCGCTATATCCGCGGCCCACATGAGGACGTCGCGAAAGCGTCGTCCGAAGGGCGCGTAGCTCAGCGGGAGAGCACTACGTTGACATCGTAGGGGTCACAGGTTCGATCCCTGTCGCGCCCACCATTTTTTTTGAGGACGGCCGAGGTTCGCTGGAGCCGCGCCGTACGGAGATCGGACGATGAAGATCCGCAATTCGCTCAAGTCTCTGCGCGAGCGCCACCGCGACAACCAGCTGGTCCGTCGCAAGGGCCGCGTGTACATCATCAACAAGACGCAGAAGCGCTTCAAGGCGCGCCAGGGCTGACGCCCGGGCCAAGCGTCCGGCCGCTTCGGCGGTCTTGCATGAACAACGAAGAGCCCGGCGGTGACGCCGGGCTTTTGGCGTTGGCGCGACGGGCCGCGGCTCACGGCGACGTGTCCGCGAGGGGCTTTGCCCCCGGGGCGCGGCGCGCTAGGCTCACTCCCATGACACGCGCAATCCGCCCGCTTGTGCTTCTTTCGATGGGGATGGCCCTTGCCGTTCCGCCGTGGAGCAGCGTTGCGGCCCAGTCGCAGGGCTCTGAGCGGCGGGACGCGCCCCAGAGCGCAGAGCGGCCTGTATCGCCCGAGGCGCGGCGTGCGGCGCAGCTCGACCAGCTGTTCGAGCGGCTCGGCAACAGCGGTGACGCGGCCGAGGCGGCGGGCATCGCCCGCCTCATCGAGCGCCAGTGGCTGCGCTCCGGCTCCGATACGGCCGACCTCCTGATGAGCCGGGCGCTCGTCGCCGCGCGCTCGGGCAACCCGCCGCTGGCGATCGAGCTGCTCGACCGGGTCGTCGTCATCGAGGCGGGCTGGGCCGAGGCCTGGGCGAAGCGCGCGACGCTCTTCGGCATGCTGGGGGATCGCCGGCAGGCCATTCTCGACCTCCAGCAGGCCATCGCCCGCGAGCCGCGCCACTATGAGGCCTGGACGGCCCTCGGCCGGCTTTTCGAGGTGGACGAGGAGAAGGCGCTCGCCCTGCGCGCCTATCGGCAGGCGCTGGCCGTCCACCCGCACCTGGAGGCGGTGAAGGCCGCCGTGGAGCGGCTGGCGCCCGACGTCGACGGCCGGGACATCTGACACGCACCAGAGGGCGCCAGGGGCCCACGGGCGCGCGTGGCGCCCGCGTCAGCCCGTTTGAGCCGGATCTGCTACCAGCCTGGTGTCAGGCCTTGCGCGACGTATTGCCGTGGCCGAGCGCGCCCCCTTCCGGGGCGACGAAGGCGACGCGCACCATGTTCGTCGCGCCCGGCGTGCCGAAGGGCACGCCCGCCACGATGATGACGCGCTGACCGGTCTCGGCATAGCCCGCATCGCGGCTGATGTCGCAGGCGCGGTCGGCCATGTCGTCGATGTCGCGGGCATCCTCGGTCACGATGGGATGCACGCCCCAGACGAGGGCGAGGCGCCGTCCCGCATCGGCGTTCGGGGTCAGGGCGAGCAGCGGCGTCTGCGGGCGCTCGCGCGCGATGCGCAGGCCCGTGGCGCCGGAGGAGGTCCAGGCGACGATGGCCTTGAGGTCCAGCGTCTCGGCTATCGAGCGCGCGGCGGAGGCGATGGCGTCCGCGCCCGTCGCCTCGGGCTCGGCGCGCTGGGCATTGATGATGGCGCGGTAGTTGCTGTCGCGCTCGATCTCCTCGGCGATGCGGTTCATCGTCGCCACCGCCTCGACCGGATACTCGCCCGCCGCGCTCTCGGCCGACAGCATGATGGCGTCCGCACCCTCGAAGACGGCAGTGCCGACGTCCGACACCTCCGCGCGCGTCGGGACCGGCGAGGTGATCATCGATTCGAGCATCTGCGTCGCCACGACGACGGGCTTGCCCCAGCGGCGGGCGCTGCGGGTGATGAGCTTCTGGATGCCGGGCACCTTCTCGAGCGGCATCTCGACGCCGAGGTCACCGCGGGCGACCATCAGCGCATCGGAGACCTCGATGATCTCGTCGAGGCGGGCGACCGCCTGCGGCTTCTCGATCTTGGCCATGACGAGCGCCCGCCCGCGCGCGACCTTGCGCACCTCGGCGATGTCCTCCGGCCGCTGCACGAAGGACAGAGCGATCCAGTCGACGCCGATGTTGACGGCCGCCTCGAGATCGGTGCGGTCCTTCTCCGTCATGGCGGAGACCGGGATCGTCGTGTCGGGCAGGCTGACGCCCTTGCGGTTGGAGATCTTGCCCCCCACCACGACGCGCGTGGTGGCCTTGCCCTTGCCGACGCTCTCCACCTCGAGCCGGATCTTGCCGTCGTCGATGATGATGGCATGGCCGGGCTCGAGCGCCGCGAGGATCTCGGGGTGCGGCAGGTGCACGCGCTTGGCCGTGCCGGGCTTGGGGTCGGAATCGAGGACGAAGCGCTCGCCCGCCGACAGCATCTCGGCATCCTTGGCGAAGGTGCCGATGCGCAGCTTCGGGCCCTGCAGGTCGACCAGGATGCCGATGGGCCGGCCCGCGCGCTGCTCGACGCCGCGGATGGCGGCGACGCGCTCGGCGAGGCCATCCTTCGAGGTGTGGCTCATGTTGATGCGGAAGACGTCCGCCCCGGCTTCGTGCAGCCGGGCGATCATGGCCGGGTCGTTGGACGCGGGTCCGAGGGTGGCCAGGATCTTTACGCGCCGCATCCGTCTCATCTACGCACCTCGGCTGCTCTGTTGCTGTCCGTGAGCTGGACGGTCCAGCTCTTCTGCTGGCCCGTGTCGACCTCGAAGAACCCGGTCCGCTCGTAGCCCCGGGCGAGGCAATTATCGATGCCGCGAATGGAGAACTCGCGGTCGCGCGTGCACAGGAAGGAGCGGCCGCCCCATTCCCCGCCGCCGGAATAGTCGAGTGCGTAGATGTAGTAGAAACGCCCGGCGAGCGGCCCCTTGAGCAGCGTCTCGCACTTGCGCTCGTCGATGTTCCACCAGCCTTCGGTCATCCAGCCCTGCGGATCGCGATAGCCGAGCGCGACGCCGACGCGCGCCCCGGTCATGTTGCAGATGCGCAGGTCCGCCCGGGCGGGCGACACGGCCCCGACGGCGAGTGCGAGCGGCGCCAGCGCGAGGACGCTGAGGGCGAGCTTTCGCAGCCGGGGCAGAGAATGCGAGCGATCGGTTTTCATCGGCAAATCGAGCATCTAATCGATACAGGTCTTGAGCGTCGCGGCATGGAATGTCAACGCGCTCCTCGTCGTCCGCACCGGCGCATCCTAGCGGTCGTCGACGAGGATCACGCGACAATCGTTGACGTTGGTGCGTGTGGGACCGGGCAGGAGAAGGTCGCCGAGGGCTTCGAAGAAGCGCGTCGAGTCGTTGTCGGCCAGAGATGCGGCGGGATCGAGGCCAATGCCGCGTGCCCGTGCGACGGTCGTCTCGTCGACGATGGCGCCCGCCGGGTCGCTCGCGGCGCCGCCGCCGCCGTCCGTGCCGTCGGTGTCGCCGGCAAGGGCGGAGATGCCCGCGGCGCCGTCGAGGGCGAGGGCGAGCGCCAAAGCGTATTCCTGGTTGGGGCCGCCGCGTCCCTTGCCCTTCAGCGTCACCGTCAGTTCCCCGCCGGAGATGATGGCGGCCCGACGTCCGGCCTCGCGCAGGGCGAGCGCCTGCCGCGCATGGTCGGCCGCGACCTCGCGCGCCTCGCCCTCGAGGTCGGCGCCGAGGACGATCGGCTCATAACCGGCGTCTCGCGCGGTGCGCGCCGCGAGTGCGATCGAGTCGGCCGGGCGGGCGATGATCTCGAAGCGGCTGTGGGCGAAGGCCGGGTCGCCGGCCTTGGGCGATTCGTTGGCCGGATCGTCGAGCAACGCCTCGGCCGAGGCGGTGAGGGGAACGCCCCGGCGCGCGGCGATGGCGCGCGCCTCGGCGAGCGTCGTCGGGTCCGGCACCGTCGGGCCGGAGGCGATCGTCGAGGGGTCGTCGCGCGGCACGTCGGAAATGGCGAGGGTCAGGATCGTCGCCGGGGCGGCGCAGCGGGCGAGGCGCCCGCCCTTGATGCGCGACAGGTGCTTGCGCACGGCGTTGATCTCGTCGATCGAGGCGCCGGAGCGCAGCAGCGCGCGCGTGATGCCCTGCTTCTCCGCCAGCGTCAGGTTGCCGGCCGGCGCGATCCAGTTGGCGGAGCCGCCACCGGACAGAAGCACGAGCACGAGGTCTTCCTTATGCGCCCCCGCGGCGAGGGCGAGCGCCCGCTCCGTGGCGGCAAGGCCGGCGGCGTCCGGCACGGGGTGCCCGGCCTCGACGATCTCGATCCATTGCGTGGGCTGGCCGTAGCCGTGCCGCGTCACGGCGATGCCGGTCATGCGCTCGCGCGGGAGGCGGTATTCGCTCTCGTAGAATTCCTCGGCGACGACTGTCATCGATGCGGCGGCCTTGCCGGCCGCGAGCAGGATGATGCGCCCGTTGGCCGGCGGGGGAGGCAGGTGCTGCGGCAGGCAGAGGCGCGGGTGGGCGGCTGCGACGGCAGCCTCGAAGACCGCCTCCAGCACGGCGCGGCGTGCGCCGACGGGGCCGGACAGATGCGCCGCGTCCTGGTTCGCCATGCCTTCGTCGCCCAAGCCCTCGGCCATGTCGTTCTCCCTCGTTCCTCCCGGCGCCCGGCTGCTAGTGCGGCACGGGCGATTGTCGTTCCGCTGCGGTGCGCGGGGCTTTCGGCCGCGCGAGCCAGATGCCGAACAGGATGAGCAGTCCGCCTGCCGTTTGCACCAGCGTCAAGGCCTCGCCCGCGATCAGCCAGCCGAAGGCCGCGGCGAAGACCGCTTCCAGGAAGATGACGAGGGAGGAGAAGGTGGCCGGCAGGTGCCCGAGGGCAAAGGCGAGCAGCCCCTGGCCGCCGGCGTGGCTGAACCAGGCGAGCGCGACGAGGACGGCAAGGCCCCAAGCGCTCTTCGGCAGGATGTGCGGTTCCATGACGAGGGCCACGACGAGCAGGATGGCGGCGGTGATGAGGCTCGATTCGAAGGTGACGCGGGCGGCCCCGGTCGTCTTGCGCGCATGTTCGACGGCGAGGAAGTAGAAACCGAAGAAGACGGCCGTGGCGATGCCGAAGCCGTCGCCCACGAGCCGCTGCGGCGCGATGTCGAGGCTCTGGCCGATGAGGGCCGCCCCGCCCGCGAGGCAGAAGGCGAGGCCGACGAGAACCGGCCCGGCGACCCGGCGGCGCAGCACGAGCCAGCTCGCCAGCACGACGAAGAGCGGCGCCGTCGTCGCGAAGAAGGTGGCGTTGGCGATCGTCGTGTTCATGATGGCGAGATGCCAGAAGAACAGGTCGCCGGCGAAGAACAGGCCCGCGAGCACGGTGCCGCGGCCGAAGGGGCGTGACGGCGCGGCCCTGCGGCCGCGTTCTTCCGCCTGCATCCAGACCCAGAGGATGGGCAAGGCGAGCGCCACGCGCCAGAAGGCGCTGGCGAAGGGCCCGACGTCGGCAAGCCGCACGAGGACGGGTGACACGCCCATGGCGAGCGCCGCGGCGAAGAGCGCGCCGAGCGCGAGCGGCGAGGGCGAATGCGTGGCCTTGGAGGGCGAGGTGACGCTCAAGGGGGCACCGGCGGTCGGCAGCGGGAGGTCGCGGTCCCGATCCTCCTATGGCAAGTTGCGGCTTTCGTCACCATTGTTCCTCGCGACGGCCGGACCGGCGAGGAAGGAGAGCGGCAATGCAGCAGATCGACGCCCATACGATGACCGAACTCGAGGCTGCGGTCTTCCGCAGGCTCGTGAAGCACCTGCGCGAGCGCACCGACGTGCAGAACATCGACCTCATGAACCTCGCCGGCTTCTGCCGCAACTGCCTGTCCAACTGGCTCGAGGAAGCGGCCGCCGAGCGTTCGCTGACGCTCGACCGGGCGAATGCGCGCGAGCATGTCTACGGCATGCCCTACGAGGACTGGAAGGAGCGCTACCAGAAGGAGGCGACGCCGGAGCAGAAGGCAGCCTTCACCAAAGCGGGCCATGGCCACGGCTGATCCGGCCTTGACACCGGGATAGCGGGGACATGCGGCAGGCGAGCGCCCCCGCCCTCTTCCAATCCGCGCCGGAGCCACTAGTCTGCGCGGCTCGCGCGCGGGCGGCCGGAGGTCGCCCGTTTCCAATCAGTGAGACGGAAGAGACATATGGTCAACGACGTTGCCGACAGTGGCGTTGCCGCCGAGGAATTGAAGCAGTTCATCGAGCGCATCGAGCGGCTCGAGGAGGAGAAGGCGGCCATCGCGGGCGACATCAAGGAGGTCTATGGCGAAGCCAAGGGACGCGGCTTCGACACCAAGGCGATCCGCAGGCTCGTCAGCATGCGCAAGAAGCCGCCGGAGGAGCGCCAGGAAGAAGAGGCGATCCTCGAGCTCTACATGCAGGCGCTCGGCATGTGAGGCGCCGCGAGGCTGCCGCACCGGCCCAACAAAAAGCCCCGGTCCTGCCGGGGCTTTTTGTTGTCCGGGTTCGCGCCGCTGCGCCTCAGGGTTGCGGGGCCTCCGGACCGTCGGTCCGAAGCGGCAGCGCGAGCGTGAAGGCCGCTGCCGCGAGCCGGCCTGCCGGTACGGGTGCCGGGGAGGTGTCGGCGGCCGCGTGGGCCATCGCGATGCGAGAGGAGGGAGTCGGCGGCTCGACGGGATCGCCGCCGAAGAGCGGGCGCAGGACGCGGGGCACGGCCGCCGCGGCGACAGGACGGCGCACCTGGGGCGCGGGCCTCGCCTCCTCGGCGACGGCCGGCGAGACGGCGGCGGTGAGGCCGGGCCGGATGGGCGGGACCGGCACGTCGGCCGCGGCATAGGCCATCGGCACGAGGCCGGCGACGCGGGTCGCGGGCGGACGGGTGGCCGCTGCCGCGGCGAGGGCCGCGAGGGCGCCGCTCTCGTCGGACGAGGCGCGCGTGCCGATCTCCTGCGAGCCTAGGCCGGCGGCGGCGAAGCTGACCGGCCGGCTGGGCGGCACGGGAACATTCGCGACGACGGCCGTCGCGGCGATGGCGTTGACGGAGGCGATGGCATCCTCGGGCCGACGCGGCGGCACGGGCGCCAGGGCGAGGGCGACGGGCGCCTCGGCGGCCGGTGCGGCTGCAGGGGTGATGTCGTCCGGCCGGGCCTGGGGCAGCGGCGCCGTTGCCGGGGCCGCTGCTGCTGGAGCCTGGGCGACCTGCGGCTCCGCCTGAGGCGCGACGGCCGCCACCGCGGTGGGACGGGGCGCCTGCGGCTGCGCTGCCGGCGCGCTGCCGCCGCGCCGGTCGCGCAGGAAGAAGGACACGTTGCTATTGTCGGCGACCGCCGCATCGCCGCCCGAGGGAGCGGCGCCGGAGGAGGCGACCCGCGTGCGCGTGTTGCCGTTCGGCTTGGCGAAATCCTCGTCCTCCTCCTCCTCGAGGCCGAAGAGGGAAGCCCAGAAGCTCTTGCGCGAGCCGCTCGGCTGGGCCGATTCGGCTTCGGCATAGGCCGTGTAGGAGCCGGCGACGGCATCGCCGCGCGACATGATCTCGGCGCGGGCGAGCTCATAGCCCGCCATCGGCTTGCCGTCGGCGGGAATGTGCACGGTCTTGCCGTCGGGGAAGAGGCGCGAGAGCTGGTCGCGCGTCATGCGCGGCCACGAGCGCACGCTGCCGACGTCGAGATGCACGAAGGGGTTGAAGGCCGTCGGATAATAGCCGACGCCGCCGCGCTGCAGCCGCATCGCGATGGCGCGCACCTGGGCCATGTTGGCGTCGGGCAGGTAGAAGTCCATCGCCTTGCCGCGCATGTGCTGGCTCTGCTTGGCGACCGCGCTGGAGCGGCGGCGCAGCATGGCGTTGGTCTCCGGCGCGCGGTAGCCCGAGACGACATGGAGCGGCTGGCGGGAGCCCACCTCGCGGTGCACGGCCCAGGCCACGTCGAACAGCTTGGGGTCCATGGCGATGGGCTCGTCCCGGCGCCAGTCGCGCAGGATCCAGTTGAGCTTCTCCAGCGCCTCGCGGTCATAGACCCCGTTGCGCTTGAAGGTAACGGTCACGCTTTCCTTGGTATGGGTCTGGTACAGGCTGATCGCCCGCGTGTCGCCATTGGCGACCGCATCCTGGAGACTGCGGGTCCCGGCGACGACCGCGGCACAGGCGATCAGGATCTTGCACGCGGCACGCGAACAAGGCCCTACCCGGGACAACGCTTGCCTGAAGCGTGTCGAATACAAAGCCAACTCATCCGTTGCTGAGACGGCCTGGAACGCGACCGTCAGTCAAACGATGAACGAACTCTTACCGCAAAGCCTTAACGCAAGGTTAGCGCCGGGGCCGGCTGCGGACAAGAACCGGTTAAGGCGAGACGATGGCAAAATAATGCCGATCGCTCGCTCCTGCCGCCACGTTCAGTGCAAATCGCGGAGCGCGGCCGCGACACGCTGGTCGTGGCTATAGATATCCGGGTAGCGGACGAGCTTGCCTTCGTCGGTGACGACGAGGGTGAAGTAGGTGAGATGGATGGGGATAAGTTCGGGGAGACGCACGAGGCGCTCGCTCTTGCCGATCAGCTTCTTCATCCGCGACTGCGGCCAGGCCTCGCCGAGGACGATCTCGGCGAAGGTGAAGGGATCGTCCACCCGCACGCAGCCGTGGCTGAAGGCGCGCTCGCCGCGCTTGAAGAGGGAGCGACTCGGCGTGTCGTGCAGGTAGACGGCGTGCTGGTTGGGGAACATGAACTTGATGTGGCCGAGCGCGTTGCGCTCCCCGGGCGGCTGGCGAATCGAAATGCTGTTGCCGCGCCGAATCACCTCGTAGCCGCGGCGCGCCGCATAGTCCGGGTCCTGGGCCATGCGCGGCAGGAACTCGTTGCGAAGGATCGACGGCGGCACGTTCCAGTAGGGATTGACGACGACGTGCCGCATCACGTCCGAGAAGACGGGCGTCGGCGTCTCCGGCTTGCCGACGATGACGCGCGCCTCGTGGATCACCTCGCCCCGGTCGAGGACGCGGACCATGTAGGCGGGGATGTTGACGGAGATGTGCCGGTCGCCGAGGTCGGCCGGCAGCCAGCGCCAGCGCTCCATGTTGGCGAGGATGTCGGCCTCGAGGCGGCCGCTCGTCGTCACGCCGCCGCCGAGCGCCGCCAGCGTCTGCGCGCCCAGGATGCCATCGGCGGCGAGCCCGTGCTCGCGCTGGAAGTCGGCGACGGCGGCCGCCACTTTCTCGTCATAGGTGTGGTCGCCGTCCGGCGTCACGTCGAGGCCGAAGCGGGCGCGGATGAGCGGCACGCGCTCGTCCTGCATGCCGAGCCGCAGCGCCGGGCCCTTGGGCACGCGCACCATGGGCGTCTGCGCCGGCCGTTCGGAGCGCACCTCCGCGAGCTTGCGCTTCAGCGCCGCATATTGCGCGTGCTGCGGGTTGTAGGCCGCGAGCGCGGCACCGGGATCCGCGGCGGCGCCGAGGCGCTCCAGCACGTCGCCCGCCTCGGGCAGTTCGCGCGTCGGCGTCAGCAGCTTCGACAGCTTCGTGGGCTCGATGCGCCCGCCGCGCGCATCGCGCGCATAGAGGACGACGGCCGCGGTGAGCTTCAGGTCGGCATCGGCGAGCGCCTTGCCACGGTTGTCGCCCTCGAGGCCATCGACCTGCGGCAGCGGATAATCGGCAGGGTCGAGCCCGTCGGCCGCCGCGCCCTGAAGCACCGCCATGACCTTGCGGGCCGCCGGCGTGAAGGCGCCGTTCGCGATCCACAGGGGATTGAAGCCGCGCGCCTCGTAGAAGGCGCGGACCGCCCCGCGCTGCTCCTCGCCGAGGCGCGGCAGCGCCCAGTCGCGCGCATCGAGGATGCGGCCGGCCAGGGCGACGGAGGGCTCGTCCGCGGTGATCGACACCGCGATGTCCGGGAGATCGGGCGGGGCTAGCGCGTCCGCGCGTGCGGGCGAGGGCGTTGCAGGCCGCGGTGCCTCGCGCTCCGTTGGGGCGATGTCCGTCACGTCGACCGCCGCAGCGGGCGGGGTGGGCAGGACGAGGCTCTCAGACTGCGCCGGCAAAGCCGGCTCGGCCGCTGCGCGGCCCGCGATGGTGGCGGTCAGAAGACCGGTGCCAACGGCGACGATGCACGCTGCAGCGCTTGCCCGCATGAGTGCCCCCTTTCCCGCCGGTCCGGCCGCCGTGTCGGCCGGACCGGCTGTCTTGTAAACGATTCGCATGGTGAGAGGTTCGGCACCGTGTGCTGTCATACCTGCCGTCTTCATTCGATGGTTCCGTCCGCGTCCCCATCCGCGGCCTCGGCGAGGCCGAGTTCCTTGAGCTTGCGGTAGAGCGTCGAGCGGCCGATGCCGAGCTTGCGCGACACCTCGGACATGTGGCTGCGATAGTGGCTGAGGGCGAAGCGGATGGCGTCGGCCTCGATGTCGGCGAGCGGGCGTACGTCGCCGATGTCGTCGAGGAGGCGCAGGCTGCCCGGATCGCGGACCTCGACATGGACGATCTCGCGCGCCGGGGCAGGGGCGGGCGCCGGCCCCACGGGGGCGGGCGGGATGTCGACCGCATAGCCGTCGACCTGGCTCGCGATCTGCGGGAACTCCGCCACCGTCAGCTCGGGCCCGTCGGCGAGGACGACGGCGCGGAAGATCGCATTCTCGAGCTGGCGCACGTTGCCCGGCCAGTCGTAGCGGGTGATGAGCGCCATGGCCTCTGGCGCGATGGCGCGCACGCGCTTGCCCTCCTCGGCGGCGAAGCGGGCGAGGAAGCCGAGGGCAAGCTCCGGGATGTCCTCGCGCCGCGCGCGCAGCGGCGGCAGGGTCATCGGGAAGACGTTGAGGCGGTAGTAGAGATCCTCGCGGAAGCGGCCCTGCTTGACGAGGTCGAGCAGGCTGCGGTTCGTCGCCGAGATGAGGCGGATGTCGACCTTGACCGGCCGGCGCCCGCCGACCGGATCGACCTCGCCCTCCTGGATGGCGCGCAGGAGCTTGACCTGCGCGTCGAGCGGCAGTTCGCCGATCTCGTCGAGGAAGAGCGTGCCTCCGCTCGCCTCGACGAACTTGCCGGCATGTTTTTCCGTGGCGCCGGTGAAGGCACCTTTCTCGTGGCCGAACAGGGTCGATTCCACGAGGTTCTCGGGAATGGCGCCGCAGTTGACGGTGACGAAGGGCTTGCCCTTGCGCTCGCCCGAGCCCTGGATGGCGCGGGCCAGCACCTCCTTGCCGACGCCCGATTCGCCCTCGATGAGCACCGGGATGCCCGAGCGCGCCGCGCGCTCGGCGAGGTGTAACGCCCGCCGCATGGCCTCGCTGCGCGTGGCGATGTCGCGGATGGAGAGGGCGCCCTCGACGCGCCGCTTCATGCGGCGGATCTCGTCCTCCAGCGCATCCGTGCGCAGGGCGTTGGCGATGGAGACCTGCAGGCGCTCCGCCCCCACCGGCTTGACGACGAAGTCCGCCGCCCCCGCCCGCATGGCCGAGACGACGGTTTCGATGGAGCCGTGCGCGGTCTGCACGATGACGGGCAGCGCGATGCCTTTCTCGCGCATCGCCGAGAGCACGCCCATGCCGTCGAGATCGGGCATGACGAGGTCGAGCAGCACCAGATCGACGGGCGGCTGGCCGCCGGTCATCCGCGTGAGCGCCTCCTCGCCCGAGCTCGCGATGAGCGGCTCATAGCCGAAGCGCCGCACCATGCCCTCGACGAGGCGGCGTTGCACCGGGTCGTCGTCCACGATCAGGATCGTCGTCATCTCGCTCAATCGCCCGGCTGTGTTCCGTTTCGGGGCGATGCTGGGCGAGAACGGTAAAGCTCTTGTTAACGCAGCCGCGCGCGGCCGCCGGATCTTGCATCGCGTCGCGGCGTTGATCATCGCGGTTCAAAGCCCGATGATCGGCCCGAAACGGAATCGTCCCGCGGCCGGCAAGGGCATGCGGGGCAGCGGACAACGACAGGAAGACGATGACGAACAGCAGCACGGGCGCGCAGGCGCGGGACGGCAACACGCTCGGCGGCCTGCCGGAATGGGACCTGTCGCATCTCTATCCGGGCATGGATTCGCAGGCCTTCGCCGACGATCTCACGCAGGCGGAGGAGGAGTGCAAGGCCTTCGCCGCCGCCTATCGGGGCAAGCTCGCCGCGATGGCGGCGGCGCCGGATGCGAGCGAGCAGCTCGCGGCGGTGGTCGCCCGCTACGAGAAGCTGGAGGATCTTCTCGGCCGGCTCATGTCCTACGCCGGGCTCGTCTATTCGGGCGACACGACGGACCCGAAGCGCGGCAAGTTCTACGGCGACACGCAGGAGCGCCTGACGGCGGCGAGCTCGGATCTCCTGTTCTTCACGCTCGAGCTCAACCGCATCGACGACAAGGTCCTGGCGGCTGCGGCGTCGCGGGCGCCGCTCGCCCACTGGCGTCCGTGGCTCGAGGACATCGCCAAGGACAAGCCCTTCCAGCTCGACGACAGGATCGAGCAGCTCTTCCACGAGAAGTCGGTCACCGGCCGGGCGGCCTGGAACCGGCTCTTCGACGAGACCATCGCCTCGCTGCGCTTCACCGTCGACGGCGAGGAACTGACGCTGGAGCCGACCCTCAACAAGCTGCAGGAGCCGCAGGAAGAGGTGCGCCGGGCCGGCGCGGAGGCGCTGGCGCAGGTCTTCCGCGCCAATCTGCGCACCTTCACCCTCGTCACCAACACGCTCGCCAAGGACAAGGAGATCTCGGACCGCTGGCGCAGCTTCGAGGACGTGGCCGATTCACGCCATCTCGCCAACCGCGTCGAGCGCGAGGTGGTGGAGGCGCTGGTCAAGGCCGTGCACGAGGCCTATCCGCGCCTGTCGCACCGCTATTACGCGCTCAAGGCGCGCTGGTTCGGCAAGGACAAGCTGGCGCACTGGGACCGCAACGCGCCGCTGCCCAAGGTGGAGATGCGCACCATCGGCTGGGAGGAGGCGCGCGACACCGTGCTCGGCGCCTATGGCGAGTTCTCGCCGCAGATGGCGGACATCGCGCGCCGCTTCTTCGACGAGCGCTGGATCGACGCGCCGGTGCGGCCGGGCAAGGCGCCGGGCGCCTTCGCGCATCCGACCGTGCCCTCCGCGCACCCCTATGTGCTGCTCAACTATCTCGGCAAGCCGCGCGACGTGATGACGCTCGCCCACGAGCTCGGCCACGGCGTGCACCAGGTGCTCGCCGCGCCGAACGGCGCGCTCATGGCGCCGACGCCGCTGACGCTGGCCGAGACGGCCTCGGTCTTCGGCGAGATGCTGACCTTCCGCCGCCTCCTCGACGCCACGAGCGACAAGCGCCAGCGCAAGGCCATGCTCGCCGCGAAGGTGGAGGACATGATCAACACCGTGGTGCGGCAGATCGCCTTCTACACCTTCGAGCGGCTCGTCCACACCGAGCGGCGGGCCGGCGAGCTCACCTCGGAGCGGCTGTGCGAATTATGGCTGAAGGTGCAGACCGAGAGCCTCGGCCCGAGCGTCGACCTGCGCCCGGGCTACGAGGTGTTCTGGGCCTACATCCCCCACTTCATCCATTCGCCGTTCTACGTCTACGCCTATGCCTTCGGCGACTGCCTGGTGAACTCGCTCTACGGCGTCTACGAGGGCGCCCGCGAGGGCTTCGCCGAGCGCTATCTCGCCATGCTCGCGGCCGGCGGCACCAAGCACCATTCGGAGCTGCTCGCCCCCTTCGGCCTCGACGCGCGCGACCCGGCCTTCTGGCAGATCGGCCTCGGCATGGTCGACCGGCTGATCACGGAGCTGGAGGGGCTGGAGGATTGAGGGGGCGCTCGTGGCAGTCGCAATCCGGTCTCTTCGACACCAGATAGGGGCAGTTGGAGAAAACGCCCCATGAGCGATCCCGAAGGCAACCGGTTCTCGGCGCGTGCGGCCCGCTATGCGCGAGTCGGCGCCAATGTGGGCGGCATCGCCGCGCGGATGGTGGGCACGCGGGTGCTCGGGCGGGATGCCGACCGCTCGCGCTATGCGGCGGAGCTGACGGGCGTGCTCGGCGGCCTCAAGGGTCCGCTCATGAAGGTGGCGCAACTGCTCGCCACCATCCCGGACGCGCTGCCGCCGGAATATGCGGCGGAACTGCAGAAGCTGCAGTCGCAGGCCCCGCCCATGGGGGCGGCCTTCGTGCGCCGGCGCATGATGGCCGAGCTCGGGCCCGACTGGGCCGGGCGGTTCGGCGCCTTCGACCTGCAGCCGGCGGCGGCCGCGTCCCTCGGCCAGGTGCATCGGGCGCGCTCGCACGACGGGGCGCCGCTCGCCTGCAAGCTGCAATATCCGGACATGCAGTCGGCCGTCGAGGCGGACCTCAGCCAGCTCGGCATGCTGCTCGCCGTGCAGCGACGGCTGAGCCCGGAGATCGACACGGCCGAGATCCAGGAAGAGATCGGCGCGCGGCTGCGCGAGGAGCTCGACTACCGGCGCGAGGCGCGCCATGCCGCGCTCTACGCCCACATGCTCGCCGACGTGCCGGAGGTGCGGGTGCCGGGCGTGTGGGCGGAACTGTCGACGCTGAGGCTGCTCACGCTCGACTGGCTGGAGGGGCGGCCGATCCTCGACTACAAGCAGGCGCCGCTGGAGACCCGCAATCGCCTCGCCACGGCCATGTTCAAGGCCTGGTGGCATCCCTTCTCGCATTTCGGCGTCATCCACGGCGATCCGCATCTCGGCAACTACACGGTCTTCGACGATGCGGCGGGCCACGCCGCCGGCATCAACCTGCTCGATTACGGCTGCATCCGCATCTTCCCCGCCCGCTTCGTGGGCGGGGTGGTGGACCTCTACCAGGGCCTGCGCGACGACGAGCCGGACCGGGTCGTCGCGGCCTACGAGACCTGGGGCTTCCGCGGCCTGCGCAAGGACCTCATCGAGGTGCTCAACCTGTGGGCGCGCTTCATCTACGGCCCCTTGCTGGACGACCGGGTGCGCACGATCGCCGACGGCGTGGCGCCCGGCGAATACGGCCGGCGCGAGGCCTGGCGCGTCAAGCAGGCGCTGCGCGAGAAGGGGCCGGTGCGCGTGCCGCGCGAGTTCGTCTTCATGGACCGGGCGGCCATCGGCCTCGGGGCGGTCTTCCTGCACCTCAAGGCGGAGCTCAATTTCCACCGGCTGTTCGAGGCGGAGATCGACCGTTTCAGCCTCGATACGGTCGCGGCGGCGCAGGGCAGGGCCCTGTCCGCCGCCGGCCTTTCCGCGCCGGCATGAAGAATCGCTCTTGCGCGTCGATTAAAACGGTTTAATAGCAGAGCCCGCCAAATGAACGGGGCCACGCTGTCGCGGCCCGCGTTGCATGCGGCGACACCTTGCGGTAAAGCCGGACGACGCCGGATCATACCGAGGATTACCATGGCAGAGCACAAGCACGCCGTTCCCGCCGGGGGGCACCCGGACATGGATTATCCCGCCCACGAGCGCACCTACGCAGCGTTCATCACCTTCTCGAAATGGGCCACCATCGCGGTCGTGCTCGTCTTCGTCTTCTTGGCGATCTTCCTGCTCTGACAGCGGGCCCGGCCGGGCCCCGCGGTTTTCATCACGATCGGCCCCTGCCCTGGCGGGATGGCCTTGTTCCCGGGGGGAAACAATGCGCATCGCGATTGCGAAGGAGACGGCTCATCTCGAAAGCCGCGTGGCCGCGTCGCCGGAGACGGTGAAGAAGTTCACGGCGCTCGGGGCGACCGTCGCGGTCGAGGCCGGAGCGGGGCTCACCTCCGGCGTCACGGACGCGGACTACGAGGCCGCCGGGGCGACCATCGCCAAGACGGCGGCGGAGGCCGTGAAGGGCGCCGACATCGTGCTCGCCGTCAGGCGGCCGGAGCCTCAGGCGCTGAAGGGCGTCAACAAGGGCGCGCTCGTCATCGCCATCATGGACCCCTACGGCAACGAGGCCGCCGTGAAGGGCCTCGCCGAGACCGGCGTCGCCGCCTTCTCGATGGAGCTGATGCCCCGCATCACCCGCGCGCAGGTGATGGACGTCCTGTCCTCGCAGGCGAACCTCGCCGGCTATCGCGCCGTGGTCGACGCGGCAGCGGAATACGGCCGCGCCTTCCCGATGATGATGACGGCGGCGGGCACCGTCCCGGCCGCACGTGTCTTCGTCATGGGCGCTGGCGTCGCGGGCCTGCAGGCCATCGCCACCGCCCGGCGCCTCGGCGCCGTCGTCACGGCGACCGACGTGCGCCCCGCGGCGAAGGAGCAGGTGGAATCGCTCGGCGCCAAGTTCATCGCCGTCGAGGACGAGGAATTCAAGCAGGCGGAGACGGCCGGCGGCTACGCCAAGGAGATGTCGGACGCCTACAAGCAGAAGCAGGCGGAGCTCGTCGCCTCGCATATCGCCAAGCAGGATGTGGTCATCACCACCGCCCTCATTCCGGGCCGGCCGGCGCCGAAGCTCGTGAGCAAGGCGATGGTCGAATCGATGAAGCCGGGCTCGGTCGTCGTCGATCTCGCGGTGGAGCGCGGCGGCAACTGCGAGCTGGCGAAGCCCGGCGAGGTCGCGGTGCACAACGGCGTCAAGATCGTCGGCCACCTCAACGTGCCGGGGCGGCTCGCGGCCACGGCCTCCAGCCTCTACGCCAAGAACCTCTACGCCTTCGTCGAGACGCTCGTCAGCAAGGAGACGAAGGCCGTTGCCGTGAACTGGGACGACGAACTCGTCAAGGCAACCTGCCTGACGCGCGACGGCGCCGTCGTCCATCCGGCCTTCCAGCCGCAGGGTTAAGACAGTCCGACAGGCCCCGTCCGGGGCGAGGATCAGCAGGGGGAAGCGAGCCATGGCCAACCTGACGCCGGAACAGGCGCTCGAACAGGCCCGTGCGGCGGCCGACGTCGCCAGACAAGCGGCCGAAGCCGCACAGAGCTATGCCGATCAGGCGGCCGCGGCGCTGGGTGCCGCCGCCCATGCCGCGACGGGCGGCGCCGTCGACCCGACGGTGTTCCGCCTCGCCATCTTCGTGCTCGCGGTCTTCGTCGGCTACTACGTGGTCTGGTCGGTGACGCCGGCCCTGCACACGCCGCTGATGTCGGTGACCAACGCCATCTCCTCCGTCATCGTCGTCGGCGCGCTGCTCGCCGTCGGCGTCGAGACGGCGCCGGTGCTCGGCGACGGGCCGGTGTGGGCGCGGATCTTCGGCTTCATCGCCCTCATCTTCGCCTCCGTGAACATCTTCGGCGGCTTCCTCGTCACGCAGCGCATGCTGTCCATGTACAAGAAGAAGGGCTGAGCGAATGTCGGCCAATCTCTCGACCCTTCTCTACCTCGCCGCGGGCGTCCTCTTCATCCTCGCGCTGCGCGGCCTGTCGCATCCGGTGACGTCGCGGCAGGGCAACCTCTACGGCATGATCGGCATGGGCCTTGCCATCGTGACGACGCTGGTGGGCCATCCGCCGGCGGGCGGGCTCGCGTGGCTGCTCGTCATCGTCGGCATCGCCATCGGCGGCGGCACGGGTGCGGTCATCGCCAAGCGCGTGCCGATGACGGCGATGCCGCAGCTGGTCGCGGCCTTCCACTCGCTGGTTGGCATGGCGGCGGTGCTGGTGGCGGCGGCCGCGCTCTATGCGCCGCAGGCCTTCGACATCGGCCAGGTCGGCACCATCCACGGTGGCAGCCTCGTCGAGATGGCGCTCGGCGTCGCCATCGGCGCCATCACCTTCACCGGCTCGGTCATCGCCTTCCTCAAGCTCGACGGGCGCATGAGCGGCAAGCCGATCATGCTGCCGAGCCGGCACGCCATCAACATCGCGCTCGCCGTGGCGCTCGTGGTGCTGATCGTCCTCTTCGTGCTGACGGAGAGCCGCCTCGTCTTCTGGCTGATCACGCTCGTCAGCTTCGCGCTCGGCGTGCTGCTCATCATCCCGATCGGCGGCGCCGACATGCCCGTCGTCGTGTCGATGCTCAACTCCTATTCGGGCTGGGCGGCGGCCGGCATCGGCTTCACCCTGGGCAACCTCGCGCTCATCATCACGGGCGCGCTGGTCGGCTCCTCGGGTGCCATCCTGTCCTACATCATGTGCAAGGGGATGAACCGCTCGTTCATCTCGGTCATCCTCGGCGGCTTCGGCGGCGAGAGCGCGACGGCGGCAGCCGGCGAGACCGAGGCGCGGCCCATCAAGCAGGGCTCGGCCGACGACGCCGCCTTCCTCATGAAGAACGCGAGCAAGGTCATCATCGTGCCGGGCTACGGCATGGCGGTGGCGCAGGCCCAGCACGCGCTGCGCGAGATGGCCGACAAGCTCAAGCACGAGGGCGTCGAGGTCAAATACGCCATCCACCCCGTGGCGGGCCGCATGCCGGGCCACATGAACGTGCTGCTCGCCGAGGCCAACGTGCCCTACGACGAGGTGTTCGAGCTCGAGGACATCAACTCCGAGTTCGCGCAGGCGGATGTCGCCTTCGTCATCGGCGCCAACGACGTGACGAACCCGGCGGCCAAGACCGACCCGGCCTCGCCAATCTTCGGCATGCCGATCCTCGACGTCGAGAGGGCGAAGACCGTGCTCTTCGTCAAGCGCGGCATGGGCTCGGGCTATGCCGGCGTCGAGAACGAGCTGTTCTTCAAGGACAACACCATGATGCTCTTCGCCGACGCCAAGAAGATGGTCGAGGAGATCGTCAAGGCGCTGGACTGACAGGCGCGCTCTTGCAACGGACATCGGAAAGGCCGCCGCGAGGCGGCCTTTTTCCTGGGCGCGCCTCACGAGGCCGTGGCTGGCGGCTGCAGGCCTGCTCGTGATATGGCGCAGACATGATCAAGGTCGCGCTCAACGCCACTGCGCTGTTCGCCGTCGTCTACGGGCTGATGGTGGCGGGGCTCGTCGTCTTCCAGCGCGACCTGCTGTTTCCCGCCGACGCCGCGCCGATCGACGGCAGCGTGGCGGCCATCCCGGGGCTCGAGCAGGTGCAGCTCGAGACGAGCGACGGCGAGAGCCTGAATGCCTGGGTGGTGCCGCCGGCGCCGAACAGGGCGGTGCTCGTCTTCTTCCACGGCAATGCGGGCAATCTCGCGCTCGCCTTCCGCGTCAGCCGCTTCCGGCAGCTGGTCGCGGACGGTACCGGCCTCGTTGCCGTCAGCTACAGGGGCTATGGCGGGTCGACCGGCCGGCCGAGCGAGGCGGGCCTGCACCGTGACGGCGCGGCGGCCTATGCCTATGCCGCCGAGCGTTTCGGTACGGAACGGCTCTTCGCCTATGGCGAATCGCTCGGCACGGGCGTTGCCGTGCGCCTTGCGGCCGAGCAGCGGCTGGCCGGGGTCATCCTCGAGGCGCCCTACCTGTCGACGGCCAAGGTGGCCTCAGGCATCTATCCGTTCGTGCCGGTGTCGCTGCTCATGAACGACCAGTTCCGCAGCGACGAGATCGTGGGCCGCATCGGCGTGCCGATGCTCATCCTGCACGGCATGCGCGACGGTGTCATCCCCTTCGCCCATGGCGAAGCGCTGTTCGGCCTTGCCGTGACGGCGCGCCGCTTCGTCCGCTTTGTCGACGGTGGCCATGTCGATCTCTTCGACCATGGCGCGGTGCCGCACATCCAGCGCTTCATCGCCGATACCCTCGCAGGGAGGGTCGCCGGCACGGATGTTCTGACCGTTCCGGCGCAGCAGGAGGCCGGCCGGCGGTAGGGGGATCAGCGGAACAGCGCGAGGCCGCCGCCAACGCGGGACATGCCCTCGCGCGCCACCTGGTTGCTGCTGTCGATGGACAGCGCCCGCTGGTACGACTCGGTCGCCTGCGCGCGGTCGCCCTGGCGCTCGAAAGCGACGCCGCGCCACGCCCAGGCCACCGCATTGCGGTTGTCGGCGTTGAGGGCGGCGTTGAAGTCCTCGATCGCCTCCTGGTACTTGCCCACGGCGACGAGGCTCTGGCCGCGCGCGGCATAGGGCGCGCCGGCGAAGGGGTTGCGGTCGATGGCCGAGCGGAAGTCGGCGATGGCGAGCTCGTTCTGCCCCTGGCGCTGGTGCACGAGGCCGCGGGCATGATAGGCCTCGGCCGATTCGGGGTTGAGCTGGATGACCCTGGAGAGATCGGCCAGCGCCTGGTTGAAGTCGCCCTTGACGCGCAGCAGATTGGCGCGGCCGAGATAGGCGGGGCCGTAATTGGGGTCGGCCTGGATGGCACGGTTGAAGTCGGCCAGCGCCTGGTCGTCCCGGCCGGTCTGGCGCAGCGACAGCGCCCGGTTGGTGTAGGCCGCGGCGAAATTCGGATCGAGCTTGATCGCCTGGTTGAAGTCGCTCATCGCGTCGCTATAGCGGCCGGAGCGCGCATAGGCCGCACCGCGGGCGTTATAGGCCTGGGGATCGTTCGGGTTGGCCCGGATCACCTCCGACAGCGAGGCGAGGTTGGTCTTGCTCGCGTCCGTATTGTCCTGCACGAACTCCGCCACGCCGCGCGAGCCGCCGACGCCGCCCACCGTCTCGCAGCCGGCCAGGGCCAGTGCCACCGCAAGCGGCAGCAGGCCGCGGCCGAGCGTCGTCGCCGACAGGATGGCGCCAGAGGCCGACTTCCCCCGTTCGTTCACGTCAATCCTCCACCCCGAACATGTTGATCGTTTGTTGCGTGCCGGTTCTGGGACACAAGTGAGGCAGGAGCGTGAACGCCCCGGCGCGGCCGGGACCTCGCTGGCGCTCCCCGAGAGGCGGGACGGCGGGCACATGCAAACAAAGCGCCCATCCGCGAGGAGGGCGCTTGCGCTGCCGGGGCCCGGACCCCGTGATGATACGCCAATGCCGCGATGCCGGAGGCGAGAGGCGCCCCCGCTGCGGCGGCCCCTCAGCGGGTCGGCTTCGGCTTGCTCGGCAGCAGGCCTTCGCGCTGCAGGCGCTTGCGCATGAGCTTGCGGGCGCGGCGGACGGCCTCGGCCTTCTCGCGGGCGCGCTTCTCCGACGGCTTCTCGTAGTGGCCGCGGAGCTTCATTTCCCGGAAGATGCCTTCGCGCTGCATCTTCTTCTTCAGCGCACGGAGCGCCTGATCAACGTTGTTGTCGCGAACGAGAACCTGCACGCGTCGTCTTCCCGCTTTTGAATTCGTGGTGAGTGGCGAAACGCCGTAATGGCGCGAACGGCGCGCCACAACCGTGGCAGGGTGGATAACAGATCGGATGGCGCCTGTCCACAGGTCCGGCGCCGGAAACCGGTCTCCACCTCAGGTTTTGACGCGGGTGACGTGGCCCATCTTGCGACCGGGCCGGGCGGTCGCCTTGCCGTAGAGGTGCAGATGCGCGCCCTCCTCGGCGAGGAGCTCCGGCCAGGCGGCCATGTCGTCGCCGATGAGGTTGGTCATCTCCACCGGCCCGACGAGCGCGACCGAGCCGAGCGGCCAGCCGCAGACGGCGCGGATATGCTGCTCGAACTGCGAGGTCTTGGCGCCCTCGATCGTCCAATGGCCGGAATTGTGCACGCGCGGTGCGATCTCGTTGACGAGAAGGCGCGGGGGTTCGCCGTCCGTCTCGACGACGAACATCTCGACGCACAGCGTGCCGACATAGTCGAGCGCCGTGGCGATGCGCCCGGCGATGGCGCGCGCCTCGTCGCACAGGTCCGCGGGCAGGGTGCCGGGCACGCGCGTGATGTGCAGGATGTGGTCGCGGTGCTCGTTCTCGCACAGGTCGTAAGCGGCGACGCTGCCGTCGAGGCCACGCGTCGCCACCACGGACACTTCGCGCAAGAAGGGCATGAAGCCTTCGAGAATCGCCGGCACGTGGCCGATGGCGCCGAGCGCGGCCGCCGGGTCGTCGCCCGTCCTGATGATGACCTGGCCCTTGCCGTCGTAGCCGAAGCGGCGCGTCTTGAGCACGGCCGGCCGGCCGAGGGCGGCGAGGGCGGCGCGCAGGTCCGTCTCGTTGGAGACGGCGCGGAAAGGGGCGGTGGCGATGCCGAGGTTGCTGACGAAGGTCTTCTCCTCGAGCCGGTCCTGGGCCACGGCGAGGGCCCGCGCACCGGGGCGCAGCGGCACGTGCGATTCGAGGATGTGGGCCGTATCGGCAGGGACGTTCTCGAATTCGTAGGTGACGACGTCGACGCTCGCCGCAAAGCCGACCAGCGCCCCCTCGTCGGCGTAGGGGGCGACGGTGTGGCGGGCCGCCACCTCGAAGGCGGGGCTGTCGGGATCGGGCGCGTAGATATGGGCCTTGAGGCCATAGCGGGCGGCGGCGAGCGCCAGCATGCGGCCGAGCTGGCCGCCGCCGAGGATGCCGATGGTGGAGCCGGGGGCGAGCATCGCGTCAGTCATCCTGCGGCCGCTCGGCAACGGCCGCGCTCTGGGCGGCACGCCAGTCGTCGAGGCGTGCGGCGAGCGCCGTGTCGGAGAGGGCGAGGACTGCGGCGGCGAGAAGGGCGGCGTTGACGGCGCCGGCCCGCCCGATGGCGAGCGTGCCGACGGGAATGCCGGCCGGCATCTGCACGATCGACAGGAGGCTGTCCTGGCCCGACAGGGCCTTCGACTGCACCGGTACGCCGAAGACCGGCAGCGGGGTGAGCGAGGCGACCATGCCCGGCAGGTGGGCCGCGCCGCCGGCCCCGGCGATGATCACCTTGAAGCCCTCGTCGCGCGCGCCCCTGGCGAAGGCGAAAAGCCGCTCGGGCGTGCGGTGGGCGGAAACGATGCGCGCATCGTAGGCGATGTCGAGCGCGGCCAGCGTCTCCGCCGCGTGGCGCATGGTCTCCCAGTCCGACTGGCTGCCCATGACGATGGCGACCGGCGTGTGCGTCGTCATTGATGATCCTGCGAAAAAGCCTTCCGCGCGGGGCATACAGTAACAGGCGGGCAGTGGGCAATCGGCAATCGGCTCCGCTCTCGCGTCTCGCCGACGCTGCATGCGTCCGGCAAACGCGGCGGGGTAGGGTCGCGGCGTGCCTGCGCTTCAACCCTGCGCACGCTCGTGCCCCGGACGCACCGCAGCATGAAATGATGCGGTGCTGAGCCGGGGCCTATTCACACCGCGCCTTCGGCAGTTTCTTGCGCTGGGTCCCGGATCGCATTCCGCTCTCGCTGCATGCGTCCGGGACACGAGGTTGCTTCCGGTTGCGGCGAGGTGATGCCCGCGCGACTGCCGGCTGCCGACTGTCGCTACGCAATGATGTCCGGCGTCAGCCTGTCTTCGAGAAAGGTGATGCGGTCCTTGAGGATGAGCTTGCGCTTCTTCAGCCGCTGGATCTGCAACTGGTCGGCGGGGCCGACGGATTCGATCGCCGCGATCGCCG
This sequence comes from Chelatococcus sp. CO-6, assembly GCF_001271345.1. NCBI lineage: Bacteria > Pseudomonadati > Pseudomonadota > Alphaproteobacteria > Hyphomicrobiales > Chelatococcaceae > Chelatococcus > Chelatococcus sp. CO-6. Next base: position 653,529 of record NZ_CP012398.1, on the reverse strand, counting down.
CATCGAGGTCGCGGTGCTCCTCGCGCAGGCGATTGAGTTCGCCCAACAGTTGCTGGCGTTCGTCTTCGTCGTCGATATCAATAGTCATCATGGCGCTGCCCGGGGGCATCGGCCCGGTGAATGACGGGAGCGCGAAGTATGCGGCGTGGCCGCACGCTCGGCAAGCCGAGCCCGTGCAAAAAGGGTGGCTTGCCCACTGCTCGCCGCCGGTGCGCCGCTGATGGCGGAATCTGCTTCGACTCCGCCACAATGCTGTGTCACAGTTCTGTCGTCGGAGTGATCCGAAGGAGGAAAGCGATGTCTTTGAACGCCCATCTGGCCGAGCTCGCAAAGCGGCACGAAGCGCTTGAGCGGGAGATCCAAACGGTGCAGGCCAGCCCCTCGGCTGACGAGCTCAAGATCGCGGAACTCAAGCGCAAGAAGCTGCAGTTGAAGGACGAGATGGAGCGCTTGCGTCATACGACGATATCGCAATCGATACATTGACAGATCTGCCGGCTGAACCGGCACGACGGCCACCCTGAGGGTGGCCGTTTTCATTTGGGCCGGCGGCCTCCTCAGACCTCGCGGGCCATCTCGCGCAGGCGGAACTTCTGGATCTTGCCCGTCGAGGTCTTCGGCAGCTCGGTGAAGACCACGTAGCGCGGGCATTTGAAGGCGGCGAGCCGGCTGCGGCAGAAGGCGATCAACTCCTCGGGCGTCGCCTCCGCTCCGGGCTTCAGCTCGACGAAGGCGCAGGGCGTCTCGCCCCATTTCTCGTCCGGCTTGGCGACGACCGCGGCGGCCTGCACCGCCGGGTGCTTGTAGAGCGCGTCCTCGACCTCGATGGAGGAGATGTTCTCGCCGCCGGAGATGATGATGTCCTTCGAGCGGTCCTTGAGCTGGATGTAGCCGTCGGGGTGCTTGACGCCGAGGTCGCCGGAGTGGAACCAGCCGCCGGCGAAGGCCTTGTCGGTGGCGGCCTTGTTCTTGAGATAGCCCTTCATCACCACGTTGCCGCGGAACATGACCTCGCCGAGCGTTTCGCCGTCGGCCGGCACGGGGGCGAGCGTCTCGGGGTCGCGCACGTCGAGGCCCTCGAGCACGAGGTAACGCACGCCCTGGCGCGCCTTCTTCGTCGCATAGTCGCCCATCGGCAGGTCGTCCCAGGCGCTGTTCCAGTCGTTGACGACGGCAGGGCCATAGGTCTCGGTGAGGCCATAGAGGTGGGTCACGTCGAAGCCGGCGTCCTTCATGGCGGCGAGCACCGCCTCGGGCGGCGGCGCGGCGGCGGTGAAGAAGGAGACCTTCTGGGGAAAATCGCGCTTGTCCGCGTCGGGCGCATTGAGCAGCGTCGCCATGACGATGGGCGCGCCGCACAGATGCGTGACGCCATGCTCGGCGAGCGCTGCATACATGGCGCCGGCGCGCACCTGGCGCAGGCACACATGCGTGCCGGCGACCACCGAGATGGACCAGGGAAAGCACCAGCCGTTGCAGTGGAACATCGGCAGCGTCCACAGATAGACGGGATGCTTCCCCATGCCGCAGGTGACGACATTGCCCATCGCGAGCAGGTAGGCGCCGCGGTGGTGGTAGACGACGCCCTTGGGGTCGCCGGTCGTGCCCGAGGTGTAGTTGAGCGAGATCGCGTCCCACTCGTCGCCCGGCATCTGCCAGGCGTGTTCGGGGTCGCCGCCGGCGAGGAAGGTCTCATAGTCGGCACTGCCGAGAAGCTCGCCGGGCCCGTCGTATTCGGGATCGTCGTAATCGATGACGAGCGGCTTCGCCCTGGCGAGGGCGAGGGCCTCGCGGACGGTCTTCGAGAACTCACGGTCGGTGATCAGCACCTTGGTCTCGGCATGGTCGAGCGTGAAGGCGATGATGGCCGCGTCGAGCCGGGTGTTGAGCGTGTTGAGCACCGCGCCGGTCATGGGCACGCCGTAGTGGCACTCAAGCATCGCCGGCGTGTTCGACAGCATCACCGAGACCGTATCGCCGCGGCCGATGCCATGGGCGGCCAGCGCCGAGGCGAGGCGCCGGGCGCGGGCATAGAAGTCGCGATAATTGCAGCGCAGGTTGCCGTGGATAATGGCCGTGCGCTCGGGAAAGACGCTCGCCGCCCTTTCGAGGAAGGTCAGCGGCGTCAGCGGCTGGAAATTGGCCGGGTTGCGATCGAGGTCGAGGTCGTAGGCTGAGGCCGTCATCTTTCCAGTCCACTTCGGAACTTGCGATGTGGCAGCCTAGCCGGCTAGGTCGCAGGCGATCAATCAGCCAAAGGGAGAGGCGCCTCGTCGGCCTAGGGCGCGACCGGCGCGGGCAGGGGCAGACCCTTGGCGGCCATCACGGTGCGGGCCCGGTCGGGATAGTCGGTGATGAGGCCATCGACGCCCCAGTCGATCAGGCGCGCCATGTCGTCGGTCTCGTTCACCGTCCAGGGCACCACCGCCAGCTCCATCTCCTGGGCTTCCTCGACGAGCGGCTGCGTGAGGTTGCGGAAATTGGGCGACCAGGTGGTGCAGCCGGCCTCCGTGACGAGGGCGGGCACCGAATCGAAATCGTCGACATCGAGGCCGCCGAGCCAGGGCGAGCCGCCGTCTCTGCCGCGCTGGAGCGTGTCGAAATTGCCCTCGCTCGTCAGGCACACGCGCGGGATGTCGGGCGAGACCTCCTTCAAGGCCATGAGGGTGCGCCAGTCGAAGGACTGGACCGTGGCGCGCTCGCCGAGCCCGGCCTTGTCGATGGCCTTCGCCAGCGCCGTGGCGAAGGCGCGCGGCTCGGGCGTGCCGGCATCCGGCGCCGGGCTCGACTTGGTCTCGATGTTGAAGCGCACGTCCTTCGCGCCGAGGCGTTCAGCGAGGGCGAAGACATCCTCGAGCGTCGGTATGCGCGTGCCGTCGACAGGCGTCTGCTCCGGGAAGGACTTGGCGGTGCGGCTGTCCGGCCTGATGCGGCCAACGTCGAAGCTCCGCAGCTCCTCGAGCGTCATGGCGGTCAGCGCCTTGCCCGGCCCGGCCAGAAAGGCGCCGTCGGGCCCGCGCGTGATGTCGGGATTGAGCTTGGGGTCGTGCGAGACAACGAGCACGCCGTCGCTCGTCATGCCGATGTCGAGCTCGAGCGTCGCGACCCCGGTGCGCAGGGCCTTCTCGAAGGCGGGAAGGGTGTTCTCGGGCGAGAGCCCGCGCGCGCCGCGGTGGCCCTGCAGGTCGAAGGCTGCCGCGCTCGCGCCGGCAAGAAGGAGGGCAAGGCAGGCCACGCCGGTGCGAAGGATGGTGAAACGTGCGAACGGCGGCATGGCTTTTCCTGTCGAGCTCTCGTCCCGGGCGGGACGGGAAGAATCAGATGAGTGCAATAAACCCATCATATGTCAGTTTGAGGCCGACGAGCACGAGCAGGGCATAGATGAGGCGATAGAAGGCGGTCGGGTCGACGCGCCGCACCAGCCAAACGCCAGCCATGGTCGAACCGACGGCGACGGGCATGAGCACGAGCGAGGTTGTGAGGTTCTCGTGCGTGAACTGGCCGAGCCAGACATAAGGCGCCACCTTCATCAGATTGACGGTGGCGAAGAACCACGTGGTGGTACCCACGAGCACGTCGCGCGAGAGCCTGAGCGGCAGCACGTAGACCTGGAACGGCGGCCCGCCGGCATGGCTGATGAAGCTGGTGAAGCCGGATACGCTGCCCCACAAGAGCCCCCAGGCGATGCCGCCCGGCCGCTCGCCCGCCGCCTGCTTGGCGAGGTTGAGCCACCAGTTGAGGGCGAAGACGAGGGCGATGAGGCCGACAGCGAGCCGCACCGCCGCCTCGGAGACCGCCGCGGCCGTGAAGGTCGCAAGGACGATGCCGGCAAGCGCGCCCGCGAGGGTGATGGCGAGCAGGCGTTTGTTCACGTGCCGGCGGAAGGCATAGATGCCGACCGCGTCCTGCACGATGAGGATGGGCAGCATGATGGCGGCGGCCTGCACCGGCGGCACGAACAGCGCCATCAGCGGAATGCCCAGGATGGCGAGCCCGACGAAGCCGCCCTTGGAGAGGCCGATGATGACGACCGCGGGGATGGCGGCGAGATAGAAGAGGGGATCGGTGATCATCGGGCTGGGCTCGGCAGGCATCTCTTGGTAGTCAGGCCCGCCGAAAGTCTCAAGGCGGCCGGCCGCCGGGCTGCTATGCTCACAGGGCCGGACATGCTTTCGGGCATGTTGCAAGGCGCCGCCGCCGGTCGCACCATCTGTCCGCCGGGGCATGCCCCGGCCAAGCGGGAGGACAGCCAGCATGATCGCCGCGCCCAAGGCATCTGCAGCACGCAGCCGATACGGGGAGGTCTACGAGGCCTGGCGCACGGACCCGCTCGCCTTCTGGGCGCAGGCGGCCAAGGCCATCGACTGGATGCGCCCGCCGACGCAGATCTTCGATGGCTCCCTCGGCGTCTACGGCCGCTGGTTCCCGGGGGCGACCTGCAACACCTGTTTCAATGCTGTCGACCGGCATGTCGACGCCGGGCGCGGCTCCCAGCCGGCCATCATCTACGACAGCCCGGTCACGGGGGCGAAGCGCATCATCTCCTACAACGGCCTTCTGTCGGAGGTGCGCGTGCTCGCGGCGGTGCTGCGCGACCTCGGGGTCGGCAAGGGCGACCGCGTCGTCATCTACATGCCGATGGTGCCGGAGGCGGTGGTCGGCATGCTCGCCTGCGCCCGCATCGGCGCCATCCATTCCGTCGTCTTCGGCGGCTTCGCCGCACGGGAGCTGGCACAGCGCATCGCCGACGCCGAGCCGAAGGTCATCCTGTCCGCCTCCTGCGGGGTCGAGCCGACCCGGGTCGTGCCCTACAAGCCGCTGCTCGACGAGGCGATCGAGCTCTCGCCGGCGAAGCCCGAGGCCTGCCTCATCCTGCAGCGCGCCCAGGAAGAGGCGAGCCTCGTCAAGGGCCGCGACCTCGACTGGGCGGAGACGGTGAGCAAGGCCCGCGCGGCCGGCAAGGACGCGGACTGCACGCCGGTGGAGGCCACCGACCCGCTCTACATCCTCTATACCTCGGGCACGACGGGAAAGCCCAAGGGCGTGGTGCGCGACAACGGCGGGCACATGGTGGCGCTCGCCTGGTCCATGCAGAACCTCTATGGCGTGGCGCCGGGCGAGGTGTTCTGGGCGGCCTCCGACATCGGCTGGGTCGTCGGCCACAGCTACATCGTCTACGGACCGCTGCTCACGGGCTGCACCACCATCCTCTACGAGGGCAAGCCCGTCGGCACGCCCGACGCCGGCGCCTACTGGCGCGTCATCGCCGAGCATGGCGTCACCACGCTGTTCACCGCGCCGACGGCCTTCCGCGCCATCCGCAAGGAGGATCCGCAGGGTGCGCTGATCGACAATGTCGACATGACGGCCTTCCGCGCCCTGTTCCTCGCCGGCGAGCGGGCCGACCCCGACACCGTGCAATGGGCGGAACGGGTGCTCAACGTGCCGGTGATCGACCACTGGTGGCAGACGGAGACCGGCTGGGCCATCGCCGGCAACCCGCTCGGCCTCGGTGCGCTGCCGGTCAAGCACGGCTCGCCGACGGTGCCGATGCCGGGCTACGACGTGCACATCCTCGACGAGGCGGGCAAGGACCAGCCGCAGGGCACCATGGGCGAGATCGCGGTGAAGCTGCCGCTGCCACCCGGCTGCCTGCCCACCCTGTGGCAGGCCGACGAGCGCTTCCGGGAGAGTTACCTCGATGCCTTCCCCGGCTTCTACAAGACCTCGGACGCCGGCTACGTCGACGAGGACGGCTATCTCTTCGTCATGGGGCGGACGGACGATATCATCAATGTCGCCGGCCATCGCCTGTCGACCGGCGGCATGGAAGAGGTGATCGCCGCCCATCCCGACGTTGCCGAATGCGCCGTCGTGGGCGCGAGCGACCCGGTGAAGGGGGAGGTGCCCGTCGGCTTCGTCGTGCTGAAGAGCGGTGTCGATCGCGCGCCCGCAGAGATCGAGGCCGAGATCGTCGCCCGCGTGCGCGAGGAGATCGGCCCCGTCGCCGCCTTCAAGCTCGCCCTCGTCGTCGCGCGCCTGCCCAAGACGCGCTCGGGCAAGATCCTGCGCGGCACCATGAAGAAGATCGCCGACGGCGACGCATGGTCCGTGCCCGCGACGATCGACGATCCGGCGGCGCTCGACGAGATCGCCGCCGTGCTCGCCCGCCGTCCGGGCGGATCGGCTGCCTCATAAGAAAAACCCCGCGGATGGTGCCGCGGGGTCCAATCGGTCGGAAGCGCCGTTCCCGGCGGCTTCTCAGAGCTCTTCGTCCTCCTCGTCGTCCGGGCGCTTGAGCTGCTTGAGCTTGGCGAAGACGGAATCGACGTCGAGCTTTTCCTCTTCCTCCCGGCGCGGGCGCGAGGTGTCGCCGAAGGGCTGCACCTCCTCCTCGGGCGCGGTGGTGACTTCGGCCGGCAGCAGCGTCTGGTCGCTCTCGGGCGCCACCTGCGGACGGTCCTTGGCGGCGCGGGCCACCTCGAAGTCGAGATCGATCTGCGAGCACAGGCCGAGCGTGACCGGGTCCATCGGCGTCAGATGCGCCGCATTCCAATGGGTGCGGTCGCGGATCTGCTGGATGGTCGTCTTGGTCGTGCCGACGAGACGCATGATCTGCGCGTCCTTCAGCTCGGGGTGATTGCGCAGCAGCCAGAGGATCGCATTCGGCCGGTCCTGGCGGCGCGAGACGGGCGTATAGCGCGGGCCCTTCTTGCGCTTGACCTCCGGCAGCTTGACCTTGGGCGGCGCGAGCTTGAGGCGGTAGGCGGGATTGGCCTCGGCCCGGGCGATCTCCTCGCGGGTGAGCTGGCCGTTCACCGTCGGATCGAGCCCCTTGATGCCGGCCGCGACCTCGCCGTCGGCGATGCCCTTCACCTCGAGCGGATGCAGCTTGCAGAAGTCGGCGATCTGATCGAACGTCAGCGCCGTGTTTTCGACGAGCCAGACGGCGGTCGCCTTGGGCATCAGCGGTCCGGTGGACATGGTCGGCTCCTTAAGACATTTCGGCGGGCGCCTGGCGCCCCGGCCTGGCGGACACGGTTTCCCTGCGCTCCGACCCGGCGGGGCCGAAGCAATCATCGATCGTCGATGACGGGGACTGGCCGCTATATAAGCGCGTCGCGCCGATCTGGCAAATGATCGCAGAGGATCGCGGCGACGTCTTGTCGGGGCCCGCCTCTTCCCGCATTCAGCCGCCGCAGGCGGCGGCCCGCTTGAGGAGGAAAGCCCTCTCGCGCTCGTTGCGGGTGAGGGCGGCCGCCTCCTCGAACGCCTGCCTCGCCTCGGCGAGGCGGCCGGAGCGGAAGAGGAAATCGCCCCGGGCCGCCGGCAGCGGCGCGTAGTTGCGCAGGGCGTCGGCGTCGACCGCCGCGAGGAGCGCAAGGCCGGCCTCGGGACCGAAGGCCATGGAATGCGCGATGGCGCGGTTGAGGTCGACCACCGGCGAGGGCATGACCTCGCGCAGGATATCGTAGAGCGCGGCGATCCGCGCCCAATCCGTCTCCTCGGCCCGCCGCGCCCGCGCGTGGCAGGCGGCGAGGGCCGCCTGCAGGGCATAGGGCCCGCGAGCCCCGCCCAGGGCCTCGGCGCGCGCGAGGGCGGCAAGGCCGCGGCGGATGAGGAGCTGGTCCCAGCGGGCGCGGTTCTGCTCGGTCAGGGGCAGGAGCATGCCGTCCGGCCCCAGGCGCGCGGCGAGGCGGGAGGCCTGCAGCTCCATCAGCGCCAGGAGGCCGAAGACCTCCGGCTCCTCGGGCATCAGGCCGGCCAGGATGCGGCCGAGGCGCTGGGCCTCCATGCACAGCGCAGGGCGAGTCAGGTCCGCGCCGGCCGTGGCGGCATAGCCCTCGTTGAAGATGAGATAGATCACCTCCAGCACCGAGGCGAGGCGCTCCGCCCGCTCCCTGCCGCGCGGCACCTCGTAGCTCAGCCCGGCCTCGCGCAAGGTCTTCTTGGCCCGGACGATGCGCTGGGCGATGGTCGGCTCGCCCGCGAGGAAGGCGCGCGCGATCTCGTCCGTCGTCAGGCCGCCGATGAGGCGCAGCGTCAGGGCTGCGCGCGCGTCGGGCGAGAGGACGGGGTGGCAGGCCGTGAAGATGAGGCTCAGCACCTCGTCGCCGACATCGTCGTCGAGCGCCGCCTCGAGCGTCGCCACAGGATCCGCGCCGTCCTCGGCGAGATCGCGGCCGATCTCGGCGTGCTTGCGCGTGAGCATCGCGGCACGACGCAACCGGTCGATGGCCCGGCGCTTGGCCGTGGCCATAAGCCACGCGCCGGGATTCTGCGGCACGCCCGCCCGCGGCCATTCGGAGAGGGCGGCAAGGAGCGCGTCTTGCGCCAGCTCCTCGGCGAGGTCGACGTCCCGTACGATGCGGGCGAGGCCGCCGACCAGCCGCGCCCGTTCGATCCGGAAGACCGTCTCGATCGCGCGGTGGGTGTCGCTTGCCGCCATGCCTTCCGCTTAGGCGAGAAACAGGCGGCAAGGCAAGCATGGCGACGAGGGGATGCCTCAGCGTTCCGGCAGCCTCTCGCGCAGACGGTTGAGCCGCTCCCCGAATTCGGGGGCGAGCTCCTCGCCGAAATCGGTGGCATCGACCACCGGGCGGATCTCGATCTCGCTCGCCCCGGGCATAGGATTGGGGCAGCGCTTCACCCAGGCGACCGCCTCGTCCATGTCCTTGACCTCCCAGAGCCAGAAGCCGGCGACCAGTTCGCGCGTCTCGGCGAAAGGGCCGTCGATGATGGAGCGGTTGGGGCCGTCGAAGGCCACGCGCTTGCCGGCGGACGAAGGCTTCAGCCCGTCGCCGGTCAGCAGCACGCCGGCGCTGATCAGCTCCTCGTTGTACTTGCCCATGGCCTCGAGCAGCTCGGCCGAGGGGATGGCGCCGGCTTCGCTGTCCTTGGTCGCCTTGACCATGACCATCACACGCATCGTCTCGTCTCCTTGTCTTCCGGAGAGGCCCCGATGGCCTTCCTGCCCCTACGACGAGCGAGCATCGCCGGGATCGACATGGCACGCGAAATTTTTTCGGCCGAGGCCCGGTGGGGGGCGATGGGCGGGCCGCTGTCGCCCGGGCGGGTGACAATCCCGGCCGCCTCGCCGTAAACTGAGGGGTCCGCAACTGGCGACGGGAGGGAGGACATGCAGGACATCTTCGGCGACGAGCCGCGCAAGGGTCCCCTCGGCAAGAGTCCCCTCGCTCACGAGATCGGGCAGGATCTGTCGGCGCTGTCGCTCGACGAGCTCGAGGACAGGATCACGCTGCTCAAGGCGGAGATTGCCCGGCTCGAGGGGATGAGAGAGGCGAAGCAGGCTTCACGGCAGGCGGCGAACGCCTTCTTCCGCTGATCCATTCTGGATGATGGATCAGCCTGTGCCGTAGCGGGACGCGAGCGCCCTTGCCGGCCCGCAACAGCTTAACGGAGCGTTAAGGTTTCCGATTTATAACGGAAGCCATCCAGTCTTCTGGATGCCGAGTGGCTCCTGTCCACTCTGTTTGACGCCTCCCTGTTATCACTTCGGGCCGCCCCTCGGGCGGCTCTTTTTTGATGCCCGCGCGGCGGGGCAGGGCGCCTGAAGCGCCAAGAAAAGCTGATCGGCGCCAGGGGCTTGATCGCCATTGCCGCCGCCGCGGGGCAGCGAGGCCGACGCCGCGGCCGGCCCGGCATGCATGCTCTTAAATTCTGCCGCTTTCTCTCCATCGGCAGTTTCGTTAACCTATTGCTGAGGTGATTGGCGGCAAACTTGCAACGTGTCTCCCGCAACGAGTGCAACGTTCCATTTCGGAGCAGCATGGTGGCGGAACCGAGGGAGGCGCGAGGACCCATGAGCGAACAGAGCAAGCTCCGCAGCGAGCACAACGACGATACGGCCCCCATTCCCTTCGGGCGCAGCTTCGTGGCCTCCGAGGCTTTCCGGCTGCTGTTCCGCGAGGGGATGGACCTGATCGAGGAATCGGCGGCCTATCTCGACGGGCCGGGCCGCGAGGAAAGCCGCCAGTTGCAGAGGCAGGCGGCGCTCGCCTATGCCGCCGAGAGCATGCGGCTGACGACGCGCCTCATGCAGGTCGCGTCCTGGCTGCTGCTGCAGCGCGCCGTGGCGGAAGGGGAGCTGACGCCCGAGCAGGCGATGCAGGAAAAGCACAAGGTCAAGCTGACCTGGCAGAACACGCCGACGTCGGACGACCTCGTCTCGCTCCTGCCCGAGCGCATGCGCGAGCTCATCGACCATTCGCTGCGCCTGCAGGAGCGCGTGCTGCACCTCGATGCGCTCTTGAGCGGGGAAAGCCTGCTCGCCTCGTCGACGAGCCCGGTCGCCCTGCAGCTCGGGCGCCTGCAGTCGGCCTTCTCCCGGCACTGACCGCAACAGCCTCCCCTCGACAAGCAAAAGCCCCGGCGACAACGCCGGGGCTTTGCATTTGGGGAGAGAGGCGGAAGGCTCCGCCCCGCCCTTACTTCTTGCCGAAGCTGAGGCCGGCGAAACGGTTGTTGAAGCGCGAGACGCGGCCGCCGCGGTCGAGCAGCTGCTGCGAGCCGCCGGTCCAGGCCGGATGGGTGCGCGGATCGATGTCGAGGTTCAGCACGTCGCCTTCCTTGCCGTAGGTCGAGCGCGTGACATATTCCGTGCCGTCGGTCATCACGACCTTGATGAAGTGGTAATCGGGATGCGTATCGCTTTTCATGGCGGTGTCCTTGTCCAACACTGCGCCGCACGTCTCACGCCGGCAGCAGCGCATCATGACGACGACGGATATTCCTGAAGATCGCGACCCTATAGCGCAGCGCCAAGGCGGATACAAGCAGGGCAGAAAGGCCAAAATCGCCGCGGGCGATCCGGCGAGGAGGAAAGGACGGGACGATGGCAGCGGGCAGGGGCCGCACGCGTATGGAAGGCGAAGCCGCGGACGGGGCGGCGGGCGGAAGGGGCGAACGCGCGCCGATGGCGGCGCTGAAGCCGCTGGTGCCCTTCGCGCTCGCCTACCGGGGCCGCATCGCGGCGGCCCTCGTGGCGCTCGTCGTTGCCGCGGGCGCGACGCTTGCGCTGCCGCTGGCGGTGCGGCGGGTGATCGACGGCGGCTTCTCCGACCCCGACAGCGGCATGATCAATGCCTATTTCGGCATGCTCGTCATCGTCGTCGCCGTGCTCGCCGTCGCGAGCGCGGCCCGCTACTACCTCGTGACGACCCTCGGCGAGCGGGTGGTGGCGGACCTGCGCACGGCCGTCTTCCGCCATCTCCTGTGGCTCGATCCCGGCTTCTACGACAGCGCTCGCAGCGGCGACCTCGCCTCGCGCCTCGCCGCCGACACGACGCAGATCAAGGCCGCCTTCGGGGCGAGCGCCTCGATCGCGCTGCGCAACCTCTTCCTCTTCATCGGCGCGGCGACGATGATGGTGGTGACGAGCCCGCGCCTGTCGGCCCTCGTCCTTGCCGCCATCCCGGTCATTGTCCTGCCGCTCGTCGCCTCGGGGCGCAGCGTGCGCCGACGCTCGCGCGCCGCGCAGGACAGGCTGGCGGACGCCTCGGCCTTCGCCACAGAGGCGGTCGGCGCCATCCGCACCATGCAGGCCTTCGGCGTCGAGACGGCGACCGCCGGGCGCTACAAGGCGGCCGCCGAGGACGCCTTCGAGGCCGCGCGCGCCTCCATCCGCGCCCGCGCCTATCTCACCGCCGTCGCGCTCTTCCTCATCGCGGCAAGCGTCGTCGCGGTGCTCTGGTACGGCGCGCAGGACGTGCTCGGCGGGCGCATGAGCGCCGGGCGGCTGTCGCAGTTCGTGCTCTATGCGGTCTTCGCCGCCGGCGCGCTCGGCGAGCTCAGCCAGGTCTGGGGCGAGGTGTCCCAGGCGGCGGGTGCGGCCGGCCGCCTGTCGGAGCTGCTCGCCACGCGTGCGAGTGTCGCCTCGCCCGCCTCGCCGGTCGCCCTGCCGCAGCCGCCGCGCGGCACGGTGGCCTTCGAGAACGTCTCCTTCGCCTATCCGAGCCGGCCGGAGCGCTCGTCGCTGCATGCGCTCGACTTCTCGGTCGCGGCGGGCGAGCGCGTCGCCATCGTCGGGCCGTCGGGCGCCGGCAAGACCACCGTGTTCCAGCTCATCCTGCGCTTCTACGACTGCCAGGGCGGCACCGTTCTGGTCGACGGCGTCGACGTGCGCCGTGCCGATCTTGCGGCGCTGCGCAGCCGCATCGCCTATGTGCAGCAGGAGGCGGTGATCTTCGGCGCGAGCGTCGCCGACAACATCCGCTACGGCCGCCCCGATGCGTCCATGGAAGAGGTGCGCCGCGCGGCGGAATTCGCCGCCGCCGATACTTTCATCGCGGCCCTGCCGCAGGGCTACGACACCATGCTCGGCGAGCGCGGCGTCACGCTCTCGGGCGGCCAGCGCCAGCGCCTCGCCATCGCCCGCGCCGTCCTGAAGGACGCGCCGATCCTCCTGCTCGACGAGGCGACCTCGGCGCTCGACGCCGAGAGCGAGCGGCTCGTGCAGGCGGCGCTCGACCGGCTGATGCAGGGCCGCACCACGATCGTCGTCGCCCACCGCCTGGCGACCGTCCAGTCCGCCGACCGCATCCTCGTCATGGACGAGGGGCGCATCGTGGAGGAGGGCACGCACGCGACGCTCGCGGCGCGCGGCGGTCTCTACGCCAAGCTCGCCCGCCTGCAGTTCGGCGACGTGCCGGCCGAGGTGCTCGCGGCGAAGTAGGTTTTGGAGCGGAGAAGGGCGGCCTCTTCTCCCTCCCCCCACGAAGTGGCGGGGGAGGGTCGGGGTGGGGGGTGGTTCAGCAGGCAGGCGGCAGCAAATTCGGGGACGAAGGTAACGGATGCGCCGCTCAGGCGGCGCCGCCCCCACCCCTAGCCCCTCCCCGCCGCAAGCGGGGGGAGGGGGACGGGTTGCTCTAGGCCCTCCAGTCCCTCCTATACCGACCGTCACCGCTCGGTGAGCTTCAGCTCGATGCGGCGGTTGCGGCGGAAGGCGTCTTCGGTGTCGCCGAGCTCGATGGGCTGGAATTCGCCGAAGCCGGCGGCGAGCAAGTGCTGGGGCGGCACGCCCTTCTCGACGAGATACTGCACCACCGAGATGGCGCGCGCCGCCGACAGGGCCCAGTTGGACTTGTACTGGCCCGTGCCGGACAGGGGGCGCTTGTCGGTGTGCCCGTCGACGCGCAGCACCCAGGGGATGTCGGGCGGGATCTCGCCGGCGAGCTCGAGGACCGCGCTCGCGATCTTGTCGAGCTCGGCCGAGCCGGCGGGCAGGAGCGTCGCCTGGCCCGTGTCGAACAGCACCTCGGATTCGAAGACGAAGCGGTCGCCGACGACGCGGATGTCGGACCGGTTGCCGAGGATCTGCCTGAGGCGGCCGAAGAAGTCGGAGCGGAAGCGGGCAAGCTCCTGCACCCGCTGGGCGAGCGCGGTATTGAGGCGCGAGCCGAGGTCGGCGATACGCGCCTGGGATTGCTTGTCGCGGGCCTCCGAGGCCTCGAGCGCCTCTTCCAGCGCCGCCAGCTGCCGGCGCATGGCGGCGAGCTGCTGGTTGAGCAGCTCGACCTGGGCGAGGGCGCGCGCGGAAACGTCCCGCTCCGCCGACAGCGCGCCTTCGAGCTCGCCGACGCGCCGGCTGGCCGCATCGCCCTCGGCCGTGCCGCTCGTGAGCAGGCCCGAGAGGCGGCTGCGCTCGGCCTCGCTCGCCGACAGCGTCGACTGGAGGAGGGCAAGATTGTCCTGCAGCTCCTTCTTCGAGCCGCGCTCGAGGGCGAGCAGCTCGGTCAGCTCGGCGATCTGCTGGTTGAGCCGCTGCAGGGCGGTGTCCTTGCCGGAGATCTCCTGCGACAGGAAGAACTGCAGCAGCATGAAGACCGACAGCAGGAAGATGATGGCGAGAACCAGGGTCGACAGCGCGTCGACGAAGCCAGGCCAGTAATCTATCCGGCGGTCGGAACGGCGGGCGCGGGACAGGGCCATGCTAGTCGATCCGCGCGCGCTCGGAGTTCAGGCGCTCGAGCAGCATCTTGATCTCGCGCTGGTGGCTCGCCTGGGCCTCCACCCAATCGCGGATCATCTGCTGCTCGGTGCGCATGTGCTGGACGAGGCCCTGGATGCCCTCGGCGAGATTGGCCATGGCATGGGTGGCGGCCCGCCCGCTCTGGCCCTCGCCGACGGCGGCGGTGAGCCGCTCCAGCGCGGCCGCGACGTCCTGCCCGGCGGCAAGGGCCGGCGTGCCGGGCATGGCATCGAGCGTCACGTCGGCGACGGAGGCCGCGAGCCAGTCCTCCAGCTCGGTGTAGAAGCGGTTCTGCGCCTGGCCCGCCTGCAGGTCGAGGAAGCCGAGGACGAGGGAGCCGGCGAGGCCGAAGAGCGAGGACGAGAAGGAGATGCCCATGCCGCCGAGCGGCGCGGCAAGACCCGCCTTGAGCTCGTCGAAGAGGGCGCTCGCCTCCCCGCCGGTGCGCATGGACTGGATGACCTTGCCCACCGAGCTCACCGTCTCGAGCAGGCCCCAGAAGGTGCCGAGCAGGCCGAGGAAGACGAGCAGCCCGGCGAGGTAGCGCGTGATGTCGCGGCTCTCGTCGAGGCGCGCGGCGATGGAATCGAGGATGGCCCGCAGGGTCGCCGTGGGCACGCCGCCGCGGCCGAAGCGGTCGCCGATCAGCGTCGCCATGGGCGCGAGCAGCACCGGCATGTCGGCGAGGGCGACGCCCTCGCCGCTGCGGCGCAGGTTGTTGACCCAGCGCACCTCGCGGAAAAGCCGCGCCACCTGCCGCAGGGCGAGCACGATGCCGATGAGCAGCACCCCGAGGATGATACCGTTCAGCGCCGGGTTGGTGAGGAAGGCCGACCAGATCTGGCGGTAGAGCACGAAGGCGAGGAAGCCCACCAGAATGAGGAAGACGCCCATGCGGACCAGGTAGATCCGGGGGGAGGAAAGCTTGATCGAATCGCCGGCCGCCATCTCAAACCATCGGGTTGTGTCCAGAGGGACTATACACCCATGTTCGCCGGGGAATACCCGGCGATCAAGCCGGCACGCGTCGCGCCACGTGCCGACAATGGCCCTTCCTTGCACGTCTTGTCGGCATCTTCGTGACTGCGTTGCAAGGTCGCTGCGCCGCAGGAGCTGCCGCTCAGGCGCGCGCCCCCTTCAGCACCTCGAGCAGCTCGCGGTGCAGCGTTTCGTTGCCGCAGGCAATGGAGCCGCTGGCGACCGGGTTGACGCCGCCGTCGGCATCGCTCGCGAAGCCGCCCGCCTCGCGCAGGATGGCGAGGCCGGCCGCCATGTCCCAGGAGTTGAGGCCGCGCTCCCAGAAGATGTCGAGCCGCCCGCAGGCGACATAGGCGATGTCGAGCGCGGCCGAGCCCGAGCGGCGCACGCCGGCGGCGCGCACGGAGACGGCGGCAAGCTCACGGATGAGCTGGCCATGGCCGCCCTTGCCCAGGTGCGGGATGCCGCAGCCGACGAGGGCCTGCGGCATCTCGCGGCGGGCGGAGACGCGGACGCGCCTGTTGTTGAGGAAGGCGCCCTTGCCCTTCTCGGCGACGAACATCTCGTCCTTGATCGGGTCGTAGATGACGCCGGCCACCAGCTGCTCGTCGCGCTCAAGGCCGACAGAGATGGCGAAGTGCGGGAAGCCGTGCAGGAAATTCGTCGTGCCGTCGAGCGGATCGATGTGCCAGCGGTGGCTCTTGTCGCTGCCCTCGACGATGCCGCTTTCCTCCATCACGAAGCCATAGCCGGGACGGGCCTTCTCCAGCGCCTCGCGCAGCGTCTTCTCCGCCTTGCGGTCGGCGGCCGAGACGAAGTCGCCCGGCCCCTTGAGCGTCACCTGCAGCGCCTCGACCTCGCCGAAGTCGCGCTTGAGCGAGCGGGCCGCCTTCATGACGGCGTCGGTCATCACGGTGATCAGGGGGGAGCGGATCATGCCTTGGGGTCTTTCGTCACTGGAATGGCGGCCGGGCGGCGGGTTTGCCCCCGCTGCGCGGCGCGGTCAAGGGCCGATGCCGAATTCGAGGCGTTCGGCCCGTTCACGGGCGTTGTCGGCGGCAGCCTTGCGCTGCTCGTCGGTGAGGGTCTTCAGGGTGTCGTCGAGCCAGCTGTCGGCAAGGCCCGCCTGTGCGGCGAGCATGTGCCAGGTGGCGGCCTCGACCGGATCTGCCGGGCGGCCGCGGCCGGCGGCGAGGATGCGCGCCAGCCGGTTCTGGGCGATGGGATTGCCGCCCCACGCCGCACGCTCGAACCAGCGCGCCGCCTCTTCCTCGCTGCGCGCCGTGCCGTCGCCGTTGAAGAGCGCGATCGCGTATTCGACCTGGGCCGGCACGTTGTCGTTCTCGGCGGCGCGCGCCAGCCATTCGGCCATCTTGATGCGGTTGACGGGCACGCCGCGCCCTTCGCGGTAGAGCACGGCGAGCGCGTATTGCGCATCGGCGATGTCGGCTTCCGCCGCCCGTTCGAGCAGCGCCACCGCCCGCGCGTCGGCGGCTTCGGAGCGCCTCGGCAGCAGCAGCAGGGCGAGGTTGTAGGAAGCGACCGGGTGGCCCTTGCCGGCGGCCTCTTCGAGCAAGGCCTCGGCCCGGGTCCGGTCCCGGTCGAGGCCCCGCCCGTCCATGGTCAGCATGGCGAGCGCGAAGGTGGCATTGGCATCGCCCTTCTCGTGGGCGAGCCGGTACCAGGAGGCGGCCTCGTCGAAATCCCGCGGCACGGCAAGGCCTTGCGCATAGAGCTCGCCGAGCAGCGTCATGGCGGCGGCGTCGTTGCGGTTGGCCTCCACCCGCGCCGTCGCGTATTTCAGGGCCGACACGTAGAGCCCGCGCTGATAGGCGCCGTAGGCGAGGTCGCTGCGGTCGCTGGGCAGCGTCGGGATGAGCGGGGCAGCCTGCTGGGGCGTCGGCAGGAGGCGCGTACGCCCGGCCTCGGCCGGCGCGGCGCTTTCCGCGGGCGGGGGCAGCGTCGGCTGCGCGGCCGGCTGGGCGATGGCGGCGGCGGGCAGGAGGGCGGCAAGAGCGACGGCGAGGCGCAACCTCATCGTTGCGGCACCTCGGCGGAAGCAAGCGCCCCGAGCGCGCAGGCCACGGCCTTGGCGGGCCCTTCGGGGGCGGACCAGACCGCATCGCCCACCGCGACGAACTCGACGCCCGTCTCGGCGAGCGGCGTCACGTCCTCGAGCGTCGGCGCGAAGGCGACACAGGGGACCGCAAAGATCTCGGCCCACCAGGCCGTGCGTTCGACCACCTGCGCGAAGGGGGGCAGGACGGCATTGGGCAGCGGTTCGCCGAACATGACGTAGTCGATGTCCATCTCGCCCGCGACCATGGCATCGTGCTTGCCGCGCAGCCCGCCGATGCCGACGATGCGGTCGGGCTTCATGGCTTCGAGCGCCTCGCGCGCCGCCGCGATCTCGGCCGGCGAGCCGGTGCCCGTGATGTGCACACCGTCGGCTCCGCCGCGAATGGCGACGACAGGCGCGCCGGCGACGACGACGGCGGCGCCCTCGTTCTGGGCGATGGGCGCGAGCGCCTTCACCTGCTTGATGGCCGCCCGCTCGTCGCTCGCGGCGAGCCGCAGCAGCACGGCCGCGATATCGCCGACCTTGCAGGCCGCCTCGAGCTGCGGCGCGAAGGCCTCGACATCGGTGACGAGGGGGGAGACGAGATAGAGACGGGGCGTGAGGTCGGACATGGCCCTTGAGGTACCCGAGTAACGGGAGCCCGTGCCGGTCCGGTTGCAGGGCAATCCGGCCGGCTTCGGCTCCGAGGCGTCGTCGTCCGCGCCGGCTGCCGGCAGCGTGAGGTCGCGGGGGGCGACTCTAGAGCGCCGTGCCGGAAAGTGGAAACCTGTTTTTGAAACACGGAGGGCCGCCGTGCGGCGACCCTCGCGTCATGCTCCGGTCCGGGAACCGGCCGGGCATGGATCAGGCGATCTTCGGGGCGAGCTCGCCGGAGCGGTAGCGCTTGGCCATCTCCGACAGGGAGACGGGCTTGATCTTGCCGGCCTGGCCCGCCGTGCCGAACTGCTCGAGGCGCTCCTTGCAGAGCTTGGTCATCGCCTCCATCGCCGGCTTCAGATATTTGCGCGGGTCGAACTCGCCCGGGTTCTCGGTGAGGATGCGGCGGATCTGGCCGGTCATCGCCATGCGGTTGTCGGTGTCGATGTTGATCTTGCGCACGCCGTGCTTGATGCCGCGCTGGATCTCCTCGACCGGCACGCCCCAGGTCTGGGGCATCTTGCCGCCGTGCTGGTTGATGATGTCCTGCAGATCCTGCGGCACGGAGGAGGAGCCGTGCATGACGAGGTGCGTCTCGGGCAGGCGGCGGTGGATCTCCTCGATCACGTGCATGGCGAGGATGGCGCCATCCGGTTTGCGCGTGAACTTGTAGGCGCCGTGCGAGGTGCCCATGGCGATGGCGAGCGCATCGACCTGGGTCTCCTTGACGAACTTCACAGCCTCGTCCGGGTTGGTCAGCAGCTGGTCGTGGCTGAGCTTGCCCTCGGCGCCGTGGCCGTCCTCCTTGTCGCCCATGCCCGTCTCGAGCGAGCCGAGCACGCCGAGCTCGCCTTCCACCGAGACGCCGCCGTAATGGGCCATCTCGGTCACCCGGCGGGTGATGCCGACGTTGTAGTCCCAGTCGGCCGGCGTCTTGCCGTCCTCCTTCAGCGAGCCGTCCATCATCACGGAGGTGAAGCCGTGCTGCATGGCGGTGACGCAGGTTGCTTCGTTGTTGCCGTGGTCGAGGTGCATGCACACGGGGATGTGCGGGTAGAGCTCGACGAGCGCGTCGATGAGGCGGGCGAGCACCACGTCGTTGGCATACTGGCGGGCGCCGCGGCTCGCCTGGATGATGACGGGCGCGTCAACGGCATCGGCCGCCGCCATGATGGCGAGGCCCTGCTCCATGTTGTTGATGTTGAAGGCCGGCACGCCGTAGCCGTATTCGGCAGCGTGGTCGAGCAACTGACGCAGGGTGATGCGAGCCACTGTACTTCTCCGCTAGACTGGCCGGGCGGGCGTTGGCTGCCCGCCTCGTTATGGTTGCCGCGCCTCAGCCGGCGCGCAAGGCCTCGACGCCGGGCAGGGCCTTGCCTTCCATCCATTCAAGGAAGGCGCCTCCCGCCGTCGAGACATAGGAAAAGGCTTCCGCGACGCCCGCGTGGTTCAGCGCCGCGACCGTGTCGCCGCCGCCGGCCACGGAGACGAGCTTGCCGCCCGCCGTGCGCTCCGCCGCATGGCGGGCGGCCGCGACCGTGCCGGCGTCGAAGGGCGTGAGCTCGAAGGCGCCGAGCGGGCCGTTCCACACCAGGGTCGCGGCGTCGTCGATGGCCGCGCGCACGCGCTCGATCGACTGCGGGCCGACGTCGAGGATCATGCCGTCCTCGGGGATGGCGTCGAGGCCATAGGCATGCGAGGGGGCGTTCGCCTCGAAATGCCATGCCACCACCGCATCGACCGGCAGGATGATGGCGCAGTTGTGCGCCGAGGCCTTCTCCATGATCCTGAGCGCCGTCGTCGCCAGGTCCTTCTCGGCGAGCGACTTGCCGACGGGGACCCCTTGGGCGTGCAGGAAGGTGTTGGCCATGCCGCCGCCGATGACGAGGGCATCGACCTTGGTGACGAGGTTTTCGAGGAGGTCGATCTTCGACGATACCTTGGCGCCGCCGACGATGGCGACGACGGGCCGCTTCGGCGCCTCCAGCGCCTTGGCCAGGGCCTCGAGCTCGGCCTGCATGGTGCGCCCGGCATAGGACGGCAGCACATGGGCGAGACCTTCGGTGGAGGCATGCGCCCGGTGGGCGGCGGAGAAGGCGTCGTTGACGTAAAGGTCGCCGTTGGCGGCGAGCGCCTTCACGAAATCGGCGTCGTTCTTCTCCTCGCCCGCGTGGAAGCGGGTGTTCTCGAGAAGGACGATATCGCCGTCCTTCAGGGCGGCGACGGCCTCGGCGGCCGCCTCGCCAATGCAGTCCCCGGCGAAGGCCACCGGCCGGCCGACGTGCTCGGCGACCGCGGCCGCGACCGGCCTCAGGCTGTCCTTGGGCTCGGGCTTGCCCTTCGGGCGGCCGAAATGGGCGAGCAGCACCACGCGGCCGCCGTTGTCGGCGATCTCGCGGATGGTCGGCACGACCCGCTCGATGCGGGTGGCGTCGCTCACGCGGCCATTCTCCATCGGGACGTTGAGGTCGACGCGCAACAGGACGCGCCTGCCCTTCACCTGCGCATCGTCGAGCGTGCGAAAGCTCCGGGTTCCAGGGCTCGGTGTCCCATGGCTCATAATCCAATGCCTCCGGGCAGGAATTTGATGAGGGCGACGGTGAAGCTCGCGGCCAGCACCGCCGCGATGACCGCAGCGACGATGAGGGCGGAATAGCCCGGCAGGCGGGCGACGCGATCGTGCAGCGCGGCAAGGTCGCTCTGGCGGGCGAGCTCGCCAGAGAGGTTCGAGGTCGCCTGCACCTTGTCGTCGAGCCGCAGCATCAGCGCCTCACTGCGGGCGTGCTTCTCCTCGAGCCGTGCCGCCTTTTCCTCGATGCGGGCGAGCTGCTCCGCCAGGGAGCGGGCGCTCGGGGTGGCGGGGGGCGCCGGCGGGTCCTCGACGGGGGCAGGGGGAGAAGCCGGCGGCGGGGCCGGCGCAGGGGCCGGCTCGGCAGGGGCGGCGGCCGGCTCGGCGTCAGGGGCTGACTGAGGCAGAAAGGGTTCGATGCGTTGGCCACCTGTGTCGCTCATTGCGGTCTCCAGCTCGCCCCCCGTCGAACCCCTCAAGTAACGCGGGACGCGGACGTTGGGTCCGCGCCCCGATGCATTTTCAGGCCAGCTTGCCCATCGCCACGGCCGTGTCGGCCATGCGGTTGGAGAAGCCCCACTCGTTGTCGTACCAGGACATGACGCGCACGAGCGTCCCGTCCATCACCTTCGTCTGGTCGAGCGCGAAGGTGGAGGAGTGGCTGTCGTGGTTGAAGTCGACGGAGACGTTGGGGCTCGCCGTGAAGCTGAGGATGCCCTTCAGCTCCTGCGCGGCGGCGCGCTTGATGGCCTCGTTGACCTCGTCCTTCGTCGTCGCCTTGCGGGCGATGAACTTGAAGTCGATGACCGAGACGTTCGGCGTCGGCACGCGGATGGAGACGCCATCGAGCTTGCCGTTGAGCTCCGGCAGCACGAGGCCGACAGCCTTGGCCGCGCCGGTCGAGGTCGGGATCATGCTGAGGGCCGCCGCGCGGGCGCGGTAGAGGTCCTTGTGCATGGTGTCGAGCGTCGGCTGGTCGCCCGTATAGGCGTGGACCGTCGTCATGAAGCCCTTCTCGATGCCGATGGCATCGTTGAGCACCTTCGCCACCGGCGCGAGGCAGTTCGTGGTGCAGGAGGCGTTGGAGACGACGAGGTGGTCCTTCGTCAGCTTGTCGTGGTTGACGCCGTAGACGACCGTGAGGTCGGCGCCGTCAGCCGGGGCCGAGACGAGGACGCGCCGGGCGCCGGCATCGAGATGGGCCTGCGCCTTGTCCCGGGCCGTGAAGATGCCCGTGCACTCGAGGGCGATGTCGACGCCGAGATCCTTGTGCGGCAGCTCGGCCGGATTGCGGATGGCGGTGACCTTGATGGGGCCGCGGCCGACGTCGATCGTGTCGCCGTCCACCTTCACCTCGGCCGGAAAGCGGCCGTGGACCGAATCGAAGCGCAGCAGGTGGGCGTTGGTCTCCACCGGCCCGAGGTCGTTGATGGCGACGACCTCGATATCCTTGCGCCCGCTCTCGATGATGGCGCGCAGGACGTTGCGGCCGATGCGTCCGAAACCGTTGATGGCTACCCGAACCGTCATGGTGTCACTCCCTCGATCTGTTGCCGTGAGACACGGCCCGTTCGGCGAAACTGAGGCGAAGCGCGCCCGCTCAGGCGTTGTGCCTGGCGAGGACGCGCTCGACGACGGCGTCGGCCGTGATGCCGAAATGCTTGTACAGCTCCTTGTACGGGGCGCTGGCGCCGAAGCCCGACATGCCGACGAAGATGCCGTCGGGGCCGATCACCGCATCCCAGCCGAAGCGCACGGCAGCCTCGACGGCGACCTTGATCCGCGCGTTGCCGATGACGTCGCGGCGCACGTCCTCGGGCTGGGCGAGGAAGAGATCGAGCGACGGCACGGAGACGACACGGGCGGCGATGCCGCGCTCGGCGAGCAGCGACTGGGCGGCGACCGCGATCTCGACCTCGGAGCCCGAGGCGAAGAGGCTGACGACGGCCTCGCCCTCGGCGGCGGCGAGCTCGTAGGCGCCGGTGGCGCACATGTTCCAGTCGGCGAAGGTCGTGCGCTGGGCGGCGAGGTTCTGGCGCGTCAGCGCGAGGACCGTGGGGCCGTCGCGCCGCTCGAGCGCCAATTGCCAGCACTCCAGCGTCTCGACCGCGTCGGCCGGACGGAAGACGCGCATGTTCGGCATGGCGCGCAGGCTGGCGAGATGCTCGACCGGCTGGTGCGTCGGCCCGTCCTCGCCGAGCCCGATCGAATCGTGCGTCATGACGTAGATGGCCTGCGTGCCCATGAGGGCCGCGAGGCGCATCGCCGGGCGCGCATAATCCGCGAAGACGAGGAAGGTGCCGCCGGCGGGGATGAAGCCGCCGTGCAGCGAAAGCCCGTTCATGGCCGCGGCCATGCCGTGCTCGCGGATGCCGTAATGGATGTAGCGCCCGCCGTAATTGCCGGGGCTGACCGCCTCGAGGTTCTTGGTGCGCGTGTTGTTCGAAGGCGTCAGGTCGGCGGAGCCGAGCACCAGTTCGGGCACCGCGTCGGCCAGCACCCCGAGGGCCGTCTCGCTCGCCTTGCGGGTGGCGAGCGTCGGCGCCGTCTCCACGAGCTCCCGCTTCAACCGGGCGACCGCCTCGTCGAGGCCGGCGAGCGGCGTGCCGGTGATGCGGCGGGAGAACTCCTCGCGCAGCTCGGCGTCCATGGCGGCGAGGCGGGCCTGCCAGGCCTCGCGCGTCGCGCGGCCGCGCTCGCCGATGGCGAGCCAGGCGGAGCGGATGTCCTCGGGAATCTCGAAGGCGCCGTATTCCCAGCCGAGGCGCTGCTTCGCCCCGCCGAGCTCCTCGGCGCCGAGCGGCTCACCGTGCGCCTTGGAGGTGCCGGCCTTGTTCGGCGCGCCGTAGCCGATGGTGGTGCGGCAGGCGATGAGGGTGGGGTATTCGCTGTCGCGGGCGGCGGCGATCGCATCGGCGATGGCCTGCGGGTCATGCCCGTCGACGCGCGTCGTCGCCCAGCCGGCCGCCTCGAAGCGCTTCAGCTGGTCGACGGAATCGGACAGCGACAGCGGCCCGTCGATCGAGATGCCGTTGTCGTCGAAGAGGACGATGAGGCGGTTGAGCCTGAGGTGGCCGGCAAGCGCGATGGCCTCCTGGCTGACGCCCTCCATGAGATCGCCGTCGGAGGCGAGCACATAGGTGTAGTGGTCGACGAGATCGTCGCCGAACTGGGCGTTGAGCATGCGCTCGCCGAGCGCCATGCCGACCGCCGTGGCGATGCCCTGGCCGAGGGGGCCGGTCGTCGTCTCGATGCCCGAGGTGATGAAGTTCTCGGGATGGCCCGGCGTCTTGGAGCCGAGCTGGCGGAAGCGCTTGAGCTCGTCGAGCGTCACATCCGTGTTGCCGGTGAGGTGCAGCAGCGAATAGATGAGCATCGAGCCATGGCCGGCCGACAGCACGAAGCGGTCACGGTCCGGCCAGCGCGGATCGGCCGCGTCGAACTTCAGGAAGCGCGAGAAGAGGACGGTGGCGATGTCGGCCGCCCCCATGGGCAGGCCGGGATGGCCGGATTTGGCCTGTTCCACCGCGTCCATGCTGAGGGCGCGGATGGCATTGGCAAGGCGGGCGTGCTCGACGGGAGAAGTCACTGGATCGTTTCCGGTACGCTCGAAACCAGGGTCTGACTGCGCTTTCGACGCCGCTTCCGACGTGGGCCGGCACAGCCGCGGGGGGCGCGGGCTTGATAGCAGGTCATCTTTGCGAGTCAATGGAACGACGGCCGGCATGCGATTCCCCGCGCCGCCGACAGTCATCGGGTGAGATCATGGCGCGATCGCAGGCAATGCTCAATGCAGCTCTCGAGCGACTCGAGACCGCTGTCGCGGGGCTCGAGCGCGCGGCAGCACGGCGGCTCGAGCTGGAGCAGCGGCGCGGCGACCTCGAGACCGAGCTGTCGCTGATGCAGGACGACCGGGCGCGGCTCGCCGTCGAGCTCGACGGGGCCCTCGCCCGGCTGGAGCGGCTGGAGGCCGCGGCGGACGATGTGTCGCGGCGGGTCGAGCGCGCCATGGGGGCGGTCAGGACCGTCGTGGGGGCCGAGGGCCAGCCTTAACGCCAAGGGGTAAGAGCGATGCCGCAGGTTTCCGTCACCATCGCCGGGCGCCTCTACCGCATGGCCTGCGGGGAGGGCGAGGAGGCGCATATCGAGGGGCTCGCCGCCACCCTCGACGGGCGCATCGAGGAAATGCGCACGGCCTTCGGCGAGATCGGCGACATGCGCCTGCACGTCATGGCCGCGCTCACCATCGCCGACGAGCTGAGCGAGACGAAGCGGGGCCTGGCGCGGCTGGAGGGCGAGGTCGCCGCGCTGAAGGAGGCCGTTGGCGCGGGCGACGAGCGGCTCGGCGACGTCGAGGAGCGGCTGGCGGAGGCCGTCTCGACCCTCGCCGAGCGCATCGAGCGCGTGACGAAGTCGCTGACGCCCTCGGCGCAGCCGAGCCAGCCGGGCTGAGCCATCCAGGCTGAGCCATCCAGGCGGCTGTTGGCAGGGCGCGCGGGCCTCTAGCAATCTTCCCGGCGCCGTCCTATGTTTGCCGCGCGGTGCTGCGGGGTGCGTCAGGAGAACATATCCCCGGGGCCTTATCGATCCTAACGGGAGCTGTTCCTTGCCTCGTCCGTGGACTTGGCGACCACGGCGCCCACCTACGTTGTAGGTTTCCCGGGATCGATCCTCCAACGGCCATCGTGGCTCCGCACTGTCTTCATCCGCCGGCGAGGCCAGTCGACGCGTGCACGCCCTTCCCGGTTCCCCCTCCAAGGAAGAGCTGCGCCGGGCCGCCCTTGCCCGGCGGGATGAGGCGGCGCTCGACGTCGACACGATGCTGGAGGCGGCCGAGGCCCTGCGCGACAACGCGCTGACCCTGCCGGAGCTCGCTGGTGACGGCCCATTGGCCGGCTATTGGCCGATGCGCAGCGAGATCGATCCGCGTCCTATCCTGGAAGTGCTGGCCGACCGGGGAAGCGCCCTTGCCCTGCCGGTGTGCTCGCCGCAGGGGCTCGTCTTCCGGGCGTGGCAGCCATGGCAGCCGCTGGTGCCGGCCGGTTTCGGCACGCTGGGTCCGCCGGAGACGGCTGCGGAGGTGACGCCGCGCGTCCTCTTCGTGCCGCTCGCGGCCTTCGACCGGGCCGGCCATCGCATCGGCTACGGCAAGGGCCACTACGACGGGGCGATCGCCCGGCTTTCGGCCGCCGGGGCTCTGACGACGATCGGCCTTGCGCTCGCCTGCCAGGAGGTTGCGAGCGTGCCGGCAGAAAATCACGACCAGCGGCTTGACGTCGTCGTCACGGAAAGCGAAGTGATCCGCCCACAGGCGGCCTGAGCGCCGCGCGGAGTTCCGCATCCCGCCCGCCCGCAATCGGGGAGTTCACATGCGCCTTCTCTTCCTCGGGGACATCGTCGGTCGTCCGGGGCGCACGGCCGTCGTCGAGCGGCTGCCGCGCCTGCGCGAGCGCTGGAAGCTCGACCTCGTCGTCATCAACGGCGAGAACGCGGCCGGCGGCTTCGGCATCACCGAGGCGATCTGCGACGAGGTGCTCGCGGCCGGTGCCGACGTCATCACTCTCGGCAACCATTCCTTCGACCAGCGTGAGGCGCTCGTCTTCATCGAGCGCCAGCCGCGCCTCCTGCGCCCCGCCAACTATCCGCGCGGCACGCCCGGCCGCGGCGCCACCGTCGTCGAGGCCCGCAACGGTGCGCGCGTCCTCGTGATGAACGTGATGGGCCGCCTGTTCATGGATCCGCTCGACGATCCCTTCACCGTCGTGGCGCAGGAACTGGAGGCCTGCCCCCTGGGCGCGGCCTGCGACGCGGTCGTCATCGACATGCATGCCGAGGCGACGAGCGAGAAGCAGGGGATTGCGGCCTTCGTCGACGGGCGCGCCAGCCTCGTCGTCGGCACGCACACCCACGTGCCGACCGCCGACGGGCGCATCCTGCCCGGCGGCACGGCCTATCTCTCGGACGCCGGCATGTGCGGCGACTACGATTCCATCCTCGGCATGCAGAAGGACGAGCCGATCCGTCGCTTCCTGGAGAAGACGCCGGGCAGCCGGCTGGAGGCCGCGAGCGGCGAGGGCACGCTCGCCGGCATCGCCGTCGAGACCGACGATGCGACGGGCCTCGCACGCCAGGTGGCGCATGTGCGCATAGGGCCACATCTTGCGCCGAGCGGGCCGGATTTCTGGGAATAGCCGCGGCTGCGCCGCTTCCTTTATTTTCGACGAGAGGCGGCTTATAAGGCGCCCACTCATTCCAGACGGGGACGACCTCAGGGCGGCCGGGAGCGGCCCGTGGCGCCCCGCATCCGCCGGAGGACCGATGGCCGGACATTCACAGTTCAAGAACATCATGCACCGCAAGGGCAAGCAGGACGCCGTGCGGTCGAAGCTCTTCTCCAAGCTGGCGCGCGAGATCACCGTCTCGGCCAAGCTCGGCCTGCCCGACCCTGCCATGAACCCGCGCCTGCGCGCGGCGATCCTGGCGGCGCGCGCGGAGAACATGCCGAAGGACAACATCGAGCGCGCCATCAAGAAGGCGAGCGGTGGCGAGGGCGAGAACTACGAGGAAATCCGCTACGAGGGCTACGGGCCGGGCGGCGTCGCCGTCATCGTCGAGGCGATGACCGACAACCGCAACCGCACCGCCTCGGACGTGCGCTCCTACTTCACCAAGAGCGGCGGTAACCTCGCCGAGACGGGCGCCGTCTCCTTCATGTTCGATCGCGTCGGCTATGTCGCCTTCGCCGCCTCGGTGGCTTCCGCCGACGACATGCTGGAAGCGGCCATCGACGCCGGCGCCGACGATGTCGTCTCGGGCGAGGAGAGCCACGAGGTCTATTGCGAGCAGGGTGCGCTCAACGAGGTCTCCAAGGCGCTCGAGGAGAAGTTCGGCGAGCCGACGGCCTCCAAGCTCGTGTGGAAGCCGCAGAACACCATCGCCGTCGACGACGAGACGGGCGAGAAGCTGATGCGCCTCATCGGCACGCTCGAGGAACACGACGACGTGCAGAACGTCTTCGCCAATTTCGAGATCTCCGACAGCCTCCTCGCCAAGCTGAGCGCCTGATCGAGCGCGGCCGTGCGCCCGGCGCACGGCTGCTGCCCGCCGCGCGACGATGTGCGCCGCCCGACCAGCCGCTATGGATGCGCCACTGGTTTCAGCGGCGTTCCGGAGGCGTGGATGGCGGTGCATACCGAGGGCGCGGTCGATGCTACTACCGCGGCGGCGCGGGCACCCGTGCGTGACGGCCGGCTCCTCGGCATCCTCGCCGCGCTCACCGCGATCTCCATCTGGGCCGGCTGGCAGATCGCCACGCGCCACAGCGCCTCGACCAGCCTGACGCCGTTCGATCTCGCCTTCCTGCGCTACGGCGTGGCGTCGCTGCTGCTGGCGCCGGTGCTGCTGCGCAGCGGCCTCTTGCCCCGCCATGCCAATCCCTGGACGATCGCCGCCATGGTGGCCGGCGCGGGCCTGCCCTTCGGGCTCGTCGCGATGGCCGGCGCGCGCCTCGCCCCGGTCGCCCACATGGGCGCCATCATGCCGACCACCGTGCCGATGTTCGTGATGCTCTTCGGCGCGCTGTGGTTCGGCGAGCGGGCGACCCGCGTCCATCTCGTCGGCTTCGCCCTCATCCTCGCCGGCGTCGCCGCCATCATCGGGCCGAGCCTCGGCGATGCCGCCGGCAGCTGGCGCGGCGACCTGCTCTTCGTCTGCGGCGGCGCGCTGTGGGCAGTCTACACCTTCGGCATCCGCCAGAGCGGTCTGACCGGCTGGCAGGCCGCCGCCGTGCTCAACGTCTGGTCCTTCCTGCTGCTCCTGCCGATCTGGTATCTTTCCGGCGACAGCGGCTTCCTCACCGCTCCCTGGCAGGAACTCGCCATGCAGGTGCTGTGGCAGGGCGTCCTGTCCGGCGTCGTCGGCATCGCGGCCTATTCGCTCGCCGTGCGCCGCCTCGGCGTCACGGTGGCCGCTGCCTTCTCGGCGCTCGTGCCGGCCATGTCCTCCTTCGGCGGCATGCTGCTTCTCGGCGAGAGCCTCGCCCCGCTCGCCATCGGCGCCCTCGTGCTCGTGACCGTCGGCTTCCTCTTCGCGAGCGGCGCCGTCGGGGCGCTGGCGGGCGCCGGCAAGCGCCGCGGGTAAAGAGACTGGCCGTTCGCCCTTTGTTCGGCTAAAGCCGAAGGCATGGGCGTTGACGCGATTCGCATCCTCGGTATCGACCCCGGCCTGCGCAAGATGGGCTGGGGCGTCGTCGACATTGCCGGCACGCGCCTGTCCTTCGTCGCCTGCGGCTGCGTGACCTCCAACGGCGAATTGCCGCTCGCCGAGCGGCTGCGCGAATTGCACGACGGGCTCACGGCCATCGTGCGCGATCACGGGCCGGACGAGGTGGCGGTGGAAGAGACCTTCGTCAACAAGGATGCGCAGGCGACGCTGAAGCTCGGCCATGCGCGCGCCGTGGCGCTGCTGGTGCCGGCGCTCGCCGGCCTCGACGTCGCCGAATATGCGGCCAATCTCGTCAAGAAAACCGTCACGGGCGTCGGCCATGCCGAGAAGCGCCAGATCGCGGCGATGATCAAGGTGCTGCTGCCGAAGGCGGTGGCGACGACGGCGGATGCGGCCGATGCGCTCGCGGTCGCCATCACCCACGCCCAGCACCGGCAGGCACGGGCGCTGCGCAAGGCTCTTGCCCTATGATGACGGCACGATTCGACAGGCGGGTGCGGGCATGATCGGCAAGCTCAAGGGTGTCGTCGACAGCTACGGCGAGGACCACGTCATCCTCGACGTGCACGGTGTCGGCTATCTGGTGCATTGTTCCTCGCGCACGCTGCAGAACCTGCCGCCGGCCGGCGAGGCGGCGACCCTCGCCATCGAGACCATCGTGCGCGAGGACATGATCCGCCTCTACGGCTTCCGCAGCGATGCGGAGCGGGAATGGTTCCGCTTGCTGCAGACGGTGCAGGGGGTGGGCTCGCGCGTCGCGCTCGGCATCCTCTCCGTGCTCGACCCGGGCGCCCTTGCCTCGGCCGTCGGCATGGGCGACAAGGCCGCGATCGCCCGCGCGCCCGGCGTCGGGCCGAAGCTCGCCGCCCGCCTCATCGCGGAGCTGAAGGACAAGGCGCCGGTGTTCGGCGCGGTCGATCCGGCGGTCATCCGCCTTGCCGGCGCGGTCGAGGAGGGCGGGGCCCCGCCGCCCGTGGCCGACGCCGTCTCCGCGCTGGTCAATCTCGGCTATGGTCAGCCGCAGGCGGCGGCGGCCGTGGCCGCGGCCCTCAAATCGGCGGGAGAGGAGGCGCAGGCCGCGACCCTCATCCGCCTCGGCCTGAAGGAGCTGGCACGTTCATGAGCAGCGAGGGAGAGGCCTGATGGCGGGCGAACGCCTCGTCACCGCCGAACGGCGGGGCGACGATCCCGATCAGTCGCTCAGGCCGCTCGCCCTCGGCGAGTTCATCGGCCAGGCCCAGGCGCGGGCCAACCTGTCCGTCTTCATCGAGGCGGCGAAGACGCGGGGCGACGCGCTCGACCACGTGCTCTTCGTCGGCCCGCCTGGCCTCGGCAAGACGACGCTCGCCCAGATCGTGGCGCGCGAGCTCGGCGTCAACTTCCGCTCCACCTCCGGGCCCGTCATCGCCAAGGCGGGGGACCTTGCCGCCCAGCTCACCAATCTCGACGAGCGCGACGTGCTCTTCATCGACGAGATCCACCGCCTCAACCCGGCGGTGGAGGAGATCCTCTATCCGGCCATGGAGGACTATCAGCTCGACCTCATCATCGGCGAGGGGCCGGCGGCGCGCTCGGTCAAGATCGACCTGCCGAAGTTCACGCTCGTCGGCGCGACCACGCGCCAGGGCCTCTTGACGACGCCGCTGCGCGACCGCTTCGGCATTCCCATCCGCCTGCAGTTCTACACGGTGGAGGAGCTCGAGCTCATCGTGAAGAGGGGCGCGCGGGTCATCGGCATCGGCATGAGCGACGACGGCGCCAACGAGATCGCCCGCCGGGCCCGCGGCACGCCGCGCATCGCCGGGCGCCTCCTGCGCCGGGTGCGCGATTTCGCGGTGGTCGACGGGGCCGACACGGTCACCCGCGCGATCGCCGACAAGGCGCTGCAGCTGCTCGAGGTCGACGGCGCCGGGCTCGACCTGATGGACCGGCGCTATCTCTCGACCATCGCGCTCTCCTTCGGCGGCGGGCCGGTGGGCATCGAGACGATCGCCGCCGCCTTGTCGGAGCCGCGCGACGCCATCGAGGAGATCATCGAGCCCTTCCTCATCCAGAAGGGCTTCGTGCAGCGCACGCCGCGCGGGCGCATCCTGACCCCGCACGCCTTCCGCCACCTCGGCCTCGAGGAGCCGCAGCGCGAGACGGTGCAGTTCGGCCTGTTCGGCGGCGACGACGACGCCTGAGGCTCAGGGCTTGTAGGCGACGAGGACGACGCCGGCCGTGATGAGGACCACCCCGAGCCAGTTGATCGAGGCCAGCCGCTCGTTGAGGAAGAGGGCGGCGAAGACGGCGACGAGGACGACGCTGAGCTTGTCGATGGGCGCGACGCGCGAGGCGTCGCCCAGCTTCAGGGCGCGGAAGTAGCACAGCCAGGACGCGGCCGTCGCAAGGCCGGAGAGGACGAGGAAGAGATAGCTCCTCCCCGGCACCGAGGCGGGCGACTGCCACTGCCCGGTCATCGCGACGATGGCCGCCGCGGCGGCGAGGATGACGAGCGTGCGCACCAGCGTCGCGTAGTCGGAGTTGATTTGTTCTACGCCGACCTTGGCGAGGACCGCCGTCAGGGCCGCGAAGGTGGCGGACAGAAAGGCCCAGAGCTGCCAGCTATTGATGAGGGATTTCATCGGAAGGACCGGTCATGCGGCCGCGGACGGCCGGATCGCCGCGACGATAGCACAGGCGTCCGCGGGGGGCAGGGGATGGAAATCGTCGGCCGGGACGTATAGGTCAGGGCGCGGGAGAGGAGCGGCCGATGGAAAGGACGAGATGGACGGGCGAAGGGACGACCTGATGACGACTGACACCGCAGACCGGCAGTGGCCGCACCTTGCCGGCGTGCTCGAGGGGCGCACCCACATCCTGCCGGTGCGCGTCTATTACGAGGACACCGATTTCTCCGGCATCGTCTATCACGCGAACTACCTGCGCTTCCTGGAGCGCGGGCGCACCGATTTCCTGCGCCTTGCGGGCGTCGCCCAGTCCGACCTGCATGCCGACGGCGAGGGCCTCATCTTCGCCGTGCGGCGCATGACGATCGACTATTTCCTGCCGGCGCGCATGGATGACGTGCTGACGGTGGAGACGCGCACCGACGAGGTGAGGGGCGCCTCGCTCGTCATCGCCCAGCGCATCCTCCGGGGCGAGGAGGTTATCGTCACGGCCGACGTGCGCGTCGCCGCCATCGCCGGCGGGCGCCCGGCGCGCATCCCGGACCATCTGCGCAGGATCCTCGGCGGCGAGGCGTAAGGGCCGGCCCCTTACATCGACAGCGCCCTCAAAGGCATGTAAGACCTTTTCACATGAGCTGGAAACGCGGCGGATCGGATGGCCCCCGGGGTTATCATCACGGGAATTTGAAGGAGACGCTCGTCCGTGCCGCTCTCGAGCTCATCGCCGAGAAGGGGCCGGCCGGCTTCACCTTCGCCGAGGCGGCGCGCTGGGCTGGCGTCAGCCCCGCCGCGCCCTATCGCCATTTCCGGGACCGGGAAGAGCTGCTCGCCGATGTGGCGCTGCGCGGCTTCAGCCAGTTCGAGGGCGAACTCGCGGCTGCCTGGGCAAACGGGGCGCCCGACCCGGGTACGGCCTTCGAGCGTCTCGGCAAGGCCTATCTCGCCTTCGCCCGCAACGAGCCAGCCTATTACTCGGCCATGTTCGAGGCGGGGGTCTCGCTCGACACCAACCCGGAGCTGAGGCTCGCCGCCGAGCGGGCCTTCCTGGTGCTGCGCAATGCGTCGGACGCGCTGGTCGCGACCGTGCCGGCGGGCAAGCGGCCGCCGGCGCTGATGATGGCGCTGCACATCTGGGCGATGTCGCACGGCATCGCCTCGCTGTTCGCCCGCGGCGACGCCGGGCGCCGTGCGCTGCCGATGACGCCCGAGGAGCTGCTGGAGGCGGGCATGCTCGTCTACCTGCAGGGGCTCGGCATCGGCGCCCCGGCAGAGGCCGGCGAGTAACGGGCAAGGCCGCAGGCCGTCGTTCCCCGGATGCGCCGCAGCACGAAGCGATGCGGCGCTGATCCGGAGCCCGTTCGCAAGCAGTGCCTTCGGCGAATTGTTGTGCTGGGTCCCGGATCGCATTCCGCTTCGCTGCATGCGTCCAGGACACGAGGTTGCTCTTGCGCGCGGCGGCGTGTGATCCGTCCGACTGCCGACCACCGCTTTCGCTTGACAAGCCCCCCGACCTTGCCTACCTATGTAAATGTGATTTACATTCACAGCCGATCGACACTCACCGATGGAGCCCAGTCATGCCGATCGCGGCGAAGCTCGACGAGATGGGACGGGGGGCATGGATTGCGCTCACGATCCTCGGTTTTCTCGTCTGGTGGCCTCTCGGCCTGTTTGTCCTGATTTATGCAATGTGGAGCGGACGTATGATGTGCGGAAGAGGCGGTGACCGCTGGGAGCGCAAGATGTCGCGCCTGCAGGAGAAGATGGATCGCCTGCGCAACGGCATGGGAGGCCATGGCGGCTGGGCGGGCGGTTCGAGCGGCAACAGCGCCTTCGACGAATACCGCGAGGAGACGCTGCGCCGGCTCGAGGAAGAGCAGCGCGAGTTCAAGACCTTCCTCGACAAGCTGCGCTTTGCCAAGGACAAGGCCGAGTTCGACCAGTTCATGGCCGAGCGTCGCCAGCGTCCCGAGCCCGAGGCTCCCGCGGCGTAACGCCGCTCACGCTGCCCGAATGCCGGCAGCCTTTGCAAACGCCCGCCTTCCGGCGGGCGTTTTCGCTTGTCCGGCCCTGGTGCCCGTCCACCTTGCCGTCAATGCATCGCGCCGCGGAAACCTGGCGTTAACCTTGTCGCGCGCCTTACTGGTAGCAATGGCAAGTTGCCTATTGCGCGGGAAGCGAGGGCCGGGGGCGCCCTCATTTCGACAGATTCGGAAGCGACTGAGCATCTGCGCGACGCTTCCGGAATTTCGACAGCCTGCCGTTTGCCGTTGATGACGGCGAATGCCGCGGCGCATGCGGCGCGAGAGTGCAGAAGGACAAGCGAATGGACCCCGCCGAAGTGACGCAAGGTGCCTTGCAGGCCGTGAACGAGGTATCCCTCTGGGGGCTGTTCTGGCAGGCGCATTTCGTCGTCAAGCTCGTGATGCTGGGCCTTCTCGGCGCCTCCATCTGGTCCTGGGCCATCATCGTCGACAAGACGCTGCTGTTCATGCGCACCAAGCGCCAGATGGACCGTTTCGAGGAGGTCTTCTGGTCCGGCCAGTCGCTCGAGGAGCTCTATCGCTCGCTCGCGAACCGGCCCGTCTCGGGCATGGGCGCCCTGTTCGTCGCCGCCATGCGCGAGTGGAAGCGCTCCTTCGAGGGCAGCGGTCGCGCGGTCGCGAGCCTTGCCCAGCGCATCGACAAGGTGCTCGACGTATCGATCCAGCGCGAGGTCGAGCGGCTCGAGTCGAAGCTTCTCGTGCTCGCCACCATCGGCTCGGCCTCGCCCTTCATCGGCCTGTTCGGCACGGTCTGGGGCATCATGACCTCCTTCCGCTCCATCGCCGCCTCGAAGAACACAAGCCTCGCCGTTGTCGCGCCGGGCATCGCCGAGGCGCTCTTCGCCACGGCCATCGGCCTTTTCGCCGCCATTCCGGCCGTCATCGCCTACAACCGGCTGCAGGCCGAGGCGGCGAAGTCGCAGGGGCGCCTCGAAGGCTTCGCCGACGAGTTCTCCGCCATCCTGTCGCGGCAGATCGACGAACGGGCGGCCGCCTGAGCGGCGCGAAAGACCAGGGGATCTGACCATGGCCATGTCCGTCGGAGCAGGAGCGGGTGGAGGCGGCCGGGGCCGGCGTCGGCGCCGGCGCCACGGCGCCATGTCCGAGATCAACATGACGCCGTTCATCGACGTCATGCTCGTGCTGCTCATCATCTTCATGGTCGCGGCGCCGCTCCTCACCGTCGGCGTGCCGCTCGACCTGCCGGAGACGGCCGCCAAGCCCATCAACGTCGAGCAGAAGCCGCTGATGCTGTCGATCGACGACAAGGGACGCGTCTTCCTGATGGAGACGCCGCTCGAGGACGGCGAGATCGTGCCCAAGCTGATGGCGGTCGCCAAGGCCGGCGCCGAGGAGCGCATCTACATCCGCGGCGCCCGCCAGGTCGACTATGGCCGCGTCGCCCAGGTCATGGCGCTCGTCACCTCCGCCGGCTTCAAGCGCGTCGCGCTGGTGACGGAGCCGGAGCAGCAGAGCTGAGGGGCGGGACCGTGGCGCTGCGCTTCCTTCGCCAGCAACCGGGGTTGATCGTTTCGGGCGTCGGCCATGCCGCCGTGCTCGTGGCGGGGCTCGTCGCCTTTTCGACGGCGACGCCCTTTGCCGACCAGCAGGAGGCGATCGCCGTCGACGTCGTCAGCGAGAGCGACCTGCGCGAGCTGACGCGCGGCACGCCGACCGAGAAGAAAGTGGCCGAGAACCCGCGGCCGGTGGTCGACAAGCAGTCGGAGAAGGTCGAGGAGCAGCCGAAGCCCGGCGAGGCGCCGCGTGACGTGCCGGCGCCTCCCTCGCGCCCGCAGACCGCCGAGACCGAGCAGCCGGAGGCGCCGAAGCCGCCGCCTCCGCCGCCGCCCCCTCCGCCGCAGCAGGCCACGCCGCCGAAGCCGCAGCCGGCGCCCACCGCCGAGACCGCCGAGAAGCAGGCCGAGGAAAAGCCCGAGCCCGCCCGGACGGAGCCCGCGCCGCAGCCGCCGAAGCGGCCCGAGATCGCGGAGAAGCCGCCCGAGCGCCAGCCGGAGCCCAAGAAGCCCGAGCCCAAGCCCGAGCCGAAGCGCGAGGACCTCGCCAAGCTCATCGAGGACACCAAGCCGCAGGAGAAGCCGGCCCCCGCGAAATCGCAGGAGCCGGACCGCAAGTTCAGCCCGAACGACATCCGCAAGCTGCTCGAGAGCAAGGACAAGCCACAGAACGCGGCCGCCACGGGGCAGGAGGTGAACCGCACCGCCTCGCTCGGCACGCGCACGGGCAACGCCGCCCGGCTGTCGCCCGCCGATGCCGACATCCTCGGCGGCATCGTGCGCGAGCAACTGGCCCAGTGCTGGTCGCCGCCGCCGGGCGCCAATCCCGCGGTCAAGCCGATCGTGCGCATGAGCCTCAATCCGGACGGCTCGCTGAAGGCGACGCCTTCCCTGGCGAACGCGTCCGGCGAGGCCGCCTTCCGTTCGGTGGCGGACAGCGCGCTCAGGGCCGTGCGGCGCTGTGCGCCCTTCCGCATTCCCGAGCGCTTCCAGCCGTTCTATGCCGACTGGCAGGAATGGAACGTGATCCTCGATCCGAGCGAATTCCTGGGCTGACATGGTTTCGCCGTCAGCCTCATCCATAACCAACGCCCCACGGACGTCATGTCTCTCCCGGCAAGAGCCAAGAAAAGCCCGATGATGAAGACCCTGATGGCGCGCCTCGCGCTGCCGCTGATCGCGGCAATGACCCTGGTGCCGGCGGTGCTGACACCGGCGCGCGCGGAGATCACCATCACGCTCGACCGTGCGAACTTCCAGCCGCTGCCGATCGCCATCACCAATTTCGGCGGCGACGTCGAGTTCGGCGCGCGCATCGCCGAGGTCATCACCGCCAACCTGCGCCGCTGCGGCTATTTCGTGCCCATCGATGCGCAGGCCTTCGTCGAGCCCTCGCCGGCCTTCGACGCCGCGCCCCAGTTCAGCGCCTGGCAGGCGATCAACGCCCAGGCGCTGGTAACGGGGCGGGTGACGCGCGAGGGGGGCGGGCGGCTCAAGGCCGAGTTCCGCCTGTGGGACGTCTTCGCCGGCCAGCAGCTCACCGGTCAGCAGTATTTCACCGACCCGAACAACTGGCGCCGCATCGCGCATATCATCTCCGACGCCATCTTCACGCGCATCACCGGCCTCAAGGGCTTCTTCGACACGCGCGTCGTCTTCGTCGATGAATCCGGGCCGAAGGAGCAGCGGCGCAAGCGCCTCGCCATCATGGACCAGGACGGCGCCAACCTGCGCTATCTCACGCGCGGCGAGGACCTCGTCGTCACCCCGCGTTTCTCGCCGGTGGCGCAGGAGATCACCTTCATGTCGCAGCGCACGGGCGAGCAGCCGCACGTGCAGCTCCTCAACCTCGACACCGGGCAGCGCGAGATCGTCGGCAACTTCCCCGACATGACGTCGAGCCCGCGCTTCTCGCCGGACGGGCAGCGCATCGTCATGAGCCTGCAGCAGGGCGGCAACGCCAACATCTACATCATGGACCTGCGCTCGCGCACGACGACGCGCGTCACCTCGACGAACGCCATCGACACCTCGCCGTCCTTCTCGCCCGACGGCGCGCGCATCGCCTTCGAATCCGACCGCGGCGGCCGGCAGCAGATCTACGTGATGAACGTCGACGGCTCGGACGTGCAGCGCGTCTCCTTCGGCGAGGGCTCCTACGCCCAGCCGGTCTGGTCGCCGCGCGGCGACTACATCGCCTTCACGCGCCAGAAGGGCGGCACCTTCTCCATCGGCATCATGCGGCCGGACGGCACGGGCGAGCGCATCCTGACCGAGGGCTTCCACAACGAGGGGCCGAGCTGGGCGCCGAACGGCCAGTACATCATGTTCTGGCGCGATCCCGGCGGGCAGGGCGGCGGCAAGCTCTACATGGTGGACGTGACCGGCCGCGTCGAAGTGCCGGTGCCGACGCCGTCCTTCGGCTCCGACCCCGCGTGGTCGCCGCTTCTGACGGAAGTGCGCTGAGCGGGCGCGTTTACCAGCGGTTAACCCCAAGGCGAGCTTTACGGCACCTGTCGCTTTTGGGTCCCTGTCGTCAACCTCTCGTCAAGGTTGACGGCTCATTGATCAGGCTTCGTTCCGCGTCTGTCCGGTGGTCGCCGACAGCCGGAGGTGCGTCAAGGAGTTGTCAGATGATGTCCTCGCTCTTCTCGTCGGGCGGCCTCAAGGTGGCGGCCGCCGTGGCTGCGGCCCTGACGCTGGCCGCCTGCTCGTCCGACCCCAACAAGGACGGCCTCGCCGGCGGCGCCGGCGCTGCCGGCGGCTATGCCGCCCCCGGCACGGCCCAGGACTTCGTGGTGAACGTCGGCGATCGCGTCTTCTTCGAGACCGATTCCTCCGACCTGACGCCGACCGCGGTCGCGACCTTGAACAAGCAGGCGCAGTGGCTGGCGCAATATCCGCGCTACACCTTCCTCATCGAGGGCCATGCCGACGAGCGCGGCACGCGCGAGTACAACTTCTCGCTCGGCGCCCGCCGCGCGCAGACGGTGCGCGACTATCTCGCCTCGCGCGGCGTGCCCGCCTCGCGCATGCGCACGATCTCCTACGGCAAGGAGCGGCCGGTCGCGGTGTGCAACGACATCTCCTGCTGGTCGCAGAACCGTCGCGCCGTCACGGTGCTCGACGGCGGGGCCGGCGTCTGACCGGCGCTGCCCGCGCCGGAAGCGGCGCTTGCGTGGAAAGGGCCGGGCTGCAGCCATATTGTGGCCGCAACCGGCCTGTTCTGCTAGGCAAACGCGACAACCGCGGCTAATCGAATGCATCGCATGATCCAGACACTCCGAAGCATCGCCGTCGCGCTCCTCGCGGCGGCCGCTGCCATTGTCGTCCTGCCTCAAGGCGCACGCGCGCAGGATGCTGCCGACATGTTCGTGCGCCTCAACCGGCTCGAAGGGCAGGTGCGGGAGCTCTCCGGCCAGGTGGAGCAACTGCAGCACCAGAACCGGCAGCTCATGCAGACGCTGCAGCGCTTCCAGGAAGACGTGGAATTCCGCTTCCAGGAAGGGGGCGGCGCCGGCCGCTCCGGCGCGACGACGCCGCGCACCCAGCCGGCGCCTGCGCCGCAGCGGCGCGGCGACGCCTTCGACCCCTCGGCGGCGCCCGCGGCGCCGGGGGCCCCGCGCAATCTCGGCGAGGCGCCGGTCAACACGGACAACAGCGCCACGGGCGGCATCGCCATCATCGGCGACGATCCCGCGCCGGGTGCCGGCGCGCCGCTCGACATCAACTCGCTCGCGCGGGAGGCGATGGCGGCCTCCGCGCCGGCGGCGCGCAGCGGCCCGAGCATCGCCGCCACGGGCTCGACCAACCCGGCGCAGGACTACGACACGGCCGTCGCCCTGCTGCGCCAGCGCCAGTACGATGCGGCGGAGATGAGCCTGCGCCAGTTCCTCCAGTCACATCCCCGCGACCGGCTCGTGCCCGACGCGACCTTTTTCCTCGGCGAGACCTATTACCAGCGCAAGCGCTACAACGAGGCGGCCGAGCAGTACCTGAAGCTCGCCACCGACTATCCCACTGCCGGCCGCGCCCCCGAGGGGCTGCTCAAGCTCGGACAGGCGCTCAATGCCATCGGCGCCCGCGAGCAGGCCTGCGCCACCTTCGGCGAAGTCACCCGCAAATATCCGCAGGCTCCCGGAGCCGTGCGCCAGGCGGCCGAGCGCGAGCGGGCGCGCTGCTGACCCGTGAGCGGGTCTTCGCATCCTAACGACGAGCCTCTCGCGCCCGATGAGGTCGACGCAGCCTTCGCGAACCTCGCCGACAGCCGCCATCTTCTCCTTGCCGTCTCGGGCGGCCCCGATTCCCTTGCCCTTCTGATCACCGTCGCCGGCTGGCTGGACCGTGCCGGACGCAAGCCGTGCGTCAGCGTCGCCACCGTCGACCATGGCCTCAGGGCCGAAAGCACGGCCGAGGCGGAAGCTGTGGCGCGTATCTCGGCCGGCTTCGGCCTGGCGCACGCGACCCTGTGCTGGCATGGCGAGAAGCCGGCGCACGGCATCCAGGAAGCCGCCCGCGCCGCGCGCTATCGCCTGCTCGCCGACCATGCCGCCGCGATCGGCGCCGACTGCATCGTCACGGCCCATCACCGCGACGACCAGGCCGAGACGGTGCTCATGCGCCTTGCCGCGGGCAGCGGCATCGCCGGCCTGGCCGCCATGCGACCTCGGGTCGCGGCCGCGCCCGGCCTCGCGCTCGCGCGGCCGTTCCTCGCCTTCCCCAAGGCGCGCCTCGTGGCGACGGTGACGGCGGCCGGCCTTGCGGCTGCGGACGATCCCTCGAACCGGGATGCGGCCTATGCGCGGGGGCGCCTGCGCAGCCCGGTAGCTCGGGCCGCCGCCGAGACGCTCGGGTTGACGCAGGAGCGGCTCGCCCGCCTTGCCGCGCGTGCCGCGAGGGCGGACGAGGCCCTCGCGTCGGTTGCGCAGGCCGAGGCGGCCCGGCTCATCCGGCCCCTTGCGAAGGGGGGAGGGGGAGTGGAGGTGTCGGCTGAAACCTTCAACCTGCCGGAGGAGTTGATGCTACGGGTGCTCGAGCGTGCCATTGCGGAAGCCGTGGGTGCGGCGACCCGGCCGGCGGTTCCCTTGCGCCTCGAGCGGCTGGAGGCGCTGGCGGTGTCGTTGCGGCGGGCGCGCGCGGCCGGGAGCGCCATGCGCGCGACGCTGGCGGGGGCGCTCGTCGCCCTCGATGTCGCAGGTCGCGTGCACATCGGCCCCGAGCCGCCACGCAGACGCGGCCGGCACGCCCTAGAAAAGCCGCCGGTGTCTGGCTGATACGAAGGTGATACGAACTTTCCCTTAAGGGTGCTCGCGGATTGGGTTTCCCTTGGCAAGGGTTTAGCGCGATCTTAAATTAGCTTGGACATGAGTGCGGCCCGGGTTCCGGTGCCGGAAGAACAAAGCGACAGGGAAACGATGAATCCCAATTTCCGTAATTTTGCCCTCTGGGTGGTCATCTTTCTCCTGGTGCTGGCACTGGTCACGCTCTTCCAGAACCCGGGGCAGCGGCAGGCCGCGAACGAAATTCCCTATTCGCAGCTCATCGCCGACGCGGAGAACGGCCGCATCGGCTCGGTGGTGATCTCGGGCCAGAACATCACCGGCACCTATATCGGCGGGGGCGGCACCTTCACCACCTACGCGCCCTACGATCCCAACCTGATCAGCAAGCTGTCGCAGAAGGGCGTGCAGATCACGGCCAAGCCGCCGCAGGATTCGACGCCCTGGTTCATCGCGCTGCTCGTCAACTGGCTGCCGCTGCTCGTCTTCATCGGCGCCTGGATCTTCCTGTCGCGGCAGATGCAGAACGGCGCCGGCCGCGCCATGGGCTTCGGCAAGTCCAAGGCCAAGCTCCTGACCGAGGCGCACGGGCGCGTGACCTTCGAGGATGTCGCGGGCATCGAGGAGGCCAAGGAGGACCTGCAGGAGATCGTGGAGTTCCTCCGCGATCCGCAGAAGTTCCAGCGCCTCGGCGGGCGCATCCCGCGCGGCTGCCTGCTCGTCGGCCCGCCCGGCACCGGCAAGACGCTGACCGCCCGTGCCGTCGCGGGTGAAGCGAACGTGCCCTTCTTCACGATTTCGGGATCGGACTTCGTCGAGATGTTCGTCGGCGTCGGCGCGAGTCGCGTGCGCGACATGTTCGAGCAGGCGAAGAAGAACGCGCCCTGCATCATCTTCATCGACGAGATCGACGCGGTCGGCCGCCACCGCGGCGCCGGCCTCGGCGGCGGCAACGACGAGCGCGAGCAGACCCTGAACCAGCTCCTCGTCGAGATGGACGGCTTCGAGGCCAACGAGGGCGTCATCATCATCGCCGCCACCAACCGCCCGGACGTGCTGGACCCGGCGCTGCTGCGCCCCGGCCGCTTCGACCGGCAGATCGTCGTGCCGAACCCGGATGTCGCCGGCCGCGAGAAGATCCTGCGCGTGCATGTGCGCAAGGTGCCGCTCGCCCCGGATGTCGACCTCAAGGTCATCGCCCGCGGCACGCCGGGCTTCTCCGGCGCCGACCTGATGAACCTCGTCAACGAGGCGGCCCTGCTTGCCGCCCGCCGCTCCAAGCGCATCGTCACCATGCGCGAGTTCGAGGACGCCAAGGACAAGGTGATGATGGGCGCCGAGCGCCGCACCCTCGTCATGAGCGAGGAGGAGAAGCGCCTCACCGCCTATCACGAGGCCGGCCACGCCGTCGTCGCCCTCAACGTCCCGGCGACGGACCCGGTGCACAAGGCGACCATCATCCCGCGCGGCCGCGCGCTCGGCATGGTCATGCAGCTGCCGGAGCGCGACAAGCTCTCCATGAGCTACGAGCAGATGACCTCGCGCCTCGCCATCATGATGGGCGGCCGCGTGGCCGAGGAGCTCATCTTCGGCAAGGACAAGGTGACCTCCGGCGCCGCCTCCGACATCCAGCAGGCGACCAAGCTCGCCCGCATGATGGTGACGCAGTGGGGCTTCTCGGACGAGCTCGGCACCGTCATGTACGGCGAGAACCAGGACGAGGTCTTCCTCGGCATGTCCGTGGCGCGCCAGCAGAACGTCTCCGAGGCCACCTCCCAGAAGATCGACGCCGAGATCCGCCGCTTCGTCGAGGCGGGCTATGCCGAGGCGACGCGCATCCTCAAGGAGAAGGCCGAGCAGCTGGAGCTCCTGGCCAAGGGCCTGCTCGAATACGAGACGCTGACCGGCGAGGAGATCCGGGACCTGCTCGACGGCAAGCCGCCCGTGCGCGATGCCGGCGAGCCGGCGGCGCCCACGCGCCACTCGCCCGTGCCGTCGGCCGGCTTCAACCGCCCCCGCGGCGAGCCGGACGCCGGCCTCGAGCCGCAACCGCAGGCCTGATACACAATCATCCATCCCAGGCCGAACGGCGCCGTCGGGCGCCGTTCGTCTTTCTGGTCGCACGGTTGTAACCTGCGCTCATACTTTGTGAACAAAACGCGCGCATCCTTGGCCGATGCCGGATGATATATTCGCGCGGGTTCAGATA
The DNA here is from genome assembly GCF_001271345.1 of Chelatococcus sp. CO-6. Lineage (NCBI taxonomy): Bacteria > Pseudomonadati > Pseudomonadota > Alphaproteobacteria > Hyphomicrobiales > Chelatococcaceae > Chelatococcus > Chelatococcus sp. CO-6. The sequence goes on along the minus strand of NZ_CP012398.1, from coordinate 611,337 downwards.
AGAGTGACCTCTTCTTGCACGCACCGAGCTCTACGCACATGACACGCAGCTTCTTCGGAACCGACGGCATCCGCGGCCGGGCCAACGGCACCATCACGCCGGAACTTGCCCTGCGCGTCGGCCAGGCGGCCGGCCTCGTCTTCCACCGCGGCGACTATCGCCACCGTGTCGTCATCGGCAAGGACACGCGCCTGTCCGGCTACATGATCGAATCGGCCCTGCAGGCCGGCTTCACCTCGGTCGGCATGGACGTGCTGCTGCTCGGGCCCGTGCCGACGCCGGCGGTCGCCATGCTGACGCGGTCCATGCGCTGCGACCTCGGCGTGATGATCTCCGCCTCGCACAACCCTTACGAGGACAACGGCATCAAGCTCTTCGGCCCGGATGGCTACAAGCTGTCCGACGAGGTGGAGAGCGAGATCGAGACGCTGATGACGAGCGACCTGACGAGCCGGCTGGCGCCGCCCGCGGGCCTCGGCCGGGCCAAGCGCATCGAGAGCGTGCACGCGCGCTACATCGAATTCGCCAAGCGCACCCTGCCGCGCCAGCTCGACCTCGAGGGCCTGCGCATCGTCGTCGACTGCGCCAACGGCGCCGCCTACAAGGTCGCGCCCGAGGCGCTTTGGGAACTGGGTGCCGAGGTCATCACCATCGGCGACGAGCCGGACGGCTTCAACATCAACCACGAGGTGGGCTCGACGGCGCCCGAGGCGCTGGTGCGCAAGGTGCGCGAGACGCGCGCCGACATCGGCATCGCGCTCGACGGCGATGCCGACCGCGTGCTCATCGTCGACGAGAAGGGCCATCTCGTGGACGGCGATCAGCTGATGGCCGTCATCGCCTCGAGCTGGCAGACCGACGGGCGCCTGTCCAAGCCCGGCATCGTCGCCACCATCATGTCGAACCTCGGCCTCGAGCGCTATCTCGCCGGCCGCGGGCTCGAGCTCGCCCGCACGGCGGTGGGCGACCGTTACGTGCTCGAGCACATGCGGGCGCACGGCTACAACCTCGGCGGCGAGCAGTCCGGCCACATCATCCTGTCCGACCATACGACGACCGGCGACGGCCTCATCGCGGCCCTGCAGCTGCTGGCCGTCCTCAAGGCGCAGGATCGGCCGGTAAGCGAGGTCTGCCATTGCTTCGAGCCGCTGCCGCAGGTCCTGAAGAACGTGCGCTACAAGGACGGCCAGCCGCTGAAGAACGATTCCGTCGTCAACGCCGTCGATGCGGCGCGCGAGCGGCTTGGCAGCAACGGACGCCTCGTCATCCGGCCCTCGGGCACCGAGCCGGTGATCCGCGTGATGGCCGAGGGCGACGACCGTGACCTCGTGGAGCAGGTGGTGGGCGACGTCTGCGACGCGCTGACCAGGGCCGCCGCCTGACGCCGGCCCAAGCCCCAGCGTCGTCCGCACAAGAGCACCAGCAACGATCGGCGATGCGGTAGCACTTCCCACCCCCGCGGGGAGGGAAGGCTGCCGGTTGCCGTCTTGCGCCATCCCGGCGGCCGGCGGCGTCGATGGCGTCTTAACGGATCGGTAGGGTTAAGCGTTAGGCTTAAGCGATATTTAACGAGTGATGCCTAGATTGCCTTCGTCTGCGGTTTTGCGGGCAAACATGATTTGCCTGGTACGAAGGAAATACTCATGGGCAGCCTGAAATCCATCGCGTGCGCCGGCCTCATGGCCGCCGGGCTCGTCTCCGGCGCCCGGGCGGCCGATCTCCTGCCTGCGCCGGCGCCATTGCCGGTGCCGGAGCCCGTCGCCTTCGGCGGCTGGTATCTGCGTGGCGACATCGGCTTCAGCAACCAGGAAGTCGACAGCCTCGACAACGCGCTCTACGACGCCAGCGTCGTGAACATCGACAAGGCCTTCGATGCGGCGCCGTTCTTCGGCGTCGGCGTCGGCTACCAGTTCAACAGCTGGTTCCGTTTCGACGTCACGGGTGAGTATCGCGCCCGGGCGAACTTCCACGGCTACGACGTCTATCCGGCCGGTCCCGGCTATTCCGCCGGCTCCAACAATTATTCGGGCTCGAAGTCCGAATGGCTGTTCCTCGCCAATGCCTATCTCGATCTCGGCACGTGGAGCGGCCTGACGCCCTTCATCGGCGCCGGCATCGGCGGCTCCTACAACACCATCCACAGCTTCCGCGACGAGAACGTGCCGAACCTCGGCTCGGCCTATGCGCGCGATGCCTCGAAGTGGAACTTCGCCTGGGCGCTCTATGCGGGCCTTGCCTATGCCGTGACGCCGAATTTCACGGTGGAACTCGGCTATCGCTACGTCAATCTGGGCGATGCGCAGAGCGGCGACATCATCACGTACACGGGCACGAACAACGTGTACAACCCGATGAAGTTCAAGGACCTGTCCTCGCACGATGTGAAGCTCGGCGTGCGCTGGATGTTCGGCGGCCCCGTGGTCGCCGAGAGCTACGAGCCGATCGTCGCCAAATACTGATCGGCTGCAGAGCGGGCCATCATCGCAGTTCTAGGAGCGCGGCGTCCTACGCCGCGCTTTTTCTTTTTGCCGACCGTCGGCGAAAGGTGTCGAGATCTTCGGTCAACATTCGTTAAGGTTAATGGTCACTTAACTTCTTGGCGGCAAGCTCCCGGCAAACGGTGGTGCCTCCCTTGCCCACGCCCATTGCGTCCGTCCCGGGAGTATTTCTCGATGCGTCATGCCTTTCTCGTCGCAGCCCTGTCCCTCGTCGTGGCGGCCCCCGTCGCTGCGGCCGAGCTTCCGCCGGCGCCGGTGCTCGATCCCGAGCCGGGGATGCTGGCGAGCGGGGAGGGGTTCTACCTGCGCGGCGACGTCGGCTACGCCATGCCGATCGACCCCGCGCTGTCCATCAACGGCCTCGGTTACATCGGGGAGCGGCTGGACAAGAACGCCACCTTCGGGCTCGGTCTCGGCTACGACTTCGGCTGGCTGCGGGCGGACGTGACGGGGGACGTCTTCGCCGAGCGCAGCCTCTCGGCCTCTGCCCCGGGCCTTGCCGCCACGGCCAAGCTCAATTCCGTCGCGGTGCTCGCCAATCTCTATGCCGACCTCGGCACGTGGTCCGGCATCACGCCCTATGTCGGCGCGGGCGCCGGTCTTGCGGTCAACCGGCTCGGTTCGGTCCGGGAGACCGTGACGGCGACCGGTGCGGACATCGCCTACGGCGGCGGCACGCGCACCGGATTCGCCTGGGCGCTGATGGCGGGTGCGGCCATCGACATCACCACCTCGCTCAAGTTCGACATCGGCTATCGCTTCGCCGATCTCGGCAAGGCGCGGGCGGCGGGCGGGGCGGTGCGCGTCGGCGACCTGCGCAGCCACGAGGTGCGCTTCGGCCTGCGCTACACCTTCGACTGAGCGGCATTCGCAACGGAATATTAAGGTTAACGAGCAATGATCAGGACCGTACTGAGGGTTGGGGAGTTCTGATCGATGCGCGCGCTTCTTCCGGGCCTGGTCATTGGTCTCGGCTGGGCTTTCGCGGCTCCGGCCGCTCACGCCGCCGATCTCGGCGACAGCTGGCTGCGCGGCTCGATGCCCGCCTATGGCGACAGCGAGCCGACCGGCGCCTGGGGCGGCTTCTACATCGGCGTGCAGGGCGGCTATTCCAACGCCAATATCGATTTCGGCACGGCGAACAGCAGCCAGATCGCCTATATCCTGCGCAATACGACGGTCGAATCCGAAGGGCGGGTGTCCAGCTGGACGACCCTGCCGGAACGCGACATGCGTAATGGCAGCTACGGCTTCCTCGTCGGCTACAACAGCCAGTGGGAGGATGTCGTCCTCGGCGTCGAGCTCAACTACAACCATACCAACCTCGACGCGCGCGCGAGCGACAGCCTTGGCCGCAGCTATGTGACGTCGGACCAGTACCGCTACAACGTCAATATCGATGCCGAGAGCCGGGTGCGCATGACGGATTACGCCACCTTGCGGGCGCGCGCCGGCTATGACCTCGGCAACTTCCTGCCCTATGCAACGCTCGGCTTCGCCATCGGCCGGGCCGACGTGTGGCGCACCACCTCGGTCGCCGCGACGGCCGTCGATCAATCGGGTGCCGGGCGGCCGAACCTGGCCCTCAACCCGAATCCGACGGTGGTGACCGAACGCAAGAAGGACACGTTCGCCTACGGTATCTCCGCGGGTCTCGGCCTCGACATCCTGCTGACCGAGAACCTCTTCCTGCGCGGCGAATACGAATACGTGCGCTTCGCCTCCTTCAGCGACGTCAACCTCAACATCCACAACGTTCGCGGTGCGCTCGCCGCGAAGTTCTGAGCGGGCGGTAACGGGCTTCGCGGGGTCTTCTGCCGCGCAACCTGCGCCTTTCACGCCACGCGCCCCCTCGCGTCCCGGACACACCGCAGCATGTGAATGATGCGGTGTGTCCGGGGCCCATTTCCATGGTGCCTTCGGCAGATTTATGTGCTGGTTCCCGGGCCGCATTCCGCTTCGCTGCATGCGCCCGGGAAACGAGGTTGCTCGTGAGCGAGCGGTGGGGGATCCCTCGACTGCCGACTGCCGACTGCCGACTGCCCCTCTGGCCCTGCGGCATCGTTGTCCAATTCCGTCGTTGACGCGGGGGCGGGGCTCGCGTATCCCCATCCGCGGGACACTTCCCCCCAACGGGAAGCGCCCATCTGAGAGGATGGATACATGTCGACGAATGCTCCCGCCGCGCGGCCCGCGCGCGCGCAGTTTTCTTCCGGCCCCTGCGCCAAGCGCCCCGGCTGGACCCTCGAAGCTCTCAACGACGCGCCGCTCGGCCGCTCCCACCGCGCCAAGGTGGGCAAGGCGAAGCTGAAGCTCGCCATCGACCTCACCCGCGAAGTGCTGAACGTGCCGGCGGACTACCGCATCGGCATCGTGCCGGCCTCCGACACCGGCGCCGTCGAGATGGCGCTGTGGTCGATGCTCGGCGCCCGCGGCGTCGACATGCTCGCCTGGGAGTCGTTCGGTGAGGGTTGGGTCACCGACGTCGTCAAGCAGCTCAAGCTCACCGACGCGCGCGTCATCAAGGCGCCCTACGGCACGCTGCCGAACCTCGCCGAGGTCGACACCAGGACGCGCGACGTCGTCTTCACCTGGAACGGCACGACCTCGGGCGTGCGCGTGCCGAATGCCGACTGGATCGCGGCCGACCGCGAAGGCCTCGCCATCTGCGACGCGACCTCCGCCGCCTTCGCGCAGGATCTCGACTGGCAGAAGCTCGATGTCGTCACCTTCTCCTGGCAGAAGGTGCTCGGCGGCGAGGCGGCGCACGGCATGCTGATCCTCTCCCCGCGCGCCGTCGCGCGGCTCGAGAGCTACACGCCGGCCTGGCCTCTGCCCAAGATCTTCCGCATGACCAAGGGCGGCAAGCTCGTTGAAGGCATCTTCCAGGGCGAGACGATCAACACGCCGTCGATGCTCTGCGTCGAGGACTATATCGACGCGCTCCAATGGGCGAAGTCGCTCGGCGGCCTCAAGGCGCTCGTCGCGAAGGCCGATGCCAATGCGAAGGCGCTCCTCGACTGGGTCGAGGCAAGCCCGTGGATCGCCAATCTCGCCGAGGATCCGGCGACGGCCTCCAATACCTCCGTCTGCCTCAAGATCGTCGATCCCGAGGTGGTGGCGAAGGGGCCCGAGACGGTCGCCGCGGTCGCCAAGGGCATCGCCGCCGCCCTCGAGAAGGAGGGCGTCGCCTATGACATCGGCGCCTATCGCGACGCGCCTCCCGGCCTGCGTATCTGGTGCGGCGCCACCGTCGAGGCGGATGACGTCAAGGCCCTGGCGGCCTGGCTCGACTGGGCCTTCGCCGCCGAGAAGGCGAAGCTCGCCGCTGCCGCCTGACGGCGGGGGCAGTCGGGAATGGGCAGTCGGCAATCGTCGATCTGCCTTCTCCGACTGCCTATCGCCTATCTGCCGATTGCCGACTGCCCAATTCCATCGAGGCGAAAACCCATGACCGCCCCCAAGGTTCTCATTTCCGACGCCCTGTCGCCCGCCGCCGTGCAGATCTTCAAGGATCGCGGCATCGAGGTCGACTTCCAGCCGAACCTCGGCAAGGACAAGGACAAGCTGGCCGAGATCATCGGCAATTACGACGGCCTCGCCATCCGCTCGGCCACCAAGGTCACGCCCAAGATCCTGGAGCAGGCCTCGCGCCTCAAGGTCATCGGCCGGGCCGGCATCGGCGTCGACAATGTCGACATCCCGGCCGCGACCGCCAAGGGTATCATCGTGATGAACACGCCCTTCGGCAATTCGATCACGACCGCCGAGCACGCGATCGCCATGATGTTCGCGCTCGCGCGCGAGATCCCCGCCGCCGACGCCTCGACCCAGGCCGGCAAGTGGGAGAAGAACCGCTTCATGGGCGTCGAGATCACCGGCAAGACGCTGGGCATCATCGGCTGCGGCAACATCGGCTCCATCGTCGCCGAGCGGGCGCTCGGCCTCAGGATGAAGGTCGTCGCCTATGATCCGTTCCTGTCGCCGGAGCGCGCGCTCGACATCGGCGTCGAGAAGGTGGAACTGGACGACCTCCTGGCCCGGGCCGACATCATCACCCTGCACACGCCGCTCACCGAAAAGACCAAGAACGTCCTCTCGGCCGAGAACATCGCCAAGACGAAGAAGGGCGTGCGCATCGTCAACTGCGCCCGCGGCGGCCTCGTGGACGAGGCGGCGCTGCGCAAGGCGCTCGACGAGGGCCATGTGGCGGGCGCGGCCTTCGACGTCTTCACCATCGAGCCGGCGACGGAGAACCCGCTCTTCGGCCACCCGAACGTCGTGTGCACGCCGCATCTCGGCGCGGCGACCACGGAGGCGCAGGAAAACGTCGCCCTGCAGGTCGCCGAGCAGATGTCGGACTACCTGCTGCGCGGCGCCATCTCCAACGCGGTGAACTTCCCCTCGATCACGGCGGAAGAGGCGCCCAAGCTCAAGCCCTTCATCGCGCTCGCGGAGAAGCTCGGCTCCTTCGCCGGTCAGCTCACCGAGACCGGCATGAAGAGCGTGCACATCACCTACGAGGGCACGGTGGCGCATCTCAACACGCGCGCCCTTTCGTCGGCGGCCATCGCCGGCCTGCTGCGCCCGATCCTGCAGGACGTCAACGTCGTGTCGGCGCCGGTCGTCGCCAAGGAACGCGGCATCGTCGTCGAGGAGACGGTGCGCGAGGCCGAGCACGACTACGACGCGCTCGTCACCCTGACGGTCGTCACCGAGCGGCAGACCCGCTCGGTCGCCGGCACGGTCTTCGCCAACGGCAAGCCGCGCATCGTCAACATCAAGGGCATCACGGTCGACGCCGAGTTCGCCCCGTCGATGATCTATGTGACGAACGAGGACAAGCCCGGCTTCATCGGCCGCTTCGCCGGCATCCTGGGCAATGCGGGCGTCAACATCGCCACCTTCGCCCTCGGCCGCGACGCCCCCGGCGGCTCCGCCATCGCGCTCGTCGAGGTGGACGGCGAGGTGCCCGCCAAGGTGCTGGAGGACATCCAGACCATCCCGGGCGTGAAGCAGGCCAAGGCGCTGACGTTCTGAGCCTCGCTCTCTCGCATGTATCTTGTGATGCCCGGCCTCGTGCCGGGCATTTACGTTTGGGTGATTGGCACGCGTCCGGTGTCGATGCCGGCAGGGCCCACGGGAGGCTGCTATCCCCTGCAATCAAACGCCAGGCACGGGTGCAGTGGCTTCCGCTGTCCTGGCCGGGCTTGTCCCGGCCATCCATGCCTTCGGCCATGGTCCCGTGGCTGCGTGGATGCCCGCGACAAGCGCGGGCATGACACGACGGGAGCCGTTGTTCCGCGACCGACGCTTCCGTCTCTAGCCGATCTTCCGCCCCAGGCGCTCGGCGATGAAGATGCCGCCGAGCACCATGGCCATGGCGACCGCGTGGTGCCAGCCGAAGGGCTCGCCGACGATGAGGACGGCGAGCAGGGCGCCGAAGACCGGCACGAGATTGACGAAGACGCCCGCGCGGCTCGGCCCGATGAGCTCGACCCCGCGCATGAAGGTGATCTGCGAGAGCAGGGACGGAAACAGCGCGACGAAGACGAGGACGAGATAGCCCTGCCAGGTCGGCCAGTAGGCGTCGCCGGCGCTGATCTCCCAGGCCAGCAGCGGCAGGGAGGTGAGGCAGGCGACGATGGCGAGCGCCAGGAAGAAGACGAGCCCGGGCACGTCCGGGCGGCCGCGCAGGGCCAGCGTGTAGCCGGTGTAGAACACGCAGGCGATCAGCATCCACACGTCGCCGATGTTGAAGGCGAGCTGCGTGATGGTGGCGATGTCGCCGTGGGTCGCCGTCATGGCGACGCCGCCGAGCGTCACGATGACGCCGACGATCTGCAGCCAGGTGGCCCTGACGCCGAAGAAGACGAGCGCGCCGATGAGCACGAGGATCGGCATCGATCCTTGCATGATCGAGATGTTGACGGCGCTCGTGTGGTGGCCGGCGAGATAGAAGAGCGCGTTGAAGCCGGTGAAGCCGAAGGCACCCATCAGGATCACGCGGAGCCGGTGGGAGGCGATCTTGCCCCAGTTGTCGCGCAGGGCCCGGCCGTAGAGCGGCAGCAGGATGAGGCAGACGACGATCCAGCGCGCCGAAGTCAGCACCATCGGCGTGATATGGCCGACCGCGAGCTTGCTCGCGACGGCATTGCCACCCCACATGAGCGTGGTGAGCGTCAGGAGCAGGTAGGCGTGATCGAGGCGATGGCGGGCGGCGGTCAACGGCTGCAGGGTCAAGGGCGGCTTCCGTGAAGATGGCGTTGCAGACTAGGGTGCTTGCCGCCGGCCCGTAAGGGGCCTAGACGCAGGGGAGCATTGCGGCAGAAGGTGTCACAGGATGCGGTTGCTGATCGTCGATGGTTATCCCGAAGATGCACGCGAGCGCCACCGCGCGGGCTTCGGCCTGACGCCGGGTGAGGCCTATGCGGCGGTCGTGAAGCGCATCGTTCCGGCCGCCGCCTGCGATATCGCATTGCCGGCCGATGCCGATGCGCAGCTGCCGTCCGGCGCCGGGCTCTCCTCCTATGATGCGGTGATCCTCACGGGCTCGCCGCTGCACGTCTACCATGACGAGGCGCCGGTGCGGCGGCAGATCGAGCTGATGCGGGCGGTCTACGACAGCGGCGTTCCGTCCTTCGGCTCGTGCTGGGGGCTGCAGGTGGCGGCGGTCGCGGCCGGCGGCACGGTGACCCCCAACCCGCTCGGGCGCGAGGTGGGTTTTGCGCGGCGAATCACGCCGAGCGAGGCGGGGCGGGGCCATGCGCTGCTCGCAGGGCGTCCCGGGGCCTTCGATGCACCCTGCGTGCATCTCGACGTCGTCGCCAGCCTGCCGGCGAACGCCATCGTGCTTGCGTCCAACGGCATGGCCGGCGTGCAGGCGGCGGAGATCCGCCACGGGCGCGGCGTCTTCTGGGGCGTGCAGTATCACCCGGAATTCTCGCTGACCGAGCTCGCCGCGATCATGGCCCGCATGGCCGAGCCGCTGGCCGACGAAGGCTTCTTCCGCGACCCGGCCGAAGTCGCCGGTTATGTCGAGGACCTCAGGACGCTCGACGCAGACCGCAGCCGCCGCGACCTCGCCTGGCGGCACGGCCTCGACGAACAGGTGCTGGAGGAGGCGCTGCGCACGCTCGAAATCCGCAATTTCGTCGCCCGCTGCCTTGGCGGCGACACGATGCGGCATTGATCTGGGAGCCGTTCCAAATCGCAGTGGGCGCATGCGCCGGGCTTGATTTTCGCCTCCCGATCGCCCAAGAGAGGGTGCAAGGAAACCCCGGCCAAGGTGAGCTTGCGCCGGGGTTTATCATGTTGATGGCCGGAAACAGCCGGAGGCTGGACGTAAATGGCGAACGTCGTGGTGGTCGGCGCCCAGTGGGGCGACGAGGGCAAGGGCAAGATCGTCGACTGGCTCTGCGAGCAGGCCGACATCGTCGCGCGCTTCCAGGGCGGGCATAATGCAGGCCACACGCTCGTCATCGGTGATGCCGTCTACAAGCTCTCGCTGCTGCCGTCCGGCGTCGTGCGCCCGGGTAAGCTCGCCGTCATCGGCAACGGCGTCGTGCTCGACCCGCAGGCGCTCGTCGACGAGATCGATCGCCTCGCCGCCCAGGGGGTGAGCATCACGCGCGACAACCTGCGCATCGCCGACAACGCCACACTCATCCTGCCGCTGCACCGCGAGCTCGATGCGCTGCGCGAGAATTCCAACGCCGGCACGCGCATCGGCACCACGCGCCGCGGCATCGGCCCGGCCTATGAGGACAAGGTCGGCCGCCGCGCCATCCGACTGATGGATCTCGCCGACCTCGAGACGCTGCCCGCCAAGATCGAGCGCCTCCTGTCGCATCACAACGCCCTGCGCCGCGGCTTCGGCCTCGCCGAGTTCGGCGCCGAGGAAATTTTCGACGAGCTTTCCGCCGTGGCGCCGAAGGTGCTGCCCTACATGGATACGGTGTGGCGCCTCCTCGACGAGGAGCGTCGCCACGGCAGCCGCATCCTCTTCGAGGGCGCGCAGGGGGCCCTGCTCGACATCGATCATGGCACCTATCCCTTCGTCACCTCCTCGCACACGGTGGCGGGCCAGGCGGCGACCGGCACCGGCCTCGGGCCGAAGGCGGTGGGCTACGTGCTCGGCATCGCCAAGGCCTATACGACGCGGGTGGGTGAGGGGCCCTTTCCGACGGAGCTCGACGACGAGATCGGGCAGCGCATCGGCGAGCGCGGCCGCGAGTTCGGCACGGTGACGGGCCGCAAGCGCCGCTGCGGCTGGTTCGACGCCGTGCTGGTGCGCCAGACGGTGCGTACCTCGGGCATCGACGGCATCGCGCTGACGAAGCTCGACATCCTCGATGGCTTCGACGAGATCAAGGTCTGCGTCGGCTATCGCCTCGACGGCGAGGTGCTCGACCACCTGCCGGCGAGCCAGGGCGCTCAGGCGCGCGTCGAGCCGGTCTACGAGACCATCGAGGGCTGGCCGGGCACGACGGCGGGCGCGCGCTCCTGGGCCGATCTGCCGGCCCAGGCCATCAAATATGTCCGGCGCATCGAGGAGTTGATCGGCGCCCCTGTCGCGCTCCTGTCGACGAGCCCCGAGCGCGACGATACGATCCTCGTGCACAACCCCTTCGAAGGTTGACGGGCCCCACGTTTTCGGGACATTCGGGAGCCGATGGCGGACTATTATCCTTTGCTCTCGCGGGCCGTGGCCGGCCTGCCGGACAACACCCCCGAGACGCGGCGCGCGATCTACGATCGGGCGCGCGTCGTGCTGCTGCAGCAGTTGCGGGCGGTCGACCCGCCGTTGTCGGAAGCCGATATCGAGCGCGAGCAGATCGCCCTCGACGACGTCATCGCGCGGATCGAGAACGAATATGCGCCGCCTGTCTATGAGGATCCCCTGGAGCCGCGCTTCGACCAGGCGGCGGGGACGGGCGCCGGCTACGATGATGATCAGGACCCTAATGCCGGTGCGAGCCCCTATGCCGGCGAGGTTGCCCGCTATGGGCCCGGCGACTACCAGCCGGCCGAGCCGCCCGACATGCCCGGCGATCACGGGGCCGCGCCCAGGGCCGAGGACGAGCGCCCGGCGCGCCCGCGCCTGTCCCCGACGCGCAGCGGCCGCGACGGCGGCGAGCGTCGCCGCACGCTGATCGTCGCCGGTGTCCTCGCCCTTGCCATCGGTGCCATCGCCGGCACGGCCCTGTGGCTGCAGCAGGAGAAGCCCGCACCGGCGCCGGACCAGGCACAGACGGAGCCCGATGAGCCGGCGCGCGAAGGCGAGACGAAGTTCAACGACCGCATCGGGGGTCCCCCGCCCGAGCAGACCCCGCCGGCGCAGCCGCAGCAGCAGGCGACGCCGCCCGGCAGCGCGGTTGCGGTCTCGCAGCGGGCCATCCTCTACGAGGAGACCGGCGACGCCAACCAGGCGCCGCGCGCCACCGGCGGCCGTGCGGTCTGGCGCCTCGACACCGTCAACGCGGGCGAGGGGCAGCCGCTCGAGACGGTGGTGCGGGCCGAGGTCTCCGTGCCGGAGGCCGGGTTCACGCTGCATCTGACGTTCCGCCGCAACACCGACGCGACGCTGCCGGCATCCCACACGGTGGAGATGACCTTCGAGGAGACGGATCCCGATCGGGCGGTGCGCGAGGTGGGCGTGCCGCAGCTCAAGACGGACGAAGGCGCGCGCGGAACGCCGCTCGCCGGGCTGCCGGTGCCGGTGACGCCGAACTTCTTCCTGGTCGGGCTGTCCAACCTCGCGAGCGACGTGGAGCGCAACACCGAGCTGCTTCGGTCGCGGTCGTGGATGGACATTCCGCTGCGCTATGCCTCGGGCCGGCGCGCGGTGCTCGCCTTCGAGAAGGGGCTGTCGGGCGAGCAGGCGCTCGAGGCGGCCCTGCGGGCCTGGGCCGGCCAGCAATAGCAAGCGTCTCGGGGAGCGCCGGTGGCGCAATTCCCGCGACTCCCATTGGGCGGGGATGCCCGCACAACAAAACGGCGGCCCTTCGGCCGCCGTTGCTCTTCAAATGCCGTTCTGCGGGGACGTCAGGCCGGGCTCAGCGCCTGGCCGTCGCCCTTCGGGGCCTCGATGCGGGCGAGACCCTGCTTGACGGCCTCCTGCACCTTCTCGAAGGCGCGGACCTCGATCTGGCGCACGCGCTCGCGGGAGACGCCGAACTCGCTGGAGAGATCCTCGAGCGTGATCGGGTCGTCGCGCAGGCGACGCGCCTCGAAGATGCGGCGCTCGCGCTCGTTGAGCACGCCGAGCGCCTGGCGCAGGGCGACGAGCCGGTTGCGGCCCTCCTCCTCCGCCACGAGGTTCGTTTCCTGGTCGTCGCTGTCGTCGACCAGCCAGTCCTGCCATTCGCCGTCGCCGTCCTGACGCAGGGGAGCGTTGAGCGAGGTGTCGCCGCCGAGGCGGCGGTTCATCTCGACCACGTCCTGCTCGGGCACGCCGAGGCGCTTGGCGATGGCCTTGACCTGTTCCGGCCGCAAGTCGCCCTCCTCATAGGCGGAGATGCGGCCCTTGGCCTTGCGCAGGTTGAAGAACAGCTTCTTCTGGCTCGCGGTCGTGCCCATCTTCACGAGCGACCACGAACGCAGGATGTACTCTTGAATCGCGGCCTTGATCCACCACATGGCGTAGGTCGCGAGACGGAAGCCCTTGTCGGGCTCGAAGCGCTTGACGGCCTGCATGAGGCCGACGTTGCCCTCGGACACCACCTCGGCGATGGGCAGGCCGTAGCCGCGGTAGCCCATCGCGATCTTCGCGACGAGCCGCAGGTGCGACGTCACGAGCTTGTGCGCCGCATCGCGGTCGCCATGCTCCCGCCACTGCTTCGCGAGCATGAATTCCTCATCGGGCTTCAGCATCGGGAAACGGCGGATCTCTTCGAGATAGCGCGAGAGCCCGCCTTCGCTGGCGAGCGTGGGAAGCGCGCTGGTAGCCATTTTCACCTCCTTTCGGCCCCCTGACGGCAGGCCGTGCGACGGCCGCCCCCTGGCCAGCCGTCTTGAACACCCTACATCCGGGAACACCTTGTCCGGAAGAGGGCGTCCGACTGTCTCAGAACCGCAGTTTCGGTCGTTGGGTTCTTCCGGCATGTGCGCTAGCGCACACGGCGAACACCGCGCCCGCGCACTATGTGTTTGTGCGCAGCGCGGCGACGAGCCCCTGCAGGTCTGCCGGCAGCGAACTTTCGAAGCTCAGTTCCTCGCCCGTCACGGGATGGGCGAAGCCCAGCTCGGCGGCGTGCAGCGCCTGACGGGAAAGCACGCTCAACGCCAGTCGCGCCTCATCGCCAAGGAGGGCGGACTTTGTCCGAAAGCCGCTGCCGTAGGTTTCGTCGCCGAGAAGCGGATGGCCGCGATGGGCAAGATGCACCCTGATCTGGTGCGTGCGCCCCGTTTCAAGCCGGCAGCGCACGAGGCTCGCCACATCCGCCGCATTCCCGGCGGCGAAACGCTCTTCCACCATATAGTGCGTGATCGCCTCGCGTCCATGGCCGGCGCGGACGACGGCCATCTTCTCCCGGTTGTGCGGGGCGCGGTCGATCGGCGCATTGATGGTGCCGGCCAGCGGCTGCGGCACGCCCCAGACCACCGCCACATAGGCCCGGTGAAGCGGCCCGGTGCGGCCGTGGTCGGCGAACTGGGCGCTCAGCCCCTTGTGCGCCTCGTCGGTCTTCGCCACCACCATGACGCCGGACGTGTCCTTGTCGAGGCGGTGCACGATGCCGGGCCGCCGGACGCCGCCGATGCCCGAGAGGCTCGCGCCGCAATGGGCGATAAGGGCGTTGACGAGGGTGCCCGTCTCGTTGCCGGGGGCCGGGTGCACGACAAGACCCGCCGGCTTGTCGATGACGATGAGCGCGTCGTCCTCGTAGAGGACGGTGAGGGGGATATCCTCGCCGGACGGTTCCGGTGCCGCCGCGGGAGGCACGGTGACGGCGACAGGAAGGCCGGCGGCGAGCTTGCGCGACGCATTCGTCTCGGCCGTCCCTCCGACCGTGACGTGGCCGTCCTTGATGAGCTGCTGAATGCGGCTGCGCGACAGGTCCGGAAGCCTGAGGGCGAGCGCGCGGTCGAGCCGCACGCCGGCATCCTGCGCCTCGGCGGTCAAATGGATGGTTTCGCCGGCATCCGCCATCTTGTCGCTCATGAGCGCTCGTCGCCCGTCACGGCGGGGCAGTCAAGCCTTCCCCCGCGCCGTGGTCGTCCCGCGCCTGTGGAGAGCTGCGGTTTTCGACACAAAGTGCCACGAGAGGGCTTGAACAGGGGGCAAAGCACTTATATAGAAGCGGCCTCACGCGAGACGCTCCCATCGTCTAGCGGTCTAGGACGTCGCCCTCTCACGGCGAAAACAGGGGTTCGAGTCCCCTTGGGAGCGCCATTCTCGTTTACTTCCAGACACTTGCAGGCTTTTTGCCAATCGGGTTGGTCCAGCGGCCGGCCGCGACGTTCCTCGCGGCGCCGGGACGTCGATGTCGTCTGCCCGAAACGTCTCATTCGCCTGCCCGCGAGCGCCGGCCGCATGCCTGCGGAGCTACGGCTGTCATCCGAATCTGTGCAGGGTAGATCCGCAAGGCCATCGCGGCTGGGAGGGGCGGATGTACTATGCGCATTCGACGGAAGACGGGCATCGCGGCAACTGGCAGCCGCTGCGTGAGCATCTCGAAGACACGGCCGTCCGCGCAGCCGCCTATGGTGCGGCTTTCAAGGCGGGCAAGGCGGCACGGCTCGCCGCGCTTCTGCATGATCTCGGCAAATACACGCCCGGCTTTGCGGCCCGGCTCGACGGCAGCAAGGTGCCGGTCGACCACTCGACGGCGGGGGCCGCCCTCGTCCTGGCACTCGCCAAAGGCGACGACCGGCTGATCGGCGAACTCATTGCCTATGTCATCGCCGGTCACCATGCCGGCCTGCCCGACAAGCAGGGCGAAAGCCTCGCCACCTTGAGCGAGCGGCTGAAGGGCTTCTCCGATGCGTCCCTCGATCCTGTCTGGCGCGCGGAGATCGCTCCCGATGCGAGCGGCCTCGTGCCGGCCTTTCGCTGGGAGCCTCCGCCGGCGCGCGGGGCGGCGCCGGCGGAGGCGGATGCCGTCCGGGCGCGGCTCGCCTTCCAGTTCGCCTTCCTCGGCCGCATGCTCTTCTCCTGCCTCGTCGATGCCGATTTCAAGGATACGGAGGGTTTCTACTGTCGCGTCGAGGGACGACAGGTCGACCGCGCGTGGCCGGCGCTCCAGGCCATCCTGCCGGAGCTGCTGGCCCGCTACGCGCGGCGGATGGAGGCGCTCGGCAGCCGCGACACGATGGTGAACAGCGTGCGCAGCGCCGTGCTCGACCACGTGCTGAGCCGCGCCGGCGAGGCGCCCGGCCTGTTCACGCTCACCGTCCCGACGGGGGGCGGCAAGACGCTCGCCTCCCTCGGCTTCGCCCTCGATCACGCCCGGATCCACGGGCATCGCCGCATCATCTACGCCATTCCCTTCACCTCCATCATCGACCAGACGGCGGCCATCTTCCGGGAACTCCTGGGCGGGGAGGTGGTTCTCGAGCACCATTCGGCCATCGACGAGGCGCGGGCGGAGCGGGCTCCCGCCGCTGCGGCGGACAGCGAAGCGGCGAGCCGGAACAAGCTGAGGCTCGCCATGGAGGACTGGGCCGCCCCCGTCGTCGTCACCACGAATGTGCAGCTGTTCGAGAGTCTTCTTGCCGCTCGCCCGGGACGCTGCCGCAAGCTGCACAACATCGCCGGCAGCATCATCATCCTCGACGAGGCGCAGACCTTGCCGCGCCCGTTGCTGGCGCCCGCCGTGGCGGCGCTGCGGGAACTGGCCACGAACTACGGCTGCAGCATCGTGCTGTGCACGGCGACGCAGCCGGCGCTCGATGCCGGCAATTTCCCGGCCGGCCATCCCGTCGGCCTGCCGCTCGCCGGCCGGGAACTGGCGCCCGAGCCGCAGGACCTGGCCCGCAAGCTTCGGCGCGTGACGCTTCGCTTCGCCGGCAAGATGGACGATGCGGCGCTCGTCGCCGCCCTCATGGACCAGAGTCAGGGCCTCGTCGTCGTCAACAGCCGCAAGCACGCGCTCGCGCTCTATCAGGCCGGGCAGGAGGCCGGGCTCGACGGGCTGGTGCATCTGTCGACCCGGCAGCACGCCGCCGACCGGCGCGCCATTCTCGCCGATGTCCGGCAGCGGCTGAAGGACGGGCATCCTTGCCGCGTCATCGCGACATCCTTGGTGGAGGCGGGGGTCGACCTCGATTTTCCAAGGGTCTGGCGGGCCGAGGCGGGCCTGGACAACGTGGCGCAGGCGGCCGGCCGATGCAACCGCGAGGGGCGGCGGCCGGTGGACGAGAGCATCGTCACGATCTTCACCGCGCCCGACCATCCTCCGCCGCCCGAGATCAAGAGTCTGAGCGGCGATCTCGGGCGCATGGCGGACAAGCACGAGGATCTCCTGTCGCCACAGGCCATGGAGGATTTCTTCGGCGAGGTCTACTGGCGCGTCGGGCCGGAGGGCGTCGACAAGAAGAAGATCCTTGCCGATTTCCGTATGCACAGGGGCGAACACGGCCCGGAGACGATCTTCGCCTATCGCTGCGTGGCCGAGAAATTCCGCATGATCGAGAGCGGCATGGAGCCGGTGATCGTGGCGAATACGCCAGAGGCGTGGTCGATCGTGGAGAGGCTCGGCAGCGCGGCCATCCCCTCCGGCGCGCTGGCGCGGGAGCTGCAGCCCTACATCGTGCAGGTGCCGCCGAAGGCTCGTGCGCTCCTTCTCGCCAACGGCCACGTCGTTTTTCGTGCAGCGGAGCAGCGTGGCGACCAGTTCGCCGTCCTCATGACGGGGAGCCTCTACCGACCCGATATCGGCCTCATATGGGAAGACGCCGGCTATCTCGGGCTGGAGCAGTGGATGGTGTAGGTCTGTAAAAGCGCGCGCCGCTGTGTAAGGCTGGTTTGCATTGGAGTGAGTCGTCCGTTGTGGGCGTGGGTCGAAATTGGTTGGGAAGTTGCAAAGACGATTGTCCGGCGGGGACGGACAACCGTCCCGCTCGCGAGGCGGCCGATTGGGGGTGGGGCATGGGCTATGGCGTCAGATTGCACGTCGTGGGCGATTACGCCTGCTTTACGAGGCCTGAGACCAAGGTTGAACGCGTTTCCTATGACGTGATGACGCCGTCGGCGGCGCGCGGCATATTGGACGCCATCCACTGGAAGCCGGCGATCCGCTGGGTCATCGACGCCATCCATGTTTTGAAGCCGGTCCGCTTCCAGTCCATCCGCCGCAACGAGGTGGGCAGCAAGATCCCCGCCGGCACGGCGAGGGCGGCCATGAACCGGGGCAGCCTGGCGGGCCTTGCGCTCAAGGTGGAGGACAGCCGCCAGCAGCGCGCCGCCACCGTCCTCGTCGACGTCGCCTATGTCATCGAGGCCCATTTCGTGCTGACGGACAAGGCCGACGGCGACGAGAACGAGGGCAAGCATCTCGACATCTTCAACCGCCGGGCCGAGCGTGGCCAGTGCTTCCACCAGCCTTGCCTCGGCACGCGCGAGTTCGCCGCCGCCTTCTCCCTCATCGCGCCGGATGCGCCGATGCCGGCGCCCGAGCCGGAACACCGGACCGACGACCTGGGCTTCGGCCGGCCGCGCGATCTCGGCCTGATGCTGTGGGACATCGACCATCAGGCGGCGGGGCGGCCGTCGCTGTTCTTCCGCGCCCGGCTCGACAACGGCGTGATGCGCGTGCCCCGTCCCGGCTCGCCGGACATTCTGCGCTGAACCTTTCGTGGCCCGCCGCCCGTGACAGGGCGTGGGCGCAAGGATTGCGAAGGTCCCCATGAGCATTCTGGCATCCCTCGCCAAAGCCTACGACCGGCTTCCGAACGTGCCGCCCTTCGGTTTCTCGACCGAGAAGATCGGCTTCGTCATCTCGCTGAACGAGGACGGCAGCGTCGCTTCCGTCACCGATCTGCGCGACGGGACGGGGAAGAAGAAGGTGCCGCGGCTGATGCAGGTGCCGCAACCGGTGAAGCGCACCGTCGCCATCGCGCCGAATTTCCTGTGGGACAAGACCTCCTACCTGCTCGGCGTCACGGCTGGCGAAGGCAAGCGGACGGCGGACGAGCACAGGGCTTTTTGCGAGATGCATCGCGGCGCCCTGGCCGGCACCGCCGATCCCGGTCTTTTGGCTCTTCTCCGCTTTCTCGACCAGTGGTCGCCCGAGCGGTTCACTCAGCCGCTGTGGCCGGAGGAGATGAAGGATCAGAATGTCATCTTCGCGCTCGAGAGTGAGCGGCTGCAGAATATCTACCTGCACGAGCGGCCCGCCGCCCGGGCGCTGTGGGTGGACGTCGGTGCGCGAAACGGCGACACCGAGGCGGTGTGCCTCGTCACGGGCACGATGGGCCCGATCGCGCGGCTGCATCCGGCGATCAAGGGGGTGTGGGGCGCGCAATCGTCCGGCGCCTCCATCGTTTCCTTCAACCTCGATGCCTTCACCTCCTACGGCCACGAGCAGGGGGAGAACGCGCCCGTCTCCGAGGCAGCCGCCTTCAAATATGCGACGGCGCTCAACGCCTTCCTCGCCGACGACAGGCATCGCATCCAGATCGGCGATGCCTCCACGGTCTTCTGGGCGGATGCTTCGGATGCGCAGGTGGCGGAGGCGGCCGAAAGCTTCTTCAATGCCTGGTTCGCATCGCAGCCGGACGAGGGGATCGAGGCCGGAAAGGTCGGCGATGCTCTCGGGCGCATGCGCCGTGGCATCCCGTTGAAGGACATCGAGCCCAAGCTCGCCGAAGGCGTCCGTTTCTATGTGCTCGGTCTTGCCCCCAATGCGGCGCGCCTGTCCATCCGCTTCTGGCTGGAGGACGATTTCGGCCGGCTCGCCGGCAATTACGCGCGCTTCGTCTCGGACATGGCGATCGAACCGCCGCCGCGCGACGGCTATCCCCCGCTCTGGCGCTATCTCGCCGAGACGGCGGTGCTCGGCAAGCGGGAGAACGTGCCGCCCAACCTCGCCGGGGAGTGGATGCGCGCCATCCTCACCGGCACGCCCTATCCGCTGACGCTGCTCGCGACCGTGCTGATGCGCATCCGCGCGGACGGGGAGATCAATGCGCTGAGGGCCGGCATGCTGCGCGCGCTCCTCGTGCGCAATTTCAAGAGGGAAAAGGAGGCTCCCGTGGCCCTCGACATCAAAAACAAGGACCCTGCCTATCTACTTGGTCGCCTGTTCGCTGCGCTGGAGAGGATGCAAGAAGTGGCTCTCGGCACTGTGAAGGCCAGTATTCGAGACAAGTTCTACGGAGCAGCGTCGGCGACGCCGCAGCGCGTCTTTCCGCTGCTTCTGCGGCTGCATCAACACCATAGAGACAAGGCTGAAAAGGGGGATAAACCCAGGCTGGCAGGATACTTTGCCAATCAGATCGCGGAAATCATGGTTGAGCTGCCGCCGACGTTCCCTGCAACCCTCTCCCTGCTGGATCAGGGCAAGTTTGCGCTCGGCTATTACCATCAATTCTATCGCCGTAAGGCCGATCAGGACCTCGAAGAGACACTGGAGGAGGCCGCCCAATGACCGCGCTCGCCAACCGCTACGATTTCGTTCTCCTGTTCGATGTCTCCAAGGGCAATCCCAACGGTGATCCCGATGCCGGCAACCTGCCGCGCCTCGATCCCGAGACGAACCACGGGCTCGTCTCGGACGTGAGCCTGAAGCGCAAGATCCGCAACTATGTCGAGCTCGCATGCGATGGCGCGCCCGGTTGCAATATCTACGTGCAGGAAGGCGCCATCCTCAACGAACAGCACCGCAAGGCCTATGTGGCGCTGCGACCGGATGACGAGAAGGCGAAGAAGGAGGGCAAGCTCAACCCGAAGAATGACGAGGAGGCGCAGCGCCTGCGCGATTTCATGTGCCGGAACTTCTTCGACGTGCGCACCTTCGGCGCCGTGATGTCCACCGGCATCAACTGCGGCCAGGTGCGCGGGCCCGTGCAGATGACCTTCGCCCAATCGGTTGAACCCATCATGCCGCAGGAAATCTCTATCACGCGCATGGCTGCGACCAACGAGGCAGAGAAGAAGCAGCGGACGGAAGGCAGCGAAGAGGACAACGGCCGCACCGACAATCGCACCATGGGCCGCAAGCATATCGTGCCCTACGGCCTCTATCGCGCCCATGGCTTCATTTCCGCCAAACTCGCCGAGCGCACCGGCTTCGGCGAAGCCGATCTCGACCTCCTGCGCGAGGCCCTCGTCTCGATGTTCGAGCATGACCGCTCGGCCGCCCGCGGGGAGATGGCGTCGCGCAAGGTCATCGCCTTCAAGCACACGAGCGCCCTTGGCAATGCGCCGGCCCATGCCTTGTTCGACCACGTCGAGATCGGCCGCAACATCGCCGGCGAGTTCCGCAAAATCGACCGGCAGATCGACAACTATCCGCCGGCACGGGCGTTTTCGGACTATTTCGTGACAATCAACCGCGCCAACCTGCCGGAGGGCGTCGAGGTCATCGAATGGCTGTGATGCCTTATGGCTGAAGACGCGTTGCCGCAGCCGGACGAGCTGGACGCCGAGCCCATTCCGCTCTCGGCGCTCCAGCATGCCGTCTATTGCCTGCGGCAGGCGGCACTCATCCATCTGGAGCGTCTGTGGGCGGAGAACCGCTTTACGGCGGAGGGGCATGTGATGCACATCGCCTCGGACCGGCCGGACAGCCGCAAGGCGCGCGGCACGCGGCGCGAGACGGCGCTCGCCATCGCCTCGCGCCGGCTCGGCATCGCCGGCGTCGCCGACCTCGTCGAGTTCCATTCCGCTCCCGGTGGAGAGGTGCCGTATCCGGTCGAGTTCAAGCGTGGCAAGCCGAAGCTGCACCGCGCCGACGAGGTGCAGCTCTGCGCGCAGGGCCTGTGCCTCGAAGAGATGACGGGGCGACCGGTGCCGGAGGGGGCGCTGTTCTACGGCGAGACGAAGCGGCGCGTCGCGGTGCCCTTCGATGCAGACCTACGCCGGCTGACCGAGGAGACGATCGGCGAGCTGCGCCGGATCTTCCGCAGCCTCGAGACGCCGAAAGCGGTCTGGCGCGCCGAGCGTTGCCGCGCCTGTTCGCTCATCGATCTCTGCCGGCCGAAGGCGTCGTCCCGCTCCGCCCGCGCCTGGTGCGAGGGCATGCTGGCGTCGTTGCTCGACGAGCAAGGGAGTGCCGCTTGAAGAAGCTGCTCAACACCTTCTATGTCACGACGGAGGCGGCGAGCCTCAGAAAGGACGGCGAGAACCTCGTGGCGCAGATCGAGGGCACCGAGCGCGCCCGCGTGCCGCTGCACATGCTGGCCTCGGTCGTTGCCTTCGGCGCCGTCCATCTTTCCCCCGCATTGATCGGGGCCTGCGCCGCAGCCGGGATCACCATCGTCCTCCTCGAGCGCAGCGGCCGCTTTCAGGCACGCATCGAGGGCCCCGTCGCCGGCAACGTGCTGCTGCGGCGGGCGCAATACCGCGCTTCCGATACGCCGGTAGAGATCGTCCGCGGCCTCGTGCTCGGCAAGGTCGCCAACCAGCGGTCGGTGCTGATGCGGAGCTTGCGCGACTACGGCGAGGAATTCTCGCCCGGGTCCAGTGAGCGGATGAGTGCGGTGGCCGATCGCCTCGCCTATATCCTGCGCCGGGCGAGCCGGGCCGACCTCGATGCCGAGGCGCTGCGCGGTGCGGAGGGCGAGGCCGCCAGCCTTTATTTCAGCGTCTTCGATCTGCTCATTCGCTCGCCGGACGCAGCGATGCGCTTTCGCGGCCGATCGCGCCGGCCACCGCTTGACCCGATCAATGCCCTGCTGTCCTTCCTCTATACACTGCTGACCCATGACTGCCGCAGCGCGGCGGAGGCGGTGGGGCTCGATCCCGCCGTCGGCTTTCTGCATCGCGACCGGCCCGGACGGCCGAGCCTTGCCCTCGACCTCATGGAGGAACTGCGCCCTGTCCTCGTCGACCGACTGGCATTGTCGCTTGTCAATCGGCGACAGGTCCGGGCGCGTGATTTCGAAACGCGGGACGGCGGGGCGGTGTGGCTGACCGAGGAAGGGCGCAGGACCGTGCTCACCGCGTGGCAGGAGCGCAAGAAGGAGGAGCGACGCCATCCCTTCCTCGAGGAGGCCGCTCCGCTCGGCCTGGTGCCTTATCTACAGGCTCAGCTTCTGGCCCGGCACCTGCGCGGCGACCTCGATGCCTATCCGCCATGGCTGTGGACGTGAGGTGCCCATGATGGTGCTGGTGACCTATGACGTGAACACGTCGGATCAAGGCGGGGCAGGGCGGCTTCGGCGCGTGGCGCGCGCCTGCCGCGATTTCGGCCAGCGGGTGCAATATTCCGTCTTCGAGATCAACGTCGATCCGGCGCAGTGGACGCTGCTGAAAGCGCGCCTCGAAAAACTCATCGCGCCCGAGCGCGACAGCCTGCGCTATTATTACCTCGGCGCCAACTGGCAGCGACGCGTCGAACACGTCGGGGCCAAGCCGGCGACAGACCTCGAAGGCCCCCTGATCGTCTAGCCGGGAGCCGGTTTCTGCCGCGAGGCGCAGCCGCCGCGCAGGCAGGGTGCGAACCGCAAGCGTGCCGGCGATCCCCGTCCGGTTCGCACATTGGACAATTCTTTGACATTGTTGATCTCTTTCTGCCTGCGGCGCGGGCGTGCCGGCCGCCCCGCCGGCGGCGGGCCGCGTTTCGTGGTCTGCGCCCGTTTTGCTCGTTGTCGCAATCAGATAAGAACGATGGGGTCGCTCCCCGTACGGGGGGCGCGGGTTGAAACGCGAGATCGTCGCGATTCGCCCCTTCGTGGAGCCGTCGCTCCCCGTACGGGGGGCGCGGGTTGAAACCTGATCCGCTCGGCCCGCCCGGCGGCGATCGCCGCGTCGCTCCCCGTACGGGGGGCGCGGGTTGAAACCTGCATCCGGCCGACGATGCGGTGCGCGTCAATGTCGCTCCCCGTACGGGGGGCGCGGGTTGAAACGATGAAGATCACCCGGTAATCGCCAACCCGCAAGGTCGCTCCCCGTACGGGGGCGCGGGTTGAAACACCATCAGCTCCGCGACGCCCTGTCGGGCCGCGTGTCGCTCCCCGTACGGGGGGCGCGGGTTGAAACGTGCGCGGGCGGATGGACGTGGCCACCGGCGCGGCGTCGCTCCCCGTACGGGGGGCGCGGGTTGAAACCAGTACTTCGCCGCCATGAGCGAGCAGTGCCGGGAGTCGCTCCCCGTACGGGAGCGCGGGTTGAAACGCCATGTCCTCACGGATGGCGTCGATCACGTCAGCGTCGCTCCCCGTACGGGAGTGCGCGTTGAAACATGTAAGGCATGTACCAGTCTTACTGCTCGCCGCTGTGCCGCCCCGCGGGGGGCGATCGTGGCCGGACGCCCTGGCGCGCTTCGGAGCGGACATTATGGAAGTGCGCGTCAAGGCCCTTCCCGGCGAGGCGTCCGGTGGCGGCGGGGCGGGGGATCTCTCGGCTGTGCGTCTCAAGCAGAGCCGCTGCTCAGGACGATATGTGAAAAATTTTAACTAAAACTGTGCTGGATCGAAGACGTTTCGAAGCGATTTCTTTAGATTTTAATTGATTCGTTACCCGGGATGAGTAGAGTGCCCCTGCTTTTTCACTGGGGGGTACTGATGCGTGCATTTCGCACTTCGATTTCCATTCTGGCTCTCGCCGTCGCCGGCCCGGTCCTTGCGGCCGACCTGCCGTCGCGGCAGATGGCCCCGATCGTGCCCGTCGGGCCGATCTTCACCTGGACCGGCTTCTATGCCGGTGTGAACGCCGGCGGCGCGTGGGAGCATGGCTCTCTTCACGTTCGCGACGAGGATACGCTCCAGTCGATCAATGTCGGCGCGGCCCTTGGCCTGAGCGATTCCGACAGCGGCGGCTTCACCGGCGGCGCGCAGATCGGCTACAACTACCAGATCGGCCAGTTCGTCCTCGGCGCCGAGGCCGATTTCAACTACATCAACGTCAGCCGCCGCATCGCCGGCGTCGTGTCGGATTTCGAGGGTGACGGCGGTTCCGTCTTCGCCAAGGCGACGGTGGACTGGTACGGCACGGTGCGCGCACGCCTCGGCTTCACGGCGACCGAGCGCCTCCTCATCTACGCCACCGGCGGTCTCGCCTATGGCCAGGTCAAGCACCGCATGACGGTCGCGGACGATATCGGCGAGGATTCCTGGGCCGGCCGCGGCAACCACACCCAGTGGGGCTGGACGCTCGGTGCGGGCCTCGAATATGCCATCACCGACAACCTGACCCTGCGCGGCGAATATCTCTACGTCGATCTCGGCGACAAGAACACGCGGCTCGGCTACACGGGGACCGACCCGGCGCTCGCCGGCGACACCCTCACGCTCAAGAGCGACACGCAGTTCAGCGTCGTCCGCGCCGGTCTCAACTACAAGTTCTGAGCGCAAGGTCTCTCCGAGGCAGCATCACGGCCGCCTGCGCCATTGCGCAGGCGGCCGTTTTCATTTTGTCGCCCATCGGGGAAATGCCCGTTCTTATGTGGGAAATATGGATATTCTCCCGTCTGGTGTGGAATTGGGGGCTTGCGGGTGTCGCGAAATGATCAATAAGTTACGTTTTTGAGACGCTTCGGGCTGTCGCCCGCAGCGGGACGAGGAGGGGGCATTGGAGCGTATCGAGCCGGCATGGCCGCCGTCGCTGTGGGCGGCCGTGACGCCGCCGGGAGGGGACTACCCGTCGCTCGCCGGTTCGGCGACCGGCGACGTCGTCGTCATCGGCGGCGGCTTCACCGGCCTGTCGACGGCGCTCCATCTCGCCGAAAGCGGCAAGCGCGTCGTGCTCCTCGAAGCCGCCGCCCCGGGCTGGGGCGCCTCGGGCCGCAACAATGGCCAGGTCATTCCCACCCTGACGCGCCCGAACCCGGACGATATCGTCGCGAGGCACGGTGCGGAGGGCGAGCGCTTCGTCGCCCTGCTGCGCGACAGCGCGTCCGTACTGTTCGACCTGGTGCGCCGCCTCGACATCCCGGCGGAGGCGGAACAGACGGGCTGGATCCAGCCCGTGCATACACCGGGGCGCATGAAGATCGCCGAGGCGCGCGTCGCCCAGTGGCGCCGCCATGGCGCGCCGGTCGAGCTGCTCGACCGCGAGCGCGTGCGCCAGATGACCGGCTCCGAGGCCTGGCACGGCGGCTTCTGGAACCGCAGCGGCGGGCACATCAATCCGCTGGCGCTCGCGCGCGGCCTCGCCCGCGCCGCGGCGGCGCAGGGCGTGAGCATCTTCGCCGGCACGCCGGCCCTGACCTTCGCCCGCGAGGGCGGCGGCTGGCGCGTCACGACGCCGCAAGGCGAGGTGCGGACGAAGGCGCTGGTGCTCGCCACCAATGCCTATACCGGGGAATTCGCCACAGAACTCGCGCCCGCCATCGCACACGAGGTGGTGCCGGTGCTGTCGTGGCAGATGGCCACCGAGCCCCTCGGCGACAATCTGCGTGCCTCGATCATTCCCGGCCGCCAGGCCGTGTCGGACACCCACGGCGACCTCTGGTTCATGCGTTACGACGCGCGCCACCGGCTCGTGACCGGAGGGGCACTCATCGCCCCGGTGAATGGCGCGGAGCGGCTCAGGCGGCGCATCGGCGAGCGGCTCAAGCGCATCTTCCCGCAGATCGGCGAGGTGCGCTTCGACCATGTGTGGAACGGCTATATCGGCATGACGACCGACTATTTCCCGCGCTTCCACCGCCTCGGGCCGGACGCCTATGCCTGGGCCGGCTGCAACGGCCGGGCGGTGGCGCTGTCGCTCAGCATCGGCCGCGAACTGGCGCGCGCCGTCGATGGCGCGGAAGTTGCTTTGCCGTTCAGCGAGCCACGGCCCCTGCCGATGCACGGACTGTTGCGGCGCCTCGCGCCGCTCAATCTCATTCTTTATCGCTGGCGTGATGCCCGCGAGATCGCTTGAATCGGTTTGAGCCTGCAGTGGAAGAGGACGACATGGCGGACAAAGCCGACGACAACACCATCAACCTTCTGCGCCGGGCCTTCGCCATGCGCGCGGCGGCCTATGCCTACATGTTCGACACGCTGCGCGAGGAGCTGGGCGAGGAAAAGGCGCTCGAGCTCGGCATGAAGGCGACCCGCCGCATGGGCGAGGACATGGGGCGCAATTTCAAGGACTACGGCCCGGGCGACCTCAACGGGCTCAAGGACGCCTTCCTCGGCGGCATCATCGAGGGCGAGCGCATGTTCTCGCCCGAGGTGCGCCGCTGCGACGGGGAGGAGCTGGAGATCTACTTCCACCGCTGCCCGCTGAAGGAAGCCTGGCAGGAGATGGGCCGCTCCGACGAGGACGTGCACAAGCTGTGCCGCATGGCGGGCGCCATCGACACGGGCCTGTTCACCGCCGCCGGCTTCACCTTCGCCGGCGAGACATGGAAGCCGGGCGAGAGCGGCTGCTGCCGCCTCAGGGTGCTGCCGGGCAAGGCGGCCTGAGACGCCGAAGACAATCGGGGAGAGTGACTGAGATGAACAGACGTGACCTTTTGATCGGCGCGGGGCTCGCCGCGCTCGTCGCCTCGGGCGGGGCGGCGCTCGCGCAGCAGCCGGTCGTCAAGATCGGCTACCAGCTGCCGCTCACGGGCAATACGGCCCAGTACGGCCAGGACTTCAAGAACGCGGCCGAGATCGCGCTCGCCAAGTTCAACGCCTCCGGCAAGCCCTTCAAGGTGGAGATCGTCTTCGAGGATTCGCGCTCGGACGCCAAGGAAGGCATCGCCATCGCGCGCAAGTTCGTCGACGACAAGCAGATCGTCGGCGTGCTCGGCGACTTCACCTCCGGCGTGTCGATGGCCTCGGCCCAGGTCTACAAGAGCGCCGGCATGCCGCAGCTGTCGCAGACGGCCTCGCATCCGGACTATGCCAAGATCTCGGAATGGCAGTTCCGCAACATCACCACCCAGGCGCAGGAAGGCCCCTATAACGCCGACTGGATGGCGGATCAGGGCTTCAAGAAGATCGCCGTCATCGCCGAGCAGACCGACTGGGGCCAGACCGTCGTCTCCAATTTCGCCGACGAGGTGAAGACAAAGGGCGGCGAGGTGGTGTTCAGCGAGTTCTTCAACCGCGGCCTCGCCGACTTCCGCCCGATCATCACCAAGATCGCGCGCGAGAAGCCGGACGCGATCTACACCGGCTTCTTTTACGAGGACGGGGCGCAGTTCCTCAAGCAGATGAAGCAGCTCGGCCTCACCATCCCGGTCTATTCCACGTCGGCCGCCTATAACCAGAAGCTCATCGAGCTTGCCGGCGCCGATGCGGAGGGCATGCATCTGACGGCGACCTTCCTGCCGTCGAACCCGGCGCCGCAGGTGCAGGAATTCGTCGCGGCCTGGAAGGAGAAGACCGGCCAGGCGGAGCCCGGCCAGTTCCCGGCCCAGGCCTATGACGCCGTCAACATCATGCTCGCCGCGCTCGAGAAGGCCTGGCCGGAGCCGACGCGCGAGAAGGTGCGCGATGCGCTCGCCGCGACCAAGGACTTCCCCGGCGTGACCGGCGACACCACCTTCGATGCCGACCGCGAGCCGGCCAAGAAGCTGACGAAGGCCGTCGTCAAGGGCGGCCAGTTCGTCGCCGTGGCCGACTGAACTGAGCTGCGGGCCGCCGGTGCGGCGGCCCGATCCACAGCCGTCATGCCCGCGCTTGGCGCGGGCATCCATGCCTCGGACGGTCGCAGCGTCAAAGGCGTGGATGGCCGGGACGAGCCCGGCCATGACGCTCGAGAGCGTCGGTCTCGAAGACCATTGGCATGAGTCCTGCGGCCTCTCCGGCCCCAACCTCCTGGCCCCAACCTCCCGGTCCCGATGGATTATTACCTGCAGCAGCTCGCCATCGGCCTTTCCCTCGGCATGGTCTATGCCCTGATGGCCATCGGCTTCACGCTGATCTTCGGCGTGCTCAACGTCGTCAACTTCGCCCATGGCGAGGTCTACACGATCGGCGCCTTTGCCGGGCTCGTGGTCATCTCGGCCTTCGCGCCGCCGCTCATCGTCGTGCTGCTCATCGTGGTGGCGGTGGGG
Organism: Chelatococcus sp. CO-6; assembly: GCF_001271345.1. NCBI lineage: Bacteria > Pseudomonadati > Pseudomonadota > Alphaproteobacteria > Hyphomicrobiales > Chelatococcaceae > Chelatococcus > Chelatococcus sp. CO-6. The sequence continues at coordinate 582,755 of NZ_CP012398.1, read as the reverse complement.
GCGCTCGCGGGCGTCGGGCTGGAGCGCATAGCCTTCAAGCCGTTCCGGCGCTTCAGCGACGAGGCCTCGCTCAAGTCGCGCGCCATGCGCGAGGCGACGCTGATGTCGTCGCTCGCGGTGTCCATCGTCGTGCGGGAGGCGGTCGAGATCGGCTTCGGCTCGCAGTTCCAGACCGTGCCGCTCGACCGGCTGCTCAACAGCCCGATCAGCCTCGGCCCGGTCACCATCGTCTCGGGCGACGTCATCATCTTCGTGGTGGCGGCGCTGATGCTGGGCGGGCTGCAATATGTCCTCAAGCGGACCAATGTCGGGCTGTCGATCCGCGCCGTGTCGAGCAATCCGCTCGGTGCCAAATATGTCGGCATCAACACCGACCGCACCATCATCTGGACCTTTGCCGTGGGCTCGATGATGGGGGCGGCGGCCGGCATCCTCGTCGGGCTCTACTACGGCGCCATCTTCCCGAGCATGGGCTTCATCCCCGGCATCAAGGCCTTCGTCGCCATGGTCATGGGCGGGCTCTCGTCCATCCCCGGCGCGGTCATCTGCGCGCTCATCCTCGGCTTCAGCGAGAGCATCGCGACCATCTTCGTGCCCTCCGTCTGGGCCGACATGGTGGCCTACGGCTTCCTCATCGTGACGCTCATCTTCTTCCCGCGCGGCATCTTCGGCGGAGCTCGCGACCGTGTCTGACCGTCTGCGCCCCCTTCTCGTCGTCGCGGCCGTGCTCGTCCTCGTCCTCGGGGTCGTGCCGGCGGTGCTCGGCGCCCTCGACCGCAGCTATCTCTACCAGGTGGCCAATCTCGCGCTCATCTTCGTGCTGCTCGCGGCCTCCATGCATCTTGTCACCGGCGTCGCGGGGCTCCTGCAGCTCGGCCATGCCGCCTTCTACGGCGTCGGCGCCTATACGGCGGCGCTGCTCGCCACGGACGCCGGCCTCTCCTTCGGCTGGACCCTGCCGCTCGCAGGGCTCGGCGCCGCCTTCGTCGCCGTCCTCGTGGCGCTGCCAACCATGCGGCTGGTCTCGATCTATTTCGCCGTGGCGACGCTCGGCATCGGGCAGATGCTCTATCTCGTCATGCTCAACTGGGTGCCGGTGACGAAGGGGCCGAACGGCATCCTCATCACCAGCGGCCTCATGCTCTTCGGCTACGACCTGTCGCGGCCGGCCTCCGCCTATTTCGTCGTGGCCGTCGTCACGCTCGTCTCGCTGTGGGTGATCCATCGCCTGTCGCATTCCTATTACGGCAACGCGCTGCGCTCGCTGCGAGAGGACGACCAGTGCGCGGATGCCATGGGGCTCGACACCGTGCGGCTGAAGATCGAGAGCTTCGCCGTTTCCGGCTTCTTCGCCGGCATCGCCGGGGCGCTGTGGGCGCACACGGCCGGCTATATCTCGCCGGCCGATTTCTCCTTCCCGCAATCGATCCTCATCCTGGCGATGGTGGTCGTCGGCGGGCTCGGCAGCCTGCCCGGGGCGGTCATCGGGGCGCTCGTCCTCATCCTCCTGCCGGAGGTGCTCAGGCCGGTTGGCGACTTCCGCAACATCATCGTCGGCGGCGTGCTGTTCTTCTCCATCCTGCTGATGCCCAAGGGCATCATCGGCGAGGTCTCGGCGCTCGACCTCGTGCGCCGGCAGCTCGGCGGCGCCTGGCGCGGCGAAGGCACGAAGGCGGGCTCGGAGGTGGGCTGGCGATGACGACGCTTCTCACCATCAATGGCGCGACGCGCCGCTTCGGCGGCCTCACCGCGGTCGACAGCGTCTCGACCACTGTCGCCAAGGGCGAACTCGTCGGCGTCATCGGCCCGAACGGCGCCGGCAAGACGACGCTGTTCAACCTCATCTCGGGCTTCACGCCGCTCTCGGCGGGCGAGGTGCATTTCAAGGGCCGGCGCATCGACGGCCAGAAGCCCTTCCGCATCGCCCGGCTCGGCATCGGCCGCACCTTCCAGAACCTGCGCATCTTCCCGAACATGAGCGTCTTCGACAACGTCTCGATCGGGGCGGCGGGGATGCTCGGCGTCAACGCGGCGGGGGCGGTGTTCGGCGGCAAGGCGCGGAGCGAGGCCATCTCAAGGCGCGCCTGGGCGGCGCTGGAGCAGGTGGGCCTTCAGGACCTTGCGGGGGAACTCGCCGCCAACATCTCCTACGGCCGGCGCAAGTATCTCGAGATCGCCCGTGCGCTCGCCATGGAGCCGGAGCTGATCATCCTCGACGAGCCGGCGGCCGGTCTCAACGATACCGAGACGCGGGAGCTCGCCGCCTTCATCAAGCGCCTGCACGGCGAGGGCATGACGGTGCTCCTCGTCGAGCACGACATGGGCCTCGTCATGGGCATCTGCGAGCGAGTGGTGGTGCTCGCCACCGGGCGCAAGATCGCCGATGCCGCGCCCGAGGTGGTGCGCAAGGACCCGGCCGTGCTCGAAGCCTATCTCGGCGTGGAGGAATAGGGCCATGGCGCTTCTCGAAGTCCGCGACCTCCACGTGTCCATGGGCGTGCAGGAGATCCTGCACGGCATCGACATCGACCTCGGCGAAGGCGAGATCGTCGCCATGCTAGGCGCTAACGGCGTCGGCAAGACGACGCTGATGCGCGCGCTGTCGGGCATCTACCGCGTCAGGGGTGGGACGATCACGCTCGCCGGCGAGGACATCACCAACGCCCCCTCGCACGCCATCGTGGCGCGCGGCCTCTGCCAGGCGCCCGAGGGGCGGCAGATCTTCGCCACCATGAGCGTGCGCGAGAACCTCGTCCTCGGCGGTGGCCCGCAGGGCCTTGCCCGCCTCGACGAAGTGCTGCCGCTCTTCCCCATCCTCGGCGAGCGCATGGGGCAGGCGGCGGGCTCGCTCTCGGGCGGCGAGCAGCAGATGCTGTGCATCGCCCGCGCGCTGATGCGCAGCCCCAGGGTGCTGCTCCTGGACGAGCCGTCGCTCGGCCTTGCGCCCAAGCTCGTCAAGCTTATCTTCGATCTCGTCGCGCGGATCCGCGAGCAGGGCGTGTCGATCCTGATCGTCGAGCAGAATGCGCGCGGGGCGCTCAGGGTCGCCGACAGGGCCGCGGTGATGGAGGGCGGGCGCGTCGTCCTTGCCGGGCCGGCGGCCGAGCTCGCCAGCGACCCGCGCATCGTCGAGGCCTATCTCGGCGGGCATGTCGCCGGGTAGAGGAGAGGGTGATGGCTTCAGCCAGGGATACGACAGCCAAGGAGACCGCGGCGCCCCCGCCGATGCCGATGATCGAGCGCCGGCGCATCGAGGCGGAGATCCTCAAGCATGTCTACGAGACGCTGAAGGAGAGCCACGGCATCGCGGTGGCGCAGAAGGCGGTGGCGGATGCGGTGCGCCGCTCCTCCATCGAGCAGGGCGCGCGATTCGCCGCCATGCAGAACGGCGAAACCTCCATCGAGGGCTTTGCCGCGCTGCAGCCGCTGTGGACCATGGAGAACGCGCTCGAGATCGACGTGATCGAGAAGACCGAGACGACCTTCGCCTTCAACGTCACCCGCTGCCGCTATGCGGAGATGTACCAGCAGATGGGCCTCGGCGAGATCGGCCACCTGCTGTCGTGCCAGCGGGACGGCACCTTCTGCGAGGGCTATGACGACAAGCTCAAGCTCGCCCGCTCGCAGACCATCATGCAGGGCGCGAGCCACTGCGATTTTCGCTATACATACGAAAAGGCCGAAGGCTGAGAGATGTCGGCCTTTCCGCCGCGTTGCCTGACAGAATAATGACAGTCGTGCGCTTTGCCGGCTGAGTTAAGCTTTGTGGATATGAAATAAAACTGTCAGACACAGGGCGTAGCAACCTCCCCGCATGAGGGCCGGCCGCCTGGCCCGCCAGCATCAGGGAGTTGCGGAATGTCCTTCGTCAGCAAGCTGCAGATGTCTGCGGCCGCGGGTGCGCTCGTCGCCGCCTTCGCCGTTTCGCCGGCCGCCGCCGAGCGCGCCAGGTTCGAGTTCTGGTATGGCCTTACGGGCGACCTCGGCGAGCGCGTGCAGGAAACCTGCAAGCGTTTCAACGATTCGCAGCAGGAGTTCGAGGCCGTCTGCGTCGGCCAGGGCGGCTATCCCAACGCGGTGCAGAACGCCATCGCCGCCTATCGCGCCGGCAAGCAGCCCACCGTCGTGCAGGTCTATGACGGCGGCACGCTCGACCTCATGCTCTCCGGCGCCTATGTGCCGGCGCGCAAGCTGATGGCGGACAACGGCTACGAGGTGAAGTGGGACGACTACTTCTCCGGCATCGCCAATTACTACGCGACGGCAAAGGGCGAGCTCCTGTCCTTCCCCTACAATTCCTCGACGGCGATGCTCTACTGGAACAGGGATGCCTTCGCCAAGATCGGCCGCGACAAGGCCCCCGCCACCTGGGAAGAGGTGGAAGAGGTGGCGCGTGAACTGAAGAAGGCCGGCTACGACTGCCCGCTCGGCTTCAACTTCGACACCTGGCAGATCCTGGAGCAGTTCTCGGCCATCCATGGCGAGCCGATCGCCACCAAGAACAACGGCTATGACGGGCTCGACGCCGAGGTCGTGTTCAACAAGACGAAGTTCGTCGACCACGTGAAGTTCTTCAAGCGCATGGCGGACGAGGGCGTCTTCACCGTGCGCACGAAGGAGGCGGGCATGGACATCGTCCCGTCCTTCGCCTCCGGCGCCTGCCAGATGATCCAGACCTCGATCGCCGACCACGGCACCATCGGCAAGACGGCCGCCCCCAACATGAAGTGGGACGTCGCCATGCTGCCGGTGTGGAACGGCACCGAGCGCAAGAACTCGCTCGTCGGCGGCGCCTCGCTGTGGGTCCTCGCCGGCAAATCGGAGCCGGAATACAAGGGCGCCGCGGCTTTCCTGAAGTTCATCGGCACGCCGGAATCGGCCGAGTGGTGGTCGACGGTCACCGGCTACATCCCGGTCACCAACTCCGGCTTCGAGGCCATGAAGGCCAAGGGCTTCTATGACAAGGCGCCCTACAAGGGCCGCGAGCTCGCCATCGAGAGCCTGACCTTCACGCCCACGACGCCGATCACCCGCGGCATCCGCCTCGGCGGCTTCATGCAGATCCGCAAGGAGGTGACGGACGCGCTGCAGGGCATCTTCGCCGGCAAGGTCGGCGTCGAGGAAGCGCTGAACGAGGCCGCCGAGCGCTCCAACGCCGTGCTGCGCCGCTTCGAGAAGACCTACGCGGGCAAGAGCCTCCTCTGAGGCCAGCCGAACGGCCGCGGCGCCCATGCGGCGCCGCGGTCCCCCGCGTCGAGCCTCCGGAGCGAACCCGATGGAAAAGCGCGCCGTCTTCAGGGCCGGCAGCCTCGCCTACCTGCTCATCCTGCCGCAGCTGCTGCTCGTCTTCGTCTTCTTCTACTGGCCGACGGGCGCCGCGCTCTACTGGGCCTTCACGCTGGAGATGCCCTGGGGCGGCGGCAACCAGTGGGTCGGCCTCGAGAACTTCACTGCCGTGCTCAAGGACGGCAAATACTGGTCGTCGGTCGTGGCGAGCTGCGTCTTCGCCTTCGCGGCGACGGCACTGGCGCTCGCCCAGGCGCTGGTCCTCGCCCTTTTCGTCGACCGGCAGCTGCGCGGCTCCAAGGGCTTCCGCTCCTTCTACGTCTGGCCCTATGCGGTGGCGGCGCCGGCGGTGAGCCTCGCCTTCCGCTTCATCTTCGCGCCCGAGACGGGGCTCGTCGCCTTCGTCAACCAGTGGTGGCCGGGCCTGTGGAACCCGTCGATCAACGGCGCGCAGGCGATGGTGCTCGTCGTCCTGTGCTTCGCGTGGAAGTGGATCGGCTACAATTTCATCTTCCTGCTCGCGGCGCTGCAGTCGATCCCGCGGGCGCTGATGGAGGCGAGCGCCATGGACGGCGCCGGGCCGCTCAGGCGCATGCTCGACATTCAGCTGCCGCTGCTGACGCCGACCTTCTTCTTCCTGCTCGTCATCAACCTCACCGAGAGCTTCGTCGGGCCGGACAGCTTCGGCATCGTCGACATCCTCACCGAGGGCGGGCCGGCCAACGCCACCAACCTCCTCGTCTACAAGATCTATTCCGACGGCTTCAAAGGCCTCGACTATTCGGGCGCCGCGGCCCAGAGCATCATCCTCATGCTGCTCGTCATGGTGCTCACCTTCATCCAGTTCCGCTGGGTGGAGCGGCGCGTGCACTACAAGTGAGGCGGGCGAGATGATCGAGCGCACCCCCATCTTCAATGCCGTCACCTACGCCATCATGCTCGGCGGGCTCCTCGTGGTGCTGCTGCCGGTGTGGATGGCCTTCACGGCGGCGACGCAGACCGTCGAGGCGGTCAACCGCATCCCCTTCAGCTTCGCCCTCGGCGGCGAGCTTCTTACCAATCTCGGCGCGGCCTGGCAGCGGGGCGACTTCGGCACGAAGCTCGCCAACAGTTTCATCCTCGCGGCCGGCGTCACCCTGGGCAAGGTGATGATCGCGGCGCTCAGCGCCTTCTCGATCGTCTATTTCAACTACCGCCTCAGGATGATCTTCTTCTGGGTCATCTTCGTCACGCTGATGTTGCCGCTCGAGGTGCGCATCGTGCCGACCTATGCGGTGGCGGCCAACGCGCTCGCGCCGCTGCAGGCGATCCTCGACGTCACCGGCATCAGCGCGCTCATCGCCGTCCTGTCCGGCGTCGAGCTGTCTCTGCAGTGGAACCTGCTCAACTCCTATGTCGGGCTCATCCTGCCGCTGGTCGCCACCGCCACCGGCACCTTCCTCTACCGCCAGTTCTTCATGACGGTGCCGGACGAGCTCGCCGAGGCGGCGAAGATGGACGGGGCAGGGGCCTTCCGCTTCTTCGTCGAGATCCTGATGCCGCTGTCGCGCACCAACATGCTGGCGCTCGCCACCATCATGTTCGTCTACGCCTGGAACCAGTACCTGTGGCCGCTGCTCGTCACCACGGACCGGGGCACCTACGGCACCGCCATCATCGAGCTCAAGCAGATGGTGCCCAACCCCTATGGCGGCCTGCCGGACTGGAACGTCGCCATGGCGGCGGCGCTCATCGTCATGCTGCCGCCGGTCGTGGTCGTGGCGCTGATGCAGCGCTGGTTCGTGCGCGGCCTCATCGCCACCGAGAAGTGACGGAGCTCAAGGACATGTCCAGCATTTCCATCCGCAACGTGCGCAAGGCCTACGGCAAGACGCAGGTGGTGCACGGGGTCGATCTCGAATTCGCGGACGGCGCCTTCGTCGTCATCCTCGGCCCGTCCGGCTGCGGCAAGTCGACCCTGCTGCGCATGATCGCCGGGCTCGAGGAGATCACGGCGGGCGAGATCCGCATCGGCGACAAGGTCGTCAACCGGCTGGAGCCGCGCGAGCGCGGCTGCGCCATGGTGTTCCAGAACTACGCGCTCTATCCGCACATGAGCGTCGCTGGCAACATCGGCTACGCGCTCAAGGTCGCCGGCGTGCCGAAGGCGGAGCGCGAGCGGCGCGTCGCCGAGGTGGCGCGCGTCGTCGGCCTCGAGGACTACCTCAGTCGCCGGCCGGGCGAGCTCTCGGGCGGCCAGCGCCAGCGCGTCGCCATGGGCCGCGCCATCGTGCGCGAGCCCAAGGTGTTCCTGTTCGACGAGCCCTTGTCGAACCTCGACGCCAAGCTCAGGGTGCAGATGCGTGCCGAGATTCGCCGCCTGCACAAGCGCCTCGCGGCGACCTCGGTCTTCGTCACGCATGACCAGGTGGAGGCGATGACGCTGGCCGATACCCTCGTCGTCATGAACGGCGGTCGCGTCGAGCAGGTGGGCAGCCCGGCCGCGGTCTACCACCGGCCGCGCACGCGCTTCGTCGGCGCCTTCATCGGCGCCCCGGCCATGAATTTCATCGACGGCGCCATGACCCCCGACGGCTTCAACTTCGACGGCCGGCGCATCGCCGTTGAATTGCCGCTCGCCCGCGCCCATGCCGGCCGGCCGGTGGCGCTCGGCGTGCGGCCGGAGCAGGTGGAGCTCGTCGCCGCCGACAGCCCCGGCGCCCTGCCGGCGACGGTCGATTTCGTGGAGGAGCTTGGCGCCGGCCGGGTCGTCTACACCGACATCGACGGCCTGCCCTTCGCCGTGGCCTTGTCGGAGGAGACGGACCTCGCCCCGGGTGAGCGCGTCGGCCTCAAGCTCCTGCCCCAGAGCCTGCATTTCTTCGACGGCGAGACGGGGCTGCGCCTCGGCCTTGCCGAGAGCGTCGAGACGAGCCGCGCGGCGGTCGCCGCTGCCTGACTAATTCCCGAGGAGGATGGAACGCATCATGTCGCAAGCAAGCAACATCATCGCCGGCGTCGGCTTCTGCACGGGCAACGGCACCGGTGACCTCTCCGTGCTGGAGCGGGCGCTCGCCCGCCATGCGGACCTCGGCGCCGACATCGCCGAACTGTCGCTCTACAGCGAGGACCTCGTCTCCGGCGGGCGCGTGCTGCCCGAGCGGATCGGCAAGCTCGTCGAGATCACCAAGCGCTACAAGCTCGGCTACACGGTGCACGGCCTCGTCTGCTCGAACTTCATGGATGCGGTGAACCTGCCGTACCAGAAGGCGGCGATGCGGGCGATGCTGGAGCTGTGCGACCGCGTCGGGGCGAGCGTCCTCGCGCATCACTCCGGCATGGCGCCCATGAAGACGCGCGGCGAGATGGGCCTGATCGACGCCATGGAGCGCGAGGCGCTCGCCGAGATGGCCGAGGTCGCCCGCGGCTATGGCGTGCGCATCGCGCTCGAGAACATCTTCGCGATGGGCGACGACGAATACCGCCAGACGCCGTCCGAGGTTGCCGCGACGGTGGCCGCCATCGGCCATCCGAACCTCTGCGCCCTCATCGATTTCAGCCACGCCTATATCGAATCGAAGCGCCGCGGCCTCGACTGGCGGGCGGAGATCCGCGCCATGGCGCCGGTGGCCGGCCACCTGCACGTGCACGATTCCTTCGGCCGCCCCTATACGATGACGCGCTTCTTCCACCCGAGCGAGGCGATGGCGCTCGGCATCGGCGACCTGCACATGCCGCTCGGCTGGGGCGACATCCCGTGGGAGGAGATCTTTGCGGAACTCACCTTCCCGGCCGGCACGACCATGATCATGGAGATCACCGAGCGCTTCAACCCTGAGCTGCCGGCCTGCCTCGCCCGCGCCCGCGGCCTTGCCGCCCTCGCCGACGAGAAGGCCGCCGTCGCCGCGTGAAGTGGTGACGGGCGGTACCACCTGCCGTCATGCCCGCGCTCGTCGCGGGCATCCACGCCTCGAGGCATGTGCGAGGCGGCAAAATGTGGATGGCCGGGACGAGCCCGGCCATGACGGGCGGTTCGCTTGCCACGGCGTCTGCTTTGCGGAAATACCGTGCGACACATGCGCTCGGACGATAAGGACGCGCCAGAGCCGGCATCAGCCGGTGTTCCGCGCCTCCCGGTAATAGCTCGCCGAAAGTGATCCCATCATGACCATCACCACCCTGGAGCGCCTCGTCACCGCGACCACCGCCGAGCTGCGCGGGCCGGGCTACGGCATCCTGGACGAGGCGCGGCGCGTGCCGGCCGTCAAAGCGGAGCATGACCGCATCGCGGCTGACCTGCCGGCGCTCAACGCCATCGAGATGCGGCCCCTGGCGGCGGTCACGGGCGCCGCCACGACCCTGCGCGTCGCGGCGTGGAATGCGGAGCGCTGCAAGTACCACGAGGCGTCCGTCGTGCTGCTCCGGCAGGTCGATGCCGATGTCGTCCTCCTGTCGGAGATGGACATCGGCATGGCGCGATCGGGCAATGTCCACACCGTGCGGCTCCTCGCCGATGCGCTCGGCATGGGCTACGCCTTCGGCACGGAATTCGTCGAGCTCGGGCTCGGCGACACGCGCGAGCGCGTCTGGCACGCGGGGCAGACCAATGCGGTCGGCCTGCACGGCAATGCCATCCTGTCGCGGCTGCCGTTCCGCGACGCGGCGGTGATCCGCCTCGACGACGGCGGGCGGTGGTTCGCAGGGGCAGAGGTCGGGCAGCGGCGGCTCGGCGGGCGCATGGCGGTTGCCGCCCGTGTCGCGGCGGCGGCTGGCGAGCTGCTCGCCGTCTCCGTCCACCTCGAAAGCAACAGCGACGCCGCGGACCGCGCAGCCCAGGCGCGGCGCCTGCTCGCCGCGGTGGAGGACCTGGCGCCGGGGGGGCCGGTCGTCATCGGCGGGGACCTCAACACCAACGCGCTGCCCGTCGGCCCGGCCGGCGCGGAACTGCCGCTCGATGCCGTCGAGGAGGCCGAGCCGCTCTTTGCCGAGATGCGCGCCGCCGGTTTCGCCTGGCAGGCCTGCAATACGCGCCACGTCAGCCTGCGCACGCGGCCGGACGGCACGCCCGAGGCGCCGTTCACCCGGCTCGACTGGCTGTTCTGCCGCGGCGTCGCCGTGGCCGATCCGGCAACGGTGCCGGCGGTCGATGCGGCCGGCAGCGCCATCTCCGACCACGACCTCGTCGTGGCCGACGTCCGCCCGCGGCAGGGGTGAAGGTACTTCCTCCCCCACGAAGTGGCTGGGAGGGCTGGGGCGGGGGCGGTCCCGCCCGTCAGATGGGATTGGAACCGGGAGCATCGGCGATCATGTTCGGTCGCCGTCCGGTGGGCGGCGGCGCCCCCCACCCCTAACCCCTCCCCGCCGCAGGCGGGGGAGGGGGACTGGCGTGCGCTTGCGAGACAGCCGTTCGGTGATCGCCGCCGGTATTACTGCCCCGCCGCACCACCTTCGAACCAGCGCGCCAGCACCGCCCGCTCTTCGGGCGTCATCTGCGTGACGTTGCCGGGCGGCATGGCGCCGGTGAAGGCGGCCTGCATGGCGATGTCGTGGGCGCGCAGGCGGATCTCGTCACCCGTTTCCAGGAGCACGTTCTTCGGCGGCACGACGACGCCGTCCCACACCGGCTCCATCGCGTGGCACATGCTGCAGCGGCTGGTGACGATCTCCTCGACGCGGGCGAAGGTGACCGGGCCGGCCGGCGCGGCGGCGTCCATGGTGCCGCGCACGGGCCCCTTCGGCCCGAGCGCGCTCAGGAACATGACGAGGAGGAGGAGCAGGGCGGAGGCGAACCACGGCCACGTCTTCATCTCGCCCGTCTTGTGCATGGTGTTGAAGAAATGGCGGATGAGCGCGCCCATGACGATGACTGAGGCGAGGATGGCCCAGGCATATTGCGTGGCGAAGGCGAGCGGATAGTGGTTGCCGATCATGACGAAGACGACCGGCAGCGTCAGGTAGTTGTTGTGCAGCGAGCGCTGCTTGCCCTTGGCGCCGAGGGTGGGGTCCGGCGTCTCGCCGGCGATCAGCGCCGCCACCACCTTGCGCTGGTTGGGGATGATGACGAGGAAGACGTTCGCCACCATCATCGTGCCGATGAGCGCGCCCATCTGCATGAAGGCGCCGCGCCCGGAGAAGACGAGGCCGAAGCCGTAGGCGAGCGCGACGAGGAAGACGAAGCCGGCGAGGGCGAGATGGGTGTCGTTGCGGCCGAGCGGCGAGCGGCACAGGCCGTCATAGATGAGCCAGCCGAGCGCGAGGCCGCCCACGGAGAGGGCGATTGCCGCCCAGGCGGGCAGGGGCAGGACGTCGGCATCGATGAGATAGAGCTCGGCGCCCATGTAATAGACGAGCACCATCAGCGCCGCGCCGGAGAGCCAGGTGGTATAGGCCTCCCATTTGAACCAGGTCAGCTCGTCCGGCATCGATTGCGGCGCGACGAGATATTTCACCATGTTGTAGAAGCCGCCGCCGTGCACCTGCCAGGCCTCGCCATAGGCTTCCTTCGGCAGGCCTTCACGCGGCTTGAGGCTGAGGTCGAGGTGCACGAAATAGAATGACGAGCCGATCCAGGCGATGCCGGCGATGACGTGCAGCCAGCGCACGCCGAAATTGAGCCATTCCCAGACGATTGCCCCCATGCCCAGCTCCCGGTGAATCGCCCGCCCGTCCGGCGGGGCGGCATCAGCCTGCATGGGGCGTGCCAGCTCGGCAAGCGCGGTTCCGTTGCCTCGGATGCCGGGCGTGCGTGGATCGCCCTGCATCCGGTGCGGAGCTGCGGTGGTTGCCTAGAGGCTCGTGCCCGGCCTATGACTCGCGCTCCCGCCCGCCGCACGCCGGGCCTCGCGAAGCTGCACAGGACCGCCATGAGCCTCGACCCCGCCGTTGCCGCCGCCCTCGCCGAAGTCTCCACCGCCACGCTGACCACCGTTCTCCTCAAGAAGGGGCTGCGCAATGTGTGGATGCGCGGCACGCGCCCGCTCGTGCCGGGGCAGAAGCGCGTCGTCGGCCCGGCCTTCACGCTGCGCTTCGTGCCGGCGCGGGAGGATCTCGCGACGCCGGAATCCTGGTCCTCCCCCACCTCCACCCGCGCCGCCATCGAGGCGATGCCGGAGGGCGCGGTGGCCGTCGTCGATGCCATGGGCGTCACCGGTGCCGGCATCTTCGGCGACATCCTGTGCGCGCGCATGCAGAAGCGGGGCGTCGCCGCCCTCGTCACGGACGGCGTCGTGCGCGACCTGGCCGGGGTGCTCGGCACGGGCCTTCAGGTGTGGTGCCAGGGTGCGGCCGCGCCGCCTTCGGTCGCGGGCCTCACCTTCGTCGGCTGGCAGGAGCCGGTCGCCTGCGGCGGCGTCGCCGTCTTCCCCGACGATGTCGTGGTGGCGGATGACGACGGGGCCGTGCTCATTCCCCGCGCGCTGCTCGGCGACGTGGTCAAGGCCGCCGTGGCGCAGGAGAAGCTGGAAGGCTGGATCATGCGGGAGGTCGAGAGCGGCGCCGCGCTGCCGGGCCTCTACCCGCCGAACGAGGCCAACAAAGCCCGCTACGAGGCCTTTCTGGCGGCGAATGGCGGCGAGGGCTGAGCTCAACGCCCAGCATCGTTAGCAAATTCTGCACGATCTCGTGCAGAATGCCTGGGAATATGCGCGTGCTGCCATGCAGCCGGCCTGTGTGCCTCGATAACGGCGCAATCCGGCGGGTATAGCGGGACTCAGGGAGGCGAAGGAGGCCGCGGAAGCGGCTGAAACGTATTGCGTATCCGGTTGCCACAGGAAGAGAGGGGCGGCATGGGCCGCCCGCCGTGGTGTGGTTGGCTCGCCGCCGGCACTGCGCTGGCGCTCGTCCTCATGGTGGCCGAGGCGCAGGCCGGCGAACGGCCCGGCTTCTTCGCGCGCCTCTTCGGGGCCGAGGAGAAGGAGGAGGGGCCGGCCTTTCCCGTTCCCGACCCGGTCACCTACGACGTCACCTTCGATTTCCGCGGCGACACCGAGGATCTCGGCGACCGGCTGAAGGAACTGTCCAACCTCGAGAAGCTGAAGAACGACCCGCCCTCGGGCGGCGTCGGCCTGCAAAGGCGCGCCGAGGGCGACAAGCAGCAGCTCCTCGGCGCGCTGTCGGCCTTCGGCTATTACCAGCCGCGCGTCGACATCACCGTGGCGGGCGTCGACGTATCCTCGCCGCAGGCCCCGCAGCGCATCGATGCCATCCGCACCCGCGGCTCGGTGCCGGTGCGCGTCACGATCACCTTCGGGCCGCGCTTCACCTTCTCGCGCCTTGCCGTCGTCGATGAAGCGACGGGGCGGCCCCTCGCGCCGCCCGCCGGCTGGGCCGCGGCCAAGCTCGTGCCGGGAGAGCCGGCCCAGAGCGCGGCCGTGCTCGCCGGCGAGCGGGCCATCGTCGCGGCCCTGCGCGAAGAAGGCTACGCCTTCGCCGCCGTGCCGCGGCGGGAGGCGGTGGTCGACCACGCGACCCGCACGATGGACGTGACCTTCTTCGTCGCGCCCGGGCGCAAGGCGCGTTTCGGCCGCGTGACGGTCCAGGGGACCGAGCGGCTCGATCCCTCCTTCGTCGAGGAGCGGGTGCCGTTCAAAACGGGCGACCTCTTCTCGCCCGAGCCTCTGGCCGATCTGAGGCGCGACCTCGGCGAATACGACGTCTTCAGCTCGGTGCGCATCCGCGAGGGCGATGCGCTCGATCCCGACGGCACCCTGCCCATCACCATCGAGGTGCAGGAGCGGGCGCGGCGCTTCATCGGCTTCGGCGCGAAATATTCGACGACCGAGGGGCCGGGCATTAACGCCTATTGGGGGCACCGCAACCTCTTCGGCGGAGCCGAGCGGCTGCGCCTCGACGCCCAGGTGTCGGGCACCGACATCAACTCGATCGGCGTGACCGGCAAGAAGGCCGAGTGGCAGGACAAGGTCGGCTACCGCTTCGGCGCCACCTTCACCAAGCCGGGCATCATCACGGCGAAGGACGACCTCGTCGTGCAGGCGGCATACCTGCGCGAGGTGACGGAGAGCTATTCGCGCCAGGGCTTCGTCGGCGCTATCGCCCTCAAGCGGCGTTTCACGCGGGAGTGGTCGGGCCAGATCGGCCTCGACATCGAGCGCGCCAAATACCTGCGCGGCTACGACACCGATTTCGACACCGGGCGCTGGTATACGCTCGTCGGCGTGCCGGTGCAGGTCGACTACGACAGCACCAACGACAAGCTCGATCCCAAGCGCGGCATCCGAGCCTCGGTCACGGTGGAACCGTTCTCGAGCCTCCTTGGTTCGACGGTGGATATGACCATGGTCAAGGCGAGCCTCTCCGGTTACTGGGCGATCGACGCCACGGAGCGCTTCGTGCTTGCAGGACGTGTGGGGTTCGGCAGCCTCATCGGGGCCGATCTCCGCGACATCCCGCCGCCGCGCCGGTTCTATGCCGGCGGCGGCGGGTCCGTGCGCGGCTACGATTACCAGAGCCTCGGGCCGAAGAACGTCTTCGGCCAGCCCATCGGCGGGCGCAGCGTGCTTGAGGCTTCCGCTGAGCTGCGCATGAAGGTGACGGACACGATCGGCATCGTGCCCTTCGTCGATGCGGGCATGGCCTATCGCTCGAGCTATCCCGATTTCGACGAACCCATGCGCTATTCGGCGGGCATCGGCCTGCGCTACTATACCGCCATCGGGCCGCTGAGGCTCGATATCGCCCGTGGCCTCAACAGGGAGAGGGGCGATCCGCCCTTCGGCCTCTACATCAGCCTGGGGCAGGCATTCTGATGCGCCGCTCGAGCAAGGCGGGCCGCGTCGCCCGCGCCATCCTCCTCACCGTCGTCGGGGCGGTCGCTCTCGTCGTCATGGCTGCCGTGCTCCTGACGCGCACCGATGCCGGCCGCGCGCAGCTGGTGCGGCTCGTCGAGGCCCTGGCGAGCAGCCCCGACATGCGCCTTTCCATCGGCCGGCTCGACGGCCCGGTGCCCTTCGACATGACGGTGAGCGACGTCTCCGTCGCCGATCGCGACGGGGTGTGGCTGACGCTCGACCGCGCGCGTCTCGCCTGGCGGCCGCTGTCGCTGCTCTCGGGGGTGGTCGAAGTGACGGCGGTGGAGGCCGGGCGTCTCGCCGTGACCCGCCCGCCCGTTCCCGGCACCGAGCCGGCGGCCGAAAGCGCCGGCCTGCCGCGGCTGCCGGTCGGCGTCATCGTCGAGCAGCTCGCCGTCGATGAGATCGCCCTCGGCGAGGCGCTCATCGGGGAGCCGGTGCAACTCGCCGTCAGCGGCAACGCGCGGCTCGTCGATCCGGCCGACGGGCTGTCCGGCGAGATCGCCGTCCGGCGAACGGACGGGGTCGCCGCCACCGTCGACGGCACTCTGCGCTTCGTGCCCGACACCCAGCAGCTCGTCGTCGACCTCAGGGCGGCGGAGCCCGCCGGCGGCATCGTCTCGCGCCTTGCGAACCTGCCGGAGCTGCCGCCGCTCGACTTCACCGTGCGCGGCGACGGCCCGCTCGACGACTGGCGCGGGGACCTCGTGCTGACGCTCGGCGCGAGCGCCGAAGCACGGGCCACCGCGACCATCACGCGCGACGACGACGGCCGTGTGCTCGCCCTCGACGGCACGGCCGACATCGCGGCCTTGCTGCCGGACCGCTATGCGCCCCTCGCCACCGGCGAGGCCACGCTGCGGGCACGGGGAAAACGGTTCGACGACGGGCGCATCGAGATCGGCGAGATCTTCGCCGAAGGCGCCGGCGGCCGCGTGACGGGCTCCGGTGCCCTCGACGAGGCCCGCGATGCCGTGAGCGGCCGCCTCGTCCTCTCCCTGCCGTCGGCCATGCCCTATGCGGCGCTCGCGCCGGTCGCGCTGTCCTGGCAGGGGCTCGAGGTGACGGCGACGGTGGACGGCCCGCTGTCGCGGCCCAGGCTCGACCTGTCCGCCACCGGCAACGCCCTGTCGATTGCGGAGAACGCCATCGGCCGCGCCGTCATCGGTCTCAAGGCCGAGGCGCTGGGACCGCCGTTGCAGCCGGACACGCGCTTTGCCTTCGACGCCACGGCCGATCTCTCGGGGCTCGCGCCGCAGGCGCCCGAGCTGGCCGGAGTCATCGGCGATGAGGCGCGCCTGACCGCGAATGGCACCGCCACACTGGGCGGCGCCGATATCGCCGCCCTTCGGCTCGATCTGGCGCCGCTGGCCGCGACCTTCTCCGGCACCGTCACGAGCGATGCGGTGGATGGCAAGGTCAATGTGGAGCGAGCCGACCTTGCGGCGCTGCGCGCCTTCACGGACCAGCCGCTCGCCGGCGTCGTGGCGCTCACCGGGGATGTCTCCGCAAGCTTCGACCTGACACAGCTCGCGGTGACGCTCAACGGCATGGCGCGCGACCTCGCGACGGGTGTCGCGCAGGCCGACGGCCTTCTCGGCCGCAATGTCCGGCTGTCCGGCGGTTTCCGCCGCAATGCGGACGGCAGCTTCGGCTTCGAGCGCTTCTCCGTCTCGGGCGCCCATGTCGGCCTCATCGCCGACGGCTCGGCGACGGCGGACCGGGCCAATGTCACGGCCAAGCTCGACCTGCCGGACCTCTCGCAGCTCGATGCGCGCGTTACCGGACGCGGCAATGTGGATGCGACGCTGACCGGCTCGCTCGATGCGCTCGATGCGCGCCTGCGCCTGACCATCGACGAGGCGAGCGCCCTCGGCCGGCCGATCGAGCGGCTGACGGCTGACATCGAGGCCCAGGATGTCACGGGCGCTGCCACAGGCCAGCTCACGCTGTCGGGCAGCGTCGACGGCAAGCCGGCGACCGGCAGCGGCCGCTTCGCGCGGGATGCGGCGGGGGCGGTGGCGGTATCGGATCTCGACATCGGCCTCGGCTCCGTCCGCGCGCAGGGCGCGTTCGACATCTCGCCGGCTTCGCTGGCGAGCGGGCGGCTGACGCTCCGGGCCGGCGACCTCGGCGATGTCGCGCCGCTGCTGCTCATCGAGATGGCCGGCGCGGTCGACCTCGACCTGACCCTGTCCGCCGAGGCCGGCCGTCAGAACCTCGCCGCCAAGGGGCGCGTGTCCGATTTCGCGGGCTTCGGCGCATCGCTTGCCGTGGCCGATGTCGACGTGCGTGTGCGCGACCTGCTCGGCCAACTCGCGGCCGACGGCAAGGTCGCGCTCGAGAGGCTCGCGGTTGCGGGCGTGGACATGCCGCGGGCGGAGATCTCGGCGGAAGGGACGCGCGAGGCGACGCGCCTCGTCCTTAACGGCGTCGTGCGCGGGGTCGATGTCGCCGCCACCGCGCAGGTCGCCATGCGCCCGGACGAGACGGTCGTGACGCTGGACAGCGCCAGTGCCTCGCGCGGCGCCCAGCGCGTCACCGTCGCCCGCGGGGCGGCGTTCACCCTGCGCGGCGGGGCGGTCACGATCCGCGATTTCACGGTCAATGCCAACGGCGGCTCGTTCGCGGTCTCCGGCTCGGCCGGCGAGCGTCTCGATCTTGCCGTCACGGCCCGCAACCTGCCGCTCACCGTCGCCGAACTCGCCGAGCCGGGCCTGGGCCTTGCCGGCCAGCTGTCGGGCGAGGCGCAGATCTCCGGCACCGCGACCCGGCCCGACGGGCGTTACCGGCTGTCGGTCAGCGGCTTCACCATGCCGCAGATCCGCGACGCCGGCCTGACGCCGCTCGCCATCGAGGCGAGCGGGACGCTGGCGGACGGCCGGGCGGGGATCGACGCCTCGGTGCGCGGCATATCGGAGGCGCCGATCCGCATCACCGGCTCACTGCCGACGACCCCAGACGGCAACCTCGACCTCACCGTCGCCGGCCGCATCGACCTTGCCATCGCCAACCGGCTCGCAGCCGGCGACGGCCAGCGCTATGCCGGCTCGGCCACGGCGGACCTGCGCCTCACCGGTACCATGGCCGCGCCGCGGGCGCAGGGCACGGTGCGCCTCGTCGGCGGCCGTTTCGAGGACGTCGTCAACGGCGTCCTCCTCGCCGACATCAATGCGACGATCACCGGCTCCGAGCGCGAGCTCGTCATCCAGAGCCTCACGGCGCGGGCGCGCAACGGCGGCGCGATCACCGGCAGCGGGCGCATCGCGCTCGATCCGGCCGCAGGCTTTCCGGGCAACATCACCCTGCGGGCGACGAATGCCCAGCTCATCTCCAACGATACGACCAATGCCGTCGTCGGACTCGACCTCGCGGTCTCCGGCCCCATGGCCACGACCCCGCGGGTTTCGGGCCGCGTGACGGTCGAGAACCTGCAGATCTTCGTGCCGGACCGCCTGCCGCCGTCGGTGACGCCGATCGAGGTGCGGCACAAGAATGCGCCGCCGCGCGTCGCCGAGCGCGCCAGGGCCGAGCGGGAGCGGCGGGCGCGCGCCGCGGGCGGGGCCTTCGACGCCGCACTCGACATCACGGTGGACGCCTCGTCGGGGCGCGTGCTGGTGCGCGGCCAGGGCATCAATGCCGAGCTCGGCGGCACGCTCACGATCCGCGGCACGTCGTCGAACCCGATCGTCGACGGCGGCTTCACCATGCGCCGCGGCACCTTCCAGGTTCTCGGCCGGCGCCTCACCTTCACGCGCGGCAACGTCACCTTCCCCGGCACGCTCGATCCACAGGTCGACTTCGTGGCCGAGGCGCCGGCAGGCGACGTGACGGCGCGCGTCGCTGTCGATGGCATCGCCTCGCGTCCGGATGTGCGCTTCTCCTCCTCGCCCGAGCTGCCGCAGGACGAGGTGCTGGCGCGGCTTCTCTTCGGCAAGCCCTCAGGCAACCTGACGGCCGGCCAGGCGCTGCAGCTGGCGCAGGCGGTGGCGCAGTTCGCCGGCGGCAACCGGGTGCTCGACGACCTCAGCCGCTCGCTCGGCGTCGATGCGGTCGACATCGACACCGACGCCAGGGGCAACGTGGCCGTCGGCATCGGCAAGCGCATCGACGACAACATCTATCTCGGCGTCAAGCAGGGCGCGACGCCGGGTTCGAGCCGCGTGACCGTCGACATCGACATCACCGACCGCATCAAGCTGCAGGGCGAGGCGGGCGCCGACGGCTCGAGCGCCGTCGGCATCGGCATGGAATGGGACTACTGAGGGAGGGGCGCGGCTTCCCTGGGGACGGTGTCGCGCTTGTCCGGCTTCGGCGGGACGTCCGAAAAACGCCCGAAGATCATGTCCGGTGCACTGGTATTGTGACGCGAGGGCACGACGCGTCCGGTCCACAGCTCGGTCGCCTCGCCGCCCGGGAAGGTCATGACCGGGGATTCACCCCAGCCCTTGGCGCCGGGGGCGCGCCAGGCGACGCGCGCCGTGTCGGAATTGGCCTCCATCACATACATCGAGCGCAGCGCCGCGAAGGGCCTGCCCTGCGGCAGGTCGCCGGAGAAGGAGACGTCGAGCGCGACGTGCTCCTCGTCGAGGGCGGCGAGCCGGACCTTGCCCTCGCCGCCGTCGACGAAGGCGAGCGTGAAGGTCCGCGTCGCGGGATCGAAGGCGATGTCCTTCAGCGCCACGATCGGGCGCCCCTCATCCTTGACGGGGCCGACGAGGAAGGAGCTGCCGTAGGCCGTCCAGCGCATGTCGCCGGGTGGTATGGGGCGGGCCCGCCAGTAGCCGTCCGGCGGGTAGAGCACGAGCACTTCCTCGGCGCGCTCCTTGTAGCGCACCCAGACCTGGAGGAGGTGCAGCCCGTGCTCGACACGGTCGCCGACGCGCACCGGCACGTCGTTGGGCCGCCAGAAGGAGGGATAAGTATAGCCGACCAGCCACAGGTCGGGCGCTTCATAGAAGGTGACGCGGCGCGGCTCGGCCACATGCACGGGGTCACCCTCCATGTCGCAGCTCGTCCAGTCGGCCGCCCAGCGGTCCGTGTTGAGCATGCCGAGATAGACGGGGTGCACCGCCTGGATGCGGAAGTGCTTCACGGCCGGATTGGTGAAGGTGAGGCTGACGTTGTCCTTCTCGGCGCACAGCACGGGCTCGCTGCCGTTGTCGACACGGGCGGCAAGCTCGGCAGCGCCGGCGGAGGGTATGGCGGCGGCAAGAAGGCCTGCGGCGAGCAGGCCCCGAATGGTTCTCGACATGCGTTGTCCTGTGAAAAAAGGCGGTTTCCTGCCGCTCAGGGCCTCGTTGCAGCGAGCGTCGCATAGACATCGCCCGAATTGGCGCGATGGGGCAATGCGGCGAGATGGTCCCGCATCGCCTCGGCAGCGACCGGCTCGGCGAAGGCGAGGCGCTGCTCCTCGCCGAGCGACAGGTTGAAGCGGTAGCGGCCGAGATCGGCGAGCCGGTCGAGGCAGCGCCCGGCGACGTCGCGGGCGATGGTGGTGAACTCGAAGGACAGCGCCGGCAGCGGCTGCGACAGCCCGGCAAGGACCGCGTCCTCGAAGCCCTCGACGTCGATCTTGACGAAGGCCGGCAGGCCATGGCGGGCGATCAGCGCATCGAGGCTCGTCATCGGCACCGACAGGGTGCGGTCCCAGCGCTGCTCGCGCCAGCCATCGGCATCGCGCGCGGCGGCGAGGAACGCGCCGGAGGCCGTGGTGACGGTGGGATTGGCGCTGTTGACGTGGAGTTCGGCAGTTCCCTCCGCCGCGCCGACGGCGGCTTCGACGAGGATCACGTCCCGGTCGCGGCCATGGACGAGACGCAGGAGGCGCATCGGCCCCGGCTGCGGCTCGACCGCGACGACACGCGCACCGATGCGGCGGAAGGACGAGGTCCGGTCGCCGACATGGGCGCCGATGTCGAAGGCAAGGTCCCCGGGGGCGAGGAAGCGGCGGTGGAGCGCATCCATGGCGCGATGGCGGGCGCGGTTGCCGTGATAGAGGACGAGGGAGCGGGCGAGCCCGCGCCATTCGGTCAAGGTGGCGCCGAGCCTGCTCATGCGGCGACGGCCACCGGCTGCGGTGCCGGGCGTGCGAGGGCCGCGATCTCGGCAGGCTCGTCGAATTCCTCGGGGATGGCGCAGAGCCGATGCCGCGCGAGGAAAGCGCCGAAGGCCGGCCGCGCGGTGACGACGGCGAAGGGGATGGCGAGAAGATAGCCCGCCGTGAGCGGCAGGCTCCACAGGAGGGCGGCCGGCGAGGCCCAGGCCAGCGCGCCGCAGACGAGGAGGCCGAACAGGGTCTGCGGCCACAGCCCGGCCGCTGCCGTCGCCCAGGACAGGGCATGGGCATCCCGCTCCTGGCCGTTCCAGCCCACATGTGCCCGCCCGGCGAGGAGGCCGAGCATGAAGAGGCTGGTGCGGAAGGAGGAGACCGCTCCCTGCAGGAAGGCGAAGACGATCTCGATGGCGGCCGAGAGGCCGAAGCGCACCCCGCCGCCGTAGCGGGCGAGCCCGCCGCGCGTCAGCGCGATGTCGGCGAGGCCGGCGAGCTTGGGAAAGAGGCAGATGAACAGGAAAAGGCTGTAGAGGCCGGCCGCCAGGGCCGTCGGGAAGGCGCCGGCCGCCTGTGCCTCGCGCACCGCGAAGGGCAACAGCGCGATCATCGCCGTCATGGCCGGCAGGCCGAAGAACATCAGGATGGCCCACAGGAGCTGGAAACGGCTCATCGGGTGGAGGCCCGGCAGGCCGAGAAGCCTGGCGTATTGCATGTTGCCGAGGCACCAGCGCAGGTCCCGGCGGACGAAATCCATGACCGTGGGCGGGTTCTCCTCCCAGCTGCCGCCCTCGACCGGCAGGACGCGCACCTCGTAGCCGGCGCGGCGCATGAGCGCGGCCTCGACCTGGTCGTGCGACAGGATGGAGCCGCCGAGCGGGGGGCGGCCGCGGAGCAGCGGAAGATGGCAGTCGTCGCGAAAGGGCGCGATGCGCACGAGCGCATTGTGGCCCCAGAAGGGCCCGCAATCGCCGGCCCACCAGGCGCTTCCAATGGTGTAGGGCCGCATGCCGTGGCGCATGCCGAACTGGAAGATGCGCGCGAAGCCGCTCGCGGCCGGCATGCCCGTGACGAGGCTCTGCAGGATGCCGAGGCGGGGATAGGCCTGCATCATACGCACCATGGCGACGATCGTCTCGCCCGCCATCAGGCTGTCGGCATCGAGCGGCAGCATCAGCTCGTACTCGCCGCCCCAGCGGGCGCAGAAATCGCGCAGGTTGCCGGCCTTGTAGCCGACATTGTCCTCACGTCGGCGATAGATGGCCCGGGCACCATCCGCGAGCGTTGCGCGGAAGGCCGCGAAGGCCTCCTCCTCGGCGGCGGCGATGTCGGGACGGGAGGTGTCGCTCAGGACGAAATAGGCGAAGTGGTGCCCGTGCCCGGTGCGGGCGATGCTCTCGGCGACGGCCGAGAGGCGCGAGAAGGCGCGCGCCGGATCCTCGTTGCGCAACGTCATCAGCACGGCGGTGCGCAGGAAGACGGCCTCGCCCGAGGTGCCGGCGCTGGCGAAGGGCGCGACTTCCGCAAGCGCCCCGCGCCGGCCATGCAGCAGCCACAGGCCGATGGCGGCATTCCAGAAGCCGAGCGCGGTCCAGGGCATGACGAGGAGAAAGCAGGCGAGGAGGAGGCCGTCGAGAAGGCTCCACCCGCCGGCGGAGAGGATCCATGCCATGGCCGCGGCGAGAGCGCCGCATGTGGCGAGGTTCAGCACGCCCACCAGGGTCCGGCGCCGCCGCAGCGCGGTGGTGGACTGCATTCCGCCCGGTGTCGTAGATGAGGAGGGTGACCCCTCGATGAGAGTCAGGGTCACAGGATCGAGCCGTTCCGTCATCTGGCACCGTCCGCTGTCGCGCCGCGGCGATATAGAGCAAAACGAAGAGAAGTGCGATGGGCATTAACGCAAGGAACCGCGAGGGTTCCGGCATTTTCGCACTGTGGTACGTGGAGCCGCGCCGCACCGAACTGCGTCCCGTCGCGCCGATCGAGCCCGGGCCCGGCGACGTCATGGTCCGCACCCTGTTCAGCGGCATCAGCCGCGGCACGGAGCGCCTCGTCTTCAACGGCCTGTGCCGCCGGAGCCATCGCCGGCGCATGTGCGCGCCGATGCAGGAGGGGACCTTTCCGTTCCCGGTGAAATACGGCTATTGCGCCGTCGGCTTGGTGGAGGCCGGGCCGGCGGACCTCGTCGGCCGCACGGTCTTCGCGCTGCACCCGCACCAGCAGATGTTCGCCGCGCCGGCCGCTGCCGTCGCCATGGTGCCGGAGAGCGTGCCCGCCCGCCGCGCCGTGCTCGCCGCCAACATGGAGACGGCGCTCAACGCCGTCTGGGACGCCGGGGCGGGACCGGGGGACAGGATTGCGGTGGTGGGGGCCGGCGTCGTCGGCCTCCTGGTCACGTTCCTGTGTGCCGGCCTGCCCGGCGCGGAGGTGACCGTCGTCGATACCGACCCGTCGCGCGCGGCGGTGGCGCGGCGTTTCGGCGCCGGTTTCGCCCTGCCGGGCGCGGCCCCGGGGGAGGCGGACGTCGTCTTCCATGCCAGCGGCACGCCGGCCGGCCTTGCGACAGCGCTGACGCTGTGCGGCGACGAGGCCATGCTCGTCGAGCTCAGCTGGTACGGGGACGAGGCGGTGCCGGTTCACCTCGGCGGCGAGTTCCACGCCCGCCGCCTCAGGCTCGTGTCCTCGCAGGTCGGGCAGGTCGCGGCCTCGCGCCGTCCGCGCTGGGAGGCGGGGCGGCGCCTCGCCAAGGCGCTCTCGCTGCTCGCCGACGCGCGGCTCGACGACCTGATCACCGGCGAAGTCGCCTTCACCGATCTGCCGGAGGCGCTGCCCGCTATCCTCGACGAGGAGGCGGGCGGGCTGATGACCGCGGTGCGCTATCAATGACAAGTCCGATCGAGGGAGGGTGCCATGTATGCCGTCGAGGTTCGTGACCACGTCATGATCGCCCACAGTTTCCGCGGTGACCTGTTCGGGCCGGCGCAGGCCCTGCACGGGGCGACCTTCATCGTCGATGTGGCTTTTTTCCGGAAGGAGCTGACGTCGGAGGGGGTGGTCGTCGACATCGACCGCGCCCACGAGGCGCTGAAGGCGGTGCTCTCGCCGCTCAACTACCGCAACCTCGACGACCTGCCGCAGTTCGCCGGCCGCAACACGACGACCGAGTTCCTGAGCCGCCACATCTTCGATGCCATGGCGGAGGCGGCGCGCAGCGGCGCGCTCGGGCCGGGCGGGGAGGGCATCGATCACATCCGCGTGACGCTGCACGAGAGCCACGTGGCCCGGGCGTGGTTCGAGGGGCCGGTGGCCCGTGCCTGACGTCGTCTTCGCCATTCCGGGCGACCTCGCCAGCCCGACGGGCGGCTACGCCTATGCGCGACGGATGCTCAACGACCTGCCTGCGCAGGGCGTCGACATCGTCCACCTGCCACTGGCGGCGGGCTTTCCCTTTCCGACCGAGGCCGAGCTTGCGGCAACCGCGGCGGCCTTCGCGGCTACGCCGCGCGACGCCGTGCTCCTGATCGACGGGCTCGCCTGCGGCGCCCTGCCGGCCTCCCTGCTGCGCGGCTGCGGCAGGCGGTGCGTGGCGCTGGTGCACCATCCGCTCGGCCATGAGACCGGCCTTTCCGACGCGGCGCGGCGGCAGCTCCTCGCCAGCGAGCGTGCGGCGCTTGCGGCGGTCGATGCCGTCGTCGCCACCAGCGTGCCGACGGGCCGGGTGCTCGCGAGCGAATTCTGTGTTGCCGCCGATCGGCTGACGATCGCGGAACCGGGCACCGATCGGGCCTCTCGCGCGCCGGCCGATGGCGAGCCGCCGCATCTCATCGCCGTCGGTGCCGTCTCGCCGCGCAAGGGCTATGACGTTCTTGTCGCGGCGCTCGCGCGCCTTTCCACGCTGCCGTGGCGCGCCACCATCGTCGGCAGCCTCGACCGGGCGCCGGAGGAGGCGGCGCGGCTGCGGGCGCTGATCGCCGGGGCGGGGCTCGCCGAGCGCATCGCGCTGGCCGGCGCCTGCGACGACGCGGCGCTGGAGCGCGCCTACGCGTCCGCCGACCTCTTCGTCATGGCCTCGCATTACGAGGGCTACGGCATGGTCCTGACGGAAGCGCTGGCGCGCGGCCTGCCCGTCGTGACGACGCGCGTCGGGGCGGCGGACGAGCGCGTGCCCGATGCCGCCGGGCTCAAGGTGCCGCCGGGCGATGCGGCTGCCCTTGCCGCAGCGCTGGAGACGGTCCTTGGCGACCGGGAGAGGCGTTCGGCCATGGCGGATGCCGCCTGGCGCGCCGGACAGGCGCTGCCGCGCTGGGACGATGCCGCGGCCGCGATCGCCGGCGTCATCCGCTCGCTGGCCGGACGGGGGAGGGCGGCGTGAGCGGCTTTTCCGCCGAATGGCTCGCCCTGCGCGAGCCGGCCGACCATGCGGCGCGCAACCGCGATCTGCTGACGGCGGCCGCCGCGGCGGTGGCGGACCGGCAGCCGGTGCATGTCCTCGATCTCGGCTGCGGCACGGGGTCCAACCTCCGGGCGACGGCGCCACAGCTCGGCCCGGAGCAGTACTGGCGGCTCGTCGATCACGATGTCCTCCTGCTCGCGAAAGCGCGCGAGGAACTGCGCCGCTGGGCCGATGCGACCCTCGCCGAGGATGCCGGTGCCCTGGTGCTGTCCGCCGCCGGGCGGCGCGTCGCGGTTTCCTTCATCGCGCACGACCTTTCCGGCGGTATCGGACCGCTCCTCGTGGTGCCCACCGATCTCGTGACGGCGGCCGCCTTGTTCGATCTCGTGTCGCCGGCGTGGATCGAGGCCTTCGTGCAGGCGGTCGCGGCGGCAAGGCTGCCCTTCTATACGGCGCTGACCTACGACGGCCGGGAGGCTTGGGAGCCGCCGCACCCGCACGACGAGGCGGTGCACGGCGCTTTCCTCGCCCACCAGCAGCGCGACAAGGGCTTCGGTCCGGCGGCCGGGCCGCGTGCAACCGGGCTTCTCGCGGACGGCTTTCGTGGTGCGGGCTATACCGTCAGCGAGGCGGCGAGCCCCTGGCGACTGACCGAGCGCGAACGGTCGCTCGTCGCGATGCTTGCCGACGGCACGGCTGCCGCGGTGGGCGAGACCGGACAGGTGGCGGCGGACCGGCTCGCCGCCTGGCGCGCTGCACGTGCTCAGGCATCGCGCTGCCTTGTCGGTCACGCCGATCTCCTCGCCGTGCCGACGTCAGGCGATCAGTAGCGGCGGGCGGGCAGCATCCGCTCCAGCACCCCGTCGCGGCGCACGAAGCCGTGCCAGAGGCCGGCGCCGATATGCAGGGTCGCGAGCGCCGCCAGCGTGAAGGCGGCGAGCTTGTGCAGGCCGAGCAGCGTCTCCGACAGGGCCTCGTCCTTGGGGAGGATCGGTGGCAGCACGAAGAGGCCGAAGACCGTGATCTGCGCCCCGAAGGCCGAAGTCCCGGCCCAGCCGAGCAGCGGTACCAGGAAGATGAGCACGTAGAGCGCCCGGTGCACCGTGAGGGACAGCGCCTGCAGCAGGCGGCCGAGCGAGGGATGGGGCGCCGGCGCTCCGCGCACGAGGCGGACCGAAAGGCGCACGGCCGCCAGCGTGAGCACCGTGACGCCGAAGGAGCGGTGCAGGTCGTAGAGGGTGTTCTGCGTCGGGCCCGGCGCCGCGTTGACCATGGCGATGCCGAGCGGGATCGTGGTCAGGATGGCGAGGGCGGTGAGCCAGTGCAGCCACTTAGCCGCCGGGCCGTAACCCTCGTGCATCGGTCTCGGCGACAAGGCTGGCCTCCACGTTGCGGCGCCTCATGTCACAGTCGAACAGAACGTCGCCATCGGCAAGCAGATAGATGTCGGTTGCCGGCCTGAGCGCCTCGCTCAGCGGGCCGATGGGCGCAAGCTCGAGCCCGGCCCGTCCCGAGCCGATGATGATGGGCGCGACGAGGAGGTGCAGCCGGTCGATGCAGCCGGCATCGAGGAAGGCCGAGATGGTGCGCGCGCCACCCTCGATCAGCAGGCGGCGCAGCCCGCGGGCGGCGAGCGCCGCGACGATGGCGTGCGGATCGAGCCGGCTGCCGGCAAGCGGCAGGACGACCTCCTCGACCCCGGCCGGGCGCGGGACGGAGGCGGCGCCCACCACGAGGCGCCGCGCGTCCGGGCTCGTCATGCAGCGGGCGTCCGGCGGCAGGCGCCCGCGCGGGTCGAGCACGACGCGGGCGGGGTTGCGGCCGGCAACGCGCCGGACGGTGAGCTGCGGATCATCCGCGATGACCGTGCCGACGCCGACGACGACCGCATCGACGGCCGCCCGCAGGCGATGGAGGTGGTCGAGCGCCGCAGCGCGGTTGATATAGCGGGAATCGCCCGTCGGCGTCGCGATGCGCCCGTCGAGCGACTGTCCGAGCTGTGCGACGACGAGGCTGGCGCCCTCCGGTACATCGGCTATGCGCGCAAGCGCGCGATGTGATAAGCAATCCACCGGCGTGGAACTCCCGTCCATCTCGTCGGGTGTGGTCACAGGGCCCTCTTGCTGCTGCATGGTTTCCCGCCGGGTGGGGCATCGTCGTTCGTCGAAGGCATGCCCTGTTCATACATCCGCAACGGCCGTGCCGCCATGGCATGGCCGGCGCCGCAGGAGACATATCAGCCGTCGCGCAGCAGGAAGAACCTTGCCGGACCTCGTTTCAATACACATGTGTCGCATGTTTTGCGGTTCGTGAGGACCGGCAGGTTTCACGGCCACAGAGCGACGGCCCACGAGAGTTCACCGCCGATGAGTTCAGATTTTATCAAGGATCGCGGCCAGATCAGCGTCGAACGGGCGCTGGCGGAGTTCCGTGCAGGCCGTCCCGTCCGCATCACCGGACGCGGCACCTCGGTGCTGGCTGTGGGGATCGAGGGCCTCGACGGGGAACTCGCGGCGGCGCTGGAGCGCAAGGCGGCCGATCGGGCCCGGCTCGTGCTGCCGACAGCGCGCCTGCGGCGTCTCGGGGCGGAACGGGCGAGCGCCGGCATCATCGCCCTGCCCGAGATCGACCTGCGGCGGGTGATGCATCTGTCGCTCGCGAGCGATGCGCGGCTCGATGCGCCCGTCGGCTGCCTGCAGCCGCTCGACGAGGCGGCGCTCGAGTTGGCGCGCCTGTCACTCGTCCTGCCGGCGGTCGTCACCGTGTCGGTCTCGCCGGAAGACCCGGCGCTGGCCGATGTGGTGGCCGTCTCTGAAGACGACATCGCCGCCTTCCGCCTCAGCCAGGTGCGCTCGCTGCGCATCGTCGGGCGCGCGCCGGTGCCGCTCGAGGGGGCCAGCGAGACGGAGTTCGTCGTCTTCCGCGGCGGCGAGGGGCTGCGCGACCAGGTGGCCATCGTCGTCGGCCGGCCGGACCTCGCGCAGACGGTGCCGGTGCGCCTGCACTCGGCCTGCCTCACCGGCGACCTCTTCGGCAGCCTCAAGTGCGACTGCGGCGACCAGTTGCGCAATACCGTGCAGTGGATGGCGGAGAACGGCGGCGGCATCCTGCTCTATCTCGACCAGGAAGGGCGCGGCAACGGCATCGCCAACAAGATGCGCGCCTACAAGCTGCAGGCGCAGGGCTTCGACACCTATGACGCGGACGAGATCCTCGGCTTCGGGCTCGACCAGCGCCGGTTCGACTTTGCCGCCGAGATGCTGCGCCAGCTCGGCGTCGCGAGCGTCAGCATCATGACCAACAACCCGGAGAAGATCGCGGCCCTGAAGGCGGCGGGCCTTGCCGTCGTCGACGAGCAGCGCGTGATCGGCCGGCCGACCAGCGAGAACATCCGCTATCTCGCGGCCAAGCGCGAGCGTGCCGGCCACTTCATTGACATCGACGCGCTGTCGGCGCATCTGCCGCCGCGCGACTGACCGGGCGAGGGCACCTCGCCTAGAGCAACGGCGCCGACAGACCTCACGGTCCGTCGGCGTTCTTCGTTCCGGCCCGGTCGGCCGCCGGCGGGCGTCGACGCGCCCTTGTCCATGGCCTATAGCAGGGGCGTTGCGACGATTCCGAGAGGCCGCCGATGAAGACGCTGTTCGCCCTGCCGCCGACGCCCGTCATTCCCGTGGTCGGCCGCGAGGCCGGCTTCCCGGTGCGCCGCGTGTTCTGCGTCGGGCGCAACTACGCCGAGCACGCACGCGAGATGGGGCGCGACCCGGACCGCGAGCCGCCCTTCTTCTTCACCAAATGGGCCGAGACGGTGGTGCCGGGGGGCGGCGAGATCGCCTATCCGCGGCAGACGAAGAACTATCACTTCGAGCTCGAGATGGTCGTCGCCATCGACGGGGCGGGGCAGGACCTCGACGAGGAAGCGGCGGCGAAGATCGTCTTCGGCTATGCCGTCGGCCTCGACATGACGCGGCGCGACCTGCAGGCGGCGGCGAAGGATCTGGCCCGGCCGTGGGACTTCGCCAAGAACGTCGAGCAGTCGGCGCCGGTCGGCGCCATCACGCCGGCCGCGGAGATGGGCCCCTTCGAGCGCGCGGCGATGGAGCTCAAGGTCAATGGCGCAACGCGCCAGCGCGGCGACATCGCCGACATGATCTGGCCGGTGGCGCCCATGCTGTCCATCCTCTCGCGCTTCTACCGGCTGGAGCCCGGCGACCTCGTCATGACGGGGACGCCGGCCGGCGTCGGGGCGGTGGTGCCGGGGGACGTCATCGAGGCGACGATTGCGGGCCTCACGCCGCTGACGGTGACGATCACGCAGCCGTCTTCGCCCGACGGAGCCTGAGAGCGATCGGCGAAGGCTGCGCCAGACACCTGCGCCCATTGCCTCGTGGCGGCGGGAATGCTCCTCTAGGCAGCCGGCTGGTGCCTTGCACATGCGGTGTTGGTCAGTTGCACTGACCCATCCCCTTGCAAAAGCGCGGGCCGCGAGTAGTCTCGTGGCAGCTCATAAGGCCGCATAATAAAAGGGGGGAAACGCCGTGGGCTATTTTGTGGACCAGCTCATCAACGGGCTGACCCTCGGCTCCGTCTATGGCCTCATCGCCATCGGCTACACGATGGTCTACGGCATCATCGGCATGATCAACTTCGCCCATGGCGAGGTGTTCATGATCGGCGCCTTCATCTCCCTCATCGTGCTGCTGCTGCTCGCCCAGCTCGGGGTCGCGGCGGTGCCCGTGGCCATCCTCGTGGCGCTCGTGCTCACGGCGGTCTTCACGGCCTTGTGGGGCTTCGTCGTCGAGCGAATCGCCTACCGGCCCCTGCGTGGCTCCTTCCGCCTCGCGCCGCTGATCTCGGCCATCGGCATGTCGATCTTCCTGCAGAACCTCGTGCAATTGCTGCAGGGCGCGCGGGTGAAACCGCTGCCGCCGGTGCTCACGGGGCGCATTTCGCTCGGCTCGATCGGCGATCATCAGCTTTCGGTGGCCGTGGTGCAGGTCGTCATCGTCGTCGTCACCGTGGTGCTGATGGCCGGCTTCAGCCTGCTCGTCTCCCGCACCGCGCTCGGCCGCGCCCAGCGCGCCTGCGAGCAGGACCGGCGCATGGCCGAGCTCGTCGGCGTCAATGTCGACCGCACCATCTCGCTGACCTTCGTCTTCGGGGCCGCGCTCGCCGCCGTCGCCGGGCTGCTCTACACGATCTACTACGGCTCCATCGACTTCTTCATCGGCTTCTTCGCCGGGCTCAAGGCCTTCACCGCCGCCGTCCTCGGCGGCATCGGCTCGCTGCCCGGCGCCATGCTCGGCGGGCTGCTCATTGGCCTCATCGAGGCGCTGTGGTCGGCCTATTCCGACATCCAGTACAAGGACGTGGCGGTGTTCGCCATCCTCGTCCTCATCCTCCTCTTCCGGCCGACGGGTCTGCTCGGCCGGCAGGAGGTGGAGAAGGTGTGAGCGCGCGAGACCTGCGCACCGCCGGCGCTGCCGGACGGGGCGGTTAAGGGAGGAAAGACCATGAATGCGATGACGAAACTGATGCTGTCCGCCTGTGCCGCCGCGCTTCTGGCGGCGGCGCCCGCGCGGGCGGACGTGACCTTCGCCCTCGGCATCCCCGCCACCGGCGGGCAGATCGCCGCCATCGGCGCCCAGGCGCGGCTCGGCGCCGAGGCTGCGGTGAAGGCCATCAACGACAAGGGCGGCATCAAGGGCGAGAAGCTGGTGCTCGAGATCGCCGACGACCAGTGCGACCCCAAGAGCGCGGTGAGCGCCGCCAACCAAGTGGTGTCGAAGGGCATCCGCTTCGTCGTCGGCCACCTGTGCTCCGGCGCTTCGATCGCCGCCTCCGGCGTCTATGACGAGGAAGGCATCCTGATGATGACCGCCTCGGCGACCTCGCCGGAGCTGACCGAGCGCGGCATGAAGCTCGTCTTCCGGGCCTGCGGGCGCGACGACCAGCAGGGTGTCGTCGCGGCCAAGTACATCGCCGAGAAGTTCAAGGACAAGAAGGTCGCCATCGTCCACGACAAGCAGGTCTATGGCCAGGGCCTTGCCGAGGCGGCCAAGAAGACGCTCGCCGAGGCCGGCGTGAAGCCCGCCTACGAAGGCTCCGTCAACGCGGGCGAGCGCGACTTCTCGGCGCTCGTCGCCCGCCTGAAGCAGGAGGGCATCGATGTCGTCTATTACGGCGGCTATCACACCGAGCTCGGCCTCATCGTGCGCCAGGCGCGCCAGGCCGGCCTCGAGACGCGCTTCGTCGGCGCGGACGGCCTCGCCACCAACGAGTTCTGGTCCATCGCCGGCGAGGGCGGGGCGGGCACGCTCTTCACCTTCAGCGCCGACGTGAAGGCGAAGCCTTCGGCCCAGAGCGTCTACGAGGAGTTGAAGAAGAGCGGCGAGCCGGACAACTTCGCCTTCTACTACTATGCCGCCGTGCAGGCGCTGGCCGATTCCGTCGCGCGGGCCGGCAAGGAGCCCGAGGCGGTGGCCGCGGACCTGCGCGCCAATGGCTTCGAGACGGTGGTCGGCACCTTCCGCTTCGACGCCAAGGGCGACCTCATCGACCCCGAATACGTCATCTTCGAGTGGCGCGACGGCGCCTATGCGCCGACGAAGCTCTGATCCTTTGCCGGAGCGGGCCGCCGGCCCGCTCCGTTCCCTTTCCCTGCCGCCTTCCTGAATTCCGTCGGCATCGAGAGCCCGCGATGCAAGCCTCCTCCGCTTCCCCGGTCACCGACAGGCTGCGCGCAGCGCTGCGCGAGGCGGCGATCGCCGGCATCATCATGATCGGCATCGCGCTTCCGCTCGTCGGCTTTCGCCTGCAGGAGACGCCGGGGCAGGGGCTCGGCATCGTCTATCGCTTCGACCAGGTGGTGATCGCCGGGCTCGTCGTGGCCATCGGCCGCTTCCTGCTCGCCCTGTTCAGGCCCGAGCTCAGGGAGCTGCGCGGGCGCCTCGCCCAGGGCGGCGCGCGCACGGTGCGCGGCGGGCTCGTGTCGCAGACGGCCATCGGGGTCGCGGCCTGCCTTCTTGCCTTCGCGCTGCCCTTCCTGCCGATCGCCGACCGCTACATCGTCGACACGGCGACGACGGTGCTCATCTATACGATGCTCGGCCTCGGGCTGAACATCGTCGTCGGCCTCGCCGGGCTGCTCGATCTCGGCTACGTCGCCTTCTACGCCATCGGCGCCTATTCCTTCGCGCTCCTTGCGGCGCACTACGACTTCTCGTTCTGGATGTGCCTGCCGATCGCCGGCATCATGGCCGCCTTCCTCGGCGTCATCCTCGGCTTTCCGGTGCTGCGCCTGCGCGGCGACTATCTCGCCATCGTGACGCTCGGCTTCGGCGAGATCATCCGCATCATCCTCATCAACTGGGGTGCGCTGACCGGCGGGCCGAACGGCATCACCAACATCCCGCGGCCGAGCTTCTTCGGCGCGCCCTTCGCGCGTACGGCCCCCGAGGGCGAGGTGCCCTTCCACGAGCTCTTCGGCCTCTCTTTCTCCTCCATGCACCGGGTGCTGTTTCTCTACTACCTCATCCTGGTGCTCGTGGTGCTGACGGCGGTGATCGCGGCGCGCCTGCGGCGCCTGCCCATCGGCCGCGCCTGGGAGGCGCTGCGCGAGGACGAGGTGGCCTGCCGGGCGCTCGGGGTGAACGCGACGCGCGTCAAGCTCTCCGCCTTCGCCATTGGGGCGATGTTCGGCGGCTTCGCGGGCACCTTCTTCGCCACGCGCCAGGGCTTCATCAGCCCCGAGAGCTTCACCTTCATCGAATCCGCCCTGGTGCTCGCGATCGTCGTCCTCGGCGGCATGGGCAGCCAGCTCGGCGTCGCGCTCGCCGCCATCATCGTCGTCGCCCTGCCGGAGATGACGCGCGAATTCGCCGAACTGCGCATGCTGCTCTTCGGCGCCGCCATGGTGCTCGTCATGGTGTGGCGCCCGCGCGGGCTCATCGGCACGCGCCGGCCGAGCGTGACGCTGGCGCGCTTCACCGGCTGAGCCGGCGTCCCCGGTCACTCATCAATTGTCGTGATGTTGTGAAGTGCCGTGCGGCCCGGCATGTCATAAAATTGCCCGGACAAGAGCGTGCCGGCAGCGATGAAGTCGGGCCAGGTGGCTTCCAAGTACGATCGTTGCGCGGTCGCGGTTTCCTGTAAATTATTGAGATATAAAGGCTTTATTTCTTCTTTTTGTGTGCTTCCGCGCCGTCGCGCGCTATTATTCCGACCAATCGGGAGGAAAATATCGTGCTGATGACATCGACCGCATTTCGGGATCACGAGGAGGTCGCGTTCTTTCGCGACCCGCACAGCGGGCTCAAGGCGATCATAGCAGTGCATTCGACGGCGCTCGGGCCGGCGTGCGGCGGCGTGCGCTTCCATGCCTATGGGGACGAGCAGGAGGCGATCGACGATGTCCTGCGCCTCAGCGCCGCCATGAGCCTCAAGAGCGCGCTTGCCGGCCTGCCGCTGGGCGGCGGCAAGTCCGTCATCATCGGCGATCCGGACAAGGACAAGACGCCGGCGCTGCTCGCCGCCTTCGGCCGCGCGGTCGAGCGCCTCGGCGGGCGCTACATCGCCGCCGAGGACGTGGGCATGAGCCCGTCCGACATTGCCGTCGTCGGCGGCGAGACGCGCCATGTGGCGGGGCTCGACCAGGGCCCGGCGGCGAGCGGCGATCCCTCGCCGGTCACGGCGCGAGGGGTGTGGCGCGGCATCGAGGTGGCGGTGCGCCACCGCCTCGGCCGCAACAGGCTCGAGGGGATCACTGTCGGCGTGCTCGGCCTCGGCCATGTGGGCGGGGCGCTGGCCGGCCTCCTCAGCGACGCCGGCGCCCGGCTCGTCGTGGCGGACATCGCCGAGGAGCGGTGCCGGACCGTTGCGGACCGGTGTGGCGCGCGCATCGTCGATGTCGATGCGATCGCCGGCGAGCGGCTCGACGTCTTCGCCCCCTGTGCGCTCGGCGGCATCCTCAATGCCGAGACCGTCGGGCGGCTCGAGGCGCCGGTGGTCGCCGGCGCGGCGAACAACCAGCTGGCCGACGAGGTGATCGCCGATGCGCTCCACGCGCGTGGCATCCTCTATGCGCCGGATTTCGCCATCAATGCGGGCGGCATCGTCAATGTCTCCGCCGAGATCGCCGGCAATTACGACCGGGCTCAGGTGATGCAGCGGGTGGACCAGATCGGCGACACGCTCGACGAGATCTTCGTGCGCGCGGCGCGGGAGGGGCGCTCGCCGCATTTCGTCGCTGTCGATCTGGCGCAGGAGCGTCTTGACGCGGCACGCACGGCGCGGCAGCAAACGCGGTGAGGAACATTTCTGAACCGGGAGGGGTGAGGATGCATAAGGGAACAATCGTCGGCGCATTGGCCGGCTTGCTGCTGGGGGCCGGTCTGGCCCAGGCCCAGACGCCGAAGGTCGCCATCACGGCGATCGTCGACCATCCCGCCCTCGAGGCGGTGCGCGACGGGGTGAAGGAAGGCCTCGCCAAGGCCGGCTACGCCGAGGGCAAGGACGTCACCTTCGTCTACGAGAGCGCCCAGGGCCAGGCCCCGACGGCGGTGCAGATCGCGCGCCAGTTCGTGGGCGACAAGGCCTCCGTCATCGTCGCCATCTCGACCCCGTCGGCCCAGGCCGTGGCGTCGGCGACGAAGTCGATCCCGGTGATCTTCAGCGCCGTCACCGACCCAGTGGGCGCGCAGCTCGTGAAATCCGCCGAGAAGCCGGGCGGCAACGTCACCGGCGTGTCGGACATGGCGCCGTTTGCCGACCAGCTCGCCCTCGTCAAGGAGATCACGCCGAACGTGAAGACCATCGGCGTGCTCTTCAACCCGGGTGAAGCCAATTCCGTCACCTCGCTCGCCATGATCAAGGTAGCCGCCGAGAAGCTCGGCCTTGCCGTCGTCGAGGGGCCGGCGACGAAATCTGCCGAGGTGCAGGCCGCGGCGCGCGGGCTCATCGGCAAGGCCGACGCCCTCTTCGTGCCGACCGACAACACCATCGTCTCGGCTTTCGAGGCGGCGGTGGGCGCGGCCCAGCAGGGCAAGATCCCGGTCTATGCCGCCGATACGGACAGCGTGGCCCGCGGGGCGCTCGCCTCCGTCGGCTTCAATTACAAGCAGATCGGCCTCGAGACGGCGGAGCTCGTCGCGAAGGTGCTGAAGGGCGAGAACCCCGGCGACTTGCCGGTGGTCTTCGCCCAGGGCACCGACCTCTACCTGAACAAGGGGATGGCGGCCAAGCTCGGCATCACGCTGCCGGAGGCGCTCGTCGCCCGGGCCACCAAGGTCGTCGACTGACGAAGCGGACCGTCGGCCAAATTTCACGGGGGCGCACGCCGCGGCTGTGGCGTGCGCCCCGATTTGCGAGAAAGCGTTGCGGGGCGGCGCCCGGCACGCCACAGTCAGGAGCCCTGCAGCGGGCGAGAGGCCGGGGGCGGTCCCGGCGCGCCGGTGCAGGTTGAACAGGTCATCGCATGAGTCAAATCGCCCTTGTGGGTGCCGTCGAGCTGGGGCTCGTCTATGCGCTCGTCGCCCTCGGCGTCTATCTCTCCTTCCGCGTGCTCGATTTTCCCGATCTGACGGTCGACGGTTCGTTCCCGCTCGGCGCGGCCGTGGCGGCGACGATGATCGTGTCCGGCTTCGATCCTTGGCTCGCGACCTTCGTCGCCATCATCGCCGGGGGGCTCGCGGGCTTTGCCACCGCCTTCGTCAGCGTGCGCTTCGGCGTGCTGCACCTGCTCGCCTCGATCCTCACTATGATCGCGCTGTTCTCGGTGAACCTGCGCATCATGGGCCGGCCGAACGTGGCGCTCCTGACGCAGGAGACGGTGCTGACGCCCTTCCTCGACCTCGGGCTCGACGACCTGTGGGTGCGCCCGTTGTTCCTCGCCGTCATCGTTCTCGTCGCGCTCATCGGCCTTGCCTGGTTCCTGCGCAGCGAGACGGGTCTCGCCATGCGCGCCACCGGCGCCAATCCGCGCATGGCGCGGGCGCAGGGCGTGCGCGTCGGCGCGCAGGTCATCGCCGGCGTCATGCTGTCGAACGCGCTCGTCAGCCTCGCCGGGGCGCTCTTCGCGCAGACCAACGGCTTTGCCGACGTCACGTCCGGCGTCGGCACCATCGTCGTCGGCCTCGCCGCAGTCATCGTCGGCGAGACGGTGATGCCGTCGCGGCGCCTGTGGGTGGCGCTCGTCTCCTGCATCGCCGGCGCGGTCATCTATCGCCTTGCGGTGCAGCTTGCGCTCAGCGCCGATTTCCTCGGCCTGCAGGCTTCCGACCTCAACCTCGCGACCGCCCTCCTGGTGCTCGTCGCGCTGGTGCTGCCGAAGCTGCGCGGCCGCGCGCTTGGCCGGACCCTTGGCCGGAGGGCGCGGGCATGATCGCCGTCGAGAATCTCTCCGTCGTCTTCAACGCAGGCACGCCGCTGGAGCGGCGGGCCCTGCGCGGCGTGTCGCTCGCCCTCGCCGATGGCGAGTTCGTCTGCGTCATCGGCTCCAACGGCGCCGGCAAGTCGACGCTCCTCGGTGCCATCGCCGGCGACGTGTCGGCGGCTTCGGGCCGCATCCTCGTCGCCGGCCAGGACGTGACGCGCCAGCCGGCGGAGGCGCGGGCGCAGCACGTCGCCCGCGTGTTCCAGGATCCGCTGGCCGGCAGCTGCGGCAATCTCTCGATCGCGGAGAACCTCGCCCTCGCCGCGGGCCGCGGCAGCCGGCGCGGCTTCGGCAACGCCCTGCGCCGCGAACGGGCCGAGATGCTGCACGCGCGCATCAAGGAGCTGGCGCTCGGCCTCGAGGACAGGCTCGACCAGCCGATGGGCTCGCTCTCGGGCGGGCAGCGGCAGGCATTGTCGCTCGTCATGGCGACGCTCGCTCCCTCGAGCGTGCTGCTGCTCGACGAGCACACGGCCGCGCTCGACCCGCGCAACGCCGATTTCGTGCTCGACCTCACGCGCACGCTCGCCGCGCGCTTCGGGCTCACCGTGCTCATGGTGACCCATTCCATGCGCCAGGCGCTCGACCTCGGCACGCGCACCATCATGCTGCACGAGGGCCAGATCCTGCTCGACGTCTCCGGCGAGCACCGCAGCAAGCTGACCGTGGAGGACCTCATCGACGCCTTCCGCAAGGCGCGGGGCGAGGAGCTGGCCGAGGACCGGCTGCTGACGAGCTGAGCGGGAAAAGACATCTCGTGGGACTGCGAGCGGGCTTGATCCTCCCCCGTATGGGGGAGGTGGCGCTGCGAAGCAGCGACGGAGGGGGCCATCGGCTGAAAACTCGCGCGTCGTTCCCAGCCTTGACCCCACCCGTCTCGCGCCTTCGGCGCGATCCACCCTCCCCTGAAGGGGAGGGATCAACGGCGCTTGTCTTCGTTGTGACTGTCCAGCGGCACGCCGCTCGAGCGGCGCTCCACCGCTGCGGCGAGACAAGCCGGTCGCAAAATGCTAGCCAGCAGCGATTCATTCGCACTCAAACGGAGGCGTCATGAGACT
This sequence comes from Chelatococcus sp. CO-6, assembly GCF_001271345.1. NCBI lineage: Bacteria > Pseudomonadati > Pseudomonadota > Alphaproteobacteria > Hyphomicrobiales > Chelatococcaceae > Chelatococcus > Chelatococcus sp. CO-6. The sequence continues at coordinate 544,750 of NZ_CP012398.1, read as the reverse complement.
GAACGGCAAGGCGGCGCTGGTGACGGGCGCCGCGTCGGGTTTCGGCAAGGGCATTGCGGCCACCTTCGCGCGTGAGGGCGCGCGCGTCGCCGTGCTCGACCTCAACCTGGCGGCGGCCGAGGCGACGGCGGCCGAGATCGGCGGCGGGGCCATCGCCGTCGCCGCCGACGTGTCGCGGTGGGACGAGGTCGAGGCCGCGGCAAAGACGGTCCTTGCCGCCTTCGGCCGGCTCGACATCCTCGTCAACAACGCCGGCGTCAGCCACCGCAACCAGCCGATGCTCGATGTGAGCGAGGCGGAGTTCGACAAGGTCTTCGCCGTCAACGTCAAGTCGATCTACCTGATGGCGAAGGCCTTCGTGCCGCAGTTCCGGGCCCAGGGCGGCGGCGCCATCCTCAACATCGGCTCGACGGCGGGCATCCGGCCGCGGCCGGGCCTTGCCTGGTACAACGCCTCCAAGGGCGCCGTGAACCTCCTGTCGAAGTCGATGGCCGTCGAGCTCGCGCCCGAGGGCATCCGCGTCAATGCGCTCGCGCCCGTCGCCGGCGAGACGCCGCTGCTCGCCACCTTCATGGGCGAGGACACGCCCGAGAAGCGGGCGGCCTTCCGCGCCTCGATCCCGCTCGGGCGGCTGTCGACGCCGCAGGACATCGCCAATGCGGCGCTGTTCCTGTGCTCGGACGAGGCGTCGATGATCACCGGTTCGGTGCTCGAGGTCGACGGCGGGCGCTGCGTCTGAGGATCAGGCGACCGTGATGGCGGTGGCGCCGGTCGCTTCGGCGAGGCGCCGCGGATCGACGGGGAAGACGGTCGTCGGCGTGCCGGCGGCCGCCCAGACGATGTCATGGGCGAGGAGATCCGCGTCGATGAAGGTCTGCAGCGTCTCGGCATGGCCAAACGGCGGGATGCCGCCGATGGCGTAGCCTGTCAGCGCCCGCACCTTGCCGGCATCCGGCCGGCGCAGCGCCTCGCCGAGGGTCGCGGCCGCCTTCTTCTCGTCGACACGGTTGTTGCCGGCGACGAGGAGGAGATACGGCCGGCCGCTGTCGGCGCCCTCGAAGACGAGCGACTTGATGATGCGCTCGACGCCTGTGCCGCAGGCCTCCGCCGCCTCTTCCGCCGTGCGGGTCGGCCGGTCGTGCACGGCGATGGTAATGGCGAGGCCGAGCCTGCGCGCCGCCTCGGCCACGCGTGCCGAACTCGCCGGCAGTTCCTGTGTCGTCTCGCTCATTCCCTTCGCCTCCTTTGCCTCGTCCCGGCTTTCTGCCGCATTCGCAGCGGCTAGGTGATGGTCTACCATGGCCGCCGGGCGGCCGACGCCGTGCATGGAAGAGAGATGAACGAGCACCCTCCGTCAACGCAAGGGGAGAAGGGCGACCTCAGGGAGGCCGTGCGCCGGGCACGCCTCGAGGACGCCGAGCGCTCCGACGTGGTCGCGGAGCTGAGAAGCGGGGCGCTGGCACGTCTCGAACTCGTCGCGGCGGCGCTCGCGCCCGTGCTGGCTGACCTGCCGGAGGGCATCGACCTCTTCGACCACGGCCTCGTCGCGGGCGAGCAGCCGCGCTTCTATGTCGACGTGCTCGCCTTCGTCGAGGTCGACCGCGACCGGCGCACCTACCGCTTCCTCGTCGATACGCGCCACGGCCGCCGGGTGCTGGCCGCCAGCGAGGATGTCGACACCATCCGGCGGGCGGTGACGGATTATGTGGCACGGCGGCTCGTCGAGCGCGAGAAGGCGCTGGCCGCCGACGGCGGCCTCGCGGCAACACCGCAGCCGCAGGCGGCCGGCGGCCATGGCGGCGACCTTCTCTTCGCCTTCGTCATGGGGGCGATCGTCGGGGCGACGCTGTTCTACCTGGCGCTGTGGTGGAAGGTTCTGGGATAGCCGCCCGTGATGAAGCCGGATCAGGGCGAGCTTAGGGTTCTTGGCGGATGACGCCATGCCAGCCGAGGCCGGCATAGGTCTCGTAGCCGGGGGTCTTGTGGAAGGCGACGGTGGCGCCGCCGGCCTCCGTGTAGAAGCCGGATTCACGATCGCCGGTGACGAGGTTGAAGCGCTCGCTCAGCACGCCCTTGCCGTCGCTTGCCGCGATCACCCTGTTGTGCGCATCGAGGAGCAGGACGCGCGAGCGCTGGCGCTCCTCCGGGCGCAGGCGCACGCCCTCGACGATGGTGCGTGCCTGGGGTTCCCAGTCGAAATGGATGGCGAGGAGGCCGAGCGGCCGGCCGTTTGCCGTGCCGCCCTCGCGCACGCTCGCGGCATAGGTCGCGGTGCGGGCGCCGCCGAGCAGAGGCTCCACGGCGATGTCGCCGGCGTAATAGTCGTCGCCGCTGGCGAGCGCCTTGCCGCGGACGAACCAGTCGCGGTCGCGCACCTCACGGCCGGCGACGGCGAAGCGGTCCGGCCGGCCGGAGGCGAGGATGCGCCCGTCGAGGTCGCAGAGCCACAGGTCGAGATAGACGGTGTAGGCCGAGAGGATCACGCCCATGCGCTTGCCGGCGTGGCGGCAGCCCGCATCGGTCGGCTGCCCGGCGGCATCGACGATGGCGGAATCGGTCGCCCACCAGCGCACGTCGCAGGTGCGCTCATAGAGATTGCGGTCGATGATCTCGATGGCGTTGAGGGCGAGATCGACGAGGCGCTGGCCCTGGGCCTCGCCCGCCATCAGCCGCGTCAGCTGCTCCAGGGCCGCGATCTCGCCGGCGAGTTCCCGTTCGAGCGAGCTGGCGATGCCTTCGACCTGCGAGGAGGTGCCGCGCACCTCCTGCGCCACCACGGAGAAGCCGCGTCCGGCATCACCCGCCCGGGCGCTCTCGACGAGCGCGTTGAGGGCGAGGATGCGCAGGCGCTGCGTTACGGAGCGGATCTGCCCCACCTTGGCATTGGTGAGGTCGCGCGCGGTCGCCGTGCGCGCCGCGATGTCGCTGAGCCGGATGGAGCTGTCGCCGTTGACTTCCGCCATGACGTGTTCCCGTTGAGCGACCGGCCCGCCGGATGACCGGCTGGACAGCCGGAGGCGTGACGGCCGGTAAAACGGACGGAATCTAGGCCGCCGCGCTTGTGCAGGGCTGTCGGCGCGGGAGGGTGGCCTGCGTCAGGGGGCCGGCGTGAAGTCGAGCCTGCCGATTTCCTCGATGGCGCCTTCGCGCGTCAGGCCGCGGGTGAGGCCGGTGATGCGCGAGCGTGCTCCGTCCGGCTCGATGGTGAGGAGATGATAGCCGGCCCGGTGCGTCCACGTGCCCTTGATGGCCGAGCAGGACGGCACGCCGAGGATCGGCACCGGCCCGTGCTTGCCCTTGATATGGGTGAGGGAGGTGCGGTGATTGTGGCCGTGCAGCACCAGCTCCGCGCCGACGCGGGCGATGACCTTCTCGAAGGCGGCGGCGTCGGTGAGGCTGCGCCCAACGGCGGTGCCGCCGCGCAGGGGCGGGTGGTGCAGCATGACGATCCGGCACAGGCCCTCGCGGTCGAGGTCGTCCATCATCGCCTCGAAGGCGGCGAGCTGCGGCTTGCCCAGCGTGCCGCTGGCGACGAAGGGCATGGTCGGCACGGCGGAGGACAGGCCGACGAAGGCGATGCCGTCGCGGCGGCGCAGATAGGGGAAGGCGCTGGAGGAGGCGCCGTCGCTCGCCATCCACGGCCACAGGGCATTGGCCAGCGGCTTCAGCGAGCCGCGCACATAGGCATCGTGGTTGCCGGGGACGAAGGAGACGAAATCCGGTGCGCCGAGCCGCTCGAGGAAGGCGCGGGCGATGGGGAATTCCGAGGCGAGGCCGATGTTGGCGATGTCGCCGGTGAAGGCGATGTGGTCCGGCCGGTGCTCCCGCATGTCCTCGATCAGCCGCTCCAGCACCGTCATGTCGTGCGCGACCTTGCGGCCGCGGCGCCAGTTGACATAGCCCGTCATGCGCTTGCCGACGAGCTCGCGCAGCCTGGGCTGTGGAATGGGGCCGATATGCGGATCGGAAAGGTGGGCGATGAGATACATTGGCAATCCAGGTGGACTGCCAAGGCATCGCCGCTCAGAGCCCGCGCGTCAAGCCGCAGGCGCTGACAAAGCGCGGTTGTGACGCGCTGTCAGTGCTGCGCGTCGGGAATGAGGGTCGAAATGATCTGCGGATCGTCGAGCTGGACCGCAGGCTGCCACGCATAGCTGCGGAGCCGCGAGAGCCGCGAGAGAATGAAGGTGAGAAGCATTGGCCCTGTCCTTGCCGTATGGTTTCCCGTCTCATATGGCGATTCTCTTTCGTGTCTGCACGTCATATCGTCGGGCAAAGAGGCAATTGAGATATGCGCTGGGCGCATGGGGATAGCGGGCGGCGTTAACGACTTGTTCAGGAGATCTTCCCGATGGGCGGCATCGCGCTTCCGCACCGGATGAACGGGCTGGAACCCGTGACCCGACGCATGATGCACACCTGGTGGCGCTTCTCGCGGCCGATGACGCTCGGCGTCCGCGCCGCCGTCATCGACGAGGACGAGCGCGTCTTCCTGGTGCGCCACAGCTACACGCCGGGCTGGCACCTGCCCGGCGGCGGGGTGGAAGCCGGCGAGAGCATGCTCGAGGCGCTCTACCGCGAGCTTGCGGAGGAGGGCAACATCGTGCCCGGCGGCGAAATCGCGCTGCACGGCATCTTCTTCAACCGCAAGGTGTCGCGGCGCGACCACGTCGCCATCTATGTCGTGCGCGAGTTCGAGGCGGGGCCGCGCCCGCCCGACAAGGAGATCGTCGAGACGGGCTTCTTCCCCGTGACGGCGCTGCCGGAGGGCGTGACGCCCGGCACGCGCGCCCGCATTGTCGAGATCGTCGAGGAGCGGCCGCCCTCGCCCGACTGGTGAGGCTCAGCCCGTCCCGAGCCGCTCGCGGCCGTGCGGGGCGTCGAGGTCGAGCGCCGGGCCGCGCGGCACGATGCCCGTCGGGTTGATGGTCCTGTGGCTCTCATAATAGTGCCGCTTGATGTGCTCCATGTTCACCGTCCCGGCGATGCCGGGCACCTGGTAGAGGTCGCGCAGGTAGGGGCCGAGGTTGGGATAGTCGGCGATGCGGCGCAGGTTGCACTTGAAGTGGCCGACATAGACGGCATCGAAGCGCACCTGCGTCGTGAACAGCCGCCAGTCGGCTTCGGTGAGGCGGTTGCCGAGGAGGTAGCGGCGCGTGGCCAGCCGGGCATCGAGCTCGTCGAGCGCGGCGAAGAGAGCGTCGAAGGCCTCTTCATAGGCGGCCTGCGTGGTGGCGAAGCCGGCCTTGTACACGCCGTTGTTGACGGCGTGGTAGATGCGCTCGTTGATGCGGTCGATCGCCTCGCGCAGCGGCTCGGGATAATAGTCGTCCGCGACGTCGGTGAAGGCGGCGAAGGCCGCGTTGAACATGCGGATGATCTCGCTCGATTCGTTGTTGACGATCGTTCCGCGCTCCTTGTCCCACAGCACCGGCACGGTGACGCGGCCGCTGTAGTGCGGGTCGGCCTTCAGATAGACCTCGTAGAGGCGCCTTGCGCCATTGACGGTGTCCGGCACCGTGCCCTGGCTGTCGCCGAAGACCCAGCCTTCCGAGCCCATGTAGGGATCGACGACCGAGACGGAGACGATGTCCTCGAGTTTCTTCAGCTTGCGGAAGATGAGCGTGCGGTGCGCCCAGGGGCAGGCGAGCGAGACATAGAGATGGTAGCGCCCGGCTTGGGCCCTGAAGCCGCCTTCGCCGCTTGGCCCCGGCGCGCCGTCCGGCGTCACCCAGTTGCGGAAGGCCGAATCCTTGCGCACGAAGCGCCCGCCGGTGCTCTTCGTGTCGTACCATTCGTCGTGCCACACCCCATCGACGAGCAGACCCATGACGTCATCCTTTCGCGTGTCCTTCGCTTCAACCATGACATAGGCGGCGCCGGGCGGGAGGGGCAGGCGTGCAAGACCGGTCTTGCACGGATGGGAAGAAGCAGAGCGGCCCTACCAAGGCCATGGACGGTGCGGCGAGGTGTGTGGTAGAGCGGCAATCCTCACGAGAGCGGATGGCGACGTGCGCATCTTTGCTGCCCAGCGACGACGATAACGACACGGCCGCGCCGAGCGGCCGCAGCATCATGCGCGCCGCCGCTCCCTCCTGGAGCGGCACCGATGGAAACATCCTTCCGCAAGACCCGTCATGACCGATCTCAAGCTCACCATCCGGCGTGAGTTGCCCGCCGATGCCGAGGCCGTGGAAAAGCTGCACGAACGCGCCTTCGGGCCGGGGCGCTTCTCCCGCACCGCCTTTCGCCTGCGCGAAGGCGTGCCGCCGCTCGCGGAGCTCTCCTTCACGGCCCTCGTCGGCACGCTCATCGTCGGCTCCGTGCGCGTCTCGCCGGTGATGGCGGGCGAGGAGCCGGCGCTCGTGCTCGGCCCGCTCACGGTCGATCCCGCCTTCGAGAACCGCGGCATCGGCGCGGCGCTGATGAACGCCTCGCTCGACGCGGCCCGCAAGGCCGGCCACAGCCTCGTCCTTCTCGTCGGGGATGCGCCCTATTATGCGCGCTTCGGCTTCGCGCCGGTGCCGCCGGGCCAGTTCACGCTGCCGGGGCCGGTCGATCCGCGCCGTTTCCTCGCCTGCCCCTTGCAGGAGGGAGTGATGGAGCGGGCGCGGGGACCTGTCAGCGCACTGCGTCGGGATCGTTGAGGCCGCGGCGCCGGCCCTCGACGAGCCAGACGACGAGCACGGCGCCGAGCAGCAGCGCAAGGCCGAGGAAGCCGTAGCCGAGCGGCATCACCGAGACGCCGCGCACCACGGCGCTGCCGCTGGCCCGAAGGCCGATCCAGTCGCCGCCGGCAAAGCGCGAGCCGCTGGAAACCAGCGTCAGGCGCGGCAGGTCGACGGCGCCCGTCGTGCCGGACGCGATGCGGCGCACGGAGCCGCGCGTCGCCTCCGCCAGCGGGCGCAGGCGCTCGGTGTCGCTGAACACGTCGGTGAGCTCGCGCGGGTTCTCTGGCCCGACATTGACGAAGGCCGCGAGATCGCCGCTCGCGAGCCGGTAGAGCCCGAGCTGTTCGGCGGGGGCGACGGCGTTGAACAGGCCCGGCTCGCCGCCGGTGAGCGTGACCTCGCGCGTTGTGCCGTCCGGGCTCGTCACGACGACCGGGCCGGGCGCGTCCGACATGGTCTGGCGCTCGATGAGGATCTCGCCGCCGCGGGCGTTGGCCCTGAGCGCCTCCTCCTCGAGAGCAGGCTCCTTCATCAGCCAGTGGGCGAGGCGGCGCAGCAGGTCGAGATGCGGGCCGCCGTTGCGGTAGCCGCGCGCCCACAGCCAGGCGTGGTCCGACAGCAGCATGCCGACGCGGCCCTCGCCCTCGCGCAACAGCACGAGGAGGGGACGCTCCTCCGAGCCGGACATCAGCACAGAGCCCGTGTCGACATGGGCGCCCACGAGGCGCAGCCATTCGCCCCAGGTCGGCGGCGTGGTCTCGCTGCCCGGCAGGGCACGCGTGACGGGGTGGCGGTTGCCCGTATCGGTCACCTCGGCCTTGTAGGGGGCCTCGAGCACCCGCCCGTCCGGCGCCGCGGGCAGGACCGGGCCGAGCGCGGTGCGGGCGATGCTGCCGGCCGTGGCGAACTCGGGGCCCGCGGCAACGAGCAGCGCGCCGCCCTCGCGCACATAGCGGGCGATATTGTCGTAATAGATGTTCGGCAGGATGCTCTGGTTGGCGTAGCGGTCGAAGATGATCAGGTCGAACTCGCTGATCTTCTGCTGGAAGAGTTCGCGCGTCGGGAAGGCGATGAGCGACAGTTCGTTGATCGGCGTGCCGTCCTGCTTCTCCGGCGGGCGCAGGATGGTGAAGTGGACGAGATCGACATTGGCGTCCGACTTCAGGAGGTTCCGCCAGGTGCGTTCGCCCGCGTGCGGCTCGCCCGAGATCAGCAGCACGCGCAACTTCTCGCGGATGCCCTCGATGGTGAGGACGGCGCGGTTGTTGGCGCTCGTCAGCTCGCCGTCGAGGCCGTCGACCTCGAGCTCGACGACGTTCGGCCCGCCGTGGTCGATGGTGATCGGCAAGGCGAAGGGGCGGCCGGTCGCGACGGTGAGGGTGCGCAGCAGCTGGCCGTCGCGGCGCACGGTGAGCGTCGCATTGCCGGTGCCGCCGCGCTCCTCCACCATCAGGCGGATGGTCTGGTCCTTGCCGACGAGGCCGAAGCGCGGCGCCTCCAATAGGGCGATGCGGCGGTCGCGCTCGCCCTCGTGGCCGGTGACGAGGGCGTGCAGCGGCGCATTGAAGCCGAGGAGGGCGGTCGAGCCCGGAATGTCGTGCACCACGCCGTCGGTGACGAGCAGGGCGCCGGCGATGCGCTCGCTCGGCACGTCGGCCAGCAGGTCGGAGAGGGCGGAGAAGAGACGGGTCCCGTCGCCGCCGCCGACATTGTCGGTCACCGTGGCGAAGCGCGCCTCGATCTCCCGGTCCATCGCGCCGAGGCGGCTCTGCAGTTCTTCCACCGCCGCGCTCGTCTGGGCGGCGCGGGGCCCGAGCGTCTGCGAGGTGGAGCGGTCGACGACGACGGCGACGATGTCCTTCACCGGCTCGCGCTCCTCGCGCACGAGCGAGGGATTGGCGAGGGCGATGACGAGGCAGGCGAGCGCCAGGGCGCGCACGATGCCGGCGAGGCCGCGGGTCAGGACGGAGACGAGGGCCGCCACCGCCGCGAGCACGGCGACGGCCGCGAGCACGAGGGTCGGAACGAGCGGGGTGAAGGAGAGGCTCAGCATGCCGTGACCCTATTGCCCCAGCCGCTCGAGCAGCGCCGGGACATGCACCTGGTCGGCCTTGTAGTTGCCGGTCAGCGCATACATCGTGATGTTGATGCCGACGCGATAGGCGATCTCGCGCTGGCGCGGATCGGGGCCGACGACGGGAAACAGCGGCTCGCCCCGGCCGCCGACGGCCCAGGCCGCGGCCAGGTCGTTGCTGGTGATGATGAGCGGGCTCACGCCGTCGCCGGCGCGTGCCGGGCGGCGGCTCGCCTCGTCCTCCGGCGGCAGCGCCTCCACCCAGGTCTCGCCCGTGGCGTAGCGGCCCGGGAAATAGTCGAGGATGTAGAAGGCCCGGCTCAGCACATGGTCGCGCGGCACCGGCTCGAGCTCGGGAATGTCGAGCGTCGCGAGCATGCGGCGCAGCTGCTGCCCCTCCGGCGTCACCGCGCCGTCGAAGCGCAGCGCCATGGCGTCGCGGGTGTCGAAGATGACCGTGCCGCCGCCCTTCATGTAGGCGTCGAGCCGGCGCAGCGCCGCCGGCGAAGGCAGCGCATTGCCCGCCACCACGGGCCAGTAGAGCAGGGGATAGAAGGCGAGCTCGTCGCGCTCCACGTCGACGCCCACGGGCTCACCCGGCTCCAGCGCGGTGCGCATGACGAGGGCGCGCGTCAGGCCGTCGAGCCCGGAGCGGCTCGTGCCGTCGATGTCGGCATTGCCGGTGACGACGTAGGCGAGGCGGGTGATCGCCGCGCGCTCCACCTCTTCGGCCGAGATCGGCGGCAGCTCGCGTGCGGTCTCCTGCGGCGCTTCTCCCGTCGCCCCCTGGGCGCGCACCTGTCCGACGGGCACGGCGATGGCGGCGAGGGTGGCGAGGGCAAGGATCGCCGCGGCGGCGCCGCGCGGCCTCGGGCGCCGGCGCAAGCCGCCGAGTCCCCCGAGATGCCCCCCGAGGAGGAGCGAGGCGATGGTGTCGGCGATGAGGAGGAGGGCCGCGATGAGGAGAAGAGATGGCCTCAGGTCGACGGTCGCGGCCCGCTCGATGGGAACGAGGCTGCCGGCGAGCGGCCCGTAGTCGAGCGCCGTCGGCCGGTCGTCGGGCAGGAGCGTGTTGAGCGCGATACTCGCCTCGCTCGGCCCGTAGAAGCCGGGCGGGTGGTCGAGCGTGGCGCGGCCGGTGTGGCTGCGGAGGATGGGCTTGGCCGTCGCCGGCGGCGAGCGCCAGATGCCGAAGCCGTCGAGCGTGCGCTGGGGCGCGGCCATGTCGGCGCCGTTGTTCCCCTCGCCGTTGGCCGCGACGCTCCGGCCGGCGAGCGCGATCGTGCGCCGCATCATGTCGACGAAGACGCCGGAGAGCGGCAAGCTCGACCAGCCCGGATCGGCGGTGACGTGGAAGAGCACGATCAATCCCTCGCCCCGCTCGGCGGCGGTGACGACCGGCGTGCCATCGGCCAGCGCCGCCCAGGTGCGGCGCGAGAGCTCGCCGTCCGGCTCGGCCAGGATCTGGCGCGAGACGGTGATCTCGTCGGGCACCGGCAGGCCGGCGAAGGGGCTCGCCTCCGGGAAGGGGGCGAAGGTCTTCGGCGCATCCCAGGAGAGGGAGCCGCCGAGGCTGCGCCCGCCGCGCCTGAGGCGCACGGGCACCAGCTCATCGTTGCCCGCGGCGAGGCGCGTGCCGGCGAAGCGGATGAGCAGGCCGCCCTCCTCGACGAAGCGGGCGAGCTTCGCCTCCGTCTCGCTGTCGAGCGAGCCGACATCCGCGAGCACGAGGACGTTGACGCCCTGGTCGACGAGATCGCCGACGGGATCGGGGATGCCGCGCCGCGCCTCGCGCAGCTCGGCATAGGGGGCGAGGGCGCGCGAGACGTAATAGGTCGGCGCCAGGAGCGGCTGGGCCGTGTCGACCGTGCCGCCGGAGACGAGGCCGACCCGCCGGCGCTTGCCGCTCTCGTCGATGAGGCCGACGGCGCCGGCGGAAGTCTCGCCCGCGATCTCCAGCCGCGCCGCGGCATTGTTGAGCTCGACCGGCAGGTCGAAGCGCGCCGTCGTCTCGCTGGCGCCGGCAGGGAAGCTGAAGGGCATCTCGGCGAGGAGCAGGCCCTTGGTGTCGAGGGCGCGCAATGTGCCGGTGTCGCGGCCGTTCGGCCCCGCGCGCACCAGCCGTACCTCGATGCCGCTCGGGCCGTTGTGGGCGCCGGCGATCATCAGCGGCTCGGCCACGCGGTTGCGATAGATGGTGACGGCGCCCGTACGTCCGGCGAGCGCCTCGCCGAGGTCGGCCGCAAAGCCGTCCGCGCCGAAGGCGATGCCGTCGCTGATCCAGGCGATCTCGGCGTCACCATGCTGCGAGAGGAAGGCGCCGAGCGTGGCGAGATGGCTCGCGCGGTCGGGCACGTGCGGCTGGGGCGCGAGCGCGCGCAGCCGGTCCATGGCGGCGCCGGGGGCGAGCGCCTCGACGGTGTCCGGCCGGTCGGCGAGGCCGACGACGGCCACGGGCCGGTTCTGGCGCTCGGCCGACATGATGCGCTCTTCGGCGAGCGCCGTGCGCTCGTCCCAGTCCCGCGCGGCGGCGAAGCCGTTATCGATGGCGAGCACGAGCGGGCCCGAGGCGGGCACGCCGCCGGAGATCGGGTTCCACACGGGGCCCGCGACGGCGAGGATGAGGGCCGCGGCGAGCGCCAGGCGCAGGGCGAGCAGCCACCAGGGCGTGCGCGCCGGCGTTTCGCGCCGGGGCATCAGGTCGGCGATGACGCGCAGCGGCGGGAAGGGAATGCGGCGCGGCTGCGGCGGCGTGATGCGCAGGATGAGCCAGATCGCCGGCAGGGCGGCGAGGGCGATGAGGACGAGGGGGGCTCCGAAGCCGAGGCCGGCGAACATGTCAGCCTCCCCGTGCCGCGATGAGGCCGCTGCGGCCGCCGCGCGCGGCCGAGAGCTGGGTGAGCACCCGCAGCGCCGCTTCGCTCGCCGGGCGATCGGTGTGGTGGAGGGTCAGCGTCCAGCCGCGCCGCTTGAGCGCCGCGCCGATGGCGTCGCGGTGGATGGCGATGCGGCGGCGGTAGTCCTCCCCCCACAGGGCGGCATCGCCGATGCGCAGGCGCAGGCCCGCCTCAGGATCCTCCAGCTCCGCCTGGCCCGTGAACGGGAAGGTCTCCTCGACGGGATCGATGATCATGATCGCATGGCCCCGGGCGCCGCGGGCGGCAAGTTGACCCACAACGGCATCGAAGGCGGGCGGTTCCACGAGAAAGTCGCTGACGAGCACGGCTTCGCTCAGCGGCGGCAGCGCCTCGGCGGCCGGCAGGTCGGCGCCGTGCCCGGTGGTGTCCTTGGCCATGAGCTCGGCGAAGCGCTCGACGATGTTGCGGCTGGCGCGCGGCGGCACGAGGCCCATGAGGCCCACGCGCTCGCCGGCATCGACGAGGGTCTCGGACAGGGCGAGGGTGAGGACGAGGGCGCGCTCCACCTTCGACTGCGCGGCGAGCGAGGAGATAAAGCCCATGGAGGCCGAGCGGTCGGCCCACAGATAGATGCTGTGCGCCGCCTCCCATTCGCGCTCGCGCACGTAGAGCCGCCCGTCGCGCGCCGAGCGTCGCCAGTCGACCCGCGACGCCGATTCACCCGACATGAAAGGGCGGAACTGCCAGAAGCTCTCGCCGGGGCCGGCACGCCGGCGGCCGTGGATGCCGTGGCTGACGGAGGCGGCGACGCGCCTTGCCTCCAGCACGAGATGCGGCAGCCGGGCCGTCAGCTCGTGGGCCGCCAGGGCATGCGGAACACCGGGGGAGCGCTCGGCCTCGGAGAGGGTGTGGACGCGGGCCATGGACGCTCCTAGCCGAGCCGCTCCACGAGGCGGGCGATGACCTCGGGCATGGTGCGGCCGTCCGCGCGCGCCGTGAAGGTCAGCGCCATGCGGTGCTTCAGCACCGGTTCGGCGAGGGCCGCCACGTCGTCGAGCGAGGGCGCGAGGCGCCCCTCGATGAGGGCCCGGGCGCGCACGGCGAGCGCCAGCGCCTGGCTGGCGCGCGGGCCGGGGCCCCACGACAGGTCCCGCGTCAGCTCGTCCGGCCCCTCGCCGGGGCGGCCCGAGCGCACGAGCGAGACGATGGCCTCGAGGACGCTCTCGCCCATCGGCAGGCGGCGCACGAGGCGCTGGATGCCCATGAGCGCCTCGGCGTTCATCGCCGCCGTCGGGCGATGCTCCTCGAGGCCCGTCGTCTCGAGGACGATGCGGCGCTCCGCGTCGCGGTCGGGATAGCCGATGTCGATCTCGAGGAGGAAACGGTCGAGCTGCGCCTCGGGCAGCGGATAGGTGCCCTCCTGCTCGATGGGGTTCTGGGTCGCGAGCACATGGAAGGGGCGCGGCAGGTCGTAGCGCACGCCGGCCACCGTCACGTGATATTCCTGCATCGCCTGCAGGAGGGCAGACTGGGTGCGCGGGCTCGCGCGGTTGATCTCGTCCGCCATCAGCAGCTGGGCGAAGATCGGCCCCTTGATGAAGCGGAAGCTGCGCTGCCGGTCGGCGCTCTCGTCGAGGATCTCGGTGCCGAGAATGTCCGAGGGCATCAGGTCGGGCGTGAACTGGATGCGTTGGCCGTCGAGGCCGAGCACCGTGCCCATCGCCTCGACGAGCTTGGTCTTGGCGAGGCCCGGCACGCCCACGAGCAGGCCGTGCCCGCCGGCGAGCACCGTGACGAGGGCGAGCTCGACGACGTGCTCCTGACCGAAGATGACGGAGCCGATGGCGCTGCGCGCCTTGGCCACATGGTCGAGGGCCGCCTCGGCCGCCTGGATGACGGCATCGTCGATGGTCGTCGGCGTCTGGGCCACAGCGGTACGGTCGGTGCCGCTCGTCATCGGCAACTCTCCTTCTGTGCCCCCGTCGGAGCAGTCTGCATCGGTGATCATGTCTTATTCAAGCCGCTTGAAGGGCGGACGCCTTCGGTTCCCTGGCGCGCCCATTCTTGCGATAGTAGTGCCGCGAACCAGATTACAAGCGGTGCGCGCCGAAATCGGCTGCCAAGGTTGCGAGGACACAAACACGTGAGCGGCGAGCGGGGCAAAACGGGCAGAACGGCCGGCGTCGGGGCCCAGGCTGCGCCCGAGGGCCTGCCGTCCGGCCTCGCCGGGCTCTTCGCCTCCGCCGGCCCGGCGGCGAAGGCGCGGCCGGTGGAGAAGTGGAACCCGCCGCATTGCGGCATGATCGACATGCGAATCACGGCCGACGGCGCCTGGCACTATCGCGGCTCGCCCATCGGCCGGCCGGCCCTCGTGAAGCTGTTCGCCTCCATCCTGCGGCGCGACCCGGAGGGCTACGTGCTGGTGACGCCGGTGGAGCGTGTCGGCATCACGGTCGAGGACGTGCCCTTTCTCGCCGTCGAGATGGCGGTGAGCGAGACGGCGGGCGGGCGCGTGCTCACCTTCCGCACCAATGTCGACGACGTCGTGCAGGCGGGGCCGGATCATCCCCTGCGGTTCGAGACGGATGCGAAAGGTGGGATGAAGCCCTATGTCCATATACGCGGCGGCCTGTGGGCGCGGCTGACGCGCACCCTGGCGCTCGACATCGCCGATCTCGTCGAGGTGCGCCCGGATGCCGCGGGCGGAGAGATCATGGGCGTCGCCTCGGCCGGCGCCTTCTTCGCCATCGCGGCCGCAGACGATGGAGAGGACGGCGGGACGTGACGGCGACGATCGACGAGGCTCGCGTGGACCGAGAGACATTGGTGGATCAAGAGACATTCGTGGATCAAGAGACATTCGTGGACGAAGAGACGTTTCTCGACCGGGCGCGCCGGCGCCTCTATCCGCAGCCGCACGGGGCCGTTGGCGTGGTGCGGCTGCGTGGCGACCACGACATTGCCGGCGTCCGTCCCGACGTTGCCGCGGAAGTCGCGCGCCCGGCGGCGGTGCTGGTGCCCATCGTCACCCGCTCCACGGGCGTCAACCTGCTCCTCACCCAGCGGGCGGCGCACCTGCGCCAGCATTCGGCGCAGATCGCCTTTCCCGGCGGCAAGATGGACCCGGAGGATGCGACGCCGCTGACGACGGCGCTGCGCGAGGCGCAGGAGGAGATCGGCCTCGACCGGGGCCACGTGCGCCCGCTCGGCTATCTCGACGAATATCTGTCCGCGACCGGCTATCGCATCGTGCCGGTGGTCGGGCAGGTGACGGCCGGCTTCACCCTCACCGTCAACCGGGAGGAGGTGGACGAGGCCTTCGAGGTGCCACTCGACTTCCTCATGGATGCCGCCAACCATCAGCGTCATTCGCGCGAGTGGCGCGGCACGCTGCGCCACTATTACGCCATGCCCTTCGGCGAGCGCTACATCTGGGGCGTGACGGCCGGCATCATCCGCAACCTCTACGAGAGGCTCTACGGTCCATGACGCGGGCGATCCTCCAGCAACTGGTCCTCTTCTTCGTTCCCTTCCTCCTGTTCGGGGTCTATTTGCTGCTGCGCAGGCGCAATCCCTTCACCCGGCACGAGTGGGACGGGCATGTGCCGTGGCTCGTCATCGCGGGGCTGCTGCTGGCGATCGGTGCCTTCGTCTATCTCGGCATCACGGCCGAGCGGCACTCGGGCGCCTATGTGCCGACGCATCTGGAAGACGGGCGCCTGGTGCCGGGACAGTTCCAATGACGGTCGACCGGGCGGCCGTTGCCGCGCTCGTCGCGCGGCCCGCGCTGCAGCGGCTGCTCGCCGTGCTCGACGGCGACGGCGAGACGACCTGGATCGTCGGCGGGGCCGTGCGCGACGTGCTCATCGGCCGGCGGGTCAGCGACGTCGACTGCGCGACGACCGCGACCCCCGAGGAGACCATGCGGCGGGCGGGCGAGGCGGGGTTCCGCGTGGTGCCGACGGGCATCGACCACGGCACCGTGACCGTCATCGTCGAGGGCACGCCCTTCGAGGTGACGAGCCTGCGCGAGGACGTGGAGACGGACGGGCGGCGGGCGAAGGTCGCCTTCGGCCGCGACTTCGCGGCCGATGCGCGCCGGCGCGACTTCACCATGAACGCGCTCTATGCCGACCGCACGGGGCAGGTGCACGACTTCGTCGGCGGGCTCGCGGACCTTGCGGCGCGGCACGTGCGCTTCATCGGCGATCCCGGCCAGCGCATCGCCGAGGACTACCTGCGCATCCTGCGCTTCTTCCGCTTCCACGCCGCCTACGGCGCGGGCGACATCGATGCGGCCGGCTTCACGGCGTCGGTCAGGGCGCGGGCCGGGCTCGACCTTCTGTCGCACGAGCGGCTGCGGACGGAGATCGCCAAGCTGCTCGGCGCCGCCCGGGCGCTCGAGACCTGCCGCATCATGATCGACGCCGGCCTCCTGCAGCGCATCTTCGCCGGCGTGACGCACGACATGCGCCTTGCGCGGCTCGTCGCCTGGGAGGCCGCCTTCGGCCGCAGGCCGGACCCGGTGCTGCGGCTCGCGGCGCTCGGCACCGACATCCCGGAGGATGCGGCCCGCCTGCGCGACCGCCTGCGGCTGTCCAATGCCGAGACGCGGCGCATCCACGCCTTCGCCGCGCTGGTCGCACGCCTCAACGGCACCGCCGGCCCCTGGAACCTGCGCGATCTCAGGGCGCTCGCCCTGTCCTTCGCGCCCGAGATCGTCGCCGCCGCCTTCGCGGCGGCCGCGCCGCAGGCGGATATCGACGCACGCGGGCGCGACTTCCTCGCCGCCGTGGCGCGCGGCGAGGCCATCGTGCCGGTCTTCCCGCTGTCGGGCGAAGAAGTCGTCGCCGCCGGCGTGCCGAAGGGGCCGCGGGTCGGCGCCGTGCTTGCGGCCGCGCGGGAGCGCTGGCTCGACGAGGACTGCCCGGCGGATGCGGCAGCGCTAAAGCGCATCCTGCAACAGGCGGTTGCCGCTGGGCGAGGCGGCTGACCGTTCCCTCGCCCGCCTTCCTGCTCTAGCATCGACCCGCTGGCATCACTTGCCGGCATCGCTTGCCGACGCTCTCTGAGAGGGATCGCGATGGCACGGGCAGGGCGGGGACCGGCGGATGTGGCCGAGCGCCTGGCGCAACGGCGCGACAAGGCGCAGTCCGGCCGCGCGCGCGACGACACCGGCGCCACCTGGCGGCGCGAGACCTTCGTGCTGGAGCGCGAGGCCGCCCGGGCCAAGGCGCGCGAATGGTTCCGCCGCTTCCCGAAGGCGGCCTACATGACCGAGGTCGAGAGCTGGCGCGACCTCGGCGACGGCCGCATCGAATTTACGATGCGCCGGCTGCCGAGCGCGGATTGAAGGGGTACGGGACGGTCGATGGGCGTTGGCGGGTAGTGGATCAGTCCGAATTCGGCTTTTAGCCTGAAGGTGAGTTACTGGGCCAAGGTATCGACGACTGCTTTGCGCCGCAAATCGGCCAGCAAAGTGGTTGTTTCAAGAGCCCGAAAGCGGCCGCTCGGGAAGGTAGCCATCGATGTCCAAAATAGGGTGGGAAGCGGAATGGCGGGTTCTAAGCGTCCTCTTCGAGAAAGCTGCCCCTGGCCTGGTCAAACATCTTCGATTGGAAAATGCCCCATGCCCGCTATTCAGGCCATCGGCCTCCGCTTAGAAATGGACATCCTCGGATAAGCATCTGAGGGTCCGGCGAACGTCGGAAACCCATCGCCGCAATGAAGATTAAACAGTTTCCGCACTGGTGAGCCAGACATAGGGATCGACGCGGAATCGGTAAAGCAGCGGGACGCTGATGGACATTTTCGACAATGCAGTAGCATCGATCACTCTCGGGATTGAGGATTTCCGCGAGGGCACGGATGCCCGCATGCTAAGTGCAGTGAGAAACTACTATGCTGGGCTTCTCCTGCTGGGCAAGGAATGTCTGGTGCGTGCCGCGCCCGACGCTGATCCGATGCAAGTGATTGGCGCGAAGTTCGAGCCAGTCCCCGATGGCGACGGCGGAGTCGACCATGAGGTCGTTGGCTTCACGACAATTGACCTTGATCAGTTGAAGGGCCGTTTCAAGAAGTTCGGTCTGTCATGGCCGGATGTCGATATCCGCAAGCTTCAGCGTCTTCGCAACAGCCTTGAACATTTCCATCTGCAAGAGCCGGTAGGGGCACTGAAAGAGGCGATCGCATCATCCTTCCCGATGGTGATCGAGTTTTTTGAAATCCTGGCTGAGAACCCACAAGACGTTCTCAGCAATGTCTGGGAAACAATCCTTGAGGAGACCGACGCCTTCAACAAGGTTCAGAAGAACTGCATCGCCAGCATCGAACGCCTGAATTGGCCAGGACACGTCAGTCGACTGGATCGCATGGCTTGCAGCAACTGCGGATCGTCCCTGATTGGCCAAGCTGATCGTGACAATGACGAGTCCGAATCGGCCGTTGGGAAGTGCTTTCAGTGCGGGGAGGAGTTCGATCAGCAACAGCTCGCCGAAATGGTGGTCGAAGCCAGCTATGGGATTGACGCATACTATGCCATGAAAAATGGGGAGTTCTCGCCGGTTGCTACCTGCCCCGAATGCGGTGCTGAGGCGTATGTAGAGAATGGCGAGATCAGCGTCTGCTTTGCCTGCAAGGAAACTGTAGGTGGAGAATGCAGTCGCTGCAGCACAGACATCATCGTGCATGAATACAACCCCGACTACCCCGATCTTTGCAGCTATTGCGTCCATACCTGGGAAAAGGTGATGCGGGAATAATGGCGCGAGAGGAACTAATCGTCCGGGCCGTTGGGGAGGCCGATCATCTACTGGCTGCCCTCCGCGCGTCGGCGGCCCGTGCGCAAGCATGGATCGCTTCGCAGTCGGGTGACCCGCTCGACCTTCTTCGCCGGATGAAATTTGAGCAAGTTGGGTTCCATCCGCTCGAGGATCGCCCGCTGAATATCATCGAGCAGATCAATCAGACTTGGACCTTCGCCGTCGCGATTGCCGCTGCGCGGCAACTGCTTGAACTTCATCCTGATGCCGGTGGAATGCGTCTGGCTCCCGGCGCGCACGCTTCACTCGATCTCGACATTATGAGCGAGGTCGAAGGCTATGTCGGTGCCGAAACCTTCGCAGCCGTCAGTCCGCGAAACAACGGCAAGCTGGCAGCCGACCTGTCGAAGCTGGCACAGCGTCATGAACGATATCGCTACGTCTTCTTCATGTCGCCGCTCTTTCCCGGAAACGAACGAAGGCAGCAATTCGAGCGCGATGGTGTCGAGGTTTGGTCAATCGACTTCTGAACTCGTGATTGAGCGAACGCGGGGGATGAACGCGGAGTTCTGCTCAACCTGACCTCGTGGAAAGTCGCTAGGCGAGCAAAGCAGCTGCCTCAGAGAGGTGCTCTTCGCCAGAGCCGGCATAAACGTCAAAAAGCGGCAGCTTCTGGCAGCGACGGTAGGTCGGGGAACGTCCATCCCGAGGTCGAAAGTGGTCGTGCACAGCGCTTTCCAACTAACGGCAGCCATTCACTGCAATTCGCCGAAGCCAGACTATCCGCTCCCGGCCCAAACGCGACATTGCGTATTACCCCACGCCGCCAAATCCTTCCTCATCCTCATCATCCACCTCATGCGCGGTCGTGACGAGGCAGTCGGCTGGCAGGATGGCGGAGTGGAAGGTTTCCTCGGTGTCGGCGTACCAGGTGAGGGCGATGCCCTCCTCGGTGGCGCGGACGACGGTGAGCGGCACGCTGCCGGACTTGAGCATCACGACATCGCCGGGCGAGAACTTCATGGCAGGCTCCTTCGATATGGGATCCTGCGAGGCTAGCCCGCGTGCGTGACAGGCGTGATGATTGCCGGCTCCGGATGTCGGGCAGACCGGCCGTTTTTCCGGCTCAGGGCCAGCGCACCGTCGGCGGCATCGAGGACAGGATGGAGGCGACGTTGCCGCCGGTCTTCAGGCCGAAGATGGTGCCGCGGTCGTAGAGCAGGTTGAACTCGACATAGCGGCCGCGGCGCACCTGCTGCTCGTGCCGGTCCTCCTCGGTCCAGGGCGTCGCCCAGTTGGCGCGCACGATGCGGCCGTAGACCTCGCGAAATGCCTCGCCCACGGCGCGGGTGAAGGCGAGGTCCGCGTCCGGGTCTCCCGACCAGTGATAATCGTAGAAGATGCCGCCGATGCCGCGCGGCTCGTTGCGGTGCTTGAGGAAGAAGTACTCGTCGCACCAGGCCTTGTATTTCTCGTAAGGCGCGACGGCGGCATGGGCCTCGCAGGCGCCGCGCATGGCGCCATGGAAGGCTACCGCGTCCCTATCCTCCTGGTGGCGCCGGCGCTCCAGCACCGGCGTCAGGTCCGCCCCGCCGCCGAACCACGGTTTCGTGGTGACGACGAAGCGCGTGTTCATGTGCACCGTCGGCACGTTCGGATTCCACGGATGGGCGATGAGCGAGATGCCGGCGGCGAAGAAGCGCGGGTCCTCGGCCGAGCCGGGGATCTGGCCGCGGAACTCGGGCGCGAACTCGCCGAAGACGCTCGAGACGTGCACGCCGACCTTTTCGAAGACGCGGCCGCGCATCATCGCCATGGTGCCGCCGCCGCCCGGCGCGCCGCTGTGGTCGGTGCGCTGCCAGGGCGTGCGCTCGAAGCGCCCCGGCCCGCCCGCCTCAGGGAAGAACGGGCCCGGCGCCTCGTCCTCGATCGCCTCGAAATCGGCGCAGATGGCATCGCGCAGGGCCGCGAACCAGCTGCCCGCCTCGTCCTTGAGGCGTGCGATCAGGGCGGGGTCGATGGGCGGGGCGTCGGTCATGGCTTGTCCTTCCTCGGCTCCTGGCGGGCGCTGCGGCATCCGGCGGGAACCCGTTCAGCTGTCCGCCGGTGTAGAAGTCTCCCCGCCGGCGGGGAAGGCGTCCAACTGGCGCAGGGCCTCGCCGAGGATCATGGCCGCCGTGACGGCGACGTTGAGCGAGCGCAGGCCGGGCCGCATCGGCACGAGGATGCGCGCATCGGCGGCCTCGTGCACCTCTTCCGGAACGCCGGCCGATTCCCGCCCCATCAGGACGATGTCGCCGGGCGCGAAGGAGAAGGCGTGATAGGGCAGGGCCGCCCGCGTGGTGGCGAGCACGAGACGCGCGCCGGCGGCGGCGCGTCCGGCCGCGAAGGCGCGCCAGCTCGCATGGCGGACGATCTCGACCGCATCGAGATAATCCATGCCCGCCCTGCGGAAGGCCCTGTCGGACACGGGAAAGCCCGCCGGCTCGATGATGTCGACGGCGACGCCGAGGCAGGCCGAGAGGCGGACCATCGTGCCGGTGTTCTGCGGAATGTCGGGCTGGTAGAGGGCAAGGCGCAGCGGGGGCATGGGGGCGTCAGGTTCGAGGGCATGAGGCCGGATGGCCGGGCAATGCACGTAGCGCACGGCTTTGTCTGCCGAAAGTATGGACATGGTTCTGGAACCATGCCAAACAGCCGCCGCGCGGCGACTCCCGGTCGCATTGCGGGGCTGTCGCGTCCGTGCTTTGAAGTCGGCGCGCCGCCATGATCGACGGTTTTTCGCTGGACCCTGCCTCGTGCGGGGGGCGGCGGGGACCATCGCGGCGGCGAAACGTCGAGCCAGGATTGTGAGACTGGGGAGCCAACGTGGCTGAGACCGCTACCGCCGAACCGACCCGGCGAGACTTTCTCTTCATCGCGACCGGCGCCGTGGGCGCCGTGGGTGTTGCCGCGGTGGCATGGCCCTTCATCGCGCAGATGAACCCGGATGCGGCGACCGTCGCCGCCGGCGCGCCGGTCGAGGTCGACCTCACGCCGATCGCCGAGGGGCAGATCGTCAAGCTCTTCTGGCGCGGCAAGCTCATCTTCGTCCGCCACCGGACGGCCGAGGAGATCAAGGAGGCGGAGGACGTCAACGTCGCTTCGCTGCCGGATCCGGAAGCCGATTCGGCCCGCGTCAAGGAAGGCCACGCCCAGTGGCTCGTGGTCTACGGCAACTGCACCCACCTCGGCTGCGTCCCGCTCGGCAATGCGGGCGCCTATGACGGCTGGCTGTGTCCGTGCCACGGCTCGGTGTTCGACACCTCCGGGCGTATCCGGCAGGGGCCGGCGCCGACCAATCTGCCGATCCCGCCCTATGCCTTCGTGGACGACACGAAGATCCAGATCGGCTGACGCGCCCACCAGCATCACGCCCGCGATACCGAGCAACATCAGGCGACCCAAGACCATGAGCGGACATTCCACCTACGTTCCGAAGAGCGCAGTGGCGAAATGGTTCGAGAGCCGGCTTCCCCTCGTCGGCCTCGTCCATTCGTCCTTCGTCGCCTACCCGACGCCGCGCAACCTGAACTACTTCTGGACGTTCGGGGCGATCCTGTCCTTCATGCTCGTGGCGCAGATCGTGACGGGCATCGTGCTCGTCATGCACTACACGCCGCATGCGACGCTGGCCTTCTCGTCCATCGAGCACATCATGCGCGATGTGAACTACGGCTGGCTGCTGCGCTACCTGCACGCCAACGGCGCCTCGATGTTCTTCATCGCGGTGTACATCCACATCTTCCGCGGCCTCTACTACGGCTCCTACAAGGCCCCGCGCGAGATCCTGTGGATCCTCGGCGTCATCATCTTCCTCCTGATGATGGCCACCGCCTTCATGGGCTACGTGCTGCCGTGGGGGCAGATGAGCTTCTGGGGCGCCACCGTCATCACGAACCTCTTCTCGGCGCTGCCCATCGTCGGCGAGCCGATCGTGACCTGGCTGTGGGGCGGCTACTCGGTCGACAACCCGACGCTGAACCGCTTCTTCTCGCTGCACTACCTGCTGCCCTTCATGATCGTCGGCGTCGTGGCGCTGCACATCTGGGCCCTGCACGTCGTGGGGCAGAACAACCCGGCGGGCCTCGACGTCAAGAACCTGAAGAAGGATACGGTGCCCTTCACGCCGTATGCGACGATCAAGGACTTCTTCGCCGTCATCTGCTTCTTCGTCTTCTTCGCCTGGTTCGTGTTCTACATCCCGAACTATCTCGGCCATGCGGACAACTACATCGAGGCGAACCCGGCGGTGACGCCCGCGCATATCGTGCCGGAGTGGTACTTCCTGCCGTTCTACGCGATCCTGCGCGCCATCCCGGACAAGCTCGCCGGCGTCATCGCCATGTTCGCGGCGATCGCGGTGCTCGCCTTCCTGCCGTGGCTCGACACCTCGCGGGTGCGCTCGGCGACCTACCGGCCGCTCTACAAGCAGCTGTTCTGGGTCTTCGTGCTGTGCTGCATCGGCCTCGGCTATCTCGGCGCCAAGCCGCCGGAGGGTGGCTATGTCATCGCCTCGCGCGTGCTGACCGCCTACTACTTCCTGCACTTCATCGTGATCCTGCCCATCCTCGGCCTCATCGAGAAGCCGCGTGCCATGCCGGGCAGCATCGCCGAGGACGTGCTGCGCAAGCACGGCGGTGCGCCGGTCGGCCTCGCCTCGGGCGCCAGTGCCGAGCCGAATTCCAAGGGCTGAGATTGGGGCTGATCGCGCCTTGCGGCGCGGGGGAAATGACGACATGAAAAAGACGACCCTTCTCATCGCCGGCTTCCTCGCAGCCGCCGTCGTTGCGGCGGTGCCGGCCTCCGCGGCCGAGCAGGTGAAGCCGCCGCGCGAGAGCTGGAGCTTCGCCGGTCCCTTCGGCACCTTCGACCGGGCGCAGCTGCAGCGCGGCTTCAAGGTCTATCGCGAGGTCTGCGCCAGCTGCCACGGCCTCAGCCGCGTCGCCTTCCGCAACCTTTCCGAGCCGGGCGGGCCCGAGTTCACCGAGGGCCAGGTCAAGGCGCTCGCCGCCGAGTACCAGATCCAGGACGGGCCGAACGACTCGGGCGACATGTTCGAGCGTCCCGGCCGTCCGGCCGACCATTTCCCGTCGCCGTTCCCGAACGAGAATGCGGCGCGCGCGGCCAACGGCGGCGCCTATCCGCCGGATTTCTCGCTGCTCGCCAAGGCGCGCACCTATGAGCGCGGCTTCCCGCTGTTCATCGTCGATGCCATCCCGTTCTTCGAATATGCCGAGCACGGCGTGGACTACATCCACGCGCTGCTGACCGGCTATCGCGAGGCGCCGGCGGGCACCAACCTGCAGCCGGGGCAGTACTGGAACGAGTACATGCCGGGCCATGCCATCGCCATGCCGCCGCCGCTCAGCGACGGGCAGGTGGAATACCCGAAGGACGAGGCCGGCAACCCGGTGGTGCCGGAGACGATCGACCAGTACTCGCGTGACGTCTCGGCCTTCATGATGTGGGCGGCCGAGCCGCATCTCGAGGCCCGCAAGGCCATGGGCTTCAAGGTCATCATCTTCCTCATCGTCTTCGCGGCGCTGCTCTATTTCACCAAGAAGAAGATCTGGGCCCGCGCCCATGCCGAGGAAGCGCACGGCTGATCTGCCGGCTTCCCGCACGGAAAGGCGCCTTCGGGCGCCTTTTTCATTGGCCGGTGGGCCCTGGCGCTGCTTGACGCGCGGGGCGGCCGGGTTGATGACTTGACCGAACCGGACGGTGGAACAGCGACATGGACGAGCGCAGCGATCTCAGGGCGGCGGTGCGGACGATCCCGGACTATCCAAGGCCCGGCATCCTCTTTCGCGACATCACGACCCTGCTCGGCGATGCGCGCGCCTTCCGGCGCGCCGTGGACGAGCTGGTGCAGCCGTGGCCCGGCTCCAAGATCGACAAGGTCGCGGGCATCGAGGCGCGTGGCTTCATCCTCGGCGGGGCGGTGGCGCACCAGCTCGCGTCCGGCTTCGTGCCCATCCGCAAGAAGGGCAAGCTGCCGCACGAGACGGTGACGATCGCCTATTCGCTCGAATACGGCATCGACGAGATGGAGATGCACCGCGACGCGATCGCGCCCGGCGAGCGCGTCATCCTCGTCGACGACCTCATCGCCACCGGCGGCACGGCGACGGCGGCCGTCGAACTGCTGCGCAAGATGGGGGCGGAGGTGGTCGCGGCCGTCTTCGTCATCGACCTGCCGGATCTCGGTGGCGCCAAGCGCCTGCGCGACATGGGCGTCACCGTGCGCACGCTCATGTCCTTCGAGGGCCACTGAGCCTCACAGCCTGCCGGTGTCGTCTCCATTGCCGGATGCCGGCATGTCCGGCCCGTACGGGGGGCGTTCGGGGCGGCGGCGGGCCGGTCTCGGCCGCCGCGGCTTCTTCGCCCGGGCTGCGGCCGCGTCCGTTCCGGCGGCCTCGTCGCGCGGCCCGTCGTTCACGAGGTGCAGGGGCGGGGCGTTGCCCTTCTTGTCGCGTCCCATGTAGACGGTGATGTGCGGGTAGGGGATCTCGATGTCCCGCTCGTCGAAGACGGCCTTGAGGATCTCGTTGTAGGCCCGGCCGACGTTCCACTGCTGGCCGGCGAGGGTACGGATGCGGGCCCGCACCTTCACGGCCGAATCGTCGAAGCCCGTGACGCCCTGCATGTCGAGCGGCCCGATGATGGCGTTGCCGTGCTCGGTCTTGGCCAGCCTGTCGAAGGCCTCCTGCATCGCTTCCTTCACCTGCGGGATGTTCTCGCGGTAGGCGACGCCGATCTCGGCGACGTGGAAGGCGAAGCCGCGCATGAAGTTCGATACCGTGGTCACGGCGCTGAACGGCACGAGGTGGTAGATGCCGTCGAGGTCGCGGATGCCGACGGAGCGGATGGTGAGCTTCTCCACCACGCCCGAGACCGAGCCCAGATTGACCACGTCGCCCTCGTTCATGGCGTTCTCGATCTGGATGAAGGCGCCGGTGATGATGTCCTGCACCAGCTTCTGCGAGCCGAAGCTGACGGCGAGGCCGATGACGCCGGCGCCGGCGAGCAGGGGGCCGATGTTCACCCCGAGCTCCGACAGGGCGAGGAGGCCGACGAGCACGAGGAGCACGATGGTGAAGGCGTTGCGGAAGAGGGAGAGCAGGGTGCGCTCGCGCGCGCTCGGCACGCGGCCGAAGTCGTTCGACAGCCTGTATTCCACCCAGCTCGACACGGCGACGTAGACGAGCCAGCCGATGACGAGAACCAGCGAGGTGGAGATCAGGGCGCCCACGAGGTTGCGGCCCGTCTCGCTCGCGAGCCATGCACCGAGGTCGAGGACGGCCCAGGCGTCGGCGATCGCCAGCAGCACGATGAGGAGCACCACCGTCCGGGCAACGCGCAGCACTGAGGGAATGAAGGCGTTGAGCCTTGCCTCGAGCAGGGGCAGGCGCGCCTTCACGTCGTCCGGCAGGGACATGCCGCCCCGCAGGGCACGCGTGATGAAGGCCGTGACGAGGCTGCCCACGAGCACCGCGATGCCCGTCTCCACCGTCGCCTTTAGCATGAAGGGCAGGACGGTGAAGGGGTTCGACAGCCAGGCCGCGAAGAGGGCGGTGAGATAGACGATGGCGAGGACGTGCCAGATGCGGCTGAGGACGATGAGGACCTGCCGCGTCGCGTGGCCCCATTCACGGCCGGTCGTCGACAGGCGGGCACGCACGGCGTCGCGGTTCTGCAGGATGATGGCGATGCCGATGAAGAGTGCCGCCAAAAGCACGATGACGCGCACGGACCGGGCGGCGGCGAAGGTGGTGGTCGCCGCGACGAGCGGCGCGATGAACAGGAAGGTGTAGCCGATGAGGCTGACGAGGCGGCTCAGCCAGAAGTACCAGTAGTTGGCGTCGGTGTCGTCGAGCGGCAGCGGGCGCAGGGCCGGATGGCGGGGCGCCAGGAGAAAGCGCAGGCCGACCTTGCCGAGCTCGAGCACGATGAGCGCATTGAGGAACAGCGTCTCGCCGAAGCTGAGCGCCGCCTCGCTGCCGAGCTGGAGCGCGATGAGATAGCCGGCGCCCCAGGCGACGACGACGGCGAGCGCATCGATCAGCGCTGCGACGACCGCGAGGGCGAGGCGCGTCACGAGCGGGGCGCCCTCGGCCCGCAGCGCCGTCCTGTCGAGGAAGCGGTTGGTGATCAGCCGCGCGGCGAAGAGCAGCAGGAAGGCGACGAGCATCACGGAGCCGAGGCTCGCGATGACATCCCACAGCCGGGGCAGGTCGAGCGAGGCCGTCCCCGCCAGCACCTCGCCGAGGCGCTCGGTGAAGGCCCAGGCGGAGGCGAGCGCCTCCTTGAGGGCGGTCGTCGCCTGGGTCGTGTGCTCGGCCAGCCAGCGGGCGAAGGTCGGCGCCTCGGCCGGCGGCGCGGGCTCCGCGGCTGCGCTCCGCAGCCGGTCGATCAGCGCCTGGCGGGCGGCATCATCCTCCAGGATCTTGATGAGCGCATCGACGCTCGTGTTCGCCGGAGCCTCGCCCGTGCTTGCCGCCGGCGCGGGGGTCGTCTGGGCGGACGACGGGCCGGCTGCAGTGAGGAAGGACGCGAGGCAGAGACAGACGAGCGCGATGAAATGTTTCATGAATCCCGGAGAAGGTCCCCTGTTGAAAGGCTGATGCGCAGCCGGCTGCGCCGCCTTAAGGGGACCACATCGGGGGCCGGCTTTCAACGCCGGCCATGGCGATCAGCGTCAGGCGGCAGGCGCTCGCTGCCACATCACGGTGCCGGTGAAGGCGAAAACCGGCTCGCCGTGCTGGTTCACGGCCGTGCTGTGCTGGGTCACGAGGCCCCAGCCGGGGCGGGATGCGGAAGGCCGCGCCTCCACGATGCGCACCGCATAGGTCAGCGCGTCGCCGGCGAAGACCGGCTTCAGCCATTTGAGGTCGCGAAAGCCGGGGGAGGGGCCGAGGCTGGGGACGGGCAAGCGCAGGGAGAGGGCGGCCTGCCGCTGCCGCTCCCAGTGCGCCACCATCAGCTTCATCCACACGGCGGCCGTGTGCCAGCCCGAGGCGCACAGCCCGCCGAACAGGGAGCGCCGGGCCGCCTCCGCATCGACATGGAACGGCTGCGGGTCGTAAGCGCGCGCGAAGGTGACGATCTCCTCGGGGGTGAACCGATAGGTGCCGAGCGAAGCCGTCTCGCCGGGCACGAGATCGTCCAGGAAACGCGCATGGTCCGGGGAGGGGCGGGCTTCGGGCAGATCCGGCGTCGCGCCCTGGTGGCCCCGCGCGGCGGTCGAAGCAGGGACCTCGGCCTCCCGGCCGGGATCGCGGCGCCGGAACATGACCCAGTTGGTCTGCTGCAGCAGGTCCTCGCCCGCCCCGTTGGCAAGCACCATGCGGAAGCGGACCATGCCGATCTCCGGCCTGCTGCGCAGGGGCCGGCGCTCCAGCACCTCGACGGTGAGCGTGAGATCGTCGCCCGGCCGCACCGGCCGCAGCCAGCGCACTTCCTCGATGCCCGGCGCGCCCTGGCCCGTGGAGGCGAGGATGAAGCCGTCGGCGATCATGCGCATGACGATGCCGCAGCTGTGCCAGCCCGAGGCAATCAGCCCGCCGGCGAGGCTCTCCTTCGCCGCCTCGGGGTCCGTGTGCATCGGCTGCGGGTCGTATTGCCGCGCGAAGGCGACGATCTCGTCCATGGTGATGCGGCGGGGGCCGAGGGACAGGCGGATGCCGGGTTCGAAATCCTCGTAATGGGTGAGCGCCATGAACACCTCGCCGATCGTAAAGCCCGGCGGACGAGGTCGCGCCGGGCAGCGGGCCCCAACTTGGGCTATAGCGGAAAGGCCGCGCCTCGACGACGGGCGCCGGAGCAATTCTGCCCTTGGCCAAATGCACGCGCCCGCGCTAGCTCACAGCGTGCCGGCGGCGGCATGGGCGAGGCGGATCGGCTCAGGCAGCCGGAAGCGTGTCGTCGCGGCGAGCGTCACGGCGACGGCGCTCGCAAGGTCGATGCGGTGGCCCGGGGAGATGAAGACGGGGCTGACGCGCTCGCGCGTGCGCAGGGCGACGCCGATCGTCTCCCCCTTGTCGACGAGCGGTGCGGCGGCGCCCTTCTCCGGCTCGAGCGCCTCGAAGCGGCCGACGAGCAGCGTCTTGCCGCAGCCGATGGTCGGCTTCTCGAGCCACAGGCCCATGTGGCTGGCGATGCCGATGCGCCGCGGATGGGCGATGCCCATGCCGTCGAAGATGAAGACGTCCGGCTCGGTGCCGAGCTTGTGGAAGGCTTCTTCCAGCACCGGCCCCTCGCGGAAGCTGAGGAGGCCGGGCACATAGGGGAAGGGTGTCGGCCGCGTGGCGAGCACCGTCTCGACGACGGCGAAGTCCGGCAGGCGGGTGACGACGACGGCGGCGCGCGAGAGGCCGTTCTTGACGCTAACGTCGACACCGGCGACGAGCCGGACATCGGGCAGGGCGAGCGGGCGGCCGGTGTCGATCTCACCCTTGAGGTCCTGCTGCAGGGCAATCGCCTCGCGCGGCGTCACGGCCCAGGCATGGCGGGGATGGAGTTGCATGGCCCCTTCATGGCAGGCGGGGACGTGCGCTGCAACGGGGGCGGGACGAGCCGGCCATGTCCTCCCCGATGGACCTCGTGCCCCGGATGCACTGCAGCATGAAACGCTGCGGTGCTGATCCGGGGCCTATTCACTTGGTGCCTTCGGCCGATTCATGGGCTGGTACCCGGCGCGCATTCCGCTTCGCTGCATGCGTCCGGGAAACGAGGTTGTGCCTGGCGGCGGCGGTCTGCAATTCCGCCGACCGCCGACCAAGACCTCAGTTCGCGAAGCGGAAGTGCAGGACGTCGCCATCGGCGACCTGGTAGTCCTTGCCTTCGAGGCGCAGCTTGCCGGCGTCGCGGGCGCCGGCCTCGCCCTTCAGCGTCACATAGTCGCCATAGGCGATGGTCTCGGCCCGGATGAAGCCCTTCTCGAAGTCGGTATGGATGACGCCGGCGGCCTGCGGCGCCCTGGTGCCGCGGGTAATGGTCCAGGCGCGCGCCTCCTTGGGGCCCACCGTGAAATAGGTGATGAGGCCGAGCAATTCATAGCCGGCGCGGATCACGCGGTTGAGGCCGGGCTCCTCGAGCTCGATGGCGGCGAGATATTCCGCCTGTTCCTCGGCCGGCAGAACCGCGATCTCGCTCTCGATCTTGGCCGAGACGACGACGGCCTTGGCCCCTTCCTCCGCGGCGCGGGCGAAAACGCGGGCGGAGAACTCGTTGCCTTCGTGGGCCGAGCCCTCGTCGACGTTGCACACGTAGAGGACGGGCTTCGAGGTCAGGAGGCCGAGCATGTCGAAGGCGCGCTCTTCCTCCGGCTTGCGCTCGACGAGCCGGGCCGGCTTGCCGTCGCGCAGCAGGGTGAGGGCGCGCGCGACGAGGTCGAGCGCCTCCTTCGATTCCTTGTCGCCGCCGCGGGCCTTCTTCTCGAGGGCGGTGACGCGCTTCTCGAGGCTGTCGAGATCGGCGAGCATCAGCTCGGTCTCGATCGTCTCGATGTCGGCGATGGGGTCGACCTTGCCCTCGACATGGGTGACGTCACCGTCCTCGAAGCAGCGCACCACATGGGCGATGGCGTCGACCTCACGGATGTTGGCGAGGAACTGGTTGCCGAGGCCTTCGCCCTTGGAGGCGCCGCGCACCAGGCCGGCGATGTCGACGAAGGTGAGCCGCGTCGGGATGATCTGCGCCGAGCCGGCGATCCCGGCGAGGGCCGTAAGGCGCGGGTCGGGAACCGCGACCTCGCCGACGTTCGGCTCGATGGTGCAGAAGGGATAGTTGGCCGCCTGGGCCGCCGCCGTCTGCGTGAGCGCGTTGAAGAGCGTCGACTTGCCCACGTTCGGCAGGCCGACGATGCCGCATTTGAAACCCATCACCTATCCTCCGGCGCGTTCGCCCGGGCGCTTCACGTCGCCCCAACCCCGCGCATCCATGGCCAGATGCACCTTGTTCTGGAAACTGGCGTCCTCGCCCCTGGCAAGGAACGTCGCGAATTCAGCCACCGCGCCCGTGAGATCCTCGACCCAGGGCTCCTCCGCCTTGGCGAAGTCGTTGAGCACATAGGTGTGCACGAGCGCCTTGTCGCCGGGATGGCCGATGCCGAGGCGCACCCGGCGGTAGTCGTTGCCGACGTGGGCGGAGATCGACCGCAGGCCGTTGTGCCCGGCGATGCCGCCGCCCGTCTTGATGCGCAGCTTGGCCGGCGCGAGGTCGAGCTCGTCGTGGAACACGACGATGTCCTGAAGGGCGACCTTGAAGAAGCGCTGCGCCTCGCCGACCGCGCGGCCCGATTCGTTCATGTAGGTCTGGGGCTTCATGAGCAGGAGGCGCTCGCCGCCGACGACGGCCTCGGCCACCTCGCTCTGGAAGCGACGGCGCCACGGGCCGGCATTGTGCCGGCGGGCGATCTCGTGGACGGCCATGAAGCCGATGTTGTGGCGGTTGCGCGCATAGCGCGCGCCCGGATTGCCGAGCCCGACGAACAGCAGCATGGCGAAGCCCCGTGAGCGAAGGGAGCACATGATGCTCCCGGAACCCGGCGCGGCCGGCAAGGCGCGGCCGTCATGCGCCGGATTCGAACCCCGGGCCGCGGCGCGGGGAAAGGCAGCCGGGGCGGACGAACAGGCCCGCCCCCGCGTGGGAGAATTACTTCTCCTCGGCCTCGCCGGCGGCCGCTTCCTCGGCCGCCTCGGCGGCGAGCTTCGACGGCGCGACCAGGGTCGCGATGGTGAAGTCGCGGTCCTGGATGACGGGCGAAGCGCCGGCCGGCAGCTTGACGGCCGAGATGTGGATGGAATCGCCGATCTCACGGCCGGTGAGGTCGATGTCGATCGCATCCGGGATGGCATCGACCGGCACGACGAGCTCGACCGTGTGGCGCACGACGTTGAGCGTGCCGCCGCGCTTCAGGCCGGGCGAAGCTTCCTGGTTGAGGAAGTGCACCGGCACCTCGACGTTGACGGTGGCGTCGCGCGTCACGCGCAGGAAGTCGACGTGGAGGGGCGTGTCCTTCACCGGGTCGAGCTGGAAGTCGCGCGGGATGGCGCGGGTCTTGCTGCCGTCGACGTCGATCTCGAACAGGGTCGTGAGGAAACCGCCGGAGAAGATCAGGCGCTTCGTCTCGTTGAAGTCGAGCGCGATCGGCTGCGGCGCTTCGCCGAGACCGTAGATGACTGCGGGAACACGGCCTTCACGGCGAACGGCACGGGCGGCCCCCTTGCCGACCCGCTCGCGAGCCGAGGCCTTGAGCTGCTTGACAGCGGACATGGCTTCGATCCTTTGTGGTCACGGAACAGAAACGGCCGTGCTCGCGCACGGCCATTCACGTTCATCCGAACATGTGTGGCGCACCCGTGCCTCCAGGGGTGTCTGGCGGGCGCGCGTTGCCTTTAGCAGCAAGTCCTCGATTTTGCAACGCTGCGTGGCCGGGCGTCAGCCCTGCGCCTGTGCCCGTTCCTCGGCGAGATGGCGCGACAGGTCGGCCGCCGCGGCGGCGGAGGTGTCGCCCCGGCCGTCACCGCCCTGCACGACGACCGCATTGGAGGCGAAGCGGATGCCGGCGTCGGTGAAGCTCTTGAACAGGCGCTTGACGGCCTCGCGCTGGATGAGGGCCTGCCGGCCGGGCTTCACGGTGAACTTGAAGCGGCAGACGAGGGCGTTCTCCTGCACGTCGGCGACGCCCTGCATCTTCACGGGTCCGATGAAGTCCTTGCCGTATTCCTCGTGGGCCAGGAGGTCCTGGCCGATCTTCTTGGCGATCTTGCGCGCCTGCTCGACGTCGGCATCACGGGCGAGGCGCAGGTTGAACTTCACCGTCGCCCAGTCGCGGCTGAAGTTGGTGACGGCGCCGAGCTGGCCATAGGGAATGGTGTGGAACTGCCCGTTCTGGTGGCGGATGCGCAGTGAGCGTACGGAGATGCGCTCGACCATGCCCTTGTGGCTGCCGGCCTGGATGTATTCGCCGACGCGGAAGGCGTCGTCCGCGAGATAGAAGATGCCGGAGACGATGTCGCGCACCAGGGCCTGCGAGCCGAAGCTGAAGGCGAGGCCGAAGATGCCGGCGCCGGCGAGGATCGGGCCGATGTTCACGCCGAGATGCGACAAGGCGACGAGGATGGCGGTGGCGACGATGAGCGCGCCGACGAAGCCCTCGAGCAGCGGCAGGACCGAGGCGAGCCGCCCCGCCGGCCGCGGCAGGCCGGCGGCATCATGATCGTCCGCCGATCCGTGCGTCCGCGGGGCGAACTTGAGGCGTGCCCAGCCGCGCAGCAGCTCGAACAGGATGTAGCCGACGACGAGGATGCCGACCGCCGTCAGGAGCGCCTCGCGCCAGGCGTACCAGAGCTCCTGGCTGACGAGCGCGAGGATCTCGACCACCCAGAGCCGGACGAAAAAGGTCGCGAATACGGTGATGGTGACGGCGAGCACGATACGCCGCGCCGTGACCAGGATCTGCATGAGATGCGGCGAACCGGGATCGGGCACGGCGGCCTCCGCCTCGGCTGCATCCGCCGCCTCCGCATCCGCCACGAGGGCGAGTTCGGCCGAGGGCTCCTCGGCCGCGGCCGTCTGCGGAGCTTCCCGTGGGCGGCAGCAGGCGATGGCATAGGCGAGGAAGCGGTCGAGCGCCGCCACGACAAGGGCGAGCAGCGCCGAGAAGGCAGCGGCGTGATAGAGGTCGAAGTCGAGCGCGACGATGCCGTAGATCCACGCCACCCAGACGAGGACGACGATCGCATCGGTGCCGAGGACGACGGGACGCGGCACCTCGGCGGCGTGGGCGAAGAAACGGGCGAGCGTCGCGCCGGCGGCCGCGGCGGCGAGCGTGCCGACGAGCACGCCGAGGGCCTGTGCCGGCGGAGGGGCCATCCCGGCGCGGACGAAGACCGGCATGAGCGTGTAGAAGGCGAGCAGGATGGCGAGCGTCGCGCCGGCGCCGACGAGCACGGCGCGCACCCGCTCCTCTCCGACGGCCACGAGGCGCAGCTGCGGCTCCCGAGGGCGCAGGAGGATGAGCGGCAGCAGCATCGCCAGCCGCCAGCGAGCGGCCGTGCCGACAATGGCGACGGCAAGTGCATGCACCGGTGTGTCGCCACGCAGGAACAGCCGGGCGAGCAAGGCGGCGGCCGCGACCATGGCGATGAGGCCGGCGGCGTCGACGACGAGCCGGCGCACGGCCTTCTTCAGCCGCGCCCGCCCGTCGTCATCCGCATGAACCTCCACCCCTCCGGCGAGGCGCCACACCAGGGTGGGAACGAAGAGCACCGCGGCACCGATGAGGACGGCGAGGGCGAGGAGCGTGCCGGCGTCGGGGACGCCGGCCGCCATGGCGCGCCAGATGTCGGCAAAGGCGGAAGGGATCTGCGGCGTCGCAACGAGCACGTCCCACAGGGCGCGCCCCGCCTGGCCGATGTGCATGGCAAGTGCGTCGATGAAGCCTTCGCCGCCACCGGCAAGGGGGCCGGCATGCGCATCGGCGGTGTTGCCGGCGATCAACCCCGATCCGAGCCCTGCCGCTGCACGCATTCCCGTCCCCGAAACATCAGTTGCCACAGGATGATGCCTGTAGCGTGCAGAAGACAAGGAATTCTTACTGCTGAAAGCGCCATGCGGCCTCGACGGGGCGGGGCCGAAGCTGGCATTGATGAGTGGATCGCATCCGCCCGGTCCACCCCGCGAGGAACCCGTATGGCCCTGCATTTCTCGCCAGCCGAATTCGCCCGCCGCAAGGAGAGCCTGCTTGCCGCGATGGAACGGGAGAAGCTCGACGCGCTCCTCCTGTTCCAGCAGGAATCGATGTACTGGCTGACCGGCTACGACACCTTCGGCTTCTGCTTCTTCCAGAGCCTTCTCGTCACGGCCGGCGGCGACATCGTCCTCCTCACGCGTTCCGCCGACCTGCGGCAGGCGGAGCTGACCTCGAATATCGAGGACATCCGCATCTGGAAGGACGGCCGGGATGCCGACCCGGCGGGCGAGCTCAGCGCCATCGCGGCCGAGAAGGGCCTCGCCGGCAAGCGCATCGGCGTCGAATACGAATCCTACGGCCTCGTCGCCGCCAACGGCCGCAGGCTCGACGTGGCCTTCGATGGCGTTGCGCAGCTCACGGATGCCTCGCTCGTCGTCACGCGCCTGAGGGCGGTGAAGTCGCAGGAGGAGCTCGCCTATGTACACCGGGCGGCGGCGCTCGCGGATGAGGCCGACCGGGCGGCCATCGCCCTGACGCGGGCCGGGGCCGACGAGGGCGAGATCCTCGCCGCGCAGCACGCGGCGATCTTCCGCGGCGGCGGCGACTATCCCGCCAACGAATTCATCATCGGCTCCGGGCGCGAGGCCCTGCTGTGCCGCTACAAGAGCGGCCGCCGCGTGCTCGATGCGCGCGACCAGCTGACGCTCGAATTCGCCGGCGTCTACCGGCACTACCATGTCGCCGCCATGCGCACGCTCGTCATCGGCGACCCGCGGCCCGAGCATCTCACCTATCACCGGGCGGCGCAGGAGGCGCTGCTCGCCTGCGAGGCGGCCATGCGGCCGGGCAAGACGGCCGGGGACGTCTTCACCGCCCATGCGAAGGCGCTGGACGCGGCGGGGCTCGCCCGCCACCGCCTCAACGCCTGCGGCTATTCGCTGGGCGCCAAGTTCACCCCGTCGTGGATGGACTGGCCGATGTTCTACGAGGACAACGACTGGCCGCTCATGCCGGGCATGGTGATGTTCGCGCACATGATCCTGATGGATTCGCAAAGCGGGACTGCCATGTGCCTCGGCCGCACCTATCTTGTCACCGATGGCGCCCCCGAGGCGCTGAACCTGCCCTCGCTCGACCTCGTGCTGCGCTGAGAGCGGGTGTTGCTCCATCTGCTGGAGCAACTGCAAATGACGCGAGCGGCGGTGATCCCTCCCCTTCGCAAGTCGGGTGTTCCCGACTTGCGCATACAAGTGCGGAACTCGGGCAAGCCCGAGTCCCGGCAGAGGGTGGATCGGTCCGAAGGACCGAGACGGGTGGGGTCGAGGACGGGAACGACGCGCACAATGCGGTTGCGTGTCCCCCTCCGTCGCTGCTTCGCAGCGCCACCTCCCCCTCGAGGGGGAGGATCGCCGCAGCTCTCCTGCCTAACGTGGGCGCCTCCCGCACGCGGGGAGAGTAACGTGCTGTGGTCCATGTCCCGCCGGCCTTGCCATCCACCGATAGCCCCGCGCGTGCCGAGCATGGCCGCCATCCAGATGCCGCGCCGCAGCACAAGTGCTATTGTTCACCCGCGCCATCGCTGATAAGAGCCGCGCAGACCAATATGTCCGGGTTGTGACAGCGCGACCCGTGGCAGACGGCCAGGCTCTAGTTCCACAGCTCCGCTCAAACTACGGGAACGCGCTGGATGAAACCCTCGATCAAGCTCGTCGCGGGCAACTCGAACCGTCCGCTCGCCGAGTCCATCTCGAACTATCTCGAGGTGCCGCTCGCGACCTGCCAGGTCAAGCGCTTCGCCGACATGGAGGTGTTCGTCGAGATCCAGGAGAACGTGCGCGGCGAGGATGTCTTCGTCATCCAGTCGACCTCGTTCCCGGCCAACGACCACCTGATGGAGCTGCTCATCATCATCGATGCGCTGCGCCGCTCCTCCGCCCGCCGCATCACGGCGGTGCTGCCCTATTTCGGCTACGCCCGGCAGGACCGCAAGCCCGGCCCGCGCACGCCGATCTCGGCCAAGCTCGTCGCCAACCTCATCACCCGCGCCGGCGCCGACCGCGTGCTGACGCTCGACCTGCATGCCGGGCAGATCCAGGGCTTCTTCGACATCCCGACCGACAACCTCTACGGCGCGCCGGTGATGGTGCGCGACATCCGCGAGCACATGGACCTCGCCAATGTCATGGTGGTCTCGCCGGACGTTGGCGGCGTGGTGCGCGCCCGTGCGCTCGCCAAGCGCATCGACGCGCCGCTCGCCATCGTCGACAAGCGCCGCGAGCGGCCGGGCGAGTCGGAGGTGATGAACATCATCGGTAATGTCGAGGGCCGCTCCTGCATCCTCGTCGACGACATCATCGATTCCGGCGGCACGCTGTGCAACGCCGCCGATGCGCTGCTCGCCAAGGGCGCGCGCGAGGTCTACGCCTATTGCACGCACGGCGTGCTCTCCGGCGGCGCCGTGTCGCGCATCTCCTCCTCGCGCCTCAAGCAGCTCGTCATCACCGATTCCATCCAGCCGACCGAGGCCGTGAAGGTGGCGCCGAACATCCGCGTCATCACCATCGCCCCGCTCATCGGCGAGGCCATCGGCCGCACGGCGACGGAATCGAGCGTCTCCAGCCTGTTCGACTGATCGTTCGATGCCGGGGCTCGCCGACGACAAGGCCCTCGTCCTCTTTTCCGGCGGGCAGGATTCCACCGTCTGCCTCGGCTGGGCGCTTCAGCGCTTCGCCCATGTGGAAACGATCGGCTTCGACTACGGCCAGCGCCATGCGGTGGAGCTGAGCTGTCGCGGGGTGATCCGCGAGCGCCTCGCCCGGCCGGGCGCGATGGGGGAGGGGCGGCTCGGCCCCGACCATCTCGTGCCGCTTGCGGCGCTCGGCGCCATCTCCGACACGGCGATGACGCGCGAGGTCGCGATCGCGACGGGCGAGAACGGCCTGCCGACGACCTTCGTCCCCGGCCGCAACCTCATCTTCCTCACTTTTGCCGCGGCGCTCGCCTATCGGCGCGGGACGCGCCATATCGTGCTCGGCGTGTGCGAGACGGATTATTCCGGCTATCCCGACTGCCGCGACGATACGATCAAGGCCATGCAGGTCGCCATCAATCTCGGCACCGACAGCCGCTTCGTGCTGCACACGCCGCTGATGTGGCGCGACAAGGCGGAGACCTTCGCGCTCGCCGAGAGGCTCGGCGGCGCGGACTTCCTCGACCTCGTCGTCGAGGAGACGCACACGTGCTACCTTGGCGAGCGCTCGCGCCGCCACGACTGGGGCTATGGCTGCGGCACCTGCCCGGCCTGCGAATTGCGCGCCGCCGGCTGGGCGAAATGGCGCGCCGGGCGCAACGCGGAAGACAACGACGGACCATGAACCCGACGACCGACAGGATCCGGCAGAAGCATTTCGAGGGCATCATCGCCCTCCTCCTCTTCGGCCTCACCATCCCCGCCGCCAACTGGCTCATCGGCAATGCCGGCACGGTCTGCGTGCCGGAGGGGCCGTGCCTCATCCCGGTCGCGCCGGGCATCATGGCGCCGAGCGGCGTGCTGATGATCGGCCTCGCGCTCGTCGCGCGCGACATCGTGCAGCGGCGCCTCGGCGCCAAGGCGGCGCTCGGGGCGATCGTCGTCGGCACGGCGCTCTCGGCGCTGCTCGCGCCGCAGGCCATCGTCATGGCCTCGGCCGCGGCCTTCCTCCTGTCGGAACTGGCCGATTTCGCCGTCTACACGCCGCTGCAGCGCAAGCGCTTCGTCACGGCGGTGGTGCTGTCGAGCGTGGTCGGCCTCGTCGTCGACAGTGCCGTCTTCCTGCAGCTCGCCTTCGGCAGCCTCGACTTCTTCGCCGGCCAGGTCATCGGCAAGGCGTGGATGGTGCTTCTCGCCGTACCCTTCATCCACTGGCTGCGCCAGCGCGACGCCCGCATCGGCCTCGCGCCGGCGTGATGCCGCATTCCCCGGCGGCCTCTTGACCTTCCGTCCGCGCGGCGTCACCTCATCGCTATGACGGCGGACGACTCGAAGAGTGGAAGGGGGCCCGCGCCGCAGGACGAGGCTGTCCTGGTGGAGGTGGGCGAGAACGGGGGCGAACTGCGCGAGATCGAGCATCTCGTCGCCGATGCGCCCGCCTCCGTGCGCGCCGGCGCCGAGGTCATCCGCGATTTCTGGAAGACATTGCCCAACAGCCCCGGCGTCTATCGCATGATCGACGCCGCCGGCGACGTGCTCTATGTCGGCAAGGCGCGCAGCCTCAAGAAGCGCGTCGCCAACTACATGCGCGGCATCGGCCACGGCGGCCACCGCACCATGCGGATGATCGCCGAGACGGCGGCCATGGAATTCGTCACCACGCAGACGGAGACCGAGGCGCTGCTGCTCGAGGCCAACCTCATCAAGCAGTTGCGGCCGCGCTACAACGTGCTGCTGCGCGACGACAAGTCCTTCCCCTATATCCTCATCACCGGCGACCACGCGGCGCCGCAGCTCGTCAAGCACCGGGGCGCACGCACGCGCAAGGGCAACTACTACGGCCCCTTCGCCAATGCCGGGGCCGTGACGCGCACCGTCAACGCCCTGCAGCGCGCCTTCCTCCTGCGCACCTGCACCGACAGCTATTACGAGAACCGCACGCGCCCCTGCCTGCTGTTCCAGATCAAGCGCTGTGCGGCGCCGTGCACCGGGGAGATATCGCTCGCGGATTACGGCCATCTCGTCGAGGAGGCGCGCGGCTTCCTCTCCGGCCGCTCCAGCGCGGTGAAGGAGATGCTGGCGGGCGAGATGCAGGCGGCCTCCGAGGCGCTCGAATTCGAGCGCGCGGCCCGCTACCGCGACCGTCTCGCGGCGCTGTCGGCCGTGCAGACGAGCCAGGACATCAACCCCCAGGGCGTCGAGGAGGCGGACGTCTTCGCGCTCGACGAGCAGGCCGGGCAGTTCTGCGTGCAGGTATTCTTCTTCCGCAATCACCAGAACTGGGGCAACCGCGCCTATTTCCCGAAGGCCGACAAGAGCCTGCCGCCGGAGGAGGTGCTGACCTCCTTCATCGCCCAGTTCTACGACGACAAGCCGTGCCCGCGGCTCGTGCTCGTCTCGCACGAGCCGGCCGAGCGCGACCTGCTCGTGGACGCCCTGTCGGCCCGCGCCGGCCAGCGCGTCGAGATCGCGGCGCCGAAGCGCGGCGAGAAGCGCGACCTTGTGGCGCATGCGGCGCAGAACGCACGCGAGGCCCTCGGCCGGCGCCTGGCCGACACGAGCTCGCAGCGCAAGCTGCTCGCCGCGGTGGGCGAGGCGCTCGGCCTTGCCGAGGCGCCGCGGCGCATCGAGGTCTACGACAACTCGCACATCTCCGGCACAAACGCAGTCGGCGCCATGATCGTCGCGGGCGCGGACGGGTTCATGAAGAGCCACTACCGCACCTTCAACATCCGCTCGCAGGACCTCACGCCCGGCGACGACTACGGCATGATGCGCGAGGTGATGCAGCGGCGGTTCGCGCGGTTGCTGAAGGAAGCGCCGCGGGGGGAGGCGGGCGAGCCGGGCATTTTCGAGCAGACAGGTGCCGGTGCCGATCCCTCCCCTTCGCAAGTCGGGTATTCCCGACTTGCGCATACAAGTGCGGAACTCGGGCAAGCCCGAGTTCCGGCGGAGGGTGGATCGGTCCGAAGGACCGAGACGGGTGGGGTGCTCTCTGCGGCGCCCGCGGCCCCCTCCGTCGGCCTGCGGCCGCCACCTTCCCCTGTGGGGGAGGATCAGGTCGCGCCCGGCCTTCCGGACCTCCCGCCGGAAACGGACGGGGATGAGGACGAAGCCTTTCCCGCCTGGCCGGACCTCGTGCTCATCGACGGCGGCAAGGGCCAGCTCGAGGCCGCGCGCCAGGTGCTCGCCGAGCTCGGCATCACGGACGTGCCGCTCGTCGGCGTCGCCAAGGGAGCGGATCGTGATGCCGGGCGCGAGACCTTCGTCATCCCCGGGCGCGAGCCCTTCCGCCTGCCGCCGCGCGATCCGGCGCTCTATTTCATCCAGCGCCTGCGCGACGAGGCACACCGCTTCGCCATCGGCACCCACCGGGCCAAGCGCAAGCGCGACATCGGCCGCAATCCGCTCGACGAGATCGCCGGCGTCGGCCCCGCGCGCAAGCGGGCGCTGCTGCACCACTTCGGCACGGCGAAGGCCGTCTCGCGCGCCTCGCTCGACGACCTGCAGCGCGTGCCCGGGATCAATGCCGCCACCGCGCGACTCGTCTATGATTTCTTCCACGAGACGGACGGGCGATAAGCTGCCCGAGGTTGACGCACCGCAACAGAAAAGGTTTGCTCGCCCCCGATGAGTGAGACCACCACCACGCGCCGGAATGGCGCGCTGAGCCTGCCGAATCTCCTGACCTATGGCCGGATCGCGGCCGTGCCGGCGGTGGTCGTCTGCCTTTTCTGGCCGGAGGACGTGTGGACGCGCTGGATCGCGCTCGGCCTCTATATCGCAGCGGCGGTGACGGATTATCTCGACGGCTGGCTGGCGCGTGCCTGGTCGCAGCAATCGGCGCTCGGGCGCATGCTCGACCCCATCGCCGACAAGCTCCTCGTGGCGGCGTGCCTCCTCATGCTCGCCTCCGACGGGACCATCCGCGGCTGGAGCATGTGGGCGGCCATCATCATCCTGTGCCGCGAGATCCTGGTCTCGGGCCTGCGCGAATTCCTGGCCGAGCTGCGCGTCAGCGTGCCGGTGACGCGCGTCGCCAAGTGGAAGACGGCCTTCCAGCTCCTCGCCATCGGCTTTCTCGTCGCCGGCCCGGCCGGCGAGCGGGTGCTGCCCGGCACGGTCACGGTGGGCATCGTGCTCCTGTGGCTCGCCGCGATGCTGACGCTCTACACCGGGTGGGACTATATGAAGGCCGGGATCAAGCATCTCCTCGAGGAGGACGCGCGGCGGTCATGAAAATCGTCTATTTCGCCTGGGTGCGCGAGCGGGTCGGCAAGACCGAGGAGATCGTGACGCCGCCCGACGACGTGCGCACGGTGGCCGAGCTTGCCGGCTGGCTCAAGGGCAGGGGCGAGGAATATGCCCATGCCTTCGCCGAGCCGGATATCGTGCGCGCGGCCATCGACCGGCGCCACGTCAAGCCCGATGCGCCGATCGCGGGGGCGGGCGAGATCGCCTTCTTCCCGCCGATGACGGGCGGCTGACGCCATGGCCGATATCCGCGTCCAGTCGGCCGATTTCGATGTCGCGGCGGAAGTGGCGGCGGTGCAGGCCGGCGGGGATGCGGGTGCCC
The DNA here is from genome assembly GCF_001271345.1 of Chelatococcus sp. CO-6. NCBI lineage: Bacteria > Pseudomonadati > Pseudomonadota > Alphaproteobacteria > Hyphomicrobiales > Chelatococcaceae > Chelatococcus > Chelatococcus sp. CO-6. Next base: position 503,382 of record NZ_CP012398.1, on the reverse strand, counting down.
GGGAGACCGGCCCTCATGACATTGGCGCCATCGTCACCTTCACCGGCGTGTGCCGGAACGACGGCGGGCGCCTCGCGGCGCTCGAGCTCGAGCATTATCCCGGCATGGCGGAGGAGGAGATCGCGCGCGTGGCCGCGGAGGCGGAGCGGCGCTGGCCGCTGAAGGGCCTTTGCGTCATCCACCGCTACGGCCTCATCCGCCCCGGCGAGAACATCGTGCTCGTCGTCACCGCCTCGGCTCACCGGCAGACGGCCTTCGAGGCGGCGTCGTTCCTTATGGACTACCTGAAGACCCGCGCGCCCTTCTGGAAGAAGGAGCATCTCGCCGACGGCACCAGCGGCGGCTGGGTGGCGCCGCGGCAGGAGGACGACGAGGCGACGACGCGCTGGGATTGAGGGAACGGCGTAACCCGCTCGTCATGCCCCTCGCTCGTCGCGGGCATTCGCGTCTTCAGCAGGCCGTGCCGGGTTAAAAAACGTGGATGGCCGGGACAAGCCCGGCCATGACGCTGGATATATCGTTCATCGCAGAGGCGGGCGGGCGTCCGGAGGCGCCCGCTGCAATTTCTTACGCCGCCTTGGCCTTCGGCTGCACCTCGGCCATATAGTCCTCGAGCAGCGCCTTGGTGATGGCGCCGGGCACGAAGTTGTAGGGGCCGATCTCGGCGACCGGCGTCACCTCGGCGGCCGTGCCGGTGATGAAGCACTCCGAGAAGCCCTCGAGCTCGCCCGGCAGGATGGCGCGCTCGACGACCTCGAAGCCGCGGCGCTTGGCGAGGTCGATGACCGTGCGGCGGGTGATGCCGTCGAGGAAGCAGTCCGGCGTCGGCGTGTGCAGCGCGCCGTCCTTCACGAAGAAGACGTTGGCGCCCGTGCACTCGGCCACCTGGCCGCGCCAGTCGAGCATCAGGGCGTCGGCATAGCCCTTGCGCTCGGCCTTGTGCTTGGAGATCGTGCAGATCATGTACAGGCCGGCGGCCTTGGACTTGCACGGGATCGTCGCCGGATCCGGGCGGCGGAACTCGGCCATGTCGAGCCGGATGCCCTTGAGGCGCTGGGCCGGGTCGAAATAGCTCGGCCATTCCCAGGTGGCGATGGCGAGGTGGATCTTGTTGTGCTGGGCCGAGACGCCCATCATCTCCGAGCCGCGCCAGGCGACCGGGCGCACATAGGCGTCGACCTGGCCGTTCTTCTCCAGCACCAGGCGCTTGGCGGCGTCGATCTCCTCGACCGAGAACGGGATCTCGAAATCGAGGTATTCCGCCGACTTCTTCAGGCGCTGCGAGTGCTCGGTGGATTTGAAGATGGCGCCGCCGTAGGCGCGCTCGCCCTCGAACACGCAGGAGGCATAGTGCAGGCCGTGGGAGAGTACGTGCAGCGTCGCGTCCTGCCAGGGGACGAGCTTGCCATCGAACCAGATGACACCTTCACGCTGATCGAACGGAATGACTGACATTGGGAGATTCTCCTCACGACCTCGTCCGCTTTCAGTGCCGGAGGGTCAGAATGCTACCCAAAAAAGCCCGGCAAAGTTCATTCGTTTCGCGGATCGCGCTTGACGAGTAACAATCAGCTTGAGATATGTCAATAAGGCTGACGTAACGGAGTGACGCATTGTCTGGAGCCCTTGCCGAGGCGCCGCCCGCGGCTGCGACCGACCCCGCCGAGACGCAGTCGTGTTTCGACGTCATCGAGCTTCTGTTCTTCGCCTATCGCGACTTCGTCAGCGATCCCGACCGCATCCTGACGGACTACGGCTTCGGCCGGGCCCATCACCGGGTGCTGCATTTCGTCAACCGCCAGCCGGGCCTGACCATCGCCGAGCTGCTCGACATCCTGCGCATCACCAAGCAGAGCCTCAACCGCGTGCTCAAGGAGCTGGTCGAGAAGGGCTTCGTCGAACAGCGCACCGGCGTGCAGGACCGGCGCCAGCGCCTCCTGTTCCCCACCGTCAAGGGCCGCGACCTGGCGCTCGCGCTCTCCCGGATGCAGGGCGAGCGCATCCGCCGGGCGATCGACCGGTGCGGCGAGGATGACAGGCAGGCGGCGCTGCGCTTTCTTTTCGCCATGATCGACGAAAACGATCGCGACCACGTGGCGCGCCTCGTGTACGGTGCGGGCGAACGGAAGGGGCAGTGACGGGCGGGTGCCGCCTGTCGGGGATTGACGGATGCGAAGGGCGATTTCGCTGGCGGACGATGCGCCGCACATTCTCGTGGTCGATGACGACAGGCGCCTGCGCGATCTCCTCACACGCTTCCTCAGCGAGAACGGCTACCGCGTGACGCCGGCCGCCAATGCGGCCGAGGCCGAGACGCGGCTCGGCCACATGGTGTTCGACCTGATGGTGCTCGACATCATGATGCCCGGCGAGAACGGCTTCGACTTCGCCAAGCGCCTGCGGCTGCTGTCGGGCATGCCGATCCTGATGCTGACGGCGCGGGCGGATGCGGGCGACCGGGTGAAGGGGCTCGAGATCGGGGCGGACGACTATCTGTCGAAGCCCTTCGAGCCGCGCGAGCTCCTGCTGCGCGTCGGCAACATCCTCAGGCGGGCGGGCAACGGCGAAGGCGCCCAGGCGCCGGCCGATGCCATCCGCTTCGGCGAGTTCACCTTCCGCCTCGACCGCGGCGAGCTGCGCCGCGGCGACGAGATCATCCGCATCACGGACCGGGAGCGGGAGATCCTGAGCATCCTCGGCTCGCGCCCCGGCCAGCAGGTGCCGCGCGAGGCGCTCGCCGGGCTCGGGGCCGGTGCCAGCGAGCGCACCGTGGACGTGCAGATCAACCGGCTGCGCCGCAAGATCGAGCGTGACCCGGCCAACCCGGTGCATCTGCAGACCGTCCGCGGCATAGGCTACCGGCTGCTCGTGGACGAATGACGTGACCTCATGAGCCTGATCAGTGCGATGGGTCGACCGTCGGCCTTCTTCCACCGGGCCTTGCGCTGGGTCGGCTCGATGATGCCGAAGGGCCTCTATGCCCGCTCGCTCATCATCATCATCGCGCCGGTCGTCATCCTGCAGTCGGTCGTCGCCTATGTCTTCATGGAGCGGCACTGGCAGCTCGTCACGCGGCGGCTGTCGTCCGCCGTGTCGGGCGACGTCGCGGCGCTCATCCACGTCTACGAGAGCTATCCGCAGGATGCGGAGGCGACGATCCTCACGCGCATCGCGGCCCAGGACCTCGGGCTCGACGTCGACATCCTGCCGGGCGAGGAGCTGCCGCCGCCGGGGCCGAAGCCCTTCTTCTCCATCCTCGACAGCGTGCTCTCCGACGAGATCCGCAAGCAGGTGGCGCGCCCGTTCTGGATCGACACCGTCGGGCGCTCCAACCTCATCGAGATCCGCATCAAGCTCGACAAGGTGGTGATGCGCATCATCGCACGGCGCAGCCTCGCCTATGCGTCGAACTCCCACATCTTCCTCGTGTGGATGGTGACGGCATCGCTCGTGCTGCTCGCCGTCGCCATCCTCTTCCTGCGCAACCAGATCAAGCCCATCCTGCGCCTCGCCGACGCCTCCGAGGCCTTCGGCAAGGGCCGCGAGGTCGAGTTCCACCCGCGCGGGGCGCGCGAGGTGCGCCGGGCCGGCCAGGCCTTCCTCGAGATGAAGCAGCGCGTCGAGCGGGCCATCGACCAGCGCACGACCATGCTGAACGGCGTCAGCCACGACCTGCGCACCATCCTGACGCGGTTCAAGCTGTCGCTCGCCATGCTGGAGGACACGCCCGACGTCGAGGCCCTGCGCAAGGACGTCGACGAGATGACGCGCATGCTCGAGGCCTATCTCGCCTTCGCGCGCGGCGATGCCGGCGAGCAGCCGGCGCCGACCGACATGCGGGACCTGCTCGAGGACCTGCAGGCCGATCTCGAGCGCCAGGGCCATGCGACGAGCGTGACCGTGGCCGACGACCTCGTCGTCACCGTACGGCCGGACGCCTTCCGGCGCCTCCTCGTCAACCTGGTCGCCAATGCGGCGCGACACGGCGAGAACATCGCCATCAATGCCCTGCGCGACCTGCGCTGGCTCATCATCACGGTGGACGACGACGGCCCCGGCGTGCCGAAGGAGCTGCGCGAGGAGGTGTTCAAGCCCTTCGTGCGCCTCGACGAGGCGCGCAACGTCGACGACGGCGGCACCGGCCTCGGCCTTGCCATCGCCCGCGACATCGCCCGCTCGCACGGCGGCGACGTGACGCTGATGGACAGCCCGCTGGGCGGCCTCCGGGCGATGGTGCGCATACCCGTCTAGCAGGCCTCAGTACAGCCGCCCGCCGTTCGGCACAGCGCGGTCCGGGCCGATGAGCATGACGTTGCCGGCCGCGTCCGGCACGCCGAGCGTCAGCACCTCGGACATGAAGGGGCCGATCTGGCGCGGCGGGAAGTTGACGACCGCCAGCACCTGCCGGCCGACGAGATCCTCGGGCCCGTGGTTCTGGGTGATCTGGGCCGACGACTTCCTGCGCCCGATGTCACCGCCGAAATCGATCACGAGCTTGAATGCCGGCTTGCGGGCCTCCGGGAAGGGGGCGACCTCGACGATGGTGCCGACGCGGATGTCGATCTTGAGGAAATCGTCGAAGGTGATGCGTTCGCTTGCGAGGGCAGTCGACATCGGCAGGAATTCTCCATCGGTTGCGGGCGTCGCCGCATGTGCCGCCGGCGACGCTCCAATGCAAGAGCATCGCGCAACGCATCCCAACGTCGGCGTGGAGAAACGGCCGATGGTGACAGAAGATGCCGCATCCGGGCCCGCCGCAGCAGATCCTGCGGCGGGCCCGAATGATGCGGGTCAGATGGCCGGGGCGAAGGATTCGTTGTCGTCGCCGTCGATGTCGCGGCGGCTGCGCGCCCGCTCGCGCCAATAGCGGCGATTGCGGGCGCGGCCCTCGCAGAAAACGCGTGCGGCGGCCCGGAACGGGGCGGCGAGACGGTAGGCATCCTCGGCGCAGCGCAGCATGCGCTCCCCGCGCGTCAGCTCCCGGTCGAGGCGCGCCATGGTCGCGGCGAGCGCCGGATCGTCGTCGTCGTACCAGGTGTCGAGCACGCGCGCGTAGACGAGGACGGCGCCCTGCAGGCGCACCTGCCCCATAGAGCCTTCCGTGTCGATGCCCGCAGCCTCCAGCATGAAGCGCTGGGAATTGAGCGTCAGCCGCGCCAGCTCCGGCAGGGCCGTCAGTTCGCGCCGGAGACTGCGGGACAGGCGCTTGAGGGCGGCCCGGTAGGGGGTCAGCGCATCGAGCCGGCGCATCATGACGTCGAAGACGCGCTCGCGGGCCGGCTGGTCCGCCATGCTGTCGGGCGCATCGGGCGCCGGCATGGCCTCAAGCACCGCCTTGTCGATGCGGCGGCTGAACTCGGCGAGGACGGCGCCCTTGGAGCCGAAGGCGCCGCGGAACTCGGCGAGCGTCACGCCCGCCTCGGCGGCGATGTCGGAGAGGCGGATCGCGTCCCAGTCCCGCTCGGCGGCGAGGCGCATGAGGGCCTCGACGATGTCACCGCGGATGTCGCGCGCCTTTTCGGTGGCCTTGGCTGCCATGTCGTCCTCCTCGATGCACGGTCTATCTTCAAGATAGGCATTGCTGCCGGCATCGGAAGGGGAATCGTGCCTGCAGGGCGCGATTGCGCGCCCCGACAGCCCGTCGACTGCCGGCGATGGCGGCCGGCAGCGTTCTCATATCTCTGTCAGCCGGACAGTTCGCCGGCGCGTTTCCTGGCTGCCGCGACGGCCTTCGTCAGCAGCGGCTGCAGCCCGTCCTTGGCCATCAGCACGTCGAGGGCGGCGGCCGTGGTGCCGCCGGGGGAGGTGACGTTCTGGCGCAGCTTGGCCGGGGCGAGCTCCGTCTGGCGCAGCATCTCGCCGGCGCCGACCACCGTGGCGCGGGCGAGCCGGGCGGCGAGGTCCGGCGGCAGGCCGGCGGCCGCGCCCGCCTCGGCGAGGCATTCGGCGAGATGGAAGACATAGGCCGGGCCGGAGCCGGACACGGCCGTGACCGCGTCGATCAGGCTCTCGTCGTCGAGCCATTCCACGGTGCCGACGCCCTTGAGCAGGCTGTCGGCAATGATGCGCCGCTCGCGGCTGGTCTCGCGGCCGGTGACGGCGGCGGTGACGCCGCGGCGCACGGCGGCCGGCAGGTTCGGCATGGCGCGCACGATGGCGCCGGCCGCGGGCAGGCGCGCACGCAGGTTGGCGATGGTCTTGCCGGCGAGAATGGAGACGACGAGCGTCCCGGCGTCGGCGAGCCGCGCGATGGTGTCGGCGCTCGCATCGAGCGACTGCGGCTTGATGGCGAGGACGAGGGCGGCCGGTGGATCAACCTCGGCGAGCGGCGGGTTGAGCCTGAGGCCCTTCTCGCGCGCGAGCGCCGTCATCTCCGGCGCGGGGTGCGGGTCGAGAATGGTCACGGCCTCCGGCGCAAGGCCGTTGGCGAGCCAGCCGTCGAGCATGGCGCCGCCCATCTTGCCGGCGCCGACGAGAACCAGGGTTTCGGGAAATACGAGAGACATCGGGCCCCTATCCGAAGAAGATCGACCTGCGCCGAGGGCGCGGCCTGATGCCCGCTGTTGTAGGCCGCGGCGGCGCAACTTGCCACCGCGACCTGTCCGGCTGCGGCGTCAGGCCTCGCCTTCGGTTTCGAACAGGACGCTCTCCAGCGCCTCGCGGGCGCTCTTGCCGGCCCAGAGCACGAACTGGAAGGCCTGGTAGTGGCGCTCGCAGGCCTCGAGGGCGGTGCGCAGCATGCTTTCGCACTGGCTGCGCGTCGGCTCCGCACCGCCGCTCAAGAGCAGGGCGTGACGGAACATGACGACGTTCTGCGCGCTCCACAGGTCGAAATGGCCGACCCAGAGCTGCTCGTTGATGAGCGAGACGAGCTGCAGCAGCTCCGCCTTGCGCCGCTCGGGCACCTTGAGGTCGAAGGCGCAGGCGACATGCACCGCCTCGACGGCCTCGATCCAGGTGAAGGCGATATGATACTCGGCCCAGACGCCGGCCACCGAGATCGACATTTCGTCGTCCTCGGCCCGGTCGAAGGCCCAGTCGTTGATGGAGGCGAGCCGCTCGACGACATCGAGCGGGTGTTCGCTGCGTTCGTAATCAAACTCGACGTGGGTCATTGCCGATACCTCGGCTCGCTCGGACGGTTCGGGCAACCGGCCATGAGCCCGGCTGCCGTGAAGCAACGCAGTACACGGGCGACGCGACCACGCCGTTGCCGCTATATTTCGAAGAGATATCGCGCCAACGACGTATTCGTTACAGGCACTGATCCGAATAGACCGAACGCCTGCGACGAATCACCTTTCTCTTCGACTATAGCGCGCTGGAGTCCCGACGCACAGAACACGTTTGAACGCTCGGAGATTCGGGCCCGGGCCACAACCGGTGCCGCCGGCCTGTCCACAACGGATGAGGGGGCGGCCGGGCGGTGGTATGCACGCGCTCGGCGATTGGTGGCAGTGCAGCGTAAATGCCGCAGCGCAAGGCGGGGCGCCGGCGTGTGCAGTCCGCCTTCACCCTGCGCTGGGGGCCGGTTCACGTTCCGCTCGCCTTGCGCAGGCCGGAAAGCGGAACCGCGACCTGCGACAGCTGGCGAAACCGTCAAGCCCGGACGTCAGGGCTGGCCTGCTTCCGGGACCTTGATGATGACGGCTTCATCCGGGCCGATCGGGCGCCCGTCCTCGGTGCGGATGTCGAGCCGCACCGCCTGGCCGGTGGCGCGTTCGACGAGCTGCGAATGCTTTTCGCCCGGCGCGAAGAGGTGCCGCTCGCCGAACTGCCGCAAGGCGACCATGACGGGGAAGAGATCGCGCCCCCTTTCGGTCAGCCGGTATTCCTGGCGGGTGCCCTCGGCGGCGGGCACGGTCTCGAGAATGCCCCGCTCCGTGAGGGCGCGCAGGCGGGTCGCCAGGATATTCCTGGCGATGCCGAGGCTCCTCTGGAATTCGCTGAAGCGTGTCAGCCCGTCGAAGGCGTCACGGACGATCAGCAGCGACCACCAGTCGCCGATCACGTCGAGCGAGCGGGCGCTCGGACAATAATCGCCCTTGTGACTCTTGCGTTTGACCATGGCACTGCGCGGGCTCTCGTGACTGCCGTCATGATGATGGTTGCATAATAAAACCGATCTTGGTATCGATCAATCGGTTTCATATTGAAACTCATCCTGCACGGAGCTCGACATGCAACCGGATCCCGCAGCGGCGCACTCCGGCGCCGCCGGCGCTTGCATGCGCCTCGATGGAATCGCAACAGACGGGACTGCCGGCGCGCCGCTCTCCCGCGCCCTCGCCCTGCTCTTTGCGGCGGCGAGCGGGCTCGCCGTCGCCAACGCCTATTTCGCCCATCCGCTTCTCGATGTGATGGCTGACGACCTCGACCTGCCGCGCGCGACCGTCGGCCTCGTCGTGGGTGCGACGCAGGTCGGTTACGGGCTTGGACTGATCCTCCTCGTGCCGGTCGGCGATCTCGTCGATCGCCGCAAGCTGGTGATCATCCAGTCCCTCCTGATGGTCCTCGCGCTTCTTTCGGTCGGCTTCGCCCCGACCGGAGCCGCGCTGCTCGCCGCGATGGCGGCCATGGGCTTCTTCGCCGTGATCACGCAGGCTTTCGTCGCCTATGCGGCGAGCCTCGCCCGGCCCGACGAGCGCGGCACGGTGACGAGCGGCATCGTCATCGGCATCCTGCTTGCCCGCACCGTCGCAGGCGCTCTTGCCGACGTCTCCGGATGGCGCACCGTCTATCTCCTGTCGGCGGCCCTTACGCTCGTCATCACCGCAATCCTCGTTCGCGTCCTCCCGGCACAGCCGAAGCAGGGCGCCCACGTCCCGTATCCGCGGCTCATCGCCTCGCTCGCCACGCTCTTCCGCGAGGAACCGGTACTGCGCGTCCGCGCTATTCTCGCCATGTTGATCTTCGCGGATATCACGACGCTGCTGACGCCCTTGGTTCTGCCGCTGAGCGCGCCGCCCTATTCGCTCTCCCACACGATGATTGGCCTCTTCGGGCTCGCCGGGGTCGCGGGCGCGCTCGGCGCCGCGCGGGCCGGGCACTGGACGGACCGGGGGCTCGGACAGCGCGTCACCGGGATCGCGCTCGCGCTCATGCTCGTCTCGTGGCTGCCGATCGCGCTTCTCCCTTACTCCATCCTGTGGCTGGTCCTCGGCGTCATCGTCCTCGACTTCGGCCTGCAGGCGGTGCACGTGACCAACCAGGGCCTCATCTATCGTGTGCGGCCGGAGGCGCAGAGCCGGCTCACCGCCGCCTACATGGTCTTCTATTCGATCGGCAGCGCACTGGGCTCCTCGTCCTCGACGGCCATATACGCCTATGCGGGCTGGACCGGCGTCTGCCTGCTAGGAGCCGGCATCGCGGCGGTGGCCCTCCTCCTCTGGGCCTTCACGCTGCAGCGGTGACGGAAGCGGCTGTGTCTCGCCCGTTCCTTGCCTGCTTGCCGCGCCCCTTGCCAGGGCGGGCCCCGCCGGCTCAAGCGGGACTGGCCAGAGCGTGTGGCCCGCCTTTACCTCCAGGCACGCGCTCGTTCCCCGGATGCACCGCGGCATGAAATGCTGCGGTGCTGATCCGGGGCCCATCCTAAGGTGCCTTCGGCAGATTCTTGTGCTGGGTCCCGGGTCCCATTCCGCTTGCGCTGCATGCGCCCGGGACACGAGGTTGCTCTTGGAAGCGACGGCGTGCGATCGGCTCGACTGCCGACTGCCGACTGCCGACTGCCTATTCCCGCTCCGCCGCGTCCTGCTCGTCGCGGGCGAGGCGCGCCTCGAGCTCGGCGATCCGGGCGGCGAGGCGGTCGTTCTCGTCGCGGGCGGCGGCGGCCATGTCGCGCACGGCGTCGAACTCCTCGCGGCTGACCACGTCCATGCTGCGGAGCATGCGCTCCATCTGGGCGCGGACGATGGTTTCCAGCTCGCGGCGGGCGCCCTCGGCCATGCCGGCGGCATCGGTGACGAGGCGGGCGATGTCGTCGAAAATCCGGCCGGTGGTCTGGGTCATGGCTGCCTCCTCGCGCAGTTTGGCTTGGCTATAGCACAAGTGCGGCGGTGCGAGCGGCCCTTCCCACGAAAAGATTGTCGCACTCAGGCCCCGTTTCCCGTGCTATGGCCGGTGATGTCGTCGCGGGCCGCCGCGGCGGGGTTGACGCCGCGTCCCCGGTCGGGAAAGTCGCGCGAAGACCGCCCGGACGATCCGCTGACGAGATCGAGATGCCCACCTTCGCAATCGCCTTCCCCATGATCGATCCGGTGGCCATCAGCATCGGTCCGCTCGCCATCCGCTGGTATGCGCTGGCCTATATCGCCGGGCTCCTCGGCGGCTGGTGGTATGCGCGCGCCCTGGTGCGCAAGCCGGGCCTGTGGGGCGGGATGGACCGGCGGCCGACGCAGACCGACCTCGACGACCTGCTCGTCTATGCGGCGATCGGCGTCGTCGTCGGCGGGCGCCTCGGCTATGTCCTCTTCTACAACCTGCCGCACTATCTCGCGCAGCCGGCGGAGATCCTCGCGGTGTGGAAGGGGGGCATGTCCTTCCACGGCGGCCTTCTCGGGGCGGCGCTCGGCGTCGTCGTGCTGGCGCGCCGGCGCGGGCTTCCGGTCCTGACCATGTTCGACCTTGCCGCGACGGTGGCGCCCATCGGCCTCTTCTTCGGCCGCATCGCCAATTTCATCAATGCGGAGCTGTGGGGGCGGCCGGCACCAGACTTTCCCTATGCCGTCATCTTCCCGGGCGGCGGGCCCGTGCCGCGCCACCCGAGCCAGCTCTACGAGGCCTTTTCGGAGGGGCTCCTCCTGTTCGCGCTGCTGGCCCTCGTCGTGCGCGTCGCCGGCTTTCGCCGGCCAGGCCTCGTCGCCGGCGTCTTCGCCGCCGGCTATGCGGTGGCGCGCAGCGTCTGCGAGTTCTTCCGCGAGCCGGATCCGCAGCTCGGCTTCCTCTTCGGCCGCGAGGTCTCGGCGCTCGAGGGCGGGGTGACGATGGGCATGCTGCTCAGCCTGCCGCTGCTCGCCGCCGGGCTCTTCCTCATCTGGCGGGCCCTGCGGCGCGAGCCGCTGCCGGCCGGCGGAACGGGAGCAGCGGCATGAGCCAGCTCAAGAGCGAGATCGCCGCCATCATCGCCGCCGAGGGGCCGATCTCGGTCGAGCGCTTCATGGCGCTCGCCCTCGGCCACCCGCGCCACGGCTATTACATGACGCGCGACCCCTTCGGCCGGGCGGGGGATTTCATCACGGCGCCGGAAGTCTCGCAGATGTTCGGCGAGCTCATCGGTCTCTGGGCGGCGTCCGTCTGGCAGACGATGGGCGCCCCCGACAAGCTGCGCCTCGTCGAGCTCGGCCCCGGCCGGGGCACGCTGATGGCGGATCTCCTGCGCGCCGGCCGCGTGCTGCCCGGCTTCTCCGAAGCGGTCGATGTCCATCTCGTCGAGACGAGCCCGGTGCTGCGCGCCGCGCAGAAGGCCTCGCTCGCCGGGCGCGTCGCGGCGCTCCACTGGCACGACCGGGTCGAGGACCTGCCGCCGGGGCCTGCCGTCATCGTCGCCAACGAGTTCTTCGACGCCCTGCCGGTGCGCCAATTCGTGCGCCAAGGCGGCGTCTGGCGGGAGCGGCTCGTGGGCCTCGATGGGGAGGGGCGCCTCGTCTTCGGCCTTGCGGCGGAATCGGAGCCGCGCCTCACGCAGCAGGCGGGGGAGGGGGCGGTGCTGGAGGTGCCGCTCGTCGGTCACGGCATCATGCGCGCCCTCGCCCAGCGGCTCGCGGCCGACGGCGGGGCGCTGCTCGCCATCGACTACGGCCATCTCGCGACGGCGCCGGGCGACACGCTGCAGGCGATGAAGAATCACAAGCCGGTCGATCCGCTGGCCGAGCCGGGCGAGGCGGACCTGACGGCGCATGTGGATTTCGCCGCCCTCGGGCGGGCGGCGCTCGCCGCCGGCGCCGTGCTGCAGGGACCCGTCACGCAGCGGGTGTTCCTCGAGGCGCTCGGCCTCGGCACGCGGGCGGAGCGGCTGCAGCGCTCGGGGAGCCCCGATCAGGCCCGGGCCATTGCCGGCCAGCATCAGCGGCTGGTGGAGGGCGGGCGCACCGGGATGGGCGAATTGTTCAAGGTGATGGCGGTGACGCATCCGGACCTGCCGATGCTGCCGGGCTTCGACCGCCTGACGACACCGGCCGAGGCAAGCGGGGAAGAGCCATGAACGCACCGGACAGGGCCTTTGCGGACAGTGCGACGGCGGAGGCGATCGAGGCGGAGGCGCTCGCCGCGCTCGGCGGCATCCGCCACGCCTTCTTCACGCGCCGTGGTGGCGTCTCTGGTGGCATCTACGGCACGCTCAACGGCGGCACCGGCTCGCGCGACGAGGCGGCCGCCGTGCGCGAGAACCGCCGCCGCATGGCGGCCAGGCTTGGCCTGTCGGCCGAGCGGCTGCTGGGTCTCCATCAGGTCCACTCGCCGGATGTGGTGACCGTCGAAGCACCATGGCCGGCGGACGCGCGGCCGAAGGCCGACGGCTGCGTGACGCGGGTACCGGGCATCGGCCTCGGCATCTCCACGGCCGATTGCGGGCCGCTGCTCTTCGCCGATCCCGAGGCGCGCGTCATCGGCGCCGCCCATTCCGGCTGGCGCGGCGCCTTTTCCGGCATCGTCGAGGCGGTGGTCGCGGCGATGGAGGCGCTCGGCGCGGAGCGTGGGCGCATCACCGCCGTGCTCGGGCCGACGATCAGCGCATCGGCCTATGAGGTCGGGCCGGAGTTCGTCACGCAGTTCCGCACGGCCGACCCGGCCTACGAGCGCTTCTTCACGCCCGCGCAGCGGGCGGATCATGCCATGTTCGACCTGCCGGGCTTCATCGGTGCGCGCATGGCGGCGGCCGGCGTCGGCCGTTTCGTCGACCTCGGCCTATGCACCTATGCGGACGAGGATCGCTTCTACAGCTACCGGCGGGCGACCCACCGGGGCGAGCCGGACTACGGCCGGCTGATCGCGGCGATCACGCTCACTTCGTGAGCCGGCCCTTCGCGGCGGCCTCGGCGAGCAGGCGCCGCTCGATGTGCTTGGCGACGCGCAGGTAGCGGTAGAAGGCGAAGTTCATCGCCGTCATGAAGCCGTAGACGCCACGCACGAAGTGGCGGCGGCCGAAATAGGCCTTGATGAAGGCTGCCGGAAACTCGAGGTAGAGCCGCAGCATCGAGACCCGCTCGCCGCGTTCCTCGAGATTGTCCGCCTGGGCGTCGGTGTAGCTGTTGAGCTTGGCGAGCTGGTCGCCGAGCGAGCGCACCGAGAAGTGGTGAATGGTGCCCTTGAGCCGGCGCACGCGCGCGCCGGGGGCGAGCACGACCCGGTCGTGCACCGTCGAATCGGAATAGCGACCCATGCTGCGCCGGTAGAGCCGGACCGGCGCCAGGGCGTAGGCGAGGCGATGCGGCGCCGCCTCGCCCGGGAAGATCTCGGCGATCCGCGTCTCATAGGCATCGGCGGCGGGATCGCCGGCGGCGAACAAAGCCGCGATCTCGGCGGCGAGATCCGGCGGCACGACCTCGTCCGCATCGATGTTGAACAGCCAGGGATGGCGGCACTGGTCCTCGGCGAAGCGCTTCTGCGGGCCGTAGCCGGGCCAGGGATTGAAGACGACGCGGGCCCCGTGCGCCTCGGCAACCGCGACGGTCGCATCCGTCGAGCCCGAATCGACGACGACGAGGTCATCCGTCAGGTGCCGCACCGCCTCGAGCGTTCGGCCGATGCGGTCCGCTTCATTATGCGCGATGACGAAGATGGAGAGAGGCAGGCTCACGTGTCACACCCTGAGTTCCAGCCTGCCTTTGGCACGCGGGTGCGCGCGCGGCAAGACTCCCGCGCCGTGCAAGGCCGCCCTGCGAGTCGCTTTTCGGCGCAACGCGAGCCTGCGAAGCGGGCGCCCTCCGGCAGCGGGGTTGGGGCTGGCGATGCGGGTGCGAGCGATCGCGCTTCCACCCTCGCTTCACGCGCCCGCATTTCCGGCGACAAGTGCCGCGCGGCGGCCTCTTAAGTGTTCGTTAGGCATAGCTGCAATGCAGCAACCGGGCAGGCATGCCGCGAAGGCTGCGCCATAACGCCCGGAATGGGGCCGAGAAGGGCATGATGAACGGTTGGTTAACACCGCCGTCCGGCTACGAAAATGAAATAAACACAATAGGTTGATGCGCACGCGCGGAGGATGCCAGCCGCCCTTGCGCCGCCTGCCTGAAGGTGGTCCCACATTTCTCCCGGCTTCCGTCACTTTTCAGCCATAGTCGCCGAAGGGGCCTGTGGCGGCGCAGCAACAGACAGCCGGGAGAGGTTCGGTTAGAAGGATGCAACTTCCGGGCGGGCCGCGGTCCGTGGGAAGCATTAAGGAGTTAAATGATGAAAAAGATTCTTCTCGCGGGTGTTGCTGCTGCCGGCCTCATCGCTTCCGGCGCCGCGGCGTTCGCTGCCGACCTTCCGAGCCGCAACGTCGCCCCCGTCGCTCCGGCTCCGGTCGTTCCGATCTTCACCTGGACCGGCTTCTACGTCGGTGTGAACGCCGGCTACGGCTGGGGTGAGTTCTCGAAGGCTCCGGGCTTCGATGATCCGGACGGCTTCGTCGGTGGTGGCCAGATCGGCTACAACTACCAGATCGGCCAGTTCGTCGTCGGTCTCGAGACGGACATCCAGTACGCCGACCTCAAGGGCAGCACCTCCGCCACGACGTTCGCCAACGGCAACATCGGCACCGGCCGCGGCGAGGTCGAGTACTTCGGTACCGTCCGTGCCCGCGTCGGCGCTGCCTTCGACCGCGCCCTCATCTACGTGACGGGTGGTCTTGCCTACGGCGAGACGAAGTTCTCGGGCATCGACGCCACGGCTGGCCTGTCGTTCTCGAAGTCGGAGACGAGCGTCGGCTGGACGCTCGGCGCCGGTCTCGAGTACGCCTTCACCAACAACATCACTGCCAAGGCCGAATACCTCTACGTCGACCTCGGCGACAACCGTTACTACGGTGCCAACAAGGCGGAGACCCAGTTCTCGGTCGTCCGCGCCGGCCTGAACTACAAGTTCTAGTCGGCTTCCGGTTCACACCGGTTCCTCACGACCCGGCGACTTCGGTCGCCGGGTTTTTTATTGGCCGGGGCGGCAGCGCACCCACAGCGTGAAACGCCCGGCCCCGGAGCGTCCAGGCCGGGCCGTGGCGTGCGTTACGCCGAAACCTTCGTCTTCTCGAAGGCGGGGACGCGCTCCGCGAAGTCGTCGAGCCAGGCGACGAGTGCCGGATGCTCGTTGCGCCAGGCGCCGCCGAAGCGCAGGTCGAGATAGCCGAGGGCACAGGCCAGCGCGACATGGCCGATGTCGAGGCCGGCGGCGAGGCTCGGCGGGGCGGCGGCAACCGAGGCGAGGGCGCGCGCGACCTTGCCGGCCTGGTGTTCCACCCACTTCGGCTCGTGCTTGTCCGGGCCGCGGAAGCGGCTCTCGTAGACCTGCAGGATGGCGGCATCCATGATGCCATCGGCGAGCGCCTGGCGGACAAGCGCATCGAAGCGCTTCTCACCCGCGGGATAGAGGCCGCCGCCGGCGAGGTGGTCGAGATATTCCGCGATGACGCGCGAATCATAGAGGACGCGTCCATCCTCGAGGACGAGGGCCGGGATCTTGCCGAGCGGGTTCTGCCGGCGCAGCGAATCGCCCGGGTCGGTCGTGTCGGCCGGCACGATCTCGATACGGTCGGAGAGGCCCAGAACGGCGGCGGCGATCTTGACCTTGCGGCCGAAAGGGGAGGCGGGGGACGAGCGCAGGACGAGCATGGGCTAAGCTTCTCCTCGGGCGGTCTGAAGGCGAATCGGCAGCGGCTGACGTGTCGGCAGCCGTGGCAAGCTTTGTGACGGGCCGGCCTTGTGCGGGCAAGCGCCCGCGGCGCATGGCTGCGGGATGAGGCCGGCGGTGCGGGCCGTCACTCGCCGGCGATCCATTCGGCGCGGAAGCCGGCGCGGGCGCCCTGCGCCAGGCGCTCGGCGAGGGCCGGCAGCAGGATTTCGGCCTCCTCCTTGAGCGTCCACGGCGGGTTGACGACGACGAGGCCGGAGCCGTTGAGGCGAGCCGCATCGCGCCCGTCGGTCACCATCAGTTCGAGGCGCAGCACCTTGCGCGTGCCGCTTGCGGCGAGGCGCGCGGCGAAGGCGTCGATGGCGCGCACGTCCTTGATCGGGTACCAGCCGGCGAAGAGGCCGGTCGGCCACTTCTTCCAGGCGCGGGCGATCTCGTCCGCCAGCCGCTCGAGCTCGCCCGGCTCCTCGAAGGGGGGGTCGATGAGCACGAGGCCGCGCCGCTCGGGCGGCGGGATCATGGCGTTGAGCGCGGTCCAGCCGTCGAGCGCGATCGCCTTGATGCGCTGGTCGTAGGTCAGGATGCGGGTGAGCGTTTCGGCGTCCTTCGGGTGTTTCTCGATGGCGATGGCGCGGTCCTGCCGGCGCAGCATGGCCGAGACGAGCATCGGCGAGCCGGGATAAGTGCTTTCCCCGTGTCGGGCACGCACGGCTGCGATGGCGGCCCGGTAGGGAGCGATCAGCGCCTCGGCCTCCTCGGGCAGCGGCGCCTCGAGCCGGCCGATGCCGTTGCGCCATTCCGCGGTCTTCTCGGCCTCCTCGCCGGCAAGATCGTACAGCCCGATGCCGGCATGGGTGTCGATGACGCGGAACGGCGCGTCCTTCTTCAGAAGATGGACGAGGATGCGCGCGAGCAGCGCGTGCTTCATCACGTCGGCGAAATTGCCGGCGTGATAGGCGTGGCGGTAGTTCATGTCGGCAAGATCCTCACCGCGGCGCCTCGACCTTGAGATCGCCGAAGCGGCAGCCGCTGCGGTCGACCTCTGGACAGGTGCGGAAGCCGCGCAGGTCCTTCGTCAGGCAGATGCGCACCTCCTGCAGCACGCCGCGGCGGCAGACGATCGACATCATGTCGGTCCTGAGGCCCTTGTTGACGGCGACGAAGGCGCGTTCGAGGTCGATGGGCGTGAAGGCCTGGTCCCCGGCCGGGCTCTGCAGCTGCGGCGGGATCGTCACCATGTCGCGCGCGCGCTTCACGTCGGCGAAATAGTCGCTCGGGCTCCTGCCGGAGCAGGTGCCATGCCTGCGCCACTGATAGCGCGCGAGGCCCTCGTCCGGATAGAGCCCCGCGGCTTCGGCGATGGCGGCGCGCGAGGGATTGCGTGGCACGTTGGCGCAGTCGGTCGGATAGCCCCGCTCATGCTGCGGCCACAGGCCGTGCACGACGAAGCCGAGGCCAGCCCCGTCACGGCACTGCTCGCGCTCGTCGGCCTTGTCGGACAGCGCGCAGAAGCCCGGCGACCAGGAGAGGGCAAGCACGTAGAAGTCGAACGCGCCGGGGCGGCCACCCCGCTCGGGCCCGGCGGCATCGGCACCGCCCGCGAGCAGAAGGGCGCTCAGGCTCGCGCAGATGGCCAGCCCCGCTCTGCGGCCGGTGAGGCGGGGCCGCCCGTTCGATCTCGGCATCGGCGCTCTTTCAGGGGCGGGCGGCGCGGCAGTGGCCGCCATAGGCATAGGAGCGGTCGAGCCCGCTGACGCACCATTCGACGTTCCAGCCCCAGCCGGCAAGCCCGAGATCCTCGCGCACCGAATAATAGACCGTGCGCTTGCGCCCGTCGGACGTCCAGGAGCGGGCCGCGCAGAAGCGGCGTGGAATGTAGCTCGCGCCCCACGGGCGATAGCCGAGGGAGCGGATGTGCTCGAAACTGGTGATGCTGAGCGAGGAGGCCCAGTAGCGCGCCTCGGTGGTGGCGAAGCGCTCCCGGATGTCGGAGAGCACGGCCGGATCGTCGCAGGCTGGCACGCGGCCCGTCCAGGGCACCTCCCGACGCTCGGCCGGGACCGTGTCGGAAAGATAGGCCGGGCCGGCGCGATAGGCGACGGTCCGGTCGTAGTCGGCGGCAAGGGCCATGGAGCTCATGGTAACGGCTGCGACTGACAAGGCGAACAAGGCGCGCATCGCTCTCCCCACACGCAATGAGTGAAGGTCGTGTGGCGGACGATGCGCGGCGCGACGGCGAAGGTCAAGCGGCGCGGCGCCGTCTCAGAGCGAAGCGGCCGAGCGGGCGGCCTGGTCGTAATGGCCGGACAGGGCCCGCATGTTGCTCGCGATCTGCGACAGGGCGCCCTCGTCGAGGCCGAGGCCGCGCACCGCGCGCACGAGCAGCTGCTCGCGGATGGCGCGATAGCGCAGGCAGGCGGCCTCGCCCTCGGGCGTGACGGCGACCGTCTTCTCCTTGCCCGTGCGGCCGCTCTTCACGAGCTTGAGGCGCTCGAGCTTCTTGACGGCGTAGGTCACGAGGTGGGTGTCCTCGACATTGAGGACGAGGCAGATGTCGGCGAGCTTCTTGCCCTTGCCGCGGTGGTTGACGGAGTGCAGCACGAGCACGTCGAGCGGCGACAGGTCCGGCACCCCCGCGGCGGCCATGCCGCGCACCATCCAGCGATGGAAGGCATGGCTGACGAGGATGAGGCCGAACTCGAACTCCGAGAGCGCGGGCAGAGCGCCGGAGGCGAGATGGGCCGAGGAGACGATGGGGCCGAGCACGGGCAGGTCCCGTGCCTCCGCCGGGGCGCTGTCGGTGCTGTTCTTCGTCATGGCGACCTCCGCAAGCCCTCAGCCTGCCTCGAGCATGGTGCGCGGCAGCCACAGCGCGAGATCGGGAAAGATCGCGAGCAGGGCCACCACGACGGCGAGGATGAGGAAGAAGGGCAGGGCATAGAGGCCGATGCGGAAGATGCTCCGCCCGGTCATGCCCTGCAGCACATAGAGATTGAAGCCGACGGGCGGCGTGATCTGCGCCATCTCGACGACGATGACGATGTAGATGCCGAACCAGATGAGGTCGAAGCCCGCGGCCTGGACGAGCGGCATGATCACCGCCGTCGTCAGCACCACCATCGAGATGCCGTCGAGGAAGCAGCCGAGCACCATGTAGAACAGCGTCAGCGCCAGCAGCAGCTGCCACGGGCTGAGGTTCATGGCGCCGATCCATTCGGCGAGCGCCCGCGGGATGCCCGTGAAGCCCATCGCCGTCGTCAGGAAGGCCGCGCCGGCGAGGATGAAGGCGATCATACACGAGGTGCGCGTGGCGCCGAGGAGCCCGTCGCGGAAGCTCGCCCAGTCGAGCGTGCCCATGGCGCGCGACATGACGAGCGACAGCGCGACGCCGACGACCGCGGCCTCCGTCGCCGAGGCGAAGCCGCCGTAGATGGAGCCGATGACGCCGAGGATGAGGAGGATGACCGGAATGAGCCGCCAGCCTGCGACGAGGCGCTCGCGCAGCGGCATCTTCGGCTCGCGCTCGGGCATGCGACCGGGGTTGAGGAGCGCCCAGCCGCCCACATAGGCCATGAAGAGGCCGGCGACGATGATGCCGGGCACGACGCCGGCGATGAACAGGCGCGCGATCGACTGCTCCGTCGCCGCGCCGTAGACGATCATGATCAGCGACGGCGGGATGAGCAGCCCGAGCGTGCCGCCGCCGGCGAGCGTACCGATGGCGAGGCGCTCGTCATAGCCGCGCTTCTTCAGCTCCGGCAGCGAAATGCGGCCGATGGTGGCGCAGGTCGCGGCGGAGGAGCCGGAGACGGCGGCGAAGATCGTGCAGCCGACGACGTTGACGTGGAGCAGCCGGCCCGGCAGGGCGCGCATCCACGGCGCGAGGCCGGAGAACATGTCCTGCGATAGGCGCGTGCGGTAGAGGATCTCGCCCATCCAGATGAACATCGGCAGGGCGGTGAGGTCCCACGACGTCGCCGCGCCCCAGACGGAGGTGGCGAGCACCTGGCCCGGCGGCGCCGAGACGGCGATGACCATGCCCGAATAGGCGACGATGCCGAGGGCCAGCGCGATCCAGGTGCCGGTGCCGAGGACGAGGAAGAGGACGACGATGAGCAGGCTCGCGAGCGTGACGGCGTCCATCGCTCAGGCCTCCTTGCCGACGGCGATGGCGTCTTCCGACGAGCGGAAGGACGGGCGTCCGCGCACCGCGGTCTCGTGCAATTCGTCGAGGATTGCGATGGTCAGGATGGCGAGGCCGATAGCGAGGCTCGCCTGCGGGATGACGAGCGGCACGGGCACGATGCCGTAGGATTTCTCGTTGAAGGCCCACGAATCGAGGGCGAGCTTGGCCGTGTACCAGGTGCCGTAGCCGCTCGCGAGGGCGGAGAGGCCGAGCGCGAACAGCTCCATCGGCCTGCGCAGCCTTTCCCCGACGAGGGACAGCAGCATGGTGACGCGGATATGGCTGCCAGCCTTGAGGCTGGCGCCGAGCGCGAGGAAGCTGCCCGCCGCAAGAAGGAACCCGCCGATCTCGGCGAGCGAGGGCACGATGAATCCGGTCTGCTCGAGCCCGACCGTGCGCAGGGCGCTGTCGAGCAGGCGGGCACCGACCTGCAGGCCGACGAGGACGGCGATGGCGACGAGGCAGAGGCCAGCGAGCCAGAGCGACAATGAATAGAGACGGTCGAGGGCCGCGCGCATGAGGCCTCCTCCTGCCGGCAGGATGATGAAAGGCGGGCGTCACCGCCGCCGGGGCGGTGCGGATCATTGCATCGAGGGCGCCGGGTCATGCGGCGGTGAGATGCAAGCCGGTGGTGCTGTTCCCCTCCCCCCGCTTGCGGTGGGGAGGGGCTAGGGGTGGGGGGCGATGCACCGTCCCAACCCCTGCCACCGTCAGCCTGCGGCACCGCTCCCTACCCCGAGCCTCCCCACCACTGCGTGGGGGAAGGGGGAATGGCTCCCGGAGCCCTTGGAGCGATCTATCCGCGATCGGCTCCGATGCGGGACAGCCCTGTCCTCAATTGCGGTAGGCGTCGAGGATGGCCTTGCCGTCCTCGCCTGCGGCCTTCTCCCACTCGGCGGTCATCGTGGCGCCGATCTCGGCGAAGCCCTTCTTCATGTCCTCGGAGGGGGCGGTGACCTTGATGCCGTTCTTGGCGAGCAGGTCCGTCTTCTCCTTGGTCTCGACGGCGCTCATCTCCCAGCCGCGCTCCTCGGCCTTCTTGGCCGCCTCGAGCACCGCCTGCTTCTCGGCGTCGCTGAGCTTGTCGAAGGCGGCCTTGTTGACGATGACCATGTTGCGCGGCAGCCAGGCCTGGGTGTCGTAGTAGTGGCTGAGGAAGTCCCACACCTTGGAATCGGTGCCGGTGGAAGGCGAGGTGATCATCGCGCCGACGCGGCCGGTGGCGAAGGCGGTGGCGATGTCCGAGGCCTCGATCTGCACCGGGACCATGCCGGCGAGCTGGGCGACGCGCTCCGTCGACTTCGAATAGGCGCGGAACTTGACGCCCTTGAGGTCGGCGAGCGTGTCGAGCTCCTGCTTGGCGAAGATGCCCTGCGGCGGCCAGGCCACCGAGAACAGCAGCATCAGGCCCTGCTCGCCGAGCTTCTTCTCGAGGATGGGCTTCTGGGCCGCATAGAGCTTCTTCGAGGCGTCGTAGCTCGAGGCGAGGAAGGGAACCGAATCGACCTCGAAGATCGGGCTCTCGTTGGCGAGGCGCGAGACGAGCAGCTCACCGGCCGGCACCGTGCCGCTGCGAACGGCATTCTTGATGTCGGGGTGCTTGATCAGCGACTGGTTGGCGTGGACCGTGATCTGCAGCGAGCCGCCGGTCGCCGCCTTCACGTCCTCGGCGAACTGGACGATGTTCTTGGTGTGGAAGTTGCCGTCCGGATAAGGCGTCGGCAGGTCCCACTTGTTCTGCGCCACGGCCGGCGAGGCAAGAAGCGCCGCAAGGCCGAGGCCCGCGGCAGCGCGCGTCAAAACGTTCATGACAATCTCTCCCGTGCGGCGCGCGCCCCTTCGCGCGCCGATATTCGCATGCTAGCGGGGCCGGATTTCATGTCAACAAATTGTTGACGTTTTATCATCGTCCTGCTTCTCTCATCCCATGCGCTGCGGCCCGGGAGGGCCCGACGGCGCCGGCAGGAGCGCCTCGGCAACGGCCGACGCGAGGCCGGCACGAAGCCCAGCGTGATTTCGGACATCGGGAGAGCATGATGGCAGGTCGGTGGGATTTCTGGATCGATCGCGGCGGCACGTTCACGGACGTCATCGCGCGTGACCCGCAGGGCAGGCTGCATGCGCGCAAGCTCCTCTCCGAGAACCCGGAAGCCTACCGCGATGCCGCCGTCCAGGGCATCCGCGACCATCTCGGCCTCGCCAGGGGCGAGGCGATCCCCGCCGGCCTCATCGGCGACGTGCGCATGGGCACGACGGTGGCCACCAATGCGCTGCTCGAGCGCAAGGGCGACCGGGTCGCGCTCGTCACCACGAAGGGCTTTCGCGATGCCCTGCGCATCGGCTACCAGGCGCGGCCGAAGATCTTCGCCCGCAACATCCTCAAGCCCGAGGAGCTCTACGAGAGCGTCGTCGAGATCGAGGAGCGCGTGCTGGCCGACGGCACCGTCGAGGCGGCGCCCGACCTGATGCAGGTCGAGGTGCAGCTCGCCGGCATCCGGGCCAAGGGCATCGATGCGCTCGCCATCGCCTTCATGCATGCCTACCGCTATCCCGCCCACGAGCAGGCGGTGGCGGAGCTCGCCCGCCGCATGGGCTTCACGCAGGTCTCGGTCAGCCACGAGGTCTCGCCGCTCGTCAAGCTCGTCGGACGCGGCGACACCACGGTGGTCGACGCCTATCTCTCGCCGATCCTGCGGCGCTACGTGGCGCAGGTGTCGGAGGAACTCGACATCGCCCGCACCGGCGCACGCCTCATGTTCATGATGTCGTCGGGCGGCCTCACCGCCGCCGAGCTGTTCCAGGGCAAGGACGCCATCCTCTCGGGGCCGGCCGGCGGCGTCGTCGGCATGGCCGAGACGGGCAAGTCCGCAGGCTTCGACCGCGTCATCGGCTTCGATATGGGCGGCACCTCGACGGACGTCGCCCATTTCGACGGCGAATACGAACGCGCCTTCGAGACCGAGGTGGCCGGCGTGCGCATGCGTGCGCCGATGATGCTCATCCACACGGTCGCTGCGGGCGGCGGCTCGATCCTGCATTTCGACGGCTCGCGCTTCCGCGTCGGGCCCGATTCGGCCGGCGCCAATCCGGGTCCCAAGTGCTATCGCCGCGGCGGGCCGCTCGCGGTGACCGACGCCAATGTCATGCTCGGCAAGCTGATGCCGGAGTTCTTCCCGAAGATCTTCGGCCCGGCGCAGGACGAGGCGCTCGACGCCGAGGCGGTGCGCGCGGCTTTTGCCGCCATGGCGGCGGAGGTCGGTGACGGGCGCAGCCCCGAGGAGGTGGCCGACGGCTTCATCCAGATCGCCGTCGCCAACATGGCCGAAGCCATCAAGAAGATCTCGGTGCAGCGCGGCTACGACATCACGGCCTATGCGCTGAACTCCTTCGGCGGGGCTGGCGGCCAGCACGCCTGCCTCGTGGCCGATGCGCTCGGCATGACGAAGGTGCTGATGCATCCCTTCTCGGGCCTGCTCTCGGCCTATGGCATGGGCCTCGCCGACGTGCGCGCCACGCGCCAGAAGGCGCTCGACGTGCCGCTCGATGCCGCGGCTCCGGCCGCCGTCGCGGCGCTGGGCGATGGGCTCGCCGCCGAATGCCTCGCCGAACTCGAGGGCCAGGGCATCGCGCGCTCCGACATCGAGACCTTCGTGCGCGCCCATGTGCGCTATGCCGGCACCGACACGGCGCTCGCCGTGCCGGCGGGGGACGTTGCCGCCATGCAGGCGGCCTTCGAGGACGCGCATCGCCGCCGCTTCGGCTTCATCGACGACACCAAGGGGCTCGTCGTCGAGGCGGTCGAGGTGGAGACCGTCGGCGGCGGCGCCCGCTTCGCGGAGGAGGCGGCGGGCGACGAGCAGGCCGCCCCGGCCGAGCCGCACCGCACGACGCGCTTCTTCAGCCAGGGCCGATGGCACGAGGCCGGCGTCTTTCTGCGACAGGAGATGAAGGCGGGCGCCCGCGTGCCGGGGCCGGCCGTCGTCATCGAGCCGAACCAAACGGTGGTCGTCGAGGACGGCTGGGAGGCGCAGCTGACCGGCAAGGACCACCTCGTGCTCGAGCGGGTGAAGGCGCTGCCCAAGCGCACCGCCATCGGCACCGAGGCCGACCCGGTGATGCTGGAGATCTTCAACAACCTCTTCATGTCCATCGCCGAGCAGATGGGCGTGACGCTGCAGAACACCGCCTATTCGGTGAACATCAAGGAGCGGCTCGACTTCTCCTGCGCCGTCTTCGACCGCGAGGGGCGGCTCGTGGCCAATGCGCCGCACATGCCGGTGCACCTCGGCTCGATGGACCGCTCGGTGGAGACGGTCATCCGCCAGAACCCGGTCATCCGCCCCGGCGACGTCTATGTGCTCAATGCGCCCTACAACGGCGGCACGCACCTGCCGGACATCACGGTGTGTACGCCCGTCTTCGACGAGAAGGGCGAGAACATCCTCTTCTGGGTGGCGAGCCGCGGGCATCATGCCGACGTCGGCGGCACGGCGCCGGGCTCCATGTCGCCGCGCGCCCGCACCATCGAGGAGGAGGGGGTCTATATCGACAACTTCAAGCTCGTCGACGAGGGCCGCTTCCGCGAGAAGGAGCTGATCGACCTCTTCCTCGGCGCCAGATATTCGGCCCGCAACGTCGTGCAGAACGTCAACGACCTCAAGGCGCAGATCGCCGCCAACGAGAAGGGCGTGGCCGAGCTCAGGAAGATGATCGGCCACTTCGGGCTCGACGTGGTCGAGGCCTACATGGGCCACGTACAGGACAATGCCGCCGAGAGCGTGCGCCGCGTGCTCGACCGGCTGCACGATTCATCTTTCGAATACGAGATGGACCAGGGCTGCTTCATCCGCGTGAAGATCACGGTCGACAAGGAGAAGCGCGAGGCGACCGTCGACTTCACCGGCACCTCGCCGCAGCGCGACGACAACTTCAACGCGCCCGCGCCGGTGACGCGCGCCGCCGTGCTCTATGTCTTCCGCGTCATGGTGGATGACGAGATCCCGATGAATGCCGGCTGCCTCAGGCCCATCAACGTCGTCGTGCCGGAGGGCTCCATGCTGTCGCCGCGCTACCCTGCGGCGGTGGTCGCGGGCAATGTCGAGGTGAGCCAGGCCGTGACGAACTGCCTGTTCGGTGCGCTCGGGGCGCTCGCCGCCGCCCAGGGCACCATGAACAACCTCACCTTCGGCAACGACCAGTACCAGTACTACGAGACCATCTGCTCGGGCGCGCCGGCCGGCGAGGGCTTCAGCGGAGCCGACGGCGTGCACACGCACATGACCAACTCGCGCCTGACGGATCCGGAAATCCTCGAGACGCGCTTCCCCGTCGTGCTGGAGGACTTCCACATCCGGCCGAACTCGGGCGGAAAGGGGCGCTGGCGGGCCGGCAACGGCACGAGCCGCACCATCCGCTTCCGCGAGGCGATGGATTGCGCCATCCTCTCCGGCCACCGCCGCGTGCGGCCCTTCGGGCTCGCGGGCGGCGAGCCGGGCCAGGCGGGCCGCAACCTCGTGCGCCGCAAGGACGGGCGCATCGAGGAACTCGGCGGCTGCGACCAGACGTTGATCGAGGCCGGCGAGGCGATCACCATCATCACGCCGACCGGCGGCGGCTACGGCAAGGCCTGATCGGCCGTGCGGTGATGCCTGGCCGATGCGAATCGGCCAGGAGGAAGAGCCGGGCAGGCGCAGTGGGCGCCTGCCCCAGAAGGAGGAGCCGGAGCACATGATCAGGGTCATCATCGCCGGGGCGACCGGCTGGGTCGGCAAGGCGCTCGTCGCCGCCGTGCACGAGGCGCCGGATCTCGCGCTGGTCGCGGCGGTCGCGCGTTCGGCGGCCGGGCGCGATGCGGGCGAGGTGGCCGGCATCGGGCCGATCGGCGTCGAGATCCTGCCGGATGTCGACGCCGCGCTCGCGGCGCAGGCCGACGTGCTCGTGGACTATACCAAGCCGGGCGCCGTGAAGGCGCATGCGCTCAAGGCGATCGCCGCCGGCTGCCACGTGGTCGTCGGCACGTCGGGCCTCGGGGCGGAGGATTATGCCGAGATCGACGATGCCGCGGAGGAACGGGGCATCGGCGTGATCGCCGCCGGCAACTTCTCGATCACGGCCACGCTCATGAAGCGCTTCGCGCTCGAGGCGGCCAAATATGTCCCCGACGTCGAGATCATCGACTATGCGGCGGCGCAGAAGCCGGATGTGCCGTCGGGCACGGCGCGGGAACTCGCCGAGACGCTCTCCTTCGAGCGCCTGCATCCGACCTCGCGTCCGGTCGACGATCTCAGCGGCATCCGCGAGACGCGCGGCGGCGCCGTCGGCCTGTCGACGCCGGTGCAGGTGCATTCGGTGCGCATGCCGGGCTACCGCCTGTCCTGCGAGGTGCTGTTCGGCCTCGATGACGAGCGCCTGGCGCTGCGGCACGACGCCGGGTCCTCGGCCGCCCCTTACGTCGGCGGCACGCTGCTCGCCGTGCGGAAGGTGGCGGAGAAGCCGGGGCTCAGGCGCGGCCTCGACAGCATCATGGACTGATCAGGAGCCGCCGACGAGGCCCGGCGGCCGCAGCACGCCGAGCGTGCCGTCGGTCCGCGGGCGCGGAGGCGGGGCATAGTCCTGTGCCCGATAGGCGGGCGGAGCCTGATAGGTGGCCGGCCGGTCCTGGTGTCCGTAGACCGGCGCGGCGTGGCTCGTCGCCATCGGCGGCGCGTTGGCCGGCGCCGGCCCGACCTGCCATCCCGGCGGCGTCCGGGTGGACGACATGCCGAGATATTCCTCGTCGATGACGGCGCCGCCCTCGTCCTCTCCCTCGCCGAGCGGCTGGTCGTGGATGGTCATGGGGCTGCCACCGGGGCGGTCGTAGCCCTTGTAGACCGGGCCGGCCGGCCGGGGCGTGTAGGCCGGCTCGCCGCCATAGGGAGCGGCCTGCCGGGGCCTCGCGTCATACTGCCCGGGCACGAGGCGCGGCGTGAACTTGATGACCGGCTTGCAGATCGTCCGGCCCTTGGCATGCCGGGCGAGATCGAGATGGAAATGGTCGTAGTGGAATGCGTCCGAGCCCGGGCCGAGCACCGTCGAGAAATAGCGGCAGGAGCCGACGAAGACCTCGCGCAGGAATTCCTGCTCCACCGGATCGCCCTTCCACCCTTTGGCGACCGTGATCTTGCGTCCGTCCGACAGGTGGAAGGCCATGACGTCGACGGCGTTGCCGTAGGAGTGCTCCGACTTGCGCGCGCCCGCCTGATTGTTCATCGAGCGGCACGAATAGGACCCGGCCCGCAGCTCCGTCACCGGCGCGCCGAAATAGAGCGAGGCGGCGGGCTGGACGACCTCGATCAGCCAGGTGTCGAAGGTGGAGATCGCGGGGCAGGCGAGCACCGCCTTGGACGTCAGGCCGATCTCGCCGCCGGCGAAAGCCTTCACGCGGAAGGGATAATCCATGCCGCAGGAGCCGGGTCCGGAGATCGACTTCATCGGCTCGACATAGGCCGACGGCTGCACGAGCTTCTGCGCGAGGCAGGCCGATTCCGCCTCGCTGCGCCAGGCTTCGCGTTTCTCGAATGTCATCAGCCCGCAACCGGCGACGCCGGCACAGGCCAGTATCGCCGCGGCGAATGTCGCAAATCTGCGCGCCATTAACGCAACTCTCCGCGCGCCCCCTTATGCGGCGGAGGATGCAGGGATTGTCCTAACGTTTCTTCAACGTTGACAGAACCTTGGCGGAAATGGGCAACGTCTCGTATGACGGGTTTGCGAAGCAATATTGCTGCCTCTGCTCGAAGTGCTTTTCAGAAGTACTGGAATCGAGCTGATGGAGTGCCTCCGCCGGGTATCGTAATCCCCAGCCTGTAGCTGGCGAAAAGCGAAAGGGAATGAACCATTTAACGAACGATAAAGGATGTTGTACGGAGGCCATGCCGCGTTGCACAACATTTGGCGCTTCGCAAGGCCGCCCGTTGCTGCTAGATTCCGTCCCCTAGGTCAAACCCATGGAGGTCACCTATGGGCCTGACGCTGCTGTCACGTTTGAACATCGTGGCGATGAGTGCCGCCTTCCTGTTTGTCGGCGCCATCATCATCGGGGCTTTCTGACCGGCGGCTTCGCCGCCTTTGTCGATAGTGTTCCCGTTGCATAGCGTTCAAAACAAGCCATCGAGAACGGAGATCCAGGTGCGAGGGATCTTCCTTCTTCGAAAAGCCTCGTGACCGTTCCCTTTCGGGCGGTGCGTGCAATCAAGCCCCAACCAAGCCCAAGGGTCGCCGTCTCCCGACGGCGACCCTTTCAACTGGGAGATCCGGTCGCCGTCTCCCGACGGCGACCCTTTCAACTGGGAGATCCGGTCGCCGTTTCCCGACGGCGACCCTTTCAATTGGAAGATCCGGTCGCCGTCTCCCGACGGCGACCCTTTCCGGTTCATGACCCGATCGCCGCCAGGGAGACGCGGTCCTGCCATTTCGGCTGTTCGGCCGTTTCAGCTGTCGGGACAGGGCTCGCTCGTCACGTGCCAGGAGGTGTTGTTCAGCTCCATGCCGCAGGTGGCAAGGCGCGGGCCGGCGCTGGTGGGCAGGCAGACGACCTCGCCGAGCTCGTAGTCGCGCCCCTTGGCCCGGCAGGTGCAGGGGATGGTCATGGGGGCCGCCGCTCCAGGGGCGGCCGAATGGCCGGCGGCACCGTGCGCGGGCGGTCTCGACATGACCTGCGCCCCGGCGATGGGCACCGGAAGCGCGGTACAGCCGAGGATCAGGCTGCAGGCAAAGAGGCGAGCGAGGCGGCACAGGCCCGCCCTTGATGGGCCTCCCATGCCGGATGCCTGTCCCGGCTTGCCGACGGAGCACAGAGCCATGGCGTTCTCTCGCCTTGCAGCCCGGCGTCGAGCGTCGCGCCGACCCGCCCCCGGGTCAAGATGTCCACTGCTCCCGCGCGCCGAAATAATACCGCCGGACCTGTTGGCCCCGGCGGGCCATGCCTATATTGCAGGCACCATCATGAACGGGAGGCCATGCTGACGATGCTTTCTTCTTTCGCGCGTTTTGCCCGCGTTGCCGCCATTGCAGTGGCGGCCGTCTTTGCGACGGCCGAGCTGGTCGAGGCCAGGGCGGGGCGGGGAGGCAGCTTCGGCAGCCGTGGCGTACGCACCTTCAGCGCCCCGCCGCCGACCAACACGGCGCCGCGCCCGACCCAGCCCATCGAGCGGTCGATGACCCAGCCCGGCCAGACGACGCCCGGCGTCGCCGCGCAGCGCCCCGGCGCCGCCCAGGCCGCGCCACAGCGGCGTTTCGGCACGGGGTTCTTCGCCGGCCTCGTGGGCGCGGGTCTTCTCGGCGCGCTCTTCGGTGCGGGCTTCTTCGGCGGCCTCGGCGGTCTCGGCTCGATCCTCGGCATGCTGCTGCAGATCGCGCTCATCGGCGGCCTCGTCTGGCTTGCCCTGTCATTCTTCCGCCGCCGCCAGCAGCCGGCCTTCGCAGGCGCAGGCGCCGGTCCCGCGAACGGTGCCGCACGCTCGTCGCTGCCCGGCCTCGCCGGCCTTGGCGGTGGGCCGGCGGGCGGCATGACCGGCGGCAGCATGGCCGCCGGTGCGGGGGACGGCTCGCTCGCCCTCGGTGCGGAGGACTTCGACGCCTTCGAGCAGGCCCTGCAGGATGTCCAGAAGGCCTTTTCGGACGAGGACCTGGCGGCGCTCCGGCGCCTGACCACGCCGGAAATGGTCTCCTTCCTCGCCGAGGACCTGGCGGACAATGCCAAGGAGGGCGTCGTCAACCGCCTCGCCGATCCCAAGCTCCTGCAGGGGGACCTCGCGGAAGCCTGGCGCGAGGGGGCGGAGGACTACGCGACCGTCGCCATGCGCTTCTCGCTGATCGACTACAAGGCGGACCGCACGAGCGGCGCCGTCGTCGAGGGCAGCACGAGCGAGCCCGTGGAGGCGACGGAGCTGTGGACCTTCCGGCGCAGCCGCGGCGGTCCGTGGCTGCTGTCTGCCATTCAGCAGGCATGATCCGCCCCGCCGTGGGCTGAGCGGCGCCTTGGCGCCAGCCGCGTGAGGCCGTAGCATCGCTTCCGCCGAGAAGGAGGGGAGCGATGCCACAGGCATTCCGGGGTGTCTCGCGACAGGTGCAGGCGGCGGCCATCGCCGCCGTTTCGGTGTTTGGCCTCGCGCTGGCCGGTGCCGCGCCAGCGCAGGCGCAGAGCTGCGGGCGGGACGGCAGCGGCTTTTCCGCCTGGCTCGCCGCATTCCGCCAGCAGGCGGTGGCCCAGGGCATTCCGGCCGAGGTGGTGGCGGCCGGCCTCGACGACGTCTCCTACGACCGGGCGATCATCTCGCGCGATCGGGGACAGGGCGTCTTCCAGCAGAGCTTCCTGCAGTTCGCCGGGCGCATGGTGGCCGATTACCGCCTGAAGACGGGCGCCAACCGCATCCGCCAGCAGGCCGGCCTGTTCTCCGCCATCGAGCGCCAGTACGGCGTGCCGGCGGAGCCGATCGTCGCCTTCTGGGGGCTGGAAACCGACTTCGGCGCCAACACGGGCAAGGATCCGACGCTGAAGGCGCTGGCGACGCTCGCCTATGACTGTCGGCGGCCCGAACTCTTCCGCGGCGAACTGATGGATGCGCTGCGCATCGTGGCGCGGGGCGATCTCCGGCCGTCGGAGATGCGCGGCGCCTGGGCCGGCGAGCTCGGCCAGATGCAGTTCATGCCGTCCTTCTACTACAAGTACGGCGTCGATGCGGATGGCGACGGGCGCGTGGACCTGCTGCGCTCGACCCCGGACGCGCTCGCCTCGGCCGCCAATTTCATGAGCAGCCTCGGCTGGCGGCGCGGCGAACCGTGGCTCGTCGAGGTGCGGGTGCCGGCGAGCCTACCCTGGCATGAGGCGGATCTCGAGATCCGCCATTCGGCCTCGCAATGGGCGAGCTGGGGCGTGACGCCGCGGGCGGGCGCCCTGCCGCCGGGCAACGCCTCGCTGCTGCTGCCCATGGGCCGCAACGGCCCGGCCTTTCTCGCCTATGACAATTTCCGCGTCTTCCTGCGCTGGAACCAGTCCTTCGTCTACGCGACGACGGCGGCCTATTTCGCGGCGCGGCTCGCCGGCGCGCCGGCGGTGGCGCGCGGCAACGGCGAGGTGGCCATGCTCGGTGCCAAGGAGATCGCGCGGCTGCAGCGCCTGCTGGCGCAGCGCGGCTACGATCCGGGGCCGATCGACGGCAAGCTCGGTGCGGCGACGCGCGCGGCGGTGAAGAAGGCCCAGATGGAGTTCGGA
This sequence comes from Chelatococcus sp. CO-6, assembly GCF_001271345.1. NCBI lineage: Bacteria > Pseudomonadati > Pseudomonadota > Alphaproteobacteria > Hyphomicrobiales > Chelatococcaceae > Chelatococcus > Chelatococcus sp. CO-6. The sequence continues at coordinate 472,129 of NZ_CP012398.1, read as the reverse complement.
CTACCGGCCGATTCCTTCCCCACCGCCGAACTCATCGCCCGCCTCGGCGGCGGCTGACGGTCAGCGGCAGCTGTAGCCGACGAAGCACTGGGCGGTGTCTCGGGTCGCCAGGTATTCCGGCACGGGGAAGTCGCGCGCGGAGCAGTTGTTGACGTAGGTGCTGAACAGGTGGGGGCCGCGCGAGATCATGACGCGTCCCTGCCGCTGCACCATCTCCTGCAGCTCGGCGCAGCTGTGCGCTTGGGCGGGGACCGGGGTCTGCTGGGCAAGGGCGGGCGTCGCGGCGCCCGCGAGAAGGACCGAAGCAATCAATACGTTACGCAAGTTCATTGCGCCGTCTCCTTGGCGTTTCTCAGGTGCCTCGGTGCCCCGCCTCACATGGGGTGTCGCGGTCGTGACGTCACGAGCGCAAGCCATGCCCGCCCCGCATGGCGGGCTGCGCCGGTCGAATGCTTCTGAAGCTGCAGGTGGATGCGGGGGAGCCCGCGACGCTATTTGCTGAGGCAGCTGTAGCCGATCAGGCATTGGGGATTGTCGCGCGCCGGCACGTAGGCGGGGCTCGGGATGTCGCGGGGCGCGCAATTATTGGCGTAGGTGCCGAACATGTAGGGCGCGGTCGAGATCACGACGCGGCCCTGACGCTGCACCAGCGCCTGCAGCTCGGCGCAGGTGAGGCTACGGGAAGGAACGGGGCTCTGCTGGGCGAAGGCGGGAACGGCCGTGATCAGGACGAGCGCGGAAGCGGCGAGCAGGTTTCGCAGCGGCATCGGGATCTCCCTGGGGGCGCTGTTCCGTCCCCCCGCGGGAAGATGGGTTGCGTTCTCAACGGCGTCATCCGGCAACCATGCCGTGCGTGCCATCGTCGCGGCATTCCGGCCGTCTCCTCACGCAGATGTGACGGCATGCGCCGGCGACATTGACAAGCCGCGGATCTTGTCGCCTCATCTGCGCATGGGGGTTCTGCGATCCCCTCACGAGGCGACAGGCCGAAGCATCGCGTTCCGCTCCTCTTGATTGAGAAGGGACGCTGTCATGCCGTCGTTCAATGCCATTTCTCCGGACAAGCTCTTCCGTCTCATCGGCACGCCGAAGTGCCCGGTTCTCGTCGACGTGCGCACCGACGAGGATTTCGCCGCCGAGCCGCGCCTCGTGCCGGGGGCGATACGCCGGCCGGGAACGGAGGCGGCCCGATGGGCGCAGGAGTTCATCGGCCGCCAGGTCGTCGTCATCTGCCAGAAGGGGCTGAAGCTCAGCCACGGCGCGGCAGCCTGGCTGCGCCAGGCCGGCATCGCCGCCGAGGTGCTGGAGGGGGGCACGCAGGCCTGGAGCACGGCGGGCCTGCCGATGGTGCCGGCCGAGAAGCTGCCGGCGCCGGACGCGCAGGGCCGCACGCTGTGGGTGACGCGCTCGCGGCCGAAGATCGACCGAATCGCCTGCCCCTGGCTCGTCCGCCGCTTCGTCGATCCCGCCGCCGTCTTCCTCTTCGTCCCGCCCTCCGAGGTGCTCGCCGTCGCCGACCGTTTCGGCGCCACGCCCTTCGACGTGGAGGAGGTGTTCTGGAGCCACCGCGGGCCCTTGTGCACCTTCGACGTCATGGTCGAGGAATTCGGCCTCACCGTCGGGCCGCTGTCACATCTGGCCGCCATCGTGCGCGGCGCCGACACGGCCCGCCTCGACCTCGCGCCGGAGGCGGCGGGGCTGTTGGCGGTTTCCCTCGGCCTGTCGCGCATGTATGCGGACGACAACGAACAGCTCGAGGCGGGCCTCGTTCTCTATGACGCGCTCTACCGCTGGTGCCGCGACGCGACGGACGAGACGCACAACTGGCCGACGAACAAGATGAAGGGCACGTCATGACCGAGACATTGCGGACCGCGCGGGACGAGGACGCGGCGCCCGCCGGCCGCTTTCCAAGCTTCTCGGAAGGCGTGCGCACCTGGGCGCGAATCGCGGCGCTCAGCTTCGGCGGCCCGGCGGGGCAGATCGCGGTCATGCATCGCATCCTCGTCGAGGAGAAGCGCTGGCTCGGCGAGAAGCGCTTCCTGCACGCGCTCAACTTCTGCATGCTGCTGCCGGGGCCGGAGGCGCAGCAGCTCGCCGTCTACATCGGCTGGCTGATGCACCGCACCGCCGGCGGCATCGTCGCCGGCGTGCTCTTCGTGCTGCCGGGGCTCGTCGCCATCATGGCGCTGAGCGTGATCTACGCGCTCTACGGCAATGTGGGCTTCGTGCAGGGGGTGTTCTTCGGCCTCAAGGCGGCGGTGCTCGCCATCGTCTTCGAGGCGGTGCTGCGCATCGGCCGGCGGGCCCTGCGCAACGCCACGATGGTGTGGCTGGCCGCGGCGTCCTTCATCGCCATCTTCGTCTTCGCCGTGCCGTTCCCGCTCATCATCGCCGCGGCCGGCCTCATCGGCTACATCGGCGGCCTGAGGCGGGTGGCGGCCTTCTCCGGCGGCGGGCACGGCCCGGCCGCCAAGGCGGGCGTGGACGACGCGCGGACGGTGCTCGGCGAGACCATTCCCGCCCATGCCCGGCCCGGCGGCACGCGGGCGCTGACGGTCGCGGCCGTGCTGCTCGTGCTGTGGCTCGCCCCCACCGCAGCGCTCCTCGCCGCCTTCGGGACGGGCAACGTGTTTGCCGACATCGCGGTCTTCTTCAGCCAGATGGCCGTGGTGACCTTCGGCGGGGCCTATGCGGTGCTCGCCTATGTGGCGCAGGAGGCGGTCGGCACCTACGGCTGGCTGGCGCCCGGCGAGATGCTGGACGGGCTCGGCATGGCCGAGACGACGCCAGGGCCGCTGATCATGGTCACGCAGTTCGTCGGCTTCATGGGGGCCTTCCGCGATCCCGGCACCCTGTCGCCGCTCACGGCCGGCATCCTCGGCGGGCTGTTGACGACCTGGGTCACCTTCACGCCGTGCTTCCTGTGGATCTTCCTCGGCGCGCCCTATGTGGAGCGGCTGCGCGACAACCGCGGGCTCGCGGCGGCGCTGTCCGCGATCACGGCCGCCGTGGTGGGCGTCATCCTCAACCTCGCCGTATGGTTCGCCTTGCACGTCGTCTTCGGCGAGGTCGGCACGTTCGAGGGCTTCGGCATGAAGCTCGCGGTGCCGGAGCTCGAGAGCATCCGGCCGATCGCGGCGGCCCTGTCGGTCCTCGCCGTCCTCGCCGTCTTCCGCCTGCGGTGGGGCATGATGACGGTGCTCGGCCTCAGCGCCGCCGCCGGCGTCGCCCTGCAGCTCGCCGGCCTCGGGGCGTAGCTCAGCCGCGCAGCGGCTTCAGCGCCTCGGCCCAGCGCTTCAGCTCGACGAGGAGCGCCTCGGCGCTCTTGATGTGCAGTTCGTTGGGCTGGAAAACGCCGTCCTTGACGTGCTGGGCGACCATCGGGACCGTGACGGCCTCGACGATGGGTACGAGGCGCATGGCGGACAAGGTCTGCTTCGTCATCTGCACCGCCCTGAGGCCGCCGGAGACGCCGCCGTAGCTGGCGAAGGCGCAGGGCTTGTAGCCCCATTCGTTGTAGACGTAGTTGAGCGCGTTGAGGAGCGCGGGCGTCGGGCCGTAGTTGTACTCCGGCGTGACGAAGACGAAGGCATCGGCGGCTTTGACGCTCTCGCTCCAGCGCTTCGTGTGCTCGTGCTCGTACTTGCCCAGGCGCGGGTGGTGCGGCTCGTCGTAGATGGGCAGGTGGAAGTCGGCGAGATCGACGAGGTGGGTGTCGAACGTGCCCTGCTTGACGGCGAGCTCATGAAACCACTTGGCGACGGACGGGCCGACGCGGCCCGGACGGGTGCTGGCAATGATGACGTTGAGACGCAGCATGAAGTCTCCCATGGCGAGAATCGGCGGGGTTCGACCGTGAAGACGGCTGCGGACAGGATTAGGCCGCCCCCGTGACGCCGGCAAGGCGCGGGCAGGCGGGCCCGGCGGCGGGGCCGGCGAACCTCACGCCTTCGTGTGCGTCTCAGGCGGCGCGATGATTGGCGGCATGGGCCGCGAGCCAGAACAGGTCGTTGGGCAGCGTGCCTGCCTCGTCGGCGGAGAACTCCGGCCGGATCCGCCGCAGGTAGTGCATCGGCAGCGGGCCCTTGTTCTTCACCGCGACGGAACCGCGCGGCTCCGTCTCGAACAGGGCGGCGACATAGAGGCAGGTGCGGTCGGAGATGTTGATCTCGTCCGGCGTGCAGGCTGCTTCCATGCGCTCGGCGAGATTTACGGTATCGCCCCAGATGTCGAAGGTGAACTTGTGCCGGCCCACGACGCCGGCGATGAGGGGCCCCGTGTGGATGCCGATGCGCAGCGGCCAGGGGCGCATGTGCAGCTTGGCGCGCGCGCGATTGGCTCGGGCCGTCGCTGCCCGGATCTGCAGGGCGGCGAGGCAGGCGTCGATCGGGTGGGAGCGGTTGGCGACAGGCACCCCGCCGACGCACAGGTAGGCATCGCCGATGGTCTTGAGCTTCTCGATGCGATTGCGGGCGGCGATCTCGTCGAAGCAGCTGAAGACACGGTCGAGCTCACCGATGAGACCGGCGGGCTCGGTCTGCTCCGTCAGATGCGTGAAGTTCTCGAAGTCTGTGAAGATGACCGATGCGGATTCGTAATAGCGGGGCTCGACGCGGTGATCGCGCTTCAGTTCCTCGGCAATCGCCGCCGGCAGGATGTCGAGCAGGAGGCTGTCGGCCTTGTCCTTTTCCGCGATCAGCGCTGTGCGCGCCTCCTCGAGCGCGCGCAGCATCTCGTTGCGCTCGATGAGCTGCCGGCGCAGCTCCAGCTGCGCCACTGCCTGGCGGGCGAGCTGGCGGATGGCCTCCTGCTGGCCCGCGCTGATCTCATGGGCCGTGAAGTCGATGACGCAGAGGGTGCCGAGGGCGTAGCCCTCCGAATTGATCAGGGGCATGCCGCAATAGAAGCGCACATGCGGTTCGCCGGCGACGGTGCCGAGGTTGCGGCAGCGCTCGTCCGCCATCGTATCGGGGATGTAGAGCAGGTCGTTGCGGGACAGCTTCTGCGAGCAGATGGTGATGTCGCGCGGGCATTCCGTCAGCTCCGGCGGCAGGCCGTATTTCGCCTTCAGGAATTCGCGCCGCTCGTCGATGAGGCCAATGAGGGCGGCGGGGCAGTCGCAGATCTGGGCCGCAAGCTCGGTCAGGGCGTCGAAGGGAAATTCGGGCGGCGTGTCGAGGACCGCGTAGCGGGCAAGGGCAGCAAGGCGTGCCTCCTCGCCGGGCTGGGCGGAGATGGCCATGGCTGTTCTCCTGTGCTGGTCTCGACCGGCAGGAGACATTTATACACCATCTCGTCCCGGGGCTGGGGCGCTCTTGGGGCGCCCGCGCGGAATTGGCCCGGCGCCCGTCAGCCCTTGCGGCGGCGCCCGCCCTTCTTGACCTTGGTCGAGCCGGCCCAGTCGTCGTCGAGGTGCGGGGCGGGGCCCGCCGCGCGGGGCAGGGTCTCGCGGCCGGGGCCCATCTCGTCGAGCGTCGGCTTGCGGGCGCGGGACCCGCTCTCCGGCGGCGGCAGGTTGGCCTTGGCGCCATACTTGCGCTGGCCGGCATAGCTGCCGGCCTTGTCGGCCACCTCCTCCTGCCGCGCCAGCGGATCGTTGGCGATGGCGAGCTCGGTCGCCTGCAGGCGCTTCAACTCGTCGCGCAGGCGGGCCGCCTCCTCGAACTCGAGGTTGGCGGCGGCCTCGCGCATGCGTTTCTCGAGGTCGGCCATGACGGCCTTGAGGTTGTGGCCGACGGCCCCCTTCTCGGCGAGGCCGGTATCGACGCGCACGTGATCGCGCTCGTAGACCGAGTCGAGGATGTCGGCGATGTTCTTCTTCACCGACTGGGGCGTGATGCCGTGCTCGGCGTTGTAGGCGAGCTGCTTCTCGCGGCGCCGGCTGGTCTCGGCCATGGCCCGCTCCAGGCTGCCGGTCATGGCATCGGCATAGCAGATGACGCGGCCGTCGACGTTGCGCGCGGCGCGGCCGATGGTCTGGATGAGCGAGGTCTCCGAGCGCAGAAAGCCTTCCTTGTCGGCATCGAGGATGGCGACGAGGGCGCATTCGGGAATGTCGAGGCCCTCGCGCAGCAGGTTGATGCCGACGAGCACGTCGAAGGTGCCGAGGCGCAGGTCGCGGATGATCTCGATGCGCTCCAGCGTGTCGATGTCGGAATGCATGTAGCGCACGCGCACGCCGTGCTCGTGCAGATATTCCGTCAGATCCTCGGCCATGCGCTTGGTCAGCACGGTGACGAGGGCGCGGTAGCCCTGGGCGGCCACCGCCTTCACCTCGCCGAGGAGGTCGTCCACCTGGCTGCGCGCCGGGCGGATCTCGACCGGCGGATCGACGAGGCCGGTCGGGCGGATGACCTGCTCGACGAAGACGCCGCCGGTACGCTCCATCTCCCAGTTGGCCGGCGTCGCCGAGACGTAGACCGACTGCGGCCGCATGGCGTCCCATTCCTCGAAGCGCAGCGGCCGGTTGTCCATGCACGAGGGCAGGCGGAAGCCGTATTCGGCGAGCGTCGCCTTGCGGCGGAAGTCGCCGCGGTACATGGCGCCGATCTGCGGCACGGTGACGTGGCTCTCGTCGACGAAGATGAGGGCGTTGTCGGGCAGGTATTCGAACAGCGTCGGCGGCGGCTCGCCCGGCTTGCGGCCGGTGAGATAGCGCGAATAATTCTCGATGCCGGCGCAGGAGCCGGTCGCCTCCATCATCTCGAGGTCGAAGGTGGTGCGCTGCTCGAGCCGCTGGGCCTCGAGCAGGCGGCCCATGCGGTTGAGCTCCTCAAGGCGCCATTTCAGCTCTTCCTTGATGCCCTTGATGGACTGGATGAGCGTCGGGCGCGGCGTCACGTAGTGCGAATTGGCGTAGACCTTGACGAAGGAGAGGTCGGCCGTCTTCTCGCCGGTGAGCGGATCGAACTCGACGATCGATTCCACCTCGTCGCCGAAGAGGCTGATGCGCCAGGCCCGGTCCTCGTAGTGGGCCGGGAAGAGCTCGATGACGTCACCGCGCACGCGGAAGGTGCCGCGCGCGAAGTCGAGCTGCGTGCGCTTGTAGTGCAGGGCGACGAGGTCGGCGATGAGCTGGCGCTGCTCGATGGTCTCGCCCACCTTCACCGAGAAGGTCATGGCGGTGTAGGTCTCGACCGAGCCGATACCGTAGATGCACGAGACCGAGGCGACGATGATGACATCGTCGCGCTCCAGCAACGCGCGCGTCGCCGAGTGGCGCATGCGGTCGATCTGCTCGTTGATCGAGGATTCCTTCTCGATATAGGTGTCCGAGCGCGGGACGTAGGCCTCCGGCTGGTAATAGTCGTAGTAGGAGACGAAGTACTCGACGGCGTTGTCCGGGAAGAAGGACTTGAACTCGCCGTAGAGCTGGGCCGCCAGGGTCTTGTTGTGGGCGAGGATGAGCGCCGGGCGCTGCGTCTCCTCGATGACCTTGGCCATGGTGAAGGTCTTGCCCGAGCCGGTGACGCCGAGCAGCACCTGGTCGCGCTCGGCGGCCTCGACGCCGCCCACCAGTTCCTTGATCGCCTGCGGCTGGTCGCCGGCGGGCTCGAAGTCCGACTTCATGCGGAAGCTGATGCCGCCTTCGGACTTCTCCGGCCGGGGCGGGCGATGCGGCGTCCACAGCTTGCCGTCCTTGAAGAGTGGATTGCCGCTTTCGAGCAGGGCCGACAGCGCCGCGACCGTCGCCGAGACACCGCCCGGCGCAGCCTCGGCATCCGCTGGCCTATCCGTCCGCTTGCCGGCGCGCCGCGACGGCGCGTCGCCGGCCTCGGGAACGAAGCGTGCCTGGGGCGCCTCGCCGAAGCCGGCGGCTCCGCCCGGCCCGGCGGTGCCCTTGTTGAGGGCCGGGTTGAGCAGATCCGCGAGAAACGGGTCGAGCGGTTTCAGCTCCGGCTTTGCGGCCTTGGAGCGGGGGGAAGACGACTTGCGGGCCATGAGAACGAATATGGTACGAGTCTGCGCGTGACGGAAGGGGGTCGTGCGGCGGGCGGAGCCAGGCGACTCGTCTGGAGCCTTCGGCGCGTTGCCGGCGCTGGTTCCCGGGCCGCATTCCGCTTCGCTGCATGTGCCCGGAAAACGAAGCTGCTCCTGAAGAAGGCGATGTGCGATCCGCCCGCTGCCGGCCTTCCCGTTGCCCCTGCGACAGGACCGGTGCACAAAGGCGCGGCCGTGGGGCAGGGAGATTGATGATCGATGCGTTGCAACATCTGCGGCGGCACCGCCTTCGAGGACATGCCGAAGCGCCCGTTGGCGCGCTGCACCACCTGCCGCTCGCTGGAGCGCACACGGGTCGCGGCTCTGAAGATCACGGAACAGGTGCGGCCGCAGCCGGGCGCGCACGTGCTGCATTTCGCGCCCGAGCAAGGGCTGTCGCAGCTCCTGCGCGGCATCGCCAGAGAGAACTACCGCGCCGTCGACATCGACCCGCCGCGCTATGCCCATCTCGGCCTCGACGTCGAGCCGTTCGACCTGTGCCGCGACGTGTTCACCCTGCCGCGCAGCCGCTACGATCTCATCGTGCACAACCATGTGCTCGAGCATATCGAGTGCAATTATTCGGTCGTGCTCATCCGTCTCGCCCAGTCGTTGAGCGAGAACGGCGCGATGCTGTTCAGCGTACCGATCGTCGGGGACGATTTCACCGATGCCATCGTCGATGCGAGCGACGAGGAGAAGGCCGCGCGCTTCGGGGCCTTCCGCCACTACCGCCATTTCGGCCGCAGGTTCATCGCCGAGACCCTCGGCATGATCTTCGACATGGCCCCGAACTATGACCTGACAAGGGATTTTCCGCCCGAGGTGCTGCGCGAGGCCAATATTCCCGAGCATCACTGGCGTGACTTCACCGGCACCAGCATCTTCGTCGTACGGCGGCGCGACCTGCGCGTGTGACGGCTCAAACGTCCGACAGCTCGAAGTCGAGCACGAGGATGCCGTCGATGCCGCCTTCGCACAGGGCGACCAGGGCGGCACCCGCGACCTTGTGATCGGGATGGGCGAGATAGGCGTCGCGCGCCGCGGCGTCGGCGAAATCGACCACGAAGCCGTGCGTGTAACCGCGCGCCAGCCCTTCCGGGCTGGTGTCGTGCCCGCCCTCGAAGCCGAGCATGCCAGGGACGACCGCCCGGAGGTTGGCGAGCGCGTCGAAGACGGCCTCGATCTCGCCCTGTTCCGTCCCGGTCGCGAACCTGACGAGGACGACGTGCCGCACCCGCGGTCCGCCCGCCGTGGCCGCTGCAGGCATGGCAAAGGCGCCAACTGCCGCCGCGCCGATCGCCGGCAGCATCAGCGCGCGTGTCAGCGAACGTCTGGAGATCGGTTGTGTCGTCATCAGCGCGGCCTCGATCTGTTTGGGCGACCTTAGCCGCGGCGGCGGCCTCGCGACTTCGCGCCGACGGCGCACGGCTATGCGAAATCGGCGTCCCGTCATGCGTGGCGCGCCGTTGACTGGACGGGGCTGCACGGGCATGCCGAAGATCGGGCTGGCAGTATCAGAACAGTCTCTCCGAAAGCGCCGCAGCGATGGCCGACGGTCTCCTTTCCGTTTTCTCGATCGAAGCCGTCGGCGCCGTTGCCGCCGTGCTCACGACGCTGTGCTGGATCCCGCAGGCGGCCCGCGTCATCCGCACGCGCGAGACGCGGGCGATCTCGCTGACGACGCAGGTGGCGCTGACCTGCGGCGTCGTGCTGTGGCTCGTCTACGGCCTGTTCATCGGCAGCTGGCCGCTGATCGGCTCCAATGCCGTCACCCTCGTCCTGCTCGGCGTCATCCTGACGATGAAGCTGCGTTACGGGTGACGGCGCGCCCCGCAGGCGTTAAGATTTCGTTCATCACGACGCGTAACGGTTCGGGACCGTTCCGCTCCGCCCGACAGGCGAGACCGCCGGTCCCCGGACGGGGCTGGCGACGTGCTGCCAACGAGATGACCGGATATGACACGGCGAACCCGAAGCTGCGGACAAGGTCGCTTTGCGCGCATGCGTTCGGCATGCGCGCGGCGCCGGCTGCGCCTGCTTTCGGCCGCTGCCGTCGTCGTTGCCGCCGCCAGCGCGCCCGCCTCCGCATCCGAGGCGATGCCTGCCACCGCGCCGCTGCCTCCGGTGCGGCCCCCGCCCGAGGGCCAGGCCATGCCGCTCGAGGAATGGCAGGCATTCGACCAGTCGTTCTCCTTCAATGCCGAGATGTGGACCGACAGCCCGCAGGAGCCGATCTGGGCCGAGATGTCCGCGATCGCCGCGCAGTTGCTGAGGCGCGGCAACCGGCGCGCCATCGCGCCGATCCTGACGCTGGCGCCGGTGGCGAGAGGCATCAAGGAGACCGACGCGGGCCTCAGCGGCCCGTTGGCCGTGCGGCAGGAGAAGGCCTTCGGCCTGCGGCTGAGGACCGGGCAGGGTGTGTCGTTCGCCACCGAATTCAAGAGCGGTGAGGGCACCTGGCAACCCGTCGATACGCGCCTTGCCTGGCGCGTCGCCCGGCAGATGCCGGCGGACGAGGGCTGGGTGTGGTCGGCGGGCTTCGGCGGCGGCCTGCCGGTCGGCCACGCGCCATACTCGCAGACGCTCGATGTGGCGCTCGGGCGGCGTTTCCGCGGCGGGGAGGGCGCCTGGTCCGTGATGCCGGAGCTCGCCGTCAACACGGTCTACACCAGCCACGGGGCCGAGCGCTGGCAGACCACCTTGAGGCCGCAGGTCAAGGCCAAGGTGGACGTGCTCAAGTCGGCCGACGACCGGCTCAAGCTCTATCTGGAATCGTCCGTCGGCTATGCGCTGCCGGTCGGCGCGGACGCGGCCGGGCTGTCGGCGGGGACGCGGCTCAACCTCATCTTCCGGCCCGGCGGCTGAGGCCTATCGAATATCCTTGCCTGGAGGGCGCGGATGGAGCATGAGGGCGCGCTCCAACCACCTCGGTCCCGTTCATGCTGCCTGCCGTCTCAACTCCCCACGTCGCGCCGGTCGCGCTCCTCGTCCTCTCCAACGTGTTCATGACCTTCGCCTGGTACGGGCACCTGAAGTTCAAGACCTCGCCCCTGTGGATCGCGGTCTCGGCGAGCTGGGCCATCGCCTTCATCGAATACTGGTTCGCCGTGCCGGCCAACCGCATCGGCCACGAGGTCTATTCGGCGGCCGAGCTCAAGACGATGCAGGAGGTGATCACCCTCGTCGTCTTCGCGCTGTTCTCGGTGGTCTATCTCAAGGAAGCGCTGACGCTGAACCACCTCGTCGGCTTCGCGCTCATCGCCGCCGGGGCCTTCTTCATCTTCCGCGGGCCGCTCGGCTGATCAGCCCGCCGGGCGCAGCCTGAGCACCCGGCCATCGGAGGAATCCGTCAGGAGGTAGAGGAAGCCGTCCGGCCCCTGCCGCACGTCGCGGATGCGTTCGCCGAGGTCGCGCAGCATCCGCTCCTCGCCCAGGATGCGGTCCCCGTTGCGCTCGATGCGCACGAGCATGCGGCCGGCGAGCGCGCCGGTGAACAGGCTGCCGCGCCATTGCGGGAAGGCGTCGCCGGTGTAGAAGGCCATGCCCGACGGCGCGATCGAGGGATCCCAGTAGTAGAGCGGCTGCTCCATGCCTTCTTTCGCCGTGCCCTCGCCGATCTTGGCGCCGGAATAGTCGACGCCGTAGCTGATCACCGGCCAGCCGTAGTTGCGGCCCTTGCGGGTGATGTTGATCTCGTCGCCGCCGCGGGCGCCGTGCTCGATGGTCCACAATTCGCCGGTATCGGGATTGATCGCGGCGCTCTGCGCATTGCGGTGGCCGTAGGACCAGATCTCCGGTCGCGCATCCTGCCGGCCGACGAAGGGATTGTCCCCGGGCACGGAGCCGTCGGTCCCGATCCGCACCACCTTGCCGAGATGGGTCGTGAGATCCTGGGCCTTGTCGCGCAGGTTGAAGCGCTCGCCGAGCGTGACGAAGAGCGTGCCGTCCGGCGCGAAGGCGAGGCGCGAGCCGTAGTGGTTGGCGCCGGAATAGGATGGCTCCTGCCGGAAGATGACCGTGACGTCGCCGAGCGCGCTGGCGTCGTTGTTCAGCCGGGCGCGCGCGACGGCCGTGCCCGCGCCGCCGCCCCGGCGTGGCTCGGCATAGGTGAGGTAGAGCGTGCGGTTGCTAGCGAAGCCGGGATCGAGCGCGATATCGAGGAGGCCGCCCTGGCCCCGGGCGGCGACGTCGGGCGTGCCGGCAAGCGGGTTCGAGACCGTCCCGTCGGCGGAGATACGGCGGATGTTGCCGGGCCGCTCGGTGACGAGCATGGCGCCGTCGGGCAGGAAGGCGAGGCCCCAGGGATGGGCGAGGCCCGACGCGACCGTCTCGACAACGATCTCGCCCTGGCGGGTCTTCGCGCGCAGAGGCTCGGCATTCTGAGCCGCCGCGTCGAGGGCAGGCAGGAGGGTCAGCGCGGCTGCCGCCGAGAGCCGGCCGCACAAGCCGATGGACATGGTCGTCTCCGTGATCGCGCAGGCCCGTCGGGCCGGAAAGGCTGCCCGTCAGGCTAAGAAGCGGTCACGGACGGTCAATGGCTGCAAGGTCACGTTGCTGCGAGGCGGCGCCCGCAGCGGTCCATCGATCAGGGTGATTGCCGTCAGGAAACGGGATGCACGATGACGGCCGGCTCGCGGGCGACGGTCTGGCCCGTGCCGATGCCGGTGCCGATGGCGACGGCCGCGGTGCCGAGCGTCAGGATGACGAGAAGCGCGAGGGAGAACTTGAACTGGCGTTCCGCTTCGACGCGCGTGACGGAAGCCGCCACGGCGCGGGGCCGGCGGATGTCCGAGAGGCGGATCGGATCGTTGACGTTCATGGCTCTTACTCCATGTCCACGACTTGTGGACGAGTGAGATTTTGCTGCCGTATACACGGGGCCGCGGTGCGTTGGCGCACACGGGTTCAGCAATTCAGTCTTCCCCGCGGGAGCCGGGCGGCGTGATTGTCCAATGCCGCCCCGGCCGCATTTGTTCCCGCCGGCCGCTTCTCCGGCGCCGACCCATTCGGCCAATTCATCGATGCCATGAGCACGTTTGGCTTGCTCTCGGCGGCCGGCGGCACTACACGAACGGCGCCCGTGCGCGCGGGCTCGACACCAGTCCAATCCGGAGACGTTCCATGGCCTTCCTCGCCGACGCTTTGTCCCGCATCAAGCCGTCCGCGACCATCACGCTCACGCAGAAGGCGAGGGATCTCAAAGCCGAGGGGCGGGACGTGATCTCGCTGTCTGTCGGCGAGCCGGATTTCGACACGCCCGAGAACATCAAGCGGGCGGCCATCGCGGCCATCGAGCGCGGCGAGACGAAGTACACGCCCGTCTCGGGCATCCCGCAGCTGCGCGAGGCCATCGCCGCCAAGTTCAAGCGCGAGAACGGGCTCGACTACAAGCCCTCGCAGACCATCGTCGGCACCGGCGGCAAGCAGGTCATCTACAACGCCCTGCTCGCCACGCTGAACCCCGGCGACGAGGTCGTCATCCCGGCGCCCTACTGGGTGAGCTATCCGGAGATGGTGGCGCTCAACGGCGGCACGCCCGTCTTCGCCGAGGCCAAGCTCGAGGACAACTTCAAGCTCCGGCCGGAGGCGCTGGAGCGCGCCATCACGAAGAAGACGAAGTGGGTCATCCTCAACTCGCCGTCGAATCCCTCCGGCGCGGCCTACAGCTTCGCCGAGATGAAGGCGCTGACGGACGTGCTCGTCCGCCATCCGCACGTGTGGGTGCTGACCGACGACATGTACGAGCACCTCGTCTACGGCGACTTCACCTTCGTCACCCCGGCGCAGGTGGAGCCGGCGCTCTACGAGCGCACGCTGACCATGAACGGCGTCTCCAAGGCCTATGCCATGACCGGCTGGCGCATCGGCTACGCGGCCGGTCCGGAGCAGCTCATCAAGGCCATGGACCTCGTGCAGGGCCAGCAGACCTCGGGCGCCTGCTCGATCGCGCAATGGGCCGCGGTCGAGGCGCTCGCCGGCCCGCAGGACCACCTGCCGCGCTTCCGCAAGGCCTTCGAGGAGCGTCGCGACCTCGTCGTGTCCATGCTCAACCAGGCCAAGGGCCTCTCCTGCCCGACGCCGGAGGGCGCGTTCTACGTCTATCCCTCCTGCGCCGAGCTCATCGGCCGGACCGCGCCCTCGGGCAAGAAGATCGAGACGGACGAGGACTTCGTGCTCGAGCTGCTGGCGACGGAGGGCGTCGCGGCCGTGCACGGCTCGTCCTTCGGCCTCGGCCCGAACCTCAGGATCAGCTACGCCACCTCGAACGAGAAGCTCGAGGAGGCCTGCCATCGCGTCCAGCGCTTCTGCGCCAGCCTGCGCTGAACGCGGCTCGTCCTGCCGGAATGCGACGGGGCCTTCGGGCCCCGTTGTCGTTCCGGCCGGTGATCGGCTCCACACGTGCGGCAGGTGAGGGAACCGTCGGTCGGGCCGCGCGTTGTTGTCCCATCCTGTCCTCAGACAATGGGAGCCAAGCCGTGAGCAAGCGACCCACAGCGGCCACAACCCTGGCCGCCATCGCGATCGTCGGCATAGGGGGCATCGGCGCGCATCATGCCTTCGCACAATCGAGCCCCGTACGAGCATCGCCCAAAACCGAGGTGGGCCGCCTCGCCTGCAACGTCTCCGGCGGGGTCGGTTTCATCATCACCTCCCAGCGCGCTCTGAACTGCCGCTTCACGGACAACCGCGGCCGCACGGAGCAGTATGTCGGCACGATCCGCAAGTTCGGGCTCGACATCGGCGCAACGACGGGCGGCGTGCTTGTCTGGGCTGTCGCGGCCTCGACGAGCCGGCTCGGCCGCGGCGCCCTGCAGGGCGAATATGCCGGCGCGAGTGGTGAGGCGACGGTGGGCGCAGGTGTCGGCGCCAATGTCCTCGTCGGCGGCTCCAACCGTGCCGTCAGCCTCCAGCCGCTCTCCGTGCAGGGCCAGACCGGCCTCAACCTCGCGCTCGGCGTCGCCGACATGCGGCTCGAACTCGCCCGCTGAGGACCCGCGTCCACAACCGGAGCAAACCCCGGCACGAGCCGGGGTTTTCCTTGTTTACGGCAGCCGGCCGGCCCCGTATTGGTGTGCCCAACGCATCAGCGCCGAAGGCGCATCAAACGGGGGATGCTCAATGACAGGGGTTGCTTCTCGGCCGTCGGCGCGCTGGCGTCTGGCATCGATCGGGCGCAAGGCCGCGGTGGCGGCTTTCGTCGTCGCGGGCCTTGCAGGATCCGTGCTGCCGGCCGCGGCGCAGGAGAAGGTGACGGTCGGCGTGCTGCGC
Organism: Chelatococcus sp. CO-6; assembly: GCF_001271345.1. Taxonomy (NCBI): domain Bacteria; kingdom Pseudomonadati; phylum Pseudomonadota; class Alphaproteobacteria; order Hyphomicrobiales; family Chelatococcaceae; genus Chelatococcus; species Chelatococcus sp. CO-6. The sequence continues at coordinate 456,874 of NZ_CP012398.1, read as the reverse complement.
TTCGTCTCCTCGGGCGGGCTCTTCCTCGCCGTGGAGAAGGGCTATTTCAAGGACGAGGGGCTCGATGTCGAGCTGAAGTTCTTCGAGGCCGCGCAGCCCATCGCGCTCGCCGTCGTCTCCGGCGACACCGAGTTCGGCGTCACGGCCTTCACGGCCGGCTTCTACAATCTCGCCGGCAAGGGCGCGCTCAAGGTCATCGCCGCCCAGGCGCGTGAGAAGAAGGGCTACGAGGGCAACCTCGTGCTCGCCTCCAACGCCGCCTACGAGAAGGGCCTGACGAGCCTCGACAAGCTCTCCGGCAAGTCGGTCGGCATCACGCAGGTGGGCTCGTCCTTCCACTACCAGATGGGGCAGATCGCCGCCGCCAACGGCTTCGCGCTCAAGAGCGTCGAACTCAAGCCGCTGCAGTCGCTGCCCAACATGGTGGCGAGCATCAAGAGCGGGCAGGTCGACGCCATCATCATCGCGCCGCATCTTGCCAAGCCGCTCGCCGCCTCGGGCGAGGCCAAGCTCATCGGGCGCGTCTCCGACGTCACCGAGTACCAGTTCGGCGGACTGTTCACGAGCACCAAGATGACCACGGACAAGCGCGCCACGGTCGAGAAATTCGTGCGCGCCTACCAGAAGGGCGCCGAGGACTACGCCAAGGCGTTCCTCGCCAAGGATGCCTCGGGCAACATCGCCTATGCGCCCGACAGCGACGCCACGGCCGCGCTCGTCGCCAAGCACGTCTACCCGTCGGAGGAGCCGGCCCAGGCGGCTGCCAAGGTCAAGGGCGCGGCCTTCTTCGTCGACGAGAAGGCCCGGCTCGACGTCGCCGACATCCTGACCCAGGTGCAATGGCTGAAGGACGAAGGCCTCGTCGATGCGTCGGTGGACGCCAAGTCGATCCTCGACCTCAGCTTCATCGACGGGCACATCAACGCCAACTGAAAGCGGCCGCTCCGATTTCACAACCGTCATGCCCGCGCTTCTCGCGGGCATCCACGCCGCGACACGCGAGCAAGGTCCGAAGGCGTGGATAACAATAGCAACGCGCTTGCGTGTTGCGTCTCTTAAGGGTGGCACAAGTCGGACAAGCCTTGGCCAGCGTGTGAGCATGTCGTTTTTCGCCGCCCTTCTGAGAGGCCTTTTTCGGGTGTGATTACCTGCGGCGGCGCTCCCGCCGCAGCAATTGTTTGAAAGACCGGACATGCAGCTCATCGCCGACCATATCGCCCATGCCTACGGCCCCCTGCCGGTGCTGGACGACATCTCCTTCACCGTCGGGCCGGGCGAGGTCGTCGCCATCGTCGGCCCGTCGGGCTGCGGAAAGTCGACGCTGCTGCGCATCCTCGGCGGGCTCGAGAAGCCGCAGGCGGGGCGGGCGCTCGTCGCCGGCGCGCCGCCCGCTGCCTCGCTCAACCCGCTGACCTTCGTCTTCCAGGACTTCGCCCTGCTGCCCTGGCGTACCGTGGAAGGCAACGTGCGTCTGGTGCTGGAGGGGCACGGCCTGTCGCAGGCCGTCGTGGCGGAGACGATCCGCGACGTCCTCGCCCGCACAGGCCTCACCGATTTCGCCAGGGCCTATCCCAAGCAGCTCTCCGGCGGCATGCGCCAGCGCGTCGGCATCGCCCGCGCGCTCGCGGCGCGGCCGGCGGTGCTGCTGATGGACGAACCTCTGTCGGCGCTCGATGCGCAGACACGCGAACTGCTGATGGACGACCTCGTGGAACTCGTCTCGGGGGAGGGCAGCGCCGAGGCGCTCGGCATGGTCTATGTCACGCACAATCTCGACGAGGCGGTGCGGCTCGCCGACCGCATCCTCGTCCTGTCGCGCCGCCCCGGGCGCGTGCGCGAGACGGTCACCGTCGCCGGCGACCGGCGGGCGCGCCGCTCGGACGACCCGGAGCTGGTGCGCCGCGCCCGCGAGCTGTGGGAGCTGATCCGGGCCGATGCCGCCGAGGCGGACCGGGAACTCGCCGATGTGGAGACGATCAATGGCTGATGTGGCTCATGACCTGCGCCCGGCGGCCACGGCCGACAACCGTCCCGTCACCTTCCGCGGCGGGCTTTTCCTGCCGCGCACCCATCGGCTCGTCGGCTTCGCCGCCCTCGTCGCGCTCATCCTCCTGTGGCAGGCCGCCTCCAGCTTCGGCTGGATGAGCCCGGTCCTCGCCCCGAGCCCGGGCGAGGTGATTGACGCCCTCAAGCGCATGGCCCTCAGCGGCGAGCTCGCCACCCATCTCTCCGCCTCGCTCGTGCGGCTTGCGGGCGGCTTCGCCATCGGCGGCACGGCGGGCATCGCCTTCGGCATGGCCATCGGCCTGTCGAGCCTGGTGCGCTCGCCGGGAGCGACGCTGGTCGCGGCGCTCTTCCCCATCCCGAAGATCGCGCTCCTGCCGCTCTTCATCCTGTGGTTCGGCATCGGCGAAAGCTCGAAGGTGGCGACCATCGCCTTCGGCACCTTCTTCCCGATGGTGATCGCGACCTACGGGGCCGTGGACAATGTCGACCGCTCGCTCGTGCGCATGGGCCGCAGCTTCGGGCTGTCCTCCTTCGCCATCATCTCGAAGATCATCCTGCCGGGGGCCCTGCCGGGCATCCTGTCGGGCATGCGCATCGCCTCCTCCATCGGCATCGTCCTGCTCATCGCCGCCGAGATGATCGGCGCCAACGAGGGCGTCGGCGCCATGGTGCTGGCCGCCGGCAACCTCATGCAGTCGGACCGCCTGCTCGCCGGGGTCGTCGTGCTCTCGCTGCTCGGCCTCACCGTCGCGGGCGTCATCGGGGCCGTCGAAAAGCGCCTGCTCGCCTGGCGTTGAGCCGCGTCGCCCGCGCCGTTGCGGGCGCCGCCTCACCTCGACCCTTGATTCGCACGCTCGACGGCGTGACGATCACATGACGGCCCGAGCAGCCGTCATGTCAGGGAGAGGCGGCCATGGATGCCAACGGTAGAGAACGAGCGGGGCCCCGGTGCATCGCCATCGTCGGCCCCTACCAGAGTGGCAAGACCAGCCTGATGGAGGCCTGTCTCGCCCGCATGGGGGCGATCGACCGGCAGGGGAAGGTTGCGGACCGGAACACGACCGGCGATGCCTCGCCCGAGGCGCGGGCGCAGGGCATGAGCATCGAGCCCAACGTCGCGAGCGGCGATTTCCTCGGCGAGCGCTTCACCTTCGTGGATTGCCCGGGGTCCGTCGAGTTCCTGCACGACATGCGCACCGTCCTGCCGGCCTGCGATGCGGCCGTCGTCGTCTGCGAGGCGGACGACCGCAAGGTGCCGGCGCTCGAGCTCGTGATGCGCGAGCTCGAGGAGGCGGACGTGCCGCGCTTCCTGTTCCTCAACAAGATCGACGCGGCGAGCCGGCGCGTGCGCGAGACGCTCGCCAGCCTGCAGCGGGCGTCGCGCACGCCGCTCCTGCTGCGCCAGATCCCCATCTGGAAGGACGGCATCGCCATCGGCTTCATCGACCTCGCCCTGGAGCGGGCCTTCGTCTACCGCGAATATGCCGCGAGTGAGGTGATCGACCTGCCCGTCACCGAGGTCGGCCGCGAGAAGGAGGCGCGCTTCTCGATGCTCGAGCGGCTCGCCGACTATGACGACGAACTCATGGAGGATCTCGTCGAGGAGATCGAGCCGCCGCGCGACAGGGTGTTCGACGACCTCTCGCGCGAGGTGCGCGACATGCATGTCGTGCCGGTCCTGTTCGGCTCGGCCGAGCGCGGCAACGGTGTCACGCGCCTGCTCAAGGCGCTGCGCCACGAGGCGCCGCGGCTCGCCCAGACGCGGGTCCGCCTCGGCGTGCCGGAGGAGGGACCGCCGCTCGCCTTCGCCATGAAGACGATCCACAACGGCCAGGGCGGCAAGCTGACGCTGGCGCGCGTGCTGCGCGGCGCCATTTCCGAGGGCGACACGGTCGTGTCCTCGCGCGGGGGAGAGGCGCGCGTTGCCGGTATCGTCGACCTGAAGGGCCAGGGCCAGAGCCGCCGCGCCACGGCGGAGGAAGGTGAGACGGCGGCTTTCGCACGGCTCGACAATGTCGCGACGTCCGACGCCTTTGCCGCCGGCAAGGAGCGCCCGACGGCGATCGTCTCCGTCGCTCCGCCCGATCCCGTCTTCTCGCTCGCGCTCGTCGTGCGCGACCGCAAGGACGACGTGCGGCTGACGACGGCGCTCGCCAAGATCGTCGAGGAGGATCCCTCGCTCGTGCTCGAGCAGCGTGCCGACCTCGGCGAGATGCGCCTGTGCGGGCAGGGCGAGATGCACCTGCGCGTCGCCATGGCGCGGCTCGCCTCGCGCTTCGGCGTCACGGTCGACGTGCGCAAGCCGCAGATCGCCTATCGCGAGACCATCCGCCACGCGGCCCATGCCCGCGGCCGCCACAAGAAGCAGTCGGGCGGGCACGGCCAGTTCGGCGACGTCGTGCTGCATGTCGAGCCGCTGCCGCGCGGCGAGGGCATCGTCTTCACCGACACCATCGCTGGCGGCGTCGTGCCCAAGCAGTACATTCCCTCGGTGGAGATCGGCGTGCGCGAGGCGGCGGAGCGGGGACCGCTCGGCTTTCCCGTCGTCGACATGAAGGTGACGCTGACGGACGGCTCGTACCACACGGTCGATTCCTCCGACATGGCCTTCCGCGCCGCGGCAAGGCTCGCCATGGCCGAGATGCTGCCGAATGCCAAGCCCGTGCTGCTCGAGCCGATGCTGGCGGTGGAGATCGCCGTGCCGACGGAGGCGATGTCGAAGGCGACCGCGATCATCTCGGCGCGGCGGGGGCAGATCCTCGGCTACGACGGGCGGCCGGGCTGGCTCGGCTGGGACCTGGTGAGCGCCATGATCCCGGAGGCGGAGATGGACGACCTCATCGTCGAACTGCGCTCGGCCACCGCCGGTGTCGGCAGCTTCTCGGCGCGCTTCGACCATCTCGCCGAACTCAGCGGCAAGTCGGCCGATCAGGTCGTCACGGCCCGCGCCACGGCGGTCAGCGGCTGAGGGGCTGAGCGGACCAGACCATCTTCCCCCCTCTTCGTCCACGCGAGGAGGGGGAAGATGATTCTCCTGCGCTTTTGCGCCGTTCTCGCGGGCCGTCGATGCGCCGAAGCGGCCGGGCCGCGGCTGCAGGCGCTTTCATGCGGTCATTTCGGCGCCGAATCCCGCGTCTATCGACAGTCTTTCCCGCCTGAATGAGAATGGGCGAAGAGCCGGCGCAACCGGCCGGGACAGGAGAGGGAGAACGTCATGGTGGAGGCGACCGAGGCGCGGCACGGGACCAACGAGCAACTGATGGCGAGGCGGCCGTGGCTGCGATCCTATCCGCCAACGGTTGCCGCGGAGATCGATACCGACGATCTCGGCACGCTCGCCGACCTCTTCTACGATGCGACGCGCGACTTCGCCGACCGGCCGGCCTTCGAGAGCTTCGGCAAGGCGCTCTCCTACGCTGAACTGCGCGTCGCCGCCGAAGCGGTAGCCTCCTGGCTGCAGGCCCGCGGCATCAACAAGAGCGATCGCGTGGCGCTCATGATGCCGAACGTGCTCGCCTATCCGGCGGCGATGTTCGGCGCGCTCATCGGCGGCTGCACGGTGGTCAACGTCAACCCGCTCTATACGCCGCGCGAACTCGCGCACCAGGTGAACGACGCCGGGGCGCGCGTGCTCGTGGTGCTGGAGAACTTCGCCCATACGGTGGCCGAGGCGCTGCCGCAGATGAAGCTCGACCACGTCGTCATCGCCACGCCGGGCGACCTGATGGGCCTCAAGGGCACGATCGTCAATCTCGTGTCCCGGCACGTGAAGAAGGCGGTCAAGCCCTACAGCATTCCGGGCGCCGTGCGCTTCGCGGCGATCCTTGCCGAGGGCCGGCGCCGCGCGCCCGATCCGGTCGCCCTGACGCCGCAGGACGTCGCTTTCCTGCAATATACGGGCGGAACGACCGGTGTCGCGAAGGGCGCGGTGCTCACGCACGGCAACATCACCGCCAATGTCGCCCAGATGAAGGCCTGGCTCGGGGGCTGGGTGAAGACGGACGGGAGCCGCCACGTCATGGTGACGGCCCTGCCGCTCTATCACATCTTCTCCCTCACCGTATGCTGCATGATGATGATGCGCATCGGTGCCTGCGGCCTGCTCATCGCCAATCCGCGCGACATCCCCGGCTTCGTGAAGACGCTGAAATCGCGACCCTTCACCATGATCAGCGGCGTCAACACGCTCTACAACGCGCTTGCGCACAACCCGCAGATCGGGGACGTCGACTTCTCGCCCGTGCAATTGTGCATTTCAGGCGGCATGGCGACCCAGGCGGCGGTGGCCAAGCGCTGGAAGGACATTACCGGCAAGCCGATCATCGAGGGCTACGGCCTGTCCGAGACATCGCCGGTCGTCTCCGCCAACCGGCTCGACATCGAGGAATTCACCGGCACCATCGGCTTTCCCCTGCCGTCGACGGATGTCGCCATCCGCAGCCTCGACAACACCGACGCTCCCTTTGGCGAGGTCGGGGAATTGTGCGTGCGCGGCCCGCAGGTCATGGCGGGCTACTGGCAGCGCCCGGACGAGACGGCGAAGGTGATGACCGCCGACGGCTATTTCCGCACCGGCGACCTCGCCGTCGAGGACGAGGAGGGGTCCTTCCGCATTGTCGACCGCATGAAGGACATGGTGCTGGTCTCCGGCTTCAACGTCTATCCCAACGAGGTCGAGGATGTCCTCGTCCGGCATCCGAAAGTGCTGGAGGCGGCGGTCGTCGGCCAGCCGGACGAGCATTCGGGCGAGGCGGTGCTGGCCTATATCGTCAAGCGGGACGAGAGCCTGACGGAGGAGGAACTGCGCGCCTTCGCGCGCGAGAACCTCACCTCCTACAAGGTGCCGCGCCGCGTCGTGTTCCGCGACAGCCTGCCCAAGACCAATGTGGGCAAGGTGCTGCGCCGGGCGCTCAGGGACGAGGCGCAGGCCGACGGGCAGCCGTGAGCCGACGAGCGCTCCCGAAGGCGTGAGTTGTCGCCGGCCGCGCGTGGCTCTACCCCTGTGCACGGAGGGCGGATCTGCCTCGGGAGCGCATCCATGCTGATCAGGACACCACCCGGCTGGCGCATGCCGGAAGCGGCCGCCACACCGGAGGCGATTTTCTTCAACCGCCGTGCCTTCCTAGCGGGCGCCGCCGGTCTTGCCCTCCTCGGAGCCGGCCGCACGGCGCGGGCCCAAGATGCGCCCGCCGGGCCTTATCCCGCGCCGCGCAACGAGCGTTTCGTGCTCGACCGGGGCGTGACCCCGGAGGAGATCAACACCTCCTTCAACAATTTCTACGAATTCGGCTCGCACAAGCGCGTCGCCGCCGGGGCCGAGGCGCTCGCGACCGATCCGTGGACCATCAAGGTCGACGGGCTCGTCGAGCAGCCCTTCGAGATCGGCTTCGACGAGCTCCTCAAGACCATGCCGCTGGAGGAGCGGCTCTATCGGCACCGCTGCGTCGAGGCCTGGGCCATGGCCGTGCCGTGGACCGGCTTTGCGCTCAGCGCCCTCGTGGAGCGCGCGCGCCCGCTCGGCTCGGCGAAATACGTCGTCATGCAGACCTTCCACGACCCGAAGATCGCCTCCGGTCAGCGACAGACGTGGTATCCGTGGCCCTACACCGAGGGCCTGACCATGGCCGAGGCGACGAACGAGCTCGCCTTCCTCGTCACCGGCGCCTACGGCAAGCCGCTGCCGAAGGTGATGGGGGCGCCGCTGCGCCTCGCCGTGCCGTGGAAATACGGCTTCAAGTCCATCAAGTCGATCAACCGCATCTCCTTCTCCGAGACGCGGCCGACGAGCTTCTGGGAGGCGCTGCAGCCCTCCGAGTACGGCTTCTGGGCGAATGTGAACCCGCAAGTGCCGCATCCGCGCTGGAGCCAGGCCGCGGAGGAAATGATCGGCACGGGCGAGATGTTCCCCACGCAGATCTACAACGGCTATGGCGAGTTCGTGGCCGGGCTCTATGGCGGCCTCGAGGGCGAAAGGCTCTTCCTCTAGGCGGAGCGCCATTACTCATGCATCTCGTGCAGAAACTGCGAGCGCCCCCGCGCGCGGTCCATGGTGCACGTGCGCATTCTGCCGTTTAAGGTGCGCACGGCTCATGCAGCGGGGAAGCCATGCCGTCCGGTTCACAGACATTCACCGCCACCTTGCGGCGCCCGCGGAAGCAGTTCTGGCGGGATGTCCTCATCTTCGCACTGCTCGGCCCGGTCTTCGGGCTGGTCACCGCCCTATGGGGCATTCCGCTGGCGTTCATTGCCACAGGGAGCCGCATCTTCCACGCTCCCGCGCCCGTCGATCTTGGCGTCCTCAAGTTCCTGCCGCTGGGCTATTATATCGGCCTTCTGCCGGCGCTGGTTGCGGGGTCGTCCATGCGGGGCTCAGCAGGCGAGGGATCCTGCCCCCGCTTCGCCTGGCCATCGTCGTCGTCGGTGTCGGGGCTGTCGCAGGCTATGTCGGCGTCGCCTTGGCGATCGGCGGCATCCGCGGTTTCAACGACTGGCTGGCGTTGAGTGCGGCGGCCGGTGCGGTCGCCGCCACCCTCTGCTTCGCCCTTTGCGAGTTCCTCGACCTGAAGCGGTTGCGGCGGGCAAGGTCACTATAGCCGGCGCGCAAGAAAAAAGGCCGGGTTCCTGAGGGAACCCGGCCTGAAGTCATGTCCGACCGAGGCCGGAACACTTCCAGAGGGGAACGGCCGAAATGGGCTCTACGCCGGGAGGAGGTGCGGAGCCCATCGCCTTCAGCCAAGAGTGATATGGGCCTTTGCCAGCGCTTCCGCAACGCAGCCGGGGACATGTCAGCCATGCATCCAGCGTCGGCATCGCGCAGCGGCGTGGCGCGCGAGGCGCCGGCCGCAAACGGCAAGAAAAAAGGCCGGGTTCCTGAGGGAACCCGGCCTAAGTCATGTCCGACCGAAGTCGGAACACTTCCAGAGGGGAACGGCCGAAATGAGCTCTACGCCGGGAGGAGGTGCGGAGCCCATCGCCTTCAGCCACGACTGATATCGGCCTTTTCCTGCCTTTTTGCAATGCAACATGGGGCATGTCAGCTATGCAGGTGCCGCATGTTTATGCAGGTCATATGTCATAATTCCGCTTTAAAAAGCTGAATATATCCCGCACCGATTCAGCAGCTCAGTAGGTCCAGCGCTGGGCCTTGCTGATCAGGAAGTCGCGGAAGACCTGCACCCGCGCAACGTTCTTCATCTCTTCCGGATAGACGAGATAGCTCTCCAGCGAGGGCATTTCCACATCGGTCAGGATCTGCACCAGACCGAGCCCCGGCTCGACGATGTAATCGGGCAGCACCGCGATGCCCGCGCCGCGCTCGACGGCCTTCTTCAACGCCGTGATATTGTTGACGACGAGATGGTAGGGGCGCGGATCCTTGGGATCGCGGCCCGCCGTCGCAAGCCAGTGCACCGCCAACAGGTAATGCGGCATCGAGCCGCCGAAGGACAAGATGCGGTGGTTGTCCAGGTCCACCAGCTTCTCCGGCTGTCCGAAGCGCTTGAGATATTCGGTGGACGCATAGACGTGGAAGTGCACCGTGAACAGGCGGCGCTGGATGAGGTCGCCCTGCACCGGCTGGCGCAGGCGGATGGCGACGTCGGCCTGGCGCATGGACAGGTCGAGCTCCTCGTCCGACAGGATGAGCTCCACCCGCACCTCGGGGTAATGGTCGAGGAACTCGCCGATGCGCGGCGTCAGCCAGTTGGTGCCGAGGCCGAGCGTCGTCGTCACGCGCAGGGTGCCCGACGGGCGCTCGCGCGACTCGGCGAGGCGCGCGCGCGTCGCGTCGAGCCGCATGGTCATGTCGCGCGCGGCGCGGAAGAGCAGCTCGCCCTGCTCGGTCAGGATGAGGCCCCGGGCATGGCGGTGGAAGAGCGGGGCCTTCAACTCGCGCTCGAGCGCGCTCACCTGCCGGCTGACGGCCGACTGGCTGAGTCCGAGATCATCGCCGGCACGCGTGAAGCTGCCTGCCTCGGCGACAGTGTAGAAAATCCTGATCTTGTCCCAATCCACGGCCGCCCCCGCTGGCCTTCCGCCTGTTGTGCCGGCAGCGCCCGGGGGGCCACCGTCGCGTTTCCTCGTTGATTTATTCGGCCGCTTCGCGCGTGGCCTCGCGGACCGTCAGCCAGCGCTCGGCGTCGAGTGCGGCCATGCAGCCGAGGCCGGCGGCCGTGACCGCCTGCCGGTAGACATCGTCGGTGACGTCGCCCGCGGCGAAGACACCCTCGATGTTCGTGCGCGTCGTGCCCGGCTCGGTCCTGATGTAGCCGCTCGGGCTCATGTCGAGCTGGCCGACGAACAGCTCGCTCGCCGGCTTGTGGCCGATGGCGATGAAGACGCCGTCGGTCCTGCGCTCGCTGACGGCGCCGGTCTTGACGTTCTTCAGGCGCACGTGGGTCACCGAGGCGGGCGTTCCCTCGCCGCAGATCTCCTCGAGCGCCGTGTCCCATACCAGCTCGATCCTGGGATGCTGGAACAGGCGATCCTGCAGGATGCGCTCGGCGCGCAGCTCGTCGCGGCGGTGAACCAGCGTGACCTTGGCGGCGATGTTGGCGAGATAGAGCGCCTCCTCCACGGCCGTGTTGCCGCCGCCGATGACGACGACCTCCTTGCCGCGGAAGAAGAAGCCGTCGCAGGTGGCACAGGCCGAGACGCCGAAGCCCTGGAAGGCCTCCTCCGACGGCAGGCCGAGCCACTTGGCCTGGGCGCCAGTGGCGATGATCAGCGCGTCGCAGCTGTAGGTGTCGCCGCCGTCGCCGGTGAGGCGGAAAGGCCGCTGCGACAGGTCGACGGCGCCGATGTAGTCGCTGACGATGCGCGTGCCGACATGTTCGGCCTGCAGACGCATCTGCTCCATCAGCCAGGGGCCCTGGATGACATCGGCAAAGCCCGGGTAGTTCTCGACGTCGGTCGTGATGGTGAGTTGGCCGCCCTGCTGCAGCCCCGTGACGAGAACGGGCTCCAGCATGGCGCGGGCAGCATAGATGGCAGCGGTATAGCCGGCCGGGCCGGAGCCCAGGATGAGGACCTTAGCATGCGTGTGCGTCATGGCGGACCGATCGACTGTTCGCCCTTTCAGGCGTCTGCGACAGGAGCGTCGCGGGGTGAAGAGAGGAAGCGCCTGCGATGGGCCTCGTAGGCCCGGGCGACAGCCTCTGCAATGCTCGGGGTTGAATCTAAGGGTTGGTATGCGCTTCCTTCAAGTCTCCCCCGAAAGGCGTGCACAATTCCTGCGCGCCTGAGACCTTCCAGCAACGCTTTGAGGCGCGGATGGCCGCCGCTCGGCTCGAAGACGAGCACCGGGCGGCCCGTGACCGCCGCCTCGCCGGCCATGTTGGTCGAATCGGCCGTGACGACGACCGCATCCGCAAGGGCGAGCATGGCGACATAGGGATTGTCGCCGCAGCCGTCCCACAGATAGACGTTCTCCTCCTCGGCGAGCTCGGCAAGCGCCGTGCGCAGCGCCGGCGGCGTGCGCCGCGAGGCCGTGATCATCAGCGAGACGCCGCTGGCCCGCAGCGATTTCAGCGCCGTGACGAAACCGGCGATGTCGGCGGGCGTGAAGGTGTGATGCCGGCTGTCGCCGCCGACGAGGACGGCCGCGCGCGGCAAGGGAAGGGCGGCGAGGCTTGCAGGCGGCGCGGCCCGCGCGGCGGTGATCCGCGCGGCCGAGATGCGGTGCGGCGGCGTCAGCGTCGCCATGACGTTCTCGCCGCGCAACCGGTCGTGCTCGCCGACCCAGATGAAATCGGCGGCGGAGGCCCCCGTGCGGGGATCCTTCAGGAAGACGGTGAAGGTGCGTCCGCCCGAAGCGTGCTTGACGTGGCGCAGATAGGGCACGGCGCGGCGGCCGGAGGCGATGACGAGGTCGGGAAAGGGCGGTGCGATAGGGCTCGCGGGCTGCCCGGACGCCTCGCGCGGATCGATGGGGCCCCACGGCATCAGCCAGGACCAGGGCGCGCGGGGGGCGATGCGGCGCAGCTGCGGCTCGATGCCGAGCGCGGCCGCGAGGCCGAGGCACTGGGTCTCGTCGCCCGCCTTGCCGTCGGTGAGGATCCAGGCGCTGTCAGCGTGCAACATCGTGAGACTCTCTTGCGAACTCGGCGCCCGAATCATACTAAATCAGGCGACCACCGTGCCCGTGCCTCGTCGCATGACGCAATCGTCCGGCACCTGCGAGAAGGATAATCGCGCTTGCGCGTGGAACTCGACGCGACGGACTGGAAGATCCTGAAGGAACTCCAGGCAGACGGCCGCATCACCAATGTGGAGCTGGCGCGCCGCGCCGGACTTTCCGCGCCTCCCTGCCTGCGCCGCGTGCGGGCGCTCGAGGAAGCCGGCATCATCCGGGGCTACCGGGCGATCCTCGACCAGCGGCGCCTGGGCTATGATGTCACCTGCTTCGCCATGGTCAATCTCGCGAGCCAGGCCGAGGCGGACCTCGAGGCCTTCGCCGCGCGCATCCGCCAGATGCCGCTGGTGCGCGAATGCTGGACCCTGTCGGGCGAGACGGACTTCCTCCTCAAATGCGTGGCGCCGGACCTGCGCTCCTTCCAGTCCTTCGTGCTGGAGCTGACGGCGATGCCGAACGTGCGCAACGTGCGCACGGCGCTGACGCTCGACCTCGTCAAGGACGAGCCGATCGTGCCGATGGCGGACGGATCGGGAGCGGGGTAGGGGCGGACCGGCTGGCCGGGCGTTTGGGTTATCAGCCGGTCGCGTCGGGACCGCTGGCCCGATTCTCACCGCCGCCGTGCCCACGCTTGTCGCGGGCATGACGGCCGAGAACGGCGTGCAGGCGTCATGGCCGGGCTTGTCTCGGCCATCCACGCCCTTCCGACCTCGCGCCAGCGCCGCGGCGTGGATGCCCGGGATAAGCGCGGGCATGACGGCTCATGGGGCTGGATGATCTTGTCACGCCATGCATTCGGTCAATGTCCAGACCGCTCACGGCAACCGTTTCCCACGTTCAATCAATGTCTTGAAGCCAGGCGAGGACGTCAATCGGACAGCCGGTACAAGCCCGGCCAAGACGGCGGGGATGTCGGACCGGCGCTGTGGGCGCCGTCTGATCGGCTCGACCGATGCGATGTCGTTGCGTAGGCCAAACAGGTGCGCGGGGCTACCGTCCGACGATCTTGCGCTTGACCCAGTCGGCATAGAGCTGGGCGATGGTGGCGGCGCGGCGCTGTTCGTTGTCGGCGAGATACCACGGGCCGGAATAGCTCGACGGCAGGGCGAAGAGGATCGGGTAGCGCGCCTCGATCTCGCCGCGGCGGCCGACGATGAGCGCCTCGCCGTCGAGATAGTCGCTGTCGGAGCCGCCCTCGGCGAAATCCGTGCCGTTGATGCGGATGGAGGTGCCGCCCGACCAGGCCGACAAGGTGAGGCTCTTGAGGCGCACGACGAGACGCGGCGCCGTGCGGTCGCGCGGAGCGAGCCGGTCGGCGAAGGCGCTCGCGAGCGCCTCCGACAGGCTGTCGCCGACGAGCGTCGCGAAGGGGCCCTGGCCTTGCGCGACGAGGGCCGAGATGTCGACCGAGATGGCCGAGAGGCGCAGCGCCTCGGCCTCGCCCGCCGGCAGCGGCGTCGTCCCCGGCGTGACGCAGGCGCCGAGCGCCAGCGTGCCGGCGAGCGCGGCCATGCCGAGGAGGTGACGACGCGACACCGTTGCCATGGAAGGCCTCCGAATCCGGATCAGCCGAAGCGGACGTTGATGATCTCGTATGACTTGCCGCCGCCGGGGGTCACCACCTCGACGCTGTCGCCGATGGACTTGCCGATGAGGGCGCGGGCAACCGGGGAGGTGACGGAGACGCGGCCGGAATGGACGTCCGCCTCGGGCTCGCCGACGATCTGGTAGACCTTCTCCTCCTCCGTGTCCTCGTCGACGAGGGTCACGGTGGCGCCGAACTTTACGGTGTGGCCATTGAGCTTGCTGAGGTCGATGACGTCGGCGCGCGACAGGAGGCTCTCGAGCTCCTGGATGCGGCCCTCGTTGAGGCTCTGCGCTTCCTTGGCGGCGTGATATTCCGCGTTCTCCGAGAGGTCGCCGAGCGCACGCGCCTCGGCGATCGCCTGGATGATGCGCGGACGCTCCTCCTGCTGGCGGCGCTTGAGCTCCGCTTCGAGGGCCGCATAGCCTGAGGCGGTCATCGGGATCTTTTCCATCGCGTACGTTCTCTCACAACAAAGATGCCGTCCGGGGCCGCAATCGTACCCCGTGACGCGTGATGAAACTCGACGTGTTGCGGCCTGCGTCTCGCCTAGGCGCTCTTCGAGCCGGCCGGCCAGTACTCCTGCAACGCTCGCACCTCGAGGTCGCCGGCGAGATAGGCCTTGATACCTTCGGCGGCGGCGGCCGCACCGGCAAGAGTGGTGTAATAGGGCACCTTATGCAAGAGGGCCGCGCGGCGCAGCTCGCGCGAGTCGTGCAGGGCCTGCGCGCCCTCCGTCGTGTTGAAGACGAGGTGGATCGAGCCGTTCTTGATGGCGTCGACGACGTTCGGCCGGCCTTCCAGAACCTTGTTGATACGCTCGGCCGCCACGCCCTTCTCGGCGAGGAAGCGCTGGGTGCCGCTCGTCGCCACCACGGTAAAGCCGAGGTCGGCGAGCGTCTGCACCACGGGCAGGATCCGGTCCTTGTCGGCGTCGCGGACGGAGACGAAGACCGTGCCGTCCTTCGGCACCTTGGTGCCGCCGCCGAGCTGGCTCTTGGCGAAGGCGACCCCGAAGGAGCGGTCGAGGCCGATGACCTCGCCGGTGGAGCGCATCTCCGGACCAAGCAGCACGTCGACGCCGGGGAAGCGGGCGAAGGGGAACACGGCCTCCTTCACGCCGATATGCGCCAGCTCCTTGGGCCTCAAGCCGAAATCGGCCAGCTTCTCGCCGGCCATGATGCGGGCCGCGATCTTGGCGATGGGCTCGCCGATGACCTTGGCGACGAAGGGCACCGTGCGCGAGGCGCGCGGATTGACCTCGAGCACGTAGATGTCGCCGTTCTTGATGGCGTACTGCACGTTCATGAGGCCGCCGACGTCGAGCGCGAGCGCGAGCGCCTTGGTCTGGCGCTCCAGCTCCTCCAGCGTCTCGGGCGAGAGCGAGCGCGGCGGCAGCGAGCAGGCCGAGTCGCCGGAGTGGATGCCGGCTTCCTCGATGTGCTCCATGATGCCCGCGATGAAGACGTCCTTGCCGTCGCAGAGGCAGTCGACGTCCACCTCGATGGCGTCCGAGAGGTAGCGGTCGAAGAGCAGCGGGTTCTTGCCGAGCAGGGTGTTGATCTGGCCGGTCTTGTCGTTGGGATAGCGCGCCTTGATGTCGTGCGGCACCAAGGCCGGCAGCGTGCCGAGCAGGTAGTCGCCGAAGGTGTCCTCGTCGCGGATGATGGCCATGGCGCGGCCGCCGAGCACGTAGGACGGGCGCACGACGAGCGGCAGGCCGACCTCGGCGGCGACGAGCCGGGCCTGCTCGACGGAATAGGCGATGCCGTTCTTCGGCTGCTTGAGGCCGAGCCGGTCGAGCAGGCGCTTGAAGCGGTCGCGGTCCTCGGCAAGGTCGATGGCATCGGGCGAGGTGCCGAGGATCGGCACCTTGTGCTCCTCCAGCGCGCGGGCGAGCTTCAGGGGCGTCTGCCCGCCGAACTGCACGATGACGCCGTGCAGGGTGCCGTTCTGCCGCTCGGTGTCGATGATCTCGATGACGTCCTCCGCCGTCAGCGGCTCGAAATAGAGCCGGTCGGAGGTGTCGTAGTCGGTCGAGACCGTCTCCGGGTTGCAGTTGACCATGATGGTCTCGTAGCCCGCATCGTCGAGGGCGAAGCAGGCATGGCAGCAGCAATAGTCGAACTCGATGCCCTGGCCGATGCGGTTCGGCCCGCCGCCGAGGATGACGACCTTCTTGGCGTCCGAGGGCTGCGCCTCGTCCGCCGGGGAGCCGGCGAAGGGCGCCGCATAGGTCGAGTACATATAGGCGGTGGGGGAGGCGAATTCGGCCGCGCAGGTGTCGATGCGCTTGAAGACCGGGCGCACGCCGAGCGAGCGGCGCAGGGCCTTGACCTCCTCCTCGCTCTTGCCGGCGAGGACGGCGAGGCGCGCATCCGAGAAGCCCATGGCCTTCAACTGCCGGAAGGCGCCGGGCGTCGTCGGCAGGCCGTACTTGCGGACCTTCGCCTCCGTCTCCACGATCCCCTGCATCTGCGCGATGAACCAGGGATCGATCTTGCAGGTCTCGTGGATCTGCTCGGCATCGACGCCCAGCCGCAGGGCCTGGGCGACGTTGAGGAGGCGCTCCGGCGTCGGCGTGCCGAGGGCGGCCTTGATGGCGTTCTTGTCGTCGCCCTGGCCGAGGCCGGGGATCTCGATCTCGTCGAGGCCGGTGAGGCCCGTCTCCAGCGAGCGCAGCGCCTTCTGCAGGCTCTCCTGGAAGGTGCGGCCGATGGCCATGGCCTCGCCGACCGACTTCATGGCCGTCGTCAGCACCGGCGCGGCGCCGGGGAACTTCTCGAAGGCGAAGCGCGGGATCTTGGTGACGACGTAGTCGATCGTCGGCTCGAAGGAGGCGGGCGTCGCCCCGCCGGTGATGTCGTTGGCGATCTCGTCGAGCGTGTAGCCGACCGCGAGCTTGGCCGCCACCTTGGCGATGGGGAAGCCGGTGGCCTTAGACGCCAGGGCCGACGAGCGCGAGACGCGCGGATTCATCTCGATCACGATCATGCGCCCGTTCGCCGGATTGACGGCGAACTGGACGTTGGAGCCGCCGGTCTCGACGCCGATCTCGCGCAGCACGGCGAGCGAGGCGTCGCGCATGATCTGGTATTCCTTGTCCGTCAGCGTCAGCGCCGGCGCCACCGTGATGGAATCGCCCGTGTGCACGCCCATCGGGTCGATGTTCTCGATGGAGCAGACGATGATGCAGTTGTCCGCCTTGTCGCGGACGACCTCCATCTCGTACTCCTTCCAGCCGAGCACGCTCTCCTCGATCAGCACCTCGTTCGTCGGGGAGGCGTCGATGCCGCGCTCGACGATGTCGATGAACTCTTCCTTGTTGTAGGCGATGCCGCCGCCGGTGCCGCCGAGCGTGAAGGAGGGGCGGATGATGGCCGGCAGGCCGATGTCGTCGAGGGCCTTCAAGGCATCGGCGAGATTGTCGATGTGGTGCGACTTCGGCGTGTCGAGGCCGATCTTGGTCATCGCCTCGCGGAAGAGCTCGCGGTCCTCGGCCTTGTCGATCGCCTCGGCGGTGGCGCCGATCATCTCGACGCCGAATTTCTCGAGCACGCCCATCTTCTTGAGCGACAGGGCGCAGTTGAGCGCCGTCTGGCCGCCCATGGTCGGCAGCAGGGCGTCGGGGCGCTCCTTCTCGATGATCTTCGCCACGATCTCGGGCGTGATCGGCTCGACATAGGTCGCGTCGGCGAGATCGGGATCGGTCATGATCGTCGCCGGGTTCGAATTGACGAGGATGATGCGGTAGCCTTCCGCCTTCAGCGCCTTGCAGGCCTGGGTGCCCGAATAGTCGAACTCGCACGCCTGTCCGATGACGATCGGCCCGGCGCCGATGATGAGGATCGAGGCGATGTCGGTGCGTTTGGGCATGCGTGTCGCTCGCGTCTTCGTCGTGACCTGGGGCGCCCGGCGGGACCGGCCGGGCACATAAAAAAAGGCCGCGCCATCGGCCTTCCATGAGAGCCGGAGCGCGTCCCCGTGTTTGCGTGGCGGGGAGCTTGCTCCGTCCACGTTCCGGCCCTCTTAGACGAGAATCGTCGACGTGGAAAGGGTTGTGCGCCCTGCGCATGGGTGCGCCCGTGCCGGGCGCTCACATGGCCGGCGCAGCGGGCGTTGCCGCAGGCGCCGCGGGGCCCTGATCGCGACCGGGACTAGCCGGCGCGCAGGGTGTGCGGCCGACGAGGCTCCCGAATCGCAGCCGGTGCGGCAATAATCCGTTCGCGGGGGCGCGCCGGGCGCCGGGGCCCTCAGGCCCGCTCGGCGCCGGGCTTGTGCCTGTCCATCATCTCGACGAAGCGGTCGAAGAGGTAATGGCTGTCCTGCGGGCCGGGCGAGGCTTCCGGGTGGTGCTGCACCGAGAAGGCGGGGCGGTCCTTCAGCGCGATGCCGCAATTGGAGCCGTCGAAGAGCGAGACATGCGTCTCCTCGGCGTTCTCCGGCAGGCTGTCGCGGTCGATGGCGAAGCCATGGTTCATGGACACGATCTCGACCTTGCCGGTCGTGTAATCCTTGACCGGATGGTTCGCGCCGTGGTGGCCCTGGTGCATCTTGGCCGTCTTCGCACCCACGGCGAGGCCGAGCATCTGGTGGCCGAGGCAGATGCCGAAGGTCGGCACCTTCCGGTCGAGCAGCGAGCGGATCAGCGGCACGGCATATTCACCGGTGGCGGCGGGGTCGCCCGGGCCGTTGGAGAGGAAGACGCCGTCGGGGGAGAGGGCGAGGACGTCCTCGGCGGTCGCCGTCGCCGGCACCACGGTGACCTTGCAGCCGCGCGCGGCGAGGAGGCGCAGGATGTTGCGCTTGACGCCGTAGTCCACCGCGACGACGTGGTGCCTGGCCTCTCCTTCGCGCCGGCCATAGCCCTCGCCGAGCACCCAGGTCGTCTCGTCCCATTCGTAGCGCTGCGTGGTGCCGACGAGGGGCACGAGGTCGAGCCCGTCCATCGACGGCACCTCGGCGGCGAGCTTCTTCAGGCGCTCGATGTCGAAATTGCCGGCGGGATCATGCGCGATGACGGCATTGGGCATGCCCTTCTCGCGGATGAGGGCGGTGAGCGCACGGGTGTCGATGCCGGAGAGGCCGACGATGCCGCGGGCCTTGAGCCAGGCGTCGAGATGGCGCGTCGCGCGCCAGTTCGAGGGCTCCGTCACGTCGGCGTGGACGATGATGCCGCGCACCTCGGCCGAGGCGGCCATGTTGACCGTCTCGATGTCCTCGTCGTTGACGCCGACATTGCCGATGTGGGGAAAGGTGAAGGTGATGATCTGCCCGGCGTAGGAGGGGTCCGTGAGGATTTCCTCGTAGCCCGTCATCGCCGTGTTGAAGCAGACCTCGCCGGTCGATTCGCCGGTTGCGCCGAGGCCGAAGCCTTCGAGCACGGTGCCGTCCGCCAGGACGAGGACAGCGGTTGCGCGCGGCTCTTGCCAACCGCCCGCCATTGCGTCGTCTTGCAGCATCGCCATGATCAGTTTAAGCCCTCGGCCGACGCCATCACGTCCGGCCATGAAAAACCGGGCCGGCCGCTTGCGGCCGTCCGCGCCACTGGCGGCGGAACCTAAGAAGCGCGGGCGCCGGCGTCAATGTACTTGTCGTGATGGAAGCCATAACAACGAGAGGATCGTCATGCGCGCACGCTTCACAGAGGCCATGAAGGAAGCCATGCGGGCGGGCGACAAGCCGCGGCTCGCGACCGTGCGGCTCATCCAGGCCGCCCTCAAGGACAAGGACATCGAGGCCCGCGGCGCCGGCCGCGGCGAGGCGAGCGAGGAGGAGATCCTCGCCATGCTGCAGAAGATGATCAAGCAGCGCCAGGAATCGGCCGAGATCTACGAGAAGGGCGGCCGGCCGGAACTCGCCGAGCAGGAGCGGGGCGAGATCGCCGTCATCACCTCCTTCCTGCCCCAGCAGATGGACGAGGCCGAGGTCGGCGCGGCGATTGACGCGGCCATCGCCGGGACCGGGGCCGCCGGCATCAAGGACATGGGCAAGGTGATCGGCGCCCTGAAGGCGAAATATGCCGGGCGCATGGATTTCGCCAAGGCGAGCGCGATGGTGAAGGCCAAGCTCGCGGGGTGAGCCGTCAGGCCTCGACGAGATCGAGCCTCTTCTCGATACGGTCGAGGCGGGCCTCGATACGGTCGATGCGGGACAACGAGGCGTATTGCTGCTTGAGCAGCCCGTATCGTTGCTCGAGAAGGCCGAGGCGCTGCTTGATCTCGCGATTGTCCTCGCGTAGCGCATCGACCTTCTCGTCGATGCGCCTCAGGTAGCGCAGGATGATGTTGTCCGGTTCCTCGGCCATGCCAAATTGTCGAGTGGTTGACGGGGCATGTCAATCGATCCCCGCCCGGGCGGGCGCCGCTGCGTGATACTCTGGCGAGCCGGTTGAACCCGGGCCCGGATTCGGAGAAGCCTGTGGATTGCGTTGATAAGCTCGTCCGCCAACTGCTTTGCGCCGGGGCGACACGCACGCGGTGCGCTTTCGGCTAGGATGCGTTAGAGCAAAGGCAGGACGATGCGTTTTCCGCCTTCCATCCTCGAGGAGATCAGGGCGCGGCTGCCGGTGACGGCGGTGGTGGGCAAGCGCGTGCGCCTCGTCAAGGCGGGGCGTGAGTGGAAGGGCCTGTCGCCCTTCAATGCCGAGAAGACGCCGTCCTTCTATGTCAACGACCAGAAGGGCTTCTATCACTGCTTCTCCTCCGGCAAGCACGGCGACATCTTCACCTTTCTCATGGAGGTCGACGGGCTCTCCTTCCCCGAGGCGGTGGAGCGGCTCGCGGCCGAGGCGGGCGTGACGCTGCCGAAGGTCTCGCGCGAGGCGGCTGCCGAGGAGGAGAAGCGCAAGAGCCTGCACGACGTGCTCGAGCTCGCCGCGTCTTTCTTCGAGGCGACGCTCGCCGCGCGCGAGGGGGCGAAGGCGCGGGACTATCTCGCCGGCCGCGGCCTCGGCCCCGACATCCAGCGGCGCTTCCGCATCGGCTATGCGCCGGCCGACCGCTTCGCGCTGCGCGACCACCTCGCGGCCAAGGGCGTGCCGTCGGAGATGATGGTCGAGGCCGGGCTGCTCGTGACGGGCGAGGACGTCGCCGTCCCCTACGACCGCTTCCGCGACCGGGTGATGTTTCCCATCGCGGACGTGCGCGGGCGGGTGATCGCCTTCGGCGGGCGGGCGATGAGCGCCGACATGCCGGCGAAATACCTCAACTCGCCCGAGACCCCGCTCTTCCACAAGGGGCGGCTCCTCTACAACCACCACCACGCCCGCAAGGCGGCGCACGACAGGGGCGCGGTCATCGCCGTCGAGGGCTATGTCGACGTCATCGCCTTGAGCGCAGCGGGCATCCATCACGCCGTCGCGCCGCTCGGCACGGCGCTGACGGAGGAGCAGCTCGCCCTCCTGTGGCGCATGGCCGACGAGCCGATCCTGTGCTTCGACGGCGACAAGGCCGGCCAGCGCGCCGCCTTCCGCGCCATCGACGTGGCGCTGCCGGCCCTGCAGCCGGGCAAGTCGCTGCGCTTCGCCCTCCTGCCGGAGGGGCAGGATCCGGACGACCTCGTGCGCAGCCGCGGGCCGGCGGCGATGGAGGCGGTGCTGGCGCAGGCGCGGCCCCTGTCGGACATGCTGTGGGCGCGCGAACTGGAGGCCGGGCCGCTCGACACGCCGGAGCGGCGGGCCGCGCTGGAGCGGCGCATCGGCGAGGTGCTCGGGCAGGTTCGGGACGAGGTGCTGCGGCGACATTATCGCGCAGATTTGATGGCGCGGCTCGGCGAGATGGCGCCCGCCGGCGCGATGCCGGCAGCGGCAGGCGGCCGTGGCGGTACCTGGCGCGGTCGCGACGGCGGGGGGCAGCGCGGCTACGGCCGCGCGCCCGGCAACTGGCGCGGCGGGGCGGGCCAGCGTGCCGCCGCCGCCTCCGTGCCTAAGGCGAGCCCATTGCTCGCCCGTCATCCGCTGTTCGCCGCCAGCGCACCCGCGGTTTCGCCGCGCGAGGCCTTGATCCTCATGACGCTGCTCGTGCATCCGCGCCTGCTCGAGGAGCATTGCGAGGCCATTGCGACGCTCGACTTTTCCGACGCGCAGGCGGCGCGTCTCAGGGCTGCGCTCGTCGATGCGGCGGCCGAGGGCACGAGCGACGGCGCTGCCATTTCCGCGCGGTTGGAGCGGGCGGGGCTCGGTCCCGTCATCGAGCAGTTCCGCCGTGCGGTGCGGCCCGGTGACGCCTGGGTACTTGAATCCGGCGCCGATTTGTCGGATGTGGAGAATGCCCTGCGTCAGGCCATCATCTTGCAAAGGCGCCGCCGCTCGCTACATAGCGAGTTGAAGGCGGCCGAGCGCGCATTGGCGCAGGACGACAGCGAGGCCAACCTCGTGCTGTTGTGCGATCTGCAGGCGCAGATAACATCGCTCGACGGTGCCGAGGCGGAGGTGGAGGCGGTCCGGACGCAGGCGGGAAACCTCGTACCGGGACGTAGCTCATGATGCGGGCCGCAGGCAAGATGCACCGGCCACGAAAGTTGTGGTCGACAGGTGAAGCCGGGAGATGGTTAACGGTTAGGCAAACGATCTTTGGCTTGATCGGCAGATGAGTGATTTGGGTGGCCCGGCCCGTGCCGGCGCTGCCTTTTCGTCTGTTGCAGCCGGAGAGCCTGCCGGGCGCGATGGACCGGGGCGAGTGGAGCAGTCAAATATGGCGACGAAAACGACGGAACGGGACGAGACGCAGGAAACGGCGGAAACGCAAACCGACAGCCCGCTGCTCGACCTGACCGACGCCGCTGTCAAGCGGATGATCAAGCTCGCCAAGAAGCGCGGCTACGTCACCTATGACGAGTTGAACGAGGTCCTGCCCTCGGAGGAGTTCTCCTCCGAGCAGATCGAGGACGTGCTCGCCCAGCTCAACGAGATGGGCATCAACGTCATCGAGTCGGAAGAGGCGGACGACGCCAACGCCGAGGGCGGCGAGACCGAGGAAGAGGAAGTCGACGGCGGCGACCTCGTCGAGGCGACGCGCTCGGCCCTGCCGGCCAAGGTCGAGACGAAGAGCGAGCCCGCCGAGCGCACCGACGATCCCGTGCGCATGTATCTGCGCGAGATGGGCTCCGTCGAGCTTCTCTCGCGCGAGGGCGAGATCGCCATCGCCAAGCGCATCGAGGCCGGCCGCGAGGCCATGATCGCCGGCCTGTGCGAAAGCCCGCTCACCTTCCAGGCCATCATCATCTGGCGCGACGAGCTCGTCGAGGGCCGCGTCCTGCTGCGCGACATCATCGACCTCGAGGCGACCTATGCCGACCCCGAGGGCAAGGGCACCCCGCGCGTCGCGGAGGACGGCGAGGACAGCGAGGAAACGGCCAGCGAGGACGAGAGCGCCATCGCCGAGGCCGAAGGCGACATGGACGAGGACGACATGGAGAACAACGTCTCCCTGTCGGCCATGGAGGCGGAGCTGAAGCCCCGCGTCCTCGAGACCTTCGACAGCATCGCCGAGAACTACAAGAAGCTGCGCCGCCTGCAGGACCAGGACATCGAGAACCGCCTGCAGAACCTCAAGCTGTCGCCGTCCCAGGAGCGCAAGTACAAGAAGCTCAAGGACGACATCATCGTCGACGTGAAGTCGCTGTCGCTCAACCAGAACCGCATCGATGCGCTGGTTGAGCAGCTCTACGACATCAACAAGCGGCTGATCGGCCTCGAGGGCCGGCTGATGCGCCTTGCCGAAAGCTATGGCGTGGCGCGCGAGGACTTCCTGCGCCAGCACCAGGGCGCCGAGCTCGACCCCAAGTGGGTGCTGCGCGTCTCCAAGCTCGGCACGCGCGGCTGGCGCGACTTCGTCGCCAACGAGAAGGACCGCATCAAGGACCTGCGCCAGGAGATCCAGACGCTCGCCTCCGAGACGGGGCTCGAGATCCTCGAGTTCCGCAAGATCGTCGCCATGGTGCAGAAGGGCGAGCGCGAGGCGCGCCAGGCGAAGAAGGAGATGATCGAGGCGAACCTGAGGCTCGTCATCTCCATCGCCAAGAAGTACACGAACCGCGGCCTGCAGTTCCTGGACCTCATCCAGGAGGGCAACATCGGCCTCATGAAGGCGGTCGACAAGTTCGAGTACCGGCGCGGCTACAAGTTCTCGACCTACGCCACCTGGTGGATCCGCCAGGCCATCACGCGCTCCATCGCGGACCAGGCGCGCACCATCCGCATCCCGGTGCACATGATCGAGACGATCAACAAGATCGTCCGCACCAGCCGGCAGATGCTGCACGAGATCGGCCGCGAGCCGACGCCGGAGGAGCTGGCCGAGAAGCTCGCCATGCCGCTCGAGAAGGTGCGCAAGGTGCTGAAGATCGCCAAGGAGCCGGTGTCGCTCGAGACGCCCATCGGCGACGAGGAGGACAGCCACCTCGGCGACTTCATCGAGGACAAGAACGCCGTCCTGCCCATCGACGCGGCGATCCAGTCCAACCTGCGCGAGACGACGACGCGCGTGCTCGCCTCGCTCACGCCGCGCGAGGAGCGCGTGCTCCGGATGCGCTTCGGCATCGGCATGAACACCGACCACACCCTCGAGGAGGTCGGCCAGCAGTTCTCGGTGACGCGCGAGCGCATCCGCCAGATCGAGGCCAAGGCGCTGCGCAAGCTCAAGCACCCGAGCCGCTCGCGCAAGCTGCGCAGCTTCCTCGACAACTGATCGTCCCGGACGGGAAGACAAGGGCGGCCGAAAGGCCGCCCTTCTTTTTTGAGCTTTTTTGAGCTTTCCGGCACGGCTGCTGTCGTGCCGAAAGATGCGCGCGGACATGGGGCGCGAGATTTTTCAGCTGCCCGCCTCTTGGCGCGGCCTGCGCACAATCACAATATAGGCGGAATGACCACCGAAGAGATCGCTTCAGCGGCGGCGTTGTCGCCCGCGCTCACCGATGCCGGCGTTCGTGTTCCGGGCAGCGCCGAGAGGATCCTGCCCGGTGCCGACGGCCGTGGCGTCGACGGCGCAGTCGCCCCCGTTCCGCAGCGGCGGGACGGCGATGGGAAGGACGGCGCCGCCGGGCCGTTCGACTGCCCGCAGTGCGACAGCACCTACATGCTCGCCGGCCAATTGTCGCCCGACGGCCTGAGGGCGAGCATCGCGCTGCGTGACTGGCTCTTGAGCGAGGCGCGGCAGATGCGCGATTCCGTCGCCATCGTCGCCGGCATGTGCGAGCGCATGCTGGCCGCCGGCCTGCCGATCGACCGGGTGTCGCTCACCATCAAGACCCTGCACTCGCTGCATGCCGCCATTTCGCGCACCTGGATCAAGGGGGCGGGCGTCACCCTGCAGGCGTTCCCCTACCGGGTTGAATCGCACGACGGCTATCTGCGCAGCCCCTTCTATGCCGTGCACCAGGCGCGCCGGCCGTTGCAATTGTGGCTGCCGAAGACCGCGGAGGACTGCTACGGCATCGTGCCGGAGCTGAAGGAGGCCGGCTACACGCACTATCTGTGCTTCCCGGTGTTCTTCGCCAACGGCGATGCGAACGGCATCGCCTTCGCCACCAAGTCCCCCGAAGGCTTCTCGCCTGAGCACCAGGCGCTGATCGAGGCCGTCATGCCGGCCATCGGCGCGGTGATGGAGATCACCGCCGGCTACATCACGCTCGGCCATGTGCTGCGCACCTATATCGGCGACGAGCCGCAGAAGCGCGTGCTGTCGGGAGACGTGCGGCGCGGGGAGGTGACGCGCATCCGTTCGGCCATCCTCTTCGCCGACATGCGCGGCTATACGCGCTTGACCTCGAATCTCGCGCCGGAGGAGACGGTCGACCTGCTCAACGGTTATTTCGACTGCCTCGTGCCGCCCATCGAGAGCGAGGGCGGGGAGGTGCTGAAATACATGGGCGACGGCCTGCTCGCCATCTTCCGCGACCGGGGGGACGACACGGGCGCGGCCGCCCAGTCGGCGCTCGATGCCGCCCAGGCGGGCCTTGCGCGTCTTGCGTCCGCCAATGATGCGGGCGAGCTGCGCGTCCGGCTCGCCGCCGGCATCGCCCTTCACCATGGCGAGGCCGCCTATGGCAATGTCGGCTCGGGCGACCGGCTGGATTTCACGGTCGTGGGACGGGACGTCAACGTGACGAGCCGCGTCGCCAAGCTCAACCGCCAGCTCGGCGAGCCCCTGCTGATGACGCGCGCCTTCGTCGAGCACCTGTGGGCCGATCCGCACCGGCTCGGCCATTACGAGCTCGACGGCCTGAGCGACGCGGTCGAGGTCTACCGGCCCTAAAAGATCAGAGCGGCAGGGCTCTCAGCAGGGCGGCGCAGGCGACGCCGGCCAGCATGGCGCCGACGGCGCTGCGCGTCAGCACCATCACCAGCCCCGCCGTCGCCACCGCCAGCATCGCCGTCGGCCCGCCCTTCACGGCCGCCGGCACCACCAGCGCCACGATGACCGACATGGCAAGATGGCGCAGGAAGGCCTCGATGCGCGGCGTGATCGGCACGAAGCTCATGATGACGACGCCGCCGATGCGGGTGAGGAGGGTGACCGCCGCCATGAGCGCGATGGCGAGGAGGGCGGTGGTCTCGTCAACCATGCCGGAGCGCCCCCGTGATGCCGCCGGCGAGCGCCCCTGCGACGACGTGCCAGCCGAAGGGCAGCACCCAGGCCCCGACGAGGGCGACGGCCGCCGCGACAATCCACGGCACGAGGTCCGGCAGGCCGCGCCACTGGCCGACGACGGCCGCCGTGAAGAACGAGATCATCAGGACGTCGAAGCCGAAACGGGTGAGGTCGCCGAGGTTGGCGCCGAGCACGGCACCGACCGCGGTGGCGAGGATCCAGGCGACCCACATGAGGAGCCCGCTGCCGAGAATGAGGCCGGCGTCGGTCTCGCCGCGCTGCAGGGCGCGGGTGGCCTGGGCCCAGTTGGGGTCGCTCAGCACGCTGAGGACCGCATAGCGCTTCGCCACCGGCAGGTGGAGCAACCAGGGAGCGAGCGCCGCGCCGAGCAGGATGTGGCGGGCGTTCACCGCAAAGACCGTCAGCGCCAGCATCAGATAGGGCATGGGCGAGGCCCACAGGTCGAGCGCGGCGAACTGCGAGGCGCCCGCGAAGACGAGCGCGCTCATGAGGACGGAGAGGGTGGCCGGCAGCCCCTTCTCGATGGCCGCGGCGCCGAAGGCGATGCCGAACGGGATGACGAAGATGGCGACCGGCGCGATCTCACGCGCGCCGTCGACGACCCCGCGCAGGGTCAGTGTCGCTGTTCGGGCCGTCCTTGCGGGCGCGCCGTGCGCGTTCATGACAGGTCCTTCCTGGTGCCGACCGCGAGAAGCCGGCATGGCTCGCCTCCTGTCAACCGGCCCGGGCGCTCGGCAGCTGCGCATCCGCCGCAGGGCCGAGGGGCGCCAACATCGCTAGCGCCGGGTTAAGCCGCTCGGCGAAACACGCGGGTCGGGCGAAACCAGCACTTTACGGCTCTGTGGCATCGTCATCCCGTTGCCATCGAGGTCCGCGGATGACGCCCGACAAGTCCAACCCGCTGCCGCTCCGGTTCTCGGCCGATCAGGGCGGCAACATCGCCATCTGGTTCGCGCTCGCCCTGCTGCCGCTCGTCTTTTCCGTGGGCGTCGCGGTCGATTATTCCCGGGCCGCCACCCTGCGCACCAAACTGCAGCGCGCGACGGACGCGACGATCGTGGCGATCGCCCCGCTCGCCTCGCAGAAATCGAAGGCGGAGCTGCTCACGATCGCGCAGACCTATTTCGACGCCATGATGCGGCCTGACCTGTCCAAGATGGGCGGTTCGGCGGCGCATATCGACGATATCTGGATCAGCAACGCCCAGACGGAGATGAAGCTCTACACCTCGGCGGCCTATCCGCCGATCATCATGAACATCGGGCGGCTCAGCAAGGAGGCGATCCCGATCAGCGCCTATACGCGCACCGTCATCTCCAACGACACCTTCGAGATCGCGCTCGTCATGGACAACTCGGGCTCGATGGGCGCGACCGTGGGCGGGCGCACCAAGATGGCGGCGACGAAGGACGCGGCGAAGAAGCTGGTCGATACGATGTACGCCAGCCCCGCCGTCGCCGAGCGCACCAAGATGTCGGTCGTGCCGTTCACGCTGTCCGTCAAGGTCGGCGCGCAATACTACAACAAGACCAACCCGTCTGCCTCGGCCCCATGGCTGGATCTCGGAGCGAAATCGTCGATCCATTGGGAGAACATCAAGCTCGATACGAGGCCGGGCGCCTGGAACCCGGCATCGCGCTTCGCGCTCTTCAAGGAGCTTGGCGTCGATTGGGCCGGATGTGTCGAAACGCGGCCCGGCGAGCACGGGGTCAAGGACACCCCCGTCAGCCAGAGCGACGGCAACAGCTATTTCGTGCCGCAATTCGCGCCGGACGAACCGGGGGTGAAGGACGGCACCACCACCATCTACAGCGGCCGCTTCTCGAACAGCTACATCGATGACAGCAGCAGCGCATGCCAGCCTTCGTCGCCGAGTTCCGAGGTCGATGCCCAGCAGCGGGTGTGCAAGTACCGTGGCTCAGCGTCCAAGCGCAGCAACTCCCGCGGCCCCAACGCGAGCTGCGACGCGCGCGAGCTGACCCGCCTGACCGGCACCGCGCAGACGATCCGCAGCGCCATCGACCAGATGAACGCCTCGGGCAACACCAATCTGTTCGAGGGCTTCATGTGGGGCTGGCGCACCATCTCGCCCAACACGCCTTTCGCCGAAGGTCGCCCCTATGGCACGGAGAACAACCGCAAGATCATCATCCTGATGACGGACGGCGACAATGTGTGGAACTCGGCGAGCAACACCCTGAACAGGTCGATCTACTCGCCCTTCGGCTACTATACGAACAACCGGCTGGCGACCAACGTGACGACCTCCGCCAAAGCCACCACCGTGATGGACGGCAAGACGCTGGAGGCCTGCACCAACGCCAAGGAGAAGGGCGTCATCGTCTATACGGTGGCCTTTTCCACGCCCAACGACCCCATCAGCAATGCCGGCCTTACGCTCCTGACCAACTGCGCATCCATCGACCCGACCGATTCGAGCCACCGGCTCGCCTATATCGCGGCGACGCCCGACGAGATCATCGCGGTCTTCGAAGAGATCGCGCGCAATATCGGGGCGCTGCGCATTGCCGAGTGAGGAGGGGCGGGCGATGAGAAGCAGCCGGCGGCGGGCGGTATTGTCAGCGCCCGTCGCCTATGCCATGGAAACCCGGCGCCGCGGGAACGTTTCTGTGCGATAGCTGTGCCATGAGACGCGTCGGCGGCGCCAAGTCCTTGATGGGCCAGTAGCTCAATGGTTAGAGCCGGCCGCTCATAACGGTCTGGTTGCAGGTTCGAGTCCTGCCTGGCCCACCATGTATTTCAAGTGCTTAGGCGCTGGGCCTGCGCCGCCAGCGAAATCTCCAACGAAACTCAATGCTCGTCCGCAGCCGGACCGCATGTCGTCGCAGGAATGCGGGCGATGACCTTGATCTCGAAGTCGAAGCCCGCGAGCCAGTTGACGCCGACTGCCGTCCAGTTCGGATAGGGCGGTGCGCCGATCTCCTCCGCCCGCACGGCCAGCACGGTCTCGATCTGTTCGTTCGGCCTCGTGTGGAAGGTGGTGACGTCGACGACGTCGTCGAAGCTGCATCCGGCCGCGGCGAGGACCGCGCGCAGATTGGCGAAGGCGAGCCGGACCTGGTCCTCGAACACGGGTTCCGGCGAGCCGTCCTCACGGCTTCCGACCTGGCCCGAGACGAAGAGAAGATCGCCGGAGCGAATGGCCGCCGAATAGCGGTGAACGTCATACAACGCATGGCGGTTGGCCGGGAAAATGGCGTCACGTCGAGGCATCTTGTGTTCCTTTCTGTCTTGGCAAGAGGGGGCGGCCGGAGCCGGTAGACGTTTGTTTGCGGAACTGCACGGGGCGGGTCACAGCCGCGCCAGCTCCTCTTCCGTGAAATCCGCTGTTTCCGCGATGTGCTTCTGCCGGTCGAGTTCGTCGATGCGTCCCGCGAGAGCCTTGCGGACGCCGGCATAGGCCTCGGCGCCGAGCACCAGCCGCTTCGGCAGGGGAGCGTCCTGGTCGGCAAGGCGGATCATCGCGTCCGTCATTCGGTCGGGGTCGCCCTTGATCACCCAGGACCCGTGCAGCGCCTCGCGGATGCGGTCGGCGGGCGTCCCCTCATAGGCTGCGAGCGGCCGCGTGCGGGCGAGATTGTCGCCGAAGCTGGTCCGGGCCGGCCCCGGTTCGACGAGGGTGAAGGCGATCCCGAAGGGAGCGACCTCCTGCGCCACCGATTCCACGAAGCCCTCGATGCCCCACTTGGTCGCGTGATAGAGGCTGAAGGCGGGGTAGGCGATCTGGCCGCCTTCGCTCGACACCTGCAGGATACGGCCGCCGCCCTGGCTGCGCAGATGCGGCAGGGCCGCCTGGATGAGCGTGATCGAGCCGATGAGATTGGTGTTGATGATGTCCCGGACCTGCGCGTCGCTCGCCTCTTCCGCTGCGCCGAGCAGACCATAGCCCGCGTTGCTGACGACGAGGTCGATGCGAGGGACCGTGCCGAAGGCGCGGTCGACCGCAGCGCGTACCGAGCCTGGATCCTTGAGGTCCATTGCGACGATGCGAAGTGTTTCGCGATGGCGGGCCCGCAGGTCGGCAAGCGCATCCTCGCTGCGGCTCGTGCCGATGACGCGGTCGCCCCTTGTCAGGGCCTTCTCGGCCAAGAGCCGACCGAGACCGGACGACACACCCGTTATGAGCCAGGTCTTCTGCATTTCTCACACCTCCTGATTGACAGAGGAGAAGATAGGGGGGCCGCATTGCGCGCATTAGCCGTTGAAATCGGCATGGGGTGATGCAAAATCCCCATCAATGCCCCGCCCGTCGCTCAATGATCTCACCGCCTTCGTGGCCGTTGCCACGCACCGCAGCTTCCGCCGCGCGGCGGACGAGCTCGGGACGGCGCCTTCCACACTGAGCCATGCGATGCGGGCGCTCGAGGAGCGCATGGGCGTGCGCCTTCTGAACCGCACGACGCGCAGTGTCTCGCCGACGGAGGCCGGCTTCCAGCTGCTCGCCCGGCTTCGGCCGGCGCTCGCCTCGCTCGACGAGGCGCTCGACAGCGTGGCGGACTTCCGGGGCAATGTCGCCGGAACCGTCCGCATCAACGCGCCGCGGCTCGCGGCAGGGCTGCTCGTGCGCGAGGTTCTCCCTCGGGTGGCGGAGCGCCACCCGGATGTGACCGTGGACGTCGTCGTCGAGGGGCGGCTCATCGATATCGTCTCGAGCGGCTTCGATGCCGGCGTGCGCCTGATCGGCTCCGTCCCCAGGGACATGGTCGCCGTGCCGTTTGCCCGTGCGCTGACATTCGTTTGCGTCGCGTCGCCCGCCTATCTCGACCGCTTCGGCGAGCCGGGAACCCCCGAGGACCTGCAACGCCACCATTGCATCGGCCACCGCATGCCCAGCGGCAAGCTCTACCGATGGGAGTTCGAACGCGCCGGCCAGGAACTCGTGATCGACGCGAACGGCCCCGTCGTCCTCGATGACGAGGAGCTGATGGTCGAAGCCGCCATCGAGGGGCTCGGCATCGCCTATGTGGCGGACTGGGCCGCCGAGACGGCGCTGTTGGACGGCCGGCTGCGCAAGGTCCTCACCGCATGGATGCCCGGTCCGGAAGAGATCGCGGTCTACTATCCCGGGCATCGCGCGGTGCCGCCGGCCCTGCGCGCCTTTCTCGACGTCGTCAAGAACCTGCGGAAGACAGAGCCCTAGCCGGTCAGTGAAGCAGCCGGCTAGGCATGCAACGCGTGGCCGAGCGCCTTGAGGGCCGCTTCCTGAAAAGCCTCGCCCTGCGTCGGGTGCGCGTGGATCGTGGCGGCCACGTCCTCGAGCCGCGCCCCCATCTCGATGGCGAGGCCGAAGGCCGTCGCGAGTTCGGACACGCCTTGGCCGACCGCCTGGATGCCGAGCACCAGGTGGTTGTCGGCGCGCGCGACGATGCGCACCAAGCCGTCCTCGGCGAGGCGCGTCATGGCGCGCCCGTTGGCGCTGAAGGGGAACTGGCCGATCTTGATCTCCCGGCCGCCGGCGCGCGCCTCTTCCGGCGACAGCCCGACCGCGACGATCTCGGGATCGGTGAAGCAGATGGCGGGGATGGCGCGGACATCCCAGGTGCGGCGCTTGCCGGCGACGATCTCGGCGACCATCTCGCCCTGGGCCATGGCGCGATGCGCAAGCATCGGCTCGCCGGTCACGTCGCCGATCGCGTAGATGCCGCGCATCGAGGTGCGGCACTGATCGTCGATGCGCGGGAAGCGGCCGGCCATGTCGAGGTCGATCTCCTCGAGGCCCCAGCCGTCGGTGACCGGGCGACGGCCGACCGCCACCAGCACCTTCTCGGCCGGGATGCGCTTCTCGCCGCTCGCGGTCTCGACGATGAGCGCATCCCCCTTGCCCGACAGGCCGCGCGCTTTGGTGCCGGTCAGCACCGAGACGCCGATCTCCTTCAGCCGCTTCACGACCGGCCGCGTCAGCTCGGCGTCGTAAAGCGGCAGGATCCGGGATTCCGCTTCCACCACGGTGACGGCGGTGCCGAGCTTGGCGAAGGCCATGCCCAGTTCGAGGCCGATATAGCCGCCGCCGATGACGACAAGCGTCCTGGGCAGCTTCGTCAGCGCTAACGCTTCGCTGGACGAGATCACCGGGCCGCCGAAGGGCAGGTCCGGCAGCGCGACCGGCTCTGAGCCGGTGGCGATGACGATCGCCTGCGCGCGGATGACCTGCACCCCCGTCTCCGTCTCCACGGCGACGGTCTTGCCGTCCCGGAAGCGGGCTCGGCCGTGGACAGACTTCACGCCGGCCTTCTTGAGGAGGTTCGCGACGCCGTTGTTGAGGCGGCCGACGATATGGTCCTTCCAGGCGATCGTCTTCCTGAGGTCGAGGGCCGGAGCGGAGACGGAGATGCCGAGCGGGGCCGAGGCGCTCGACCAATGGACGGCCTTCTCGAATTCCTCGGCCGCGTGGATCAGCGCCTTGGACGGGATGCAGCCGACGTTGAGGCAGGTGCCGCCGAGCCTGCCGCTCTCGACGATCACCGTATTGATCCCGAGCTGGCCGGCGCGAATCGCACAGACATAGCCGCCGGGACCGGCGCCGATCACGAGCAGCGAGCAAACGATCTCGTTCATCGTCTTCCTCAGCCTTCCACGAAGATCAGGGCGGGCGTCTCCAGGAGCGCCTTGATGCGCTGCACGAAGACGGCGGCGTTCCAGCCGTCGATGATGCGGTGGTCGAACGAGGACGACAGGTTCATGACCTTGCGCGGAACGAATTCCTTGCCGTCCCAGAGCGGCCGGACCGCCATCCTGTTGACGCCGACGATGGCGACCTCCGGCCGGTTGATCACCGGTGTCGTGGCGATGCCGCCGAGCGCGCCGAGGGAGGTGATGGTGATCGTCGAGCCGGCAAGCTCCTCGCGTGTCGCCGTACCCTTGCGTGCTGCTTCCGCGAGGCGGTTCAGCGCGGCTGCGCAGTCCCAGATGTCGCAGGCTTCCACA
Source organism: Chelatococcus sp. CO-6 (assembly GCF_001271345.1). Lineage (NCBI taxonomy): Bacteria > Pseudomonadati > Pseudomonadota > Alphaproteobacteria > Hyphomicrobiales > Chelatococcaceae > Chelatococcus > Chelatococcus sp. CO-6. Next base: position 423,594 of record NZ_CP012398.1, on the reverse strand, counting down.
TGCCGGACGACGGGGACCAGCAGGCCGGCCTCGGTCTGCGTCGCGATGCCGATATGGATCCCGCCGAAGCGGCGGACGAGCCCGGCCTCGTCCTCATAGTGGGCGTTGATCATCGGCTGCTCGCGAATGGCCGTGACCATGGCGCGCATGAGGAAGGGCAGGAGCGTCAGGCGCGGACGGTCGGCGCGCTTCTCGGCGTTGAGCTTGGTCCGCAGCTCCTCGAGCGCGGTGACGTCGACCTCTTCCACATAGGTGATCGGCACGATGCGGGCATGCGCGAGCTCCATGCGCTCCGCGATGCGCCGGCGCAGGCCGATGACCTTGATCTCCTCGACCGTATTGTCCGGCGCGAGCCTCGGCCGCGCGGTTCCGGCAGGCCCCTCGCGCAGGAAGGCGTCGATGTCCTCGTGCGTGATGCGGCCGGCGGGCCCCGTCCCCGGCACCTGGCGCAGGTCGATGCCGGCCTCCCGCGCACGGCCGCGCACCGCCGGCGAGGCGACCGGTTTCTCGCCCGAGGGCCTCGGGGCCGCTCCCATGGCGGGCGTGGCGCGCGCCGCGGGTGCCCGGGCGGGCTTCGGCTCCACCTCTTCCGCCACCGTCCCGGTCGCGGGCGGCCGGGACGGCTCCGGCTCAGCCGGCCGCACACCCGGGTCGGTCGATGCCGTTGCCGGCGCGTCGGTGTCGCCCTCACCCGGGGTCCTGAGCCGCACGAGCGGCGCGCCGACGGCCACCTTCTCGCCGATCTCCGCGCCGATCCATGCGACTTCGCCCTCGACGGGCGAGGGAATCTCGACCGTCGCCTTGTCGGTCATCACGGCGGCGAGCACCGCGTCCTCGCGCACCAGATCACCGACCTTCACGTGCCATTCGACGAGTTCCGCCTCCGCGATCCCCTCGCCGACGTCGGGCAGCTTGACGGTGCGTTCGCCCATTCAGGCCTCCATCGCTCGCACCAGCGCCTCGCCGACGCGGGCGGGGCCGGGGAAATAGTCCCATTCCTGGGCGTGGGGGTAGGGCGTGTCCCAGCCGGTGACGCGGCCGACCGGCGCCTCGAGGTGATAGAAGCAATGTTCCTGCACGAGGGCGGCGAGCTCCGCGCCGAAGCCGGAGGTCAGCGTCGCCTCGTGCACGATCACGCAACGCCCCGTCTTGCGGACCGACTCGACGATGCAATCGAGATCGAGCGGCAGCAGCGTCCGCAGGTCGATGATCTCGGCGTCGATGCCGGTCTCCTGCGCGGCGGCCTCCGCCACATAGACCATCGTGCCATAGGCGAGGACCGTGACGCTGCTGCCCTGCCGGCGCACCTCGGCCTTGCCGAGCGGGACGGTGAAATGGCCGGCGTCCACATCGCCGAGCGGATGCCTGGACCATGGCGTCACCGGCCGTTCGTGATGGCCGTCGAACGGGCCATTATAGAGCCGCTTCGGCTCCAGGAAGATGACCGGATCGGGGTCCTCGATCGCGGCGATCAGCAGCCCCTTGGCGTCGCGCGGGTTTGAGGGCACCACCACCTTCAGGCCGCAGACATGCGTGAAGAGCGCTTCGGGGCTCTGGCTGTGGGTCTGGCCGCCGAAGATGCCACCACCGGACGGCATGCGCACGACGATGGGACAGGTGAACTCGCCGTTCGAGCGGTAGCGGATGCGGGCCGCCTCCGAGACGATCTGGTCATAGGCCGGATAGACATAATCGGCGAACTGCACCTCGACGCATGGCCGGAGCCCGTAGGCCGCCATGCCGATGGCGGTGCCGACGATGCCGAGCTCGCTGATGGGCGTGTCGAAGCAGCGGGTCTTGCCGTATTTCTGCTGGAGGCCCGCCGTGCAGCGGAAGACGCCGCCGAAATAGCCGACATCCTCGCCGAAGACGACGACCTTGCCGTCCCGCTCCATGGATATGTCAATGGCCGAGCGGATGGCCTCGATCATGGTCATGCGCGGCATGGCTCAGACTCCGGCCTGATGGCGCTGGCGCCTCAGATGCGGCGGCATCTCGGCATAGACGCCCTCGAACATGTCGCGCACGGACGGCTTGCCGCCCGAATGCAGCGTGCCGTGCTTCTCGGCCTCCTTCTGCGCCACGATGACGCTGTCCATCACCTCGGCCTCCGCCTGCCTGTGCCGCTCCTCGCTCCAGGCGCCGCGCCGGACGAGGTGGTTCTTGAGCCGGATGACGGGATCGCCGAGCGGCCATGCCTCCGATTCGTCCTTGGGCCGGTAGGCCGACGGATCGTCCGAGGTGGAGTGAGCGCCGACGCGGTAGGTGACGTACTCGACGAGTGTGGGGCCGAGATTGCGTCGGGCGCGCTCGGCCGCCCATCTGGCAACGGCGTAGACGGCGAGATAGTCGTTGCCGTCGACCCGTAGCGCCGGGATGCCGAAGCCGAGGCCGCGCGCGGCGAATGTGCCGGCCCCGCCGCGCGCGATGCCCTGGAAGGTCGAGATGGCCCACTGGTTGTTGACGATGTTGAGCACGACCGGCGCCCGGTAGGTCGAGGCGAAGACGAGGGCGGCGTGGAAATCGCTCTCGGCGGTCGACCCGTCGCCGATCCAGCCCGCCGCGATCCGGGTGTCGTTGCTGATCGCCGACGCCATCGCCCAGCCGACGGCCTGCACGAACTGCGTCCCCAGATTGCCGGAGATCGAGAAGAAGCCGTGCTCCTTCGAGGAGTACATGATGGGGAGCTGCCGGCCCTTCAACGGATCGGCCTCGTTGGAGAAGATCTGGTTCATCATGTCGACCATCGGGTAGCCGCCCGCAATCAGGAGGCCGGCCTGCCGATAGGTCGGGAAATTCATGTCACCGGGCTCGAGCGCCTTGCGGAAGGCACAGCTCACGGCCTCCTCGCCCATGTGCTGCATGTAGAAGGAGGTCTTGCCCTGGCGCTGCGCCATCAGCATCCGGGCGTCGAAGGCACGCAGCGTCATCATGTGGCGCAGGCCCTCGAGCAGGGCTTCGTCGGAGAGCAGGCCGCTCCAGGGGCCGACCGCCTCGCCCTCCCGGTTCAGGACGCGAATGATCGAGAAGGCGAGGTCGCGAATGTCGCGCGGGTCGACGTCCACCGGCGGTCGCGGCACCGAGCCGGCCTTCGGGATCGGCACGTTGGAAAAGTCCGGCGTGCCGCCCGGCCGCACTTCCGGTTCGGGGACGTGCAGGCTGAGAGGGGGAAAGTCGTCCATCATGAAAGCCTATGTGCTTGCCGGGACTACCAGAACACGACCGTCGCGGACGCGATGCGCATGGCCGGGCCGCCCGGCCCGACCGAGGGATCGGCGGTGCCGCCCATGCGGGCGACGCAACTGCACGAGCGCCGCCCGCGCCGATCATCGACCGGATCGGGCGCAATTTCCACTGTTGCGTGCATCGGAGAGGAGCGACTGCGGACTGCGCAGACCCTGCGCCGTCAGTCGCAGACCGGCGTCGGCACGATATCGGGCGGAGGCGTCCGTTTCGATTCTGCGAGCGTCATCTGCCCGTCGTCACCGGCCAGCCATTTGAAGACGCGGTCGTTGTAGGTGCGCAGTTCCTCGCGCGACAGCTTGCCGTCGCCGTCGGCATCGATGCCCCTGAAGAAGCATCTGGCCACGGAGAGGGCGACGGGGGCCGGGAAGTCCTGGTCTGCGGCCAGCCACGCGGCATATTCCTTCACCGTCAGCGTGCCGTTGCCGTCGGCATCGATCGCCCGGAGCTCCGCCTCGTCCGCGGCGGCGTGCTCTTCATAGGTGATCACGCCGTCGCCATTCCGGTCGATCTCGGCAAAGCGTTCGTCCTGCGTCTGTGCCAGGGCACCGGACGAGAATGCGAGCACGAGCAGGATGGCGCAGGATGGACGGATCACGGCAAACCTCCGGGCAGGCGGATATCCGTCGTCCAGTAGGCAACAATGGCGGCGGCGTCCAGCCTGCCGATCAGATACGGCCTGTTCGGCTTCCACACTGTGCGTGCGGGTTCGCGGCCCCGGCGGCGGCGCCCTCCGGGGGGCTGACATCGTACCGTCGCTGGAAGGCCACTCGCGTGAAAGGTTGACATCAACAGATATAGGTTGATATCAACCATTCTCCTTCAACAGGATGCCGACCCCATGTCTTTCTATCGCTGGGTGCTCGTCGGGGCAGGGGCCCTGATGTCATGCGTCGCCGTCGGGGCGATGTTCTCGCTCGCCATCTTTCTCGACCCGATGGCGACGGAGACCGGCTGGTCGCGGTCCGGCCTGTCGAGCGCGATGACGCTCAACTTCCTCGTCATGGGTGTCGGCGGCTTCGCCTGGGGCGCGGCGAGCGACCGTTTCGGCACGCGCATCGTGGTGCTCATCGGGGCCGTGGTGCTCGGGCTGGGGCTCGTGCTGGCGAGCCGGGCGACATCGCTCGTCGGCTTCCAGCTCACCTACGGGCTTCTCGTCGGCGTCGCGGCCAGCGCCTTCTTTGCGCCGATGATCGCGGCCGTCTCCGGCTGGTTCGACGAGAACCGGAGCCTTGCCGTCTCGCTCGTCTCGGCCGGCATGGGCGTTGCGCCGATGACCATTTCGCCGCTCGCGCGCTGGCTGATCACGGCCTATGACTGGCGCACGGCGATGCTGCTCATCGGGCTGCTGGCCTGGGCGCTCCTGCTGCCTGCAGCGCTCCTCGTGCGCCGGCCGGCGGCGGACGCCGGTTCCGCAGGAGCCGCCGCATCTGCCGCGGGCGGGGGCGGCCCGTCGGTTGGCGCCGTGTTCCGCTCGCCGCAGTTCCTCGTCCTCGGCCTCACCTTCTTCGCCTGCTGCGCCGCCCATTCCGGGCCCATCTTCCACATGGTGAGCTATGCCATCGTCTGCGGCATCGCCCCGCTGGCGGCGGTGAGCATCTACAGCGTCGAAGGGCTGGCGGGGCTCGGCGGGCGTGTCCTGCTCGGCCTGCTCGGCGACCGCTACGGCGCCAAGCCCGTGCTCGTCGCGGGCCTCATGGTGCAGGCGCTCGCCATCGGCAGCTATACCTTCGTCAGTTCGCTCGGGGAGTTCTATGCGCTCGCCGTGATCTTCGGCACGGCCTATGGCGGGGTGATGCCGCTCTATGCGGTGCTGGCGCGGGATTATTTCGGCCAGCGCATCCTCGGCACCGTCTTCGGCGCCGCGACCATGCTGTCGAGCATCGGCATGGCCATCGGCCCGCTGTTCGGCGGCTGGGTGTTCGACACGTTCGGCAATTACGCCTGGCTGTTCATCGCCTCGAGCGGCCTCGGGCTGGCGGCCGTGGCGATCGCGCTCGCCTTCCCGTCGCCGCGCCGGGAGCGGCTGCAACTGGCCTGAGGTCGCTGGTGGGCGCTGCGGAGCGCCACCGCCCGGGGCAGGGTGGTGGCGCCTGTCGGGCTGCAAGAGTGTTCGTCAACGTGCCCGATGGTGCTGCGCGTACCAGTCGGCGATCTCGCTGCCGGTGGCGAGCCACACCTCCTGTCGCGAGGTGATGTGGGCGAGGGCCCTGTCGAAAGCGCGCATGCGGTGCGGATGGCCGATCAGGAACGGGTGCAGCGCGATGGCCATCACCCGGCCGGTCACGGCGCCATCCTCATAGAGCCCGTCGAACTGGTCGCGGATGGTCTGCGCGAAGTCCTCGCCCGTCTGGGCGCGCTCGATGAAGGCGGCGTAGTCGTTGATCTCGGCGGAATAGGGCAGCGACAGCATGGTGCCGCTCCTGACGCGCATGGGATAGGGCTGCTCGTCGTTGACCCAGTTGGCGACATAGCCGACCCCCGCCTCGGCGAGGAGGTCGAGCGTGCGGTGGGTTTCGCTCAGGCCCGGGCTCAGCCAGCCGCGTGGCCGCGTGCCCGTGGCCTCGGTGATGGTGTCGAGCACCGTCGTGACGAGGTGCCGCTCCTCCTCCTCGGACTGGGCGTTGATCATGGTGGAGTTGTTGGTGCCGTGCCCCATCCACTCCCAGCCGAGCGCCTTGCCGGCTTCCAGGATGCGCGGATAGTGCCCAACGACATCGGCGTTGAGGGCGGCCGTGCCGCGGATGCCGTGCCGCTCCATCACCTCCATCAGCCGCCAGATGCCGACGCGCACGCCATAGTCGCGCCAGGAATAGTTGAGGACGTCGGGCACGAAGGCGGTCGTGGCCGGCACGATCGCCGCGCCCGGCCGATCGAACAGGAAGTGTTCGATGTTCGGGATGACCCAGACGGCGACGCGCGCGCCGTGCGGCCAGCGCAGGGGCGGGCGGTCGACGATGGCCGAATAGGGGAAGCGGCCGTGTTCCTGCGGGATCGCTGCAGCCTGTGACATGGATGGTCTCCTTGCTCGTCTCGACCGATGCCGCGCATCGGCCGGTCGCAAGGGAGATAGAGCCGCTCGCGGAGGAGAAGAATTGGGCTCCAGTGATGAAGACATCGGACTAGAATGTCCGAAATCGAGGATCGTCCATGGACAGCCTGCACGCCTTCAACGCCTTCGTTCGCGCCGCCGAGGCGCGCAGCTTCACGGTCGCCGGCCGGCAGCTCGGCGTGTCCTCCTCCGCCATCGGCAAGGCGATCGCGCGGCTCGAGGAGAAGGTTGGCGTGCGCCTGCTGCATCGCTCGACGCGCGCGGTCACGCTGACGGCGGAGGGGGCGCTCTTCCTGGAGCGTTGCCGCCGCATCTTCAGCGAGATCGAGGCGGCGGAGCTGGAGCTGGCGCAGACGCAGGGCGCGCCGCGCGGCAAGCTGCGCGTCAGCCTCCCCATCGTCGGCATGCTGATGATGCCGACGCTCACGGCCTTCATGCAGGCCTATCCGGACATCGAGCTCGACCTCGACTTCACCGACCGGCTGGTCGACGTCGTGGAGGAGGGCTTCGACGTGGTGGTGCGGGCCGGTGCGGTGAGCGATTCCCGCCTGATGATGCGCGTCCTGGGCGGCTTCCGGCTCGGGCTCGTTGCCTCGCCCGGCTATCTTGCGCAAAGGGGCACGCCGCGCACGCCCGCGGATCTCGCCGGCCATGCCTGCCTGCACCATCGCTATGCGACGAGCGGCAAGCTCGAGCCCTGGCCGCTGCGGCGCGGCGCAGGGGATCCGGAAATTCCGGTAGCGGCCGTCGCCAACACCATCGAGCCGCTGATCGCGATGGTGGAGGCCGGACTCGGCATTGCCTGCCTGCCGGATTTCGCCATTCGCCCGCAGCTCGCCGAAGGGCGGCTCTGCGCGGTGCTCGCCGAGCACACGGAGCACGAAGGCACCTTCCGGCTGCTTTGGCCGTCGAGCCGTTACATGTCGCCCAAATTGCGCGTCTTCGTCGACTTCATGGCGCGACACCTCTTCGCGCAATGAGGTCGCCTATTCGGACAATTGCGCCGTCGAACGCTCGTAGCGGGTTTCGCCCGTCGCGGCATCGACGCCCGCGAGGCTGACGTCGTAGCCCCACAGCCGGCGCACGTGGCGCAACGTGGCATCGCGCTTCTCCTCCTCGAGGAGGACGCCGTTCTTGATGTAATGGGCGAGCCGCAGGTGCCGGTTACCGAGCAGGTCGACGTCGACCACCTGGATGTCGGGCAGGTTGGCGCCGGTCTCGTAATTGCGGGCGAGGGCGGTGCGCACGGCTTCATAGCCGCGCTCATTGTGGATGGACGTCACCTCGCAGAAATTGTCGCCCGCCCTGTCGGACAGCAGGAACAGCCGGAACTTCCGGATCAGCGCCGGGCTCAGATATTGCAGGATGAAGGATTCGTCCCGGTGGTTGGCCCAGGCGTCGATCAGCGTGGCGCGCCAGTCGCCGCTGCCGGCGAGATCGGGAAACCAGTCCCTGTCCTCCGCGGTCGGCTGCGTCGCGATGCGCTCGATGTCCTGCATCAGGGCAAAGCCCAAGGCATAGGGGTTGATGCCGGAAAAGCGCGGGTCGTCGAAATCGGGTTGGAAGACGACGTTGGAGTGGCTTTGCAAAACCTCCAGCATCGTGCCCTCGTTGATCTTCCCCTGATCATAGAGGCGGTTCATGATGAAGTAGTGGACGAAGGTGGCGCAGCCCTCGTTCATCACCTTCGTCTGGCGTTGTGGATAGAAATACTGGGCGATGACGCGCACGATGCGCAGGATCTCGCGTTGCCACGGCTCCAGGATGAGGCTGTTCTTCTCGAGGAAATAAAGAAGATTCTCCTCCGGCAGGTTGAGGGCCTTCTTGCGCTCTGCCGCGTCGCGCTCGGCCTTGGAGGCGCCGTCCTCGTCGCTGGCATCGGTCGAGGAGGGGAGTGTCCGCCACAGGTCGTTGTAGGTCTGCTCCTCGTATTCCAGCCGCTCGCGGGCGCGCTCGCGCTCCTTCTCCGAGGAGAGGCGCGGCGGGCGGCGGTAGCGGAAGACGCCCTGGTCCATGATGGCGTGGGCGGAATCGAGGATCTCCTCGACGGCGGCGGTGCCGTGGCGCTCCTCGCACTTCGTGACGTATTTCTTGGCGAATTCCATGTAGCCGAGGATGGCGTTGGCGTCGGTCCACTGCCGGAAGAGATAGTTGTTCTTGAAGAAGTGGTTGTGCCCGAAGGCCGCATGCGCCGTCACCAGGGCCTGGATGGCCATGGTGTTCTCCTCCATCAGGTAGCTGATGCAGGGATTGGAGTTGATGACGAGCTCGTAGGCGAGGCCGCGCAGCCCCTTGCGGTAGAGATGGTCCTCGAAGACGAAGCGCTTGCCGAAGGACCAGTGCTGGTACATCAGCGGCATGCCCACCGAGGAATAGGCGTCGAGCATCTGCTCGGAGGAAATGATCTCGATCTGGTTGGGGTAGACGTCGAGCCGGAGCTCCTCGAGAGCGATGGTCTCGATGGCGTCGTAGGTGCGCGAGAGGGTGGCGAAGTTCCAGTCGGAGCCGGAAAAGAGGAGCGGTGAGGCTGGCCGTTTCGTCATCCCGATCCCCGTTCACTTGCGCTGCTGCGTCGTGGGCTGGCGGGCGAAGAGCTTGCGGAAGACCGGGTAGATGTCAGCCGGCCGGGCGATCCGCGTCATCTGGAAGTTCGGCCATGCCTCGTTCACCGTGCGGTAGGCCCGCCAGAGCGAGGTGCCGTTGTCGGTCGCGCCGAAGATCTCGGTCTCGCGCTCGTCGATGATCTCGACATAGGCGTAGTACTGGCAAAGGCGCATCAGCGGCCCGTTGAGCAGGGACGAGCAGCGCTCGGAATCGCCGGCGATGTTGTCGCCGTCCGAGGCCTGGGCGGCGTAGATGTTCCAGTCCCGGGCCGGATAACGCTCCTCGATGATGCGCTGCATCTCCTCGAGGGCGGTCGAGACCACGGTGCCGCCGCTCTGGGTGGAATAGAAGAAGGTGTCCTCGTCGACCTCCCGCGCCTCGTCCGTGTGGCGGATGAAGACGATGTCGATGCGGTCGTAGCGGCGCTTGAGGAAGAGGTGCAGCAGCACGAAGAAGCGCTTGGCGAGGTCCTTCTCCCGCTCGCCCATGGAGCTCGACACGTCCATGAGGCAGAACATCACCGCATTGGCGTTCGGCAGCGGCTGCGGCTCGAAGCGGTTGTAGCGGATGTCGACGGGATCGACGTAAGGAATGCGCCGGCGCCGGCGTTCCAGCCGCTCCAGCTCTCCGTGCAGTTCCTCGAGCCGCTGGCCGCTGCCCGGCGCGGGAGGCGTGGCCTCGAGCGTCGCGATCTCCTTTGCGAGCGCCTCGATATCGGCGCGGCGCGGCCGGTGCAGGGCGATGCGGCGGCCGTAGCTGTTGCGCATGGTGCGCCCGACATTGATGTTCGTCGGCGCGCCGCTCGTCGCGAAGCCCGCCCGGCGCGGCTTGTAGGACACGGTCTCCTTCAGGGAGAGCTTGATCATGTCGGGCAGCTCGAGGTCCTCGAAGAACAGGTCGAGCACCTCCTCGCGCGAGAGCACGAACTGGAAGTCGTCCTCCGCCTGGCCGCGGCCAGCGCGGGAGCCGGCACCGCCTGCCCCTCCGCCGGGCTTCGGAATCCGATCGCCCGGCGTGAACTCCTTGTTTCCCGGCAGGATATATTGCCGCTGCCCGCTGGTGCGGGCGGGCTGGAAGGTCGGTTCATCCGTGCCGCGCGCGGGCATTGGCACGCCCTGCTCGGCATCGACATCCGCGATCTTGCCCGCCCTGATCCGCTCCTTGACGACCCGCTTCAGCTCTTCGTGGGCACGCCGCAGGAAGCGCCGCCTGTTCCCGAGGCTCTTGTCCTTCGGGTTGAGGCGGCGATCGATGAAGTTCGGCATCCGCTGACCTCGCCCATTGGCGCCTCATCCCGCCTTGTTGACACGCATGTACCAGTCGACGAGGCGCCGGACCTGCCGCCTGGTATAGCCACGGTCGACCATGCGATGCACGAACTCGTCGTGCTGCTTCTCCGTGGCGCTGTCCTTCTTGGAGCCGAAGCTGATCACCGGCAGCAGGTCCTCCACCTGGGCGAACATGCGCTTCTCGATGACCTCGCGCAGCTTCTCGTAGCTCGTCCACGCGGGATTGCGGCCGTGGTTCCTGGCCCGGGCGCGCAGCGTGAACTTGACCACCTCGTTGCGGAAGTCCTTCGGGTTGGCGATGCCTGCCGGTTTCTCGATCTGCGACAGCTCGCTGTCGAGGATCTCGCGGTTGAGGATCTGCCCCGTGTCGGGGTCCTTGAAGTCCTGGTTCTCCAGCCAGGCGTCGGCATAGGCGATATAGCGGTCGAACAGGTTCTGGCCGTATTCGCTGTAGGATTCGAGATAGGCCTTCTGGATCTCGTGGCCGATGAACTCGGCATAGCGCGAGGCGAGCTCGGATTTGATGAAGTCGAGATAGGCGGTCTCGGTCTCCTTCGGGAACTGCTCGCGCTTGATGGCCTGCTCGAGGATGTACATGAGATGGACGGGGTCGGCCGCGACCTCCTTGGTGTCGTAGTTGAAGGTCTCGGACAGGACCTTGAAGGCAAAGCGCGTGCTCACCCCGGTCATGCCCTCGTCGACGCCGGCGGCGTCGCGGTATTCCTGCACGGGTTTCGCCTTGGGGTCGATGTCCTTCAGGTTCTCGCCGTCATAGACCCGCATCTTGGTATAGAGCGGCGAGTTCTCGTGCTCCGCGAGCCGGGTCGAGACGGTGAAGCGGCTCAGGATCTCCAGAACCTCCGGTGCGCAGGGTGCCTTGGCAAGCGCGCTCTCGCGCAGCAGCTTGTCATAGATCTGCCGCTCCTCGGTCACGCGCAGGCAATAGGGCACCTTGACCACCAGGATGCGATCGAGGAAGGCCTCGTTGTTCTTGTTGTTCTTGAACTGCAGCCATTCCGATTCGTTGGAATGGGCGAGGACGATGCCCTGGTAGGGGAAGGCCCCGAAGTTCTCCGTGCCGTTGTAGTTGCCCTCCTGGGTCGCCGTCAGCAGCGGATGCAGCACCTTGATGGGGGCCTTGAACATCTCGACGAACTCGAGCAGCCCCTGCGTCGTGCGGTTGAGGCCGCCGCTGTAGGAATAGGCGTCAGGATCCGACTGGCTGTAGTTCTCGAGCTGGCGGATGTCGACCTTGCCGACGAGCGAGGATACGTCCTGGTTGTTCTCGTCGCCGGGCTCGGTCTTGGCGATGGCGATCTGTCGCAGGCGCGAGGGCATCAGCCTGACGACACTGAACTTCGAGATGTCGCCCCCGACCTCGTCGAGGCGCTTCGCCGCCCAGGGCGAGATGAGGCCGGTCAGGCGCCTTCGGGCGATGCCGTACTTGTCCTCCAGAAGGTCTGCCATGCGCTCGGGATGAAACAGGCCGAGCGGCGATTCGAAGATCGGGCTGACGGTGCCGTTGATCGCCAGCGTGTAGATGGGGCGTTGCTCCATCAACTTCTTCAACTGTTCGGCGAGCGACGATTTGCCGCCGCCGACAGGACCGAGCAGGTAGAGGATCTGCTTGCGTTCCTCGAGCCCCTGCGCGGCATAGCGAAAGTAGCCCACGATCCGCTCGATCGTGTCTTCCATGCCGTAGAAATCGGCGAAAGTCGGATAAATCTTGATCGTTCTGTTGGAGAATATCCGGCCGAGGCGTTCGTCGGCACTCGTATCGACGAGCGTCGGTTCTCCGATGGCATCAACCATCCGCTCCTGAGCGGTGGCGTACATGCTTTTGTCATCACGGCACGCGAGAAGATAGTCTTGGAGACTCATCTCCTCCTGCGCCGTACTTTTATAAATCTCCGAAAACAGATCGAAGACGTCCGATTCTCTCCTTTGCATAGTGCTCTCCCGCGGCAGGCCCGGTCATTGCGACGGGATGGCCATCGGCTCCTGCTCTCGGAGTGAACCATTTTGCGCACCCACGGTTCCCTTGGGGCAGAACCCTTTGGGAATGGGCACGACAGGCGCCCCAGCAGTCACCTTCGGGCTGTCACATCACACCTCCGGAACGATCGATTGCCGACTCACCTGAGAATAATATAGGGCTCCGCCGCCCTTCTGAAATTGTTCTCTTCCAGAATGTGATCGGAAGCCCTGCCGCCGATCAGGGGATGAGCGCCGTGAGGGCGAGTGCCGCCGGGATGGCGAAGGCTGCGAGCACGGTCTGCGTGGCCGTGATCCCGGCCATCAGCGGCGCGTCGCCGCCGAGCTGCCGGGCGAGGATGTAGGAGGAGGAGGCGGTCGGCAGCGCCTGGAACATCAGCGCGATGGTCGCAGCCGGTGCGCCGAGGCCGGTGAGCCGCACGGCCAGCAGCGTCACCATTGGCATGACAAGGAATTTCGCCACGGAAGAGGCGGCGACCGGGCCGATCCAGGAGCGGGCCGCGCCGAAGTCGAGCGCCGCGCCGACGCACAGGAGGCCGAGCGGCATGGAGGCGGCGCCGAGGGCGCGCAGCGCTGGCTCAATCCCGGCTGGCGGACGCACGCCGAGCCACTGCAGCAGAATTCCGCCGAGGCAGGCGACGACCAGTGGGTTCGTGACAATCAGCCGCAGGACGCCGAGGGCCGCGACCCGCGCCGTGCCGAACCGCGCGAAGACGAGAATGCACAGAAGATTGACCGTGGGCACGATGGCCGCATTGCACACGGCGGCCAGCGCGATGCCCGGCGCGCCGAAGATCCCGGCGGCGAGGCTCACCCCGATGTAGTTGTTGAAGCGGATGCTGCCCTGGAAGATCGAGGTGAAGGCGGCGCCGTCGGTGCGGAACAGGGGGCGGGCGAGGACGACGATGAGGGCCACCGTGACGGTGGCGCCGACGAGCACGAGCGCCAGTTCCCGCACGGGCAGGGCGTCAATGTCCGCCGTCGCGAGGCCGTTGAGGAACAGGGCCGGCAGGAGCACGAAATAGCAGAGCCGCTCGGCCTGCGGCCAGAAGGCCTCGGCGATGAAGCCGGAACGGCGCAGCCCGTAGCCGAGGGCGATCATGAGGGCCACGGGGATGAGGGCGAGTGCGACCGTGCCGGTCACGCGCGTCGCCCCCCGGGCAGCCGTTCACCGACCGGCGGGCGCGGCTGCCTCAGCGGAAAGACCGTCGGGGGCATCGTGATTCGTCCTCTACCCGTGCAATCGCGGATCACTGCGGATAGCGCCTGACGTGCCGGCCAGCAATTCCCTGCCGCGCATACGCCGGCGACCCTTCGCTCATGGCTGCGGCGGGGCTTGAGCGCCGTCGCCCATCGGCTACGGTTGCGGCCCATGCCCGCTGCCGTTGGAGCCGTCGATGCCGGATCTGTCCGCCTTCCCGATCACGAAACGCTGGCCCGCCGCTCACCCCGAGCGCCTGCAGCTCTATTCCGCGCCGACGCCGAACGGAGTGAAGGTATCCATCATGCTGGAGGAGACCGGGCTCCCCTACGAGGCGCACGCCATCGAGCTCGGCGCCGAGGGGACGCGGACGCCCGAATTCCTGTCGCTCAATCCCAACGGCAAGATCCCGGCGATCATCGATCCGGACGGCCCCGGCGGCGCACCGATCGGCCTGTTCGAATCCGGCGCGATCCTGCTCTATCTCGCCGAGAAGACCGGGCAGCTCCTGCCGCAGGATCCGGCGCGGCGCTGGGACACCATCGCGTGGGTCTTCTTCCAGATGGCCGCCGTCGGGCCGATGTTCGGGCAGGTCGGCTACTTCCACAAGTTCGCCGGCCGGGAGATCGCCGACAAGCGCCCGCTCGAGCGCTACGTCCATGAATCGAAGCGCCTGCTCGGTGTCCTCGAGGCCCGGCTCGACGGCCGCTCGTGGATCATGGGCGAGGACTACACCATCGCCGACATTTCCATGCTCGGCTGGGTGCGCAACCTCATCGGCTTCTACGGCGCAGGCGACCTCGTCGGCTTCAGCGGGCTGAAACATGTGCCGGCCTGGCTCGAGCGGGGCCTGGCGCGTCCCGCCGTGCAGAGGGGCCTCGAGATTCCGCGACGATCCTGATCCCGGCCGGAGGGAACTCACGCCCGCCGTCTCCGTTCGTCGGTCATCGCATGAAGGAGTTGAACGATGGCCGATGACGACGTTGCACGCGTATGGGACCTCGTGGAGAAGATCGGCTTCTGCATGCTCGCCACGCATGACGGCGAGGACATCCGCTCGCGCCCCATGGCGGCCTATCCGGACCGGGACGGGCAGGTGATCTATTTCCTCACCGACGCGGCCAGCTGGAAGGACGAGGACATCGACCGCGATCCCAACGTCGGGCTCGCCTTCGCCGATACGGACGGGCAGAAATACGTCTCCCTGACCGGGCGGGCGACCATCTCCAACGACCGCCGCAAGATCCATCAGCTGTGGTCGACGCCGGCCAAGGCCTGGTGGGACAGCCCGGATGATCCCTCCATCCGCGTCCTGATGGTGCGCCCGAAGGACGCCCAGTACTGGGATAGCCCGGGCACCGTCGTGAGCTACATCAAGATGGTCGCCGCGGCCGTCACCGATACCAGGCCGGCGATGGGGGACAACGCCAAGGTCCGGCTGTAGCCGCGGCTTCCGCGCCGCTAGGCCGGCCGCAGCACCTGGCGCGCGACATCGATGAAGGCGCGCAGCTTCGGCTGCGCCCCGGCCCGGCGCGGGAAATAGAGGAAGAGACCCGGACTGCGGGGCAGGAACGGCTGCAGCACCGGCACCAGCCGTCCGGTCCGGATCTCCGCCTCGGCGGCGATGTCGGCGACATAGGCGAGGCCGAGGCCGGCCGTGGCAAAGGCGACGAGCAGGGCGCCGTCGTTGACGAGGAGGCCGCCCGGCGGGTCGACCGTCACCGAGCGGCCCTCGCGCTCGAATTCCCAGCGGTAGACGGCACCCGATGTCGGAAACCGGTAGCGGATGGCCTCGTGCCGGGTCAGGTCTTCGGGCAGGTCCGGCGTGCCGCGGGCGGCGAGATAGGTAGGGCTCGCGACCACCGACCAGGCGATGTCGCGCGTGAGGCGCACCGCCACCATGTCGCGCTCCACGAATTCGCCGATGCGGATGCCGGCGTCATAGCCGCGGGCTGGCAGGTCGACCGTCGCGTCCTCGACGGAGATCTCGACGGACACCTTGGAATGGGTGCGCCGCAGGGCCGGGATCACCGGCTCGACGACGAGCGGCACGGCCATGCGGGGGACGGTGAGACGCAGCAGGCCGGCCGGTTCCTCGCCCATCTCCCCGACAGCCTCGATCGCCTGGGCGATCTCGGCCGCCGCCGGCCCGGCGCGGGCAAGCAGCGTGGCGCCGGCCTCGGTCAGGCCCACCCGCCGGGTGGTGCGCAGGAAGAGCGGTGTGCCGAGGCGCGCCTCGAACGCTTTCACAGCCTGGCTGACCGCTGCGGGCGACACGCCAAGCCGCGCGGCGGCAGCCGTGAAGCCGCCAGTCTCGGCGACGGCGAGGAAGGCGGCAAGGCCTGGGAAGGGATCGGACGAGGTCGCGGACATGGCAAGAATTATAAAGTACTGCTTAAAGGTGCACAAAGCAGATCCGGATTTTTCGTGATAATCCGCGGCGGTAGCCTTCTTCACGCCATAGCGAGGAGAGGGATATGGACAGTCGATCACAGGCGAGCAGGCTGCCACGGCGGCATGTGCTCGGCGGCATGCTGGCGGCCGGCGCGGTCGGAGGCACCGGCATTGCCGCGAGCTCCACGGCAGCAGAGGTCGCAGGCGTGCTGACAGGCAAGGTGGCGATCGTCACGGGCGGCACCTCTGGCATCGGAGCGGTGACGGTCGCCGCCCTTGCGGCGGCCGGCGTCCGGGTGGCCTTCAATGGCCGGCGGGAGGACCTCGGCCGCGTAGTCGAGCAGCGCGTGCGTGAGAGCGGGGGCGAGGCCGTCTATCTCAGGTCGGACGTGCGCGACGCCGGCCAGATGGAGCGGTTCGTCGCCGACACGGTGGCGCGCTACGGTCGTCTCGACATTGCCTTCAACAACGCGGGCATCGATCTGCCGCCGGCTCCGATCGCCCAAACCGACATTGCCGGCTTCGACGACCAGATCGCCACCAACCTGCGCGGGGTCTTCGTATCGATGAAATACGAGCTGCCCCATCTCGTGCGCGCGAAAGGGGCGATGATCAATATGGCGTCCATCGGCGGACGGCATGCCTTTCCCAACATCGTCGCCTATGGCGCCTCCAAGGCAGCGGTCATCCACATGACGCGCGCCGCCGCCCAGGAATATGGACGCGACGTGCGCATCAACGCCATTGCGCCGGGACCGATCGAGAGCCCGATGCTGGAGCGGGTGCGGCGCGACTGGAAGGTAACGACCGAGCAACTGGTCGCTCCCTACCCCATGCGGCGCGTCGGCACGGCGGAGGAAGTGGCCGCCCTGGTGCTGTTCCTGGCCAGCGATGAGAGTTCCTATGTGAGCGGCCACGTCATCGGCATCGACGGCGGCGACCTGCCGTGACGCTCACACATCCGCCGCGAGGACCGGCCTGCCGGCCAGCGCCGTCCGGCACGCGGCGTCGAGTGCAGCCGGGTCGGCGGCGAGCCGCTCGACAGCGACCCAGCGGTTCCAGTCCGCCGCGACGCTCCAGCCGGGCTCGCCGACACAGGCTAGCGGCAGGCGGTAGTGCAGCACCTCGCGCTTGCCGACCTTGTCGGTGAGGCGCGGGGCAATGCCCTCCGGATCGCGGTGCAGGAGGAGCGGCAGGAGATCGAGCGAGCGCCGGCGCGTCGGATTGTCGGCGAGATAGTCCTCGGCGAACGCCTCCTCATCGGGCCAGTAGTCCGGCGACAGTACCTTCTCGACATAGGCCGGCGGATAGGCGGGCGGCGCGAAGAGACGGGCGACGACGTCCGGGTGGGTATCGTCGCGCAATTGCGGTTCGAGAACGAGGAAGGCCTTGAGGAGACACGCCAGGGTGTGGGGGCCGAGATCCGGCAGGGCGATGTTGAAGTGCAAGCCGAGCGCGCCGAAGGGTGTGATGCCGCGCCCGCGGGCGCCGGCTTCCCGCAGGACGCCGACGGCATGATCGACGCGGTGCAACGCGTCGAGCCGCAGGGGAGCGGTGATCAGCTCGCGCGGCACGAAGGGCGAGAGGGCCGCACCGAGCCGCGCCGAAGCGGGCGGCGAAAGGCGGGGCAAGGGGTGCTGCTGCGCGCGGTGCGGATGGACGTGCTGGACGTCGAGCTCGACCGTGAGATCGCCGATGGCGCTCGCCTCGAGATGCCAGGCGTGGGCATCCTCCTCCCGCACCAGGCCGCCGAACGCGGCGGCGAGCGCATCGGCGGCGGCGCGGACCGGCAGCCCGATGAATTCCACTTCTACCCCGACCCTGCGCGGGCGGCCATCGGCCGTCAGCGGAACGGGCGGGGCATGGAAGCGGGGCTCGCGATCGTCCGAAGGGGCGAGGCTCTCCATTCTCCCGATGTGGGCATCGAAGCGGCCGCTCGCCAGAGGCCCTCGCGGTTGGTGGGTCTCTAGCGCCCGCCGAGCGCCCGGTAGATCCTGCTTCCGGCGCGGCCCGTCGGCGGCATGCCGAGGCGCCGTTCGGCGGCGGCGATCGCCTCGCGCGTCGCCGGGCCGATCTTCCCGTCCGCCTCGCCGATATCGTAGCCCTGCGCGATGAGGAGCTTCTGCAGCTGCAGGCGCTGCGCCCGCGACAGGCCCGGATCATCCGTCGGCCAGGGCGTGCGCAGCGGCGGGTAGCCGGCCATGCGATCGGCGAGGTGGGAAATGGCGAGGGCGTAGGATTCCGCCTGGTTGTAGGAATAGATGGCGTCGAAGTTGCGGAAGACGAGGAAGCCCGGGCCGTTGGGGCCCGCCGGCAGCAGCAAGCCGGCCTGCGCCCCGCCGGAGAGCGGCGAGCCGTCGGCGCGGGTAACGCCACGCTGCGCCCAGGTGGACAGCGGCGCCTTGTTGCGCCGGCCCGTGGGGCCGTTGTAGCCGGCCGGCACGCGCACCTCGAACATCCACGACTCGCCCTGGCGCCAGCCCGCCCGCTTGAGATAGTTGGCGGTGGAACCGAGCGCGTCGGCGACCGAACTGACGAGATCGCGGCGTCCGTCGCCGTCGAAGTCGACCGCGAGGCGCTGGTAGGTGGAGGGGATGAACTGCGTCTGGCCGAAGGCGCCGGCCCACGAGCCGTAGAGCTTGTCGAGCGAGAGGTCGCCGCGCTGGACGAGCTTGAGCGCCGCCATCAGCTCGCCCTTCCAGAAGCTCGTGCGCCGGTTGCTGGCACAGGTCAGCGTCGCGAGCGCATGCGGCAGGAAAGAGCTGCCCGCTTCCTGGCCGAAGTCGGTCTCGACCCCCCAGACGGCCGCGATGACGAAGCGGTCGACGCCGAACTGGCGCTCGGCGGCGCGCAGGATGTTGTCGTAGCGGCGCATCATGGCGCGCCCCTGGGTGACACGCTCCTCGTCGACGAGGAAGGCGAGATAGTCCCAGATCGGCGTCTTGAACTCGGGCTGGACCGTCGACAGACGCAGCACCTTCTCGTCCGGGGCGGAGATGTCGAGTGCGCGGTCGAGGATGGCGCGGCTGACGCCTTGCTGTGCCGCCTCCTGCTTCAGGCCGGCGACGCAGGACTGGAACGAGGCGGCCGCGGGGCTGGCCAGTGTCACGGCGAGTGCGGCCCCGAGCAGCATCGATCGCATGCGTCTTCCTCCTGTGCGTGTCCTGTCTCTTCGGCGGAGTCTAACCGATTCTTCGTCGGAGCCGACCCGCACGGTCAGCGGTGCCGCCGCATCAGCAGCATCAGGGCGCCGCCGGCGATGAGCGCCCAGAAGGCGGCGCCGATGCCGAGGAAGGCCGTGCCCGAGGCGGCGGTGACGAAGGTCACGATCGCCGGCAGGCGCTCGTTCTCGCCGGAGAGGGCGGCGACGAGCGCGCCGGCGAGGCTGGCGAGGAGGGCGAGGCCGGCCACCGCCTCGATGAGCAGCGGCGGCGAGGCGGCGATGAAGGCCGCGGCAAAGCCCGCGCCGAGGCCGAGCACGACATAGGTCGCACCGGCGACGGCCGCGGCGATGTAGCGCCGGCGTGGATCGGGATGGGCCTCGGGCCCGGCGCACAGGGCGGCCGTGATGGCGGCGAGGTTGACGAGATGGCCGCCGAAGAAGGCGATGACGCCGCTCGCGAGGCCGGTCGACACGAAGATCGGCTTCACGTCCGGCTGGTAGCCGTTGGTGCGCAGCACGGCGAGGCCGGGGATGTTCTGCGAGGCCATGGTGACGATGAAGAGCGGCAGGGCGATGCCGACGAGGGCGTCAAGCGTAAAGGCGGGCACGACAAAGACCGGCCGTGGCCAGATGTCGGCAAGCGCGCCGTCGGGGATCGGCGTCGCGAAGACGACGATGAGCGCGGTGACGACGACCGCGACCGGCACGGCATAGAGCCGGGCGACGCGCATCGTCACCGCCCAGGCGAGGATGATGGGCAGGGCGAGCAGCGGCATCGCGCCGACCGCGCGCACCGGCGCGAGGCACAGGTCCATGAGGACGCCGGCGAGCATGGCGCTCGCCAGCGACACGGGGATGGCGGCGACGGCGCGGCCGAAGGCGCGCCACAGGCCGGCGACCACGACGAGGCCCGCGGCGACGAGGAAGGCGCCCGTCGCGGCGGCATAGCCGCCGTGCATGGCTCCCGTGGCGACGAGGAGCGCCGCGCCGGGCGTCGACCAGGCGATGCTGATCGGCAGGCGCGTGCGCAGGGAGAGGAAGGCTCCGAGCAGCCCCTTGACGACGCAGAGTGCGAGGAGGCCAGAGGCGGCCTCGGCCGGCGTCGCGCCGGCGGCGGCAAAACCCTGCAACACGATGGCGAAGGACGAGGCAAAGCCGACCACGGCGGCGAGGGCGCCGGCGAAGACCGGTTGGACCGCAGAACCGCTCGCCGGCGCTGATGCGGCAGCAACGGAATGGACGGGTTCGACGCCGTCGCCGGCGGTGGTGGCGGTTTCGGTGCGCATGGCGGAGCTTCTGCGGCGATGGACTTTGCGGTTGAAGCGCGGGCCGGAGTATTGCTAAATTGGATCCAATCGACAAGTGGATATTGGATGCGAATGACGATGGACGGTGGACGACGCGCCGTGGCGGCTGAAGGGAGCGAGGCGGTTGCGGCCCTCGTGGCCGATGTCGGCCCGCGCTATCGCACCGCGACGGAGTTCGTGGAGGCGACCCTGCGCCAGGGCATCCTGAGCGGTCGGCTGTCCGGCGGCACGCCGCTCCGGCAGGAGGAGCTGGCGCGGCTCTTCAACGTCAGCCGCATGCCGGTGCGCGAGGCGCTGCGGCAGCTCGAAGCCCAGGCCCTCATCGATTTCGTGCCGCACAAGGGCGCCGTCGTCACCGACATCTCGGCCGAGGACGCCGCCGACAACTACGCCATCCGTCGGGCGCTCGAACCGGCGGCGCTCACCCTCTCCATTCCCCATCTCGACGCGCAGGACTTCGCGCGCGCCGAGGAGCTGATCACCGAGATGGATGCCGAGACGGAGCCCGGCCGCATGGGCGAGCTCAACCGGCGCTTCCACATGTCGCTCTATGCCCGCGCCGGGCGGCCGAGGCTGCTCGCGCTCACCGAGCAGCAGCTCGCCTCGGCCGACCGCTACGTGCGCTTCCACCTCGCCGCCAAGGGGCAGGAGCACATGGCCCAGGAGGACCACCTCGCGATGCTGGCGGCGGCGCGTGAGCGCGATGCGGCGCGGGCGGTTGCCGTCCTCCTCGGCCATCTCGACACGGCGGCGGTGACGATCGACGCCTTCTTCCGCGAGCGGGCCGGCTGACCGTCGCATTTGGCAGCGGCGCCCGGCTGCGCTAGATGGCGGGCGAACCATCCCGCGCCGAAAGCATTTGAGCACCATGGCCCCGCCGCTCCTGCAACTGACCGACATCCACCTGACCTTCGGCGGCACGCCGCTCCTGACGGGCGCCGAGCTCAGCGTCGGCGAGGGCGAGCGGCTCTGCCTCGTCGGCCGCAACGGCTCGGGCAAGTCGACGCTGCTCAAGATCGCCGCCGGGCTCGTGGAAGAGGACCGGGGCGAGCGCTTCGCCCAGCCCACGGCGACGATCCGCTACCTGCCGCAGGAGCCGGACCTGTCGGCCTTCGCGACGACGCTCGCCTATGTGGAGGCGGGGCTGGCGCCGGGCGACGAGGCCTATCGCGCGCGCTACCTCCTCGAGCAACTCGGCCTCACCGGCGAGGAGGCACCCGCTAACCTCTCGGGCGGGGAGGCGCGCCGGGCGGCGCTGGCGCGCGTGCTCGCGCCGGAGCCGGACATCCTCCTCCTCGACGAGCCGACCAACCACCTCGACCTGCCGGCCATCGAATGGCTGGAGAGCGAGCTCAAGGGCATGCGCTCGGCGCTGGTGCTCATCAGCCACGACCGGCGCTTCCTCGAAAGCCTGTCGCGCGCCACCGTCTGGCTCGACCGCGGCGTCACCCGGCGGCTCGACAAGGGCTTTGCCGCCTTCGAAGCCTGGCGCGACGAGGTGCTGGAGCAGGAGGAGCGCGAGCGCCACAAGCTCGACCGCAAGATCGCCATGGAGCTGGACTGGCTGCGCTACGGCGTCACCGCCCGGCGCAAGCGCAACCAGCGCCGCCTGGGCGAACTCGGTGCCATGCGCAGGGAGCGGCGCGAGCAGCGCCGCGTGCTCGGCAATGTCGACATGACGGTGAGCGAGGCGGAGCTGTCCGGCACCCTGGTCGTCGAGGCCAAGCACATCGCGAAGGCCTACGACGAGCGCCGCATCGTCGAGGACTTCTCCATCCGTATCTTCCGTGGCGAACGCGTCGCCATCGTCGGCGCGAATGGCGCCGGCAAGACGACGCTCGTCGAGATGCTGACCGGCCGGCTCGCGCCCGACGCAGGCACGGTGCGGCTCGGGGCGAACGTCGCCATGGCGCGGCTCGACCAGACGCGCTCGGCCCTCGACCCGGAGGCGAGCCTGACGGAGGTGCTGACCGACGGAGCGGGCGACAGCGTTGTCGTCAACGGGCAGTCGCGGCACGTCGTCAGCTACATGAAGGACTTCCTGTTCTCGCCGGAGCAGGCGCGCACGCCGGTCAAGGTGCTCTCCGGCGGCGAGCGGGCGCGGCTCTTGCTCGCCAAGGCCCTCGCCAGCCCCTCGAACCTCCTCGTGCTCGACGAGCCGACCAACGACCTCGACCTTGAAACCCTCGACCTCCTGCAGGAGATGCTGGCCGACTATGCCGGCACGGTCCTCCTCGTCAGCCACGATCGCGATTTCCTCGACCGGGCGGCGACATCCGTCCTGATGGCGGAGGGGCAGGGGCGCTTCGTCGAATATGCCGGCGGCTACAGCGACATGGTCGCCCAGCGCGGCAGCGGCGTCGGCGCGCGCGCGGTGGAGAAGGCGAAGGTCCAGAAGGCGCCGAAGCCGGCGGCCGAGAAAGCGGCGGCGCCGGCGCCCCGGAAGAAGCTGAGCTTCAAGGACAAGCACGCGCTGGTGACCCTGCCCGCCCGCATCACCGAACTGGAGAAGACGGTCGCCGAACTGGCCGGAAGGCTCTCCGACGAGGCGCTCTATGCCCGCGATCCTGACGGCTTCGCGCGGGTGAGCGCGAAGCTCGCCGAGGTGCAGGGCGAGCTCTCGGCGGCGGAGGAGCGCTGGCTGGAGCTGGAGATGCTGCGCGAGGAGCTGGAGGGCTAGACGGGGCGCAGGCCGACGACCTGCAGGCGCGCTCAGCTGAGTTCCTGGGCGAGTCCGATGAGAAGCCCTTCAGGCCCGCGGATGTAGCAGAGCCGATACGCGTCTTTGTACTGGACGACTTCACCGACGAGCTGCACGCCGCGGTTGCGAAGCTTTTCAAGCGTCTCGTCGATATCGTCCACGGCGAACATGACGCGGAGATAGCCTAGAGCGTTGACCGGAGCGGTCCGGTGATCCGCGGCCACAGGCGGCGAGAGGAAGCGGGATAGCTCGAGCCGGTTGTGGCCGTCCGGCGTGCGCATCATGGCAATCTCGACACGCTGACCGGCGAGCCCAGTGACACGTCCGGCCCATTCTCCTTCGATCGTGGCCCGCCCTTCGAGCGCGAGACCGAGCTCGCGAAAGAAATCGATTGCTCCGCCGAGGTCTTCGACGACGATTCCTACGTTGTCCATCCGTTTGAGCGCCATATGTGCAATCTACAAGGTGTGATCTGGGCCGTAAACTCATCGATCTGCTTTCCAGGTGAGCAAGCGGTTGATAGAGGGGGGCGGAAGGGAGCCCTGCGATGCGTGGCAGCTCTTCGCGGCTCGTCTCCCGATAGAAAGCTTGCGGTTCGGACGGTTTGCCGCGCTTGTCCTTGATGCATCGCGCTGCATAGTGGTGCTGCCGCGCCGTGCGGCGGTGCCGGGCCTTCGCCTTGTCCGAGAGCGTTGCCAGACTGCGTCCGTTCCTCGTGCTTCTCGCCGTGCTCGGGCTCGCCGGCGGGTTCGCGCTGCGCATGGCCGGCCATGGCGCGGCTGCGCCCTACGTCTGGGCGGCGGCGACGGCGCCGGTGCTCGCGGCGCTCGTCGTCGAGATCATCACCAGCCTGCGCCGCGGCGACGTCGGGCTCGACATCGTCGCCGCCTTGTCCATGTCGGGGGCGCTCGTTCTCGGCGAGACGCTCGCCGGCGCCGTCGTGGCGCTGATGTATGCCGGCGGGCAGTATCTCGAATTCTACGCGGAAGGCCGGGCCCGGCGGGAGATGCGGGCGCTGCTCTCGCGCGTGCCGCGCAGCGCCCTGCGCTACGACGGGGAGGGACGCATCACCGAGGTGCCGCTCGCCGACATCCACCCCGGCGAGCGCCTCCTGATCCGCCAGGGTGACGTGCTGCCGGTGGACGGGCGCGTCGTCGACGAGCCGGCGATGGTCGACCAGTCCGCCATCACGGGCGAATCCGTGCCGGTGCGGCTGTTGCCGGGGCGGGAGGCGCTGAGCGGCACGACGAATATCGGCGCCGCCTTCGATCTCCTCGTGCTGAGGCCGGCGGCCGAGAGCACCTATGCCGGCATCGTCCGCCTTGTCGAGGAGGCGCAGAAGGCCAAGGCGCCGATGGCGCGCCTCGCCGACCGCTATGCCATCGCATTCCTCGCCGTGACCGTGCTGCTCGCCGGCGCCGCCTGGCTCGTCAGCGGCGATCCGGTGCGGGCGCTCGCCGTGCTCGTCGTGGCGACGCCGTGCCCGCTCATCCTCGCCGTGCCCGTCGCGCTGGTCGCCGGCCTGTCGCAGGCGGCGCGGCATGGCGTGCTCATCAAGGGCGGCGGGGCGCTGGAAGCCCTGTCGCAGGCGCGCACCGCCGTGCTCGACAAGACGGGGACGCTGACCTTCGGCCGCGCCCGCCTCGTCGATGCTCGGGTCTTCGCCGGTGCGAACGGGGACGACGATGTCGATGCCGACGAGGCGCTGCGGCTCGCCGCCTCGCTCGACCAGGCCTCCGCGCATGTCGTCGCCGAGGCGCTGATCGAGGCGGCGGGGGAGCGCGGACTCACTCTGTCGGCCCCGCATGACGTGAGCGAGACGGCGGGGCGGGGGCTCGCGGGGCGGGTGGAGGGGCGGGCGGTCGCCGTCGGCAGCCTGTCCTATATCGGCGAATATCTCGACGGGGCCGTGCCGCCGATCGACGGGATGGACGGCAGCACGGCGGCTGTCGCCGTCGCGGTGGACGGACGCCTCGCGGTGGTGCTGCTGCTTGCCGATCTCCTGCGGCCGGATGCTGCGGGCCTGCTCGTCCGCCTCGAGCAGGAGGGTGTCTCCCGGCTCATCCTCGCCTCCGGCGACCGCAGCGACATCGTCGCCGAGATCGGCGCCGGCCTGCCGCTGGCGGAGGCCCGCGGCGACCTGTCCCCGCAGGACAAGCTCGCCATCGTGCGGCAGGAGCGCCGCAGCGCCACGGGTGCGGTCATGATGATCGGCGACGGCATCAACGATGCGCCGGCCCTCGCGGAGGCGGATGTCGGCATCGCTGTCGGCGCGCGCGGGGCGAGCGCCTCGGCGGAGGCGGCCAATGTCGTGCTGCTGGTGGAAGGGCTTGCGCCTGTGGCGGATGCGCTCGTCATCGCCCGGCGCTCGCGGCGCATCGCGCTTCAGAGCGTCTATGTCGGCATCGGCCTGTCGGGTCTCGGCATGCTCGCGGCCGCCGCCGGCTTCCTCGCGCCGGTGCAGGGGGCGCTGCTGCAGGAGGTGATCGACGTCGCCGCCATCATGAACGCGCTCAGGGCGCTCGCGCCGGCACCGGGCATGAGCGCGCCGGGGACGGCCAAGGGCTCATGAGCCGGTGGGCGCGGGCAGCACGCTTCCCGTCGCTTCCATCATGTCGGCGAGGTTGCGCACGGCGCTGACGAGACCGGCGCGTTCACCGGCGGGCAGGGCCGCGAGCATGGCCGCCGCCTCGTCGGGCAGGAGGGACGGGGCTGCCGCGAGCACGTCCCGCCCTGCCGGCGTCAGCCGGGTGTGGACGATGCGCCGGTCGACGACGTTGCGGTAGCGCTCGACGAGGCCGCGCCCCTCGAGCTTCTCCAGGGTCACGACGACGGTCGCCGGCGTCAAGTCGGCATAGCGGGAGAGGGCGTTCGTCGTCACCTCGCCGAGGTCGGCGACGCCTTGCAGGATGACGATCTGCGACGTGGTGAGGCCCACCGAGCGCGAGATCGCCTTCGAGCGCGTCTCCATCACATGCACGATGCGGCGGATGGCCTTCGACAGGGCCTGCAGGTCGTCCTGCGCCGGCAGGATGCGCATGGAACCACCGGCGCTCGATCCGGCTTCCCCCAGCCCGGAACCCACCGGGACTGTCTGACGTTCATCAACTTTCATGGCTTGCTCCGCCATTGATTTGACATCAAAACATTCGCCATGTAAAGATTAGATATCAAATTATCTATCGTGAGGCGCCGGCCTGAAGCGCCGGTCATCGGGGAGATCGACGGATCGATGTGCGGAATTTGTGGTGAGCTGAGGTTCGACGGACGCTCTGCGGACATCGCCATGCTGGAGCGGATGACGGGGGTGATGACACCGCGCGGCCCCGATTCCGGCGGCGTCGTGGCGCGCGGCCCGGTCGGCTTCGGCCACCGGCGCCTCAAGATCATCGATCTCACCAACAAGGCCGAACAGCCGATGGTCGACGCCGACCTCGGCCTGACGATTGCCTTCAACGGCTGCATCTACAACTACCCCGAACTGCGCGAGGAACTCGCCGGCCTCGGCTACCGCTTCTTCTCGCACGGCGACACCGAGGTGATCCTCAAGGCCTATCACGCCTGGGGCATCGATTGCGTCAAGCGCTTCAACGGCATGTTCGCCTTCGCCATCCACGAGCGCGACAGCGGCCGTGTCGTCCTGGCCCGCGATCGCTTCGGCATCAAGCCGCTCTATCTCGCCGAGGCGGACGGCGCGCTGCTGTTCGCCTCCTCGCTGCCGGCGCTGGTGGCGACGGGCAAGGTGGACGTGACGATCGACCGGGTGGCGCTGCAGCATTACATGACCTTCCACGCCGTGGTGCCGGCGCCGCGCACGATGCTCAAGGGCGTGCGCAAGCTGCCGCCCGCGACCGTGCGGGTGATCGAGCCGGACGGCGCGCAGAAGGACACCCAGTTCTGGCGCCTCGATTTCACGCGCACGCCCGCGGACGTCGCGCGCTCGGCCGAGGAGTGGCGCGACATGGTGCTCGCCTCCGTGCGGCAGGCCGTGAGGCGGCGCATGGTGGCGGACGTGCCGGTAGGCGTGCTGCTCTCGGGCGGCGTCGATTCCAGCGTCATCGTCGGCCTCCTTGCCGAGGAGGGGCAGAAGGGGCTGATGACCTTCTCCATCGGCTTCGAGGAGGCGAACGGCGAGAAGGGCGACGAGTTCGTCTATTCCGATCTCATCGCCCGGCACTACGACACCGACCACCACAAGATCTTCATCCCCTCCGCGCGCATGCTGGAGGCGCTGCCGGCGACCATCGGCGCCATGTCCGAGCCGATGGTGTCCTATGACAATGTCGGCTTCTTCCTCCTGTCGCAGGAGGTGGCGAAGCACATCAAGGTGGTGCAGTCGGGGCAGGGGGCGGACGAGATCTTCGGCGGCTATCACTGGTATCCGCCGCTCGCCAGCTCCAACGCGCCGGTCGACGACTATGCCCGCCATTTCTTCGACCGGGACAACGGGCGGCTCGGCACTCATCTCAATCCCGAGTGGCACCTGACGCGGGACGAGGCGCGCGCCTTCGTCGAAGAGCACTTCGCCATGCCCGGCGCGGACGATCCTGTCGACAAGGCGCTGAGGCTCGATTCCACCGTGATGCTGGTCGACGATCCGGTGAAGCGCGTCGACAACATGACGATGGCCTGGGGCCTTGAGGCGCGGGTGCCCTTCCTCGACTACGAGCTGGCGGAGCTCGCCGCGCGCATCCCGTCCGAGCACAAGCTCAGCCAGGGCGGCAAGGGCGTCCTCAAGGAGGCGGCGCGGCAGGTCATCCCGCACGAGGTCATCGACCGCAAGAAGGGCTATTTTCCGGTGCCGGCCCTCAAATACATCGAGGGGCCGACGCTCGAGATGGTGGAAGCCGCGCTCACCTCGCAGAAGGCGCGCGAGCGCGGCCTGTTCGACCAGCGCTATCTCGAACGGCTGTTCGCCGATCCCAAGAGCGCCATCACGCCCCTTCGGGGCTCCGAGCTGTGGCAGGTCGCCCTGCTCGAGATGTGGCTGCAGACGCACGGCCTTTGACCGGGGAGACAGGCATGACGGGTTCGACATCGCGGCGCGGGCGCGGCGCCTATGCCCACCGCCTCGAGCGCATGCGCAACCAGGCCATGGTGCCGCCCTTCGGCGAGGGGCGCGAGAGCGATACGCAACAGACGAAGACAGGGGCCGCGGTCGACTGCGGCTGGGGGCGCCTCCTCTTCGGCCAGACCTTCGAGAGTGCCGAGGCGCTGGTCGAGACGATGCGCGCCGAGGCGCCGGAGCGGCGCGACATCGCCGTCTACGTGCGCGACCCGCACGTGGTGCTGTCGCTTGCGCCGCAGGAGATGTTCCTCGATCCCTCGCACACCTACCGGCTCGACCTCGCGACCTACAAGACGGCGCGCCGGCGCCCGGCCGGCTTCTTCATCCGGCGCCTCGCCTCGGCCGCCGATGCCGATGCGGTCAACCGCATCTATGCGACGCGCGGCATGGTGCCGGTGCGGCCCGACTTCTTCTGGTCGCAGCGCGACAGCCGCGCCGTGACCTGCTTCGTCGTCGAGGACGAACTCACCGGCAACGTCATCGGCACGGTGATGGGCGTCGACCACGGCCGGGCCTTCGGCGATCCGGCCCGCGGCTCGTCGCTCTGGTGCCTCGCGGTCGATCCCCAGGCGACTCGGCCCGGCATCGGCGAGGCGCTGGTGCGCCACATCGTCGAATATTTCAAGGCGCGCGGCGCCGCCTTCACCGACCTGTCCGTGCTGCACGACAACGAGCAGGCCATCGCGCTCTACGAGAAGCTCGGCTTCTATCGCGTGCCGTTCTTCACCCTGAAGCGCAAGAACCAGATCAACGAGCGGCT
Source organism: Chelatococcus sp. CO-6 (assembly GCF_001271345.1). NCBI lineage: Bacteria > Pseudomonadati > Pseudomonadota > Alphaproteobacteria > Hyphomicrobiales > Chelatococcaceae > Chelatococcus > Chelatococcus sp. CO-6. The sequence continues at coordinate 394,817 of NZ_CP012398.1, read as the reverse complement.
GTTCGTCGGCCCCGGGCCCGAGGCGGAGCTCAACCCCTACGCCCGCATCATCGTCGACGAGGCGCGCCGCCGCGGCATCGACGTGCAGGTGACGGATGCGCCGGGCGGCTTCTTCCGCCTCTCCTACGGCGGGCGCACGGTGCATTGCCGCGAGAGCCTGTCCGAGCTGACGACCGGCGTCGCCATGTCCATCTGCGACGACAAGGCCGTTACCCGCCGGGTCGTCGAGCGGGCGGGGCTCACCGTTCCGGCGCAGATCGAGGCCGACGGCCGGGAGGCGCTGGAGGCCTTCCTCGCCGAGCATGGCTCGCTGGTCGTCAAGCCGGCGCGCGGCGAGCAGGGCCGGGGCATCGCCGTCGGCGTGGAGACGATGGAGCACCTCGAAGAGGCCATCGCGACGGCCAAGCTCTATTGCGACCGCGTGCTGGTGGAACAGCGCGTCGCCGGCGAGGACCTGCGCCTCGTCGTCATCGACTATCGTCTCGTCGCCGCCGCCGTACGGCGGCCGGCCCGGATCGTCGGGGACGGGCGCGCCACCATCCGCGAGCTGATCGAACGCCAGAGCCGCCGGCGCGCGGCGGCGACGGGCGGGGAATCCACCATCCCCCTCGATGCCGAGACGGAGCGCTGCGTGGCGGCGGCCGGCTACGGTCTCGACGATGTCGCTGACCAGGGCGAGGAGATCGCCGTGCGGCGCACCGCGAACCTGCACACCGGCGGCACCATCCACGACGTGACCGGCGAGGTGCACCCGCGCCTCGTCGCGGCGGCGGTGGCGGCGGCGCGGGCCATCGAGATCCCCGTCGTCGGCATCGACCTCATGGTGCGCTCGCCGCGCGAGCCCGACTATGCCTTCATCGAGGCGAACGAGCGGCCCGGCCTCGCCAACCACGAGCCGCAGCCCACGGCCGAGCGCTTCGTCGACCTGCTGTTCCCGCTCTCGGTGCCGGCGGCGGTGCGGCAGGCGGCGCTTCTCGACGGGCGGGACCGATGCAGCGCCTGACCATCGACACGGCCTATCTCGCCGCCGTGCTGGCACGGCTCCTGAACATCCCGAGCCCGACCGGCTACACCGATACGATCGTGCGCGAGGTCTGCCTGGAGATCGAGCGGCTCGGCCTGTCCTACGAGCTGACGCGCCGCGGCGCCATCCGCGCCGTCCTGCCGGGGCGTGAGAGCAAGCCGGCGCGGGCGCTCATCGCCCATGTCGACACGCTCGGTGCGCAGGTGAAGCGGCTGAAGGAGAACGGCCGGCTCGAGCTCGTGCCGATCGGCACCTGGTCGGCGCGTTTCGCCGAAGGCGCGCGCGCGACGATCTTTGCCGAGAAGGGCGCCTATCGCGGCACCATTCTGCCGCTCAAGGCCTCGGGCCACATCTTCAACGACGAGGTCGACAGCCAGCCCACCGGCTGGCCCTACGTGGAGCTGCGCGTCGACGCGCTGGCGCGCAACCCGCGCGACCTCGCCCATCTCGGCATCGACGCCGGCGACACGGTCGCCATCGACCCGCAGCCGGAGTTCCTGCACAACGGCTTCATCGTCTCGCGCCACCTCGACGACAAGGCCGGGGTCGCGATCCTTCTCGCCGCGCTCAAGGCCCTGAAGGCCGAAGGCGCCGAGCCGGAGGTGGACACCCACTGGGTCTTCACCATCGCGGAGGAGACGGGGGTCGGTGCCTCGGCGGCGCTCGCCAACGACGTCGCATCGATCGTCGCCATCGACAACGGGACGACGGGGCCGGGGCAGAATTCGGACGAGTTCGGCGTCACCATCGCCATGGCGGACCAGACCGGCCCGTTCGACTTCCACCTGACGCAGAAGCTGGTGCGCCTGTGCCGTGACAACGACATCCGCTACCAGAAGGACATCTTCCGCTTCTACAGGTCGGATTCCGCCTCGGCGGTGGTCGCGGGGCACGATGTGCGCGCGGCCCTCGTCACCTTCGGCATCGACGCCTCGCACGGCTACGAGCGCATCCACATGCACGCGCTGCGCTCCATCGCCGAGCTGCTGACGGCCTATGTGCTGAGCCCGGTCGAGATCCGTCGCGATGCCGAGGAGACGAGCCCGACGGTGCGCGGCTTCACCCGCCAGCCCATGGACGAGGCCGAGCAGGAGCCGGGGCTCGTCGATACCCCCGACCCGGGCGGAGAGTCGTGAGAGTGGAACGTCAGCGCATGAGCGGCCCGGCATGATCGGCATGGCTCGCGGCGCCGGTCTGCGCTAAACGGGGCGGCATGAAGCGGCAGATCCGCCGCCGGCCCCCGGGAGGAAGCGATGCGTCTCGTCGAAGCTCTGGCAACCCGCCCGCTCGTCGCCATTCTGCGCGGCGTGACGCCGGACGAGGCCGTCGCCGTCGGGCAGGTGCTGGTCGATGCGGGCTTTTCCATCGTCGAGGTTCCCCTCAACTCGCCCCAACCGCTCGACAGCATCGCGCGCCTCGCGCAGGCCTTCGGCGAGCGCGTGCTGATCGGCGCCGGTACGGTGACGACGACGGCGGAGGTCAAGGGCGTGGCGGAGGCGGGCGGGCGCATCATCGTCAGCCCCCATTTCGACGAGGCGGTGGTGACGATGGCGCTCGGGCGCGGGCTCGATGTCCTGCCCGGCTGCATGACGCCGTCGGAGATCTTCGCGGCGCGCCGGGCCGGTGCCGAGGCGGTGAAGATATTCCCGGCGGAAGTCGTCGGCATGGCGGGGGTCAAGGCGCTGCGCTCGGTCCTGCCGCGGGATCTGAAGATCTTGCCCGTCGGGGGCATCTCGCCGGAGAATATGGCCGAATTCGCGCGGGCCGGCGCCGACGGCTTCGGCATCGGCTCGGCCCTTTACAAGCCGGGCATGACGCTTGAGCAGATCGCCCGCGCGGGCGAACGCTTCGTGGCCGCGGGCGCGGCGGCCTTCGGCGCGAAGTAGCGCCGGTGCGGCCTTAATTTTTTCACGTCCGCTCGGATGCTTCTTCCTCGCGCGAGCGGGGCCGGCAGCGCATGGCTGCGCCGGGACCTTGAGCCGTTGCGCCGTTCCGGACCGTCTTGGATTCTTCTCCCCTGCTAATCGAAACGCATTAGTTGATAGGCTTCTCCTCCTCTCCGGGAATGACATACTCGCAGGGTTAAGAAGAAGCGACATAATGGCTTGGTTGAATCCTGCGGGGTTCGACAACCATGGTGCCATTCGTCGACGCTCAATGATCGCACCTGTCTCGTTTCCGTAGAGAAGTGTTCTGCGTTTCTATTCTGCGAGGGAGAGACGATATGCCCCTGAACGACAATGACACCTTTGAAGTCGACCAAAGTAACGGCTTGAACGATTCCGACTTCAACATGAACGTCGGCACGGCGAACCAGGTCGGCTTCTTCAATTTCGGCGGGGCCGCTCAGGGCATCAGCAGCGGCGGCAACGGGCAGAGCAACACGTCCTGGATCACCGACACCGGCGGCGCCGGCGGCTGGTTCAACGGAAACGACTATTATTCCGTCGACCAGGGCAACGAGATGCTCGACAGCGACGCCAATGCCAATGTCGGCACTCTCAACCAGGCCGGGCTGTTCAATTTCGGCGGCCTGTCGCAGACCACGACGAGCGGGGGCAACGGACAGTCCAACACGTCCGCCATTGAGGACGGTGGCTTCGCCGGCGGCTGGTTCAACAACAACGACGACTATCGCGTCGACCAGTTCAACGGCATGGCCGACAACGACGAGAACATGCAGGTCGGCAACATCGCCCAGATCGGCGGGCTGAACTTCGCCGGCGTCGGACAGAGCATCGACAGTGGTGGCAACGGCCAGAGCAACACCACCTGGATCGGCGACACCGGCTTCTCGTTCGGCCTCGGCAACGGCAACGACAGCTATTTGATCGGCCAGTCCAACAACATGTTCGACAACGATGCCAATGCCAACGGCGTGGGCATCTCCCAGTTCGGCGGCCTCAACATCGCCGGGGTGGGACAGAGCATCTCGAGCGGCGGCAACGGCCAGTCCAACACGTCCAATATCTCCGACTTCAGCCTCGGCTTCGGGGCCTTCAGCGACAACGACAGCTATGAGGTCAGCCAGTTCAACGGCCTCTACGACAACGACCAGAACATGAACCTGACCACCCTCCAGCAGGCCGGGTTCGGGAATGTCGCAGGCGTGGGCCAGAGCATCGTCAGTGGCGGCAACGGGCAGTCGAACACGTCCGACATCAGCGACTTTGGCCTCGGCTTCGGCGCCGGCAGCAACAATGACGAGTTCAACGTCGGCCAGCAGAACATCATGTTCGACAACGACATCAACACGAATGTCGGCGTGGTGGCTCAGCTCGGCTTCGGCAATGTCGCCGCGATCGACCAGAGCATCGACAGTGGCGGCAACGGCCAGAGCAACACGTCCTGGATCGGTGACACCGGCTTCGGCGGCTTCGGCAACAACAACGACAGCTACAGTGTCACCCAGGCCAATTACCTCATGGACAACGACAGCAACACCAACGCTGCCAGTGTCTCGCAGTCGTTCGCCTTCAACTTCGCCGGCTTCGACCAGGATATCGTCAGCGGCGGCAACGGCCAGAGCAACACGAGCGCGATCGACGACGCGTAGTCCGACGAACCGACGGATGCGGACGGGGTGCGGACCCGGCAGGCCAGCCGGGCCCGCACTGCCGGCGCCAGCGGAAGGGACGGGACGATGCCGGTCGATCGCATTACCGAGTTGCTGTGGAACTATCTCAGGGTGCCTGTCGCGCACGAGGGGGAGCAGCCGAGCGTGTCCCTCGCCTATGTGCGCGCCGACGGCGAGGAGCCGGAGGTGGTGCAGCTCGGCCCCGATCCCGTCTTCGCCGCCCGCATCGGCGAGCTCGATGCCGCGAGGGTGAGCAGCCTTCCGGTCGAGCCGGCGTTCCTGGGTGGCCTCCATCTTCTTGCCGGGACGGTCGATCTGCCGCATTCGTGGCTCGATATCCATGTCGGCGCCGGGAGCCTCACCGCTCAGGCGGCGGTGCAGGGCGGCGATGCCGGCGACGTCGGCGTCGGTGGCGCGGCCGGCGGCAACCATGGCGCGGGTTCGCTGGCGCCGTCCCCAACGCCCGCCACACCTCACAAGGCGCTCGTGGCCCACGGCACCGCCGCGCCGGTGGATGCCGAAGAGGATGCTGATACGCTGAGCAGCCGGCCCGACCTGCCCGACCTCACGGACGCGGAGGCGCAGCAGGTGGTGAAGAGCGGCCAGAACGTCCAGATCAACGAAGTCGTCATCGACGTGCCCGGCACGGTCGACAATGCCGCGAGCGGCAACCTGTCGACGTTCGGGCCGATCGGCGAGCTGTTCGAGACGCTGAGCAGCCAGCAATTTCTGCAGGGGTTCTCCGTCGACAGCCATCTCGGCGGTGCGCTGTCGCAGACGGCCGTTCTGCAGTTCAACGGCCTCGTCGACCGCGACGCCAACGTGCAGGCGGCGCGCCTTTCCATGGCCGAAGCGGGGCCCGACAGCGTCGGGACAGTGACCCAGCAGACGACGAGCGGGGGCAACAGCCTGAGCAACGAGGCCGTGCTGGTGTCCGGCAGCGACGGCTACGACCTCATCGTCGTCAGCGGCAATTACTACGAATACAACATCATCCTGCAGTTCAACCTGATCATCGACCGCGATCTCAACCAGGCTTTCGTGCAGGCGGTGATCGGCGATGGCGAGGCTTCGCAGCAGGTGCTGTCGAGCGGCGGCAATCTGCAGGTCAACGAGGCCGCCATCGTCGACACCAACAGCGGCGGCGGGTTGCAACTGATCGGCGGCGTCTACAGCGAGCATTTCATCGCGGTCCAGTCGTCGATCCTGTTCGACGGCGACGTCAACGCGCTCATCGCCCTGCTCGGACCCGAGGGGATTGCCGCGGCCGTCTCCGGCCAGTTCGTTTCCAGTGGCGGCAACGTCCAGATCAACATGGCGCGGTTCGGCTTCGAGGAGGGGGAGGGCGCCTGCGACGACGTGGCCGCGTGGCTCGACTTCCTGGCCAATCCCTTCGCCGGCGGCGCCTATGCCGTGCAACTCGTCGACGCCGACGGCAAGCCGATCAACGTGCTCTTCGTCGACGGCGACTTCCACGACATCAATCTCATCGTGCAGGTGAACATCATCGACGACAGCGACAGCAACATCGTCGATGCCACGGCGACCGGCGCGCACAACCTGTCCGGCGACGGCTTCGGCGCCTTCGACTTCGACCAGTTCGCCGGCTCCGGCAGCAACACGACCGTCAACCACGCCGTCATTCTCGACGACAACGGTGGCTTCGGCGCCCAGGTCGTGGCCGGCAACTACACCGAGTTCAACGTCATCGTGCAGCAGAACGTGCTCTTCGACGGAGACGCCAATGTAGTGACCCAGGTCGCTGGCGCCGTCGAACAGATGGCTCACGACGAACTGACGGAGGCGCTCGCCCACGCACCGGCGGCGGCGAGCGGCGACGCACTACACACGCTGACGGGCTGACCAGCGACGCGACACGGCATCAGACGAAGCCGGGAGGCGGCAGATGCGAGATCCGACGCGTGATGATACGACGGCCTCCGGCGCCGCTGCCGGGCGTCCACGGAATCTCGGCGACATGCCGAGACCATCCGAGGGAGAAGCCTTGCGGCTGCCGCGGGCCACCTGGCCGCCGGTCTTCACGACGGAGCGTCCGGGCGCTGCCTCCACGGCCCGCAAGGCCGCACCGGATGCCGGCGCCTCCCCGCAGAAGGCGCCGCCGCCGGTCGGTCTTGCCGGCCGGCAACAGGCGCGCGACCAGATCATTGCGCCGAAGCCCCTTGCCGGCGGCAAGGGAGGCGGTGCAGGCACGGGCAAGAGCACCAGCCGGCGTGCCTACCAGCCGCGGGCCGACGTCATCCGCAACGGCCTGCACGCATGCAGCCGCGGCATCCTGCAGGTCGGCGCCTTCTCCGTCGTCATCAACATCCTGATGCTGACGGTGCCGCTCTATCTCTTCCAGCTGTCGGACCGCGTCCTGACGAGCCGCAGCATCGACACGCTCGCCATGCTGTCGATCATCGCCGTCGGCGCGCTGACCCTGCTCGTCCTGCTCGACGCCCTGCGCCGCTTCGTCCTGACGCGCATCGCCGTGCAGCTCGAGAGCCTGCTCGGCGCTCCCGTGATGTCCGCTGCGCTGCGCTCGGCCGATGTCGGGGCGACGCGCGACATCCAGGCCCTGCGTGATCTGCAGCAGGTGCGCTCCTTCATCAACGGGCCGGTGATGCTCGTGATGTTCGATGCGCCGATGGCGCCCCTCTACTTCCTCGCCGTCTTCCTCATCCATCCGGCGCTCGGCGTCATCGCGACCGCCGCGGGCGTGGTGCTCTTCGGCATCGCCGTGCTCAACGAGCGCATGACGGCAAAGGAATATGGCGTTGCGGGCAATTTCGCCATGCGCGCCAACATCCAGGCCTCGGCCCAGGCGCGCAACGCGCAGGTCATCGGCGCGATGGGCATGCTGGAGGAGGCGATCCTGCTGTGGGGGCGGGAGAATGCCGCTTCCATGAAGGCGCAGGTCCACGCCAACGACCGCAACATCTATCTGGCCAGCGTGTCGCGCTACGTGCGGCTCGTGACGCAGATCGGCATCCTCGGCTGGGGCGCCTATCTCGCCGTGCAGGGCAGCGTCACCGGCGGCATGATGATCGCCGCCTCGCTCATCGCCAGCCGCGCTCTGGCGCCGATCGAGGGCGCCATCGACGGCTGGCGCGGCTTCGTGCAGGCGAAGTCCGCCTACCGGCGCGTCCGCTCGCTCCTCGACATGCCGGCGAACGACACCGAGCGCATGCTGCTGCCGAAGCCGGAAGGGCGGGTGCAAGCGGACAAACTGCTCTACATCCCGCCCGGCACGCGGCGCACGGTGCTCAACGGCGTCTCCTTCACGCTCGAGGCGGGGGATTCGCTCGCCGTCATCGGCCCCTCGGGCGGCGGCAAGTCGATGCTGGCGCGCATGCTCGTCGGCTGCATCGCGCCCACGGCCGGCAGCGTGCGCCTCGATTTCATGGACCTGCGCAACTGGGACCGGCGCCAGCTCGGCGAGAGCATCGGCTACCTGCCGCAGGACATCGAGCTCTTCCCCGGCACGATCAAGGCCAATATCGCCCGCATGCGGGAAGACGCCACCGACGAGGAGATCGCCAAGGCGGCCGCCCTCGCCGGCGTGCACGAGATGATCTCCGGCTTCCAGGACGGCTACGAGACGGAGATCGCGGTGGACGGCAGCCCGCTCTCGGGTGGGCAGAAGCAGCAGATCGCGCTCGCCCGGGCCTTCTTCGGCGAGCCGCGGCTCATCGTGCTCGACGAGCCCAACGCCAATCTCGACACCATGGGCGAGCGGGCACTCGCAGCGGCGCTCGCCCGCGCCAGGCGCCAGGGCATCACGGTCGTGCTCGTCACGCAGCGGCCTGCGGTCCTGCAGAGCGTCAGCAAGATCCTGATCCTGCGCGAGGGGCAGGTGGCGGCCTTCGGCGAGCGCGACCAGATCCTGCCGCGCCTCATGGCGCAGACGCAGGACGAGGCGCTCGCCGCCGCCCGGGCACCGGGCGTGCCGGCGCAGCCGCAGGCATAGGCCGGGGACATTCGGGAGGACACGATGCCCCATGCGATCATCACCGGTGAGGAGTGGTGCGAGGACGTGCCGCGCGCCACGCGCTGGCCGCTGCTGCTCGGCTCACTGGTCCTCGTCTTCGGGGTCTTCGGCTTCGGCGTCTGGGCGAGCGTCGCGCCCATCGACGGGGCGGTGGTCGCGTCCGGCACCTTCGTCGCCACGGGCCAGAACAAGATCATTCAGCACCTCGAGGGCGGCATCATCTCGAAGATCATGGTGCGGGAGGGCGACATCGTGGAAGCCGGGCAGCCGCTGGTGCTGCTCGACGACACCGACGCCAAGGCCAACCTGCGGCGCCTCACCCTCCGGCACGACCGCCTGCTCGCCATCCAGGCGCGGCTGGAGGCCGAGGTCGCCGGCGCGCAGGAGCTGCAGTTCGATCCCGATCTGCTCGCCCGCGCCGCCGATCCGGAGGTCGCGGCCATCCTCGAGGGCCAGAAGATCGAGTTCAAGGCACGGCGGGAGCGGGTGACGAGCGAGGTCGCCATCCTCGAACAGGGCATCGCCGCGTTGCGCGAGAACATCAACGGCGGGCGGGCGCAGCTTCGCGCGGTCCAGGTACAGCTCGGCCTCGTGGCGCAGGAGCTGGAGGGCAAGCGCGAGCTCCTGAAGAAGGGCTACGTCCGCAAGCCGGACGTGCTGGCGCTCGAACGCGCGCAGGCGGGCCTCGAGGGCCAGATCGGCCAGCTCACGGCCGGCATCAGCGACGCGCGCGAGCGCATCAGCCGCGAGCAGCAGAAGATCTCGCACGTGCGCTCCCAGCTCATCCAGTCGGCGACCGAGCAGTTGCGGAACACCCAGAGCGAGCTCGACGACGTGCGCGAGCGGACGCGGATGGCCGAAGGGGTCAGCGAGCGCGTGACGATCGAGGCGCCGGTGAAGGGCATCGTCGTCAAGCTCATGTTCCATACCGCCGGCGGCGTCGTTGCGCCCGGCAAGGACATCCTCGAGCTCCTGCCGGCCAACGACGAGCTCATCATCGAGGCACGCGTGCGCCCGCAGGACATCGACAGCCTGCACAGCGGCCAGACGGCCCTGGTGCGGCTCACCGCGTTGAACCAGCGCATCACGCCGATGATCCCGGGCGAAGTCGTCTACGTCTCGGCCGATGCGCTGCCGGATGAGCAGCGCGGCACGACCCACAGCAGCGCCTATATCGCCCGGATCTCCCTCGACAAGGCGGCGGCGTCCGAGCTGCCGAAGTTCCGGCCGACGCCGGGCATGCCGGCGGAGGTCTTCATCAAGACCGGCGAGCGGACGTTCTTCGCCTATCTGCTGCGGCCGCTGACCGACAGTTTCGTAAGGGCCTTCCGGGAGCGCTAGGGGGCGGCGGTCGAAAAAGCACCGTTACACGCGCAGGTATTGGCGAGCACATGAACGTTTCGCATTTGGAGAATTTTAATCAAAAATATTGCGAAAATTTTCTATTTAATGTAATTTCCCTGATGCTCGTCGCCGTTCTCGGGTTGGGGCGGGGGTAATTTTGTCCTGTTGAAGGTGAACGTCAGTAAACACCAAAACGGGGGCGTCGATGCATTCAAGCCAGACTTCAAGAGGCGGCCGGGAGGCCGTGGAGCGAAGATCGGCCGGGACGCTGCCGGAGGGCATGGCGGCACTGCCGCAGCCGTCGGCCGCGCGCGGCATGAAGCGCGGGCGCGAGATCGTCACCAGCATGGTCGACGTGTTCTGTCGCCTCTCGGGTGCGCGGAGCAGCATCGCCGCGCAGCTCAACGCGGCGAGCCGCACGGCGGCCCCGTTGCACGTGGCAGGGCCCGAGGCGAGCGCGATCGCGAGCCACTGCCAGGCCCTGCTTCAGCCGGTGGCGAGCGATGTCGGCGTCAGGGAATCCTCCCTGCTGAGCACCCCGTCGGACGGGCCGCTGGTCATCCTGGAGCGGTTTCTCGACGGGCGCCTCCTGACCGGCACCATGCGGATCGCCCCCGATCCGACGGCTTTCGCCCTCGCCTCGGTGTTGCTGCCGGCGCGGCAGGACCTCATCGTCCTCGAGCAGGAGCGCCGCGCCTTCGGGGCACTGCTCCAGGGGATCGCCGACACCTTGCGGGAGCAGGCGCTGCCGCCGCGCCCGCCGGGCGCCTTCATGAGCGCCGCGGTCGTCGACCGGTGCGTGCCCTGGGGCTACGTGGTGGTCGACGAGGAGGGCTTCATCCTCTTCGCCAACCAACGGGCGCGGGCGGCGATCGTCGCCGGCTGCGGCATCGAGGGCCGCGGCGGCCGTCTGCGGGCCCTGCGCTCGGTCGTGGACCGCACGCTCGCGGCCACCGTCAGCGAGATGGCCAAGGCCGCCCTCGCGGGCGCCACGCCCCCTTCGCGGGTCATCGCCGTTCCCAACGCCGACGGAGAATGCCGCTTCGCGCTCAAGATCGCGCCGTGCGGGCGTGGCGAGGGCACCGGCATGGGCACCGCCTATGTCTTCATCATCGACCTGAAGAGCCGGCTGCGCGCCAATCACGAGGAACTCGCCTGCCTGTTCTCGCTGTCGGACAAGGAATCGCGCTTTGCCGAGCTCTTCTGCTCCGGCCTGCGGCTGAACGAGATCGCCGCGATGATGGGCATCACGGCGAATACGGCGCGCGTGCACCTGCACAACCTGTTCAAGAAGACCGGCACCTCGAGCCAGGTCGAACTGGCCTGGAAGCTGGCCCGCGTACTGTAGCCGGCCGTCCCCTCACGGGCGGGCGGCACGGACGACGCTGCGGATGGCGAAGGCCGACTGGATGCGCGCGACCCCGGGTAGCCGCGACAGGACGTCCGTATGGATGCGCTCGTAGTCGGCGGCATCCTTGGCCGAGACGCGCAGGTGGTAATCGGCGAGGCCGGTCATCAGGTAGCACTCCTGCACCTCGGGACACTTGCGCACCGCGGCCTCGAAACGGCGGAGGAACTCCTCGGTCTGACGCTCGAGCGATATCTGCACGATGACCACCGTCGCGTCGCTGCGCGGCCCCTCGTCGACGATGGCAGCATAGCCGCGGATGACGCCGCTTTCCTCGAGGTTGTGCAGGCGCCGCAGGCAGGCCGACTGCGACAGGCCCACCTCGGTGGCGAGCTTGGCATTGCTCATCCGGCCGTCCTGACGCAGGAGGCGCACCATGCGCAGGTCTGTCGCATCAAGCTCGCGCATGCAATTTTCCTCTAAAACATGAACATAATTTGCAATGATCCGGCTAATATTCGCATATAGTTCGATATCATGCAAGGAAATGAGGGGATCATTGCGTGTATCCTGCGCCTCAGGCATCGCCTGCCGCTGATGCGGCGGGGCTGATCCGGTGAGCGGAGGAATGTCGTGAAGGTGCTCGTTCTCGGCAGCGGCGTGATCGGCGTCGCCAGCGCGTATTACCTCGCCAAGGCTGGGCATGAGGTCACGGTCGTCGACCGGCAGCCGGCGCCTGCGCTCGAGACGAGCTATGCCAATGCCGGCGAGGTCTCGCCCGGCTATTCCGCGCCGTGGGCCGGGCCCGGCGTGCCGGTCAAGGCGGTCAAGTGGCTCCTGATGAAGCATGGGCCGCTCGTCGTGCGGCCGCGGCTCGATCCCGCGATGTGGGTCTGGATGGCGCAGATGCTCGCCAACTGCACGAGCGCGCGCTACGCGGTCAACAAAGCCCGCATGGTGCGGCTCGCCGAATACAGCCGCGACCTGCTGCGGGCCCTGCGCGCCGAGACGGGCATCGCCTATGACGAGCGCAGCCGCGGCACCTTGCAGCTCTTCCGCGAGGCGGCGCAGCTGGAGGCGACGGCGAAGGATGCGGCCATCCTCGCCGAGTCAGGCGTGCCCTACGAGGTGCTGGACGTCGAGGGCTGCATCCGGGCCGAGCCGGCCCTTGCGAGGGTGCGCGAGAAGTTCGTCGGCGGGTTCCGCCTGCCCGACGACGAGACGGGCGATTGCCACCTGTTCACGCAGAAGCTCGCGGCGCTGTGCGCCGACATGGGCGTGGTCTTCCGCCAGGGCGTCAACGTCAAGGCCCTGTCAGTGGAGGGCGGGCGGCTTGCCGGCGCGTCGACCGATGCGGGCTTCCTCACGGCCGATGCCTATGTCCTGGCGCTGGGCAGCTTTTCGCCGCTGCTGCTGCGCCCGCTCGGCCTGTCGATCCCGGTCTATCCGGTGAAGGGCTATTCGATCACCGCGCCGGTCGTCGACGAGGCGGCCGCACCGGTGTCGACGGTGATGGACGAGACCTACAAGGTGGCGATCACCCGCCTCGGCGACCGCATCCGCGTCGGCGGCACGGCGGAGGTCTGCGGCTATGACATGACGCTGCGGCCGGCCCGGCGCGCGACGCTCGATCATTCCGTCGGCGACCTGTTCCCGGACGGGGGCGATCTGACGAAGGCGAGCTTCTGGTGCGGCCTGAGGCCCATGACGCCGGACGGCACGCCGGTGATCGGGCCGACGCGCCTGTCCAACCTCTATCTCAACACGGGTCACGGTACGCTGGGCTGGACGATGGCCTGCGGCTCCGGCCGCGTCATCGCCGACATCGTCGGAGGGCGCAAGGCCGAGATCGAGACGGCGGACCTTGCCATGAGCCGCTACAGCTGAGCGAGCCGGCGTCAGCCGGGCTGGCCGGAGCCCAAGGTGTCGGGCAACTTCTCGATGATGCTGGCGAGATCTTCCTCGTCGACGAGCTGTGCCGCCTCGTCGGGAGAGAACCAGCGCCGTTCGCGCTCGTCCATCTCCGGCCAGCGGCGGCGCTCCTTCTCGACCGTCAGCGGGAAGAGCTCGACCTCGCAGTCGACGGTCGCGTTGCGCTTCAACCGCTTGGCATAGACATAGGAGCCGATGGGGTGGGCTGCGATGGAGCCGGCCACGCCCGCCTCCTCAAAGGCCTCGCGTGCCGCCGTGTCATGGCCGTCGAGGCCCTTCATCGGCCATCCCTTGGGCACGATCCAGCGGCGCGTCTGGCGCGAGGTGATCAGCATGATCTCGAGCTGGCCCTCCGGGGTGAAACGCACCGGGATGGCACCGAACTGCTTGCGGCGGGACTTGCCCATGGGCTCCTGATACATCGTTTTTTGTTGTGAACCTCGCTGGTCTTAACGGGCCTGCCCGGTTTCCGCCACTCCGCAAAACGAAAACGCCGCCCCTTCGCGAAGGGGCGCTGCTCAATCGAAGCGGCGGGAGCAAGCGGCGCTTATGGCAGCGCCATAACAGTCATACGCCCCTTTGTGCGGACTGTCATGTCGGCTACGGCTGCCACGCTCGCGCCTGCCGCAAGTTTGCTGCGGAAGCGAAACGAAAACCGAACGAATCGAATATACCATAACCGGCTAACAATTCGAGCGCCGACTTGTTCCGTAAAAAAGCTTCAGGAGAGCTTCAGAAGCCGCTCGCCCCGCCGGCCGTCAGGACGATCTGGGGGGCGGGCGACGGGACCAGCCGGGTGTGGGTCGCCGCCGCGACGTCCGGCGTGCGGGCGGCGTCCATGATCTCCCGGGCGAGGCTGCCGGCGAGGCAGGCATAGCCCCGGTCACTCATGTGGAAGCCGTCTGCCGCCAGCATCGGGCGCAGGCCGCCCGGCGCATGGAGGGCCCAGGTCTTCATGAGCCCGTAGCGGGAGAAGACGCAGGCCTTCATGCGCGTGCCGACGTCGTCGACGATGGACACGAAGCGTTCGTAGCGCGCCGGCCGCGAGATGGTGGGGTAGAACTGCTGGTCGATCAGGACAAGGTCGGCGCCGGTGGCGAGAACGCTCGTGACGCCGCGCTCGATCAGCTCCCGGAAGGCATCCTCGTGCACGTCGGCAAGGGCGTCATTGGTTCCGACCTGCCAGAGCACGAGGTCCGGCTGCACGATGGCGAGCTGCTGCTCGAGGCGAACGAGCGTCTGCGCCGCCGTCTCGCCGCCGACGCCCGACACGTGCATGCGCACCTCGATGCCCGGCAGGGCGGCTTCGACGAGCCGTTCGAGCTGCAGCGGGTAGCCGGCGCCCGGAGCGGATGCGCCGACGCCGGCCGTCGTCGAGGAGCCGATGGCGAGGATGGTGAGCGGAGCCCCGGTCGCGATGCGCTCGGCCGTCCGCTCCAGCGTGTCGTTGACCTTCAGCATCGGCTGATGGGCGGCGCAGCCCGGGCCGGCGTCCGCTGCCGCCGCAGGGGAGGGGATCCGGACATTCTCCTGCGCGCGTGGCGCGGCGGGCGACAGGAGAAGCCCGGCCGCGGCGAGAAGGATGCACCCCAGGCGGCCAGGCGCACGACGCACTGCTGCCGACGTCAGTCGCAACACATTGTGCAAGATGATACGCCCCCTCGGCGCGACGCGCCGCTACAGATATGCTCTCAAATAGCACGGCGGCGAGGTCGGCAAAAGATGCCCGGTTTTGGCAAATGCGGCCGCCCGGCTGGACGAGTGGTTGCGCAAGCGCCACCTTGATCAGAGGGCCCGCTACGGGCCGAGACCGCGGGCCAAGGGAGACGGCGCGTGAACGTGATGAAGGCAGGCGGGTTCGAGCAGGTCGCGAGCGCGAGCGAAGCGGTCGATCGGCTCGCGGCACTGCATGGGGCGGCCTGCCAGTCCCTGCGCGGCGCGCTCGAGCGCTATCTGAAGGAGCACAAGCCGCCGACGCCGGCCGAGCGGGCCACCTTCCGCTATCCCGAAGTGCGCGTGACCTATCGCCCGGAGGGCGTCATGCCGGTCTCGGCGCGCGCCTATGCCAAGTTCCAGGGCCCGGGCGTCTATTCGACGACGGTGACGCAGCCCGAGGCCTTCCGGCCTTATCTCGTCGAGCAACTCGGCCTCCTGATGCAGGATTTCGACGCCCGCGTGGAGGTGGGCGTCAGCGGGCTCGACATTCCCTATCCCTATATCGTCGACCGGGGGGACGAACTCGCGGGGCAGGGCGTGAGCGCGGCCGAGCTCGCGCGCTTCTTCCCGACGCCCATGCTGGCCGCGGTCGGTGACGAGATCGCCGACGGACTGTGGGAGGTCGAGGAGGGCAGGGCGCGCCCGCTCGCCCTCTTCGATGCGGTCCGCGTCGATTTCTCGCTCAGGCGGCTCGTGCACTACACCGGGACCGACTGGCGCCTCATCCAGCCCTGGGTGCTGCTCACCAACTATCACCGCTACGTCGACCAGTTCGTGCGCTGGGCACTGGCGCGGCTCAACGACGACGACCGCTATGAGCGTCTGGTGCTGCCGGGCAATGTCGTCATCCCGCGCGGGCTCGCGGAGGACGAGGCCATCGCGCGCGTCACCGGCGTCGCCTGGCACCGCTTCCAGATGCCGGCCTATCACCTCGTGGCGCGCGACGGCCATGGCGTGACGCTCGTCAACATCGGCGTCGGGCCGGCGAACGCCAAGAACATCACCGACCATCTCGCCGTGCTGCGCCCGCACTGCTGGCTGATGATCGGCCACTGCGGCGGCCTGCGCCAGTCGCAGATGATCGGCGACTACGTGCTCGCCCACGCCTATCTCAGGCAGGACCGCATCCTCGACGAGGCGGTGCCGACGCATGTGCCGATCCCGGCCCTTGCCGAGGTGCAGGTCGCCCTGCAGGAGGCGGCGGCCATCGTGACCGGCGACAAGGGCGAGGCGCTGAAGCGGCGCCTGCGCACCGGCACCGTCCTCACCAACGACGACCGCAACTGGGAGCTGCGCTGGTCGCAGGAGCGGCGGGTCATCAACCTCTCGCGCGCCATCGCGGTGGACATGGAGAGCGGCACCATCGCCGCCCAGGGCTATCGCCTGCGCGTGCCCTACGGCACCCTGCTCTGCGTCTCCGACAAACCGCTGCACGGCGAGATCAAGCTGCCCGGCGCGGCCAACGCCTTCTACGAGCGGGCGGTGGGAGAGCATCTCGAGATCGGCCTCAAGGCGCTCGACCTCCTGCGCAGCCAGCGGGCACAGCTGCATTCACGCAAGCTGCGCAGCTTCGACGAACCCCCCTTCCGCTGATCCCGCGCAGACCCGCGATGCGCCACCGGCATGGCATCGGCTGCGGCAATTGGTGCAGGCTCGCGGCCCCGACCAGCAGCGAGGCCTCCCATGCATCTGTCGATCGCCGACATCACAGCGGCTTTTCCCAAATTCCGCGTGGCGGTGGTGGCGGTCGACGATCTTGCGATCACCGGTGCGCGCCCGCCCGCCCTCGATGCGCTCATCGCCGAGCGCGAGGCCGAGTGCCGGCAGCGCTGGGGCCAGCGCGAACTGTCGCAGGTGCCGGGCATCGCCGCCTGGCGCGAGGCCTACAAGGGCTTCGGCATCAAGAAGACGAGCTACCGCTCCTCGGTCGAGCGGCTCGTCAAGCGCGTCACCGCCGGCGAGCGGCTGCCCGTCGTCAACAGCTTCGTCGACCTCTACAACGTCGTGTCGCTGACCCACGTCTTCTGCTGCGGGGCGGACGACCGCGACAAGGTCGCCCCGCCGCTCGCCTTCCGCTACGCTCGCGAGGGCGACAGCTTTCGCGATATGGCGGCCGCCGCCGATGCGGATCCGGAGGACCCGCCGAAGCCCGGCGAGGTGGTCTATGCCGATGCCCGCCACGTGCTGTGCCGGCGCTGGAACTGGCGGCAGGATGCACGCACCGGCATCGATCCCAACACCACGCGCGCCGTCGCCACCATACAGGCGAACGGCGTCGGCGACCTCGAGGCGGCGGTCGCCGATTTCGTCGCCCTCGTCGCCGCCCATTGCGGCGGCCATTGCCGCGTCGCCGTCGCCGACCATGCGACGCCGGTGGTGACGCTCTGATCCCGTCATCGGCGCGCGCGAAAAGCCGCGGCGAGGGTGCGCAGGGCCGTGCGCGTGCGTGGATCGCTCGCCCGGCTGTGCAGCACGACGGGCGAGGAGGGAAAGGCCGGCAGGCCCCAGTCCGGCCCGATGTCGACGGCGCCGGGCGGCGCGATGCGACCGGCGAGCGGCGCGACGGCGAGGCCGGCCTCGACGGCCGCGGTGACCGCGGCGATGCCGCTGCCGACGAAGGCCTCGGTCCAGGCGATCCCGGCCGCATCGAGCAGGCGCAGCGCATGCCCCCGCACGCCGCAGGGCGGCGCCAGCGAGGCGAGCGGCAGGGGATCCACCGGCGCGCTGCCCGCGAGGCTTTCGGCGGCGAACCAGCCGAAATCGTCGATGAACAGCGCCTCGCCGTCGCGCCGGTCCGCCTCGCGCCGCACGATCGCGGCATCGAGCTCGCCCGCGTCGAAGGCCTGAAGCAGCGGCCGCGAGAAGCCCGAGCGGATCTCGATGCGCAGAGCCGGGTCGCTCGCGCCGAGGCGGGCGAGGAGGCGGGGCAGGTCGGGCCCGGCGACATGGTCGCTGATGCCGAGCACGAGGCGCCGCTCCTGCGGTGCCTCGCAGGCGAGGGCGCGTTCGTGGGCGGCGAGCAGGTCGCGCGCCGGCTGCAGGAAGGCCGCACCCTCGGGCGAGAGGCGGACGAGACGGGGCGTGCGCTCCAGCAGGCGTCGGCCGAGGCGCTCCTCCAGCCGGCGCAGTTTCAGGCTCACGACCGATTGCGTGGTGCCCAGCACTTCGGCCGCGCGGGTGAAGCTGCGCAGATCGGCCGTGAGAACGAAGGCCTCAACGGCGTCGATGTCGAGAGCCGCCATGGTGATTCCGCGAGTCATTTCATTTCGCAATCATTGTTATCTCTGATGATGCGATTTTTCAATCTATGCCGCCGCGGTAGCCTGCTGCATCCGAAAATGCAGGAGACGAACCATGCCGATCATCGAGGTGAAGTTTGCCGCGGCGCCGGGGCGCCGCGTCGCCAGGCGCGAGATTGCAGGGACGGCGAGCGCCCTTGCGGCCGACATTCTGGGCAAGTCCCCCGCCGTCACGGCTGTGGTGGTGGAGGAGATCGCGGCGGAGGACTGGTTCTGCGGCGGCCATGCGCTCGCCGAGAGCGGGCTTGCGAGCTTCTGGCTGTCCATCCGCATCACGGAGGGCACGAACACGCGCGCGGAGACGGCGGAATTCATCGCCGCGACCTTCGCCGCCATGGGCCGCCTGCTCGGGCCGCTGCACGAGGAAAGCTACGTCCATGTGACGGAGGCGCGCGGCTTCGCCTACGGCTACGGCGGCCGCACGCAGGACGAGCGGGCGATGGCGGCGAGGATGAAGGCGCCGGTGCCGGCCTGAACGGCGACGGGATGCGCTGAGGCAACCGGGCTTGATGCCCGTATCCTGGAAGGGAAGGGCTATCGCACGTGAAAGAGCGCTATTGATCCCTCCCCTGCAGGGGAGGGTGGATCGGTCCGCAGGACCGAGACGGGTGGGGTGAGGGCCGGGAACGGTGTTCACAATCTCAGCCGTGCGGCCCCCTCCGTCACCGCTTCGCGGTGCCACCTCCCCCGGTGCGGGGGAGGATCGCGGCCGCCCTCATGCTTGCTGCCCGTATGCGTTTTGTCTGCGTCGAACCGTGTTCGTTCTTGCATCTCTCTCAGGTTCATATAAACATATGTTTATATCTGTCGGACAAGAGCGATGCGCCAGCCGCTGTCACTGCCATTCACGACCTTGCTCGCCGGGCTCAAGGCCGCGGCGGAGGAGACGCGCCTGCGCATCCTGGCGCTGCTCGCGGATGGCGAGCTCAACGTTTCCGATCTCACCGACATCCTCGGCCAGTCGCAGCCGCGCATCTCGCGGCATCTGAAGCTGCTCACCGAGGCGGGGCTCGTCGAGCGCCATCGCGAGGGGGCTTGGGCCTTCTTTCGCCTCGATCACCGCAACGGGGCCGCGGCGGCGATCCGGGCGGTTCTGGAAAGCCTCGATCACGACGACCAGCAGCTCGCCGCCGACCGGGCGCGGCTCGCCGCGGTGCGCAAGGCGCGCGCCGAGAGCGCGCAGGCCTTCTTCGCGCGTCTTGCCGCGGACTGGGACCGCATCCGCTCGCTGCACGTCTCGGAAGAGGCGGTGGAGGAGGCGGTGCGCGAGGCCATCGGCGAGAAGCCGCTCAACGCCTTCCTCGACCTCGGCACCGGCACCGGGCGCATGCTGCAGCTCGTCGCGCCGCTCGCCCGCCGGGCGGTCGCCGTCGATGCCAATCATGCCATGCTGTCGGTGGCCCGGGCCAATATCGAGCGGGCCGGGCTCTCCGGCATCGAGCTGCGCCAGGGCGACATCTATGCCCTGCCGGTCGAGCGCAACGCCTTCGACCTCGTGCTCGTGCACCAGGTGCTGCACTACCTCGACGATCCCGCGCGGGCCATCCGCGAGGCGGCGGCGGTGCTGGCACCGGGCGGGCGCCTGCTCGTGGTCGATTTCGCGCCGCACGAGCTCGAGTTCCTGCGCGCCGAGCACGCCCACCGTCGCCTCGGCTTCGCCCATGAGCAGATCGCCCAGTGGTTCGCCGAAGCGGGGCTCGATCTCGTGGCGACGCGCGAACTGAAGCCGCCGCGCAGCGACGCCGACAAGCTCACCGTCTGCCTGTGGCTGGCGCGCGACAGGCGCGTCGTCACGGACTGGCCCTTGCAAGCACCCGAGAAAGAGGTCGCCTGATGTCGCACGCTCCCTTCCGCCCCAGTCGTCGCGGCGCGTGCCCGGTGCGCGTCTCCTTCGAATTCTTCCCGCCGAAGACGCCGGAGATGGAGGCGACGCTGTGGGCCTCCATCGAGCGGCTGGCGCCGCTCGGGCCGCATTTCGTCTCCGTCACCTACGGGGCCGGCGGCTCGACGCGCGAGCGCACGCACAGCACGGTGAAGCGCCTCGTCGAGGAGACGCCGCTCGCGCCGGCCGCGCATCTCACCTGCGTCTCGGCGACCCGCCCGGAGGTGGACGAGGTCGTCCGCGCCTATTGGGCGGCGGGCGTGCGCCACATCGTGGCCCTGCGCGGCGACCCGGCCGAGGGCATCGGCGCCGCCTACACGCCGCATCCCGGCGGCTATGACGGCTCGCCCGAGCTCGTCGCCGGCATCCGCGCCGTCGCCGATTTCGAGGTCTCCGTCTCGGCCTATCCGGAAAAGCACCCGGAGAGCGTCTCCATCGACGCCGACATCGAGCTTCTGAAGCGCAAGGTGGATGCAGGCGCGACGCGCGCCATCACCCAGTTCTTCTTCGACAACGACGTCTATTTCCGCTACCTCGACAAGGTCCGGGCCCGCGGCATCGACATTCCCATCGTCCCGGGCATCCTGCCGGTGCAGAACTTCAAGCAGGCGGCCAATTTCGCCGCGCGCGCGGGGGCGAGCATCCCGGCCTGGCTCGCGGGCCGCTTCGACGGCCTCGACCAGGACGTGGAGACGCGGCGCCTCATCGCGGCGGCGGTCGCGGCCGAGCAGGTCATCGACCTCGTCGACCGCGGCGTGACGGACCTGCACTTCTACACGATGAACCGCGCCGACCTCGTCTATGCCATCTGCCATCTGCTCGGCCTCAGGGCCGGGACGGCGGTGGCCGAGCCCGTGGCCGCCGCGGCGGTGGCGTAACCCATTCAAAGGTCGTTTTGACATGACAGACGTTCGCCCCGCCGATGGCGCCGAGGTGCGCAAGGCCCTCACCGAAGCCGCGCGCCAGCGCATCCTCGTGCTCGACGGGGCCATGGGCACCGAGCTGCAGGCCTACAAGTTCTCGGAGGAGGACTTTCGCGGCGACCGCTTCCGCAGCCACAACCGGGAGCTGCGGGGCAACAACGACCTCCTCATCCTCACCCAGCCGGACGCGGTGCGCGACGTGCACCTCGCCTATTTCCGCGCCGGGGCCGACATCGTCGAGACGAACACCTTCTCGGGCACCTCGATCGCCCAGGCGGACTATGCGCTGCAGGCGATCGTCTACGAGCTCAATGTCGAAGGCGCGCGCCTCGCCCGCGCGGCCGCCCGCATCGCCGAGGCGGAGGACGGACGGCGCCGCTTCGTCGCCGGTGCCGTCGGGCCGACCAACCGTACGCTCTCCATCTCGCCCGACGTCAACAACCCCGGCTTCCGCGCCGTGACCTTCGACGAGGTGTGCGACGCCTATGCCGAGCAGGTGCGGGGCCTCGTCGACGGCGGCTCGGACATCATCCTCATCGAGACGATCTTCGACACGCTCAACGCCAAGGCGGCCATCGTCGCAGCCAAGCGCGTCTTCGCCGAGAAGGGCGTCGACCTGCCCGTCATGATCTCGGGCACGATCACGGACCTCTCGGGCCGCACGCTCTCGGGCCAGACGCCGGAGGCCTTCTGGTATTCGGTGCGCCATGCCGAGCCCTTCTCGGTCGGCCTCAACTGTGCCCTCGGCGCGCGCGAGATGCGCGCCCACATCCAGGAAATCGGCAAGGTCGCGGACACCTTCGTCTGCGCCTATCCGAACGCCGGCCTGCCCAACGAATTCGGCCTCTACGACGAGAGCCCGGAAGCGATGGCGGCGATGATCGCGGAATTCGCCGAGGCCGGCCTCGTCAACCTCGTCGGCGGCTGCTGCGGCTCGACGCCGGCGCATATCCGGGCGATCGCCGAGGCGGTCGACGGCAAGGCCCCGCGTGCCATCCCCGAGATCGCGCCGCGCATGCGCCTCGCCGGGCTCGAGCCCTTCGTGCTCACGCCCGACATTCCCTTCGTCAATGTCGGCGAGCGCACCAACGTCACCGGCTCGGCCCGGTTCCGCAAGCTGATCACGGCCGGCGACTACGCCGCGGCGCTGGACGTCGCGCGCGACCAGGTGGCGAACGGCGCGCAGGTCATCGACGTCAACATGGACGAGGGCCTGCTCGACAGCCAGAAGGCCATGGTCGAGTTCCTCAATCTCATCGCAGCCGAGCCCGACATCGCCCGCGTGCCGGTGATGATCGATTCCTCGAAGTTCGAGGTGATCGAGGCCGGGCTCAAATGCGTGCAGGGCAAGGCCATCGTCAATTCCATCTCGCTCAAGGAGGGCGAGGAGAAGTTCCTCGCCGAGGCACGCATCTGCCGGGCCTTCGGCGCCGCGGTCGTCGTCATGGCCTTCGACGAGACGGGGCAGGCCGATACGGAAGACCGCAAGGTCGCGATCTCGACGCGCGCCTACAAGCTGCTGACCGAGAAGGTCGGCTTCCCGCCCGAGGACATCATCTTCGATCCCAACGTCTTCGCCGTGGCGACCGGCATCGAGGAGCACGACAACTACGGCGTCGATTTCATCAACGCCACGCGCCGCATCCGCGAGAGCCTGCCGCACGCGCATGTCTCCGGAGGCGTCTCGAACCTCTCCTTCTCCTTCCGCGGCAACGAGCCGGTGCGCGAGGCGATGCACGCCGTCTTCCTCTACCACGCCATCGGGGTGGGGATGGACATGGGCATCGTCAACGCCGGCCAGCTCGCCGTCTATGACGAGATCGAGCCGGAGCTGCGCGAGGCCTGCGAGGATGTCGTCCTCAACCGCCGCAAGGACGCGACCGAGCGGCTGCTGGCGCTCGCCGAGAACTTCAAGGGCAAGGGCAAGCAAGCCAGGGAGCAGGACCTCACCTGGCGCACCTGGCCGGTCGACAAGCGGCTGGAGCACGCGCTCGTCAACGGCATCACGGACTATATCGAGGAGGACGTCGAGGAGGCGCGCCTTGCCGCCGCGCGGCCGCTGCACGTCATCGAAGGCCCGTTGATGGCCGGCATGAACGTGGTCGGCGACCTCTTCGGCGCGGGCAAGATGTTCCTGCCGCAGGTGGTGAAGTCCGCTCGCGTCATGAAGCAGGCGGTCGCCTATCTCATGCCCTACATGGAACAGGAGAAGGAGGCCGAGGGCATCACCGACCGGCCCGCCGCCGGCAAGGTGCTGATGGCGACGGTGAAGGGCGACGTGCACGACATCGGCAAGAACATCGTCGGCGTGGTCCTGCAGTGCAACAACTATGAGGTCATCGACCTCGGCGTCATGGTGCCGGCCCAGAAGATCCTCGACACCGCGCGCAAGGAGAAGGTCGACATCATTGGCCTCTCCGGCCTCATCACGCCGTCGCTCGACGAGATGTGCTTCGTCGCCTCGGAGATGGAGCGCGAGGGCTTCGACATCCCGCTCCTCATCGGCGGCGCGACGACCAGCCGCGTGCACACGGCGGTGAAGATCCACCCCAACTATGCCCGTGGGCAGGCGGTGCACGTCAATGACGCGAGCCGCGCCGTCGGCGTCGTCTCGGCCCTCCTGTCGTCGGAGCAGCGCGGCCCCTATATCGAGACGGTGCGCGGCGAATATGCCAAGGTCGCCAGTGCCCATGCGCGCAGCGAGGCCGACAAGCAGCGCGTGCCGCTGGAGAAGGCCCGCGCCAACGCGGTCAAGATCGACTGGGCGGGCTATGCGCCGCCGAAGCCGACCTTCCTCGGCACGCGCGTGTTCCGCTCCTACGACGTCGGGGAACTCGTCCGCTGCATCGACTGGACGCCCTTCTTCCAGACCTGGGAGCTGAAGGGCCGCTTCCCGGCGATCCTCGAGGACGAGGAGCAGGGCGCGGCGGCGCGCCAGCTCTACGAGGATGCGCAGGCGATGCTGAAGCGCATCGTCGAGGAGCGCTGGTTCAACCCGAAGGCCGTCATCGGCTTCTGGCCGGCGAACGCGGTCGGCGACGACATCGCGCTCTATACGGGCGAGAGCCGGCAGGAGAAGCTCGCCACCTTCTTCACGTTGCGCCAGCAGCTCACGCGGCGTGACGGGCGGCCCAATGTGGCGCTCGCCGATTTCGTGGCACCCGAGGGGGTGAAGCCCGATTATGTCGGCGGCTTCGTGGTGACGGCGGGCATCGAGGAGGAGCGCATCGCCCGGCGCTTCGAGCGCGCCAACGACGACTATGCCTCCATCATGGTCAAGGCGCTTGCCGACCGCATCGCCGAGGCCTTCGCCGAGCGCATGCACCAGCGCGTGCGCAAGGAGTTCTGGGCCTATGCCCCGGACGAGGCGCTCGACAACGACGCGCTGATCCGGGAGGAATATGCGGGCATCCGCCCGGCGCCGGGCTATCCGGCCCAGCCGGACCATACGGAGAAGGACACGCTCTTCCGCCTGCTCGAGGCGGAGCGGCGCATCGGCGTGAAGCTCACCGAGAGCTTCGCCATGTGGCCGGGCTCGTCCGTCTCCGGGCTCTACATCGCCCATCCGGACGCCTTCTACTTCGGCGTCGCCAAGGTGGAGCGCGACCAGGTGGAGGACTATGCCCTGCGCAAGGGCATGGAGATCGCCGAGGTGGAGCGCTGGCTCGCCCCCATCCTCAACTACGACCCGGCGACCTACGCGCGCCAGGCGGCGGAGTAATCAGCAGACCAGAAGCATCGCTCCTCGCCGTCATGCCCGCGCTTGTCGCGGGCATCCACGCCTTGACATGTCGAGCAACCTCAAAGGCGTGGATGGCCGGGACGAGCCCGGCCATGACGACGGAAAGGGGCAGCCTGGAAGCACCAACGCCGTTTGGGTCTCGTGCTACCGGCAGCTATTTCGCATGCCCACTCACACGATCACGGTTGCCGCCGGCCGGCCGGCGATGAGGTCGCGCAGGGTGGTGATGGTCGAGGCATCGGCGATGCCGTCGATGCGCTCGGGGCGGAAATGGCGCTGGAAGGCGGCGACGACGGCGGTGGTCGCCTCGTCGTAGCGGCCGGTGAGCGCGATGTCGTAGCCGTACATGGCGAGCATCGCCTGCAGCGCCTCGACCGGCTGGCCGCTCTCGCCGGGGCTGAGGAAGCGCCCGCCGCGCACCGGTGCCGGGCGCACGAAATGGCCGATGCCGGCGCGGTTGAGCTCCTCCCAGGGGAAAAGTTCACCAGGATCCAGCTTGCGCTCAGGCGCGACGTCGGAATGGCCGAGGACGCGGTCGGCCGGGATCGACCAACGGGAGACGATGTCACGGCTGAGCGCGATGACGGCGGCGATCTGCGCCGCGGGATAGGGCGGAAGGCCACCGTCATGGCCCGGGTTGGCGATCTCGATGCCGATCGAGGCCGAGTTGATGTCGCGCTCGCCGGCCCATGAGGCCTTGCCCGCATGCCAGGCGCGGCGCCCCTCCGGCACGAGCTGCAGCACGTGGCCGTTCTCGAAGACGAAATAATGCGCGGAGACCTCGGCCGCGGGGTTGCACAGGCGCTGCAGCGCCTCGCCCGCGTCCGGCATGCCGGTGTAGTGCAGCACCAGCATGTCGGGACGGCGCGGCATGCCGTCCGCGCCCAAGCGCTCGCCGTGGTTCGGGGAGGGGAAGACCTTGGCGGCGACGGGGCTGTCGGGTTTGGGCTGCTCGCTCATGACGTGACCTTTGCGGGCTCTTTCTCGTTCATCCGTCGCTGGCGCACGATCTCGTCCCAGGCGGCATTGAGGGCGGCAGTGCGGTCGGTGGCGATGCGCACGGCCTCGGGCGGCAGGCCGCGGGCGATCTCCCGGTCGGGATGGCTCTCGGCGATGCGCCGGCGGTAGAGACGGCGCAGCTCCGCGTCGCTCATGCCGCGGTCCGCGCCGAGGATGACATAGGGATCGTCCGTGCGGTGTACGTGACGGGCCTCGATGCGCGCGAAGTCCGCTTCGCTCAGGCCGAAGATGCGGGCGACGGTCGCGAGATAGGCGAGTTCGTGCTCGTGCAGGGCGCCGTCGGCCGCGGCGATGAGGAAGAGGCCGTCGAGCACGTCCTCGAGCAGCGCCGGCTCGTCGGCGAGGAGGGCGGCCAGCTGGCGGGCATAGGCCTCGAAGCCGGCCGTGGTCGCCTTGGCGAGGTTGAACAGGCGTGCGATCTGGGCGAATTCCTCGGCCGGCGCTTCGATGATGGCATGGAAGGCGCGGATCTCGGAGCCCGTGACGACGCCGTCCGCCTTCGCCATCTTGGCGGCGAGCGCGACGAGCCCGGTCGTGAACACGACCTGCCGCGGTGGCGGCCGGAAGAGGGCGTTGGCGTCATCGATGAGGAGATGGCCGGCAAGTGCGCCGAGAAGAGCGCCGAGCGGGCCGCCGATGGCCAGTCCGATGCCGGCGCCGCCGAGCTTGCCCCAGCCGAATTTGCCCCACATGGGTCGAGACCGCTTCCCTGCCACCGCTGCCCCGATGCTGCGCCCGCGCGCTTGTTCCGCGCCGGGGCGGCGCGACGCCGGCCTCAACAGACAAGGCAGGAGAGAGCTAGCGGGGCAGGGGGTTCTTGGCAAGGCGGGAAAGGCGGCCGGGAGCGTGCGCGCGGCCGGTCCGGCCGCGCGCAGATCTTCAGTAGCACTCGCGATAGCGGCGGCCGCGATAGTAATAGTAGTCGCAGCGCGGAGCAGTGGCCGCGCCGACCACGGCACCTCCGGCGGCACCGATGGCGCCGCCGACGAGCGCTCCGCCGACGTCACCGGTCGCTACGCCGCCGATGGCGGCTCCGGCCGCACCGCCGATCAGCGCGCCGCCGACAGCCCGGTCCTGCGGGGTGTTGCAGGCGGCAAGGCCGAGCGCAACCAGTCCAAGTACGGCGCCCTGCCTGAGATGACGCTTCATGGTATTGCTCCTGTTCCACTGGGCCGGCCGGTATCCGGCGCGGCCGAGATTGCCATTCTACGCGCGGCTTGTTGCCACGACAATTTCTGCTCGCTACAAGGCGGTTTCTTTGTGTCGCTCCATGTGCGCGGACTTTCCTGTTGATAATTTCTTGTTATAGAAAATAATAGTATATCACATCCATGTATTTGGCAATTTTTCCTTCAGAAAAAGTGTATATCTTTTACTTTAACATTCAAATTCCCTGCCGCCGCCCGATATGTGCCTCATTCTTGGGTGAAGTCCTCCGTCTATTCAATGGCTGTTGCCTCGGGGATGGGGGCGATCATGGTAGGACGACTGGCGGTCTGTTGCGTCGCTCTGGCGGTGTCGGCCTCGGCCTGCGCCCAGACGGGAGACGGGGATAAGGTATCGGCCGCGGGCGAGACCGTTGCGGCGGCGGCGATGCCGGTTCCACGCCCCGCGGGCCTCGGCGAGCGCGCGGCCGGGCGGACCGTTCCGGCGCCGGACAACCGGTCCCGCGTGCGGATCCTCATCGCCCGCCACGCGGCCGAGCGGGGCGTCCCGGCCGATCTCGCCGACGCGGTCGTCCGGCTCGAGAGCAACTACAATCCGCAGGCGCGCAACGGCGGCAACCTGGGGCTGACGCAGATCAGCTTCGCCACGGCGCGGGCCTATGGCTACAGCGGCTCGCGCGAGGGTCTGTTCGATCCCGAGACCAATCTGACCTTCGGAATTCGCTATCTCGCCGAGGCCTATCGCCTCGCGGGCGGGGACACCTGCGGCACGATCCTCCGTTATCAGGCCGGCCATCGCGCCCGGTCGATGACGGCTGCCGCGCGGCGCTATTGCGCCAAGGTGAGGCCCCTGTTGGCGGCTCGATCTTGAGGAGAAACAGCAGGACGAGCCGGTAACGGACGTATCCCGAAACAGTGCCGAGCGAAGCATGGCCGGGGCGCCAGCCCCGGACGGGATGTCCTTTTGTGTGTGTAAGGGTCAAGGAGTACGCGTTTTGAAGAGTTTGCGTTCCGCCGCTTTCGGCATTTCTTCCATCCTCATCGTTTCCGCCACGCCGGCTCTGGCCGATCAGTCCGACCAGTACGAGGTATTGTTCCAGCCGCGCGCCGACATCACCAAGATCGACCAGACCGCGTCGGAGCCCTCCCGCGAGGCTGCCCGCAAGACCGTGAAGGCGCGTGCGCGCTCGCACGAGGCGGCGGTCGCCCGGACCGAAGCTGCGCGGGACAAGGTGGCTGCGCGGGACAAGGCGCCGGTCAAAGCCGAGCGCGGCAAGGTGGTCAAGAACGGCCGCGCGCTGGGCTATGTCCATTCGACCCGCGAGCGTTACCGCGACCTCATCGCCAAGCACGCCAAGGAGCATGGCCTGCCGTTCGCCCTCGTCGACGCGGTCGTGCGTGTCGAGAGCCGCTACAATCCGCGTGCCTACAACGGTGGCGCCTACGGCCTCATGCAGATCAAGCACCAGACCGCCCGCGGTCTCGGCTACGGCGGTTCGGCGGCCGGGCTCTACGATCCGGACACCAACCTGCGCTATGCCGTGAAGTACCTCGCCCAGGCCTACCAGATGTCGGGCGGCGACACCTGCACCACCGTGATGCGCTACCAGAGCGGCCACTACGCCAAGCGCATGAACGGCGCGAACCGCGCCTATTGCTCCAAGGTGCGCACGATCGTCGCGAGCCTCGGCTCGCAGGAATCCTGATCGATCTCCGCTCCTTCGATCTCCTGATGCACGCCGCCGGGTGTCTTGCGCGTGACGCTTGACCCCGGCGGGCGCAATCCCATATGCCGGGTGCGCCAGTCGGCCGGACGGCCGCCGCATGCGGGGCGACCCATGTGCGGAGGAAAGTCCGGGCTCCCAGGAAACACGGTGCCGGATAACGTCCGGCGGGGGCGACCCCAGGGACAGTGCCACAGAAAGCAAACCGCCCTTCGAAGCCCCGGCGGAGAAGGGCAAGGGTGAAAGGGTGCGGTAAGAGCGCACCGCGCCGGCGGCAACGTCGGCGGCACGGCAAACCCCACCGGGAGCAAAACCGAATAGGGACGACGGGGGCGCGCAAGCGTCCGGGCCGGTTTCCAGGCCTGTCGTCCGGGTTGGTTGCTCGAGGCGGTCGGCAACGACCGTCCCAGATGAATGGCCGTCACGTCCGGGGCGACCCGGGCCATACAGAACCCGGCTTACAGGCCGACTGGCATTTTCTTTCTCCTGATTCATGAACGGCATCGGACGGCGGGATGGGCCGCGTCCGATCTGCTGCCGCATGCTTGCATTGCCGTGCCTCGTCCGGCCGCACGCACGAGCACGGGCGCTGGAGCGCCGCCGCTCCCCCTCGTCATGCCCGCGCTTGTCGCGGGCATTTGCATGTCGGCTTTGCCGCCGCCTGTCGCCTGTCTGGCGGAAGCCGTTGCCTCAATTGCGAAAATTCGCGGTGTCAGGCGGTGCTTTCCGGGCCCCCGAAACCCTTCGTTAACCATGTCGCGCTGTCATCGTAGCTGCTTCGACGCTTGCCGCCGGGGCGTCCGATTCCGTTGACGACCATGATTTCCCATGCTATCCCAAATCATCCCGTCGCTGGACGTCTGTTTCGAGCTTCGCGGGGCCGGCACCAGGGCGGTGCGGGGCTCGCGGCCGGTCGGATTCAATGGTGGCGATGGGGTGGGGTGCGGCGGTGCGGCCGTGGCTCCGGTGGAAGCGAACGGTGCCGCAAGGGCAGGGGGCCATGGACCGCTTCGTGTCCAACTTCACGAACCGGGTGGACGCGAAGGGGCGTGTGTCGATCCCCGCGTCGTTCCGGGCCGTGCTGGCGCGGGACGGTTTCGAGGGGCTCTATGTTCATCCGGCGCTCGATGCGCCGGCGCTCGATGCGGGCGGCAACGCATTGCTGGCGGAGATCGACGGGCTTCTGTCGACGCTTTCGCCCTATTCGGAGGAGCGCGATCATCTCTCGACCGCACTCTTGGGCACCAGCGAGGTGCTCAAGGTCGATCCGGAGGGGCGCGTGATCCTCACCGACACGCTCAGGGAGCATGCGGGTCTGGCCGATACGGTCACCTTCGTGGGTCATGGGCACAAGTTTCAGCTTTGGGAGCCGGAGCGCTTCCGTGCGCATCTCGAAGAGGCGCGCGCCAAGGTCCGGGATCTCAAGAAGTCGCTCGGCGCGGCGAGGGGGTTGGCCACGCCTCTCGCATCGAGGCCGGGCGGCATGCCTCCCGGAGCACGGGAATGATGACGGGCCGCGGCGACGGCTCGGCCGACGCCGCTGGCGGACCGGCCCGTCATGTTCCCGTGCTCCTGGGGGAGGTGATGGCGCATCTTTCGCCGCGCGGCGGCGGCGCCTATGTCGACGGCACCTTCGGGGCGGGCGGCTATACGCGCGCCATCCTGGCGGCGGCGCCCGACCTTCGCGTTCTCGGCATCGACCGTGATCCCGACGCCATTGCCGGCGGGGCCGATCTCATGGCGGCGAGCGGCGGGCGGCTGGTGCTCGCCCATGGCCGTTTCGGCGATCTCGACGTGCTGGCGGAGGACGCGGGTTTTGCGCCGGCCGACGGCGTCGTCCTCGACATCGGCGTCTCCTCCATGCAGCTCGACGAGGCCGGGCGGGGCTTCTCCTTCCGCTTCGACGGCCCTCTCGACATGCGCATGGAGCAGAGCGGCGAGAGCGCGGCGGACCTCGTCAACACGGCGGACGAGCAGGTGCTCGCCGACATCATCTATCACTACGGCGAGGAGCGGCGCTCCCGCGCCGTGGCGCGCGCCATCGTCGCGGCGCGCAAAAGCGCCCCCATCGAGACGACGCGTCGGCTCGCGGAACTCGTCGCTGGCGTCGTCAGGGCCGATCCCCATGGCCCGCATCCGGCGACGCGGACGTTCCAGGCGCTCAGGATCGCCGTCAACGACGAGCTCGGCGAACTGGTGCGAGCGCTCGTCGCGGCCGAGCGCATCCTGAAGCCGGGCGGCCGGCTCGTCGTGGTCACCTTCCATTCGCTGGAAGACCGCATCGTCAAGCAGTTCCTGGCGCGGCGCAGCGGCCGCGCCGGCGGCGGCTCGCGGCACGTGCCGGGGCTCGCCGGGCCGGAGCCGTCCTTCACGCTCGTTGCGCGCGGCGCCGTCGCGCCCGGGGCGGCGGAGGTGGCGGCGAACCCGCGCGCCCGGTCGGCCAAGCTGCGCGCCGGCGAGCGGACGGAGGCGCCGCCGCAGGGCGAGGACGAGGCGCTCGCGCTGCTCGCGAGCCTGCCGGCGCCGAAACGGAGGGGCGGGCGATGATTGTCCGGTTTCTGCACATCGCCGCCATCGGCGCGCTCGTCGCCTCGGCGGGCTACGCCTATTCGATCAAGTACGACACGATCTACCTGTCGGAGCAGGTGGCCAAGCTCAAGGCCCAGGTGCAGCGCGAGAAGGACGCGATCGCCGTGATGCGGGCCGAGTGGCAGCTGCTCAGCCGGCCGGACCGCGTGCAGGCGCTCGCCGCCAGCCATCTCGACCTGCAGCCGCTCCAGGTGCAGCAGATCGTGCGCCTGCAGGATGTGCCGGAGCGCAAGGCGCAGGTCGACGCCATCGGGCGCAAGCTCGAAGACCTCGGCCTCTCGGCGCCGACCGCGACCCCCGGTGCCGGCGATGCCGACGCACGCACGCCCTCGACCTCCAGCCGGTGATGGATGCCATGCACGACACGGATCCGACCGCCCCGCAGCAGAAACCCAGTCAGAAGGCCGCCACCGAGACGCGGGCGGCGCGCCTGCGCCGTTTCCTCGCGGGTGTCTTCAGCCTGAGGGTCGAGAAGTCGCAGGCGCGGGTCGGCGTCGTGACCCTCGCCTTCGCCGGCCTGTTCGTCGTCATCACCGGCCGCCTCGTCCTGCTGGCGGTGGCGCCCGATGCGCCGGGCGACCTGCGCCGCGCCTCGGCCGAGATTTCCATCGCCCGGCCGGACATCGTCGACCGCAACGGCATCCTGCTCGCGACCGACGTGAAGACCGTGTCGGTCTATGCCGAGCCGCGCAACATCATCGACAAGGACGAGGCGACCGAGCTCCTGACGGCGGTGCTGCCCGACCTCAACGCCCGCGAGCTGCGCGAGAAGCTCGGCACCCGGCGCGGCTTCGTCTGGGTCAAGCGCGAGATCACGCCGCGCCAGCAGGTCGAGGTGCACCGCCTCGGCATCCCCGGCGTCGGCTTCCTCACGGAGAACAAGCGCGTCTATCCGAACGGGCCCATCGCCTCGCACGTGCTCGGCTTCGCCAATGTCGACAACGAGGGCATCGCCGGCATCGAGAAATATATCGACGGCCTCGGCCTGCGGGCGCTGGCGGGGGCGGGTTTCGCGACCCGGGCGACCGACCTCGAGCCCATCAAGCTCTCGATCGACCTGCGCGCGACGCACGCGCTGCGCGACGAGCTCGTCAAGGGCATGGAGAAATTCAAGGCCAAGGCCACCGCCGGGCTCATCCTCGACGTGAAGACGGGCGAGGTCGTCGCGCTCGCCTCCCTGCCGGATTTCGACCCGAACAACCCCGTCGAGGCGCTCGATCCCGACCGGATCAACCGCATCAATGTCGGCGTCTACGAGATGGGCTCGACCTTCAAGGCCATCACCACGGCGATGGCGCTCGATTCCGGCAAGGTCAACATCAACTCCACCTTCGACGCCCGCGGCGTCATGCGCTACGGCCGCTTCACGATCCGCGACTATCACGGCCAGAACCGCATCCTCTCCGTGCCGGAGATCTTCATCCACTCGTCCAACATCGGCACGGCCAAGATGGCCCTGACGGTCGGCGTCGAGGGTCACAAGGCGACGCTCAGGAAGTTCGGCCAGCTCGACCGCCTGCGCACGGAGCTGCCGGAGAGCGCGGAGCCGATCCTTCCCCCGCGCTGGGGCGAGCTCAACACCATCACCATCTCCTACGGTCACGGCCTCGCGGTGGCGCCGATCCAGGCCGCGGCGGGCACGGCGGCGCTGATCAACGGCGGTCATTTCATCACCCCGACCTTCCTCAAGCGGGACGAGGAGGAGGCGCTTGCGGGCGCCCGCCAGGTGGTGAGCCCGAAGACGAGCGAGGCCATGCGCTACATCATGCGCCTCAATGCCGAGCGCGGCTCGGCCCGCAAGGCGGCGGTGCGCGGCTACTACATCGGCGGCAAGACCGGCACCGCCGAAAAGGTCATCAACGGCCGCTACGACCGCAACAAGAACTTCACCACCTTCATGGCCATCGCGCCGGCGGACGACCCGAAGTATCTTTTCGTGGTGCTGTACGACGAGCCGCAGGGCCTGCCGGAGACCTACGGCTATTCCACGGCCGCCTGGAATGCCGGCGTGACGACCGGCAAGGTGATCGAGCGCGTCGCGCCGCTGCTCGGCCTGCCGCCGCGGTTCGAGAAGCCGTACCGGCCATTCCCGGCCATGGCGCAGGCCGGCGCCTGGGGCATCCAATGACGGACGCTGCACGCACCGACGGTTTTGCACTAGGCGACATCCTGCCCGATGCCTTCGCCGGAACGCTCCATGCACCCGTGCGCGTGCGCGGCGTTGCCTTCGATTCGCGCAAGGTGCAGCCGGGCGACGTCTTCGTCGCGCTCGCGGGCGCGCGCGAGGACGGGCGGCGCTATATCGCGGATGCGCTGGCGCGCGGCACCGCCGCCGTGGTGGCGGAGGGAGGCCGGCCCGAGGACTTTCCGCGGGAGGTGATCTTCGGCTCCGTCATCGACGCCCGCCGGGCGCTGGCGCTGGCCGCAGCGCGGGTCTTTCCCCACCAGCCCGGCACGATCGTCGCCGTCACGGGCACGAGCGGCAAGAGCTCCGTCGCCGAATTCGCGCGCCAGCTCTTCGCGGCCTGCGGCCATGAGGCGGCGAGCCTCGGCACCATCGGCGTGGTCGCGCCGTCGGGTGCCCACTACGGCTCCCTGACCACGCCGGATCCGATCGCCCTGCACCAGACGCTCGACCGCCTCGCCGGCGAGGGCGTGACGCACCTTGCCATGGAGGCGTCTTCGCACGGGCTCGACCAGCGGCGGCTCGATGGCGTGCGCCTCGCGGCTGCCGCCTTCACCAATCTCGGCCGCGACCACCTCGACTATCACCCGACCGTCGAGGCCTATCTCACGGCCAAGCTCCGGCTCTTCGAGCGCCTCCTGCCCGAAGGGGCGATCGCCGTCGTCAATGCCGACGCGCCGGAGGCCGCGCGGATCGAGGCGATTGCCGAGGCGCGGGGGCTCGATGTCATCAGCGTCGGCCGGGCCGGCCGCGACATCGCCATCGCCGACGTTGCGCGCGAGGGCTTTTCGCAGCGCCTCAAGCTGGCGCATGAAGGCCATTTCCACGAGGTGCTGCTGCCGCTCGCCGGCGACTTCCAGGCGGCGAACGCCGTCGTCGCGGCCGGGCTCGCGCTCGCGGCCGGCTGCGTGATGGAGGACATCGTCCGCGGGCTTGCCGGCATTGCCGGCGTCAAGGGGCGCCTCGAGCGGGTGGCAGAGGTCAACGGCGCGCTCGTCGTCGTCGACTATGCGCACAAGCCCGATGCGCTCGCCCATGTGCTCGATGCGCTGCGGCCCTATGCCACCGGGCGGCTCTTCGTCGTCGTCGGCGCGGGCGGCGACCGCGATCCGGGCAAGCGGCCGATGATGGGCGCCATCGCCAGCGAGAAGGCCGACGTCGTCATCGTCACCGACGACAATCCACGCTCCGAGGACCCCGCGACGATCCGCGCCGCCATTCTCGCCGCGGCCCCCGATGCACGCGAGATCGGCGACCGCGCCGAGGCGATCCGCACGGCGGTTGCCGAGCTCGGACCTGGGGATGTTCTCGTCGTCGCCGGAAAAGGTCATGAAACGGGCCAGATCGTCGGGTCAACGACCATACCGTTTTCCGATCACGAGGCCGTGCTCGCGGCCGTTGCGGACCTTGAACGATGAACGACGCCCTCTGGACAGGCCTCGAAATCCTCGGCGCGCTCGGCGCCCGGGCGCACGGCGGCCTGCCCGACACCATCTCCGGCGTGTCGATCGACACGCGCACGCTCGCGCCGGGCGATCTCTTCTGCGCGCTCGCCGGCAGCCGCGACGGGCATGAATTCGTCGCCGATGCGCTCGCCAAGGGCGCGGCAGCGGCGCTCGTCGACGAGGCGCATTTCGATGCCCTGTCGCACCTCGGGCCGCTGCTGGTGGTGCCCGACGTGCTTGCGGCCATGGGCGCGGCTGCGCGCGCCGCGCGCGCACGCACGAAGGCGCAGGTCGTCGCCGTCACGGGATCGGTCGGCAAGACCGGCACCAAGGAGGCGCTGCGCCTCGCCCTCGGCAAGCAGGGCAGGACGCATGCGGCCGTCGCCTCCTACAACAACCACTGGGGCGTGCCGCTGACGCTGATGCGCATGCCGCGCGACAGCGCCTACGGCATCTTCGAGATCGGCATGAACGCGCCGGGCGAGATCGCCGCGCTCGTGGCGCAGGTGCGCCCTCACGTCGCCATCATCACCACCGTCGGGCCCGTGCATCTCGAATTCTTCCCCTCGGTCGAAGCGATTGCCGATGCCAAGGGCGAGATCTTCTCCGGCATCGAGCCGGGCGGCACGGCCATCATCAACCGCGACAATCCCCATTTCGAGCGGCTGAAGCTGCACGCGGCGGCCTCTCCGGCCGGCCGCATCGTCTCCTTCGGCGAGCAGGAGGGGGCGGACGTGCGGGCCGAGCGCATCCTTCTCAAGTCCGACATGACGATCGTCGAGGCCCGGGTCTTCGGCGAGGCCATCACCTACCGGCTCGGCAGCCCGGGCCGGCACGTCGCGCTCAACAGCCTCGCCGTCATGGCGGCGGTCAAGGCGCTCGGGGCCGACATCGCCCTTGCCGGGCTCGGCCTCGGCGAGCTCCAGCCGATCATCGGGCGCGGCGAGCGCACGTCGATGAAGGGGCCGGGCGGCACGATCACGCTCGTCGACGAGAGCTTCAACGCCAATCCCGCCTCCATGCGGGCGGCGGTCGACACGCTCGCCGAGGCGGACGTGGGGCTGCGCGGCCGGCGCATCG
The DNA here is from genome assembly GCF_001271345.1 of Chelatococcus sp. CO-6. Taxonomy (NCBI): domain Bacteria; kingdom Pseudomonadati; phylum Pseudomonadota; class Alphaproteobacteria; order Hyphomicrobiales; family Chelatococcaceae; genus Chelatococcus; species Chelatococcus sp. CO-6. The sequence continues at coordinate 358,830 of NZ_CP012398.1, read as the reverse complement.
CGGTTCTCGCCGACATGCTGGAGCTCGGGCCGGACGGGCCGGCGCTGCACCGCGCCCTCGGCGAGTTCGTGGCGCAAAGCGGCGTCAATCTGGTCTTCGCCTGCGGTCCGCTGATGAAAAACCTGTGGCAGGCCCTTCCGCAGGAAATGCGCGGGCGCTATGCGCAGACACCTGCGGAGCTCGAGCCGGAACTCGTCGGCGCGCTGCGCGGCGGCGACGTCGTCATGGTCAAGGGCTCCAAGAGCACGTACGTCTCGCGCATCGTCGCCACCCTCAAGGATCGCTACCCCCGTGAAGCGGCGCGTGCCGAAGCGGACATGTAAGCGGAGAAGACAAGAACATGTTCGTCTGGCTCGCCGAATTCAGCGACATCATCCCGGGGCTCAACGTCTTCCGGTACATCACCTTCCGCACGGGCGCCGCGACGGCGACGGCGCTGTTCTTCGTCTTCATGTTCGGCCCGGCCATCATCGCCGCCTTGCGCATCAAGCAGGGCAAGGGCCAGCCGATCCGCGAGGACGGGCCCCAGTCGCACCTGCTGACGAAGAAGGGCACGCCCACCATGGGCGGGCTGATGATCCTGTCCGGGCTCGTCGTCTCCACCCTGCTGTGGGCCAATCTCGCCAACCCCTATGTGTGGGTCGTGCTCCTGGTGACGCTCGGCTTCGGGGCCATCGGCTTCTACGACGACTATCTCAAGGTCACCAAGCAGTCCCACAAGGGCTTTTCCGGCCGCTCGCGCCTCGCCATCGAGGCGCTGATCGCCGGCATCGCCTGCATCGCCATCGTCCTCGTGGCGCGGGCGGACCTGCCGCCGACGCGCGATCTCCTCGCCACCTCGGTCGCCATCCCCTTCTTCAAGGACCTGCTCCTCGACCTCGGCTGGTTCTTCATCGCCTTCGGCGTCTTCGTCATCGTCGCCGCGGGCAATGCGGTGAACCTGACCGACGGGCTCGACGGCCTCGCCATCGTGCCGGTGATGATCGCGGCCGCGACCTTCGGTTTCATCGCCTATCTCGTCGGCAACGCCATCTTCTCCAACTACCTGCAGATCAATTTCGTGCCGGGCACGGGCGAGCTCGCCGTCATCTGCGGCGCCGTCATGGGCGCGGGCATCGGTTTTCTGTGGTTCAACGCCCCGCCGGCGCAGATCTTCATGGGCGACACGGGCTCGCTCGCCCTCGGCGGCCTCATCGGCACCATCGCGGTCGCGACCAAGCACGAGATCGTGCTCGCCATCGTCGGCGGCCTCTTCGTCGTGGAGGCGCTGTCGGTCATCATCCAGGTCGCCTCCTTCAAGCTCACCGGCAAGCGCGTCTTCAAGATGGCGCCGATCCACCATCATTTCGAGCAGCTCGGCTGGACGGAGCCGCAGGTGGTGATCCGCTTCTGGATCATCTCGGTGGTGCTCGCGCTCATCGGCCTGTCGACCCTGAAGCTGAGGTGAGGCGATGATCCCCGTCACCTCCTTCGCCGGCAGACGGGTCGCGCTCTTCGGGCTCGGCGGCTCGGGGCTCGCCACGGCCGAGGCGCTGGTGGCTGGCGGGGCCGACGTCGTCGCCTACGATGACGGGGAGATGGCGCGCGTCACCGCGGCCGCGAGGGGCATCGCCGTCGAGGACCTGCGCGACATCGCCTGGGACGGCGTCGCCGCGCTCGTGCTCTCGCCGGGCGTGCCGCTGACCCATCCCGAGCCGCACTGGACGGTGCCGCTCGCGCGTGCGGCCGGCGTCGAGATCATCGGCGACGTCGAGCTCTTCTGCCGTGAGCGGGCGAGGCTCATGCCCGAGGCGCCGTTCATCGCCGTCACCGGCACCAACGGCAAGTCGACGACGACGGCGCTCGTCGCCCATCTCCTCAAGGTCGGCGGGCTCGACGTGCAGACGGGCGGCAACATCGGCACGCCGGTGCTGGCGCTGGAGCCTTTCGCGGCCGGCCGCGCCTATGTCGTCGAGTGCTCGTCCTTCCAGATCGACCTTGCGCCCTCGCTCGCGCCGAGCGTCGGCATTCTCCTCAACATTACGCCCGACCATCTCGACCGGCACGGCACGATGGCGAACTACGCCGCCATCAAGGAGCGGCTCGTCGCCGGCTCCGGGCTCGCCGTGATCAGCGTGGACGACGACTTCTGCCGCGCCATCGCCGGCCGGCGCGTCGCGCTCGGGCGGCCGCTCGAGACCATCTCGGTGGAGCGCATGCTCGAGGAAGGCTGGTCCTGGGAGCCGCATCGCCTGACGCTGCGGGCGGCGGGCCCCGACGATGCCATCGCCGTCGCGGCGTGCATCGACCTTGCCGGCATCGGCTCCCTGCGCGGGGCGCACAATGCCCAGAACGCGGCGGCGGCGGCCGCCGCCGCGATGGCGACGGGGATCGACCTCGGCGTCATCCGCGCGGGCCTTGCGCGCTTCCCCGGCCTCGCCCACCGCATGGAGCAGGTCGGGCGGGCCGGCAAGGTGCTGTTCGTCAACGATTCCAAGGCGACCAATGCCGATGCGGCGGAGAAGGCGCTCTCGGCCTTCGACGGCGGCATCCACTGGATCGCCGGAGGCAAGGCGAAGGAGGGCGGCATCACGCCGCTCGCGCCGCTCTTCCCGCGCATCGCCAGGGCCTATCTGATCGGCGCGGCGAGCGATGATTTCGCCGCGACGCTCGACGGGCGGGTGCCTTATGAGCGCTGCGGCACGCTCGATGTCGCCGTGGCACGGGCGGCGGAAGATGCGGCCGCCTCGGCGGAGGCCGAGCCGGTGGTCCTGCTGTCGCCGGCCTGTGCGTCCTATGACCAGTTCCGCAATTTCGAGATACGCGGCGACCGGTTCCGCGATCTCGTCCTGGCCCTGCCCGGCCTCGTGCCTTTCGCGAAGGAGTGAGCCATGGTGTCGCGCGCAGAACGGACGGTGCTCGCCGACTGGTGGTGGACGGTCGACCGCTTCACCCTCGGCGCGCTCGGCGTGCTCATGGTGGCGGGCATCGTCTTCCTCATGGGCGGCGCGCCGCCGGTCGCCGAGCGGCTCGGGCTGCCGACCTTCCACTTCATCAACCGGCAGGTCTTCTATCTGCTGCCGGCCATTCTCCTGCTCATCGGGACGTCGCTGCTGACGCCGCGCCAGGTGAGGCGCGTCGCGCTCCTCGTCTTCATCGTCGGCATGGCGCTCATCGTCGCGGCGCTCTACGTCGGTCCGGAGGTCAAGGGCTCGCGCCGCTGGATCTCGCTCGCCGGCATCACCGTGCAGCCGTCGGAATTCGTGAAGCCGGCCTTCGTCGTGCTCATCGCCTGGCTCTTCGCGGAGGGCGGGCGCCGCCGCGACATGCCGGGAACGATCTTCGCCATCCTCATCCTGCCCGCGACCATCGTGCCGCTCATCCTGCAGCCGGACATCGGCCAGACCATGCTCGTGACGCTGGTGTGGGCGGCCGTGTTCTTCGCGGCGGGGCTGCATATCTTCTGGGTGGCGGGCATCGGCGGCATGGGCCTTGCCGGGCTCGTCGCGGCCTATGAGTTCATCCCGCACGTGCGCGGCCGCATCGAGCGCTTCCTCAACGACGATGTCGGCGACACGTTCCAGGTGGACATGGCGATGGAATCCTTCGCGCAGGGCGGCTGGCTGGGCAAGGGGCCGGGCGAGGGCACGGTCAAGCGCATCCTGCCGGACGCCCATACGGACTTCATCTTCGCCGCCACGGCGGAGGAATTCGGCATCGTCGTGTGCATCGCCATCGTGCTGCTGTTCGCCTTCATCGTCATCCGCAGCCTCATTCTCGCCCAGCGCAACGACGATCCTTTCTGCCGCCTCGCGGTGACGGGGCTTGCGACGCTCTTCGGCATCCAGGCCTCCATCAACATGATGGTGAACGTGCACCTGCTGCCGGCGAAGGGCATGACGCTGCCCTTCATCTCCTATGGCGGCTCCTCGCTCTTCTCGCTCGCCATCGGCATGGGCTTCCTCATCGCCCTGACGCGCCGCAGGCCGCGAGCCGAGATCTACGACGCCGGGCCACGGCGCTGGGGCGAGGCGCGATGAGCAAGGAGCGCTTCGTCCTCCTCGCCGCCGGCGGCACCGGCGGCCATCTCTTCCCGGCCGAGGCGCTGGCGGCGGCGCTCGGCCGGCGCGGAGTCGCGGTGGCGCTCGCGACCGACGAGCGTGCGGCCGCCTATGCCCATCATTTCCCGGCCAGCGAGCGTTTCGTCATCCCTTCGGCAACGCCGTCGCGGCGCTCGCCCTTCGCCGCCGTGCAGTCCTTCGTCACGCTGGCGCGGGGCGTCTGGCGGGCGCGCCGCCTGATGCGCGAGCGCCGGCCGGCCGTCGTCGTCGGCTTCGGCGGCTATCCGACGGTGCCGCCGGTGCTCGCCGCCACCATGGCGATGGTGCCGAGCGTCATCCACGAGCAGAACGCCGTCGTCGGCCGCGCCAACCGCTTCCTCATGGGCCGCGTCACGGCCATCGCCACCGGCTTCGCCGCTGTGAAGGGCCTGAGCGAGGCGGCGCGCGCCAAGACGACGCATACCGGCAACCCGGTGCGCCCCAGCGTCATCGAGGCCGCGGCCGTGCCCTTCCGGCCGCTTGCGGCCGGCGAGCGCCTGTCGCTCCTCGTCTTCGGCGGCAGCCAGGGCGCGCGGGTGATGAGCGACGTGGTGCCGGTTGCGGTCGAGCAGCTCGGCGAAGCGGCGCGCGCGCGCCTCCACATCGTCCAGCAGGCCCGGCCGGAGGATCTGGAGCGGGTGCGCGGCATCTATGCGCGCCTCGGCGTCTCCTGCGAGATCGAGCCCTTCTTCAACGACCTGCCGCGCCGCATGGCCGCGGCGCATCTCGTGGTCTCGCGCGCCGGCGCCTCCACAGTGGCCGAGCTTTCCGTCATCGGCCGCCCGTCCATCCTCGTGCCGCTGCCCGGCGCGCTCGACCAGGACCAGGCGGCCAATGCCGCGAGCCTCGGGGCGATCGGCGCGGCCAGCGTCATTGCGCAGGGCGAATTCACGCCCGCCCGCCTCGCGGCGGAGATCGAGGCGCGCCTCGATGCGCCCGAGGCATTGACGCAGGCGGCCGAAGCAGCCAAGAGCGCGGGCATCGTCGACGCGGCGGAGCGTCTCGCCGCGCTCGTCATACGCATCGGCAAACTCGCCCAAGAAGAAGCCTCGCAAACGGAGACGACGACATGAAGCTGCCGCGCGAGCTCGGCCCCATCCACTTCATCGGCATCGGCGGCATCGGCATGTCGGGCATCGCCGAGGTGCTCCTCAACCTCGGCTACACGGTGCAGGGCTCGGATGCGAGCGACAACGCCAATGTGAAGCGCCTGCGCGAGAAGGGGGCTTCCATTTCCGTCGGCCATGCGGCCGAGAACCTCGGCGATGCCGAGGTCGTCGTCGTGTCCACCGCCATCAAGCGCGACAATCCGGAGCTCGCCGCCGCGCGCGAAAAGCGCCTGCCGGTGGTGCGCCGGGCCGAGATGCTGGCCGAGCTGATGCGGCTCAAGACCTGCGTCGCGATCGCCGGCACGCACGGCAAGACGACGACGACCTCGATCGTCGCGACGCTGCTCGATGCCGGCAGCTTCGACCCCACCGTCATCAACGGCGGCATCATCAACGCCTATGGCACCAACGCCCGCCTCGGGGCCGGCGACTGGATGGTGGTGGAGGCGGACGAGTCCGACGGCACCTTCCTCAAGCTGCCGGCTGATGTCGCGATCGTCACCAACATCGACCCCGAGCACCTCGACCATTTCAAGACCTTCGACGCCATCAAGGCGGCCTTCCGCTCCTTCGTCGAGAACCTGCCGTTCTACGGCTTTGCGGTGATGTGTATCGACCATCCGACGGTGCAGGACCTCGTCGGCCAGATCGAGGACCGGCGCGTCATCACCTACGGCGAGAACCCGCAGGCGGACGTGCGCCTCATCGATATCGACCTCAACGGCGGCAAGAGCTGCTTCAAGGTGCTGATCCGCGACCGCAAGACAGGCGCCGAGACGGTGATCCCGGACCTCGTCATGCCCATGCCCGGTCACCACAACGCGCTCAACGCCACGGCGGCGATCGCCGTCGCGCACGAGCTCGGCATGAGCGCCGAGGCGATCCGCAAGGCGCTCGCCGGCTTCGGCGGCGTCAAGCGGCGCTTCACCCGCACTGGCGAGTGGAACGGCGTCACCATTTTCGACGATTACGGCCACCACCCGGTCGAGATCGCCGCCGTCCTGCGCGCCGCCCGCGCCTCGACGAAGGGGCAGGTGATCGCGGTGATGCAGCCGCATCGCTATACGCGGCTCAAGGCCCTGTTCAACGACTTCTGCACCTGCTTCAACGATGCCGACGCCGTCATCGTCGCCCCGGTCTATGCCGCGGGAGAGCAGCCGATCGCGGGCGCCGAGCGCGACGATCTCATCGCCGGCCTCAAGGCCCGCGGCCACCGCCAGGCGATCGCCCTCGACGGACCGCAGGCGCTCGCCTCCATCGTGCGCCGCCTCGCCCGGCCCGGCGACTATGTCGTGTGCCTCGGCGCCGGCACGATCACCAACTGGGCCTATGCCCTGCCCGGTGAACTCGAGGCAGGGGAGGGAGCGTGACAGGGGAGCGCCCCGTCCACGATCCCCATGAGGCGACGCCATGAGCTTTCCCGACATCACCGCCGAGCTTGCCGCCGCGATGCCGGGCCTGCGCGGTGCTCTCGTGGCCAATGCGCCGCTTGCGCCGCTCAGCTGGTTCCGCACCGGCGGGCCGGCGCAGGTGCTGTTCACGCCGGCGGACGAGGACGATCTCGCGCTCTTTCTCGCCAACCTGCCCGAGGAGGTGCCGCTCACCGTCATCGGCCTCGGCTCGAACCTCCTCGTGCGTGACGGCGGCGTGCCGGGCGTCGTCCTGCGCCTCGGCAAGGCCTTCGCCGAGGTGAGCGTGGAGGAGGGCAGCCGGGTGCGGGCAGGGGCCGGGGCGCCGGACGTCAAGGTGGCGCGCGCCGCGGCCGAGGCCGGCATCGACGGGCTCGCCTTCCTGCGCGGCATCCCCGGCGCCGTCGGCGGGGCCCTGCGCATGAACGGCGGCGCCTATGGCGGGGAGGTCAAGGATGTGCTCGTCGCGGCGCGGGCGCTCGACCGCAAGGGCCGGCGCCACGTGCTCTCCTGCGCGGACATGAAATTCTCCTATCGCCACGCCGGCGTGCCGGAGGACCTCGTCTTCGTCGAGGCGCTGTTCGCCGGCCGGCCCGGCGATCCGGCGGCAATCCTCGCCCGCATGAACGAGATCACCGAGGCGCGGGCGGCGACCCAGCCGGTAAACACACGCACCGGCGGCTCCACCTTCAAGAACCCGGACGGGGCGAAGGCGTGGCAGCTGGTCGACGCCGCCGGCTGCCGCGGGCTCAGGATCGGCCAGGCGCAGGTGTCCGAGATGCACTGCAACTTCCTGGTCAATCTCGGTGGCGCCACGGCAACAGAGATCGAGAACCTCGGCGAGGAAGTGCGCCGGCGTGTGCAGGCGCACTCCGGCGTGATGCTCGCGTGGGAGATCAAGCGGGTGGGCGTGGCCTGACGCTGCGCCGACCCGCGGCCCGGCGCTCCATTGGCGAGCCGGTGCCGCACCTCGTTGGATAAGGATGCGGGAACATGACCAAACACGTTGCGGTGCTGATGGGCGGCCTGTCCGCCGAGCGCGAAGTGTCCCTCAACTCGGGCAAGGCCTGCGCCGATGCGCTCGAGGGGGAGGGCTACCGCGTGACGCGCATCGACGTGGGCCGCGACATCGCCGCCGTGCTCGACCGGCTGAGGCCCGACGTCGTCTTCAACGCCCTGCACGGCAGTCCGGGGGAGGACGGCACCATCCAGGGCATCCTCGAGATCATGCGCCTGCCCTACACCCATTCCGGCGTGCTGGCCTCGGCGCTCGCCATGGACAAGGCCAAGGCGAAGCTCGTGATGGCGGCCGCCGGCGTGCCGGTGGCGCACGGCGTCGTGGTGCACCGGCGCGAGGCGGCCGAGCGCCATGTGCTGCCGCCGCCCTACGTGCTGAAGCCGGTCAACGAGGGCTCGTCGGTCGGCGTCATCATCGTGCGCGAGGAGCGCTCGCATCCGCCGCAAGAGTTAACGCGGCCCGACTGGCCGCACACCGACTGGCTGCTCGCCGAGGAATATGTCGCCGGGCGCGAACTCACCTGCGCCGTGATGGGCGGCAAAGCCTTGGGTGTCATAGACATCCGGCCGGCGGCCGGCGTCTTTTACGACTATGATGCAAAATATGCGAAAGGTGGCTCGATCCACATCCTCCCGGCAAAAATTAAACCAAAAATTTACCAACAGATCGAAGAGTTGGCGTTAACGGCGCATCAAGCACTCGGCTGTCGTGGCGTCTCCCGCGCCGACTTCCGGTACGACGACCGGCCAGAGGGATCTGGCAAGCTCGTCTGCCTCGAGGTCAACACGCAGCCCGGCATGACCGAGACCAGCTTGGTGCCCGAACTAGCCGCGCATGCGGGGTATTCATTCGGCGAGCTAATGCGATGGATGGTGGAGGACGCCTCCTGCGACCGGTAGGAACGAGAAGCCCCCGCGGGGCGATCTCGGCCGCTGCGGCCATGCCCGCCGGCGCGCTGTTCGCCGCGCCGGAATGGCCACGCCTGCGGCTGTTCCGGGCATTGCGCCGGCGCGGCTACGTGCGCGTCGGCGGCCGCCGGCGGCTGCCGCGCGGCCTCGGCAGCGCGCTCACCATCGCTCTTTTCGCGGGCATCGGTCTCTATGGCGCCTTCGCCGGCGGGCACGTCGACCGTTTCAGAGCCGAGAACGGCACCCTGAGCGACGCCGTCGCCCGCGCTTTCGGCTTCGGCATCAGGCAGGTCGTCATCTCCGGCCTCGCCGAGCTCAGGCCGGCGGAAATCCTCGCCGCGGGCGGCATTTCGCCGAACAGTTCGGTGCTGTTCATCGATCCCGCGGCGGTGCGGCAGAACCTCGAGGCTGTGCCGATGATCCGCGAGGCGTCGGTGCGCAAGCTCTATCCGAACGAACTCGCCATCACGATCACCGAGCGGGAGCCCTTCGCGCTCTGGCAGCGCAACGGCGAGGTCTTCGTCGTCGCCGCCGACGGGACGGTCATCGATTTCCTGAACGATGCGCGCTACACGCGCCTGCCGCTCGTCGTCGGCGACCGCGCCAACGTGCACTCGGCCGACTATCTCGAACTCCTGGACGCCGCAGGCTCCCTGCGCGAGCGAATCAGGGCGGGCTCGCTCATCGCCGGCCGGCGCTGGAACCTCATCCTCGACAACGGCCTCGAGGTGCGCCTGCCCGAGGCGAACCCGACGGCGGCGGTCGCCCGGCTGGCGGAGCTCGAGGAGAGCGACCGCATCCTGGAGCGGGACATTCTCGTCATCGACATGCGCCTGTCCGACAGGGTGGTGATGCGGCTCGGCGTCGAGGCCGCGGCCGCCCGCGCCGAGGCGGCGAAGAAGAAGCCCGCGAGCGGCAAGGAGGCGGACATATGAGCTCCTTGCGCAATGGCCTGACGCCGCGCCTGAAGCCGCTGTCCGCCCGCAAGAGCACCCTCCTGTCGGTGCTCGACGTCGGCACCAGCAAGGTGGTCTGTCTCATCGCCCAGCTGCTGCCGGCGAGCGACAGCGACGTGCTGCGCCGCCGCACGCACCAGGTGCGCGTGCTCGGCATCGGCCACCAGCGCTCGCTCGGCCTCAAGGGCGGCATCGTCGTCGATCTCGAGGCGGCCGAACAGGCGATCCGCCAGGCCGTCGATGCGGCCGAGCGGATGGCCAAGGTCGAGGTGCAGTCGGTCATCGTGAACCTGACCGGCGGGCGGCTCGCCGCCCAGAGCTTCGCCGCCAATGTCGCGACCCGCGGCACGGTGACGAGCGCGGACGTGCATCGCGTGCTCGATGCCGCGAGCGCCCACAGCCTGAAGCCGGGCCGCGTCGTGCTGCACGCCCTGCCAACGGGCTATGCGCTCGATGGGCAGAAGGGCGTGCTCGACCCGGTCGGCATGATCGGCGAGAACCTCGGCGTCGACCTCAGCGTCGTGACGAGCGAAGCTTCCGCCGCGCGCAACCTGATGCTGGCCGTCGAGCGCTGCCATCTCGACGTCGAGGCGATCGTAGCGAGCCCCTATGCGGCGGGCATCGCCACGCTCGTCGACGACGAGGCGGAGATGGGCGGGCTCGTCATCGACCTCGGCGGCGGCACGACGAGCTTCGGCGCCTTCTTCGCCGGCCATCTCGTCCATGCCGACGCGGTCGCCGTCGGCGGCCATCATGTCACCATGGACGTGGCGCGGGGCCTGTCGACGCACCTCGCCGCGGCCGAGCGCCTCAAGACGCTCTACGGCGGCGCGCTCCCCTCCGCGTCGGACGAGCGCGAGATCATCGCGGTGCCGCTCGTCGACGAGAGCGAGCGGGACGTGCCGAACCACATGCCGAAGTCGCATCTGGTGCGGATCATCCGCCCGCGTGTCGAAGAAATCCTGGAGCTGGTGCGCGACCGGCTGAAGGCCGCGGGCTTCGCCCCGGCCGACGGGCGGCGCGTCATCCTGACCGGCGGGGCCTCGCAGTTGACGGGCCTGCCGGAAGTCGCCAGGCGCATCCTGGCCGGTCCGAAAGGCTCGGCCCAGGTGCGCATCGGCCGGCCGCTCGGCATCAAGGGGCTGCCGGAAGCCGCGAAGGGACCCGCCTTTGCGGCGGCGGTCGGTCTGCTGGTCTACCCGCAGGTCGCCCATATCGAGCATTTCGAGCCCAAGGCGGCCCGGACCATGCTCGCGACAGGCACGGATGGTTACCTGTCCCGAATGGGACGATGGTTCAGGGAGAGCTTCTGAGATTGGAGCGGCGCGGCGGCCGCGACAGTCTGGAACCGGAGTGAGAGGGGCGCGCAGCCGGGCGCCGTTTGAGAAGAAGAGGCCACGACCATGGCGATCAATCTGCAAGCCCCGGACATCCGGGAACTGAAGCCCCACATCACGGTGTTCGGCGTCGGCGGCGCCGGCGGCAACGCCGTCAACAACATGATCGAGTCGGGGCTGATGGGCGTCGAGTTCGTCTGCGCGAACACCGATGCCCAGGCGCTCACCAGCGCCCGCGCCCAGCGCATCGTGCAGATGGGTCTGCAGGTGACGGAAGGCCTCGGCGCCGGCTCGCAGCCGGAGGTGGGCCGCGCGGCCGCCGAGGAGGTGATCGACGAGATCCGCGATCAGCTGTCGGGTGCGCACATGGTGTTCATCACCGCCGGCATGGGCGGCGGCACCGGCACCGGGGCGGCTCCCGTCATCGCCCGCGCCGCGCGCGACATGGGCATCCTGACCGTCGGCGTCGTGACCAAGCCCTTCCACTTCGAGGGCCAGCGCCGCATGCGGGTGGCGGAAGCCGGCATTGGCGAGTTGCAGCAGGCCGTCGACACGCTGATCGTCATCCCCAACCAGAACCTCTTCCGCGTCGCCAACGAGAAGACCACCTTCGCCGATGCCTTCGCCATGGCGGACCAGGTGCTCTACTCGGGTGTCGCCTGCATCACCGACCTCATGGTGAAGGAAGGCCTCATCAACCTCGATTTCGCCGACGTGCGTGCAATAATGCGCGGCATGGGCAAGGCGATGATGGGCACGGGCGAAGCCTCCGGCGACGGCCGCGCCATCACGGCGGCCGAGGCCGCCATCGCCAACCCGCTCCTCGACGACGTGTCGATGAAGGGGGCACGCGGCCTGCTCATCTCCATCACGGGCGGCCCGGACCTGACGCTCTACGAGGTGGACGAAGCCGCGACGCGCATTCGCGAGGAGGTCGATTCCGAGGCCAACATCATCCTCGGCGCCACCTTCGACGAGAGCCTCGAGGGCACGATCCGCGTCTCGGTCGTCGCCACCGGCATCGACCAGGAGCTGATTCACAACGCGCAGGACCTGTCGCTGACGGAGCAGCGCATCGCCGAGGTCGCCGAGCGCCTGCGCTCGGAGGCGCGCCAGCGGGCGACGCATCCGGCCGTGGCGCCGCGCCCCGCGGCCATCGAGACGGCGCCGCGCGTCGCCGCCGCGCCGGTCGCGCCCGAGCCGATGCCGGCTCCCGCGCCGGTCGCTGCCCCGGCTCCCGTGGCGGCGCCGGTGGAGCCGATGCCGGCTCCGCAGGCTCCGGCCGCCGAGTTCGTCCAGCCGGTCGCCGAGCCGGCGCCGGCGCCGGCCGCCGCCCCGGTTGCGGCTCCCGTCGCTGCGCCCGTTCGCCAGGAGATGCCGCGTGCGGAACACGTGCGGCACGACGTCATGATCGCGCCGGCCGCCGCGCCGCGCGCTGCCATGGCGGCGGCGATGGCCCCGGCTCCGGCCCCGGTCATGCACGAGCCGGCGCCGCATGAGATGCAGGAGCATTTCATCCCGCCGCAGCCCGAGCGGGCCGTGGTGCGCCCGACGCGCATGCCGCGCGTCGACGAGCTGCCGCTGCCGGTGCAGAACCAGATCCGCGCCGCGCGGCCGGAGCATCAGGACCACGGCGCCGACCACAAGCGCATGTCCCTGCTGCAGCGCATCGCCTCGGTCGGCCTCGGCCGCCGCGACGACCACCAGCCGGCCGCCCCGGCGCCCGCGCCGCAGCCGGTGCGCCAGCAGGCGCCGCAGCCGGCTCCCTCGCCGGTGCACGCCGAATATGCCAAGCGCCCGCAGGCGCAGGGCTACCGGCCGGCACAGGGCGCGCTCGACCCACACGGCCGCGCCCCCGCGCCGAACCGGACGATCGACGACGACCAGCTCGAGATCCCGGCCTTCCTGCGCCGTCAGGCCAACTGAGCGCCGCCTTCTCGAGGCCATGATCCGACCCCGGGGGCGCGAGCTCCCGGGGTTTTTCTTTCGTTAATATTTTTCAAAGGTTTACATGTATCGTGAGGGCCCGACGATCAGTGTAACAGACAGTAAGAAAGCGTGATTTGGTCGCTTTTGGCGGCACGACTATGTTCCACGCAACTCGCGCGGGATTCGAAACGTCGATGTCGCGAATCACGTGCCTCGGCAAGAGTCGCAAGCCTTGCACTGTCTTGAGTACATCCGCCCGCTCCGGGCGACGGGACCGAAAAGAATGAAAGCCAACGGGCAGACGACGCTTCGTGATACCGTGACCCTGACGGGCAACGGCGTTCATTCCGGCAAGCCGGTGCGGCTCACCGTTCATCCTGCGGACGTCAACCACGGCATCGTCTTCCTGCGGACCGGGCTCACCAACGGCCGCGAGCGGCTGATCGAGGCGCGCCACATCGCCGTGAGCGCGACGGAGCTCTGCACCGTCATCGGCGAAAGCGACTCGGGCGCGGTCGCCACCATCGAGCATCTCATGTCGGCGCTCGCCGGCCTCGGCATCGACAATGCGCTGATCGAGGTCGATGGTCCGGAGATCCCGATTCTCGACGGCAGCGCCGCCCTCTTCGTCGAGGCCTTCGACCGCGTCGGCCTCGCCTCCCAGTCGGCGGCGCGCCGCTACGTGAAGGTACTGCGCCCGGTGCGCGTGCAGCAGGGCAAGGCCTTCGCCGAGCTCAAGCCGCGCGACAAGGGCTTCCGCCTCGATGTCGAGATCGATTTCGACACGCCGCTGATCGGCCGCCAGCGCAAGATCGTCGACCTGTCGGCGACGGTCTACCGGCGCGAGATCGCCAATGCCCGCACCTTCGGCTTCATGCGCGACGTGGAGCGGCTGTGGAAGGCGGGCTTTGCCCTCGGCGCCTCCCTCGACAACACGGTGGCGCTCGGCGAGGACCGCATCCTCAACGAGGAGGGCCTGCGCCATCCCGACGAGTTCGTGCGCCACAAGCTGCTCGACGCGATCGGCGACCTCGCCCTCTCCGGCCTGCCGCTGATCGGCAACTATCACTCCTATTGCGGCGGGCACCGGCTGAACTTCATGGTTCTCGACGCCCTGTTCTCGGACCGCGCGAACTACGCGATCGTCGAGGGCGAGCCCCGGCGCGAGCAGGGCCATGCGGAGATCGCGGGCGGCATCGCCGTGCCGGCCTACGCGCCCGACATCCACTGACGTCCGCTTGCGGCGCCATCGAAACGCCGTTTTCAGCCCCGCAGGTTGCCGCCGTCGAAATCGGCTCGCAATGCTTTTCCAGACCTTGGCGGAAGCGGTGGCTTTGGGTTAAACAGCCCAACCGTCGAGCGATGGTGAGCCGTGGCCGTGGGGCCGCAGTGGAGGAAGGTGAGGTAATGCGCTCTGCATTTTCGTCCAAGACCGCCCGGACCGGCGCGCTGATGCCGAATATCGGCAGGCTGCTCGCATGCGCGGCGCTGGGCCTTTCTCTGACGGCGTGCGACACGCTCTCCTCGCTCAATCCCTTCGAGAAGGACGACAAGTACAAGCCCGAGCTCGTCCCCGACGTGCCGGCCGCGAACCTCTACAACGAAGGCCTCGGCCTGCTCGCCAAGAGCGAGTATCCGGATGCCTCGAAGAAGTTCGACCAGATCGACAAGACCTATCCGCGCAGCGAATGGGCGCGCAAGGCGTTGATCATGAAGACCTACGCCTCCTATGAGGGCGGGGAGTTCAGCGAATCGGTCAACGACGCCCGGCGCTACCTGACGCTCTATCCCAATGGCGAGGATGCGGCCTACGCGCAGTATCTGCTCGCCATGTCCTACTACCGCGAAGTGCCGGACGTGACGCGCGACCAGGAGCGCACGGAAAAGGCGCTCGAGGCCTTCCAGGAGCTCGTCGAGCGCTATCCCCGCTCCGAATATGCCGAGGACGGCAAGTTCAAGCTGCAGGTGGTTCGCGACCAGCTGGCCGGCAAGGAGATGGAGGTCGGCCGCTATTACCTGCAGCGGCGCAACTACACCGGCGCCATCAACCGTTTCCGCGACGTCGTCAGCAAGTACCAGACGACGCGCCACGTGGAGGAGGCGCTGGAGCGCCTGACGGAGGCCTATCTCGCCCTCGGCGTCGTCAGCGAGGCGCAGACCGCGGCGGCCGTGCTCGGCCACAACTTCCCCGACAGCCCCTGGTACAAGGACGCGTACAAGCTGCTGCAGAGCGGCGGGCATGAGCCGCGCGAGGACACGGGCTCGTGGATCAGCCGGGCTTTCCGCGGCTTCACGCGTTCCGTGGGGCTCGGCGGCTGATCGCGGCGCGGACGGCATGCTCGTCCAGCTCGCCATCCGCGACATCGTCCTGATCGACAGGCTCGATCTCGCCTTCGATCGCGGCCTCAGCGTCCTCACCGGCGAGACCGGTGCCGGCAAATCCATCCTGCTCGACGCCTTCGCGCTCGCCCTCGGCGGGCGCGGCGACGGCGGCCTCGTGCGCCACGGCGAGGCGCAGGGGCAGGTCACCGCCGTCTTCGAGGTGCCGGGCGAGCATCCCGCCTGGCAGGCGGCACGCGGCTATGACATCGCCGAGGACGGCGCGCTCATCCTGCGCCGGGTCCAGCATGCGGACGGGCGCACGCGCGCCTTCGTCAACGACCAGCCGGTCAGCGTCCAGGCGCTGAGGGCGATCGGCGCCGCGCTCGTCGAGATCCACGGCCAGCACGACGACCGGGCGCTCGTCGACGCGGCCACCCACCGCGCCATTCTCGATGTCTTCGGCGAATTGCAGCCCGAGGCTGCGGCGGTCGAAGCGGCCCATGCGCGCCTGCGCGAGGCGCGGGCGGCGCTCGTGCGCCACCGCGCCCGCGTCGAGACCGCGCGCAAGGAGGCCGATTTCCTGCGCCATGCGGCCGAGGAGCTCGAGGCGCTCAATCCGGAAGCCGGCGAGGAGGAGGCTCTCGCCGAGCGGCGCCAGCTCATGATGCAGGCGGAGAAGGTGGCGAGCGACCTCAACGAGGCCTTCGATGCCGTTGCCGGCAATGCCTCGCCCGTGCCGGTCCTCTCCGCCGCCGTGCGCCGGCTGGAGCGGCGCACGCAACAGGCGCCGAGCCTCGTCGAGCCGAGCGTCGCAGCCCTCGATGCGGCCCTCGTCGCGCTCGACGATGCGCGGGCCGCGCTGGAGGAGGCGCTGCGTGCGGCCGCCTTCGATCCGCGCGAGCTGGAGCGGGTGGAGGAGCGGCTGTTCGCCTTGCGGGCCGCGACGCGCAAATACGACGTGCCGGCGGACGACCTCGCGCCCCTGCGCCAGCGCTTCCTGGCCGATCTCGCCGCCATCGATGCCGGCGAGGCGGAGCTCGGCCGGCTCACTGCGGCGGTCGACGAGGCGAGCGCCGTCTATCGCGCGGCGGCGGCGCGCCTCAGCGCCGGGCGCGCGCAGGCGGCGGCCCAGCTCGAAGCGGCCGTCAACGCGGAATTGCCGCCGCTCAAGCTGGAGCGGGCGCGCTTCATCGCCCGCATCGACACCGACGACAGCATCGAGGCGGCGGAAGGCTTCGATAGGCTGGAGTTCTGGGTGCAGACCAATCCCGGCACGCGGCCGGGCCCGCTGATGAAGGTCGCGTCCGGCGGCGAGCTGTCGCGCTTCATGCTGGCGCTCAAGGTGGTGCTGGCGGACAAGGGCTCGGCGCCGACGCTGATCTTCGACGAGATCGACACAGGTGTCGGCGGCGCCGTGGCCGATGCCATCGGCCAGCGCCTGAAGCGCCTCGCGGCGCGGGTGCAGGTCGTCGCCGTCACCCACGCCCCGCAGGTCGCCGCGCGCGCCGCCAACCATCTCCTCATCGCCAAGGAAGCGGCGACCGCCGACAAGGTGGCGACGCGCGTGACGCCGCTCGCCGAGCGCATGCGCCAGGAGGAGATCGCCCGCATGCTCGCCGGGGCGACCATCACGGACGAGGCGCGCGCCGCCGCGGCGCGGCTGCTGGAGACGGAAAGCTGAGCGCCTGAAGGCCAGGCGCGCAGCCGCTCCAATCCCTCCCGCAAGCTTAAGGCAGCAGCACCGTGGCGCCGGTCGTCTGACGGGCCTCGAGCCGGTGATGGGCCTCTGCGGCCTCGCTCAAGGGCAGGCGGGCGTGGACCGGGATGGTGACCGCGCCGCTCGCCACCACCTCGAACAGCTCCCGGCTCATGGCGAGCACATCCTCGCGCGTCGCGAGATGGTCCGGCAGCAGCGGCCAGGTGGTGAAGAGCGAACCCTTCCGCGCCAGGAGCATGATGTCGAAGGGCTCGATCGGCCCCGAGGCGGTGCCGAAGCTGACGAAGGTGCCGAAGCGCCGCAGGCAGTCGAGCGACAGGGGAAAGGTCGCCTGGCCGATGCCGTCGTAGACGACGTCGCAGCCGCGGCCGCCGGTGATCTCCCTGACGCGAGCCGCGAAATCCTCGCGGCGGTAGTCGATGACGTGGTCGCAGCCGTTGGTCCGCGCGAGTTCCGCCTTCTCCGGCGAGCCGACGGTGCCGATGACCGTCGCGCCGAGATGCTTCGCCCATTGGCCAAGGATGAGCCCGACGCCGCCAGCCGCGGCATGGACGAGCACCGTATCGCCGGGCGCGACGCGGAAGGTACGGCGCAGCAGATATTGCGCCGTCAGGCCCTTCAGCATCATCGCCGCGCCCGTCTCGTAGCCGATCGCCTCGGGCAGGTGCACGAGGAGGCGTGCCGGCACGATGCTCTCCTCGGCATAGGCGCGCGGCGTGTCGACGTAATAGGCGACGCGGTCGCCGGGGGTGAATTCGCCGACACCCTCGCCGACGGCGACCACCTCGCCGGCGCCCTCATTGCCCGGCGTGAACGGCAGCGCGGGCGGGGGATAGGCGCCGGAGCGGTAGTAGACGTCGGTGAAGTTGAGGCCGACGGCGCGGTTGCGCACGCGCACCTCGCCGGGGCCCGGCAGGCCGATATCGACTTCCTCACGGGTGAGCACCTCAGGCCCGCCGTGGCGGTGGACACGGATCGCTTGCATCGTTCTGTCTCGTCTGGTTGCGCTGAAGCTTCGCCCGGGCTCGACAGCGAGATAGCGTGACGCGAGCCATCATTGTAGAGTGATGACGATGAGATCAGAGTTCAGCCGGAATGATACCTGAGCAAATCGGCCTCGACCTGCTGCGCACCTATGTCGCCGTGTGCCGGCAGGGCAGCCTCAGCAAGGTCGCGGCGCAGATGGGGCGCGCCCAGTCGGCGCTCAGCATGCAGATGCGCCGGCTCGAGAGCCTCGTCGGACGGCAGCTGTTCCAGCGCACCGGCCGCGGCGTGGTGCCCACCGCCGAGGGCGAGGTGCTCCTCGGCTACGCCACCCGCATCCTCGCCCTGAGCGAGGAGGCCCTGTCGCGCCTGCGGCAGGCGGAGATCAGCGGCGCCGTGCGCATCGGCCTCGCCGAGGAGGTCGCGACCGCGACGCTGCCCGCAGCGCTCGGCCGGCTCAACCGGGCCTATCCCGACATACGCCTCGACGTGGTGGTCGAGCATGCGCTCGCGCTCGGCCGGCTCTGGGGGGAGGGGGAGCTCGACGTCGCCATCGCGCCGACCTCCGCCGTCGCCGGCGATGCCGCGGTCACGTGGAACGTCGCGCTCGAATGGATGTGCGCCGTGGATTGCACCCCGGATTCGTCGCGCCCGCTCGATCTCGTCGCCTTCGCGGCGCCGTGCCTGTGGCGCCAGCGCATGCTGGAGGCCCTGGTCGCCCTCGGCAGGGAGCATCGCATCACCTTCACCAGCCAGAGCATCACGGCCCTTGCGGCGGCGGTCGAGAACGGGCTCGGCATCGGCCTCCTGCCGCCGGAGAGCCTGCGCACGGGCGCGCTCAGGGTGCTGAAGCCCGCCGCCGGCGTGCCGGAGCCGCTGACGGTCCAGTACGGCCTCTATGCCCGCGACCGGCGCTCGGCGGTCGTGGACGCCGCGGTGGGCGTGCTTGTGGAGGGTCTGCCCGTGCTGCCGGTACGGACGAGCGGTGCGAATGGTCCTGCGGGCGGACTGAACGGCGAAGGGCGGGTGGCGATGACGAGGTAGGTGAAGACGGCCCGCTTTGTCATATAGTCTGCGCTCCCCGAATCCATGAGCGCGACGCCCATGTCCGAACGTTCTTCGTCCTCCACAGCGGGTGCTTCCCTGCGCGACGTCGCCGTCGAGGTATTGACGCCGCGGGAGGCGAAGCGCGAGCACGCGATGCTCGCTACCGAGATCGCCGAGCACGACCGCCGCTATTTCGGCGAGGATGCACCTACCATCTCCGATGCCGACTACGACGCCCTGCGGCGCCGCTATGAGGCGCTGGAGGCACGCTTTCCCGACCTCGCCACCGACGAGAGCCTGACGAAGAAGGTCGGCACCCGGCCGAGCGAGAAATTCGCCAAGGTGCGCCATCGCGTGCCCATGCTGTCGCTGTCGAATGCCTTCGCCGACGAGGACGTCGCGGAATTCGTCGTGCGCATCCGCCGCTTCCTGGGCCTCGCCCCCGACGCGCCGCTCGCCATCACGGCCGAGCCGAAGATCGACGGCCTGTCCATCAGCCTGCGCTACGAGAAGGGCCGCCTCGTCACGGCCGCGACGCGCGGCGACGGTGAGGAGGGGGAGGACGTGACGGCGAATGCCCGCGTCGTCGACGCCATCCCCAAGGAGATCGACGCCGCCGACATGCCCGAGGTGTTCGAGGTGCGCGGCGAGGTCTACATGCGCCATGTGGATTTCGCGGCGATCAACGAACGCCAGGCCGAGGCCGGCAAGCCGCTCTTCGCCAATCCGCGCAATGCCGCTGCCGGTTCGCTGCGCCAGCTCGACCCCGCCGTCACCATGCGGCGGCCGCTCGCCTTCTTCGCCTATGCCTGGGGCGACGTGTCGGCCCTGCCGGCCGACACGCAGATGGGGGTGGTCGAGGCGCTGGGGCGCTGGGGCTTTCCCGTCAACCCGCTGATGAAGCGCTGCGACGGCGTCGAGGATCTGCTCGCCCGTTATCACGCCATCGAGGCCGACCGGGCCAATCTCGGCTACGACATCGACGGCGTCGTCTACAAGGTCGACAGCCTCGCCCTGCAGCAGCGCCTCGGCTTCGTCTCGCGCTCGCCGCGCTGGGCCATCGCCCACAAGTTTCCGGCCGAGCGGGCGATGACGGAACTCATCGACATCGAGATCCAGGTGGGCCGCACCGGTGCCATGACGCCGGTGGCGAAGCTGAAGCCCGTCACGGTGGGCGGCGTCGTCGTCGCCAACGCGACGCTGCACAACGAGGACTACATCCGCGGCATCGGCGGCGACGGCCAGCCGATCCGCGGCGGCATCGACATCCGCATCGGCGACACGGTCGAGATCCAGCGCGCCGGCGACGTCATCCCGCAGGTGCTCAGCGTCGTCATGGACAAGCGCCCGGCCGGCTCCGAGCCCTACCGCTTCCCGACCACGTGCCCGGCCTGCGGCAGCCATGCGGTGCGCGAGATCAACCCCCGCACGGGGCGGGAGGACGCGGTGCGGCGCTGCACGGGCGGGCTCACCTGCCCGGCGCAGGCCATGGAGCGGCTGAAGCATTTCGTGTCGCGCAACGCGCTCGACATCGACGGCCTCGGCGACAAGCAGATCGAGCTCTTCTTCCGCGAGGGGCTGGTGCACGGCCCGCAGGACATCTTCACCCTGGCCGAGCGCGACGCGACGGGCCTGAAGAAGCTGAAGGACCGCGAGGGCTTCGGCGAGACGAGCGTGCGCAACCTCTTCGCCGCCATCGAGGCGCGCCGGCAGGTGCCGCTCAACCGCTTCGTCTTCGCGCTCGGCATCCGCCACGTGGGCGAGACGACCGCGAAGCTCCTCGCCCGCCACTACGGCACCTTCGAGGCGCTGCGCGCAGCCCTGATCGCCGCCCGCGACCAAGCCTCGGAAGCCTGGGCGGAGCTCAACGCCATCGACGGCATCGGCGAGGTGGTGGCGGAGGCGCTGGTGCAGTTCTTCGCCGAGCCGCACAACGAGACGACGCTCGATGCGCTGCTTGCGCAAGTGACGCCGCAGGAGATGGAGCGGACGGCGACCATCGAGAGCCCCGTCGCGGGCAAGACGGTGGTCTTCACCGGCACGCTCGTGCGCATGTCGCGCGACGAGGCCAAGGCCATGGCCGAGCGCTACGGCGCCAAGGTGGCGGGCTCCGTATCGAAGAAGACCGACCTCGTGGTGGCTGGGCCGGGGGCCGGTTCCAAGCTCGCCAAGGCGCAGGAGTTCGGTGTCGAGGTCATCGACGAGGACGGCTGGTTCACGCTGGTGGGGGCGTGAATCGCGCCCTTTCGTCGCTCGGCATATGAACATCGAGGCCTTGATCCTCCCCCGCATGGGGGAGGTGGCGCTGCGTAGCAGCGACGGAGGGGGCGAGCGGCAGATATCAAGAGCGCCGTCCCCGGCCTCGCCCCCACCCGTCTCGCGCGGTCGAACTCGGGCTTGTCCGAGTTCGACACCTGAGGAAGCCGAAGTCGGATAGATCCGACTTCGGACGGCGCGATCCACCCTCCCCTCAAGGGGAGGGATCAATTGCGCTCGTTCATATGCGAGTACCTTGGCGTGAACCGCTCCCGCCCTTTCCTCGGGCGGCGACACGGTCTAAGACACGCGCCATTCTCCATCTGAAAGCCAGCCCCATGCTCGAAGGCCTGCCGCCACACAAGCCCACCCATTCCATGCGCCTTGCCGCGGACGAGAGATCCGCCAAGGCCATGGTCGAGCTCCTCGGGGAGTTCTTCGATCCGGCCGAGACGGCGGTGGCGGCCTTCGAGGCGGCCGACGGGCGCTGGCACCTGGAAGTCTATTTTTCGAGCGCGCCGGACCAGGCGGCGATCCTGAGCCTGCTGCGCCCCATCGTCGGCGATGCGGTGGACGCGGCGGTTTTCGCGCCGATCGAGGTGAAGGACTGGGTGAGGGCGAGCCTCGAGGGCCTGAAGCCCGTGCGGGCCGGGCGCTTCCTCGTCCACGGCAGCCATGACCGGGAGGTCGTGCGGGCGAACGACATCGCCATCGAGATCGACGCGGCGCTCGCCTTCGGCACCGGCCATCACGGCACGACGCTCGGCTGCCTCCTGGAGCTTGTTGCGGAGCTGAAGCGCGGGCGCCCGCGCCATGTGCTCGACGTCGGCACCGGCACTGGCATCCTTGCCATCGCCGCGGCGCGGGCGCTGCACGAGCCGGTGGTGGCGGGGGACATCGATCCGGTGGCCGTCGCGGTCGCGCGCGCCAACGCGAGACTGAACGGCGCGCGCGACCACGTGCGGCTTTACGCAGCGCCGGGCGTGCAGCATCGTCTTGCCGCCCGCGCGGGTCACTACGATCTCGTCTTTGCGAATATCCTTGCCCGGCCGCTCAGGCTTCTCGCGCCGTCCCTGCGCAAAGTGCTTGCCCCGCAGGGCACCTTGGTGCTCTCGGGGCTGCTCGTCCGCGATGTGCCGGGGGTCGTCAGCGCCTATGCCTCGCAGGGGCTGGCGCTCGTCAGGCGTGCCGAGCGTGAAGGCTGGGCGACGCTGGTTCTGAGGCGGGGAGGCGCTGCCCCCCGCCCGAGTCGATGAAAGGCCGCTGTCAGTAATCGATGGCCGGGTAGCGGCGACGCATCTCGCGGCGCATGGCCTGCGCCTCAGCGACGATCTCGGCCATCGTGACCGTAAAACGGCCGATTGCCCTCAGGATGGTCACGATGAACATGTCTGTTGCCTTTCGATCGATGTGAACCGGCTGCGCAGTCCCTCGCCTCAGCGGGCGAAGGGCAGGGCGCCGGACTTGCCGAGGCTGACCTTGTCGAGGTCCGCGTCCTTCAGGGTCAGCGGGCCGTAGATCGCCTCGAGGCGGCGGATTTCCCGGTCGGCAGCGCGCATGCGCGCCTCGACGAGGGCATTGAGGATGCGCTTGAAGACACCGGTCTTCTTGGGCGCTACATAAGCGATGTCGGTCGTAACGTAAGCCATGGGTCCATCTCCGCACGTTGGAGGACAGCCCGGGAACGCTTCCTCGCGTGTTTATGGTCGCAATATAGGGAATGCTGCAGGTGCGAAGAAGATGGGTCAGCGCATATGACCTATGCATGCTGAGCGGGCCTGTTCGCGGGATGCTTGCCAGAGCAGCGTGAGGTGCATGACAATTGTGCGACGCTGCCGCCGCATTGGGCGCGCGAAGCCCAAAAACCGGTTACATATGAAACATTTGCATGAGGGAGCCCGAAGCTGATGAGGCAGAGCCGCTTTCAGGCCTTCGACAACGATCGCGACCCGGCGGCCTGCGGGCCGCGTCTTGCTGCGCTGCGGCATGAATTGCGCCGCCGGGGCCTCGACGGCTTCGTCGTGCCGCGCGCCGACGAGCACCAGGGCGAATACGTGCCGCCCCATGCGGAGCGGCTCGCCTGGCTCACGGGCTTCGCCGGTTCGGCCGGCACGGCGGTGGTGCTCCTGGACAAGGCGGCGATCTTCGTCGACGGGCGCTATACGCTGCAGGTGCGCGAGCAGGTCGACACCGAACTCTTCGGGCCGGTCGCGAGCAACGAAACGCCGCCTTCGGCCTGGATCGGCGAGAACCTGCCGGAGGGGGCGAAACTCGGCTACGACCCATGGCTGCACACGCCGGCGGCGGTGGACAGGCTCGCCCGGGCGGCCGAGGAGGCGGGCGGCACGCTGGTGCCGGTGGCCGACAACCCCGTCGATGCCATCTGGAGCGACCGCCCCGCGCCGCCGCGCGCACCGGCGCGGCCCTATCCGCTCGTCTTCGCCGGCATCTCCGCGGCCGACAAGCTGTCGCAGCTCAACGAGAAGCTCGCCAAGGCGCGCAGCGATGCCCTCGTCGTCAGCGACCCGCATAATCTCGCCTGGCTCTTCAACCTGCGGGGGGCGGACGTCACCCATACGCCGCTGGCCCTCGGCTATGCGCTCGTGCCGCGCGAGGGCAGGGCGACGATCTTCATGGACGAGGGCAAGATCGGGGCGGAGCTGCGCGAGGCGCTGGCGCCGCTCGCCGATATCGCCCCTCCTGACACTTTTCCCGCCGCGCTCGCCACGGCGGCGGCCGGCGGACGGCGTGTGCGGCTCGACGCGGCGACGGCGGCGGCGGCCTTGCGCGAGACGGTGAGCGCGGCCGGTGGCACGGCCGATGTCGGCGATGACCCGATCAGCCTCATGAAGGCGGTCAAGAACGAGGCGGAGAAGGCCGGGGCCCGCGCCGCACAGCGTCGCGACGCCGTGGCCATCGCCCGCTTCCTCGCCTGGTTCGCCCGCGAGGCGCCCGGCGGTGGCCTCACCGAGATCGACGCCGCGGTCGCGCTGGAGAATTTCCGCGCCGAGACGAATGCGCTCGTCGACATCTCCTTCGACACCATCGCCGGCGCCGGGCCGAATGCGGCCCTGCCGCATTACCATGTCACGATGGCGAGCAACCGCCGCATCGGCGAGGGCATCTTCCTCATCGATTCCGGCGCGCAATACGAGGACGGCACGACGGACATCACGCGCACGCTCGCCGTGGGCACGCCGAGCGCCGAGATGCGCGAGCGCTTCACCCGCGTGCTCAAGGGTCACATCGCCATCGCCACGGCGGTCTTCCCCAAGGGCACCAGCGGCGCGCAGCTCGACAGCTTCGCCCGCCGGCCGCTGTGGGAGGCGGGGCTCGACTTCGATCACGGCACGGGCCACGGCGTCGGCGCCTTCCTCTCGGTGCACGAGGGGCCGCACCGCATCTCCAAGCTCGGCACGACGCCGCTCGAGCCGGGCGTCATCCTCTCCAACGAGCCAGGTTACTACAAGGAAGGCGAATACGGCATCCGCATCGAGAACCTCGTCCTCGTCGAGGAGCGGGACATGCCCGGTGCCGACCGGCCGATGCTCGGCTTCGAGACGCTGACGCTGGCACCGATCGACCTCGCGCTTGTCGAGCCTTCGCTGCTCACCGACGAGGAGCGTTCCTGGCTCGACGCCTACCACGTCCGCGTGCGCGAGGCGCTGACGCCGGCGCTGGAAGGCGCGGACCGGGAGTGGCTGGAAGAGGCGACGCGGGCGATCGGGGGCTGACCCTGCCTTGAGCAGGGCTGCCCGGCTCCGAGCTTCCCCTCCCCCCGCTTGCGGCGGGGAGGGGGTAGGGGTGGGGGGCGTCGCCGCCCATTGCCACGCCAGACGTTCGAGCCGGCGCGCCCAAGCTTCCGGGCCTCCTGCCTGCGGCACCGCCCCCCACCCCGACCCTCCCCGCCGCAAGCGGGGGGAGGGAGGAGCGGTGCTCTGCTGTCTCGGTACCGCCTGGTGCGAAGCCAGCCGATACTATCCCGCGACCATCCGCAGCAGGACCACGCTCGCGACACCCACGGCGATGGTGGCGAGGAGGGGCAGGCGCGTCGCGGCCACGGCGGTGACGAGGGCGGCGAGCGTCTCCGGCCAGCCGGTGGCGAGCGCGGTCGGTGCGATGACGGCGACGAGCACAGCCGGCGGGATGGCGTCGAAGGCCGCCTTGGCGCGGCCGGAGAGGGCGAGCCGTCCGACGAGGAAGATGCCGGCGATGCGCGTGAGGTAGGTGATCACCGCCATCGCGAGGATGGCGGCGAGCGTGGTCGGGTCGATGGTCATGCGGCCTCCGGCGCGTCCTCGCCGGCGGGGGCGGCGACATAGGCGGCGGCGATGCCGGTGAGTGCGCCGGCCGCCACGTGCCACGGCGGGCCGAAGGCGAAATAGGTGGCGGCCGAGGCGGCGGCGCTCGCGCCGATGGCGGCGGCGCTGACGCGGCCGTTCCAGAAGCCGGCGATGAGGCCGATGAAAAGCGCGGTGAAGGCGAAATCCGCGCCGATGCGCGCCGGATCGCCCAGGAACGAGCCGAGGACGGCCCCGGCGATGGTTGCGCCCACCCAGGAGAGGGGCAGCAGTCCCGCGACGGCGAACCAGTAGGCCGGGGTGAGCGGCCTGTCCTTCGCCCGCCGCTCGGCCAGCGCCCAGGATTCATCGGTGAGGACGTAGAAGCCGGCGAGCTTCTGGCCGAGGGAGAAGCCGCGCATCTTCGGCGCCAGCGAGGCGCCCATGAGGATGTGGCGGGCGTTGATGAGCAAGGTCGAGAAGGCGAGCGTGGCGATGGGCACCGGCCATGTCCACAGTTCGAGCGCCGCGAACTGGGCCCCGCCGGCGAAGACGAGGACGGACATGAGGCCGGCCTCGGCCGGGCTCAGGCCCTTGCCGGCGCACAGGGCGCCGAACAGGAGGCCGATGGGCGCGGCGGCGATCATCACGGGCATGATGTCGCGAATGCCGGCCGCGCGCTCGCGCGCCATGTCGACCGGCGCCGAGGGCGCAAAGGGCTTGTTCATCGGGCAAAGGCCATGCGGTAGGCGCCGGGCGTAACGCCGCGGCGCAGCTTGAAGGCGCGGGTGAGGTGGCTCTGGTCGGCAAAGCCCGTCGCCTGCGCCACCTCGGCCGGCGAGAGCCCGGCGCGCAGCAGGGTTTCGGCGGCATTGATGCGGCGATTGACGAGGAAGGCGTGCGGGGTCATTCCCGTCTCGCGCGCGAAGGCGCGGATGAGATGATGGCGCGACAGGCGCGCCTCCGCCGCCAGGTCTTCCAGCGTGAAGGGCTCGGCGAAACGCTCGCCGAGCAGCGCCTTGATGCGCGCGACGGGGCCGTGCTCACGCCCGGGCTCGCGCGCGGGCAGGCGGGCATGGCGCACGATGGCGAGGGACAGGAACCTGTAGAGGAGCTCGGCGCCCTTGAGGGCGTCCTCCTCCTCTTGCAGGGCCACGTGGGCCTCCACGAAGAGGGCGAAGCCGGCCGGATCGTGCACCACGGGCTGGGGGAAGAAGGGGATGCCCAAATCGGAGCGCCCGCTCACCTCGGCGGCGACGGCGCTCAGCGTCTCGATGGAGGGGTAGCTCATGCGGTAGGCATAGCCGCCGTCGTGCGGGGCGCCGTCGTGCACCTCGTGCGGGTTCATGAAGACGAGTTCGCCCGGTCCCGCATAGCCGCGCCCCCGGCGGCTGGAGAAGGTCTCGCAGCCGGCGAGGATGGCGCCGACGGCATAGGTCTCGTGCGCATGCGGAGCGTAGCGGTGCGAGCGGAAGGTGGCGGTCAGGCACTCCAGCCCGCCGAAGGGCGAGGCCGCGAAGAAACGCGCCCGCTCGTCATCCGCGAGCGGCGTCGCCGCAAAAGCCTCTTCCTGTGTCACCGTATCCATGCCGCCATCATACGCGAAAGCGCCCGAGGCCGGTCTTGAACAAAAGTGATGCGAGCGATCTCAATCCTTGAAGATACGCTCGCCCTGCTCGTCGACGATCTGCCGGCCCTTGGTGAGCGCGAAATTCTCCGCGTCGCTGCGGCTCGCGTGGGTCTCGGCGCGCACGAAGCGATATTCCTTGATCTCGCCGCCGATGTCCTTCTCGATGATGCCGGCGGTCTGGAACTGGCCGCCGGCGGGGTAGGGCGCGGGGCGGATGCGGAAGCCCTTGTATTCCACGGCCTCGCCCGCAGGCGCCTCCTCGGCCGAGGCCTCCCGCCCGCCGCCGAAGAGCCCGCCCAAAAGTCCCTTTAGAAAGCTCATTGGCTCATCTCCCCCTCAGCTGCCGCGCTCAACGAAACTGTCGAGCACCATCTTGCGGCCGGCCTTGTCGAAATCGACGGTGAGCTTGTTGCCGTCCACAGCCGTGACCGTGCCGGGGCCGAACTTGAGATGGAACACGCGGTCGCCCGTGCCGAAGGCCGATGCCGTGCCCGTCGACTTGGCGACGAGCTCGCCCTCGATCATCAGCGGTCCGCCGCGCCTCGCGCCGGCACCGCGCCCCGACGCGAAGCTGCCCGACTGGCCGCCGCGTCCGCCGGCCCAGCCGGCGCTGTTGGCCTGCGCGCGCTGCCAGCCCGGCGTCGCATAGGAGGAGCGGAAGGGCTCGGCCATGTCGAAGCGGCTCTGGCCGTAGCTGCCGTAGGTATAGGCAGCCGGCGCCTCGGTCACCTCGACGCTCGCCTCCGGCAATTCATCGATGAAGCGGCTCGGGATGGTCGAGTTCCACAGGCCGTGGATGCGGCGGTTGGAGGCGAAATAGAGCTTGGCCCGGCGCCGCGCCCGCGTGAGGCCGACATGGGCGAGGCGCCGCTCCTCCTCGAGGCCGGCACGGCCGCTCTCGTCGAGGGCGCGCTGGTTCGGGAACAGCCCTTCCTCCCAGCCGGGCAGGAAGACGGTGTCGAACTCGAGCCCCTTGGCGGCGTGCAGGGTCATGATGCTGACGCGGTCGTCGCTGTCGCTCTCGACCGCGTCCATGACGAGCGAGACATGTTCGAGGAAGCTCTGCAGGTCGGGGAACTCCTCGAGCGAACGGACGAGCTCCTTGAGGTTCTCCAGCCGGCCCGCGGCCTCGGCCGAACGGTCCTTCTGCCACATCTCGGTGTAGCCGGATTCCTCCAGCACCACCTCGGCGAGCTCGGTGTGGGGCGTCGCCTCGAGGCTCTGCGACCAGCGCGAGAAGCTGGCGAGGAGGTCGCGCAGCGTCCTGCGGGGCTTCGGCTTCAGCTCCTCGGTCTCGACGATGAAGCGCGCCGCCTCCATGAGCGGGATGCGCGCGGCGCGGGCATGGGCGTGCAGCACCTGCAGCGTGGCGTCGCCGAGGCCGCGCTTCGGCGTATTGACGATGCGCTCGAAGGCGAGGTCGTCGGCCGGCTGCACGACGCAGCGCAGATAGGCGAGGGCGTCGCGGATCTCCATGCGCTCGTAGAAGCGCGGGCCGCCGATGACGCGGTAGGGCAGGCCGAGCTGGACGAAGCGGTCCTCGATCTCGCGCATCTGCGCCGAGATGCGCACGAGCACGGCCATTTCGGAGAGCGGATGGCCCTTTCTCTGCAAGGCCTCGATCTCCTCGCCGATGAGGCGGGCCTCCTCTTCGGAATCCCAGGCACCGGTGACGGTGACCTTCTCGCCCGGCTCGTCCTCGGTGCGCAGGGTCTTGCCGAGACGACCCTCGTTATGGGCGATGAGATGCGAGGCGGCGGCGAGGATATGGCCGGTGGAGCGGTAGTTGCGCTCGAGCCGCACCACGGTGGCGCCGGGGAAGTCGTGCTCGAAGCGCAGGATGTTGTCCACCTCCGCGCCGCGCCAGCCGTAGATGGACTGGTCATCGTCGCCGACGCAGCACAGGTTGCGGTGCGCCTGGGCGACGAGGCGCAGCCACAGGTACTGGGCGACGTTGGTGTCCTGGTACTCGTCGACGAGGATGTAGCGGAAGCGGCGTTGGTAGTCGGCGAGGACGTCGGGATGCTCCTGGAAGAGCCGGATCGATTCCAGCAGCAGGTCGCCGAAGTCCGCCGCGTTGAGGATCTTCAGCCGCTCCTCATAGAGCGCATAGAGTTCCGCGCCGCGCCCGTGGGCGAAGGCGGCGGCCTCGCCGTGCGGCACCTTCGAGGGCTGCAGGGCGCGGTTCTTCCAGCCGTCGATGAGGCTGGCGAGCTGGCGGGCCGGCCAGCGCTTGTCGTCGATATTCTCGGCCTGCAGCACCTGTTTCAGCAGCCGGATCTGGTCGTCGACGTCGAGGATGGTGAAGTCGGATTTGAGGCCGACGAGCTCGGCGTGGCGGCGCAGGATCTTGGTGCCGATGGCGTGGAAGGTGCCGAGCCAGGGCATGCCCTCCGCCGCGGGGCCGACGAGGTGCGCGACGCGCTCCTTCATCTCGCGCGCGGCCTTGTTGGTGAAGGTCACGGCGAGGATGCCGGACGGCCAGGCGAGCCCGGTGGCGATGAGATGGGCGATGCGCGTCGTCAGGACGCGCGTCTTGCCCGTTCCGGCCCCGGCGAGCACGAGGACCGGGCCTTCGGTCGCCTCCACCGCCCGGCGCTGCTCGGCATTGAGACCGGAGAGATAGGGCGTCGGCGCGGCGGCCGCGCGCGCCCGTGCGGCGAGCGAGCCGGGGCGGGGCGTGTGGGCGAGATCGTCGGGGCCGGACGCAGGGCCCTGTGGGGGTACGCGAGTCATCGGTCGGACCATGGACCAAAAGGCGAACGGCGTCGAGTGTCGAGGACGCCTGCCGGCCTAGGATGGGAGGCACGCAGCCCCTATATAAGGGGCATGACGAGAGGAGTGGACAGAATGCCCCGCAGGATGGTGTTGCTCGCGCCGGCCCTTGCCGCGGGCGCGGCGCTGATGGTCGGTCTTGCCGGCCCGCTGCCGGCGCACGGCCAGGAAGGGGCGCTCAACCGCGTGGAGCGGCAATACCGCCAGTCCGATCGCGACGTGACACGCGAGTTGCAGCGCTCGCAGGACCGGCAGCAGCAGCAGTTCGAATTCAACCAGATGCGGCAGCAGCAGCAGATCGACCGCTTCCAGCAGCCCCTGCGCTCCCTGGAATGCCCGCGCTGCTGATCGCGGTCAGTGGCGGGTGCCGGAGGCGAGTTGCGGCTCGTGCTCTTCCTCGCCCCGGTCGGGCACGGCGATGGACCTGCCGGCGTCTTCCGGATGCGGAAGGCGGGCATGCGCCGCGCGCATGACGGCGAGGTTCGCCAGGATGTCCGGCGGGAAGGCCGCTACCTTGCGCGTGCGCATGTCGACATGCAGCGACAGGTTCTCGCAGGAGGCCGCCAGCCAGCCCTCGGCGGCGTGATGCAGCTCCATGAAATAGTGGATGCGCTTCTCGTCGAAGGCGAGGAGCTGCAGCGTCACGCGGACCGGGTCGTTCTCGCGCAGTTCGCGCCGGTAGCGGATGTGGCTCTCGACCACGAAGAACGAGGCCTTGCGCTCCTCGACATAGCCGGGGCCGAGCCCGACGAGCCCGAAGGCCTCATCCACCGCCCGGTCGAAGAAGACGTTGTAATAGGCGGCGTTGAGGTGGCCGTTGTAGTCGATCCAGTGCGCCTCCGCCCGCATGGTCGAGGAGACGAAGGGGGCAAAGAACAGGGCCGGTGCGTCTGCCGGGTTGCGCAAGGAACCTCTCCGGATCGTGCTGGCTGTCGGGCGCCGGGCGAGGCACCCCAGGGTCAAAGTTTAAGCATTCCAACCTGAATGCAAACCTAATGAATCGTGTCGCCTTGCGACGAATGCGCACTTGTGCGCGGCGCAAGGGCATAGAAGATGCGCTCGAGCCCATGAGCAACAGCCCGAGGATTCGAGAATGACCACCGTCGCAGAACGGCCGGCAAGGCCCGACGAGACGACCGTGGCGGCCGTCGTCGCCGCGCTCGCCGAGCGCTTCGGCAACCGCCTCGTCACGAGCCAGGCCGTGCGCGAGCAGCACGGCCATACCCTCACATGGATCCCGAACCAGCCGCCGGACGCCGTGGTCTTCCCCGAGAGCACCGAGGAGGTTGCGGAGATCGTGCGGCTGTGCGCCGCGCACCGCATGCCGGTCATCCCCTTCGGCACGGGCACCTCGCTCGAAGGGCATGTCAACGCGCCCTACGGAGGCGTGTCCATCGACATGAGCCGCATGAAGCGCATCGTCGCCGTCCATGCGGAGGACCTCGACTGCACGGTGGAGGCGGGCGTCACGCGCAAGGAGCTCAACGAGCACCTGCGCGACCAGGGGCTCTTCTTCCCCATCGATCCGGGGGCGGATGCCTCCCTCGGCGGCATGGCGGCGACGCGGGCCTCCGGCACCAATGCGGTCCGCTACGGCACGATGAAGGACAATGTGCTGGCGCTCACGGTGGTCACGCCGGCGGGCGAGATCGTCAAGACCTCGACGCGCGCCCGCAAGACCTCGGCGGGCTATGATCTCACGCGGCTCTACGTGGGCTCCGAGGGCACGCTCGGCGTCATCACCGAGGTCACGCTGAAGCTCTCCGGCATTCCCGAGGCGGTGTCGGCCGGCGTGTGCCCGTTCCCCTCGGTCAAGGCCGCGTGCGACACCGTCATCGCCACCATCCAGATGGGCCTGCCGGTCGCCCGCATCGAGCTGCTCGACGAGGTGATGATTCGCGGCGTCAACCTGCACGCCAAGCTCGGCCTCCAGGAGACGCCGATGCTCTTCGTCGAGTTCCACGGCACGGAAGCGGGCGTGAAGGAGCAGGCGGAGCGCTTCGGCGAGATCGCGGCGGAGTTCGAAGGCGGCGCCTTCGACTGGGCGACCCAGCCCGAGGATCGCTCCCGCCTCTGGCAGGCGCGGCACGACGCCTATTGGGCGGCGCTGGCGCTGCGGCCCGGCGCCCGCTCCGTCGCCACCGACGTGTGCGTGCCGATCTCCCGCCTTGCCGAATGCGTCGACGAGACCAAGCGCGACATCGAGGCGAGCGGCCTCATCTCGCCGATCGCCGGCCACGTGGGCGACGGCAATTTCCATTGCCAGCCCCTCCTCGACCTCGACAATGCGGACGAGGTCGAGCGGGTGAAGGGCTTCATCGACCGGCTCGTGCGCCGCGCCATCGCCATGGGCGGCACCTGCACCGGCGAGCATGGCGTCGGTCAGAAGAAGATGGTCTATCTCGTCGAGGAGCACGGCGCGCCGGCGCTTGAGGTGATGCACACGCTCAAGGCCGCGCTTGACCCCCTCAACATCATGAATCCCGGCAAGACGCTGCCGCCGCGGGCGTGAAGACCCGGGGTGGAGAGGCGGCTTGCTTCTCCGCCCCGCCCCGGCGGCAATCACAAGGCCGGGAGCCGACATTCTGCTTCTTCTTTATGTGATCCGGTTGGGCTATAGAGGCGCGCATTGCGATCGCCTCCATATTTTCAAAGCAAGATCATTTTCAGATGAATGCAACCCGTTTCTGGGAGCAGCAGGCGCTCGGCGCCGCGGTTTCCCTGCTGCCGCGCTCGCCCCGGTATCGCGACATGCGCCTCGAGGATGTCGAGCGGCGCCTCGTGCCGGCCATCTCGCGCGGGCAGATCAAATTCTACCTTGCCGACGGGGAGCCGCAGGCCTTCGCCACCTGGGCCTATCTGACGCGAGAGGCGGCCGATGGGCTCCTGACCGGCGAGCGCGAGCTCCTCGATGCGGATTTCGATGCGGGTGAAGAGACCTGGCTGGTCGATCTCGTGGCAGCGCCGGGCAAGGCGCTGCCCGTCGTCCGCGACCTGCGTGGCACCGTCTTCTCCGGCCGCAGCCTGCGCCGCCTGCGTCGGGGGCTGGGCGGGGGCTGGCGTTGCGTGCACATGTGGAAGGTGCAGGAAGCCGGGAAGGCGCAACCGGGACCCGGCGAAGCGCTCGCCGCGCTCGCTGCGCGCCACGCCCGCTTCATGGCGGGGGATGCCGCGAGGCGGTGGCTGCCGCCCGGCGGCACCGGCGAAGCCATCGGCCGGCGCCCGGTCCATTGAGCTTGCCCGGCCGACGTGCCAGAGATGAAAGGGCCGAGCCGCGGTTGGCGACGCAAGGCTCGCCACAGCCGTGCCGTCAAATCCGCTAAAGTGAGGTGAAAACCTCGATCAGCCGAGCCCGACGAGCGTGCGCGACTTTCTGACGGTCATTGCCATCCTCCTCATCCTTGTGCTGAGCGCGGCTCTCGCGGTGCCCTATTTCATCGATTGGGAGGCGCGCCGCGGCGAGGTGGAGGGCGTGCTGGGCGAGGCCCTCGGGCTGCCGGTGCGCACCGGCGGGGTCATCGAGCTGCGCCTCCTGCCGACGCCGGAGATCGTGCTGAGCGACGTCAGCCTCGGCGAAGCCGGCGGGGCCATGCTTGCCGCCCGGCGGCTCTCGGTCGAGGTCGCGCCGATGCCCCTCATCAAGGGCGAGGTGCGGGTGATCGAGGCGGGCCTCGACGCGCCCGTTCTTGCCGTACGCGTAACCGACGACGGAACCCTTGTCCTGCCGCGCCCCGGTTCTGTCTCGGCCGCCAATGTCGCGATCGCCATCGAACGCCTCGGCATCACGCGCGGTGAGATCAGGGTGGAGGATGCCGCCGGCGCCGAGATCGCGCGAATCGGCGAGATCGAGGCCGAGATCGTGGCGGCGAGCCTCGCCGGGCCCTGGCGCATCGAGGGCGAGGCGAACGGCGTTCCGCTGCGCGTGTCGACGGGGGTGCGTGAAGCCGGCGGCGACATGCGGCTGAAGGCCGTGCTCGGCCGCGCCGCAGGTGGAGGCCTGCTCGACGTCGATGGCGTGCTGAAGCTCGCCGACGGGCCCGGCGGGAGATTGCTGCCCGGCCTTGCGGCCGCCGTGCGATACACCGAACCCTTGGCCGGCGCCGGCGAACCTCGCCAGATCATTCTCTCCGGCGCCGTGGAAGGCGACATCCGCAGCCTTTCGGCGCGCGACCTCACGCTCGACCTCACGCACGGCGAGGGCAGCAAGGACCTTGCGCTGACGGGCACGGCGACGCTCGACCTCGGCGGCCGGCCGGCCCTCCGGGCGAGCCTCGGCGGCCGGCGCGTCGACCTCGACGTGCTGCGCGAGCGGATCGACGAAGGCGCGCTCGGGCTCCGCGCGGCCGGCTTGCTTGCGCGGCTGCCGCTCCGCCTCGACCTGTCGCTCGAGGCATTGGCGATCGCGGGCGAGGAGTTCGGCCCGCTCACGGCCGGATTGCATCGCGACGGGGACGTCCTCGCCCTGTCCCGGTTCGATCTCGGCCTGCCGGGGGAAACCCGCATCGCGGCACGCGGCGAGGGGCTCATCCCGCTCGGCGGGCCGAAGGACGACATCTCGGGAACGGGGTCCATTTCGCTCGACAGCGGCCAGCCGCTGGTGTTCGCGCGGGCGCTGGTGCGCATGGGGGCGTCGCAGTCGCTGGCCGAAGCGCTCGCGGGCCTGCCGCGATTGTCCGCCAGCGCCGAGCTCGCGCTCGATCACGGCAGCATCGGCGCGCGCAACATCGCCGTGAAGGCGGGTGAGGCGGAGGTCGGCGGCGCGATCCGTTTCATGCCCGCGGATGGCAGCGGCGGGCGCCCGCGCTACGAGGCCGAGGTGACGGCGAGCAGGGTCGACATCGCCGCCCTGCCGCAATTCGACGGGCTGCTCGCCCTTGCTTCCGGCGCCGACATCGGCCTGTCGCTCGATGCGCGCGACCTCGGCCTCGGGGCGTCCGGCCGTGACGCGCTGGGGCGCCTCAGCGCCCTCGTGGAGGCCGGATCGCAGGGCATCGTCGTCGAATATCTCAATGCGTCGGGCTTCGGCGGCGCGCAGATCGAGGCGCAAGGGCGCATCGATGCCGCTGGCGGGCGGCTGGGCGCGACCATCGACGCCGACCATCCGCAGGCGCTCGCCGCGCTCGCCTCCCGTTTCCTGCCGGCGCGCGCCGCGGCGGCGCTGACGCGGGCGGTCGCAGACGGCGGGGCGCTCCGCCTCACGCTCGAGGCGGGGCGCGTGGACGCCGGTGCGCCGCTCTTCGTCAAGGCCGACGGCAGGATCGGCGACACCGAGGTGGACATGGGGCTGTCGCTGCCGCCCGCTTCAGGGGTGGGGGCGGAGCTCGAGGTCAGCCTCGGGGCCGGCGACGGGGCGCAACTGCTCGGGCAGCTCGGCTTCGATGTCCTGCCGCTGCCGGACGGCGAGGGGGGCCGCCTGTCGATCTCGGCGCGGGGCGCTGCGCTCGACGACATGGCCGGGCGCTTCTCGCTCGCGGCCGCCGGAGCGAGCCTCGCCGGCGAGGGAACCTTCAGCTTTTCCGAAACGGCGCCGCTCTTCGCCGGGCGGGTAACGATGACGGCGGGCGACCTCGGCCGCCTCGCGGAGGTGCTGGCGCGGCCGTTGCCGGGCGCAGGGGCATTGCCGCTCGAACTGACCGCCGATGCGACGCTCGGCGGCAGGGGGCTGTCGCTCGTCAATCTTGCGGCGACGGCGGGCGGCGTTCCGCTGCACGGGCGCCTGACCGTGGGCGAGGGCGGCCGTGTCGAGGGGGCGGTCCATTTCGAGCGCCTGGCGCTCGCCAATGTCGCGGCGCTCGCGCTGGGCCCCCTTCCCATGGCGCCCGAGGGGCGCGTATGGTCCGGCGAGCGCCTTGGTGCCGCCGCCCCGCCTGTCGACGGTGCCCTGACGCTGACCGCCGGCAGCCTGGCCCTGACGCCGACGCTCACTTTGCGCGATGCGGCGCTGCGATTGTCGCTGCATCCGGCCGGGCTCGCCATCGACGATCTCAATGGCGAGCTCTCGGGCGGCCGCATCGAGACCAGTCTGACGATGCGCCGCGAAGGCTCCCTCGCCGCGATCTCGGCGCGCGGCAAGCTCACGACCATTCCGCTTTCGAGCATCGCCGGCAGCGGGCTTCCTGGCACCCTCAGCGGCGATTTCGAGATCGGCACGGCCGGGGAAAGCCCGGCGCGGCTCGTCGCCAACCTTGCCGGCGGCGCCACCCTGTCGGTGGCGGATGCGTCGATCCCTGGGCTCGATCCATCGGCCGTCACCCGCATGGTGGCGCAGGCACTCGCCGCCGACACGCTGCGGCCGGACCTGCCGATCGTGACGGCCGCGCTTGCCGAGGAGCTCGACGAGGGCACGTGGCCCTTGCCGCAGCTGTCCGGCCCCGTCAGCCTGTCCGGCGGCGTCCTGCGCTTCGGCCCGCTGACGATGCCGGCGCAGGCCGGGGTGGCCGAGGGATCGCTCTCGGGCACGCTCGACCTGCGCAGCCTCACCGTCGACCTGCGGGCGACCGTCATCGCGGCGACGTCGCCGAAAGGCTGGACAGGGCCGTCGCCCCAGGCGGTGGCCATCTGGTCCGGGCCGGTCGATGCGCCGAAGCGCAGCCTCGATGCGGGCAGCCTCGCCAATGGCCTCGCCGCCATCGGCATCGTGCGTGAACTCGAGCGCATCGAGGCGATGGAAGCCGACGCGCGCGAGCGCGCCTTCCACAACCGCCGTCTCAGGGCGGAGCGCGAGCAGCGCGCCCGCGAGGCCGAGCGCCGCGCGGCGGAGGAGGCGAGGCGACGCGAGGAGGAGGCGCAGCGGCAGCAGGACTTGCAGCGGCAGCAGGACTTGCAGCGCCAGGAGGATCAGAGGCGGCTGGAGGAGTTGCTGCGCGAGGAAAGCCAGCGGCAGGAGCAGGCGCCTGTCCCACCCGAGACCCCGTTCCGGCTGCAGCCGCAGTCGCAGGAGGGGCGCGGGCCGACGCAGCTGCAGCTTCCGGCCATCCACCGCCTGCCGGAGTTCGAGCCGGATGGGGCAGGGGAGCCGACGGTGTCGCCGACGGGCGGCAGCGGGGGCTCGCCCGAGGCTCCGACGGCGCCAAGCGGCCGCACGCCGCCTTCTCCGGGCGGACCGCTCGATATCCGGCCGACGGCCCGCTGACGCAGCTCAGCCGCGCGCCGCGGCGCGCACATAGGCGAGCACGGCAACGCGAATGGCGGAGGACAGGTTCTGCTCGCCACGCTCCTCGTCGATGGCGGCGACCGCTTGGGCGACGGAGATGCCGCGCGCCGCAGCCATCTCCTTGAGCGCTGCCCAGAACGGCTCTTCCAGCGACACGCTGGTGCTGTGGCCGGCGATGACCAGCGAGCGCTTGACGATGCCGGCGCGGCCGGGCGGCGTCATGTCTCCTCGTCGGGCGCGGCCAGCCGGTGGCCCTCATGCGCCCGCGCCGCCCGCTCCTCCTCGCGCTCCGTCTTGAGGCGCTCGGCCTTCGGCCGGCCGAAGCGGGCCCGGTTGGCTTCGGCCTCGGCCTCCTTCCGGCTGCGGGCCTTGGCCTTGCGCGCCATGCGCAGGTTCACGATCTCGGCCATGGCGCCCTCCTCACCGCGGGCCGAGCATGCCCGACGGGTCGACCCAGCGGTCGAAATCCTCGGCGCCGACGAGGCCGGAGGCGAGCGCTTCCTCACGCAGCGTCGTGCCGTTCCTGTGCGCCGTCTTGGCGATCTTCGCCGCATTGTCGTAGCCGATATGCGGGGCGAGCGCGGTGACGAGCATCAGCGAGCGGCCCATGAGCTCGCCGATGCGCGCCTCGTTGGCCGTGATGCCGGCGACGCAGTTGTCGGCGAAGCTCGTCGCCGCATCGCCGAGGAGACGGATCGACTGCAGCAGGGCATGGGCGATGACCGGCTTGAAGACGTTGAGCTCGAAATGGCCCTGGCTCGCCGCGAAGGCGACGGTGGTGTTGTTGCCCAGCACCTGGGCGCAGACCATGGTCATGGCCTCGGCCTGGGTGGGGTTGACCTTGCCGGGCATGATCGACGAGCCGGGCTCGTTCTCGGGCAGCGACAGCTCGCCCAGGCCCGAGCGCGGCCCGGAGCCGAGCAGGCGGATGTCGTTGGCGATCTTGAACAGGGCGGTCGCGGTGCTCGCCAGGGCGCCGTGGGCGAACACGGCGGCCTCATGGCCGGCGAGGGCGGCGAACTTGTTCGGCGCCGAGGTGAAGGCGAGCCCCGTGTGCTCGGCGACGCGGGCCGCGAAACGCGCGGCGAAGTCGCGATGGGCATTGAGCCCGGTGCCCACGGCGGTGCCGCCCTGGGCGAGGGAGAGGAGGCCCGGCTGGGCGGCGCGGATCTGGTCCATGGCGAGCGCGATCTGCGCCGCATAGCCCGAGAATTCCTGGCCGAGCGTGACCGGCGTCGCATCCTGCAGGTGCGTGCGGCCGATCTTGATGATGTCGACGAAGGCGCGGGCCTTGGCATCGATGACGCCGCCGAGATGGGCGAGGGCAGGCAGAAGGTGGCGCTCGATCTCGATGGCGGCCGCGATGTGGATCGCCGTCGGGAAGGTGTCGTTGGACGACTGGCCGAGATTGACGTGGTCGTTGGGATGGACCGGGCTCTTGCCGCCGCGGCCGGCGCCGAGAATCTCGTTGGCCCGGCCTGCGATCACCTCGTTGACGTTCATGTTCGTCTGGGTGCCCGAGCCGGTCTGCCAGATGACGAGGGGGAACTCCTCGTCATGCCGCCCCTCGAGGACCTCGTCCGCGGCGGTGGCGATGGCCTGCGCGAGGCGCGGCTCGAGAAGGCCCAATTCGCCGTTGGTCTCGGCCGCGATGCGCTTGATGAGGGCGAGGGCGCGGATGAGCGGCAGCGGCATGCGCTCGCCGCCGATGCGGAAGTTCTGGATCGACCGTTGGGTCTGGGCGCCCCAGTACCGGGCGGCGGAAACGGCGATGGGGCCGAAGCTGTCCTCTTCCTGCCGGACGGCACCGCCCTTGGCCTCAGTCTTCGTTCCGGATGCGTCGGACATGGCAGTCGCCTTTCATCTCAAAGGGCGAACAGGCGCGGGTCGCGTCGCAGCGGCCGAAGGTACCGCGCAGCAGGAGCGGCCCGGCCCGTCAGGTCTTCTTGCGGAAGGCATCGAGGCTGACCACCTGGGCGCCCTTGCCATCCGCATTGTCCTCGGGCTTGGGCTCCTCGGCCGGCATGTCGGTGGCGGCGGGAGCCTTGTCCTTGGGCTTGGGCGTCTCGGCAGGGGGCTCCGCCTTTGCCGCCGCGGGCATCGCCTCGGCCGGCTCGGGAAAGGCGTCGTGTGCGTCCCCCGCGAGCGGCGGCGGTCCACCGCCTTCGGCCTCGCCCGCCTCGCCGTCCTGGCCGAACTTCAGACCGAACTGGACCGAGGGGTCGTAGAAGCCGACCACGGCCTCGAAGGGGATCATCAGCCGCTCGGGCACGCCCTGAAAGGACAGGCCCACCTCGAAGGCCTGGTCCGTGACGGCGAGGTCCCAGAACTGGTGCTGGAGCACGATCGTCATCTCGTGCGGGTAGCGCTCGCGCTGGCGGCTCGACAGCCGCACGCCCGGATGATCGGTGCGGAAGGAGATGTAGAAGTAGTGGTCGCCGGGCAGGCCGTCGCGCACGGCATCGGCCAGCAGCTTGCGCACGACGCCCCTGAGCGCCTCCTGGACGAGCAGGTCGTAGCGGATGAGATCCTTCGCCATGTGTTCCGGAGCGATGCCTTCTAGGCCAGCGATTGACAAGAAAGTGGAGGCTTCTGTTGCCAGGTGCCTCCGAACCCCGCCTGCCGGGGCTAACCGTCAGGACTTTGGATCGGTAACCTAAGCTGCGTTACGCAGCCGCGGCGACCGGAGCATAGTTGTCGTTGGCAACTATAAGTTCGGCCCGATAACGGCGGAACCATGCCGAGCGAAAGCGCACCCTTTACACCCTCGTCGATCCTATTTCGCCCCCGCCGAAACGCGAGGCCCGCTCGCGTTTGGGTGGAGGCGCCGGGTACCGCCCCCGGGTCCGATGGGTTTATTGCGATGGCCGTTTATCGCCATAGCCGCCTTGCGACGGCACCCAGAATATAGGGACCTTCTCGGCCCGATGGAAGGCCTTCACCGCCATTCTCGCGCAGTTGCCGACAGGCAAGGGAGGGCCGGCGGCATGCCATCCGAACGGCGGCTTGCCGCGCCCTCCCGGCAGCACTGTGGCCTGCAGCCATTGCGATGCGACATGTAGAAGATATGTTGCTGTCGTTCTATTTATAAATAAATTCCAATTATGAAAGTTTATGTCTGTTGACATGGCGTATGGAGGAAGCATTATTGGAGCGCCGTTTGGCACTCGGTGTGTATACTGCTTAAACAATAATAATCATGCGATTTGCGGTCGGGCCGGATCGCTGTCGTGGCGGCCATTCGTGCATTGCGGCGTCACGGCTTCATTGTGAAAGACAGTTGCCTCCGAGCGCAGACGGATGAACGTCTGCGCTCGTCCTTTCGTGGCCTGCGACGCGCCTTCGCCGGCGCCGGAGGCATTCACCGGCGCCGTTGCCGATGCTATGCCTCGACGGGACGGAATCACGTGAGGCGACGATGCGCGCTTATCTCGACCTGCTGCGCCGCGTGCTCGACGAGGGCGTGCGCAAGAGCGACCGGACCGGGACGGGCACCTTGTCCGTCTTCGGCCACCAGATGCGTTTCGACCTCGCCGAGGGCTTCCCGCTCGTCACGACGAAGAAGCTCCATCTGCGCTCCATCGTGCACGAGCTGCTGTGGTTCCTGAAGGGCGACACCAACGTGCGCTACCTTCAGGAGAACAAGGTCAGCATCTGGGACGAGTGGGCGGACGAGAACGGCGATCTCGGCCCCGTCTATGGCAAGCAGTGGCGCGCGTGGGAAGGCGCCGACGGGCGCACGGTGGACCAGATCGCCTGGGTGGTGGACGAAATCCGCCGCAACCCCGATTCGCGGCGCCTTGTCGTGTCGGCCTGGAACCCGGCCGAGATCGACAGGATGGCGCTGGCGCCCTGCCATTGCCTCTTCCAGTTCCATGTCGCCGACGGCCGCCTGTCCTGCCAGCTCTACCAGCGCTCGGCGGATGTCTTCCTCGGCGTGCCCTTCAACATCGCGAGCTATGCGCTGCTGACGCAGATGATGGCGCAGGTCACGGGCCTCGTGCCCGGCGACTTCGTCCATTCCTTCGGCGATGCGCATCTCTATCTCAACCATCTCGACCAGGCGCGCCAGCAGCTTTCGCGCGAACCGCGGCCGCTGCCGCGCCTCGTGCTCAACCCTGCGGTGCGCTCGATCTTCGATTTCACCTTCGAGGACATCGTGATCGAGGACTATGATCCCCATCCCGCCATCAAGGCGCCCGTCGCCGTTTGAGGGCTCCCGCCCCGGAAGGCTCACCGAAGAAGACCCGCGATGTCGCTCGTCATCCGTCCTGCACAACCGGCCGATCTCGGCCTCGTCGCCGCGCTCGTGCGCGAGCTTGCCGAATACGAGAAGCTGGCCCACGAGGTCGAAGCGACCGAGGGCGATCTCGAAACTGCGCTCTTCGGCGCCAATCCGCGCGTCTTCTGCGATATCGCCGAATGGCGGGGCGAGCCGGCGGGCTTTGCCCTGTGGTTCTACAATTTCTCCACCTTCCTCGGCCGCCACGGCCTCTATCTCGAGGACCTCTTCGTGCGTCCGGCCTTCCGTGGCGAGGGCATCGGCAAGGCGCTCCTCGCCCATCTCGCCCGGCGCTGCGTCGAGGAGGGGCTCGGGCGGCTCGAGTGGTGGGTGCTCGACTGGAACGAGCCCGCGATCGGCTTCTACAAGCGCCAGGGCGCGCGCATGATGGACGAATGGACCGTCTGCCGCGTCACGGGCGACGCGCTGACGAAACTGGCGGAGGCGGCGCCGTGAGCGGGGAGGGTTCGCCCGTTTCGCTCGCCATCATCGTTGCGGCGGCGGACAACGACGTCATCGGCCGGGACAACCGGCTGCTCTGGCGGCTGCGCACGGACATGCGGCGCTTCCGCAGCCTGACGATGGGCCATCCGGTGCTGATGGGGCGCAAGACCTTCGAATCGATCGGCAAGCCGCTCGCCGGCCGCGAGACGATCGTGCTGACGCGCGGGGGCGGCGAGCTGCCGCCGGGCATCGTGCGGGCGACGAGCCTCGACGAGGCACTGGCGCTCGGGCGGGAGGCGGCGCGCCGCCTCGGCGTCGGGCGGCTGATGGTCGCCGGGGGTGCGCAGGTCTATGCCGAGTGCCTGCCGCTCGCGGACGAGATCCTGCTCACCCGCGTCCATGCCGCTCCCGCCGGCGATGCCGTGTTCCCGGTGATCGACCCCGAATTCTTCGCGGAGACGGGCCGCGAGGCGCACCCGGCCGGCGCCGAGGACGAGCACGCGTTCACCTTCATCAACTACAAGCGCAAACGTGAACGGTCGCAAGGGGCTCCAACCGTCGAAAACCGTTGACGTTCAGCGATTCATTCCCCACTTCCGCCCTTGACAGGTCGGGGATGGACAACCCATCAACGCTGGCGGATCGTTGCAACGCTGCGGCTGCGGCCGCTCCGAAACAGGTGAGGAACGTCTCAGCATGCCTTGGAGCAACCAGAGCGGCGGACCGTGGGGCCAGAAGCCCGGCGGTCCGTGGGGTACAGGACCGCAGGGCGGGGGAGGCAACACGCCTCCGGACCTCGAGGAATTGCTCCGGCGCAGCCAGGACCGCCTGAAGACCATGCTGCCCGGCGGCGGCATGGGCGGCCGGGGCGTCGCCTTCATCGTGCTCGGCGCCGTCCTCCTCTGGCTCGCGACGGGCTTCTACACCGTCCGGCCCAACGAGGTCGGCCTCAACCTCATCTTCGGCAAGTACGTCGGCAAGACCAACGAGGGCCTGCGCTACAACCTGCCGTATCCGATCGGCACGGTGGTGAAGCCCGAGGTCACGACGGTCAACACCATCGAGGTCGGCATGCGCACGGGCGACACGACGCGCCGCGTCGTGGCCGGCCGCGAAGTGCCGGAAGAAAGCCTGATGCTGACCGGCGACGAGAACATCGTCGACATCAACTTCGCCGTGCAGTGGCAGATCGACCCGGCGAGGCCCGAGGACTACGTCTTCAACCTGCAGAACCCTGATGCCGCCATCAAGGCCGTGGCCGAGAGCGCCATGCGCGAGGTCGTGGGCCGGCGCAACATCCAGACCGTGCTGACGACGGACCGTGTCGCCATCGAGGGCGAGGTGCGGCAGCTCATGCAGGAGACCCTCGACAGCTACGGCGCCGGCGTGCAGATCCGGCTCGTGCAGCTGCAGAAGGTCGATCCGCCGCAGCAGGTCATCGACGCCTTCCGCGACGTGCAGGCGGCCCGGCAGGACCAGGACCGCATGCGCAACGAGGCCGAGACCTACGCGAGCCGCATCGTGCCCGAGGCCCGCGGCCAGGCGGCGCAGATCCTGCAGTCCGCCGAGGCCTATCGCGAGCGCGTGGTCGCCGAGGCGCAGGGTGCGGCGTCCCGCTTCACCCAGGTCTACGAGACCTATCGCGCCGCGCCCGAGCTGACGCGCGAGCGCATCTTCCTCGAGACCATGGAGCGCGTGCTCGGCGGCATGGAGAAGGTGATCATCGACCAGAAGGAAGGGGGCCAGGGCGTGTTGCCGTACCTGCCGCTGAACGAACTCACCAGGCCGCAGCAGCAGCCGCGCGGCAACGCACAGCAGGGAGCGGCCCGATGAACGGCAACGTCTGGAAGATGGGCGGCCTCATCCTCGTCGCCGCGGCCCTCATTCTCGCCTACGCCTCGACCTTTATCGTCTATCAGACGCAGTCGGCGCTGGTGCTGCGCTTCGGCGGCGTGCGCAAGGTCGTCATGGAGCCGGGCCTCTACTTCAAGGTGCCGATGGTCGAGAACGTCGTCTACGTCGACAAGCGCGTGCTCGACCTCGACCTGTCGGAGCAGGAGGTCATCGCCGCCGACCAGAAGCGTCTCGTCGTCGACGCCTTCACGCGCTACCGCATTACCGATCCCGTGCGCTTCTACCAGACGGTGAACAATGTCGCCGGCGCCAACCTGAGGCTGGGCAACATCGTCAACTCGACGGCCCGCGCCGTGCTGGCGGATGCGACCTTCACCGACATCGTGCGCGAGCAGCGCGC
Source organism: Chelatococcus sp. CO-6 (assembly GCF_001271345.1). Classification (NCBI taxonomy): domain Bacteria; kingdom Pseudomonadati; phylum Pseudomonadota; class Alphaproteobacteria; order Hyphomicrobiales; family Chelatococcaceae; genus Chelatococcus; species Chelatococcus sp. CO-6. The sequence continues at coordinate 314,941 of NZ_CP012398.1, read as the reverse complement.
CAGGCTGATGCGCTCGATCCGCGACGACGTGAACACGCAGGCGCAGGGCTTCGGCATCACCGTCGTCGACGTGCGGCTGCGCCGGGTCGACCTGCCGCAGGCCAACAGCCAGGCGGTCTACCAGCGCATGCAGACGGAGCGCCAGCGCGAGGCGGCGGATATCCGCGCCAACGGCTCGCAGATCGCCCAGAGCATCCGGGCGCGTGCCGACCGCGATGTGACGGTGATCAAGGCCGATGCCGACCGCAGGGCACAGGAACTGCGCGGTGAGGGCGACGCCGAGAGCAACCGCGTCTTCGCCGACGCCTACGGGCGCGACCCCGACTTCTTCGCGTTCTATCGCTCCATGCAGGCTTACGAGACGAGCCTGCAGGCTTCGGACACGCGGCTCGTGCTGGCGCCGGAAACGGACTTCTTCCGGTACTTCGGCAACGCCTTCGGTCGCAACTCCAACTCGGCTCCGGCCGGGGGCGGCCGGCCGTCGGCGCCGCAGCAGCAGCCCGCTCCGGGGCCGCAGTCGGGCCTGGCGACGCCCTGACGGCGCGAGCGAGGGGGGCGCTGGCGTATGATGGATTTTCTCGCGGCGCTCGGCCTCGTCCTGGCCATTGAAGGGCTCATCTTCGCGGCCTTTCCGAGCGCGGCCAAGAGGGCGCTGGCGGAGGCCTCCGAGGCGCCCATCGAGCGCATGCGCATCGTCGGCGTCGTCTCGGCGGTGCTCGGCGTCATCATCATCTGGTACGTGCGGTGGGGCGGCGCCTGAGGCGGGGCTGTCCGACGCCGGCCGGGACCGTCCGTTCCGGCACCCCGCTCTGCGCCGGGCGCCTTGCGGCAGCGGGCACGATCACGCACAGTTGCGTGTGCAAGCCGCCGTTCCGCCGTATTTGAAGAATGAAACCTCGGAAGACCGGAAGGTTCGGCGGTGCGGGCCGCTGCCGGGGCAACCAGCGACACGGTGGCGCGAGCCTGCGCCCCAGGGAACGAGGATTACAATGACATTTCTTCCGCCCATTCCACGCGCTCTCGGCGGCACGGGGCTGCGGCGCGCGTTCTCGGCCTTTGCGGTGGCGGCCGTCATGGCCGTCCAGCTTCCGGCCGCTGCCTTGGCGCGCGGGCCGGAATCGCTGGCCGATGTCGCCCAGGATGTCATCGATGCCGTGGTGAACATCTCGGCCTCGACCACCGTGGAGGCGCGCAGCCCGTCCTTTCCGCAGCTGCCGCCCGGCACTCCGTTCGAAGACCTGTTCGAGGAATTCTTCAACCGCCGCGGTCAGGGCGACAACGCGCCACGCCAGCAGCGCCGCTCCAATTCGCTCGGCTCGGGCTTCGTCATCGATGCCGAGGGCATCATCGTCACCAACAACCACGTCATCGGCGAAGCCAACGACATCACGGTCGTCTTCACCGACGGCAGCAAGCTCAAGGCCGAGATCGTCGGCAAGGATTCGAAGCTCGACCTCGCCGTGCTCAGGGTGAAGCCGGACCGGCCGCTCAAGGCCGTGCGCTTCGGCGATTCCGAGGCGCTGCGCATCGGCGACTGGGTGCTCGCCATCGGCAATCCCTTCGGCCTCGGCGGCTCGGTGTCGGCCGGCATCGTCTCGGCCAACAAGCGCGACATCGATTCCTCGGCCTTCGGCAACTACATCCAGACCGACGCCGCCATCAACAAGGGCAATTCGGGCGGCCCGCTGTTCAACATGAACGGCGAGGTCATCGGCATCAACACCGCCATCCTGTCGCCCACCGGCGGCTCGGTCGGCATCGGCTTCGCCGTGCCGTCCTCGCTCGCCGAGCCGACGATCCGCCAGCTCATCGACTTCGGCGAGACGCGCCGCGGCTGGCTCGGCGTGCGCATCCAGAACGTCGACGACGCGACCGCCGAAGCGCTCGGCCTCGACAAGGCGCGCGGCGCGCTCGTCGCCGGCGTCGACGACAAGGGCCCCTCCAAGGCCGGCGGCATCGAGGTCGGCGACGTCATCGTCTCCTTCGACGGCAAGCCGGTGGCCCAATCGCGCGACCTGCCGCTGATGGTGGCGCAGACGCCGGTCGGCAAGGAGGTCGAGGTCATCATCATCCGCAAGGGCAAGGAAGAGACGAAGCGCATCGCCCTCGGCCGCCTCGAGGAGGCGACGGACGAGACCACGCCCGGCCAGAGCGGCCAGAGCGACAAGCCGGCGGTCAGCCAGGCGCTCGGCCTCGAGATGTCGGCCCTCAACGGCATGCTGCGCCAGCGCTACAACATCAAGGAAGACATCAAGGGCGTCGTCGTCACCAGCGTCGACCCCAACTCGGCCGCAGCCGACAAGCGCATCCAGGCCGGCGACGTCATCGTCGAGGTCAACCAGGAGCAGGTGGCGAACCCGCAGGACGTGACCAAGCGCATCGACGCCGTGAAGAAGGAGGGAAAGAAGTCCGTGCTTCTGCTCGTCTCTTCCGCCCAGGGCGAAGTGCGTTTCGTGGCGCTCAGCCTGCAGTGAGCCCTGTCGCACGCAACGAAAAAGGGCGGCCCTCGGGCCGCCCTTTCTGTTTGGGGCGCGCTCAGGCGACGAAGTCGTCGCGGCGATAGCCCTGGAGATAGAGCAGGGCGCTCAGGTCGCCATGGTCGATGCGGGCATGGGCGGCGGCCGCGACCGCCGGCTTGGCGTGATAGGCGACGCCGAGGCCCGCTTCGGCGAGCATGGCGAGGTCATTGGCGCCGTCGCCGACGGCCAGCGTGTCGCTGTCGGCGAGGTTGAGACGGGTCCGCAGCTCGCGCAGCGTCGCCAGCTTGGCCTCGCGCCCGAGAATGGGCTCCTCCACCCGCCCGGCGAGGGTGCCGTTCTCCTCGATGAGGAGATTGGAGCGGTGCTCGTGGAAGCCGATGCGGGCCGCGATGGGGCCGGTGAACAGGGTGAAGCCGCCGGATACCAGGCAGGTATAGGCCCCCTGCGCGCGCATGGTGCGCACGAGTTCGGTGCCGCCCGGCGTCAAGGTGATGCGCTCGGCGATGATGCGGTCGACCACCGAGACCGGCAGGCCGCCGAGGAGGGCGACGCGCTCGCGCAACGCCGGCTCGAACGGCAGCTCGCCGCGCATGGCGCGCTCGGTGATGGCCGACACCTCGGCCTTCAGCCCGACCAGATCGGCGAGCTCGTCGATGCATTCCTGCCCGATCATGGTCGAATCCATGTCGGCGAGGAACAGGCGCTTGCGCCGGCCGGCGAGCGGCTGCACGACGATGTCGACGGGCGCATCGCCCAGCGCCTCGCGCAGTCTTTCGTGGGCAGACACGCCGTCGCGGGGCGAGAAGCGGATGTCGGCCGCCACGCCTTCGTCCAGCCAGGCCGGCACCGGGACCGCCTCGAGGCTTCTGGCCGCCGCCTCGACCAGATCTTGGCTGAGGACGGGCGCGGCCGGATTGGTTATGAGAGTAGCGACGTGGGTCAAGGTCTCAGTCATTGCCGGAGAAGATCGTGACGGAAAGGATGCGAGCCGTCCTCATCGCAGGGCCGACGGCTTCCGGCAAGTCCGCATTGGCGATTGCGCTCGCGCAGGAGCATGACGGCATCGTCGTCAATGCCGATTCCATGCAGGTCTACCGCGACCTCCGCACCATCACCGCGCGGCCGAGCGAGGCCGAGGAGGCGACGGTGCCGCACCGGCTCTACGGGCATGTGGACGGCGCGGTGAACTATTCCGTCGGGCGCTATCTCGCCGATGCCGCCACGGTGCTCGCCGAGGCGCAGGCGAAGGGGAGGCTGCCCATCTTCGTCGGCGGCACGGGCCTCTATTTCAAGGCGCTGTGCGAGGGGCTGTCGGAGATTCCGCCGGTGCCGGAAGAGGTGCGGGCGGCCGTGCGCGCGGCCGCCGAGGGCCGGGGGACGCCGCTGCTCTATGCCGATCTCGCCGCGCGCGATCCCGTCACCGCGGCCCGGCTCAACCCGACCGACCGGCTGCGCATCCTGCGCGCCATGGAGGTCTTCGCGGCGACGGGCAAGCCGATCGCGAGCTTCCACGGCCGGCGCAGCCGGCCTCTCCTCGCCGGCTGGCGCCTCTACAAGTACTTTCTCGCGCCGGAGCGGGCGACGCTCTTCGCCCGCATCGACAGCCGCTTTGCGGCGATGATGGCGGCGGGCGCGCTCGAGGAGGTGAGGGCGCTCGCGGCGCGGGGGCTCGATCCCACGCTGCCGGTGATGCGGGCCCATGGCGTGCCCTGGCTCATCCGCCATATCCGCGGGGAGATCGACCTTGCGGAAGCGATCGAGAAGGCGCAGGCCGACACGCGCCACTATGCCAAGCGGCAGTTCACCTGGGTGCGCCATCAGCTGCCGGATTTCTCGTGGCTCGCCCCGGAAGCCGCTCATGAGGCGATCGGCGAGGCCCTGCGGACCGCCGCGGGCGACGTGCAGGAGCGATCTTCCGCTTGACCGCCCGGCGGGCCTCGGCTAGCGTGCCCGCCACAGACGTGGAAGGAACGTGCGGCTTATGCGCGCAATTCTTATTGTAACGGGGGCGCCATCGACGGAGCGGAGATGATCCGCAGGTCCGGCTGGTGGCGCATGCAGGGTCCTTCGGGGCCCTTTTTTGTTGCCCCGGTCCGGTCCCGTCCGGCCACGCCGACGAGGGAACGGAGAAGACGATGAGCGAGACGATGACCGGCGCCGAAATGGTGGTTCGCGCGCTGCAGGACCAGGGGGTCGAACATATCTTCGGCTATCCCGGCGGTGCCGTGCTGCCGATCTATGACGCACTGTTCCACCAGGACAAGGTCAAGCACGTGCTCGTGCGGCACGAGCAGGGCGCCGTGCATGCGGCCGAGGGCTATGCGCGCTCCTCCGGCAAGGTCGGCGTCGTGCTGGTGACGTCGGGCCCGGGCGCGACCAATGCGGTCACCGGCCTCACCGACGCGCTGATGGATTCGATCCCGCTCGTCTGCCTCACCGGGCAGGTGCCGACGCATCTCATCGGCTCGGACGCCTTCCAGGAGGCGGACACCGTCGGCATCACGCGGCACTGCACGAAGCACAACTATCTCGTCAAGCGCATCGAGGACCTGCCGCGCATCATGCACGAGGCCTTCTATGTCGCGGCGAACGGCCGGCCCGGCCCGGTCGTCATCGACCTGCCGAAGGACATCCAGTTCGCCAGCGGCACCTATGCGCGCCCGGCGAGCAACCAGCACAAGACCTATCGCCCGCAGGTGCAGGGCGACATGGAGAAGATCAAGGCCGCGATCGCCCTGATGGCTTCGGCCAAGCGGCCGGTGTTCTACACCGGCGGCGGCGTCGTCAACGCCGGGCCGCAGGCCGCGGCGCTGCTGCGCGAACTCGTGCGCCTCACGGGCTTTCCCGTCACCTCGACGCTGATGGGTCTCGGCGCCTATCCGGCCTCCGACCCGCAGTTCCTGGGCATGCTCGGGATGCACGGCACCTACGAGGCCAACCTCGCGATGCACGGCTGCGACGTGATGATCAACATCGGCGCGCGCTTCGACGACCGCATCACGGGGCGGCTCGATGCCTTCTCGCCGCATTCGCGCAAGATCCACGTCGACATCGACCCCTCGTCGATCAACAAGAACGTCAAGGTCGATATCGGCATCGTCGGCGACTGCGCCCACGTGCTCGAGGACATGGTGCGCCTGTGGCGCTCCACGGCGCCGCAGGTGGACAAGGCCGCGCTCAAGGGCTGGTGGGACGACATCACCGGCTGGCGGAGCCGCAACTGCCTCGCCTATCGCAAGTCGAGCGACGTCATCAAGCCGCAGTACGCCATCGAGCGGCTGTACGAACTGAGCAAGGACCGGGAGGTCTACGTCACCACCGAGGTCGGCCAGCACCAGATGTGGGCCGCCCAGTTCTTCAAGTTCGAGGAGCCGAACCGGTGGATGACCTCCGGCGGGCTCGGCACCATGGGCTACGGCCTGCCGGCGGCCATCGGGGCGCAGCTCGCGCATCCGAACGCGCTCGTCGTCGACATCGCGGGCGAAGCCTCCATCCTCATGAACATGCAGGAGATGTCGACGGCGCTGCAGTACCGCCTGCCGGTCAAGGTCTTCATCCTCAACAACCAGTACATGGGGATGGTGCGCCAGTGGCAGGAGCTGCTGCACGGCGGGCGCTATTCGGAGAGCTACTCGCACTCGCTGCCGGATTTCGTGAAGCTGGCCGAGGCCTATGGCGGCGTCGGCATCCGCTGCGACAAGCCGGACGAGCTCGACGATGCCATCCGCGAGATGATCGACACGCCCCGTCCCGTCATCTTCGACTGCGTGGTCGACAAGAGCGAGAACTGCTTCCCCATGATCCCCTCGGGCAAGGCGCACAACGAGATGATCCTGGGCGACGCGGCCGAGGACATCGGCTCGGTCATCGACGCCAAGGGCAAGATGCTGGTGTGAGGTGAGGCACCGCACCCCCCCCGGGGGGAGGGTGCGCTGTGTGCGCGTCAACCGTGATCGTTTCCCTCACATGCCTTGATTGGACGGGCGCCGGCTGCCGCGGCAGTCTCGGCGCCCCACAGTCGAAATCGGACGAAGGCCCATGAAGCTCGTCATCGCCAACAAGTGCTATTCCTCCTGGTCGCTGCGCCCGTGGCTCCTCATGCGCCACTTCGGCATCCCCTTCGAGGAGGTGAAGGTGCCCTTCGGCCCGACCTTCGACGATCCGGCGTGGAAGGCCGAGGTTGCCCGCTTTACGCCGGCCGGCAAGGTGCCGGCCCTCGTCGACGGCGACATCGCCGTCTGGGAATCGCTCGCCATCATCGACTATCTCGCCGACACGCACCCCGACCTCCCGATCTGGCCGCGCGAGCGGGCGGCGCGGGCCATGGCGCGCGCGATGGCGGCCGAGATGCATGCCGGTTTCTCGGCCCTGCGCGCGGCCTGCCCGATGAACCTCGGCAAGAAGTATGCGGCCATGGATCTCGGCCCGCAGGTCGCGCGCGACGTGGCGCGCGCCGCCTTCGCCTGGCGCGAGGCGCGGGAGCGCTTCGGCGCCGGCGGCCCGTTCCTCTTCGGCGCCTTCACGGCGGCTGACGCGATGTACGCGCCGGTCGTCACCCGTCTCGAGACCTATTCCTTCCCCGTCGATGCGGCGACACGCGCCTATATGGACGCGGTCCTCGACCTGCCGGCCTTCCGCGCGTGGCGCGAGGATGCGCTGGCCGAGCCCTGGATCGTCGCCGAAGACGAGGTGGACGCAGAGCCCATCGCGAATTATCGCAAGAGTGCGTGAGGACAATCATGCAGCATGTTCAGCCCCCCTTCGCAGGTCCGCCGATGAAGTCCCACTATTCAGATGCTCCCGCCGCCGAGCCCATCGCGCGCCATACGCTCGCGGTGATCGTCGACAACGAGCCGGGCGTGCTGGCGCGCATCGCCGGCCTGTTCTCCGGCCGGGGCTACAATATCGAGAGCCTCACGGTTTCCGAGACCGAGCACGAGAAGCATCTGTCGCGCATCACCATCGTGACGACGGGCACGGCGCATGTCATCGAGCAGATCAAGGCCCAACTCTCGCGCCTCGTGCCGGTGCACCGGGTGGACGACCTGACGGTCAACGGCGATGCCATCGAGCGCGAGTTGGTGCTCGTCAAGGTGGTGGGCAAGGGCGAGGCTCGCGTGGAGGCGATGCGGCTCGCCCAGGCCTTCGGCGCCCGCACGGTCGATGCGACGCTCTCGTCCTTCATCTTCGAGCTGACGGGGACCAGCGACGAGACGGAGCGTTTCATCAGCCTGATGACGGCCTGCGGGCTGACGGAAGTGGCCCGCACCGGCATCGCGGCCATCGGCCGCGGCGCCGAGTCCATGTGAGAGCCATGTGAGAGCCATGTGAGACAGGCGCGGCGAGCGGGCCGGGGTTCATTCAGCCGTCGGGGACGGGCGCGCCTGGCACTGGCGGCCGGGCTCCTGGCCGCGTTCCTGGCCGGGCTTGTCACCGGACTTGTCGCCCTGCCGGCCGCGGCCGGCGAGGCGGGCGGCTTCTGGGGCGAGCAGCGGCGCGGCGCCAATTTCTTCAACAAGGTCGAGACGCGCGCCCGGCTCGACGCCGCGAGGGACTTCGGCGTCGATTTCGTGCGCCTGACCTTCGACAAGTGGCGGGGCGAGCGGCGCGATTTCCTCGCCGGCAGTCTCGATGCCTACGCGGGGCTCGTGCCGGCCGATCTGGCGCGGCTCAAGCGGGTGCTCGACGACGCTGCCACCGCCGGCGTCAAGGTGGTGCTGACGCCGCTCGGCCTGCCCGGCGCCCGCTGGGTGCAGCTCAACGGCCGTCGCCACGACGGCCGGCTCTGGCGCGACAAGGCCTATTGGGATGAGGCGGCCGCCTACTGGCGCGACATCGCGACAGCCTTCAAGGGCCACCCCGCCATCGCGGCCTACAACGTCGTCAACGAGCCGGTGCCGGAGAGGGGCCATCGTCTGCCCGAGGACGACCTTGCCGCACGCGACCGCTGGTGCGCGGCGGCGAGGGACACGGCGCGGGACCTCGATGCCTTCTATCGCCACATGGTCGCGGCCATCCGCGCCGTCGACGCCACGGTGCCGATCGTCCTCGACACCGGCTTCTACGGCCAGCCGGCGGCGGTGCGCTGCCTTGCGCCGATCGCGGACGACAACGTCATCTATTCGGTGCATCTCTACGCGCCCTATGATTTCACCAGTCACGAGAACCGGGGGCGCTTCACCTACCCCGGCGTCGTGCGGGCCCATGGCAGGGCGGAGTACTGGGACAGGGCGCGCGTTGCGCGGCACCTGTCGCCGTTCCTGGAATGGGCCGAGGCGAGAAGGATCCCGCGCTCACGCCTGATGGTGGGCGAATTCGGCTGCGTGCGCTGGAACAGGGGCTGCAGCGCCTATCTCGCCGACGTCGTCTCGCTCGTCGAGGAGGCTGGCCTGCACTGGGCCTTCTATTCCTTCCGGGAGGATGCCTGGGACGGCTACGACTACGAGCTCGGGACCGGGAGGCCGAAGGCCGCCGTCCGCGCTGCGCTGCGGCGTGGGGAGCGGCCGCGCGGGGCGGAGCGTGACGAGCCGTTCATGGCCATCCTGCGCAGGGCGCTCGCGGGGCGTTCGTGAGTGTCATCCCGAGAAGCCGCCGTCGGCGAGGAAGGCGGCCTCCTCCTCCGTCGTGGCGCGTCCGAGGATGGGGTTGCGATGCGGAAAGCGGCCGAAGCGGGCGATGATGTCGCGGTGCTCGACGGCATAGGGCAGGCCCTTCTCGTCGCCCGCCGCCTCGTAAAGCGCGACGCAGCGCTCCTGGTCGACGAGGTTCTCAGAATGCATGAACGGCAGGTAGAAGAAGCCCTTCAGCTCCGGCGGCACCTTCTGGTCGAAACCCTTGGTCAGCGCCCGGTCGGCGATGGTGCGGGCCAGCGCGTCCGTGGCGAAGGCGCGCGGCGTGCCGCGGAAGAGGTTGCGGGGAAACTGGTCGAGCAGGATGAGCAGGGCGAGGACGCCTTCCGGCGTCTCCTCCCACCGGTTCAGCGCACCGGCGGCCGCTGCCTCGTGGGTGGCGAGAAAGCGCGTGCGGATTTCCTCGTCGAAGGCCTCGTCGCGCGTGAACCAGCGCTCGTAGCCGGCCTCGCGCCAGAAGGCGATGACCTCATCGGCATTCGCTGCAACCATGGTGCGACCTCCCTTTCAAATCGTTCCATATTACGGATCGTTAGGACGCATGCCGGAACTCTCTTGATCCCCCGCGCCGGATTTTACTTGACCCACAGCGCTTCTCGGGCTTTACCGCCGTCACAGAAACGTTCCACGACACGACCCGCACCCCGCATGATGGTGTGGGCCAGCGTGCCATCATAACCACCTTGCCAAGGAAAGGGCCCATCATGCGTGTGTATTACGATCGCGACGCCGATCTCAATCTGATCAAGGGCAAGAAGGTGGCCGTCGTCGGCTATGGCAGCCAGGGCCACGCCCATGCGCTCAACCTGCGTGACAGCGGCGTCAAGGACGTGGCGGTCGCCCTGCGCAAGGGCTCGGGCTCGGCGAAGAAGGCCGAGGCCGAGGGCTTCAAGGTGATGGAGGTGGCCGAGGCCGCCAAGTGGGCCGACGTCATCATGATGCTGACGCCGGACGAGCTGCAGGCCGACATCTACCGCGAGCACCTCGCCGACAACATGAAGAACGGCGCTGCACTGCTCTTCGCGCACGGCCTCAACGTGCACTTCAACCTCATCGAGCCGCGCGCCGACCTCGACGTGCTCATGGTGGCGCCGAAGGGCCCCGGCCACACGGTGCGTTCGGAGTACCAGCGCGGCGGCGGCGTGCCCTCGCTCATCGCCATCCATCAGGACGCCTCGGGCAACGCCCATGACCTCGGCCTCTCCTATGCCTCCGCCATCGGCGGCGGCCGCGCGGGCATCATCGAGACGACCTTCAAGGAAGAGTGCGAGACCGACCTCTTCGGCGAGCAGGTGGTGCTGTGCGGCGGCCTCGTCGAGCTGATCCGCGCCGGCTTCGAGACGCTGGTCGAGGCGGGCTACGCCCCCGAGATGGCCTATTTCGAGTGCCTGCACGAGGTGAAGCTGATCGTCGACCTCATCTACGAGGGCGGCATCGCCAACATGAACTACTCGATCTCGAACACGGCCGAGTACGGCGAGTACGTCACCGGCCCGCGCATCATCACGCCGGAGACGAAGGCGGAGATGAAGCGCGTGCTGACGGACATCCAGTCCGGCAAGTTCACGCGCGACTGGATGCTCGAGAACAAGGTCAACCAGACCTCGTTCAAGGCGACCCGCGCGCGCGTCAACGCCCACCAGATCGAGGAAGTCGGCGAGAAGCTGCGCGCCATGATGCCGTGGATCAAGGCCAAGGCGCTGGTCGACAAGTCGAAGAACTGACGACCTGGGCCGCTGCGTCGTCATGGCCGGGCTTGTCCCGGCCATCCACGCCTCTCAGCCCGGCGCTGCTGGCGATACGTGGATACCCGGGACGAACCCGGGCATGACGGTGAACGGGATCCTCCTTGCGCTCCCAATCAAAGCCCCGGTGCATCGCGCCGGGGCTTTTTCACATGAACGCCGGCCAGAGCTTCTGCAACGCGAAGGCACCGGGGGCGAGCAGGACGAAGGCCCAGACCATGGCGGAGGAGATGTTGGCCATCTGGAACAGGAACTGCGGCATGGCGAAGATGCCCGCGATGAGCGGGACGACCGCCCTGAGCGGCCCGAAGAAACGGCCGATGAAGATGCTCCAGGGGCCCCAGCGCATGAAGAACAGGTGGCCGCGCGCCACCATCTGGGGATAGCGCGACAGGGGCCACACGCGCGTGGCCGCATCCTTGAAATAGAAGCCGATCAGGTAGGAGACCCAGTCGCCGAGGCTCGCGCCCGCGGCGGCGCCCAGCCAGATCGGCCAGAATTCGAGGCCGCTGACGCCGATGAGGGCGCCGATGCCGACGAGAATGCCCCAGGCCGGCACCAGGAGCGAAAGGAAGGCGAAGGATTCCGCGAAGGCGAGCCCGAAGACGATGGCCGGGGCCCATTCGCCGTGATCGCGGACGAAGGCCACGGTGCCGGAAACGAAACTGTCAAAGGTCATCAGGGGCCCGGGTGGAAGGAACGGCTCCATATGTCGGAAGCCAACAGGAGAGTGCAAGTGGCGGACCGGCAGGTGCTGCCGCGGGTCCGCGGCGGTTGCGTCGCAGGCCCTATCGGGTAACGTCTCCTGCTTCAAACGAAGACAAGGAATCGGGGGACGCTCAATGATGGGACGGGCATGCACGCTCCGGCACAGGTGAGGGAGGCGGACAGCCCGGCGGTTAGGTTGTCGCAGGTGGCGATCACCTTCGCGCTCAAGGGCGGCGGCACCTACCAGGCCGTGCGCGACATTGACCTTGCCGTCGGCGCCAGCGAGTTCGTCGCCATCGTCGGGCCGACGGGCTGTGGCAAGTCGACCCTGCTCAACGCGGCGGCGGGGCTGCTCAAGCCCTCGGCCGGCGGGGCGGACATCTTCGGCGAGCGGTTGTCCGGGCTCAATGCCCGCGCCGGCTATCTCTTCCAGCAGGACGCGCTCATGCCCTGGAAGACGGCCATCGACAATGTCGCCGTGGCGCTGGAGCCGAAGGGCGTGCCGCGGGCCGAGGCGCTGGCGAGGAGCCGTGAATGGCTTAGCCGTGTCGGCCTCTCGGCCTTTGCCGACCGCTATCCGCACATGCTGTCGGGCGGCCAGCGCAAGCGCGTCGCGCTGGCGCAGATGCTGATCCGCAACCCGCAGATCCTGCTGATGGACGAGCCGTTCGGGCCGCTCGACGCGCAGACGCGGCAGATCATGGGCAACCTGCTGCTCGACCTGTGGGCGCAGGACCGAAAGGCGGTGATGTTCGTCACGCACGACCTCGAGGAAGCGATCGCGCTCGCGGACCGGGTGGTGGTGATGTCGGCGGGACCGGCGGCGCGGATCGTCGGCGATTATCCCGTCTCCCTGCCGCGGCCGCGCGACATCGCGGAGATCCGCCTCGATCCGGCCTTCCACGCCATTCACAAGGCCATCTGGGGGACCCTGCGCGTCGAGGTGCAGAAGGCCTACGCACAGGGCGAAGGGGGTAACGCATGAGACGCGTGACGCTTCTTGCCATGCAGGTGGGCGTCGGGCTCGCCTTCCTTCTCGTCTGGCATCTCCTCACCGCCGTGCCCATGAGCGGCGGCAAGCCGCTGTTCGACCCCTTCTTCTTCTCGACGCCGCTCGATGTCCTCGCCCGCACGTGGAAGGATCTCGCCTCGGGCGAACTGTGGTACCACCTCGGCATCACCCTGACCGAGACGGTGCTCGCCTTCACCTTCGGCGCCATCGGCGGCATCGCCTTCGGCTTCCTCTTCGCGCGGCGCGAGATCCTCGCCAGCGTGTTCGACCCTTACATCAAGGCGGCGAACGCCCTGCCGCGCGTGGTGCTGGCGCCGATCTTTGCCCTGTGGTTCGGCCTCGGCATCTGGTCGAAGGTGGCGCTCGGCTTCACGCTCGTCTTCTTCATCGTGTTCTTCAACGTCTATCAGGGCGTGCGCGAGGTGAGCCCCGTGGTGCTCGCCAATGCCCGCATGCTGGGCATGAACGAGCGCCAGCTCTTGCGCCACGTCTACTGGCCGGCGGCGCTCACCTGGATGTTCTCCTCGCTGCACACCTCGGTCGGCTTCGCGCTCGTCGGGGCCGTGGTCGGCGAATATCTCGGCTCCTCGGCCGGACTCGGCTACAAGATCCACGAGGCCGAGAGCGTCTTCGACGTCACCGGCGTGTTCTCGGGCATGCTGGTGCTCGCCATCTTCGTCATCGTCATCGACACCTTCGTCACGGCCATCGAGAAGCGGCTCACCGTCTGGCAGCCGGGCACCGGGGCGGCGACGGCGCAGGGGTGAGCGTAGAGGCGGACCAGAAGGCGGGCGAACGCCGCAAGAACCCTCTCCCCGCAGACGGGGCGAGGGAACACAAATGACAACAGGTGGGAGGAAACCGATGACATTCTGGAAGACGATCGCGGCAGCGGCCCTGATGGCGGTTGCCGGCAGCGCGGCCCATGCGGCGGATGTGGAGAAGCCGAAGCTGGCGCTCGGCGTCGGCGGCAAGCCGCTGCTCTACTACCTGCCCCTGACCATCGCGGAGCGGAAGGGCTTCTTCAAGGAGGAGGGGCTCGAGGTCGAGATCAACGATTTCGGCGGCGGCGCCAAGTCCCTGCAGGCACTCGTCGGCGGGTCGGTGGACGTCGTGACCGGTGCCTATGAGCACACCATCCGCATGCAGGCCAAGGGCCAGGACATCCGGGCCGTCATCGAGCTCGGGCGCTTCCCGGGCATCGTGCTCGCGGTGAAGAAGGAGAAGGCCGACGCCATCAAGTCGCCGGCGGACCTCAAGGGCGCCAAGGTCGGCGTCACGGCGCCGGGCTCGTCCACCAACTTCTTCGTCAACTATCTCATCGCCAAGGCCGGTGGCAATCCGAAGGATGCGGCCTATATCGGCGTCGGCGGCGGCGCGGGCGCGGTGGCGGCCATGAAGAAGGGCGAGATCGAGGCCATCTCGAACCTCGACCCGGTCATCTCCAAGCTCGAGGCGGACGGCGACGTCGTCGTCATCGCGGATTCGCGCACGGAGCAGGGGACCAAGGAGATCTTCGGCGGCTCCAACCCGGCGGCGGTCGTCTATCTGAAGCAGGACTTCATCGAGAAGAACCCCAACACGGTGCAGGCCATCGTCAACGCCTTCCACAAGTCGCTGAAGTGGCTGGAGACGGCGAGCGCCGACGACATCGTCGCGACCGTTCCCGAGGCCTATTACCTCGGTGACCGCTCGCTCTACGAGCGCGCCGTCGAGGCCTCGCGCGAGACCTATTCGCGCACTGGCATCATCCCTGAGGACGGCATGAAGAGCGCGCTCGACATGCTGGTGCAGTTCGACGAGGAACTCGCCAAGGCCAATGTCGACCTGTCGAAGACCTTCACCGACACCTTCGTGAAGAAGGCCGCCGGCGGCAGCTGAGCCGGGGCGTAGGAGAGGAGGCAGCCATGGACGAAGAGAAGTTCAACATGGCCTTGCGCAAGTTCCTGAAGCAGGTGGGCGTCACGTCGCAGCGCGAGATCGAGCGCGTGGTGCGCGAGGGGGCGGTGCCCGGCGGCCGGCTGAAGCTGCGCATGCAGCTCACGGCCGAGGGCGTGCCGCTCGACCACGTCATCGAGGAGACGATCGAGCTGAAGTGACGGGGCCGCGGCGTGCTTCAACCTGTTGCAAGTCGGGCAAGCCCGACTTGCAATGACAGGCCCGACAAAGAGCAACCGCTCGATCCATCTCGTGGGCGTGGGGCACTCCTCACGCCTTTTCATTTCTCCTTCGCGTCCTGCGCCGCTAAACCGAGGCTCTGCGCTCGGGAGGGCTTGGGATGAACGTTCTTTCCATTCAGTCGCACGTCGCCTTCGGCCATGTCGGCAATGCCTCGGCCGTGTTCCCCATGCAGCGCCTGGGCGTCGAGGTATGGCCGATCCATACGGTGCAGTTCTCCAACCACACCGGCTACGGCGCCTGGAAAGGGCGCGTGTTCGACGCGCCGATGATCGAGGAACTCGTCGACGGCATTGCCGAGCGCGGCGTGCTGCCGGTCTGTGATGGCGTCCTGTCCGGCTACATGGGCTCGGCCGACATCGGCAACGGCATCCTCTCGGCCGTCGGGCGGGTAAAGGAGGCCAATGCGGCCGCACTTTACTGCTGCGATCCGGTCATCGGTGATGTGGGGCGCGGCGTCTTCGTGCGTCCGGGCATTCCCGAGTTCATGCGCGACCAGGCGGTGCCGGCGGCCGACATCATCACGCCGAATCAATTCGAACTCGACTTCCTGTCCGGCCGCAGCTCGGCGACGCTTGCCGAGGCGAAGGCGGCGGTTGCGGCGGTGCGCGCCACCGGGCCGCGCGTGGTGCTGGTCACCTCCCTCCATACCGAGGAGACGCCGGCAGACGCCATCGACCTCCTGGCGGCCGACGGGGAGGGCACCTGGCGCGTGCGCACGCCGCGCCTGTCCCTCGGCATCAATGGGGCGGGGGACGCGATCGCGGCGCTCTTCTTCGTCCATTTCCTGCGCAGCCGCTCGGCGGCCAAGGCGCTCGGCGCGGCGGCGGCCTCCGTCTACGGCCTGCTCAAGCGCACGCAGGAGGCGGGCTCGCGCGAGATCCTCACCGTCGCGGCGCAGGACGAGTTCGTGACGCCGAGCCACAGTTTTCCGGTGGAAGCCGTCTAGAGCCCGTTTAGATCAGCTTGCCCCGCAAGGAGATCGGTGAATCCGTCTCCAGGGGCTTCACACCGCGGGCGGCCGGGCGCCTAATAGGGCGTTGCGGCAGCTTCGTCGCGCGGGGCCAAGCGGGCGAGGCCGGAAGGGGCGAGGGTTGGGGCGGATGCGGCTGCGCGTGGCGACGTTCAATGTCGAGAACCTCATTGCGCGCCACCGCTTCGGCACGGCGGCGCGCATCGAGACGGCGGCCGCCATGTCGCTGTTCGAGTTCGCCTCCAAGGAGCATCGCGAGGCGGTGGAGCGCTCGGTCGCGGTGGCGCTCGAGGACGACAAGCGGCAGATGACGGCGCTCGCCATCGCCGAGACCCATGCCGACATCCTGTGCCTGCAGGAGGTGGACAGCCTCTCGGTGCTGGAGGCCTTCTTCGCCAATTACGTGCACCGCCTCGCCGACAAGCGCTACGGCCATTTCCGCCTCAAGCACGGCAACGACGTGCGCGGCATCGATGTCGCCTGCGCCATGCGGCGGGATCTCGTCGCCGGGCCCGGCGCGGTGCGCGCCACCTCGCACGCCGAGCTGACCTTCCGCGACCTCGACGTGTTCGACGACGACCTCGCCGCGATGGGGCGCCTCGAGACGGACCGGCTCTTCCAGCGCGACTGCCTCATGGTCGACGTCGATCTCGGCGAGGCGACGCTCACGCTTTTCGTTTGCCATTTCAAGTCCATGAGCAACGGCCGCGACGACGGGCGCATCGCCACGCGCCCCCTGCGGCGGGCAGAGGCGCGGGCCGTGCGCCGCCTCGTCGAGGCGCGTTTCGGACCCGCCGTCGCCGAGGCGAACTGGCTCGTCATCGGCGATCTCAACGGCTGCGAGGAGACGATCGGTCCCGGCGCCCGCGTGATCGCGGAAGGGGAAAGCGGGCTCGAGCCGCTGACGCACGGCTTTGCCGTCAACCCGCTCTCGGCCCTGCCGGCGCACGAGCGGTGGACGCATTTCCGCCGCGCCTGGTCGGAGAGCGAGGGGCATATCGTCGAGCGGCACATGGAGCTCGATTACATCCTCCTCTCGCCGGCGCTCGCCGCGGCCAATCCCGCACCCGAGGTCGAGATTGTGCGCCGCGGGCTGCCCTATCGCGTGCCGCTCGATCCGCGGCAGGAAAATCGCTCGCTGGCGGCACTTGCAACGTCCTGCGATCGTTATCCCCGTGTCGGCTGGGACCGGCCGAAGGCGAGCGATCATTGTCCGCTCGTCGTCGGGATCGACCTGCCGGCCCGACGCAACCCGCCGCAAGCATAGGAACTGAGACGATGGGACGCCGTTTCTTCACGCTCGACGTCTTCACCGACACCGCGCTCGGTGGCAATCCGCTTGCCGTCGTGCTCGACGGGCAGGGGCTCGGCGATGCCGGCATGCAGGCCATCGCCAAGGAGTTCAACCTGTCCGAGACGGTCTTCGTGCTGCCGCCCGAGGATGCGCACCATCGTGCCGGCCTGCGCATCTTCACGCCGACGGCGGAACTGCCTTTCGCGGGCCATCCCACCGTCGGCACGGCGGTGCTGCTCGGGCTCATCGACCACGGGCCAAGCCCCGGCGCCCTTGCCTTCACGCTCGAGGAGAAGGTCGGCCTCGTTCCCTGCGCCGTCGAGATCGCCGGCAAGGGCAACGGGCGGGCGACCTTCACCTTGCCGCGCCTGCCGGAGCGGCTGAGCGAGCTTGCCTCGCCCGCAGCCCTTGCCGCGGCGCTCGACCTCGCCGTCGAGGACATCGGCTTCGGCATGCATCAGCCGGCCAAATACTCCGCCGGCGTGCCCTATGCCATCGTGCCGGTGGCGGGGCGGGCGGCGGTCGACCGGGCGCGGCGGCGCGTCTCCGCCTGGGACGCCGCCTTCGGCGACGGGCCGCGCGCCAATGCCTTCATCTATTGCCGCGAGCCGGTGGACGCCGGCCATGCCTATTATGCGCGCATGTTCGCGCCGGACCTCGGCATCGGCGAGGATCCGGCGACGGGCTCGGCGGTGGCAGCCTTCGCCGGCGCGATCATGGACTACGACACGCCGGCGGACGGGGAACACATCCTCGTCATCGAGCAGGGCTATGCCATGGGGCGCCCCTCCCAGATCGAGCTGACGCTGACGGTCGAGGGCGGGGCGCTCGTCAAGGCCGCCATCGGCGGCACGGCCGTCGTCGTCAGCGAGGGAGCGCTGTTCCTGTGATCGAAGAGCCCATGATCCTGCCGCTCGCCGGCGTCGAGGCCTGGTGCGAAGAGGGGGCCTGGCCCTGGGCGCAGGAGCACAGGGCGGCGATCGACGCGCACTGGGCGCGCCGGACGGCCGAGAGCCCGGCGCTCTACAACGGGCGCGTGCTGATCTGCTGCGAACGGCGGGTGGAGGACGGCATCCTCAAGGTGCGCTACCGGGAAAGCGACTATGCGAGCTTCCTCGCCATGCGCGACCTCGACTTTCCTCCCGGCAGCGCGGGCAACTGCTTCGCCATGGCGGCGCTGCAGGCGGCCGACGGGCCCTATCTCCTCGGCATCATGGGCGACCATACGGCGAACCCCGGGCGCATCTATTTCCCCGCCGGGACGCCGGATCCGGGCGATGTCCTGCCCGACGGGCGCGTGGACCTTGCCGGCAGCGTCAGCCGGGAACTCCTCGAGGAGACGGGGCTCGGCGAGGGCGAGGTCACGGTCGAGGAAACCTGGACCGCCGTCATCCACGGTGCCCGCATCGCGCTCATGCGCCCGGTGCGCTCGCCCCTGCCGGCGGAGGTGCTTCACGCGCAGATCAATGCGTGGCTGGCGCGGCAGGAGCAGCCGGAACTGGCGGGAATGCACGTCGTGCGTGCACCGGCCGACATCGACTCGGTGCGGATGCCCTATTTCACGCAGGTCTTCCTGCGGCACCTGCTGCAGCGCTGAGCCTGCCCGTTTCCGGGAAGCATGCTCTTCAAGGCCGACATACTGGGGAAGATCGCGCAGGGAGACGTGACGCTCGCGTTCCGGCGCTGGACGCGCCCGAGCGTCAAGGTCGGAACGCGGCTGCATACGCCGTGCGGCGTGGTGGAGATCCTGTCGCTCACCTCATGCACGGAGGAGGCGCTGACCACCGACGATGCCGTTCGCGCCGGATACCGCGACCTTGCCGCGCTCAGGAAGGACCTTGCGCGCCGCAGCACGGGTGAACTGGTGCGCATCGCATTTCGCTATGCCGGAGCCGATCCGCGCAGGGCCCTCGCGCAGGAGAGCGCCTTGTCCGAAGGGGATGCGGAGGCGATCGCGAAGCGGCTCGATGCGCTCGACAGCCGGAGCCGGCGCGGTCCCTGGACGCGCCGGGCGCTGGCGCTCGTTGCGCAGTCGCCGGGCGTGCCGGCGCGCCGGCTCGCCGAGGAGACCGGCTGCGCCATGCCCTTGTTCAAGACGGACATGCGCAAGCTCGGCGCCCTCGGCCTCACGACCAGCCTCGCCGTCGGCTACCGGTTGTCGGCGCGCGGCGAGGCCTTTCTCGCGCGCGATCAGCGGTAGCCGTAGCGCGACTTGGTGGCTGCCAGCATGGCGACCGCGTCGCGGTCGGCGCCGCTCGTGCAGGTGCTCGCGGCCTTGTCCACTTCCGGCGTCATCTTGGCGTAGACGGTGGGGCTGAGATAGCCGGTGTCCACGTCGCGGCGGGTGATCTCGCGGAAGGTGTTGATCTCGCGGGCGCAGGCGCTGTCGCCCGGCAACTGCGGCACGGCGGGGGTGGCGGCGGCCTGCTGCTGCGTCGGGGTTCCGCCCGTCGTGTTGCAGGCGGCGAGGGAAAGTGCCAGCACGGTTGCGCCGAAAAGCGTCGGCAGCGCGCGGATCGTCATGTCTCAACCTCTCCATTCTGGTGTGGAATCGCGACACGGCAGCCTTGGCGGGCAATTGGGACGCGTCAATGGCAAGAGCCGGATCGACCGGCCCTGCCGTGCATTCGCCGATAAAGTGTTGCTTGTCAGCACGGGGTGTCGTCGTTTAAAAGCAATCTGGACATGTCGCCAGCGCGTCGGGTGCGCTGGGCGAGCGCGAGGGGAACGGGCCGTGGTCATTTCCGGCTCCAGCATGACGATGGCAGACGCGGCATCCGCCGCCGCATCGTCGCGCGCGCTCGGCGTTCTTCGTCTTTCCGGTCTGCTTCTTCTCCTTAGCCGCCCCTGAGCGCCGGCTGGGCACGCGTGCCTGGGCACTCAGGGGACGACACCAAGACCGCGATCACCGACGAATATCGACGACACGCCGGCCGCTGCGCCGTGCCGCCCGAAGAGGACAGCTCACCATGACCCATCCCACGACCGACGCCGCGAAGAAGGCGAGCGACCGCGTCATCATCTTCGACACGACGCTGCGCGACGGCGAGCAGTGCCCCGGCGCCTCCATGACCTTCGAGGAGAAGCTGGAGGTCGCGGAGCTCCTCGACACGATGGGGGTGGACGTCATCGAGGCGGGCTTCCCCATCGCCTCGGTCGGCGACTTCGAATCCGTCTCTGAGATCGCGCGGCGCACCAAGCGCGCCGTGATCGCCGGCCTCGCCCGCGCCATCCCCGGCGACATCGCCCGGGCGGGGGAGGCGGTGCGCCATGCGCAGCGCGGCCGCATCCACACCTTCGTATCGACCTCGCCGATCCACCTCGCCCACCAGATGCGCAAATCCGAGGAGGAGGTGCTGGAGATCATCACCACGACGGTGGCCCAGGCGCGCAACCTCGTCGAGGACGTCGAGTGGTCGGCCATGGACGCGACGCGCACGCCGATCGAGTACCTGTGCCGCTGCGTGGAGGCCGCCATCAAGGCCGGCGCCACCACCATCAACCTGCCGGACACGGTGGGCTACGCGACGCCCGACGAATACCGCACCATGTTCCGGACCATCCGCGAGCGGGTGCCGAATGCCGACAAGGCCATCTTTTCGGTGCATTGCCACGACGACCTCGGCCTCGCGGTCGCCAATTCGCTGGCCGGCGTCGAGGGCGGCGCGCGCCAGGTCGAGTGCACCATCAACGGCCTCGGCGAGCGCGCCGGCAATGCGGCGCTGGAAGAGATCGTCATGGCCATCCGGACGCGCCGCGACATCCTGCCCTACGAGACCGGTATCGACGCAACGATGCTGACGCGGGCCTCCAAGCTCGTCTCGGCGGTGACGTCCTTCCCGGTGCAGTACAACAAGGCGATCGTCGGGCGGAACGCCTTCGCGCACGAGAGCGGCATCCACCAGGACGGCATGCTGAAGAACGCCTCGACCTACGAGATCATGACGCCCGAATCCGTCGGCGTGAACAAGACCTCGCTGGTGATGGGCAAGCATTCGGGCCGCCACGCCTTCCGCGAGAAGCTGAAGGCGCTGGGCTACGACCTCGGCGAGAACGCGCTGGAGGACGCCTTCCGCCGTTTCAAGGACCTCGCCGACCGCAAGAAGAACGTCTACGACGAGGACATCGAGGCGCTCGTCGACGAGGAGATCCTGACGGCGCACGACCGCGTCAAGCTGGTGTCGCTGTCGATCATCGCCGGCACGCGCGGCCCGCAGCGGGCGACCATGAAGCTCGACGTCGGCGGCGAGATCCG
Source organism: Chelatococcus sp. CO-6 (assembly GCF_001271345.1). Classification (NCBI taxonomy): domain Bacteria; kingdom Pseudomonadati; phylum Pseudomonadota; class Alphaproteobacteria; order Hyphomicrobiales; family Chelatococcaceae; genus Chelatococcus; species Chelatococcus sp. CO-6. The sequence goes on along the minus strand of NZ_CP012398.1, from coordinate 293,667 downwards.
CACCGAGGAGGCGGAAGGCAACGGCCCGGTCGACGCCACCTTCAACGCCATCAAGGCGCTGGTGCCGCACGAGGCCGTGCTCGACCTCTATCAGGTGCACGCGGTGACCGAGGGCACCGATGCCCAGGCCGAGGTTTCGGTGCGGCTCTCGGCGCAGGGCTCGTCCGTGACCGGCCGGGGCGCCGATCCCGACACGCTGGTCGCCTCGGCACGCGCCTATCTCGCGGCGCTCAACAAGCTGCTGATGCGCGGCGAGCGGCTGCACGCCCACGCCGCCGAATGAGGAAAGGCGGCCCGGCACTGCCGGGCCGCACCTGTCCCGGCCCGCGGCTATCCACAGCCGCGAGGTCCGTGACGGAAAAATGAACAGGACCTGCTGGACAAGCCCCGCGGTCTTTGCTACTTCCCCGCTCGTTCCGCTGGCGATGACCGGCGCGACATGTTGATGGGCGCATAGCTCAGTTGGTAGAGCAGCTGACTCTTAATCAGCGGGTCCTAGGTTCGAGCCCTAGTGCGCCCACCATCAACTCCCTGAAGATAATCGGCATTTCGAGCGGCGTGCGAAACGGGAAGCTGTCCGGTTTCGCCTCTTGGGCCGTTGGTGGCCAACGTCCGTTCTGCTCGCTGCTGCGGCAATGCTGCGGGATTCTAAGCCTCCCTAACACCGCCGGCGTGCGGCCTTTCCGGCGTCGTTGACGGCTGGGGAACAGGGCCTAGTCCCGTGCCGAGGGGCCGGTGTTCCGGGAACAATGGGCAGCAAAAGGCCGTTGGCTGTTCCTCGGCTGGGGTGGCTGAGGAGAGCCACCATGAAACGAATGCTCATTGGCATCGCCGCCCTTGCGCTCAGCGCCGGTGCGGTCCTCGCCCAGGATCTCGTCTGCTACGACATGCGCGCGGGTGGCGCACCCTATCCACCGGGCAGGGCCGTGGCTACGAGCGCGACCTTCTATGACGGCGGCGCGGTCGCAGTCGCGCCCGGTCCCGTCGTGGTCGCGGAGCCTGCTGTTGCTCCCGTGCGCAGGAACTGGGCCTGGGAAAGCTGCGCGAGGCTGTACCCCTCCTTCGATCCGGCAACGGGCACCTTCGTCGGTGAGGACGGGCTCGTCCATCTTTGCCAGTGAGGAGGGGCAATCCGCCGGACGTTCGACAAGCGCCCGGCAACAGCCCGGTCGAGGCAAGGCGGGCCCGCGCTGAACGGGCCCGCCTCGAGACGTCACATTACTGGCAGATCACCCGGCCGTACGCGTCCTCGAAGCAAGCCGTTGCCGGCTCTCGGTAGACGCGGCGGCGTTCCACATAGGTGGTCGTGCTTGGAGCCGGTTCCACATAGACCCTCCGCGGCGGCGGGGTCGACACGGCGCCGGTCGTCGCACCGCTGGCGACGCCGATCCCGGCGCCCACCGCCGCGCCGACGGGCCCGCCGACGATGAAGCCGACACCAGCCCCGGTCAGGCCACCGGCGACGGCACCGCCCGCGGTGGCATTGGCCTGGGCGTTCTGCGCCGAGGCGGCCACCGGCAGGCCGATCAAGGTGACTGCGGTCGCAATCGCGAAAATCGTCTTGCGCATGCTCTCCTCCTTTCGCGAACGATGGTAAACAAACCGTAAGAAGAGCCGCTTGTTCCGGGCTGGCGCGCCGTTGCGGTCACAAACTGTTTCAAAGGATTGCATGGTATGTAGATGAACGTGGAGGGGTGGCGTTCATCTGTTGCTTATGCGTTGTGAATTTCTTCCGATATTCTGTGGGCGAGGCGCCGAATAACAAGGGCAGACGATACGATCGTTCTCGCCGGCCTGGCCAAGCCGTGTCGAGGCGTCGGGCGGCGGGGCCGGGCCGTTTGGCCGTCAGCGAGCCCGGCCCTGGCTCTGCCGAGGTGCGGTCCTTGCTCGCAAGAGATGTGGCGGAGTGGCGCGTCTCACATCCACTGCCGGCCGTCCGCGACGGCGCAGCCGTGCGGGGGCAGGACATTGCCGAAGGTGGCGTGCAGCCTGTCGCAGCCCCACTTGCGCAACGGCGGCGGCATCAGCGTGTTGAGGGTGATGCCTACTTCGTCATAAGGGCTCGTGGTGTTGCTGACGTAGCGATACCAGCGGCTGCCGGCAACGCCGACCATGGCGAGGACGACGATCAGCATCACCTGGGCAAGTTTCTGCATATGCTCCGAATCCCGATCGGCCAGGGGAGGTGGCCCTCTATCAGCCAGATTGCGGCGCGCCAATGGCGCAATGGCCGATCGGCTCAGTCGCCGAGCGCGATCTCACGCAGGGGATCGCCGCCGTCGATGAACAGCCGCCCCTGCGGGGACAGGGCTGCGACAAGGCGGCGCCTCACCCTGCGGCCGGTCTCGGGATGGCGGCCGTCCAGCGCGCCGACGCGGATGGCGACGGCGATGTCGTAGGGCGCTTCGCCGGGTGCGAGTTCGAATTCCTCGGCCGCCATCTGGCGCAGGCTCAGGCGTCCCGAGGCGATCGCCTCCCGCGACAGCGCCCGCGCCCGTGCGATGGCCTGCGCCGAGCGGTCGATCGCCAGCACATGTCCGTCGCCGATGCGTTGCGCGATGGCGCGGGCCATCGCGCCGGGCCCGCAGCCGATTTCCAGTACGCGAAGGCCATTGGACAGTGGAAGGGCATCCACAATGGCGCGCAGGCGCGGCGAGAGTTCCGTCCCCATGCGATTTCCCGGTCGATAGCCCCGTCGGCGGAAGCCGGCCGGTGGGCGTCATGGAATTCTGGCAAGCGCCCGAGACAGTCGCAAGCCAAGCGCGCGGAGCGCGGCAACGGGCGAGCTGCCGCGCCAGCACAACCCGCGCCTGCATCCCGCGAATGGCGTTCGGCGCCGACATGGTCGATGTTAGGGCCAAGGGCTGCGAGCCCGCGCAACAATCGGCCCAAAGAGGCCTCCGCGCCGGCGGCGCGGCATGGAGGAAACATGACGGCAACGACACCGGGCTCGGGCCCGGCGATCACTCAGGCTTTCGCGGCCGATCTCTTCGCCGGCCGGTCCGTGCTGGTCACGGGTGGCACGAGCGGCATCGGCCTCGGCTGCGCCAGGGCCTTTGCGGCTCTCGGCGCGCGCGTCGTCGCGACGGGCGCGACGGCCGCCGAATGCGAGCGTGCAGTGGAGACGGGCGGGGAGCGGCTCACCTTCGTGCCGCTCGACGTGCGCGACAATGAAGCTATCAGTGGCCTCCTTGCGGGCTTCGAGCGCCTCGACGTGCTGGTGAATGCGGCCGGCGTCATTCGCCGCGATGTCGAGTTCGAGCCCGAGGCCTTCGCCGACGTGGTCGACATCAATCTCAACGGCACGATGCGCATGTGCGCCGGTGCGAAGGCGAAGCTCGCGCAGAGCGGCGGCGCCATCGTGAACGTCGCCTCCATGCTGTCCTTCTTCGGCGGCCCGCGCGTGCCGGCCTACAGCGCCTCCAAGGGCGGCATCGCCCAGCTCACGAAGAGCCTCGCCGCCGCCTGGGCCGCCGAGGGCATCCGCGTCAACGCGGTCGCGCCCGGCTGGATCGCGACGCCGCTGACCGAGACGCTGCAGAAGGATAAGGAGCGCAGCGGCGCCATCCTTTCCCGCACGCCGATGGGGCGCTGGGGCACGCCGGAGGAGGTGGCGGGCGGCGCCGTCTTCCTCGCGTCGCCCGCGGCGCGCTTCATCACCGGCGCCATTCTCGCCATCGATGGCGGCTATCTCACGGTCTGATTTCGGGAGGACAAGACATGAACGGGCAAGATCCCGCCGCCGGCGGCATCGACGAGAAGTGGCTGCCCTATCGCCATCCGCAGCCTAGGGAATCGCCGCCGGAGCTCGTCATCCCCAATGCCATTCCCAACGACGAGCGCATCTGGGTGCCGGTGGAGGAGAACGTCTGGTTCCGGCCGCTGCTGATGGCCGCCTCGCGCGGCTACTGGATGAACCTGCTCAAGGTGCGCAAGTCGGGCGTGCTCTCGCGCCACCGCCATCCGCAGCCGGTGCACGCCTTCGTGCTGAAGGGCGAGTGGCGCTATCTGGAGCACGACTGGGTGGCGCGCGAGGGCTCCTATGCCTACGAGGCGCCGGGCGAGACGCACACGCTCGTCGTCGACCCGCATGTGGAGGAGATGATCACCCTGTTCCAGGTCAACGGGGCGATGATCTACGTCGATCCGGACGGCAAGACCGTGGGTTACGACGACGTCTTCACGCGCATCGACAAGTGCCGGGCCCATTATGCCAAGAACGGCCTCGGCGCCGACTACATCGACCAGTTCATCCGCTGAGCGGACCGACCACGAGGGAAAAGAGCAATGGATTTCGGCATCGCAGGGCGCAACGCCCTCGTCTGTGCGGCGAGCAAGGGTCTCGGCAAGGGCTGCGCCCTTGCCCTGGCGCGTGAAGGCGTCAATGTCACCATCACGGCGCGCACCGCCGCGGACCTGGAGAGAACGGCGGACGAGATCCGCCGTGCGGCGCCGGGCGTGAGCGTGCAGACGGTCGCAGGCGACATCGCGACGCCGGAAGGGCGTGCGGCCGCGCTCGCCGCCTGCCCGGCACCCGACATCCTCGTCAACAATGCCGGGGGTCCGCCGCCCGGCGACTTCCGCGACTGGTCGCGCGAGGACTGGATCAAGGCGCTTGACGCCAACATGCTGACGCCGATCGCGCTCATCCAGGCGACGGTCGACGGCATGATGGAGCGCGGCTTCGGCCGCGTGGTGAACATCACGTCGAGCGCGGTGAAGGCGCCGATCGATATCCTCGGCCTCTCCAACGGCGCGCGCTCCGGCCTCACCGGCTTCATCGCCGGCCTGTCGCGCAAGACCGTGCGGCGCGGCGTCACCATCAACAACCTGCTGCCGGGGCCGTTCGAGACGGACAGGCTGCGCGGCACGGCGGCGGCGCGCGCCGCCCAGAGCGGACGGGCACCGGAGGAGGAGATCGCGGCCATGGCGGCGGCCAACCCGGCCGGGCGCCTCGGCACGGCCGACGAATTCGGCGCCGCCTGCGCATTCCTCTGCAGCGTCCACGCCGGCTACATCACCGGCCAGAACTGGCTGATGGACGGCGGCGCCTATCCGGGCACCTTCTGAGCGCCTGCGCCGCGCGCCGGCCGGTCTTTTTACGGGAAGACCGCCGGCGCGCGGTGCGACAAGAGGGCGTCGAAATAATCGATGGTGCGGCCGAGGCCGATCTTCACCGGCACCGTGGGGCGCCAGTCGAGCACCTCGTCGGCCAGCGAGATGTCGGGACGGCGCTGGCGGGGATCGTCCGCCGCCGGCGGGCGGCGGACGATGTGCGAGCGCGAGCCGGTGAGGGAAAGGACGAGGTCCGCCAATTCGATCATCGACACTTCCTCGGGGTTGCCGAGGTTGACCGGCCCGGTGACGCCGCCGTCGGTCTCCATCAGGCTGACGAGGCCGCGGATGAGATCGTCGACGTAGCACAGCGAGCGCGTCTGGCTGCCGTCGCCGAAAATCGTCAGGTCCTGTCCGGTCAGCGCCTGCACGATGAAGGTCGAGACCACGCGCCCGTCGTTGGGATGCATGCGCGGCCCGTAGGTGTTGAAGATGCGGGCCACCTTGATCGGCACGCCGTGGGCGCGGTGATAGTCGAAGAACAGCGTTTCCGCGCAGCGCTTGCCCTCATCGTAGCAGGCGCGCGACCCGATGGGGTTGACGTTGCCCCAGTAGCTCTCCCGCTGGGGGTGCTCGGCCGGGTCGCCGTAGACCTCCGAGGTCGAGGCCTGGAGAATCCTGACACCGAGGCGGCGGGCGAGGTCCAGCATGTTGATGGCGCCGAGCACGCTCGTCTTCGTCGTTTCCACCGGCGAGGCCTGGTAGTGCAGGGGCGAGGCCGGGCAGGCGAGATTGTAGATCTCGTTCGCCTCGATCTGGATCGGTACCGTCACGTCGTGGCGCACGATCTCGAACTTGCCGCCGTGCAGCAGGCCCTCGACGTTGCTGCGGTCGCCGGTGAAGAAGTTGTCGAGACAGATGACGTTGTACTTCTTCTTCAGCAGCGCCTCGCACAGGTGCGAGCCGAGAAAGCCGGCACCGCCCGTGACGAGGGCGGTGCGCGATGCGCGAGAGGGCAAACGATCTGCGATATCGATGTGACGCATGGGACGCCTCGTCCGGCCGTGGCCGTCGTGCCCAAATTGGGCCCGACGGGAAAGAAGATATCAAGTCAAATTGATTCTGAAGGTGAACGCGGGTGGAGGAGGAGCCTTGGAATTCCGTCGAGAAGAACGCTACTCTTCTCAACGTGAACGCAGCTTCCCCGGTGGGAGGCAACGGCTCGCCCTGTGCTTGGCGGTAAACCGGCCGCTGCAGTTATGCTGCGTCATTCTTCCATTCAAGTTAACGATATTCGTTGGTGGATCAGGTTTCTGCGACGGCAAGAACTTTCCGTAGTTTCCCCTTTTGAGATAGTCTAGGGTGATCTTTGGGTGAGCAAAGGCCCGTCCCGTGGGGGAGGGCGTCGCTTCGAATGGCACATGAGTCCTGTTCATGCGGTTGTCGACGTGGACCGGCGCCCAGAGGGCGACGTTGGGGCAGGGAGCGTCGGGGGAGGGCGTGAAGGCGCCGTCCTGGCTGGATCAGTTTCTGACCGCGCGGTGTGGCGGGCACGAGCCGGCTGACCTCGCGGCGCTGGCCGAGGACCTTTCGGAGCAGGGCGCGCGCTGGCCAAGGACGGCCCGGGCCTGCAAGCGCGGCATCGACATCGCCGGCGCGCTCGGCGGCCTTCTTCTGCTGCTACCCATCCTCCTCGTCATCGCCTTCCTCATCAAGGCGACGAGCCGGGGGCCCGTCTTCTTCGGCTCGCCGCGCGTCGGCCGCGGCGGCAAGCCGTTCTTCATGTTGAAGTTCCGGACGATGTATGCCGACCGCGGCGATCCGACCGGGGTGAGGCATACCGTCGCCAACGATCCACGCGTGACGCCTCTGGGGGCCGTGCTGCGCCAGCGCAGCCTCGACGAGCTTCCCCAGCTTCTCAACGTGCTGCGGGGAGACATGTCGCTCGTGGGACCGCGCGCCCATCCCGTCGGCATGCTGGTCAACGGCGAGCTCTACGAGAAGGCGGTGCCCGCCTATCCGCTGCGTCATCTTGTGCGGCCCGGCATGACGGGCCTTGCGCAGCTGGCGGGCTGGCGGGGCGCGGTGACGGACCAGACCCACGCCACACGGCGCGTCGTCTGCGATCTCGCCTACATTCGCCACTTCTCCCTCTCGCTCGACATCGTCATCCTCGTCGTGACGGCCGCGCGGGAGTTCTGGGCCGGCTCGGGGACGTGACGACATGCGGCCATCATGCATCGCGGCGGACAGGGCGGAACGAAACGCTTTCTTTGCAGTTCGGCGCGAGACTGGAGCCGCATGCAAGTCAATGGTAGGATTTCGTCCGCTGAATCAGATGCCTGAATGCGCTCCGGCAGAGATGTCCTGCCCGAGTGTTCCGTTCCCAGAACCGTGGAACGTATCGCCATGCTGATCATCATCGCTCTCGGGGCACTGGTTCTCGGTCTCTTCGCCGGCCGACGCGGCAAGGCCGTGGCCTGGGCCGGCGGATCCCTTCTCGCCGCGGTCGCGGGTGGCATTGCGGGCGGCGCGTCCGGCGGATGGTCCGGCCTTGCGGCCGGCGCCGGAACGGCCGTCCTTGCCTTCAACATGGGCCTCATGCTCGTCCTGCTGCTGGAGCTGGCACGTGCGCAGCGGGGGGGCCTCACCACGCGGCATGCAGCGGCCGGCGGACCGGACGACGTCGCCGAGCGCCTCGGCGAGGTGGATATCGCCGCCTCGGCCCTCGCGCGCACGGCGGCCATGATGAAGGAGCGCGACGGCCGGCAGGGCGGTGAGGCGGCTCGCAAGCCGTCGGACAAGGCAGAGAGCCAAGGTGCCCACAGGCCCGTCCGCAAGTCCCGCTGAGGTGGCGCGCGAGCCGCTCGCCGCACCGCGGGTCACCTTTCTTGGTGCTCCCTTCGATCTCCTGCCCAAGGATGCGGTGCTCGACCGGTTGAAGGATTGCAGCTCGGCGGAGCCCTTCGCCTATGTGGCGACGCCGAATGTCGACCATGTGGTGCGCCTGTCGCGCCAGCCGGACCTTCTGAGCGTCTATGAAGCGGCCTGGATGAGCTGGTGCGACAGCCACCAGATCGAGCGTCTCGGCAAGCTCGTGGGGCTCGACCTGCCCCATCTCAACGGGACCGACGTGATGGAGCGGCTGTTCGCCGAGGTGCTCGCACCGGGCGACACGCTCGCCGTGGTCGGCGCGGATGCGGCGCTGGGCGAGGCGTTGCGGCAGCGTTTTCCCCAGTACCGCTGGCACTTCCATGCGCCGCCCATGGGGCTGGCCCACAATCCGCAGGCGTGGCGGGCCGCGCTCGACTTCGTGGCGGCGCATCCGGCGCGCTTCGTCTTCCTCGCCGTCGGCTCGCCGCAATCGGAGCGCCTCGCCCTTGCGATCGTGGAGGAGGGGCGCAGTTGCGGCACGGCCTTCTGCATCGGCGCGGCGCTCGAGTTCCTCACCGGCCGTAAGCAGCGGGCGCCAGTTCTGATGCAGACGCTCGGGCTCGAATGGCTGCACCGCCTCCTGCAGGAGCCGCGTCGCCTCTGGCGCCGCTATGCCGGCTCGCTCCTTCCCTTGATGCTTCTCTTTCTGCGCGAGGTCCGGGAAAACGGCCTGCGCCGTGCGCAGAAAGTGATTCCGGAACGGCAGGCAAGGGGCTGATTTCTATCGGCTTTAGCGTGGTCGTGCTGGTCCGCTCGCCGGCTTGGCCGCACCGGCGATCCCCATGGCGAGGGCGGCGGCGGCGGTCAAGGTGATCGCCTGGTACTGGAGCGCGAAATCGACGAGACCCTGGACCGCGAGCAGGAGCCAGCTCGTCAGGGCGAAGAGCGCGACGTGCCAGCCGCCCTCGGAGCGGCGCAGCGCGCGGGCGCACATCAGCATGAGCAGCATGACGAGCAGGAGCATGGCCGCCGCGGCCGGCAGGCCGAGCTCGACGGCGAGTTCCAGGTAGATGTTATGGGCCTGCGCCCAGATGAGGAACATCTCCTGCCCCGGCTCGCGCCAGGCCGGGAAGACGAGCTGGAAGGTGCCGGCGCCGGTGCCGGTGAGCGGCCGGGCCGCGATCATCTCGGCGACCGTGCGGTAGAGCCACAGGCGCGACTGGCCCGATCCACCGTCGGCCTCGATGCGCGCCATGAGATGGGCGCCGCTGACGTGCAGGGTCGCCAGCGCAAGGCCGATGAGCATGACGGCGAGGAGCGGGACGATCAGGATAGGAGCGCGTCGGACGCTGACGAGGAGCAGCAGGCCGACGCCCGCCGCAAGGGCCGTTGCGGCCGCGCCGGAGCGCGAGCCGGTGAGGACGATGGCATTGGCCAGGATGGCGAGCGGCACGAGGAGCAGCAGCAGATAGGCGAGCGAAGCGGCCGACCGCCGCCGGATGGCGGAGATCGCTTCCGCGAGCGCGGCGAGAAGGCCGATGCCGAAATAGGCTGCGGCGGCATTCCGGTTGACGAAGGTGGCGGTCAGCGAATCGCGATAGGCCCATTTCTCGAACCAGAGGATGGTGCTGGATCCCATGAGGTCGAGCACCAGGCCGTAGAGGGCATAGCCGGCGCTCGCCCACATGAGCCAGCGCAGGAGGGCTGCGGCGCCGCCCGGGTGCGTGGCGAGCCGCAAGGTCACCCAGAAGACGGCGGCTGCCGTGGCGAAGCGCAGCGCCGCGAGCAGCGTCTGCCAGGGCGCCGCGGTGATGCGGGCCGTCAGCGGTTCGCCAAGGGCCTCCGCAGCCGCCGCCCAGATCGGGTCGGCCAGGGGGGAGCCGGGCGCGAGGGGCATGAGCGCCTGTACCAGCATCCAGCCGAGAAGGGCGGCAGCGAGCATGGCGCACAGGGCAAGTCCGGTGCGAATCAGGCCATCGAAGCGCAGGGGCACGGGGCGCAGCAGGGCGACGGCCGCGACGAAGCAGCCCGCGACGACGGCGTTGATGCACCAGAACAGCGGGCGGTTCGACGCGAGCGGCAGAGGCAGCAGGCCGAGAAACACGCCCCAAGCGCCGGTGAGGAGGCGCGCCGGGACGGAGAGCGCGGCGTGCGACGCCGTGATCGTGCGGTCGCCTCCCGCATGGCCGGCAACGCTTGCTGTCATGGCTGTTTCGTCACCCGCCCGTGGTCTTCCCGCGCCGCGATCCTAGTCCAGCCCTCCCGCTCCGGTCCATGGTGCTGCCGCAATCGTCCCCCTTGCCGCCGGGCAAGGCCGGCCCGACAATGATGCAGGCGTACAGGGGGCAGGGGCGTCCGTCCCACGCCGGAGGAGACGCGTTGGGGCAGGCGGGGCCGAGGATCCTCATCGTCATGCGGCGGGTGCCGACCCATGCGCGTGTCGGCAACACGGCCGTTCTCGTCGCGTTGGCCGAAGCGCTGCGGGGCAAGGGGGCGCGTGTCGACCTCCTCGTCGTCTCCGCGCGCGCCTTCGGGCGCCGGCCGGTGGAGCGCATCGACCTGCCCGCCGGCAGCTTCGACCGCCTCCATTGCGCGGAGGCCTTGCGGCTGGGCCGCTGGGTCGTGGCGGCGCGGCCCGGCCCGTGGATCGGCGCCCTCGGGGCGTTCGCCGGGCGGATCCTGCGCGGCGGGCGGGGCTCGCCCGGCGTCTGGCCGGCCACCCTGCCGGTGACGGCGGGGGAGATCGCAACGGTCGAGGCCGAGCTTGCGCGCGAGCCGTGCCGTGCCGTCATCGCGGACTATGTCTTCCTTGCGCCGCTCGCCCGCCTTGCCATGGCTCATGGCGCGCGCGGCATCGTCTATCTTCACGACCTCATGTCGCAGCGCCACCGCCGCTTCGTGGAGCAGGGGCGCGCGCCCGACGTGCCGGCGATGACGCTCGACGAAGAGGTGGGTCTCATCGGCGGTCTCGATGCCGCCGTGGCGATCCAGGAGGAGGAAGCGCGGCAGCTCGCCGCCCATCCCGCTGCCCCGCCCGTGCTCGTCGCGTCGATGCCGCGCAGGGCGGTGCGTGTTGCGCAGGCGGTCGCCGATCCCGACCGGCTCGTCTTCGTCGGTTCGGACAATCCGGCCAATGTCGATGCCCTCGAATGGTTTTTGGGCGACGTCTGGCCGCGCCTGCAGGCGCTGCGGCCGAATGTTCGCCTCGATGTCGTCGGCGCCATCGGCACGGCTTTCCCCGATCTGCCGCGGGGCGTGGAGCGGCATGGCGCCGTGGCCGATCTTGCGCCGTACCTGTCGCGCGCGGCGCTCGCCATCGCGCCGCAGCGCATCGGCAGCGGGCTCAACGTCAAGCTCCTCGACTATCTGGCGCACGGACTGCCGGTGGTGGCGAGCCCGCTTGCACGCGCCGGCCTGAAGGAGGAGGCCGCGGCCTGCGTGCTCGAGGCCGCCGACGGCGAGGCCTTCGCCGCCGGCATCGAGGGGCTTCTGGCCGATGACGGAAAGAGGGCCGCGTGCCGGGCGGCGGCCTTCGCCTATATCGAACGCCATCATTCGCCCGAGGCGGTGTATCAAGGCCTCTTCCGCGTCATCGGCCTCGACCGTCGGCCGGTGCCGTCGGCCGTCGCGGGGGACTGATCCGTGCATGCGCCCGTGAGCCTCGGCAGCAGCCTCCTCGTCTTCGCCAGCGGGCGCCTCGCCGCCGTCGCGCTCGGCTTTGCCTTCCAGCTCCTCGTCGTGCGCGTGCTGCCGCTCGCCGATTATGCCGGCTATGCGGTGGGGATGGCGGCGGCGCTCCTGGCGCAGTCGCTCCTGCTCTTCGGCGTGCCGACGGTGCTCGCCTACGAGGCGAGCGCGCGTCATCACGCGGGCGACGGTCCCGGCCTGCGGCGCCTGCTGGGCCGCGTCGCGGCGGTGCGGCTCGGCGTGCTCGCCCTGTTCGCCCTCGCCGCCTTCCTGGCGTCGGTCGGCGGCCTCCTGCCGGCATCGGCCGACGGCGTGCTGGTCACCGCCGCGGTGGTCTGGGCGGCGGGGCTCCTCCTCGCGAGCGACGCCGAAAGCATCTGCCAGATCCTCGGGCAACAGCGGCTGAGCCGCGCCGTCGCCGCCGGGGAGCCCCTCGTACGGCTTGCCGTCCTCGTGACGTGGCTCGGGCTCGGCCGGCACATGGATGCAGCGACCGTCGTCACGCTTTGCGCCGCAACGGCAGCCCTTGCCGGGCTCGCCCTCGTCGGCGCGGCAGCGGTGGGTGTTGCCCGGCTCGGCGCGACGGCCGGGGACGGGCAGGCGCCGCGGCAGAACCTCGCGGCGCTTGCCGGCGCAAGCTATCTCAGCACGGCCGGGGCCATGGTCATGAGCCCGCCCGCCGTGCGCCTCGCGGTATCGGGGGTGATGCCGGTCGAGCTCCTCGCGGCCTTCTCCTTCATGCAGGGACTGATGCTGAGCTTCCTGCGCCTGACATCGGGCATCGTGCTGTCGCCCTTCATCGAGCCGGCGGTGATGGGCCATGCGGCGCGCGCCGGCTCGCAGGCCCGAATGGCGGCGGCGCTGTCGCTCGTGTTCAAGCTCGACCTCGTCGTCTTCTCCACGGCTGTCGTCGGCCTGCTTGCCGGCGGGCCGGCGGTGCTGGCGCTGCTCGCCGGCGGGCGTTTTGCGGGTCTCGACTGGCTGCTGCCGGTGCTCTTCGTCCTGCCGCCGCTCTATGGCTTCTATCGCAGCCTGGAGACGGCGGCTGCCGTGATGGCGCGCCGGAGGGCGCTCGCCACCATCCTGCCCATCGGTCTCTTCTGGCTCGGGATGCTCATCCTCACCGGTCTGGTGGCGCCGCTCGCCGCCGCCCTCGTCGTCCCGATTCTCGACATCGGCGCGCGTCTCCTCCTGCTCGGGGCGAGCCTCAGGAGGAGCGGCGTGCGCGGCATCTGCGATCTGCCCTTCCTCCTCGTCGTCGTCGCGAGCGCGCTCATTGTCGGCATGGGCGCGCGTCTGATGGCGGCGGATGTGATGCCGGCCATGCAGATCCTCGTCGCGGGGCTGGCGGCGCTCGTGCACCTTGCCGTGGTGCTCGGCCGGGCGCGGCGGCTGCCAGCGGCGGAGCATGACATCGTGGCCGCGTCGATGCCGCGGTTGCTGCGCTTCCTCCCCGCGTCCGTGAAGCGCGAGGCCGTGCCATGACCGCCACCGCCGCCGGACCGGCCCTCACCGTCGTCGTCACCCGCCTCGGCATCGACGGGGGCATGGATCGGGTCGTCGAGGCGATGGCCGCCGCGCTCGCCGACCGGGGCGAGGACGATGTGCAACTCGTCTGCGTGACGACGCGCGGGCGCCTGGGCAAGCTGTTGTCGCCCCTCGTCTTCGCCGGCGCGCTGGCGCGCTGCCTCGTCCTCGGCCTCAGCGGCCGGGCGGATGTCGCGCATCTCAACCTCGCCACCCGCGGCAGCGTGCTGCGCAAGGCGCTGATGGAGCGCGTCCTGTCGCTTGCGGGCGTGCCCGTGGTCGTGCATCTGCACGGGGCCAATTTCGACGATTATTACGCGGCCTGCGGCCCCCTGATGCAGGCGGCCATCCGTGGGCTCTTCCGCCGCGCGGCCTGTGTCGTGGTGCTCGGCAGCCACTGGCAGGATTTCGTCACGCGCATCGCCGGTCCCGAGGTGATGACCGCGATCGTCTACAATGCCGTGCCGCGCGTGGCGGCTGCGACGGAGCGCGAGGACGGCAATGTGCATCTTGTCGTGCTCGGCGAGGTGGGAGAGCGCAAGGGCACCGACGTGCTGCTCGACGCGCTGTCCCTGCTGCGCGGGCGCGGCATCGGCGGCTGGCGCTGCACGATCGCCGGCAACGGGGCGGTGGAGCGTTTTCGCGCCCGGGCGGAAAGCCTCGGCCTGTCGGGGCTCGTCACCTTTCCCGGCTGGCTCGATGCGGGCGCGGCGAAGATGCTCGCCGGGCGGGCCGATGTCGTCGTCCTGCCGTCCCGGGCCGAGAACCTGCCGATGAGCATCGTGGAGGCCATGGCGGCGGGCAAGCCGGTGGTGGCGACGCCCGTCGGCGCCGTCGCCGAGATCCTCCACGACGGGGTCGAAGGCCGGCTCGTGCCCGTGGGCGATGCAGCAGCCCTGGCCGATGCACTTGCCGGGCTCATCGGCGACCGGGAGGCGCGCCGGCGCATGGGAGAAGCCGCGGCAGCCCGCCATGCGGCCGACCTCGACAGCGGCGTCTTCATCGAGCGGCTGGTGGCCGTCTGGCGCAAAGCGGCGGGGAGGGCGGCATGATCGCGGCGCTGCGCAACCGCTGGCCTGGGCTGTTTTCAGGGCGTGGCCGGCCGCGCACCATCAGCCTCGGTCATGCGGCGATGCCGGAGGGCCTGCGCGTCTATTGCATCGGCGACATCCACGGGCGGGCGGATCTGCTTGCCCGTGTGCTCGCCGCCGTTGCTGAGGACCTGCGCGGCCATGACGGCGAGGTGGCGCTGGTAACGCTCGGGGACTATGTCGACCGCGGCCCGGATACGGCGCAGGTGCTCGACATGCTGGCGGCCGGCCCGCTGCCGGGCATCACCTTCCATCCGCTCATCGGCAACCACGAGGTCATGCTCCTTTCCGCGCGGATGGGCAGTGGCGATGCCATGGCCTGGCTGACGAACGGCGGGGACGCGACGCTCGCGTCCTACGGCATCGACTGGCGCAGCCTCGCGCCGGAGCGCGGCTTTCCCGAGCTCGCGGACGTCCTTCGGCGTCGCATGCCGCAGGGCCATGTGGACTTCCTGAGGCGTTGCGCGCTGACCCATGCCGCCGGCGATTATCTCTTCGTGCATGCCGGCATCCGGCCGGGCGTGCCGCTGGCGCAGCAGCGGCCGGAGGATCTCGTCGGCATCCGCCGGCCGTTCCTCGATGCGGCTCAATTGCACGAGAAGGTCGTGGTCCACGGCCATACCATCGTCGAGACGCCCGAGGTCTGCCGCAACCGCATCGGCATCGACACGGGGGCCTATGCGTCGGACGTGCTGACCTGCCTGTGCCTCGAGGGGCGGGGTTATCGTTTCCTCGCCTCGTAGGCGGTTCGGGCGGCTTTCGTGCGCGTTGTCGCCTACCCCTTCAGCGTGCTAGCTTTTTTCCGATCAGTGTGTCCCGTTCGGGATGAGGAGACTTCATGGCGTTCGTGCGTCTTCCGCATTCGCGTCGCAACGCCATCTCCGCTGCGGTCTTCCGGAAGCTGCCACCTTGGTCGATGGGTCCCGTGCCGCTGCCCGATGGGCCGGCGGGCCGGGGGGAGGGGCATCTTTGAACGAGTTCGATCTTCAGTCGCTTATGGGCCTGCTGCGCCGCCAGCGCCTCGCCATCGCCGTCACCGTCGCCGCCATTCTCGGCCTCGTCGTCCTCGCGCTGTCGCAGGTCCCCTCGCGCTATTCCGCGACGACGCTGGTCATGATCGACCCGCGCGAGCAGAGGCTGGTCAGCCTTGACAATGCGGCGCCCGCTCCGCCCAACATCGGCGCCGTCGACGGCGAGGTGGAGATCATGGCGTCGCCGGTGATCGCGCGGCGCGTCATCGCCAGGCTCAACCTGCAGGACGACGAGGAATTCAACCGGCCGGATCTCCTGGCCCAGATTGCCGCGGGCCTCTGGCCGGCCGCCGTCGACGGGGCCGAGGGGCAGTTGCAGCCGGGCCAGCCGCTCTCACCGCGCGTCGAGCGGCGAATCATCGACCGGCTGGCGCGGCGCGTCGACATCTCCCGCCGCGGCGTCACCTCGATCATCGCCGTCGAAGCCTCCTCGCGCGATCCGGACAAGGCGGCCCGCATCGCCAATGCCTATGCCCAGGCCTATATCGACGACCAGATCGCGAGCCGGCTGCGGCTCGTGGCCAATGCCGAACGTGTCCTCGCCAGCCGGGTGACGGATCTCGGCGAGGAACTGCGCCGGGCTGAAGCCGAGCTCGACCGCTACACGCTGGAGCAGATGATGGAGCGGGCCGGGGAGGACGGCCGCAACCGGCTGCTCTCCCTGCGCACGACACTCGAGGAGGACATCGCCGCGCGGACCGACGCGCTCACCCGGTTGCGGGCGCTCGAGGCGCTGGTGCAGGCGGGGGATGCGGCCGGCATCGCCAGGGTGCTGGCGGGGGGCGAGAGCGAGCAGCTCACCGAGGAGCGCCGGGAGATCGAGCGCCAGCTGTCGGCCAGGCTGCCGGCGGCGCGGGCGGCGGCGCTGCGCACGCGGCTCACCGCCATCGATGCGCGCATCGTGGCGCTCGGCAGTGCCCGCGCCGAGGAGCTGCAGCGGACGGCGGACGTGTCCGAGCAGCGGGCGCAGCAGGTTCGCCGCGACCTCGACATGCTCGTCAATGCATCCGACCTGCCGGCCGATGCGTCGGTCCAGCTCTACAAGCTCCGCGAGGAAGTGGCGGCGACCCGTGCGCTCTACCAGAACTACCTCGGCCGCCTCAGGCAGGTGAGCCAGCAGCGCGGCCTCGTGCTGGCCGACAGCCGCGTCGTCGCAGAGGCGATGGCCGCGGTGCGGCCGAGCTTCCCGCCGACGGTGCCGATCCTGTTCGCCTCGCTGTTCCTCGCCTTCGGAGCGGGGTTCGGCATCGCCTGGGTCCGCGACACCTACGGCCGCGGCTTCCTCAGGGCGGACGAGGTGGAGGAGGCGACGGGGCTCGACGTCGTCGCGAGCATGCCGCAGGTCGAGGCAGCCAAGGGCGGTGTGCCGGTGCAGGACAAGGTGGTGCGCGAGCCCGGCTCGGCCTATGCCGAAGCGATTCGCCGTCTGCGCCTGGGGCTCGACATCCTGATGAGCGCCGGCGAGGGCGAGGCGGCGGGGAAGGTCGTGCTCGTCACCTCGACGAAGCCGGGGGAGGGCAAGTCCGTCACGGCCGTCGCGCTCGGGCGGGCGGCGGCCCTCGCCGGCCGCAGGACGCTCGTCATCGACTGCGACCTGCGCAAGCCGAGCGTGCATCGCCTGCTCAAGGCCAAGGTCAAGACGAGCCTCGTCGACATCCTCGCCGACCGGGCGACAACCGCCCATGTCAACGACATGCGGGTGGTCGACGCGCTCAGCGACATGTCGGCCTTCGTCAGCGGCGATGCGCAGTATTTCCCGGCCGAGAGCATCCTCGATTCGGCGCGCTTCCGGGCGTTGCTGGAGGGTTGCCGCAAGGCCTTCGACGTCATCATCCTCGATGCGCCGCCGCTGGCCGTCGTCTCCGACCCGCTGCTGCTCGCCGTCTATGCCGACGTTGTGCTCTATGTCGTGCACTGGAAGACGACGACGCAGCGCGAGGTGCTGCAGAGCCTCAAGGAACTGCGCCGGGTCAAGGGCGAGACAGTCTATGTCGCGCTGAACGGTGTCGATGCCTCGTCGGGAGAAGAGAGCTACTATCCCTATACGACCAACGGACGAAAGCCGGGCGAGGCCTCGTAAGGTTCGCCCGGGTCCTCGTCAGACGCTGTGCCAGACCCACATCTGGGTGGGGGACTGGACCTTTTCCCACCAGTAGGGGGTGCTGCGCCAGGGCCTGACGGCCTCGGACAGATTGTCGAGGACGTAGTCGCCCCTGTCCGTCCGCACCACGAGAACGGCGTGCTGCTCGCCGCCCGGGATGCGCACGATAGCCATCAGCAGGGCGCTGGAAGGCCAGCCCTGGGCGATGAGGCGCTGGCGCTTCGTCAGGGCGTAGTCCTTGCAGTTGCCCGCGGCCGGAGCCACGCGCCACCTGTCGAGCACGCCCATCCGGTTGAGGCCGGCCACGGGGCGAATGGAGCTGTTGACGGCAGTATTGACGGCGAGCATCTGCTGCAGCCGCTTGGACGAGAGCCTGATCTGCCCGTCACCCGTCACATCTCCTGCGCCCGCGCGCGGCCGGCATACGGCGGGCTGATTGATGCAAAGGTCGTAATAGCCCTCGGGGATCGGCACGGATGTGCCGAGACTGATATGCGTCGACCGGCGGAGCCCGAACGCCTCGAGCGGGTCGACGGAGGGGGCTGTCATGGCAGGCGCCGCAGAAACGCACAGCATTGCGGCGACGGCGATAGCAAGCTCTCTCGTTTTCATGATGGGACGCCTCTTATTGTCTTGAATAAGGCAATTCTGCGTCCCTTCTTATAAATATCTCCTGCCGATAAAAGTGCAATTGTACGTATTCATGACCGTGGACTATCGTCCTAAGCGCATTTCAACTTATGGTAAAATTTATTAAAACTTTTAACTATAAGGTTTTATGGGTTTTGTTGGCTATTTGGAACGGGTAGGGTGGTGTTCCTTTCCGCAACGCTGGCGCCTTTGCGCGTCGCCGGGTCTTCTCTGCGGCTCAAGGGCGCCGCTATGCGTGCGAAATGCCTGCGGCGCCGTCGAAGGACGGCGTCCGCGGCCCATGCGCAGGCCGAGGGCTAGATTCCTGTCTCGGGCAGGAAAGTCCTGATCGGATTTTTTTCGCGCGGCCGGGATGCGGCAGGCGGTTGGGGCCCTGCCGCCGGCGCCCTCAAGCTGGGCGCCGTCGCGAAATCCGGGAACGCGTTACCCGAACATTCCGGCCGGAGCGCGTGGCAGTCGGGCGGGGGAAGTCGCCTTCCTGCGAGCGGCCTGAGGCGGGATGCAAAAAACAAAACCCGCAGAAGACCTGCGGGTTTCCAGAGGATATCAATGAACGCTGTCTCGTCCGCGTTTCTTCTTCTGCCGCTCAGCCGCTGCTGCCGGAATTGTCGGAGAGCGCGGCGGGCGTGTCGACTGCGGCAGGCCGGTCAGCCACGACAGCGACGAAGCCGATGGGGCACAGGCCGCCACGTTCCAAGATGAAAGCCGGGGCCGTGTTCGGCGGAACAGGCTGGCACACGATGGCCTGGAATGGGCCGTTATTGATCGTCGGGGCCTGCTGGGCACCCGCCGGGACGAAAGACAAAGCAAAGGCACCTGCGGCGGCCAGCGCCGCCAAACCATAACGAGACCGAATGAGCGGCAACATAGCCCGCGCCCTCCACAAGAGATCGATAAAAATTTATCAGTTTTTTAGTAAAAGCGGAAGCGGTCTTATCGAACCAAGTTTTGCAAAGTCGAGAAGCGCTGTTTCAGGCGTTGGCCGCCGCCTGGCAGGCCATGAGGATGGCGCCTTCGGTGGCGTCCGCCGCGGCCGGAACGACCCTGTCCGTCACGTAGGGAGGCAGCCACGGCTGCAGTGCGCCGGCCACGCCGCCCATCAGGCAGAGCCGCGGAGCACCGGCGCCAAGGAGGCGCTCGGCGATGCGCGCGACATCGCGGGCGGCCGCCTCGACGAGACTCACGGCCAGGGCGTCGCGCTGGCTCGCATAGTCGAAGACGAGCGGCGCCAGGCGCGCGAAATCGGCCGGCCGGGCAGAGCGCGCCCAGTCGATGATCATCTCGGGATTGCGGCCGAAGCCGTCGAGCAGCGTCTCCGCGAGCGCGGTCATCGCCGCCCGCCCGTCATAGGCCCAGAGCGCCCGCCGGATCGCCTCACGGCCGATGGCGAGGCCGCTGCCCTCGTCGGAGATCTCGGCGCCCCAGCCGCCTACGTAAGTGCGCTCGCCGTTGACGATCGACAGCCCGCAGGAGCCGGTGCCGACGATGAGGATGGCCCCGTTCTCGCCGCCGAAGGCGCCGAGCCAGGCGGCATAGGCGTCCGTGTCGAGCGAGATCGAGCAGAAGGGCATCCGGCTCGCCAAGAACTGCTCGCGGGCGGAGGTCTGGGCCGCCCCGGCGAGGCCGAAGCCGGCGTGGATGAGCGACGTCGTCTCGCGCGGAAGACCGGCGCGGTCGAGGATCGCGTAGCAGCCGGCGAGGATGGAGCGGGCCACCGTCTCGGGATCGAAGCGGATGTTGGAGGGCCCGCCGCTCGCCTCGCCGACGAGGGTGCCGTCGCCGGAGCGCAGGCGCAGGCGGCACTGGGTGCCGCCGCCGTCGACGCCGAGAAGGAAGGTGTCTGCCGCGCCCGATACGAACATCACGCGAGTATAGACGGATTCGGGCGCGGCGCAGGAAGCGGCGTTGCGGCGCAGGCTGCAATCGGGCCGTCAGGCGCCCCTCTTGCTGGCGTTGGGGAAGAAGAGCTGCTCGCCCTCGATCCTGTAGCTGGCGATGGCGGCCTGGCCTTCGGGCGAGATGACCCAGTCGATGAAGGCGCGGGCCTCCTTCTCCTTCACATGCGCATGGCGCGCCGGATTGACGAGGATGATGCCGTATTGGTTGAAGAGCCGGTCGTCGCCCTCGACGAGGATGGCGAGATCGCCGCGGTTCTTGAAGCTCAGCCACGTGCCGCGGTCGGCGAGGATGTAGGCATCCATGCCCGCCGCGGTGTTGAGGGCGGGCCCCATGCCCGAGCCCGTCTCGCGATACCAGTTGCCGCCGGCCTTCGGGTCGAGCGCCGCGAGCTTCCACAGGTCGAGCTCGGCCTTGTGGGTGCCGCTGTCGTCGCCGCGCGAGACGAAGGGCGCCTTCTTCCCGGCGATGGCCTGCAGCGCCTTGACGGCATCGCGGCTGCCCTTGACGCCGGCCGGGTCGCTCTTCGGCCCGACGAGGACGAAGTCGTTGTACATCACGTCGGAGCGGCCGACGCCGAAGCCCTTGGCGACGAAATCCTCCTCCGCGCTCCTGGCGTGGACGAAAACGACGTCGGCATCGCCGCGCTCGCCGATCTTCAGCGCCTGGCCGGTGCCCACCGCGACGACGCGCACCTCGATGCCGGTCTTTTCGGTGAACTGCGGCAGGAGATGCTTGAAGAGGCCGGACTGCTCGGTGGAGGTCGTGGAGGCGACGGTGATGAAGGGCTTTTCCGTCGTCTGCGCCCCGGCCGGGGCGGCAAATCCCCAGATCGCTGCGCCCATGGCTGCGGCCATGACGGCGCGGCGGGTCGTTTCGAACAGCCTCATGATCATCTCCCGTCCAATCGTTCAGCCCACGATGTCGCCGCGCAGGAAGGCGGCCGCCTGCGGCGTGCGCGGGCGCTCGAAGAATTCCCCGGCCGGCGTGTGCTCCATGAGCCGGCCGCGACAGAGGAACAGCACCTCGTCGGCGAGGCGCCGGGCCTGGCCGAGATCGTGCGTCGTCATGATGATCTTGGTGCCGGCGGCATCGATGGCGCGGATGGCGTCCTCGATCGCGCGGCAGGCGCCGGGATCGAGGCTGGCCGTCGGCTCGTCGAGAAAGAGCACGTCCGGTTTCAGGGCTGCCGCGCGGGCAATGGCGAGGCGCTGCTGCTCGCCGCCGGAGAGCACGCGCGCCGGCCGCTCGGCGACATGGGCGAGGCCGACGCTCGCGAGCGCGTCGCGGGCACGCGCCGGGCGCTCGCCGCGTCCGAGGCGGCCCTGCAGCGACAGGGCATAGGTGATGTTGGCGAGGGCCGAGCGGCGCAGCAGCACCGGCCGCTGGAACACCATCGCCTGCCGCCGGGCGACGTCCTGGCGCCCGAAGGCGTCGGCGCCGGCCCAGCGCACGGCGCCGTCCGTCGGCGCGATGAGGCCGTGGCACAGGCGCAGCAGCAGGCTCTTGCCGGCGCCGTTGGGGCCGAGGACGACGGTGCGGCTCGACGGGCCAATGGTGGCCGAGATGCCGTCGATGAGCGTCTCGCCGCCGCGCGCATAGGTCAGCCGGTCGAGGGTGAGGGGAAGGATGGTGGCCCGGGCATGCATCGGTGGCCTCATCCCGCTGCGCGGCGGGCCGTGGCGCCGAACAGGTGGGCGGCGGCGTTGATGACGAGCACGATGACGAGCAGCACGATGCCGAGGCCGAGCGCCAGCGGCAGGTCGCCCTTGCTCGTCTCGAGCGCGATGGCCGTCGTCATGGTGCGCGTGACGCCGTCGATGTTGCCGCCGACGACGAGGATGGCGCCGACCTCCGCCATGGCGCGGCCGAGCCCGGCGAGGATCGCCGTGACGAGGCTGAAGCGCGCGTCCCACAGAAGCGTCGGCACGGCCCGCAGCCGGCCGGCACCGAGGGAGGTGAGCTGCTCGCTGTATTCCGTCCACAGGTCGGCGACAACCTGACGGGTCAGCGCCGCGATGATCGGCGTCACCAGCAGCGTCTGGGCGATGACCATGGCCGTCGGGGTGAACAGGAGGCCATAGGGGCCGAGCGGGCCGGCCCGCGAGAGGAGGAGATAGACGAGCAGCCCCGCGACCACCGGCGGCAGGCCCATCAGGGCATTGATGACGACGATGACGGCGCCGCGACCGGGAAAGCGGGCGAGCGCCAGCGCAGCGCCAAGCGGCAGGCCGATCAGGGCGGCGCAGAAGACGGCGGTGAGGCTGACCTTCAGCGAGAGGGCGGCAATCTCGACGAGGGCCGTATCGCCCGTGACGATCAGCCGCCACGCTGCCGCCAATGCTTCGTCGAACCCCTGCAATCTCGCCTCTCATCCGGCCACGATCGTTCCCGCACGACCGTGCCTCATGCCCCATGATGCACGGCTGCGCCGTGAAACCGATATGATATCTGAAGCATATCGGGGATAGGCGGGGCCTATCCCCGTTCCGCCATTGGCGCCGCGAGGGAGGTGAAGCTCCGGCGCGCCTGCGTCGACATGAGCCGAGCCAGCGCCTTTGCCGGACGAATCACTCCTCCGGCGCGTCGCGCATCATGGCGCGCAGCCCGGCGGCTTCGCCGGCAATGGACTGCAGCGCCTTGCGTTCCATTTCCTCGTAGAGGGTGAGGACGCGCAGGCCCGCGTCGGTGAGGCGCGCGCCGCCGCCGCCGGAGCCGCCCTTGGCCGCATCGACGAGCGGCTCGCGAAAGCAGGTGTTCATGGTGCGCACCAGGAGCCAGCTGCGCCGGTAGCTCATGTTCATGCGCCGGCCCGCGGCCGCGATGGAGCCGGTGTCGCGAATGCCGCGCAGCAGCTCGGCCTTGCCGGGGCCGATGGCGATGGACGAGCCCAGCAGGAGGCGCAGGCGTACCTCGACGTGCTCCTCCATGGCGGTGCGGCTGCCTCCTCCTCGCTGCGGGATCGAGGAGATTATACGGCGACGAGCGGCGCTTTCACCTGCGGGCCGCGATCGAGCCAGGCCGGCACCGGCAGGCCCTTCTCGCGCAGGAACGCGGGGTTGAACAGCTTCGACTGGTAGCGCGTGCCGTAGTCGGCGAGCACCGTCACGATGGTGTGGCCGGGGCCGAGATGCCGGGCGAGGCGAATGGCGCCGGCGACGTTGATGCCGGACGAGCCGCCGAGGCACAGGCCCTCGTGCTCCAGCAGCTCGAAAACGAGGGGAATGGCCTCCTCGTCCGGGATCTGGAAGGCGACGTCGACCGGCGCCCCTTCGATGTTCTTGGTGATGCGGCCCTGGCCGATGCCCTCGGTGATGGACGAGCCCTCGGCCTTGAGGCTGCCGTGGGCGTAGTAGTGGTAGAGGGCGGCGCCCATGGGATCGGCGAGGCCGACGGTGATCTTCGGGTTGCGCTCCTTCAGCGCCATGGCGACGCCGGCGAGCGTGCCGCCGGTGCCGACGGCGCAGATGAAGCCGTCGACCTTGCCGCCCGTCTCGTCCCAGATCTCGGGGCCGGTGGTCTCGATATGCGCCTGCCGGTTGGCGACATTGTCGAACTGGTTGGCCCAGACCGCGCCCCTGGGGTCGCTCGCCGCGATCTCCTCAGCGAGGCGGCCGGAGACCTTCACGTAGTTGTTGGGATTGGCATAGGGGACGGCCGGCACCTCGACGAGTTCGGCCCCCAGAAGACGAAGGGTGTCCTTCTTCTCCTGCGACTGGGTGTCGGGAATGACGATGACGGTGCGGAAGCCCATCGCATTGCCGACGAGCGCGAGGCCGATGCCCGTATTGCCGGCCGTGCCCTCGACGATGGTGCCGCCGGGCTTCAGGGTGCCTTTCGCCAGCGCGTCCTTGATGATGAACAGCGCCGCCCGGTCCTTGACGGACTGGCCGGGGTTCATGAACTCGGCCTTGCCGAGAATCTCGCAGCCCGTCATCTCGGAGGCCCGCTCGAGGCGGATGAGGGGGGTGTTGCCGATGGCTTCGACGACACTTGGCTTGATGCTCATGGGCGGGCTCCGTTGCAGCTCATGACCGGCTGCCGCAGGCATTAAGGCATGGCGGATGAATTGTCCAACGATCCCGCGGCGCCCGCGTCAAAGCACGTTTTCCGGCGGGTTTTACGTGGCCGCGGGCACGGTTGACGCGGTCCGCCCCTTGCCCGAAAAATGCGGCCGGCAGGAGGGGCTGATGGGCCGGCTGACCACACATGTGCTCGACACCGCCGCCGGCCGACCGGCCGAGGGCATTCGCATCATGCTCTTCCGGCTCGAGGCGGACGGGAAACGGACTCTGGTCGCCGAGGCCGTGACGAATGCCGACGGGCGGACCGATGCGCCGCTCCTCGCCGGGGCCGACTACCGGCCCGGGCGCTACGAACTCGTCTTCCACGTGGGCGCCTATTTCCGGCGCGACGGGCGCGGCGGGACGGTCCTGCCTTTCCTCGACGAGGTGCCGGTGCGGTGTGGCCTCGCCGAGGCCGACGGCCACTACCACGTGCCGCTGCTCGTTTCTCCCTGGAGCTATGCGACCTACCGCGGCAGTTGATGCCGCCGATCCGCGCGGATCGGGTGGCCCCAAGTTTTTTCGAAGAGGAGTTGATGTCATGGGATTGTTCAGCTTCATCAAGGAAGCCGGAGAGAAGCTCTTCGGCGCGAGCGAGGCGAAGGCGGCGACGCCGGAGGAACTGAAGAAGGAAGTCGCCAAGCACGGCCTCAAGGTCGACGGGCTCGACATCGCCGTGTCCGGCGACACCGTGAAGGTGTCCGGCAAGGCGCTGTCGACGGAGGAGGCCGAGAAGGTCATCCTCGCGCTCGGCAACACCGTCGGCGTCGCAGCGGTGGACGATGCGCTTATCGTGGAGCAGGAAGCGCCCAAGGCGACGATGTACACCGTGGTGAAGGGCGACACGCTGTGGAAGATCGCCGAAAGCCACTACGGCAAGGGCAACGGCGCCAAGCACACCGTGATCTTCGAGGCCAACAGGCCGATGCTGACGCATCCCGACAAGATCTATCCGGGCCAGGTGCTGCGCATTCCGCCCGTCTCCTGAAGCCTTGGCCGAACCCCTGTCTCCCGGCGGGCCGGGAGACAGGTTGCTCCAGTGTCACCGCTCTTGTCTTGTCCGCCGGGAGGCGACAATCTCCGCGTCCGCCTCCGAATCGCCGGAGGCGGAAGAGCGGTGACGGCGAGGACAGGACATGACGACGGTGATCGACCTCGATCGCGAGACCGTGGCGGCGGGTCTTGCCGACGGCTCAGTCGTGCTCGTCGATGTGCGCGAGCCGCATGAATTTGCCGCCGGGCACATTCCCGGGAGCGTTTCCCTGCCGCTTTCCAGCTTCGATCCCGGCGCTCTCGCCGCCTATGCGGGACGGCGAATCGTATTTTCCTGCGCAGCAGGAGTGCGCTCCCAGCAGGCGCTGATGCTGAGCCAGGCAGCAGGCCTCGATCTGTCGGAGCACTATCGCGGCGGCTTCAAGGACTGGATCCTGAGCGGCGGCCCTGTCGAGGTCTAGGCCCTTGCGCCTCGACGGACGCCGGTCCGGCGCAGAGGCAAATATCCTCGCCGGCGGAAATGCACTATCATCAGAACGATAGGCGCCTTTCCGCCTGAATTGAATCAAACGCCGCCAAAGTCGTCTTGCTGCGCGAATGGGGCTGCCGCGCGGCGGAAAGACGGCCTTCATGCCACGGTGTCAGTGTTGCATTGCGGCAACCATGGCAATTCGGTGGCGAATGTTGCACCTGCTGCCCTTGTTATCCCGGGGCACGCACTCGATATAGGCCCCTGCCAAACGTCCTCGAACGGTAGCGTCTCCTTCTCCCTTGCTGAACTGGTGGATTTCATGCGCGCGATGCGACCCCTATTCCTTTCGCTCATCGTCGCTGGGCTGGCGGCATGTTCCGACACCGGCGAGCAGCAGGCCGGGCAGGGCGCGCCGCCGCCTTCGCCGGTGACGGTGGCCAAGCCCCTCGTCAAGGAAGTGGTCGAGCGCGACGACTTCACGGGCCGCTTCGCCGCTGTCGACGCAGTCGAGGTGCGCTCACGCGTCTCGGGCTATCTCGAGCGCGTGGACTTCGAGGACGGCGCCAACGTCAAGGCTGGCGACGTGCTGTTCGTCATCGACCGACGGCAGTACAAGGCCGCTCTCGACCAGGCCCAGGCGACGCTGGTCTCCGCCCAGGCACGGCTGAACTTCGCCGAGAGCGACCTCGACCGCGCCGAGTCGCTGCGCCGCACCGGCAACATCTCCGACCAGCTGCTCGACCAGCGGCGCCAGAACTTCCTCACCGCCAAGGCCGAGCTCGACCGGGCGCAGGCGGCGATGCAGGAGGCGAGCCTCAACTACGAGTTCAGTGAGGTGAAGGCGCCGATTTCCGGCCGCATCAGCCGCCGCTTCATCAGCACCGGCAACCTCGTCAACGCCAACGACACGCTGCTGACCACCATCGTCAGCCTCGACCCGATCTACTTCTATTTCGACGTCGATGAGCGTTCGTTCCTCGCCTACAACCGCGTCTTCAACCTCGATGCCCCCAACGGCTCGGGCGAGCCGGTCGCGGTCCAGATCGCGCTGACGGACGAGACGAAGCCCGCCCGCGAGGGCAAGCTCGACTTCGTCGACAACCGGCTCGACGAGGCGAGCGGCACCATGCGCCTGCGCGCCATCGTGCCGAATGCGGAGCTGTTCATCACGCCGGGTCTCTTCGGCCGCGTCTCGGTGCCCGGCTCGCCTCCCTATCAGGGCGTGCTCGTGCCCGACGAGGCGATCGCCACCGACCAGGAGCGCCGGCTCGTCTGGGTCGTCGGCGAGGACAACACGGTCAAGGCGCAGCTCGTGCGCCCCGGTCCGCGCATCGACGGCTACCGCCTGATCCGCGAGGGCCTGAAGGGCGACGAGACCATCGTCGTCAACGGCCTGCAGCGCGTGCGTCCCGGCGCGGCGGTGGCGCCCGAGATGACGACGCTGCCGCCGACGCGCTGACGTTCCCTTCTTTACGCTGCGGCCGCCGGCACGGCCGCCCGCACTGCCGCTGGAGTTCTCCGCGATGAAGTTCCCGCATTTCTTCGTCGACCGGCCGATTTTCGCCTCCGTGCTGTCGATCGTGACGCTGCTCGTCGGCTTCATCGCCTACGTCAACCTGCCGGTCGCGCAATATCCCGACATCGCCCCGCCGACCATCGTCGTCAGCGCGCAGTATCCGGGCGCCGACGCCAAGACGGTGGCCGAGACGGTGGCGACGCCGATCGAGCAGGAGGTCAACGGCGTCGAGGGCATGCTCTACATGTCCTCGTACTCGACGGCCGACGGGACGATGCAGCTCACGATCACCTTCAACATCGGCACCGATCTCGACCAGGCGAACGTGCTCGTGCAGAACCGCGTGTCCGTCGCCTTGCCGCGGCTGCCGGAAGAGGTGCGCCAGCTCGGCGTGACGACGCGCAAGAGCTCGCCGAACTTCCTCATGGTGGTCCACCTCCTGTCGCCGGACAACACCTTCGACGAGCTCTACCTCTCGAACTACGCCCTCATCCGGGTGCGTGACCAGCTTCTGCGCGTCGAAGGTGTCGGCGACATTACCGTCTTCGGCGTGCGCGAATATTCGCTGCGCGTCTGGCTCGATCCCAACCGCCTGTCGTCCTACGGCCTGTCGGCGGGCGACATCGTGCAGGCGCTGCGCGAGCAGAACGTGCAGGTCTCGGGCGGCGCGCTCGGCCAGCAGCCGGCGCCGGCGGACCAGGCCTTCCAGATCACCGTGCAGACACAGGGGCGCTTCAGCGACGTACGCCAGTTCCGCGACATCATCGTCAAGGCGGGCGAGGGCGGGCGGCTGGTGCGCCTGCAGGACGTGGCACGGGTGGAGTTCGGCGCGCGCGACTACGTGACGAACTCCTATCTCGACAACAAGCAGGCCGTGGCCATCGGCATCTTCCAGCGCCCGGGCACCAATGCCTTGCAGGCGTCGGAAGACATCATCGCCAAGATGGAGGAGATCAAGAAGGATTTCCCGCCCGGCATCGACTACACCATCGTCTACAACCCGACGGAATATATCGCGGCATCGGTCAACGAGGTCTACAAGACCCTCTTTGAAGCCGTCCTGCTCGTCATCATCGTGGTCGTCGTCTTCCTGCAGTCGTGGCGCACGGCGATCATCCCCATCGTCGCCATTCCGGTGTCGCTCGTCGGCACCTTCGCGGTGATGGCGCTGATGGGCTTCTCGCTCAACACGCTGACGCTGTTCGGCCTCGTGCTCGCCATCGGCATCGTGGTCGACGACGCCATCGTCGTGGTCGAGAACGTCGAGCGCAACATCGCCCTCGGCATGTCGCCGCGCGACGCCGCGCACGAGACGATGGACGAGGTGGGCACGGCGCTCGTCTCGATCGCCCTGGTGCTGTCGGCGGTGTTCATCCCGACGGCGTTCATCCCGGGCATTTCCGGGCGCTTCTATCAGCAGTTCGCGCTGACCATCGCCGTCTCGACGATCATCTCGGCCTTCAATTCGTTGACGCTGTCGCCGGCCCTGTGCGCGCTCCTCTTGAAGCCGCACGACCCGCACCACCAGCCGCGCTCGCTCCTCGCGCGCATCGGCAACCGGCTCGCGGGCGGCTTCAACCGGGGCTTCGACAAGGCTTCCACCGGCTATGCGCGCTCGGTGCGCGGGCTGGTCGGGCGCAAGTCGGTGCTCGCCCTGGCGCTCGTCGTCTACGGCGGCCTCGTCGCGGCGACCGTCGGTATCACCCAGCGCGTGCCGACGGGCTTCATTCCGGCGCAGGACCAGGGCTACCTCATCGTCGTGCTGCAGCTGCCGGACGGCGCGTCCCTGTCGCGCACGGATGCGGTCGCCAAGCGCGCCAGCGACATCGCCATGCAGGTGCCGGGCGTCGCGCATGCGGTCGGCATCGTCGGCCTCAACGGCGCCACCTTCACGACCAACTCGAACTCGGCCGTGATCTTCGCGACGCTGACCCCCTTCGAGGAGCGCCTGCCTCAGGGGCTCAACGCCAATGCCATCGCCGGCCAGCTCATGGGCCAGCTGCAGCAGATCCAGGAGGCGTTCACCATCGCCATCCCGCCGCCGCCCGTGCAGGGCCTCGGCAATGCCGGCGGCTTCAAGCTGCAGCTGCAGGACCGCATCGGGCTCGGGATCGAGCAGCTGCTCGCGGTGACGCAGGAGGTGATGATCGCGGCCAACCAGAACCCGAACGTGACCCGCGTGTTCACGACCTTCGGGGCCAATACGCCGCAGATCTACCTCGACATCGACCGCACCAAGGCGCGCATGCTCGACGTGCCGCTGGCGAACGTGTTCGAGGCGCTGCAGATCAACCTCGGCTCCGCCTATGCGAACGACTTCAATGCCTTCGGCCGCATCTACCAGGTGCGCGTGCAGGCGGACGAGCGTTTCCGCATCGAGCGGTCGGACATCGAGCGCCTGAAGGTGCGCAGCGCCAACGGGGCGCTCGTGCCGCTCGGCTCGCTGGTGCGGATCCGCGACGTCGCGGGGCCGGTGCTGATCCAGCGCTACAACATGTTCACCAGCGTGCCGCTGCAGGGTGACGCGGCGCCGGGCGTGTCGACGGGTGCGGCGCTCGATGCCATGGAGCAGGTGACGAACACCACCGTGCCGCCGGGCGTCGGCTTCGAGTGGACGGACCTCGCCTTCCAGGAGAAGGCGACGGGCAACACGGCGATCTTCATCTTCGCGCTCGCCGTCGTCTTCGTGTTCCTGGTGCTGGCCGCCCAGTACGAGAGCTGGGCCCTGCCGCTCGCCATCGTGCTCATCGTGCCGATGAGCGTGCTGGCCGCCATGATCGGCGTGACGCTGCGGGGGATGGACAACAACATCCTGACGCAGATCGGCCTCGTGGTGCTCATCGGCCTTGCGGCGAAGAACGCGATTCTCATCGTCGAGTTCGCCAAACAGGCGGAGGAGCAGGGCAAGAAGCCCGTGGAGGCGGTGGTGGAGGCGGCGCGCCTGCGTCTGCGGCCCATCCTGATGACGGCCTTCGCCTTCATTCTCGGCGTCGTGCCGCTCGTCATCGCCAGCGGCCCCGGCGCCGAGATGCGCCAGGCACTGGGCACGGCCGTCTTCTCGGGTATGCTGGGGGTGACGTTCTTCGGCCTCTTCCTGACCCCGGTCTTCTACATCGTGCTGCGCTATCTCGTGATCGCGCTGCGCGGCGGCCGCCGGGGCCTCAGGGAAGCCTCGCAGCCGGCGGGGGGCGAGGCCAGCTGACCGAAACGACCGACGAAAGGACCATGCGATGCGTGCGATGAAGTTCGGTGTGGGGCAGGCAGTGCGGCGCGTCGAGGACGCGCGTTTCGTGACGGGGACCGGACGCTACACGTCCGACATCGCTGCCGAAGGCATGGCCCACGCCGTCGTCGTGCGCAGCCCGCACGCCCACGCGCGCTTCGCGATCGAGAACGTGGCCGAGGTGCGCGCCATGCCCGGCGTGCTCGCGGTCTACACGGCGCAGGACGTCGCCCATCTGGGCGACATCCCCTGCCTCGGGCCGGTCAAGAACAGCGACGGCAAGCGCATGGTGCTGCCGCCGAACCCGGTGCTGCCGAAGGACACCGTGCGCCACATCGGCGAGGCCGTGGCCTTCATCGTGGCCGAGACGGAAGCGGCCGGGCGGGATGCGGCGGAAGCGCTCGCCATCGACTGGGAGCCGCTGCCGGTCGCCGTCGGCATGGAGGCCGCGCTCGCCGAGGGCGCGCCGCTGGTCTGGCCCGAGGTGCCGGGCAACGTCGCCTTCGACACGCACCACGGCGACAAGGCGAAGACCGACAAGGCCTTCGCCAAGGCCGACCGCGTCGTCTCGCTGACGCTCGTCAACAACCGCCTCGTCGCCAATTATCTCGAAACGCGCGCCTGTCTCGCCGAATATGACGCCGGCAAGAGCCGCTGGACCCTGACGCTCGGCAGCCAGGGCAGCCACGACATCCGCGACATTCTCGCGAGGCACATCTTCAAGGTCGAGCCCGGCAATATCCGCGTCGTCACGCCGGACGTCGGCGGCGGCTTCGGCACCAAGATCTTCATGTATCGCGAATATCCGCTGACGATGTTCGCGGCCGAGCAGCTCGGGCGGCCCGTGCGCTGGGTGGCCGAGCGCTCCGAGCATTTCCTGGGCGACACGCAGGGGCGCGACAACGTCACGACGCTCGAGATGGCGCTCGACCGGCGCGGCCGTTTCCTTGCCATGCGCGTCGACCTCAAGGCCGATCTCGGCGCCTATGCCTCGCAGTTCGGGCCCTATGTGCCTGCCGCCGGAGCGACCATGTCGCCGGGCTGCTACGACATTCCCGTGATCGACGTGCGTGTGCGCGGCATCTACACCAACACGGTGCCGGTGGACGCCTATCGCGGGGCCGGCCGTCCCGAGGCCGCCTATGCCATCGAGCGCTTCGTCGACTACATCGCCCACACCATCGGCAAGGCGCCGGATGCGCTGAGAGCGCTCAACTTCATCAAGCCCGAGAAGATGCCCTACAGAACCTCGACCGGCCGGGTCTACGACAGCGGCGAGTTCGAGGGGCACCTGCGCCGGGCGCTCGAGGTGGCGGACCAGGGCGGCTTCAAGGAGCGGCTCCGCGCCTCGCGCAAGAAGGGGCTGCTGCGCGGCATCGGCATGGCCTCCTATATCGAGGCCTGCGCCGGCGGCGGGCCCGAGGCCGCCGAGGTGCGGATCGAGGAAGACGGGTCCGCGACGGTGCTGATCGGCACCCAGTCGACGGGGCAGGGGCACCTGACGGCCTATGCCCAGCTCGCCTCGCAGCAGCTCGACTTGCCGATGGACAGGATCCGCGTCCTCCAGGGTGATACGGACGCCATCGCGACCGGCAGCGGCACGGGCGGCTCGCGCTCCATCCCCGTCGGCGGCGCCGCCGTGCAGAAGGCCTCGGTCAGCCTCGTCGAGAAGCTCAAGCAGCTCGCTTCGGAGGCGCTGGAGGCGGGGCCGGCGGATCTCGAGATCGCGGCCGGCGGCGTGCGCATCGCCGGCACCGACCGCAGCCTCTCTTTCGCCGAGGTCGCGAAGCTGCCCGGCGCGAGCGCGGACATGCTCAAGGCGCGCGAGGACTGGACGCCTCCGGCCGATACCTATCCCAACGGCACCCATGTCGCCGAGGTGGAGGTCGACCCCGATACGGGCACGGTCACCATCGCGCGCTACACGGTCGTCGACGATTTCGGCGTCACGCTGAACCCGCTGCTGCTCGCCGGGCAGGTGCATGGCGGCGCCGTTCAGGGCATCGGTCAGGCGCTGCACGAGCGCGTCGTCTATGACGAGGGCGGCCAGCTCGTCACCGCCTCGCTCATGGACTATCGCCTGCCGCGGGCCGACGACCTGCCGTCCTTCACCTTCGAGACGCGCAACGTGCCGTCGACGACGAATGTGATGGGCATGAAGGGCGCAGGCGAGGCCGGCGCCATCGGCGCGACGCCCGCGACGATGAATGCGGTGGTCGATGCGCTCCATCGGGCCCACGGCATCGCGCATATCGACATGCCGGCAACGCCCGACCGCATCTTCGCCGCCATCCGCGAGGCCGAGGCGAAGCGGGCGGCGTGAGGTTTCCGGCCTCGGAGCCATCGGCCCGATCGACGGCAGGGGCGGCCTCACCGCCGTGCGCTTCCAGGCGAACCTAATCGTCACGGCGCGCCGGGGCGGGCTGCCCGCTCGTCGGCACCGCCTGGCTGCACCACGAATCCGGCGGGAGCCATGGCGACGGGCGCGGTACGGCTCCCGTCATCTTTCGGCCGTACGGGATGCGTTTGCGTCGCCCAATCTCCCAAAGGCATCATCATGTACCCAGTCCACATTCGCGAGCTTGCGCCGGTCAGGGTCGTAGCCATCCGCCACGTCGGCCCTTACGAAGCTGCCGGCTCCGCCTTCGACCAGCTCTGGGCCTGGGCCCACGCACATGGCCCCATCCCCGCCGTCCTGCGCGTTTTCAGCATCTATCACGACGATCCCGCATGCGTGCCGGCGGATCGTCTGCGCTGCGATGCCGCGATGTACGTCGGCCCGGATGCGGAGAGCGACGGCGTCGTCACGGTCCGCGAGATCCCTGGCGGACGCCATGCCGTGCTGGCCCTGAAGGGACCTTATTCCCTCGTTCCGCAAGCCTCGCGATGGCTGCTTGAAACATGGCTGCCGCAGCACGGCGAGCGGCCGGCAAGGGCCCCGTTCGACGAATATCTCAACAACCCGGCCACCGTACCGCCGGAAGAACTGCGGACCGATATCTGCCTGCCCCTGGCTGGCTGAGCGCCGCCCGCGCCACGCCAGCGCCGGCAACCGTCACGTTTCCGAGATGGCTCTGGCAGAAACCGCCTCGCCGCTGATCGCCTCGATGAGGCGCTTTGAGATTGCGACCACCGCCTCGGACGAGATGCTCGACGCCGGGATTTGGGAAAGCCATCAGCTGAAACGGGCGGGGAGAACGCCGCCCGTTCACGACCTCGTCATTGGAACGAGTCCAGAGCATGCGCTTTCTATCCGCCGAGTCTGGCGGGCTGACTGCTGGCGAATCGTTTGGACGAGGGAGACAGGACGCATGAAGCTGATCGCTACGGCTGTCGCCGTTGCCATGATCGGGGCCACGGCCGCGCTGGCGCAGGAAAACGTCATCGGGCAGCGCCAGCAGCTGATGAAGGATGCGGGGCCGCAACGCGGACGGGTGCCGCCATCGCCAAGGGCGAGGCGCCGTTCGAGCTCGAGAAGGCGCGACAGGTGCTGACGACCTACGTCACGGTCGCGGAAAAGGCGGTGACGCTGTTCCCCGCCGGCAGCGACGTGGGCGAGACGACGGCCGCGCCGGCGGTGTGGCAGGACAATGCGGGCTTCAAGGCGGCCTTCGCCAAGTTCGAGGCGGATGCGCAGCAAGGCCTGTCGTCGACCAGCGACCTCGACAGCTTCAAGGTCGCGTTCGGCACCGTCACGAAGAACTGCGGCGGCTGCCACGAGACCTTCCGCATCAAGAAGAACTGAGGCTGGCATGCGGCGGGCGCTCTCGGCCGTTGTCGGGCTCGCGATCATCGGCGCCGGGGCCTTCTGGGTCGCGACGAGCCCGGCGCTGACCGCCTCCGGGGCCGACGAGACGCCCGGCGGGGCGCCCGATCTCGCCAATGGCGAGGCGATGTTCTACGCCGGCGGCTGCACCTCCTGCCATGCGACGCCGGGGCAGGACGACAAGCTGCGCCTCGGCGGCGGCCATGCGCTCGAGACGACGTTCGGCACCTTCCATGTGCCGAATATCTCGCCGCATCCCCGCGACGGCATCGGGGCCTGGAGCGAGGCGGACTTCATCCGCGCCATGCGCCAGGGCGTGTCGCCCGACGGCGAGCACTATTATCCGGCCTTCCCCTACACCTCCTACCAGCGCATGACGGCCGCGGACCTGCGCGACATGTTCGCCTTCATCCGCACGCTGGCGCCCGTGGAGGGCGAGGCGCCGGCACACGACCTTGCCTTCCCCTACAACATCCGCCGCGGCATCGGGCTGTGGAAGCTCGCCTTCCTCGATGGCGAGGCCTTCCAGCCGGATACGTCCAGGAGTGAGGCGTGGAACCGGGGGGCCTATCTCGTCGAGGGGCCGGGGCACTGCGCCGAATGCCACAGCCCGCGCAATTTCCTGGGCGGCATCGTCGCAGAGGCGCGCTTCGCCGGCGGCCCGTCGCCGGAGGGCAAGGGCACCGTGCCCAACATCACGCCGTCGCCCGACGGCATCGGCAGCTGGTCGAAGGGCGAGGTGGTCGAGCTCCTGACGAGCGGCTTCACGCCGGAGTTCGACTCCGTCGGCTCCACCATGGCACCGGTCGTCGGCAACACGGCCAAGCTGCCGCAGGCCGACCGCGAGGCGATGGCGGAATATCTTCTGTCCCTGCCGCCACGGCCGAAAGCGACGCAGTAGGCCCGACCGGCGCGACTTGGCAGCTGTCATGCCCGCGCTTGTCGCGGGCATCCACCTCGCGACGACGGCACGAGGTCGAAGGCCTCGATGGCAACGGCAGCGAGCGGGCGGGGTGCGCCCGCCCTCAGTCCATCACCGCGGCCTTGAGGATACAGACCATCACCGCACGGCCGGGGGCGTTGCCGATGCAGCGCACGGTATGCGGCCGGTCGCAGCGGTAGCGCAGGCTCTCTCCGGTCCTCGCCTGCTGCACCACGCCGCCAACCTCGACCTCGAACTCGCCCTCGAGCACGGACAGGCACTCGACGGAGCCGCGCTGGTGGCTGTCCGAGTCGAGAACGGCGCCGGGCTCCGCCTGCACGTCGTACCACTGCAGCCATTCCACCGTCTTGATCCAGCCGATGATGGCGAGCCGCATCTTGCCGTCGTCGGAGACGAGGATGGGCGTGTCGGCGCGGGAGGACTTCTGGATGAAGGGCTCGTCGTCGGCGCTCGACAGCACGCGGTCGATGGAGATGTCGAGCGCCTGGCTCAAGCGCCAGATGGTGGCGAGCGTCGGGTTGGTCTCGTTGCGCTCGATCTGGCTGATGATCGACTTGGCGACGCCGGACTGCTCGGCGAGCTCCGACAGCGACAGGTTGTAGGCCTTGCGCAGGCGCTGCACCGTCTTGCCGAGCTGGCCCGAGAGTATCTGGGCGCCAGCCTCCAGAGCCTTGCTGCGATCCTTGCCTTCGACGGCCATGCGACAGGTCCTTGCGTTCCGCTAAAGCGGACGGATGTTTGAAAGGTCGGACGCAATGTGGCCGACCGGAGGCGGCGGATCAAGCGCCGACTGCATCCGGGCCGTCAACGTGTGGGTGATCAGTGCGTCGCGAGTGCTGCTGCCATGCCGGCGGCAAGGCCGGCCCAGGCGCGGCCGCCTTCCTGCGCGGCGGCGTAGCTCTGGGCGATCCTGCCGGCGAGCGGGCTCGTCGCGGCGATGCTCGCGAGGATGTCGCCGGTCGCATCGCGCGCTGCATCGAGCACCGGCTTGGGGAACAGCGGCGTGCGCACGCCGTGCCGCTCGACGAGCACCTTGAGCGCCTCGCCGTTGAGGCGCGCGGCGTCGGCCAGGGCCTCGGCATGTTCGGCGCGGCAGGCGTCGCGGACGATGGCGCGCAGATCGTCGGGCAGGTCGTTCCACGCCTTGAGCGAGACGAGGCATTCGCCGGCGCCGTTCGGCTTGTTGAAGCCCGGCGCGTAATAGAGCTGCGTGGCCCGGTGCAGCCCGAGGGCAAGGTCGCTCGACGGGGCGAGGAATTCCACCGCATCGATGGCCCCGGTCGACAGGCTGGTCGCGATCTCGCCGGGCGGCAGCGTCACGGGCGTCGCGCCGAGGCGGCGGAAGACATCGCCGCCGAGGCCCTGGACGCGGATGCGCAGGCCGTTGAGGTCGTCGGGGCTGTCGATCGCCCTGCGGAACCAGCCGCCCATCGAGGGGCCGGTGTTGCCCGCGAGGAAGGCGCGCACGCCGGAAGGCGCATAGAGCTCGTCCCACAGCGCCTGGCCGCCGCCGATCTCGATCCAGGCCAGATGCTCGATCGGCCCGAGGCCGAAGGGCACGCTGGTGAAGAAGACGGCAGCCGGCATCTTGCCCTGCCAGTAGAAGGCGGCCGTGTGGGCCATCTCCACCACGCCGCCCGCCACCGCGTCGAAGACCTCGAAGGCGGGCACGATCTCGCCGGCGGCGAAGACATCGATCACGAGGCGCCCGCCGCTGGCGGCGCCGATGCGGTCGGCGAGGCGCTGGGCCGAGATGCCGGGGCCGGGCAGGTTGCGCGGCCAGGAGGTGGCCATGCGCCAGCGCCGGCGTGTCTCGGCCCGCACGACGGCTGGGGCCGACAGGATGCCGACGGCCATAAGGCCGCTGCCGGCGAGGAGCCGGCGGCGGTTGGTCCGCATGGCGTTGCCCTTGTCCTTGCTCATGTTCAGTCGCCCCACCACTGGTGGAAGTGGTGGACGGGGCCGTGGCCGGCGCCGATGGCGAGCCGCTCGCTCGCCGCGATCGCCGCGCTGACATAGGCCTTGCCGCCGGCCACCGCTTCTTCGAGCGTCGCGCCGCGGGCGAGCTGGGCGGCGATGGCGGAGGAGAGGGTGCAGCCGGTGCCGTGCGTGTTCTTGGTCGCCACGCGCGGTGCCGAGAAGCGGTGCACACCATCGGGCGTGACGAGAAGGTCGGTGCTGTCGGCGCCGTAGCCGTGGCCGCCCTTGACGAGTACGGCCTTCGGGCCGAGCGCCAGGATGCGCTCGCCCACGGCCCGCATCGCCGCCTCGTCGTGCGGCACCGGCATGTCGACGAGCGCGGCTGCCTCGGGCAGGTTGGGCGTGACGAGGAGGGCACGGGGCAGCAGCAGGCTGCGCAGGTTGTCGACGGCGGCCGGCGCCAGCAGCCGGTCACCGCTCGTCGCCACCATGACGGGATCGACGACGATGCGCGTCGCGCCGTGGCGGTCGAGCCCCTCGGCGACGGCGGCGATGACGTCGGGCTGCGACAGCATGCCGATCTTCACCGCGCGCACGAAAAGGTCGGAGAAAACCGAATCGATCTGCTGCGCCACGAAGGCGGCGGGCACGTCGTGGATCGCCTGCACGCCGAGCGTGTTCTGCGCCGTCAGCGCCGTGATCACGCTGGCGCCATAGACCCCGAGCGCCGAGAAGGTCTTGAGATCGGCCTGAATGCCGGCGCCGCCGCTCGAATCGGAGCCGGCGATGGTCACAGCGATCGCTGCCATGGTTCCGTGTTTCCTTCCCTCAGCGTCCGGCGTCGGTCGCGCCGCGAGCCGCAAGCGCCCCGTCGACGATGCTGCGCAGGTTGCGCGCCGCCGCCTCCACGTCCTCCGCCATGAAGACGGCCGAGATCACGGCGATGCCGTCGGCGCCCGCGCCGATGACGGCGGCGGCGTTGGTCGCATCGATGCCGGCGATCGCGCCGACGGGCAGGCCGGGCCGTGCTCCGCGGGCGCTGTCGACGAGCCGCGCGAGACCGGCGAGGCCGACCGGCGGATCGGGATTGTCCTTGCTCCTGGTGGCGAAGACCCCGCCGATGCAGCCGTAGTCGACCGGCAGGGTGGCGAGCTCCGCGACATGTGCCGGCGCCTTCAGCGTGACGCCGACGATGGCCTGCGGACCGAGCAGGCGGCGGGCGTCCTCGGCCTGCATGTCGTCCTGGCCGACATGGACGCCGTCCGCGCCGGCGGCGAGCGCGACGTCGACCCGGTCGTTGACGAGGAGCGGCACGCCGGTGCCCGCGAGGGCCGCCCCGATCGCGCGGGTGCGGGCGACGAGGTCGCGCGTGCCGGCGTGCTTGTCGCGGTACTGGACGAGGGTTGCGCCGCCCGCGGCCGCCGCACGGGCGAGGTCGGCCAGGTCCCGGCCGCGCGTGCGCTCCGGATCGAGGATGGCATAGAGCCTGAGGTCGACCTTCATTGCTCGCACCTCAGCCGGGCGGCGATGGCTGCGTCGTCCAGCGTGTCGAGCGCGTCGAGCAGCAGGGGCGGGAAGGTGCCGGGCCCGCCGGCCTTCTCGCCGGCGACCTCGCCGGCGATGCCCATGATGGCGAGTCCCGAGGCCGTGGCGAGAAGCGCATCGTCGCTCACGGCGAGGCAGGCGGCGACCACGGCGGTGGCCGCGCAGCCCATGGCCGTGACCCGGGCCATGAGCCGATGTCCGTTGGCGATGGTGATCGAGCGCCGGCCGTCGGTCACGATGTCCGTCGGCCCGGTCAGGGCGACGATGCAGCCGCGCTCGCGGGCAAGATCCATGGCGCCCTTGCGGTCCGCGGGCCGGCGCGCCAGGGCCTCGAACTCGGAGGCGTTCGCGCGCAGCACCTTCGGCTTGCGGGCGAGAAGCTGCTGGGCGATGGCGAGGCGACGGGGCGAGGCGTCGACGAAGACCGGGTCGAGCAGCCAGGGCAGGGCCGCGTCCTCGGCCGCCGCGATGGCGAGCGGGATGGCGGCGCGGCGCTCCGTATCGAGGGTGCCGAGGTTGACGAGCAGCGCATCGGCGCGGCGCGTGAAGTCGGCGACCTCGTCGGCGACGACGGTCATCGACGGGACGGCACCGGCTGCGAGCAGCATGTTGGCGGTGAAGTTCTTTGCCACCGCGTTGGTGATGGCGTGGACGCGGGGCTGCCGCTCGCGCAGCCGCACGAGGATCTCGTGGGCGACGTGGGCGGAGAAATCGCCGGATCGCATGGTCCTGTCCGTCCGCCCGGGCGGGGGCCCGTCGTTTCGCATCTCGCATTCCTCCGCCGGCACGACCCGGTTCAGGTTCGGTGGGTTGACGCGTTGCGCCTCTCAGCCCGGCCTTATGGGCACCCCAAGGAGATCAGTGTGGCTTTAAGGCGGCTCACCGCGCAATGCAAGCGCGGCTCAGGTGGCGCGCGGCGGGGCCGCGGCGTTGGCGCGGCGGCGCTCGAGGCCGAGGCGATGCTCGCGCCAGATGACGAAGAGGCCGGAGCCCATGACGATGGACGAGCCGGCGATGACGGCCGGCACCGGCAGTTCGCCGAAGACGAACCAGCCGATGAGGATGGCCCAGATCATCGTCGTGTATTCGAACGGGGCGACCAGCGAGGCGTCGGCATAGCGGTAGCTCTGCGTCAGCAGGATCTGCCCGAGGCCGCCGAGGATGCCGATGCCGACGAGGATGCAGAACTCGGTGAAGGTCGGGGCATTCCAGCCGAGCACGATGGTGGACAGGCCGAGCAGCGTCGTCAGCATGGAGAAGTAGAAGACGACCGCGCCGGTCTTCTCCGTGCTGATGAGCCGGCGCACCTCCACCGTCGCCCCCGCCGCGCAGCAGGCCCCGACCAGCGCGAAGACGGCACCGATGGCCGCGCCATCGCCGAAGCCGTTGACGAGCACGCTCGACTGGAAATGTGGGGCGAGCATGATGAGGACGCCGACGAAGCCGACGGCGACCGCCGTCCAGCGGTAGACCCGCACCGTTTCCTTCAGCACGAGTGCCGCGAGGATGACGACGATGAGCGGGGCCGTGTAGCCGATCGAGATGGCATCGGGCAGGGGCAGGAACGACAGGGCGAAGAAGCCGCAGAACATGCCCGTGGAGCCGATGACGCCGCGGCGGGCATGGCCGAGGATGTTCTTCGTGCGCACCGCGTCGATCAGCTCGCCGCGCCAGCCGAGCCACAGGAGGAGCGGCACCAGCGCGAAGGCGGAGCGGAAGAAGACGAGCTCCCCGGTCGGAAACTCTGTGCTGACGATCTTGATGCCAGCGGACATCAGGGTGAACGAAAGCGCCGAGAGGACCTTGAGGCCGATACCTAGGAGGGGATTCACGACTGTCTGCCGCCTTGGATGCAGGTGTAACCAAACCACGAAACAGGGGCTTGCCCAAGGCCGTCCGGGGCAAGCCTGTCATGCGCAGGGGGCACGGGAACAGGGCGCGTCATCAAAGTGAGATGTGAATCGGCTCTTTAGGGCCAACGCGATCAGACGGACGGATCTGCCCCGTGTCCCAAGAAAGCGACGCTGTCCGCGTCCGGACCTTGTTCATCTCGGACGTCCACCTCGGCACCAAGGGCTGCCAGGCGGAGCTGCTGATCGATTTCCTGCGCCACTATGATGCCGACACGGTCTTCCTCGTCGGCGACATCATCGACGGCTGGCGGCTGAAGTCGGGCTGGTACTGGCCGCAGGCCCACAACGACGTGGTGCAGAAGCTGCTACGCAAGGTGCGCAAGGGCGCGCGCCTCATCTATGTGCCCGGCAACCACGACGAGTTCCTGCGCGACTATGTGGGCAGCAATTTCGGCGGCATCGACATCGTCGAGCACGCCATCCACGAGACCGCGGACGGCAAGCGCTATCTCGTCATCCACGGCGATCACTTCGACCTCGTGGTACGCCACGCCAAGTGGCTCGCGCTTCTCGGCGACTGGGCCTACGGGGCGGCGCTGACGATCAACACCTATCTCAACGTCGTCAGGCGGCGGCTCGGCCTGACCTACTGGTCGCTATCGGCCTGGGCCAAGCTCAAGGTCAAGAACGCCGTGAACTACATCGGCCGCTTCGAGGAACTGCTCGCTTCCGAAGCGCGGCGGCACGAGGTGGACGGGGTCATCTGCGGCCACATCCACCACGCCGCGATGCACGACGATTTCGGCGTGCGCTACGTGAACACCGGCGATTGGGTGGAATCCTGCACCGCGCTCGTCGAGCATTACGACGGAAGCCTCGAGATCCTCAACTGGTCCGGACGGATGCCGCAGCGCGCCGCCATGGCGGGCGAACCGGTTACCGAGCAGCCCCCGCGCACCGCGAAGGCGGCGAGGGTGGCGGCATGATGCGCGTCGTCATCGCCAGCGACGCCTGGCGCCCGCAGGTCAACGGCGTGGTGCGCTCCCTGGAGAACGTGGCGGCCCATGCCTGCTCGCTCGGGGCGGACGTGCATTTCGTCACGCCCGACGCCTTCACGACCGTGCCCCTGCCGTCCTACGGCGAAATCCGCCTCGCGCTCGCCGGCACCCGCCGGCTGCGCCGCATGCTCGCCGAGCTGAAACCGGACTTCGTCCATATCGCGACGGAGGGGCCGATCGGGCTCGCCATGCGGCGCGTCTGCCTCGCCGAGGGGCGCGGCTTCACGACGAGCTACCATACGCGTTTTCCGGAGTATCTGGCGGCGCGCCTGCCGGTCCCCGAGCGCTGGAGCTATGCCGCCCTGCGCCGCTTCCACAATGCCGGCGCGGGCGTCATGGTGAGCACGCCGACGCTCGAGCGGGAGCTCGGCGCGCGCGGCTTCGCCAATATCATGCGCTGGTCGCGCGGTGTCGATGCCGACCTCTTCCGCCCGCGCGCGGACATGCGCGGCGCGCTCGGCGTGCCCGGGCCCGTCTTCCTCTATGTCGGCCGCGTCGCGGTGGAGAAGAACATCGAGGCCTTCCTCAAGCTCGACCTGCCGGGCACGAAGGTGGTGGTGGGCGACGGGCCGGCGCGCGCGCGCCTACAGCAGAGCTTCCCGCAGGCGCGCTTCCTCGGCACGCTGACGGGCGAGAAGCTGGCGGAGGTCTATGCGGCGAGCGACGTCTTCGTCTTCCCGAGCCTGACGGATACCTTCGGCATCGTGCTTCTGGAGGCGCTCGCGAGCGGGCTGCCCGTCGCGGCCTTCCCCGTCACCGGCCCGCTCGATGTCGTGGGCGGCACCGGCTGCGGCGTCCTCGACATGGACCTGCGCAACGCGGCGCTCGCGGCGCTCGACATCGACCGCGGGCTCTGCCGCGATCTGGCGCTCACCTACAGCTGGCAGGCGAGCGCGGGCCAGTTCTTCGACAACATCGTGCGGGCGAACGCCTCGGCGGGCGGCGTGCTGCTCGCTGCCTGATTACACGCTCAGGTGAAGCGACGCAGCTTCTCCTGCCAGCTCAGGGCGTCGAAGGCGGCGAGCACCGACGGCTCGAAGCGCGGCTCGTCGCTCTTCTGGGCGGCGTCCTGCCGCTGCGGAACAGGCCGTGGCGCCTCGTCCCGGGCAAGCGCCGCGCTGCCGCGGCGCGTGTTGCCGGGATCGACGAAGACGACATTGCCGGCATAGCGCCGCACCCGTGCGGGCTGCACCTCTCCGAGGCCCGGCGCGGCCCGCGCGACGGGCGGCTCGTCCGACGGCGACGCCTCCTGCGCCGGTTGAGCCGGATGGCTCGCTGCATCGTTCGGGCGTGTGTCCGAGGTCCTCTCCGGCGTGGCGGCGGGGGCGGGCGCGTCGGTGCGCCGGCGACGCAGGCCGTTGTCGCTTCCACCGGGAAGGCTCACGACGACGTCGGGCTTGTCGCGTCCGGCGCGGGGCGCTTCCTCGCGCGGGGCGAGGCCGCGCAGGCGATGCTCGACACTGGCGAGGAGCGCGAGCGCCTGGCCGAGGCGGCGCACGGTGATGTCCTGCATCAGGCCGAGGGTGTGCAGGTCGCCGGCATGCTTCTCCAGCGCGGTGCACAGCGCCTCCTCGGCGCCACGCTCGCGCAGCGCCCAGGCGAGGTCCTGGATCTGCTCGGTGGCGTTCGCCATGCCGTCGGCGGCGGCGCGGGCCGTGCGCAGCACGGGATCGGTGCTCTCGTCCGCCTCAGGCAGGGGATCGTCCCGCCGGGTGGCCGCGATCGCGGCCTGCCCGGCCGCGACGAGCGCGGCGACATCCGCGATCTCGGATTCGAGATAGACGAGCCGGGGCGAGCGCCCGGGGATGGCGCCCTGCATCTTCTCGATCGCCCGCAGCACGGACAGCGTGTCGCTGTTGCGGTTGCGGCGCGCGAACTCGTTGAGGAACCAGCGCCCGCGCTCGCTCTCCATCACCGCGGCCTCGATGGCCTCGTAGCTCGCATCGTCGAGCGGCTTGTCGCTTTCGGTCATGCGGCCCGTCCGTACTCGTTTCACTCACGCAGCGCCGCCGCTCAGCGCAGC
Source organism: Chelatococcus sp. CO-6 (assembly GCF_001271345.1). Taxonomy (NCBI): domain Bacteria; kingdom Pseudomonadati; phylum Pseudomonadota; class Alphaproteobacteria; order Hyphomicrobiales; family Chelatococcaceae; genus Chelatococcus; species Chelatococcus sp. CO-6. Next base: position 250,378 of record NZ_CP012398.1, on the reverse strand, counting down.
GACGACGGGCGACAGGCTAGTGCAAGCATCTGAACGATCCCTTACGGCTCGATTGCGGCCGATGCCGCGATTCGCCGTTCGACGCGCCGGGTGCCGGCGCGGGGAGCCTTCCGATGGATGGCCTCGTTCGCCTGTGCCTGCTCAATGCCGTCATCTTCGTCGGCACCGGCCTCTATCTGCCGTTCTTCCCCGTCTGGCTCGAAAGCCGCGGGCTCGATGCGGCAGCCATCGGTCTCGTCCTCGCCATCCCGATGGTGGTGCGCATCCTCGCGACGCCCTTCATCACCGGGCTGGCCGACCGGCACCTGCCGGCCGGCGTGCTGCTCGCCATTGTAAACGCCGGCCTCCTCGCTGCCTACGCCTTGCTGGCTGAGACCGGCGGGCCTGCCGGCATCATGGCCGTGATGGTCTTCGTCGGCTTGTGCATGGCGCCGCTCATCCCGCTGACCGACGTCACCACTACGGCCTACCTGCACGGGCGGCCGCGGCTGAGCTACGGCGGCATCCGGCTCTGGGGCTCGGTCGCCTTCCTCGTCACCAATCTCGTCGGCGGGGGCCTGCTCACGGTCCTCAAGGCGGATGCCTTCGTCTGGCTGCTGGCGGCGGTGGCGGGCCTCGGGGCCGTGGCGGCGCTCGCCGCGCCGAGGGGCGAGCGGGAGTTGCCGGTCGACACCTCGCCCGCCATTGCTCATGCGGTGCGCCGGCAGCGCGGGGCGCTGCTGACCCTCGTCATGGCCGCGGCCAGCGTGCAGGCGAGCCACGCCATGATCTACGCCTTCGGCACCCTGCACTGGCGCGGGCAGGGGCTTTCGGGCAATGCCATCGGCCTGTTGTGGTCGCTCGGCGTCCTCGCCGAGATCGTTCTCTTCGCGCGCCTCGGGCCGTTCGTCGGCACGGTGGGGCGGGGGCTCGCCTGCGTCGCCCTCGGCGGCGGGGCGGCGCTCGTCCGCTTCGCGCTGATGGGGCTCGATCCCGGCTTCGCCGGGACGCTGGCGCTGCAGCTTCTGCACGGCCTCAGCTTCGGCGCCACGCATCTCGGCACCATCGCCGCCATCACCGGGCTCGCGCCGCGCGGCGCGCGGGCGCGCTGGCAGGGCATCCTGACGGCCTGCAACGCCGGCGCCATGGCCGCGGCGACCATGGCGACCGGTCCGCTCTACGGCGCTTTCGGCGCCGGCGGCTACTTTGCCATGGCGGGGCTCGGCGCGCTCGGCATGCTGCTCGCCCTCCTCGCCGCGCGGCGGATTTCTCAGCCCCAGAGCAGGGAGGAGGGCGGCGAGACCGTGCTGCCGTCGTAGGCGAGGCCGTGCGGCCGGTCGCGCGCCAGCAGCAGCGGCCCGTCGAGATCGACGAAGCGGGCGCGCGGCGTCAGCAGCATCGCCGGAGCCATGGCGAGCGACGTGCCCACCATGCAGCCGACCATGATGGCGAAGCCCTGCGCCTCGGCCTCGGCGGTGAGCCTGAGGGCCTCGGTCAATCCGCCCGTCTTGTCGAGCTTGATGTTGACCGCATCGTAGAGCGGCCTGAGCCTCGGCAGGTCCGCCCGGGTGTGCAGGCTCTCGTCGGCGCAGACCGGCACGGGGCGGGCGATATCTGCGAGCACGGCGTCTTCGCCTGCCGGCAACGGTTGCTCGACGAGGGCGACGCCGTTGTCGGCTGAGGCCTGCATCAGGTCCGCCAGCAGGTGGGGCCGCCAGCCCTCGTTGGCGTCCACGATGAGCGTCGCATCGGGCGCGGCGGCGCGCACGGCTTCGAGACGCCGGATGTCGTCCTCCGGCTTGCCGAGCTTGATCTTGAGGATGGCGCGCTCCCGTGCCGCACGCGCCGCCTCGGCCATCGCCGCCGGCTCGGCGAGGCTGATGGTATAGGCCGTCGTCGCCTTGCCGAGGCGGTCGATGCCGGCGAGGACGTGGGCGGGCACGCCGGCACGCTTGGCCTCGAGGTCCCACAGGGCGCAGTCGAGCGCGTTGCGGGCGGCGCCCGCCGGCATCGCCTCCTGCAGGGCATCGCGGTCGAGACCGGCGGCGATCGCCGGGGCGAGCGCCTCGATGGCGGCGGCGACGCCCTCGACGGTCTCGCCATAGCGGGCATAGGGCACGCATTCGCCGCGCCCGGTGAGACGCGCCTCGGTGATGGCGGCAGTGACGACGACCGCCTCCGTGCGGCTGCCGCGGGCGATCGAGAAGACGCCGGCGATGGGAAAACGCTCGATCGTGACGGAGAGCTTGCGGTCGGTCGTGGACATTTCTTCTTCCCGGCGAGGACACGGCAGGGTTGCGATAAAGCCACAACCGCCGGCGCAAGGCACGCGCAATGGCCGCCGGGCAGGAATTCCGCGGCGCTTTTGTCGACAGTCACGGTTCCGGCGCGTTATCACGGTGCCTGGATTCGACGGGGAGCGCACCCTGGGCGAGGCATGGCAGGCATCGAGGCGATGAATTCCGGACCGGCGATCGCCGTCGACGAGCGCGGCGGCGATATGCGCTTCGTCGTGTCCGGACGCTGGACGGCGCCGCATGCCGCCGAGGTGGAGCGGCTCGCCGCGATGCTTCTGGAGGAGGCCCGCGGCGGCGGCAGCGTGCGCATCGACATTTCGGGGATCGAGCGGCTCGACACGCTGGGCGCCTGGGTGCTCGACCGGACGCGGCACGAGCTGGGCGACCGGGGCCAGCGGGCCGATTTCGTCGGCGCCCGCCCGGAGCATCAGACGCTGCTCGACGAGATCGCCTACCGCGGCTTCCAGGAGCCGACCCGCAGGAAGAGCTCGCGCATCGTCGACTTCCTGGTCGACGTCGGCCGCACGGTCGTCGAGGTGGGCAAGGACTTCATGCGCGGCGTCAGCTTCCTCGGCGAGGTGGTGGCGGCGCTCATCGGGGTGCTGCTCAACCCCCGCCGCTTCCGCTTTCCGGCCCTTGTGCACCAACTCGAGCACATCGCCTTCCGCGGCGTGCCCATCATCGCGCTCATCTCGTTCCTCGTCGGCGCCATCGTAGCGCAGCAGGGCATCTTCCAGCTGCAGCGCTTCGGCGCGACGCCCTTCGTGGTCGACCTCGTCGGCATCCTCATCCTGCGCGAACTCGCGGTACTCCTCACCTCGATCATGATCGCCGGCCGCTCGGGCAGCGCGTTCACGGCCGAGATCGGCTCGATGAAGATGCGCGAGGAGGTGGACGCGCTGCGCGTGATGGGGCTCGACCCCGTGCAGGTGCTGATCGTGCCGCGCGTGCTGGCGCTCATCATCGGGCTGCCGCTGCTGACCTTTCTGTCGATGATGTCGGCGCTGCTCGGCGGCGGGCTCGTCGCCTGGGTCTATGGCGGCATCAGCCCGGAGATCTTCCTCGCCCGCCTGCAGGGGGCGATCGCGCTCTCCACCTTCCTCGTCGGCCTGATCAAGGCGCCGTTCATGGCCCTCGTCATCGGCCTCATCGCCTCGCTCGAGGGGCTTGCCGTGCAGGGCTCGGCGGAGTCGCTCGGCCGGCAGGTGACTTCATCGGTGGTGAAGGCCATCTTCATGGTGATCGTGGTCGACGGTCTCTTCGCCATGTTCTTCGCGGCCATCGATTACTGACATGGACGACACGCCCCAAGCCCCCGCCAGAACCGCCGACGAGCGCGAGCGCGAGGTCGTCATCCGCGTCCGCGGGCTCGAGGTCGGCTTCGGCGAGAAGACGATCATGAAGGGGCTCGATCTCGACGTCTATCGCGGCGAGATCCTCGGCTTCGTCGGCGCTTCGGGCACCGGCAAGTCGGTGCTGACGCGCGCGATCCTCGGCCTCGTGCCGAAGCGGGCCGGCACCATCGAGGTCTTCGGCGAGGATCTCGACGGCCTCAATCCGGCTTCGCGCAGGGCCATCGAGCGGCGCTGGGGCGTGCTGTTCCAGCACGGGGCGCTGTTCTCCTCGCTGACGGTGAAGCAGAACGTGCAGGTGCCGATGCGCGAGTACCTCGACATGTCGGACCGGCTGCTCGAGGAACTCGCCATGCTCAAGATCGAGATGGTGGGCCTTAGCCCCGACGCGGCGGACAAATATCCCTCCGACCTGTCGGGCGGCATGATCAAGCGTGCCGCGCTCGCCCGCGCGCTCGCCCTCGATCCCGAAATTGTGTTCCTCGACGAACCGACGTCAGGCCTCGACCCTATCGGGGCGGGCGACTTCGACGACCTCATCGCCACCCTGCAGAAGACTTTGGGGCTCACGGTTTTCATGGTAACCCACGACCTCGACAGCCTCCATTCGGTCTGCGACCGTATCGCGGCGCTCGGGGAGGGGCGAATCATCGCATCGGGAACGATCGAGGATATGCTGGCCTCGGATCACCCCTGGGTGAAGGCCTATTTCCACGGCAAGAGAGCCCGGGCCGTGATGGCCGAGTGAGAAAGAGACGACAGGCGGTATGGAGACACGGGCCAATTACGCTCTGATCGGATTGTTCACGCTGGTGGTCATCGCCGGCGCCTTCCTGTTCGTCTACTGGTTCGCCGGGGCGGACGTGCGCGCCAACCGCGTGGGCTACCGCATCGTCTTCTCGGGCTCCGTCTCCGGCCTGTCGCGCGGCTCCCTCGTGCTGTTCAACGGCCTCAGGGTCGGCGAGGTGTCGACCATCGAACTACTGCCCGAGGACCCGCGCCGCGTGGTCGCGCGCGTCGACGTCGACCGCACGACGCCGATCAATACCGATACGAAGGCGAGGCTCGAATACCAGGGCCTGACCGGCGTCGCCAACATCCAGCTCACCGGCGGCGATCCCGCCGCGCCGCCGCTGGAGGCGGGCCCCGGCCAGCCGCTGCCGACCATCTTCGCCGACCGCTCGGATTTCCAGGACCTCTTGGAGACGGCGCAGCGGCTCGCGGGCAAGGCGGACGATGTGCTGACCAAGTTCGACCGCATCGTCGGCCAGGCCGAGGATCCGATCACCCGCACGGTGCAGAACGTCGAGCGGTTCTCCAGCGCCCTCGCCGACAACGCTCCCGGCCTCGAGCGGCTCCTCAGCAACGCCGCCGACCTGTCGAAGCGGCTGGACACGCTCGCGGCAAATCTCGACGAGGTGGTGAAGGCGGTGCCGCCGGACCGCGTCACGCGCATCGTCGACAACGTCGACCGCTTCACCGCGGCGCTCGGCGATTCGAGCGGCGACATCGAGTCGACGCTGAAGGACATCGCCTCGATCTCGAAGAAGCTCGACGTCGCGGCGGACCGTGTCGACGGCGTCCTGAAGGCGGCGGAAGGCTTCCTCTCCTCGCCGGAGGGCAAGGGCGCCTTCGAGGAGGTGGCGGAGGCCGCCCGTTCCATCCGCGTGCTGGCCGACAACCTCGACAAGCGCACGGCCGAGATCACGACCGGCATCAACCGCTTCACCGGCCCCGGCCTGCGCGATTACGAGGCGCTGGCGAGCGAAGGGCGCCGGACCCTCAACGAGATCAACCGCGTCCTGCGCAGCGTCGAGCGCAACCCCCAGCAGTTCATCTTCGGCAGCAAGCCGGGATTGCCAGCCTACAGTGGTCGCTGACATGAACCGCAGATCGTCTGCCGCTTCTTCCGGCGGCTCCGTTCGCCCCGACGCTTGCGCGCTGTTCGCGGCGGCGCTCGTCCTCGCCGGCTGCGCCGGCCCGGCGCCCGCGACCTTCGATCTCTCGGCGCCGCGCGAGGTGACGGGGGCGGCCCGCATCGGCGGCGACCAGCTCATCGTGACGGAGCCCGCGGCGCTGCAGACGCTCGACGGCAACGCCATCATCGTCAAGAGTGAGGGCGGCGCCGTCTCGCAGCTCGACGGGGTGCAATGGGCCGACCGGCTGCCCAAGCTGGTGCAGACGCGCCTGATTCAGACCTTCGAGAACGGCAGCCGCCTCGGCCGCGTGGCGCGCCCGGGCGAGGGCGTCGTCGCCAATTACGCGCTCGGCAGCGAAATCCGCCGCTTCGAGGTGTCGAGCACCTCGTCCGAGGCGGTGGTCGAGATCTCGGCGCGCCTCATCGAGACGGTCAGCGGCCGCGTGGTCTCGGCCAAGATCTTCTCGGCGCGCGTGCCGGTCGCCGGCATCACCGGGCCGGGAGCAGCGCGCGCGCTCGACGAAGCGCTGTCGTCCGTGCTGCTGCAGATCGTGCGCTGGTCACCGGCACGGGTGTGACCGGTGTGCTACTCGGCAAGGAAGAGAGGAGCCGCAAGGTGCGGCTCCTGCAACCGCCGTCAGATCCCGCCATACGGCGGCACGCCGTAATAATCGTCGATGCTGCGGGTGTAGCCGCGATCCTGCCAATTCGGCTCATCGTTGACGCCGTAGCTGGGCGCCCCTTCGAGCCGGCTCTTGTCGAGATCGACGACGTAGCCGCCCATGCCGGTGTCGTAGGTCAGGACGCGCCACGGCAGGGGATGGTAGCTTTCGCCCATGCCGAGAAAGCCGCCGAACGACATGATCGCATAGGCGACCTGGCCAGAGCGCTTGTCGATCATGACGTCGTAGATCGAGCCGAGATGCTCGCTCTGACGGTTGTAGACGTCCGTGCCTTCGACCTTGCTCGCCGCGATGAGGCTGCTGGTTTCCTCGGTGGCGACGCCGGAGCTGGAGCTGGAGCTGTAGTCGGTCATGCTGGCCTCCCTCGCAGGTTGGGGCAGAACAACCAACAATTCGGCGTTCTGTTCCAGCGCCGGGGCACGATGGCGCGGACCGGGCGGGGCGATCGACGCTGCATCGCCATCCGCGGGGCGCGAGGGGCGCGCCGGTCAGCGCCTGAGCCATGTTCAAGAGTTCGGTATCCCGAAGCTCGTGCCAGCCGTCTTTCCGCGGCACAGCCCGAGCCCGGCTGTTACCGCTCCCGCCGATACCAGAAGGCATCGGCGATGCGCGCCATGCCGGCGCGTTCATAGAAACCGACCGCATCAGGTACCGAGGCGAGCATCAGGCTGACCTGCGGGCCGATCAGGCGGCGGGTTTCGTCGAGAAGCCCCTTGCCGATGCCGAGGCCCTGGGCCGAACGCGACACGGCGAGGTCGGACAGGTAGCAGCACCAGCTGAAATCGGTGACGCAGCGCGCGACGCCGAGAAGCGGCCGGCCAGGCTCGTCGCGGCGCGCCGTGACGATGAGATCGGCGCCGGAGAGCATCGCCTCCAGCCGCGCTTCATCGTCGACGGGGCGGATCGCGCCGAGGCCGGATTCGATCAGCACCCGCCGGAACTCGGCGCGGTCGAGGCTGTCTTCCCGGCCATAGAGGATGGGGCGAGAGGCGGTCATGGCGGGCGAGCAGGGTCCTTCGATCTGTCGTCGCGACGCGGGCCGGCCGACGCCACTGCGCAGCGGATCCCGGCGCGGGAAAATTGCTCCCTCTCGCGTGCAAATGCAAAGGGTGAACTTCCATGAGCGGAGCAGCTGCTCGACCGCTGCAAAAGGCCGGCCCCTGCCGGACGCGTGGCGCTTCCCGCTGTGGCCGCTATTCAATAGCGATCCCAGAAGCCCGGCTGGGTCTGGCTGTACTTGGTGAAGGCTCCGTACAGCGTGTTGGGATCATAGAGCCGCTTCTTCAGATCCTTGAGGAACGGGGCGAGGCTGCGGAAGCGCCTTTCAGGCGAGCCGGTGATCGAGCCGGGGCGTGGATCCAGGGTCTGGGCCGGCCCGCTCTTGGCGAGCGTCCTGTAGATGTCGTCGATCTGGCTGAAGATGTCCCGCTCCGCCTGCGCCAGCTGGTTGGCGACATGGGCGTAGCAGTCGTCGACGCTGGTCTTCTTCTTGCATTCGGCCATCGCCATGCGGAAGGGATAGACGCGCCAGTCCATCCCCCGGTAATGGCCGTCGAAGGGCGGGTCGCGGTGTCCCGTCATCTCCCCGCGCTCGTTCTCGAACTGGACCTGGACATAGAGTGCGACGAGGCCACGGTCGTAGTACCAGAGGTCGAGGAAGCCTGGAAAACCGATCTTCCTGGCGAGGTCCACCCAGTCTCCGAGGCGCTTCTTGCGGTCTCCGGCCCAGCTCGGCTCGTTCGCAGCCTGGGCCGCGAAGTCGAGGATGCGCTCCGCCAGGTTGCGCTCCGACTGGAGCGTGACCTGCGGCGAGGCGGTGATCGCCATCGCTTCGTCCGCGGTGATGCTCACCCGGGCGAACTTGATGCTCATCATCCACCGGCTCGTCGGTTCGCGATGCGAGCGCCGGTAGAGGGCGGCGGCGATGGTGATCTTCTGGCCAGGGGGATAGCCCTCGCCCTTGAGTTCGGCATGAAGACCCTGCAGCTCCTGCGTGGCGCGGACGAGGCCGCGGGCAAAGTAGCCGCCATCGGATCTGTAGACGATGTAGTGGCGTAGCTCGTAGGCGACGTTGGCTGCGAACCTGTCGAAGTCCAGGTCGAAGGTCGGGGTCAGGAGGACGACGGGCTTCGGCAGGATCGGCGTCCACCCGCCGAGCTCATGCTCGTTGGCGCGCCTGCGGAACTCTTCGATGGGCATGTAGTCCGTGCGCTGAGATGCCATGGCCGGCCTCGCACGAAAGAATGGCGGGCTGTGCGGCTGACCGCCTTCGCTCCGCATCCACGCAGCTGCGTGACTGCTTTTGATAATATCACCGGCACGCCCCCCACGGAACGACGGCGCTCCGCGCCGCGAGGAAGAAAGAAAAAGGCGCGGACGGAGCCGCGCCTTTTTCTTCCGAGCCGGGCCGCGATCAGTCGAAGCGGCCGGTGGCGTGCGCCAGCATGGTGTAGACCTTGCCGGTCTCCGACGTGAGGTAGGTCTTGGCCATCATCGAGTCGCGGTCCTGGCGCGAGACCTCGGCGAGCAGGCGCTCGAACTCGTCGATGTAGCGGTCCACCGTCTCACGGAACTCCGCGTCCTGACGGTACTTGCGGCGGATCTCCTCGAAGGTCTGCTGGCCCTGCAGCGTATAGAGCCGGCGGGTGAAGACGTTGCGCTCGCCGCGCTTGTAGCGGTCCCACAGCTCCACCGCCGCATCGTGATCGATCATCCGGGCGATATCGACCGAGATGGAATCGAGCAGCTCGATGGTGCGGCGCTGGCTGGCGGGCGCGCCGGCCACGGCCTGCGCGGCGGGGGCTGCGGGCTTCGCCGGCTCGCCCTCGTCGCGCGAGGCGCGCACGAGGAGATCCGAGAGCCAGCCGCGGCCGCCGGCCTGCTGCGGCGCGGCCTCGCGCTGCGGGGCAGGGGCGGGTGCACGCGGCGCCGGTTGCGGGGCGGGAGCCGCAGCCGGCTGGGCAGCCTGCGGTGCCGGCTGGGGCCGCGGCGCCGGGGCGGCCGGGCGCTCGGCAACCGGACGCTCGGCGGCCGAACGCTCGGCAGTCGAACGCTCGGCTTGGGCCGGACGACGCGGCTGGGCCGCTTCCACCACGTCGACGGCGCGGCCCGACCGGGTGACGATCTCGGTCAGCTCGTTGAGCGCCTTGATCTGGTCGGCGACGACGCGGCGCATGGCGGCGGTCGTCTCCTGCGTCTCGCGCGGCATCTCGATCACGCCGCGCTTCAGCTCGCCGCGCGTCGCCTCCAGCTCCTCGTGGATGCGGGCCGTCATGCCGCGCATGTCGTTGGCGACGGAGTGGAAGCGCTCGGTGGCCTGGCTGAGCCCCTGGCTCATCTCGGCGATGACCTGCTCGTAGGCCTGGCGCAGGGCAGCCGCCGTGCGCTCGCGCTCCTTGCCGGTCGTCGTGCGGATGAGGTCGAACTGCTCGCCGATGGCCTGGGTGGCCGACTGGGCGTTCTCGGCCAGCACGGAGCCGATCTGGCGCGCCTTGCGCTCCGCCTCCTGCAGCGTCTCCGAGAGGAGGGCGCTGAAGGACCGGGTGATCGATTCCATGTCGTCGGCCCGCTCGCCGACAACCGAGACGAGGTTCTCCAGCGTCTGGCGGCGCTCGTCAAGGGCGACGCCCACGCGGGATTCGACGCCTTCGAGCAGACGCGTCGCCTCGGCGATGGCCTTGATGTGCTCGTTCGTGACCTCGGCGACGGCCCGGCCCTGCTGGCCGAGCTTCTCGGCGAGGCCGGCGGCCTGCGTCAGCGTCTGGCCGGAGATGGCACGCAGCGCCTCGACCTGGGCGGCGACGTCGCCCGCCGCGCGGCCGGTCTCCTCCTTCACCGCGCCGAGCACCTCCTGCAATTCGCCGACGCGGCTCGTCAGCCCGTCCTCGACCTGGGCGAGGTTGGCGCTGGCGCTCGCCGTCATCTGCTGCAGCAGGCGGTTGGCCTCGGACAGGCGGTCGAGCACGCCCGACAGCTCGCCCTTCAGGCGGTCGTTGGTGGACATCAGCGTCTCGATGGAGCGGCTGGTGCCGTCCTCGATGACCCGGCGCAGCGATTCGCTCGACGAGCCGAACAGGTCGGTGAGCTCCTGCGAGCGCTCCTGCACCGCATCGACGATGGAGCGGCCGCGCGTCTCCAGCGTGCGCACCACCGCCTCGCCGACCGAGGCGACCTCGCGGGCGATGCTCTCGCCGCGGTCGGCGATGGCGCCGACGAGGCCGAGGCCCTTGTCGTCGAAGAGGCGCTCCAGCTCCTGGGCGCGGTTGCCGAGGGTGGCGTTGATCGCCTCGGCGCGGGCGGCGAGGTTCTCGGAGATCGCCTGGCCGCGCTCGTCGAGCGTGGCGCTGACGGTGTCGAGCCGGTCGACGACCCGCTCCTCGAAGCGGGCGACGCGCTGGTCGAGCGTCGCCGCGATGTCGAGGGCGCGGCCGCCCAGCGTCTCGTTGATCTCCTGCGCCTTGCCCGAGAGCACCTCGGTGAGCTGCGCGCTCTTCGTCGAGATGACGCCGCTGATCTCGTCGACCTTGGAGGCGAGCGCCTGGGTGACGTCGCGGCCGCCCTCGGCCATGACGCGGGCGATCTCCTTGGTGCGCTCGACGAGGGCGTCGTTGAGGGCACTGGCGCGGGAGCCGAGATTGTCGTCGATGCGCACGATGAGCCCGTCGAGCGACTTCGCGATCTCCTGGCTCTTGGTGGCCGAACGTTCCTCGAAGCGCGCGATGTGCGCTTCCATGACGTCGCCGGCCTCCTTGGTGCGCTCGGCGAGCGCGTCGGCAAGCTGGGTGCCGTGGGTCGTCAGCAGGTTCTCGACATCAGCGAGGCGGGCCGTGACGGTCGTCGTGAAGCCCGACGTGTCGTTGGCGATGCGCTCGGCGAGCGCCTGGCCCTTGGTGACGATGACATCCTCGAAGCCGGCGAGGCGCATGGACAGCGCCGCGTCGAGCCGGTGGCCGCGCTGCTCGATGGTCTCCTCGAGCGCCGCGAGGCGCGCGCCGAGGGTGGCATCGAGCGTGCGGGCGCCGCTCTCCACGAGCTGCTGGAAGGAGCCGAGGCGGGCCGACAGCGTCTCGTCGAGCGAGCCGGCGCGCGCATCCACCGTGCGCTCGAAGCTGGAGAGCTTCTCCGACAGGCTCGCGTCGAGGGTCGACGTGCGGCTCTCGATGGCATTCTCGAACGCGGAGAGGCGCGTGTCGAGCGTGCTGTCGAGGCTGACCGCGCGGCTCTCGATGGCGTTCTCGAAGGCCGAGAGGCGCGCGTTGAGCGTGTTGTCCAGGCTGAGGGCCCGGTTCTCGATGGTCTCCTCGAAGGCCGACAGGCGGGCGTAGAGCGTCATCTCCAGCTTGTCGCCGCCGGTCTCCATCGTCTTCTCGAAGGCGGCGAGGCGCTCGCCCAGCTTCTCGTCGACGAGGCGGCCGCGGGTGTCGATGGTCTCGGCGAGGGCCTCGGCGTTGCGCGCCAGGGCCTCGTTGACGCGCGAGGCCTGCGTCGCAATGGCGAGCACGACGTCCTTGCCGGTGCCGGCCATGAGGGCGCGGGTCTCGTCCGTCTGGCTGGCGAGCATGTCGCGCAGCTCGGAGGTGCGGCCGGCGAATTCCTCGGCGAGCGTCCGCGCGCTCTCCTCGAAGGTGACGCGGGCGCTCGCGGTGCGCTCCTCGAGCAGGGAGGCCATGTGCGTGCCGGTGGTCGAGAGCGTGGTCTCGAGCGAGCGGGCGCTGTCCTCGAAGGCGGTGCGCACGAGGTTGGTGCGGTCCTCGACCAGCGAGGCGAGGCGGTCGCCGACCGTCCCGAGGCTCTCCTCGATGCCGCGGGTGCCGTTCTCGAAGACGGCGCGGACGTTCTCGGCGCGGGTCTCGAGGAGGTCGGCGAGGCGCTCGCCGGTGCTGGAGAGGCTGTCATCGAGCGCGCGCGTGCCGTTCTCGAAGGCAAGGCGGATGCTCTCGGAGCGGCTGTCGAGCAGGCTCGACAGGTGCCCGCTCGTGCTCGACAGGCTTTCGTCGAGGGTGCGGGTGCCGTTCTCGAAGGCGAGGCGGATGGCTTCCGAGCGGCTCTCAAGCAGGCCGGACAGCTGCTCGCCGGTGTTGGCGAGGCTGCGGTCGAGGGCCTGCGTGCCGGTCTCGAAGGCGCGGCGCACGTCGTCCGAGCGGCTCTCGAGCAGCGCCGCGAGGCGCTCGCCGGTGGTCGACAGGCTCTCGTCGAGCGTGCGGGTGCTGTTCTCGAACAGCTCGCGGGCGACGCTGGTGCGATCCTCGACGAGGCCGGCGATCCGCTCGCCCGCCGTGTTGAGGGTCATCTCCAGCGCCTGGGCGCCGTCCTCGAAGAAGCTGCAGGCGGCGTTGGCGCGCTCGGAGATGAGGGCGGCCATGCGCTCGCTGGTGCTGGTGAGGGTCGTCTCCAGCTCCGTCGCGCTCTGCGAGAAGACGGTGCGGGCGGTGCTGGTGCGTTCCTCGATGAGGCCGGCGAGGCGGTCGCCCGTTTCGGCGAGCGTCTGCTCGAGGGAACGGCCGTTGACGTTGATGACCTCGTGGATGCGCTCGCCCGTCTCGGCGAGGCGCACGGCGAGGCCCTCGCCGCGCGAGGCGATGGTGTCGGCGATCTCGCGGCCGGTGATCTCGATGCGCTGCGTCACCTCCTCGCCGCGGGCGCCGATGGCGACGCTGAGCGTCTCGCCCGTGGAGCGCAGGGTGTCGTTGACCTCCATGGCGCGCTGGGCGATCTGCTCGGCGACGCTCGTGCCGGTCTCGGCGAGGGTGCGGGTGAGATCGGCGGCGCCTTCGTTGAGGCCTGTGGTGAGCACCTGGCCGGTGCGCTCGATGGCTTCGGTGATCTCGCGTGCCTTGCCGTCGAGCGTCGAGGTGACGTCGGCGCTGGCGCTGGCGAGGCGGGCGCCGACGGCGTCGCTGGTGGAGCCGAGGCGCTCGACGAGGTCGCCGCCGCGCGAGGTGATCTCGTCGATCATCCGGTCGCCGGCGCGGCCGAGGGCGAGCGTGATCTGCTCGCCCTTCGAGCCGAGCTGCTCGGTCACGCGCGTGCCGGCGGAGGCGACGGCCTCGGCGATGACGCGGCTCGCACCCTCGAGCTCCTGGGCGAAATGCTCGTGCGCGCCGGAGATGGCGGTCTTCACCCGCTCGCCATTGCTGATGATGGCCTCGCGCTGGGCGACGAGCTCGTCGAGCAGCGAGCGGATGCGGATCTCGTTGTCGCCGTAGGCGCGCTCCAGCGTGGAAATCTCGGTGCGCACCAGCGTCTCGAGCTCGCCGGCACGGGCGAGCGCCCGCTCGAGGCCGTCGCCCATCGCGGCCACCTCGCGGCGCACGGCCTGGGAGAGGTTCACGACGGAATCGGCGGCCAGGTTCTCGGGCTGGGCGAGGCGCACGGCAACGCCCGTCATGGCGCGGGCGACGAGGCGCATCTCCTGCGCGCGGGTGTGCAGCGTCGCGAGGACGAAGAACAGCACGACGGGGCCGAAGACCGTCAGGGCGAGCAGGGCGCCCTCGACGGCGCCGATGGCCCCGATGGCGCCATCGATGCCGACGGCGCCGAGGTTGTAGCGCTGCCAGATGCCGGCCCCGGTGAGGCCGAGCCACACGAGCGAGGCGAGGAGGGCGAGCCAGTAGGCGCGGGAGGAGGGCCGGGCCTGCAGGGCCTGCAGAAGGGCCCCCACCGTCTCCTTGTCGTCGTTGGCGACGCGGGAGGGATCGGGCGCGACGACACCGGCCGGCTTCTGGCCGGCCGGGCGGGCGGCTGAATCAGGGGCGGCTTTTTCGGCGGGGCGGGCGCTCATCGGCTTCCCATCGTCCGTGGCAGGCGCGGTGTCCCGGGTGCCGGGCTTCGGTGCCGGCATCTTGAGGGACGGCTTGGCAGGCGAGAGCTGGCTCGCCTTGGGCATCTCGGGGGTGCCTTCGGCCGGCTTCTCGGCCGGGGCACCCGTAACGGAGGCGAAAAAGGCCTGTTCGTCGATCTCGGGCAGGCGCGGCTCCTCCGCCGGATCGGGCAGCTTGCGCGCCGTCGCCGCCCGACTGTCGAGCGCCGTCAGGTTCAACGCCTGCTCGATAGCCGACAGGGCTGCTTCCGTCGGGTCTTTTGCCTGATTGTCCTTGGCCATGATCGCCGCCTCACTCACGCCACACCACGGGTCCGCCGCCGCTGCCTGTTCCGGCAACGGCGGCCTGCGTCCGGACGGGGCCTCCTCGCTTGCGCAAGACCGCCCGGCCGCAAGGACCGCCATTTACCAAAACAGTCTATCGTTCGGTTCCGGTGAAAGAAACCCGACCGGACGGCCACTTGAATGTTTCGTTAACGCCTTGTTTACCATTTGAAACGTCAAAGACTTATGGCGGGAGAGTGGCATGGTTGACGGACGGCGCGCGAAGCGGCTCTCTTCCATGTGGACAAGCCCGATCGCCGGCCCTGCCGGCTCGCCGCCGGGACGAGGATCATGATGGCTGCCCGCGAGACGGATGATGCCGCTTCGCCTTTGGACGAGGAATTCCTGCTGCGCCAGGCCGCCGGTGACGAGGCCCTGATGCGCGAGGTGGCCCAGCTCTTCCGCGAGCAGCTCAAGGGCCAGATGGCCGTCATCGCCGGCAATGGCGCGGCCGCGCTGCGCTACGAAGCCGCCCACACGCTCAAGGGGGCTTCGCTCGCCATCGGCGCCCGCCCCCTCGCCGAGGCGGCAAGGCGGATCGAGGCCGAGCTGCGGCGCGCCACCGAAGGCGGTGAGCAGGCCGGGCTCGACGATCTCCTCCCGCCGCTCGAGGCGGCCGCCGCCGATTGCGACATCGCCCTCGCCGAACTCCTGACACGCGGCTGATCCGGGGGCGGGTGGCGGCTGCGACGCACCGCCGGTGTTCACATCGCCTGCAAATGTTCTAAAGAGGGCGGGAATCGCCACGGAGCAGGGCATGCCCAAGATCACTTTCATCGATGCCGACGATACCGCCCGCACGGTGGAGGCCGAGGTCGGCGCCACCGTGATGGAGACGGCCATCCGCAACGGCGTGCCGGGCATTGAGGCCGAGTGCGGCGGGGCCTGCGCCTGCGCCACCTGCCACGTCTATGTGGACGAGGCCTGGCGCGAGGCGGTGGGCGAGCCCGAGCCGATGGAGGAGGACATGCTCGACTTCGCCTTCGACGTCAGGCCCAGCTCGCGCCTGTCCTGCCAGATCCGCGTGCGGCCGGAGCTCGACGGCCTCGTGGTGCGCACGCCCGAGCGGCAGGGCTGAGCCGGCTTTCGCTCACCCCTCGGCGAGCGGCAGGCAGATGTCCGTGACGAGATCCTGCGCCGGCACCTCGCGCGGGTCGTTGCGATAGATCTCGTAGGGCGGGCGGTCCGCCGGTTCGTGCCCGCTCGCGGGCAGCCAGGCGCGGTAGAGCCAGTCGTAGGCGCGCTCCAGTTCGGCATAGGGCCCGCGGTGGCGCAGCACGGCGTGCGTGCCGGCAGCGATGGGGACGATGTGGACGGTGGCGTCGCCCTCGATCCCGGGCTCGACGGCGATGCCGGCGTCGGAGCGCAGGTCCTTGGCTGCGACGCTGCCCGGGTCGTCGTAATAGACGCCGACGGTGACGGCGCCCGGACCGAGGAGGCCGCGCGCCGCCGCCCAGGGCATCAGCCGGTCGAAGGCACGGCCGATCTCCATGTAGGGTCCCACATGGCGGATGGCGGCGAGGCGCAGCGCCGGCATGGGCTCAAGGGTGACGGTCCAGGGACTGGTCATGGTTCCATCCTCTTCGTGGGTGCGCCCGGCGCCCGGCAGCAGTCGGCCGCGGCGCCGGTAGGCTGCGGGGGCATGGCCGTAGGAGGCCGCGAAGGCGCGCGTGAAGGCGGCGACGCTGCCGTAGCCGGCCCGGGCGGCGATGCGCGCGATGGGCGATTGCGAGGCGACGAGGCCATGGGCGGCGCGGTGCAGCCTGAGGCGCCGCGCCGTCTCCGCCGTCGTCTCGCCCGTCATCGCCCGGTAGATGCGGTGAAAGTGGTAGGGCGAGAGACAGGCGATGCCGGCGAGACGCTCGAGCGACAGGTCGCCGTCGAGGTGGCCGGCGATATGCGTGGCGACCCGGGCGATCCGCTCGGCGTAGTCGAGGCGTGTCTGCGACTTCAGGCCGATCATGTCTCCGTTCCGCTCCCTCGCGCGTCGCGCCGGTCCTTCCGGCGCCGGTGGAGAGTACCGATAGCGGCTTGATCGGCGTTGCGCATTTTCCGTGCCGGACGGCGTGCGCTCCATGCCACCGACGCCGCGGTCGTCCGCGCCGGGGGCGGTTGACCTCGATCAACGCCGCGGCGAGGCTGGGCGACTAGGTTTCATCGTCTCGATGACAAGGGGGTTTCGATGTTCAAGTCCATCCTGGTGCCGGTCGATCTCGCCGAGGTCGAGGTCTCGCGCGCGGCCATCGACAAGGCGGTGGCCTTCGCCAATGCCTCCGGCGGTCAGGTGCGCCTCATCTATGTGCGCTCGATCCTTCCCGTGACCTTCATGGAGTTCGTGCCGCCGGATTTCGACGCCGAGCAGCAGACCGACAGCGAGGCCAAGCTCAAGGAAGTCGCCGAATCCGTGCCGCTGCCGAGGGAGCGCGTCTCCACGGCGGTCCATATGGGCGCCGTCTACAACGAGGTGCTCGAGGAGGCGGCGAAGATGAACGCCGACCTCATCGTCGTCGGCTCCCACCGCCCCGCCATGGCGACCTATCTCCTCGGCTCCAACGCCTCCACCATCGTCCGGCATGCGCCGTGCTCGGTGCTCGTGGTGCGCGAGAATCACACCGGCGAGGGCTAAAGCGGCAGGGGCTTCAGCTTCGCGGCAGGAGGTCGGCCGGCAGATCGTCCGCGGTCGCCGGCCGCGGACGGTTGCGCAAGACGAGCGGGGCGAGCTGCCAATAGGCGAGGGCGAGCACGGCAAGGCCGATGAGAGCCGTCGTGCCTGCGCCCTGGCTGACGGCCTGGTATGCGAAGCCGGCCAAGCCGAAGATCGTGACGAGGCCGATGGCCGCCAGCAGCAGCCAGGCGGCGTGGGAGCGGCCGCAGCGGATGGCGACGCCCGGATTGGCCGCCGCCACCGCGGCGACGAGAGCCCGCACGAAGGCGGAATAATCGCCGTTCTGCGTCTGCGCGCCGGAGAGGCCCCAGTTGACATTAGTGAGCGACAGGCTGCGGCCGTCCGCCATGCGCAGGGTCGTGCGGTAGACCTCGCGCACCGCCGTCTTCGATTCGAACGTCAGGCGAATCTCCCTGATCGCTGACAGCGCGACGGTGTCGACGCGTCGCCCGGCATCGGCCACCAGCCGGTCGCCCTCGAGCCGGTAGGTGACCTCGAAGCCGACGGGCCGGGGCTTCTGGCGATAGACGTGGCCGGGCGGGTTCCTGGAGTCTTCTGCGATGTCGTCCTGATCCTGCATGGCTGTCTTGTCGGCGAAGGCGGGCGCGGAGGCAAGGGGGCGGAGGCGAGAGGGCCGGGCGAGGAGGTGGAGGCGAGCGGTGCGCGTAAAGGCGCGCTCGTGCCCCGAACGCACCGCAGCACGTGAGTGATGCGGTGCAGATCCGGGGCCCATTCGCCGCGGGGTATATGGCGCCTTCGGCAGGTTCTTGCGCTGGATCCCGGCCCGCATTCCGCTTCGCTGCATGCGTCCGGGATACGAGCTTGCGCCGGGGTGCGGCGGTCTGCAATTCCCCCGACTGCCGACTGCCGACTGCCGACTGCCGACTGCCGACTGCCGACTGCCGACTGCCGACTGCCGACTGGCGCCGCCGCCTCACCGCATCAGCGCGCGCATCGCCCGGTCGAGGCCGTCGAGCGTCAGCGGGAACATGCGGTCGCCGATCAGCTGGCGCACCATGGCGATGGAGCGGGTGTAGCCCCAGCGCTCCTCGGGCACCGGGTTGAGCCACACGCTCTTCGGGAATTGCGTGAACAGCCGCTGCAGCCAGACCTCGCCCGCCTCCTCGTTCCAGTGCTCCACGGAGCCGCCGGGCATGGCGATCTCGTAGGGGCTCATCGAGGCATCGCCGACGAAGACGGCGCGATAGTCCGACGGGAAGGTGCGGATGACGTCGAGGGTGGGGATCGTCTCCTCGAAGCGGCGGCGGTTCTCCTTCCACAACTGCTCGTAGGGGCAATTGTGGAAATAGAAGTGGTCGAAGTGCTTGAACTCGGAGCGCGCGGCGGAAAAGAGCTCCTCCGCCTTCTCGACGTGCCAGTCCATGGAGCCGCCGACATCGAGGAAGAGCAGCACCTTCACCGCATTGTGCCGCTCCGGCACCAGCCTCACGTCGAGATAGCCCTTGTGGGCCGTGGCGCGGATGGTGTCGTCGAGGTCGAGCACCTCGGCGGCGCCCGTGCGGGCGAAGCGGCGCAGGCGCCGGAGCGCCACCTTGATGTTGCGCGTGCCGAGCTCGACCGTGTCGTCGAGGTCCCTGAACTCGCGCTTGTCCCACACCTTGATGGCGCGGAAGTTGCGGTTGCCGTCCTGGCCGATGCGGATGCCTTCGGGATTGTAGCCGTAGGCGCCGTAGGGCGAGGTGCCGGCGGTGCCGATCCACTTGCTGCCGCCCTGATGCCGCTCCTTCTGCTCGGCGAGGCGCTGGCGCAGCGTCTCGAACAGCTTGTCCCAGCCCATGGCCTCGACCTGCCGCTTCTCCTCCTCGGTCAGATAGCGCTCGGCGAGCCTGCGCAGCCATTCCTCGGGAATGGCGGCCTTTTCGACAACCGGACCGAGGGTCTCCAGACCCTTGAAGACGGTGGCGAAGACGCGGTCGAACTTGTCGAGGTTGCGCTCGTCCTTCACGAGGCAGGTGCGGGCGAGATAGTAGAAGTCCTCCACCTTCTTGTCGGCGAGGTCCGCCTCCAGCGCGCCGAGCAGGGTGAGATATTCCCGCAAGGTGACGGGGATCGTCGCGGCGCGCAGGGCGGTGAAGAAGTCGAGGAACATGCCGGCAATCTAGAGCATTTTCCACCGAAGTGGATGCCGGTCCGGCGAAGAAAATGCTCTATTCTCTGAAAGATAGACGCTCTTTCCGATTCAGGTACATCGCAAAGCGCTAATGCAGCCCTCGCAGCACCGCGCGACGGCATCAAAAAAAGGGCCGCCGGGCATGCCGGCGGCCAAGGTGCTGGGTTGACGGGTCTCGAAACGACCGACCGAGGGCCGGGCGCTTACTGCTGCTGAGCCGGCGGAGCCGGCGGAGCGCCACGGTGGTGGAAACCGGCGTGACGCATGCGATGGCCGTGACCGCGCTGCATGCCAGCGCGCATCAGCACGTCGAAGCGGCCCTTCTGCGCCTCGTCGAGGCTTTCGTAGAGCGGCTTGGCGGCTTCGGCCAACTTCTTCATCTCGGTAGCGCGCTTCTCCATGAAGTCGGCGCGCATCTCAAGACGCTCGATGGCGCCCCGGCGTTCCGTGCGCTCGGTCCGGCTCTCGCGCCGCTCCTGCATGGCGTCGGCGCGGGCCTTGGCCATGTCGCGCAGGGCGGTCTCGAGGGCAGGCCAGTTCTTCTCCTGGTCGGCGGTGAGCTTGAGGCCAGCCTTGAGGCCGGCGATGCGCGCGTCGAGGAACGCCGCCCGGTCGGCTTCGCTGAAGCGGGGGCCGCGCTTCTCCGCCTGCTCGGCACGCGGGCCGGCGCCGGGCTGCGCGCCATTCTGGGCCATGGCCATGAGGGGAGTGACGGCAACGCCCGCCGCAAGGGCCGCTGCAACGATCGCTTTCTTCATCGTGGTCCTCCATTCGATGTGGACCAAGGATGGGCTCCCCGATATCCGATTTCAAATTAAACTTCCGCAATGTTCATGTTATCAGAATGTTTACAAAAATGAATACCTGTTCATGTTTCCGTGTATTGCGTAGTTCAACGTCAATCCATCCGTTTATATAATAATCGATGCATGGGCCGGCGCGGGGTTTTGTCTGGCTTCCGGTATCCGATGCTTGTGCCGCGCCGGCAGTCTCCATGTTATGTCAGTACCATCCGGGGCCCCAGACGCCCCAGTCCCAGTTCATCGCGGCCTGCTGGTTCATCATCGCCGTCATCTGCTGCTCGTCGGCGAGGTTCTGCTGGAAGACCATCTGCCGGTAGTTGCCGTAGGCCGTCTGGTCGCCATAGTACAGGCAGCGGCAGATGCTGGGGTCGGCGTAGAGATAGAGGACATTGCCGTTCTGCGCCTGCTGGACGAACTTGTGCGCCGGCAGCGCCTTGAGCGAGGCGAGCTTGTCGGGCGTATCCGCCGGCTTGATCTTGAAGCCGGCCGCCGACAGCATGTCTTCCTTGTTCTGGATCGACGAGACGCACCCTGCGACGGCAAGTGAAGCCGCAACGGCAGAGACGATAATGGCTGTCCTTCTCATGCCACTCCCCCCTATATGAACGGTCGATCTTCCCCGTTTTCGTGTGGGGAGCACGCTGGCCGACAGGCCAATAATTCCAAACAGCTTTAAAATTCAACGGGGATTACTGTCGGTACGTCGGTGGAATAAGTCAACCGGCGCGAAGCACTTTTCCGGCTTGGCGCTGTCGCGGTGGTCACTGCCCCCCGCTTTCGCGCATGGCGCGCAGTTCGTTGCGGAAGAGGTCGCGCCGGTCGTGCACGGCGGCGATGGCCAGTCCCATGGGCACGCCGAGATGGACGAGGGAGGCTTCCGAGAGCTGGAGGCTCGCCTCGATGGTCTCGGGGACCGCATGCGTCACGCCGAGGCCGTAGAGATGCCGCGCGTGGCGTGCGTCGCGGGCCCGCGCGATGATCTTGATGCCGGGCTTCAGGGCCTTCGCCTGAAGGACGATCTCGTCGACGGCCGTGGAGGCATCGACGGTGATGATCAGGCCGGCGGCATCGGCGATGCCGCACAGGCGCAGGTATTCGCGCCGGGTCGCGTCGCCGTAGAAGACGTTGCGGCCCTGGCGGCGCTCCGCGGTGACGGTCGCGACGTCCCGGTCGACCACGAGATGGTCGATCGCCTGGGCCGCCAGCATGTCGGAGACGAGGCGGCCGACGCGGCCGCAGCCGATGATGATGGCGTGCCCGTGCTCGCCCGGCTCCGGCTGCACCTGCGCCTCCGGAGGCAGGGCTCCGGGACGGTCGAAACGCCCGGCGGCGATGGCGCCGAGGCGCGCGAGCAGGGGAATGAACACCATCGTCACGGCCGTGGCCGCGATGGCGATGTCGCTCACCGGGCGGGGGATGACGGCGAGGGCGGCGGCATGGGTGAGCAGGACGAACGCGAACTCGCCGCCGGGGCCGAGCAGCAGGGCGCTCTCGGCCGCCGCCGCGTGGCCGCCGGAGAAGAGACGCACGAGGCCGTAGACGATGAGCGTCTTCACGAGGACCGCCGCGGCGGCTGCGCCGAGGATGATGCCGGGCTGGCGCGCGATGCCGCCGATGTCCACCATCATGCCGACACTGATGAAGAAGACGCCGAGGAGCAGCCCCTTGAAGGGCGCGATCATCACCTCGATCTCCCGGCGATATTCCGTCTCGGCCAGCAGCAGCCCGGCGATGAAGGCGCCTAGCGGCATGGACAGGCCGGCCGCGCCGGTCGCGAGCGCGGTGCCGACGACGACGAGGAGGGCCGCCGCCATGAACAGCTCGGGGCTGTCGGCGGCCGCGACGAGGCGGAAGAAGGGGCGCAGCGCCCGCCGGCCGATCAGCACGATGACCGCGATGGCGAAGACCGCCTGGCCGATGGCGATGACGAAGCCCGTCGCCACGGAGCCTTCCTCGCGCGCGCCGAGCACGCCGACGAGGAAGAGGAGCGGCACCACCGCAAGGTCCTGGAACAGGAGGACGGCGAAGCTCGTGCGCCCGGCGGAGGTGCCGAGGCGCCGGCGCTCGGCGAGCGATTCAAGCACGATCGCTGTGGAGGACAGGGCAAGGGCGCTGCCGATGACGAGCGCCTCCGCCGCCGCGCCGCCCGCGAGCGCGACGCCGAGACCGAGCGCGGTGGCGCAGGCCACGACCTGGGCGAAGCCGAGCCCGAAGACGAGGCGGCGCAACGTCCACAGGCGGGCCCAGGACAATTCGATGCCGATCACGAAGAGCAGGAACACGACGCCGAATTCCGCGATGCGCGCCATCAGCTCCTGATCGGAGATGGTGAGGTAGCGCAGCACCGGCACCTCGCCGACGAGGTTGCCGAGACCGTGCGGCCCGAGCACGGCCCCCACGCCGAGGAAGCCGAGAACCGGGCTGATGCGGAGGAGCTTGATCATCGGCACGGCCGCGCCGGCCGCGGCAAGAACGAGGAGGGCGTCCTTGTAGGTCTCGACTGGTACTGTCGCTGTCATCGCCCGTCCGTGCGCGCCGCGGCGCAGAATCCGCATCCGCTCGCGGCATCATGGGCGAGCGGCAGCCGCCGAGGCAATCGCGGATATGGGCGCTCCGCGGCGAGTGACCGGCTGTCGCGGCGCAGGCTCGTCACCGGGAGGGGCCGCAGCATGAAACGGTGCGGTGCAGGGCCAGGGCCAGACGGTGCAGGCCGTGCGGCGCCTGCGGCGAGTCGCCAGCGCTGGTTCCCGGGTCGCATTCCGCTCACGCTGCATGCGCCCGGGAGACGATGTCGTACGCGGGGAGGGGGCGATCCCTCCGGCGCAGGCGCGTTCCCCGGACGCGCCGCAGCACGCAGTGATGCGGTGCAGATCCGGGGTCCATGCCTCTCAGGTGGTTCGGGGCCTTCGGCGAGTCTTGTGCTGGTGCCCGGGTCGCATTCCGCTTCGCTGCATGCGCCCGGGAAACGAGGTTGCTCCCCGTATGGGACGGCTGCCTTTTCCCCGACTGCCGACTGCCGACCGCCGACTGCCGACGCCTGGCTAAGCCACCGACAGCGCCTGCGTCAGGTCGGCGATGAGGTCGTCCGAGTGCTCGATGCCGATGGACATGCGGATGGTGGCGTCGCTGATGCCGATGCGCTCGCGCGTTTCCTTCGGCACGCCGGAATGGACGGTCGTCGCCGGATGGCAGACGAGCGATTCCGTGCCGCCGAGGCTCACCGCCAGCTTGAAGATGCGCAGCGCGTTGAGGAAGCGGAAGGCCGCCGCCTCGCCACCGCGGATGTCGAAGGAGAAGGTGGTGCCGGCCGCATCGCACTGGCGCGCGAAGGTGCGCCGGGCCGGGCTCTCGGCGGGCAGCAGCGTCGGGTAATAGACGCGCGCCACCTTCTCGTGGCCGGCGAGGAAGGCGGTGACCGCCTCGGCGTTACGGCAGGCGGCGCTCATGCGCAGGCTGAGCGTCTCCAGCGAGCGGGCGATCATCCAGGCCGAATGCGGGTCGAGCTGGGTGCCGATGGCGCCGCGCAGCAGCTTGATCGGCTTCACCAGCTCGCGCCGGCCGAGCACCGCCCCTGCCACGAGGTCGGAGTGGCCGCCGACGTACTTCGTCAGCGAATAGACCGACAGGTCCATGCCGTGGGCGAGCGGCTTCTGGAACAGCGGTCCGAGCAGCGTGTTGTCGCAGGCGACGATCGGGCGGTGGCCCTGCCTGTCGCCGATCTCGTCGGCGACACGGCGCACGAGCGCGAGGTCGACGAGGCTGTTGAGGGGGTTCGACGGCGTCTCGACGAAGACGACGCTGACGCGGCCCTTCGCCATCGCCGCCTCGGCCGCGGCGCGCACGGCCGCCTCGTCGACGCCGTCGATGAAGCCGACCGCATCGATGCCGAAGGGCTTCATCGTCCTGGCGATCAGCGTTTCGGTGCCGCCGTAGAGCGGCTGCGAATGCAGGATGACGTCACCCGGCCGGGCGAAGGCGAGCAGCGTCGTGGCGATGGCCGACATGCCGCTCGAGAAGATGGCGCCCATCTCGGCGCCCTCGAAGATGGCGAGGCGATCCTCGACGATCTCGCTGTTGGGGTGGTTGAAGCGCGAATAGACGAGGCCTGGCTCGGTGCCCGGCTCCGGCTCGCGCCGGCCCGCGGTGAAATCGAAGAAGTCGCGCCCTTCCTCCGCCGAGCGAAAGACGAAGGTGGAGGTCAGGAAGACCGGCTGCTTCACCGCTCCTTCCGAGAGGGCGGGGTCGTAGCCGTAGCCCAGCATCAGCGTCTCGGGATGGAGCTTGTGATTGCCGATCTTGTCCTTGTGGTAGTCAGACGATGCCATGACAAGCGTTCCCTCGATTGGCGGTTTGCCCGTCCCGCCGGCCGCGAGGCCATGCGGAGCTGTCTCAACGCTAGTGTGCGCCCTTTGGCATTGCTCGGCCAATCGGATCGCGCAAATGTGCTCGCAAGGGCAGGAACTGCCAGAATGGAGGGGGAATGGGGCAGATATCGCTCGACTCGACCGACCGCCGCATGTTGCGCCTGCTGCAGGGCAACGGGCGCATGACCAACCAGGAGCTGTCGGAGCGCATCGGCCTGTCGCCATCGCCGTGCCTCAGGCGCCTGCGCCGGCTGGAGGAGGCGGGCGTCATCCGCGGCTATGCGGCCAAGGTCGACCAGAAGGCCTACGGCCTGCCCGTCACCGTCTTCGTCTCGGTGCGGCTGACACGCCAGAACGAGGAGGAGATCGCCGCCTTCGAGCAGGCGGTCGCCGGCTGGGACGAGGTGAGCGCCTGCTATCTGATGACCGGCACGCAGGACTATCTCCTACACGTGGTCGGCGAGGGCATCGAGGACTACGAGCGCTTCGTCAAGACGCGGCTGACGCGCCTCAGGTGCATCGCCGCCATCGAATCGAACTTCGTGATGGGCGTCGTGAAGGAGGGGGCCGTCTTTCCGGAGGTGGCGGGGTAGGGACCCGTCATGGCCCGGCTTGTCCCGACGGCTGCCCGATCGACGCCCTCCACCTGGCCTCAAGCCATTGATCGAACGTGGAAGACCGTTGCTGCGAGCGGCCCGGCCTGACGCCTGCACGCCGTTTCTTCGCCGTCATGCCCGCGCCCGTCCCGGGCATCCACGCCGCGACGCTGGCGTGGGGTCGAAGGCGTGGATGGCCGGGACGAGCCCGGCCATGACGAACGGGGAGGTTGTGCCATTCTTCCCGTTCCATTCGCATAACTGTCTCCGCCGTCATGCCCGCGCCTGTCGCGGGCATCCACGCCGCGACGTGGGCGCGGGGGCGAAGGACGTGGATGGCCGGGACGAGCCCGGCCATGACGGGTGTGCGCCGTTTTCTGCCGTCACGCCCGCGACAGTCGCGGGCATGACGGCGGGGCGGGCTTTCGTCGAGAGGCGTGCCCCGCTTGCCCCGTCCCCGTCCGCTCCCTACTGTCGCCGGCGAGGCTGCGCCCCCCGGTTTCAGGAGACGACATGCGGTTTGACGGCACCGATACCTATGTGGCCACGGAGGATCTCAAGGTCGCGGTCAATGCGGCCATCGTGCTGGAGCGTCCGCTCCTCGTGAAGGGCGAGCCCGGCACCGGCAAGACCGTGCTCGCCGAGGAGATCGCGCGGGCCGTCGGCGCGCCGCTCATCACCTGGCACGTCAAGTCCACCACCAAGGCGCAGCAGGGGCTCTACGAATACGACGCCGTCTCGCGCCTGCGCGACAGCCAGCTGGGCGACCCGCGCGTCTCCGACATCGCCAACTACATCAAGCGCGGCAAGCTGTGGGAGGCCTTCGTGTCCGAGCGGCGCCCGGTGCTGCTCATCGACGAGATCGACAAGGCCGATATCGAGTTCCCCAACGACCTCCTGCTCGAGATCGACCGCATGGAGTTCCACGTCTACGAGACGGGCGCGACCGTGCGGGCACGCCAGCGGCCCATCGTCGTCATCACCTCCAACAACGAGAAGGAGCTGCCGGACGCCTTCCTGCGCCGCTGCTTCTTCCACTACATCCGCTTTCCCGACCACGAGACCATGGCCCGGATCGTCGAGGTGCACTATCCCGGCATCAAGAAGCGCCTCGTCGCGGAGGCCCTGCGCCTCTTCTTCGACATCCGCGACGTCCCGGGCCTCAAGAAGAAGCCCTCGACCTCGGAGCTGATCGACTGGCTCAAGCTCCTCATGGCCGAGGACATCGACGCCGACACCCTGCGCGAGCGCGACACGCGCAAGCTCATCCCGCCGCTCCACGGCGCGCTCCTCAAGAACGAGCAGGACGTCGGGCTTTTCGAGAAGCTGGCCTTCATGAGCCGGCGCGAGGGGCGGTAGGCGCACCGAGATGCCCGCGCCAGCAGATTAGTATGATGACTTGAAATTGGTGTGCACGTCGATCCTCCCCCGCATGGGGGAGGTGGCGCCGCGAAGCGGCGACGGAGGGGCCTGCGGGTGGCATTTACGCGCGCCGTGCCCGGACTTGACCCCACCCGTCTCGCGCCTTTGGCGCGATCCACCCTCCCCTTGAGGGGAGGGATCAAGGCAAGTGACTTGCGCCGACTTGAATGCATAATGCTGTGGGCTCGCTGGCAATCCCTGGGATCTCAAGCGATCTGAGCGGGGCGTCCGGAAGGCGGAGCCGCCCCCACCTCTAACCCCTCCCCGCCGCAAGCGGGGGAGGGGAATTGCATTCAGCGCTCCTCCAAAAACCGCCGCAGCGCGCGGCCGACGTTCTCGATGTGGGCGCGCAGCAGTTCGCAGGCGTCGTCGATGCGCCCCGCGCGGCAGAGGTGGACGAGCTCGGCGTGCTCGGCCTCGGCTCGCTCCATGCCGCCGGTCAGGGACAGCTGCAGGCGCGTGTGGCGGTCGCAGTCCTGCAGGAGGTTGGCGACGATGCCGGCGGTGCGCGGCTTCTCGGCACGGCTGTAGAGCAAGAGGTGGAACGCGCGGTTGAGCTCGCCCCAGCGGCTGACGTGCCGGGCGCGCAATTCGTCGCTGTATTCCTCCAGGATGCGGTCGAGGCGGGTGTAGTCGTCGTCCGACAGCTGCGGGGCAGAGGCGGCGAGGAGGCGCGGCTCGAGGAGGAGGCGCAGTTCGAACAGCTCCTCGATCTCGGCGAGCGACAGTTCCGGCACCACCGCGCCGCGGTGCGGATGGATCTTTACGAGCCCCTCTGCTTCGAGCTGTATCAGCGCCTCGCGCACGGGAATGCGGCTGACGGCGAATTCGGCGGCGAGCGCATCCTGCCTCAGCTGGCTGCCGGCCGGCACCTCCCCGTCGAGGATGCGCCGGCGCAGCTCGGCGGCCACGGCCGCCGAGATGGTGCGGTGCTGGACCGTCTTGCGGAGCGGAGAGGAGAGGGCGGGGTCGTTCATCGGGGTCCTGGTGCGTGCTTGACAGCATTGATTTTATACAATCTACAATTCATGGCAATCTCACCATCCGGAGAACGGCCATGGCAGCGCGCATCGGCTGGGAAGGCGTCTTCCCCGCAGTCACCACGCAGTTCCGCGCGGATTTCAGCCTCGACATCGAGGCGACGCGCAAGGTGATGGCCGGGCTGATCGACGACGGGGTGTCCGGCCTCATCGTGTGCGGCACGGTGGGCGAGAACACCTCGCTGTCGCGGCCCGAGAAGGTGGCGGTGATGGAGGCGGCGAAGGATGTCGCCCAAGGGCGCGTGCCGGTCATCGCCGGCATCGCCGAGTTCACCACCGCCTTCGCCGCCGAGACGGCGCGGGAGGCGGCGCGTGTCGGGCTCGACGGCATCATGGTGATGCCGGCGCTCGTCTATTCGGCCAAGCCACACGAGACGGCAGCGCATTTCCGCGGCGTCGCCGGGGCCACCGACCTGCCGGTGATGGTCTACAACAATCCGCCGATCTACAAGAACGACGTCACGCCCGACATCCTCGCTTCGCTCGCCGATTGCGACACCATCGTCTGCATCAAGGATTCCTCCGGCGACACGCGCCGCTTCACCGACATGCGCAACATGGTGGGCGAGCGCTTCGTGCTCTTCGCCGGGCTCGACGACGTGGTGGTGGAGAGCGTGATGCTGGGGGCCGCCGGCTGGGTGTCGGGCATGTCGAACGCCTTCCCGCGCGAGGGCGAGACCCTGTTCCGCCTGGCGCGCGCCGGGCGCTTCGAGGAGCTGCGGCCGCTGTACGACTGGTTCATGCCGCTGCTCCATCTCGATGCGCGGCCCGACCTCGTCCAGTGCATCAAGCTGTGCGAGGAGATCATGGGTCGGGGCTCCGCCCTGACTCGGCCGCCGCGGCTGCCGCTCACGGGCGAGGAGCGCCGGGCGGTCGAGGACGTCGTGCGGAAGGCGCTCGCCTCGCGCCCGGCGCTGCCGGACGTCGGGCTGAAGAGCGCGGCCTGACAAACGGGGGCGGACCATGGCGCGCCACACGTTCTTCTGCATC
Organism: Chelatococcus sp. CO-6; assembly: GCF_001271345.1. Classification (NCBI taxonomy): domain Bacteria; kingdom Pseudomonadati; phylum Pseudomonadota; class Alphaproteobacteria; order Hyphomicrobiales; family Chelatococcaceae; genus Chelatococcus; species Chelatococcus sp. CO-6. Next base: position 221,995 of record NZ_CP012398.1, on the reverse strand, counting down.
GACGGGCACACCTGCGGCAATCCGGTTCGCGTCGTTGCCGGCGGCAGCATTCCGCAGCTTACGGGCGAGACCATGTTCGCCCGCCGGCAGCATTTCCTCGCCGAATACGACTTCATCCGCACCGGCCTCATGTTCGAGCCGCGCGGGCACGACATGATGTCGGGGTCCATCCTCTATCCGCCGACGCGGGAGGACTGCGACGTCGGCATCCTCTTCATCGAGACCTCCGGTTGCCTGCCCATGTGCGGCCACGGCACCATCGGCACGGTAACGATCGCGCTCGAGAACGGCCTCGTCCGCCCGAAGACGCCGGGCGTGCTGAGGCTCGACACGCCGGCCGGCCTGGTCGAGGCCCGCTATGTCGAGAACGGGCCGTTCATCGAGCGGGTGCGCATCACCAACGTGCCGTCCTTCCTCCTCGGCACGGGCTACGACGTTGCGGTGGAGGGGCTCGGGCCGCTCAAGGTGGACGTCGCCTACGGCGGTAATTTCTACGCCATCGTCGAGCCGCAGGACGGGCACGGCGACCTTGGGGAGGTGAACCCGTCCGACATCCTGCGCTGGAGCCCGAAGCTCAGGCAGGATTTCAACGCCCGCCACCGCATCGCCCATCCCGAGAACCCGGCCATCGACCGGCTGACCCATGTCATGTGGACGGGGCGGCCGAAGACGGAGGAGGGGACCGCGCGCAACGCCGTGTTCTACGGCGACAAGGCCATCGACCGCTCGCCCTGCGGCACCGGCACGTCGGCGCGCATGGCGCAGCTCGCGGCGCGCGGGTCCTTACGCGAAGGGGATGTCTTCGTCCACGAGAGCATCATCGGCTCGACCTTCTCCGGCCGCATCGAGGCAAGGGCGAAGGTCGGCGGGCACGATGCGATCGTCCCCTCCATCGAGGGCTGGGCGCGCGTCACCGGCTTCAACACCATCGTCATCGACGACCGCGACCCCTTCGCCCACGGATTCCAGGTGGTCGACGGCATCGGCTGAGGGGAGCACAGGGGCGGCTGCCCTTGCGTGGCCGGGGCGGGATGCCTAGCTTGGCGCCCATGCTTCGCCTCATGCTCCTCCGTCACGCCAAATCCGCCTGGCCCGCCGGCGCCGCCGATCACGAACGGCCACTCGCGCCGCGGGGGCGCGAGGCCGCGCCGCTCATGGGGCGCTACCTTGCCGGCGAGCATCTGGTGCCCGACCTCGCCGTGGTCTCGACGGCCAAGCGCACGCAGGAGACATGGGCCCTCGTCGCGCCCGCCTTCGCCGAGGAGGTGCCGAAGCGCGACGAGCGGCGCATCTACGAGGCGAAGACGGACGCTATCCTCGCCGCCATCCGCTCGACCGGGCCGGACGTGCGCACGCTGCTCGTCATCGGTCACAATCCGGGCTTTGCCGATCTCGCGACGCGGCTCGTCGGCCACGGCGACCGCTATGCCTTTGCCCGCCTGCGCCAGAAATATCCGACGGCGGGGCTCGCGGTGATCGATTTCGACGTCGCGTCCTGGGCTGACGTGGCCGAGCACGGCGGGCGGCTCGACCGCTTCGTCACGCCGAAGATGATCGGGGGCGAGGATGAGGACTGAGGCCGGCTCGGACGCGGAGCGCGCCTGATGCCGCCGTCCTTCCTCGACGGCACAGTCGATGCGCTGAAGAGCCTCGCCGAATATGCGGCAGGCGCGGTGCGGCCGACGCTGCGCCTCGGCGTCACTGGCCTCGCGCGTTCGGGCAAGACGGTCTTCACCACGGCGCTCGTGCATCACCTCACGGGCGTGACGCCCATGCCCGTGTTCCGTGCCTCGTCCGAGGGGCGCATCCGCCGCGCAAGGCTGGCGCCGCAGCCGGACGACACGGTGCCGCGCTTCACCTACGAGGACCATCTCGCGGCGCTGACGGGCCCCGGCCGGCAATGGCCGCAGTCGACCAACCGCATCTGCGAGCTGCGCGTCGAGATCGACTACGAGCGTCCGCCCGGCTGGCGGTCCGGCCCGGCGACGCTGGCGCTCGACATCGTCGACTATCCCGGCGAGTGGCTGCTCGACCTCGGCCTGCTCGACCTTTCCTATGCCGAGTGGTCGCGCGCGACGCTGGAGGCGAGCCGGCGGCCGGAGCGGGCGCCGCTCGCTGCGGCCTGGCACGCGCATCTGGCGACGCTCGCGCCCGACAAGCCGGCCGTCGAGGCCGAGATGGTGGCCGCGAGCGATCTCTTCAAACAGTACCTCTCGGCGCTGCGTGCCGGCCCCGAGGCGGTGGCGACGACCCCGCCGGGCCGTTTCCTGATGCCCGGCGACCTTGCCGGCTCGCCGGCGCTGACCTTCGCGCCGCTCGACGTCAGGCCCGGCGCGCCGCATGCGCCGGCGAGCCTCGCGAGCCAGATGGAGCGGCGCTTCGAGGCCTACAAGAACCATGTGGCGCGGCCGTTCTTCCGCGAGCATTTCTCGCGGCTCGACCGGCAGATCGTGCTCGTCGACGTGCTGGCGGCGCTCGATGCCGGCGCGCGGGCGGTCGGCGAGCTCGAAGGGGCGCTCGACCAGGTGCTCGGCGCCTTCCGGGCCGGGCGCAACACGCTCGTCAGCAGCCTCTTCGCCCCGCGCATCGACAAGGTGCTCTTCGCCGCCACGAAGGCCGACCATCTGCATCGCAGCGACCATGCGCGCCTCGACGCCATCCTGCGGCTTCTCGTCGAGCGCGCCATCCGCCGCTCGGAAGGGGCGGGGGCGCGCGTCGACACGCTGGCACTCGCCTCGGTGCGGGCGACGCGCGAGGCAAGCGTGCGCGAGGGCGGCGAGCGGCTGCCGGCCATCGTCGGCGTGCCGTGCGCGGGCGAACGCGTGGGCAACGAGGTCTTCGACGGCGAGGGCGAGGCGGCCATCTTCCCCGGCGAACTGCCGGATGACCCGAAGGCGATCTTCTCCGGCGCCGTCGTTCCCGGCAGCCTGCGCTTCCCGCGCTTCCGCCCGCCGCTCAGGGTGCCGGATGCCGCCGGCCGCATGCCGCCGCTGCCGCACATCCGCCTCGACCGGGCGCTCGAATTCCTCATCGGCGACCGATTGGCCTGACGACATGAGCAAGGGACCGCGCGCCTTCCGCCTCGACGAAATGCCGCCCGACCGGGAGCGGCAGACGATCGAGCTTTCGCCCGGCATCGTCGTCGAGCACGAGCCGGAGGAGGCCATCGCCGACGAGGAGGCGGTGACGGCACGTCCGCCGCGGCGCCGGCGCCTACCGTGGCTCGGCATGCTGCTCTCCGCGCTCGGCGGGCTGCTGCTGCTCGCGCTGGGGCTCGGCGTCGAGCGGCTCGTGCGCGATCTCATGGCGAGCTACCCGGCCCTCGGCTGGTTGGCCCTCGCGCTGGCAGCGCTGGCGCTCGCCGGCCTCCTCGGCATCGTCGTGCGCGAAATGCTCGGCATGCTGCGCGAACGGCGCATCGAGGGCCTGCAGAAGGAGGCCGCGCGCATCCTCGCCGACAAGGACGAGGTGGGAGCGCGCAAGCTCGTCGCCGATGTCGCCGCCCTCTATGCCGGGCGGCCGGAGACGGCGCGCGCCCGCGGGCGCCTCGCCGATCTCGGCGATGCGGTGATCGACGCGCCGGAGCTTATCGGCCTTGCCGAGCGGGAGCTGCTCGCGTCGCTCGACAGGCGGGCGCGGCGGCTGGTGGCGGAGGCGGCGCAGCAGGTTTCGGTCGTCACCGCGCTCAGCCCGCGCGCCATCGTCGATGTCGCCTTCGTGCTCTATTCCGTCATGCGGCTGATGCGGCGCATCGCGGCCCTCTATGGCGGGCGGCCGGGCACGCTCGGATTCTTGCGCCTTGCCGGCAACGTGCTGTCGCATCTCACCCTGACGAGCGGCATCGCCATGGGCGACAGCCTGCTGCAGCAGGTGATGGGGCTCGGGCTCGCCGCGCGCGTCTCGGCCAAACTCGGCGAGGGGGTCGTCAACGGCCTCCTGACGGCGCGCGTCGGCCTTTCAGCCATCGCCGTCTGCCGCCCCCTGCCGTTCACGGCGCTCGAGCCGCCGGTCCTCGGGGACGTGGCCTCGAGCCTCTTCGACCGCTCGGCAGCGAAGCCTCCGGAAGGGCAGTAAAGGTCGCCGTCCGAAGGCCGCCGGCGCAAGGCGCATTGACGTTGCGGGAACGATTTCCCACAACGGGCGCGGTTCGCAACGCCGATCGTGCAGCCTCCCCGCTGCGCCGGCGCGTGGCGGGGGCTGTGGACACCGATCTATGCTGTTCAATTCCTTTGCGTTTCTTCTGGCGTTCCTGCCGCTGGCGCTCGCCCTGCACTGGCTCGCCGAGCGATTCGCGCCGGCCGCCCGGCTGCCGCTGCTGCTCGTCCTGTCCTTCATCTTCTACGGCTACTGGGATGTGCGCTTCGTCCCGCTGCTCGCGTTGTCGATCCTCATCAACTGGGTGATGGCGCAGCTCTTCGTCAGGACCCGCCTCGCCACGCTCATCGTCGCGGCCATCGCCGCCAACCTGACCGTGCTCGGCATCTTCAAATATGCGGCCTTCTTCGCCGACCTGGCCAATGCGGCGGCGGACCTCGGCCTGCCGCGCTACGAGTTCGCGCTGCCGCTCGGCATCTCCTTCTTCACCTTTCATCACGTGATGTACCTGGTCGACCTGAGGGCCGGGCGGGCGCCGCGGTTCGACCTCATCCGCTACGGGCTCTACATCGGCTTCTTCCCGCAGGTGCTGGCGGGGCCGCTGGTGCGCTGGACCGAGCTGATGCACCAACTCGACGAGCGGCCCTATCTGCGCAGCGATGCCGCCCAGCGTTTCGCGCAGGGGCTGATGCTGCTCACCGTCGGCCTCGCGAAGAAGGTGCTGATCGGCGATCCGCTCGCGGGCTACGCCAATCCCGTCTTCGAGGCCGCCGCGAACGGCGGCGCGCTCACGACGCTGCAGGCTTGGCAGGGCACGCTCGCCTTCACCTTCCAGATCTATTTCGACTTCTCCGGCTACACCGACATGGCGCTCGGCATCGCGCTGATGTTCGGCGTCGTGCTGCCCCAGAACTTCGAGGTGCCCTACCGCGCCGTCTCGCTGCAGGATTTCTGGCGGCGCTGGCACATGACGCTGTCGCGCTTCCTGCGCGACTATCTCTACATCCCGCTCGGCGGCAACCGGCATGGCCTGTCCATCCAGCTCTTCGCGCTGTTCGCCACCATGACGCTCGGCGGCCTGTGGCACGGGGCCGGCCTCACCTTCGTCTTCTGGGGCATCGCCCACGGCCTCGGCCTTTGCGCGGGCATTCTCTGGCGGCGCACGGGCGTCGTCATGCCGGCAGTGCTCGGCTGGGCGCTGACCTTCCTGTTCGTGGCGCTGACGTGGGTGCTGTTCCGCGCCACCAGTTTCGACGCGGCGATGCGGCTCTATGAGGCGATGTTCGGCTTCGCCCCCTTCGGCTCGGGCTTCAAATGGCGTGCGCTGGTGATCGCGGCGCTCGTCGCCATGATCGGGCCCACCGCCTGGGCGGCCGTTCACCGCCTGCCGCCCAACCGCTGGCTCGCGGTGGCCTTCGCCCTCCTTTTCGTGGTCATCCTTCTCAAGATCGGCGACGATGCCAACTACGAGTTCATCTACTTCCAGTTCTGAGGCGGGCGACGCGGCGCCGTGGCGCCGCTTCGCCGCGACCTTCGTCGGGGCCGCGGTCCTGACCGTCGGCATCGTGCTCGGCGCGGTCGTCGTGCTCGATCCGTATGACACGGGGCGCGGCCCGGTCGACTGGGGCGTCGGCGTCTCTCCCCAGGGGCCGCGCACGGCCAATGCGAGCCGGGGCCGCGACCCGTCCTTCAATGCCGCCGTCATCGGCAATTCGCACGTCCAGCTTCTCTCGCCCGAGCGGCTGTCGGCCGGGACGGGGCTGTCCTTCGTCTCGCTGATCGTGCCGGGCACCGGCGCGCGCGAGCAGGTCGCCATGCTCGACTGGTTCGTCAGGCATCACGAGGGAACGGCGCGGGCGGTCGTGCTCGGCATCGACGAGTTCTGGTGCGAGGGCGATCCCGCGCTGCCGCTGCGCCATCCCTTTCCGTTCTGGCTCTACGACGCGGACGTCCTGTCCCACCTCAAGGGGCTGCTGCGCTTCGATGTCGTGGAACGCCTCGGCGAACGCGTGGCCTTCCTCGCCGGCTACGGCGAGCGGGCGCGGCCGGACGGCTACTGGGACTACGCGCCGGAATATCTCGGCATGGGCTATGACGGGCCCGACAAGGTGAAGGACCTGTCCGTGCCGCGGCCGACCATGCAGGCAGACCCCACGGGACGGTTCCCGGCGGCCGTGCTGTTGCGGAAGGTTCTTGCAGGGCTGCCGCCCGATCTCGTCGTCGTCCTCATTTCGCCGCCGGTCTTCATCGCCGGGCTGCCGGCCGCCGGCAGCGAGGAGGCGGCCAACGAGGGCCGCTGCATGGCGGCCTTCGCGGCCCTCGCGGCCGGGCGCCCGCGGACCGCGTGGCTCGACTGGCGCAGCGACAGGCCGGAGAATCGCGACCCCGCCAACTTCTTCGACAAGACCCACTATCGGGCGTCGCTGGCGCACGAAGTCGAGCGGGCTGTCGCGCAGGAGGTGAGCAAAATGACAGCGGCCGAGTGAGAAGGCAGGCCTTCGGCACGATGTCATCTCGAAAAGCGGGCCAAGTCGCAAAACTTCGACAAAAGGAGAGTGTCAAACCGCGTTGTCGGGACTTGTCCGGCCCGCTATATAGGCGCCACTCCGGGGGGAATGCCTCGGGCTGGTCACGGGATGAGAGCAGAAGCCACGCATGCCTGAAATCGAACTCGAGGAAGGCTACCGGCCATCTGAAGACGAGCCTTTCATGAACGAGCGACAGCGGGACTATTTCCGCCGGAAGCTCAACGCCTGGAAGGACGAAATTCTACGAGAGAGCCGCGAGACGCTGGCGGCCTTGCAGAACGAGAGTGAGAACCACCCCGACATTGCCGACCGCGCCTCGTCCGAGACGGATCGCGCCATCGAGCTTCGGGCGCGCGACCGGCAGCGCAAGCTGATCGCCAAGATCGATGCGGCGCTGCAGCGCATCGAGGACGGCACCTACGGCTATTGCGAGGAGACGGGCGAGCCCATCTCCCTGCGTCGTCTGGAGGCGCGGCCGATCGCCACTTTGTCGCTCGAGGCGCAGGAGCGGCACGAGCGCAACGAGCGCGTCTACCGCGACGACTGACGGTCATTGCAGCGTTGTTATCGCGACGGCGGCGCGGGCTCCTGCGGGTCCGCGCCGTCTGCGTTCTTGCGCGCCATGAACTGCGCCTGGTTGTCGGCGACGACGTTGCCGTAGGTCGCCGCCCAGCGGGCGAGCGCATCGAGCACCGGATCGAGCGACCAGCCGAGTTCCGTCAGCGTATATTCCACCTTCGGCGGCACGACCGGATAGACCTTGCGCCGGACGAGGCCGGCAGCCTCCATCTCGCGCAGCTGCTTGGTCAGCTCCTTCTGCGTGATGCCGGGAATGGCGCGGGCGAGCCGCGTGAAGCGCAGCGGCTCACCCTCTGCGCGCACGAGCTCGATGAGGACCGGCACGGCCCATTTGTTGGCGATGACGTCGAGCGTGCTGCGAATGCGACGCTGGCAGGCGCAAGGGCCGAGGTCCTCACGCAGGAAAGCGGCTTTGGCGCTGCGGGTTACAGTATCCATTTGGCATGTATAGCACAAAAAGCTGCCTTCTTGCACAAGGATACCGTTCAGGCGATACGGGCCTCCCCAACTGGAGGAACCTGATGATCACCCTTCACTATGCGCCCGGCGCCTGTTCCATCGCGGCCCATATCATCCTCGAGGAAATCGGCCGGCCCTTCGAGGCGCGGCCGGTCTCGCTGCGCAAGGGCCAGCAGTACGAGCCGGGCTATCTCGCCATCAATCCGCGCGGCAAGGTGCCGGCGCTGACGACGGCCGACGGCATCGTGACGGAGAATGTCGCGATCCTCACCTATCTCGCCGATCTCGCACCGGAGAAGGGCCTCCTGCCGCGCGACGGCTTCGCCCGCGCGCAGGCCCTGTCCTGGCTCGGCTTCCTGACCAGCGAGCTGCACGGCAGCTACGGGCCGCTCTTCGCGCCGCAGCGGTTCATCGACGGGGACGAGGTGCAGGCCGCCCTCAAGGAGAAGGCACGCACCCGCCTTGCCGGCAATCTTGCCGATGTCGACGGCCGGCTGGCGGGGCGTGACTGGGCGCTCGGCGAGTTCTCGGTGGTGGACGCCTATCTCTATCCCTTCTTCCACTGGGCGAAGACCTACATGGGCTTCGACATGGCGCCCTACGCGAACTACTCCGCCCATCATGCCCGCATGCAGGCGCGGGCCTCCGTGCAGCGGGTTCTCGCCCGCGAAGAGGCGGGCCAGGCGCTGCTCGATGCCGCCTGACAGCGGCGGGAACGGCAAAAAAGAAACGGCCCGGGTCAGCCCGGGCCGTTTCGCATTCCGCCCAGGCGGCGCTGTCTACTTGTCCTTCGCGGGCTCGCCGCGTCCGAGCAGGCGGGCGAACTCGGCCTCGATGCTCTCCACGGAGAACGGATCGGGCTTGTCGCTGTCCGGCTTCGGCGCAGGCCGCTCCGCGGGCTTCACCTCGAGCGGCGCGGCGCTCTTGGCCGGCGCCTGGGATGCAGGCTCGGCGGGGGCCGGTGCAGGAGGAGCCGCCGCTTCCGGCCGTGCCTCGGGGGCCTTGGGGGGCTCCCGGCGGACGGGCTGGGGCGGCGGCGATACAGGGCGAGGCGGGGCGGGCGCAGGCTCGACGGCCGGTCCCTGCGAAGAAACCTGCGGCGCAGCCGGCGCCTTGGCGGGGGCCGATGGCGGTGCGCTGCTGGCGGGCCTGTCCTCACGACGCATCGACCAGGCGTTGGCCGGCCGGGCGGGAGGCGTCAGGCCGCCTCCGGCCGGTGCGCCGGCCGATGCCGGGGCCGGGGTGGCGCGCGGGGCGGCCGGCGGGGGGGCGGCGGGCGTTGCCGGGCGTGGAGCGAAGGTGCTCGCGGGTGGCGCGGCCGGGGTCTCCGGACGGGCCGGCGGCGCCGCCTTGGTCAGTTCCCGCGCCAGCTCTTCGGCCAGCTGGGCGGAAAGATCCGGGGCGGGCGCCTGCAGAGGCGCCGCGGAGGGGGCCTGCGGCTGGGGCGGCACGGCGGTCTCCCGCGGCGCCGGACGCGGGGCCGCGGGGGGCGGTGTCGGCGTTGCGGGCTGGGTCGTCGCGGCGGTCGACGGCCGGGCGGCCGAGAAGGGGCGCTTCAGGGCCTCCTCGAGCTGTCGCGCCATCGAGGACAGGGCCTTGTCCTCGGCGGGCTTGGCCGGCGCGGGAGGAACCTCCACGCCCGGCGCGGCGGGCGTCTCGCCGCGCGAGGCGGAGAAAGCGCCGGCGCTGGCAGCGGCCGGTTGAGCAGGGGGTGGAACAGGCCTCGACGGCTGCGCGGCGGGGGCCGGCGGAAAAGCCGGGGGCGCAGGCATCACGGGAGCCGCGGGCGCGGCCGGCGCAGGTGCCGGGGCCTGGACGGGCGGGGCAGGAACCGGCTGGCGAGGCTCGTCGAATTCATCGCCGTCGAAATCGTCGCGCGGCTCGACCACGGCCGGGCGCAGGGGCGCCTGCGCCTCGAGGCCGGGGATGACCGGGGCGAGGGCCGCCTCGAAGCCCGGCAGCGGCGCACCGGCGCGCGCCGCGCCGCGGACGATGCTGCCCTCGATCAGCACGTCCGTCGGCCCGCCGATCATGACGAGATGTTCGACATTGTCGCGCCTGACGAGGACGAGCTGGCGCTGGCGGTCGAGATCGAAGACATCGACGATGCCGAGCCGCGGCTGGCGGGCGCGCGGAGAGGAGGAGCCGGCGACGCGGCTGCGCCCGGACGTCGCCCGCCGGACGGCGAGCGCCACCAGTGCCACGACGCCGAAGATGATCGCGAATGCGATGAGATATTGGCCTGCGTTCGAGATTTCCATGCCGAACAACATGCGCGTGGCATGTTTCCCAAGTCATTCCACCACCGGACCCCTCCGGCAGTATCCCACATGGCGCGCAGCGTAAAGCGCTTTGCCGCAAAGGTTAATGCCGGAATGGCGCCAATGGCCTCAGAAATACGCCATTTCAGCGGCATTTACGGTCCGTTTACCATAAAGGCGGCAATTTTTTCCGCCCTCCTGCGGGCCGCCAGGAGCGCGAGGGTGGCGCGCGTCTTGTCGCGACGCGCCAAAAGGGAGGCGCCTGCGGCGTGGATCATCTATGTCTTGCGGCAATTGGGCCTCGGGACAGACGCGAGAATCTGGCAATAGTCATGCACCAATCGCCGCAGGAGAGGCCGCAAGGCATGAGCGAGACGACCGCCGCGACCACGCTCGACCGCTCGGAACGGTCCGGCCACGCCGGACTGCTGCTGCTGCTCGCCGGGCTCCTCGTCGCCGCCGTGCTGTCGCTGAGCCTCCTGTCGGACGAGAAGGCGCAGGTCTTCATCGTCGCCTTCCTGGCGATCCTCGCGGTCGCCGGCATCTTCTGCCTCTTCGGCCTCGCCGTCGGCGTGCTGCAGTTCGCCGGCCGCGTCGCCCGCAACGACCTCACCAAGCTGATGGCCGACACCGCGGCCGAGGGTCTCATCGTCGTCGAGAGCGACGGGCGCGTGATCTATGCCAACGGCGCCTTCCTTACTTTGAGCGGCTGCCGCACGGCGGCCGAGGTGCGCACGGTCGAGCGGCTGTTCACCGGCGCGCCGGAGGTGTCGGAGGCGATCTACCGCCTGTCGCAGGCTGTGCGCGAGGGAAGGGCGGCCGGCGAGGAGATCCGCCTCGCGCCGGCGCTGAACGGGGCGGAGGCCGCCTGGTACCGTGTGCGCGTGCGCCCGCTCGCCCGCCCCGGCGGGCGCAATGCCGCGCTCTGGACCATCGCCGACGTGACGCGGGATCGCGAGCGCCAGGAAAACGTCTTCCAGGAGCTGCAGCACGCCATCGACTATCTCGACCATGCGCCGGCCGGGTTCCTGTCCATCGATCCGGCGGGCGAGATCGTCTACATGAACGCGACGCTCGCCGGCTGGCTCGACCACGACCTCGCGCAGGTGGGCTCGGGCGGCCTCAGCGTGGCCGACGTCGTGCCGCCGAACGCGGCGGCCCTGATCGGCGCCGTCACCGGCGGCCCCGGCGAGGTGCGCACCGAGATCATCGACATCGACCTGCGCCGGCGCGGCGGCCAGTCGCTGCCCGTGCGTCTCTTCCACCGCGTCGCCTTCGGCGCCGACGGGCGGCCCGGCGCCTCGCGCACGCTCGTGCTCAACCGCTCGCCGGGCGAGGACGTGGCCGAAGGCCAGCGCGCCGCCGAGGTGCGCTTCGCCCGTTTCTTCAACGACACGCCCGTGGCGATCGCCGCTGTCGGCCGGCGCGGCGAGATCCTGCGCAGCAACGCCGCCTTCGCCCGTCTGTTCGGCGCGCCGGGCGAGCGCACCATCACCGGCGTCGTCGCCGAGCGGGACGAGGATGCGCTGGGCAATGCCCTTGCCGCCGCCGGGGAAGGGCGCGGCGACATCGTGCCGCTCGACGTCGCCATCCGCGGCGCGGAGGACCGCTCGGCCCGCATCTACGTCAGCGGCGTGGCGGATGCGGAGGGCGACGGCGAGGCGGCCATCGTCTACGCGCTCGAGACGACCGAGCAGCGGGCGCTCGAGGCGCAGTTCGCCCAGGCCCAGAAGATGCAGGCGGTGGGCCAGCTCGCCGGCGGCGTGGCGCACGACTTCAACAACGTGCTGCAGGCCATCATCGGCTATTCGGACCTGCTGCTCGCCAACCACCGGCCGACGGATCCGTCCTTCCAGGACATCATGCAGATCAAGCAGAATGCCAACCGGGCGGCGAGCCTGGTGCGGCAGCTGCTCGCCTTCTCGCGCCGGCAGACCCTGCGGCCGCAGGTCATCCAGCTCTCCGACAGCCTGTCCGACCTGTCGCTGCTCCTCAAGCGCCTCATCGGCGAGCGCATCGAGCTCGAGCTGCGCCACGGGCGCGACATGTGGCTGACCAAGGCGGACGTCAACCAGTTCGAGCAGGTCATCGTCAACCTCGCCGTCAATGCGCGCGATGCCATGCCCGACGGCGGCAAGCTGTCGATCCGCACGCAAAACGTGCCGGCGCACGAGGTGGCGGCCTACGGCTACAAGGCGGTGCCCGAGGCCGATTTCGTGCTCGTCGAGGTGTCGGATACCGGCACCGGCATTCCGCCGCACGTGCTCGACAAGATCTTCGAGCCCTTCTTCACGACGAAGGACGTCGGCAAAGGCACGGGCCTCGGCCTCTCCACCGTCTATGGCATCGTCAAGCAGACCGGCGGCTTCATCTTCTGCGACAGTTCCGTGGGCGAAGGCACCACCTTCCGCATCTTCCTGCCGCGCCACGTGCCGCTGGAGCAGGAGGCCGCGCCCAAGCCCGGGGCGGCGAAGACGCTCGCGGCCGATCTCACGGGTCGCGGCACGATCCTGCTCGTCGAGGACGAGGAGGCGGTGCGCGCCTTCGGCGCCCGCGCGCTCACCTCGCGCGGCTATACCGTGCTCGAGGCGAGCTCCGGCACGGAGGCTATGGCCATCGTCGACGGGCTCGACCAGCCGGTCGACCTCGTCGTGTCGGACGTTGTGATGCCCGAGATGGACGGGCCGACCCTGCTGCGCGCCCTGCGCGAGCGCTTCCCCAGCCTCAAGATCATCTTCGTGTCCGGCTATGCCGAGGACGCCTTCAAGAAGAACCTGCCCGAAGGCGAGCAATTCACCTTCCTGCCCAAGCCCTTCAGCCTCAAGCAGCTCGTCGAGGCGGTGAAGACGCAGCTGAAGTGACGGCTCCGCCGGGCCTGGAGCCCGGCGGACGGGGTGCGAACAAAAAAAGAACTTGTGAACGGGAACAAAACAGGTACATTGACTGCGGCGCGCATTGAGAATCCTTCGTTTCCCGTGCATAAGGACGAGCATTCATGTCTCAGCCCACATTGCGACTCGTAGAAGGTAGTTCCATGGACAAGGCGAAAGCCCTCGATGCCGCGCTGTCACAGATCGAGCGCGCCTTCGGCAAAGGCTCGATCATGCGTCTCGGGCAGAACGACAAGGCGATCGAGATCGAGACGATCTCGACCGGCTCGCTCGGGCTCGACATTGCCCTCGGCGTCGGCGGCCTGCCGCGCGGCCGTGTGATCGAGATCTACGGGCCGGAATCGTCGGGCAAGACGACGCTCGCCCTGCACACCGTCGCCGAGGCGCAGAAGAAGGGCGGCGTCTGCGGCTTCATCGACGCCGAACATGCGCTCGACCCCGTCTATGCCCGCAAGCTGGGCGTCAAGCTCGACGACCTGCTCATCTCCCAGCCCGACACGGGCGAGCAGGCGCTCGAGATCGCCGACACGCTGGTGCGCTCCGGCGCCATCGACGTGCTGGTGGTCGATTCGGTGGCCGCGCTCACGCCGCGGGCCGAGATCGAGGGCGAGATGGGCGATGTGCAGCCCGGCATGCAGGCGCGCCTCATGAGCCAGGCGCTGCGCAAGCTCACGGCATCGATCTCGCGCTCGAACTGCATGGTGATCTTCATCAACCAGATCCGCATGAAGATCGGCGTGATGTACGGCAGCCCGGAGACGACGACGGGCGGCAACGCCCTCAAGTTCTACGCCTCGGTGCGCCTCGACATCCGCCGCGTCGGCTCCATCAAGGACCGCGACGAGGTGATCGGCAACACGACGCGCGTGAAGGTGGTGAAGAACAAGGTCGCGCCGCCGTTCAAGCAGGTCGAGTTCGACATCATGTACGGCGAAGGCGTGTCGAAGATGGGCGAGCTCATCGACCTCGGCGTCAAGGCCGGCATCGTGGAGAAGTCCGGTTCCTGGTTCTCCCACGACAGCCAGCGCCTCGGCCAGGGACGCGAGAACGCCAAGCAGTTCCTGCGCGACAATCCCGACGTGTCGGCGCGCATCGAGGCGGCCATCCGGCAGAACGCCGGCCTCCTCGCCGAACGCATCCTCGACAATATCGACCCGACCGCCGAGGACCTCGACGAGGGTGAGGCGTGATCAGGGACGTGTCATAGGATTTTATCGTGACGGGGCCCTTGGGGCCCCGTTTCCATGTCCGGGGTCGCCGGCCGGGAAGCGGCCGCGTTTTTATCGGCTCGTGCCGGGCCCGGTCCGGCGCCGGACGGGCTTCCTCCGCCGCAACGGATTCATCCTCTCGACAAGAGCTTGGCCCCTCTCTAGAAAACAGCGCTGAATTCCCATTTTCCGGCTGCGGCTCCTGTTCCCGCGTCCGGCTGAACGGGTGAGGGAGGGGCGAGGCCGGATCTCCGCAGCTGCGGGGAGCGGGCGAGCCGGAACCGGCGGCCATGCCGCATATCGAACGAAGTGTGGGCTCTATGAGCGGCGTCAACGAGATCAGAACAACGTTTCTCGACTATTTCGCGAAGAACGGCCACGAGATCGTGCCGTCGAGCCCGCTGGTGCCGCGCAACGACCCGACGTTGATGTTCACCAACGCCGGCATGGTGCAGTTCAAGAACGTCTTCACCGGCTCGGAGAAGCGGCCCTATGCCCGCGCCACGACCTCGCAGAAATGCGTGCGCGCCGGCGGCAAGCACAACGACCTCGACAATGTCGGCTACACGGCGCGGCACCACACCTTCTTCGAGATGCTCGGCAACTTCTCGTTCGGCGACTATTTCAAGGACCGCGCCATCGAGCTCGCCTGGAACCTCGTGACGAAGGAATTCGGCCTGCCGGTCGACAAGCTCCTCGTCACGGTCTTCGCCGAGGATGACGAGGCCTTCGGCCTGTGGCGGAAGATCGCCGGCCTGAGCGAATCCAAGATCATCCGCATCCCGACCTCGGACAATTTCTGGCAGATGGGCGACACGGGCCCGTGCGGCCCGTGCTCGGAGATCTTCTACGACCACGGCGACCACATCCCCGGCGGCCCGCCCGGCAGCCCGGACGAGGACGGCGACCGCTTCATCGAGATCTGGAACCTCGTCTTCATGCAGTACGAGCAGCTCTCGCCCGGCGAGCGCATCGCGCTGCCGCGCCCGTCGATCGACACGGGCATGGGGCTGGAGCGCGTCTCTGCCGTGCTGCAGGGCACGCACGACAACTACGCCACCGACCTGATGCGCGCGCTCATCATGGCCGTGGCGAACGCGACCGGTGTCGATCCGGACGGGGCGCAGAAGGCGAGCCACCGCGTCATCGCCGACCACCTGCGCGCTTCGGCCTTCCTCGTCGCCGACGGCGTGCTGCCGTCGAACGAAGGGCGCGGCTACGTCCTGCGCCGCATCATGCGGCGCGCCATGCGCCATGCCCAGCTGCTCGGCGCGCGCGATCCGCTGATGTGGCGGCTCGTGCCGGCCCTGGTGCGCGAGATGGGGCAGGCCTATCCCGAACTCACGCGGGCGGAGGCGCTCGTCACCGAGACGCTGAAGCTCGAGGAGACGCGCTTCCGCAAGACCCTGGCGCGCGGCCTCGCCATCCTCGACGAGGAGACGCGCGGGCTCACCGCCGGTGCGAAGCTGCCCGGCGAGACGGCCTTCACGCTTTACGACACCTACGGCTTCCCGCTCGACCTGACGCAGGACGCGCTGCGCGCGCGCGGCATCGGCGTCGATACGGATGCCTTCGCCAAGGCGATGGAGCGCCAGCGCGAGCTCGCGCGCGCCTCCTGGGCCGGCTCGGGCGAGGCGGCCACGGAGACGGTGTGGTTCGGCCTGCGCGAGAAGGTCGGCGCCACCGAGTTCCTCGGCTACGACACCGAGACGGCGGAGGGCGTGGTCGCCGCCATCGTGCGCGACGGCGCCGAGGTCGCGAAGCTCGAGGCGGGCGAGGAAGGCTTCGTCATCCTCAACCAGACCCCGTTCTATGGCGAATCCGGCGGCCAGGTGGGCGACAGCGGCGTCATCCGCGCCCCCGGCACCTCCGTCACCGTGCGCGACACGCAGAAGAAGCTCGGCGATCTCTTCGTCCATGCGGCGAAGGTCGAGGCTGGCACGCTCACGGTGGGGCAGGCGGTCGAGCTCGCCGTCGACCATGGCCGGCGCAGCGCCATCCGCGCCAACCATTCCGCGACCCACCTCCTGCACGAGGCCCTGCGCGAGGTGCTGGGCGATCACGTGGCGCAGAAGGGTTCGCTCGTCGCCCCCGATCGCCTCAGGTTCGACTTCAGCCATCCGAAGCCCATCGCCGAGGAGGAACTGGAGACGATCGAGGCCATTGCCAACCGCGTCGTGCTGCAGAACGAGCCGGTGGTGACGCATCTGATGGCGGTCGACGAGGCGATCGCCTCGGGCGCCCGGGCGCTCTTCGGCGAGAAATACGGCGACGAGGTGCGGGTCGTCTCCATGGGCACGCGGCCGGAGGAGGGCGGCAAGACCTTCTCCATCGAGCTGTGCGGCGGCACGCATGCGGCGCGCACCGGCGACATCGGCCTCGTCACCGTCGTCTCGGAGGGCGCGGTCGCTGCCGGCGTGCGCCGCATCGAGGCGATGACCGGCGAGGCGGCCCGCCGCCACCTCGCGGCGGAGAGCCGGCGCCTGCGCGATCTTGCGGCCATCCTCAAGGTGCCTTCGGCGGAGGCCGCGGCGCGGCTCGAGGCGCTCGTCGAGGAGCGCCGCAAGCTCGAGCGGGATCTTGCCGATACGCGCCGCAAGCTGGCCATGGGCGGCGGCTCGGGCGACGGGGATGCGGCGGCCGTCAAGGAGGTGGCCGGCGTCAAGCTCTTCGCGCGGTCGGTCTCCGGCGTCGCCATGAAGGATCTCAAGGCGCTCGCGGACGAGGGCAAGAAGCGCGTCGGCTCCGGCGTCGTCGCCATCGTCAGCGTCGATGAGGAGGGCAAGGCCGGCGTCGTCGTCGGCGTGACCGACGACCTCACGGAGCGCTTCGATTCGGTCGCCCTCGTGCGCGCCGCTTCCGAGCGGCTCGGCGGCAAGGGCGGCGGCGGCCGGCGCGATCTCGCCCAGGCCGGCGGGCCGGACGGCGCCAAGGCGGCCGACGCGCTCGCGGCGATCGAGACGATGGTGGCCGGAGCCTGAACGGGCTCTACGGCCAGCGCTCGGTGTCGCGGTCCGGGTGCTGGCGCGAGGCGAAGGCCTCAGGGTCGTTCTGCCAGGAACTCGTCGGCACCTCTTCCAGCCGCACCAGCTCGGCCGCGAAGGCGGGGCGGTTCTCGGGCACCAGCTGCCGCTCGGGCGGCCAGCGCGTCGGCTCGTCGAAGCTGCCGGCGGTCATCGCATAGCGATGGCCGCTACGGTAGTGGTAGAAGAGGGGCGTGCCGCAGGCGGAGCAGAAGCCGCGCTCGGCCGCCTCAGAGGACCGGAAGCGCGACGGCTCGCCGCGCGTCCAGACGAGGTCGTCGTCCTTGACGTCGACGAAGGCGCCGAAGAGGCCGCCGGTCGCCTTCTGGCACATGCGGCACCAGCAGATGCTGGGCTCGAAGGGCTCGCCATAGACGGCATAGCGCACGGCGCCGCACTGGCAGCCACCGCTCGTGACATATCTGCGTTCGTCGGCCATCGCTTCGTCCTTTCGTCGCGTGAGTGTGCCATCGCTGCGCCGAAACGGAAAACCGGCCATTATGATCCCGCCCACCGCATGCTCGATGGCGGCGATGCCGGCTGCAGCGTCGCCATCCGCTCGGACCATCGTGACGCCCAGTCTGCCTGTCCGTCAGAGCCAGGCCCGACCCGCATGCCCGTCTTTCGACCGGGCGCAGGTGTCGCGGCGTGGATGCCCGCGGCAAGCGCGGGCATGACGGTGGAAAGGGACAGCTGTCGGAGAAGAGCCTGGGCGCGCTCTCGAAGCTTCGGCGCAAGTCCAAAGCAAAACGCCCGGGCGGCGAGCCCGGGCGTCATTGCGCGTGGCAAAGACGGACGCCGTCAGGCGGCCATCGCCTTCTTCAGGTTCTCGTCGATCTTGTCGAGGAAGCCGGTGGTCGACAGCCACTTCTGGTCGGCGCCGACGAGGAGGGCGAGGTCCTTCGTCATGAAGCCGGCTTCGACCGTGTCGATGCAGACCTTCTCGAGCGTGTCGGCGAAGCGCTTGAGCTCGGCGTTGTCGTCGAGCTTGGCCCGGTGGGCGAGGCCGCGCGTCCAGGCGAAGATGGAGGCGATCGAGTTGGTCGAGGTCTCCTTGCCCTTCTGGTGCTCGCGGTAGTGGCGCGTCACCGTGCCGTGGGCGGCCTCGGCCTCGACGGTCTGGCCGTCCGGCGTCATCAGCACCGAGGTCATCAGGCCGAGCGAGCCGAAGCCCTGGGCCACGGTGTCGGACTGCACGTCGCCGTCATAGTTCTTGCAGGCCCAGACATAGCCACCCGACCACTTGAGCGCCGAGGCGACCATGTCGTCGATGAGGCGGTGCTCGTAGTGGATGCCGGCGGCGTCGAACTTGGCCTTGAACTCGTTCTCGTAGACCTCCTGGAACAGGTCCTTGAAGCGCCCGTCATAGGCCTTGAGGATCGTGTTCTTGGTGGAGAGGTAGACCGGGAACTTGCGGGCGAGGCCGTAGTTCAGCGAGGCGCGGGCGAAATCGCGGATCGAATCGTCGAGGTTGTACATCGCCATGGCGACGCCGGCGCCGGGGAACTTGAACACCTCCTTCTCGATGACCGAGCCATCCTCGCCCTCGAACTTGATGGTGAGGCGGCCCTTGCCCGGCACCTTGAAGTCGGTGGCGCGGTACTGGTCGCCGAAGGCATGGCGGCCGACGATGATCGGCTGGGTCCAGCCCGGCACGAGGCGCGGCACGTTCTTGCAGATGATGGGCTCGCGGAAGATGACGCCGCCGAGGATGTTGCGGATGGTGCCGTTGGGCGACTTCCACATCTCCTTGAGGCCGAATTCCTTCACGCGCGCCTCGTCCGGCGTGATCGTGGCGCATTTGACGCCGACGCCGTACTTCTTGATGGCCTCGGCCGCCTCGATCGTCACCTGGTCGTTGGTCGCGTCGCGGTGCTCGACGCCGAGGTCGTAGTATTTCAGGTCGATGTCGAGATAGGGGTGGATCAGCTTGTCCTTGATGTACTGCCAGATGATCCGGGTCATCTCGTCGCCGTCGAGCTCGACGACCGGATTGGCAACCTTGATCTTGCCCATGTGTCTCACCTCGCACGGGTTGAAGCGTAGTGGGGCCTCGGCGCGCGTCCGTGCGATGCACGCGCCGGCGCCTGCGTGATACATCGCAACGGCTGCAGTTTGAAGGCCGGCTTTCGCATCAGTGGCGCCCCTCCCGTCCCTCCGCCCCTTGCGGCAGGCGCCGCGGCGGCTAAAACCCCGGGGGTCAAGGAGAACGAGTTCATGTCCGAGAGTGCAGCCGTGCGCGGCCCCGTCATCATCCTGGTCGAGCCGCAGATGGGCGAGAACATCGGCATGGCCGCGCGGGCGATGGCCAATTTCGGGCTCGCCGAGATGCGCATCGTCAACCCGCGCGACGGCTGGCCGAACGAGAAGGCGGAGGCGGCCTCGGCGGGGGCGCTGCACGTGCTGTCCGGCGCCCGGGTGTTCGGCACCGTCGCGGAGGCGGTCGCCGACCTCAATGTCGTCTTCGCCACCACGGCGCGCGAGCGGGGGCAGCAGAAGCGCGTCTTCGGCGCCGACGGGGCCATGGCCGAGACGGTTGCGCAGGCCGCCGCCGGGGCCGGCGTCGGCGTGCTCTTCGGCCGCGAGCGCACCGGGCTCGACAATGACGCCGTCGCGCTCGCCGATGCGATCATCACCTTTCCGGTCAACCCGGCCCATGCCTCGCTCAACCTCGCCCAGGCGGTGCTGCTCGTCGGCTACGAGTGGTTCAAGGCGAGCGGCGGGGGCCTGCCCTTTTCCGCCGGCGAGCGGCCGGTGCCGGCGACGCGCGAGGCCGTGCTGTCGTTCTTCGACTATCTCGAAGGCGAGCTTGATGCGGTCGGGTTCTTCATGCCGCCGGAGAAGCGCTCGATCATGGTGCGCAACCTGCGCAACATCTTCCACCGGCTCACGATGACCGACCAGGACGTGCGCACCCTGCGCGGCGCCGTCGTCGCCCTGGTGCAGGGCCGGCGCGGCGGACGCAACCTGCCGCGCAAGGGACGGGCGGGGGAGGATGGGGAATGATCCGACGGATAGTCGGGCAGTGAAGATCAACCGTTCCGTGTCATGGCCGGGCTCGTCATCGCAAGTCGGCTCGCCCGACTTGCGACATGTCAAAGAAACGCAGCACGCATGCGCGTTGCTGCAGCCATCCACGCTTTGAGCTTATACCGCCTTCCAGAGGCGTGGATGCCCGCGACAAGCGCGGGCATGACGGCGGAACGGGCGTTCTCAACCCTCTGTTAACCCGCCCGGCCGCTTCATTGCCGTTCGGATCAAGCGAGCCGCAGTGCCATGCGTATCGACCTTCTCGCCGGAACGGTCTATCACCCCGCCGTCATGCCGCCGCACGTGCCGACCATCCTCGCCTTCGATTCGGGCCTCGGCGGCCTGACGGTCTATGCCGAACTCATCAAGGCGCGGCCGGACGCGCGCTTCGTCTATGCCGCGGATGATGCGGCCTTTCCCTATGGCCGGCTGTCGGAGGCGGCGCTCGTTACGCGCGTCCTTGCCGTGATGGAGGCGCTCGTCGCCGCCCATGCGCCGGAGATCGTGGTCATCGCCTGCAACACGGCCTCGACGCTCGTGCTGCCGCATCTGAGGGCGCGCTTTTCCATTCCCTTCGTCGGTACGGTGCCCGCCATCAAGCCGGCGGCGGCGCGGTCGGCGAGCCGCATGGTGAGCGTGCTCGCGACGCCGGGCACCGTGGCGCGGGACTATACGCAGGACCTGGTGCGGGCCTATGCCGGGGACTGCGCGGTGGAACTCGTCGGCTCGACGCGGCTCGCGGCCATCGCGGAGGCGGAGCTGGCCGGCGCGCCCGCGAGCGACGCCGAGATCATGGCGGAGATCACCCCCTGCTTCCGCGAGGCGGCGGACGGGCGGCGGACGGACACCGTCGTCCTCGCCTGCACGCATTATCCGCTGCTGCTGCCGCGCCTCGAAAGGCTGGCGCCGTGGCCGGTCAGCTTCCTCGACCCCGCCCCGGCGATCGCGCGGCGCATGGTCGAGCTCATCGGCGCGCCGCTCCTCGGCCATGAGGGGGAGGAGGAGGCCCGCGCCGTCTTCACCGGCACGGGCGCGGGTGACACGTTGAAGGCGGCGCTCGCCGCGCGCGGCTTCACGCGCATCGACACCGGGGCGCTCGCCTTCGCCATGGCCTGAACGCCGCTGCGCGATGCTGAGCCGATTGACAAACCGCCTCCTTGTCGCGTAAGGACCCCCATCGCTCGCGGGCTCGCAAGGCCCGCGTTCGTATTTCGTGCGCACCCGCGGACCGGCAATGTCCGGCCCTGTCGCCCGCAAGGGAGAGGAGGGCGCGTTCCTCACTGTTGTTCCGTTCTAGAGGACACGCGATGTCAAAGAGAATTTCGGCGAAGTACAAGATCGATCGCCGTATGGGCCAGAACATCTGGGGCCGCCCGAAGAGCCCCGTGAACCGCCGCGAATATGGCCCGGGCCAGCACGGCCAGCGCCGCAAGGGCAAGCTGTCGGACTTCGGCACCCAGCTGCGCGCCAAGCAGAAGCTCAAGGGCTACTACGGCAACATTTCCGAGAAGCAGTTCCGCCGCTACTACCAGGAGGCCATCCGCCTGCGTGGTGACTCGGGCGAGAACCTCATCGGCCTTCTCGAGCGTCGCCTGGACGCCGTCGTCTACCGCGCCAAGTTCGTGCCGACGGTCTTCGCCGCCCGCCAGTTCGTCAACCACGGCCACGTGCGCGTGAACGGCCGCCGCGTCAATATCGCGAGCTACCTCGTCAAGCCGGGCGACGTCATCGAGGTCAAGGACGCCTCGAAGCAGCTCGCCATCGTGCTCGAGGCGGTTGCCCTCGGCGAGCGTGACGTGCCGGACTACATCGACGCCGACCACGCCAAGATGAAGGCCACCTACGTGCGCGTGCCGACCCTGTCGGACGTGCCCTATGCGGTCCAGATGGAGCCGAACCTGGTCGTCGAGTTCTACTCGCGCTGACCGGTTCCGGAACCGATCGAGACGAAAAGGCCGCAGCGATGCGGCCTTTTTCATGGCTTTTTCCGTGAGCTGGGGGGCTCCATGAAGAAGATCGGTGCGGCGCTTCTGGCGCTGCTCGTTACGGCCGGCTGCGTGCAGACCGTCCAACTCAACCAGCAGGCGGCCGACGTTAACGGCCGGCCCGTGGCCGTCCTGCGCAATCCGCCAATCGCCTTCGGCAGGATGCTGGCAAACGCCGGCAGCGGCAATCTGCTCTACGATGTTCTGAACACAACCCTCCAGGGCGTGACCGAGGCCCACAAGGAGTTGTTCGGCATTGCGGCTCCGACCACCGATCCTGCTCGTATCACAGAAGGCCTGATCGCCGGTCACTTGACGGGCTCTCTCGGCGCCGTCGCGCACGCCGATCTCGCCGGAGCGATTCCCGCCGGTGGAGAGGGCGAGGAGCGTGTGGCGAAGATCGTCTCCCTCGCCCGTGACAAGAAGTTCACCGGGCTCGTCATCGATCTCCCGCCGGAGAAGTTCCGGGTGATCTATCACGATCATCCCTGGGCCATCGGTGGCGGCAAGGTGCAGATGTCCTTTGCCGCGCAGTTCCGGCTGATCGATGTCTCGACCGGCAAAGTGCTGGCGGCTGGCGAATGCGCTGAGTCGGATGTCCGCGTGACACCCGCCAAGACCGCGCTCGAGCAGGGCCAAGCCTTCACGAACGGCAAGGCCGAGGAACTCGGCCGCAAATGCGCCGAGGCCATCATCCGCCGGGCGCTGGGTTGAGGCGGCTCAGAGCCGCTTCAGCATCCCCGCAAAGCGCATCAGCCCCTCCGGCCAGGGCCCGTGGCCGCTGGCCGAATTGAGGTGGCCGGCATCGCCGGCGTCGACCAGCGCCGAGCCCCAGGCGAGGGCGAGATCGGCCGCTTCGTCATAGGGGCAATATTGATCCGTGCGGCTGGCGACGAGCACGGATGGGAAGGGCAGGGGCTCGCGCGGGAAGGGCGTGAAGGCGGCGTCCGTGCCAGGAATGGCGCGGATGGCGCGCTCGCTCGGCGTCGCCACGAGGAAGGCCGCGCGCACCTTTCCCCCCGGCAGGTTCGGTGCCGCATGGGCGATCAGCGGCACGCCGGCACTGTGCGCGACGAGGACGACCGGGCGCTGCGCGGCATCAACCTCCGCGACGAGGCGGGCTTCCCACTCCGGCCGGTCGATGCGGTACCAGTCGTCCTGCACCACCCGGCGGGCCGTGGAGAGCTTCTCCTCCCAGCGGGTCTGCCAGTGGTCCGGCCCGGAGCCGGACCAGCCGGGCACGATGAGGATGTCGCAGTCGGACGTGCGCATGGCGGTCCCGTTACTGTCCCATATTCGCCCGGCGCCATGCCCCGCGCCTGTCGCGGGCATCCACGCCTTGGAGCCTTAGGCAAGGCCGGCCATGGCCGGCGTGGAGAGGTCACGCCTCTCCGAACACCCGGCGGAAGATGGTGTCGACGTGCTTGAGATGGTAGCCGAGGTCGAACTTTTCCTCGAGCTCGGCGTCGGAGAGGTGCTTGTTCACCTCAGGGTCGGCCTTGAGCAGGGAGAGGAAGTCGCCCTCGCCGCGCCAGACGGGCATGGCGTTGCGCTGCACGAGGCGGTAGGCGTCCTCGCGGCTGACACCCTTCTGGGTAAGCGCCAGCAGCACGCGCTGGGAATGGACGAGGCCGCCGAGCCGGTCGAGGTTCTTCTGCATGTTCTCGGGATAGATGAGCAGCTTGTCGACGACGCCGGTGAGGCGCGCGAGGGCGAAGTCCAGCGTCACCGTGGCGTCGGGGCCGATCATGCGCTCGACGGAGGAGTGGGAGATGTCGCGCTCGTGCCACAGCGCCACGTTTTCCATGGCGGGCATGGCATAGGCGCGCACCATGCGGGCGAGGCCGGTGAGGTTCTCGGTGAGCACCGGGTTGCGCTTGTGCGGCATGGCCGAGGAGCCCTTCTGCCCCTCGGAGAAGAATTCCTCCGCCTCGTAGACCTCGCTGCGCTGCAGATGGCGGACCTCGGTCGCCAGGCGCTCGATGGAAGAGGCGACGACGCCGAGGGTGGCGAAATACATGGCGTGCCGGTCACGCGGGATGACCTGGGTCGACACGGGCTCGACGGCGAGGCCGAGCTTTTCGGCGACGTATTCTTCCACGCGCGGGTCGATGTTGGCGAAGGTGCCGACGGCGCCGGAGATGGCGCAGGTCGCGATCTCCCTGCGCGCATTGACGAGACGCTCGCGGCAGCGGTCGAATTCGGCATAGGCCTGGGCGAGCTTGAGGCCGAAGGTCACCGGCTCGGCATGGATGCCGTGCGAGCGGCCGATGGTCGGCGTCATCTTGTGCTCGAAGGCGCGGCGCCGGATGGCGGCGAGGAGCGCATCCATGTCGGCGAGGAGGAGGTCGGTCGCGCGCACCAGCTGCACGTTGAAGCAGGTGTCGAG
The DNA here is from genome assembly GCF_001271345.1 of Chelatococcus sp. CO-6. Classification (NCBI taxonomy): domain Bacteria; kingdom Pseudomonadati; phylum Pseudomonadota; class Alphaproteobacteria; order Hyphomicrobiales; family Chelatococcaceae; genus Chelatococcus; species Chelatococcus sp. CO-6. The sequence goes on along the minus strand of NZ_CP012398.1, from coordinate 197,547 downwards.
CACGTCGGACGAGGTCATGCCCTGGTGCACGAAGCGCGCCTCGGGGCCGACGATCTCGGCAAGATGCGTCAGGAAGGCGATGACGTCGTGCTTCACCTCGCGCTCGATCTCGTCGATGCGCGCCACGTCGAAGACGGCCTTGGAGCCCTTGTCCCAGACGATCGCGGCGGCCTCCTTCGGGACGACGCCGAGCTCGGCGAGGGCACTCGTCGCGTGGGCCTCGATCTCGAACCAGATGCGGAATTTCGCCTCAGGCGACCAGATGGCGGTCATCTCGGGGCGGCTGTAGCGCGGGATCATCCTCGCCTCCTGGCTGAACGGTTGAAAATCAGACGAGTTCGCCGCGCGCCCGCTCGGCGGCGCTGCGGATGGCGGCGATGTTGCCGGCATAGGCGCTCTCGCCGCCCTTGAAGACGGCCGAGCCGGCCACGAGGGCGTTCGCCCCGGCCTTTGCCAGCGCGCCGGCGTTGTCGGCGGTGACGCCGCCATCGACTTCGAGGTCGATGGGCCGGTCGCCGATCATCGCCTTGATCCGCGCCACCTTGTCCAGCGCCGAGGGGATGAAGGCCTGCCCGCCGAAGCCGGGGTTGACGCTCATGACGAGCACGAGGTCGACGAGGTCGAGCACATAGTCGATGGCGCTCTCGGGTGTGCCGGGATTGAGCGACACGCCGGCTTTCTTGCCGAGCGCGCGGATGGCCTGCAGCGACCGGTGCAGATGCGGCCCCGCCTCGGCGTGGACGGTGATGATGTCGGCGCCCGCGGCCGCGAATTCGGCGAGATAGGGGTCGGCCGGCGCGATCATCAGGTGCACGTCGAGCACCTTCTTCGTGTGCGGGCGGATGGCGCGCACCACCTGGGGACCGAAGGAGATGTTGGGCACGAAATGCCCGTCCATCACGTCCACATGCACCCAGTCGGCCCCGCCGGCGTCGATGGCGCGCACCTCCTCGCCGAAACGGGCGAAATCGGCCGCGAGGATGGAGGGGGCGATGGCGAGGGCGCGCTGCATGGGAACCGTCCGCTTGAACATGCTGCAGGGGCGAAGGGCCCCGCGCGTGCCGCCTAGCACGGAGGGCGGGGCGGGGCAACGGGTGGGCGCACGGGGAAGCCGCGCCCGGGCTGCCCGACTGTATGCACGCCGTGCAACCGGCTGCCGGTGGGCGGCAGGCGCCATGATCTGAAATATTGAACGTTCATTGTCGCCGAACTGGGTCGTTCGATAAGCAGATCGGATGTTTTCTGGATGAGATTATTATTTTTGCACAATAATTTCCCGGGGCAATACGCGCGCATCATCAAGCATCTCAATGGCCGGAAGGGCATCGACATCCTCGCCGTGTCGCGGGCCGGCAACCGCCAGCCGTCGCCCGTGCGGCGCATCGACTACGAGCCGCATCGGAGCGTCAGCGAGCAGGTGCATCCCGCCCTGCGCTACACCGAAGAGGCCGTCATCCGCGGTCAGGCGGTCTACAAGGCGCTCGCGCCCGCGCGGGCGAAGGGCTGGCGGCCGGACGTGATGCTGGCCCACAGCGGCTTCGGCGACGGGCTCTTCCTGAAGGACCTGTGGCCCGATGCGCGCTACATGCCGTATCTCGAGTGGTACTACCGCGCCTACGGCTCCGATGCCTCCTTCTTCGATGAAAGGGCCAAGGATCCGAATGTCGAGCTGCGCATCCGGATGAAGAACACCGTCATCCTGCAGGATCTTGCGGCGATGGACTGGGGCCAGTCGCCGACGCAGTACCAGAAGTCCCAGTTTCCCGGCGTCTTCCATGGGCGGATGTCGGTTCTCCACGACGGGGTCGACACCGACTATTTCGCGCCCGACCCGCGCGAGACCCTCACCATCGGCAGCCACGTCTTCCGGCGCGGCGATCCGCTCGTCACCTATATCGCGCGCGGCATGGAGCCCTATCGCGGCTTTCCCCAGTTCATCGAGGCGGTGTCGCTGCTCCAGAGGATGCACGCCGGCGTCCATGCGGTCGTCATCGGCGAGGACCGCATCGCCTACGGTCCGAAGGACAAGGCCTCCTACAAGCAATGGGCGCTGGAGACCTTCAGGCCCGACCTCGGGCGCCTCCACTTCCTCGGCCGTCAGCCGCTCTCCGTGCTGCGGCAGGTGCTGCGCGTATCGGCGGCGCATGTCTATCTCACCGCGCCCTTCGTGCTCTCCTGGTCGATGATGGAGGCGATGGCGACGGGCGCGCTCATCGTCGGCTCGGATACGGAGCCGGTGCGGGAGGTCGTCGACGACGGCCGGACCGGGGTGCTCGTGCCCTTCTTCGAGCCGCCGCGCCTGGCGCAGCGCCTGCTGGAGGTCCTCGCGGCGCCGCAGCGTTACGAAGATATCCGTCGCAGGGCGCGCGCGCTGATGCTGCAGCGCTATGACGAGCGTGAGCTGTGCGCGCGCTATGTCCGGTTGATCGAGACCGTCGCTGCCGGAGGACGGCCGGGACCGGCCGGCCATGGCCCGGTCAGGGAGAGCGTGCGGATGCCGGAGGCGGCCGTCATCTGAGCGCTTCAGCGCCGGGCGGGCAGGGGCGTGCGCAGCATGCGGCGGGCGAGCGGCTCCAGCACGAGCGGCATGAGGTAGATGGGAAACTGGGCCATGGCGAAATAGAGCCAGGTGCCGTCCGGCACCGCGCCGGCCATGGCGGCGACGAGGAGCCCCATGTTGCGGTGGCCGGTGGCATAGCCGATGACGAAGGCCTCGCGGGCGCCGAAGCGCGCGGCCAGCACGAAGAGGCTGGCGGCGATGCCGGCGAAGGCCACTACGAAGACGATCAGCGCATCGGTGGCGACGGCGAGCGGGTTGGCGATCATCGCCTCCGCTACCCCGTCCATCGCCCCGACCGCGAAGATGAAGAAGAAGACCACGTTGAGGCCGTCGAGGGCGGCGCGCCGGCGCGCGATCCGCGCCAGGCCGACGAGCCGGCGCAGCACCAGGGCGAGCACCGCCGCCCCGCCGAGGAGGAGGGCGAGGCGCAGGGCGAGGACCGAGGTTTCGATCGGCACGGCGGCCCCGGCGATCACCTCGGCCACGAGCGGCGCGGTCAGCGGCGTCGTCACCATGCTGGCGACGAGCACGGTGACGAGGAAGGAGGCATCGAAGCCGAGCAGCGTCGCCACGGCGGGTGCCGAGAGGATCGGCGGGGCGGCCGCCATCAGGGCAAGGCCGAGGGCGAGCTCCGGGCCGACGAGATCGTGTCCGAGGGCGAGGACGATGCCGCCGAGGGCGATCGGCAGGGAGGCGACGATCCAGAACCAGGCAAGCAGGATACGCCCCGGCTGCCGCAGGAGGGCGCGTATGGCGCCGAAATCGGCGCGCAGGAAGGTGAAGACGAGGAAGAAGAAGACGCAGGTGCCGATCAGCGGCCGGGCGAGACTCGCGAACTGCGGCAGCGCCAGGCCGATGAAGATGGAAGCGGCGAGGGCCTTGGTGCCCTGGCGGCCGAGCAGGGCCAGGGGCTTGAGGAGAATGGTCTGCAACACGTCCCTGGCCTTCCTTCCGTATTTCCCCGGCCGTTCTTCATGTGGTCCGGGTCCGCATCCCTCATCGAGAAAGAAGCGTCCGGCCCCCTTGCGCCGATGGCAGGCGTCGTGCTTTCGCCATGCGGGTGCCGGCGTTGTCCGCGACGGGCCGCCATCCCAGAATGCGCCGCCGGGTTCGGCATCAGCAAGAAGGTCAAATGCATGCAAACGGACGTCGTCGTGCTCGGAGCGGGTATCATCGGGGTGTCGGCGGCGTTGCATCTGCAGGCGCGCGGGCGGTCTGTCGTGCTTCTCGACAGGCGCGGGGCGGGGGAGGAGACGAGCCACGGCAACGCCGGGCTCATCGAGCGCGCCAGCGTCGTGCCCTACGGCTTTCCGCGCGATCTCGCCTCGCTCTTCCGCTACGGCCTCAACCGCTCGGCGGAGGCGCACTACCATCTCGCCTTCCTGCCCAAGGTGGCGCCCTGGCTGGCGCAATACTGGTGGCACTCCTCGCCCCGGCGCCATGCCGTCGCGGCCAGGGCGATGCTGCCGCTGATCGAGCGCTGCGTCACCGAGCACGAGGCGCTGATGCGCGAGGCCGACATCCTGCCCATGCTGCGGCGGATCGGCTGGATCAAGGGTTTCCGCGACAAGGCCGAGTTCCAGCTGGCGGAGGAGGAGGCCCGGGCGAGCGCCGCGCTCTACGGCCTCAAGCTCGAGGTGCTCAGCGGCGCGGACCTGCGTGCCAAGGAGCCGCACCTCACCGGCGACTTCGCGGGCGGGCTGCACTGGCTCGATCCCGCCAGCGTGCCGGACCCGGGCGCCGTCACGCGGGCCTATGCCGAGCTCTTCGAAAAGCGCGGCGGGCGCTTCCTGCGCGGCGACGCCCGTTCTCTCGTCGCCTCCGGCAGCGGCTGGACCGTGGCGGCGGAAGAGGGGCCTGTCACGGCGCGCGAGGTGGTCGTGGCGCTCGGCCCGTGGTCGGGCGAGATCTTCCGCCCCCTGGGGTACCGCATCCCGCTCGCGGTCAAGCGCGGCTACCACATGCACTACCGCCCCGCGGGCAATGCGGTGCTCAACCACCCGCTCTACGATGTCTCGGGCGGCTACCTCATCGTGCCGATGACGCGCGGCATCCGCCTCACCACGGGGGCCGAATTCGCCGACCGCGACGCGGCGCCGAGCCCGGTGCAGCTAGCCCAGGTGGAGCCCGAGGCGCGTCGCGTCTTCCCCCTCGGTGAGCGGGTGGATCCGGAGCCGTGGATCGGCGCACGGCCCTGCCTGCCGGACATGCGGCCCGTCATCGGCGAGGCGCCGCGCCACAAGGGGCTGTGGTTCGCCTTCGGCCACAATCACCACGGCTTCACGCTCGGCCCCGTCACCGGCCATCTCCTGGCGCAGATGATGGCCGGGGAGGCTACGCTGACCGATCCTGCGCCCTATGCCGTCGGGCGCTTCGGCCGATAGAGGTCGCGCCAGGCTGGCAGGGCGCCGGGCAGGGGGAGCGCCGTCGCCTCGTAGACGCCGCGGGCGATGGCGCGGGCAAGGCAATCGGCCGCGACGGCACCGAGATCGGCGAAGGCATAGATGTCGTCTTCCGGCAGCGGCTTGAGGCCGGTCGCCGCAGCGAAGACGAGGTCCCCGTCGAGCGGCGCATGGGCCGGGCGCAGCGCGCGGCCCATGCCGTCGTGGGCGACCATGGCGAGGCGCTTGGCCATGGCCTTATCGAGGACGGCGTCGGTGGCGACGAGGGCGATCGTCGTGTTCTGGCCCGGGCCGCCCTTGTAGCGCGGCACGAGGGCCTGGCGGTCGAAATCCACCGGCAGGCCGCAGTTGCCGAATTCGCCGCCTTCCTCGTAGGGCGCGGCCCAGAAATGCGGCCCGTCACCGACAGTCGCCGAGCCGACGGCATTGACGGCGACGAGGGCGCCGACGGTGTGGCCGGTGCGGGTGACGGCGCTCGCCGAGCCCAGCCCGCCTTTCAGGTTGACCGTCGTCGCGCCATAGCCGGCACCCACCGAGCCGAGCGGAAAATCTTTCCTCGCCGCCGCGACAGCCGCCATGGCGAGGGCGCGATGGGGCGGCTCGCCCTCGCCGCGTGCCCAGGGCTTGTCGCCGCCATTGAGGAGATCGAAGAGAATCGCCTGCGGCACGATGGGCACGCGCACGTCGCGGATGGCAAAGCCGCGGCCCTGTGCCGCAAGCGCCTGCATGACGCCGCCGGCCGCATCGAGCCCGTAGGCCGAGCCGCCGGACAGGACGATGGCGTCCACCGCCGCCACCGTCGTCTCCGGTTCGAGCAGCGCGCTCTCGCGCGTGCCCGGCGCACCGCCCATGACGGCGAGGCTCGCCGTCGCCGGCTTGTCGAAGACGGCGACCGTGAGGCCGGTTGCGGCGGTTGCATCGTGGGCATTGCCGATGCGGATGCCCGAAACGTCGGTGATGAGGTTGAGCATTGTGGTCATGGTGCGATGGTTGCCGTGAAGGGCGGCGCTTCACAAGGGGGCGAGGCGGCATTTCACCGCCTTTCGCCGGGCCGGCGCTGCGGCTAAGAGCAGCCCCATGACCGACGTCTCCACTTCCGCCGCGGTTCTTGCCGGGCTCGTCAGCTTCCTCAGCCCCTGCGTGCTGCCGCTGGTGCCGCCTTACCTGTGCTATCTCGCGGGCACGACGCTCGACCAGCTGACGGAGCGGCGCGAGCCGCGCGTCAGCCGCAAGGCGCTGTTCGCCGCCTTCTTCTTCGTGCTCGGCTTCGCGACGGTCTTCGTCATGCTGGGTGCGACGGCCTCGGTCTTCGGCCAGCTGCTGCGCCGCTATGTCGACGTGCTCGGCACCGTAGCCGGCATCGCCATCATCGTCATGGGGCTGCACTTCCTCGGCGTCTTCCGCCTGTCCTTCCTCTACCGGGAGGCGCGGCTCGACGTCGCCAAGCCGGCCGGCATCGGCGGCGCCTATGTCATGGGTCTCGCCTTCGCCTTCGGCTGGACGCCTTGCATCGGCCCCATCCTCGCCGCGATCCTCGCCGTCGCCGGCACGGAGGAGAGCGTCGGGCGCGGCGCCTTTCTGCTCGCCGCCTATTCGGCGGGCCTCGGCATCCCCTTCCTCCTCGCGGCGCTCGCCATGAAGCCGTTCGTCGCGCTCCTGCGCGGCATGCGCTCGAAGTTCCACCTCGTCGAGAAGGTGATGGGCGGTCTCCTCGTGCTGACGGGTATCGCCTTCCTCACCGGCGCGCTGACGGACATGTCCTTCTGGCTGCTCGAGACCTTCCCGGCGCTCGGGGCGCTCGGCTGAGCAACGGCGGCCCCGCAGGAAACGGGTGGGCAAAACGGGTCGCCAGACGCGATCCGGCGATGAGGATGGATGCTCCTCAACAGGGAGCACCCCGATGGCGTACCGCATCCGCGGCCTCGATCCGCGTCTCTTCGACGATTTGTTCCGGCTGGATGAAGCCTCGCTCGCGCGCCGCGGCATCGTCCGGCGGCGCGTCACGGCATCCGGCACCAGCCCGTGCCGCGTTAGCCTGCAGGACGCGCAGCCGGGCGAGGAGGTGCTGCTGCTCGCCTTCGCCCACCACACCGAGGAGACGTCGCCCTACCGCGCGTCGGGGCCCATCTTCGTGCGCCGCGCGGCCGAGGAGGCTTACGATGCCGTGGACGCGGTGCCGCCGATCCTGCCGGCGCGGCTGATCTCGCTGCGCGCCTATGACGCCGCGGGCATGATCGTCGATGCCGGGGTCGTGCCGGGCGTCGAGATCGAGAGCCACATCTACCGCTTCCTGGCCCGGCCGGATATCGCCCACGTCGACGCGCATTTTGCGGCCCGCGGCTGCTTCGCCTGCCGCATCGAGCGCAGCTGACGCCAAAAGGAAGGGCCCGCCTCGGGGGAGGCGGGCCCGTTGTCTTCCAGTGCTGCGAGATCAGTTGATCTCGTTGCCGGCGTAGTCGATCTTGCCGTCGGAGCCCTTCTTCCAGACGTACATGACGTAGTCCGGACGGGTGATGTCACCCTTCTTGTCGAAGGAGAGGTCGCCCAGCACCGTCTTGAAGACCTTGCCGGAGTGGATCACCTCGGCCACCTTCTTGGGCTCGAGGGACTTCGCCTCTTCCGCCGCCTGCTTGACGATCTCGACCGCCGCATAGCTGTAGAGCGTGTAGGCCTCGGGATCGTAGTTCTTCTTCAGGAAGCGCTCGACGACCTCCTTGGCCGCCGGGTTCTTGCGCGGATCGGGCGCGAAGGTCATGAGCGTGCCCTCGGCGCCGGGGCCGGCGATGGAGACGAACTCGCTCGAGACGATGCCGTCACCCGACATCAGCGGCGCCTGCAGGCCCTGGTCGCGCATCTGGCGGATGATGAGGCCGGCCTCCGTGTGCAGGCCGCCGAAATAGACGACGTCGACATTCGCGGCCTTGAGCTTGGAGACGAGGGCCGAATAGTCCTTCTCGCCCGGGTTGACGCCCTCGTAGAGGACTTCCTTGAGGCCCTTGGCGTTCATCGACTTCATGGTCTCGTCGGCGAGGCCTTTGCCGTACGGCGTCTTGTCGTGGATGATGGCGACCTTCTTGTCCGCGAAATTCTTGGACAGGTAGTCGCCCGCCACCTGGCCCTGCTGGTCGTCGCGGCCGCAGATGCGGATGGTGTTCCACAGCCCGCGCTCGGTGAACTGCGGATTGGTGGAGGCCGGCGTCAGCTGCAGGATGCCGGATTCCTCGTAGACCTCCGAGGCCGGGATCGACACGCCCGAGTTGAAGTGACCGACCACGTACTGCACGCCGTCGCTGGCGAGCTTGTTGGCGACGGATACGCCCTGCTTGGGATCGGAGACGTCGTCGCCCACGCTGACCACGATCTTCTGGCCGAGGATGCCGCCGGCGGCGTTGATGTCCTCCGCCGCCTGCTCGGCGCCGTTCTTCATCTGGGTGCCGAAGCTTGCGTTCGGTCCCGTGATGGGGGCGCCGACCGCGATCTTCACCTGGGCGTTGGCAGCGCTGGTGAAGGCGAGGCCAAGACCGAGCGCAATCCCGGTCAACAGCACTTTCTTCATCTGGTACTCCCCTGGTTTTTGTTGGGCCCCGCTCCGGGGCTCCGGTCGGCGAGCCTCTCGCCTTGGGCGCAATCTTGCGCCATTTGCGGCGAGAGTCACTCGCAAACGGTGGTGTCTCAGCCGCTGCCCTTCTCGCGCCAGGTCAGGGGACCCGTCCGCTCGTAGAGCCAGCGATACTGCGTCGTCATCTGCCGCGTGCGCGTGTAGCGGAAGCCGGTGAGGCCGATGACGAGGAGCACGATCGCGTCCACGATGTAATAGTGGAGCGACAGCAGCGTGCCGTGAAAGAGGGCGAAGTGGATGAAGCGTACCCCCCCGGCGAGCACGAGCAGATAGAACACCGCCTGCCACACCGGCGCCCAGATGAGCGCCACCGCCCGCCCCGTCATCCAGGCGGCCCAGCCACCCATGATGCAGGTGACGAGGAGGAAGAGGAGGAACGAGCTTTCTTCGTAGAGGATGCCCTGCATCGTGTGTTCCTCAGTGGGCCCCGCCTTCGAGATAGGCGGCGCGGACCTGCGGGTTCTCGAGCAATTCCTTGCCGGTACCCTGCAGGGTGATCGATCCCGTCACCATCACGTAGCCGCGGTGGGCGAGCTTGAGCGCGTGATAGGCGTTCTGCTCGACGAGGAAGACGGTCATGCCGTCGCGCTCGTTGAGCTCGCGGATGACGTTGAAGATCTGCTTGACGACGAGCGGGGCAAGGCCGAGCGAGGGCTCGTCGAGCAGCAGGAGCCGCGGCCGGCTCATCAGCGCGCGGGCGATGGCCAGCATCTGCTGCTCGCCGCCGGAGAGGGTGCCGCCGCGCTGGTTGAGCCGCTCCTTGAGGCGCGGGAACATGGTGCAGACCCGCTCGAGATCCTCGTCGAAATGGGCGAAATCCTTGATGGACGCACCCATCTGCAGGTTCTCGAACACCGTCATGCGCGGGAAGATGCGCCGGCCTTCGGGGGATTGCGCGATGCCGAGATGGGCGATCTCGTGCGTCGGCATCTGGGTGATGTCCCGCCCGCCGTAGGTGATCGAGCCTTCGCGGCAGCGCGGGTTGCCGAAGATCGTCATCATCAGCGTGGACTTGCCGGCACCGTTGGCGCCGATCATCGTCACGATCTCGCCCTCGTGCACGTCAAGGTCGACGCCCTTGAGGGCGATGATGTTGCCGTAATAGGTCTTGACCCCGCGCACCGAGAGAAGGGGCGCCCGCCCGGCCGCGGCCTGAGCCGGCGCGGGCATCATTGCTGCGTCGCTCATAGGCCGACCTCCGCTTCCACGTGCTCCACTTCTTCGTCCTCGACGCCGAGATAGGCGGCGATGACGCTCTGGTCGTTGCGCACCTCCTCGGGCGTCCCGTCCGCGATCTTGGTGCCGTAGTCGAGCACCACGACATGGTCGGAGATGCCCATCACCACCGACATGTCGTGCTCGATGAGCAGGATGGAGGTGCCGTGATCCTGCCGGATGGACAGGAGCAATTCGTTGAGCTCGTGGCTCTCGCGCGGGTTGAGGCCGGCGGCCGGCTCGTCGAGGCACAGGAGGATCGGGTCCGTGCACATGGCGCGGGCGATCTCCAGGCGGCGCTGGGCGCCGTAGGGCAGGTCGCCGGCGGGATCGTCGGCCCGGTCGATGAGGTTGATCTTCTCCAGCCAGAACTTCGCCTGCTCGACCGCCTGGCGCTCCGCATCCCGGAAGCCGGGCAGGCCGAGGAGGCCGAAGACGGTGAAGCCGGAGGCGAGCATCAGCGGATTGTGGCGGGCGACGAGGAGGTTCTCCAGCACCGTCATGCCGGTGAACAGGCGGATGTTCTGGAAGGTGCGGGCGACCTTGGCCTTCCAGGAGATGGAATGGCCCGGCAACCGCTCGAGCAGGAGGGTGGAGCCGTCGCCATGGCGCAGCGACAGCATGCCCTCGCTCGGCCGGTAGAAGCCGGTGATGCAGTTGAACACCGTCGTCTTGCCGGCGCCGTTGGGGCCGATGAGGGCGGTGATGTCGCCGCGGCCGACGCTGAAGGAGAGATCGTTGACGGCGACGAGGCCGCCGAAGCGCATCTTCAGATGCTCGACCTCGAGTACGGGATCGTCTTGCCAGCGCATCAGCCGTGCCCCTCCTTGACGAGCGAGCCCGAGATGGCCTTGCGCTCGGTGAGTACGATCGACGGCTCGCGGTGACCGACGAGCCCGCGCGGACGCCAGACCATCATCGCCACCATCGCGAGGCCGAAGATGAGCAGGCGATATTCGTTGGGATCGAAGCCCGCGCCGAAGACCTGCTTGAGGAAGTCGAGATTGCGCAGGAGCTCGGGCGCGCCGACCATGAGCACGGCCGCGATGGCGACGCCCACCTGCGAGCCCATGCCGCCGAGGACGACGATCGACAGGATGATCGCCGATTCGAGGAAGTTGAAGCTCTCGGGCGACACGAAGCCCTGGCGCACGGCGAAGAACGACCCCGCGAAGCCGCCGAACATGGCGCCGATGGCGAAGGCCGTGAGCTTGGTGTTGCGGGTGTTGATGCCGAGCGAGCGGCAGGCGATCTCGTCCTCGCGCAGCGCCTCCCAGGCCCGGCCCACGGGCAGGCGGCGCAGGCGGATGGTGACGAGGTTGGTGATCAGCGCCAGCATCAGGATGAGATAGTAGAGGAAGATCATCCGGTGCATGGGGCTGAAGGGGATGCCGAACAGCGAGGCGAAGCCGCCCTCGCTCGAATCGAACGGCACGCCGAAGAAGGTGACGCGCGGGATGGAGGAGATGCCCGCCCCGCCGTTGGTCAGGTCCACCCAGTTGATGAGCACGAGGCGGATGATCTCGCCGAAGGCGAGGGTGACGATGGCGAGATAGTCGCCGCGCAGGCGCAGCACCGGAAAGCCGAGGATGATGCCCCAGAAGGCGGCGAGGATGCCGGCAAGCGGCAGGCACAGCCAGAAGGACCAGCCGAACGTCGTCGACAGCAGCGCATAGGAATAGGCGCCGACCGCATAGAAGGCGACGTAGCCGAGATCGAGCAGCCCGGCGAGGCCGACGACGATGTTGAGGCCCCAGCCGAGCATCACATAGGTGAGGATGAGGATGCCGAGGTCGACCCAGTAGCGCGCGCCGCCGAGCCCGCCCGAGGCGAGGGTGGCGAGCACCGGATAGGCGACGGCGACGCCGAGGAAGAGCGGCACGGCGATGCCGAACAGCTTCTGCAGGGCGGGGCTCGCCGGCGCCTTGAGCCGCGGCGGGGCGGCAGCGCGGCGCGCGGCGCGCAGGCAGAGCACGAAGCGCAGCGCGAAGATCAGCGCGCAGGCGACCGCCACGACGCCCCAGCGGGGCTGCAGGTAGAGCGCGTTCGCCTGGTTCTGCTCGGTCTTGAAGGCGAGGATCGGGATGGACAGCCCGAGCGTCAGCAGCGCGGCGATGCCGGCCTCGCGCAGCGCGGCGGCAATCTGCGCGCCCGTTGCGGAGGAGGTGGCTTCGGCGGTGGCGATGGCGGGGGCGTGCGGTGTGTTCAGGGCCATGGTCCGCGCCTCCCTCAGACCTTCTCGACCTCAGGCCGTCCGAGAATGCCGGACGGCATGAAGACGAGGACGATGGCGAGCAGCGAGAAGGCCGCGACATCCTTGTATTCGATGGAGAAATAGGCCGACCACAGGGTCTCCACCAGGCCGATGATGAGGCCGCCGAGCACGGCGCCCGGCAGCGAGCCGATGCCGCCGAGGACGGCCGCGGTGAAGGCCTTCACCCCCGGCACGAAGCCGTCGGCGAAGCTCACGACGCCATAATAGAGGAGGTACATGGTGCCGGCGACGGCCGCGAGCGCGGCGCCCATCACGAAAGTGAGCGAGATCGTCCGGTCGACGTTGATGCCGATGAGGGCGGCCATGCGCCGGTCCTGCTCGCAGGCGCGCTGGGCGCGCCCGAGCGACGTCTTCTGCACCACGTACCAGAAGACGGCGAGGAGGATCGCGGTCGTGACCATGATGATGATCTGCTTGTAGGACAGCGCCACGGCATAGCCGTCACGCTCGAAGAGCACGATCACGTCACGCACCATGGGCGGGATCGGCTTGTTGCGCGCGCCCTGCGAGACCTGGACGAAGTTGGACAGGAAGATCGACACGCCGATGGCCGAGATCAGCGGCGCGAGGCGGAAGGAGCCGCGCAGCGGCCTGTAGGCCATGCGCTCCAGCGTCCAGCCCCACAGGGACGTCAGCAGCATGGCACCGATCATGACGATGATCAGCGCAATCATGATCGAGCCGATGCCGAGCCAGGCCGTGACGAAGAGGAAGAGCATGAGCGCGATGAACGCGCTGAGCATGAAGACGTCGCCGTGGGCGAAATTGATCATGCCGATGATGCCGAAAACCATCGTGTAGCCGATGGCAATGAGGCCATAGATCGACCCCAGCGTCAGCCCGTTGATGAGCTGCTGTACGAAAACTTCCATAATCTACCGTTCCCCTGATGGGCGGGCCCTTATTGTTTTTGTCGTCCGCAGCGTGTCGGCGAAAACACGGCGCGGAAAGAGTCCACCGGAACAACACTGTGCTTAGCAACGGGGATCGGTCAAGACAATTGCCGAGGCCGGGGCGACCGGCAAAAAAGCAACGGATGCACCGTCGGCGCCCGGGCATGCGACCAAAAATTGCGCGCCACGGGCTTCGCTCCGCCGCAGTCGGCGTGGCTTCGATGCCGGCCGCCCAACGCCCGGGCGGATCGTCCCGGTGCCGGTGCCTGCGAACTCCAATGATGATTCGATGAGGCTGGCCGGCGTTGTATATTATTGATATAGTATAAAATATTTATTGCTTCCCGGTTAATAAATATATTGTACGCAAGAAATCTATTGTGGCGGTGGTGTTGCCTGCTTCTTCTCCCTGCGAGGGGGCAGCGCCAACGTAGGTTTCTGACGATGAGTTCTGTGGACAATGATATAGGTGCATCCTGCGGTGCCGAGGCCCAGTCGCTTGCCGAGCAGGCCTATCGTGCCATCGAGGACATGGTCGTGCGGCTCGATCTGCCTCCAGGCTCCCGCCTGACCGAGAACGACCTGTCGCAGCGCGTCGGCTTCGGCCGCACGCCGGTGCGAGAGGCGCTGCAGCGGCTGCATTACGACGGGCTCGTGCGTGTCTTTCCCCGCAAGGGCATTGCCGTATCCGAGATCAATCCGCTCGACGTGCTCGTGGCGCTCGATGTCTGTGTCGGCATCGAGCGGCTGGTGGCCGTGAGTGCCGCCCGCCGCGTCGCCGGGGGCGCGTGGGCGGTGACGGAGCGGCTGGCCGGCGCGCAGGCCGGGGCGGCCGGCGCCGCCGGCGGACCGGCCGTGGCGGCGCAGTTGGCGGCCGCGATGGCGGAGGCGGCCGGGACGGGCGACATCGTCGGTTTCGTCGAGGCCGACAAGGCGATCGACAGGATGCTCGCGGAGCTGTCGGGAAATCCCTATGCCGCTCGGGCGCTGATGCCGCTGCAGGCGATGGCGCGGCGGGCATGGCTGTTCTTCCGGCGCGCGTCCGACCTCGTGCCCGCGGCGCAGCGGCACGAGGACCTGCTGCGTGCCGTCTGCGCGGCCGAGGTCGCCGCCGCCGATGCGGCTGCGGAGGCTCTCATCGCCCACGTGCGCGAGAGCATCAAGGAGGCCGTCAGCCGCCTCTAGCGTGGCCTGTCCCGGTCTCCGCCCCTGCTTCCGGTTGCTTCGCAGATCACGCCGGGCCATATGAAAAGGCCGCAGGAGGCCTTGATGCACCGGGTTTTCATCGACGACGCATTCGGCGATACGCATGACGACCATGCCGCGACGCCGACCGAGCAGGCGTTTCGCGAGGCCATGAGCCGCGTGCCCGGCGCCGTGCATGTCGTCACGACGGCCGGTCCCGCCGGGCGCATGGGCTTCACGGCAACATCCGTGGCGCCGGTGTCCGATGCGCCGCCGACGGTGCTCGTGTGCCTCAACCGGGCCAGCCAGGTCCTGCCGGTTCTGGAGGCCAACGGGGTCTTCTGCGTCAATACGCTGGCCGGCGGCGAGGGGCCGCTCGCCGATGTCTTCGCCGGCCGCACCGGCCTGTTCGGCGCCGAGCGCTTCCGGTCCGGCGGCTGGACGAGGCTGGAAACGGGCGCGCCGGCCCTCGTCACCGCGAGGGCGGCCATGGATTGCCGCCTGACCGAGACGATCGATGCCGCGACCCATCGCATCCTCATCGGCGAGGTGCGGGCGCTCGCCATCGGCGCCGAGGGGGACAGCCTCGTCTACAAGGGGCGTCGCTACCACGCCCTGTGACGGCCTCAGCTGCGCAGGAAGTCGCCCGCCAGCCTGCTGAACTCGGCCTCCGCCTCGACATTGGAGATATGCGCCGCATCGAGGGCCACCAGCGACGAGCCGGCGATGGCCTCGTGGATCTGGCGGCCGGCGGCGGGCGGCGTGGCCGGATCATGCGCGCCGACGACGACCAGCACGGGGTTTTCCGCCGCGCGGATCGTCCAGCGCTGGTCCATGTCGCGGATGGCGGCGCAGCACCCGGCATAGCCGTGGGCGGGCGTCGTCAGGATCATCTCGCACATGGCGGCGGTCGTTTCCGGGGCTCGCCCGCGGAAGCCGGCCGTGAACCAGCGCTCGACGGTCGCATCCGCGAGGGCGGCCATGCCGCCGTGCCGCGCGGTGCGGATGCGGCCGTTCCAAAGGTCGGGCGGCCCCATGTGCGCGGCCGTATTGGCGAGGACGACCCGCCCGAGCCGCTCCGGCGCGTGGGTCATGAGCCACATGCCGACCATGCCGCCCTTCGAGACGCCGCACCAATGGGCTTTGGCGATGCCGAAATGGTCGAGAATCGCCAGGGCATCGCGGCCGAGCTCTTCGATGGAATAGGGCCTGTCCGGCGCGACCGAGGCGCCGTGCCCGCGCGAATCATAGCGCAGGATGCGGAAGTGCGATTGCCAGGCGCGGACCTGCGCGTCCCACATCGACATGTTGGACGACAGCGAGTTGGACAGCATGAGAACCGGGGCGTTTTCCGGTCCGTCCATGCGCACGTTGAACGGCTCGCCGGCGATGTCGATGATCGTCATGTATCCCGCTCCTCCTCCTTGGATCCCCTGCATCTCGCGCAGGTTGCGCCACCGGCGCAAGGGGGCAGAGGGGACAACGGCGGCCCGTCATGCTTCTGAGGGGCTGGCCGCGCGTGCGTTCTTGCGTAGATTGGAGGGCATCGAACCGGCCCGCTCGCACCAGGCGGCGATGACGACGAGGGAGGCAACCCATGGCCATGACGATGACGGGCGAGAACATCCTGCCGGCGGACCGGGCCACGGTCTGGGACAAGCTCAACGATCCGGAGGTGCTCAAGGCCTGCATCCCGGGCTGCGAGGAACTGGAGCGGACGGAGGACAACGGCTTCCGCGCGGTGGCGAAGGTAAAGGTCGGGCCGGTGAAGGCGACCTTCAAGGGCAAGGTCGTGCTCTCGGACATCGACGCGCCGAACGGCTATACCATCACCGGCGAAGGCGAGGGGGGCGTCGCCGGCTTCGCCAAGGGCGGGGCCAAGGTGCAGCTCGCCGACGTGCCGGAGGGCACGAAGCTGACCTATGACGTCGAGGCGCAGATCGGCGGCAAGCTCGCCCAGCTCGGCGGCCGGCTGATCAACGGCGTCGCCAAGAAATACGCCGACGAGTTCTTCGCCAATTTCGCCAAGGTGGTGGGAGCGGAGGAGGCGGCCTGACGGGCCGGCGAGCGACGCGCGGCGGGAGGCGAGCTCCACCCGCCGCATCCAGCGACATCTCACGATTTCTGTGGCACCGCGACGTGATCCCGCTCCCGGGCCGTCGCCATCCGGGCGCATCGGGACCGGCAAACCCATCGGAACTGTGAATTGACCGTCTGCCTGCTGGCACCGCGAAACCGGATGCCGGACAAGGGCGGATTATTTTTAAGTCATTCATTCATTCGAGGGTTTTCAGATGGGCCGAGTCTCATCGTTTCGCCCGCCCGTCGCCGGCAAGACACGGGCGGAGGATTTCGACCAGCAGCGGCGCGCCGTCGGGACGAGCGCGCAATGGGTGGCCGAGCACGGGCGACCCCAGCGGCACGGCAAGCTGCCGCTGCCCGGTTCGCCCGGCGCGCCGGGCCTGGCTCTTGTCGCCGCGATCCTGCTGGCCGTCGAGTACGGGGCCAATGCGGAGCAGGTTCTCCGCACGCGGGGCGAGCGGATGCCCCATGGCGGTCCCCGGCCGAACCTGCAGCCGCAGCGGGATGGCCGCGGCAGCGGGGCGACACAGGCGGCCAGGAACGCCACCGCCCTTTCGCCGGCGCCGGCACGACCTGCGGGCGTGCCTCCATCCGGTCCTGCCCCTGCCGGCGGCGGGCCGCCGCACCCCGTCGTTCCCGGTCTGCGGCCGAGCCCGGCATCCCGCCATCCGAGGGCTGCCGGGCCGGCGCGCACGGCCGCGACGGCCTCGGTGAAATGCAAGGACGGCCACAGCAAGCAGATCCACGACGCCATACAGGCTCCGCCCAGCCGACGCGGCGTCGGCGAGGAGGTGATCCGGCGGGAGGGGCACGACCCGCACGAGGAGGTGAGCGTCACCGACCATATGCCGCTCGGCGTCGGCGGCGCGAGCATCCCCGCCAAGATGAGCCGGATCGATGTCTACCTCGACGACCAGATATCGGTGTTTCCGTTCTTCCATCGGGACGTGCCCGACGAGATCAAGAAGCTTCCGGATCTGAACAAGCTCTTCGATCAGCGGTTTTCCGAGTACGTCGGCGAGGTCGCGGCCTCCTTCTCCGAGGCGGTGTCCGACAAGCTGTCGCAGATGGGCATCGCAGCAGGCGACGACGCGTCCATCCTCACCGTGCACGGCCGGGTGATGGCCAGCAAGGGCGGGCATTTCGAGATGCTCTATCCCCAGGGCCAGCAGGGCTATCTTCTGAAGATCACCCAAGGCGGCGAGCCGCGTTATTTCGCGCTGTCGAACAAGCTGTGCGGCCTCGTCGCCCCGGTTCCCGCGGATGAGGCCGGCCGTAACGCCTGGCTCGCTCAACATGCCGATCTGTTCTTCGAGGCAGGTGTGCAGAACACGATGCTGCCGGCCGCTTCGTATTCCGCACGCCCTCACAAGGAGGGGCTCGATGCCAACAGTGCCGTGCAGGAAAGCGCCCTCGACATCGTCTCACATGCCATCCTGCCCCTGAAGGACGAGGCGTTCGGCGAGACCGATCTCGAAGCCGCCATTCATCTGGCACGCAGCGCCATCCTGCCCTACTACGAAGCGGGCCGGGAGCTGAGCGACGGCGAGATCAAGGAGGCGCTGAAGTCCGCCGGGCTCGAGACCCTGGTCCTCGCCGGAGGGCGCGTCATCAAGGGGGGAGCGCAAACCCTCACCAAGGGCGTGCGAAAGGCCTTCGGCAAGGGCAAGTCGGCGCTGAAAGGGGCCGCCGACGCCGTCGGGGATGCTCTTGGCAGGCGGGCGGGACCGGGCGGCCGCAGCGGGAAGGCGTCGGGCCTGTCGACCGGCTTGGGGTCGGTCCGGTCGGGCCGGTTGAAGCACGCCTCGAGCGAAGTCGTCAGGACCTTCCGTGCCGGGGCGCAGGAACTGCGCTCGCCGTCCGTCACGAAGGACCTGAAGGAGATCGGGGCTCTGGTGAAGGGCGACCGGCAGATCCAGAAATTCCTGTCCTGCCCGAAGGAGGGCTGCGAAGCGGCGCTCGAACCCGTCATCGCCGCGCTGAAGGGTGCAGGCTACGAAACGCGCGTCCGCGGCATGTATCTGTGGAGCAACGCGAATATCGACGCCCCCAAGAACCACTTCCTTGTCCTCGCGAAGAAGGACGGCGTCGAATACGCGGTCGACGTGACCGCGGGGCAGTTCAGCGAGTTCGGCTTCTCGGGCGCCCTCATCGACACGGAGGAGGCCTGGGCGCGGATGCTCCATGACGCAGCCAGGCGCACGCTGATCAAGTACAGGGATTTCAACACGCCGCAGGCCGCCCGGTCGGCCTTCCACCCGCTCAAGGCCGTCGGGCCGACCGATGCGCTCGAGGGGTCGATCATCCTGTCCAGCCCGCGCTGGTACGGTGTCGCCAAGAAGACCGTGGAGATCTACAAGGTCATCGACAGGAAGAGCGGCATCTACAGGAAGGCGAGGGTGACGCGATATCACGTCACGCGGCAGCGCAAGGGCTGACGCTTGGGTCGCTCCCTGCGCGGGTACCGAAGGGCGCGACGCGGCACCGCCGCGTCCGCCGACGTACTTCGCACCAGACGCCGCTATCGCGAAAATTTTGCGGCGCAAAGCGCGAAAAACGACGATCCGCCGGTTCTCATTCAGCGCTTGACCCCCGATTCCGGCCGGTTCAGACTGGATTTCGACCAGTTCCAGGGTAGGGGTCTCGATCCTGGTATCCCGTGTCCGATGTCGCCGTAAGCGACCATCGCAACGAGCCGCACGCCCGTGCGCGCCTAAGGGGAGGGTTCCGAATGACCACCGTGACGATGACGGTGAACGGCAAGACCGTGAGCGCGGACGTCGAGCCGCGCACGCTGCTCGTACAGTTCCTGCGCGAAAACCTGAAGCTCACCGGCACGCATGTGGGCTGCGACACCAGCCAGTGCGGCGCCTGCGTCGTCCATCTCGACGGCGTCGCGGTCAAGAGCTGCACCACGCTCGCGGTCAGCTGCGAGGGCGCGTCGGTCACGACGATCGAGGGCCTCGCCGCCGGCGGCAAGCTGCACCCCATGCAGGAGGCCTTCCGCGACAACCACGGCCTGCAGTGCGGCTTCTGCACGCCGGGCATGATCATGGCCGCCATCGACATCGTGAACAGGTGCGGGCACGACCTTGCCGAGCACACCATCCGCGAGGAGCTCGAGGGCAACATCTGCCGCTGCACCGGCTATCACAACATCGTCAAGGCCGTCGCCGCCGGCGCGGCGGCGATGGGAACGACATCGCTGCAGCAGGCCGCCGAATAGCGTGCCCAACGGCCCGGCGGAGCGAGGCTCCGTCCGCGGCCGGACCAACGGATCGCGCGTCGAGCCGGCCGTCCGAGAGCCTGTGCCGCGCGCTGCAGTTTCTGGGAGGAAACGATGTCCGTGACGCATATTGGCGCTGCCGTGCGCCGCAAGGAAGACCAGCGTTTCATCACCGGCCGCGGCCAATATACCGACGACCTGTCGCGCCCGGGCCAGACCTACGCCTATTTCCTGCGCTCTCCCCACGCCCACGCGAAGATCCGCTCGATCGACACCGCGAAGGCGGCGGCGATGCCGGGCGTCGTCGCCGTGCTGACGGGCGAGGATCTCGCCAAGGACAACGTCGGCGGGCTGATCTGCGGCTGGATGATCCATTCCAAGGACGGCACGCCGATGAAGGCGGGGCCGCATCCGGCGCTGGCGCAGGGCAAGGTGCGCTATGTCGGCGACCATGTGGCCGTCGTGATCGCCGAAAGCCTCGCCGAGGCCAAGGATGCGGCCGAGGCCGTCGAGGTCGACTACGAGGTGCTCCCCGCCGTCGTCGATCCCGCCGTGGCGCAGAAGGCGATGAACGGCGCCGAGCCGGTGCACGAGGTGGCGCCGGACAACACGGTCTTCGCCTGGCATCTCGGCGACAAGGCCGCCACCGATGCGGCCTTCAAGGGGGCCAGGCACGTCACGACGATCGACCTCGTCAACAACCGGCTCGTCCCCAACGCGCTCGAGCCGCGGGCGGCGATCGGCGACTACGATCCGGGCACGGACGGCTATACGCTCTACACCACGAGCCAGAACCCGCATGTGGCGCGGCTCGTGCTCTCGGCCTTCGTCGGCATCGCGCCCGAGCACAAGCTGCGCGTCATCGCGCCGGATGTCGGCGGCGGCTTCGGCTCCAAGATCTTCATCTATGCCGAGGAGACGGTCTGCGTCTGGGCGGCGAAGAAGGTCGGGCGGCCGGTGAAGTGGACGGCCGAGCGCACCGAGGCCTTCCTCGCCGACGCGCATGGACGCGACCACGTCTCCCATGCCGAGCTCGCCACGGACGACAAGGGCAGGATCCTCGGCCTTCGGGTGAAGACCACCGCCAATCTCGGTGCCTACCTCTCCACCTTCGCCTCCTCGGTGCCGACCTATCTCTATGCCCCGCTCCTGTCCGGGCAGTACGACATCCCGGCGATCTATTGCGAGGTCGACGGCGTCTACACCAACACCGCGCCGGTCGATGCCTATCGCGGTGCCGGCCGGCCGGAGGCGACCTTCGTCATCGAGCGCCTCATGGAGGTGGCGGCGCGGGAGCTCGGCATAGACCCGGCGCAGTTCCGCAAGCGCAACTACATCAAGAAGTTCCCGCACCAGACGCCGGTCATCATGAACTATGACGTCGGCGATTATCACGCCTCGCTGCAGAAGGCGCTGGAGCTCGCCGACTACAAGAACTTCGGCAGGCGCAAGCGCGAGAGCGCGCGGCGCGGCAAGCTGCGCGGCATCGGCTTCTCGTCCTACATCGAGGCCTGCGGCATCGCCCCCTCGCAGGCGGTGGGCTCGCTCGGCGCGGGCGTCGGGCTGTGGGAATCGGCCGAGGTGCGCGTCAACCCGACCGGCTCCGTCGAGGTGCTGACCGGCTCGCACAGCCACGGCCAGGGCCACGAGACGACCTTCGCCCAGCTGGTATCGGACAGGCTCGGCATCTCCATCGACCAGGTGACGGTGGTGCACGGCGATACCGACAAGGTGCAGTTCGGCATGGGCACCTATGGCTCGCGCTCCGGCGCGGTGGGCATGTCGGCTATCGTCAAGGCGCTCGACAAGGTCGTCGCCAAGGGCAAGAAGGTGGCCGCCCACGTGCTCGAGGCCGCGGAAGGCGACATCGAGTTCAAGGACGGCAAGTTCTCCGTCGCCGGCACGGACAAGGCGCTCGGCTTCGGCGACGTGGCGCTGCAGGCCTATATCGCCCACAAGTTCTCGGGCCAGGAGCTGGAGCCGGGGCTGAAGGAGGGGGCGTTCTACGACCCGACCAACTTCACCTTCCCGGCGGGCGTGCACATCTGCGAGGTCGAGGTCGACCCGCAGACGGGCATCACGCGCATCGAGCGCTGGACGGCGGTGGACGATTTCGGCGTCGTCATCAACCCGATGATCGTCGAGGGCCAGGTGCACGGCGGCATCGCCCAGGGCGTCGGCCAGGCGCTGCTCGAGGGCGCGCGCTACGACAAGGACGGCCAGCTCGTGACGGCGAGCTTCATGGACTACTGCATGCCGCGCGCTGACGACCTGCCGTCGTTCAACGTGGGCATGACGTCGACGCCGTGCCCGTCGAACCCGCTCGGCATCAAGGGTTGCGGCGAGGCGGGCGCCATCGCCGCCCCGGCCGCCGTCGTCAATGCCATCACGGATGCGCTCGGCCATGAGGACATCGCCATGCCGGCGACGCCGCAGGCCGTCTGGCGCGCCTGCCGCAAGGCGCCGATGCGCATGGCGGCGGAATAGGCCTCAGGATCGGGACAGGCCCCGCCGCCCGGCGGCGGGGATTTCGGAACGGGGAGAAACCCATGTACGCCTTCGACTACCACCGGCCGACGAGCCTGAGGCAGGCGGCCAACATGCTGGCGAAGAACGAGGACGCCAAGCTGCTCGCCGGCGGCCACACGCTGCTGCCGACCATGAAGCAGCGGCTCGCTGCGCCTTCGGCCATCATCGACCTCAACGCCGTCGCGGAGCTGTCGGGCATCGAGCTCAAGGGCCGCTCGCTCGTCATCGGCGCCATGACGCGGCACGCGGCCGTCGCCGCCTCGCCCGTGGTGCGGGAGGCGCTGCCGGCGCTCTGCGAGCTCGCCGAGGGCATCGGCGACCCGCATGTGCGCAACCGCGGCACCATCGGCGGCTCCATCGCCAACAACGACCCGGCGGCGGATTACCCGGCGGCGTGCCTTGCGCTCGGCGCGACCATCGTCACCAACAAGCGCAAGATCCCGGCCGAGGAGTTCTTCACGGGACTGTTCGAGACGGCGCTGGAGGAGGGGGAGATCGTGACGAAGATCTCGTTCCCCCTCGTCGGCAAGGCGGCCTATGAGAAGTTCCCCAACCCCGCCTCGCGCTACGCGCTCGTCGGCGTCTTCGTCGCCAAGCGCGGCAGCGACATCCGCGTCGCGGTGACGGGAGCGGGCGCCGACGGCGTCTTCCGCGTGCCGGCGATGGAGGAGGCGCTGAAGAAGCGCTTCTCGCCGAAGTCCCTCGAAGGCGTGTCGGTGCCGGCCGACGGGCTCAACAGCGACATTCATGCGGATGCGGAATACCGCGCCCACCTCATCGGCGTCATGGCCCGCCGGGCGGTGGCAAAGGCGACGAGCCGGGGGTAACGGCGGGGCAGAGCTGTCGCGCTTTCTGAAAGGACGCGCCCTCCTCTTGTCATGCCCGGCCTTCTCGGCCGTCATGCCCGCGCTCGTCGCGGGCATCCACGCGGTGCCGCCGGGCACCCGGTTGCAGGACGTGGATGGCCGGGACAAGCCCGGCCATGACAAGCGGGGAGGGTATGCGCCATGTCCGGCGATGACGGACGGGGAGGGGCTGCGCCATGCCGGGCCATGACGGGCGGAGAGGCCGTGCGCCACGCCCGGCGATGACATCGGCACGCCGCTCCCCGGCCGTCATGCCCGCGCTCATCGCGGGCATCCACGCCGCGCCGCCGGGCACCCGGTTGCAGGACGTGGATGGCCGGGACAAGCCCGGCCATGACGGTGGAGAGGTTGTGCGCTACGCCCGGCGATGACGGACGGGGAGGGGCTGCGCCATGCCGGCCATGACAAGCGGGGAGGGTATGCGCTACGCCGGGCCATGACGGGTGGAGAGGCCGTGCGCCACGCCCGGCCATGACACCGGCACGCCGCTCCCCAGCCGTCATGCCCGCGCTCGTCGCGGGCATCCACGCCGCGCCGCGGGCACCCGGTTGCAGGACGTGGATGGCCGGGACAAGCCCGGCCATGACGGGCGGGGAGGTTGTGCGCTACGCGCTGGCCATGACGGGCGGAGAGGCCGTGCGCCATGTCCGGCCATGTCCGGCCACGTCCGGCCATGGCCGCGGGAAGCCGCGTGGGCGATTACGGGCGGCTTCCGGCTTTCTTCTCTCTGCGGCTGTGCGTAACCTGCGCTCCGATCACCCATTCACGAAGGACCGCATGACCCAGCCCCTTCAGCTCCCCACCTCCATCGACGAGACGGTCAAGCTCCTCAAATCGGCCGGCTATGTCAGCGACAGGCCGCTGGCGACGGTGCTGTTCCTGGCGCTGAAGATGGAGCGGCCGCTCTTCCTCGAGGGTGAGGCGGGCGTGGGCAAGACCGAAATCGCCAAGGTGCTCGCGGCCTCGCTCGGCCGCCGGCTGGTGCGGCTGCAGTGCTACGAGGGGCTCGACGTCGCCTCCGCCGTCTACGAATGGAGCTATGCGGCGCAGATGATGGCGATCCGCCTCGCCGAGGCGGCGGGCACCGTCGACCGCGAGCAGCTCGAGCACGACATCTTCTCCGAGCGCTACCTGCTGCGCCGGCCGCTGCTGCAGGCGCTCGAGGGCGACACCGCGGGCCCGCCGGTGCTCCTCATCGATGAGCTCGACCGGGCGGACGAGGCCTTCGAGGCCTTTCTCCTCGAGGTGCTGGCGGATTCCCAGGTCACGGTGCCGGAGCTCGGCACCATCCGGGCGGAGCGCCCGCCCATCGTCGTCATCACCTCCAACCGCACGCGTGAGATCCACGACGCCCTGAAGCGGCGCTGCCTCTACCACTGGGTCGACTATCCGACGGCGGTGCGCGAGCTCGCCATCCTCAAGGCCAAGGTGCCGCAGGCGCCGGCCCGCCTGTCGAAGGAGGTGGTGGCCTTCGTGCAGGCGCTCCGGCGCGAGGAGGTGTTCAAGGTGCCGGGCGTCGCCGAGACGCTCGACTGGGCGACGGCGCTCGTCGAGCTCGACGCCGTGGCGCTCGATCCGGCCATCGTGTCCGACACCCTCGGCGTGCTGCTGAAATACCAGGACGACATCCAGAAGCTGCAGGGCTCGAAGGTCAAGGAGATGCTCGATGCCGTGCACGCCGACCTGAGGGCGGCGGAGTAGCCGGCGCTTCGCCAGGAAAGCGACGATCACCTTCCCTTGAGTCGAGGGGCGGGCGGCCGGCGGCGGCTCGTGCATCGCAGCACGAGAGCCTATATGGTACCGGGATGCAGGGGATCGATGCCGCCATGGACGGCAAGCTCACCGAGAACATTGCCTATTTCGCCCGGGCACTGCGCGCCGCCGGTCTGCCGGTCGGGTCGGGCAGCGTCGTGGACGCCGTGCAGGCCGTCGCCGCCGCCGGCATCGGCGGGCGGGATGACTTCTACTGGATCCTGCATGCCGTCTTCGTGAAGAAGCACGAGCACAGCGCGCTCTTCGACCAGGCCTTCCGCCTGTTCTGGCGCCGGCGGGCCCTCGTCGAGAAGCTCATCGCCATGATGAGCCCCATCGCGCCGGGAAGCCCGGCCGAGGACAAGCCGCCGCCGGGCGCGGCGCGTATCGCCGATGCCATGGCCCCGCCGGTCCGCCCGCCCGAAGAGGTGCGCGAGGAGGTCGAGTTCTCCGCCCGTCTCACCGTCTCCGATCGCGAGGTGCTGCGGGCCAAGGACTTCGCCCAGATGAGCGCGGCCGAGATCGCCCGCGCCCGCCAACTCATCGCCAGGCTGCGCCTGCCGGCCGACCGGGTGAAGACGCGCCGCTATATCGCCGATCCGCATGGCAGCCGCATCGATGCGCGCCGGAGCCTGCGCCGCACCTTGCGGGCCGGCGGCGGCCTCATCGAGCTCGCCGTGCGCGAGCGGGCCGAGAAGCACCCGCCGGTGGTGGCGCTGGTCGACATCTCGGGCTCGATGGCCGAGTACAGCCGCATCTTCCTGCATTTCCTGCATGCGCTCACCGAGAGCCGCCGGCGGGTGACGAGCTTCGTCTTCGGCACGCGGCTCACCAACATCACGCGCGAGCTCAAGGCGCGCGACCCGGACGAGGCGCTGGCGCGGGCCGGCGCGCTGGTGCGCGACTGGGAGGGCGGCACGCGCATCGCCACCTCGCTCGCGGCCTTCAACCGGCACTGGTCGCGGCGCGTGCTGGGGCAGGGCGCGGTCGTTCTCCTGTTCACCGACGGGCTGGAACGTGACGTGGCCGACGATCTCCCCTTCGAGATGGACCGCCTGCACCGCTCCTGCCGCCGGCTGGTGTGGCTCAACCCGCTCCTGCGCTTCGACGGGTTCGAGGCGCGGGCGCGCGGCATCAGGGCCATGCTGCCGCATGTGGACGATTTCAGGACGCTGCATAATCTTGCCGCCATGGAAGAGCTGTGCGCGGCGCTCGCCGGGCCGGCGCGCCGGGCGGAGGATCCGCGGCGCTGGCTGGCGGCGGCCTGAGGCCGCCG
Organism: Chelatococcus sp. CO-6; assembly: GCF_001271345.1. Lineage (NCBI taxonomy): Bacteria > Pseudomonadati > Pseudomonadota > Alphaproteobacteria > Hyphomicrobiales > Chelatococcaceae > Chelatococcus > Chelatococcus sp. CO-6. The sequence continues at coordinate 171,667 of NZ_CP012398.1, read as the reverse complement.
GAAAGGGACGAACCGATGTTCGCGAACGAGGAAGACATCCTGAAACAGGCGGAGAAGTGGAAGCACGAGGGCCGCGAGGTCGCCATCGCCACGGTGGTCGAGACCTGGGGCTCGGCGCCGCGGCCGGTCGGCAGCCATCTCGTCATCGACGGGGAGGGCAATTTCCTCGGCTCCGTCTCCGGCGGCTGCGTCGAGGGCGCGGTGGTGACCGAGGCGCTCGAGGTCATCGACGAGGGCAGCCCGCGCATGCTGGAATTCGGCGTCGCCGACGAGACGGCCTGGAAGGTGGGCCTGTCCTGTGGCGGGCGCATCAGGGTGTATCTCGAACCGCTCGATTGACGGGCTGGCAGCAGGGGAAGGGAACATGCCGCCGATCGAAACACTCATCGCCTTTGCCGCAGCGACCGCGGTCTTCGCCTATATGCCGGGGCCGGCGATGCTCTATGCCGCGGCGCAGACCTTCGCGCGCGGCCGGCGCGCCGGCTTCATGGCGGCGCTCGGCATCCATCTCGGCTGCTATGCGCATGTGCTGGCGGCGGCCTTCGGCCTGTCGGCGCTGCTCGCGCTCGTGCCCGTCGCCTTCACGGTCATCAAGGTGCTCGGCGCCGCCTATCTCGTCTGGCTCGGCCTCAGGATGATCCTGCAGAAGGCAGACGCCGGGGCGTCGGAGGCGGCGGCACCGAAATCGGCCCGCCGGGCCTTTGCCGAAAGCGTCATGGTGGAGGTGCTCAACCCCAAGGCGGCGCTGTTCTTCCTCGCCTTCCTGCCGCAGTTCGTCGATGCCGGGGCGGGGCTGCCGGTCTGGCAGCAGCTGCTCATCCTCGGCACGATCGTCAATTTCGCCTTCTCCTCGGCGGATATCGCGGTCGTGCTGACGGCCTCGGCGGTGATGCGGCGCCTCGGGCGGGGCGGCTGGGGCGAAAGGCTGACGCGGATCGCGGGCGGTTCGCTGCTGGTCGGGCTCGGCGTCAAGCTGGCGACGGACAAGAGTTGAGGGGCTGAAGGGCGGACGGCATGAAGCTCGACATACTGGCGGCGATGAACGCGGAACGCGCCGCGCGGCGCGCCTGCGTGCTGGTGAGCGACCTCGACAGCGGCGAGCAGCGGCTGGTGGTCGAGGCGGCGCTCGGCGAGGATCCGCTGGCGCCGCTCCTCCTCGCGCAGCTGCGCTCGGGCAAGAGCGGCATGGTGGAGAGTGGAGGGCGCCGTCTGTTCCTGACGGTGCAGGCGCCGCCCATCCGCCTCGTCATCACCGGCGCCGTGCACATCAGCCAGGCGATGGTGCCGATGGCGCGCCAGCTCGGGCTCGATGCGGTGATCATCGATCCGCGCACCGCCTTCGCGACGCCGGAGCGCTTCCCCAATGTCCGTCTCGTGCCGGAATGGCCTGACGAAGCCCTGCTCCGGATCGGGCTCGACCGCTACACGGCCTTCGTCGCCCTGACGCATGATCCGAAGATCGACGACCCGGCGCTGTCGGCCGCGCTGCGCAGCGACTGCTTCTACATCGGCGCGCTCGGCTCGCGGAAGACGCATGCCCGGCGTGTCGAGCGGCTGACAGAGGCCGGGTTCACCCCCGCCGACATCGGGCGCATCCACGCCCCCATCGGCCTGTCCATCGGCGCTGTCAGCCCGGCGGAGATCGCGCTCGCCATCCTCGCCGAGGTGGTGGCGAGCCTCAGGCAGGGGGACGGGGCATGAGGTTCGGCCCGCTTCCCGTCGCCGAGGCGGTCGGTGCCGTCGCCGCCCACAGCGTGCGTGCCGGCGATGTCGTGATCCGCAAGGGGCATCGCCTGACGCGGGAGGACGCGCAGCGCCTCGCGGCCGCCGGCGTTTCGTCCCTGACGGTCGCGATGATGGAGCCCGGTGACGTCGGCGAGGACGAGGCGGCCCACAGGCTCGCCTGCGTGGTCGCCGGGGAGGGGGTGCGTGTCGAGCATCCCTTCACCGGCCGGTCCAACCTCTTCGCCGAATGGCCGGGCGTCTTCGTCGTCGAGGCCGAGGGGGTCGATGCCATCAATGCGGTCAGCGAGGAGGTGACGCTGGCGACGCTGCCCGCCTTCAAGCCCGTGGTGGCGGGCGAGATGCTGGCGACGGTCAAGATCATTCCCTATGCGATTTCCGGCAACCTCCTGGAGCGGGCCGAGGCCGCCGCGCGCCACATCGCGCCGATCCTCAAGGTGCTGCCCTATCGGCTGACCGCCGTCGGCGTCATCTCCACGCGCCTGCCGGGGCTCAAGGAGAGCGTCATCGACAAGACGCTGCGCGTCCTCGCCGCGCGGCTGGCGCCCACCGGGGCCGTCGTCGCATCGGACGAGCGCGTGGCGCATGACGAGGCGGCGCTGCGCGAGACAGTGGCCGCTGTCGCCGGGCGGCCGGACATCGACATGGTCATCGTCTTCGGCGCCTCGGCCGTCGCCGACCGGCGCGACGTGGTGCCGGCGGCGATCACCGGTGCCGGCGGGATGGTCGACCATCTCGGCATGCCGGTCGATCCCGGCAACCTGCTGCTCGTCGGCCGGCTCGCCGGCAAGCCCGTCCTCGGCGCACCGGGCTGCGCCCGCTCGCCGAAGGAGAACGGCTTCGACTGGGTGCTCCACCGCCTGCTCGCCGGCCTCTCCGTCACCTCCGCCGACATCATGCGGCTCGGCGTTGGCGGCCTCCTGATGGAGATCGTCTCGCGGCCGCAGCCGCGCGAGGGCGGCGAGCCGCAGCCCGAGGACAACGGCGCATGAGCCTTGTGGCGGCCATCGTGCTCGCGGCCGGCCGCTCCACCCGCATGGGCGCGGCGAACAAGCTGCTGTGCCCGGTCGATGGCGAGCCGATGGTGGCGCATGCCGTCGCCGCCGCGCTCTCCTCGCGCGCCCGCCCGGTCATCGTGGTGACGGGGCACGAGGCCGACGAAGTCGAAGCCGTGCTGCCGCAGGGCGTCACGGTCGTGCGCAACGCTGACCACGCGAGCGGCATCGCCTCTTCGCTGCGTCGTGGCCTTGCGGCGGTGCCGGATGGGGCGCAGGCGGCCGTCGTGCTGCTCGGCGACATGCCGCGCGTCGGCGCCGCCGCCATCGACAGGCTGATCGCCCTCTTCGCGGAGGCGCCGCAGGTCGCCGCCGTGGCACCTACCTGGCAGGGGCAGCCCGGCAATCCGGTGCTGCTCGCGCGGCGGCTCTTCGCCGACGTGATGCAGCTCAACGGCGATGAGGGCGCGCGCCGGCTGTTTGCGGGCCGCAGTGATGTCATGAGTGTGGCGATGGACGATCCCGCCGTCGCCATCGACATCGACACGCCCGAGGCGCTGGCCGGATTGGCGGCGACGGACGGCAGGTAGCCGGACCTGTCACGCGAGTGTCATCGAAAAGAAGTGCATTGCGGTGCCTTACACCCGAGCGCTTCAATCGAGGACAACATGCGCCGACAGATGTTTCTCACGGCTCTTGCCGCCGTCCTGATGGCCGGCACGAGCGCGGCTGCCCTGGCCGAGCAGAGCTTCAACCGCATCGCCACCTTCCCGGTCGTCGCCAACCTGCCGGCGGACCGCGATGCGCAGAAGGAGACGGTGGCCGAGATCATCGCCGCCTCCGAGGACGGCGACCTGCTCGTCTATACCGACTCGCCGCAGAACGCCGTCGGCTTCGTCGACATCACCGATCCGCGCCAGCCCAAGGCGGCCGGTTTCCTGCCCGTTGGCGGCGAGCCCACCTCGGTGACGGTGATCGGCGGCAAGGCCTTCGTCGCCGTCAACACGTCGAAGTCCTACAAGGAGCCGGACGGCGTCCTCGCCGTCGTCGACCTCGCTGCGAAAAGCATCGAGGCGACCTGCGCCCTTGGCGGCCAGCCGGATTCGATCGCGGCGAGCCCGGACAAGGCCTTCCTCGCCATCGCCATCGAGAACGAGCGCGACGAGGAGCTGAACAAGGGCAAGCTGCCCCAGCTGCCGGCCGGCAATCTCACCATCCTGCCGGTGAAGGGCGGGGCGGTCGACTGCGCGGGCAAGAAGACGGTTGACCTCACCGGCCTTGCCGCGGTGGCGCCGGAGGATCCGGAGCCCGAGTTCGTCGCCGTCAACGGCCGCAACGAGGTGGTCGTCACCCTGCAAGAGAACAACCACATCGCCGTTGTCGATCTCGCGACGGCGAAGGTCGTCGGGCACTTCCCGGCCGGCGCCGTGACGCTCGAGGCGATCGACACCAAGCGCGACAAGATCATCGCCGCCACCGGCCGGCTTGAGAACGCGAAGCGCGAGCCCGACGCGGTGAAGTGGATCGACGACGAGCGCTTCGTCACCGCCAACGAGGGTGACTACGAAGGCGGCTCGCGCGGCTTCACCATCTTCCGCAAGGACGGCACGGTGGAATACGACAGCGGCAATGCGCTCGAGCATCTCGCCATGCGCATCGGCCACTTCCCCGAGAAGCGCGCCGACAAGAAGGGCGTCGAGCCCGAGGGCATCGAGGTCGCGCGCTACGGCGACGAGACGCTGATCTTCGTCGGCACCGAGCGGTCGTCCTTCGTCGCGGTCTATCGCGACGCCGGGCCGGGGCAGGCGCCGCAGTTCCTGCAGGTGCTGCCGTCGGGCATCGGCCCCGAGGGGCTGCTCGCCATCCCGCAGCGCAACCTCTTCGTCACGGCGAACGAGACCGACCTCGTCGAGGACGGCGGTCCGCGGGCGACGGTCATGATCTACGAACGCGGCGAGGGGGCGCCGGTCTATCCGATGATCGCCTCTGCCGACGACACGAAGGGCCTGCCGATCGCCTGGGGCGCGCTGTCGGGCCTCGCGGCGGACGGCGCGCAGCCGGGCAAGCTCTTTGCCGTGACGGACAGCGCCTATGCCGAGGCGCGCATCCTCGAGATCGACGCTGCGAAGAAGCCGGCGGTGATCACGCGCGCCATCACGGTGACGCGCGACGGGGCGCCGGCCAAGGGGCTCGACCTCGAGGGCATCGCCTGGCGTGCCGCCGGCGGGTTCTGGCTCGCGTCCGAGGGCAACCCCGAGAAGAAGGACGCTCCCACGCACAGCAGCCTCGTGCGCGTCGATGCCGAGGGCGCGGTCGTCGAGGAGGTGGCGCTGCCGGAGACGCTCGCCGCGGCCGCCACGCGGTTCGGCTTCGAGGGTGTCGCGGTCGTCGGCGAAGGCGCCGAGGAGACGGTCTATGTCGCCGTGCAGCGCGAGTGGAAGGACGATCCCAAGGGCTTCGTGAAGATCCTCACCTACAAGCCGGCGACGAAGGCGTGGGGTGTCCTGCGCTACCCGCTCGATGCCGCGCCGAAGGGCTGGATGGGCCTGTCGGAACTCACCTATGTCGGCAACGACACCTTCGTCGTCATCGAGCGCGACAACCAGTTCGGCGACAAGGCCGCCAAGGCGCTGCAGGCCTTCTCCGTCAAGGGGCTGACGCCGGCGGCGGTCGGCGAGAAGGATGCGCCCGTGGTCGAGAAGCGCAAGCTGCGCGATCTCGTGCCGGATCTCGCGTCGGCCAGGGGTTATGTGCTCGACAAGATCGAGAGCTTCGCGGTCGATGCGGCGGGCGACGCCTTCATCATCACCGACAACGACGGCGTGGACGGCGCCTCGGGCGAGACGGTGTTCCTCAACCTCGGCCGCTTCACGGTCAACTGACCAGACTTTCTCGAAACGGAAAAGGCGCGGGACAGGTCCCGCGCCTTTTTGCATTCACGTATTTGCGGTCAGGCGGCGCGGCCGTCGACCGAGATGCGGCCGGCGCCGGCCGAGGCGATGGCAAGCAGGCCGCCGGTGATCGCGACGTTCTTCCAGAAATTGATCATCTGGGCGGGATCGACCCAGAACTGGTGGAAGAGGAGGGCGGACAAAGCCGTGAAGCCGGCCAGCGCGAGCGCGACGAGACGCGTCTGCCAGCCGATGAGCAGCAGAAGGCCGCCGCCGAGTTCGATGAGGATGACGAGCGGGAGAAGAATGCCCGGCACGCCGGCCGATTCCATGTATCCCGCGGTGCCGGCGTAACCGGTGATCTTGTTGAACCCCGCCGGAATGTAGAGGACTGCCAGCAGCACGCGTGCCAAAAGCAGCCCGAGCGCGTTCAACGATCCCATGTGTGGTTCCTTTCTGTTCGTCCGATTCTGTCGGAAAACGCGACGCCGACGGGTGCGACAATAGCTCACCTTGCGGGCGCTGAGCAGATGGACGCTGCAAGCCCTGCCTTGCGGCAATGCAAAAGTGAACGGAGGCGCGCGGGCAAAGAAAAGGCGCGGGAGCCGAAGTCCCGCGCCTTCCCGAAGCACCATTCGCAACTTGGGCGGATGGACGTCCTTGGAAGTCCATGCCGCCACTTCGGCCGACCAGGTCGGCCGAAGCACTTTTTGCAACGTGGGCGGATGGACCTCCTCAGAAGTCCATGCCGCCACTTCGGCCGACCAAGTCGGCCGAAGCACTTTTTGCAACGTGGGCGGATGGACTTCCTCAGAAGTCCATGCCGCCCATGCCGCCGCCGCCCGGCATGGCGGGCGCGGCCGCTTCCTTCTTCGGCTTCTCGGCGACCATGGCCTCGGTCGTGATCAGCAGGGCGGCGACGGAGGCCGCGTCCTGCAGGGCCGTGCGCACCACCTTGGCGGGGTCGATGATTCCCTTCTTGAACATGTCGCCGTATTCGCCGCCCTGGGCATCGAAGCCGAAGGCGTAGTCGTCCTTCTCCAGCACCTTGCCGACGATGAGCGAGCCGTCCTCGCCGGCGTTGACGGCGATCTGGCGGGCAGGGGCCTGGATCGCCCGGCGGACGATCTCGATGCCGGTGCGCTGGTCGTCATTGGCCGGCGTCAGACCGTCGAGCGCCTTGACCGAGCGCAGCAGTGCCACGCCGCCGCCGGGCAGGACGCCTTCCTCGACCGCGGCCTTGGTGGCGTGCATGGCGTCGTCGACGCGGTCCTTCTTCTCCTTGACCTCGACCTCGGTGGCGCCGCCGACGCGGATGACGGCCACGCCGCCCGCCAGCTTGGCGAGACGCTCCTGCAGCTTCTCACGGTCGTAGTCCGAGGTGGTCTCCTCGATCTGCGCCTTGATCTGCTGCACGCGGGCCTCGATGTCGGCCCTCGAGCCGGCACCGTCGACGATGGTGGTGTTCTCCTTCTCGATCACCACCTTCTTGGCCCGGCCGAGCATGTTGAGGGTGACGTTCTCGAGCTTGATGCCGAGATCCTCGGAGATGGCCGTGCCGCCCGTCAGGATGGCGATATCCTGCAGCATGGCCTTGCGGCGGTCGCCGAAGCCCGGCGCCTTGACGGCCGCGACCTTGAGGCCGCCGCGCAGCTTGTTGACGACGAGCGTGGCGAGCGCCTCGCCCTCGACGTCCTCGGCCACGATCAAGAGCGGCTTGGTGGACTGGACGACGGCTTCGAGGACCGGGAGCAGCTCGTTGAGCGAGGAGAGCTTCTTCTCGTGGATGAGGATGTAGGGATCCTCCAGCTCCGCGCGCATCTTCTCGGCGTTGGTGACGAAATAGGGCGAGAGATAGCCGCGGTCGAACTGCATGCCCTCGACGACGTCGAGTTCGGTGGCGAGGCTCTTGGCCTCCTCGACCGTGATGACGCCCTCATTGCCGACCTTCTGCATCGCCTCGGCAAGGAAGCGGCCGATCTCCGTGTCGCCGTTGGCCGAGATGGTGCCGACCTGGGCGATCTCGTCGTTGCTCGAGATCTTGCGGGCGTTCTTCCTGAGGTCGGCGACGATGGCCTCCACCGCCATGTCGATGCCGCGCTTGAGGTCCATCGGGTTCATGCCGGCGGCGACCGACTTGGCGCCTTCCTTCACGATCGCCTGGGCGAGGACGGTGGCCGTCGTGGTGCCGTCGCCGGCGATGTCGCTCGTCTTCGAGGCGACCTCGCGCACCATCTGCGCGCCCATGTTCTCGAACTTGTCCTCAAGCTCGATTTCCTTGGCGACCGTCACGCCGTCCTTGGTGATGCGCGGAGCGCCGAACGACTTCTCGATGACCACGTTGCGGCCCTTCGGGCCCAGCGTCACCTTCACCGCATTGGCGAGAATGTCCACGCCGCGCAGCATCTTCTCGCGCGCGTCAGCCGAAAATTTTACGTCCTTGGCAGCCATAATCGTCACTCCCTGATAGACATGACTTCAGGCATCAGATGGGTTCTTGCCGGAAGGGCCCCGTTCAGGCGGCCTTCCTGCTCTGCGCGGTGCTCTCGATCACGCCCATGATGTCGCTCTCCTTCATGATGAGGAGATCCTGGCCGTCGATCTTCACCTCGGTGCCCGACCATTTGCCGAACAGCACGCGATCGCCGACCTTAACATCCGGGGCGACGATCTTGCCGTTGTCGTCGCGCGCGCCGGGACCGACGGCGACGACCTCCCCCTCCTGCGGCTTTTCCTTGGCCGTGTCGGGAATGATGATGCCGCCCTTGGTTTTCTCCTCGCTGTCGAGGCGACGAACGACCACGCGGTCGTGCAGCGGACGGAACTTCATCGCGAACCTCCTGAAATGGCTGATTCATTTATCGATGTCGCCCGACGGCCCCGGATGGCAGCCGCCCGGCGCATGGGCGAGATAGGTGCGCAGACGCAGGCCCGCAAGGGCCATAATGCAAAATTTTGGCAGTCTCGTCATGAGAGTGCCAACGCACTGGCGCCCGGCTGTCAGCAGTCCGTCATGACTGCTGCTAACGCATTGGAACTAAACGTATAATTCACGAATTATGCTTGAAAGTGGATGCTGCCATCGTCCACCATTCAGGTCCTTTGCGACGAAGGAGGAGCCATGGTTTCGAGCGACTTCGTGAAGCAGGTGGCCGGTTATGGCCTGACCACCGCGACCATCCTTTACCGCATGCCCGATCACCCGCGCCTGCTGCAGACCTACATCTGGCAGGAATACGACATGGCGCCGCGCTTTCCGGAGCTGCACCGGTTCCTGGAGTTCTGGCAGAAGAAGCTGGAGGGGCCGCTCCATTCGGTGACCGTCGCCCACAGCCGGCTCATCAAGCCGGCCGAGCTCAAGCTCGTGGACGGCATGGTGAGCCTGCACTGAGGAGGAGGGCGGCTGCGCGGACCGCATGCCTGCGGGCCGCGCCCCCTTCTCGGGCCCCCTTGGCCGGGGGCGGCAGTGAGATAGGAATGCGGCCTCACAAACTGAGGCCCGGTCCTACCTCGTGTCGACGCTGCCCCGTACCTCCGCCGTCCTCAATGCACTCACGGTCGGCGAGGGCGAATACCTGACTGTCGACGAGATCCTGCAGACATTGCGCCAGCAGGCCTTCGCGCTGCTCGTCGTGGTGCTCGGCCTGCCGAACTGCCTGCCGATGCCGCCGCCGATCCCGCTCATCTGCGGCTTCGTGCTCGCCTTCGTGGCGCTGCAGATGGCGCTCGGCCGGCAGGCGCCGTGGCTGCCGCGCCGGCTGCTGCGCAAGTCCGTCGCGCGGGCCGATGTTTCTCGAGCGGTCGAACGGGCCATGCCCGTCCTGCGCCGGCTGGAGCGCATGTCGCGGCCGCGCCTGCAGTTCTTCGCCACGCAGCCCGGCATGCGGGCGATGGGGCTCATCCTGCTCGTCGTGGCGCTCGGGCTGCTCGTCTCGGCCCCGTTCATCGGCCAGATACCGCTCGGCCTCGCGGCCTGCCTCATCGGGCTCGGTCTCGTCGAGCGTGACGGTCTCGTCATCATTCTCGGCATGACCGCAGGCGTCTTCGGCATCGGCCTCAGCCTCGGCTTCATCGTCGCGATCGTCAGCGGCATCGCCGCGCTCGTCGGCTACGCCTGACGTCCGGCAGGCGAGGGCCGCCGCGCCCTCAGGCGACGGCGCCGGTGCGGCCCTTGTCGGGCTCGATGCCGAGCAGCCGGTCGATCGCATCGGCCGGGACGGGCCTCGAGAACAGGTAGCCCTGCAGTTCGTGGCAGCCGAGCGCCTGCAGGAAGCGGTGCTGCTCGCTCGTCTCCACCCCTTCCGCCGTCACGGTGAGGCCGAGCGCGCGGCCGAGATGGACGACGGAGTGCACGAGGATGGCCGATTCCCCCGTCGTCTCCATGCTCTCGAGGAAGGAGCGGTCGATCTTGATCTTGTCGAAGGCGAAGCGGCGCAGATAGATCAAGCTCGAATAGCCGGTGCCGAAATCGTCGAGGGCGAGGCGTACGCCGCGCGCCCTCAGCTCCATCATCGCGTCCTCGGCAGCGTCCGCATCGTCCATGACGACGCCTTCGGTGACCTCCAGCTCGACGCGCGTCGGGTCGATGTCCGCCGTCTCGATGATGTTCATGACGCTGGAGACGAAGTCGCGCTGACGGAACTGGATGGGCGAGACGTTGACGGCGATGCGCAGGCCCGGCCAGCGCTTGGCGTCCTCGCAGGCCTTGCGCAACACCCATTCGCCGAGCGGGATGATGAGGCCGCGCTCCTCCGCGATGGCGATGAACTGCTGCGGCGGGATCATGCCGTGCTGGGGATGCGGCCAGCGCACCAGGGCCTCGACGCCGACGATCTCCTCGCCGTTCGCCTTGTACTGGGGCTGGTAGTGCAGCTCGAGCTCGTCGGCGAGGATGGCCGCGCGCAGGTCGTCCTCCACCACCTTGCGCAGGCGCAGCGCCTCGTCCATCTGGCGCTCGAAGAAACTGTAGCGGTTGCGGCCGCCGTTCTTGGCCTGGTAGAGCGCCGTGTCGGCGAGCCGCATCAGCGTCTCGCGCTCGGTCCCGTTGCGGGGGCTCAGGGCCACGCCGATCGACACGCCGATGGTGACGGAGCCGCCGGGCACCTCGCAGGGCATGGTCAGGGCGTCGAGAATGCGCCGCGCCAGCGCTTCCGCATCGCGCGGGTCCTTGACGTCCGTCTGGATGATGGCGAATTCGTCGCCGCCGAAGCGGGCGAGCGTGTCGGCGCCGCGCAGGAGGTTGGACAGGCGCCGCGCCACGATGCGGATGAGCATGTCCCCCGCCTCGTGGCCGTAGGCGTCGTTGACGTCCTTGAACCGGTCGAGGTCGAGGAACATCACGGCGAGGCCCTCGTCGGAGCGCTTGATGCGTGCGAGCTCCTGGTCGAGCCGCATGCCGAAGAGCAGGCGGTTGGGCAGGCCGGAGAGGGAATCGTGGCCGGCGAGCCGCTGCACCTGCTCCTGGCGCCGGCTGAGCTCGATCAGCTGGCCGCGGACGTGCAGCAGGATGCCGGCGGCAAAGGCCAGCGTCAGCAGCGCGATGGCGCCGATCGCCGTCAGCGCCTGGCTGTTGATGAGGGCGCTCGGCAGGGACGATTGCCAGACGAGGAAGGCGGGACCTCGGTCCGTGGCGTCGTCGACGGCGATGGCGCCGTCGTGGTGCTGCCCGTCGTTCGCCGCCAGGCGCAGCTCCTGAAGGCCGAGCGGGCCGGCGATCTCCGACAGGGCGCGCGCGTCGAGCTCGCTGGCGCCGACGACGATGTGCGGACTTTCGTTGCTGATCGTCGTCGCGGCCACCACATAGGCGCCCCAACCGTCGTGGACGATGCGGGTCGCGCCGCTCGTCACGGCCGTGCCGGCGTGGAGCGGCAGCTCGCTGATCTCCTTCTGGCGCACGTCACGGGCGACGGCGTCGAAGATCACGCGCCGCGCATCGAACTCCTGCTGGCCGGCCACTCGCCCGCCGACGCTGCCGAAGAGCACGGAATTATCCGTGTCGAGCAGGAAGATGGCCCATTGCCGGGTGAGGCCCTTGCTCTCGGAGGTGAGAATGGCCGCCGTGCCGACCGGGTCGACCGGGCGATGGCTCACCTTGTCCTCGCCCACCGTCGTCGCGAAGGTGCGCACATGTTCGAGGGTGTGCTGGCGCAGATCGTTCAGCGCGAGGGTCACGCGGGCGCGCTCGTCCTGCATGGCCGCCTGGTCGAGCGTGCGGCTCATCCACCAGAACACGCTGCCCGAGAGCAGCAGGATCAAGAGGATCAGCGCTGCCATCGGCCACACGAGGCGCGTGGCGACGGTCGTGGGGGAGGGGAAGCCTTTCACGGGCAAGCGTGCAGATCCTCGCGCTCGAAGCGGGTGCCCCACCCTGCCGCACGTTCCTTTAAATGAAGTTTCCTTTTCTGTCGCCCGCGCGGCTTTCTCACTCCATCAGCCCCAGCCCGCGAAAGCTCGCGTGGCCGTCGCGGCCGACGATGATGTGGTCGTGCACCAGGACGCCGAGCGGCTCGGCGATCTCGCCGATGGTCCGCGTCATCTTGATGTCGGCGGAGGAGGGCGTCGGATCGCCGGACGGATGGTTGTGGACGAGGATGATGGCGGTCGCCGAGAGTTCGAGCGCCCGCTTGACGACCTCGCGCGGGTAGACGGGCGTGTGGTCGACGGTGCCGGTCTGCTGCAATTCGTCGGCGATCAGCCCGTTGCGCTTGTCGAGGAAGAGGACGCGGAAATGCTCCTTGTCCGCGAAGGCCATGGCGGTGCGGCAATAGTCGATGACGGCGTTCCAGGACGAGAGCACGGGGCGCTTGGCGACGGCGCCGCGCGTGATGCGCCGGGCGGCCGCCTCGACGATCTTGAGATCGGTGACGACGCTGTCGCCGATGCCTTCGACCTCGGCAAGGCGCGAGGGCGGCGCCGCGAGCACCTCGGCGAAGGACCCGAAGCGCCGGATCAGCTCCTTCGCCAGTGCCTTCACATCCCGCCGCGGGATCGAGCGGAACAGCACGAGCTCGAGCAGTTCGTAGTCGGCGAGCGCGGCCTCGCCGGCCTCCCGGAAGCGGCTGCGCAGCCGCTCGCGGTGGCCATGGTAGTGGGGCGTGTCCTCGGCGTCGCCGACGTTGGTCATGCAGGCGTCTTGTAGGGAGGCTGATGATAGCCCTTGGGGGAGAGCGTGAAGATCTCGACGCCGGTTTCGGTGACGCCGACGGTATGTTCGAACTGCGCCGAGAGCGAACGGTCGCGCGTGACCGCGGTCCACCCGTCGGACAGGACCTTCACGTGCGGACGGCCGAGATTGATCATCGGCTCGATGGTGAAGATCATGCCCGGCTTCAGCGGCACGCCTTCGCCGCGCCGGCCGAAGTGCAGGATGCTCGGCTGCTCGTGGAAGGAGCGGCCGACGCCATGGCCGCAGAAGTCGCGCACCACGGAGCAGCGCTCGCCCTCGGCATATTCCTGGATGACCGCGCCGATGTCGCCCGTCGTCGCCCCGGGGCGCACGACGGCGATGCCGCGCATCATGGCCTCGTAGGTCACCTCCATAAGGCGCTGGGCCCGGCGCGGCACCTCGCCGACCGGGTACATGCGGCTCGAATCGCCGTACCAGCCGTCGACGATGAAGGTCACGTCGATGTTGACGATGTCGCCTTCGCGCAGCGGCTTCTCGTCGGGCTGGCCGTGGCATACGACGTGGTTGATCGAGGTGCAGCACGAATAGCGGTAGCCGCGATACATCAGCGTCGCCGACAGGGCGCCGTGGTCCATGGCGAACTGGAAGACCATGCGGTCGATCTCGGCGGTCGTGACGCCGGGGGCCACGTGGTCGGCCAGCATGTCGAGGCACTCGGCGACGAGGCGGCCGGCCTTGCGCATGCCCTCGAAACCCTCGGGGCCGTAGTAGACGATGTTGTTGGCGCGGCGCGGCGCAAGTTCGCTGTCGAGATCTATCATGTCGCTTGTCCGGGGCGCCCCCGCGCCCGATCACTGCCCCAATCTATTGATCAAAGCCGCCGACGCAAGGGATGGCGCGAAAGGCGCGGGTGATCTCGGCGCTGGCGCCGGCGGGCGGTGACGTGTATGGCAAGAGCAAGACGAAACGGGCGGCGCCCTTCGCGGATGCGTCGTGACCCTAGGACGATGACGATCAGCTCCTTCAACGATACTGAACCCTTCGGCCGCTTCGCGCCCAGGTCGCTGGCCCGGACGGTGATCGAGATGACGCGCAGCCTGCCGGACAGCTGGCTCGGCAAGCGCACCGCCTATGGCCTCAGGCGGCTCGTGATCAACCATCTCGACGGCGCGCCGGTCGATGTCGAGACGCTCGGGGCGCGCATGCGCCTCTATCCCTACGACAACGTCTGCGAAAAGAAGATCCTGTTCACGCCGCAGTTCTTCGACCGGCAGGAGCGCGCGCTGCTCGCCGAGCGCATCGGTGACGGCTTCGTCTTCATGGACGTGGGGGCGAATGTCGGCGCCTATTCGCTCTTCGTGGCGGCGCTCGCGGGGCCGCGCGCGCGCATCCTCGCCGTCGAGCCACAGCCCGACGTCTTCGAGCGTCTCGTCTTCAACATCAGCCTCAATCCCTTCGGCACCATCAAGGCGGTGGCCTGCGCCGTCGCCGACCGGGCGGGGGAACTGACCCTCTTCCTCGACCACGAGAACCGCGGCGAGTCGAGCGTCAAGATCGTCGGCTCCGGCACCGCCAAGTCGGTGCGCGTGCCGGCGACGACGCTGGCCGACCTCGCGCGCGAGGAGGGCTTCGAGCGCATCGATGCCATCAAGCTCGACGTCGAGGGAGCGGAGGATCTGATCCTCGAGCCGTTCCTGCAGCATGCGCCGCCGTCGCTCTTCCCGCGCCTCGTCATCCTGGAGGACGGCAGCGGGCGCTGGCAGATCGACCTGCCGGCGCTCCTGCGCGAGAAGGGCTACAAGCTGCTCGCCAAGACAAGGATGAATTTCGTCTTCGAGCGGGCGTGAGCCCTCACTTCTTCCCGCGCGTCTCCTGGTCGAGCTGCAGGCATTCGTAGAGCTCGACATAGCTCGGCAGGCCGGCGCCGCGCGTCTCGGAGAGGCACTCGTCGCGCTGGGCCGCGGGGAAGCCCGCCCATTCCTTCTCCAGGGTGGCGCGGGTGCCGTTCTCCTGCGCCATGCAGCCGTCGAAGGCGGCCTTGTCGAACTGCCGGCTCTGGCCGAGCGCGTCGGTGGTGGCGGCGTCGCGGCAGCTGCGCTCGACGTCGAGTGCCGGTGGCCCGTCCGCCGCGAGGCTCTGCTGCAGGCCGGCGACGAGGAGTGGAACAGCAAGGATTGCGAGACGGGCGAGCGGCATCGTTGACCCCCAGCAAGACGGCCGTCGGCGCAAGCGCGACGACCCGGACGCCGCAGCATAGCGCAACAGGGGGGACGGCCGTTAGTCCGGCTGATCAGACGAGGACGGGCAGCGGCGTCTCGGCGGCGATGCCGGCCGGCGTCACGCGGCAGGCGAAGGCATAAGCCTCGACGCCGCGTGCGCGGGCCCGCTCGAAGGCGCGGGCATAGGCGGGGTCGAGATCGGCGGCGAGCGTGAAGGCCTCCGCCTCCATCTGCACGATGAACAGCATCGCGGCGCGCGCGCCGGCTTCCACCATGTCGCCGAGCTCCTCGAGATGCTTGGCGCCGCGGGCGGTGACGCAATCCGGGAATTCGGCGAGGCCGGGCCGGCGCATCAGATGGACGTTCTTGACCTCGACGTAGCAGGGCGGGCGCCCGTCCGCCTCGAGCAGGATGTCGACGCGGCTCGCCCGGCCGTACTTCACCTCGCGCCGCAGGCGCTCGTAGCCGGCGAGCTGCGGAATGAGCCCGGCCGTGATCGCCTCGGCGGCGATGAGGTTGGGATGGCCCGTGTTGATGCCGACGAGCTGCGGCCCGCGCCAGCCGAAATCGACCTCGACCAGCTCCCAGGACAGCGGCAGCTTGCGCGCCGGATTGGCCGAGCGCGAGAGGAAGACGCGGCTCGCCGGCGCGACGAGGCCGAGCATGGCGCCGGGATTGGCGCAATGGACGGTGACGACGTCCCCCTCCGCGGTCACGATATCGGCGAGAAAGCGCTTGTAGCGGCGCAGGAGGCGCCCTTCGGCGAGGGGGCTGGGAAACTGCATCGGCTCCTCCGGCTGGACGGCCGGCAGGTAGCAGTGCCATGCCGCGGCGGCAAGCCGGGGCGGCAGCTTTGCTCTTGATCTTGCCCGGCCATGCCGCGAAAACCCCTTCCCACGGCGGCGGGTGATGCCATAAAGCCGGGCGAGGGAGAGGTGCATGACAGCAGCAGCGCAGGGCCCGGTGACCGCGGCGGTCCTCGTCATCGGTGACGAGATCCTGTCCGGGCGGACCAAGGACAAGAACATCGGCTATATCGCCGACTATCTCACCGCCATCGGCATCGACCTGCGCGAGGTGCGCGTCGTGCCCGACGTGGAGGAGGAGATCGTCGCCGCGGTCAACGCGCTCAGGGCCCGCTACGACTATCTCTTCACCACCGGCGGCATCGGTCCGACGCATGACGACATCACGGCGGACAGCGTCGCCAAGGCCTTCGGCGTCGGCATCGGCGAGGACCCGCGGGCCATAAGCATGCTGCTCGAGCGCATCAGGCCGGAGGACCTCAACGAGGCGCGCCGGCGCATGGCGCGCATCCCGCACGGGGCCGAGCTCATCGCCAATCCCGTCTCCAAGGCGCCGGGCTTCCGCATCGGCAACGTCATCGTCATGGCGGGCGTGCCCGCCATCATGCAGGCGATGCTCGACGAGGTGGCGCCGACGCTGAGCACCGGGCGGCGCATGCTCTCGGCCACCATCCGTGCCGACGCGAAGGAGGGCGACATCGCCGCGCCGCTGAAGGCGATCGCCGACGCGCATCCCGACGTCTCCATCGGCAGCTATCCCTTCTCCGAGGATGGCCGCTTCAACACCAACATCGTCGTGCGCAGCCGCGATGCGGAGCGCCTCGAGGCCGTCCGCACCGCCGTGGCCGAGATGGTCGCGCGGCTCCACGCGGCGTCCTGACGTTCGACACCAGAGGCAAGACCCATGTCGCCCACCTCCGAAAAAGCCTTCCCGGTCTCCTGGGACCAGTTCCACCGCGATGCGCGCGCGCTCGCCTGGCGCCTGCACGGCGCGGGGCCCTTCGAGGCCATCGTCTGCATCACGCGCGGCGGCCTCGTGCCTGCAGCGGTCGTGGCGCGCGAGCTCGAGATCCGCCTCATCGAGACGGTCTGCATCGCGAGCTACCACGACTATCAGAACCAGGGCGAGTTGATGGTCCTCAAGGAGATCGACCCGAAGATCCGCGCGCTCGGCGACGGCAGCGGCGCGGGCGTGCTCGTGGTGGACGACCTCGTCGACACGGGCAAGACGGCGCGCATGGTGCGGCAGATGCTGCCGAAGGCGCATTTCGCCACCGTCTATGCCAAGCCGCAGGGCCGGCCGGTGGTCGATACCTTCGTCACCGAGGTGTCGCAGGACACCTGGATCTACTTCCCCTGGGACATGGGCCTCACCTTCCAGCCGCCGATCCGCAACGGCGCGTCCGGCTGAGCCTCAGGCGAGCACCAGCGCCGCAAGGGCGGCGAGGACGAGCCACTGCAGCATCGAGGCGCGCCGGAAGAGCGCGAGCGCGCGGCGAATGTCGGCGGCCGTCGCCTCGGCGCGGCCGTTCCCCATGAAGGCGTCCTCGACGCGCGTCGAGCCGTAGATGCGCGGGCCGGCGAGCCTGAGGCCGAGCGCGCCGGCCATGGCCGCTTCCGGCCAGCCGGCATTGGGCGAGCGATGGCGATGGGCGTCGCGGCGCACGGCGGCGATCGCAGCGCGCGCATCGGCGCCGCGCGCCAGCGCCGCCGCGAGCACGAGAAAGAGAGCCGTCAGGCGTGAGGCCGGCAGGTTGACGAGGTCGTCGAGGCGGGCCGCGGCCCAGCCGAAGGCGGCATGTCTCTCGGTCTTGTGGCCGATCATGCTGTCGGCCGTGTTGACGGCCTTGTAGGCCGCGGCCCCGGGCAGCCCCGCCACGGCCAGCCAGAAGACCGGCGCGACGATGCCGTCCGAAAAATTCTCGGCGAGGCTTTCGATGGCGGCGCGGGCGACGCCCGCCTCGTCGAGCGTCTCGGGGTTGCGGCCGACAATCATGGCCACCGCCCGGCGCCCGCCATGGAGCCCTTCCGTCTCCAGCCCGGTGGCGACGGCCGCGACATGGTCGTGAAGGCTGCGCTGCGCAACGAGGCTCGACGCGAGGATCGCGACAGGAACGAGCGCGAGCGGACCCAGCAGGCTCAGCAGCCCCTCCTGCAGGAGGAGGGCGGGGATGGCCGCCGCCGCGACGATGACGAGAAGGGCGATAACGCCCCCGGACCGCCGCGTGGTAAATGATTCGTTCTGCCTGTTGAGATGCCGGTCGAGCCATGCGATGAGCAGTCCCAGCCAGGTCACGGGATGGCCGGCGACACGGAAGAGGGCGCGCGGATAACCGGCAATCGCCTCAAGAGCGACGGTCAGCGCGGCGAGGGGAAGGGCAAACGTGAGATCCATGACGGAGCATGCCGATAGCATGGCTCAGCCCGGCAGCCGAGACGGCATTGTGCACGGCGGGGACCTCGGTGCGGCGCGCCGGCTGTTTCCGGCCGCGCCGCAGCCGTGGCTCGACCTGTCGACGGGCATCAATCCGCACGCCTTTCCGCTGCCGGCGCTGGCGCCCGGCTGCTGGACGCGCCTGCCGGAGGAGGGGGAGCGGCGGCGCGTCGAAATGCAGGCGGCTGCGGCCTATGGCGCCGTGCCGCAGGCCCGTTGCGTCGCGGCGCCGGGTACGCAGGCGCTCATCCAGCTGCTGCCGCGCCTGCGCCCGCGCGGCCGCGTCGCCGTTCTCGGCCCGACCTATGGCGAGCATGTCACCGCCTGGCAGGCGGCGGGGCACGACGTGCGCGTCACCGCGAGCGTGGACGATCTCGCCGCCTCGGACGTGGCGGTGATCGTCAATCCCAACAACCCGGACGGGCGCACGCTGCCGGCGGCCGAGATCCTCGCCCTTGCCGGGCGCATGCGCCACTGGGACGGCCTCGTCATCGTCGACGAGGCCTTTGCCGACGTGATGCCGCAGGTGAGCTGTGCCGGGCTGCTCGACGCCGTCGCGCCGATCCTGCTGTTGCGCTCCTTCGGCAAGGCCTATGGCCTCGCCGGCGTGCGCCTCGGCTTTGCCATCACCGCCGACGAGGCGCTGGCCGGGCAGATCCGGCAGGAGCTCGGCCCCTGGGCCGTTCCCGGCCCGACGCTCGCCGTGGGGCTCGCCGCACTCGGCGACCGCGTCTGGATCGAGGCCATGCGGCACCGGCTCGCGAGCGATGCGGCCCGGCTCGACACGCTGCTGGCCGGCCCGGAGCTTGCCGTCGTCGGCGGCACGCCGCTCTTCCGGCTGGTCGAGACGAGCCGCGCCGAGGCGCTGTTCGAGCATCTGGGCGCACGCGGCATCTACGTCCGCCGCTTCGACCACGCGCCGAACCGCCTGCGCTTCGGCCTGCCGGGGGACGAAGCGGCCTGGACGCGCCTTGCCACCGCCCTTGCACAATTTCCGCAGCGAAGGGCCTCCAAGCGGGCCTGACCCGGGTTGCGCCCGCTCCCGGCGGGCGGTAACCCTCGCCGCATGCGGACGTGGCGAAACTGGTAGACGCAAGGGACTTAAAATCCCTCGGGCTTGCCCGTGCGGGTTCGATCCCCGCCGTCCGCACCAAGCCGGCCCGCCCTCACACGGGCGTGACATCGCGCCTTCGTGACAGCCGGTCCGTCCCCGCCGGCCTATCCTTGCGCCGCACGATCCGACAGCGGCCGTGTCCCGCCTCGTGGGGCCGGCCGGAACCTGGGTGGGACGATGATGAGCCGCAGGAACATTCTGGGGGGCGGCGCGCTGGCCGCGGGAGCGGCTGCGGTCGGACGCCTGTTCGGCGCCCGCGAGGAAGCGAAGGCCGCGGGGCGCTTTCCCGTCGAGAAGAGTGATGCGGAGTGGCGGGCGGCGCTGACGCCGGCGCAGTACAACGTCCTGCGCAAGCATGGTACGGAGCGGGCCGGAACGAGCCCGCTCAACGGCGAGAAGCGGGCCGGCATCTATCATTGCGCCGGTTGCGAGCAGGCCGTGTTCTCCTCCTCGACCAAGTTCGAGAGCGGCACGGGCTGGCCGAGCTTCTACGCACCGCTTGCGGGGGCCGTCGGCACGTCCGAGGACAGCAGCTTCTTCATGACGCGCACCGAGGTGCATTGCAGCCGTTGCGGCGGCCATCTCGGCCATGTCTTCGACGACGGGCCGCCGCCGACGGGCCTGCGCTATTGCATGAACGGTGTCGCCATGACGTTCACGCCGTCGTAGGCTTCGTCATTCTGACCGGCGGACCCGACATGCGCGCCTTTGCTCTCGGCTCTCTTCTCCTCGGCCTCGCCCTGATCCTCGGCGGCCCGGCACCGGCTGCCGCTCAAGAGGGGGAGGGCGGCGCGAGCGCCATCTTCGCCGGCGGCTGCTTCTGGTGCATGGAGCCGCCCTTCGATGCCGTGCCGGGCGTGACGGCGACGATCTCCGGCTATACCGGCGGGCGAACGCAGAACCCGACCTACAACGAAGTCTCCTCGGGCCGGACCGGCCACAAGGAGGTGGTGAAGGTCGTCTACGATCCCTCGCGCGTCACCTACGAGCAGTTGCTCGCCATCTTCTGGCGCAACATCGATCCCCATGACGCGCGGGGCCAGTTCTGCGACAAGGGCGACCAGTACACCTCGGCGATCTTCGTCGCCTCGCCCGAGCAGCGCCAGGCGGCCGAGGCCTCGCTCAAGGCGGTGAGCGGGCAGCTCAAGGGGCGCGTCGTCACCGAGATCCTGCCGGCCGCGACCTTCTATCCGGCCGAGGAATACCACCAGAACTATTACCGCAAGAGCGCGGCGAAATATAAGTACTACCGCTTCGCCTGCGGCCGCGACCGGCGGCTCGAGGAGGTGTGGGGCCCGGCCTCCTGATAGATCAGGCCGCGCTCAGCCGGGCGTCGCGCCGCTGCGGCGGCTCCCATCCGTAGAGCCAGGCGTAACGCGCCAGCATCGCCTCGCCGCTCAGGCGCGACATGACGAGGTTGCGCATGAGCGAGAGCGGGGCCGCCATGTGGTAGACCCGGCCGTTCTCGCGCGCCGCCTGCTGCACGTGCACGGCGCGCGGCTGCCGGGCCGCCTCGTAGGCGCGCAGGGCCGCGGGTACGTCGTTTGGCTCACCGGCGAGCGTATCGGCGAGGACCGCCGCATCCTCGATGGCGAGCGCACCGCCCTGGGCAAGGAAGGGCAGCACGGGATGGGCGGCATCTCCGAGGAGCGTGACCGGCCCAAGCCCCCAGGGGCGCGGCGGCGGCAGGTCGAAGAGGGACCAGACGCGCCAGTCGAGCGACCGGTCGGCGAGGGCGCTGAGCGCAGGCACGGCGCGGGCGAGGTGCCGCGCGACATCAGCCTCATGGGCCTTGCTGTTCCACTCGCTCACCGAGCCTTCCGCCCGCGCGACGAGGACGATGTTGATCAGCCGGCCGCGGCTGACCGGGTAGTGCACGAGGTGCATGCCGCGGCCGAGCCACAGGCCCGTGATGTTGCCGGCCATCTCCTCCGGCGCCTCGCCGGCGGCGATGGTGGCGCGCCAGGCGGCATAGCCGCGGTAGACGGGCTTGCGGGCATCCCCGAGCGCCGGGCGCACCGACGACCAGATGCCGTCGGCGCCGACGACGAGGCCGGCCTCGCGCTCCTCGCTCGCGCCGCCGGCGGTCTCGACGGCGAGGCGCGCCTTGTCCCCGTCGACCGTGACCCCGGTGACCTTGCGGCCGACGGCCATGCGGATGTTCGGCTCGCCGCGCGCGGCGTCGAGCAGCAGGGTGTGCAGGTCGGCCCGGTGGATCACCCAGTAGGGCGCGCCGAAGCGCGCGCGCATCGTCTCGCCGAGGGGCATCGTCGCCAGCCGGCGGCCGGATGACAGCGAGCGGACGACGAGCTCGTCGGGCGTCACCGCCTGACGCGTGAGCGCCGGGGCGAGGCCAAGGGCGACGAGCACGCGGCTGGCGTTGGGCGAGAGCTGGATGCCGGCGCCGGCCTCCTCGAGCGTGGTGCGCCGCTCGAGCAGCGTGACGGCCCGGCCCTGGCGGGCGAGAAGGAGTGCCGTGGTCAGGCCGCCGATGCCGGCGCCGACGACGACGGCCGGTGGCGTGCTCTGAGGCATGATCGGGCTCCGCCGGCCCTCAGGCGGCCGTGGCGGCTTCCGCGTGCCACAGGCAGTCGGCCGGCTCGCTCTCCTCGGCCCTGAGCGTCGCCTTGTAGCGGTAGAGCGTCGAGCAATAGGGGCAGACGATCTCGTTGTCGTCGCCCATGTCGAGGAAGACGTGGGGATGGTCGAAGGGCGGCTTGGCCCCGATGCACATGAACTCGTGCACGCCGACGTGGATGACGGCGACGCCCGCATCGTTGTGGAAGTGGGGGACGGATTTCGCGGCCATTGCCATTGACCTCATCTTGGCGGATCAGCGATTTGCGGCGCACCATAGAGCATGGCGCGAAAAAGTGGAGACCGGTTTTTCGCCTGCGGCTGCGACAAATGAATAACCTCACGCTTGCCCGGCGCTGGCCGGCCTCAGCCCCGGGCATGTATTCACCCGATGGAAACCCGCAGCCCCTAGCGTCGGGCTGCACGAGCGAGAGAGACATGCATTTCTTCAGTTCCGACGGCGTCCGCCTCGCCTATGTCGACGTTCCCGCGCACGAGGGTGAGGGGCGCCCCGTCATCCTGGTGCACGGCTTCGCCTCGAACCACGCGGTCAACTGGGCGAACACGCTGTGGACGACGACGCTGGCGCGCGCCGGGCGGCGCGTCATCGCGCTCGACAACCGCGGCCACGGGCAGAGCGAGAAGCTCTACGAGCCGTCCGCCTATCATTCCGACGTGATGGCCGAGGACGTGCGGCGGCTGATGGACCATCTCGACCTCGCCGAGGCGGATGTCGTCGGCTATTCCATGGGCGCGCGCATCACGGCGCATCTCGCCCTGCGTCACCCGGGCCGCGTGCGGTCGGCCGTGCTCGGCGGGCTCGGCATTCATCTCATCCAGGGCGTCGGCCTGCCGCTCGGCATCGCCGATGCGATGGAGGCGCCGTCGCTCGATGGGCTGACGGATCCGATGCAGCGCATGTTCCGCGCCTTCGCCGAGCAGACGAAGAGCGACCTTGAGGCGCTCGCCGCCTGCATCCGCGGCTCGCGCCAGACGCTGACGCGCGAGGAGGTGGGGACGATCGCCGTGCCGGTGCTCGTCGCCGTCGGCACCAACGACCCCATCGCCGGCTCGCCGCACGAGCTCGCCGCTCTCCTGCCCAACGGGCGGGCGCTCGACATTCCCGGCCGGGACCACAACCTCGCCGTGGGCGACAAGGTGCACAAACAGGGCGTCATCGCCTTCCTCGCCGAGCAGGACGAGGCGTGAGGGCGAAAAGCGGAATCGCCTGAATCGCTTGCTGGTGAAAGCTCGAGCGATGATTCCGGCGCTTGAG
The DNA here is from genome assembly GCF_001271345.1 of Chelatococcus sp. CO-6. Taxonomy (NCBI): domain Bacteria; kingdom Pseudomonadati; phylum Pseudomonadota; class Alphaproteobacteria; order Hyphomicrobiales; family Chelatococcaceae; genus Chelatococcus; species Chelatococcus sp. CO-6. Next base: position 148,486 of record NZ_CP012398.1, on the reverse strand, counting down.
AAACAGATTCAGCGACTTCGCGTGCCGAATCCGCCAGTTGAGAAACTGATTCAACGGATACCCGTGCGTTTCGCGAACTGATTCAGCGCGCGCTGCCAAGCTCCTGAGCGGGAATCGCTTTTGCAAGCAGCGGCAGGACCGTGTCACGGATCAGGCTGGCGAGGCGCCAGCGATCGGCCTCGTGCAAGGGGAGCCATGCCAGTTCCGCGATCTCGGCAGCGGCATGCGGCGTGCCGGCAAGGCGCGCGGCAAAGAGATGGGCGAGGACATCGGTATCCGGCTCGTTGGCGGCGGGCGCCGTGAAGACGCCGAGCGGGCGGAGCGTGCCGGGCTGCGGCGCGACGCCGAGCTCCTCGGCGAGTTCGCGCGCGAGGGCGGCCTCGGGCGCTTCTCCCTCCTCGATCTTGCCACCGGGCTGGATGAAGACGTCGCTGCCGTGCTTGCGCACGACGAGGAGGCGCCCCTTTTCGTCGCGCACGGCCGCGACGGCGATCCTGAGACGCTTGCGTTCCATCACCGTCCTCACCTCATCGCCCGGTGAAGCGGGGCGTGCGTTTGCCGAGGAAGGCGGCGCAGCCTTCCGCATAATCGGCGCTGGCGAAGCAGGCATCGGCCAGGGCCTGGAGGTCGTCCGGCGTGCCAGCGCCGGGCAGGCCCGCGGCCGTGGCGATGGCCGCCTTGGCGGCGCGGATGGTCAGCGGCGCATTCGCGGCGATGGTCGTGGCAAGGCTGGCGGCTGCGCGCTCGATATCGTCGGCGGGCACCACCTTCTGGACGAGGCCGAGGGCGAGCGCCTCCGCCGCCTCGATGCGGCGGGCGGTGAAGATGAGGTCCTTGGCGGCGGCCGCGCCGATGGCGGCGACGATCATGCCCATGCCGGCCGGCGGATAACCGACGCCGAGCCGCGCGGCGGGAATAGCGAAGACGGCATCGTCGGCGGCGATGCGCAGGTCGCAGGCCAGCGCGATGCCGAGCCCTCCGCCGAGGCAGAAGCCCCGGATCAGGGCGAGCACCGGCTTCGGACAGGCGGCGACGGCCTCGAAGGCGGCGAGATTCGCCGCCTCGTAGGCGCGCCCGCCCTCCGGGCTCGCCCTGAGCGAGCCGAACTCGCCGATGTCAGCGCCGGCCGTGAAGGCGACCTCGCCCGCGCCGCGGATGACGACGACGCGTACGTCTTCGTTTGCGCCCAGGGTTGCCATGACCTGCGGAAAGGCGCGCCAGGTGGCGAAATCGATGGCGTTGCGGCGTGCCTCGTTGTCGATGGTCAGCGTCGCCACGCCGGAGGCGACGGACAGGCGCAGGCTGTGGGAGGCGGCGGGGGCGGGCATCGGCAGGTCTCGCTCACTGATCCTGGCTCATTGAATCCTGGCTTGCTGATCGCGCCGACTCGGCACGACCGGTCGATCATATACGGCGACAAGTGCATGGTGCGACCCGGCCGCCGGCGCGTGAGGGCCGCGGGATGGCCGCCACAAGCGGGTCGTGCGGCGAACGGGCGATCTGCCGCTCAGGGGTCGGCGACGGCACGATCTGCCGCAAGACCGTCCCGGGTGCCCCCTTGGCGCGCCGGCCACGGCGCCCTAACTTAGGCGGACCTTGCGGTGGGGCCGAACCGTCCGGCCGTGGGCGCGCAATGACGAGGAGACGAGCATGGCCCCCGGTCAGACGAAGGCGAGCGAGCACAGGCGCCACGGCCTCGAGGCGGTCGATCCGGTGTGGACGCGACTGCGTGAGGAAGCCGAGGCGGTGGTGACGCGTGAGCCGGAGCTCGCCGGCTTCGTCATCGCCACCATCCTCAACCACGACACGCTGGAATCGGCCATCATCCACCGCGTCGCCTCGCGGCTCGACCACGATGTCGTCTCCAGCGAGCTGGTCAGCCAGGCGTTCAGCGCCGCGGTCGCCCATTCGCCCGAGATCGGCGAGGCCTTCCGGGCGGACATCGTCGCCGTCGCCGACCGTGACCCGGCCTGCACGCGGCTCATCGAGCCGGTGCTCTACTTCAAGGGCTTCCACGCCATCCAGACCTACCGGCTGGCGCACTGGCTGTGGCAGCAGGGGCGGCGCGACTTCGCGCTCTACCTGCAGAGCCGCTCGTCCGAGGTGTTCCAGACGGACATCAACCCCGCGGCCCGCATCGGCAAGGGCATCTTCCTCGACCATGCCACGGGGCTCGTCGTCGGCCAGACCGCCGTCGTCGAGGACAATGTCTCGATCCTGCAGGGCGTCACCCTCGGGGGCACGGGCAAGGAGCGGGGCGACCGCCATCCCAAGATCCGCCAGGGCGTGCTGATCGGCGCCGGCGCCAAGATCCTCGGCAATATCGAGGTGGGGCAGTGCGCCCGCGTCGCGGCCGGCTCGGTCGTGCTGCACGCGGTGCCGCGCAACACGACGGTCGCGGGCGTGCCGGCGCGGGTCGTCGGCACGGCCGGCTGCGCCGAGCCGGCGCGCAGCATGGACCAGATCCTCGCCGAGAAGTTGGGGGATTGAGGACCTTCGCTCTTGCCCGTGGGCCTCGTTCCGTGGCAAGCGGGGGCCCTTCCGAAGACCCGAACACGAGAGGCGGCGCCATGGACAAGAACGAACTTGCCAAAGTCGAGCGGTTTCTGCGCCGCACCTTCGCCAATGCCGGCATCCGCGTCGTTGCGCGTCCGCGCAAGACCGACTCGGCGGAGGTCTATATCGGGGAAGAGTTCATTGGTGTGCTCTTCCTCGACGACGAGGACGGCGACAAGTCCTACAGCTTCCAGATGGCGATCCTCGACGCCGATCTCGAGGACTGAGCCGACAAGGCATCCATCGAAAAGGGGCGCGCCCGGCGACGGGCGCGCCCCTTTTTCGTTGCCGGCCGTCATTGCGGCTCGGGCGGCGCCATGATCGCGATGAGCCGTTCGGCGCCCGCGCCGAGCCGCGCCCACTCGGCGAGCCGTTCCGGGCCGAAGCGCAGCATGACGTCGATGCCCGCAAGGCGCATCACCGTGGTGCAGAGCGGCGCGACGACACCTGTCGCGGCCTGGCGCGTGCAGCGGGCGAAGAAGCGCCGCCCGTCGGGCGGGGCGAGATAAAGCTCCTCGCCCTCATAGGGCGTGCCGGGGCGGAAGCGGCGCAGGACGAGGCCGCCGGGCGTGGACCAGGTCTCGGGCGTGAGGAAGCGCATATAGAGCTTCGCCGGCCGCTCGGCCGGGTCGAGCGCCGCGTCCGCCGGGACGAGGGTGACGGCGACGATCTCGGCCTCGCCGTCGGCCGCGGCGCCCGGCCAGGGAATGGCGAGATCGAGCCGGGGCACCGTGCCGCCCGAGCGATCCATCGTCTCGCGCAGCCAGGATGCGGGCACGCTCAGCGGGTGGCCGGCGAGTTCGTAGTCGATGCGGGCAGGGGCAGGCTTCTGCGGCGCTGCGGGACGCAGGAAGGCGGTGCCCGCCAGGGCGGCGGCGCCGGCGGCCGCCGCGGCGAGCGACAGCCGCAGCAGGACCGAAGGCCGCCGGGCAACGACAGAGAAGAGCCTTTCCGCTGCGAGGACCATGGTTGACGTGATCTCCAGACCGCCGGACGGCGGCTGCGGCCAAATTGCGCCATCTTGCCTAAAGCCGCGTTAACCAAGCGGGGTGGCGCGGGGCTTTCTGAAGAAGAAAGGTGCACTTGACGCGAGCCCGCCGGCGGGCCCTCCTTGCGCAATCGACTGTGGAGACCGTGATGCCCGTCTATGCCCTTGGCGATCTCAGCCCCGAATTGCCCGCCGCCGACCGCTTCTGGATAGCGCCCGATGCGCATGTGATCGGCCGTGTCCGGCTCGGCGACGAGGTCGGGGTCTGGTTCGGCGCCGTGCTGCGTGGCGACAACGAGCTGATCGACATCGGCGACCGCTCCAACATCCAGGAAGGCGCCATGCTGCACACGGACATGGGCTTTCCGCTCACCGTGGGGCCGGATTGCACCATCGGCCACCATGCGATCCTGCACGGCTGCCGCATCGGCGCCTCCACGCTCATTGGCATGGGCGCCACGGTGCTCAACGGCGCGCGCATCGGCAACAATTGCCTCGTCGGCGCCAATGCGCTCGTCACCGAGGGCAAGGAGTTTCCCGACGGCTCGCTCGTCGTCGGGGCGCCGGCCCGGGCTGTGCGCGCCCTCGACGAGAAGGCCCTCGCCGGCCTCAAGCTGTCGGCCATGGGCTATGTCGGCAACTGGCGCCGGTTCGCGGCGGGGCTGAAGCGGCTCGACTGAGCGTGTTCAGCGAGCGTCGTCCGCATGCGTCGTGATGACCTCGAGAAAGGCCTCGGCATAGCGGGTGAGCTTCGACTCGCCGACGCCGGAGATGGCCGCGAGGTCGGAGCGGGTGCGCGGCGTGCGCGCCGCCATTTCCTGCAGCGTGCGGTCGTGGAAGATGACGTAGGGCGGCACGTTCTGCTCCTTCGCCAGTTCGAGGCGCCGCGCGCGCAGCTTCTCGAAGAGCTCGCGGTCGCCCTCCGGCAGCGCCTCGACCGCCTGCCGGCGCGCCGCCTTCCGGCCGCCGGGCTTCGGCTTCTTCAGCGCCCGCAGCATGATCGAGGACCGCTCGCGCAGGAAGCTCGCCCCCTTGGCGGAGATGGAGAGGCTGCCGTGCCCGGCGACGTCGACGATCACCAGACCGTGGGCGACGAGCTGCCGGATGATGGAGCGCCACTGGCTGCGGTCGAACTCCCGGCCGATGCCGTAGGTGGAGAGCTTGTCGTGCCCGAGCCGCTCGATGCGCTCGTCCTCCTCGCCCAGGAGCACGGCGACGACATGGCCCTGGCCGAAGCGCTCGCCCGTGCGGTGGATGCATGACAGCAGCTTCTGGGCGGCGATGGTGCCGTCGAAGGTCTCCGGCGGGTCGAGGCAGACGTCGCAATTGCCGCAGGGCGGGCCATCGTCGCCGAAATAGCGCAGCAGCACCTGACGGCGGCACTGGCAGGATTCGGCGAAGCCGAGCAGCGCATCGAGCTTGCGGTGCTCCATGCGCTTGCGCTCGGCGGGAGCGTCCGATTCGTCGATGAAACGGCGGCGCAGCGCCATGTCCTCGGCGCCATAGAGCATCAGCGTCTCGGCGGGCAGCCCGTCCCGGCCGGCGCGGCCGGTCTCCTGGTAGTAGGCCTCGATGCTGGCCGGCAGGTCGACATGCAGCACGAAGCGCACGTCCGGCTTGTCGATGCCCATGCCGAAGGCGATCGTGGCCACCATGACGAGGCCCTCGCCGTGCTGGAAGCGGCGCTGGTTGGCCTCCCGCGCCGCCATATCCATGCCGGCGTGATAGGCGAGGGCGGTGAAGCCGTGGGCGTTGAGCGTCGCGGCCACCTCCTCGGTCTTGCGCTTCGACAGGCAGTAGACGATGCCGCTCTCGCCCTTGCGGGTGCTGAGAAAGCGCAGCAGCTGCTGGGTCGTGCCCTGCTTCTCGGCGACGCCGTAGCGGATGTTGGGCCGGTCGAAGCCGGCGACGAAGCTGTTTTCCGTGCCGATGGCGAGATGGGCGACGATCTCCTCGCGCGTCGGGGCGTCGGCCGTGGCCGTCAGCGCCATGCGCGGCACGTCGGGAAAGAGGTCGACCAGCACGTCGAGCGCGCGGTACTCGGGCCGGAAGTCGTGCCCCCATTGCGAGAGGCAATGGGCCTCGTCGATGGCGATGAGGGACAGGGGAACGGACTTCAGCCGCTCGAGCGTCTCGGGCCTGAGCAGGGTCTCCGGCGCCATGTAGAGGAGATCGATCTCGCCACGTCCCACCTCGCGCCAGAGCTCGTCCTTCTCCGCGCCCCAGATGCGCGAGTTGAGCGCCGCCGCGCGCACGCCCGCCTGGCGCAGCGTCGCGACCTGGTCCTCCATCAGGGCGATGAGGGGCGAGACGACGAGCCCGGTGCCGCGGCGCACCAGCGCCGGGATCTGGTAGCACAACGACTTGCCGCCGCCGGTGGGCATCAGCACGAAGGCGTGCCGGCCGGCGATCACGTGGTCGATGATCTCCGCCTGGCGTCCGCGGAAGGCGCCATAGCCATAGACGGTCTTGAGGATATCGAGGGGCTGGGCTGACAAGGCTCGAGTCGCTGGAGGCGAGAGGGAGGTGCCTTGCTAGCCGATTTTCACCGGCGGCGCACGTGGCCGCCGGCCTTCAGGCCGCGTCAGCGCGCCGCGGCGGTGGCCGTGCCGGCGTCGGGCTGGCCGAGGGCGACCCACTGCATCGTGTCCTGCTGCGACTGGCGCTTGATGAAGCGGTAGCCGGTCGCCGTCCACGAGAGGATCGAATCGCGCTTGTTGTCGAGGATGAAGTCGCCGCGGGTGGTGCGCACGGTCAGCACCGCATGGCCGTCGCCGACCTCGTCCCGCACCACGGTGATCAGCAGGGCGCGGGCGGGGAAGCCCCGCTCGATGAGGAGCTTGCGCTTCATGAGGACGTAGTCCTCGCAGTCGCCCTTGCCGTCGACCGGCAGGTCCCACGATTCCTCGACGCCCCAGTGCTCCAGGTCGGTCACGGGCGTGATCGAGTGGTTCACGTCGAGGTTGACGCGGACGATGTCGTGCCAGTCCGACCGGTCGAGGTCGATGACGCTGGGGCCGTCCGCGTCGTCGGTGCATTCGCTCCAGTTCGTGCGGCAGAAGGCAAGCCAGCCGACCGGCGGGCGGGCCATCGTGCGCTCGATGGCAGAAGAAGCGTCGGGGAGATTGACTTCGAGCTGGTGAGCCTGGGAAACGGAAGCCGTCTTGCGCGTATCCGCCTCGGCCGTTGCGGCCAGCGAAACGAGGCACAAGCCTGCAAGCGCCAGAATGACGGAGGTACGCGAACCCATTTACCGCCCCAACCCCTTTAAGATTTCATTTACCTTTTCATAGGCGCGGGTGATGCCGCAAGGCGGCGCGGGCGTCAACGTCTCATCAAGGTTAACATTTGTTCATAGATGTGGTTTTCGAGGCACGCCCTGCCTAGTCCGCGGGCGGTTCAGCGCGGGCTCGCGGTCATCTCGCCGCCCTGGTGGCCGAGAGAGGCCCAGCCGGCGAAATCCTGGCTCTCGCGCTTCACGAAGACATAGCCGGTGGCGAGCCAGGGCAGGACGGCGTCGCGCTTGTTGTCGAGGATCAGGTCGCCCCGGTCGGTGCGCACCATCAGCACGGCATGGCCCTCGCCGTTCTCGTCGATGACGACGGCAAGGCGCAGCGCCCGCCGGGGCAGGCCGGCCTCGGCGAGCAGCCGGCGCTTCAGCAGCGCGTAGTCCTCGCAATCGCCCTTGCCGCTGTCGGGGTAGTTCCAGCTCTCGACGACGCCCCACTGCTCCTCGTCGGTCTGCGGCACGATGGCGCCGTTGACCTTGCGGTTGATGGCCGTCAGCAGCCGCCAGCGGCGGGCATCGAGGCTGACCAGCGCATCTTCCTGCGGGTCGACGGCGCAATCGGCCGGGTGCACGCTGCAGAACTGCAGCCAGCCGACCGGCGCACGGGCAAGGCCGTGCTCGGCCGCCGCCGGCGTCGGCTCCGGCCGCTGCCCGTATGCCAGGGCACCGTCCGCCGCGACGGCGCCGGTGAGGATGAGGACCAATGCGACGATCGGATTTTTCATTGTCGCCTCCCAATTCGTCGGGAGACATCATAGGGCGGCAAAATCCATCGACGTTGAATAAAACAAGCGTAATTTGACAGATATACGGGCCGTTAACGCATGATTTATTAAGTAAATTAAAGCTGAACTTAGATGCGGCGCATTTTAGCGAGGCCGTCCACCCGACGGTGACGATGGGAGAGCGCCCTTTTCCAGCGTCCTGGCCGGGTTTATCCCGGCCATCCACGTCTCCCGGCGTGTGCGCGATTTCATGGCGTGGATGCCCGCGACGAGCGCGGGCATGACGGCGGGGAGGGTTGCGCCAGGTCGTGACCTGTGCCGCCGCGTGTCTGGTTGTCGCGCTGGCTGATCGCCTCCGCTTTCGCCGGGCTGACCCGGGCGACCAGGCGGTTTCAGAGCTCGATCGTCTCGTCGAAGTCCTGTTCGGGCAGCGGTGCCAGGAATTCGACGGCGAAGCCGCCCTCGAAATGGCGCGTCACGCGGCCCTCGGTGCGGCCGAGGGTGACCATCGTCCCGGACGCCGGGGCGGAGGCGGACGAGACGGCGGCGCCGGACAGCGAAATGTCGATGATGCGCACCGTCTGGCGCTCGCCGCCGGCGATTTCCATCGTCGTCAGCTGCCGGTTCGGCACGATGCGGTCGTGGCGGCGGTCTTCGGGCAGCCCGAGGGTGTCGCGGTGCACCAGCCACATCAGCTGGGTGGCGATCTTCTCGCGCTTGCGCGGCGTCGCTGTGAAGCGCACGGCAAAGCCGTTGTCGATATGGCGGGTGATCTCGCCCTCGAGGCGGCCGATCTGCTCGAGATAGATGATGACCCGGTCACCGATGGCGCCGGGCGTCGGAGCAACGAGGCTGACGCCGCCGGGCGACATGTCGAGCGTCTGGCACGGATATTCCTGCTTGTCCGGCAGCATGTAGCGGCCGACGAGCGTCACCGGCACCCGCTGATGGCGTCGGCGGTCCGGCTTGCTGGCACGCAAGGCAATATTTGTCGGTGAAATCGGCCGCGCCATCGTGTCGAAATACCAAGCTGCAGAGAATCAGCCATTGGACAAGTACAATAGATACTTGATCCCCGACGATCCATGAAGCGCTGAAAGCGCATGGACAGTCATGCGCTCTTGCCTTGCGTGGGGCTTTTCCTTCAGGAGGCCGCCGGCGCGGCCCGGCTTCGGCAGGGCGATCAGCCCCGGCCGCCGCGAAACACCATGAGATGGCCGCGGCGGTCCTGCAGGGCGCCTGCCGTGGCTGGCCGGTCGGCCCCTTCAGGCCAGAGGACCCGCGCGGAGGTGAAGGTGAGGGGAGACAGCGGAGCGAGGCCGAGCCAGTCGGGCGGTGCCGCGGGCGAGAGCGCGCCGAGCATGCGGGCGTGGGTCTTGCCGCGGCAGCGCAGCGGCAGCAGCATGAGCTCGAGGTCGATCTGCTCCGCTGCAGGCGCAGTCGCTGCAAGGATTTCCGGGCGAGCCTCGGCGCCGGCGACCACGCCCGCCTGGTTGTCGAGCACGAGGGCGACGGCACGGGCGCTCTCGCGCCGGCTGGCCTCCTGCCACAACGAGGCGAAGGCGCGGCCCTTCAAGTCTCCCCCGACGAGGGTACACAGTCGCGTGCCGGCCAGACGGAAGCGGGGCTCGCCGCCGTCGATGTCCAGGATGAAGGTGTCGCCGAGGATGTGGCGGATCTCGCCGGGCGCGATCTCTCCCCGCTCGGGCGCCGCCCGCTCCCCGCGCAGGCGGTTCCAGTAGTCGTAGAGTGCGCGGCTCGTCACATGTTTCATTTTGATCCGCTGTCGTCCCGGCTCCATGCGCAACCGTGCGGCGCGCCGGTGGGAGAGGGCGGCACGCGGCGCGTGATTGTGCCGTTTCCTCCCAGCCCGGCACGGTTGCCGACATTATGTCCTTGAGAATGCAGCAGCCGTGCCAGGGATGGGGAGGGGCAACGGGCGTTTACCTTTCATTAGGGTTAATATTTTCTTGCCGTTGCCCCTGGCGGGCGGCCACGCCATGCTCCTGAGCATACGGCAAGGGGCCTTTCGGCCCTGCCGGCAGGGAACGTCGAACAAGACGGCCGGGCCGTGGCGCCACGGCCAGGAACAGGATGCCGCGGGGGGAGGGGCGACATGCCTCTCCCCCTTCGCGTTCGCGTGAGCGGTCCCGCGCGCGCGTGACGAGCGGATTGACGCGGCGGGGAAACTGTTGCCTGTTGCCGCGGCGGCGGCCGAGGCGGGCGTCGTGGCCACCTTCGACGCTTGCCTTTCGGAGCCCATGTCGCACCAGCCTTCCTCCGGCCCCTCGCGTGAGCCGATGTTCAACGCCCCGGCGGTCGTCGTCGGGTCGATCGCCGTCATCGTCGCCATCCATATCCTGCGTTCCGTCATCGGCGAGGAGACGGATTTCCGCATTCTCGTGGACTTCGGCTTCATCCCGGCGCGGCTCGTCGTCGGCCTCGGCTTCGAGAGCCTCGATGCCATCGTGGCCCGGGCGGCGGCGATGCCCGACGGCGGCTACTGGCAGATGTTCGCCCGCCTCGTCCTCGGCGACGGCGCCGCGCCGTGGGCCCTCGTCACCTATGCGCTGCTCCATGGCTCGTGGGCGCATCTCGGGGCCAATTCCCTGTGGCTGCTCGCCTTCGGCAGCGCCGTCGCGCGGCGCTTCGGCGCGGTGCGCTTCCTCGTCCTGTGCCTTGTCTGCGCCATTGCAGGGGCGCTGGCGCATCTGGCGAGCCGGCCCTTCGACGTCGTGCCGATGATCGGCGCCTCGGGCGCCATCTCGGGCGTGATGGCGGCGGCCGCGCGTTTCGTCTTCCGGCCGGACTGGGGCCACATGTTCGGCATCGACCTCAGCGCCCACCGCATGCCGGCCGAGAGCCTCGGCCAGCTCATGCGCAACCGCCGTGCCCTTGCCTTCATCGGCATCTGGTTCGTCGTCAATCTCGCCTTCGGCGTCGCCGCCCTGCCGCTCGGCCTGGCCGAGGGCGGCATCGCCTGGGAGGCGCATATCGGCGGCTTCGTCGCGGGCCTGCTGCTGTTTCCGCTCTTCGACCGGGCTCATTCGCGCGAGCGCGCGGACTGAGCCGCGGCATCTCTCCGGCCGCCTTGCGCTTGCCGGCGAGTGCAACCACTATGGGCCGAGTGGGTGAATCGCAGGCGTCCGGTGCCGTTGCGATCGCACGGGACCGGCGCCTCGATCTGGCATGGAGGAGCTGATGACCGTTGCCCAGATCCTGGCGGCCAAGGGCCGCAGCGTCGTGACCATTCCTCCGAACAAGACGCTCATGGAGGCAGCCCAGCTTCTCGCCGAGCGGCGCATCGGCGCCGTCGTCGTGGTCGACGAGGGCGGCAAGGTCCTCGGCATCCTCTCGGAGCGCGACATCGTCCGCGAGATCGCCAAGGCCGGGCTCGACGCCCTGAAGGAAGGCGTGAGCCGGCACATGACCGAGAAGGTCGTGACCTGCACGAGCGCCTCGGCGATTACCGACATCATGGGCATCATGACCGAGGGCAAGTTCCGCCACCTGCCGGTGGTGGAGGACGGCAAGCTGACGGGCCTCGTTTCCATCGGCGACGTGGTCAAGTACCGGGTGGCGGAGATCGAGGCCGAGCACAAGGCCATGCGCGAATATATCGCCATGGCCTAGAAGGGAGGCGGCGGGCTCAGCCCTGCTCGGCGAGCGGGACCTCCAGCATCTCGCGCAGCTCGTCCAGCGCGCGCTCGGCAGCTTCCATGCCGAGCGCGATGGCTTCGTCGGCCCGGTGGAAGTCGAACAGGCCCATGCGGCCGAGGCGTGGCGACACCATCACGTCCGGCGGGTCTCCGGCGAGGCGCGAGCGGGCGATGCGGTCCTGCGTGATGTTGAAGGCATCGACCATCACGGCGCCGATGCCCGGAGCCCCGTCCGAGCGCCGGCCGAACTGGCGCATGCGCATCGCCGCTCCGCGCACGGGGGCGAAGAGGCCGCGGGCGGCCTGGGCCTCCTCCTCGATGAGGTCTTCGTCCGTGCCGTGCGCGGGAATGACGGCGCCGCGGCCGCGCGTGTCGCTGCCGTTGAGGTTGACGCAGAGCACGATCTCGGCCCCGAGCGCGCGTGCCGCCGTCACCGGGATCGGGTTGACGAGGGCGCCGTCCATCAGCCAGCGGCCGCCGAGCCGCACGGCGTCGAAGATGCCGGGCAGGGCATAGGAGGCGCGCAGGGCCTCGGTGATGGAGCCGCGCGTCAGCCAGATCTCGTGGCCGCTGCCGAGCTCGGTGGCGATAGCGACGAAGCGGGGCGCAAGCGCCTCGATGCGAATGTCGCCGAGGTGGTGCGAGAGCATGCGCCGGAGGCGCTGGCCGGCGATGAGGCCGGAGCCGTTGAGGTGAAAATCCATCAGCCCCATCACGCGCCGCTTGGTCAGCGAGCGCGCGAATTCCTCGAGCTCGTCCAGCTTGTCGCAGGCGAAGCAGCCACCGACCACGGCGCCGATGGAGGTGCCGGCGATAACGTGCGGGACGAGGCCCTCGCGTGCGAGGACGCGCATGATGCCGATATGCGCCCAGCCGCGCGCCGCCCCGCCCCCGAGCGCGATGCCGAACGGGCGCCGCTTCAGCGGCAGGGTGGGGTCGGGCTCAACGGCCATGGTCGCCGCGAGCGATGCGATGTCTTCGAACATCCGGTCGCCCTCTGCAGGAACAACGCAGCCTGGCAGGATGAAGTTGCAGCGGAATGAATGAAAGAGGCTTGTGTCGCCTTTTTGGCCCGGCGGTCGTCTGTGTCACTCCGTGGCGTCGAAGGCGAGGCGTCCGCGCCCGTCAGGCTCGGTGATGACGCGCCGGTAGAAGCAGGAGCGACGCCCGGTGTGGCAGCAGCCGCCGTCGCCGCCGACCTCGACCTTGAGGACGATGGCGTCCTGGTCGCAGTCGATGCGCATCTCGACGACGCTCTGGATCTGGCCCGAGGTATCGCCCTTGTGCCAGAGGCTGGCACGCGAGCGGGACCAGTACCAGGCTTCGCCCGTCTCGACGGTGCGGGCGAGGGCCTCCGCGTTCATGTGGGCGACCATGAGCACCTCGCCGGTCGCCGCGTCGGTCGTCACGCAGGTCAGGAGCCCGTTCGCGTCGAAGGCCGGCATCAGCCGATCGCCCTCCTCGACGTCCGCCTTGCTGCCGCGCGCGGCGATGAAGTCACAGCGTTCGCACATGTCCTGTCTCTTGGTTCGAAGTCCCGCCCCGAGGCATCATCCTGCCGTCCGGTCGCGTCCGCAGCGCAGCAGCGTGAAGAAGCGCACCTGCTCGGCCGGATCGTCGCGGAAGACGCCGCCGAAGCGGGTCGTCACCGTGAGCGAGCCCTGTTTCTGCACGCCGCGCATGGACATGCACATGTGCTCGGCCTCGATCATCACCGCCGTGCCGCGCGGGGAAAGGTGCGTCTCGATGGCGTCGGCGATCTGGGCCGTCAGCGCCTCCTGCGTCTGCAGGCGCTTGGCATAGGCATCGACCAGGCGGGCGAACTTCGACAGGCCGACGACGCCGCCCGCGGGGTAATAGGCGATGTGCGCGCGGCCGACGAAGGGCACCATGTGGTGCTCGCAGTGGGAATGGAAGGGGATGTCCCGCACCAGGACCATGTCGTCGTAGCCGCCGACATCCGTGAAGATGCTGTCGAGCAGCTCGCCCGGGTTCTCGCGATAGCCGGCGTAGACCTCCTCGAAGGTGCGCACGACGCGCTCGGGCGTCTCGACGAGGCCTTCACGATCCGGATCGTCGCCGGCCCAGCGGATGAGCGTGCGCACGGCGGCTTCCGCCTCGGCGCGGCTCGGCCGGACGGCGGCGGCGTCCTTGCCGCAGCCGTTCCGGACGGTACCCGTGTTCGAAGATCTTGCGGCGGTCTTCATCCGGCCTCTCCCGATCGGCCATGGTGCCGCCGGCCGAAACGCATCCCCGCCGCGCGTCGGCCGCATGTCGCGGGCACCTGCCGCATCTTCCGCAGGCCGTCATCTCGGGCGGGCCTGCTTTTGCATCCATGCATCGGGCCTTATATAGGGGACCGGCACGGATGGAACCAAATCCGTCAGGTTGGAGCGGATATGCTCTCGGATATCTACAACAGGCGCATTCTGGAACTGGCGGCGGACATTCCGCGGCTCGGGCGGCTTGCCGCGCCGCATGGCAGCGCCACCGCCCATTCCAAGCTCTGCGGGTCGACGGTCACCGTCGACGTGTTGCTCGACGACGGGCGCGTCAGCGACTTCGCCCATGACGTGAAGGCCTGCGCCCTCGGCCAGGCGTCGTCGTCCATCATGGCGCGCAACGTCATCGGGGCGGATGCGGCGGAACTGCGCGAATTGCGCGAGACGATGCGGCGCATGCTCAAGGACAACGGCCCGCCGCCGGGCGGGCGCTGGGCGGAGCTCGCCGTGCTCGAGCCGGTGCGCGACTACAAGGCCCGGCACGCCTCGACGCTGCTGACCTTCGATGCCGTCGTCGAGGCCGTCGACAAGGCTCTGGCGGCGAAAGCCGAAGCGCCGGCCGCCGGGGCCTGATATCCCCGGCGCCGTTGCGCCCTGCTCACCAGGTGGTCTTGAACGAATAGGCGGCGGTGACGCCGACGCTGAACTGGTTGCGCGAGCCGAAGGCGCGCACGATCGGGCTCTTGCCCGCGTCGCCGGTCAGATAGTCGTAGCGGCCGAAGACGGTGGCGTTCCACTCGTCGCTCCAGTCGTAGGACACGGCGGCCGCCGCGCCGACGGAGCGTACGCCGCCGTCGGCCTTGAAGGGCCAGACCCGGCCGTTGATCGCGGCCTCGTAGGGCGTCACGCCGTAGTATTTGTCCATGTAGCCGCTGTCGGCGAGGACGACGCGCGGGCCACCGGAGATGGTGAAGCGATCGATCTTCTGCACCCAGTCGAGGCCGACGCTGCCGACGAAGCCGCTGCCGTTGAGGCCGTGGCGGATCTCGAAGCGGGCGCGCAGCTGCTCGGTCGGCCACAGCTCGACGAAGACGCCGGGCTCGATCGTCCAGTTGATCTTCGACAGGCCGTAGAGGCGCCGGTCGTCCTGGTAGTAGCGGCCGCCCTGATAGGCGGCGACGACGCCGAAGCTGACGAGCGGGTTGCCGTAGAAGGTGAGGCTCACTCCGTCGTCCGGCGCCGCGAAGCGCTTGGGCTCGGTAGCGCGGCGGATGGTGAAGGAGGGAAAAGCGACGAAGCTCGACTTGTCGGATCCCTGGTATTGGGGCGTGACCTGGGCATTGCCCTTGATCGTGAGGATCCAGTCGTTGGGTCCCACCGGTTCGCCGGCGAAGGTCGTCTCATAGGGGCGGGACGACTGGGCGAGGGCGGAGGTGGACGACAATGCGAAAACGCCGAGGGCCGAAGCGGCCAGGGTGGCGGCAAAAGCGACGCGGCTGCCAGACAATGTGCTACTCCTGAACGAATGCCGGCACTCTCGCGCAGCGCAGTTAACGTTTCGTGGCGAAAACGACGCGAAACGTGGCGCCTGCTCCGAGCGTAACCATATGGAAGGCGATTCCCCAGCGGCGAGAGACATGAATCCCGGTCAGTGGATAGCGCATCTTATCATCCGTGGCTACCAGCTCACGCTGTCGGCTTTCGTCGGGCGCCAGTGCCGGCACTGGCCGAGCTGCTCGGCCTATACGGACGAGGCGATCCAGGCGCACGGCTTGTGGGCCGGCGGGTGGATGGGTTTCGCCCGGATCTGCCGCTGCACGCCGCTCGGCACGAGCGGCATCGATCTGGTGCCGGAGGCGTTGCCGCCGGCAAGCGCCTGGTATAAGCCGTGGACCTATGGGCGCTGGCGCGGCGTCAATGCGCCGCCGGCCTTCGCCTGCGAGGCCGTCGAACCGGACGGCGACGGTGCCTCGCCGCCGCAAGGAACCCCGTCCGGACAACCTTGAGACGAGAAACGCTTACCTGCCGTCGTTTGCAGGAGTGAGCGGGAGACTGTTGATGATTACGCTGACCTTTCCCGACGGCGCCGCGCGCCAGTTCCCCCAAGGCATTTCCGGGCGCGAAGTCGCCGAAGGCATCGCCAAGTCGCTCGCCAAGCGCACGGTGGCCATGGCGCTCGACGGCAACCTCGCCGACCTTGCCGACCCGATCACGCGCGACGCCAGGATCGAGTTCGTCTCGCGTGACGATCCGCGCGCGCTCGAGCTCATCCGGCACGACTGCGCCCACGTGCTCGCCGAGGCGGTGCAGACGCTCTTTCCCGGCACGCAGGTGACCATCGGCCCCGTCATCGAGAACGGCTTCTACTACGACTTCTATCGCGAGAAGCCCTTCACGCCGGAGGACTTCCCGGTGATCGAGGCGAAGATGCGCGAGATCATCGCGCGCGATGCCGCCTTCACCAAGGAGGAATGGTCACGCGAGCAGGCGCGGTCGCATTTCGAGACGAAGGGCGAGGCCTTCAAGGTCGAGCTGGTCGATGCCATCCCGCCCGGCGAGACGCTGAAGATCTACCGGCAGGGCGAATGGCTGGATCTCTGCCGCGGGCCGCACATGACGAGCGTGGGCAAGGTCGGGTCCGCCTTCAAGCTGATGAAGGTGGCCGGCGCCTATTGGCGCGGCGATTCGAACAATCCGATGCTGACCCGCATCTACGGCACCGCCTGGGCAAGCCAGGAGGACCTCGACGCCTATCTCAGGCAGCTCGAAGAAGCCGAGAAGCGCGACCATCGCCGCCTCGGGCGGGAGATGGACCTGTTCCACTTCCAGGAGGAGGGGCCGGGCACCGTCTTCTGGCATCCGAAGGGCTGGACGCTGTTCCAGAGCCTCATCAGCTACATGCGCCGGCGCCTCGCCGCCGACTATGAGGAGGTGAACGCGCCGCAGCTCCTCGACAAGTCGCTGTGGGAGATCTCGGGCCACTGGGGCTGGTATCGCGAGAACATGTTCGCGGCGACCTCGGCCGGCGACGAGACGGAGGACGAGCGCGTCTTCGCCATCAAGCCCATGAACTGCCCGGGTCACGTGCAGATCTTCAAGCACGGGCTCAAGTCCTACCGCGACCTGCCGCTGCGGCTCGCCGAATTCGGCGCCGTGCACCGCTACGAGCCGTCGGGCGCGCTGCACGGGCTGATGCGCGTGCGCGCCTTCACGCAGGACGATGCGCATGTCTTCTGCACGGAGGACCAGCTCGCCGAGGAGTGCCTGAAGATCAACGATCTCATCTTGTCGACCTATGCCGACTTCGGCTTCGACGAGATCGTGGTCAAGCTCTCCACCCGGCCGGAGAAGCGCGTCGGCTCCGACGCCCTGTGGGACCACGCCGAGGAGGTGATGGGCAAGGTGCTCGAGCAGATCGCCGCCCAGTCGGGCAACCGCATCAGGACGAGCATCAACCCGGGCGAGGGCGCCTTCTACGGGCCGAAGTTCGAATATGTGCTGCGTGACGCCATCGGCCGCGACTGGCAGTGCGGCACGACGCAGGTGGACTTCAACCTGCCGGAGCGCTTCGGCGCCTTCTACGTCGACCAGGACGGGCAGAAGAAGACGCCGGTCATGGTGCACCGGGCCATCTGCGGCTCGATGGAGCGCTTCGCCGGCATCCTCATCGAGCATTTCGCCGGACACTTTCCGCTGTGGCTGGCGCCGCAGCAGCTGATGGTGTGCACCATCACCTCGGAGGCGGACGACTATGCGCTCGAGGTGCTGAAGGCGGCGAAGAAGGCCGGCCTGCGCGGTGACGTCGATCTGCGCAACGAGAAGATCACCTACAAGGTGCGCGAGCACTCGCTCGCCAAGGTGCCGGTGCTCCTCGTCGTCGGCAAGAAGGAGGCGGCGGAGCGCACGGTTTCCATCCGCCGGCTCGGTTCGCAGCAGCAGGTGTCGATGACGCTCGACGAGGCGCTCGCCTCGCTGGTGGACGAGGCCGTGCCGCCGGACCTCCGCCGCGAGCGCGCCGAGACGCCGGCGCTCAAGCAGGCCGTGGCCTGATCGGCTGGCTCCCTCTCCTTGCAGAAGGAGAGGGAGCTTGCGCCCGCCTGCTGCATCAAGGGGGCGGCAAAAGTCCACCCTGCCAGGCCAGTTCCAGTCGCTCGGCAACGCGGGCAAGCCGCTTGTCACGGCTCCAGAGGGTCGATCCGGCGGTCAGCCGAGTGGACGCCAGCAAGTGGGCATCGACATAGCCGATGCCGAGTCCAGCCAGCGCGTGCTCGTCGATGAACGCCAGCACTTCGGCATCGGTGGCGAGACTTGCGTGCGGTAGCCCTTGAAGCGCCGGGAGGATTGCCTGGCGCTGGCGCAGGAAGCCGAGTGCCAGCTCCCCGATGACAAACGGATGCGTCAACACGCGGCCATGATCGAGCAAGGCGGCAAGCGTTTCCTCGCCGGTGCGCAGGTGATCGACCCAAACCGACGTATCGACGAGGATCATCGGGGCGTCATACGCCGCCGCGGTGCAATCTCAAGATCAGGTTCGGTGCCGCCGAGACGGGCGAGACGGCGTGCGCTTTCCCGCTCGATCAGCGCCTTGAGCGCCTCTCGCATGAGGGCGGACGTTTCCTTGAGGCCGGTGAAGGCCTGAGCCTTCGCCAGAAGATCATCATCAAGGGCCACGGTCATGCGCATGGTGCTGTCATCCTCAGGAGAGGCCGACGATAGCATCATTCGACGGGCCTAACCATGCGCGGCCCGTTTCTTCCCGGCATGTTGCCGAGCCGATCCCTTACCGCGCCACCACCTCGATGTCGCGGTCCTGGCCGCTCTCGACGGTGAATTCGCGCGTGTAGACCTGCCCCTCATGGCGGGCGATGACGACGTATTCGCCTTCGGCCAGGATGAAGGACGGGAAGGCGCCGATCTCCTCGCGGATGACGTCGCCGCCCGGCGTCAGCACGCTGAAGGCCGTGCCGGCGAAGGCTTCGCCGCCCGCGGCGCGGACGAGCTTCAGCGTCACCGTGGCGGCGCGGTGGTTGAGCGTGGCGTCGGTGAGCTTGCCGTTCTCGACCTTGAGGTCGGCCCGCATGAGGGCGTTGGAATCGCCGTAGCTGGAGACGACGTGGTAGGTCCCCTCCGGCAGGCGCACGACCGAGCCGGAGCGCGCCTTCTCGACGACGAGGCGTCCTTCGTCGTTGTTGCCCACGGGCACGAAGACCGAAAAGGTCATCTTCTCGGGTGGGATGGGGTTCGCGCCGATGGCGCCGTGGATGCGCAGGCCGCCGGCCGAGATGGTCAGCCGTTCGACGGTGTCGCGCGTCAGGGAGACGCGGCGCGTGGCGCTGGCGAATCCGTAGGCCGCGTGGATGCGGTAGTCGCCCTTGGGCAGGGTGACGGAGGGCGAAGCGTCCTCCGACTTGATCACGATCTTGAAGTCCTCGCCGTCCGGCGCATCGGCATAGACGCGCCAGACGAGCCCTTCCCCGATCGGCTTGGTCTCGCCGGAGAAGACGGCGCTCAGATAGAGGGTCGCGGTGCCTTGCGTGTCCTGGAGCTGCGGCGGCGGCGCGTTCTGCAGCCGCGGGGGCACCTGCGCAAGGGCGCCGGCCGCGAGGAAAGGCAGCCCGAACGCCATCAGGGCAAGTGCGCTCCAGCGATTGAAGACCTTGATCACGTTGCTGGTTTTCCGTTCGTGCCGGGAGCCGGAGAGATCTTTCCATAAGCGCCCCGGCGAGCAGTTGCCACCCAATTGTGAATGGAAGGTGGCATCGCGCCTTGGCACGGCCTCGCGCCGGAGGCATCGCCGCGCAGGCGGCCATGCGCGCGACGGCGTTGACGCAGGGCGGCGGAGCCGCGATGACAACGGCGGGCACGAGGCGCCGAAACGACGCTTTTTCAAACAGTTCCAGCCTGGAGCGAAGAGCCGATGTCGAATGCAACGATCGAACTCCTCAGCGCGCGCCGGTCCGTGGCCGCCCGCCAGATGCAGGCCCCGGCGCCGAGCGAGGACGAACTCAACACGCTCCTGACCCTCGCCGCGCGGGTGCCCGACCACGGCAAGCTCGTCCCCTGGCGCTTCATCGTCTTTTCGGGCGAGGCCCGTGTGAAGGCCGGGGAGATCATCGCGGCCGCCTTCGCCGCCGACAATCCGGAGGCGGACGAGAAGCGGCTCGCCGCCGAGCGCGAGCGCCTGACGGGCGCGCCGCTCGTCGTCGCGGTCGTCTCGCGCGCCGCGCCGCATGCGAAGATCCCCGAGTGGGAACAGGTGCTGTCGTCCG
Source organism: Chelatococcus sp. CO-6 (assembly GCF_001271345.1). Lineage (NCBI taxonomy): Bacteria > Pseudomonadati > Pseudomonadota > Alphaproteobacteria > Hyphomicrobiales > Chelatococcaceae > Chelatococcus > Chelatococcus sp. CO-6. Next base: position 128,778 of record NZ_CP012398.1, on the reverse strand, counting down.
GCGCGGTGTGCATGAACCTCGTCGTCGCCGCCAATGCGATGGGCTTCGCCACGAGCTGGATCACCGAGTGGTACGCCTATGACCGGCGCGTGCTCGAGGCGCTCGGCCTTGCCGCCAGCGAGCGCATCGCCGGCTTCGTCCACATCGGCACGGCCAGCGAGAAGCCGGCGGACCGGCCGCGGCCGGAGCTTGCCTCCATCGTCACCCGTTTCGGCGAGTAGGGCCCATGATCTACGACGCCGTCGCCCGCGACCACGGGCTGCCGCACGACCCCTTCAAGGCGCTCGTGGCGCCGCGGCCGATCGGCTGGATCTCGTCGCTCAACGAGCGGGGAGAGGCCAATCTCGCGCCCTACAGCTTCTTCAACGCCTTCTCGACCTATCCGGCCATCGTCGGCTTCTCCAGTGAGGGGCAAAAGGATTCCGTCGCCTTCATCGCCGAGACGGGCGAGTTCGTCTGCAACATCGCGACCTATCCGCTGCGCGACGCGATGAACGCGACCTCGGCGCCGCTGCCGCGCGGCGTCAGCGAGTTCGAGGCGGCGGGGCTCGCGCCGGAGCCGTCGCGCTTCGTCAAGCCGCCGCGCGTGCGCGGCATCGCGGCGGCGCTCGAGTGCAAGCGCCTGCAGATCATCCGGCTCGAGGATATGGACGGGCGTGCGCTCGACCGCTGGCTGGTGCTCGGCCAGGTGGTCGGCATCTATATCGACGACCGCTACCTCAGGGACGGGCTCGTCGACACCGCCGCCATGCAGCCCATCGCCCGGCTCGGCTACCACGACTACAGCGTCGTGGACGAGGTGTTCTCCCTCGTGCGGCCGAAGGGCGGGAACTAGGGGCGGCCGGTTCCGCAGTGCGACTGCTCCCTCTCCCCGTTGACGGGGAGAGGGGACACGCCGCGCTGTCGGACCCGCCGTCTGCAGGGTTTGAGCTTCACCCCTCCTTCGGCGCACGCGCCAGCACGCGCTCGGCGCGCTTCAGGTGCGGACGGTCGACCATCTCGCCGCCGACGGCGAGGACGCCGGCCTGCGGATTGGCCGCGAAGGCGTCGACGATGGCGCGGGCCTCGGCCATCGCCTCGGGCGTCGGCGTGAAGGCGGCATTGATGACCGGCACCTGGGCGGGGTGGATGGCCATCTTGGCGACGAAGCCGTCGCGTCGCGCCGCCTCGCATTCGGCGGCGAGCCCGTCGAGATCGCGGAAATTGGTGAAGACGGCGTCGACCGCATCGACGCCAGCCGCCGCGGCACCCATGAGGGTCAGCGAACGGGCGAGGCGATAGGGCTCGGCGTAGCGGCCGTCGGGCAGGCGGTTCGTCTCGGCCCCAAGGTCGGCGGAGAGATCCTCGCCGCCCCAGGCAAGGCCCGTGAGGCGGTGGCTCGCGCCGGCATAGGTGCCGAGGGCGAAGACGCCGCGGGCCGTCTCCGTGCCGATGGCGAGAATGCGGGTCTTGCCGTCGGCGAGGCCGAATTCGGCCTCGCGCACGGCGATCTTGGCGCCGAGATGCGACACGTCGGTGCCGCCGGCGGCCTTCGGCAGCATGATGCCGTCTGGCCCCGCCGCCATGACGGCGTCGAGATCCCCTTCGCTCAGGCCGCTGTCGAGGGCGTTGATGCGCACGTAGAGCAGCGGCCGTGCCGGCTGGTTGCCGACATCGCGCAGGAAGTCGGCGGTGACGCGCCGGGCGGTTTCCTTCTCCGACAGCGCGACGGAATCCTCGAGGTCGAGGATCAGGGCGTCCGCCCCGGCCGTCAGCCCCTTGTCGAGCTTCCTGCGGCTGTCGCCGGGGACGAAGAGCAGCGAGCGCATGGCCGTCACACCGCCGGGCGCTTGCGCATGAAGGCCTGCCGCCGGCATTCGGCGACGAGCGTGCCGTCCTGCTTGTAGGCGCGGTGCAGGAAGTCGACGATGCCGGCGTCGGGACGCGACTGCGAGGAGCGCACGGCGACCACCTCAGTCGTCACGTTGATGGTGTCGCCCTCGAAGAGGGGCGCGGGGAAGCGCACGTCCGTCATGCCGAGATTGGCGATGGTGGTGCCGACCGTGGTGTCGTTGACCGAAATGCCGATCATCAGGCCGAGGGTGAACAGCGAGTTCATCAGCGGGCGGCCCCATTCGGTCTCGGTGGCGCAGAAATGCGCATCGATGTGCAGCGGCTGGGGATTGAGCGTCATGTTGGAGAACAGCATGTTGTCCATCTGCGTCACGGTTCGCGTGAGGCGATGGCGGATGAGCTGGCCGACGCTGAAGTCTTCGAAGTAGAGCCCGCCGCGTGGATGCGGACTGCCGTTTGCCTGCGCCGTCATGGAGTAGAGGTCCCCTCCGGTTGCCGTGTTCAGACTTCGTTTACCATAACCGCCCCATGCTGCGAGGCGAGCCATATCGCACTCTTCCCCGTTCCCGTGCCTCGGGGAAAACCGCGATATGCACATATGGCTTTGGTGGATGTGCGGACCGGCGGGGCTCCGGCCGCGCCCGCCGCTTGGGATTGGGGCAATGATCATCCGCCGCTTTCTGCTCTGGGTTCGCTCCGCCGCGGCGAGCGAACGGGCGCGAGGGGCGGGGGCGCTCGCCCGTGCCTACGTCTCGGCCCGGCTCTCGCCCGAGGAGCGGCGGGAGGCGGAGGCGGCGCTGCTCAGCCTCCTCGACGACACCTCCTCGGCCGTGCGGCGCGCCCTTGCGCGCGAACTCGGATCCGAGCTCGACATTCCGCGCCATCTCCTGCTGGCGCTCGCGCGCGACCAGAGCGACGTCGCGGCGCTCGTCCTCGCCCGCTCGCCGCTGCTCATGGCCTCCGACCTCGTCGATTGCGTGGAGGCGGGAGATGCCCTCGCCCAGACGGCCGTTGCGGTCCGCCCCGGGCTGCCGCTCGCCGTCGCCACGGCGCTGGTCGCGGTCGGCGCGCCGGATGCGCTCGTCGCGCTGGCCGAGAACCACAGCGCGGCCCTGCCCGAATTCCTGATGCACCGCATGCTCGAGCGCCATGCGAAGCTGCCGGTGCTGCGCGAGGCGTTGCTGGCGCGCCCGGACCTGCCGGCCGCCGTGCGCCAGCGGATCGCGGTGGCCGTCGCCGAGCAGCTGACGGCCTTCGTTACCGGGCGCCGCTGGCTCGGCACGGAACGCGCGGAAGGCGCCGCACGCGAAGCGGGCGAACGGACGGTGCTGACCATCGCCGCGACGGCGCCGGACGAGCCCTCTCTCGCGGCGCTCGTGCGGCAGCTGCGGCAGGAGGGCCGGCTGACGCCGCGACTGCTGCTGCGCGGGCTCCTCAGCGGCGAGGAGCGGCTGTTCGCCTGTGCGCTGGCGGAACTCGCCGAGGTGCCGCCGGGACGGGTGGCGGCGCTCGCCGGAGACGAGCGCGGACGGGGGCGCGAGGCCCTGCTGGAACGGGCCGGTATCCCCGGTGCCCTGCGGCCGGCCTTTCTCGCCGCCTGGTCCGCCTGCCGGGCGTGCTCCGGCCACCGGTGGGAGGAAGGTGGTTCCGTCGGCCTGTCCCGTCCGATCCTGGAGCGCGTGATCGCCGCCTGCACGTCGCGCGGCGATGCAGACGGGGATGCATTGACGGCGCTGCTGCGGCGCTTCGAGGCCGAGGTCGCGCGGGAGGAGGCGCGGGGCATGGCGGCGCGCCTTGCGGAGAATGCGGCGCTCGGCGCCCTGATCGAGGCGGACCGCGCCGTCATCGACGGGCAGCGGCCGGCATCGCGGCTCATCGCCGCCTGAGGCGGTCAGTAGCCGAACTGCTCGCGCAGGATGCGCTCGTCCAGGCTGTGGCCGGGGTCGTGCAGCATGACGAGGTCGACGCTGCGGTCCATGGCGATGTCGACCCGCGTCACGGAGCGGAACTCCGTGTGGTCGGCCACGGCGCTGACCGGGCGCTTGTCGGCTTCGAGCACGTCGACGCGTACACGCGCATGGTCCGGCAGCAGGGCGCCGCGCCAGCGCCGTGGGCGGAAGGCGGAAATCGGGGTCAGTGCGAGAAGCGTGGCGTTGAGCGGCAGGATCGGCCCGTTCGCCGACAGGTTGTAGGCCGTCGAGCCGGCCGGTGTGGCGACCAGCAGGCCGTCCGCCGTCAGCTCCTCGAGCCGCACGAGGCCGTCAACATAGACGCGCAGCTTCGCCGCCTGGAAGGTCTGGCGCAGCATGGAGACCTCGTTGATGGCGCGCGCCTGGTGCGGCATGCCGGCCGCATCGTGCGCGATCATCAGCAGAGGGTGCACCACGCTGCGCTCGGCCTCCTCCAGCCGGTCCACGAGGTCGTTCTCGTGGAACTCGTTCATCAGGAAGCCAACCGAGCCGCGGTTCATGCCGTAGATCGGCTTGCCGGTGCCCATGAAGCGGTGCAGCGTCTGCAGCATGAGACCGTCGCCGCCGAGCGCGACGATCGCGTCGGCCTCGTCCGGGGGGTGCGTGCCGTAGCGGGAGACGAGATTGGCCGCGGCCTTCTGCGCCTCGGGCGCGTCGCTCGCGACGATGGCGATCTTACCGAATCGGCGGGCCATGGGCGCCCCTGTCCTGGCAGGCCGAAACAGCGCGGGCGGGCGCCCGACGCATCCATCGGCGGGGAGGAGACCCATAGCCGCAATCGGGGCGTCCCGTCCAGCAAGGATGCCGGAGGGGACGCGGCGCGGAGGACGCCGCGTCGGCCCGTCTGTTCAGATGATGGGGCTCCAGGCCACCGGCACGAAGGCGAAGCTGTCGCCGTCGCGGGCGATATGGCCGGTCGCCGGGAAGGGAGCGTGGTAGAAGGCCACCTGCATCTTCTCGCTCGCCGCCATGTCGAGCAGGCGCTTGCGCGTCTCGCGGGCCATGTCCCCGTCCATGTCGAAGATGGCCTGCCACTCGGGATTGCGGACGAAGAGGGCGGGGTGGTTGGTGGTGTCGCTCATCACCATGAGCCGCCCCTCGCCGGCGGTGACGGCGAAGGCCGTGTGGCCCGGCGTGTGGCCGTAGGCGGCGACGGCCGTCACGTTGGGCACAACCTCGCTGTCGGCCTTGAACTGCTTCACCTCGCCGGCGATGGGGCCGAAGACGCGGCGCACGTTCTGGAACGCGCCCTTCATGCCGTCGGGGGCCGCGGCCATCTTGGCGTCATCCATCCAGAAGGCCCATTCGGCTTCCGGCACCAGCACCTCGGCGCTCGGGAAGACGGCCGTGCCGTCCTTGAGCCTCAGCCCGTTGATGTGGTCGCCGTGGAAGTGGCTGATGACGATGGTCTCGACGGCGGCGGGGTCGAAGCCGGCGGCGCGGAAGTTCGCCATCCAGAGGCCGCTCGTCGGCGCGCCCGAATCGCCGTTGCCCGCGTCGATCAGCGTCAGCTTGCCGCCCCGGTCGATGACGAGCGTGGTAAAGGGAATGGTGATGCTGTCGCGTGGCAGGAAGGCGGCATCGAGCGCGCCCCGCACGTCGTCGATCTCCGCATTGCGGATGAAGCCGTCGATCGGGCGGCGGCCGACGCCATCATTGACCGCGGTGATCATCAGGTCGCCGACCTTGTAGCGATAGAAGCCGGGCGCCTGTCGGTCGGGCTCGACCGGCGAGGTGGCGGGAAGCGTCTGGGCGGAGGCAGAGGCAGGAATGGTCATGGCGCTGCCGGCCGCGGCGGCCGAAACGAGTAGACTGCGACGATCTAGCATGGCTGCCTGTTCCTCCTCGTGTCGATGACATTTTTCCGGCGCTTCCCCGGCCCGGAGGGCACTTGCAAGCCCGTCGGACCTGGCCAGCGCGGCACGTCGATATGGGCCACAGGCCGCGCCGAGGGTCGATCCGCATCTGCGTCACAAGTGTGTGACCCTGGGTTGTGTCGGGGGAAAATGCCGCGCCACTGGCACGGGCGGCATCGCGACATCATATTCTCGCCCGGTGGGCGTGATGTGTTCGCGGCCAGAGGTGGAGAAGGATCAGATCATGCAGGGGTATGACCCCCGTTTCGGCCCGCAGATGCGCATCGTGCGCCTGTCCCGCTGGCAGCTTTGGCTCGCCGCGGCGGTGGGGCTGGCGCTCGTCGTCACGCTCGCCATCGTGGCAGCCGGCGTTTTTCTCGTCGTGCTGCCGGTCGTCGTCGTCGCCGGGCTCGGCTATCACCTGTGGATGAAGTGGCGCGGGCAGCGCCCCGGGGGGCGCGCCGACGACATGGTGATCGATGCCGAATACTCGATCGTGCGCCGCGAGGACGAGCGGCACATCGAAGGGCGCGGCGTGCCCAGGGACCACAGATAGCAGAAGCCACGCCGTGAGCGGCGCGGCGCCGGCCTTCGGGCCGGGACGAAGCCGATCGCGCCCGCTCAGCGCCGCCGTGGCGGAGGGCCGCGCCGTGCCGCACCGGGGCCGGGTCCACCGCCGTCGGTCTTGTGACGGAAGGTGATGCGGCCCTTGTCCATGTCGTAGGGCGTCATCTCGACGGTCACACGATCACCGGCGAGGGTGCGGATGCGGTGACGCTTCATGCGGCCCGCGATATAGGCCAGAATTTCGTGGTCGTTCTCGAGGACGACGCGAAACTTGCCGTCGGGCAGCACGTCGACAACAGTGCCTTCAAACTCGATGGTATCTTCTTTCGACAACAGCTCTTCCTTTCAGAACGCGGACGATCCGCTTCATTGCCGCACGGCCATGCGCTCCAACGAGGCCGGACACACGTCCCGGAGGACGTCCGTCGGGCTCACGAGATGAGCCGGCCAACGATCGCCCGCCGTTCGGACCGCCTTTGAACAGGCCTTTGGACTGTGCGGCATGCCATGGCGGCGCCACCGGTACGGTCGGGGAACACGGCCGAGGCGTCCGGGGTGCCTTTGCGGGCACGAGGCCGGCCGGAACGGCGCCACCGGCGGGGCTCATAGCACACTTTGTGCCCTCAGTGCCAACAAAAGCAGTCCGGCCGACGCGGGCAGGCCATCACGTCCGCGCTACAGGAAGAGCCATGCGAGCACCGCCAGGGCGAGGCTCGAGAGCAGGATGATCAGGACCGGCAATCCGAGCCGACCCTGCCGGGCTTCGCGGGGGTGAGTTCCGGTTCATCGGCCATCTCTCGCCTCCGTTGTTCTGATGGGATGGCCTCCCTGCGGAGACCACCAGTCGCCGAGGGCTACGCGATCCCCGGTGCTCCTTCAGCGGCGTCCTGCCTCAAAGCGACGTCGCCCGCAGCGGCTCGTGCGTGCGGGCGACGGTCGCGGGGCCCGTCACCGGGCCGGGCTGGCTCAGTAGCACTCGCGGTAACGGCGGCCGCGGTAGTAATAATACTCGCACTGCTGGCCCGTGGCGGCCCCGACCATGGCGCCGCCGGCCGCGCCGATCGCGCCGCCCACGACCGCACCACCGGTCGTTCCCGTCGTCGCTCCGCCGACGGCCGCACCGGCCGCACCGCCGATCAGCGCGCCGCCAACAGCCCTTTCCTCCGGGGTGTTGCACGCAGCAAGGGTGAGGGCCACAGCGGCGCAGACAATATATTTCGTCATGTGGTCATCCTTTCGGATTTTCGTCTTCCTGGTGCTTCTGGAAGGGCATCTCGTCGCGCAGTCGCCAGGAGTGCTTCCGCCATGAGTGCTTCCGCAAAGCAAAACGCACCATCTGCGCGTTGGTTCCAAGGCGCGACGCTTTCTCTCCACCGCCTCAACTCGGGTGCACGCTACCTGAACGTGCAAAGCGCCGGCTGTTCATCTTCGATCGTCGCGGTGGAGACGGATCAGCTTCTTGCCCCTGTCGCTGATCACGATGCGCGACGGCCGCTCGACCGCCAGGCCGAGTTCAAGGAGGAGGTGCCGCATGAGCGGAGGGATGAGGTCTGCCTCCGGCGCGCCGCGGTTGAGGCGCTGCAGGGCTTCCCATTCCTCCTCCGACAGGTCCGACCGATCGATGCCCATGGCTTTCCCGAATTCCGTCCTCTTTGATGCGGCGTTGCTCCTGCCGGCATTCCCGGCAGGCATTGCCTCTTGCGGCCGCGGGCGAAGCCTGTTAGCCGAAATGCGTGGACCGGCGCCGGTTTAGCTCAGTTGGTAGAGCAACCGCCTTGTAAGCGGTAGGTCGTCAGTTCGAGTCTGACAACCGGCACCATCTTGCTCATCCGGCCGGCCCGCTTCTTTTCCACGTCAACTGCATCGTCGATCGCCCGGACCCGCCCCGAATGCGTCGTGTGGCGGCGCACGGCGTCATGGCGGGCGCGGGAGCACAGTTCCATCACATCCGACATCCGCAGTCCCCGGGCGGGATGCGGCGGGTGCAACCGGAGGATGGAACGATGAGCCGCATGAGCCTGAAGATCCTTGCTATCCCGCTCGCCTGCGCCACGATCGGCGCGAGCTTCGTCGCCACGACCGGCGAGGCCGAGGCCCGGTGGCGCGGCCGCTATTACGGCGGCGCCGTCGCCGCCGGCGTCATCGGCGGCCTTGCCATCGGTGCGCTCGCCGCCTCGGCGGCGCGGCCGGCCTACGGCTACCCGGGCCCGGTCTATGTGGCCGACCCCTATTGCTACAAGGTCCGCGAACGCGTGTTCGTGCCCGGCTACGGCTGGACCACACGCCGTACCACCGTTTGCGACTGAGGTCGCAGCTCCACCGTCCCGATCTGGCAGCGCGAAGGCCGGCGAGAATCCCCCGCCGGCCTTCGCATTTGTCCGCAAATTGCCGCAGTGCGGGTGACGAATAGGGAACAGGGATGGTTCATCCGGCGTTCAGCCACAGGAGAATAGCATCCCCACGATGACGCTGAAGGGGGAGTGCGGGGCGCTCCCCGGTTTGGGAGAAGAACCATGATGTTCCCGCTCAAGGCTAGAAAGGTCGCCGCACTCGGCCTTGCCGGCTTGACCCTGGCCGGGGCCTTTGCCGCGACCACCGGAGAGGCCGAGGCGCGCTACCGCCGCGGTGGCAACGCCGGGGCCGCCGTGGCCGCCGGCATCATCGGCGGCCTCGCCGTCGGCGCGCTGGCCGCTTCCGCTGCGCGGCCTGCCTACGGCTATCCCGCGCCCGTCTATGACTACGGCCCGCCGCCCTACGCCTACGGACCCGGCCCGGCCTACTACGACTACGGGCCGGAGTGCTTCGTGCAGACCCGCCGGGTGTGGGTGGACGGCTGGGGCTGGCGCGTTCGCCGGTTCACGGTCTGCGACTGACCTTCGCCTGCCGCCAATAGCGAAAAGGCCCCGCCGGGAGACCGGCGGGGCCTTTCGTTTCGGAGCCGTCAGGCTCGGGCTCTGTCAGCCTTCGTACTTGAAGATGTCGCGGTCCTTCGTCTCCGGCACGAAGAGCAGGCCGACGACGAAGGTCATGAGGGCGACCACGATCGGGTACCAGAGGCCGTAGTAGATATCGCCCGTCGCAGCCACCATGGCGAAGGCCGTCGTGGGCAGGAAGCCGCCGAACCAGCCGTTGCCGATGTGGTAGGGCAGCGACATGCCCGAGTAGCGGATGCGCGTCGGGAAGAGCTCGACGAGCTGGGCGGCGATCGGGCCGTACACCATCGTCACGAAGAGGACGAGCAGCGTCAGGATGGCGACGATGGCAACCGTGTTCATCTTCGCCGGGTCGGCCTTGGCCGGATAGCCGGCGGCGCGGATGACCTCGGTCAGCTTGGTGTTGAAGGCCGCGCTCTGCTCCTTGAAGGCGCCGGCGTCGAGCGCCTTGCCGTCGAAGGAGGCGATGACCTGGTCGCCGACCTTGACCTGCGCCACCGTGCCGGCGGGAGCCGTCTCGTTCGCATAGTTCACCGAGTTGCGGGCGAGGAAGCTCTTGGCGATGTCGCACGAGGAGCGGAACTGCGCCGTGCCGACCGGGTTGAACTGGAACGAGCATTCCGACGGGTCGGCGACGACCGTCACCGGGGCGCTCGCCTGCGCCGCCGCGAGGTCGGGATTGGCGAACTTGGTTAGGCCGTTGAACAGCGGGAAATAGGCGATCGCCGCGATAAGGCAGCCGCCGAGGATGATCGGCTTGCGGCCCACTTTGTCCGACAGCCAGCCGAAGAAGATGAAGAACGGCGTGCCGATGGCGAGCGAGATGGCGATGAGGATGTTCGCCGTGGCGGCATCGACCTTCAGCGTCTGGGTGAGGAAGAAGAGGGCGTAGAACTGGCCCGTGTACCAGACGACAGCCTGGCCCGACGTGCTGCCGAAGAGGGCGAGCAGGCCGACCTTGGCATTCTTCCAGGTGCCGAAGGCCTCCGTCAGCGGCGCCTTGGACTGGGTGCCGTCCTCCTTCATCTGCTTGAAGGCCGGCGATTCCTGCAGCTGCAGCCGGATCCAGATCGAGATGCCGAGCAGCACGATGGAGATCAGGAACGGAATGCGCCAGCCCCAGGCCGCGAAGGCTTCCTCGCCGAGATAGGTGCGGGTGCCGAGGATGACGATGAGCGACAGGAAGAGGCCGAGCGTCGCCGTCGTCTGGATGAAGCTGGTGTAATAGCCGCGCCGGCCCTGGGGCGCGTGTTCGGCGACGTAGGTCGCCGCGCCGCCGTATTCGCCGCCGAGCGCCAGGCCCTGCACGAGGCGCAGGATGATGAGGATGACGGGCGCAAGGATGCCCCACGTCGCATAGGTGGGCAGGATGCCGACGATGAAGGTCGACAGGCCCATCAGCACGATGGTGACGAGGAAGGTATACTTGCGGCCGACGAGGTCGCCGAGGCGGCCGAAGACGAGCGCGCCGAAGGGCCGCACAGCAAAGCCGGCGGCGAAGGCCATCAGCGCGAAGATGAAGCCTGCGGTCGGATTGACGCCGGAGAAGAACTGCGCGGCGATGATCGCCGACAGCGAGCCGTAGAGATAGAAATCATACCACTCGAATACGGTGCCGAGCGAGGAGGCGAAGATGACCTTCTTCTCCTCCCGGGTCATCGGCCGGGCCTTGACACCCGTCGCCGTTGCGTTTGCCATGCTCATGGCCGAGGCTCCTTGGAATGTTCCATGACCTGCAGCCGGCCGAGGCGACGAGCGAACGCCGCACGGCAGCCGGACCTCCGGCCCTCTGCCGCGCGGTCTTGCGATCGACGAGACGATCGGTGGATCTGGCGCCCACGGCCGCCCGACAACGGGCTGTTTCCCTCATTCGGCACGGGGAGTGCCCCGCGCCGCTTTCGCGACTGATCACAGCCGGGAAGGTGAGTGAAAGCTTAAGAGCGGCCTTCTAATCTGTCGCTCGACAATTGGTCGTCATTCCAAAGTCTTAAGTGCGCCGCAATAGTGCGGCGCAGCATGTTCAGCCGCCCAGGTCAGCCGGCAGCGCGGCTCGCCGCATAGAGGGCGATGGCGGCGGCGTTGGAGACATTGAGGCTCTTGATGGCGCCGGGCATGTCGAGGCGGGCGAGATCGCTGCAGCGCTCGCGGGTCAGCTGGCGCAGCCCCTTGCCCTCGGCGCCGAGGACGAGGCCGAGCGGGCGTGCGAGGGGGATGTCGCCGAGCGGCGCCGGCCCAGCCGAATCGAGGCCGACGAGCTGGAAGCCGCGCTCGCGCAGGGCGAGCATGGCCTCGGCGAGATTGCGCACCACGATGAAGGGCACGTGCTCGAGCCCGCCCGAGGCCGACTTGGCGAGCACGCCCGTCGCCGCCGGGCTGTGGCGGGCCGTGGTGACGATGGCCGCGACGGAGAAGGCGGCCGCCGTGCGGACGATGGCGCCGACGTTGTGCGGATCCGTGATCTGGTCGAGCACGAGGACGAGCGCATCGGCCGGCAGCGAATCGATGGCCGGGGAGGGAAGCGGATCGACCTCGAGCAGCAGGCCCTGGTGGACGGCATCGGGCTCCAGCAGCCGGTCGATCTCGCCGGGCCGGACGATCTCGGGCGCGATCGGCAGGTGCTCGAATCGCTCCAGCAGCCGCTTGTGGGCGTTCTCGGTGGCCATCAGGCGGCGCGGGCGGCGCTGTGGATTGCCGAGGGCCTCCACGACGGGATGCCAGCCGTAGAGGATCGCGACATCGATGGCGCCCGGCGGCCCGGCGCGGCGCGGCGCGCCCCGGCCGCCCCCCGGCTTGCCGGCCTTGCCGAAGCGCGGGCCGCGGCCGCCCGTCGTGGGCGGCTTTCCCTTGCGGGCTGGTTTCCTGGTCGTCTGTCCGGCCGGCGGGGCCTTGTCGCTGGTCATGGATCTTGGGTCCGGGATTGGCTGAACCCCGTGTGGCACGAGAGAGCCGTGGATGCCAGTTGGTTTTGTGTTGACACCGGGGATCGGCCTCACCATAAGAGGCCCCGCGCTGTCGGCGTCGTCGCGTTCCGAAGGTTTTCGTGAAGCATGCGGCGGCTCGGCGCGCCGCCCGGCGGTGCTTCCGAGGATTGAGTCGGAGGGGTGCCCGAGTGGTTAAAGGGGACGGACTGTAAATCCGTTGGCTACGCCTACGTTGGTTCGAATCCAACCCCCTCCACCATTCCCGAAGCAGCCAGTGCGCGGGTGTAGCTCAATGGTAGAGCAGCAGCCTTCCAAGCTGATGACGAGGGTTCGATTCCCTTCACCCGCTCCACCGCCTTCCGCATCGTTTCGATCAGAGCTCTCCTGCGGTCGAAGCCGGCAGATGGCGCGCGGCCGGACGGGGACTCGACAATCTCGACCGGCTCGGGATAAAGGCTCGCCCACCTGTTCCTCGGGGCCCGATGGGGAAAATTCTCGGGTCCGAGGCAAATTCGCTCTTGAAGTATGGGGCGAAGGGTCTTAATCGACCGCAACCCAAAAGCCACACGTGCAGAGGCGTCTAGGATCCTACGATGGCGAAGGAAAAGTTTGAGCGCACGAAGCCGCACTGCAACATCGGGACGATTGGTCACGTTGACCATGGCAAGACGTCTCTGACGGCGGCGATCACGAAGGTTCTTGCGGAGAAGGGCGGGGCGTCGTTCACGGCGTACGACCAGATCGACAAGGCGCCGGAGGAGAAGGCGCGCGGCATCACGATCTCGACGTCGCACGTCGAGTACGAGACGGACAAGCGCCACTACGCGCACGTGGACTGCCCCGGCCACGCGGACTACGTGAAGAACATGATCACGGGCGCGGCGCAGATGGACGGCGCGATCCTGGTGGTGTCTTCGGCGGACGGCCCGATGCCGCAGACGCGCGAGCACATCCTGCTTGCGCGCCAGGTGGGCGTGCCGGCGCTCGTCGTGTTCATGAACAAGGTCGACATGGTGGACGACCCCGAGCTTCTCGACCTTGTCGAGCTCGAGGTGCGCGAGCTTCTGTCGAAGTACGACTTCCCCGGCGACGACATTCCGATCGTCAAGGGCTCGGCGCTGTGCGCGCTCGAGGACCGCAGCCCGGAGATCGGGCGCGACGCGGTGCTGCAGCTGATGGACGCGGTTGACGCGTACATTCCGCAGCCGGAGCGTCCGAAGGACCAGCCGTTCCTGATGCCGGTCGAGGACGTGTTCTCGATCTCGGGCCGCGGCACGGTTGTGACGGGTCGCGTCGAGCGCGGCGTGGTCAAGGTCGGCGAGGAAGTCGAGATCGTTGGCCTGCGTCCGACGCAGAAGACGACGGTGACGGGCGTCGAGATGTTCCGCAAGCTGCTCGACCAGGGCGAGGCGGGCGACAACATCGGCGCGCTGCTGCGCGGCACGAAGCGCGAGGACGTCGAGCGCGGCCAGGTGCTGTGCAAGCCGGGCTCGGTGAAGCCGCACACGAAGTTCAAGGCCGAGGCGTACATCCTGACGAAGGAAGAGGGTGGCCGCCACACGCCGTTCTTCAACAACTACCGTCCGCAGTTCTACTTCCGCACGACGGACGTGACGGGGATGGTGAAGCTGCCCGAGGGCACCGAGATGGTGATGCCGGGCGACAACGTGGCGATGGAGGTCGAGCTGATCGTCCCGATCGCCATGGAGGAGAAGCTGCGCTTCGCCATCCGCGAGGGTGGCCGCACGGTCGGCGCCGGCGTCGTCGCCTCCATCATCGAGTAAGCAAGGCACAAGGCCGCGCGCCGCATCACGCGGCGCCGGTCTCTTCGGGGACCTTCCCGAAGTGATTTCCACCGCCTCGCGAAGCGGCTTTGCTGAGCGGCGGCGATGGGATATAGGAGGCGGCGGTCGCGTCGCCTCTGCCGCAGCGGGTGGTTTCCATCCGATGCGGCATAGCCGGTGGGCGACGTCGATCCGCCGGTTCCGCTAGGAGTGTAGCTCAACTGGTTAGAGCACCGGTCTCCAAAACCGGGGGTTGGGGGTTCGAGTCCCTCCACTCCTGCCAGCGGATCTTTCGAGTGGCTCTTGTCCCAGTGTCAAGAAGGCTGCTTGTGCCGGGACCGATTGACGGCGTGTGACCGCAACGGCACGCGCCGCGTTGTGATTCGAGGCGGTCGCGCGCGCTGTTGCGACGAGAGGCGGGGGCGAAGCCCGCGGACGTGAGGACGATGGCAAAGACGAACCCGTTCGAATTCCTGCAGCAGGTCCGCAACGAGGCGGCCAAGGTCACCTGGCCGACGCGCAAGGAGACCATGGTCACGACCGCCATGGTCTTTGTCATGGTGATCATTGCAGCGCTGTTCTTCCTCGCTGCCGACCAGATCATCCGCTTCGGCGTCGGCCTGATCCTCGGTGTCGGACGCTGAGGGGAGAAAGTCATGAGCTATCGCTGGTACATCGTCCACGCCTATTCCAACTTTGAGAACAAGGTGGCGCAGTCGCTGCGCGACCAGGCGCAGCAGCGTGGGCTCGAAGACAAGTTCGAGGAGATCCTCGTCCCGACCGAGAAGGTCGTCGAGGTGCGCCGCGGCCGCAAGATCGACACCGAGCGCAAGTTCTTCCCCGGCTACGTGCTGGTGAAGTGCGATCTCACCGACGAGGTCTACCACCTCATCAAGAACACGCCGAAGGTCACGGGCTTCCTCGGCGCCGACAAGTCGAAGCCGCTGCCGATCCCGGACCACGAGGCCGAGCGCATCAAGGGCCAGGTCGCCGAGGGCGTCGAGCGGCCGAAGTCGTCGCTTCACTTCGAGGTGGGCGAGCAGGTGCGCGTCGCCGACGGCCCCTTCGCCTCGTTCAGCGGCGTGGTGGAAGAGGTGGACGAGGGCCGTGCCCGGCTCAAGGTGGCGGTGTCCATCTTCGGCCGCGCGACGCCGGTCGAGCTCGAATACGGGCAGGTCGAGAAGGTCTGACCGAAGGCTCGCGTTCTGTCAGCGTCATGGCCGGGCTCGTCCCGGCCATCTGCGTTTTTGATGTTACCCGACTTTCCCGGGCATGACGGCTTGTGGAGCCGGGCCGCCCAGCTCTTTGCCGCCCAGCCCTTTGCTACCCAGCCCTTTGCCACCTCGCGCTTCGCCGCCTTGCCACCCTCACGGGCCGCGCGTCGCCGTTCTTTTCGTGTTATCGGGATAACACCCTCGCATCGCCTCGCGCCTGTAGCCTTCCTGCTTGCGACAGCAAGGGAGGAAACAATGGCAGGCAAGCGCATCCTGATGATCGTCGGCGATTTCGGCGAGGATTACGAGATCATGGTGCCGTTCCAGGCGCTGCTCGCCGTCGGCCACACCGTGCATGCCGTCTGCCCGGGCAAGAAGGCGGGCGAGGCGGTCGCCACGGCCATCCATGATTTCGAGGGCCAGCAGACCTATTCGGAAAAGCGCGGCCACAATTTCGCGCTCAACGCCACCTTCGCCGAGGTCGAGCCCGCGTCCTACGACGCCCTCGTCATCCCCGGCGGCCGCGCACCCGAATATCTGCGCCTCAACGACACGGTCGTGTCCTGCGTGCGGCACTTCTTCGAGGCGGGCAAGCCGGTGGCGGCCATCTGCCACGGTGCGCAGCTCCTCGCGGGGGCCGGCGTGCTGAAGGGGCGTACCTGCTCCGCCTATCCGGCCTGCAGGGCGGAGGTCGAGCTTGCGGGCGGCACCTATGCCGATATCGCCATCGACGCGGCCGTGACGGACGGCAACCTCGTCTCCGCGCCGGCCTGGCCGGCCCATCCGGCCTTCATCGCGCAGTTCCTCGCCGTGCTGGGCACCGAGATCCGCCACGGCTGAGGTGCGGAATCGGCCGCGGCCCCGCGCTGCCGTCTTGCGTTCCGCCCCGCCGGTCGCGCTAGACTGCCGGCGCCGACAGGAGGGGAGGGAAGGCCATGTGCAAGCTCTTCGTGAGCGCCGATCCGCAGCTGTGGGAGACGCGGCTGCGGTCGATCAGGCTCAACGGCTTCTCGACCAGTGTGCGCCTGGAAAATCTCTACTGGCGCGTGCTCGAGGAGATCGCCGGGCGAGACGGCATGAGCGTGGCGCAGCTGCTCGGCCGCCTCTATGAGGAATTGCTGGAGGCGCGGGGCGAAGTCGAGAACTTCGCCTCGTTTCTCAGGGTCTGCTGCGGTCGCTATCTCATGCTGCAGCTCGCGGGCGAGGTGCCGCGCGATCCGGGGCAGCCGATCGCCGGGCTCGATGCCGACGCCATCCTCACGCGCGAGGCACGTAGACTTGGCGGCGAGCCACGCCGCTTCATGCCGGCCGCCTGAAGGCGGCATCCGTCCGCTGCGCCGCGTTTCGATGGCGGGGCTGAAGCCTAGCTGCAGCTGTCCGGCGGCGTCGGGGTCTGGCTGATGCCCGCGGGTTTGGGCGGCGGCATGGCGGCACCGCGTGCGCCTGCCGAACCCATCGGCCCGGCGTGAGCCGCTTCAGCGGTCGCCAAACCTTCCCTGACGTGTTCCAGATCATCCTCGCGCGCATAGTGCAGCGTGGCGAGGAAAGCCTCGGCCGTCAGGTCCGGTGCGAGCTTCGCCATCCGGGCGTAATGGGCGGCTGCCGCGGTGTGATCCCCCAACCAGGCGTAGGTTGCGGCCACAAAAGCGTGCTGGCCGGCATCCATCTTGGACAGGTGCATGAAGGCTTCGATCGCGTCGGTGTAGTCCCGGGCGGTGAAGTGCGCCTTGCCGAGGTGGCTCCAGAAGCGCTCGGGGTGATGCGGGTTCAGCCGCATCGCCCGCCCGATCCAGTCGGCTCCTTCCTTCGGGCGGCCAAGCCAGGTCAGGAACTCGCCTTGCTGGACCACCACGAGATCGTAGTTCGGATTGAGCGCCAGGGCCCGTTCCTGGTGGTAGCGCGCCTTGTCGAGGTCGTTGCGGCTGATGTCGATGGCCGCCAATATCCGGTGCACGTCCGCATCGTTGTCATCCAGCGTCTGAGCCGTCTCCAGCTCGCGGACGACCTCCTCGAAGGTGGCCTCCTTGTCGGCGCACCAGCCGTAGACCCAGGCCTGGCCCAGGATGCAGCCCCGCCAGGCGTGGGCATGGGCATAGTCGGGGTCGAGCTCCACCGCCCGGGTCACGAGCTTCAGCGCCTCCTCGTTTTCGGCGCGATCGCTCTTGTGGTGGCGAACCTTGGCGGCAAGCACGCACTCGTAGGCGGCGAGGCTCGCCGGCGTCTTGCGCGCGAGCAGATCCTGCTGCGCGGCTTCGACGCGACCCGGCAGCGTGGCGACGATGGCAGCGGTCAGCTCGTCCTGGATGGCAAAGACGTCGTCGAGCTTGCGGTCGTACCGCTCGGCCCAGATATGCGTGTCGCTCGAGGTGTCGATCAGCTGGGCGGTGACGCGCAGGTGCTCGCCCGCTTTGCGGACGCTGCCCTCCACCAGATATTGGGCTCCCAGCTTCTGCGCGACCTCGCGCAGGTTCACCGGCTGGCTCTTGTAGACGAAGGTGGAGTTGCGCGAGATGACGAACAGTTCGTGCCGGCGCGACAGCTCGGTGATGATGTCCTCGGTCAGGCCGTCGACGAAATATTCCTGCTCGGGATCATCGCTCATGTTGGAGAAGGGCATGACCGCGATCGACGGCTTGACGACGCTCCGGCGCGCCGGTTCCATCCCGGCCCCGAGGCTCGCCGTCCCCTCGTCGAGCATGGCGCGCCAGACCCGGACCGGGCGTGAAATATTCTTGAGCGATTTCTCGCCCAGGTCCTCGAACCTGATCTCGACCCGATCGGAAACCTGTTCGTAGACGGCCTGCGTAACGTAGATCCCGCCTACCTCGGCCAGTTGCTCGAGCCGGGCGGCAACGTTCACGCCGTCGCCATAGATGTCGTCTTCGTCGAAGATGATGTCGCCGAGATTGATGCCGATGCGGAATTGGATGCGCCGGCTTTCCGGCACGTCGGTGTTGCGCCGGCGCATGCGGAGCTGCACCTCGGCCGCGCAGCGCACGGCGTCGGCCACGCTGCGGAATTCAACCAGCATGCCGTCGCCGGTGGTCTTGATGATGCGGCCCTTGTTCTTGGCGATTGCGGGGTCGATGAGCTCGATCCGGTGTGTGCGAAGCCGCGCGAGCGTTCCCGCCTCATCGGCCTCCATGAGCCGAGAATATCCGGCCATATCGGCTGCCAGCACCGCCGCGAGCCTGTGTTCCATGCTCAACCTCTTGGGCTCAGTGCCATATTAGCACGGACACCGGGCAAGCAAAGGCGATTGCGTCCGCCCTGTCGCGAGGCGTCTGTCGCTCCTGCGGCGTCTAGGCCCTTTTCTTTCTGGCCCGGATGGTGTAGGCGACCGCTCGTTCCCTTGCTGGAACAACCATCCGCGGGAGGCGCGTCCGGTTCGCCAGCCGGAGCAAACGGGCCGCAACCGCGATCACCAACCATCCGCCGCCTGCGGTCTTTCGTGGCGCGGCGGACTTTGCGTTGCACGCCATGGCAGGCGGGCGACGCCGAGTGAGCATCCCATGGCGAAGAAAATCACGGGTTACGTGAAGCTTCAGGTGCCGGCGGGCGCGGCCAATCCGTCGCCGCCGATCGGCCCGGCGCTCGGCCAGCGCGGCCTCAACATTATGGAATTCTGCAAGGCCTTCAACGCGAAGACCGCGCAGATGGAGAAGGGCATGCCGATCCCGGTGGTCATCACCGTGTATCAGGACCGCTCCTTCACCTTCGACATGAAGCAGCCGCCGGTCTCCTACTTCCTGAAGAAGGCCGCCAAGCTGGACAAGGGTTCCAAGACCCCCGGCCGCGGCACCGTCGGCAAGGTCACGCGCGAGGCGCTGCGCGACATCGCCGAGAAGAAGATGGCGGACCTCAACTGCGACACCGTCGATTCCGCGGTGGCGATGATCGAAGGCTCGGCCCGTTCGATGGGCCTCGAGGTCGTGGGCTGAGGAGAGCGATCATGGCTAAGATTGCAAAGCGCGTGGCCGCAAGCCGCACCGGCATCGACCGCATCAAGCTCTACGGGCTCGAGGAGGCCGTGAAGCTCGTCAAGGAGCGGGCCACGGCCAAGTTCGACGAGACGATCGAGGTGGCGATGAACCTCGGCGTCGATCCGCGTCACGCCGACCAGATGGTGCGCGGCGTGTGCAACCTGCCGAACGGCTCGGGCCGCACGGTGCGCGTCGCCGTGTTCGCCCGCGGCCCGAAGGCCGACGAAGCCAAGGCCGCCGGTGCCGACATCGTCGGCGCGGAGGACCTGCTCGAGCGCATCCAGGGCGGCACGATCGACTTCGACCGCTGCATCGCGACGCCGGACCTGATGCCGCTCGTCGGCCGCCTCGGCAAGGTGCTCGGCCCGCGCGGCCTGATGCCGAACCCGAAGGTCGGCACGGTGACCATGGACGTCGCCGGCGCGGTGAAGGCCGCCAAGGGCGGCGCGGTCGAGTTCCGCGTCGAGAAGGCGGGCATCGTCCACGCCGGCATCGGCAAGGCCTCGTTCGACGCGGACAAGCTCGTCGAGAACATCAAGGCCTTCGCCGACGCGGTCGCCAAGGCGAAGCCCTCGGGCGCCAAGGGCACCTACATCCAGCGCATCGCCATCTCCTCGACGATGGGCCCGGGCGTGAAGGTGGAGCCGTCGACGGTCGTCGGCGCCTGAGATTGCGGGCCGCGGTGCTTCGCCGCGGTCCGAGCCCTGCCGCGGGGCGGGTCCATTGCGGGCCGGCCGCGCGTCGGGGCGGTGCCGGGCACGATCCGTTTCGCGCGTCTCCTTGCGGCATGCCCCTTGGCAAACCGCCTGCGAGGCGTTAAATACCGGGTCGTGTCTGGTGAGACCGGTGCGGGGGAACAGGGTTCTGCCCGTATTCATCATCGAATTCCGTCTGGGTCACCAGGCGGTGGAAGGCCGGCAGGCCAAGGGGTAACCCTTTGCCTGCGCGGCCTTATGTCCTGTCCGAGACTGCAGGTGCCGAACGGATTTTCCGGGCGGCGTAATTTCGCTCCGATGCCTGCATAGACGGGGGAAGACTGGTTCGTATTGCCGCCGGCACGTCCGGCGGCGGTGTGGTCGGTTCGAACCTACTCGCCGGTTGCGTTTCTGGCGCATCCGGTTGGACAGGGCTCACGAGCGCCGTCCGGCGATCGTGGCCTTTGGCCGGGGTCGCATTCGGGCGGCATGTGCAGCCGGCGGCGGGCGAGTGCTCGCCGTCAACCGGAGAGAGCAAGGTGGACAGAGCGGCAAAAGCTGATCTCGTCGCGACGCTCAACGATGTGTTCAAGAGCACGGGCGTTGTCGTCGTGGCCCACTATGCGGGCCTCACGGTTGCCGACATGCAGAAGCTTCGTCGCGAGATGAAGCAGGTCGGCGCCACCGTGAAGGTTGCGAAGAACCGCCTCGCGAAGATCGCTCTCGAAGGCACGGATGTCGCTTCCATCGGTCCCCTTCTCAAGGGGCCGACGTTGCTGGCCTTTTCCAGCGACCCGGTAGCGGCGCCGAAGGTCGCGGTGGATTTCGCCAAGGCGAACGACAAGTTCGTCATCCTCGGCGGGGCCATGGGTGCGACTGCCCTGAATACGGACGGTGTGAAGGCGCTTGCCTCGCTGCCGTCCCTCGACGAACTGCGCGCCAAGCTGGTCGGCCTCATCCAGGCTCCGGCCACGAAGATCGCTCAGGTCGTCAACGCGCCTGCCGCCAAGGTGGCGCGCGTTTTCGGGGCCTATGCCAAGCGAGACGAAGCGGCGTGAGGCCGCGTGAAAACCGAACCCAAATCGAACCGATCCAGGAATTGAACAATGGCTGATCTTGCGAAACTCGTCGACGAGCTGTCGAACCTCACGGTCCTCGAGGCGGCCGAGCTCGCCAAGCTGCTCGAAGAGAAGTGGGGCGTCTCCGCGGCTGCCGCCGTGGCCGTCGCCGCTGCTCCGGGCGCTGGTGGCGCCGCTGCCCCGGCCGCCGAGGAGAAGACCGAATTCGACGTCATTCTTGCCGCCGCCGGCGACAAGAAGATCGAGGTCATCAAGGAAGTGCGCGCCATCACGGGCCTCGGCCTGAAGGAGGCGAAGGACCTCGTCGAGGGCGCCCCGAAGCCGCTGAAGGAAGGCGCGCCGAAGGACGAGGCCGAGAAGATCAAGGCTGCCCTCGAGAAGGTCGGCGCCAAGGTCGAGCTCAAGTGATGTCCCGGGGCCGCGTCCTGCGGCTCCGCATCGCAGATTGCGGCGGTCCCGGGGGAGTTTTCCCCGGGGCCGTCGCGTCGTCGCTGGCAGGGCATCCGGCCTGACGGCGACGGTGGGCCGGAAGGTCCACGAGAAACGGCGGGAACCCGCCGTCAACCGCGCGACGGCTAGCGCGGTCTACATGAAGTTCCGCCGAGGGGCGGAGCGGCTGACCCGGCGGCCAGGTGGCCGCACGACCGGACCGCCCGGTCAGCCGTGCGTGAGGAGCGAGAACCGAACATGGCCCAGACGATCACCGGCCGGAAACGCGTCCGCAAGTTCTTCGGCAAGATCCGGGAAGTGGCGGAGATGCCCAACCTCATCGAGGTTCAGAAGGCGTCCTACGACCAGTTCCTGATGGTCGACGAGCCGAAGGGCGGGCGTCCCGAGGAGGGGCTTCAGGCGGTCTTCAAGTCCGTTTTCCCGATCTCGGACTTTTCCAACACCTCCCTGCTGGAATTCGTCAAATATACGTTCGAGCCGCCGAAGTATGACGTCGACGAGTGCCGCCAGCGCGGCATGACCTTTGCTGCGCCGCTCAAGGTGACGCTGCGCCTCATCGTGTTCGATGTCGACCAGGATACCGGCGCCAAGTCCGTCAAGGACATCAAGGAGCAGGACGTCTACATGGGCGACATGCCGCTCATGACGGACAACGGCACCTTCATCGTCAATGGTACCGAGCGCGTCATCGTCTCGCAGATGCACCGTTCGCCGGGCGTGTTCTTCGACCACGACAAGGGCAAGACGCATTCGAGCGGTAAGCTGCTGTTCGCAGCCCGCATCATTCCCTATCGTGGCTCGTGGCTCGACATCGAGTTCGACGCCAAGGACATCGTCTATGCGCGCATCGACCGGCGCCGGAAGATTCCGGTGACGTCGCTGCTCTATGCGCTCGGCCTCGACGGCGAGGAAATCCTCGACACGTTCTACGGCAAGGTCCCCTACGCGAAGGACAAGGACGGCTGGCGCATGCCGTTCGACGCCGGCCGCATGAAGGGCTTCAAGGCGGTCAGCGACCTCATCGACGCCGACAGCGGCGAAGTCGTCCTCGAGGCCGGCAAGAAGCTGACGGCCCGCGCCGCCCGCCTCATCGAGGAGAAGGGCGTCAAGGCCCTGCGCGCCAGCGACGAGGACCTCTACGGCCAGTACATCGCCGAGGATCTGGTCGACCCGTCGACGGGCGAGATCTACGCCGAGGCTGGTGAGGAGATCACGGCCAAGCTGCTCACGGCGCTCGTCGAGCAGGGCTTCACCGAGATCCCGGTGCTCGACATCGACCACGTCAACATCGGCCCGTACATCCGCAACACGCTCGCCGTCGACAAGAACTCCTCGCGCGAGGAGGCCCTGTTCGACATCTACCGCGTGATGCGCCCGGGCGAGCCGCCGACGCTGGAGACGGCGGAGGCGATGTTCCACTCGCTGTTCTTCGACGCCGAGCGCTACGACCTCTCCGCGGTCGGCCGCGTGAAGATGAACATGCGGCTCGACCTCGACTGCCCGGACACGGTCAGGACGCTGCGCCGCGAGGACATGCTCGCGGTGGTGAAGGCGCTCGTCGACCTGCGCGACGGCCGCGGCGAGATCGACGACATCGACCATCTCGGCAACCGCCGCGTGCGCTCGGTGGGCGAGCTCATGGAGAACCAGTATCGCCTGGGTCTCCTCAGGATGGAGCGCGCCATCAAGGAGCGCATGTCCTCGGTCGACATCGACACGGTGATGCCGCAGGACCTCATCAACGCCAAGCCGGCGGCGGCGGCGGTGCGCGAGTTCTTCGGCTCCTCGCAGCTGTCGCAGTTCATGGACCAGACCAACCCGCTGTCGGAAGTGACGCACAAGCGTCGCCTCTCGGCGCTGGGCCCGGGTGGTCTCACCCGCGAGCGCGCCGGCTTCGAGGTGCGCGACGTGCACCCGACGCACTACGGCCGCATCTGCCCGATCGAGACGCCGGAAGGCCCGAACATCGGCCTCATCAACTCGCTCGCCACCTTCGCGCGCGTCAACAAGTACGGCTTCATCGAGGCACCGTACCGCAAGGTGAAGGACGGGCGCGTCACCGAGGAGGTGGTCTACCTCTCGGCGATGGAGGAGCAGAAGTACAACGTCGCCCAGGCGAATGCGGCCATCGACGGCGAAGGCCGCCTGACGGAGGACCTCGTGGTCTGCCGCCGCGCCGGCGACGTCGTGGTCATGCCGCCGGACCGCGTCGACTACATGGACGTGTCGCCGAAGCAGCTCGTCTCGGTCGCCGCGGCGCTCATCCCGTTCCTCGAGAACGACGACGCCAACCGCGCCCTCATGGGCTCGAACATGCAGCGCCAGGCCGTGCCGCTGGTGAAGGCGGATGCGCCCTTCGTCGGCACCGGCATGGAGGCGGTCGTCGCCCGTGACTCCGGCGCCGCGATCGCGGCCCGCCGTACCGGCATCGTCGACCAGGTGGACGCGACGCGTATCGTCATCCGCGCCACGCAGGATCTCGACCCGACCAAGTCGGGCGTCGACATCTACCGGCTGCAGAAGTTCCAGCGCTCCAACCAGTCGACCTGCATCAACCAGCGTCCGCTGGTGAAGGTGGGCGACATGGTCAAGCGGGGCGACATCATCGCCGACGGTCCCTCGACCGATCTCGGCGAGCTGGCGCTCGGCCGCAACGTGCTCGTCGCGTTCATGCCGTGGAACGGCTACAACTTCGAGGACTCCATCCTCCTCTCCGAGCGCATCGTGAAGGACGACGTGTTCACGTCGATCCACATCGAGGAGTTCGAGGTCAGCGCCCGTGACACCAAGCTCGGGCCGGAGGAGATCACGCGCGACATTCCGAACGTGTCGGAAGAGGCGCTGAAGAACCTCGACGAGGCCGGCATCGTCTATATCGGCGCCGAGGTCCACGCCGGCGACATCCTCGTCGGCAAGATCACGCCGAAGGGCGAGAGCCCGATGACGCCGGAGGAGAAGCTCCTGCGCGCCATCTTCGGCGAGAAGGCCTCGGACGTGCGCGACACCTCGCTGCGCGTGCCGCCGGGCGTCACCGGCACCATCGTCGAGGTGCGCGTCTTCAACCGCCACGGTGTCGACAAGGACGAGCGCGCCCAGGCCATCGAGCGCGAGGAGATCGAGCGCCTGGCCAAGGACCGCGACGACGAGCAGGCGATCCTCGACCGCAACGTCTACGCCCGCCTCGCCGAGGTGTTGACGGGCCAGACGGCGATCGCGGGTCCCAAGGGCTTCAAGCGCGACGCCGAGCTGACCCGCGAGGCGCTCAACGAATATCCGCGTTCGCAGTGGTGGCAGTTCGCCGTCGCCGACGACGCGGTGATGAGCGAGCTCGAGGCGATGCGCAAGCAGTACGACGAGTCGAAGAAGCGCCTCGAGCAGCGCTTCCTCGACAAGGTCGAGAAGCTGCAGCGCGGCGACGAGCTGCCGCCCGGCGTCATGAAGCAGGTCAAGGTCTTCATCGCGGTCAAGCGCAAGATCCAGCCGGGCGACAAGATGGCCGGCCGGCACGGCAACAAGGGTGTCGTGTCGAAGATCGTGCCCATCGAGGACATGCCGTTCCTCGACGACGGCACGCATGTCGACATCGTCCTCAATCCGCTCGGCGTGCCGAGCCGCATGAACGTCGGCCAGATCCTGGAGACGCACCTCGGCTGGGCCTGCGCGGGTCTCGGCCGGCAGGTGGGCGAGGCCTACGACGCCTACATGAAGACGCAGAGCATCGAACAGCTGCGTCAGAAGCTCGGCGAGGTCTACGGCGACAACGGCGAAGTGGCGTCGATGTCGGGCGACGAGCTCGTCGAGATGAGCGCCAACCTCAGGCGCGGCGTGCCGATCGCGACGCCGGTCTTCGACGGCGCCAAGGAGGCCGACATCGAGCAGATGCTGGAGCAGGCGGGTCTTCACCGCTCGGCCCAGTCGACGCTGTTCGACGGCCGCACGGGCGAGGCGTTCGACCGCAAGGTGACCGTGGGCTACATCTACATGCTGAAGCTCCACCACCTCGTCGACGACAAGATCCACGCCCGCTCGATCGGCCCCTATTCGCTCGTCACGCAGCAGCCGCTGGGCGGCAAGGCCCAGTTCGGCGGCCAGCGTTTCGGCGAGATGGAGGTCTGGGCGCTCGAGGCCTACGGCGCGGCCTACACGCTGCAGGAGATGCTGACGGTCAAGTCGGACGACGTCGCCGGCCGCACCAAGGTCTACGAGGCCATCGTGCGCGGGGACGACACCTTCGAGGCCGGCATCCCGGAGAGCTTCAACGTGCTCGTCAAGGAGATGCGCTCGCTCGGCCTCAACGTCGAGCTCATCTCGACGAAGAAGCCGTCCGCGGAGCTGCCGCCGTCGGAGGCTGCGGAGTGACCGGCGCCTCTGGCGCCGCGTTGCCCGCGCGAGGGTGAGGGACAAGGGGCCGCGGACGGCATGAGCCCGCGGCCCATCGTAACAAGCGTCGATGTCGGGGGACGCCCCGATGTCCGCATGAAATGCCGGCGGAGACGGGTCGCCCAGGCGGCGCCTCCGCAACCGAGGAGACGGCGATGAATCAAGAGGTCATGAATCTCTTCAATACCCAGGCTCCGGCGCAGACCTTCGACCAGATCAAGATCTCGCTCGCCAGCCCGGAGAAGATTCTGTCCTGGTCCTACGGCGAGATCAAGAAGCCGGAGACGATCAACTACCGCACGTTCAAGCCCGAGCGTGACGGCCTGTTCTGCGCGCGGATCTTCGGCCCGATCAAGGACTACGAGTGCTTGTGCGGCAAGTACAAGCGCATGAAGTATAAGGGCGTCATCTGCGAGAAGTGCGGCGTCGAGGTGACGCTGGCGCGCGTCCGGCGCGAGCGCATGGGCCATATCGAGCTCGCGGCGCCCGTCGCGCACATCTGGTTCCTGAAGTCGCTGCCCTCGCGCATCGGCCTGCTGCTCGACATGACGCTCAAGGATCTCGAGCGGATCCTCTATTTCGAGTACTACGTCGTCATCGAGCCGGGCATCACCCCCCTCAAGGAGCGTCAGCTCCTGTCGGAGGAGGAGTACCTGCGCGCGCAGGACGAGTACGGCGAGGACAGCTTCACGGCGATGATCGGCGCCGAGGCGATCCGCGAGATCCTCCGGAGCCTCGACCTCGAGAAGATCGCGGCGGACCTGCGCCAGGAGATCGCCACGACGACCTCCGAGCTGAAGCCGAAGAAGCTGATGAAGCGCCTCAAGATCATCGAGGCCTTCATCCAGTCCGGCAACAAGCCCGAGTGGATGATCCTGACGGTCGTGCCGGTGATCCCGCCGGACCTGCGCCCGCTCGTCCCGCTCGACGGCGGCCGCTTCGCGACGTCGGATCTCAACGATCTCTACCGCCGCGTCATCAACCGCAACAACCGCCTGAAGCGGCTCATCGAGCTCAGGGCGCCCGACATCATCATCCGCAACGAGAAGCGGATGCTGCAGGAGGCCGTCGACGCGCTGTTCGACAACGGCCGGCGCGGCCGCGTCATCACGGGTGCCAACAAGCGCCCGCTGAAGTCGCTCGCCGACATGCTGAAGGGCAAGCAGGGCCGCTTCCGCCAGAACCTGCTCGGCAAGCGCGTCGACTATTCCGGCCGCTCGGTGATCGTCGTCGGTCCGGAGCTCAAGCTGCACCAGTGCGGCCTGCCGAAGAAGATGGCGCTCGAACTGTTCAAGCCGTTCATCTATGCGCGGCTCGACGCCAAGGGCCTCTCGGCCACGGTGAAGCAGGCGAAGAAGCTCGTCGAGAAGGAGAAGCCCGAGGTCTGGGACATCCTCGACGAGGTGATCCGCGAGCATCCCGTGATGCTCAACCGCGCGCCGACGCTGCACCGCCTCGGCATCCAGGCCTTCGAGCCGACCCTCATCGAGGGCAAGGCCATCCAGCTGCATCCGCTCGTCTGCGCGGCGTTCAACGCCGACTTCGACGGTGACCAGATGGCGGTGCACGTGCCTCTCTCGCTGGAAGCCCAGCTCGAGGCGCGCGTGCTGATGATGTCGACGAACAACATCCTGCACCCGGCCAACGGTCAGCCGATCATCGTGCCGTCGCAGGACATCGTTCTCGGCCTCTACTACCTCTCGATCCTGGCCGAGGGCGAGCCGGGCGAGGGCAAGGTGTTCGCCGACATGGGCGAGCTCGAGCACGCGCTCGCGGCCAAGGTCGTCACCCTGCACTCGAAGATCAAGTACCGCTGGACGGGCGTGGCCGAGGACGGCTCCACCTATTCCAAGGTCTACGAGACGACGCCGGGCCGCGTGATCCTGTCGCGCGTCCTGCCCAAGCACCCCGCCGTTCCCTTCGACGTCGTGAACAAGCTCATGACGAAGAAGGAGATCTCGAACATGATCGACACCGTCTACCGCAACTGCGGGCAGAAGGAATCGGTCATCTTCTGCGATCGCATCATGGGCCTCGGCTTCTACCACGCGTTCAAGGCCGGCATCTCGTTCGGCAAGGACGACATGGTGGTGCCCGAGAACAAGTGGTCGATCGTCGACGAGACGCGCGCGCTCGTGAAGGACTACGAGCAGCAGTACCAGGACGGTCTCATCACCCAGGGCGAGAAGTACAACAAGGTGGTCGACGCCTGGGCCAAGTGCTCGGATCGCCTCGCCGGCGAGATGATGGCGCGCATCTCGGCCGTGCAGAAGGACGAGAGCGGCCGCGACAAGCCGGTGAACTCCATCTACATGATGGCCCACTCCGGCGCCCGCGGCTCGCCGGCGCAGATGAAGCAGCTCGCGGCCATGCGCGGCCTGATGGCCAAGCCCTCCGGCGAGATCATCGAGAGCCCGATCATCTCGAACTTCAAGGAAGGCCTCGACGTGCTCGAGTACTTCAACTCGACGCACGGCGCCCGCAAGGGCCTTGCCGACACGGCGCTCAAGACGGCGAACTCGGGTTATCTCACCCGCCGTCTCGTCGACGTGGCGCAGGACGCGGTCATCCGCGAGCCGGACTGCGGCACCGACAAGGGCATCCGCATGCGGGCCATCGTCGATGCCGGCCAGATCGTCGCCTCGCTCGCCTCGCGCATCCTCGGCCGCACGGCGGCGGAGGATCTCGTGGACACGGACGGCAAGGTCATCGTGCCGGCCGGCACCATGATCGAGGAATGGCACATCGAGCCGATCACCACCGCCGGCATCCAGGAGGTGAAGATCCGCTCGGTGCTGACCTGCGAGGCCAAGAACGGCGTCTGCGCCACCTGCTACGGGCGTGACCTCGCGCGCGGCACGCCGGTGAACTACGGCGAGGCCGTCGGCGTCATCGCGGCGCAGTCGATCGGCGAGCCGGGCACGCAGCTCACGATGCGCACGTTCCACATCGGCGGCGCCGCGCAGATCGCCGACCAGTCCTTCGTCGAGTCCAACTTCGAGGGCACGGTCAAGATCCGCAACCGCAACGTGGCGCGCAACTCGGACGGCGACCTCATCGCCATGGGCCGCAACCTCGCCGTGCTCATCGTGGGGCCGGACGGGCAGGAGCGGGCGGTGCACCGCATCCAGTACGGCGCGCGCCTCAAGGTCGACGAGGGCGACACCATCAAGCGCGGCCAGCGCATCGCCGAGTGGGATCCCTACACCCGGCCGATCCTGACAGAGGTCGACGGTGTGGTCGGCTTCGAGGACCTCGTCGAGGGTGCCTCGATGTCGGAGCAGATCGACGAGTCGACCGGCATCGCCAAGCGCGTCGTCATCGACTGGCGCGGCTCGGCCCGCACGTCGGACCTCCGGCCCGCCATCGTCATCCACGACGAAAACGGCAAGATCGCCAAGCTCGCCCGTGGCGGCGAGGCCCGTTCGCTGCTCGCGGTCGAGGCCATCATCGGCGTCGACCCGGGGGCGAAGGTCAAGGCCGGCGACGTGCTCGCCCGTATCCCGATGGAGAGCGCCAAGACGCGCGACATCACCGGCGGTCTGCCGCGGGTGGCGGAGCTGTTCGAGGCGCGCCGGCCGAAGGATGCGGCGATCATCGCCGAGAAGTCCGGCACGATCCAGTTCGGGCGCGACTACAAGAACAAGCGCCGCCTGACGCTGATCCCGCATGACGGCTCGGATTCGGTCGAGTACCTCATCCCGAAGGGCAAGCACATCCACCTTCAGGATGGCGACGTGGTGGAGGTCGGCGACTTCATCGTCGACGGCAACCCGGCGCCGCACGACATCCTCGCCATCAAGGGCGTCGAGGAACTGGCCGCCTATCTCGTCAACGAGATCCAGGAGGTGTACCGCCTGCAGGGCGTGAACATCAACGACAAGCACATCGAGGTGATCGTTCGCCAGATGCTGCAGAAGGTCGAGATCCAGGAGGCGGGCGACAGCGAGTTCCTGCAGGGCGAGCAGGTCGACCGGCTGGAGATGGAGGAGGCGAACGAGACGCTGGTCGCCGAAGGCAAGAAGCCGGCTTCCGGCACGCCGGTCCTGCTCGGCATCACCAAGGCGAGCCTGCAGACCCGCTCGTTCATCTCTGCCGCCTCCTTCCAGGAGACGACGCGCGTCCTCACCGAGGCCGCCGTCAACGGCAAGACGGACACGCTCGAGGGTCTCAAGGAGAACGTCATCGTCGGCTCGCTCATCCCGGCCGGCACCGGGGCGGTGGCCGCCCGCCTGCGCGAGATCGCGCAGCGTCGCGACGAGCTCATCCTGGCGCAGAAGGCGAACGAATCCGGCCAGGCCGCCGCGGCGGCCGTGGGCGGGGAGTTGCCGCCGGCTGCGGCCGAGTAAGGCGCTTCGCCAACGACAAGGAAAGGGCCGCCCCGCCGGGCGGCCCTTTCGCTTTTTCGGATATGTCGCGGATGCCCGCCTCCGGTTCCCGAATGTTGCCGGGGGAGGGCGCCGCCTTGGCAGATCGTGCGAGGCAGCCGCAGCGGGCGCTCGCCAGCCGGAAATCGAAGGCTGCAAACGAGAAAGACATTGACGAAGGGCGACTCAAAGGTTAAAACCCGCCCACTTCCGGCAGGCCGTAGGTCTCTCTGTCGGGGCAACAGCCCTGACCTTTAGGTCCTAAACGCTGTCGAATTCAGCACCGACTGGCAGCAAGTCAGGCTTGTAGAGTCAGATCAGGAGCATGACCGCGGCCCGCCGTGGTCCTCTGCGGGCTAACGCGCCGGAGGCATTCCGCCGAAGGCGCGGATTTGTTTTGCTTGCGGCCGAGCGTTCGCGCTTGCCGCATCAACGGGAAGGTCGCACGGCTTCTTTCGGTGCTGTGCGGTTGGAGCAGTCTAGGCAAGCGGCCGGAAGGCCGAAGCGAAGAGAGCGAAGCATGCCGACGATCAGCCAGCTGATCCGCAAGCCGCGGACGGCGCAGAAGAGCCGGAACAAGGTTCCTGCACTCGAGGCCTGCCCGCAGAAGCGGGGTGTGTGCACGCGCGTCTACACGACGACGCCGAAGAAGCCGAACTCGGCTCTGCGTAAGGTTGCCAAGGTGCGCCTGACGAACGGTTTCGAGGTCATCGGCTACATCCCGGGCGAGGGTCACAACCTCCAGGAGCACTCCGTGGTCATGATCCGCGGCGGCCGCGTCAAGGATCTTCCGGGTGTGCGCTACCACGTTCTGCGCGGTGTCCTCGACACCCAGGGCGTCAAGAACCGTAAGCAGCGCCGTTCGAAGTACGGTGCCAAGCGTCCGAAGTAATTCGGGCGCTTTCCGAAATTTCAAGGCGGAGCGGAGCATATGTCCCGTCGTCACAGTGCCGAGAAGCGCGAGATCATCCCGGACGCCAAGTTCGGTGACGTGGTCCTCACGAAGTTCATGAACTCCGTGATGCGCGATGGCAAGAAATCGGCTGCCGAGGCCATCGTCTACGGCGCGTTCGACATCATCGAGCAGAAGATGAAGGCTGATCCTCTCGAGGTCTTCCGTCAGGCGCTCGACAACGTGTCGCCGGCCATCGAGGTGCGGTCCCGCCGCGTCGGCGGCGCCACCTACCAGGTGCCCGTCGAGGTGCGTTCGGAGCGCCGTCAGGCGCTCGCCATCCGCTGGCTGATCCAGGCCGCGCGTTCGCGCAACGACCGCACCATGGTCGACCGCCTGTCGGCCGAACTCATCGATGCCGCGAACAACCGCGGCAGCGCAGTGAAGAAGCGCGAAGACACGCACCGCATGGCGGAAGCGAACCGCGCCTTCTCGCACTACCGCTGGTAATCGGCGCAAGATCGGACGGAGCTCGTACAATGCCCCGCAGTCATGCCATCGAGAACTACCGCAATTTCGGCATCATGGCCCACATCGATGCCGGAAAGACGACGACGACCGAGCGGATTCTCTACTACACCGGCAAGAGCCACAAGATCGGCGAAGTCCATGACGGCGCAGCCACCATGGACTGGATGACGCAGGAGCAGGAGCGCGGCATCACCATCACGTCGGCCGCGACGACCTGCTTCTGGCGCGAGAACCGTCTGAACATCATCGACACGCCCGGCCACGTCGACTTCACCATCGAGGTGGAGCGTTCGCTGCGCGTGCTCGACGGCGCCGTGTGCGTGCTCGACGGCAGCCAGGGCGTGGAGCCGCAGACCGAGACCGTGTGGCGCCAGGCCGACAAGTACGACGTGCCGCGCATCGTGTTCGTCAACAAGATGGACAAGGTGGGCGCCGACCTCTACCGCTGCGTCGATTCCATCATCGATCGCGTCGCCGGCAAGCCGGTCTGCCTGCAGCTGCCGATCGGCTCCGAGGGCGGCTTCAAGGGCGTCGTCGACCTCGTCGCCATGAAGGCGCTCGTCTGGGAAGACGACGTCCTCGGCGCGAAGTTCAACGTCACCGACATCCCGGCCGATCTCGCCGACAAGGCTGCCGAGTACCGCACCAAGCTGGTCGAGGCCGCCGTCGAGCTCGACGACGACGCCATGGGCGCCTATCTCGAGGGGCAGGAGCCGGACGAGGCCACCCTGCGCAAGCTGATCCGCATGGCGGTGCAGCAGCGCGCCTTCCACCCGGTGCTGTGCGGCACGGCCTTCAAGAACAAGGGCGTGCAGCCCCTGCTCGATGCGGTCGTCGACTACCTGCCGTCGCCGCTCGACCGCGGCGCGATCAAGGGCATCGACGTCAACACGGAAGAGCCGATCGAGCGCAAGCCGTCGGACGACGAGCCGTTCTCCATGCTCGCCTTCAAGATCATGGACGACCCCTTCGTCGGCACCATCACCTTCTGCCGCGTCTATTCGGGTAAGGTGGAATCGGGCTCCTCGATCGTCAACTCGACGCGCGAGAAGAAGGAGCGCGTCGGCCGCATGCTCCTGATGCACGCGAACAACCGCGAGGACATCAAGGAAGCCTATGCCGGTGACATCGTGGCGCTCGCGGGCCTCAAGGAAGTCCGCACCGGCGACACGCTGTGCGACCCGCTGAAGCCCGTCATCCTCGAGAAGATGGAATTCCCGGCGCCGGTCATCGAGATCGCCATCGAGCCGAAGTCGAAGGCTGATCAGGAGAAGCTCGGCATCGCGCTGTCCAAGCTCGCCGCCGAGGACCCGTCCTTCCAGGTGTCGACGGACCAGGAGTCCGGCCAGACCATCCTCAAGGGCATGGGCGAGCTCCACCTCGACATCAAGGTCGACATCCTGCGCCGCACCTACAAGGTCGACGCCAATGTCGGCGCGCCGCAGGTGGCCTATCGCGAGCGCATCTCCAAGCGCGTCGAGGTGGACTACACGCACAAGAAGCAGACCGGCGGTTCGGGCCAGTTCGCGCGCGTCAAGATCGTCGCCGAGCCGACCGAGGCGGGCACGGGCTACGCGTTCGAGTCCAAGATCATCGGCGGCGTGGTGCCGAAGGAGTACATCCCGGGTGTCGAGAAGGGCCTCGAGTCCGTCCTCGGCGCGGGCGTGCTCGCCGGCTTCCCGGTCGTCGACCTCAAGGTCGAGCTGATCGACGGCGCCTACCACGAGGTCGACTCCTCGGCGCTTGCCTTCGAGATCGCGGCCCGTGCCGCGCTGCGCGAGGCGCTGCAGAAGGGCGGTGCCGTCCTCCTCGAGCCGATCATGAAGGTCGAGGTGGTGACGCCGGAGGACTACACCGGTTCGGTCATCGGCGACCTCAACTCCCGCCGTGGCCAGATCCAGGGCCAGGACATGCGCGGCAACGCCGTTGTCGTGAATGCCATGGTGCCGCTGGCCAACATGTTCGGTTACGTGAACACGCTGCGCTCGATGAGCCAGGGTCGCGCGACCTACACGATGCAGTTCGACCACTACGAGCAAGTGCCGCAAGCGGTCGCCGCCGAGGTTCAGGCCAAGTACGCCTGAACCTGAAACGAGAACGAGACACGACTGACGTCGAGTTCCTTTGAAGGAGCCCTACGATGGCGAAGGAAAAGTTTGAGCGCACGAAGCCGCACTGCAACATCGGGACGATTGGTCACGTTGACCATGGCAAGACGTCTCTGACGGCGGCGATCACGAAGGTTCTTGCGGAGAAGGGCGGGGCGTCGTTCACGGCGTACGACCAGATCGACAAGGCGCCGGAGGAGAAGGCGCGCGGCATCACGATCTCGACGTCGCACGTCGAGTACGAGACGGACAAGCGCCACTACGCGCACGTGGACTGCCCCGGCCACGCGGACTACGTGAAGAACATGATCACGGGCGCGGCGCAGATGGACGGCGCGATCCTGGTGGTGTCTTCGGCGGACGGCCCGATGCCGCAGACGCGCGAGCACATCCTGCTTGCGCGCCAGGTGGGCGTGCCGGCGCTCGTCGTGTTCATGAACAAGGTCGACATGGTGGACGACCCCGAGCTTCTCGACCTTGTCGAGCTCGAGGTGCGCGAGCTTCTGTCGAAGTACGACTTCCCCGGCGACGACATTCCGATCGTCAAGGGCTCGGCGCTGTGCGCGCTCGAGGACCGCAGCCCGGAGATCGGGCGCGACGCGGTGCTGCAGCTGATGGACGCGGTTGACGCGTACATTCCGCAGCCGGAGCGTCCGAAGGACCAGCCGTTCCTGATGCCGGTCGAGGACGTGTTCTCGATCTCGGGCCGCGGCACGGTTGTGACGGGTCGCGTCGAGCGCGGCGTGGTCAAGGTCGGCGAGGAAGTCGAGATCGTTGGCCTGCGTCCGACGCAGAAGACGACGGTGACGGGCGTCGAGATGTTCCGCAAGCTGCTCGACCAGGGCGAGGCGGGCGACAACATCGGCGCGCTGCTGCGCGGCACGAAGCGCGAGGACGTCGAGCGCGGCCAGGTGCTGTGCAAGCCGGGCTCGGTGAAGCCGCACACGAAGTTCAAGGCCGAGGCGTACATCCTGACGAAGGAAGAGGGTGGCCGCCACACGCCGTTCTTCAACAACTACCGTCCGCAGTTCTACTTCCGCACGACGGACGTGACGGGGATGGTGAAGCTGCCCGAGGGCACCGAGATGGTGATGCCGGGCGACAACGTGGCGATGGAGGTCGAGCTGATCGTCCCGATCGCCATGGAGGAGAAGCTGCGCTTCGCCATCCGCGAGGGTGGCCGCACGGTCGGCGCCGGCGTCGTCGCCTCCATCATCGAGTAAGCAAGGCACAAGGCCGCGCGCCGCATCACGCGGCGCCGGTCTCTTCGGGGTCGGCCCAAGGGGTCTGTTATGAACGGTCAGAATATTCGAATCCGCCTGAAGGCGTTCGACCATGGCATTCTCGACGCGTCGACGCGCGAGATCGTGTCGACCGCGAAGCGGACGGGCGCGGAGGTCCGGGGCCCTATCCCGCTGCCGACGCGCATCAAGAAGTTCACGGTCAACCGCTCGCCGCACATCGACAAGAAGTCGCGCGAGCAGTTCGAGATGCGCACGCACATGCGTGTCCTCGACATCGTTGAGCCGACTCCGCAGACGGTCGATGCGCTGATGAAGCTCGACCTCGCCGCGGGCGTCGATGTGGAAATCAGGCTCTGATGGGCTTTTGCCCATCAGCCTCGGGAACGCCTTAGAGGATACGCTCATGCGCTCTGGCGTCATTGCAAAGAAGGTCGGCATGACCCGCGTCTTCACGGACGCCGGGGAACATGTTCCGGTCACGGTCCTGAAGGTCGACAATTGCCAGGTTGTCGCGCACCGGACGATGGAAAAGAACGGCTACACCGCGCTGCAGGTCGGCGTCGGCACGGCCAAGGTCAAGAACGTGTCGAAGGCCGAGCGCGGCCGTTTCGCGGCTGCCGAAGTGGAGCCGAAGAAGCGTCTCGCCGAGTTCCGGGTCGACCCGCAGCACGTCATCCCCGTGGGTGCCGAGATCACGGCTGACCACTTCGTCGTCGGCCAGTTCGTCGACGTGACGGGCGTGACGACCGGCAAGGGCTTCGCCGGCGGCATGAAGCGCTGGAACTTCGGTGGTCTGCGCGCCTCGCACGGCGTGTCGATCTCGCACCGCTCCATCGGTTCGACCGGCGGCCGCCAGGATCCGGGCAAGACCTTCAAGAACAAGAAGATGCCCGGCCATCTCGGCAGCGAGCGCGTCACGACCCAGAACCTGCGCGTCGTCCAGACGGACGTCGAGCGCGGTCTGATCCTGGTGCAGGGCGCGGTCCCCGGCGTTGCCGGCGGCTGGATCATGGTTCGCGACGCGGTCAAGCGCGCGCTGCCGAAGGACGCCCCGGTTCCGGGCGCGTTCCGCGAGCGCGGCAACGGCGAGGCCGCTGCGGCGATCGAAGGTGAGGAGCGCGCGTGATGAAGCTCGACGTGACGACGCTCGACGGCGGCAAGGCCGGCTCGATCGAGCTCAACGAGGCGATCTTCGGCCTTGAGCCGCGGGCCGACCTCATCCACCGTTACGTGCGCTGGCAGCTGGCGAAGCGCCAGGCCGGCACGCACAAGACGCTCGGCCGCTCCGAGATCAGCCGAACGACCAAGAAGCTCTACCGCCAGAAGGGCACGGGCAACGCCCGCCATGGCGCGGCCTCCGCGCCCCAGTTCCGCGGCGGTGGCAAGGCCTTCGGCCCGGTCGTGCGCGATCACGACCACGACCTGCCGAAGCGGGTGCGACAGCTCGCGCTGCGCCACGCCCTCTCGGCGAAGGCCAAGGACGGATCGATCGTCGTTCTCGACGCTGCGGCGGTGAACGAGCCGAAGACCAAGGCGCTCAAGGAGCGTTTCGGCAAGCTCGGCCTGACCAACGCGCTGATCGTCGACGGCGCGGCGGTGGACGGCAATTTCGGCCTGGCGGCCCGCAACATCCCGAATGTGGACGTGCTGCCGGTCCAGGGCATCAACGTCTACGACATCCTGCGGCGGGACAAGCTGGTCCTGACCAAGGCCGCCGTGGACGCGCTGGAGGCACGCTTCAAATGAGCATCGATCCGCGCCATTACGACGTCATCGTCGCTCCGGTGATCACCGAGAAGGCGACCTCTGCCTCCGAGCAGAACAAGGTCGTGTTCAAGGTCGCCAAGACGGCGACGAAGCCGCAGATCAAGGCGGCCGTCGAGAAACTGTTCGACGTGAAGGTGACGGGCGTCAACACGCTCGTCACGAAGGGCAAGGTCAAGCGCTTCCGCGGCATGGTCGGTCAGCGCTCCGACGTCAAGAAGGCGGTCGTCACCCTCGCCGAGGGCCAGACGATCGACGTGACGACGGGTCTTTGAGCAGGTGAGGGAGTGAGCCGATGGCTCTGAAGACATTCAAACCGGTCACGCCGGGCCTGCGCCAGCTCGTCATCGTCGACCGTTCGGAGCTCTACAAGGGCAAGCCGATCAAGACGCTGACCGAGGGCAAGTCCGGTTCGGGTGGCCGCAACAACAACGGTCGCGTGACCGTGCGGTTCCGTGGCGGTGGCCACAAGCAGAGCTACCGGCTCGTCGACTTCAAGCGTCGCGAGAAGCTGGGCGTGCCCGCCACCGTCGAGCGCATCGAGTACGATCCGAACCGCTCGGCCTTCATCGCGCTGGTGAAGTACGAGGACGGCGCGCTGTCGTACATCCTCGCGCCGCAGCGCCTGTCGGTGAGCGACGTGGTGATGTCCGGCGAGCAGGCCGACATCAAGCCCGGCAACGCGATGCCGCTCGGCAACATCCCGGTCGGCACGATCGTGCACAACGTCGAGCTGAAGATCGGCAAGGGTGGCGCGCTGGCCCGTTCGGCCGGCACCTACGCGCAGATCGTCGGCCGTGACCAGGGCTACGTCATCCTGCGTCTCAACTCGGGCGAGCAGCGCCTGGTCCATGGCCAGTGCTTCGCGACCGTGGGCGCGGTGTCGAACCCGGACCACATGAACACCTCGATCGGCAAGGCGGGCCGCTCGCGCTGGCTCGGCCGCCGGCCGCACAACCGCGGCGTGACGATGAACCCGATCGACCACCCGCACGGTGGTGGTGAGGGTCGCACCTCCGGTGGTCGCCATCCGGTGACCCCGTGGGGCAAGCCGACGAAGGGCAAGAGGACCCGCTCGAACAAGCGGACGGACGATTTCATCGTCACGAGCCGCCACCAGCGGAAGAAGAAGTAAGGGGCGCGCGATGGCACGTTCGGTTTGGAAGGGCCCGTTCGTCGACGGCTACCTCCTCAAGAAGGCCGAGGCCGCTCGCGGTTCCGGTCGCTCTGAGGTGATCAAGATCTGGAGCCGTCGCTCCACGATCCTGCCGCAGTTCGTCGGCCTGACGTTTGGCGTCTACAACGGTCAGAAGCATGTCCCGGTCCTGGTGACCGAGGAGATGGTCGGCCACAAGTTTGGCGAATTCTCTCCGACGCGGACCTTCTACGGGCACGCGGCGGACAAGAAGTCGAAGAGGAGGTGAGCCATGGGTAAGCAGTCCGCTACCCGCGCGCTCAACGACAACGAGGCCAAGGCGGTGGCGCGCAACCTGCGCGTCTCCCCGCAGAAGCTCAACCTCGTTGCCGCTTTGATCCGCGGCAAGAAGGTCTCGACCGCGCTCGCCGACCTCGAGTTCAGCCGCAAGCGCATTGCCATCGACGTGAAGAAGGCGCTCGAGAGCGCCATCGCC
Organism: Chelatococcus sp. CO-6; assembly: GCF_001271345.1. Taxonomy (NCBI): domain Bacteria; kingdom Pseudomonadati; phylum Pseudomonadota; class Alphaproteobacteria; order Hyphomicrobiales; family Chelatococcaceae; genus Chelatococcus; species Chelatococcus sp. CO-6. The sequence goes on along the minus strand of NZ_CP012398.1, from coordinate 90,576 downwards.
AACGCCGAGAACAACCATGACCTCGACGTCGACGACCTCGTCGTCGCCGAGGCCCATGTCGGCAAGTCGCTTGTCATGAAGCGCTTCCATGCCCGCGCCCGCGGCCGCGGGGCGCGCATCGAGAAGCCGTTCTCGAACCTGACCATCGTGGTTCGGGAAGTCGCTGCGGAAGCGTGAGGAGCAACTGATGGGACAGAAAGTCAACCCGATCGGTCTGCGGCTCGGCATCAACCGGACCTGGGATTCGCGCTGGTTCGCCGACAAGGGCGAGTACGGCAAGCTCCTGCACGAGGACATCGCGATCCGCGAAGCCCTGATGAAGCAGCTCAAACAGGCGGCCGTGTCGAAGATCGTCATCGAGCGTCCGCACAAGAAGTGCCGGGTCACGATCTACTCCGCCCGCCCGGGCGTGGTGATCGGCAAGAAGGGCGCCGACATCGACAAGCTGCGCAAGACCGTGGCCAAGATGACGGACGCGGACGTCGCGATCAACATCGTCGAGGTGCGCAAGCCGGAGATCGACGCGACGCTCGTCGCCGAGTCGATCGCCCAGCAGCTCGAGCGTCGCGTCGCCTTCCGCCGCGCGATGAAGCGCGCCGTGCAGTCGGCGATGCGTCTCGGGGCCGAGGGCATCCGCATCAACTGCTCGGGCCGCCTCGGCGGCGCCGAGATCGCCCGGATGGAATGGTACCGCGAGGGCCGCGTGCCGCTGCACACGCTGCGCGCCGATGTCGACTACGGCACGGCCACGGCGTTCACCACGTACGGCACGTGCGGCATCAAGGTGTGGATCTTCAAGGGCGAGATCCTCGAACACGATCCGATGGCGCAGGACAAGCGGCTTGCCGATGAAGGCGGGCAGCGCTCCGGCGGCCGTCGCGAGGCCGCGGCGTAAGGCCGCCGGCGGTCAGGAGGCAGGATAATGCTGCAGCCCAAGAAGACGAAATTCCGTAAGCAGTTCAAGGGGCGCATCCATGGCGTCGCCAAGGGCGGCACGGACCTGAATTTCGGCCAGTTCGGCCTCAAGGCCCTCGAGCCGGAGCGCATCACCGCGCGCCAGATCGAGGCCGCGCGCCGCGCCATCACGCGTCACATGAAGCGTGCCGGCCGCGTGTGGATCCGGATCTTCCCGGACGTGCCCGTGACCGACAAGCCGACCGAAGTGCGTATGGGTAAGGGCAAGGGCGCGCCGGAATACTGGGCGTGCCGCGTGAAGCCCGGCCGCATCATGTTCGAGCTCGACGGCGTCGCCGAGGACATCGCCCGCGAGGCGCTGCGTCTCGGTGCAGCCAAGCTGCCGATCAAGACGCGCTTCATCCAGCGCATTGCCGAGTGAGGGAGCGGGAGATGAAGACCAAGCAGCGGCTCTCCGACCTCAAGACCATGACGGTCGATCAGCTCCAGGACGAGCTCGTGAAGTTGAAGAAAGAGCAGTTCAATCTTCGCTTCCAGCGTGCTACGGGGCAGCTTGAGAACACCGCCCGCGTCGATGAGGTCCGCAAGGACATCGCGCGCGTGCGCACGTTGCAGCGGGCCAAGCTCGCTGAAGCGAAGGCTTGAGGAGGCGACTATGCCGAAACGTGTATTGCAGGGCGTCGTCGTCAGCGACAAGCAGGACAAGACCGTCGTGGTCAAGGTCGAGCGCCGGTTCACGCATCCGCTCTTCAAGAAGACGGTGCGCCGGACGAAGAACTACCACGCCCACGACGAGAACAACCAGTTCAAGGTCGGCGACATCGTCTGGATCGAGGAGTCGCGGCCGTTGTCGAAGCTCAAGTCCTGGATTGTCCTCGAAGAGGCGACCAAGGGCTGAGGATCTGGACGGGCCGCGCGGGCGAGAATCCGCCGGCCGTTCCACGATTATCTGGTTGCACGAGCATTTCCGAGCGTCCGCCCCCTTTCCCCGGGGCGGACATTCGGTTATGGAGCGTGCGCTAATGCGTAGGCGAGGGGACGGGAGATCCCCGTCAGGCGTAGTCCGGCAGGCAGGGCCGAGCCGGAAACCGCTTGAGACAGAGAAAGGATCGTTGCCATGATCCAGATGCAAACCAATCTCGACGTCGCCGACAATTCCGGCGCCCGTCGCGTGATGTGCATCAAGGTATTGGGTGGTTCGAAGCGTAAGTATGCCGGCGTCGGCGACATCATCGTCGTCTCCGTGAAGGAAGCCATCCCGCGCGGGCGCGTGAAGAAGGGCGACGTCATGAAAGCGGTCGTCGTGCGCACCGCCAAGGACATCCGCCGGGCCGACGGCTCGGTCATCCGCTTCGACCGCAATGCGGCCGTTCTGATCAACAATCAGAAGGAGCCCGTCGGCACCCGCATCTTCGGGCCCGTGCCGCGTGAGCTGCGCGCGAAGAACCACATGAAGATCATTTCGCTGGCGCCCGAGGTGCTGTGATGGCTGCGAAGATCAAGAAGGGCGACAAGGTCGTCGTGCTGACCGGTCGCGACAAGGGCCGTTCCGGCGAGGTCGTCCAGGTCATGCCGAAGGAGGAGCGTGCGCTCGTCCGCGGCGTCAACATCGTCAAGCGCCACCAGCGCCAGACGGCAAACCAGGAAGGCGGCATCATCTCCAAGGAGCTGCCGGTGCACCTGTCCAACCTCGCCGTTGCCGACCCCAAGGACGGCAAGCCGACCCGCGTCGGTTTCAAGGTGCTCGAGGACGGGCGCAAGGTTCGGTTCGCCAAGCGCTCGGGAGATCTGATCGATGGCTGAGACGGCGAAGATGGACGCGGCCTACACGCCGCGGATGAAGAAGCATTACGACGAGGTCGTGCGGCCGAAGCTCATCGAGGAGTTCGGCTACAAGAACCCCATGCAGGTTCCGGCCATCGAGAAGATCGTGATCAACATGGGCGTCGGCGAGTCGGTCAACGATTCCAAGAAGGCGTCCGTGGCGGCCGAGGATCTCGGCCTCATCGCCGGCCAGAAGCCGGTGATCACGCGTGCCCGCAAGGCCATCGCAGGCTTCAAGGTGCGCGAGAACATGCCGATCGGCACGAAGGTCACGCTGCGCAAGACCCGCATGTACGAGTTCGTCGACCGTCTCATCACGGTGGCGCTGCCGCGCGTGCGCGACTTCCGCGGCCTCAACCCGAAGTCGTTCGACGGGCGTGGCAACTTTGCTCTCGGGATCAAGGAGCACCTGGTGTTCCCCGAGATCAACTACGACAAGGCCGAGGCGATCTGGGGCATGGACATCATCGTCTGCACCACCGCCAAGACCGACGAGGAGGCGCGTGCCCTCCTCAAGCACTTCAACTTCCCGTTCCGGCAGTGAGAGCCTTCTCTCTCAAACGCGGACACCGGAGATAGACATGGCGAAGAAGAGTTCAGTCGAGAAGAACAAGCGGCGCGAGCGGCTTGTGAAGAAGTATGCGGGCCGGCGCGAGCGTCTGCTCGCCATCGCCAACGACGAGTCGATGTCGATGGAGGAGCGCTTCGAGGCGCGCCTGAAGCTGGCGGAAGTTCCGCGCAACGCGAACCCCACGCGCATCCGCAACCGGTGCGAGGTGACGGGCCGTCCTCGCGCCTACTACCGCAAGCTGAAGATGTCGCGTGTCGCGCTGCGCGAGCTCGGGTCGAAGGGTCTCATCCCCGGCCTTGTGAAGTCGAGCTGGTAAGGAGGATCCCCCATGGCGATCAATGATCCGCTCGGCGATATGCTGACCCGCATCCGCAACGCGCAGATGCGCCGTCGCGGCAAGGTTTCCACCCCCGGCTCGAAGCTGCGTGCGCGCGTCCTCGACGTGCTGCAGTCCGAAGGCTACATCCGCGGCTATTCGACGACCGAGTACGGCAACGGCCGCACCGAGTTCGAGATCGAGCTGAAGTACTACGACGGCGAGCCGGTCATCCGCTCGATCGAGCGTGTATCGAAGCCCGGCCGTCGCGTGTACGCCTCGGTCGACACCATGCCGCGCGTGGCCGACGGCCTCGGCATCACCATTCTCTCGACGCCGCGTGGGGTCATGGCCGACCACCTGGCGCGCGAGACGAACGTGGGCGGCGAAGTGCTCTGCAAGGTCTTCTGATCTTCAGGGCACGGACTAGAACCACGGAGAGGCCAAATGTCTCGTATCGGTAAGAAGCCTGTTGCGGTGCCGTCCGGCGTGACGGCCAACCTCGACGGCCAGACGGTCAAGGTGAAGGGCGCCAAGGGCGAGCTGTCCTTCGTCGTTCCCGACGACGTTGCCGTCGTCCTGGAAGATGGGGCGATCAAGGTCGACCCGCGCGATGAGACGAAGCGTGCGCGTGCCCTGTGGGGCATGTCGCGCTCGCAGGTGTCGAACATCGTCGAGGGCGTATCGAAGGGCTTCGAGAAGAAGCTCGAGATCAGCGGCGTCGGCTACAAGGCCGCCGTTGCCGGCAAGGTGCTGAAGCTGTCGCTCGGCTACAGCCACGACATCGACTTCGAGATCCCGCAGGGGATCACGATCACGACCCCCAAGCCGACGGAAATCATCGTCGCTGGCATCGACAAGCAGCAGGTCGGCCAGACGGCGTCGGAGATCCGCAGGTTCCGCGGTCCCGAGCCCTACAAGGGCAAGGGTGTGAAGTACGCGGACGAGTTCATCTTCCGCAAGGAAGGCAAGAAGAAGTAAGGAGCGGATGAGATGGGCAAGCACCTCAACGCGACGGAACGCCGCACGGCGCGCGTGCGTCGCGCGATCCGCGCCGCCGCCAATGGCCGCCCGCGGCTGAGCGTTTTCCGGTCGTCGAAGCAGATCTACGCGCAGATCATCGATGACGCCGCCGGCCGTACGCTGGCTGCGGCCTCGACGATGGAGAAGGACATGCGCGAGCAGCTCAAGACGGGCGCGACGGTCGAGGCCGCCGCCGCCGTCGGCAAGCTGATCGCCGAGCGCGCCGTCAAGGCGGGCGTGAAGGAAGTCGTGTTCGACCGCGGACCGTTCATCTATCACGGCCGCGTGAAGGCCCTGGCTGACGCGGCCCGTGAGGGCGGCCTCAGCTTCTGAGGCTCGAGGATTGGGGGCGGGCGGAGTGCCGGAGACGGCACTTCGCCCGTTTCCGTCGCCGGAACGGCCTGTGAAACGCAAAGGCGCGCAACCGCTTTTGCGTTTCAGAGTCTGGTTGGGCTCTTGTCATCGGCGCTCGTGCGTTGCATGTGTGTCCCACATTGCAGGCACGAGTCTGCCACAGGCGGCATGTTTTGCGAGCGGAGCCGCCCCGCGTCAGTCGAGAAGAAGATATGGCTAGAGAACGTCAACCGCGTGAGCGCGAGGAGCGCGACAGCGAGTTCGTGGATCGCCTGGTCCACATCAACCGCGTCGCCAAGGTCGTGAAGGGTGGCCGTCGCTTCGGCTTCGCCGCCCTCGTCGTCGTCGGCGACCAGAAGGGCCGCGTGGGCTTCGGCCACGGCAAGGCCCGCGAGGTGCCGGAGGCCATCCGCAAGGCCACCGATGCCGCCAAGCGCGGCATGGTCCGCGTGCCGCTGAAGGAAGGCCGCACGCTGCATCACGACGTCGCCGGGCGCTGGGGCGCCGGTCGCGTCGTCCTGCGCGCCGCGCCGGCCGGTACCGGCATCATCGCCGGCGGCCCGATGCGCGCCGTGTTCGAGACGCTCGGCATGCACGACGTCGTGGCGAAGTCGCTCGGCTCGTCGAACCCGTACAACCTCGTGCGGGCCACCTTCGACGCGCTGAAGCGCGAGGACAGCCCGCGTTCGGTGGCTGCCCGCCGCGGCCTCAAGGTCTCCACTCTCCAGGCCCGTCGTCGCGATGGCGACGCCGAGGCCGCCGGCGCCGACGCGTGAGGGGAGGGCTGGTGATGACTGACAAGAAGTCCGCCAAGACCGTCACGGTCGTGCAGATCGGCAGCCCGCTGCGCCGTCCCGGCGTGCAGCGCCAGACGCTGATCGGCCTCGGCCTCAACAAGCTCCATCGCCGCTCGACCCTCGAGGACACGCCCGCCGTGCGCGGCATGATCGCGAGCGTCAAGCACCTCGTGCGCGTCGTCGACGAGCAGTGAGGAGGGAAGACCCATGAAACTCACTGACATTCGCGATAACGAAGGCGCGACCAAGAAGCGCATGCGCGTCGGCCGGGGCATCGGCTCCGGCAAGGGCAAGACCGGCGGGCGTGGCGTCAAGGGCCAGACCTCCCGCTCGGGCGTGCGCATCAAGGGCTTCGAGGGTGGCCAGATGCCGCTCTACCGGCGCCTGCCGAAGCGCGGCTTCTGGAACCCCTTCTCGCGTGATCTCAACGAGGTCAACGTGGGCCGCGTCCAGGAGGCCGTCGATGCCGGCAAGCTCGACGCCGCGGCTCCGGTCACGGTCGAGGCGCTCGTCGCCGCCGGCATCTGCGCCCGTGCGCGCGACGGCGTGAAGATCCTCGGCCAGGGCGAGCTCACCGCCAAGCTCGTGTTCGAGGTTGCCGGCGCGTCCAAGAACGCGGTCTCGGCCATCGAGAAGGCCGGCGGTTCGGTGAAGATTCTCGCGCAGCCCGTGGCGGAAGCGTGAGCTAGATCCCACTTGAGCAACGGTGCGGCGGCTGGGGCCTTCTCCGGCCGCCGCGTCCATGCGGGGGATCGTAAGGGATGAAGCGATATGGCATCGGCAGCTGAACAGCTCGCAGCGAATCTGAATTTCGGGGCCTTGGCCAAGGCCGAGGAACTCAAGAAGCGGATCTGGTTCACGCTCGCCGCCCTCGTCGTCTATCGCGTCGGCACCTACATTCCCCTGCCCGGGATCGATCCCAACGCCGTGGCGGACATCTTCCGCCAGGCGCAGGCCGGCGTGCTCGGCCTCTTCAACATGTTCGCGGGTGGCGCGGTCGGCCGCATGGCCATCTTCGCCCTCAACATCATGCCGTACATCTCGGCATCGATCATCGTGCAGCTGCTGACCAGCGTCGTGCCGACGCTCGAGGCCCTCAAGAAGGAGGGCGAGCAGGGCCGCAAGGTGATCAACCAGTACACGCGCTATCTGACCGTGCTCCTGGCCGTGTTCCAGGCCTATGGCATCGCGATCGGGCTCGAGAGCTCGGGCAACGTGGTGCAGGACCCGGGCATGTTCTTCCGCATCTCGACGGTGATCACGCTCACGGGCGGCACCATGTTCCTGATGTGGCTCGGCGAGCAGATCACCTCGCGCGGCATCGGCAACGGCATTTCGCTCATCATCTTCGCCGGCATCGTGGCGGAGCTGCCGTCGGCGGTCGCCGGCACGCTCGAGCTCGGCCGGCAGGGCGCGGTCTCGACCGGCCTCATCCTCGGCGTGATCGTGATGGCGATCGGCGTCATCGCCTTCATCGTCTTCATGGAGCGCGCCCAGCGCCGGCTCCTGATCAACTATCCCAAGCGCCAGGTCGGCAACCGCATGTACGAGGGGCAGACGTCGTTCCTGCCGCTCAAGCTCAACACGGCCGGCGTCATCCCGCCGATCTTCGCTTCCTCGCTGCTGCTCCTGCCGACGACCATCGCCACCTTCTCGCAGGACCAGGGCACCGGCATCCTGTCGACGATCTCGGCCTATATCGGCCACGGCCGGCCGGCGTACATGATCCTCTACGTGGCGCTGATCGTCTTCTTCGCGTTCTTCTACACGGCCATCGTCTTCAATCCGACGGAGACCGCGGACAACCTCAAGAAGCACGGCGGCTTCATTCCGGGCATCCGGCCCGGCGAGCGCACCGCTGACTATATCGACACGGTCCTGACGCGCATCACGGTGATCGGCGCGGCCTATCTGGCGCTGATCTGCCTCATTCCGGAGATTCTCATCTCCTATGCCGCATTGCCGTTCTATTTCGGTGGCACATCGCTCCTGATTGTCGTGAGCGTGACCATGGATACGGTCGCGCAGGTACATGGGCATCTTCTCGCCCATCAGTACGAAGGGTTGGTGAAGAAGGCCAAGTTGCGGGGGGCAAGGCGCAAATGAGGCTCATTCTGTTGGGGCCGCCGGGAGCGGGCAAGGGCACGCAGGCCAAGCGGCTGGTCGCCCGCTACGGCATTCCGCAGCTTTCGACGGGCGACATGCTGCGCGCCGCGGTGGCCGCGGGCACGCCGATCGGCTTGAAGGCCCGGGCGGTCATGGATGCCGGACAGCTCGTCTCCGACGACATCGTGATCGGCATCGTCGCCGAGCGGCTGGACGAGCCGGACGCGCGCAAGGGCTTCATCCTCGACGGCTTTCCGCGGACCGTCGCCCAGGCGAAGGCGCTCGACGGCCTGCTCGAGAGCAAGGGCCTCAAGCTCGACGCCGTGGTCGAGCTCAAGGTTGACCAGGACGAACTCGTCGGCCGCATCGTGAAGCGGGCCGAGGAGACGAAGGCCCGAGGCGAAGCCGTGCGCAAGGACGACGATCCGGAGGTCTTCAAGACCCGGCTCGCGGCCTACAACCGCGATACGGCGGTCGTCGCGCCCTACTATGCGGAGCGGGGCCAGCTCGCCGTGATCGACGGCATGCAGGACATCGACAAGGTCTCGGCGGACATCGAGCGCGTGCTCGTCGCGGCCTGACGGATTTTCCCGGGTGGGTTGACTTTGCCTCGACAAGGCGTTAGTGGACGCGCCCTACGTTCATGAGCGATGCTGCTTCCTCCGCGAGGGGAGGCGGTGTCGCTCGTCTTATTGACGCCTGCAGGGGCCGGGCTCCACCGGACGCAGGCCACAACGCCCGGTCGGGTTGTCCGACCGGCACATGGAGACGGCAATGGCCCGTATCGCTGGTGTAAACATTCCGACGAGCAAGCGCGTCGTCATCGCGCTGCAGTACATCCACGGCATCGGCCCGAAGAATGCGGGCGAGATCTGCGAGAAGGTCGGCATCCCGGCCGAGCGCCGCGTCAACGAGCTGACCGACCAGGAAGTGCTGCAGATCCGCGAGACGATCGACCGCGACTACCTCGTCGAAGGCGACCTGCGCCGCGAAGTGTCGATGAACATCAAGCGGCTCATGGACCTCGGCAGCTACCGCGGCCTGCGTCACCGCCGCAACCTGCCGGTCCGCGGCCAGCGCACGCATACGAATGCGCGCACCCGCAAGGGCAAGTCCAAGCCGATCGCCGGCAAGAAGAAGTGATCTCGCGGGCCCGCCATGTGCGGGCTCGTGTCGTACGTCCCCTCGGGGACATCATCCCGAGCGCCTGGTGTGACGGGCGCGCTTGAAGGATCCTGAAGAATGGCAAGAGAAGCCACCCGCGTTCGCCGCCGTGAACGCAAGAACATCGTGTCGGGCGTCGCCCACGTGAACGCCTCGTTCAACAACACGATGATCACCATCACCGACGCGCAGGGCAACACGATCTCCTGGTCGTCCGCCGGCGCCATGGGCTTCAAGGGCTCGCGCAAGTCGACCCCCTATGCGGCCCAGGTCGCGGCCGAGGATGCCGCGCGCAAGGCGGCCGAGCACGGTATGCGCACGCTCGAGGTCGAGGTGTCCGGCCCGGGTTCGGGTCGTGAATCGGCCCTGCGCGCGCTTCAGGCGGCGGGTTTCACGGTGACGTCGATCCGCGACGTGACGCCGATCCCGCACAACGGCTGCCGCCCGCGCAAGCGCCGGCGCGTCTGATGCCTTGCCGGCACGGCTTAGCCGCCGTGCCGCGCCTGTAGCGGGCGAGGCTGTCGTGCCCCGCCCGACGTTTGAGACACGCATGAGGTGCGGTCGTGATCCAGAAGAACTGGCAAGAGCTCATCAAGCCGAACAAGCTCGAGGTGTCGCCGGGTGACGATGCCAGGCGCGTGGCGACGGTCGTCGCCGAGCCGCTGGAGCGCGGGTTCGGCCTGACGCTCGGCAACGCGCTGAGGCGCGTGCTGCTGTCGTCGCTGCAGGGCGCGGCGGTGACGGCCGTGCACATCGACGGCGTCCTGCACGAGTTCTCGTCCATTCCCGGCGTGCGGGAGGACGTGACGGACATCGTGCTCAACATCAAGACCATCGCGGTCAAGATGCAGGGCGACGGCCCCAAGCGCATGACGCTGCGCAAGCAGGGCCCGGGCGTCGTCACCGCGGGCGATATCGCCACGGTCGGCGATGTGGAGATCCTCAACCCGGAGCTGGCCCTGTGCACGCTCGACGAGGGCGCGGAGATCCGCATGGAGTTCACGGTCAACACGGGCAAGGGCTACGTGGCGGCCGAGCACAACCGTCCCGAGGATGCGCCGATCGGCCTCATCGCCGTCGACAGCCTCTACAGCCCGGTCAAGAAGGTCTCCTACCGCGTGGAGAACACGCGTGAGGGCCAGATCCTCGACTACGACAAGCTGACGATGACGGTCGAGACGAACGGGGCCGTCAGCCCGGAGGACGCGGTGGCCTATGCCGCGCGCATCCTGCAGGACCAGCTCGCCGTGTTCGTCAACTTCGAGGAGCCCCGCCGCGAGGAGGCTGCCGTCTCGACGCCGCAGCTGCCCTTCAACCCGGCGCTGCTCAAGAAGGTGGACGAGCTCGAGCTCTCGGTGCGTTCGGCCAACTGCCTCAAGAACGACAACATCGTCTACATCGGCGACCTCATCCAGAAGACGGAAGCCGAGATGCTGCGCACGCCGAACTTCGGCCGCAAGTCGCTCAACGAGATCAAGGAAGTGCTCGCCTCCATGGGCCTGCACCTCGGCATGGAAGTGAGCGGCTGGCCGCCGGACAACATCGACGAGCTCGCCAAGCGCTTCGAGGAACACTACTGAGTGGCAATAGGCAGTTGGCATTAGGCAGTCGGAGTTGGGTTCCGATTGCCGACTGCCCACTGCCGACTGCCTCAAGAACAATGGACGGCCGTACCTTGGCACGGCGGCCGTGAGACAAGGAGAGAGCCATGCGTCACGGTTTCGCGCATCGTCGTTTCAACCGCTCGTCCGAGCACCGCAAGGCGATGTTCGCCAATATGGCCGGTGCGCTGATCAAGCACGAGCAGATCGTCACCACGCTGCCCAAGGCGAAGGACCTGCGCCCGGTGGTCGAGAAGCTCGTCACCCTCGGCAAGCGCGGCGACCTGCACGCCCGCCGCCAGGCGATCGCCCAGATCCGCGACGTCGCCCTCGTCAAGAAGCTCTTCGACGTGCTCGGCCCGCGCTACAAGGAGCGCAACGGCGGCTACACGCGCGTGCTGAAGGCCGGCTTCCGCTACGGCGACAACGCGCCGATGGCCGTGATCGAGTTCGTCGACCGCGACGTCGATGCCAAGGGCCAGGATTCCGGCCCGACGCAGAAGGAAGAGGTCGTCGAGGCCAGCGAGAGCTGAGCCTTTGCCTCGTCTGCGTTGAAGGAGGGCGGCTTCGGCCGCCCTTTTGTTTTGCGCCGCTGCGGTCCAGCTCCCTGGAGGAAAGGCGGGCGCGGGGGACGCGCCCCGCTTTGCGCGCAATCGCGCGGGAAACTATATCTGCCGGTGAGAACTTTCCGGATCTGTCCACGGCAGCACAGCGAGACACCATCGATGCATCGTTCGCTTGTCCTTCCTGCCCTCGTCGCGGCCCTCATCGCAGCAGGGCCGGCGCCGGCGCAGGAGCGCCAGGTGCCCGCCGACAGGGCGCAGGTACAGCTCTCGCTCGCGCCGGTCGTCAAAAAGACGGCGCCGAGCGTCGTCAACGTCTATGGCGCGCGCGTCGAGAAGCGGCCGTCCAATCCCTTCTTCGAAGATCCTTTCTTCCGCCGCTTCTTCGGGGACGGCGGCTTCGGCGTACCGCGCGAGCGGGTGCAGCGCTCGCTCGGCTCGGGCGTCATCGTCGACCCGTCCGGCCTCGTCGTCACCAACAACCACGTCATCGAGGGCATGACGGAGGTGAAGGTGGCGCTCGCCGACCGGCGCGAATTCGCCGCCGACATCGTGCTGCGCGACCCGCGGACGGACCTCGCCGTTCTTCGCCTTGCGGAGAAGGGGCCGTTCCCGGCGCTCGCCTTCGGGGATTCCGAAGGGCTCGAGGTCGGCGATTTCGTCATCGCCATCGGCAATCCGTTCGGGGTCGGGCAGACGGTGACGCAGGGCATTGTGTCGGCGCTCGCCCGCACCCAGGTCGGCATCAGCGACTTCCAGTCCTTCATCCAGACGGATGCGGCGATCAACCCGGGCAACTCGGGCGGGGCGCTCGTCAACATGCGCGGCGAGGTCGTGGGCATCAACACGGCCATCTTCTCGCGTTCCGGCGGCAGCCACGGCATCGGCTTCGCCATTCCCTCGGCCATGGTGCGCGTCGTCGTCGAATCGGCGCGCAACGGCGGCGCCGCCGTGCGCCGGCCCTGGTTCGGCGCGCGGCTGCAGCAGGTCACCAGCGACATCGCGGAGAGCCTCGGCCTGCCGCGGCCGGCGGGGGCGCTGGTGGCCTCGGTCGACGAGCGCGGGCCGGCGGCCAAGGCCGGGCTCAGGCGCGGCGACCTCATCACGGCCGTCGGCGGGCAGCCGATCGACGACCCGGACGGCTTCGGCTACCGCTTCGCGACCCGGCCGATCGGCGGCACCCTGCCGCTGACGGTGCTGCGCGGCGGCAAGGAGGAGGTGCTCTCGGTTTCGCTCGTCGCCGCGCCGGAGGATCCGCCGCGCGATCCGGTCACGGTCGGTGGGCGTACGCCGCTGACGGGCATCACGGCGGTCAACCTGTCGCCCGCCGTGGTCGAGGAGCTGTATCTCGAGCAGGCGGAGAACGGCGCCGTCGTCTCGGAGCTCGCGGAGGGCAGCCCGGCGGCGCAGTTCGGCTTCCAGAAGGGCGACGTCATCATGGCGATCAATGGCGCGAAGATCGCCTCTTCGCGGGATCTCGCCCGCGCGACGAGCCAGCGCGCCCGCTACTGGGAGCTGACCATCAACCGCAAGGGCCAGGTCTTCACCACGGTGCTCGGGGGCTGAGCGGGCGCGATGAGCGATCTTTTCGGGGCTGCGGGGCTGGACAAGGAGGCGCCGCGACCGCTCGCCGACCGGCTGCGGCCGCAGCGCCTCGCCGAGGTCGTGGGGCAGGACCATCTCGTCGGGCCGGACGGGGCGCTGACGCGCCTGTTGCGCTCCGGGTCGGTGGGCTCGCTCGTCTTCTGGGGACCGCCGGGAACCGGCAAGACGACCGTCGCGCGGCTGCTCGCCGGCGAGACGAAGCTCGTCTTCGAGCCGATGTCGGCCATCTTCTCCGGCGTCGCCGACCTCAAGAAGGCCTTCGAGACGGCCCGCGGCCGCCGCGCCGCGGGGCAGGGCACCCTGCTCTTCGTCGACGAGATCCACCGCTTCAACCGGGCGCAGCTCGATGCCTTCCTGCCGGTGATGGAGGACGGCACCATCACGCTCGTCGGCGCGACGACGGAGAACCCGTCCTTCTCGCTCAACGCCGCGCTCCTCTCCCGCGCCCGGGTGATGACCTTCAAGGCCCTCGATGAGGAAGCGATTCAGAAGCTCCTCGCAAGGGCCGAGGAAATCGAGGGAAAACCGCTGCCGCTCGATGCGGAGGCGCGGCTGTCGCTCGTGCGCATGGCCGACGGGGACGGGCGCGCCTCACTGACGCTCGCGGAAGAGATCTGGCGTGCCGCGGGCGAGGGCGAGGTCTTCGACACGGCCAAGCTGCAGGACATCGTGCAGCGGCGGGCGCCGATCTACGACAAGGCGCAGGACGGGCACTACAACCTCATCTCGGCCCTGCACAAGACGATCCGCGGCTCCGATCCCGACGCCGCGCTCTATTATCTCGCCCGCATGCTGGACGCGGGCGAGGACCCGCTGTTCCTCGCCCGCCGCCTCGTGCGCATGGCGGTGGAGGACATCGGCCTCGCCGACCCGCAGGCCCTCGTCGTCGCCAATGCGGCGAAGGAGGCCTACGACTTCCTCGGCACGCCGGAAGGGGAACTGGCGCTGGCGCAGGCGGTGATCTATCTCGCCACCGCGCCGAAGTCGAACGCGGCCTACGTCGCCTTCAAGGCAGCGAGCCGCGCGGCCAAGGAGGGTGGCTCCCTCATGCCGCCGATGACCATCCTCAACGCGCCGACGCGCTTCATGAAGAACGAGGGCTACGGCGCCGGCTACGCCTACGACCACGACGAGCCGGACGCCTTCTCGGGGCAGGATTACTGGCCGGAGAAGCTCGGGCGCCAGCATTTCTACGAGCCGGTGGGACGCGGCTTCGAGCGCGAGATCCGCAAGCGGCTGGAGTGGTGGGAAAAGCTGAGGGCCGAGCGGCGGCGGTGACTTTGCCCGCTGAAGAGGCTATCGACGGGGCAGGGCGCGACGACGCCAGGCCCGGCTGCATTCGGAGCATCGCATGAAGAACACGAGAACCGGCTCCGGCGGCTCAGGCCCGCGCTCCGGCCCGTCGACGCGCAACGGCCGCGGGCAGGCGCGCGCGGGCCGGCCGGCGGCTCAGGGCGCCGGCAAGGCGCCGGGCACAGCGAAGGGTGCGGGCAAGGGGCCTGCGCGCGGCACGCGCGGTCCCGAGCGCGCGAAGGCGGCGACCCCCGCCAAGACGCCCCGCGCAGGGCAGGCGCCGGCATCTTCGGTCAAGGCGGGCACCAAGGCGGCGGCCAAGGCGGCAGCGACCGAGACGCTCGTTACCGGCGTGCAGACCCTGACGGTCGCGCCGGATGAAGCGGGCATGCGCCTCGACCGCTTCCTCGTCGCCCGTTTCCCGCAGCTCGCCTTCACCCATATCCAGCGCATCGTGCGCAAGGGCGAGTTGCGCATCGACATGAAGCGCGCCAAGCCGAACGAGCGGCTCGAGGCGGGCCAGAGCGTGCGCGTGCCGCCGCTCAAGCTCGAGGAGAAGAAGCCCGCCGCCCGCACCCCGGCGAAGGACGAGAGCGACGCCACCTTCCTCAAGTCCATCACGCTCTATGAGGACAAGGATGTCCTCGTGCTCAACAAGCCCATGGGCCTTGCGGTGCAGGGCGGCTCGGGCACGACGCGCCATGTCGACGGCATGCTGGAGGCGTTGCGCGATGCCGAGGGCCAGAAGCCGCGCCTGGTGCACCGGCTCGACAAGGACACGGCCGGCTGCCTCGTCATCGCCAAGACGCGTTTTGCCGCGACGACGCTCGCCAAGTCCTTCCGCTCGCGCTCGGCGCGCAAGATCTACTGGGCGCTGGTCGCCGGCGTGCCGCGCGTGCGGCAGGGCCGCGTCTCGACCTATCTCGCCAAGGAGGAGGCGCTCGACGGCGATGCCCGCATGCGCGTCGCCCTGCACGGGGACGAGGGGGCGAGCCATGCCGTCACCTATTACGCCGTCGTGGACACGGCGGCGCAGAAGCTCTCCTGGCTCTCGCTGAAGCCGGTGACCGGGCGCACGCACCAGCTGCGCGCGCACACCGCCCATATCGGCCACCCGATCGTCGGCGACCCGAAATATTTCAACGTCGAGAACTGGGAACTGCCCGGCGGCATCCAGAACCGCCTGCATCTGCTGGCGCGGCGCATCGTCATCCCGCATCCGCGCACGGGCAAGCCCATCGACGTGACGGCGCCGCTGCCGCCGCACATGCAGCAGTCGTGGAACCTGCTGGGCTTCGATACGGGCGGCTACGATCCGATCGTCGAGGCGCCGGAGGAGTAGCCGTGCGCTTCCTCGTCTTCGACATCGACGGCACGCTGGTCGACAGCCAGAACCTGCTCGTGGCCGCGCAGGAGGCGACCTTTGCCGCGCATGGCCTGCCGGCGCCGAGCCGGGAGCAGGTGCTCTCGGCCGTCGGCCTGTCGCTCGCCGAGACCTTTCGCGCGCTTGCCGGGCCGGACGGGCCGCATACGGCGCTGGAGGCGACCTATCGGTTGACCTTCCCGCGGCTTCTCGCCGAGCCGGCGCTCGCCTCACCGCTCTTTGCCGGGGCCGATGCGCTGGTGCGCGACCTTGCGGGGCGGCAGGATCATCTCCTCGGCATCGCCACGGGCAAGTCGCAGCGCGGCGTGCGCCGGCTGTTCGACGCCCACGGCTGGCACAGGTTCTTCGCCAGCGTGCAGACGGCGGACGATGCGCCATCAAAACCCCATCCCGCCATGCTCGAACAGGCGATGGGGGAGGTGGGTGCCGCGCCGGCCGAAACCGTGATGATCGGCGACAGCACCTATGACATGCAGATGGCGCGGGCCGCCGGTTGCCGCGCCGTCGGCGTCGCTTGGGGCTATTGCCGGGTCGATGCCCTGCGGGAGGCGGGGGCGCAGGTGATTGTGGAGTCGATTGAAGAACTTGCGGCCGTTCTTGCCCATTCTGATTCAGCCCGGGCCTTCGGCGCGGCGGTGTGACCGGCGGCTCGGTCGCAGATTCCGCTTTTGCCTGCAAGTCATTGGCGTGGAATCGCTTCCGCGTCGCCGCGCCGGCTTCTTCGTGTTAAGGACGCATCATGCGTGACGAACTGACCAGCGACTGGTTTCCCAAGGACGGCGAGACCGTGCGCGACCCGATGCGGGTGGCCCAGCAGTCGATGAAGGCGAACCTGCCGCGCCGCTTCTACAAGGAGGCGGCGGTGGAGGGGCGCGCGGAGGGTTTCGTCCTCGTGCTCGACGGGCGTCCGGCCCGCACGCCCGGCAGGGCGCTCCTGGCGCTGCCGACGCGGGCGGCCGGCGAAGCCGTGGCGGCCGAATGGGCGGCGCAGGGCGAGCAGATCGACCCCGCGACGATGCCGCTGACGCGGCTCGCCAATTCCGCCATCGACGGCGTGGCGCGCGAGATGGCGGCGGTGGCGGCCGATGTCGTCAAATATGCCGGCTCGGACCTCCTGTGCTACCGCGCCGAGGGGCCGGAGCGGCTCGTCGCGCGCCAAAGGGAGATCTGGGACCCGATCCTCGCCTGGGCGCGGGAAGCGCTCGGCGCGCGCTTCGTGCTCGTCGAGGGGGTGATGTTCGTGGCCCAGCCCGAGGCATCGCTTTCCGCCACGGCCGCCGCGGTGGCCCGGTTCGACATTCCCCTGGCGCTCGCCGCGCTCCATGTGCTGACGACGCTCAGCGGCTCCGCCGTCATTGCGCTCGCCGTCGCCCGCGGTCACCTGACGGCGGAGGCGGGCTGGCGGGCCGCGCATCTCGACGAAGAGGTGCAGATGGAGATCTGGGGTGAGGACGAGGAGGCGCTCGCCCGCCGGGCCGTGCGCTGGCGCGACTTCGCCGCGGCGGCGCGTATGCTCGAGGCGATCCACTGAAATCCCGCATGGCAGCCCTCACCCACGTCAGGGCGAGCTGATCCCTCCCCTTCAGGGGAGGGTGGATCGGTCCACAGGACCGAGACGGGTGGGGTCAAGGCTGGGAGCGGGGCTTGCAATCTGAGCCCCGCGGCCCCCTCCGTCGCTGCTGCGCAGCGCCACCTCCCCCATGCGGGGGAGGATCAAGGTACCGGGTTCTTCTGCGATAATGCCGCCATCGGCGGGGAGAGGAAGGTTCGGCCGTCCCCGCGCCGGTGCTTCGGACGTCCCGAGCCTCTCGCCTAAGCGGCCTTGCACTTATCCGCCTACCGTATCGGTTCCTGCGGCTTTGCCGGCGTGCTAATCACGCAGGCGACAAGGAACCGACCGTGGGGGAGGCGCATGAAGGACATCCTCGAGAGGCTCGAAGAACGGCGCGCCGGGGCGCGCCTCGGCGGCGGCGAGAAGCGCATCGCCGCCCAGCATGCGCGCGGCAAGCTCACGGCGCGCGAGCGCATCGCCCTGCTGCTCGACACGGGCTCGTTCGAGGAGTTCGACATGTTCGTCGAGCACCGCTGCGTCGACTTCGGCATGGAGGGGACGAAGTTCCCGGGCGACGGCGTCGTCACCGGCTGGGGCACCATCAACGGCCGCACCGTCTTCGTCTTCGCCAAGGACTTCACCGTCTTCGGCGGCTCGCTCTCCGAGACGCACGCGCAGAAGATCACCAAGATCCAGGACATGGCGGTGAAGATGCGCGCGCCGGTCATCGGCCTGTTCGATGCCGGCGGCGCCCGCATCCAGGAGGGGGTCGCGGCGCTCGGCGGCTATGGCGAGGTCTTCAAGCGCAACGTGGTCGCCTCGGGCGTCATCCCGCAGATCTCGGTGATCATGGGTCCCTGCGCCGGCGGCGACGTCTATTCCCCGGCGATGACCGACTTCATCTTCATGGTGCGCGACACGAGCTACATGTTCGTGACCGGGCCGGACGTGGTGAAGACCGTGACCAACGAGACGGTCACGTCGGAGGAGCTCGGCGGCGCCAAGGTGCACACGACGAAGTCCTCCGTCGCCGACGGGGCCTGGGACAACGACGTCGAGGCGCTCTTGCAGATCCGCAGGCTGATGGACTTCCTGCCCGCCAACAACACCGAGGGCGTGCCGGAATGGCCGACCGAGGACGAGGCGGACCGGGTGGAGATGTCGCTCGACACGCTCGTGCCGGACAACCCGAACAAGCCCTACGACATGAAGGAACTCGTCCTGAAGATTGCGGACGAGGGCGATTTCTTCGAGATCCAAGAGGCTTACGCCAGGAACATCATCACCGGATTCATCCGGCTCGAGGGGCGCACCGTCGGCGTCGTGGCCAACCAGCCGATGGTGCTCGCCGGCGTGCTCGACGCGGATGCCTCGCGCAAGGCGGCGCGGTTCGTGCGCTTCTGCGACGCCTTCGAGATCCCGATCCTGACCCTTGTCGACGTGCCCGGCTTCCTGCCCGGCACGGCGCAGGAATACGGCGGGCTCATCAAGCACGGGGCGAAGCTGCTCTATGCCTATTCCGAGGCGACCGTGCCGCTCGTCACCGTCATCACGCGCAAGGCCTTCGGCGGCGCCTATGACGTCATGGCCTCGAAGCATGTGGGCGGGGACGTGAACTACGCCTGGCCGACGGCGCAGATCGCGGTGATGGGGGCCAAGGGTGCGGTCGAGATCATCTTCCGGCAGGACATCGGCGATGCGGAGAAGATCGCGGCGCGCACGAAGCAATACGAGGACCGCTTCATGTCACCCTTCGTCGCCGCGGAGCGCGGCTATATCGACGAGGTGATCATGCCGCACTCGACGCGCCGGCGCGTGGCCCGCGCCTTCGCCATGCTGCGCGCCAAGAAGGCGGAGCAGCCCTGGCGCAAGCACGACAACATTCCGTTGTGAGGGGATCGTACAGTTCCCGTCGTCATGCCCGCGCTTGTCGCGGGCATCCACGCCGCGACGCTCGCGCTCGGCTGAAAAGGCGTGGATGGCCGGGACAAGCCCGGCCATGACGGGCGGAAACGGTTCGCGCGAAACGGTTACCTCGGGGCGTAGCGCCTATCGCCTGTCGATCTCCTCCACCGTACCCAGTGCCGGCTTCTCGCTCTTGCGCAATTCGCGCCCGATGCGCTCGACAGTGCGGAAGACGCGCAGGAAGTTGCGCGAGGCGATGCCGGCGATGGCGTCGTCGGACCAGCCGCGGCGGATGAGCTCGGCGAGGAGGTGCGGGAACCGGCTCGCGTCCTCCAGGCCCGGCGGCGTCGGGCCGCCGAAGAAGTCGGAGCCGATGCCCACGTGCCGGAGGCCGGCCTTGCCGGCGATATATTCGATGTGATCGCAGAGCTGCTCGAGCGTGCCGCGCGGCCACGGGCCCGCCTCGCGCGCGCGGGCCGCAACCGCCGCCGCCATGTCGATGTCATGGCGGCTCTTGCCGAATTCGTCCTTGAGCGGGCGCATCCAGTCGCGCGACTGCTGGCCGATGAAGTCCGGCACGAAGGTCGCCATGACGATGCCGCCGTTGCCCTTGACGCGGGCGAGCACGTCGTCGGGCACGTTGCGCGGGTGGTCGCACAAGGCGAAGGCATTCGAGTGGGAGAAGACCACCGGCGCGCGCGAGACGTCGAGCACCTGGCGCATGACGTTGTGCGAGACATGGGCGCAGTCGACGATCATGCCGAGGCGGTTGAGCTCCCGCACGACGGCGTGGCCGAAGGCGGTGAGGCCGCCGTGGCGCGGCGCATCCGTGGCGGAATCGACCCAGTCCAGCGTCTCGTTGTGGCAGAGCGTCATCAGCCGCGCGCCGGCGGCGTGCCAGACGCGCAGCGGCGCCAGGCTGTTCTCGAGGCCGACGCCGCCCTCCACGGCGATGAAGGAGGCGATCTTGCCGAGCTTCTTGGCCCTCGCGATGTCGCTCGCCTTCGTCGCAGGCATGAAGACGTCGGGATGTGCCTCCTGCAAGCGCAGGATGACGTCGATCTGCTCCAGCGTGGTGCGGCCGGGGTGGGCCACATAGGTCGGGATGAAGGCGGCCCAGAACTGGGCGCTGACGCGGCCGGCGAGGAGGCGGGGGATGTCGGTGTCGCCGTCCTGATGCTCGCGCGTCAGGTCATAGGCGATGACGTCGCCGCGGGCCCGGGTGTCCTCGCGAATCACCCACGGCAGGTCGTTGTGGCCGTCGACCAGCGGCAGTGTTTCGAGAAGCCGGAGCGCCCTGTCGAGTGCATCGTCGCGCGCTGGCGACCTGCGTGCCGCAACCTGTGCCAATTCTTCTTCCCCCTCGGTGGAGCGCCCGGCCGTCAGGGCCGGCCGCCACACACTCCGTCCCTCCTTGTCGCTTGGCAAGCGGGCGCGGATCAGGGCTGCCGGGCGAGCCTTGCAGGGGATGCGCGGCTGCGGGCGACGGACGGGGGGCACGAAAGGCAAGGCCCGGAGCGGGGCGATCCGCGCTTCGGGCCTTCCCTGTCCTCCGGGATGTTCTTCAACCGGCCTCGGCCAGCCAGCGTGCGGAGAGATTGATGTCCGCCTGCGTCAGGCCGTGCCCGGCCGGTAGCACCTCATGCTGCACCGTCGCGCCCGCCTCGCGCAGCAGGCCGGCGAGCCACGCCGCATCGTCGGCCGGGACGATCGGATCGGCCGACCCCGACAGCATCAGCACGGGTTTGCCGGCAAGGTCCGGCAGCACATCCGGCACCAGCGGCGTCATGACCCTCAAGAGGACGGCCCCGGCGAGCGCCTCCGGCGCGAGCAGCAGCATCGCCGCGGCGATGTTGGCGCCGTTGGAGAAGCCCACCGCGAGCGGCTGCGCGATGCCGTAGCGCTCGCGCGCCTCCTCGACAAAGGCGGCGAGTTCGGCCGCCCGGAGCTTGATGTCCTCGACGTCGAACCGCCCCTCGCCGAAGCGGCGGAAGAAGCGCGGCATGCCGTTCTCCAGCACCTTGCCGCGTGGCGACAGGAGCGCCGCCCCGGGGACGAGCGTGCGGCCGAGCGGCACGAGGTCATGTTCGTCGCCGCCGGTGCCGTGCAGCAGGAGGAGCGGCGGGCGCTCAGTGCCGCCGGCTTCGTAGTGATGGATGAAGTCGCTCATCGCAATTGTCCCTGCCGTGCCCGCGCGAGGGCGGGCACGGCTCACGGGGTTGATGGTCCGGCTCAGTCGAGCGCCGGCAGGACGGCCTCGATCCGCTCCCGGTCCTTCTCGTAGGAGGGCGGCAGCTTGAGGGAGGTGCCGAGCGCCTCGAGGCTCTCGTCGATGGCAAAGCCCGGATCGTCGGTGGCGATCTCGAAGATGACGCCGCCGGGCTCGCGGAAATAGACGGAGCGGAAATAGTTGCGCTCCTTCTGCTCCGTCGCGGCGATGCCGAGCTTCTCGCGCAGCGCCTTCGCCATCGCCGCCTGGTCCGCGTCGTCCGCGGCCCGGAAGGCGACATGGTGCACCGAGCCGGCGCCCATAGTGCCGGGCAGGAAGCCGCCGGCGATGCGCAGGTCCACATAGCCGCCGACCTCGGCCTCGCCCCGGTAGCGGACGAGGTTCTCCGTGCGGCCGGCTTCCACGAAGCCGAAGACCTCGGTCAAGACCGCCGCCGTCGGCTCCGGCCGGTCGACGAGCAGAGTCACGCCCGCGAAGCCGCGGATGGCGACCTCGGCCGGGATGTCGGCCGTCGTCCAGGCCTTCGATCCGACGAGGCCAGGCGTCGCGACGAGCGCCAGGCGCATGCCGTCGGGATCCCGGAACGGCAGGACCGTGCGGTCGAAGCGCCTCGTGGGTGCCTCGTGCGTGACGCCGAGGGTGATGAGCCGCTCCGTCCAGAAGCCGAGGGCTTCCTCGGGGATGAGGAAGGCGGTTTCCAGCGTCTGGCCGACGCCCGGCCGTCCCGGCGCCACGTGCGACCACGGGAAGAAGGTGAGGATGGTGCCGGGGTTGCCCTCCTCGTCGCCGAAATAGAAGTGGTAGGTGCTGGGATCGTCGAAATTCACCGTCTTCTTGACGAAGCGCAGCCCGAGAACGCGGGTGTAGAAGTCGAGGTTGCGCCGCGGGTCGCTCGCGATCGCGGTGACGTGGTGGATGCCTGCCGAACGTGCCATGGCTCTGCTCCCTGGCTGCTGTTGCCGCTCTTGCTGCCAGATGGCGACGGCAGCGCAAATCCCTAGCCGCGCAAATGCCTCTTGCACCGCTGCAAGCCGGGAACCTCGGCATGATGGCGACAGTTGCACCGATGACGGTGATTTTCCGTCAACCACGGGCCGTCAACAACGCTTAACCTGAACAAAGATTCACGATTGGCCGTTAAGAACTTGGCGAGTGGTTGGGCGCAGGATCGTTCGTGACAGGAAGCAATCACACCGGCGCAAAGAATGCCGGGGAGGCGTCAAACAATGCTCAACAAGAACTTCTTCCGTTTCGTCGACGAGATCCTCGACCGTCAGCGCATTACCGCGAAGGACGTGACGCATCTTCAGCGTGAGATCTTGCCGGATGGCATTGCATTCCGCGAAGAAGCCGATGTGCTGATCGCGCTCGACCGCGCGGTGAAGGATCAGGATGCATCCTTCGCCGATTGCCTCGTGGCGATGGTGGTGGATTTCGTCGTGTGGGGCGAGCGTCCCACCGGCATCGTGCGCGGCGAGGATGCGCACTGGCTGGTCACCTCTCTCGGCGCCGGCGGCGGGCCGACGGTCAACGCCCTGCGCATCGGCATGGAGGTCGTGCGCGAGGCCCAGCAGGTGGACGAGGTTCTGCTCGCCTTCCTGCTGCGCGGCCAGGGCAACCGCCTGCGCCGGGCCGCGGGCGAGCCGGCGAAGGCCATGCCGCGCCGCTTCGCCGCGGCCTGAACGGCAGCGTGCGCATCATTTTCCTTTACAATCCATGCGCGCAATGACGCAGTCTGCGCATGGACCTCACCGATCTCTTCTACAGGCTCGCGGTGTCCCTCGCCGTGGGCCTTCTTGTCGGAATCGAGCGCCACTGGCGCGAGCGTGACGCGCCGGCCGGCAGTCGCACCGCGGGCGTGCGCACCTTCGCGCTGTTCGGCTTCTTCGGCGGCATCACGGCGATCATGGCGCAGGCGCTGGCGCCGCAGAACGCGCCGGTGGCGGCGATCGTCCTCGTCGCCGCGCTCGCCGTCCTGTCGGTCGCGCTCATCACGTTCAAGCGCCGCGAGGCCGAGGCCGACGCCAATTTCAGCGTCACGGGCGTCGTCGCCGGGCAGGCGACCTTCGTGCTCGGGGCACTCGCCGTCCTCGGCGACCCCGCCTTCGCCGGGGCCGCGGCCGTCGTCATGACGGCGCTTCTCGCCAGCCGCGAGGTGCTGCACGCGCTGCTGCGGCGCATGCGCTGGAGCGAGCTTCGCTCCGCCATCGTGCTCGCCGTCATGACCTTCGTCGCGCTACCGCTCATCCCGGACGAGCCGTTGCCGCAGCTCATGGGGCTCAACCCGGCGCGGGTCTGGCTGCTCGCCATCATCCTCGCCGGCGTGTCCTTTCTGGGCTATGTCGCGGTGCAGCTCTTCGGCGCGGAACGCGGCCGGCTCGTCGCCGGCGCGACCGGCGGGCTCGTGTCCTCCACGGCGGTGACGCTCGCCAATGCCCGGCTCGCCCGGGCGGGGGAGGCGGCGCTGCCGCTCGCCGCCGGCGCGCTCGCGGCGGGGGCGGTGTCCTTCATCCGCACGGCCGTCATCGTCACGGCGGTCGCGCCTGAACTCGGCCGGCTGCTGGTGCCGGGCCTCGGGCTCGGAGCGGCCGTGCTCGTCGCCGGCGCCTGGCTGCTCGCCCGTCGGGAGGGGGCGCCGGCGCAATCGGCCGCCCCCGAGGGCGGCAACCCGTTCGAGCTCGGCGAGGTGCTGAAGCTCGCCGCGCTACTCGCCTTCGTGCGCGTGGTGGGCGACCTGGCGGCCGAGCATCTCGGCGCCGTCGGCGTCTATGCCGTCGCCGCCGTCTCGGGCCTTGCCGACGTCGATGCGGTGTCGCTCGGCGTCTCCAGCCTCGTGCCCGACCGGCTCGCCCTCGGCGCGGGGGCGATCGCGATTGCCATCGCCGTCGGCAGCAACACGATCGCCAAATGCGTCTATGCCGCGATGCTGGGCGGGAGGGCCTATGCCGGGCGCTTCAGCCTCGTGTCCCTTCTCGCGCTTGCCGCGCTCGCCGCCGGGCTGCTTGCCGCCTCTGCACAAATGCCCGGATGAGCATCCGTCTTTCGCCGCAATTGTCGCCCCCGGCGCTCTCGTCTAGAAGCGGAGAGGGGAAACGGTCACCAGGGGAGCGTCCATGTTCTCGAAGATCCTGATTGCCAATCGCGGCGAGATCGCCTGCCGGGTCATCAAGACGGCGCGTCGCATGGGCATCGGGACGGTGGCGGTGTTCTCCGAAGCGGACAGGGACGCGCTGCATGTGGAGATGGCGGACGAGGCCGTCTTCGTCGGGCCGGCGCCCGCCGCCCAGTCCTATCTCGTCATCGAGAAGATCGTCGAGGCCTGCCGGCAGACCGGGGCGGAGGCGGTGCATCCGGGCTACGGCTTCCTGTCCGAGCGGGCGGCCTTCGCCGAGGCGCTGGCAAGCGCCGGCATCACCTTCATCGGGCCCAACCCCAAGGCCATCGAGGCCATGGGCGACAAGATCGAATCGAAGAAATTCGCCAATGCCGCCGAGGTCTCGACCGTGCCGGGCTTTCTCGGCGTCATCGAGAGCCCGGAGGAGGCGGTGAGGATCGCCGACGACATCGGCTATCCGGTCATGATCAAGGCCTCGGCGGGCGGCGGCGGCAAGGGCATGCGCATCGCCTATTCGGCGGCCGAGGTGGCGGAGGGCTTCGCCCGCGCCCGCTCGGAGGCGGCATCCTCCTTCGGCGACGACCGGGTGTTCGTGGAGAAATTCATCACCGATCCGCGCCATGTCGAGATCCAGGTCATCGGCGACAAGCACGGCAACGTGGTCTATCTCGGCGAGCGCGAGTGCTCCATCCAGCGCCGCAACCAGAAGGTCATCGAGGAGGCGCCCTCGCCGCTGCTCGACGAGGCGACGCGCCGCAGGATGGGCGAGCAGGCGGTGGCGCTCGCCAAGGCGGTGAACTACGACTCGGCCGGCACGGTCGAGTTCGTGGCGGGCCAGGACCGCTCCTTCTACTTCCTCGAGATGAACACCCGCCTGCAGGTGGAGCATCCGGTGACCGAGATGGTCACCGGCATCGACCTCGTCGAGGAGATGATCCGCATCGCCGCCGGCGAGAAGCTGCGCTTTTCGCAGGAAGACATCCGGCTCGACGGCTGGGCCGTCGAGAGCCGCGTCTATGCCGAGGACCCGACGCGCGGCTTCCTGCCCTCGACGGGCCGGCTCGTCACCTATCGCCCGCCGGCCGAGGGCGAGGCGGACGGGGCGCGGGTGCGCAACGACACGGGCGTCGTGGAGGGGGGTGAGATCTCCATCTACTACGACCCGATGATCGCCAAGCTGATCACCCACGCGCCGACGCGCGCGGCCGCCATCGCGGCCCAGCAGCGGGCGCTCGATGCCTTCGCCATCGACGGCATCCGCCACAACATCCCCTTCCTCTCGGCGCTGATGGCCCATCCGCGCTGGCAGGAGGGGCACCTGTCGACAGGCTTCATCGCCGAGGAGTTTCCCGAGGGTTTCGCCATGCCGAAGCCGGAAGGGGAGGTCGCCATCCATCTTGCGGCGGTGGCGGCGGCCATTGACCATCTGTTCAACGAGCGCAAGCGCCGCATCTCGGGCCAGCTGCGCTCGGCCAAGCCCGTCAGGTTCGAGCGCGAGCGGGTGGTGATGCTGGGCCGCGAGGCCGTCCCGCTCACCATCGACGACAGGGACGGAGCTCTCGTTCTCGCCTTCGCCGACGGGCGCACGGTTGCCGTCGCCTCGTCCTGGCGCCCCGGCGAGCCGGTGTGGCAGGGCCGCGTCGACGGCAAGGCGATCGCGGTGCAGGTGCGGCCGATCCTCAACGGCGTGGCGCTCGCCCATGCGGGCACGGCGACGGAGGCGCGCGTCTATACCCGGCGCGAGGCCGAGCTTGCCGCCCTGATGCCGGAAAAGGTGGCGGCCGACACCTCGAAGCAGCTGCTCTGCCCCATGCCCGGCCTCGTCAAGGCCATCGCCGTCGCCGAGGGCCAGGAGGTCAAGGCCGGCGAGACGCTCGCCATCGTCGAGGCGATGAAGATGGAGAACGTGCTCAAGGCCGAGCGCGACGGCACCGTCGCGAAGATCCACGCCAAGGAGGGCGACAGCCTCGCGGTGGATGCGGTGATTCTGGAGTTTTCGTGAGGGGCGCATGGGCTGCAGAGCAGCCCATGCGCAAGTCCATCAGTTGAAGGCGTAGTTGCGGTAAAGGACGACGTTGCTCAAGCTCGACGTCGTGTCATTTCCGAGATCCGGCGAACCGGGAACCCGCTGCACGCTGTCCGTCGCGCCATTATAGGTAGCCCGAACGATGGCGCCGGACACACCACTGCCGTCGGTCTTGTAATCGTTGATGATATTGCCGCCGACCAGAATGCGTCCATGGTTGGCATCGCTGTTGACCAGTGCAATGCCACCGCCGCACTTCTTGACCGTATTGCCCGTGACCGAATCGAAGATCTTCTGGTTGCCGAGCTTCCCGCTGTTGACGTTGGTCGGGAACACCGAGATTCCGAAGGCCTCCACATCCTCGACCATATTGCCGGTGATCAGTACGTCGCCTTGGCCGCCGATGCCTTTTCCATAGGTCTGATATGAACCGCCCGGATAGGTAATCGTGTTGTTGCGCGCCCGGGTCACCTGATTGTTGGCGACGACGGCACGGCGGCCGCCGGCATCCACATTGGTGACGGAAATGCCGACCCCGCAGAGATCGACGATATTGCCCGACACGATGCCTCCGTCATAGACGATGGCGGGATTGCTGGAGCCGTTCGGTGCCTCGACATAGATCGCGACCTCCGGTGCATCGAAGCACTGGTTGTTGATCACCTGGCTGGCGCTGCAGCTGTTCAGCCGGATGGCGGAAAAAGCGGAGGAGGTGATTTCGTTTTCCGCGACGATTAGATTGTTGGCGCGGTAGGATGAGAATCCGTTCCCATACTGACCGGTGCCGCCCGAGACGTTGCCGGTGTTGCGGATCCGATTGCCGCGCACGATGGTGCCGTCCCGACCGATGCTGTACCGCCAGACGGCGATGCCATTGTCCTGATTGCCGTCGAGGCGGTTGGACAGAATGCTGAGCCCCGTGGCATCGACGGAGAAAATGCCGCGCGAAGCGTTGCCGTTGGCTTCACAGCCTTGGACGCGTCCGCCGCATTGCCAGAGGAAGAGGCCACTGGCACCGGAGTTGACGACCTGGCAATCAATGATCTGCAGGCGATCGCACTTGCTTGCGTTGATCAGGCCGGGAGTGCCGTATCCGTTCGGAAATGGTGCGTGCTGGCCGTCGATCCGCAGGCCTCGCAGCGTTACATCGGCGAGCGGCCGGATGCGGGTGCGATGGCAAAGCGGCAGGTCTCGCTCCCGCTGACCGGGATGAAGGCCGCGCTGCCCGATTGGGCATAGATCTCGACCGCCTTGTCGACCACAGCTTCGGTGATCCGATAGGTGCCGGCCGGGATGAACAGCGGTAGCCGCTGCGTGGCAGCTGCATCAATGGCTGTGTTCAGAATATTCGACTGATCGGAGGAGGCGCCGGGCGTGAGGCCGAAATCGGCAGCGTTCAAGGACGTGGCGGTCATGAAGCAACTCCTGTTTGGATGGCGATAGGAACATATAGGGAACAAATTTGGCCGGTCAATGAAAAAAATCCTACGCTGCGAGGTGATGGCGGGATTGGTGCCGCAAGGAGCGCCTGCTACGCTGTGACGATGCAGACGAGATCGAGCCGAGAGCCATGACCTCCCGCGTCATCGTCCATGCCGTTATCAAGGGTCGCGTGCAGGGCGTCGGCTATCGGGCTTGGACGGCGCGCGAGGCGGGGGCGCGGGGGCTTGCGGGCTGGGTGCGCAACCGGCGCGAGGGCTTCGTCGAGGCGGTCTTCGCCGGGCCGGCCGATGCCGTGGAGGCGATGCTCGCGGCCTGCCGCGCGGGGCCGCTCGGTGCGCGGGTCGAGGCCATCGAGCGCTATGACGAAACGGGGAGCGCGCTCGCGCCCGGGGGCGCGGCGGATGGGTTCACGGTGCTGCCGACGGTGTAGGCGCGGCGCAGGTCAGGCCATGAAGGCGGCGAGGAAGGCCTCGGCGTCGGGCTGCAGCCAGTCCACCGCGCCGGAGATGTAGCCGACGATGTCGCCGTTGCGGTCGACGAGGTAGGTGATGGGCATGCCGTAGAGGGCGAATGGTGCGCCCTTGCGGTTGCCGGCGTCCGAATAGGCGACGTCCCCCTCGGGATCGACGAAGACGGGGAGCTTCTCGATGCCGTGGCGCTTCAGGAAGGGCGCGACGGCCCTTGTGCCGTCCCGGTCGAAGGAGATGGCGGCGACGTTGAGGCGCTGCGCATCGATCGTCCGCACGAAGGCCTCGAGGCGCGGCATCTCCTCCCGGCACGGCGGGCACCAGCTCGCCCAGAAATTGAGGAGATGGACGCGCCCGTCCGGCGCGAGCGTGTGCCGGCGGCCCCGGACATCGGTCAGGGCGAGCGCCGGCATCTGCCGGCGCGGCTCCAGCCAGACGAACTGGCTGCCGCCCTGCCGGAGCGAGGGGGCGGCGCGGGCGGGCAGAGCAGGGGCGGCGAGGGCTGCGAGGCCGCCGATGAGGGAGCGGCGGGAGAGGGAGCGTGCGCACGTCATCGCACCGCCCATAGCTCGACGGGGCGGGCCTGCCAATGGCGTCTCGCGCCGATGTGAGGCACTGCGTGTCGCCGCCCCACGCTTGATGCGGCGCGGGTGCCGGCTATCCTTCGGCAAAATGCTGCGAGGAGACGCCGTGAGCCGCAACGATTCGATCCGCCCGCGCCCGACGGACAACGCCTTTCTCGGTCCGCTCGACGGCGGCTCGCTCGAGCCGACCTATTCGGGGGCGCTGTCCTTCATGCGCCGGCGCTACAGCCGCGATCTGTCGGCGGCGGATGTCGTCGTGTGGGGCGTGCCGTTCGATTGCGCCACGTCCAACCGGCCGGGCGCGCGCTTCGGGCCGCAGGCGCTGCGCCGCGCCTCCGCGATCTTCGACGGCGATCCGCAGTTTCCCTCCGGGCTCGATCCCTTCGAGGCGCTCACGGTGATCGACTGGGGCGACTGCTCGTTCGACTATCGCCGGCTCGACCAGGTGCACGGCCTCGTCGAGGCGCAGGCGGCGGAGATCGTCGCGGCCGGATGCCATCTCGTGACGCTCGGCGGCGATCATTCCATCACGCTGCCGCTGCTGCGCGCCCATGTGGCCGAGCACGGGCCGCTGGCGCTGGTGCAGTTCGACGCCCACCAGGACACCTGGGAGGACGATGGCGAGGGCGTCTCGCACGGCACCTTCGTCACCCGCGCCGAGATGGAGGGGCTGATCGACTGCTCGCGCTCCATCCAGATCGGCATCCGCACCGTGGCGCCGGATGATTTCGGCATCGCCATCGTCGATGCCTACGAGGCGCGCGGGCTCGGCGTCGCCGGCATCGCCCAGCGCATCCGCGAGCGGGTGGGCGAGGGGCCGGCGTATCTGTCGTTCGACATCGATGCGCTCGATCCCGCCTTCGCGCCCGGCACGGGCACCCCGGTCGCCGGCGGCCTTTCGAGCGCCGAGGCGCTGATGGTGCTGTGGAGCCTGCGCGACATCGACTGGCGCGGCATGGACCTCGTCGAGGTGGCGCCGCCCTACGACCATGCCGACATCACCGCGATCGCCGGTGCGACGGTGGTGCAGCACTACCTGCAGATCCTCGCCGAGCGGGCGCGGGGGTGAATGTTTTCCCTCCCCCTTGCGGGGAGGGATAGGGTGGGGGGTGGTGCCGCATGCGGGAGGCCGTGTTCTTGCGTCACGTCCCCGCCCCGACCCCCTCCCTGCAAGGGAAGGGGAATTGATGTGGACGAGCGATGTTGATCCCTCCCCTTCAGGGGAGGGTGGATCGGTCCGCAGGACCGAGACGGGTGGGGTCAAGACCGGAGACGGTGTTCCCAATCTGAGCCCCGCGGCCCCCTCCGTCGCTGCTGCGCAGCGCCACCTCCCCCATGCGGGGGAGGATCATGACCTCGACCTTGATGTGCGATAACCCTCCCCGCGAACGGGAGAGACTGGCCGGGTCGTCATTGACACCGGCGCCCCTTTCCCGGATAAGCGTGCCCCATGATCACCGTCGCGCACATCACGCTGAACCGACGCCGCCGCGCCGCCCTTGCGCGCGTGCGATGACGCGACCTCGCGTGTCGTGATCGGAGCCGCGCCCGGAGCGCGGCTTTTTTGTTGCAATTTCGTCCCCATCTTCTGTTACCACCGGCAAACGCTCGAAAACCGTCGCCCGGACAATCGTCAGGAGCCGTCCATGAACGACACCTCGCTTCTCAACCCCGCCCGGGCCAAGGCTGCGGGTGCGCGGGCGCCGCGCGTCTTCATCGACGGCGAGGCCGGCACCACGGGCCTCGGCATCCGCGAGCGGCTCTCGGCGCTGCCGCAGGTCGAGCTCAGGTCCATCGCGCCGGAGCTGCGCAAGGACGTGGAGGCGAAGAAGGCGCTGCTCGCCGACGTCGACCTCGTCGTGCTCTGCCTGCCAGACGCGGCCGCCAAGGAGACGGTGGCGCTCGTCGAGGCCTTGGGAGAGGCCGGTCCGCGCGTGCTCGATGCGAGCACCGCCCACCGGGTGGCGCCGGGCTGGGTCTACGGCTTCGCCGAAATGACGCCGGGCCAGCGCGCGGCGATCGCCGGGGCGCGCATGGTGTCCAATCCGGGCTGCTATCCGACGGGGGCGATCGCGCTTCTGAGGCCGCTCGTCGACGCCGGGCTCGTGCCGGCGGACTATCCCGTCACCGTCAATGCGGTCAGCGGCTATTCCGGCGGCGGCCGCACGATGATCGAGGCCTACGAGGCGGGCACGGCGCCGTCCTTCGAGCTCTACGGCCTCGGCCTCGAGCACAAGCACCTGCCGGAGCTGCAGGCCTATTGCGGCCTCTCGCGGCGGCCGATCTTCGTGCCTTCGGTCGGCAACTTCCGCCAGGGCATGCTGGTGTCGATCCCGCTGCACCTCGACACCCTGCCGGAGCGGCCGACGGGAGCCGACCTGCAGGCGGTGCTCGCCACGCGCTATGCGGTGAGCGAGCTCGTCTCGGTGGCCCGGCAGGACGATGCGAGCGTCACGGGCGGCAAGATCGAGCCCGAGGCGCTCAACGACACCGACCGGCTGGAGCTCAGGGTCTATGCCAACGAGGCGCGGCGGCAGGCGGTGCTCGTCGCCCGGCTCGACAATCTCGGCAAGGGCGCCTCGGGCGCGGCGGTGCAGAACATCCGGCTGATGCTGGGAGTCTAGGCCGTCGGCAGATCGGCAGTCGACACATCTCACGACTGCCGACTGCCGACTGCCGATTGCCTTAGCCCTCGTAAGCCCGCACCTGCTGCTTCTGCGTGCCGAGGCCCTCGATGCCGAGCGCCACGACCTCGCCGCCCTTGAGGAAGCGCGGCGGCTTCATGCCCATGCCGACGCCGGGAGGCGTGCCGGTGGTGATGACGTCGCCCGGCTCGAGCTTCATGAATTGCGAGATGTAGGACACGAGGAAGGGAACGGCGAAGATCATGGTCTTCGTCGAGCCGTCCTGCACGCGTTCGCCGTTCACCTCGAGCCACATGGAAAGGTTCTGCACGTCCTTGATCTCGTCGGTGGTGACGAGCCAGGGGCCGAGCGGACCGAAGGTGGGGCAGCCCTTGCCCTTGGCCCACTGGCCACCGCGCTCGATCTGGTATTCGCGCTCCGAGACGTCGTTGCAGACGCAGTAGCCGGCCACGTAGTCGAGCGCGTCCTTCTCCTCGACGTAGGACGCCTCCTCGCCGATGACGATGGCGAGCTCGACCTCCCAGTCGGTCTTCTGCGAGCCGCGCGGCACGATCACGTCGTCATTTGGGCCGACGATGCAGGACGGGGCCTTGTTGAAGAGGATCGGCTCCTTCGGGATCGGCGAGTTCGTCTCCGCCGCGTGGTCGGCATAGTTGAGGCCCACCGCGATGAAGTTGCGCACGTTGCCGACGCAGGGGCCGAGGCGCGTGCCGGCCGGCACGGCGGGAAGGGTCTTCGGGTCGACGGCGGCGATGCGCGCCAGCGAGGCCTTGGTGAGAGCCTTGCCGGCGAGGTCGGGGACGATGCCGGAGATGTCGCGGACCGTGCCCTCGGCGTCGACGATGCCCGGCTTTTCCGCGCCCGGATTGCCGTAGCGCACCAACTTCATGGGGTATCCTCCAATTGAAACGTTTCAAGCGGGGCGGAGTGTGCTGCGCCCGGGCGTCGATCGCAAGCCGGATCGGTGCAGGTCCGATGCGCGCGGCGCGTAACCGATGCTTGTTGCGGTAATGTCACATCGGGCGAAAAGTCGCCAGCCGCACGCTTTTTCCGCAGGCGAGAAGGACCTGTGGGCGGACGGAAAAACCATTATGGTTTCCATGTGAACTATATCGGGGACGGCCGAGTTCGTGTTGTGCGCTGCAGCAATCGGCGCATTTCGGCATGGTTTTCCCGGGCCTCTCACTGAAATGTCAGTTTGCAAACAAACTGTCCGGGAGCTTGTCACTATATTGATTGTCCAAGTTGGCCTTGGCAGCATGCGAATCAAGGGCGCTCGCAAGTAACAGACGCCTCCGTGGGACGTATGGGTCAGGGGAACATCCATGAGGGATTCTCAGAAATTTCTTGCGTGGACGGCCATTTGTTCAGTTTCATTGATCGTTGCTGCGGCCGAAGCGCAGGCCGGCTCGTTCGCCATCCGTGAGCAGAGCGCCACCGGGCAGGGCATGTCATTCTCCGGCGTTGCGGCCGGTTCTGCCGGTCTCTCGTCGATGTTCTGGAACCCGGCGACGATCACCATGAGCCCCGGCTTCCGCTTCGAGGGCCATGCGTCGGTGATCTTCCCCGAGGCGAAGATCAATCCGGACCTGCCGACCCTCGGCCTCGTCGGCGCGCTCGGGGGCACCCCCGTCGGGTCCGGCAATATCGGCCAGACGGCCGTCGTGCCCGCGACCTATGCGAGCTATCAGGTCAACGACCGGCTCTGGCTCGGCGTGTCGATCAATTCGCCCTACGGCTTCATCACCAAGCCGGACCAGAACTGGGCCGGCCAGACCTATGGGCGTTCGTCGAAGGCCTTCTCCATCAACGTCACGCCGACGATCGGCTACAAGGTCACCGACTGGCTGTCGATCGGTGTCGGGCTGCAGGTGCAGTATCTCGACGTGACGTTGAAGCGCGCGCTCGGCCTGTCGCCGCTGGCGCCGGCCGCCATCCTCGAGGGCGATGCCTATGGCGTCGGCTATACGCTCGGCCTCACCCTCACGCCGCTCGAGGGCACCGAGATCGGCCTCGGCTTCCGATCCTCGATCCGCCACCAGCTCGATGGCAACATGCGGCTGGGGCCGACCACGGTCGCCCCCATCAAGGCCAACGTGAACCTGCCCGAAGTGCTGACCTTCGGCGTTTCGCAGCGCCTGTCGCCACAGTGGAAGGTGATGGCGGGCGTCGAGTGGACCAACTGGAGCCGGCTCAACATCGTTCCCGTCACCAGCGCGATCACCGGCGCCGCCGTGACGGCGCTCCCCTTCAGCTACCGGGATGGCTGGTTCTTCTCGGTCGGCGCCGAATACCAGATGACGGAGCAGCTCGCCCTCAGGGCCGGCCTCGGCTACGAGCTCTCGCCGATCACCGACCGCACGCGTGACGTGCGCATCCCGGACAACGACCGCCTGTGGGCCTCGATCGGCGCCACCTACCAGTGGAACGAGCAGCTGTCGTTCGACATCGGCTACACGCATATCTTCGTCAAGGACACGGACATCCGCCTGGTGCCGGGCAATCCGCAGTTCGCGGCGCTGCCCTTCGTCGCGGAGGTCAAGCCGTCGGTCGATATCGTCTCCGTGGCGCTCAAGTACCGCTGGGACGAGCCGGCCAAGCCGATCCCCGCGCCGATCGTGCGCAAGTACTGATCGCTTTTCCCGGATTGCCCATGCGAAGGCCCGGGCCGGTCGCCGGCTCGGGCAAGAAGCTCGGGCAAGAGGAAAGGCCGGCGGGCGACCGCCGGCCTTTGCGCGTCGGCGTCCCGCCTCAGTCCCGCATCTTCACATAGGTGCCGGGGGCGTCGCACAGGGGCTCGAGCGGCCCCTCGGCGGGGTCGCGCGCCTTGACCCGTTCGGGGCTCTGGGCGGCGATCCAGTCGATCCAGTCCGGCCACCAGGAGCCGGGCACCTCCTGCGCCTCCTTCAGCCAGTCGTCGAGCTCGCCGCGCGGCTTGCCGTTGACCCAGTGCTGGTACTTGGGCTTGGCCGGCGGATTGACGACACCGGCGATGTGGCCTGAGCCGGCAAGCACGAAGCGGATGCGCCCGCCGAAGAGCTGCGAGCCGAGGAAGACCGACCGGGCAGGGGCGATGTGGTCCTCGCGCGTGGCGAGGTGATAGGTCGGAATGGTGACGTCCGACAATTCCAGCCGCGTGTTGCCGAAGTTCATCCGGCCCTTGGCAAGGTTGTTCCTCAGATAGCACTCGCGCATGTAGAACGAGTGGTTGGCTGCCGGCATGCGCGTGGAATCGGAGTTCCAGTAGAGCAGGTCGAACGGCAGCGGGGAGACGCCGCGCACGTAGTTGTTGACGATATAGGGCCAGATCAGGTCGTTCGGCCGCAGCATGTTGAAGGCGGTGGCCATGCGCGAGCCCTCGAGATAGCCGCGCTTGGCCATCTCCTGCTCGATGGCCTTGATCTGGTCCTCGTCGACGAAGACCTTGAGATCGCCGGCATGGGTGAAGTCCACCTGGGTGGTCAGGAAGGTGGCGCCCGCGATGCGCGTGTCGCCGTTCGCCGCCATGAAGGCGAGCGTCGCCGCGAGCAGGGTGCCGCCGACGCAATAGCCGACGGCCGAGACCTCCTCCTCGCCCGTGTTGCGGGCGACGGCGTCGAGGGCGGCGAAGATGCCCTCGCGCATGTAGTCCTCGAAGCTCTTCTCGGCCAGCTGCTCGTTCGGGTTGACCCAGGAGATGCAGAAGACGGTGAGCCCCTGCGCCACCGCCCAGCGGATGAAGGACTTATCGGGGTTGAGATCGAGGATGTAGTACTTGTTGATCCACGGCGGCACGATGAGAAGCGGCCGGCGCAGCACCTTCTCGGTCGTCGGGCTGTACTGGATGAGCTCCATGAGCTCGTTGCGGAAGACGACCTTGCCCGGCGTGTTGGCGAGGTTGGTGCCGACCTCGAACCGGTGCGGGTCCGACTGGCGCACCTTGAGCTGGCCGCCGCCGGCCTCCACGTCCTCGGCCAGCATCTGCATGCCGCGCACAAGGTTGGCGCCGCTCTCGCGCAAGGTGGTGCGGATGAGCTCCGGATTGGTCGCGATGAAGTTCGACGGGGCGAGCGCGCTCGCGATCTGGCGCACGTAGAACTGCGCCTTGTGCCGCGTGTGGTCGTCGAGGCCCTCCGCATCGGCGGCGAGTCGGTCGGCCCAGTCGGTCGTCAAGAGGTAGGCCTGCTTGATGAAATCGAAGAGCGGGTTCTCCTCCCATTCGGGGTCGGCGAAGCGCCGGTCCTTGGGATCGGGCGCGATGACC
Source organism: Chelatococcus sp. CO-6 (assembly GCF_001271345.1). Lineage (NCBI taxonomy): Bacteria > Pseudomonadati > Pseudomonadota > Alphaproteobacteria > Hyphomicrobiales > Chelatococcaceae > Chelatococcus > Chelatococcus sp. CO-6. The sequence goes on along the minus strand of NZ_CP012398.1, from coordinate 54,850 downwards.
GGCTCGGCCTGTTCCCCCTGCATGCGCCTCAGGGTCGACGCCCACAGGTCGAGGAAGCGCGAGGTGAGGGCGGACTGGGCCTCGATCGCCTTCTGCGGATCGGACATCCACTTCTCGGCGACATTGCCGAGCGTCTTGACGATGTCGCCCACCTCGTCGGCGGCTCCGCCCTTTGCGCGGCCTTCCTCGTATGGCTTGAGATAGGCGGCCGCCACCCGGCCGGCCTCCTCCACGAACTGGGCCATGTTGCGCGACAGGGCCTCGAAATCCGGCATCGGCGTGCCGGGTCGCTGGTCGCCCTTATCAGTCATGCGCCCTCCGCCTCTTTCCTCGACGGCATGTCTCGATCCGTTCCCTTTTTCCTCATATTAACCGACAATCTGTGACATGGGCATCATCGACGGGCATCATTGCCGGCATGGGCATCGCGCATGTGGATGAGAGACTTGTCGCAGATGGTCCTTTCACAAGAGTTCATACCGATGAGACGTTCTTTGCGAGGCCTTTTCCAGTCTGCGCCCGCGAGCCGCGCCTGCCGGGCGCTGCCCGTGCTGCTGCCGCTCGTCCTTGCCGCCTGCACGAGCGGCGGCGAGGCTGTGCGGGGCGTCGCCGTCGCCACCGGGCTTCGCGCCGAGGCGCCGCAGTCGGCCGAATTCGTCACGCAGTCGCGCCCCGAGGACCTCAGCTACATGCCCATCGGCGTACAGCCGCCGGCCCGCGCGATACGGCCGCGGACCGCCGACGAGGCCGAACGGCTGAAGCAGGAGCTGGAGGCGCGGCGGCGGGCGAACGAGGCGGCCGCCTCGGAGGCCAAGGCGCTGTCGGCGACGCCGGGAGCGCAATAGCGCGGCGGCCATGCCGCAGGCGCGAAAAAACATTCTGCCTTTGGCCGGCCGGGTGCTAAATCAAAGCTGCCGCGCCGGAAGGATTGTGATGCGCGGCCCGATCCAGGGACTCGAGTAGCCATGACCGATTTTCACCGCATCAAGCGTCTGCCGCCCTATGTTTTCGAGCAGGTGAACCGGATCAAGGCCGCCGCCCGAGCTAACGGGGCCGACATCATCGACCTCGGCATGGGCAATCCCGATCTGCCGGCGCCGCGCCACGTCATCGAGAAGCTGGTCGAGACCGCCGGCAAGCCGCGCACCGACCGCTATTCGGCCTCCAAGGGCATCGGCGGGCTGCGCCGGGCCCAGGCGGGCTATTACGAGCGCCGCTTCGGCGTGAAGCTCGATCCCGACACCCAGGTGGTCGCCACGCTCGGCTCGAAGGAGGGCTTCGCCAACATGGCGCAGGCCATCACCGGGCCCGGCGACGTCGTGCTCGTGCCCAATCCGAGCTATCCGATCCACGCCTTCGGCTTCCTGATGGCCGGCGGCGCCATCCGCTCCGTGCCGGCCGAGCCGACGCCGGCCTTCTTCCCCGCGCTCGAGCGGGCGGTGGTGCATTCGATCCCCAAGCCCATCGCGGTCGTCGTCTGCTATCCGTCGAACCCCACGGCCTATGTGGCCTCGCTCGACTTCTACAAGGACCTCGTGGCCTTTGCGAAGAAGCACGAGCTCATCGTCCTGTCCGACCTCGCCTATGCCGAGGTCTATTTCGACGGCGAGCCGCCGCCGTCGGTGCTGCAGGTGCCGGGCGCCATGGACGTCACGGTCGAGTTCACCTCGATGTCGAAGACCTATTCCATGGCCGGCTGGCGCATGGGCTTTGCCGTGGGCAACGAGCGGCTGCTGGCGGCGCTCGCCCGCGTGAAGTCCTATCTCGACTACGGCGCCTATACGCCCGTGCAGGTGGCGGCCACGGCCGCCCTCAACGGGCCGGACGACTGTATCGTCGAGATGCGCGACATCTATCGCCGGCGCCGCGACGCGCTGGTCGATTCCTTCGGCCGCGCCGGCTGGCAGATCCCGGCGCCGAGCGCCTCGATGTTCGCCTGGGTGCCCATTCCGGAGCCCTTCCGCGGCCTCGGCAGCCTCGAATTCTCGAAGCTGCTCGTCGAGAAGGCGGATGTCGCGGTCGCGCCGGGCATCGGCTTCGGCGAGCACGGCGACGAATATGTGCGGATCGCCATTGTGGAGAACGAGCAGCGCATCCGCCAGGCCGCCCGCAATATCCGCCGCTTCCTTGAAACGGCGGACAAAACGTTGCACAACGTGGTCCCGCTCGCGGCCCGGCGCTGAGGCGCCGACCGCGCCGGATCTCGTTGCCTTTCGTTCCCGCGAGTCTGGTTCACCATGTCGCATGATTTCAGGGTCGGCATCGCCGGCCTCGGCACGGTCGGCGCTTCCGCCGTGCGCATGCTTGCCCGTCAGGACGAGCAGCTTACCGCCCGTCTCGGACGCCGGGTGAGGGTGACCGCCGTGACCGCGCGCGACCGCACGCGCGAGCGTGGCTTCGATCTCGCGACGCTCACGTGGTTCGACGATCCGGTCGCGCTCGCCCGCAGCGGCGACATCGACTGTTTCGTCGAGCTCATCGGCGGGGAGGACGGCCCGGCGCTCGAGGCCGTCACCGCGGCGTTGGAGACCGGCAAGCACGTCGTCACCGCCAACAAGGCGCTGCTCGCCCGGCACGGCGTGACGCTCGCCGCGCTCGCCGAGAAGAAGGGCGTGTCGCTCGCCTTCGAGGCTTCGGTCGCCGGCGGCATTCCCGTCATCAAGACGCTGCGCGAGGCGCTCGGCGGCAACAGCGTCAGCCGCGTCTACGGCATCCTCAACGGCACCTGCAACTACATCCTCTCGCGCATGGAGGCGGAGGGCCTTTCCTTCGACGAATGCCTCAAGGACGCGCAGAGGCTCGGCTATGCCGAGGCGGATCCGACCTTCGACATCGGCGGCTTCGACACGGCGCACAAGCTGTCGATCCTCACGAGCCTCGCCTTCGGCACCGAGATCGACGCCGAGGCGATCTATGTCGAGGGCATCTCCTCGATCAGCCCCATCGACATCCGCATGGCCGACGAGCTCGGCTACCGCATCAAGCTGCTCGGCGTCGCCGAGCGAACGAAGACGGGCATCGAGCAGCGCGTCCACCCCACGATGGTGCCGAAATCCTCCGCCATCGCGCAGGTGATGGGCGTGACCAATGCCGTCACCATCGACGCCGATGCGGTGCGCGAGGTCACGCTCGTCGGCCCGGGGGCGGGGGGCGACGCGACCGCCTCTGCCGTCGTCGCCGACATCTGCGACCTTGCCGCGGGCGGTGCAGGGCCGGCCTTCGGCGTGCCCGTCGGCGCGCTGCGCAAGCCCGAGCGCGCGGCGATGCGCATGCATACCGGCGGCTATTACGTGCGCCTCACCGCCTATGACAGGCCGGGCGCCGCGGCCTCCATCGTCACCCGCATGGCGGAGGCGGACATCTCGCTGGAGAGCATCGTCCAGCACCGGTCGGAAGATGCCGCCCAGCGGGATCCCTCCGGGCGCTCCGGCGCGCCGGTGCCGGTGGTGCTCATCACCTATGCGACGACGGAAGCAGCCATCCGCAAGGCGGTGGACAAGGTGATCGGCGACGGGCATGTCGCCGAGGCGCCACAAGTTATCCGTATTGAACGGGAGTGAGCTGCGGCTGATCGTGCCGCGCCAGCGAACAGGCTCGCACCTTGAATGATCCAGACGGCCGTTCCGGCCCCGCTGATCTGAACGGCCTTTAGGGAGATCCGACCGCGATGAGCGAGATTACCGTCAAGCCGAACCAGCTGATCGAACGCATCCTCACGCTGGAGCTCGTGCGCGTGACCGAGCGTGCCGCCGTCGCCGCGGCGCGGCTGCGCGGGCGCGGCAACGAGAAGGCGGCCGACCAGGCCGCGGTCGACGCCATGCGCCGCGAGCTCAACCGCCTGCCGATCGACGGCACCGTCGTCATCGGCGAGGGCGAGCGCGACGAGGCGCCGATGCTGTTCATCGGCGAGAAGGTCGGCAACACCAAGGGGCCGAAGGTCGACATCGCGGTCGATCCGCTCGAGGGCACGACGCTCTGCGCCAAGGACATGCCGGGTGCCATCACCGTCATGGCCATGGCCGAGGCGGGCACGCTGCTCGGCGCGCCCGACGTCTACATGCAGAAGATCGCCGTCGGTCCCGGCTATCCGGACGGGGTGATCGACCTCGACGCCTCGCCGGTGGACAACATCAACGCCCTCGCCAAGGCCAAGGGCGTCAAGCCGAACGAGATCAACGTGATGATGCTCGACCGGCCGCGCCACGCCGACATGATCGCGGCCGTGCGCAAGACGGGCGCCGGCATCCGCCTCATCACCGACGGCGACGTCGCCGGCGTCATCTTCACGGCGAATCCGGAAGAGACCGGCATCGACATGTATCTCGGCATCGGCGCCGCCCCGGAGGGCGTGCTCGCGGCCGGGGCGCTGCGCTGCGTCGGCGGCCAGATGCAGGCCCGCCTCATCCTCGACACGGCCGAGAAGCTCGACCGCGCGGCCAAGATGGGCGTCGACGACCCGAACCGGAAGTACCATCTGCTCGACCTCGCCTCGGGTGACGTCATCGTCGCCGCCACGGGCGTTACCAACGGCGCCCTTCTCTCGGGCGTGCGCTTCCGCAAGGACGTGATCGAGACGGAGACGGTGGTCTACCGCTCGGCCACGGGCACCGTGCGCCGCATCAAGGCCGAGCACCGGGAACTCGCCAAGTTCCATCTGGATTGATCGTTCTCCGGATCGGCTCACACGGCAGCCGCCGGGAGGGGAGGCGCGATGTCGGAGGATGGCATTGTCGTGCGGCCGCTCGCAGCCGCGGACCGGGCGGCATGGGAGCCGCTGTGGCAGGGCTACCAAGCCTTCTACCGCATCTCCCTGCCGCCGGCGGTGACGGACGGCACCTTCGCGCGCATGCTCGATCCCGCCGAGCCGATCCATGGCCTCGGCGCCTTCGTCGACGGCGAGCTCGCGGCCATCGCGCATTACGTCTTCCATGCCACGACGTGGAGCCTCGCGCCGCGCTGCTACCTCAACGACCTCTTCACGGCCGAGGCGCAGCGGGGGCGCGGCCTGGGGCGGCGGCTCATCGAGGCGGTCTATGACGCGGCGCGCGCCGTCGGGGCGGAGCGCGTCTACTGGCTGACGCACAAGGACAATGCGGCCGGCCGGGCACTCTACGACCGCGTGGCGGAAGATGCCGGCTTCATCCAGTACCGCAAGTCGCTGCCCTGATGCGCTCTTCCCTGATGCTTTCTTCCCCGGTGCTTCTACCCTGAGGCGGTTGGCCCCGCGGTGGCGCCGTGAATAATCGGGCCATGAGCGAATCATCCCTCGCGCGGGCCCCCATCGATTCCGTAGACAGTCCCGCGGCGGCGTCCCACGCGCCGCGCCCCTTTCTCGGTGTCCAACGCTCGGCCCTCGGCCGCATGTGGCGCGACCGATGCGACGAGACGCAGGCGCTGCAGGCTCTCGCCATGGTGCAGCAGCACGGCCTGCCGGACATGGTGGCGCGCGTGCTCGCCGCGCGCGGCGTCGCCGCGGGCGATGCCGTGCCGTTCCTCGAGCCGCGCCTGCGCGATCTCTTGCCGGACCCTTCCGTGCTGCGCGACATGGATGCCGCCGTCGCGCGGCTCGTCGCCGCGGCGGAGCGGGGCGAGCAGGTCGCGATCTTCGGCGACTACGACGTGGACGGCGCCTGTTCGGCCGCCCTCATCGGCGGCTTTCTCGGCCGCTGCGGCGTTCCCTACGTCATTCACATCCCGGACCGGCTGACGGAGGGCTACGGGCCCAATACGGCGGCCGTTACCGCGCTGCGGGAGGCGGGGGCGCGCCTTCTCGTCACCGTCGACTGCGGCACCGCGAGCCATGCGGTCTTCGCCCATGCGCGCGAGCTCGGCATGGATGTGGTCGTCATCGATCACCACCAGGCGCCGGCGGACCTGCCGCGCGTCGAGGCCCTGGTCAATCCGAACCGGCAGGACGATCTCTCCGGCCTCGGCCATCTCGCTGCGGCCGGGGTGGTCTTCCTCGTGCTCGTCGCGCTCAATCGCGCGCTAAGGGAGGCCGGCTTCTGGCGGGCGGATCGGCCGCAGCCCGATCTCCTCGCCGAGCTCGACCTCGTGGCGCTGGCGACCGTGGCCGACGTCGTGCCGCTCAAGGGCCTCAACCGCGCCTTCGTGCGCCAGGGGCTCGCCGTCATGCGCCGGCGCGGCCGGGCGGGGCTGACGGCGCTGATGGACACGGCCGCCCTGTCTGGACCACCCGAGGCCTGGCATCTCGGTTTCCTGCTCGGGCCGCGCATCAATGCCGGCGGGCGCATCGGCGATGCGGCGCTCGGCGCCCGGCTGCTCCTGACGCTGGACGATGCGGTGGCGCGGGGGACCGCGGCGGAGCTCGACCGGCTCAACAAGGAGCGACAGGCCATCGAGCTCATCGCCGTCGAGGAGGCGATGGCGCAGGCGGACATGGCGCTCACGGCCGATCCCGACCGGGCGGTGCTCGTGGTGCACGCGCCGGACTGGCACCCGGGCGTCGTCGGCCTCGTCGCCGCGCGGGTGAAGGAGCGTTTCCAGAAACCCGCCTTCGCCTTTGCGGCGAACGGCGACGGCGGCCTCACCGGCTCCGGCCGCTCGATCCCCGGGGTCGATCTCGGCGCTGCGGTGCGCCGGCTGGTCGAGGCGGGGCAGGTGGCGAAGGGCGGCGGCCATGCCATGGCGGCCGGCGTGACGCTCAACGGTGACAGCCTGCCGGCCTTCACCGAGGCCATCGACGCCCTGCTGCGCGACAGCGTCGCGGTGGCGGGAGCGGACACGGCCCTCCTGGTCGACGGGGCGATGACGGCCGCCTCCGCCACGGCGGAGCTGATGGCGCGGCTTGCCGGGGCAGGGCCCTTCGGCTCCGGCCACCCGGAGCCGGTCTTCGCCTTCCCGCATCACATCCTCACGGAGGCGGCCGTCGTCGGTAACGGCCATGTGCGCCTCAAGCTGCGTGCCGGCGACGGCAGCCAGGTCGGCGGCATCGCCTTCCGCGCCGCCGACCAGCCGCTCGGCCGCGCGCTCCTTGCGGCGCGCGGCGAGCGTATCCACGCTGCCGGCAGCCTCGCCATCGACCGCTGGGGCGGGGCGGAGCGCGTCGACCTGCGGGTCACGGACGTGGCGCCAGCGACGCCGGGCAAGGCTGTGGATGGGAACTGATCCACCGTTCTTCCCCGGCGGTTGTGCTTGCCGCGGCCGGCGAACCGCTCTATATGTCGCGCCGCTACCTCGCCTCGCGAGGCCGTGCGCCCATCGTCTAGCGGTCTAGGACGTCGCCCTTTCACGGCGAAAACAGGGGTTCGAGTCCCCTTGGGCGCGCCACCTAAATTCCCATAAAAATCAATATCTTAGGGTTGCGGGCGGGCTGCAAAATCGCAGAACACAACGCGAACTGGCCAGTTAAACTGGCCAGTTAAAACCGGCCAGCGGCCCACCAAGGCACCCGGTCCTCGGCCACCCACCGACGAATCGTCGAGACGTCGACGCGAAGAAGCGCGGCCAGCTCCTTCTGCCAGCCGCGCCTCCCGAAGCGGGCGATCGCCCGCGCTTTGAACTCAGCCCCGCTCATACTCGGCGATGAACCGGAGCACCTGCTCGGAGAAGCCGTCGAGGTGGACCCACCGGCCGCCGTAGCCGACGCCGTTCCGGTTCGACGCGACATTGATCATGTACGCGTGCCTGGCGATCGGATCCGGCACGCGGTCGTGGCTCTGCTCGTCGGTGATGACGATGAGCCGGTCGTGCGGGGTCTTGTTGGCCGCGGCGACCGCCTGCCCCAGGTAGGTGCCCCCGTGGTTCTGCGACCGGATGATAGCGTCGATGCCTGCCATACCGCGGCGCGGGGGAACCTGGACGACATTGTAGGAGAAGGTCACGACCGCAAGCTGGTCGGCCCTGATGATCGAGGCCAATGCCGCCGCAGCGTCCATCCTCGTGAGGTCGGATTTGGCCGACAGGCGCGCGTTCATCGAACCCGAGACGTCGACCAACACGACCGTCTTGCCCGGCAGCGGCTCGGCTTCGCCGATAGCCTCGAGGAGCGCCGTGTCGATCCAGGGCTCCCACTGCGGAACGGCGCGCGCCGCGGCGATGTAGCGGAACGGCAGCACTCGATCGGCACCCTTGCGGGCGAGGATGGCCTGGCGCACCAGGCGCTCATCCACGCCGGCCTGCGCCATGTTCCGCAGGTTGCGGAGCAAGGCAAGGTAGCCGAGCTTGCCCTCGCGGAGCAGTCGCTCGAACGTCTCGCGCTTGTCGGCGCCGCCGGAGAGGGCGACCTCCCACGTGTCCGGTGCCGGCAGCGTGCCGTCGACGAGCTGACGCCAGGTCTCGGCCTGCCGGTCGTTGTCCGGCTTCGGGTGGACGAGGAACATCACGTCGCGGAGCTTGATCGCGCTGTCGCGGTTGTACTTCGCGAGCTGGTAGGCGTCGAACTTCCTGAACGCCTTGGCCAACCCCCTCTTCATCTGTGCCGAGAGGGGCCGCTTGCCGTCCTTCCAGTAGAGCGCCAGGAGCTCGGCCAACTCGTCCGGCCGCTTGATGACGGCCGCGACAGTGTCGCCGGTCCACGGATCGCCGGCACCGCGGGCGACCAAGGCCTTGAGCAGGAGCAACGGCACGTGGCGGAGGTTGAACCGCGTGCGCGCCTCGACGGCCAGATTGCGGAGTTCGCTGGTCGGCACCTTGGCCGCCGTCTCCTCGATCCGCTGTGCGATCGTGCGGCCGTCCTCGTAGAACTCGCTCTCCCACAGGAGGCACGAGAGCACCGAACGGCGGAGCTGCTGAATGGGGGTGAGGTGGGGAAAAGCCGGCGCCCCCTCGTGGGTGCGAACCGGAGACATGCGAGCGCGTGCGTTGAGACGCATGAGGCCCTCCTTCGTGCGGGAAAGGAGGGCCTCGGAGGAGATGAGGAACTGGCGGGCTCGGAACTGTGACGTTGCTCTACCCCTGAGCTACGGCGAGGATTGCCCCCGCCGGCTGGATTCGAACCAGCGACCCACGGCTCCCAAAGCGAAGTAACCGATCCCTACACCATCATCTCCACCGAGACCCTCCGGCGGAGGCCCGTGGCGCTTCTAGGCTGTGTCGAGGAACTAGCGGGCTCGGAGCACAGTGCTCTACCCCTGAGCTACTCGCCGCCGCAAGGACGACAAGGCTGGATTCGAACCAGCGACCTCTCGATTACAAGTCGAAGGAACCGATCCCTTCACCATCGACACAGACTAGAAGCCTGGGAACAAACGGACGCGGGTTCATTCACCAATCGAAGTAACCGCGACCTTCACCACAGGCCGAAAGCTGTCGGGGAACAGGCGAAAACGGAACGTAGGTGCTTCCGTCAGCGAAGTAACCGTTCTCTTCACCACCGACGATGTTGTTATCGCGCATTCTGCGCGGAATGTCAACTGTCGATTTTTCGTATTTTTCGCAACTCGCTACACGCCGCCCACGCTGCGAGGCACCTGGGCCACCGGCCCGTGGTGCGACCACTGATCCCGGCCGGCGTAGTAGCCCCGGTTGAAGTAGCGGATCATGCCGGGGTTGAAACCGATGATCGCGCCGGTGGCTGGATCCTGTTCAATCTCGACGATAGCGCCGCCGACGTGCGCCTCGATCGACTTCTTGCGCATGAACGGGGTCTGGTCCTGGCAGCATCCGGTCTGGAGATACCAGACGTTCCGCACCAGGCCGGGGTCGAGCTTGTGGTAGTGGCCGAGCAGGATGATGGCCGGCTTCGTGCCGCCTTCCAGCGATTCGATGATCTTCTGCGGCCGATAGGAGAGGGCGTAGGCAGTGCCGCCGCCGGGGTGCACAACGGCCATGATGACCGACTTCCCGGTGTTGGCGTTCACGATCTCGACGTGCGCCTCCATGAAGCCGAGGTCATGCCAGTCCTCGCGCCCCGCCTGGCGGAACGTCGACTGGCAGTAGCGGCCGACGTCGACGCCCTCGCGCTGCGCATACCAGCCCTCGTGATCGTCGCCCCACACGGCGTAGGTCGAGATGCCCTCCCGCTCCGGCCACCGGTTCGCCAGCTCGCGGCACTGGTTGTCGAGTCCCGCCGTGTCGATATCGTATTTGTTGAACCGCGCCTCGCCGTCGATCCAGTTGCCCGTGTGGAACACATGCTCGACGCCGGCCGCGGCGAACCGGTCGTAGAGGTCGTCGACCACATCCCACCGGCTGTACTTCGATCCGGCGTGATTGTCGCCGATGGCGCCGAAGACGAGGCGGTTGTTGGCGTCGGTGTAGATGCGCAGCGGCTCGCCGGCCGTCCATGCCGGCTGATGCTGCCGCGCCACCTCGAAGCGCTCGCCGACCAGCATGACCGACACGCCGGTGCTGCGGAGCGTCTCGACCGCCGAGAGAGCCTGCGCGGCCGTGATGCCGAACCGCGACGACAGCTCCTCCAGCGAGGCGGGCGCGGTGCGTAGCGCCGCGGCCACCTTGGCGGCGAGATCCTCGCGCGGCTGCGCGGCCACAGCGCCGGATCGGAAGAGGCTCCAGTCGGGCTCGAAGTTCGGCTTGCCGGCCTCGGCAAGCTGCCGCTGGCGCCGGACCCAATTGGTAAGCGTCGCATCGTGGATCCCGAGCATCCTGGCCGCGACCTGCACCGCGGAACCCCGGCCGCCCATGTCGACGTTGAAGGGGTTGGCGCCGCCCCGGAGCGCCGCCTCGATGGCCTCCTTCCGGCGCCGGGACTCGTTCTCGTTGATCGGAGGTGTCGGCATTGCGTCTTTCCTTTCTTCCCAACTCACAACACTTCGGGCGCGCTACTTGCGGTAGCGCGTGCCTTCCCATCCCTCGACGGCGATCGGCAGGCCGGCGGCCCATGCCGGCACCTCGCCCATGATGCGCTCGAACTCCTCCAGCGAGCCCTCACCGAGGGCGCGCTCGGCGACAACCTCGTCGTGGACCGTGAGCACGATCGGATAACCGGCGGCCTCCAGGCGCACCATGGAATCGGCGAGCACGTCGCGAGCGATAGCCTGCGTCACGTTCTCGGCGAGCTTGCCGCCGTAGGTGTACTGCTCGCCCCATTTGTGGGTGCGGCTGTCGACGCCCATGTACTGGAGCGTCCGCTTTGTCGTGCCCCACGACGTCGCCTTCTCGACAAGCTTCGGGTAGGGGTAGCAGAGCGGCCGTCCGCTCGGCAGGAGCAGCCACAGGAACGAGCCGGCCACGCGGAACTTGACCGGAGCGGCGTAGGGGTCGCCGTATTCGTCGAGAACCGGAACGACCTTGCCGGGATGCTCGACCGCTTCGATGGCCGCGTTTTCGAGATCCTGCCAGTAGCACACGATCCGCGGGTGCTTGTGGCGCCACGCGCGCTTGACGACCTCGGCCGGAAGCCACGCCCGCTTGGCGATGCCCGAGGACTTGCCGTAGGCATCCCATGCCTCGTGCGCCTCGTCGACGAACCGCGGGTCGGCCGCCTCCATGACGATGTCGAAATACTCCTCGATCTTGAGGCCGTAGGTCTTTGCCATGGTGCGGAAAGCCGCCGGGCCGCCCTGGTAGCCGAGCGCCAGCTCGGAGACCTTGCCGATCTGGCGCCGGCTGTCCTTGCCGATCTCGCTCGGTGGCACGCCGAAGATGCCGCCGGCCGCGACCTTGTAGAGGTCCGGGCCGGTGCCGGCGTCATATGCCCGGAATGCGTCGAGCTTCCAGCGCTCCCCGGCCAGCCACGCGATGCCGCGCCCTTCGATGTTCGCGAAGTCGGCCGTGACGAACCGGGTGCCCGGCGCGGAGATGACGGTGCCGCGGATGCAATTCGCCACCGCCGAGATGGGCTCCTCGTACATCATGTCCATGACGTCGAGGTCGCCGACGAGGATGGCCTCGACGGCCTGGTCGACGTCGAAGCCGTCTTCCGGCCGCATGAGGTTCTGCGGCTGGAATCGCCGGCCGGCCCACCGCCCGGTGGACGCGGCGTGGAACTGGAGCATCATCTTCGAGCGGCCGTCGCTGCTCTTGCCGGCCATGAGCGCGTTGATCTTCGACACGCTGGCCTTGGCCGCCTGCCGGCGCAGTTCCAGCGCGCGGCGCACGTCGGCCGGCAGGTCGTCGCGCACTAGGATGTCGGTGAGCGTGTCCTTCGACAGGCTCGTCGCGTCGACGCCGCGCAGCTTCACGAACTCAAGGAGCTTCTGAACCTGCGAGCATGCAGTCACGCGCTGCTCGGTGACGCGCGCCATTTCCTTGTCGAGGCGCTCGGCCGTGGCCTTCACGATGCGCTTGGCGCTCTCGCACATGGCGACGTCGACATAGACGCCGCGATCGTTGATGCTCTGGTCGAGGTGCCACAGCGCCAGCTCGGACGGGGTGAGGGGCACAAGGCGCTTGTGAAGGGAGCGCTCGACCTCGACGTCATGCTGGCAATAGGTGTAGAGGCGCTCGCGTTTCTCCGGCTCATCCCACCACTGGATGCAGCCGCAGGCGAGGCCGAGGTTGCCGTAGAACTCACCGGTGCCGTCGCAGTAGGAGCACTTCGGGTCCGGTCCCTTCCGCGGCCGGCACATCTGGAGCATGAGTGCGCGGCCCTTGGTGTCCTTCTGGACGTCGAGCCCGAGCGCGCGGGCAGCGTTCTCCAGCGAGCCCGGCAACGCCATCGCGTGCGCCATCACCATCGTGCAGCGCTGCCGCTCCAGCGGGATTTCCGGCCAGCCGTAGCGCGGGGCCATGATGTAGTGCTCGGCGAGGCGTTCAAACGCCGCGTTGTGGGCATACGCCAGCCAATCCGGGTTTTCGGCGGCTTCGACAAACTCGTCGGGCACCGGATCGCCGGGCACCCACAGCTTCACCGGCCCTTCGTCGACGGCGTAGGCGCAGCACCAGACGTCGGTTGTGGCGTGCTCCATGTAGGCGTGGGTGCCGGCGGCCTGGAGATCGACGACGGATCGGGTCTCGTAGTCGCGGTGGAGGATGTGCTTCGTCATGCGAGCATGTCCTCCAGCGCCACAGCCGGCTCGGACTCCTTCCAGTCGAACCAATGCAGCGTTGTCGGCGCGACGCGGCGCACATCCCACACGAACCAGGCGAAGCAGACGGCCGAGCCCATGACGCGCGGGCCGTCCCACCCGCCGCGGTGCATCATCGGCAGGCGTCGGGACGCCACATGCACGCGGGCCGGCGGGAACTCCTCCAGCCACGGCTTGCGGCGGAAGCCTTCAAGAAACCCGAGGCGCAGGAGCATCGCGACGTAGGGCGCAAAGCCGAGTGCGCGTTCGATGAAGCGCTGCGCGTTCTTGTACGGTGGGTTGGTGATGATGGCCGAAATGTCGCCCGGCGGTTCCGTCGCAAAGAAATCGCCGACGCTGGCGTCGGGGCATCCGCGGTCGATCAGGTCCGACGCGATGACGTGGTAGCCGGCGGCGCGTAGCGGCAAGACAATGGCGCCGTCGCCGCAGGCCGGCTCGAACACCTTGCCCGGCGGGATCTGATGCCGCTCGATGTCGAGGAAAGCGTCCACCGCCTCGCGCGGGGTAGCGTAGAAGTCCTCGCCGCGCTCCGCGAGCGGGGCGCGCATGCTGCCGGTGCCGGCCCGGCCCCGACCGCCATAGGTCTTCACGCCAGCCATGACTGCGGCGCCCCGTTCACGAGCCGGTAGAACATGAGCTTGAAGTGCGCCGCGGCGGCCTTCGGCCTCCACAGGTGCAGCGTCACGCCGAGGGGTTCGCCCGGCAGGCGCCACGGGGCCGGCTCCGGCCTCATGAGCTGCGCCTTCTCGTCGTGCAGGATCCGGTTATCGAGATCCTTGACCTCGGCCGGCCACGGGTGGGGCACGCCGAACTTCGCGGCGATCGCCCGCTCGACGGCCTCCTCGGCCTCGGCGTAGCCGCTGACGCTCCGCTTCACGGGCCGCGGCAGGTCGCACAGATAGGCCTCGGCCGCGTCGTGCAGCAGCGCGGCCAGCTTGTTCGGCGGCGATGCGCGCTCGGCGACGAGGACGCTGTGCTCGGCGACGCTGTAGAAGGCGCGGCAGTGGCCGTTGTAGCGGCACAGATTCCCGAGCGCGTGAGCGATATCGTCGATGTCGACGTCGTCGGGGCGGGGATCGAGTGGCCAGAACTGGCGGCCCGTGTAGGTCTGCATCCAGTCGCCTTTGCGGGTGTCCATTTTCGCAACTCGCAACATCAGGGGCGAAGTGAGCCCCATTGGTCAGCCATGGCCTCGGCGATGCCGGGAAACGTTCGGGACCGCTCTTTCCATCGGTCGGGGCCTGGGGGCGCCCGATGCACGCGCGACCACGCGCGGTGCTCCGGGGTGCCCGGCTTCGGAGGGATCAGTCGTTTGGTGGGGACGAGCGGGGGAAGCCCTTTGAGGTAGAAGCTCGTTGCCTTGAAGAAGGGGTCTCCGAACCACCAGGGCTGCACCGTTTGCGCCGGCGGCTGATAGTTGCGGATGCGCTCCTTCGCGTACCGGTGCATGACCGGGTTCTCGACCGCGATCCGGGGGATGGGCGCATTCCAGCAGGCCGAGAAGAGGTCGGCGCCTTCATCCAGCTCCCGCCACATCTCCTCGGCCGTGCGGCCAGGCGGGGGCACTTTGAGCCAACGGACGCCGGAGTTGCACAGACGGGTGCACGGCGGGTGCGCGACCATGAGCAGATCCCACCCGTCGTTGAGGTAGTTCCGCACGTCGCCGACAAGGTGCTTGTTGCTTCGGTCCTCGGCCGGTAGCAGGTCGCACGACCATGCGTCGTGTCCGCGGGCGGCGAACGCCCGGCGCACGATGCCCGAGAACTCGCAAGCGATGAGGACTCTCATTTTCGCAACTCGCAACAAAGAGGGCGGACGGGGGCCGTAGCCCCCGTCACGTTCAGGCCAGCATCTCGGAGAGGAGGTGCTCCTCGTACAGCTCGACGACCGCTTGGAAGTCCGATTCCTGCTTCTGGCGGCGCCGGGCTTCCTTGAACGCCTTCACGTCGAACCCGCGGGCCTTCATCTCGGCGTAGACCTCCTTCATGTCGTCACGAACCGATTTGGCCTCTTCCTCCAGCCGTTCGATGCGCTGCTGATAGCTGCGCAGCTCCTCGGTCGCGACGGCGCCGGAGTTGTGCCCGATCGAGGGGGTTCCTTCGCTCATGCCAGGAGCCCCTTGATCTTGTCGGCCGTTGCCTTCGCACGGTCGGCCTCACGGTTGTGGGCCTCGTGCTCGGCCATCAGCCGACCGCTCTCGACGAGCTTGCGCTGGCCTTCGGTCTTCTCCCTGTCGGCGAACGCCAGCAGGTCATCGACCATCTTCGAGAGTCCGGCCGTGATGCTCTCGAAGGTCTTCTTGCGCGGAATGACCTTCATTTTCGCAACTCCCAACAAGCGGGTCACACGAAAAGCGACGCCGCGTCCTCGCTGTCGTCCCCGCCGATGCCCTCGACCGGCTCGAACTCGCTCGACGCGGCCACGCGACCGCCGCCGATGGGCTCGTCGTCCTCGAGGAGCTGGACGTTCTGGAGGCCGAAGCTGACGCCCTTGCCGCCGGTCGGGTGCTTCCACGCATACGGCCGCAGCGACACGAACGCCCACCGGCCGCCGTAGACCTCGTCGGCGCGGTCCTCGAAGACGTCCTTGCCCTCGCGGTCGGCCACGCCCGGCCGCTCGTTCGAACGGGCGCGGATCATGGTCGGGTACTCGTCCGCGTAGTCGGCGAACCGCTCCTGCTCCTCGGTCTTGATGAACGGCGTCTTCACCCCCTTGGCGTCCTTGCCGAACTCGGCAAACGCGGCGTCCTGGGCGCCATTCTTGAGGAGGGCGATGTCGGCCGCCTTGGGGATGAGGATCGTGAGCTGGAACTTCGGTTCCTGGTCGCTCCCGCGAGGCGCCCACGGCTTGAACAGCGCCGGGTACACCATGCGAATGCGCGGCGTGATGATGTTGCCGGTCTTCTGGCTGATGCGGCAGACCAACGGATTGATAGCCATGCGAATTTTCCCTTTTCTCAATTCACAACATCGATCTCACACTTTGAGCACGGCTCCGGCACGTGAGCGCCGATTCCAAGGGCTGGCGGGGATGTCGAGGGATATGCTAGTTCGCGCGCACCCCGGTGATGCATCCGCTTTCGCGGAAGGCCTCTTCCATGCCGGCGAGCGCATCGGCGACGGCTGAAGAGTCACCGGCCACGGTGGTAGCGATCTCCCGTTCGTTCAGGAGCAGCAGGACGATATCGCCGTTGTGCAGGACGACGACGGGAACCTCCAGCCCCTCAAGGTTTCCCATCACCACATGCGAGAACGCCCATGCCTTCTGCCGCAGGACAGCCTCGATCGTCGCCAGGATCGGTTCTGTGTTGCGCATCTATGCCTCCGCAAACTCGGTCTTCGCGTCCACACGAACCGCCGGCCTTTTATCGTCTTCTGGAACCAGGTTCGTGCCGGATGATTTGCTGACGACAAGGTGCTTAATGTCGTCTTTATTTTTCTTCCCGATTACTGTCTCGACCTTGGCCGGGGACAGCATCTTGCGCTCGTACAGCGCGTCATCGTCGAGCCCGTGGACCATCGACAGATAGCTCGCCGCCTCGTCCTCGTCGCGCCACCGGCGCGTGGCGCGCTTGGCCACCAACTTGAACCCCGGCGGCAGGCGGCCCTCGGTAGCCTCGGCGTGGGCGAACTCCTCGACGCGACGGAACCAGTCCTTGAAGAGGTGCGCCTCCCGCAGGATGGCGGCCAACCGCTCCGGGGCGATCGTCGAAGGCTCGGACAACTTCAGCTCTCCATCCTCGGCGAACTCGATCCGCGCCAGCTCGGCGCGGCGCGCCCGGTTGGCCGGGCAGTCGGGGAGAGCGGGACAGAACTTGCACCACTCGCCGGCCTGGAGCGGCGCGTCCGGCTCCTCGGTCGCCTTGGCGGCGGCCTCCAACTCGAACCGCCATTCGAGGAGGGTGACGGCGTCGGTCTTCCACGTCTTGACCTCGTCGCCCTCGGCGCGCGGCTGCACGACGATAAGCTCGACCTCGTCGATGCCGCGGTTGTGGTAGCGGAGCGCCGCGCCCACCGCGTAGGTCATGAGCTGCTTGTTCTCGCGCGGATCGACCGCGACGCCCTTGCCGTGCTTGTAGTCGACGATGACGAGCTTGTGCGTCGACGGCCGGTAGAGCAGGAAGTCGCCCGTGCCGAAGATGTCCGGGTGCACCGACGACAGGTCGAGCCGCTGCTCGGTCTCGTACTCGTCGCCCTCCTGCACGAGGCTGCGCACGAGGTCGAGGTAGACTTGGACCGCCCCTGCCATCTCCTCGTCGATGGCGAACACGCGAGGCTTGCCTTCGAGCTGCGGCGGCATGGTCTCGTGCACCCTGCCGGTGTTGACGTCGACGCATCCGTCGAGGAAGCGGTCGGCGTCGAAGCCGGTGTTGAGGCACATCTCCGCCAGCGTATGCGCCGCGGTGCCCTCATCGGCCCAAATCGACGACCGGGACTCGATGCCGGCCGACAGCCGAACGGAGCCGGGGCAGTTCACCCAACGGCTGGCGGCGGACGGCGCGAGCTTCGCGTGCGCGCGGTCAGCATGCGCCTGGCCTCCGGCGTGTTTGTCCTTCGCTTTGGTCATGGAGCACCGTGAACGAATAGAGAACATTTAGGATCACGGACCTATGCCGCGTCAAGCAACTTGTCTGCTGTCCCTCGACATGTGCATATCGTCCTATCACCGATGGGTCTTGCGGATTTCCCGCAGCGCCGCGCCCGAGTAGCGGGAGCGGCGATGCCCCGGCGGCTGCGGCTCGTACTTGACCGGCACCGCAACGAGCCTGACATGCCGCCGGGGCACGTACTGGCGGTGCAGGACGTGGCCGACGACCGGCAGCGGGTTCTCCGCCATGAACTTCTGGCGACGTGTCGGGACGGTCTTCGCCGCCGCGATCATGGTCGCGGCAGCGACGAGCCCGAGCGCGATGGGGTTCGGCTCACGCATTGTCCGGCATGTCCTGGATGCCAAGGAGGAGGGCCTGCTGGTCCGGCCCGGACGCATCGTCCTGACACAGCGCGTTCCGCTCGACGTAGGCGAGCAGATCCTTCGCGACCTGCTTCGCCCGATCCTCGTCGAGGTAGACCGAGACCGTCCCCTGGTTGAGGATGAGGTAGCCGTCGAAAAAGAACGCCATCACGTCGCCGCGGGTGCTCTCGATGACGGCCATCTCGCTCGTGCGGAATGTCACTGGATGGCCTCCTTCGCCGCCGCGATGACCTTCGGCCGCGCGGACTCGTCGACGTCAGCGAGCGACTCCGCGCCCACCTCGGCGAGCGCTTCGAGCGCCTTGTCCGCGTCGCCGATGAAATCGGCGTACTGCCCCGGCGCGAGCGCCGAGATGTTCGGCTTCTCGACCTTCGGAAGGTGCTTCTTGAAGAGGGCGACGCCGATGTCGGGCGCCAGGCGCTTGCACACCTCCATGAGCTTCGCCCGGCAGTCGTCGGCGGTGTAGGCCGTCGCTTCTTCGGGCTCCGCGGCGGGCGCCTCGAACTTCTCCTCGGGCTTGGCTTCGGCCTCCGGCACGGGCTCGGCCACGGCGGCCTCGTCCTTCGGCTTGCGCGTGCGGCGCGGCTTGGCCTCTTCGGCCGTCTCGGGCGCCGGAGCGCTCTGTGCCGGCTCGGCCGCCTGCGGGGGCGGCGTGACACGCGCCTCACGGCCGGCGAAGGCAAACGCACCGAGGGTGCCGAGCAGCTTCTGCGCCAGCTCGGGGCCTTCCGCGGCGGTGATTTCGAGCTTGATCGTCATGCGATTTTCCTCTTTTTGCAAAACGCAACAATCAGGACCAAAGAGAACGGATGTCCTGCATCTTCCGCAGGACCGCCTTCTGGACGTCCTCGTCGATCGATCCGGCGAGGGTGGCCACACGCACAAGGCAGGCGTTGCGCTGGCCGATACGGTGGATGCGCATGGCGGCCTGCTGGTTCTCCGCCGGCACCCACGAGGTTTCGACGAACAGGAGGTCGCTGGCGGCCGTCAGCGTAAGGCCGGTGCCGGCCGCCTGGAGCTGGCCGATGAAGACGCGGGTGTTCGGGTCGTTCTGGAAACTGTCGACGGCCGCTTGCCGCACCGCCGGAGTGGTCGAGCCCGTGACCACGACAGCGCGGTCGAATGCATCGGACAGGGCCGCGATGACTTCCTTGTGGTGAGCGAACAGGACGATCTTCGAACCGCCCGCGTCGAGCCAGTCACGCACCCACTCGACCACGGGGCCGACCTTGGCGAGCCCGGTGATGCGGCGCAGCGAAGCAACATGCGGCGCGATCTCGGCGAGACCGCCAACGCCCTTCTCGGCGAGCGTCTTCCGAATGATCTCAGCTTCGACCTTCCCGGCATCATTGAGCACCACTGGCAACCGGATGCCTTCGAGCGGCAGCGTGTCGAACCGGATCGGCGGGAGATCGGTGAGCACCTCCTCCTTCCGGCGTCGGAGCACGTAGGGGGCAATGCGCTCGCGCAGCTCCTTGAGGTTCTTGCCGCCGGTGATCTTGATGCCGAAGCCGTTGTCGAACGTCTTGCAGTAGCGGCCGACGAACGGCCAGTAGGCCAGCGGCTTGCCGGGAATCTTCGGGTTGAGGATCGCATCGGGGAACACGGCGCGCGCCAGCGGCCACAGCTCCGCGGGGTTGTTCGGCGTCGGCGTGCCGGTGAGCAGGAAGACCTGCTTCGCCCGCTCGACCAGGCCACCCTTGCCGTCGCACCTCGGGCCGAAGATCGCCCTGGTGCGCTTGGCGTCCTTGTTCTTGAGGTAGTGTGCCTCGTCGAGAATGAGGACGTCGCACGTAGTCGCGCCGCCGAAGTCGTCCACCTTGTTGTAGGATTTGACGAACAGCTCTCCGGGGAAATCCGGCCAGAACCTCTTGAACTCGCGTCGCCAATTCTCGCACAGCGACGCGGGGCACACGATTATGACGCGGCGCGCGGCAATCTTCCTCGCCGCCGCAATCGCCTGGGCCGTCTTGCCCAAGCCCATGTCGTCCGCTAGCAACCCGCGGCCGACGCGCGCAAGGAAGGCGGCACCTTCCTCCTGGTAGGGGAACAAGCCTGCGTCTTCTGCAACCTTCATCTTTCGCAACTCTCGACAATCAAGACGCATTTGTGGCGGCCTTCCTCCGATTTCCGGTCATGTCCTCCCCGAAGGGGAGCGCCGGCCCCGGATCGGAAGTGGCACGGACGGGCCGCCGGGCGCCCGCTGGACCGGCCGGCGCTCAGTTGAGCGGGGTGGCGGTGTCCTTGCCGGCGGCGAGCACCTCCTGACGCTTCGCCGCGACCTCGTTGCGGACCCACCGCACGTTGCTGCGCACGACGGGGTTGTCGAAGAGGTCGTCGTGGCCGGCGCCCGCCAGACAGGCGACGACGCCGTAGAAGGTGAGCATCAGATCCTTGACGGCCGCATCCGTCATCTTCCCGTTCTGCGCGAGGTTGAGTTCCTGCGCCCGGTCAAAGATCTCGCGCTCTTCGATATGGAACTGCATTGGCTTTACCTTTGCCGGCTGGCGTGAGGGGCGGGGCCGTTACGCGTGGCCCGCGGTGGCGGCGAGGGAAGCCTTGAGCTTCTCCGCCAGCTCCTCGTTGGAGGCGCCGGGGTTCTCCGCCTTGATCTTCTCCACCTTGTCGCGGAGGATGCCGACCTCGGTGCGCGCAGCGAGGATCGCCATGTTCTTCGTCACCTCGATCAGCATGTTCGTGGCGCGCGCGGAGGCGATGACATGCGTTGCGCCATAGATGTCGAGGATCGCCTGCTTGATAACGTCGGATTCGGAGCGGTCGCCCATCTTGGCGGCGTAAACCTTGCCGTACTCGACGGCCTCGTCGAACCCGATTTCGACCTCGATATTCTTCATCTCTGGTCTCCTTGGCTACTTCAAAAGCTCTTCGATTTCGGATGACGAGGCCTGGTGCTCCGTCACGTACCAATGCGCGAGAGCCAACGCATCGATCTCGTTCTCGTCGCCGGAATGCGCGTATCCGCGCTCGTCGGCGGCGGCTCGCATGTGGTCCTTCGAGGCGTTGCCCTTCCCGGCCCAATGCTTCTTGATGGTGCCAACCGGCACGCCTTCGCAGGGCACCCCGCGCGTCTCGCACCAGCGGAGGAGGGTGGCCTGGAGACCGCCGTAGATGTGCGCGGCGTCTGTGCCGCGGTGCTTGCGCACTTCCTCGTAAACGACGTGCCGGAAGCCCACGAGCTTGTGCAACTCGTCGAGGTGCCGCTCGAACCGGACGTAGCGCATGCTGACGGTGTCGTAGCGGCCGACCTTGAGGCGCCAGAAGCCGCAGCGCAGGTCGCGCTCATCGGCACCGCAGGCCCACCCGGTCGTCGTCCCGAGGTCGAGCGCAAGGACCGTCACTCGACGATCTCCTCGACGTTGTCGTTATGAACCCACCCGAAGCCCCGGACAGCTACTCGCCATCGGTCGCCTGGGGTGTCGTCGACCTCGCTAACCTCGCCGGAACGAAGGTCGCAGCCGGCGCGGAACCGCACCACATCGCCGACCTTGGCACGTTTCCAGGCGGGTTCTTCGACAACCTCCAGAACGTCCGGCGAACACCACCAGCAATGGCCGTCTTTGCCGCGCACGTCTCTGTCGTGGCCGTCGTGGCCGTTGAAATCCTCGTCAAACTCGACCAGAACATGCATGCTACCGTACTCGCGGGCACGGAGCACACGACCGAGAAAGCCGATGCGCATGCCCGGATGGGCATCGGGCGGCAGATTACTCAGCCGGACCCGATCGCCGACCTTGAACTTCGGCGCTGGCCCCTCCTGCGCGGTCGTTGTCGTTTCGGCACTCGCCGCAACTCGCGCAACTTCGGCGCCGCAAGCGCCGTAGCCGGCCACGTCGACCCACGAGTCTTCGTGGTCCGGGGTCTCCTCCAGCCGTGCGAGCTTGAGGTCGACGCTCATCGTCGCAACGTCGACCGCGTCGAGCGCGACCGGCGCGCCGTTACTGTCGCACAGCGTGAGGCCGCGGTTCTGGAGATGGACGTTCCAGCGGCGCGCGATGCGCTCGAAATTCTCGGCCGGTGGGCCGTAGGCCTTGGGCCGCTTGTTCACGGCGTCGAGCGCCTTTTCCAGGATTTCCTTGCGGGTGTTCATTCGCAACTGCCTCTAGTCACGGAAGAAATCGGCGCAGAGGTGGAGCGCCAGCCATACGCAGAACACAGCGGCCAGCAGCTCCACCAGAAACTGCGTCACGAGAGATCGTCCTCTCCCCGCGTGAACCAGCACGCGGCGCCGAGCCCGACCATGCCGAGCAGGTAGCAACCGAGGGCGAGGAATACCTCAGCCCATCCGGTGAGTGCGCCGAGGACAATACCGGGAACGGCGAACGTCGCCAGCGTTCCCCAAAAGATGAAGTCGTTACGGGCCGAGGTGCTTTTGAATGCGGCCATCGTAATTCTCCATGAATGATCGAATCTTTTGCTCAGTCTTCGGCCGCGGTTTACGTCCGCGCTCAAGCTCACGGACCAGGTCGGGATCACCGGCGCAGAGATGCCCGAAGCGTGCCCGGCCCATGCCGTGGCTCCGCAGGAAGCTCTCGATCTCGGTCAAAAGCGACGTGGTCGTCATGTCCTTACGATTGACAATCCTGTAGGGTTTTGTCAATCCTATTTTTGCAACTCGCGCAATTTGCGCAGAACGCACCCGCACCAAGGAGAGCCCTCATGAAGCTCCTATTGCTTATCGGCGGCCTCGTGGTCGCCGGCCTGCTGGCGCTCGGCATCTACCGGGCGCTCCAACTCCTCGACCGCAAACCGCCAAGGAAACGCTGACATGCGCCGAGACCCGTTCGACCCCTTCGAGTCCGCCCCTCGAGGCGATCGTTTTCCCCCTCTCAGAAAGGATTCTACATGCGTGCCCCCGCAATCGCGGCTCTTGCCGTCGCGGCATTCTTCACCGCCGTCACGACCCTCTTCGGCTCCTGGTACACCATCGACCAGGGCGAGCGCGGCGTCCTGCTGCGCAACGGTGCGGTCACCGGCGTGGCCGGCCCCGGCCTCGGCTTCAAGATGCCGATCGTCGACGACATCGTGACGTTCAGCGTGCAGGACCGCATCGTCACCTACGAGCGCCTCGCGGCCTACAGCCGGGACCAGCAGCCGGCCGACATGCAGGTCTCGGTCAACTACCGACTCGTGCCCGAGCAGGTCGTGGACATCTACTCGCGTTTCGGCAGCGAGGAGGCCGTCGTCGCCCGGCTCATCCAGCCGCGTGTCATGTCGGAGCTCAAGACGGTCTTCGGCCGCTTCAATGCCGTCACGGCGATTCAGGAGCGCGAGCGCCTCAACGCCGAGGTGCGGGTGGCCATCGCCGAGGCCGTCGCCGGCCCCGTGGTCATCACCGGCGTGCAGATCGAGAACCTCGATTTCAGCGACGCCTACGAGGCCAGCATCGAGCAGCGCATGCTTGCCGAGGTCGAGGTGCAGCGGCTCCGCCAGAACGCCGAGCGCGAGAAGGTGCAGGCCGAGATCACCGTCACCCAGGCAACCGCCAAGGCCGACGCCGTCCGTGCGCAGGCGCAGGCCGATGCGGATGCGATCAAGCTGCGCGGCGAGGCCGAGGCGCAGGCCATCCGCGCCCGCGGCGAGGCGCTGCGCGACAACCCGAACCTCGTCGGCCTGGTGCAGGCGGAGCGCTGGAACGGCCAGCTCCCGACCACGATGGTGCCCGGCGGCGCCGTGCCCATGCTCGGCCTCAACCGGTAACGGCCGCCTGCAATGACCGAACCGACACTGGAGCGCACGTTCTACGTGCTCGTGCGCAAGGACACCGGCGGATTCCTCCGGCGCAGGCTGCGCGATGGAAGCGCCGGCAACACCCCGCAGCTCTACGAAGGCCCGAGCACGGCAATCTCGGCGGCGAAGAGGTCGCCCGACGTTGAAGACGTCGACGATTGGGAGGTCGTGCCGGTGCGCGTCCAAAGGCTCGAACAATGACCATCCGCCGGAGCGA
Organism: Chelatococcus sp. CO-6; assembly: GCF_001271345.1. Lineage (NCBI taxonomy): Bacteria > Pseudomonadati > Pseudomonadota > Alphaproteobacteria > Hyphomicrobiales > Chelatococcaceae > Chelatococcus > Chelatococcus sp. CO-6. The sequence goes on along the minus strand of NZ_CP012398.1, from coordinate 30,964 downwards.
CGCCAATTCCGCCAACACGCAGGTGTCGATCTCGCACCGGTTGAAGTTGCCCCGGTCGCACATCGACGCCCTGGCCGCGCACGCCGCGCGGCTCCGCGAAGACCCCGAATACCTCGCGCAGAAGCGCCGCAAGGCCGCCTTCGTCGGCGGCCTCACCCGCCGGCGCAACATTCCCGTCACGTTGCCCCGCGTGGGCTTCGCCGAAGGAGGCGACGCCGCCGCACCCACGGAGGCGGGACGAGATGAGTGACGGCTCGCGTCATCCCGTCCAACGGAAGCTACTCGCCGCGTTCGCGGCGCGTGGCTGGTGCGGGAACGTCCGGGCGCACGAGCTGCCCCCGGACAGCCCGTACATCGCCTATGTATCCGTGACGCTCGGCGATCGCCCCGACAAGCAGGTGCACGGCGGCGTTGCCATCGCGAAGGAAATGGCTGACCGCCCGGACATAGACGCCTGCATCGAGCGGCGTGTTGCCGCGCTCGCGCGGATCATGGGAAGGCTGCGCGAATCGCGTCCGAAGGAATCGCCGCCTCTCGCATCTCGCAACAGTTGACGGCATATAAAAAGAGCCCGATGGTCGACCCATCGGGCTCTTCCCCTTCCCGCCAAGGAGATCCAGGCACTCGCCCGCCTAGACGGTTCAAGATATGGCACACATCGACTTGGACGACAAGCTCTCCGCAGCGCTGGACATCGCCGGCCGCGGCTTCCGCGTGTTCCCCCTCCGCGAGCGCGACAAGCTGCCAGCCATTTCCCGATTCCCGACGCGCGCCACGCAAGACACAACACAGATTCGCGAGTGGTGGGTCGACCCCGCCGGGCTCGTGCAGCCGAACAACATCGGCATCGCGACCGGCAACGGCCTGCTCGTGCTCGACATCGACCAGAAGCCCGGCAAGCGCGGCGCCGACAGCCTCGACATGCTGCTCATGGCTTACGGCGAGCTGCCGGCGACCGTCGAGGCCCTCACGCCGTCCGGCGGCCGGCATCTCTACTTCCGCACGCCGCGCGACGTGGCCAACAGCCAGGGCGATCGCGGCGGCATCGCCGCCGGCATCGACGTGCGCTGCCATCACGGCTATGTCGTCGCCCCCGGCAGCGTCACCGCCGCCGGCAGCTATGAATGGGCGATCGGCCGCAGCCCCAAAGACCTGCCCATCGCCGACGCGCCGGATTGGCTCCTGTCATTGTGCGAAGCGCCTCGAGAGCGCAAGGAGACCGACGACACGCCGCTCGTCGACCTCGACACCGACGACGCCATTCGCCGCGCCGAGCGATGGCTCGCCGAATCCGCGCCCATCGCGATCGAGGGAGAGGGCGGGGACGTCACAACCTACCGCGTCGCCGCGCGGCTCAAGGACTTCGGCATCTCGCCCCCGCTCGCGTTCGAGATGCTCGCGAACCAGTGGAACGACCGGTGCCAGCCGCCGTGGCAACCCGACGAGCTGATGCGCAAGGTCGACAACGCCTATGCCTACGGCACCAGCCCGCCCGGCGTGCGCACGCCGCAGGCCGATTTCGGCCCCGCCGACTACGAGCCCCCGCCGCCAGCCCCGAAGCCCTACTTCACCGCCGAGGCCTTCACCGGCGAGCCCCCGAGCGCCGCTGGATCGTCGAGGACTGGATCCCCGCCGGCACCGTGACGTCGATCTACGGTGACGGCGGCCTCGGCAAGACGCTCCTCGCGCAGCAGCTCATCTATGCGTCTTCCACCGGCCGCCGATGGCTCGGCATGGACGCGGCGCCACGCAAGTGCCTCGCCGTGTTCTGTGAGGACGACCGCGATGAGCTGCACCGCCGCCACGCGGCGATTGTCGGCGGCCTCGGCTACGAGTTTGCCGATGGCCTGGCCAACGCGCTCATCTGGCCCCGCGTCGGCGAGGACAATCTCCTCGTGACGTTCGACGCGGCCGGGAAGCCAACCCGCACCCCGTTCCTTCGCCAGCTCGCGAAAGCCGTGCTCGACGAGCGCGTCGAGCTTCTCGTGCTCGACACCGTCGCTGACATGTTCGGCGGCAACGAGAGCCTGCGCGCGCAGGTCAATTACTTCGTGAAGACGGTTTGCGGCGGCCTCATCAAGGCCGCGGCGCAACGCGGCGTCGAGCTTACCGTCATCATCCTGGCGCACCCGTCGCTCGCCGGCATGGCCACGGGGACGGGCTCCTCGGGCTCGACGGCCTGGAACAACGCCGTTCGCTCGCGCCTCTACCTCACCCGACCGGAAGACGGCCGCGGCGACGAGCGCATCCTGTCCCGCAAAAAAGCGAACTATGCGGCGGCCGGCGACGACACGGCCATTCGCCTGCGGTGGGATGGCGGCGTGCTGCGGCCCCGTGATGAGGGCGACAACGATTGGCCCGCGCCTCACGAGCTGGCGGCCGTGGCGTCTGTCTTCGGGGAGGCTTGGGAGGCGGGCGCCCCGCTCTCTCCGCACCCGCAGACGAGAGCGACGGGCCGGTTCGCTCCTCGCGTGCTGCACCAGCGCCTCGGGATGGATGCGACAGAGGCGGCGCGCCTGGTCGACGATTGGCTCGGCAAAGGCATCCTCAAATACGAAGAATGCGACAAACGCTCGAAGCTCAAAGGGCTCCGCGTCGTCAAATCCGTCGACGAGATATTCGCGATTGTCGGGGTTGCGGAGGTTGCGGAAGTCGCGCCGGAGACTTCCGCGGAACTTCCGCAGACGGAGGGGAACACCAGCTAAGTCATTGAAATCATTATGCGGAAGTCGGTTTGCGGAAGTCTTGCGGAAGTTGCGGGACTACAGGTGCTAAGTCATTGAAATCATTATGCGGAAGTCTTGCGGAAGTTGAGTGCGGAAGTCAGTCCCCCCTAAAGGGGGGAGGACTGACTTCCGCTGACGTCGCCGAGACGGGGAGACAGGCGGAGGTTTGCGGGGGTGGCCAGAAGACGCAAAGCGTGGTGGCTCGACCTGGTTGCACTCGACCCGACACCGGTTGGCCTCGACACCTGGAGGCCGCCGATGCGGCGAGGCGACAAGCACACCCCGACCGCGATCGAGCGCATGAAGCGGGCGCAGCGTGCGCGGTGGCGTCGGGAGAAGCTGGAGCAGCGGCGCGCGGCGAAAGAGCGACGCCGGCAGCGCGGGAAGGCGCGGACGACGAGGCCGGTCGTCACGCTGGAGATGAAGATCGCGGCGAGACTCGAGCCGGGGCGGCGTTATTCGCAGCCGGAGGTTATCGAGGCGACAGGGCTCAAGCGGGGCTCGGTGGTCATGCGGCTCAAGACGATGCGCGAGCGCGGACTGTTGGAGCGGGAGCGTAATCCGGCCTGGAGGCCGCACGTCTACGTGAAGGGGTTGCCCATCAGCGTGCAGGCGAAGCGCGCGCCCGAATGGCTATACCGGCTGACGCCGGCCGGCGAGGAACTGCACGAGGCCGCCCGGCTTGTGATCTGAGGGTCGGTTGCGGTATCTCTTCGGCGGGCGGAGGGCTCGACGATGAGGATTGCGATTGTCGCGTGCGCCGTGCTCGTCGGCGGTTGCGTGTCGGCGCAGCAGACCAAACCGGTTTGGTTCGACATGAAGCCGGGCGGCGTGCGCAGGAGCATCGATCAAAACGAGATGGATCTCGCGGCATGCCGGTTTGCGGCGCAGTCGGCGATGCAGGGAAGGGCGCCGTTTGTGCCGTCGACGGCCGGCGGCGTGCGAGCCGGGACGTCGGATCTCATCGGCGCGATGAGCATGCCGGAGGCGCCGTCGATCCCCGATTGCATGCTGGCGAAGGGATGGCGCTACCTTGGCCAGGCGTCGAGCGAGCAAGAGGCCGACAGGCTCGTTGAGCAGTACCAGACAGGCAGGAGGTGAAACCCCGCGGGCGGGGCTTCACATGAAGGCGGCCGATATCCAGACGGCCAGGATGGCGGCACCGGCAGCGGCGCGCAGGGCGGATGCGAGCAGGGCGATCATTCGAGCCATCCCATCCATTGAGCGAAGAAGCCGATTGCCAGCACGACGGATAGCGCCAGCATGGGCGAGGCGGCGATGAGGGCGCCGAACTGATATTCGTTCATGCCCTGGTGCTCCCTTGCAGGATGGCGCGGCCCGCGTTGGTGATGCAGAAGCGCCGGGGCTGACAGCGGCGGGCGAGTCCCTTGGCGACGAGGCGCCCGCAGGTTTGGACGTCGTAAGGTTCGCTCGCCTCGGCATGCCCTGCCGACGCCATGCGCGCGAGCCAGCGGAGCTGACGCGGGCCGACGTGGCGGTTGTTTTCGAGGACGGCCAGGAAGTCGATAGCTTCGAAGACGTCGAGGCGCCCAATCTCTTCGCCGGAGGCGAGCGAGAAGAGCACGCGCCGGCCATCGTTCGCGGTGCGGTCGTCGCGCCGATGCCCAAAGCCGAGCCGCTCCAAGCGCCGGCTGATAGTCTCATTCGCGGCCATGTCAGCGGCCCTCCAAACGGGCGATGATCTCAGCAGCGCGCATGAACGAGTTGGCGTTCTGCGGCATGCCGTACATGAGCGAGCCGGCAGCGAGCGTCTTGAGCGCTTCGAGCACCTCGGCTCGTGTCGGCTCAGGACAGCCGGGCGCGGTACCGGCCGCTTCGGCCTCGGCGATGAGGGCGCGAAGGGTTCCTAGCGTGCCGTCGTCGTGCGTGCCCTGGCAGGCGTTCGACAGCGACTCCTCGGCAACGCGAAGGGCTATCAGCATGCGACGCTCGCGCGTCGTCAGCGGTGGATTGGTGAGGTACATCGAGGACATGGCGGGTTCTCCTGGTGTCGGGCAACGGCGCCCGCTCATGCCGGCGGCGCGCGCCGGCATTGGCTGGCGTCATGCGGTGAGGCCGGCGGCGCGCTTTTGGTCGTCGGACAGCCAGCAGCCGCGCCGGTTCAGTTCGTCGAGCGCTTCGGCTTGTTCCGGCCCGCGGCACCACACGGCGCGCGAGATGACGGCGTAGGTCTCGACCGATCGGACAGGGGCGAGTTGCGGTTTCGGCCCGTGCCAGCCGAGGAAGCGGCCAGACACGCGGCACAACAGGGCGATGCGCCATTTGCGGCAGCCTTTCGGCTTGGCGGGCACGTACCAACGCGCGGCGTCTTCGCGTTCCATCGTGAGGGCGACGGACTCGGCTGCGGCCTGGGAGGTGTAGAGCGTGGCGGGCATTGCGGGACTCCTGGCAGGGTTGGGGTGATTGGGATTGCGCAACTCGCGCAGGTCGGGGCGAGCGAAAGCCCGCCCCGTGCGCTTGCTCAGGCGGCTTTGCGCAGCTCAGCCATGCGTTCGGCGAGAACCCACAGCGCTTTGTTGAGCTTGACGTCTTGATCGATGCCGTTGACGGCTCGCGTCGAGACGCGGCGGGGGCGATTGTTGGCGTCGCGGGCGATGCCGCGCAGCCCGCCACGAATGACGTTCTCCTGCACGACGTTGAACGTCATCCAAAGGTCGCTCTTGTTCGCGTCGTCATAGCGACGCGGCAGCAGGAGCTTTTCGGGCTGGATCGGCGTGTTGATCTCGCCTTCGGCATCGGCGAAGCGCAGGACATGCGCGGCCTCGGCGAAGGCCTGGCGCTCCGGCGGGGAAAGCTGGAGCTGCGACCACTCGACGGGCGCTTCGAGTGTCTTTTCGGCCTCGCCAAGCACGCGATAGGTGCCCTCGATTACCTTTGACGTGACGTCGCCCGAATGACGAACCTTCACGCTGTCAATCGTGCTCGTCTGAGCGACGAGGCTATTCAGGCAACGGATACGGAAGAGGCCTGCCATAAGGTCATAGGCCGACGTGCCGTCGTTCGCGTTCTTGAGCAAGATTTCGCAAACCGTGTCGCCGACCTGATAGCGCCGGCCGTCATCCATCCGGCGCAGGCGGATAAGGTGCTTGGTGAAATCGCGCTTTGATACGTCACGCGAGCGCGATTGCTTGGCGCCGACAGGCAAGAAACCTTCCTTAGCGAGCCCGCGCAGCACTTCGATGGTGGGAATCGGCTTGAAGCGCTCAGAGCGGCTTTCGTGCGCCGTGGTCGCGAAGATGGAAGGCGCGAGCCGGAAAAGCTCGTCTTCCGTGAGAGCGCGGCCGGTATCGAAGCGGGCGGTTTGGGCATAGACAGTCATGATCGGACTCCTTGGCGGGTTGAGTGCGGAGCGCTTGTTGCGTTCTGCAAAATTACGATATGTGCGACTCGCGACATGAGTCAATCGCTTTTTGCGTGTTTTGCGCGTTTGTCGTCTTTCGCATGTTGCGACAATCGGCTAGAGCTGCTATATCCTTGCGCAAACGCAAGCAAAATGGGGCGATCTTGTGCGCAGCATTGCGAAAATGCAATTGACAGAGAAGCAGCGAATCTTTGTCGAGCGTGTGGGCGCTGGGGACACGCCGCAAGCTGCTGCCAAAATGGCAGGGTATTCCAGCCACCAGCAAGAAGGATGGCGGAATCTGCAATCTCCAGTCGTGCAAATTGCGCTGCGCCAGGAGATGCAGCGGCGCCTAGCCGTGGCCGCGCCGTTGGCGCTCAAGGTGCTCGTCGATATCCTCGAAAGCCCTAAGGCGCAGCACCGCGACAAGGTAGCCGCTGCGAAAACCGTGCTCGACCGGGCCGGATTCATCGCGCCGGCCGCCACAAAGCCCACAAACAGCGACGACAAGCCGTTGCATGAGGCATCCACGGCCGAGCTTCGCGAACGTGCCGAGAGGCTGGCGCGCGAGCTAGCGGAGCGCGCGACGCCAGTGCTGGAAGGGGTTAGCGTGCCAGTTTCGCCAACGGATGACGATCAAGTCATTGATATGCTTAGGTAGTTCGAGCCTATGACAGGCGGCAACCACCGCAGGGGAGGGCCGTACACCCCCCGGCGGGGGGCCGGCGCGCGGAGTCCGAAATGCGCAGGGCTTTTCGGCTAATTTGCAGGTAGGCAAAAATCACGCGGCGCGAGTTGCGCTTGACAAATCGCGCAACTTCCTACAGCATTCGCGTCATGGTGCGGTGGATGGGTTGCGCCGCTTGGGGCTAGTGGCAGGTCTCAATGCTCCCCATCCCGAAAGCCACCCCGAGGGCCGCACCTCCCCGTTCCCCACCCCCGAGGATCCCCACCCATGGACGCCGAAATCAAAGCCCGTTGGCTCGAAGCGCTCCGCTCCGGCCGCTACAAGCAGGGCAAATACCGACTGCGCACGCACGACGACCAGTTTTGCTGCCTCGGCGTGCTCTGCGACCTGGTCGAACCGGAGAGGTGGATTCCGGCGGAGGATGGGGGAGAACCCGTCTACGCTCATGGGCACAGCCACTTCATCGGCTTCCCTGCCCTCGACATGCTCGGTGGGGGCGGCCTCAGCTCCGGCACCGCATCCACACTCATCAAACTGAACGATGCCGGCGCTTCCTTCCCCGAGATCGCCGACTACATCGAGGCGAACCTCTGATGCGCCGGCTTCGCCGCCTCCCGCCTCGGCCGCCGGAGCCGCCGGAAGGCTTCGTGACGCTCACCGCCCGGTTGGTCGACGCGGAGCGGTTCGCCAGAGTCAAGCAGGACATCATGGCGAAATACGACGCGCTCCCCCGGCACATTCGCGACCTCTTGAAAGATCCCGAGGGCCTCTACTACGGCACCGGATTGACAAAACGCGCAACTCGCAACACGATGTGAACTAATCGAACGCCCCGGCAGCGTTTCAGGACTTTGCGCCGCCGGGCATTGAGGCCACCCGCTCAGTCAGGCGGGGAATAGGGCGGGTGGCCTCCTCCACAAGAGGTTTTGCGATGGCCGAGCCTTACGCAATCCTGCTCGCCGGACTGGTCCAAATCGCCATTGAGGCGCTCAAAGTCTTCGGCATCGGCCTCCTGGGAGGCGCCGGTTTCTGGCTTGCGGCGCGGCTACTGCGCACCTCTTGATTTTGCAACTCGCAACGTGATAGTTTCGGCCCGTTCCGGGCTGTAAGGCCGCCTCGCCAGCGGCATCCGAATGGCTTCACGACTGCTGTCGTGGATGAGGGCCAGGATGCCGCAGCCGCAAAAATACTTCCCCTCGTTCAGCTTCACGAATTTCTCGACGCTCAGTCCGACGAAGCAACAGCCGGGCCAGCAGCTCGACGCGCAGTTCAACGCGCTCAAGCTCACGACTGACGAGATCATCACGAACCTGGGGCTCATCCAGCGCGACGACGGCTTGCTGGCCAATCGCACGGTCGGCCGCGAGCAGCTCCGCGAGGACATCACGCTCGGCTTCAACGCGCCTTCGCCGTGGGAGCCGAACACGGTCTACACCGACTTCGACACGGTCTTCTACGACAGCAAGTTCTACGAGGCGCGCGCCACCCACACCTCGGGTGAGGTGTTCGACCCGGCGCAGTGGAACCTCATCGCCGACTTCACCGTCGCGACCGCCGAGGCGCAGGCCTGGGCGGATAAAGCGCAGGAATGGGCCGAGAAGACGGACGGCCCGGTCGAGCCCGGCCAGTTCTCGGCGAAATATTGGGCGACCTCGCCTGATGTGGCGACGGTGGCCGGGAACATCGCCGCTGTTCAGACGGTGGCCGATAACATCCAGGCGGTCATCGACGTCCCCGACAATATCGAGTTGGCGGCCTTCTACGCCGTGCGGGCGCAGGAATGGGCCGAGAAGACGGACGGCCCGGTCGAGCCCGGCCAGTTCTCGGCGAAGTATTGGGCAGGCGTCGCGAACGAGGTCGCGATCCCCAACGGCAGCATCACTGCGGTCAAGCTGGCCAACAGCGCCGTCACCGAAACCAAACTTGCCAACAGCGCCGTCACCGAGGCGAAGCTAGCCGATAACGCGGTCTCGGCGCGGACGCTGGCCACCGGCGCGGCGACGCGGCCCAAAATCGCCAACGACGCGATCGACGCCGCGAAGATCGACGCCGCTGCGTCCGCGGCGATCCTCGACAAGCTCATTCCAGCCGGCGTCATCTGGCCGTTCGGCTTGCCCGAAAACGAGATCCCGGCTGGCTGGATCGCGCCTTACGGCCAGCAGATCACCACCGCGTATCCGGTCCTGCGCCAGAAGCTGCTCGACGCCGGCTCGCCCTACGGGACGGCCGGCGGCAACCCGCTGGCGCCGGATTATCGCGGCCGTGTCCTCGTCGGCAGGGACAACATGGGCGGCGTCACCGCCGGCCGCATCACGGCGGCCGGCTCGGGCATCGACGGGACGGTCCTTGGTGCCGCGGGCGGCGCGCAGAACGTCACGCTGAGCGAAGCGCAGATGCCGGTGCACAATCACACGGCGAGTTCGGTTGTGAACGATCCGGGGCACTCTCACTCGGATGTTCGCACCGACTATTGGGGCGTCGCGAACGGGATCGTCGGGGGCTCGACGCCTCCCTACACGGGGTCCGGCGGCTCGGCGTTCACCGGCATCACAGTGACGACCACCATCCAGAACAAGGGCGGCGGCCAGGCGCACCCGAACGTGCAGCCGGCGGCGATCGTCAACGTCATCATGAAGGCGCACTAGAATGCCGTACCCGCAGCCCTACGAGCCGGATTACAGCTTCTTCGGGTTCCAGAACGCGAACCCGCAGAGCCCGTTGCCGGGTGACAGGCTCGACGCGCAGCTTGAGGACGTCGCGTTCTCGCTGGAGCAGGTGATTGCGTTCCTGCAAGGGTTCACGACGGCCGAGGGCAAGCTCGCGCCCGGCAGCGTCGGCCCCGACCAGCTCGCCCCGTCCATCAGCCTGTCGTTCGAGCCGCCGGCCCCGTGGCAGCCGAACACGACCTACACGACGCGCTCGACGGTCTTCTACGCCAACGACTTCTACATCGCGAAGAAGGACCACGTGTCGGGGGCGGTATTCGACCCGAGCAATTGGAACCTCCTGGCGGACTTTTCGCAGATCCTTGTCGGGGCTGAAGCGGCGAAGGTCGCGGCCGAAGCGGCGGCCGTGTCGGCCGCAGGCTCGGCGAGCGCCGCCGGAGGCTCCGCTACCGCCGCAGCAACAGCGGCCAGCAACGCAGGCAACAGCGCGACGGCGGCAGCGGCATCGGAATCGGCCGCCGCCACCTCGGAGACCAACGCTGCCGCCAGTGCGGCGACGGCGTCGGACGCTGCGGCAGTGGCGCAGACGGCCGCCGTGCAGGCGTCGGACGCGGCAACGGCGGCGGCCACATCGGCAGTCGTCGCGGAGCAATGGGCGGAGGCGGCGCAGGAGGGTGCGCTGCCGGACGGCAGTGTGACGACGGCGAAGCTGGCGCTCGGGGCTGTCGACAGCGACCGGCTTGCGGATGGCAGCGTGACAACGGCGAAGCTGGCGATGGAATCTGTCGACAGCGACAGGCTCGGGAACGGGAGCGTCACCGCAAGCAAGCTGGCGCTCGGCGCCGTTGGCAACGGGCAGCTCGCCGACATGGCCGAGGGCACGATCAAGGCGCGTGCTGCCGGGGGCGATTCCGGTCCCCCGCAGGATCTGTCGGTCTCCGACGTGCTGAACATGATCGGCACGACCCACGGGGATCTCATTTTCCGGGGGGAGCATGGTTGGGAGAGGCTCGCGCCGGGCGGCGTGGGGCAGGTCCTGGCGACATTCGGCGAAGGTGGCAATCCGGCGTGGATCGACCCGCCTTCCGGCGGCGGGAAGCTCGACGGCGTCGGCAACATTGACGTCATCACCGGCGGGACAACGCTCCTGCGTCCTCAAAGCGACGACCAGTTCCTCCGCATTCGCGCGCTCGAAGGCTTCGGGGGCTTCCCCTACACCCACAACTTCGACCTCGAAACCGGCGTCGCTGAGGAAGGCGACTTTTTCTTTATTCACCTGACGCTCAACTCCGGCGAGGACACCGCCACGGTGAACTTCCGCAACGGCACCGGCGGCGCGGTGCTTTGGGGTGTGACGTATTCCGGCTCGATCGCCCGGTACTCGCTTTGCGTCGTCTACGACGGCGCCGCCTGGCGCGTGGCCTGGGTGATCCAAAGTCTGGCGTGAGGCACATGAACCAGCTCGACGAAATCTCCCGCGCCATCGGCGAACTCTCGGCCAAAGTGTCGGGAGTTGAGAAAACGGTTGCGCGCATCGACGGCAAGATCGGCGACGTGGTGGAGCGTGTCGTCAAGGTCGAGAGCACTGTCAGCGAGCACGAGGAGCGCATCGACGGCGCCGAGGCGGTGGCCAAGCGCGTAGAGCGCTACGAGCAGCGCGCCGTGGGAGGCGTGGCGCTCATGACCCTCGCTGCCGGCGGTTTGGGCGCGATGGCCTGGGCCAAGATTCGGGAGTGGCTCGGGGTATGAGCGACGACTTCCGCATCAAGGAGCAGCTCCTCAAGGCGACGCGCCGCGAGATTGCAATTCGCGAGGGACGCGACGACCTGCTCCGTTACATGCAGCTTACGATGCCGGACCCGGAAGATCCCGAGGACGCCGACCGGAGCGCGTATATCGTCACGCCGCAAGCGCGAATGCTCTGCCAGATCGTCGAGAAGGTCTACGCAGGGGAGATCCCGCGCGCGGCCGTCTCCATCGGCCCGCAGCTCGGCAAGTCGCAGATCCTCACGCGTGCCGGTCCCGCGTGGATGAGCGGCAAGAACCCCCGCATGAACGTGATGGTGGGGGCCTACAACCAGGACTTCGCCAACGACTTCGGCAACGACGTCAAGACGATCGTCGAGAGCCCGGTGCACAGCCAGGTCTTTCCCGGCTACGGCCTCCTGAAATCGGCAGTCGACCAGCTCATCACGCACCGCGGGGGCAAGCTGTCATTCGTCGGCGTCGGCGGTTCCGGCACCGGTAAGCCGGCCGACCTTTTCATCGTCGACGATCCTATTCGCAACGACGACGACGCGCAGTCGGAGACCTACCGCGAGAAGGTCTGGAAATGGTTCACGAGCGTGGCATTCTCGCGTGCCCGGACGGGCTTCCGCACCATCGTCGTGCACACCCGCTGGCACGAGGACGACCTCATCGGCCGGCTGTGCGACCCCGACCACCCCGAGCGCAACAAGCGCTTCAAGGGGATCGCCGACAACTGGAAGTACTACAACCTGCCGGCGGTCGTCGATGACCCCAAGCTCGCCAACGCGCTCGGCCTGACGCTGGAGCCGCAGTCGGACAAGCTCATCGTGTCGATGTTCGGCACGAAGCCGATTGCCGCGCTCGCGCCGGAAATGAAAGACCTGCGCCTGCTTGCCGAGGCGAAGAATCTCGACTCGCGCACCTTCGGCGCCCTCTACATGGGCAAGCCGGCGCCCGAGGATGGTGATTATTTTAAGGAGGCGGACCTCGTCCCCTATTACAGCGAGGACGAGCTGCCGCTGGTGCTTGAGATCTTCGGCGCGTCCGACCATGCCGTGTCCGAGAAGCAGCGCGCCGACTACACGGTGCTCGGCTGCGTCGGTGTAGACTCGAGGGGCGATATTTGGGTGCTCCCCGACCTCGTTTGGGAGCGCATGGAGACCGACGACACCGTCGAGGCCCTCCTCAACCTCTTCAAGACGCGCAAGCCGTTGCTCTGGTGGATGGAGAGCGACCTCATCTCGAAGTCGTTCGGGCCGTTCCTCTACAAGCGCATGGAGGAAGAGAACCTATACTGCACCATCGACCCGGTGACGGTCTCTCAGGACAAGCGCAAGAGGGCGCGCGCCATCCAGGGCCTCATGCGCCGGAAGAAGGTGCATTTCCCCGCCTTCGCAAGCTGGTGGCCGCAGGCCAAGCAGCAGCTCCTCAAGTTCCCTTACGCCACCCACGACGATTTCGTCGACTGGCTGGCGCACATCGGGCTCGGCCGCGTCAAGGAGACCGAGCCGAGCGAAGCCCGCAAGGCCGCCAACTCCAACGAGCCCCCAAGCGGCTCCATTGCGTGGGTGCTGCGGCAAACCGAACAGGCCGAGCGCGCGGCGAAACGCCGTGCCGCGACGGCGGGATGGTAGCGTATGGACGATTTCGCCGAAACCGTATGGCTCGACAAGACCGAGGAGGGGAGCCAGTACGGCTCTACCCCGGTCAAAGTGCCGGATGACGCCGAGAAGGCTGCGCCGGCTCAGCTCGCGCTCATTGAGCAGTGGATCGAGCGCGTCAAGCACGCCAAGCGCTATTTCGAAAAAGACTTCGAGCGCATGGACAAGTGCGAGCAGCTCGCTACGGACGGTGCCGACCAGGAGTGGATCGCCGGCAACAACTACACCGTGCCGGTGACGAACCGCCACATCAACCTGGCGGTGGCAGCGCTCTACGCACGCAATCCCACCATCGTGGCCAAGCGCCGGAAGCGGCTCCAGTTCGCGCTGTGGGATGGGGACCCCGAGTCGCTCGTCGCCGCGATGCAGGCGGCGCAGGGCGGCATCGACCCGACGACGGGCATGGTCCAGATCCCCGACCCGAACGCGATCGCGCTCATTCAGGAAGTGCAGCAGGCGAAGCAGTACAACCAGATGGTCGAGCGCATGGGGAAGACCATGGAGATCCTCTCCATGTATTTCTTCAACGAGCAGACGCACGGCTACAAGGAGGAGTTCAAGCAGCTCGTCCGTCGTGCGAAGACGACCGGCGTCGGCTACGTGAAGCTCGGGTTCCAGCGCATCCTCCAGAAGCGGCCCGACGTCGTCGGCAAGATCCAGGACATCACCGACGAGATGGCCGCCATCGACGCGGCCATGCAGGACGCAGCCGAGGGTAAGCTGGAGGCCGATTCCGCGCGGCTCGGCGAGCTGGAGACCATGCTCCAGGCGCTCCAGCAGGAGCCCGACCTTATTGTGCGGGAGGGGCCGGTCTTCGACTTCCCCCGCTCGAAAGAGATCATCATCGACCCGAAGTGCCGGAACCTGCGCACGCTTGCCGGCGCCCGGTGGCTGGCGCACGAGTTCGAGATGACGCCGGAGGAGATCAAGGAGACCTACGGCATCGACGTCGGCACGGCGTACACCTCGTATGACCCCGCCGGGAACGGCATCAACATCGACTCCACCGCCGGCAAGGACTGCCGAGGCGTGGCGAAGGTGTGGGAGGTGCAGGACAGCCGGACGCAAACCGTTTTCACCATCTGCGACGGCTATCCGAACTGGCTCAAGGCGCCGGCACCGCCGGATGTGAAGATCGACCGCTTCTTCACCGTGTTCCCGTTGGTGTTCAACCAGGTCGAGAACTCGAAGAAGCTCTATCCGCCGTCCGACGTGTGGCTGATGCGCCATCCGCAGCAGGAATACAACCGGGCGCGGCAGGGGCTCCGCGAGCATCGGCAGGCGAACCGGCCGAAATATGCGGTGGCCAAGGGCAAGTTCGAGGAGACGGATCTCCAGAAGCTGGAGAACCATCCGTCGAGCGCCATCCTGGCGCTCAAGGGTCTCGGCATCAACGACAAGGTCGAGAATTACATCCAGCGCATTCCGTTGGTGAGCATCGACCCGAGCCAATACGAGGTCGAAGGCGTCTTCTCCGACATCCTGCGCGTCGTCGGCTCGCAGGAGGCGAATTTCGGAGCTACGCAGCGGGACGTCACCGCGACGCAGTCGTCGATCGCCGAGCAGAGCAGGACGGCGACCATTGCCGACTACGTCGACGACCTCGACGATATGCTGACGCAGCTTTCCCGCGGCCTCGGGCAGCTCATGCTCTTGGAGATGAGCAAGGAGAAGGTCGTCGAGATCGTGGGGCCGGGGGCCGTGTGGCCGGAGCAGATGCTCACGCGCGAGCAGGTCGTGCAAGACCTCTTCCTCGACATCCAGGCAGGCTCTTCCGGTCGGCCGAACCAGGCCGCCGAGCTGGCGAAGTGGGAACGTGCGACGCCGCTCCTCATCCAGATTCCTGGCATCGGGCCGAAGCCGATCGCGCGCAAGCTGTCCGAGCTGCTCGATATCGATCTCGACGAGCTGTACATCGAGGGCCTGCCGTCCATCATGGCGCTCAACGCGATGGCCGGAAAGCAGGCGCAGCCGGGCACCGGCGACCCCGCAAACGACCCGAACGCGCAGGGCGACCAGGGCGCGCAGAACGCGAGAAGGCCGCCGCAGAACGAGCCGGGACCGCAGCCGGCCTACCCGGCGCCGGCCTCCGGGCTTGCACCAATGCAAAATGCGGCTTGACCTGAGCTGCTAGTTTTGCGAAAAAGCAAAGAGCGCAAAACGCGCAACTCTCGCAAGGAGTGACCGTATGCCGGGTTCGTCGCCGGAAGATTTCGACCGTATGCCGGGTTCGTCGCCGGCCGAGGAGCCGGCCACGGCGCCGGTGTCTGGTGAAGGCGGAAACGACGCGGGTTCGCCGACCGCAGCAGCCGAGGACGGTAAGTCCCTTCTGGATGTTCTTGAGGGCGTCCTGGGGACCGGGAAGTCGTCCACCCCGGAAGGTGGTGAGGGCTCGGAACCCGAGGCCGAGCCGGCGGCCGAAGCGAAGGAAGGCGCGCAGCCATCCGACGACGAGGACGACGGTGCAGACCTTGGGCCTGTGACCGAGGAAGAACTCGCCAAGTATCACTCGAAGACGCGCAGGCGTATTCGCGGGCTTGTTCAGAACGTCGAGGCGCTCGGCCAAGAGGTGGAAACCCTCAAGCCGCACGCCGAGATCGGGCAGAAGCTCTCCGCGTATATGGAGACCACGGGTCTCGACCAGAACGACGTCAATCTCGCGATGGGTATTGCGAACCTCATTCGCAACGACCCGGAGAAGGCGCTCGGAGCACTGGTCCCGATCGTCCAGCACTTGCAGCAGAACCTCGGGTTCGTCATCCCGCAGGATCTCCAGCAGCAGGTGCAGCAGGGCCTCCTTACCGAGGAGCACGCCGCGGAGCTGGCGCGCACCAGGGCACGGGAGCGGATTGCGACTGAGAGGGCTGCACGCTCGACCGAAGCGGTAGTCCGCCAGAATCAGGCGCACCAGACCGAGAGGCTGACGGAAGCGATCACGGGTGCTGCGAAGGCGTGGGAAGCCAACTGGTCCAAGACCGACCCTGACTATGGGTTGAAGCAGGGCCGCGTGCGCGAGCTGATCGAACTCGACCTTTATCGGAACGGGCCGCCGGGTTCGCCCCAAGACGCTGTTTCCCGCCTGGAAAGGGTGAAGAAGCAGGTCGAGGAAGAACTCAAGAGGTTCGCCCCTCCGAGGCGAGAGATCAAGCACGTGACTGGCCAGGCTTCGAGTGGCGCAGCGCCGAAGCCCAAGTCCTTTGAGGAAGCCGTCGATTTGGTTCTCGGGCAAGGGATCGGTTGAGCGCCTTCGGTGAAGGCACACGCAAGCGATGGCAACGTTCCCTCTCCAGGTGTGGGAGAACCTGGTTAACACCACGCTCGATTGGTTCATGGACACTCCGAATGTCCATGTCCAGAGCATCCACGAGCGTCCTCTGTACGACTGGCTGATGGCCAAGCAGAAGACGTTCCCCGGCTCGAAAGAGTTCCTCCAGGTCCGCGTGCAGGGCGACTTTCCGCCCATTATCGAGGGCTGGTCCGGCGACCAGACGGTCGGCTACGACAACCCGGCCTACGTGAAGGTCGCGTCGTATCCGTACAAGAGGATTCACGCCGGCATCAGCTTCACCGCGGACGAACTCATCCGCAACGGCATCAGCATCGTCGACACCACGACCGGGCAGGGCGATTCCGTCCACAGCCGGGCCGACAAGCTCCAGCTCGTCAACCTGCTGGAGAACAAGGTCATGACGATGCGGGAGTCGATGAAGAACGACATGAACGAGATGTTTTGGGGCGACGGCACGCTCGACCCCGAGCTGGTGCCCGGCCTGCGCTCGTTCATCGTCGACGATCCGACCGCACCCCTCGTGGTCGGCGGCATTGACCAGGGCGCCCCGGAAAACTGGTGGTGGCGCAACCGGGCCAACCTGGCCATCGATCTCGGCACCGACCCGAAGGAGCAGCGTCTCCTCCGGTACATGGACAACGAGATCGTCCAGCTCTCCAAATACCGCGCGCGGCCTGACCGTGCCTTCGCCGGCTCGGACATGCTCCAGCGGTTCAAGGACGAGATGCGCCTCGGCGGCTACTTCTCGATGGATGGCTTCCGCGGCAACAAGGATCTCGGCACCGGCGGGATCTACTTCAACGGCATCGAGATCCACTACGATCCGACGCTCGACGACCTGGGTTACTCGAAGCGCCTCTACCTGCTCGACAGCAAGCACATCCGGCCGCTGGTCGTGCAGGGCGAGAACATGAAGCGCCACAACCCGGCTCGTCCGCCCGAGAAGTACGTCTACTACCGGGCCGTTACGTGGGTCGGCGGGCTCGTGTGCGACCAGCGCAACAGCTCCGGCGTCTACGCGTTCGCGTGACCGGATTGTTGGGAGTTGCGAAAACATGGATACCGCACTTTTCTCCGACCTCCTCTCGGTGACGACCTCGGCGCCGGTCGCGACCAACGGGACGCTTACGTTCCCGTATCCGTCCGGCAAGGCCGCCGCCGACTATGTCGCCGACAAGGGCAGGATCTTCGCCCGTGGCCTGATGGCCTACTTCGACGCGGCGGATGACGGCATCGACATCGCGTTCGGTGCCAGCATCACCGTCACCTACAAGGGTGAGACGTCGATCCCGGCCAACACACAGGTCCAGCTCGAAGTCTTCCACGCCAACGGCGGCGTGGCGACGCTGACGCCGATCGCCGACCCGTCCGCGGCCACCGCCGAGGATGTGGCGAACAAGGTCAACCAGATCATCGCGGCCCTCCAGGCCAACGAGCCTCCGCTCGTCTGATGCAGACGGCGGCCTACGGGCCGCCGTTCCCTTCTTCACGAGGTTCAGATGCAGCTCTACGACATCAAGATCCGCTTCTCCGAAAACGACGGCATCGTCTTCACGGAGGTGCTCAAGAAGGATGTGCCCGCCTCGGAGGTCATGTTCCTTCAGGCGCTCCACGGGCCGGGCCGCGTGCATGTGCTCAAGGCGTCGGGCGAGAAGCAGGTCCACGGCGGCGCCGAGCGGGCTCGTCTCCGCGACCTCTACGCCCGCGGTCGGGAGACCGGCCGGAAGGTCGCGCTCATGCAGCAGGTTTTCGGGCCGGCCCATGTGCCGCTGCCCGAGTTCGTGCCCGGCTACGAGCCCGCCCCGGCCGTCGAGGCCGAGGGACCGGCGGCGGCCGAGGTGAAGCCGAAGCGGACCCGCGCCAAGCAGGCGTCCGAGCCGGCGGAGCCCGCGGCCGAGGATATGCTCGGGTAACGCCCGATGCCGCGCGGCACGCAGCTCATTGAACTCGTCGGGTTTCTCCGCGAGGAGATCGGCCGATCGACGGACATGTCGGTCGGCAACGACGACGTGCCGGCGCTCAAGCGCATCATCCGGCGCACGCAGAACACGCTCTACGCAAAGTGGGACTGGCCGTTCCTCATGGTCAAGCCCACGATCCAGCTCCAGCAGGGCCAGCGCTACTACGATTTCCCCGAGGGGCTCTCCTACGACAAGATCCAGGAGATCGTCGTCTGGTGGAACGAGCAGCCCATGCCGCTGATCCGCGGTATCGGGCCGGCGCAATACCTCATCCTCAACAGCGAGAAGGGCCAGCGCGTCGACCCCGTCCGCCGGTGGGACGTTTACGATTCCGAGTTTGGCATCCCGCAGATGGAGGTGTGGCCAGTCCCGGCCAGCAATCACCAGCGGATCCAGATGTGGGGCAAGCGCAACCTGCGGCCCCTCGTCAAGGATAGCGACCGCGCCGATCTCGACGACGACCTTATCGTCCTCTTCGCGGCGGCCGAGATGCTCATGCGGCAGGAGGACAAGGACGCCGAGGCGAAGCTCGCCGCCGCGCGAGACCTCTTCGAGGCCCTCAAGGCGGACTCCAAGAGCGAGCAGCGCACCTACGCCATGGGCCGTGGCAGCGGCGCCGGCAGCGGGTGGCCGAACATCACCAACCGGGCAATCGTCATTGTCGGCGGTGGCGGCTCGGGCCACGGCACGTGAGGTGCCCCGGTGGCCTACCTCGCGGTTGAAGACTTCAAGCTCGGACTAGACCGCCGCAGGCCGCGCAAGGCCGGCGTGCCGGGCACGCTCTGGCTCCTCGTCAACGGGCACATCAGCCGCGGCGGCGACATCGAGCGCCGGAAGGAGTTCGTTCCCTTCTACGCCTTGCCGCCCGGCACCTTCGGGATGGCGTCCGTCTACACGCAGCTCTTCGTTTTCGGATCCCTCGACCTGGCCGGCGCAATGCCCATCGGCGTCCAGTATCAGCGCTGCGAGGCGACCGGCGCGAACATGGTCGAGGTGCTCGATGTTCAGACGTTCGACGGCAAGTTCTATGTGATCGCCGAGTTCGACGACGGCAACGTCTATCACTTCTACGACGGCGCGCGCGTGGCTGATTGGGATGTGATCGCGGACGCCAACACCAACTTCGCGGCGCTCGCCGGCCTCCTGGCCGAGAAGGTGTCGGCGGATGATGCCGTCCAGGTCGCGTCGGCCGGCCAGACGATCACGCTCCAGGCGCGGGTGCCGGGGGTGCCGTTCACGGTCTCGGGCAGTGCCGTCGACCGGGGGAGCACCGACGACCAGACGGTCACCATCACGACGGTGCAGCCGAACGTGTCGGAGGTGCCCGAAGTCCGCGCATCGGCCGCGATCGAGATCATCGACGGGGTGAACGACACCGACAACGCGGTCACGTCGGTGACGGTCGACGGCGTCGAGCTGCTGTCGGAGCCCGTGCCGTGGACGGCGACCAGGGAGGCGACGGCTATCCGCCTCCAGCAGGTCATCACGAGCGCGGCGGCGCAGACGGGCTATGATGCGACCGTCGCCGGGGCGGTCGTTACGATCCATGCGGCGCCCGGCACCGGTGCTGCGCCCAACGGTCTCCCCGTGGCCGTGACCCACGGGACGAACATCCAGCTCAGCCATGATCCGGTCCTTGGTGGCGGCGTCACGCATGTGGACCCCGTCCGGCAGGTCGTGACCGCCACGCTCGGCGGCACGTTTGAGCCCGTCGACATGTTCTCGTTGACGGTCAACGGTGTCGAGTACCGGGCAACCGGTCGCGCCGCCGGCACGGGCCGGACCTGTTGGGTGTTCAAGCAGCGGCTCTGGAGCACGTCGCGGAGCCTGCTGCGCTATTGCATGCTCAACAATCCGTCCGTGTGGGATCCTGCTAACACGACCGAGGACAACGACGCCGGCTTCATCAACCTCGCGAACCAGAACGAGGGGCAGGACAACCTCGTCTGCGTCGCCGAGTACAACGGCCGGGCCGCCATCTTCAGCCGCAACAGCATCAGGATTTGGGAGCTGGCCGTCGACCCGGCGCAGAACTCGTTCGTCCACACGCTGGAGAACAGCGGCACCATGGCGCCGCACTCCGTTGTCTCCTACGGCAACAACGACGTCTTCTACCTGAACGACACGGGTCTGCGGTCGGTGCGCGCCCGCGCGGCCACTGACAACGCCGCCGTCGCCGACGTCGGCAACGCCATCGACCCCTATGTCCGCCAGTGGCTCGACGCCGTCTCCTCCGACACGGCGCGCCGCGCGGTGGCCGTCATCGAGCCGATCGACGGCCGGTACTGGCTCGCTGTCGGCGAGCGCATCTTTGTCCTCAGCTACTTCCCCGGCGGCGGCCAGAACAACATCAGTGCGTGGAGCGTGTACGAGCCCGGCTTTGTCGTCAGTGACTTCACCCGCATCCACAATCAGCTCTACGCGCGCAGCGGCGACACGATCTATCTCTACGGCGGCTTGAACGGCGACACCTACCCGGACGAGGGGCAGGGTGTCGTGCAGGCCTGGCTCCCGTTCCTCTCGGCCCGGAACCTCGGGCAGATCAAGGGCATCATCGGTTTCGACATCGCATGCGAAGGCTTGTGGGAGGTCGAGGTCTGCATCAACCCGAACGACGAACGCCAGGTGATTCTCGCTGGCCAGCTCGAAGGGTCGACCTATTCGGAGCCGAACATCGCCCTCAACGGGCGTGCGGCTGTATTCGCGCCGAAGTTCGAATGCCGCTCGGCCGGCCCGGCGACGCTCTCGTCGTTCGCCCTCTACTTCAAGAACGCGGAGCCCGCGAAGTGAGGGTGCGCCCGCTCACCACGGAGGCCCTCCGGTTCGTGCTCGCCAACATGAGGGCCGCCGACCGCGGGGAGATCGGCATGCTCCGGCATGCCAGCGGAGCGGAGGCGCTTCAGGCGGAGCTTGAGGTCGTCCTGCAACCGCCGCTCGGGGCCGGCTGGTCCTTTCATCTCGACGACGGCACGCCGGTGGCCATCGGCGGCGGTTACGAAAAACATCCCGGCGTGGCGTTCATCTTCCTGGTAGCCACCGACGACCTGCCGAAGTTGCGCGTGCCGATCGCCAAATGGGCGCGCCGCGTCATCCCCTTCGCCTTCAAGAAGATGCCGATCCACCGCTTCGAGACGACGTCGTTCGCCGGCCGGCGTGACGCGCACCGATGGCTCCGGTTCCTCGGGGCCGAGCGCGAGGCCGTCCTCAGCCGTTACGGCCGCAACGGGGAGGACTTCTACGTCTATCGCTGGCTGCGTGAGTTGCAAAATTGAAACCTCGACAAAATGGACAGCCGGTGCTAGGTTCCCGATCGGGCGGCCGTACTAGGTCGGAGATCGCCGCACCGACGCGTGTCCTGACGATGAAGGAGTCTCAGGATGGGCCTCGGTGGCAGTGGGAAGGCGGCGCGTAACGCCGAAATCGCCCGCAACGTGAAACTGGACGAGGAAGAGCGCGCCCGGCAGGATCGCATCCGGCAGGGGCAGTCGACGATCGACCAGAATTTCTCGCAGTTCAACGACGACTACTACGGCAAGCTCCAGCAGGACTACCTCGATTACTACAACCCGCAGATTGACAAGCAGTACGAGGAAGCCCGCAAGAAGCTGATCTACAGCCTGGCGGAGTCGGGCGGCCTTGAGAGCACGGCGGGGGCGAAGGCGCTTGCCGACCTGCAAGAGGCGCTCAACACGCAGCGCACGAGCCTCGGGCGCTCGGCGCAGGGGCTCGTCGACGAGCGTCGAGGGGCGATCGAGCAGTCGAAGTCGGACCTCTACGGCCTGAACACGTCCGCGGCTGACCCGTCGCTGGCCTCCGCACGGGCGCTCGCCAGTGTCGGCTCGCTCAACACGCCGCTGGCCACGTCGCCGATCGGCGACCTCTTCGGCTCGTTCCTCAGCAACTACGCGGCGTATCAGGGCGGCAAGAACCAGAACAACATGAAGGGCTTCGGCGGCGGGGGCTTCTCGCCCGGATCTGCGTCGGGGTCGTCTTCGAGCTACGTGCGAGGGTGATGAGCCATGGGAATGGAGATCGTCCTCCCGCTGCTCGCCTCCGCGGCCCTCAGCGGCGCGGGCACCGTCATGTCGGCTCGCGAGCAGAACAGCGCGCGCCAGCGTGACGCGATGGCGCGCCTCGCCGCGACGGACCAGGAGATACAGAAGCAGCGCAAGTTCCAGCAGGAAGCGGCCGACATCTTCGGCAACACGATGCAGCGCTTCACGCCGGAACAGCAGCAGGCGACGCAGCAGGGCGAGACCGACAAGCGCACGCAGGCGCTCGTCGACAACCTGGAATCCAACGCGCCGAACTACACGCCGCCGATCTCCGGTTCGGCGCCGACCATCGTCGGGCAGACCCTTGCCGACGCCATGACGAAGGCCATGGACCGCAGCAAGGCGGATGCGACGCGCCTCGGAAAGCTCCTCGGCAGCGAAGGAACCATGCTGTCGAACAGCCTCGGCCTCACGCAGGGCGCCCGCGGCATCAGCACCGTGAACGACTTCTCCAACGTGTCGGCGAGCCTCTTCCCGACCCGCATGGAGTCCATAAGGAACGCAGCCTTCAAGCAGCCGTCCGGCTTCGGCGACGTGCTCCGCTCCGGCGGCCAGCTCTTCGCTTACGGCGCCGGCCGCGGCTGGTTCGGGTGAGGTAACAGATGCCGTCGCAGCGCATTCCCGGTGTCCTCTCGCCGGTGGCTGATTCCATGAGCAGCCTGCTCAAGGTGCTCATGTCGGCGCCGGACGACGCCACGGTGGCCGCGAAGCGCGGTACGGCCGAGAAGCTGATGCGCGAGAACGAGGCCGCGGCGGCCCTCGGCACGCTCATGTCCGGCTTCAAGCCCGGCGGCAGC
Organism: Chelatococcus sp. CO-6; assembly: GCF_001271345.1. Lineage (NCBI taxonomy): Bacteria > Pseudomonadati > Pseudomonadota > Alphaproteobacteria > Hyphomicrobiales > Chelatococcaceae > Chelatococcus > Chelatococcus sp. CO-6. The sequence goes on along the minus strand of NZ_CP012398.1, from coordinate 8,011 downwards.
GTGGCCGACCTTTACGGAACCGCACTGCGCGGCGGCATCAACCCGCAGCACGTCGGCGACGCCATTCGCGGCGTCACGGCGGTGGCCCCCGACGTTGACGACCTGATGCGGTCGCGCGCCTTCCTCGGTGCGGGAGGCGCCTGGAGCAGCACGCCGACCGGCTTCGCGCAGGGGCAGGCGACCGAGATCCAGAAGCAGCGGTTGGCCAACGACGCCGCGATGGCGCGAGCGCAATTCGAGCTGAACAACAAGCCGACCGAGATCATGACGCCGGAAGGGCCGCGCATTGCTCGGACGCAGGACGCTATCGGGCAGATGCCGCTCGCGGCCGAGTCCAACGTGCGGGGCGGCTTCCTCGCGCAGAACTTCGGCAACGTCGGCGCGCTGCCGCCGGCCGAGCAGCGCATCCTTGGCGCGGAGAGCAAGACGCAGCCGACGCCGCGGAACTACGTCGCCGGGGGCCAAAGCTTCATCACTTACGACGGCGTCACCGACGCGCGCAGCGGCCAGCCGCTGCCGGCCGGCGGCTATATCGCCAACGCGCAGGGCACCGCGAACGACGTCGGGCTGCGGCCGAACGTGCAGGGCGACCTCCAGACGCGCGTCATCAACGCGAACTCGGCGCTGGAGGTCGGCAACCAGATCCTCGGCATTCTCGCAAAAGACCCCGCGGTGGTCGGCCCGACCGGCAACACGCGCCGCCTATTGCAGGACGCGACCGACGTCTTCGGCTCGGTGGCGACGGTGTTCGGGGGGCAACAGCAGCTCGTCGGGGAGATCGACCGGGCGCGCCAGGATCTCGTGCAGACGCTCGGCCCGCAGGCGCAGACGCTGCTCCCCGAACTGTTCAACCCGAACCTCAACAGCATCGAGACGCTCAACGGCTTCCTCGTCTACAAGGTTGCCGAGGCCCTCGGGCAGTCCGGGCGGGGCGCCAGCGACCAAGACATCCAGCGTGTCATTCAGATGGTCGGCTCGCCGTCGAGCTGGCTCACCGGCCCGACCACCTACGAGAACAAGATCCGCACGATCCTCGACCTGGTCACGTCCAGTCGTGATGCGGCGCAGCGGGCGCTGTCCGGCGGAGCCGGCGCCTCGGCCGGTGCGGCACCCGCAGGCGACCCCACGGTCGGCACAACCCCGGCGCCGGCCGGCGATCAGCCGCGCCGTCGCCGCTACAACCCGGCAACGGGGCAGATCGAATGATCGAGATCGAGGCCCCTGACGGCAGCATCGTCGAGTTTCCCGATGGCACGCCGGACGACGTGATCACCGACGCCATGCGGCGCGCCTTCGGCGGCCCGCAACAGAGCGGCACGCCCGTGGCGCAGGCCCCGGCGGCTGCGCCGCAACCGGCGCCGGGCGCTCAGCCCGCGCCGCCGATCTCCCTCGGCGACTCGCAGGTCAACTGGCAGGACCAGGTGCCCCCGCCTGCGGCGGCGCAGGCTCCCATTGAGCCGCCGGGCGCGGCCAAGTCGCTTCTGTTCGGCACGCAGGCGGTCGGCCGTGGCCTCGCCGACGCGGCGGGCGCACTGCCGGACCTGTCGAATTTCGCAGCCAACATCCTGCTCGGCGGCGCGGACCTCGCAGCCCGGCCGTTCGGTGGCAGCGTGGACTTCCGCTTTGGCCCGAGCCCGATCGGGTCGAACGCCATCGCCGACAGGGCGTCGCAGCTTGTCGAGAGCGCGGGCATAGACTTGGTGGACCCGCAGGAGATGCCGGCCGGTCAGCGTGTCCTGTACGATGCGGCCCGAGGCGGCACCGCCGCGGCGGCGACCGCCGCGCCGCTCGCCCGCGCGGCGCCCACCCTCGTGGCGGCGCGGGAAGGCGGTCAGCGCATCGCGCCCCCGGCGGCCGAGCGGCTGATCGAACCCTACGTCTCGAGTCCGGCCCGGACGATCGTCGGCGACATCGCGGGGGGCGCCGGTGCGCAGACCGCCGCCGGCCAGGTGGAGCGCAGCGAGACAGTTCAGGATGCCCCGCCGTGGTTGAAGGGTATTGTTCAGATCCTCGCGCCGTTCGTCGGTGCCGTTGGCGGAGTCGGCCTCACCGAGGGCGTAGGCGGCCTCGGCAGCGCCGCACGGACTGCGGCATTGCGCCGGTCGACTGACACGAACCTCGCGCCCGATCCGTTCACCGGCCAGTCGTTCAACCGGGCCGACGTCGAGCAGGTGGCGCGCGAGGTGCAGGACGCCAGCCGGCAGGGGCTCCCGATGCGCCAGGCTGGTGCAGCGCCGGAGCGCGCCGCGCAGACGATCGAGGATCGGGCAAACGAGTTCCGCGCTGCCGGCCTGCCGGTGCCGACAACCGGGCTCATCGCCGACAACGTCGGATTGGCCGGCCTGGAAGGGCAGCAGCGCGTCACGAATCGCGCGCCCTTCATCAACAGGGATGACACGGTCTCGGGCGCCGCGAGCGAGCGTGTGCGCTCCATCCGCGACGAGACGGCCGACCCGCAGGCCGCGCGGGAGTATGCACAGCGCTATGGCGAGACGCGTCTCGACCAGGCACAACGGGAGGTGGACCGCGAGCGCGGCCGGCTGCGGGAAGTCGAGACGGCGCAGGCCGCCGACCGCGGTGCGCAGGTGCCGCTGGCCTCGCGCGCGGCCCGCGATGAGGCCAGCGGCCGGCTGCACCAGTCGGTCGTCGAGGACTACACCGCCGCGCGCGCCGAGAAGAACCGCCAGTTCGACGAGGCGCCGGGGCGCGTTGAGCAACTCCCAGCCGACAGCGTGACTGCCGCTGCGCAGCGCGTGCGGGAGCGTGTCAATGCGCTCAATCCCCGCCAACGTGAGGAACTTCCCGGCGATTTCGTCGAGCGGCTGGAGGCTCTCGCACCGGACATTCGACAGCGGACGGTTACAAGCCCGGTCCTCGATGAGAGCGGCCGGCCGATCACCCGCGTAGAGGAGGTGAATGTCGGCGGTCCCGGCACGGCAGCAGGTGGCGACTTGGCCGAGCTGCGTAAGACGCTCAGCACTGCCGAGGAGGTTGCGCGCACGCGGGGCAACTTCAAGCTGGCCGATGGCATCCGCGATCTGCGCGGCGCCATCAACCGGACCATCGAGGAGGCGCCCGGCTACGCCGAGGCCAACCAAACGTACCGCGAGTTCGCCGGCCGCTACCGGCCGACTCCGACCGACGAGATGGCGAAGTTCACGCGCGAGATTGATCGGGGGCGCGAACCGCCGCCGTCGCAGACCGCGTCGCGCTTCCTCGGCAGCGGCCCCGAGAAGGTCGCGTCGCTCCGGCGCGTCATCAGCGAGCGGGGGGAGGGCGCCGCGACGGATTACCTGCTCGGCGAGGTGGCGAACATCGCCCTGTCCGGCAGCAACCGTCTCAACTGGCAGGCCGTGTCGAATTGGGCTTCGCGTAATGCCTCGGTGCTGCGCGAGTTCCCGGCCGCGCAGCGGGAGGTCAACAGCATCATCGCGCGGGCGCGCCGCGGCGACCAGCTCTCGACGGAGCAGCTCGACCGCCTCCGGCAGGCCGAGCGCCAGCTCGGCGCAACGCAGCGCGACCTCGATCGGAGCGCCGCCGGCATCCTGATGGACAAGGATCCGCAGCGTGCCGCGCGCGCCATCCTTAACGACAGCGACGACCCGGTTGGGAGGATGCGCGAGGCCGTCAAGCTCCTCGGCCGCAACGAGAAGGCGCTCCGTGGCTTCCGGGCGGCGGTGGCCGACGAGATGCTTGAGCGTGTCACGACCACCAAGCCGGATGCGCTCAAGCCGGACGAGTTCGCGACCACCTACGCGCAGCTCACGCGGAACTTCGAGAAGAACCGCGCAGCGCTGGCCGAGGTGCTGACGCCGGAGCAGATGAACGCGCTCCAGCAGGCGCACAGCCTGCTCAAGAGCTTCACGACCATGGGCAAGCAGGCGCTCCCCGGCTCGCAGACGGGCGAGCGCTTCGGGAACTTCCTCCGGCCGCTCGAAATGGCCGTGCGCATCCGCTACGGCGCCCTCCAGGGCGGCAGCATCATGAAAAAGGCGCGGCTGCTCCTGTCGAACATCCCGACCAACGAGGAGAGCGTCAACGCCCTCAAGCTCATGATGGCCACCGACCCTGATGTGGCCGTCTACCTGCTCCGCAAGGACGTGCGGAACTTCGACGCCCCGGCGGCCAACGGCCGCCTGCAACGCCTTCTCGCCACCGCCAGCGCCGCCCGTGCCACCAACGAAGAGGATTGAGGATGGCACGTAGGGTCAATGCGGAAGGGCTCCGGCTCATCAAACAGTGGGAGGCCTGCGGCTGCGGGCCTATCGGGATTCGGGCGGTATCTGGACGATCGGCTACGGCCACACGTCGGACGAGAAGCTCACCGTTCGCGAGGGGCTCACTATCACGGAGGCGATGGCCGAGGAGATGCTCGTGCACGACCTGCGCGAGGCCGAGGCCGCCGTCGAGCGCCTGGTGAAGGTGCCTCTCACCGACAACCAGTTCGCCGTTCTGGTGTCCTTCGTCTTCAATATCGGCGTCGGGGCTTTCGAGAAGTCGACCCTGCTCAGGAAGCTCAATGCCGGGCAGCACGACGCCGTGCCGGGCGAGCTGGCCCGGTGGGTGCACGTCAAGGGGCAGCGCGTGCAGGGGCTCGTCAACCGCCGGGCGGCCGAGGCCGGGTTGTGGGCCAAGGGCTCGTTCGTCTGCTCGAACACCGTCGAGCCGCAGCCCGACAAGCCGCCGGTCGTGGACAAGGAGACGGTGTCGTGGGGCGCCGGCATCCTGTCGACCCTTGGCGCGCTCTTCGCCGGCAGCGGGCCGGTGCAGTGGGCGCTTGCGGTCGTCATCGTTGCGAGCTTCGGCGTCGGGCTCTGGTTCTTCATCAGGAAGCGGGTGAGGGCGGCATGACGGCGGCGCTGGCGTGGTTGTGGGGCAAGGCGAAGGACTTCGCCATCTGGATCGGAATCGCTGTCGCGCTGCTCGTCACCATTGTGGTCGAGGCGCGTCGGGCCGGCGCCTACAAGGAGCGCCTCGCGCAGCGCGAGAAGACGGATGCGATGCGGGAGAAGTGGGATGAGGTTGATCGCGAGCGTGTTGATTTTGACGCTTCCCTTGGCCGCCTGCGCGACAGGTCGAAGCGTTGAGTGCCCGCCGCTTGCCGGCCCGCCCTCCGCGGTGGTCGACGCTCTGGAGAGCGCTGGCCGCACGGATCCGAGCGCGGCGGCGTGGGTGATCGATCTCGACCGCCACTACCAGAAGCTCGACGCGTGCCGGTGAGGAGGTAGACCGTGGCCAACATCGACCTCGCCAACTTCCTCGCTCCTGGGCAGGACGTCAGCCACCTCCGGCTGCAAGAGGCGCTGATGCGCGGCCTCACGGGATTGCTCGCCGAGGCGCCGGACATTGTCCGGCAGAACCTCCGCATCAACAGCGGCTATCGAAGCCCCGAGCGCCAGGCGCAGCTCTTTGACCAGGCGCTCGCCAAGTACGGCTCGGAGCAGGCGGCGCGGAAGTGGGTCGCACCGCCCGGCCGCAGCCGGCACAACTTCGGCATGGCGGTCGACCTCGGCTACGGCCAGAAGGGGACGCCGATCTACGACGAGGTTCGGCAGTGGGTCCACCAGAACGCCAATCGCTTCGGCCTGCACTTCCCGATGGCTCATGAGCCGTGGCATGTCGAGCCGATAGGCTCCCGCCGCGAGATTCCGGGTAGCGCTCCTGTTGCAGTTTTCGCACATAATTCTCAATTCCCGACATCCGCAAGCGGATACGCGCCCGAATCGACGCCCGCGCCGCAGGAGAACCTCGGCTTCTTCCTGCGCAACGCGTATCTGCAAAAGGATTTGGGATCAGGCGCTTACCTCGATCCGAAGAAGGCGGAGATGGCGCTGGCCGAACTTGCGAGGCTCGGCCCCTTCGGTTGAGCGGCTCAGTTGTGCCCGTGCGCGTTAATGTCTATATTCGCGTTTGTCGCGAAAACGCGATTTTTGACATTTCCGCACGAGGAGAGGATGGCCAAACACTACATAAACCCGCCCCCGACGAGTGAACCGTCCGAGGGGGTATCGTCCCTGGATGCGCGTAAGGAGTTCGCTCGGCGCCTCCAGGCGCTTCGCAGCGCCAAGGGATGGAACCAGTCGGAGCTTGCCCGTCATGCGTCCAAGCACATGACGGCGGGAACCGACTTCAACCGCAGCAACATCTCAGCCTACGAGCGCGCAGTGACCCTGCCGCGCACCGAGCATCTGCACGCGCTGGCGAAGACGCTCGGTGTCAACCCGGCCGATCTTATCCCGGCCCGCGGCGTCGCGTCGGTCAACACCAAAGCCTCGCCGGTGTCGATGCAAGATCTCGGCGACGGTCGCGTTTGGTTGCGCGTCAACAGCACGGTGCCGTGGGAGACGGCGCTGGAGATCATTCGAAAGGTGAAAGAGTCGGATGAGCCTACTGACAAGTAAGGACGTCGCCGCCGCGCTCGGGGTTGACACTCGCACGGTGCAGTCGTGGGTCCGCAGGGGTGCCCTCGTGCCGGATTCCATCACCCTCGGCGGCCACGCTCGATACTCGCCCGAGACCGTTGAGGAGCTGAAATCCAAATGTCTAGAGCGAAACGGGATCTCCCCTGGGTCGACACCAGGGGCGGTGTCTACTACGTCCTCTGGAGCGTCAGCAGCGTCGATGCTGCCGGCCGGAAGCGGACGTCAGTTGAGCGCCTCAGCCTTCGCACGCGCGACCCGGACGAAGCGCAAACTCGCTTCGCTGCCTTCCTCGCGGAAGGGCAAGACGTCCTGCGCCCCGCTGCCGAGCGTCGAGGAAATGCTGGCCTGACGATCAAGCAGGCACTCGACGACTATTGGCGCGAGCACGTCAACGCGCTGGACGACCGGGGGCGGCCGAACGTCGCCGACCCGACCCGCCAGGAGAATGCCATCCGTCACCTCAAGGCCTTCTTCAAGGAAGACCTCGTGACGGACATCGACATCCCGAAGTGCCGGGCCTACACGGCGGCCGCCGGGCAGGGACGATCGGCGGCGGCAAGCGGCGCAAGAACAAGAAGGGCAGCGACAGCACCATTCGGCGCGAGCTGGTAACTCTGCATGCGGCGGTCGAGCACGCCATCAAATGGAAGCGGCTTACCGGCATCACCGTCGACCAGCTCCCGCAATTCGAATACCCGTCCGATCGTCGCGACACAGAGGAGAGCGGGAGGCCCCGTGGCTGACGCATGCGGAGCTGGCGATGCTGCGCGCCGCAGCCACTGGTCGGCTCGCCGACTTCATCGAGATCGCCTACTACACGGCCAGCCGCAAGCGCGCCGTCGAGACGCTCCAATGGTCGCAGGTGAGGCTCGCCGAGGGCAAGATCCATCTGGCCAAGGTGGGCGAGCGGAAGACCAAGAAGCGGCGCCCCATCGTGCCTATTGATGCAGAGCTACGGCCGACACTGGAGCGTCTGCACCAGGAGCACGTCGCAGAGAAGAGGGCGACCGATTGGGTGCTCGGCACCCCGACTTCGCTCTATCGCCCTTTCGTGAAGCTGTGCGCGAGCCTCGGCATCAAGGCGAGCCCGCACATTCTGCGTCACACCCGCGCGACGCATCTCCTCATGGACGGGGTGTCGATCTACGACGTGGCGCGCCTGCTCGGCGACACGGTGCCGACTGTCGAACGGGTCTACGGCCACCACTCGGCCGAGTACCTCGCGAAGTCGATCGAGAAGAAGAAGGGGAAGCGAAATGGAGAAGGCCGAGAAGCTGCTTGAGACGACCGCCGCAGCGGTCGGCGCGTTCGAGTGGACCGACATTGGGGCTGCGTGGGGCTGGTTCGGAATCGCGGTCGCGCTGTCGCTGGGAATCATCCAGATCGGCGACCGGATCCTGGCGAAGTTTGGCTTGTGATACTGGCCATTGATTGTCGCGTTTTGCGCGTTTCAGTTATGGCAGATTGTTGATTTATAAGGCGAAAATGCGTTTTTGCAACTTGCACGCAGCCCTTTCACGGCGAAAACAGGGGTTCGAGTCCCCTTGGGCGCGCCACCTAAATTCCCATAAAAATCAATATCTTAGGGT